>NZ_CP019640.1:1220000-3718896 GCF_001999905.1 Planococcus lenghuensis
AAGAAGGACGGCACTAACACCGATATGCTTCGGGGAGCTGTACGTAAGCGACGATCCGGAGATTTCCGAATGGGGAAACCCCCCGCCTGTAATGGGGCGGGATCCATGCGTGAATTCATAGCGCATGAGAAGGCAGACCCGGGGAACTGAAACATCTAAGTACCCGGAGGAAGAGAAAGCAAATGCGATTCCCCAAGTAGCGGCGAGCGAAACGGGAACAGCCCAAACCAAGAGGCTTGCCTCTTGGGGTTGTAGGACACTCAACAGTGGAGTGATAAAAGAAGCGCATAGCTGAAGCGGCCTGGAACGGCCCGCGATACGCGGTAACAGCCCCGTAGGCGAAATGCGCTTCTCTCCCGAGTGGATCCTGAGTACGGCGGAACACGTGGAATTCCGTCGGAATCCGGGAGGACCATCTCCCAAGGCTAAATACTCCCTAGTGACCGATAGTGTACCAGTACCGTGAGGGAAAGGTGAAAAGCACCCCGGAAGGGGAGTGAAACAGATCCTGAAACCGTGTGCCTACAAGTAGTCAGAGCCCGTTAATGGGTGATGGCGTGCCTTTTGTAGAATGAACCGGCGAGTTGCGATTCCTTGCAAGGTTAAGCCGAGAAGGCGGAGCCGCAGCGAAAGCGAGTCTGAATAGGGCGAATGAGTAAGGGGTCGCAGACCCGAAACCAGGTGATCTACCCATGTCCAGGGTGAAGGTGAGGTAACACTCACTGGAGGCCCGAACCCACGCACGTTGAAAAGTGCGGGGATGAGGTGTGGGTAGCGGAGAAATTCCAATCGAACCTGGAGATAGCTGGTTCTCTCCGAAATAGCTTTAGGGCTAGCCTCAAGCGAAAGAGTCCTGGAGGTAGAGCACTGTTTGGATGAGGGGCCCATCCCGGGTTACCGAGTTCAGACAAACTCCGAATGCCAGTGACTTGTGCTTGGGAGTCAGACGGCGAGTGATAAGATCCGTCGTCAAGAGGGAAACAGCCCAGACCGCCAGCTAAGGTCCCCAAATATCCGTTAAGTGGAAAAGGATGTGGCGTTGCTTAGACAACCAGGATGTTGGCTTAGAAGCAGCCATCATTTAAAGAGTGCGTAATAGCTCACTGGTCGAGTGACACTGCGCCGAAAATGTACCGGGGCTAAACGGATTACCGAAGCTGCGGACTGTTCGTATGAACAGTGGTAGGAGAGCGTTCTAAGCCGCGTTGAAGCCGGACCGGAAGGACCGGTGGAGTGCTTAGAAGTGAGAATGCCGGTATGAGTAGCGAAAGAAGGGTGAGAATCCCTTCCACCGAATGCCTAAGGTTTCCTGAGGAAGGCTCGTCCGCTCAGGGTTAGTCGGGACCTAAGTCGAGGCCGAACGGCGTAGACGATGGACAACAGGTTGATATTCCTGTACCACCTCCCCGCCATTTGAGCAATGGGGGGACGCAGGAGGATAGGGTGAGCGTGCCGTTGGTTGCGCACGTCCAAGCAGTGAGGTGGGGAACGAGGCAAATCCCGTTCCCACAACCACCAGGCTGTGATGGCGAGGGGAAGTATCCCCGGAGTCCCTGATTTCACACTGCCAAGAAAAGCCTCTAGCGAGGCGGGAGGTGCCCGTACCGCAAACCGACACAGGTAGGCGAGGAGAGAATCCTAAGGTGTGCGAGAGAACTCTCGTTAAGGAACTCGGCAAAATGACCCCGTAACTTCGGGAGAAGGGGTGCTCTTTTGGGTGAACAGCCCGAGAGAGCCGCAGTGAATAGGCCCAGGCGACTGTTTAGCAAAAACACAGGTCTCTGCAAAACCGTAAGGTGACGTATAGGGGCTGACGCCTGCCCGGTGCTGGAAGGTTAAGGGGAGCGCTTAGCGCAAGCGAAGGTGCGAACCGAAGCCCCAGTAAACGGCGGCCGTAACTATAACGGTCCTAAGGTAGCGAAATTCCTTGTCGGGTAAGTTCCGACCCGCACGAAAGGCGTAACGATCTGGGCACTGTCTCAACGAGAGACTCGGTGAAATTATAGTACCTGTGAAGATGCAGGTTACCCGCGACAGGACGGAAAGACCCCGTGGAGCTTTACTGCAGCCTGCTATTGAAGTTGGATACAGCCTGTACAGGATAGGTAGGAGCCGAAGAAGCGTGAGCGCCAGCTTACGCAAAGGCAATGGTGGGATACTACCCTGGCTGTATTGGACTTCTAACCCGCCGGCCTTATCGGCCGGGGAGACAGTGGCAGGCAGGCAGTTTGACTGGGGCGGTCGCCTCCTAAAGAGTAACGGAGGCGCCCAACGGTTCCCTCAGAATGGTTGGAAATCATTCGCAGAGTGCAAAGGCAGAAGGGAGCTTGACTGCGAGACAGACACGTCGAGCAGGGTCGAAAGACGGGCTTAGTGATCCGGTGGTTCCGCATGGAAGGGCCATCGCTCAACGGATAAAAGCTACCCCGGGGATAACAGGCTTATCTCCCCCAAGAGTTCACATCGACGGGGAGGTTTGGCACCTCGATGTCGGCTCATCGCATCCTGGGGCTGTAGTCGGTCCCAAGGGTTGGGCTGTTCGCCCATTAAAGCGGTACGCGAGCTGGGTTCAGAACGTCGTGAGACAGTTCGGTCCCTATCCGTCGCGGGCGCAGGAAATTTGAGAGGCGCTGTCCTTAGTACGAGAGGACCGGGATGGACACACCGCTGGTGTACCAGTTGTCTTGCCAAAGGCATCGCTGGGTAGCTATGTGTGGCCGGGATAAGTGCTGAAAGCATCTAAGCATGAAGCCCCCCTCAAGATGAGATTTCCCATTACGTTTACGTAAGTAAGATCCCTCAAAGACGATGAGGTGGATAGGTTCGGGGTGGACGCATGGCGACATGTGGAGCTGACGAATACTAATCGATCGAGGACTTAACCAAAGAAAAGCGCAGGTGGCCACGCAAGGCCCGACCGGCGTAGAGACGGCCCATGGCGGAAATCCTGATTTCCAGAATGGGACGGCTTACGACCCGAGGGCCTGGCCACCGAGCTAGACACCACAGCATTTCAATGTCGGTTATCCAGTTTTGAAGGAACAAGAAAACAGGCTTTCTTTTAAAAAAATGCTTGTAAAACTCGTGAGAGTTGATATAATAAATCTTGTCTTTCAAAACAAAACCAAATAGTCCAGTGATGATGGCAGAGAGGCCACACCCGTTCCCATCCCGAACACGGCAGTTAAGCTCTCTTGCGCCGATGGTAGTTGGGGGCTTCCCCCTGTGAGAGTAGGACGTCGCTGGGCATACACATGGAGGATTAGCTCAGCTGGGAGAGCATCTGCCTTACAAGCAGAGGGTCGGCGGTTCGATCCCGTCATCCTCCACCATGTCATGCCGGAGTAGCTCAATTGGCAGAGCAACTGACTTGTAATCAGTAGGTTGAGGGTTCAATTCCTTTCTCCGGCACCACTTCGAGCCATTAGCTCAGTTGGTAGAGCATCTGACTTTTAATCAGAGGGTCGAAGGTTCGAATCCTTCATGGCTCACCATTATTATTAAGCTAATAATAACAGACATGCGGATGTGGCGGAATTGGCAGACGCGCTAGAATCAGGCTCTAGTGTCCTTTACCGGACGTGGGGGTTCGACTCCCTTCATCCGCACCATGTCTAGCGGAAGTAGTTCAGTGGTAGAACGCCACCTTGCCAAGGTGGAGGTCGCGGGTTCGACCCCCGTCTTCCGCTCCATTTTTTTGAACAAGATCAATATGCGCCCGTAGCTCAATTGGATAGAGCGTCTGACTACGGATCAGAAGGTTGTGGATTCGACTTCTGCCGGGCGCGCCATTTTTATTAATAAAGTACATAACAGTATGTACGGGAAGTAGCTCAGCTTGGTAGAGCACTTGGTTTGGGACCAAGGGGTCGCAGGTTCGAATCCTGTCTTCCCGACCAGTTATGATGGGGCCTTAGCTCAGCTGGGAGAGCGCCTGCCTTGCACGCAGGAGGTCAGCGGTTCGATCCCGCTAGGCTCCACCAACTTAACTATCATAAGGATCCTGGCGGCGTAGCTCAGCTGGCTAGAGCGTACGGTTCATACCCGTAAGGTCGGGGGTTCGATCCCCTCTGCCGCCACTTTTTTTAGGACCTTTAGCTCAGTTGGTTAGAGCAGACGGCTCATAACCGTCCGGTCGCAGGTTCGAGTCCTGCAAGGTCCACCACTTAACTATTATTCTGGAGGAATACCCAAGTCTGGCTGAAGGGATCGGTCTTGAAAACCGACAGGGGAGTCAAATCCCGCGGGGGTTCGAATCCCTCTTCCTCCTCCATCTTTTAAAAATGTGTGGACTGATTTTTGTTTCACAGTACGTCAGTGACACTCCGAAAAGAATCTTTCATAAATAGGTATGTAGTAAATTGCTGTACGAAGACAGCGATTAGCATCAACGAATGCGCAGCCGAAGAAGATGCCTATCACTACAATGCGTAGAGGAAACAAAGTATCCCTAATATTAATGTCGCGGGGTGGAGCAGTTCGGTAGCTCGTTGGGCTCATAACCCAAAGGTCGCAGGTTCAAATCCTGCCCCCGCAACCAAACGGTCCTGTGGTGTAGCGGTTAACATGCCTGCCTGTCACGCAGGAGATCGCGGGTTCGATTCCCGTCAGGACCGCCATTTTTTCATACATAGTGTGGCTCAGTAGCTCAGTCGGTAGAGCAAAGGACTGAAAATCCTTGTGTCGGCGGTTCGATTCCGTCCTGAGCCACCATTCTTGCGGGTGTAGTTTAGTGGTAAAACCTCAGCCTTCCAAGCTGATGATGAGGGTTCGATTCCCTTCACCCGCTCCAAGGGCCTATAGCTCAGCTGGTTAGAGCGCACGCCTGATAAGCGTGAGGTCGGTGGTTCGAGTCCACTTAGGCCCACCATTCCGAAGTAGCTCAGTGGTAGAGCAATCGACTGTTAATCGATCGGTCGTAGGTTCGAATCCTACCTTCGGAGCCATACGGGGAAGTACTCAAGTGGCTGAAGAGGCGCCCCTGCTAAGGGTGTAGGTCGGTAATCCCGGCGCGAGGGTTCAAATCCCTCCTTCTCCGCCAGCTCGGCCCCTTGGTCAAGCGGTTAAGACACCGCCCTTTCACGGCGGTAACACGGGTTCGAATCCCGTAGGGGTCATAGTAAAAAACGCAGTTCCTGATTAACAGGAACTGCGTTTTTTTGTATTCTTTTTATATATCTGACACGGGATATACAGTTTGTCTTTCCAATGAGAATAAAAAAGTCCGGAAGCTCTATGCTCCCGGACTACTATTAAAGCACGTGACTGATCAGCAATCCAATGCCAAGAAGAAAAGCGAATACAGTGTTAGTAATCCCTGTTGCTTTCATCGCTGGCATGACTTGCAGTGGTTCTGTGAACATTCGATAACGAAGAACCACTTCTATCGGTTTCTGAACGCTGAGGAAGACGAGCAGTGTCCATGGAGTTATAGCCCCCACGAAAACCAGCACAAGTATCCAACCATATGCGAGAACGAAGAAGGCGAGCAGGACATTGACCGCAGTTGGTCTTCCCACCAGTATTGCAAGTGTTTTCCGACCACTGGCGGCATCACCCTTAATGTCCCGGATATTGTTGGTCAGCATAATAGCTGCGACGAGCAGTGTACTTGGTACAGCCAGTAGTGCAGCTTCTGAGGTAACAGTACCTGTCTGAATAAAAAATGCAATGATGACAATCAGAAAGCCCATGAATAAACCGGAAAATAATTCACCGAGCGGCGTATACGCAATAGGGAAAGGGCCGCCTGTATAAAAATAACCGACTGCCATTGCCACAAGTCCAACTGCCACGAGCCACCAGCTCGTCTCGGTACAGATATAAACACCCAGCAATCCTGCAATTCCGTAAAGAGTAAAGGCGAGCGCCAAAACTGTTCTTGGTTTGACACCATTTCGGACAATGGCTCCGCCAATGCCTACTGACTTTTCATTATCAAGACCACGGGCGAAATCATAGTATTCATTGAACATATTGGTAGCCGCTTGAATTAAGAGACTTGCAATCAGCATTGCAAGAAACAGGCCCCAATGAATAGCCGTATATTGCAAAGCGATCATTGTCCCGAGAAAAACCGGGGCAAAGGCTGCGGTTAGCGTATGGGGCCGGGTAAGCTGCCACCAGACGCGCCAGCCACTGTCCGCTTGAAGTGTGTGAGTCATGCTGTATTCGCTCCTTTAGTTCATTTTCCATCCTTTATTGTACTCTAAATCAGTGATTCGTACAGCAAATGGAGTGCTCATTTTTCCGGAAAAGGGTATGATAGAGGGTAGAGATTAACTTGGCTGCAGTTATTTTCAATGACAGGCTGCAGATAAACGGAGGGAAACGGATGAATTCACAGCCGTATTCATCAACAGAACAAGTGATAGCCGGGACGTATGATTCCTGGTGTTTTTATACAGAAACTATAGAAGTACAGAGCATGTCGCCATTTGCGTTTTTTAATGCCGGCAAAGGATATACCGGACAACGGATGTTTTGGCAAAACCGGGAATCGACGTTTACGTTTGTTGGTTTGGGACATGCGCATGTGATCACCTCCCATGCAGAGGATCGTTTTGAATCCATTAAGCAGGATTGGCAAAGTCTGTGCAGACAGATTGTTAACGAAGAACCAGCTGTTCAGCCGGTTCTGTTCGGCGGGTTTTCTTTTGATCCTGAAAATGAGAAAAAAAGTGTCTGGCGTGATTTTTCGCCGGCTTATTTTGCGGTGCCAACTTTTCAATTGACCGTTCAGGAAGATCAGGCCTTTGTCAGCATTCACCTCATTACTCAGGAAACAAATGCTTTTGAAACGTTTGAGCAATTGCGGAAAGAACGGGACGAACTCGTCCATGTTGCACAAGTATCAGAGCCGGCCAAGCCGGAAGGTATTTTAGTCACAAATCGGACAGAGCTGGAGAAAGATATATACATGCAATCGATCCAGCAAGTAACCGAGGCCATTCGGGCTGGTGAAGCGGATAAAGTCGTAATCGCCCGGCAGTTGAAACTTGATTTTGAGCAGGAAGTGGATCATGCTGATGTTCTTCAGCAAGTGGGTGCCCAGCAGCAAGGCAGTTTTCTTTTTGGACTCGAGGCAGGAAGTCAGCTGTTTTTTGGCGCCACGCCTGAACGGCTTGTGAAAGTAACGGACAATCAGGCGTTATCGACATGTCTGGCAGGCTCGATTCCAAGAGGGAGAACGGCTGCAGAAGATACAGCGCTTGGCAATGAACTGATGAACGATGACAAAAACCGATCGGAACATGCTTATGTCGTTAATATGATTTCATCCGTATTCCGTAAGCATTGCTCGTCTGCCGTCATCCCAAATATGCCGGAATTAATGAAAATCCGTGATATTCAACATCTGTATACACCGGTTGAAGGAGAATTAAAAGAAGAAGCTACATTGTTCGACCTTGTACAGGAACTGCATCCGACACCAGCGTTGGGCGGTGAACCGCGTACTAAGGCCATGCAGCTAATCAGAAAGCATGAGCCGGCAGACCGGGGTTATTATGCGGCACCTTTAGGTTGGATCGATGCAGAGGGGAACGGGGAATTTGCAGTGGCGATCCGTTCAGCACTGCTTGACGGCCAGTCAGCTTATTTATACGCAGGAGGCGGCATTGTAGCGGATTCCACACCGGAACTGGAATATGCAGAGACGTGGGTGAAATTCCGGCCGATGTTGCGCGCTTTAGGAGGGCAATTACGTGACGAATCGTGAATACTTAACAGAGTACGTGACGGCATTTACTGCTGCTGTCACCCAACAAGGGATCCGGGAAGTAGTCATTTCTCCGGGTTCCCGCTCCACGCCGCTTGCGTATGCCTGCATGCAGGAAGAACAGCTGACGGTGTATCGGCAAATCGATGAACGTTCAGCGGCTTATTTCGCGCTGGGACTGGCAAAAGCGACGGACCGGCCGGTTATGCTGCTATGCACATCCGGAACAGCAGCTGTAAATTATTTCCCTGCCATTGTTGAAGCATTTTATGCCCGGGTCCCACTCTTAGTTGTGACAGCAGACCGGCCGCACGAATTGCGGGAAGTCGGGGCACCGCAAGCCATTAATCAGATTGAGTTATACGGCAAGCATGTGAAATGGTCAACGGATTTGCCACTCCCTGAAACAGATAATCGTCTCGGTTTTCTAGTCCGGCATCTTACCCGGGCGATTGGGACAGCTATTACCGCGCCTGCGGGTCCGGTCCATGTGAATGTTCCGCTGCGCGAACCGCTATTGATCGATTTTGAATCAAAGACAGAAGACATTTCTGCCGTCTCCCGTTTTGCAGCAGAATCCGCACTATCAGAACCTGCCCGACTCTTTCTGAATGAAGTGTTCCAAGAGGAACGAGGACTCTTAGTCCTTGGGGAACAAACGGGTGAACTTCCTGAAGTGTTTTGGGACTTTATCCGAAAACTGCAATGGCCGGTCCTTGCTGATCCGCTGTCGAATGCGCGCAGTAAAGTACCAGTTGATTGTCAGAGACTTATTGTGGATGCGTATGATGCCCTGCTGAAAAGTAATGAATTCAAAGAGAAGATTAAGCCTGAAGCTGTAATTCGTGTCGGCCCGCAGCCGGTATCAAAGCCGCTGCTCCTATGGCTGAATGCTGTAAGGCCAGCCTGGTACATAGCTATTGACGAAAGTCCGATGCTGCGCGATCCGCAATCCATTGTGACACATCATATTCAAACGGCCAGTTCAGCCCTATGGGGATTGCCTCTTAAAAAGCGAAAAGAGACAGATTATGCAAGCAGGTGGCAGAAGGCTACAGAAATTTATTGGGAAACGGCAGCACAGCATGCAGAAGAAGTGACAGATGAAGGAACGCTGGCTTACACCTTTTTTGAAGAGCTTTCTGATTGCGATGTTGTAATTGGCAGCAGCATGCCGATCCGGGACGCCGATACGTTTTTCGAAAAGAGCGGCCGGGATGTCCGGCTGTATGCCAATCGCGGCACGAACGGAATTGATGGAGTTGTATCCACTGCGTTCGGTGTCCAGGCGGCAAATAAGCGGCCTGCTTATCTGCTGATTGGTGATTTATCGTTTCTGCATGACATGAACGGTCTGATTGCATCGAAACTGCAGGCTACGGATCTCACCATTGTGATTATGAATAATAATGGCGGTGGAATCTTTTCTTACTTGCCGCAAGGCCGGGAAGAGCGGTATTACGAGGAATTATTCGGTACACCGACCGATGTGACGTTCCGGGATGCGGCTTCCATGTATGGAGCGGATTATGCGGAAGTAAGATCGAAAGAAGAGCTGAAGGCAGCGCTCCGAAACGGCAAGCAGGCGTCTGTTAAACTGATTGAGGTTTTTACGGACCGGGCGCAAAACACAGCTGCACACCGGAAGTTATGGAGCCGCGTCAATGAAAGACTGTCAGCCGAATGAATATCAACGGAATTGAATACCATGTCGAAGTCCATCATCCCGAACAGCAAAAGGTGCTCGTATTGTTGCATGGGTTTACAGGCAGCACGCACACATGGCATTCAGCGATCCCTTATCTTCTTGACTATCGGATTGTCTTAATCGATTTACTGGGCCATGGGCGGACGATGAGCCCGGAACATCAGGCACGCTACCGGATGGCATATCAGCTGCAAGATCTAAAAGAATTGTTCAGGCAGCTGCAGCTGGATGAATTCGTCCTGGCCGGCTATTCGATGGGCGGACGGACGGCGCTTGCCTATGCATGCACATACCCGGCAGGCATTCGCCGGCTGATACTGGAAAGTGCTTCTCCAGGGCTTCGAACTGAATCAGAGCGACATCTCCGGCGGGAACAGGACCAGAAACTGGCCGAACGGATTGAAAGAGACGGCATAATAGAATTTATATCTTTCTGGGAAAACCTCCCGATGTTTGAGACACAGAGAAATCTTCCCTCAGCCATCCGACAGGCGGTGAGAGAAGAGCGGCTTAATCAGCATCCAAGTGGCCTGGCGGGAAGCCTGTATGGTATGGGGACTGGCGCACAGGCGCCATACTGGGATCAATTAGAGCAATTAGCATGCCCGGTGCTGCTTCTTACGGGAACGGATGATAATAAGTTCACTGCCATTGCAAGGGAAATGAAAGAACAAATTTCACGTGTAACGCATATTGAAATGGAAGCAGGCCATGCAATTCATGTGGAAAAACCGGAAGAGTTTGCTACAATAATAAGGCAGCAATTGAAAAACGATTTTTAGGAGGAATACAATGACTCGAGAATGGGTGAAAGAACGTACATACGAAGACATCAAGTATGAAACGTATAATGGCATTGCCAAAATCACGATCAACCGGCCGGAAGTACGCAATGCTTTCCGTCCGAAAACAGTGACAGAGCTGATTGACGCTGTTTCTCATGCACGTGATGATTCAAAGGTCGGCGTGATTGTATTAACCGGCGAGGGCGAAAAAGCGTTCTGCTCAGGCGGAGATCAGTCAGTACGCGGCCATGGTGGTTATGTTGGGGAAGATGAAATTCCACGCCTGAACGTCCTGGATCTCCAGCGGCTCATCCGTGTAACACCGAAACCGGTTGTTGCAATGGTTGCAGGCTATGCAATCGGTGGCGGACATGTGCTGCATGTTGTTTGTGACCTGACAATCGCAGCGGATAACGCCATCTTCGGTCAGACAGGGCCAAAAGTCGGTTCTTTCGATGCCGGTTATGGTTCGGGTTACTTGGCACGGATCATCGGACATAAGAAAGCACGTGAAATCTGGTATCTGTGCCGTCAGTACAACGCGCAGGAAGCGCTCGATATGGGCCTTGTCAATACAGTCGTTCCGCTTGACCAGCTTGAAGACGAAACAGTGAAATGGTGCGAGGAAATGCTTGAGAAGAGCCCGACAGCCCTCCGTTTTATCAAAGCTGCGATGAATGCGGACACGGATGGTTTGGCCGGTCTGCAGCAAATGGCAGGGGACGCAACACTTCTGTATTACACAACTGATGAAGCGAAAGAAGGCCGCGATGCCTTTAAGGAAAAGCGCAAACCTGATTTCGGTCAGTTCCCGCGTTTCCCTTGATTCGAAATCTGTGAAAGAGAGCTGTCCGTCCGCGGGCAGCTCTTTTTCAAAGGAAGGTGAATTTTCATGTATCCAAACTGGTTGATGAAACGGGCTCAGTTGACCGGAGAGCGAGTCGGTTTATCTTGGGCATCTGAGGAGTGGACCTTTGCGGAACTGGATGTTATTGCACGGGATCTTGCAGGCCGGCTCGTCCGCCTGGGTGTACAGCGAGACAGCCGGGTGGCGCTGCTGTCCAAATCACATCCCGATTTTGTATTCATGATGCATGCCTGTCTGCATCTCGGCTGCGAAATGGTCATGCTTAATGAACGTTTGACTGAGCAGGAGCTGATCTATCAAGTACAGGATTGCGAAGCGGATACAGTGCTGACGGATGATGCGAATGCAGAACGGCTAAATACAGTGAATAAATTATTATTCAGCACCATTAAAGAAGCTGTGCCTGCAGAAGTGGAGATCCAGCGGGAATGGCCGGTTGATCGTGTGGTTTCCATTATGTATACATCTGGAACAACCGGCTTTCCGAAAGGCGTCAAGCAAACAGCAGAGAACCACTTTTCCAGTGCAATTGCTTCCAGCTTGAATATCGGTCTGGGCGCACGTGATAGTTGGCTGTGTATGGTTCCGCTATTCCATATCAGCGGTTTCTCCATCCTCATGCGATCACTGATTTATGGGGCTGAAGTGCGGCTGTATCCTAAATTTGATGCAGCAAATGCATCTGATGAATTGATTCAAGGTAACGTCACCCACATGTCTGTAGTAGGTGTGACGCTGGCACGGATTTTAGATGAATTGGATAACCGGCAGATGGCCGTGTCACCCAATTTTCGAGTAATGCTCGCAGGCGGCGGGCCGGTCGCAGTCAGTCACATTGAGCGGGCGGCAGCGCATGGCATTAATGTGCTTCAGACGTATGGGATGACAGAGACAGCTTCACAGACTACGACCTTATCACCGGAAGATGCAGCCGACCGGCCAGGTTCAGCCGGTAAACCGCTGTTTTTATACGATGTGAAAATCGGGGCGGAAGATGAGATTCTTATTAAAGGTCCACATGTGACGGCAGGCTACATCGGCCGTTTTGCAGATGTACAGCCGACTGAAGATGGCTATTTGAAGACTGGCGATATCGGTAGGATCGACGCGGAGGGCTTTCTATATGTACTGGACCGACGTTCGGATTTGATTGTCTCTGGAGGAGAGAATATTTACCCGGCAGAGATTGAAAATGTGCTTACTGGCCATCCAGCCGTTCTGGAAGCCGGTGTATGCGGTATCCGGGATGGAAAATGGGGTGAAGTTCCGGCTGCGTTCGTTGTAGCGGATACGATTTCAGCTGAGGAGCTTGACGCCTATTGCAGAGAACGGCTCGCATCATATAAAGTTCCTAAACGCTATTCGTTTGTGCGGGAGCTGCCGCGCAATGCATCAAATAAATTACTGAGGAGAGAGCTGAAGACGTGGAACTGACTCTCCGAAAGATTTCTGTACATGAAATCCGACAACCACTGAAGCGGCCCTTTAAGACATATTTACAGGAAGTGCGGGAACGGGAATCACTTCTTGTTGTTGTGAAAGACCGGGAAGGGGGAGTCGGTTACGGAGAGTGCGTCGCATTCTCCACTCCATGGTACACAGAGGAAACAGTCGCCAGCTGCTTATTTGTACTGAAGGAGATTCTCATGCCGCTGCTCGAAGGGAAAACGTTCCAACATCCGAGAGATGTATTTCCTGCATTGTCGGCAGTCAAAGGAAACCGGATGGCGAAAGCAGCGATTGAAACGGCTGTTTGGGATTTGTATGCCAAACGAATGAATCGACCACTTTGGCAACTGGTTGGCGGCACGCACCCGTGTATTTCAGCAGGAGTTGTGGTGGCGACCAATGATGCCGGACACTTGGCAAAAGAAGTACAGCGGGCAGCGCAGGCCGGGTACAAGCGAGTGAAATTAAAGATCAACAGGGAATCAGATCCGGAGCAACTTCAGCACGTTATCAGCCAGTACCCCCATCTATTATTCTTTGGAGACGCGAATGGCGCTTTTACCGCTGCTTCATACGATAAGTTGTGTAAATTGGATGCATGCGGCTTCACTTTGATCGAGCAGCCATTCGGAGAGCAGGAATGGGAGTTGCATGCAAAAGCGAACGAAGAATTGAAGACGGCCATCTGCTTGGATGAAAGCATTTCGTCATTCGAGGATGCCGAACGGATGGTGCAGATGAAAGCCGGTACTGTAGCTGTACTGAAGATGGGCCGTCTTGGCGGCTGGCATGAAACATTGCGGGTGTATGAGTGGTTTCACGCAAGTGGTATTCACATGTGGGTGGGCGGTATGATTGAGTTTGGCGTCTCAAAAGCCCATAATCTTGCACTTGCTTCGCTTCCTGGAATCGATTTGCCTGGCGACTTCCCGGCCTCTCATCATTACTGGGAGCAGGATATTATTTCACCAAGGATTGAGGTAGTCCAAGGAGAGATTCAGTTATCAGATGAATCAGGCATCGGATATGAAGTGTTTATATAAAAAAGCGGCCAGAATCGGCCGCTTTTCTAATCTAATTGAGTACATTTTCGAGTGTTTCCCTGTTTTGCTCCATCAGGCTGAAGTAATCTTCACCAGCTGCAATATCTTCTTCGGTCAGGATGCTTAAATTATGCAATTGAACGGCTTCTGCGCCGATTTCATTCTGCACAATTTCAGTCAAATTGGAAGAGACGTTCTGTTCGAATATAATGTGCTGGATGTCCAGCTCTTTTGCCCGGTCGATGATGGCAGCCAGTTCTTGCTGGGAAGGCTCGCTTTGGCTGTTCAGTCCTGCAATGGCCACTTGTTCAAGCCCGTAGGCATCTGCCAGGTAACCGAACGCTGCATGGGAAACGAAGAATGTCTTCCGCTCAGCTTCAGCCGCTATGTCCTGAAACGATGCATCGAGCGCGTCCAATTCAGTGACAAGCTCTTTGTAATTCGTTTCGTACAGTTCCGCCCCTTCAGGATCGAGCTCGATGAGTTTGTCTTTAATGGATTCAGCCAAGTGCTGGCTCAGCACCGGAGAGATCCATACATGAGAATCCACTTCTTCATGTGCATGCTCGGCATGTTCTGCATGCTCTTCTTCAGTTTCATTTGCGTGCTCCTCTTCAGAGGTGAACTCTAGGTCCGGAATCGCTTCCGCGGTCGCAGCAAATTCAACATCTTCATTGGCCAGCGTTTCCTGAGCACTCTCAATAAACCCTTCAAGCCCAAGGCCGACATAGAATACCACATCCGCTTCAGCAAGCGAAATCATGTCCTGCTGGGTCGGTTCAAACGTATGTTCATTGGCGCCGGCCGGGTAGATGGATTGAACATTGATGCGCTCTTCACCAATTCTTTCTGCAAAATAAGTTAACGGATACACGGTTGTGTATACATCAAGTGCTGTTCCTTGAGTTTCATCAGGTTCTGCAGTTTCCGTTGCACTACAACCCGCCAAAAATATAAGTAACGCAATAAAACCAATTAATTTTTTCATAAAGCACCTCATAAATAGTAATGATTACGTTTTAAGTATAGAAAGTAGTGTACAACAGGAGAAGGGAAAACACAAGAAAAACCCCCGATTATTTTTTCGGGGGCCACTTTTCAGGAACAGGATCAAAACCGCCGGCATGGAACGGGTGGCAGCGGAGAATTCGGCGGATGGCCAGGTAGCTGCCTTTTACCGCGCCATGCATCTGCACAGCTTCGAGTCCGTAATGGGAACATGTCGGGTAAAACCGGCAGGACGGCGGCGTCATCGGCGATATATACCGCTGGTAAAATCGGATGGTGCCGGTCAGGATTGCTTTCATATTCGGTCACTCCAGTATTCTTGTTAGGTTTATTGTAGAGGGGGCAGTGGTAAAAGGAAAGTAGACAGACTTAAAAAAGGAGAGTGGCAGAAATGTCAGCAGAACTGAATCAGGAACTCAATAACCAGGTGGCGATGTGGTCGGTTATGTACACAAAACTACATAATTTCCACTGGTACGTAAAAGGGCGTTCATTCTTTACACTGCACGAAAAATTCGAAGAGTTGTACAATGAAGCGTCGCAGAACTTGGATGAAATTGCAGAGCGGCTGCTTGCGCTCGGCGGCCAGCCGGTGGCGACGATGCAGGAACAGTTGGAGCTGTCGGCGGTGAAAGAAGCGACAAAAACGGAAACAGCTGAGCAGATGGTCGATACACTGCTATCTGATTTCGATACGATTATGGCATCACTGAAGCGGGCACGGGAGATTTCCGGCGAAATCGGAGATGACATGACACAGGATATGCTGAATGCAGTTCATCAGAGCCTTGAGAAACATGCATGGATGCTTGCAGCATTCCTTGGTGAAAAAGTACAATAAAAGAAGTTCCGACGCAGACTGTCTGACAGTCTGCGTCTTTAATTTGGAGGTTTTGCGGATGAAGTACCGGGATTTGAACGGCTTTGAATGCCGCCTTTCATTTGAAAAAGGAAAGAGTTGCATAAAAAGCCGGCATGTAATCGTATTAGCCCAGTACGAGGGGAAGTGGCTGCTGACGGATCATCCGGTACGTGGACTGGAGTTTCCGGGCGGCAAGCGGGAGCGGGGTGAAACGCTTGAAGAAGCTGCAGTCCGGGAAACCTATGAAGAGACAGGCGGAGTGCTGAAGTCCCTGAAATGGGTGGGAGAATATAAAGTGATGGCTGAACGGCCTTTTGTGAAAACCGCTTTCCTTGCAATAGTAGAGCGTCTCGAAAAAATACCCCTTGCTGAAACAAGGGGAGCAGTCCTGGTAAAAGAACTGGATTTTAATGACCGCTACAGTTTTCTTATGAAGGACGAGGGTATGAAGGAATTGATCCGAATAGCAGTTTTTGAACATAAAAAAGCCCGGCAGGAGCCGGGCAGTTCATAAAGTCAGCGATGGACAGGGCCGCCTTTTTTATCGATTTCAGGCGCTACAGTTCCGAATTTTTTAAAGTTTTTATTGAATGCATCTGCCAGTTCACGTGCTTTCACGTCATAGGCATCTTTATCTTCCCAAGAGTTCCGCGGATTAAGCACTTCACCAGGCACACCATTGATGGAAGTTGGCATTTGCAGACCGAATATGGATTCCGATTCTGTGTATGCGCCGTCAAGTTCACCCATCAATGCGGCATTTACCATACGGCGGGTATGAGAGAGTTTCATGCGGCTGCCGGTGCCGTATGAACCGCCAGTCCAACCTGTGTTAACGAGGTAGACTTGAGAGCCGTGCTCATCAATCTTCTTGCCGAGCATTTCCGCATATTCGGTGGCATGCAACGGCAGAAACGGTGAACCGAAGCAAGTGGAGAAGGTGACTTCAGGTGAAGTGACACCGCGCTCAGTACCTGCCAGTTTCGATGTATAGCCACTCAGGAAATGGTACATCGCCTGTTCTTTTGTCAGTTTGGAAATCGGAGGCAATACACCAAATGCGTCGGCAGTCAGGAAAATGATCGCTTTCGGGTGGCCCGCTACAGATGGATCGACAATATTGTCAATTGCCTGGAGCGGATAAGCAGCCCGGGTATTTTCGGTCAGCGTACCATCATCATAGTCGGGGACGCGTGTATCAGGATCAACGACGACATTCTCGAGCACTGAACCGAACCGGATTGCGTCATAAATCTGCGGCTCATTTTCTTTGGATAAATTAATGGTTTTTGCATAGCAGCCGCCTTCGATATTGAAGACGCCGTTATCTGACCAACCATGCTCATCATCCCCGATCAGCCGGCGACCCGCATCAGCTGAAAGGGTGGTTTTGCCGGTGCCTGACAGACCAAAGAACAGTGCAACATCACCGTGTTCACCGACATTGGCCGAGCAATGCATCGGTAGGATACCTTGCTGCGGCAGTAGGAAGTTCATGACAGAGAAAATGGATTTTTTCATTTCTCCGGCATATTCCGTGCCGCCGATCAAGACGATTCGTTTTTCAAAGGAAACGATGATGAATGTTTCGGAATTGGTGCCGTCTGTTTCCGGGTCTGCTTTAAATGTCGGAGCCGAAATCACAGTGAATCCTGCTTCGTGTGTCTTAAGTTCTTCTGCCGTCGGGCGGATGAAAAGCTGGTGCGCAAACAGATTGTGCCAGGCGAATTCATTGACCGTCTGGATCGGCAGACGCGATTCAGGGTCGGCACCGGCATAGCCTTTAAATACGAATAAATCGTCTTTCTTGCTGAGGTGGTCTATTACTTTCTGATAGAGAGTATCGAACTTTTCAGGAGAAATCGGTGTGTTCACGCTTCCCCAGTCAATGCGGTCTTTGGTTGACGGTTCTTCAACGGTGAATTTATCTTTTGGGGACCGGCCGGTATACTTACCGGTTTCAGCACTGATAGCTCCGTCTGCGGTTAATAATGCTTCCCCCCGGGAAGTCGCCTGTTCCACAAGCTGCGGAACTGATAGTTGGACATGTACATTGGGACCATCCAGCAAATCCTTCAATTCGTTCGTGATGTTCACAGATACCATAGTTTGTACCTTCCTTTTCAAGTATTCCCGAGTCGGGGAGAATGTATATTTCCATGGCGTCGGCTGGCAGCCGAGCGGCTATTGATGTGAAATAGTATAACACATTATATCTAATAGTCTATACTAATTGAGGGTTAAATTTCCGTGTAATAATTCAGTGGAAGCTGGATGAAAACCGTTGACATTGGTTGGCCATTTCCGTATGATGAAAAATTGAACGGATACTCTTATTCCGAGCTGGTGGAGGGAACAGGCCCTGCGAAACCCGGCAACCTGGCTAATGAGGCGAAGGTGCCAAACCTGAAGCAAGGTGAACAAGCCTTGGACGATAAGAGTGAAAGGCGCTTACGGATTATCTTTCCTTTCCTCGAACGACTGGAAAGGATTTTTTTATTGGCATGCCTCTAAATCTTCGTGTACAAGCAGATACCTCAGCTGCTGAAGTCATCCCTAAAGGGATCCGACTGAACACGGAAACGAGTACCGGTTCATTTGCTGTATATTACGTGCAAATGCATAAGTAGTAGCTGTGCTTTGCATCAGGTCTTAGGAGGAATTCATTTGGCAAACAGACGTTTATTCACCTCAGAGTCGGTGACAGAAGGCCATCCGGATAAAATCTGCGATCAGATTTCGGATTCCATTCTCGATGCGATTCTGGCAGAAGATCCAAACGCGCGGGTTGCGTGTGAAACAACGGTTACAACAGGTCTGGTTTTGGTAGCAGGCGAAATTACAACATCCACATATGTGGATATTCCAAAAGTGGTCCGCCAGACGGTCCGGGATATCGGCTACACGCGTGCAAAATACGGTTTCGATGCTGAAACGAGCGCTGTGTTGACAGCGATCGATGAACAGTCGGCCGATATTGCCGCAGGTGTTGACACAGCGCTTGAAGCGCGTGAAGGCAGCATGACGGAATCTGAAATCGATTCAATCGGCGCCGGTGATCAGGGGCTCATGTTCGGGTATGCAACGAATGAAACACCTGAATTGATGCCGTTGCCGATCAGCTTGGCTCATCAATTGGCACGCCGCCTTGCAGAAGTACGGAAGGAAGAAATTCTGCCATACTTGCGTCCAGACGGTAAAACACAGGTAACTGTGGAATATGATGAAAATGGCAAACCGGTTCGCGTTGACACAATCGTTATTTCCACACAGCATCATCCGGAAGTGACATCTGAACAGATTGAGCGCAATCTGAAAGAATATGTCATTAATGAAGTCGTGCCTGCAAAATGGCTGGATGATGAAACGAAGTATTTCATCAACCCGACAGGCCGCTTTGTGATCGGCGGACCGCAAGGAGATGCCGGACTTACTGGCCGGAAAATCATTGTGGATACGTACGGTGGTTATGCACGTCATGGCGGAGGCGCGTTCTCCGGTAAGGATCCGACAAAAGTGGACCGTTCCGCTGCTTATGCCGCCCGCTATGTAGCAAAAAATATTGTGGCAGCCGGACTCGCTGACAAATGTGAAGTCCAGCTGGCTTACGCAATCGGTGTGGCTCACCCGGTATCGATTTCCATCGATACATTCGGCACAGGCACGGCAAGCGAAGAAAAGCTGATTGAACTTGTCCGTCAGAACTTCGATCTGCGCCCGGCCGGCATCATCAAGATGCTGGATCTGCGCCGCCCGATTTACAAACAGACAGCTGCGTACGGTCATTTCGGCCGCACAGATGTTGACTTGCCATGGGAACGGACAAATAAAGTCGCTGCGTTGAAAGAACAAGTTAATGCTTAATTGAAATAAAAGACAGGCCCGAAAGCAATTTGCTTTCGGGCCTGTCTTTTTTGTGTTTTCATGTTGCTTGCGGAACTTGAAGGGAAGCGACCCGCCGTCCGATCTCCGTAATCAGTTCTGCCGGAAGCGGGAAGTTCATGGCTGCCGGGTCCGACTGGACAGCCCGGATGGTCAGCTCCAGTGAATCCTCGGGAATGTCGAAGTCCGAAAAATCTTTTGGCAGGCCCACTTCTTCCTGCAGGCTCCGGATTTTGGCGACGACTGCTGCCAATTGTTCAGCGGTGGACAGGTCTTTTGCTTCCACGTTAAGTGCTTGTGCGAGCAACCAGATTTTACCGGCATATAAGTCCGGGACGAGTTCAAGCACGTGCGGCAGGAAAACGGCATTCGCCAAGCCGTGTGGAATACGGAACAGTGCCCCGTATGCATGGGCCAGGTTATGCACCGGAATGGCATTCAATGCCAGACTAAAGGCAGTGATGCCCATGGTGCTCGCCTGCAGCATATTCATCCGCGCTTTCAAATTCGAGCCATTATTCACCGTTTCCGCGATGTTCTCCTCGAACATCCGGATTGACTGCAGCGCGAAGGCATCTGTAAAGCCGGTGGCGGTAGGAGACGCCAGTGCTTCGATTGCATGCGTTAACGCGTCAAAACCGGTGAATGCTGTAATGGATGGCGGGAGCCCGGTTGTCAGATCCGGATCCAGAACAGCCATGTTTGAGCTGATGAACGGATGGATGATGTTGGTTTTCACTCTTCTTTCTTCATTGTAAATTACAGCGATCGGGGATACTTCAGATCCGGTGCCTGCGGTTGTCGGAACGGCCACGTGCGGTATCGGGATCGGCTGGGCTTCCGGCCAGGCAAAGTAGGAAAGGCCGCCGGGAATTGCTTCCTTGATATCCGTCAATCCACTGTGAAGAGCGAATTTCACACCTTTTACTGTATCCAGCACACTACCGCCGCCCACTGCCAGAAGACCGTCCGCTCCGCGTTCACGGGCAAAACGCAAGGCATTATTGACGGATTGGCTGCCGGCATCCTGTTCGATATCGGTGAAAATACCGACGAGTTCCGGTCCGGTTCCGTTCGGTGTCAGATGAAATATTTCCGCCACTTTATCGACGATGCCGGCTTTTTCCAAGCCTTTATCGCTGAACAGGATAATTCGTTTCGCACCCAGTCCCCGAAACAGATCGGGAACCATCGCGCGTGTGCCTGAACCGCTGTGAATGGCGGTTGCGATTCCGAAATTCGAATACGTCGTAATCAATGACATCACCTCTTTGCAGGATTTTTTATTCGGGAGGATTAAACAAAAGCCCGTAAGCCAGCCGCCGTTCCAGTTCAGGGACAAGTGACGTATGGACGTGTTTCAGCTGTGTATAGGCATCGAGTGAATATTTGCCCATTTCACGGCCGATGCCGCTCTGCTTATAGCCGCCAAATGGTGCGTCATTTCTGAGCATATGCCAGTCGTTGATCCAAATCACACCGGCTTTGATCTTCCGCGCCACCTCATAAGCCTTGTTGACATCGCGTGTCCAGACGCCGCCTGCCAGTCCGTAGATGGAGTCGTTTGCCATCTTGATCGCTTCATCCACATTGTCGTATCGAATGACAGTGAGGACTGGTCCGAAAATTTCCTCTTGGGCAATTTTCATATCGTTCGTCACGTCGGCAAAAATCGTCGGTTCAACGAAATAGCCGTTCTCGAATCCTTCCACTGTGGCTTTGCGTCCGCCGCATACAAGCCGGGCACCTTCTTCAATGCCGGTTTCAATGTAAGATAGAATCGTTTCTTGCTGCTTTTTCGAGACGACGGGTCCCATGGATGTTGCTTCGTCAAGCTGACTGCCGAGGGTCAACGTTTTCGTAAGTTCTGCAAGTTTCTCCACGACAACATCATAGATGGAACTCGGAACGAACAGCCGCGTGCCGGATTCACAAAGCTGACCTGAGTGCAGGAATACACCGAACAGACTGCCGGGCAGCGCCAGTTCGAGATCGGCATCTTCAAGCAGGATATTCGGCGATTTGCCGCCGAGTTCGAGTGTTATGTTCTTGATGGTTTTAGCAGCAAGGGCCATGATATTGCGGCCGACTTCTGTGGAACCGGTAAAAGCGACTTTACTGACATCGGGATGGAGCACCAGCGGCTCGCCCACTTCAGATCCGGACCCTGTCACCACGTTAATAACACCCGGCGGGACAATTTCCGAAATGATTTCTGCCAGCCGAAGCGAGGTGATCGGCGTGTTGCTGGCCGGTTTCAGGACGAGCGTGTTGCCGGTCGCAAGCGCCGGAACGATTTTCCATACTGCCAGGAGCAGCGGCATGTTCCAAGGAGTGATTGCTGCACAGACACCGAGCGGCTCGCGCCAGACGAAGTTATGTGCAGGTCCCGGGAAAATCGGAACGGGCAGTGTTTCAGAGAACGGATATTCTTTAACGAATTTTGCCATCTGCTGGAACAGATCGATGATCATGACAATGTCATTCCCGCCGATCCGGCGCACAGTACCGCCGGAAGTAAGGGCTTCAAGGTATACGAGCTCTTCGGCGTGGACTGCAATGTTATCGGCAATTCTATTCAGGATATCGGCACGGTCTGAAGGCTTCATGTCCCGCCAGTCGGATGATTCAAAAGCGGCCAGGGCAGCAGCCACAGCTCTGTCGACATCGGCTTCATCGCCTTTTGCTGCTTTGGCCACCACTTCACCTGTTGCCGGGTTAATCACATCAAATGTGTCCCCGGCAGCGGCGGAAGTCCATTCGCCGTTGATAAAAAGCTGATAGGACGGCACTTCAATTTGAAGAGTCATTTTCTTCCTCCTGTTCGATTGAATTTTTTGCATAAACAAAGTAAGCTAGTAATACACGTAATTTTCAGAAAGTAAAAGATGAATGATGTATACGCTTTCATTATTAATTATAGAAAGAAAAATTGATGACAGGCAGTCCTGAAAATGTAGGGGTGCAGGCAGGGGGAGAAAAACGATGACTGTCCCAATGACAATTGAACGATTTGCCCATAGTCTGACAGCTATCCCGGATCAGGAAGCAAAAATCAAAGCTGCGCTGCAAGGTTTCTTTTCCTTTTTTCCATTCTCCCGCTTGTCCTTGTTTTCCTACTCGCCGCTGAACTTTATCGGGGAAGGATTATTCTTTTTCACCGCTGATGGCCGGATTGATTCTGCGGGACAGATTCGGGAAGATGTGAGGACCATCCCGGCTATCCACGAAGTGATCCGCAGAAAACGGGCAACTTATGTGGAATTAAAGGCTGAAGTATCCATTTTTCCAGAAAAGTACGTCGAACAGTTCGCGCTGTCATCAGTGCTGATTGTTCCGCTCTGGCAAGGGCCGACAGTCATCGGCTGCGTTTTTATCGACCGATATTCCGGTGAAATGCCATTTGGGGAAGGGATGATTCAAGGCATTGAGGAATATTTCCGCCTCGTATCGGCCATGATCGGTTCTTCAGGTGAGTCTGCAAAGCTGAGCCGGCGGGAAGTGGAAGTGCTCGAAAAACTGTCAGCCGGCCACAGTACAAAAGAAATGGCGGTTTTAATGGGAATCAGCGAGTTTACCGCGCGGGATTATATCAGTTCCGCCATGAAGAAGCTGAACGTGCGGCACCGGGCTCAAGCGATTGCCGAGGCAGTGCGGAGCGGACTTATTTCATAAAAAAAGCAATGAACCGGCAGGACCGGCTCATTGCTTTTTTTGAAGTGATTTGTAATAAGCGCCTTTTTCGGCGTATTCCCGGACAATACGTTCCATGTCTTTCCGATCTGCACCCGTCAGTTCCCGGACCACTTTTGCCGGCCGTCCGAGCGCGAGCATGCCTGCGGGAATCTTTTTGCCAGGCGGTACGAGGCTGCCGGCCCCAATGAAAGCACCTTCGCCAATTTCAGCACCGTCAAGAATGACAGAACCCATCCCGATGAGCGCCTGTTTTCTAATAATGCAGCTGTGCAGTGTCACCTGATGGCCGACTGTGACTTCATCTTCCAGAACGAGCGGATTGTTCGGACTTTGATGCAGGCAGCACAGATCCTGGATGTTCACTTTCCGGCCAATGACGGTCGGTGCCACATCACCACGGATCACTGTATTGAACCAGACAGAAGATTCCGGTCCGATGGTGACGTCGCCGGTTACGATTGTAAAATCCGCCAGGAAGACGGACGGGTCGATTTCCGGTTCTTTATCATGAAAAGGGTAGATCATGGTAAACCTCCATTATTCATACTATGATAAAACTATCGTACCAAAAGAACAGGTGAAAGCAAGAGGAGGACCAGTTATGCCAATCAGTTTAAGTATTCTTGATCAGTCACCGATTTCACGGGGCATGTCTGCGACCCAAGCGCTTCAGCAGACGGCTCAGCTTGCACGGAAAGCGGAGGAATGGGGCTATCAGCGGTTTTGGGTATCTGAGCATCATGACGCCACGACACTCGCAGGGTCTTCGCCCGAGATCCTGATTTCGCATCTTGGGGCAGTGACGAATACCATCCGGCTCGGATCGGGTGGGGTCATGCTGCCGCATTATTCCGCCTATAAAATTGCAGAGAACTTTAAATTGCTTGAAGCGCTATACCCGGGACGGATCGATGCGGGTGTCGGCCGGGCGCCTGGCGGAATGCCGCGCGCTACGTACGCCTTGCACGAAGGCGGCTACCGGGATGTCCACCGGTTCCCGCAGCAAGTGGACGAGCTGCGGATGTATTTGAATGATGCGATTCCGGAAGATCATCCGTATTACGGATTGAAAGCGACCCCTGTCACGGAGGCAGCACCGCCTGTCTGGATGCTCGGTTCGAGTCCGAACTCGGCGATGCTTGCTGCCGAGAAGGGACTGCCGTATATGTATGCCCAGTTCATCAACGGAGAAGATGGCATTCGGGCGGCGAAGTATTACCGGGATCGTTTCAAGCCACACGCCGGCAGCAAGCCCCAGCAGGGTGTCGCCGTGTTCGTCTCTTGTCAGGAGACCGAAGAACAGGCGGAGCGGATGGCTTCGTCGCTCGATCTGTCGATGGTGCTGCTTGAACAGGGCAAACCATCGAACGGCACGCCGTCTCCGGAAGAGGCGATGAGTTATGCCTATACTTCCTATGAACGCAACCGGATTGAAGATAACCGCCGGCGCATGCTTGTCGGCACGCCTGAACAAGTAGCTGACCGGATTGGAGAGATTGCTGCAGCACATGGAGCTGAAGAAGTTATGCTCGTTACGATTGCGTATGATTTTGAAGATAAGCTAAAATCGTTCCGGTTGGTGGCTGAAGAAATGAAAAAGCGTCAGTGACTCTCAGTCACTGACGCTTCGTCTTATTATAGATTAAGCACTCAAACTGCTTAGGCTATCGTTACCGGCAAAACCTGCTCGCTTTCCACGGGCGGACGGCAAGCCGCTTCGGTCACAAAGCGACCTGCAGGGTCTCGCCTTGTCCGCTCTCCCGTATGAGTCTCGCAGTTATGCTTCGACTGGTCAGACTCAAAAGAGTATTGATCCATGCGATGATATCAGCTCTTGTCATTAGTATAAGTTGACCATCGTAGAGTTGCTTTTTACTTCAAGAATAATCTGTATCCAGAGAATAAAAGAAAAATGCTACATGAAAATTGTGTGCTCTTGCGGGAAAACTGGCGATCGAGACCCTCAAGGCCTTTTAGGAAGAAGAGACTTGAGAGAAGGGGGAACGAAGAACGCGACGTCCTGTCGCTTCGGTTCCCTTCCTCGCTTTTGTAGGTCTCGCGGAAAGAATGAGGCGTCCTTTTCTGACCCATCAAGTTCTTTTTAATATGGAGAAAGGCTATTCTCTTGCAGTTTTCTGTATAAAAGTCTTTTATCTACAACCTGAAGCACCAGTGATAAAGAGTCACTGGCGCTTTTTTTCGATGGCAATTAAAAAAGGTGGCGAGTTTTGCTGGTTGATGAAGCCATACCGAAGGACATCGAAGTCCTTTTGCGGGAGTCCGCTGACAAAGTCCAGCACAGCATCTTTTTCTTCGACGCCGCCCGCATGGCCGTAATAAATAATCAATATGACAAGCCCGCCGATTTTCAGTGCATCCAGGCCTTTTCGGATGGCTTCTAGCGTGCTGTCGGGTTTTGTGATGATGCTGTGGTCGCCTTTCGGCAAATAGCCGAGATTGAATACGACAGCTGCCACCGGGCGATTGGCATAGCGATCCATCTCCGCGTGGCTGCCAAGCACCAATTCTACGTGGTCATGATCTTTCACCCGTTCACGCGTCGCCTCGATTGCCGCTTCTTGGATATCGAATGCGATGACGCGCCCGGAAGGACCGGTCAGTTCGGCCAGAAATAATGTATCGTGCCCGTTGCCGGCAGTAGCATCGACGGCAAGATCACCAGGGGTGACAACTTGTTTCAGAAGTTCTTTGGAAAACGGCAATACCCGCTGAAGGATCATACCGAAACCTCGCTTGAATAGTATTTCCCCTGGAAACTGCCGCGTGCATCCAGTTCCCGGTCAATCCCGTTCAGCACGTCCCATTTATTCGCACTCCACATCGGGCCGACCATGAGGCCGATCGGTCCGTCCCCGGTAATGCGCTGTACGACGAATTCCGGCGGCAACACTTCAAGCTGATCGCAAACCAACTGGATATATTCATCGCGTTCCAGGAACTTAACCATGCCTTTTTCATACTGTTTCACCATTGGTGTGCCTTTCAATAAATGAAGCAAATGGATTTTGATGCCCTGCACATCAAGTTTTGCGACTTCCCGGGCTGTTTTCATCATCATGTCCCGGTCTTCAAGTGGCAAACCGTTGATGATGTGCGTGCAGACCCGGATGCCGTGTGCCCGAAGTTTGTCAACACCTTCAACGTAAGTCCGGTAATCATGCGCCCGGTTCACAAGTTGTGCCGTCCGCTCATGAACGGTCTGCAGCCCAAGCTCGACCCATAAATACGTCCGCTCGTTCAGTTCAGCCAGGTATTCAACGACATCACCGGGAAGGCAGTCCGGCCGGGTAGCGATGGACAGCCCGATGACGCCGGGCTCACGGAGGGCAGCTTCGAATTTTTCTTTCAGCAACGGGAGCGGGGCATGGGTATTCGTATAAGCCTGGAAATAGGCCATATACTTGGCGTCTTTCCATTTTTTATGCATCCGTTCTTTCTGGCTCTGGAACTGCTCGGCAATCGGTGCCGCCCGGTCGCCGGCAAAGTCACCGGAACCGGCCGCGCTGCAGAAAGTACAGCCGCCGTGCGCAACCGTGCCATCCCGGTTCGGACAGTCAAACCCGGCATCCAATGAGATTTTCATGACTTTAAAACCGAATTCATCGCGAAGATGCCGGTTCCATGTATAGTAACGCTTTCCGTCTGAGGGAAAAGGGAATTTCACTTCCATAATAGGTTCACTCCTTCATCATTGCCATTGTAGCATGTGGGATGAAAACAGAAAATTCGAGACCCGAAAATATTGCTTGTGGTTAGGGAGGAAAAGGACTACAATAGCGAATGGAATTTGTATACTGGAGGAATCAGAAGTGCCCAAACGCGTCTGGCTGTTAATTATCGGGATGCTCGTCAATGTGACAGGGAGTTCATTTTTATGGCCATTAAATACGATTTATATGCACGAACATTTAGGTGTATCCCTGTCGGTTGCCGGACTTGTATTGATGGCGAACGCCGGCGCTGCCATTATCGGTAATTTGCTTGGCGGAACGCTGTTTGACCGCATCGGCGGTTATAAGTCCATTATGACCGGTATTGTCATTACACTTGCAGCGCTCACCGGATTGACTATCTGGCACACGTTTATGCCGTATGTTACTTTTTTGATTATTATGGGATTCAGCAGCGGTATCGTATTTCCAAGCATGTATGCCATGATCGGCACTGTATGGCCGGAAGGCGGAAGAAGAGGTTTCAATGCGATTTATCTGGCGCAGAATGTCGGTGTCGCCATCGGCCCGGCACTGGCGGGCTTTCTCGCTGCAGTCAGCTTTGACTATATTTTCATGGCTAATCTCGGAATGTATATCCTCTTTTTCTTTATTGCGCTGATTGGGTTCAGATCAATGAGCAGCGATGCGGCGGCACATACTTCTCTATTGAATGAAAGCAAAAAAATCCGCAATTTCAAACCGTTTTATGCGCTGCTCATTCTGCTGGCCGGTTACTTGCTTTGCTGGGTCGGTTATGTACAGTGGCAAACAACGATCTCGACATATACGCAGGAAATCGGAATTTCCCTGAATCAATATAGCTTGTTATGGTCGCTAAACGGTGCGCTAATCGTCGCCGGACAGCCGTTTATCAAACCGCTCGTCAAACGGATGGAGCATAACATTAAAGCGCAGCTTGTGACCGGGATCGTCATCATGATGTCCTCGTTTCTCGTGGTCGGGTTTGCTGAGCAGTTCTCGATGTTCGTCGTGGCAATGGCGATTTTGACAATCGGGGAAATGTTCGTCTGGCCGGCTGTACCTGCCGTTGCGAGCCAGCTGGCACCGAAAGGCCGGGAAGGCTTCTACCAAGGGATCGTGAACTCCACGGCAACGGTCGGGCGCATGTTCGGTCCGCTGTTTGGCGGACTGATGGTTGACTTGTACAGCATGCAGGCGCTGTTTATTGTCATTACATTCCTGCTCGTGTTCAGCATATTAACCACATTGGCGTATGATCGTCCGCTCAAAGAAAAAATCGGTGCAACTAAAATCGCATAACAATAAGAAACGCCCGGAGGCCAAGTGCCTGCCGGGCGTTGCGTTTTTTTCAGAAGTCTGATTATAATAAATACAGAAAGCGCTTGCATAAATTGGTTATCAATCAAAGGAGGTTTGTCATGAAACCGGTCTATTCTTCAGCAAAAGAAGCAGTGGAACAAATATCGGACGGTGCCACATTGATGGTCGGGGGCTTCGGGCTTGTCGGAATTCCAGAGCAGCTGATTCTGGCCCTGGCCGACAAAGGCGTTAAGGATCTGATTGTGATTTCGAATAATTGTGGTGTGGATGAGTGGGGACTCGGCCTGCTGCTGCAGAACAAACAAATCAAAAAAATGATCGGCTCGTATGTTGGCGAAAATAAAGAATTCGAACGCCAAGTACTGTCCGGTGAAATCGAAGTGGAATTGACACCGCAAGGGACGCTTGCCGAAAAAATGCGGGCAGGCGGTGCCGGCATTCCGGCATTTTACACACCGGCCGGCGTCGGCACGCCGGTTGCAGAAGGCAAGGAGATCCGGGAATTCGATGGAAAAGAATACGTCCTTGAAGAATCCCTCCGGGCGGATTTCGCACTTATCCGTGCAGCGAAAGCAGACAGAATGGGCAATCTCATCTATAACAAAACAGCGCAGAACTTCAATCCGCTTGCGGCAGCGGCGGGACACATTACGATTGCTGAAGTGGAGGAGATTATAGAAACAGGATCAATTGACCCGGCTCACGTACATACGCCCGGCATCTATGTGCAGGGCCTGCTGCAAGCTGAACAGGAAAAACGGATTGAACGGCTGACGACACGCGAAAGCTGAGGGAAGGGAAGGTGACGGAGATGGATAAAAAACAATTACGGACACGAATCGCACGCCGTGCTGAACAGGAAATCCAGGATGGCAATTACGTGAATCTCGGCATCGGCATGCCGACACTCGTGGCAAACCATATTTCGGCTAATAAAACCGTCGTGCTGCAATCGGAGAACGGTCTTCTCGGCATCGGGCCTTATCCGGCAGAAGATGAAGTGGATCCGGATCTCATTAACGCGGGGAAGGAAACGGTGACTGCCATTCCGGGAGCCGCTTTCTTTACGAGTGCTGAATCGTTCGCGATGATCCGCGGCGGCCATATTGATGTGGCGATTCTCGGCGGCATGGAAGTATCCGAAACCGGTGACCTTGCCAATTGGATGATTCCAGGTAAGATGATCAAAGGCATGGGTGGTGCAATGGATCTTGTGCATGGCGCCAAGAAAGTGATCGTTATCATGGAACACGTCTCCAAGGACGGTTCACCGAAAATCAAGCAGCAATGTGAATTGCCGCTGACAGGTAAAGGCGTCGTGGATAAAATCATTACAGAACGGGCCGTTATTGAAGTGGCGGATACGGGGCTCGTGCTGAAAGAGGTATTTGAAGGGTTTACTGTCGATGAAGTTGTGCAATCCACAGGAGCAGCACTGAATACAGACGGTGTCCAGGAGAACGTCAAGCTTTCCTGAGCGCTTGCTAAATGCTATAAGCTTCGCTACAATAAAGTGAAATCAATTCGGACTGAGAAACGGAACAGTACATCGCAATTCATGTCTGACAGAGAGCCGGCGGTTGGTGCGAGCCGGTGGATGATGCGGTCGAACTCGCCATGGAGTCCGTGTATGTGAAATTTGAAGTAGCGTACACCGTTTTCCGCGTTAAGGAGTCAAGTTGGGCGCTGCTGCGTCAATTTGGGTGGTACCGCGGAAAGACTTCCGTCCCTTATACACGAGGGACGGGAGTTTTTAGTTTGAGGAGGAATGGACATGTCGTTCGAGCACAAAAAGATTGAAAAGAAGTGGCAGAAGTTCTGGGAAGAGAACAAAACGTTCAAAATGGAGAATGATCCTGAAAAGCCGAAGTTTTATGCGCTGGATATGTTCCCGTATCCGTCGGGGGCAGGTCTCCATGTCGGGCATCCAGAAGGTTATACGGCGACGGATATCATCAGCCGCTATAAACGCATGCAGAATTTTAACGTGCTGCATCCGATGGGCTGGGATGCATTCGGCTTGCCGGCGGAGCAGTATGCACTCGATACCGGAAACGATCCGGAGGAATTTACCGCGAAAAACATCGCGACATTTAAGCGGCAGATTAAAGAACTTGGATTTTCTTATGACTGGGACCGGGAAATCAACACGACGGACCCGTCTTATTATAAATGGACACAATGGATCTTCATCCAATTGTATAAAAAAGGCCTCGCTTATGTAGATGAAGTGGCTGTGAACTGGTGTCCGGCCCTCGGAACGGTTCTGGCGAACGAAGAAGTAATCGACGGGAAGTCGGAACGCGGCGGCCATCCGGTTGAACGCCGGCCGATGCGCCAGTGGGTGCTGCGGATTACGGAATATGCCGATCGTCTTTTGGAAGACCTGGATGATCTGGACTGGCCGGAAAGCCTGAAGGACATGCAGCGCAATTGGATCGGAAAATCGGAAGGAGCGGAAATCACGTTCCCGTTCGCAGATTCCGATAAATCCTTCCGTGCATTTACAACGCGTCCGGATACAATTTTTGGTGCGACGTATGCTGTATTGGCACCGGAACATAAGCTGGTTTCAGAAATCACGACAGACGGGCAGCGGGAAGCTGTCGAGGCGTATATTAAAGAAGTGAACACGAAAAGTGATCTGGAGCGGACGGATCTTGCCAAAACGAAAACCGGTGTCTTCACAGGTGCCTATGCGATCAACCCGGTAAGCGGCGAGAAGATGCCGGTATGGATTGCCGATTATGTTCTTGCAACTTACGGAACAGGCGCAATTATGGCAGTTCCAGGGCATGACGAGCGGGATTACGAATTCGCGAAGCAGTTCGATCTGCCGATCAAGGAAGTCGTCTCAGGTGGCAATATGGATGTGGAAGCCTATGCAGGTGACGGGGAACTGATCAATTCAGGATTCCTGAACGGACTGAACAAACAGCAGGCAATCGATAAAGCGATCGACTGGCTTGAAGAGCATGGTGCGGGCGAACGCAAGATCACGTACCGGCTGCGCGATTGGCTGTTCAGCCGTCAGCGCTATTGGGGTGAGCCGATTCCGATCATCCATTGGGAAGACGGCACAATGACGCCTGTTGACGAGTCGGAATTGCCGCTGAGATTGCCGAAGACAAAAGATATTAAACCGAGCGGAACAGGCGAGTCCCCGCTGGCGAATATCGAAGACTGGGTGAATGTGACGGACCCCAAGACCGGCATGAAAGGGCGTCGCGAGACGAATACGATGCCGCAATGGGCCGGCAGCTGCTGGTATTACTTGCGCTATATCGATCCGGATAATGATGAAGTGCTTGCAGATCCGGAACTCTTGAAGCGCTGGCTGCCGGTTGATATTTACATCGGCGGGGCAGAACACGCCGTACTTCATTTACTGTACGCGCGGTTCTGGCATAAAGTGTTGTATGATATCGGCGTCGTTCAGACGAAAGAGCCATTCCAGCAATTATTCAACCAAGGCATGATCTTAGGTGAGAACAACGAGAAGATGTCGAAGTCGAAAGGCAACGTCGTGAACCCGGATGAAGTGGTGGAAAGTCATGGTGCCGACACACTCCGCCTATATGAAATGTTCATGGGGCCACTTGAGGCCTCGATCGCCTGGTCGACGAATGGGCTCGACGGCGCGCGCCGTTTCCTTGATCGCGTCTGGCGCCTGTTTACGGATGAAGGTGAATTGAGTGCGAAGATTAAAGATGAAAATGATGGCCAGCTTGAAAGGGTGTATCATCAGTCGGTGAAAAAAGTCGGCGATGATTTTGAAGGGCTGCGGTTCAATACAGCGATTTCACAGCTCATGGTCTTCGTGAACGAGGCGAATAAAGTCGATGTGCTGCCGAGGGAATATGCGGAAGGCTTCGTGAAGTTGCTGTCGCCGATCGCGCCGCACTTGGCAGAGGAATTGTGGTCCATGCTCGGTCATGAAGATACGATTACGTATGCACAGTGGCCGGCGTTTGATCAGTCGAAGCTGACGGAAGATGAAGTTGAAATTGTCGTGCAGCTGAACGGGAAAATTAAGACGAAACTCATGGTCGCGAAGACGAGCACGAAAGAAGACCTCGAGCAGGCAGCGCTTGCCGATGAAGCGGTCGAGAAAGCAATGGCCGGCAAGCAAGTGCGGAAGGTCATTGCGGTTCCTGGAAAGCTTGTCAATATTGTAGTGGGATAAATAGAAAACGAGGACCTGGCGGAGAGCCGGTCCTCGTTTTTATTCGAGAAGAAGCGAGACTGATATTTGTGAAATTCCAAAAATGCTTATGAGGTCATTACTCATATTTTCAGAAGTACAAAGAATACTTACAAAGGGGGTACCCAATTTGATATGATGACCATTCTTTACGGTGAATCTAACCCATGTGAGTTTACAGCTGATTAACCGGAGCAGTTTCAGGCAAACGCTTTCGCGGGCACGACTTCAGTCGCTTCCTTCGTATCCGCTCAGTCCAGGGTCTTCAGTTCGCGCTGATCCCGCAGGAGTCGCTGCCTGCCTGCTATGGAAAATCAGGGATATTCCTGTTTCAAAAGACAACCAGTAGATCATACGTTCACTTGTCTCAGGTTATTTGTAGCATCCCATGAGACACCTGTAAGAGGGCGATCAGCAGCCTGATATGTTTAGGAAGAGCTTGCACAGGAGTACTTGCTTTTTTGGCTTTCTCTCCCTGTCTTTTTCTGGCAGCGCTTGCATGAATAAAAGGGTTAGCTTTTCCGAACAAGACTGGTCATATCTGCAGTGTCCTCCAAAAAAAGAGAGCGTCACGAAAACATTAGACGCCTGCGGGAATAGCGGGACAGGCGAGACCCTGGAGGCTGCAGAACAGCCGAAGCGGCTCGCGTACCGCCCGCGGCAAGCGAGTGTTTTCGCAGCGAAGGGGACAGATAGAGAATTTGTGGCTAACATTAATAATTGAAATAGACCCAAAAGCACATCGAGATAAACTATGACAATTTTGTACTTTTGTCTAAAGTAACGCTAAATCAAAAAGATAAGTATTCGAGAACCGGATCTCTTATCTGTAAAGAGAAACCTCCCAACTTAATAAAGCTTCTAGGCTTTAACCTGTACAGCATACGCACCAGCACTTTGGCCAGCGACGTTGCCGGTGACGAGTGCACTTGTAATATTATAGCCGCCGGTATAGCCGTGGATATCCAGGATTTCGCCGCAGAAGTACAGGCCTTGTTTTTTCTTCGAGGCCATTGTCTTCGGCTCGATTTCTTTTATGGACACGCCGCCTCCTGTGACAAATGCTTTTTCAATCGGCTGTGTGCCATTGACGTTCAGGGAGAACCCGGTGAGGCCGGCTGCGAGCATGCGGACTTTATCCGATGCGAGTTCCGCGCCGGTATCTATAGGGTCAATGCCTGCCTGACCCATCAGGAACAGCAGCCAGCGTTCCGGCGCAATGCCTTTCCAGACGTTTTTGACCGCTTTTTTCGGCTCGTCTTTCATCTGTTTATTCAGCAGTTGAAACGCGGATTCCGCATGATGTTCCGGCAATGTATTGATCCGGATTTCAACGGGCTGGCCGCCATTTTTTTTCATTTCCTTCACGACGTACTGGCTGCATCGTAGCACAGCCGGTCCACTCAGGCCGAAGTGGGTGAACAGCATATCCATCTGATGGGTGACGAGCGGTTTGCCTTTTTTATTCAACACGGAGACAGCTGCATCGCGGAGAGCAAGACCCTGCAGTTCCCGGTTCTTGATGAACGGTTCACTGGAGAGAAGCGGCACTTCCGTCGGATACAGGTCCGTCACGGTATGCCCCGCTTTTTCCGCCCACGGATAACCGTCGCCTTCTGAACCGGTTTGCGGGACGGCTTTTCCGCCGACAGCAATAATCACGGCACGGGCGGTATATTCGTCACCGCTTTCCAGCCGGATTCCTTGGACTGTTTCTTCGTCCATCAGCACTTTCTTCACTTTTGATTTTAATAAAATATCGACACCGAGCCGCTTCAATTCGCCGACTAAGGCATCCGCGACATCCTGTGCACGGTCCGATACCGGGAACATGCGGCCATGGTCTTCTTCTTTCAGCCGGACACCGAGCCCTTCAAAAAAGGCGATGATGTCTTCGTTATTGAAAACGGAAAACGGACTGTACAGGAACTTTCCATTTCCGGGAATATTTTTCACGATTTCTTCCAAAGGCAGCCGATTCGTTACATTGCAGCGTCCGCCGCCGGAGATGGTCAATTTCTTGCCGAGCTTGGAACCTTTTTCCACAAGCATTACCTTGCTTCCGGCGCGTGCAGCCGCTGCGGAAGCCATCAGACCGGACGGACCGCCGCCGATGACGATCACATCATACATCAGTCAATCACTCTTTCTGTTTTTATTTTCATTATACACGACATGGTGACAGCCGTTGATTGATTTGCAGAACAGGTGTAAACTAGCGGGTAGATTGTTTTTAAATCAACAGAACAGGAAGTGGGTCATGTCAACATTAATGAAAGGAACGGCGATCCTGACTATTGGGCTCTTTTTGTCCAAAGTGTTGGGCGTTTTGTATGTTATCCCGTTCTATGCATTGGTCGGTGCAGAAAATATCGCGCTTTATATGTATGCATACATACCATATAACCTCATGCTGTCAATCGCCATTGCCGGCGCACCGCTGGCGTTTTCAAAATTCGTATCGAAATATAACGCGCTTGGAGACTATGAAACAGGGAGGAAACTGCTGAAGTCAGGTCTTATGGCGATGCTGGCAACCGGGTTTGCGGCGTTTCTGATTCTGTTTTCCCTTGCTGGTCCGTTGGCGTCGATTATTATTGCAGACAATGAACAGATTTTCACAGTTGATGATGTGCGGAATGTGATCCGCTGGGTCTCGTTTGCATTGATCGCTGTTCCCTTCATGAGTCTGTTGCGCGGCTTTTTTCAAGGTTATAATTTTATGACACCGACTGCCGTGTCACAGCTCATTGAACAGATTGTGCGCATCTTGTTCCTTTTGGGAAGTGCGTTTGTTATTATTTATCTCCTCGGCGGAAGTGCTGAAACAGCCATTCAGGCAGCGGTTTTCTCAGCGTTTATCGGTGCACTCGGCGGTCTTGTTGTCCTGTATTACTACTGGCGGAAAAAGAAACCGGAGTATAATGAATTGCTGGAAGAATCGGGACGGCCGCATAATATCGGCATGAAAGACATGTATAAGGAAATTGCAGTCTACGCATTGCCGATTATTTTTTTGGGCAGTGCGAATCCGCTGTTTCAGTTTGCGGATCTTTTAACCTTCAATGAAGCGATGTCGGAATCGGTCTATGCCGATGTGTCTGATGTCATGCTGGGCATTTTGAATTTTAACGCCCATAAACTTGTGCTGATTCCGGTGATGCTGGCGACCGGGTTTTCGATGGCACTCATTCCGCTCATCACCAAGTACTTCACAACAGACCAGCCGCGCCTGATGACGCGCACATTGGATCAGACATTCCAGATTCTGATGTTTCTGACGCTGCCGGCAGTGGCTGGTATGATGATTTTGTCTGATGAATTGTATATGGTGTTTTATGAAGAGAGCGAATTTGGTTCAGCGATCTTGGCATCTTATTTGCCGGCGGCTGTTCTGTTCAGTCTGTTCCCTGTGACGGCGGCCATATTGCAGGGAATTGACCGCCAAAAATGGATTGTGATTAATCTCGGCACCGGACTCCTGCTGAAGCTGCTTTTGAATATTCCGTTCGTCCGGCTTTGGGAAGTGGATGGCGCTATCTCAGCCACGATGGTAGGCTACAGTGCCGCTATTGTGATGAACATGGCTGTGATTTATTCCGTCTTGAATTATAAATCAAAGATCGTTCTCAGAAGGGTGCTGCTGATCGGGATTCTGACAGCTGCAATGGCTGCAGCAGCGGCACTGGCACTAATAGGTGTGGATCTCATCATCCCGCTCGATTCGAAACTTCAAGCCATCCTCCGAATCATGATCGTCGGCCTGGCAGGAGGAGCTGTTTATGCGTTTCTCGGATTGCAGACCGGGCTTGCACAGCGATTATTTGGTGACCGTCTGACGAAACTGACTCGCAAATTCGGATTTTAGGAGGGCATTATGCGGATTGACAAGTTTCTGGCCAATATGGGGTTTGGTTCCCGCAAAGAAGTGAAGCCGCTGCTGAAGTCCGGTGCGGTCCAGGTCAATGGATCAGTTCTTAAAGACCCGAAAAGCCATGTTGATCCGGAAAGTGACCAAATTACAGTGAATGGAGAACCTGTCCGGTATGTTGAATTCATCTATGTGCTGATGAATAAGCCGCCGGGCGTGGTTTCCGCGACTGAAGACAACCGTGACCGGACTGTCGTCGATCTGCTCGGTCCGGAAGAACGCAATTTTAAGCCGTTTCCGGTGGGCAGGCTTGATAAAGACACGGAAGGGCTGCTGCTGCTGACGAATGATGGCCAGCTGGCCCACGAGCTATTGTCTCCAAAAAAACATGTGGACAAAACCTATTTTGCCCGCATTGATGGAGAAGTGACAGCAGGAGATGGAGAGGCATTCAGCGAAGGCGTCATGCTGGAGGATGGTTATGTGACAAAGCCGGCGATTCTCCGTATCCTGAAGAGCGACAGCATATCGGAAGTGGAACTGACCATAACAGAAGGGAAGTTCCATCAAGTGAAACGAATGTTCAGAAGCCGCGGCAAGGAAGTGATTTACCTGAAGCGGCTGTCTATGGGGACGCTGGCACTCGACCCGGCACTTGGGATAGGGAAATTCCGGCATTTGACAGAAGATGAGCTGCAGCGCCTGAAGCAGACAGAATGATTGCACCGGCCGCTGATGGATTCTGCTTTCTGCCATAAAAAAATAGAGGGTCAGCTGGCAGGTCTCCGATTCATGGCGAATCGGGGACCTGTTTTTTATTGTTTCCGCAAATGTTGTAGACGGGCCGAAACAGCCATGCTGCAAGAGATACGCGGTGTAAACAGATGTCAGACTTACTTTTGCTAGAATGTTCTCTTTAACAGAAAATCCTCGGGTACTCTAAAACTATTGCTATACTGTAGACAGCTTAATAAGGGGTACAAGAGCAAAGGGGATTTATACAAATGGAGATCCGAAAACCGGAAGTATCAGAACTGGAAACTATTTTACATCTTACTCCGCAAGCGATGTCAGAAGGCACTTTAGGGGAAGTGCAACCGACGGGTGAGGAAACAGAGCAGCTCGTTGCACTTATTCTGGATAAGGGCGGCTTTTATTTTGCGGCAGCAGAGGATGGGATAAAAGGATGGATTCTTCTCGGAACAAGTAAAGACCGGCTCACCGGTCAGCGAGTCGGTTTCATCTATGAGCTTTTTGTCCTTGAAGCATTCAGAGGTCAAGGGATCGGGGAAGAATTGATGGCAGCCGGCATCTCCCATTTCAAAGGGGAGGGGTTGACGAAAGTGCGGCTGAGCGTAAAAGCCGGCAACACTGCGATCAGGCTATACGAGAAGATGGGCTTTCTCCCAAATACCGTGACAATGAAAATGGATCTGTAATTCTCCTTACTGAGGACCGGTATGCAGTTCACGCCTTATTGCACAGTAACCAATCGAAAACGATCACCGGTTCATTTGCCAGCCGGTGATCGATCGTTTTACGTTTGCATGCTGCCCTAGAAACGGAACCTATTTATTCAATCTTGGGCATCTTTCCATGCTATCGTTTTCAGTTTTAAGATGTCATTTTCACTTTCTTTTTCGTCGTTGTCCATTTGCCACGAGCCGGGCTGGTTACCAGTTCGTTAAAGGCGAGCACATTCAGGTCACGCTGAATTGTGCGGGGAGTGATGCCGAACTCATCCACTAAATCCTGTGTCGTAACGGTCCCGTTTTCGAGAATATAGCGATACATGTCTTTAATACGAATGAGCATTCGGTCAGTCGGTGATTGCATAAGCGTAAATCACTCCTTCATCTTTTTTCCTGAGGCAATGACTAGCGGACGGTAAATGAGTAAGGTGCGAAACCGGGTAAGTTCTGCCTTTAGACATCTCCTTTTGTTTAATTAATCGTTCAGACCTATTGTCTGACAACTTTATTATAAATCAATGATTGTGACTTTTCTATCATTTAGGCAAAATTAACTGAACATTTACAATGACTTTGCTGAATTTTGCAGGAATGGTCTTTAAATTTTAGGGAAAACGTGTAGAATAACGTTATCAATAAGGGGAGTGACGCATGGACTGGCAGAAAGAGGCAGAGAAAAGAAAAGATCACATGATCAGTGAATTGAAAGAGCTATTGTCGATTCCGAGCGTACTGGCAGATCCTGCAGAAGATGCTCCATTCGGAAAAGACGTGAAACAGGCTCTTGACTGGTTTTTAGAGAAGGGCCGGTCAAACGGCTATCACACGAAAAATACAGGCAATAAGGCGGGGCATCTTGAAACGGGCGAAGGCGATGAGCTAGTAGGTATTCTCGGCCATGTCGATATAGTGCCGGCCGGTACCGGATGGACGAAGCCGCCCTTTGCAGGGACTGAAGAAGATGGCCGGCTGTATGGCCGCGGGGCAATTGATGATAAAGGGCCAACGATAGCAGCCTGGACAGCGTTACAGATGGTGAAGGAATCAGGAGCTGAGTTTGATAAGCGGGTCCGGCTGATTATTGGAACAGATGAAGAAAGCGGATTCCGCTGCATGGACCGGTATTTCGAAACGGAAGAAATGCCGGGGACCGGATTTGCGCCGGATGCGGATTTTCCAATCATCAATGCGGAAAAAGGCATTGCAGGTCTTGTGTTTTCCCAATTGCGGCTGAAACGGCCGGATAGGCTGATTTCATTCCGTTCAGGTGAGCGGACGAATATGGTGCCGGATGAAGCGGTCGCTGTACTGAAAGGGACTGCAGATGAATTCCGAGAGTCATTCGGGCATTTCTGCGAAGCGGAAGGGATAACAGGGGAAGTGGCGGAAACGGATGATATCGTGACGTTGACCGCCCACGGAAAGTCGGCACACGCCATGGAACCGGATGACGGTAAAAATGCCGGCCTCATTCTCGCAGCTTATTTGAATGGGAAACTGACGGATGATGGGCAGCGCTTTGTCGGATTCCTGACTGACTCCTTTTATGGGGATTCAAGAGGCCGTGCCCTTGGCTTCAATTACACCGATGAAGCATCCGGAGATGTTACACTCAATCCCGGTGTAATCCGCTATCAGCGCGGGAGTATCGGTACAGTTGAAGTGAGTTTCCGCTATTCGGTGACGTTCCCGTTCGATCAGCGGATCCACAGTTTTGTGCCGGCTGAGTTTGCGCTGGATATTAAATCGAATTCCCTGCCGCATCATGTAGATGAAAATGACCCGTTTATCCGCACGCTTCAGCGTGTATATGAAAAGCAAACGGGAAAAACCGCCGAGCTCCTTGCAATCGGCGGAGGCACATACGCCCGTGTGCTTGATAAAGGTGTCGCGTTCGGTATGCTTTTCCCGGGGGAAGCGGATGTAGCCCATCAGCCGGATGAATTTGTTGATATTGAGAACCTGGTGAAAGCAACAGCAATCTATGCAGAAGCGATTTATGAGCTGGCCTGCAAAAAATGATGAAAGAAGGCAATGCGGATGAATTGGATTTTATTGGACGATCAGCTGGTTAAAGAGGAACAAGTGAATATTTCAAAAGAAGACAGAGGCTACCAGTTTGGCGATGGCGTTTATGAAGTGATTCGGATTTATGAAGGTGATCTGTTCACCGGACAAGAACATATCGATCGGTTCTACGAGAGTGCACAAAAAATCCGCCTTGTCATTCCATATACAAAAGATGTTCTGCAAAAAATGGTCCATGAACTTGTGGAAGCCAATGAAGTCATAAACGGGTATGTTTATATGCAGATCACCCGCGGAGCTTCACCGCGTCAGCATCAATTCCCGGAACAGGGTCAACCGGTGCTGACAGGCTATACAAAACTGATGGAACGCCCAATTGAGCTTATGCGCAACGGCGTCCATGCAAAATTCGTCGAAGATGTCCGCTGGCTGCGCTGTGACATCAAGAGTCTGAATTTACTCGGCAATGTGCTGGCAAAACAAGAAGCGATGGAAAATGACTGTTATGAGGCTGTGCTGCACCGGGGGGAGACGGTTACGGAAGGATCTTCCTCGAATGTCTACGGCATTAAAGATGGTGTAATCTACACACATCCTGCGGATAATCATATTTTAAACGGGATTACCCGCCGGGAAATCATTGCGGTATGCGCTGAACTCGGGATTCCATTTGAGGAAAAAGCATTTACCAAAGAGGCCGCACATACAATGGATGAGTTGTTCATTTCTTCAACGACGGCTGAAGTGCTGCCGGTGACCGTGTTGGATGCTCAGCCTATTGGAGACGGCACTCCCGGTGAAACAACCCGGAGACTTCAGCAAGCATTTGAACGGAGACTGGGATTGAAAGAATCGGCACTCGCGTGAAATGGTCGCCGGCTCCCGTAGAGGAGCCGGTTTTTTACATACTGCAGGAATTGGAATTGTTTGAATTTGTTATGACAGAGACACAAATGATAAACTGAGAGCGGGTGATTTTTATGTCCAGTCATTATTTTATCGGGATCCGGCTGCCGGAAGAGACGGCAGCCAGTCTGGCGCTGCAGCGGGACAGCTGGCGGCTTCGATCACATAAGCAGCTTCCGCCGGCCGAAGATCTGCATATTACGCTTGTTTATATCGGCGCGGATCCGAACGATGAATTACCGGATGTGCTGCAGGCACTGGAAGCGGTCGATATGGCTGCTTTCGAAGTGACCGTCAGCGGAGCCGGTACCTTCGGCAACCCGGCAACTCCGCGTGTCATTTATGCAGATGTGCAGGAAAATCCGCATCTTCGGGAACTTCAGCGACAAGTGGAAGCGGCGCTCGAACCGTTCAGCCTGCGGCCAGATAAACGTCCTTTTGTGCCGCATATCACGCTCGCGAAAAAATGGAAAGGCAACGACCCGCTTACAGAACCGCTTACGATTGGGATCGAGCGATTCACTGTCAGCGAATTTTCGCTCTTTCAGGTTCATTTAGACAAGAGACCCCGGTATGAAGCGGTCCGGACTTACGAATTAAGTGAAAACGCATCAAAATGAAAGTAAAAGTGAGGAAAGCTGTATGAGATTACGCAATAAACCAAGGGCCGGTGCTGTCATCGGTGACCATCCGAATATCGTGATTCCGGAGCCGGAGAACCATAAAGGCAAATGGAATGAGGTATTCGGCAATCAGCATCCGATCCACATCGAAGTCGGTATGGGGAAAGGCCAGTTTGTACTTGGCATGGCAAAGGCCAATCCGGACATCAATTACATCGGCATCGAATTATACGACAGCGTTTTGCTATCTGCACTCGAGCGGATTTTGGACGAGGAGGAGGAAGTGCCGAATCTGCGGCTGCTTAATGTGAATGCGCAGGATATGAGTGATTTCTTCGGCAAAGGCGATATCAGCCGAGTGTACTTGAACTTCTCAGATCCATGGCCGAAGAACCGGCATGCCAAACGCCGATTGACCCATGAAAATTTTCTTGACTTGTACGAGCAGATTCTGCCGGAAGAAGCGGAGATTCACTTCAAGACGGATAATCGCGGCCTGTTTGAATATTCACTTGTCAGCATGTCACAATACGGCCTGATTCTGCAGGATGTGTCACTCGATCTGCATGCAAATGAGCCGGAGGGCAACGTCATGACAGAATATGAAGAAAAGTTCTCGAAGAAAGGCCAGCCGATTTACCGGCTGGAGGCGAAATATCCGAAGCGTTCATCATAAGGGGGAATGGGTATGGAGAAGTTCGATTTTCACGGAATGACATTGACATGGCTGAATGGCGGCGATACGTTCATGGACGGGGGTGCCATGTTCGGTGTTGTGCCAAAACCGCTGTGGTCCCGGAAATATCCGGTGAATGATAAAAACCAGATTGAATTGCGCTGTGATCCGATTCTGATCCAGAAAGACGGACGGAATATTCTGGTCGAATCAGGAGCGGGCACCGGGAAGCTGAATGACAAACAGCTTCGGAATTACGGAGTGACGGATCAGTCCAAGCTCGAGGACAGCCTGGCTGAGTTGAATTTAACACCTGAAGACATCGATGTTATCCTTATGACGCATATGCATTTTGATCATGCAGGCGGCCTGACAAAAAAAGTCGGGGACAGCTTCGTTTCAGCATTTCCGAATGCGGAAATCCATGTTTCCCGGACGGAATGGGATGAAATGCGCCAGCCGAATATCCGCTCCCGCAACACATACTGGAAGGAAAACTGGGAGCCGATTCAGGATCAGGTGATCCCGTTTGAAGAAACATTTGATCTGGATGAAGCGATTTCCCTGATCCATACCGGTGGTCATTCCAACGGCCATTCCGTTATGAAAATCAAGGCCGGAGGAGAAACAATTCTCCATATGGCGGATCTGATGCCGACGCATGCCCACCAGAATCCGCTGTGGGTATTGGCATATGATGATTATCCGATGACATCGGTGTTCGCTAAAGAAGAACTTCTGCAAGAAGGTCTCGAAGGCGGCTATTATTTCAGCTTCTACCACGATGGCTTTTACCGTATCGTCAAATGGACAGCGGATGGCAAAGAAATTGTGGAATCGGTGAAAAGGAAAGAACTTAAATTATAAGCTATGTTAAATATCGCTGTTGATTTTCAGCACATCGCTTTCCCGTAGGCGTTTCCGCTTTTTGCTCCATATTTTTTGTAGTAAAAAATCAACACTGTTCTTTAACAGATCCAAATTATGAAGTGATTCAGGACTGTATCTGCATTATGATTTCGACTGGTCATTGCTTCATGAAAAAGGCGCTGCCTGGAGTTACTCCAGGCAGCGCCTTTTCATAATGTGTGACTATACTTTTTTTACATTCAGCACCGCGCCGGTATAGGCATCCGCCAGAAACTCGAATTGTTCCAACTCACCATCGGAATGACGAGTGATACCGCCCCGGTAGACATCTGTTTCTACAGCATATTGCTTATACGGTTCCGGATTCATGACAATCCATGAACCGTCAATCGGCCCTTCAGCTTTAAATGCATTTTTTACATCTTTCAGCACGCGTTCTGCAGCATATTTCGCATCCTGCCGGCTGTAGATTTCTTTAACCAGCAAACCGGCTGCAGCGCCGGCTGCTGTTCCCAAAAAAATATCACTTGTCTTCATCAGGTGTCCCTCCCGCTTTTTATTGGTGATAATTGTAACACACCGGGGGAGTTCAGCGAAACTTTCTTTCGGGTGCCGCAATAAGATGATGGAAATGTTCTGAAAAAGCGGCTACACTAGAAGATGGAAACGTACATAGGAGGTTAAAGCATGAATACTGAAACGCTGGATTTATTTAAAACGTTAACTGAACTTCCCGGAGCACCGGGAAACGAGCATGCCGTGCGGACATTCATGAAAATGCACCTTTCAAAATATGCAGATGAAGTCATCCAGGATAATTTGGGCAGTGTCTTCGGGGTGAAAACGGGGCAGGAAGACGGACCGCGCATCATGGTCGCGGGCCATATGGATGAAGTGGGCTTTATCGTGAAGTCGATTACAGACAATGGCATGATCCGCTTTCAGCCGGCAGGCGGCTGGTGGAGTCAAGTTATGCTGGCACAGCGGGTGGAAGTCGTCACGAACAGCGGTAAAATCCAAGGGGTTATCGGATCGATTCCGCCTCATCTTCTGAGTGATGAAGTCCGCAATAAACCGATGGATATTAAAAATATGCTGATTGATATCGGTGCCGACGACAAGGAACAAGCGGAATCGTTCGGCATACGTCCGGGCCAGCAAATCGTACCTGTTTGTTCCTTCACACCGATGGCAAACCCGAAGAAAATCATGGCAAAAGCATGGGATAACCGCTATGGCTGCGGGCTCGCCATCGAATTGCTGAAAGAATTGCAGGGTGAGACATTGCCGAATAAATTGTTCTCAGGGGCGACCGTCATGGAAGAGGTCGGATTGCGCGGGGCTCAGACTGCAGCGAATTTGATCGATCCGGATCTGTTCTTCGCACTTGACGCCAGCCCGGCAAATGATGCTTCCGGTGATAAAAATGAATTCGGCCAGCTTGGCGAAGGTGCGCTTCTGCGCATTCTCGACCGCAGCATGGTCACACACCGGGGAATGCGGGAATTTATCCTTGATATGGCGGAGACAAACAATATTCCATATCAGTACTTCGTATCCGCCGGCGGAACGGATGCCGGACGGGTCCATCTGTCAAATGATGGGGTGCCGAGTTCGGTGATCGGAATTTGTTCCCGCTATATCCATACGGCTGCATCGGTTATCCACACGGACGATTATGCCGCAGCAAAAGAGCTGCTTGTGAAATTGGTAAAAGCGGCAGACCGCACAACAGTTGAAACAATCCGTCAGAACGGCTGAATAAAAGAGCCGTTCTGGCTCTTTTTTGAATAGGGGGAAACCAAGTGAAAGTTGTTGTTGCATCAAAAAACCCGGCCAAAATCAACGCTGCTGCAGCAGTCCTGCAAAATCTTTCGACTTCCATTCAACTTTCGGGCGTCGAAACGCCATCCGGTGTATCTGAACAGCCCCGCTCTGATGAAGAGACACTTTCGGGTGCGGTGAACCGGGCTGAAACTGCATTGAGGCAAACCGGAGCCGATCTGGCAATCGGGCTCGAGGGCGGCGTACAGGAACAAGGCGGCGTGCTGTACTTATGCAATTGGGGGGCACTTGCTTCGCATGACGGCCCGGTAATAACAGCAGGAGGTGCAAGGATTCCGCTTCCTGAAGAGATTGCCAGGAGAGTGCAGGCCGGCGAGGAACTGGGGCCGGTCATGGACAATTATGCCAATGAAGCGGGCATCCGCAGACATAAAGGTGCTGTCGGTGTCCTGACAGCCGGACTCGTGAACAGGGAAAGTATGTTCGAACATGTCGTCCGTCTGCTGATCGGTCAGTATCAATTTCGCAGCGAGGCAGTTGCAACTCGCGTCAATGAGCATTAAAATAGTTTCATGCAGCATAGCATAAAGTGATTTTGCCTAACCCAAACTGATTAACAGGAGTCAAATCTTATGAGAGAATTAAAATCGATTGAAGAGTTTAATACGATAAAAGCGGAAGGCCCGGCCGTCGTGCTGTTTACAGCAGGCTGGTGTCCGGATTGCCGTGTGATTGAACCGGTTCTTCCGGAGATTGAAGCGGCGTATCCGCAATACGAGTTTGCCGAAGCGGATCGGGACCGGTTTATTGATTTATGTGGAGATCTGGGGATTTTCGGCATACCAAGCTTCATCGCATTTAAAGATGGGGTGGAACTCGGGCGATTTGTCAGTAAGGACCGAAAAACACGAGAAGAAATTGAAGCGTTTCTGGACAGTCTGCAATAAGTAGTGAACGGTTCGGCTGAGGAGGCTGAACCGTTTATTTTTGAACAAGGAGGGCGAAAGCCATGAAGACAGCTGAAGTATTGGCTGAGTTGAAAAAGCGGCTGGATGAACAGCCGCTCACTTGGAGTTATGATCGAGAACACGAGTCAGTTCGGATTGAACATAACACTCTGGGCAAAGGAATGACCCTGTCACTGGGATCCGTTGCTGCGAAAACAGACAACCGGGGCGAAGAAGTCATCGATGAAGTGGCATATACGATTCGAGAGACGTTTACGGCGATGGAGAAGGAAATGAGAGGGGAATTGCCGGAGTCGATGAACATTTTCCCGGTTATCCGTTCTACTTCTTTTCCTTTGGAATCCAAGGAAGGCCATGCGTTCATCACCACGGATCATACAGCGGAAACACGCATATTTTATGCGCTGGATGGCGGCACAGCCTATCGCTTAATTGATGAAAATATGTTAAGTTCATTACAGTTGACAGCTGAACAGGCAAAGGAAATTGCCCGGTTCCAGGTACGGAAACTCCCTGTTTCCCTGAAGGAAGATCAAGTTGCCGGCAATCTGTTTTATTTTATGAATGAAAATGATGGATACGATGCGTCCCGCATACTGAATGATTCGTTTCTGAAAGAAATGCGGGAAAAGATTGAAGGCGATATGACGGTATCGGTTCCGCATCAGGATGTCCTGATTGTCGGGGATATCCGAAATGAGACCGGTTATGATGTGCTCGCACAAATGGCTATGCACTTTTTCACAGAAGGCAAAGTGCCGATCACATCCTTATCATTCGTCTATGAAAATGATGTTCTGGAGCCGATTTTCATCATGGCGAAGAACAGAGCGCCAAAGGAGGATGGATCAAAATGAATGCTTTTTATAATAAAGAAGGAGTCGGGGATGTCCTGCTTGTCCGGCTTCAGGACCAAGCGCCGGATCCGCTCCGTGCAGAAACGTCAGGTGATGTAACAGCGATCAGGGATGAAGCCGATCAGCTGGCCGGTTTCAACCTGTTCCGGGCATCCCAGTATGTGCCGCTGGATGCGCAGGGGAGTGTCGAGCTTACCGAGGAACTGCTCTCCGGCCTTCAGAATGCATTGAATCAAAATGATGTGGATTATACACTTGAAGTCGATTTAACCCCGAAATTCGTTATTGGTTACGTTAAGAGTCTTGACAAACATCCGAATGCAGATAAATTGAGTGTCTGCCAAGTCAGCACAGGTGACGCGGAACTGCAAATTGTCTGCGGTGCCCCTAATGTGGCTGCGGGACAAAAAGTGGTAGTGGCCAAAGTTGGCGCCGTCATGCCTTCCGGACTGGTGATCAAGGATGCTGAATTGCGCGGTGTCGCTTCAAGCGGAATGATCTGTTCGGCAAAAGAACTTGCCATTCCCGATGCCCCGCAGGAAAAAGGAATTTTGGTACTTCCGGAAGATGCTGAAGTCGGAACACCGTTTCCGGTAAAGGGCTGATTGCATGAAGTGGATTAAAGATCTATGGAGCCGGTTGTTTGTATCGGATGCCGATGAACCGGAACAGGAATTCCGGGAACCGGAAGGAGAAACGGCAGGCATTAAGCCGCCATTCCGGTTTCCGCTTATTTCAGATCAGGAATTATATGGAGAGCAGCCTGGATCGTTCAGTATGTCTTCAAATGAGTGGGTGAACTATATAGACACACCGCCGGAGCAGCCGGTTCCTCAACCGGTTCCGTCTGCTGCTGAACCGGTTAAACTTGTAAAGCTCCCAAAACCGGTCAAAAAAGTTTCATCTTCCGTTTATGAACCGGTGCGTCCGGGCATGACTGCGGTTTCACCGCAAAGTAAGCCAGTGCCGAATCCCCGGTACCGGCCGACCCGCGTGCCATCCCCTGTCTACGGTTTTCAGCCGCGTACCGCTCAGGAAGTGAAACCGGCCGGTGAACCGCTTGAGGAACAGAAACCGGTGAATCAAAAGCTTATCCAGGAATCCATGCAGGTCAATGAACACCTGCAGAAGAAGCCTGTCTGGCTTGATGAAGAACCGCGATCGGATGCTGTTCAAGCCGGCAATGAGTTACCGGCGAATCCGGTGTATAAACAAATAGCGGACCCGGATGAAACAATAACAGTTGAGAGTCATAAAGCAGCTTCTGACGAACCCGTTGCCGAACAGATGCAAGATTCGGAAGTACCGCTGGTTTCTTTGTCAGAAGAAAATGGTATACATAGAGAAGAACAGGAACAGCAAGCGGATGCCCTGAACGGGAAGATAGCAGAACAGGAGACACCCGCACGTGCCGTCACCGGTTCTTCCCGCGGAAAATCGGCGCCGTTTAATGTTCTGATGCTGAAGTCAGACCGGGAACGGCTTCAGAAAAAAAATGCGTCAAAAACGGCGCAGCCGACTAGGCAGCAAACGCACCGGCCAGAGACACAGCCGGCCAGTCGTCCGTCGCATTATGCTCTTCCGGAAAGCAGGTTGCTATTACCGCCGGAAAGCGATATGAAAGACGAGCAGTGGATGGCCCAGCAGGGGCGCAGACTGATTGAAGCACTATCGCATTTCCAGGTGAAATCAGAAATCATCGATATCATGCAGGGGCCGGCAGTTACGCAATTTGAACTGAAAGTGGCAAATGGAGTAAAGGTGAGTAAAATCCGCAATCTGGCAGATGATCTGAAACTGGCTCTTGCTGCAGAAGATATTCGGATCCAGGCACCAATCCCCGGAAAAAGTTCCATTGGAATTGAAATTCCGAACCGGACTTCCCGTCCTGTCCGGATTTCTGAAATTATTGAGAGCGACGCATTTAAGGCTGCATCGTCTCCGCTTGAAGCAGTCCTGGGACTGGATTTGCAGGGGCGCCCGGTAACTGCCGATCTCAGGAAAATGCCGCATGGCCTTATTGCGGGTGCGACAGGCTCGGGGAAAAGCGTCTGTATTAATTCGCTCCTGATCAGCCTTCTATACAAGGCAACGCCGCAAGAGCTGAAGCTTTTACTGATCGATCCCAAAATGGTGGAACTTGCACCTTATAATAATATTCCACACTTGATCAGCCCAGTGATTACTGATGTAAAAGCGGCGACCGCTTCCCTGAAATGGGCGGTCAGCGAGATGGAGCGACGCTATCAATTGTTTGCTCATGCCGGTGTGCGGGATATCGGGCGTTTTAATAAGCTGGTCGAAGAAAAAGGCGATTATGTCCAACGGCTGCCGTATATCATGATTGTCATTGATGAACTGGCGGATTTGATGATGATGGCGCCGGCAGAAGTGGAAGATGCCATCTGCCGGATCGCCCAGAAAGCGCGCGCTTGCGGTATCCATCTCATTGTCGCGACCCAGCGGCCTTCCGTTGATGTGATTACAGGATTGATCAAAGCCAATATTCCAACGCGCATCGCTTTTACGGTTTCCTCGCAAGTTGACAGCCGAACGATTCTGGATGCACAAGGGGCGGAGCGACTGCTTGGACGAGGGGATATGCTGTATCTCGGGAACGGCATGTCCGCACCTGTCCGGCTGCAGGGGACTTATGTAACGGATGAAGAGATCGAAGAAGTCATCGCCCATGTGCGAAAACAAGGGCAGCCGGATTACTTTTTCAAAGAAGATGAATTAGTCCGGAATGCTGCTTCTCCTGACATGCAGGATGATTTGTTTGAAGAAGCATGCCGCTTTATTCTATCCCAGGGGAGCGCTTCCACTTCACTGCTGCAGCGAAGATTCCATATCGGTTATAATCGGGCAGCCCGCCTGATGGATCTGATTGAGCAATATGGGTTTGTATCAGAACAAAACGGAAGCAAAGCACGGGACGTCCTGATGACGGAAGAGGAACTGGAAGAGATTTTCTGAGGTTGCCCGCTGTCCTGCTTTCTTCATGCCGGCCAATGATGCTATAATAGGACGGTTATTGAACTGCTTAATAGAAAAATTAATTTTTCACCTTCCATAGGAGGCTTACATCATGAAAGTACTGCATTTCACCGGTATCAAAGGCTCCGGCATGAGTCCACTGGCACAAATCATGCATGACATGGGCGAACAAGTCCAAGGGTCGGATATCGATAAATACTTTTTTACAGAAGAACTGCTGCATAAACGGGGAATCACGATTTTGCCGTTTGATGAAACCAATGTGACCGGCGATATGACGATTATTGCAGGAAATGCGTTTCCGGATGATCATCCGGAATTGGTGAAGGCAAAGGAACTGGGCGCAGAAGTGATCCGCTATCATACGTTCCTTGGAGAACTGCTGAAAAACTACGTTTCCATTGCTGTGACCGGTTCACACGGGAAGACGTCTACCACGGGCTTGATGGCCCATGTGCTGGCGGGATATAAGCCGGTATCTTACCTCATTGGAGACGGATCGGGGCAGGGGGCGGCGGACTCCCGGTTTTTCGTTTTGGAAGCATGCGAATATCGCCGGCATTTTCTTGCCTATGAACCGGATTATGCAATTATGACCAACATCGATTTTGATCATCCGGACTATTTTGCCGATGTGGAAGATGTATTCAATGCGTTTGAGGAAATGGCACAGCGGGTGAAAAAATGTATTATCGCCTTCGGGGATGATGCAAATCTCCAGCGTATCCAAGCACCGGTTCCGGTAGTTTACTATGGCTTGGAACCGGAAAATGATTTTCAGGCAGTAAATATCCGGAAATCGACGGAAGGGACCACGTTCGACGTTGTCGTCCGGAATGAGTTCTTTGAAACATTCTTCATTCCGCAATTCGGTGATCATACTGTGATGAATGCCCTTGCAGTCATTGCGCTATGTCATTACGAGAACATTCCATCCGCTGTCATTCAGGAACAATTGTCGTCGTTCGGCGGTGTCAAGCGCCGGTTTACAGAAACAAAACTTGGTGACCGGATATTGATTGATGACTATGCGCATCATCCAACAGAAATTAAAGCGACGCTGCAATCCGCCCAACAGAAATATCCCGACCGGGAAGTGGTGGCGATTTTCCAGCCGCATACGTATACGCGTACTCAAAAGTTTCTTCAGGAGTTTGCAGACAGCCTGTCAGGAGCAGACCAGGTCTATTTATGCGATATTTTCGGCTCTGCCCGGGAAAACACCGGTAAATTAACGATCAGCGATTTAAGCAGCAAAATTGAAGGAAGCGCCATTTTGCAATTGGGAAACATGGACCCGCTCCTTGTGCATGAGCATGCCGTGTTTCTGTTCATGGGAGCTGGAGACGTTCAAAAGTTCCAGCGTGCATTCGAACAGGAGATCGCTCAGCGTTCATCCGTCTGATCCTGGTTCTATAGAAGCAGTTGTGACTGCAGATTTCCTCATTTATAATGAGGAAGTCTGCAGTTTTTTGTGCCCGTTGCAGACTGACGGAATAAACCGCTGATGAGAGGAGAATTCCGTGTTTGGAAGTCGGCCCATGTGCTGCCTGAGCCGGCAATACATGTGAACCGGAGCGGCTTTGCGATTAACTGCAGCCCGCTGCTGTTTTTCAAGCGTTTATTGTTTTCGGCAAGAAAACTTTAATAGGCTGTGTTTATTCCAAAGGGACTAGGGGTACAAAAAGTAGTATAGACGTAACATATTAAGACGAAGGAGGAAACAGGATGGATTGGGAAATATTGCTTTACATAGCTGCACTTGTAGCCGCAATTGGATTCTTAGCAGCATGTATCGGGCTTGCTATGCTGCTCGTCGGTTTGAAAAACACCATGAAAGAAGTGGCCGATACAGTAGCAGGTATGGAAAACCAATTGCAGGGCGTCATGCTCGAAACAACAAATTTGCTTCACAAGACAAACGAACTCACAGAGGACATACAGGATAAGTCCGAGAAGCTGAACACAGTAGTGGATGCGGTGCAGGGAGTAGGGAATTCTGTAACAGATCTGAATTCCACTGTGCGGCGAATTACGACCACAGTTTCAGCGCAGGTTGAACAAAATGAGGAAAAGATTGCGCAAGTTGTTCAGTGGAGCAATGTCGCACTTGGAATCCGGGACAAGTGGAAAGAGCGGAAAACATACGAAAGCAGCACCGGAACCGCTTATTCATCGCCAGTCCCTGGCCAGAAACGCCTTCCGGAAAGCAAGTAATACTTAACTAATCTCAAATAGGAGGAATGAAATATGACACAGAATAATTCAGGAAATAATGACCGCACATATAATGGTGCGAAATACAACAATGACTTTTATTCGCAGAACGGTGCGCATACAGGGGTGCGTAATACGCCGAATTATGGCGGTACGGACGAAGGAACGATCCAGGGCGCCGGATATAACCAGCAGGGTTATTCCCCGCAGGACTATGGTCAGAATGCGAACTACTCTTACAATCAGCGCACGCGAGTGAATCCATATGATGACTTGTACGAATTCGAAGATAACACCAGCTCCGGTTCAGGTAACTTCCTGCTCGGCGCCATCATCGGCGGTGTAGCTGGAGCAGCAGCAGCGCTGTTTCTGGCACCGAAGCCAGGAAAAGAACTGCGCAATGACTTGAATTCCCAAGTCTCGAAAGTGAAAGAAAAAGCAGCATCAGACAGCAGCTCAAGCACTGAGAAATCAGGAAGCGGACTGTCGCAGCAGTTGAAAGATCAGTCGTCTAAACTGAAAGATCAGTCATCTAAAGTAGTTGATAAAGTGAAAAACATGGCAGGCAGCAGCCAGTCCCCAATGGATGATGGGACCGCTTCATCCGAGGGTGAAGAACAAGTGGAAGTAGTTGAGGAAGTGGAAGTTCGCCTCGAGAATACAGAAGCAAAAAAAGGTCCTGAAGGGTTCACTTCTACAGCGAGCGCGCTAAAAGAAGCAGTTGAGGAAGCAAAGGACGAAAATCAGTCGACTGGTTCCAATAACAATAACGCTAATTCAAAGAAGTAAGCGGGAGAGGGTCGTATGGAAAACTTTATTCGAGTCCGGAATTTAGACGAATTCAAGCGATTTACGCAAGATACCGAGTCGTTCTGGCTGATGAAGCACAGCAATACGTGTCCGATATCGGCAGCTGCATGGAACGAATACGGAGAGTATGCTTCCATGCACCCGAATCAGCTCTTCCTGTTCCTCATCGTTCAGGAAGACCGGGACTTATCCAATCAGCTTGCGGAAATTACAGGCATTAAACATGAGTCGCCCCAAGTATTCCATTTTTACGAAGAACGGGTGGACTGGAACAAATCGCATAAAGATATTACCGATGAAGCGATGAAAGAATTTATCGCTTGACGGACCTGAGGCTGTCCGGAAGATCAATGCACATTTGATCTTCTGTGACAGCCTGTTCTGTGGTTCTTTTAGGCGATGAGTCTGCATAGGAGCAAGCGATTTCACCTTCTCTGAGCGGTGGTGCGTTCTGTGGGGATATTATGTGCCTGAACACTACGGCGAAGAAGAAGAGGTGAAAACAAAGAAGAATGAGCCGGGTAGCCTTTTACACAAACGCTTTCGCGCGTTGAAGCGTAAAAGAAATAGCGTGACTTTTCAGGTTAAGTTCCATATAATAGCCCTTATACACATCTAAGGATTGTTAACAGATCCGGAGAGAGGGGTAGAACAAAGTGAGTCAAACTGAATTGGATGTACTGAGAGAAAAAGTGGATGAGCTGAATCTCAAAATACTCAGCCTGATTAATGAACGTACGGCTGTGGCACGGGAAATCGGGAAAGTGAAAGAGAAACAAGGTGTAAATCGCTTCGATCCGGTTCGGGAACGCGATATGCTGAATTTGTTGAAAGAGCATAATGACGGCCCGCTTGAACAGCCAAGAGTGGAGCATCTTTTCAAAGAGATTTTCAAATCCGCTCTGGACGTTCAGGAAAAAGAGCAGCGGAAAGCATTACTCGTTTCAAGAAAGAAAAAAGCGGAAGATACAGTCGTTGAAGTGAATGGCGAGCGGATCGGTGACGGGAAGCCGACATTCATCTTCGGGCCTTGTGCAGTCGAATCGTATGATCAGGTTGAAATTGTCGCAAAGGCCATCAAGGAAAAAGGGCAGAAATTGATTCGCGGCGGTGCCTATAAACCGCGTACTTCTCCTTATGATTTCCAGGGGCTTGGCCTTGAAGGGCTCAAAATCCTGAAAAAAGCAGCGGAAGAACAGGGGCTCGCTGTTGTGACTGAAATCGTGACACCGGGTCATCTGGAAGAAGCACTCGATTACCTGGATGTTATTCAGGTAGGTGCCCGGAACATGCAGAACTTTGAATTGCTGAAAGCTGTCGGTTCAACCAATAAACCGGTTCTGCTGAAGCGCGGGATGGCAGCTACAATTGATGAATTCATCAATGCGGCTGAGTACATCATCGCGAATGGCAACGATCAGATCATCCTTTGTGAACGTGGAATCCGTACGTATGAAAAAGCAACGCGGAACACATTGGATATCTCCGCTGTGCCAATCCTGAAACAGGAGACGCACTTGCCGGTATTTGTCGATGTCACCCATTCAACCGGCCGTCGTGACTTGCTGCTGCCAACTGCAAAAGCGGCAATCGCCATCGGAGCAGACGGCGTTATGGCAGAAGTTCACCCGGATCCAGCTGTCGCATTATCAGACGCACAGCAGCAAATGGATCTCGGACAATTCGATGAATTCTACGATTCTTTGATGAAATTCATGAAACAATATGAGATGAACAGATAAAGCCGGTCCTCACCGGCTTTTTCTGTTGATTAGGTAAATAGGTGTATCGTATGATAGTAACAGTAAAAGAAAGGAGGCGAACCCATGCCTGTCACTATTTATGATGTAGCAAGAGAAGCGAATGTTTCAATGGCAACGGTGTCCCGTGTCGTGAACGGTAACCATAATGTGAAGCCGGCGACACGCAAAAAGGTTCTCCGTGTTATTGAAGAGCTCGGCTACCGTCCAAATGCAGTTGCAAGAGGGCTCGCCAGCAAAAAAACAACGACTGTGGGCGTGGTGATTCCGGATATCGCAAACAGTTTTTATGCGGAATTGGCACGCGGCATCGAGGATATCGCAACGATGTACCGCTATAATATTTTGCTGTCGAATTCGGATGGAAATGAAGACAAAGAACGCCAGTTGCTTGAAACCATGCTTGGAAAGCAAGTCGATGGAATCGTATTTATGAGCGAACGCGTATCAGAAGGACTGCGTGCGGATATGGAGCGGGCAAGTGCGCCAATTGTGTTGGCCGGCTCGGTCGAAGAAAGTGCTGCAGTAGCATCTGTTAACATTGACTACCGGCAGGCTGCTTATGAAGCTGTGAGCAGGCTGACGGCGAACGGTCACAAGAAAATCGCTTTTGTTTCAGGACCATTCACGTCGAACATCAATCAGGACTATAAGCTGAAAGGATATACAGAGGCGCTGGCGGAAGCAGGCATTCCTTTTGACGAAAACCTGGTGGTGGAAACGGATAATTTTTATGAAGAAGGCATGGAAGCGTACGAGCAAACAAAGCAGGAAAAACCGACAGCCTTTTTTGCTGGAAGCGACGAGCTGGCCATTGGTCTGATTCATGCAGTACAGGAAGATGGATTCACGGTCCCTGAGCAGGTGGAAGTGATCAGTTACGAGAACTCAAAGCTTGCCCAGATGGTCAGACCGCGTCTGACGTCAGTCGCATTTCCGCTGTATGATATCGGTGCAGTTGCTATGCGCCTGCTGACAAAGCTGATGAATGCAGAAGAAGTGGAAGAGACGCAAGTGATCTTACCGCATCGAATTGAAGAGCGCAGCTCCACAAGAAACGCCTGAAAGCATTAGCTTTCAGGCGTTTCTTATCATGTACAGGGCTTTTTCAAGCATTTGCTGATTTTTTTCTTCGATTTCCGTTTTACGGGGAATAGCCTGATACAGATCGGCAGGGTCGTTCCATGTTCCAATGAGAGGCACCGGAGATTCCGGCTGCCACCGCTGAAGCCATTCTTTAGGGAGCTTGCCCTCCGGCAATGGGAAGCCGCTCATTTCCATCCACAGAAGCGACCAAGCCCGGGGGACGACCCGCCAAATATCATAACCGCCTCCGCCAACCGCAACCCAGCGGCCTCCGCAGAATTCATGAGCCAATTCATGAGCCAGTTTTGGAATCTCCCGGTAGATGTCCATCGTGCCGTACAGATGGGTAAGCGGATCTAAATAATGTGCGTCTGCCCCGTTCTGCGTTAAAATGACATCCGGTTTGAAAAATGCGGTGATTTCTCTGAAGGCTGTCCGGTATGTCTCCAAGAACGATTTATCTTCAGTGAAGGCATCAATCGGAAAATTAAAGGAGGTCCCATACCCTTTTTCACTTCCGCGTTCTGTAATATTCCCGGTGCCGGGGAACAGGTAACGGCCTGTTTCATGGATAGAAACGGTACAGACAGAAGGGTCATTATAAAAGCTCCATTGCACGCCATCACCATGATGGGCATCTGTATCCATGTACAGAACCCGGGCGCCATATTTTTGCTGCATGTATTTAATCGCCACTGTGCTATCGTTGTATATGCAGAAGCCGGATGCTTTTCCTCTGAAGCCATGATGCAGCCCGCCACCGAGGTTAAGCGCATGAAGTGCTTTGCCTTCCATGACCTGATCGACAGCCGTCAGCGTGCCGCCAACGAGTCTTGCGGCAGCTTCATGCATATTTGGAAACATCGGCGTATCCTCTGTGCCGATGCCGTAATTTTCACCTGCCTCCGGTGTCACTTCGCCGCGTCCGGCTTTTTTGACAAATTCAATGTAGCGTTCATCGTGAGCCAGCTGAAGTTCTTCATCCGTTGCTACACGGACAGGAACAAATTGTTCTTCTGAAAGCGCATTCATTTCAAGGAGCAGATCCACAGTAAGGACAAGGCGCTTCTGATTGAATGGATGCGTATCGGAAAACTTGTAGCCGAGCTGGTCCTCCGAATAGATGAACACTGCTTCGTTTGTTTCTATATTCCCGGAATGTTTGGCCATAGGACATCAAAACCTTCTTTTCGGATATCATCAATGATTGCCAGCGGATTCATCGTCTTGACGCGGAAGACCAGAACTTTGTTGGCTTCATTTTCCTTATCAGGGTATACGAGGACACTTAGAACGTTCACATGATGTGCATAAAGCACTTTGGAAACTTCATAGAGAGTTCCAGCCCGGTTTGGCACACGCACTTCAATCTGGGAACCCGGCTGATGTGCACCAGTCAGTTCAATATACTTGTACAGCAGATCCGTTTCTGTGAAAAAACCGACAAGCTGGCCGTTCGATACAACCGGAAGACAGCCGATCTTCTGCTGATAAAAAATAAGCGCCGATTCTTCCACGAAATCCAACGGATGCCCGGTGATCGGGTTTTTCGTCATGACTTCTTCCACTTTCACATCATAAATACTTTTGATATCATCAGGTTCAGCAGAGTTAAAACGCGCATTTTTCAAGTCGCGTTCTGTTATAACGCCAATCACTTTCTTAGCATCGTCAACAATCGGTGCATGACGGATCCGTTTTTCTCTGAACAGTTTTAATACATCTTCCACAGTAGAAGAAGGACTTAACGTATGCACTTCTGTAGCCATGATTTCTTCCAGCAGCATTCACATTACACTCCCTTATGGATTAATACATGAAGCGGTTCATGAACCGCAATGAATCGAATTGCTGTATGGATTCCGTATCGACCCGATTGCCGATCCGGGCCATCAGGCAATTGGCAGGGTGCGAACTGATTTCAGGATCATCCGTCGCAAAGTATTCAAGTCCACCTGCCTGCATCATTTTCTCCATGACTTTGCGGTACTCCCAAACATTCAGTCCGGTGCCTTTCAAATCCCAATGCCAATAATATTCCGTTGTAATGACGATATAATCTTCAAACGAATCGTCCATCATGGAGACTTTCAGTAATGCCTTGCCTACACCTTCGCCTCTGAACTTCGGGATCACTTCAATGGCCCCCAGTTCAATCAGATTCTCCATATTGCCTTCTGACCAGCGTTCCATAGGATCCGGATACAGATATGTAACGTAGCCGACAATTAGATTATTGTGGCGGGCAATGAGGATCCGGCCTTCCGGAAGCTCTGCAATTCCAATAATAGCTTTATGCTGCTGTTCCGGCGGACGGAATGCAGTCAGGTGTTCATGAAAATCAAGACGGGAAAGCTCGTCTGGAGAAACAGGACCTTCGATGATGATTCGTCCTTGGCGTGTCTTCAATTCCATTGCATTATACGTTTTTGTGTGTTCCATCATTTCACCGCCTGTGGTAGCAATTAAGTCCATTATACATGAAGCGCATAGTTATTTGAAAAAAAAGAAGATTTCCCAAAGAAGTTAAAGCGTTTTATTTCACACAAAATTGTCAGAATGTTGTAGAATGTAAGAGTATCCAAAGGGAAAGGGTGATTGTGATGAAGACGGAAGAACTTCCGGCACGTATTGGGAATCACGAACTACATAATTACGAAGAGCTCGCAGCTGATTTTGACTGGACTGAAGTTGAGAAGGAATTCAGCTGGCATACGACGGGCAAAGTAAATATGGCCTACGAAGCGATTGACCGCCATGCCGAATCGGACCGCAAAAACAAAGTAGCTCTTTACTACAAGGATCAAAAACGGAAAGAATCATACACATTCTATGAAATGAAGCGTATGACAAATAGGGCTGCTAATATGCTGAAAGCGCATTCAAGTCTTGAAAAAGGTGATCGGCTGTTCATTTTCATGCCACGTTCTCCGGAGTTGTACTTCACACTACTCGGAGGGCTGAAAATGGGACTGATTGTCGGACCGCTCTTTGAAGCATTCATGGAAGGAGCAGTGTTTGACCGCCTGGAAGACAGTGGCGCTAAAGCCATTGTAACAACACCCGATCTGCTGCCACGAGTGCCTGTTGACCGGTTGCCAAACCTTGAGACGATTTTCCTTGTCGGTGAAGACATTCAGGAAGATGACCGAACCGTGGACGTTCTCCGGCATATGGAAACCAGCTCTGAGGAATTTGAAATCGAATGGCTGGATCGGGAAGATGGTCTGATTCTTCATTATACATCCGGGTCTACAGGAAAACCAAAAGGCGTTCTGCATGCCCAGAATGCCATGGTTCAGCATTATGCCACAGGGAAATGGGTGCTTGACCTGAATGATCAGGATATCTATTGGTGTACGGCAGATCCAGGTTGGGTGACCGGTACTTCTTATGGTGTGTTCGCCCCATGGCTCGTCGGTGCCACAAGCCTGATTGTCGGCGGACGTTTTTCGCCGGATGCCTGGTACAATGCAATCGAAGAATATGGAGTAACGGTTTGGTACAGCGCCCCGACAGCATTCCGCATGCTAATGGGGGCAGGTGATGCTCTTGTCCAGGAACATAACCTGTCTACGCTTCGCCACGTGCTGTCTGTTGGAGAACCGCTTAATCCGGAAGTCATCCGATGGGGGATCAAGGTATTCGATAAACGGATCCATGATACATGGTGGATGACAGAAACCGGTGCGATGATGATCTGTAACTATCCGACAATGACAATCAGACCCGGCTCGATGGGCAAACCGCTGCCAGGTGTAAAAGTGGCGATCGTGGATGACCGGGGCAACGAACTTCCGCCGAACCGAATGGGGAATCTCGCCATTCAAAAAGGCTGGCCGTCCATGATGCGGCAAATCTGGAACAATCCAGAGAAGTATGCTTCTTATTTCCTGAATGATGAGTGGTATGTATCCGGTGATTCTGCTTACATGGATGAAGACGGGTACTTCTGGTTCCAAGGTCGTGTCGATGATGTTATCATGACATCGGGCGAACGGGTTGGCCCGTTTGAGGTAGAAAGCAAACTGATCGAACATCCGGCGATTGCAGAAGCGGGCGTCATCGGGAAACCGGACCCGGTGCGCGGTGAGATTATCAAGGCATTTATCGCATTGCGGGAAGGTTACGAACCATCAGAAGAGCTGACGAAGGAAATTCAGCAGTTTGTGAAGAAAGGGCTTGCTGCACATGCGGCACCGCGGGAAATCGAGTTCAAGGACAAGCTGCCGAAAACCCGAAGCGGAAAAATCATGCGCCGGGTGCTGAAAGCCTGGGAGCTGGACTTGCCAACAGGCGATTTGTCTACAATGGAAGATTAATATTTTCTCCACTAAAAAAGTTCCGAAAGCAATTTGCTTTCGGAACTTTTTTTATGCTGCGTCATCTTCCGGAGGAGTAGGCTCTTCAGCCGGAGGAGCTGGTTCTTCAGCAGTACCGTTGTCCCCCTCATCAGCTGGAGGTGACTCCGCTGCACCGTCTCCTTCTGCCGGAGCAGGTTCTTCAGCAGGAGGAGACGGCTCTTCAGCTGCCGGTTCAGGTTCCGGTTCTGCAGGTTCTGGTGCTGAAGCAGGGACCGGATCGGGCTCCGGCAGCGCGACGATCACCCGGTTGGATGCCGAAGACGTTCTGCCGGTAATATCCACTGCCACTACATAATAGCTGCCAGGCCGCGGAAGCCGGTACGTGTTTTCTTCCGATTCAGCAATGGAAGCAATCCGGCTGCCGCTGCCGGTGTAAATCCGGTAGCCAACAACGTCATTGGAAGAAGAGTTGGACCAGCGGATGCTGTCTCCGCTTCTTTCTGCAGTTACCGCTGCAGGTGCAGAGCTGTCCGCTTTGAATTTAGCACCTGATACCACATTCGAGAATGGGGAGCCGGGCGGGAACAGCTTGCCTGGCTCGCCGCCGAGTTCTCCAAGCATCCGGTCGACGAATTCAGAAGAGACACCGACTCTGCCACCTGAAGTGAAATCAGATGGCGTGGATGGCAATGCGGCGTAACGGGTGCCATTGACAGTTGTATAAGAACCGCTTGTGATGCTGTCATCCGGTTGGGATGGAACCATGGCTTCCGCATTGAACAGGTCTTCCCGAACGAGTGACCCCGTACAGCCGCCACCTGGTGCCATTCCGGAGAATGCACAGAACGGGCGGGTGACGACACCTTCAGGCGCTACAAATGCCTCTTCTTCACCACCGACAAGTTCAGGATTCACTTCATAAATTGAATTCATCAATGTTGCCCACAATACATTATTTCGGGTGGATGGATGCGGGAAAGAATTATTGGCCGGATCATCTAATGTGAAATATTCATTATCGTAACCGAGCCAGGTTGTCAGCGTGACATTCGGGTTAAAGCCGGTCAGCCAAGAGTCCTTCGATTCCTGGGTCGTACCGGTTTTACCGGCGAAATCAGCAATGAATGCCAATTCGCTTTCTGCCCGCCGTGCAGTTCCGACGGAGCCGGTGAACGTATCCCGCATCATATCGGTCAGAATGTATGCTGTCTGCGGTGAAAATACCTGCACAGGATCAAGTTCCTGTTCAAAGACGATATTCCCATCAGCGTCTTCAATTCGGTCAACCATATAGGCATCGATGAATTCACCGCCATTAGCAAACGTAGTATAAGCATTTGCAACTTGTTCGACAGTACCTTCAATTCCGCCGCCAAGCGGTGCGGAAGGAACATTTTCGTATTCCGGATCAATGCTGGTCAATCCCGCTTTCATGGCGTATTCAAGCGGGTTGTCATCCATCATTTGATAGTAAAGCCGCAGAGCCGGCAAGTTCTGGGAAGATGCTAATGCAGCCCGGGCCGGCATGATGCCTTGCTCACTGCTGCCATAGTAATTCGTCGGTTCATAGACATCACCATTGGGCTGTTCCAATTCGAACTTTACATCGACTACGGGACTTCCTGCGCCGATCAGACCTTTTTCAACAGCCGGTCCATAAACGAGCAGCGGTTTAGCCGAGGATCCGATTGACCGGTAAGCCTGCGTTGCATGATTGTAATTTTCAAGCTCGTAATCCCGGCCGCCGACAAAGCTGACAATGCGTCCTGTGCGGTTTTCGATCAGGACACTGCCGACTTGGACGGGAAGTGAATCTTCGATCGGATTGCCTTGTCCATCAAGTGTGCCGGCCGGATACGTATAGCCATATTGTTCGTAGGCATCCTTTGCTTCCTCCATCGCGATATAGGTTTCCTTATCAATGGTGGAGTGAATGCGGTAACCGCCGGAATAGAGTGCCCGTTCTGCAAGAATGGCATATTCTTCATAGAGCTTGTCATTTTCCAGCAGGGATTCCGGTTCAACGCCGTTTTTCTCTGCAAGCACATCCATCAGAATGCGTGTTGCCCGGCGCTCCAATTCGAAGGTCAGGAATGGATATTCCTCAAAAGAACGAGGCTCGTTCTCACGGAAATCCTGTGTGATGTCATATGCGTTTGCTGCGTTATACTCTTCTTCTGTGATATATCCTGTCTCTTTCATCCGGAACAATACGGTTTTCATCCGGTTGATGCCTGGTTCAAGCCCTTCTGCATCTTTTACTGCCCCGGCGCGCGTAAATGGCGTGTAGCTGAAAGGTGCTTTCGGGATCCCGGCAATGAAGGCTGCTTGAGGCAGGGAAAGTTCATCGGCTGATACACCGAATATGCCTTGGGAGGCAGTTTCAATCCCGGCGATATTGGCGCCGGACGAGTTCCGGCCGTATGGAATGATGTTCAGGTAAGCTTCCATGATTTCATCTTTATTCATGAATTGTTCCAGCCGCATAGCGAGCAGCATTTCTTTTGCTTTCCGCTCATAGGAAACTTCGTTCGTCAGAATCTGGTTTTTGATGAGCTGCTGTGTCAATGTGGAGCCGCCCGTCTGTTCCGGTGCATTAGTCAAATCCTGCACAAGACCCCGAAGGACAGCTTTTGGCACAATGCCTTCATGCTCATTAAAATATTCATCTTCTGTTGCGAGAACTGCATCGATCGCTGTCTGGGATACGTCATCAAGCGTAATTTCTTCACGCTCCAAGTCCGTCCGCAGTTTCCCCAGATACTGTTCATCGCTGAAAAAGAGTTCCGATGTCTGGGTATAAGCGAATATCTGCTCGCGCATTTCCTCTTTCGTCAGGAGTTTTGTTTCATCCACAAGCGAAGCGAAGTAGCCGGCGCCTACCGATGCGGCAAAGATACCGCCGGCAACAAGGAAAATCGCCAAGAGCAATGCCAAATTCCAGAAAACTCCGGAGGTGATGCGGAGGCCTTTCATCCAGCGGCTAGAGACAAATTTATCGTACGACTCTTCGGCTTTAGTAAACCAAGTCGTCAATCGATCTTTCACTTAATTCCCCCCCTAAAATTCTTTTCCCATTATAGCACAATCTTCCCAGCATGACGAAAGGATTGACAACGCCGGAAAATGAGATAGACTACTAATTATATCTGAATAAGCAAAACGAAGAAGAGTCCGGAGTAGGGCACGCAATATCCGTTTCAGAGAGTCGGTGGCTGGTGAAAACCGACCGGAATGCGCGCTGCGAATTACAGGCTTGGAGTTTGCCGTGAGCGCCGCGTATGGCGCAGACAAGCGGGAGAATTTTTCTCCAAGCCGGGTGGTACCGCGCAAATTGCGCCCCTGCATGATGATAAATCGTGCAGGGCTTTTTTTGTTTAATTCTAAAGGAGGAATAATTATGACGAATGCATTGATCGAGGATCTGAAATGGCGGGGCGTGCTGTACCAGCAGACGGACGAGGAAGGGCTCGAGAAGCTGCTGAACGACGAAAAAACGGCCCTGTACTGCGGAGTTGACCCGACTGCAGATAGCATGCACATCGGCCATATCGTGCCGCTTTTAGTGCTGCGGCGCTTCCAGCTCCATGGCCATCAGCCGATTCTTCTGGTTGGAGGCGCCACTGGTATGATCGGCGACCCATCCGGACGGAACGAAGAACGGCAGCTGCAGACGACTGATCAGATTGATCGGAACGTCGCCGGCATTAAGAAGCAGATGGAACAGATTTTTGACTTCAAGACAGAAAATGGCGCAAAGCTTGTGAACAACCGAGATTGGATCGGCAAAATGGACATCATCGAGTTTCTGCGGGATTACGGGAAACTGATGTCGGTCAATTACATGCTGGCAAAAGACACGATCGCCTCACGGCTGGAAAGCGGCATTTCGTTCACCGAGTTCTCGTACACGCTGATCCAAGCCATCGATTTCAACCATTTATACGATCATCACAGCTGCCGGATTCAAATCGGTGGATCGGATCAATGGGGCAATATCACATCGGGACTTGAAGTGATCCGGAAAACCCATGATGAAGAAACGAAGGCGTTCGGCATCACCATTCCGCTTATCACAAAAGCGGATGGGACGAAGTTCGGCAAGAGTGCCGGCGGGGCTGTCTGGCTGGATCCCGAAAAAACCTCACCGTATGAGTTTTACCAATTCTGGATCAATACCGCAGATGCCGATGTAGTCAAGTACCTGAAGATTTTCACGTTCCTGGAGCGGGAAGAGATCGAAGCGCTGGCCCAATCGGTGGAGCAGGAACCGCATCTGCGGAAAGCGCAAAAAGCACTTGCCGAGGAAATGACGAAACTGATTCACGGGGAAGAAGCGCTCGAAACGGCCATCCGGATTACGAACGCGTTATTTAAAGGAGACTTGAAGGCGTTGTCGGCTGCTGAAATGAAAGACGCATTCAAAGACGTGCAGTCTGTTGATCTGGCGAAAGAAGATCAGAATATCGTGGAATTGCTCGTCCACGCCGGGGTCTCCCCGTCCAAACGCCAGGCCCGGGAAGATGTCACGAACGGTGCGATTTCCGTAAACGGTGAGAAAATTCAGGATCTGGATTACACAATCAGTGCCAATGATCGATTGGAAGATGCGTTTGCTATCATCCGCCGCGGGAAGAAAAAGTATCACATGGTGCGGTTTCAATAAAGAAAAAACCGGCGGGTTATTAGGCGGAAATTATATGGGTTGATCCGTTCCTTCCGTTCATTATGATTCCATTCAAAAAAATCCGTGTCCCATCTGCAGATTGTCTGCGGAACGGGCACGGATTTTTCGAGTTTCTTCTATAAGAAATGGAAGGAGTTCTCTCTTGCTTGCTGCTTGTATAGCGTGTCAGAGATTTGTGAGCCAGTGAGGAATTTCCATGTCCTCGTATTGTTCGGGGTGAATCAGTTTGCCAAGCCGGATGGCACCTTCCAAGAGGCGGGGGGAAGGGCGGCAATACAGAAATTCTTCCATTATATGAATATTGCTGATCGCCTTCATCTCCATCCAGCCGGGCCGTTTTTTCACGACTGCCGGTTTAACATTCGATGCAAGAACGCCGACCCACGCCAGCAAAATATAATCGGGATCCAGTTTCCGGACAGCTTCCCAATCTGTCTGGATGCTGGCTTCATCCACATCGCCGAAAACATTTGAAGCTCCGGTGATACGGCTGATTTCAGTCAGCCAATTAATCCCTCCTGGCGTGAACACCGGCTTTGGCCACCATTCCCAGTACAGGGACGGTGTCGACGCTGTGCGTCTGCCCCTTTCCCGGATTTCTTCCAGAATGATGTCATATTGCATCAGGCTGGATGTGGGATCGGTTCCGATGGCTTTGCCTGTCTTCTGCAGATCCTGCCGGATATCAAACAAGGACTGGGGATTCAGGACAAGATGAGGAATCCCGCGTTTTTCGAGCTCCGCCACATTTTTTTCCATGCCCGGCACACTGAGGGATGCGAGTACCAGATCCGGCTGCAGGCCCTCCAGGTCATCCATCCGGATAGAGAGGTCCGGGCCGAGACGCGGAAGCATGTTAACCTGCTCCGGCCAGTCGGAGAAATCATCAACGGCGATCAGCTGATCCAAGGCGCCCAGATAGGCGAGTAATTCCGTGTTGCTTGGACAGATTGAGATTATACGAATATGCGCCACCTCCATTTATTAAAGTGTAGCATACGCTCGCATTTCACTTCAGCCTGGAAGGGAAAATGTATAAAACGGATGAACACAAGGAGGAGGGGCGGAATGAATGCGGTGAAACTGATGGACCCGGATCATTTTCTGATCATCGCCCACAGAGGTGCCAGCGGTTTTGCGCCTGAACATGCAATTGTATAATTCGCTGACCAGCTCGCTTTCCTGCGTGCTTGCGCCGAACTAACTCGGGCTTTACGTCCGAGTGGATTTTGCCACATTGCTGTCCCGCGGGAGTCGCAGCTGATTTGCTCAGTTCTTATGGATAACGGAAGTTATTAAATATTATTATTTTCGTAAATTTAAAATGGAGACAACTGGCAGAACTTCTAATGAATAAAGGTATATCTTATACCCGCTACCAAATCCGTATGTGAAAACACTTAGCTATTTAATTGCGTTCACATGGCAGTATGAGTGTGATGGATATTAATAATACTTATTTTGCTATTAGGCGTTACTAATGGATTCCGTATTATTGCAGGATTTCCACCTCATTTATAGAAATATAGTATCTATCAGAAGGGGGAAATCGATTACGAGAGGAAAGTTTAGTGAATTTTGAAGAAGGCGAACTTTTAAACGTATATTTGTATGAATTGTATTATTTAGCAACAGGCTGTTGCCTGAAGGCAAATTCTGTCCAAGAATTGGGGGTCACTGCACCGGCAGAGGCGGCTTGACCGTTCGTCCGCAGCAAATGGTTTTGCCTGCGACGAGCTTGCGCAGGAGCAAGCGAGCTTTTACGGCCGGAATGCTGGTCTTGAAAAAATGTGAATTCTTTAGACAACTTAATATAGTTTGATTGATTCTATGAAGTAACGTAAAAGAAAAACCCGGAAAACCTGCATATCGCAAGGTTTTCCGGGTTTTAGGTGTCGCATGCTATTAACGTGAGTAGTACTCAACGATAAGAGCTTCGTTGATTTCGCCGGACAGTTCGCCGCGCTCAGGGAGGCGAGTGAATGTGCCGGTTTTCTGTTCGCCGTCGAATGTTACGTAATCCGGTGTGAAGTTGTTCACTTCAACTGATTCGTTCACGATGTCGAGGTTCTGTGATTTTTCGCGGAGCGAGATCGTCTGACCAGGCTTCACGATGTATGATGGGATGTCGAGACGAGCGCCATCTACCATTACGTGGCCGTGGCCGACGAGCTGGCGTGCTTGGCGACGCGTACGTGCAAGACCCATACGGTATACAAGGTTATCCAGACGTGACTCCAAAAGGATCATGAAGTTATCGCCGTGTTTGCCTTGCAATTTGCCTGCTTTGTTGAACAAGTTTTTAAACTGACGCTCAGTCAGTCCGTACATGAAGCGGAGCTTCTGTTTTTCCTGAAGCTGCAGACCGTACTCGGAAGTTTTGCGGCGCTGGTTGGCACCGTGCTGACCTGGAGCGTAAGGGCGTTTTTCTAATTCTTTTCCTGTGCCGCTCAATGAAATTCCGAGACGGCGTGACAGTTTCCAAGCTGGACCTGTATAACGGGACATGGATGTTCCTCCTAAATTGGTTTTTGTCGTAAAATAAAAACCAGATGCACTCATGCGGCAGCCATTTTATAGTTCTGCATCTTCGCCCAGCAGCCTAAGGTTACGGGATGCACCTTCACTTAAAGAGAAGGAATAAAATGGACAGACACGCCCATGCAACTGCTGCGATTATTTTACACAAGGACCAGTATACCTCGTAGAGGCTTATAAAGTCAACTAAAGGGATCCTATTCATTCGCTTTGCAGGTGCGAAAACCGGAAGGGCACCACTTTCTTTTTTAAACCCCTTGATGATAAGATAGAGTTGAAATGAAAGCGCTTTCTAATACATGGAGGGGTGTAAGGGATGAAAGAACAGAAAACGAATTTCGAGACGGCGATCGTGCATGCCGGTTATGACAGCAGAGAGCATCACGACAGCCTGACGGTACCGCTTTATCAGACCTCCACATTCACATTTGGAACTGCGGAAGAAGGGGAACGCCGCTTCGCAGGTGATAGCTGCGGCAATATTTATTCGCGGCTTGGCAATCCGACTGTCCGTGTACTTGAAGAGCGGATGGCGGAACTGGAACACGGGGAAGGGGCACTGGCCTTCGGATCGGGGATGGCGGCAGTCAGTGCTGTGCTGATCCATCTGACGAAAGCGGGAGATCATGTGCTTTGTTCGCGAGGGGTATATGGCTGCACGTTTGGCCTCCTGGAAATGATGGAAGAGAAGTACAACATCACACACGACCTTGTCTCGATGAAAACAGAGGAAGAAATCGAAAAGCATATCCGTCCGGAAACAGTATGTATTTACGTTGAGACGCCGATCAATCCGACGATGGAAATTGTGAATCTCCAGGCTGCGGCTGCAGTTGCAGAACGCCATGGCTTGAAAATGGTGGTGGACAATACATTCTGTTCACCTTATCTGCAGAACCCGCTGCTATTGGGAGCGGATTTCGTACTGCACAGCGCAACGAAATACCTGAATGGTCATGGGGATGTGATTGCAGGTGTACTGATCGGCAGAGATAAGCCGGAAATGGAGAACCTGCGGATGACGGTTCAGAAGGATGTCGGCGGCATTATATCGCCTTTTGATGCCTGGCTGATCTTGCGGGGATTGAAGACGCTCCCGGTTCGGATGGATCGCCATACAGATAATGCAGAGCGTGTGCTTGAATTTTTAAAAGAGCATAAGGCCGTGCAAACGATCTATTACCCGCTTGACGAAGAGAACGTGCAGGTCGAGACAGCGAGACAGCAAATGCGCCGGGGCGGCGGACTCATTTCATTCGAAATTGAAGGAGGAAGGAAAGAAGCGCAGGTGTTCATGAATGCTTTATCGCTGATTAAGATTGCCGTCAGTCTTGGGGATGCGGAAACGCTGATCCAGCACCCGGCGACGATGACCCATGCTGTAGTGCCGGAAGAACAGCGCAGCGCAATGGGCATCAGCGATTCGCTTCTTCGGCTATCGGTCGGACTTGAGCATGCCGATGATATCCTCCGGGATCTGGACCAGGCGTTCAAGCAATTGAAGACTGACTTGCAGCAAGCGTGAGAAAAATCCGCTTAGCGGTACAGACAGCTGGCAGTGGACTTGATTACTCTTAATCTCAAGCGATAAAAAGGAAGAACCCATCTCTCTTTGCAAACGGACTGCTGAACTTTGTGACTGCTCTGCAGGCAGCAAAGAAGTTAAACAGCCGGTCATGCTGCAAAAAGACATGGGTTCTTTGGTTCGTCAACACGTTTTCCGTGTACATAAGGAGACATACGGTCCAGCCATTGACTGCTCTTTGAACTGTGGGTTTCTAGAGATGCTTCAGTAAAGTTTCAGCGAATTTCTCAATGCCCGCCCGGTCTTCATCACTGAACCGGTTTTTCACAGGACTGTCGATATCAAGGACGCCAATAACCGTGTCCTCTTTAATAAGGGGAACGACGATTTCAGACTGGGAGGCTGCATCACATGCGATATGGCCCGGAAATGCATGGACATCTTCCACGACAATCGTTTTCCGGTCAGCGGCTGCTGTGCCGCAAACCCCTTTGCCGACTTGGATCCGGACACACGCCGGCATTCCCTGGAATGGTCCAAGCACAAGTTCTCCTTCTTCCATTACATAAAAGCCGACCCAATTTACTGTTTCCAGAAATTGATTGAGCAAGGCGGATGCGTTGCTCAGGTTGGCAACCCGGTTCGTTTCGCCTTCAAGCAGGGCATCGAGTTGCTTGGCCAGCAGGCCGTATTGTTCAGCGCTTGTTCCGCTGTAAGCAGTTTGAGTAAACATGGACGTCTCTCCTTTAATCATGAATGTGCCTATTATAATTCTTTCAGCTTTTTGGTGGCAAATGTGCAGTCTTCAGTAAATAATTTTCTTCTTTCTTTACAATTTAGCAAACATAATAACAGAAAGCATGTTAAAATGGAATGTAAATGTTATGCTTATGCAATCGGGAACAGGGGGCTTATGATGACGACAACTCTCATCATTGCGATACTACTATTAATCGTAATTTTTATCGTATTGTACTTTAAGCGAAATGAACATAAAAATGAAATAGATCGTTTGGAAGATATGAAAATACAAGTGGAATCGAAGCCGGTCATGGAAGAACTGGAGCGTGTCAACCGCCTGAATATGACCGGGCAGACAGAAGCGCTGACCGCCCGCTGGCGCAGTATGTGGACTGAAGTGAAGGAAGTGTATGTCCCGTCCATCGATTCAAAGCTGATAAGCGCAGATGAAGCGGCCGATAAGTTCCAATTCAGCAAAGCGCGGCAGCTTGAAACGGAAGCGTCAAATGAAATCGGGAAAATCGAAGGGCAGATGAAACAGATTCTGGCGGAACTGGATGACCTGGTGGACAGCGAGTCAAGGAACCGGTCTGAAATGGAGGCACTGGTCGCTCAGCATAAACAAGCGCGGAAGATGCTCCTTGCCCATCAGCATTCTTTTGGCAATGCAGCCGAGCCGCTCGAGAGACGGTTGGAGGCATTCCTGCCACTGTTTGATGAGTACGAGCAGTTAAGTGCAAACGGAAATTATCTCCAGGCACGGGAAATTGTGGCGGATCTCAAGAAAGAAGGGGATTTGATTTTTCCGCTGGTTCAGGAGATTCCGGCTCTGCTCACAGAGCTCAATTCCAAGATTCCGGCATCGATTAAAGAAATCCGGAGCGGTCAGCATGAAATGGAGTTAAAATCTTATTTCCTTGGCCACCTTGAGCTGGACCGGGAACTGGATCAGATGGAGGACGAACTGGAAGATCTGAAAGTGGATACCCGGTCACTCAATACCGATGTGATTAATCAGCGCATCAACGCGATCAAAGAAAAGCTGGAATCGTTCTATGAGCTGTTGGAAAAAGAAGTGGAAGCGAAAAAGTATGTTGACGAGCATATTATCGGTACCGGAGAAGTGCTGGAAATCACAACCCGGAAGACCCGGGATACGCTTGATGAATACATTACAATCCGTCAAAGCTATAAAATTCCGGAAAAAAAGCAAAAAGTGCCGCATGACTGCCGGCTTCGGGCAGAACACCTGCAGGAACGCTATAACTTGCTTATTCAGCAGTACAGCGAAGATCAGTGTGCGTTTTCGACGCTTGAAGAAGAATTGAGCGGAATCCGGAGCGAGCTGGATGAAATCAATGGAATTCAAGATGATTTTACCCAATTCATGAAAAACCTGCGAATCGATGAAACGGCAGCCCGGAAAAAAGTTGACGAGCTGAAAAATTTGCTGATCGCCACTGACCGGATGCTGCATAAAGCTAATATTCCAGGAGTTCCGGAAGAGATGGATGTCCGACTGGAAGAAGCGGAAGAGCGGCTATTCGTGGCGATGAAGAGTTTGAGTGAAGTTCCGCTCAATATTCAGCAGGTGGAAACCGATGTCAATATTGCAGACAATGTCATTAATGACACCCGAAAAAAAGCGATTGAAATGATCGAGAATGTTCAACTGATCGAACAGATTATCCAATATGGCAACCGGTACAGAAAAACCGATCCGAAAATGAATGCCCGACTACTGGAAGCGGAAGAATCCTTCCGCCAGATGCGGTATACAAAAGCGCTGGAAGAAGCAGCAACAGCTGTTGAAGCGCATGAACCCGGGGCGATGAAACGGATTGAAGTACTGGTGAAACAAGACGCATAACAAGTAAAAACCACCAGCCTGCGCTGGTGGTTTTCTTTACGGAGGCGAACCAAGTGATTTACCTTGATAACAGTGCAACGACAAAAGCGAGAGCGGAGGTGCTGGAGACGTTCGTATCGGCGAGTGAACAGTTCTACGCGAATCCCGCTTCACTTCATAAAATGGGAAATGCGGCGGAAGACCTGCTGGAGCAGGCCCGGCAGCAGGCTGCCCGGCTGCTCCATATGCAGCATGTAATTTTTACATCCGGCGGCACGGAGTCAAATAACCTGGCGATTGCCGGGACGGCACGCGCTCATTCACACCGGGGGCGGCATATCATTTCATCGGCCATCGAGCACCCTTCTGTGCTCAATACGCTGCAAGCGCTGGAGTTGGAAGGGTTTGAAGTGACGCTGCTGCCGGTCGACAGTGAAGGGCAAATCCGTTTACAGGACTTGCAGGATGCATTGAGAAAAGATACGATTCTCGTTACGCTCATGCATGTCAATAACGAACTCGGCACCGTCTTACCGATCGAAGAAGTCGCCGGCATTCTGAAGCCGACCCGGACATTATTCCATGTGGACGCTGTGCAATCAGCCGGAAAGCTGCCGATTGATCCATCGGGCTTGCCGGATCTGCTGTCTGTTTCTGCCCATAAGTTTCATGGTTTGAAAGGAAGCGGGGTCCTGGCGTATAATCAGGCGGACTTCCGGCCGGTGCTGCATGGCGGCGGCCAGGAGAGCGGGCGAAGAAGCGGAACGGTATCCGTGCCGCATGCGGCGGCCTTTGCAAAAGCGCTTCGTCTGATGGAACCGAACCCCTTATGGCCGGAATGGAACCGCGAGTTACGGGCATTTTTCAGTAAGTACCCGGAAGTGAAAATCATTAGTCCCCGGACCGGTGCTCCGTATATTTTAACTGGAGCGATGCAGGGGATTAAAGGGGAAGTGCTGGTTTCAGCCCTGCAGCAGCAGTCGGTGATTGTTTCAACCTCGAGTGCCTGCTCGTCAAAGAATCTGCAGGCAAGCCATGTTATCGATGCGATCAGTCTGCCGCCCGCACTCAGAGATGGCGTATTCCGCATCAGCCTCGGAGCGATGACTGAATCTGCGGATATCGCGGCATTTAAACAAGCGTTTGATGCCGCTTACCGCGTAATAAAAGGAGAACAGACCCAATGAAAAAGTACCAGATCCTGATTCGATACGGAGAATTATCAACGAAGGGACGGAACCGGAATTTATTCATCCGGAAACTGCAGGCACATGTCGGACGTGTGCTGAATGGCTTGGAGGATATCAGCATCCGCGCCGAGCGCGATCGGATGTTCGTCCATACGGACAGTGAATCCGCGATGCTGACAGCGAAAGAGCGGCTGCCGCGGGTATTCGGCATCCAGTCATTCAGCCCGGTCATTCAAGCGCCATTGGATATGGAAGGCATGAAAGAAACCGCAATCCGGCTGGTCGGCACTCTCGACCCTACCGGTAAAACGTTTAAGACGACAGTGAAGCGGTCGGATAAATCGTTCCCGCTGGAGACGAATGAACTGCAGCGGGAAGTTGGCGGTGCTGTTTTAAGCCGCTATGATGGACTGGCGGTCCAGATGAAAAAACCGGATATTGAACTCCGGATTGAAGTGCGGAAAGAAGCCGCGTATATGTCAGCGGAGATTATTCCGGGAGCAGGCGGGCTGCCGGCCGGTTCAAACGGCAAAGCGGTGCTGATGCTCTCAGGCGGTATCGATAGCCCGGTGGCCGCTTATCAGATGCTTCGCCGCGGTGTGGAATTGGAACTCGTTCATTTTTTCAGCCCTCCATTCACAAACGAACGGGCAAAACAGAAAGTGCTGGATCTTGCTGAAGTACTGACGGAGACCGGTACGCCGATCAAACTGCACATCATTCCGTTTACGAAACTCCAACAGGAAGTGCATAAACAAGTGCCGGACAATGTAACCATGACATCGACCCGGCGCATGATGCTGCGGATCGCAGACGAAGTCCGGGCTGCAGCAGGTGCCACTGCAATTGTCACAGGGGAAAGCCTTGGCCAGGTTGCAAGCCAGACATTAGAGAGTATGCAAGCGATCAATGCAGTCACGACGACGCCTGTACTTCGTCCGCTACTTACGCTGGATAAGCTGGAAATCATCGAACAGGCGAAAGCAATCGGTACATACGACATCTCCATCCGGCCATTTGAAGACTGCTGTACGATCTTTACACCAGCAAGTCCGAAAACAAAGCCGAAGCTCGAAAAAGTCGAGCGCTACGAGAGCTTTACGGATTTTGAAGAAATGATCCAGGAAGCTGTGAAGGAGCGGGAAATCTTGTCGTTCCCGCGCGAGAAAGTAAAACAGTTTGCAGACTTATTATAAACAGAGGGCCGCTGAATCATGAGCGGCCTTTTCTTTATTTTAAACGTTTTGAAAAATGAGTTTTTAACGGTATAATAATCTTGTACATAAGAACCAGTAAACAGGAGGGCTCACATGCTGAAACGGGAAGAATTATTAGCACCAAGCGAGTATAATTTGGTAAGCGAATTCGAGAAGTATGCAAAAGATGAGGGTAAGACGGCGCTTATTTGGGAGAATGCGGAAGGTGACTCCCAAGAAGTGACTTACAGCGACTTGATGAAGCGGGCCAATAGAGCTGCGAACAGTTTCCAGGACGCCGGTCTGGAAAAGGGAGATATTGTGCTGATTATGGTACCGCGACTGATTGAGGCATACGTTTGTTATATCGGCGCCTTGAAAGCAGGACTGATCGTCATTCCAAGTTCAGAGATGCTGCGTCCGAAAGACATTTCGTACCGGCTGACACACAGCGAAGCGAAAGCGGTTATTGCCTATGAACCTTTCATCGATCAGTTTTCAGGGGTCGCTGAAATGGAAGGGGTTACAAAGCTGGTGATCGGGCAGGCTGAGGGCTGGACATCCTTGACTGATAAGATGGAACAAGCACCGGATGTATTCGGCGATGTGGGCACGCGGAGTGATGATATGGCATTTCTGTCCTATACATCTGGCACGACGGGAAATCCGAAAGGGGTCGTGCACACGCATGGCTGGGCGTATGCACATTTGCGGACGACTGCCGAGCACTGGCTTGGGATAAATGAAAATGATATCGTCTGGGCGACAGCGGGACCCGGCTGGGCGAAATGGATTTGGAGTCCATTCCTCGCGGTTCTTGGCAGTGGCGCTATCGGATACGTTTTTAATGGCAAATTCGACCCTGCTGTTTATCTGCAGAAGCTTGAATACCGGAAAGTGAATGTCCTTTGCTGTACGCCGACCGAATACCGGCTGATGGCGAAGGAAAAGAATTTGGATTCGTATGATCTCAGTTCATTGAAGAGTGCCGTGTCAGCGGGTGAACCGCTGAACCGGGAAGTGATCGACACGTTCCGGTCGAAATTTGATCTGGAAGTGCGGGATGGCTATGGGCAGACGGAAAACACCTTGCTTGTCGGCACAATGCAGGGAATGGAAGCGCGACCGGGATCAATGGGGAAACCGACACCGGGCAACCGCGTGGAAATCGTCAACGAATTCGGGCAGCCTGCAGATGACGGGGAAGTCGGCGATATCGCTGTACATGTGAGCACGCCGGCGCTCTTTAGGGAGTATTACAAGGATTCAGAACGCACAAGCATGCAGTTCCGCGGAGAGTACTACATTACCGGCGATAAGGCTGTACGGGATGGTGACGGCTATTTCTGGTTTGAAGGCCGGGGGGATGACATCATTATTTCAGCGGGCTATACGATCGGGCCGTTTGAAGTGGAGGATGCGCTTGTAAAGCATCCGAGCGTGAAGGAATGTGCAGTTGTCGGATCACCGGACGAAATCCGGGGCACGATTGTTAAAGCCTTTATCGTACTTGTGGAAGGCGCAGAAGGGAATGAACAGCTGACCCAGGAACTGCAGGAGCACGTAAAAGAATTAACGGCTCCGTATAAGTATCCGCGGAAAATCCAGTACATCGATGAACTGCCGAAAACGGCGTCCGGGAAAATCCGCCGGATCGAGCTGCGTAAGAGCGAACAGGAACGCAAATAACCGTACAGACAGGGCCTGCTGAACAAGCAGGCTTTTTTGTTTGGGGAAAGGATAACATGGCAAAATGTTCGTTGAATCAAGTGAGATATTGAAATCAAGGTTGCTCATTCAGAGTTATGGCATAGAAATTGAAACTAAAGCGTAGAAATTAAAGCGTAGAAATTAAAATTAAAGTGTACAAATTCGATTTATAGCGCAGGAATCAAAGTTGAAACTCAGAAACCCGCAGGCCGGAACCCATTTACAACTCCAGACTCGAGTTCTATAATGAAGCATATGTTTCGGGTTGCAAAATAACGATAGAGAGAGATGAAGCGCTTTATGACCGAGGAAAAAAAAGGCGTCATATATGCGACGCTGACTTATATGATGTGGGGGATACTCCCGATTTACTGGAAGCTGCTCGATCACGTAGGCAGCGGGGAAATTCTGACCGGACGGGTATTCTGGTCGTTCTGGTTCACCCTGCTGCTCGTGCTGCTGCTTGGAATGGGAAAGAAATTCGCATCAGATTTAAAAGGTCTTCTGAAATCGAAAAAAGACTTCTTTTCATTATTAGCGGCTTCGTATTTGATTTCACTGAACTGGTTTTTGTTTATATGGGCGGTTACGAACGATCACCTGGTCGAGACCAGTCTCGGCTATTACATCAATCCGCTCGTGTCGGTGCTCCTTGGCGTTTTCTTTTTGAAGGAAAGGCTCATGCCGGCGCAGAGAGTGGCATTCGTACTGGCGGCAATCGGTGTCACGATTCTGACAGTCTCATATGGGCAGTTTCCGTGGCTTGCTTTCCTGCTGGCATTCAGTTTCGGTTTCTATGGACTCATAAAAAAGACAATCCGTCTGAACGCTTTGCGCGGGCTGGCGCTGGAGACGATGTTCGTGCTGCCGGTCGCTATCGGCTATTACGTGTTCCTGTTCGCGACAGGCCGGGCTGAATTTTTGAATGTCGGTTTGGAGACCGATGTTTTGATCATGCTGTCAGGTGCTGCCACGGCGCTGCCGCTGGTGTTATTCGCAATGGGAGCGCAGCGGATTCCATTGTATTTGATCGGTTTTCTGCAGTACATCGCACCGACTTCAATGCTTATACTCGGGGTATTCGTCTACGGAGAATCATTCGGATCAACGGATTTACTATCCTTCACGCTGATTTGGACAGCGCTCGTGCTGTTCACGTTATCGAAGGTGATGAATATGAAAGTTGTCAAAAAGGAGCAGGCGTGAGTGCCTGCTCCTTTTGTTGTCTTTATAAAAATGTGCGTCTCACTTTATGCCAGAACGAATTATCTTTCAGTTTTACTGTCTTTACGACCCGGTCGCTTAAGCCGATTGTCACAAGGTCGACATGCTGCACGCTGAGCGCTTCATTGTCCATACCCATTGTCGGATAATCGTTGCCGAATTCCGCCAGTTTCAGCTGAAGTTTCCGATTGCCGCTCAAAATGAAAGATGATCCAAGTGTCCGGTATTGGTTGCTGTTGACGGAAGCAAGCTCAGTTACCTGGAAACAAGGCAGAAGAGGATCGACAACCGAACCGTTGACTGACTTATTATAAGCGGTTGATCCGGTCGGTGTCGCCATGATCATGCCATCACCGCGGAACGTTTCAAAATGGGATCCGTCGATCGCAACGTCCATCACAATTGTTTTAATGATGTTCGAACGGATGCTGAATTCGTTCAGACAATAGAAAGCCGGATTTTCGTCCACGGTTACTTCGATGACCGGATAGCGCCGCACTTCGATCTGAGATGACTGAACCGCTTCGATCATCGTGTGAAGATCGTGGTAATGAAAATCACAGTACATGTTCAGCAAGCCGGTCGTGGAGATGCCTGCGTATAAACAATCCTGCCGGAAGCCGGTTTTGCGGACTGCCTGAAGAAACGTGCCATCTGCGCCGAGACTGACAATGATGGATGCATCCTCATGCCGTTCAACTGGCGTAAAGCCATACCGGCGGATTGTCTCGATTAATATGTCCTTTTTTTCAAGCGTATCAGAATCGTTTTTGGAATAAATGAAAATGTTCTTTCGATCTGCCAAATTAAACCCTCTTTTCATCACGTTTATGTCCATTCTAACAGGTTTGATCGGGTTTCTCCTGAAAAGCGCGACCTCTTCTGTATTACAGGCCTGATTCTAGGCGATATGACCGGACAAGGTCTCTTCACTGTACGAGGGGCGGCAGTTGCGCAATACAGCCGCTGTCTAGTAACATAAACTGAGACTAACTGACGGAAACCCACTCAGGAGAGTGGGTTTCCTTATTGGGGATGAGAGATATGAATTCACAGACAGAAAACGTATTTTATTTCCTGGACAAAGAGACGGGCATCATCAGTGAGAGGGAAGATCTGGTGTATCTGGAGAGCCTTCAGCTGGTATTGGAGAATTGGCTGGACGGCGAGATCCGTCTTTCTGAGCCGGCAGCCAAGGAAGATATCCGGAAAGCGATCCAATTGGCTGTACTGAAAGGCATGAAAGAGCACGTGCAGCCGCATCATCAGATGACGCCGGATTCACTTGGGCTTCTCATCAGCTACTTCGCTGAGCTGTTCATGAAAAAAGAGGTGTTCACAATTCTGGATCCAGCGGCAGGCACCGGTAATCTGCTGCTGACAGTCATGAATTATCTGGACGGCCGCACATCCGGTACAGCGGTGGAAATCGATGACCTCCTCATCCGGATCGCAGCCGCTTCAGCGGAATTGACCGAACAGCCAGTGACATTTTACCGGCAGGATGCATTGAGCCCGCTGCTGATCGATCCGGCGGACGCGGTTATCGCAGACTTACCTATCGGATACTATCCGGACACGGAAACCGCTTCGGGGTATGAACTGAAGTCAGACGATGACATGTCTTATGCGCATCATTTGTTCATCGAGCAGGCCATCCGCCATACAAAAGAAGGCGGTTATCTGTTCCTTGTCATTCCGCAGTCGTTATTTGAATCTCCGGAAGCGCCGAAACTTCATGCATTTTTGAAAAACACGGTGCATATCCAGGCGGTCATGGAATTGCCGGAGATAATGGTGAAAAATTCCGCATTCGCCAAGAGCGTGCTGATCCTTCAGAAACAGCAGGAAGAACTTCGGGCACCGGGTGAAGTGCTGCTTGCCAGGGTGCCGAATCTGTCCAATAAAACAGCCATGGTTCGCTTTTTTACTGAAGTGGACAACTGGTTCAAAGAAAGCAAGCAGTGATAGTTGTGCTGCTGTGCACAGCTCAATACGATTAAGAAAAGAAGATAAAGGAGTTTTTTTATGCCGAAAATACTGGCAGTTAACGCAGGCAGTTCATCTCTTAAGTTCCAGCTGCTGCAGATGCCTGAAGAAACAGTGATCTCAAAGGGGATTGTGGAGCGGATCGGATTCACAGAGCCTGTCTTTACGCTTGAAGTCAGAGGAGAAAAACATAAGCTGAACGAGCCGGTCACTGATCATCAGGATGCTGTCCGCATTTTATTGGAACAGCTTGTAGAAAAGGGAGCCGTGGAACAGCTTGCAGATATCGACGGAGTCGGCCATCGGGTTGTGCATGGCGGCGAGCGCTACAGTGATTCCGTTGCAATCGGAGATGAGGAAGTCCGCAGTTTTGAAGAGCTGTCTGAACTTGCGCCTCTTCACAACCCGGCGAATGTAACAGGAATTCAGGCCTTCCGCAAAACGCTACCGGACGTGCCGGAAGTTGCCGTTTTCGATACAGCTTTTCACCAGACGATGCCGGAAAGCTCCTATCTGTATTCCCTGCCGTATTCTTATTATAAGGAGTATGGCATCCGGAAGTACGGATTCCACGGCACCTCGCATAAGTTCGTAGCCCAGCGTGCGGCTGAATTGATGAACCGGCCGCTCAATACGCTTCGGATCATTTCTTGTCATTTAGGGAACGGGGCAAGCATTGCAGCAATCGACAGAGGGAAATCCATTGATACGTCAATGGGCTTCACACCACTTGCCGGTGTGACGATGGGGACCCGGTCCGGCAACCTCGATCCGGCCCTTATTCCGTTCATTATGGAAAAAACCGGGAAAACAGCGGAGGAAGTGCTCGATGTTCTGAATAAAGAATCGGGCATGCTCGGGGTATCCGGATTTTCAAGCGATCTCCGGGATATCGAGACGGAAGCGGCAAAAGGCAATGAACGCGCCATACTGGCCCTTGATGTATTCGCCAGCCGGATCCATAAGTATATCGGGTCGTATGCTGCACGCATGAATGGCGTGGACGCAATCTTATTTACTGCCGGAATCGGGGAGAACAGCCCGATCATCCGCCAGCGGGTGCTGAACGGACTGCAGTTCATGGGCGTCTATGCCGATGAAGAGCTGAATAACATCCGCGGAAAAGAAACGTTTATCAGCCATCCGCATTCACCGGTTAAAATCATCGTCATTCCAACGAATGAAGAAGTGATGATCGCCCGGGATGTTATCCGGGTGGCCGGAATTTAACTTCAGGGATAAAAAGAAAACCGGCAGCTCCGCTGCCGGTTTTGTCATGCATTCACTTCCGCGTGTTCTTCCGTCCGGACAACAAGGACATCACACCGGCTTGCGCGCACAATCTGTTCGGACACGCTGCCGATCAAAAAACGTTCTATCGCGTTCAGACCGGTAGCGCCGCAGACGATGAGATCCGCTTCCACTTTCGGTGCGATTTCGCGTGGGATCACTGTTTTCGGTGAACCGTAAGCGACCAGAATATTTACATCAGTGACACCGGCGGCTTCCGCTTCTTTTTTATATCCACCGAGAAGCCCGTCCGCAAACTTTTCAGCCCGTTCGGCGATTGAACGGTCATACGCTTCTATTGCTGCAAATGACCGCGTATCAATGATATTGACAAGATTCAGCGTCGCGTTGTTTCGTTTAGCAATCCCGACAGATTTCTTGAAGGCCCATTCCGCTTCTTTCGATCCGTCAACAGCAACCAGAACATGTTTATAAGGCAATGTCATGATTTTAGTCCCTCCTTAAATCTTATACTGTTTAATTTCGGCAGCGGGATTGGTTATTCCTGCTGTCAGAAAGTAAAAAACATGATTCAGCTGGATAAATTGTATGAAAGAATAGCGTATAAGCGGAGGATATCTGATAGAATGGATGTGGTTTGGTATTACTTTTTCACATATACATAAATCAGATTATGGGAGGTTTCGCACATGCAAATTGGGGTGCCTGCGGAAATTAAAAACAATGAAAACCGGGTTGCAATGACTCCGGCCGGCGTTGTCAATCTGACGCAGTACGGCCATGAAGTCTTCATCGAGACAGGGGCTGGGATCGGATCCGGATTTACGGATGATGACTACCGGGAAGCAGGGGCACACATTGCTGAAACAGCAGAAGAAGCATGGGCGCAGGAAATGGTGATGAAAGTAAAGGAACCGCTTCCGTCGGAATATGTTCATTTTCGGGAAGGGCTTATCCTGTTCACCTACTTGCATCTAGCTCCAGAACCGGAACTGACACAGGCATTGCTGTCAAGCAAAGTAACAGGGATTGCTTATGAAACGGTTCAGTTGGCCAATGGTTCACTCCCGTTGCTGACACCGATGAGTGAAGTGGCAGGCCGCATGTCGACGCAGATCGGTGCCCAGTTCCTGGAGAAAAACCACGGAGGCGCAGGCATCCTGCTCAGCGGCGTCCCTGGCGTAGACCGCGGCAAAGTGACGATCGTTGGCGGCGGTGTCGCAGGGACGAATGCAGCGAAAATCGCCATCGGCATGGGGGCGAAAGTGACGGTCATCGATTTAAGCCCTGAACGCCTGCGCCAGTTGGATGATTTGTTCGGCCGGGAAGTACAGACGCTGATCTCCAATCCGCTGCGAATCGCTGAAGCGGTGCGGGAATCAGATCTTGTCATTGGCGCTGTCTTGATACCAGGCGCTAAAGCGCCGAAACTCGTAACAGAAGAGATGATTCAGTCGATGAAGCCGGGGGCGGTTGTGGTTGACATTGCCATTGACCAAGGCGGTATTTTTGAGACAACTGACCGCATCACGACGCATGATGCACCAACCTACATCAAACACGATGTCGTTCACTATGCAGTAGCGAATATGCCGGGTGCTGTTCCGCGCACTTCCACACTCGGTCTGACGAATGTTACTGTGCCATATGCACTGCAGATCGCGAACAAAGGGATCATGCAGGCGTGCAAAGATAACGAAGCGCTGAAAAAAGGCATTAATACGCTCGGCGGTTATGTCACTTATAAAGCGGTTGCAGATGATCAGGGGCTGGGCTATACGCCGGCGGATGATTTGCTTCAGTAAATACAGAACCACTGCCAGGCAGTGATTCTTTCATGTAATATTGGAAGGTTGCTGAAGTCTGATGTCAGGAAACGTAGATTACCTTTCTGTGGTCCATAGTAAAATTTGATTCAATGAAAACACGCATAAGCTGGGATTTTCAGCTTTGCCGAAAGTGCGGGTTAAATATAAAAAACCGGCTCCGGAAAACGGAAGCCGGTTTTACTGTTTAATTTTCTCCGAGAATTTGCAGGTCTTTCGGAAATTGTGTAAGTATAGTAACCCCATCTTCTGTCAGTACAAGATCATCTTCGATCCGTACACCGGCAACTCCGGGCACATAGATGCCCGGCTCGACCGTGAACGCCATGCCGGCTGTAAGCGGCAGATCATTGGCGCCATGCAGGGAAGGATATTCATGCACGGAAATCCCGAGACCATGGCCGAGGCGGTGAGTAAAGTAGTCGCCATAGCCCGCATCTTCAATTACCTGGCGTGCCGTCCGGTCCAGTTCGGCAGCTGTGATTCCGGCTTTAGCGGCTTCCACTGAAGCCAGTTCTGCACGGAGTACCGTGTCATAAATCGCGCGCTGCTCATCGGATGGCGTGCCGAATGCGACAGTCCGGGTGATATCCGAGCAATAACCTTCCCAGATCACGCCAAGATCGAACAACACGAAATCGCCTTTCCGGAGCTTCCGGTTCCCTGGCTTGCCGTGCGGTGATGCGGTTTTGTCGCCGAATAACACCATTGTATCGAACGACATGTGAGAGACGCCGCGTTTTTTGAGTGCCAGTTCAATTTCAGATAGCACTTCAAGCTCAGTGATTCCTTCCTTCAGCGTATCACAGCCGATTTCAATGGCGTAATCTGCAAGTTCAGCCGCTGCTGCAAGCAATTCGATTTCCCGGGAATCCTTGATTACCCGCATGGCATTCAGCTGATCATCAATCGAGTGAAACGCTGCATCCGGAAAGATGCCGCTGAGTGCTTCCTGCCGGCTGACAGTCAGATGGGTTTTTTCCACTGCAAGCGCAGTGAGGCTGGCTTGTCTGCTCTCAGCTGCCTGCTGCAGGATATCCATGGCATCCTCCGTGTCCTCATGGCCGATAGCTCCGAACTGCCAGCCGCTTGCCTCTACATCCGGCACTTCCATTTTTGGACAGATGACGAACGGGTCGGCATCCGCGAACAGCATGACTCCGAAGAGCCGTTCATGGGGGTTGCTTCGGAACCCGGTTATGTAGAATACGTTATCCGGATTGGTGATGAAGGCAGCGCTGATTTTATTTTGCTGCAAGTAGTTCTGCAATTGGTGGGTTTTATTCATGATAGATCATCTCCTTCTGAGTGTAGCATACCAAATATAGGGGTATTAAACAGCTGTAGCCCAAAAAACAGGAGGGATTGGATGAAAGTCTCATATCACGGACATTCTGTCGTTAAAATCCAAACAGCAAATCATACCATTCTGATCGACCCGTTCATCAGCGGAAACGGTCAGACCGATCTGAAGGCGAATGAAGAAAAGCCGGATGCCATTCTGCTGACGCACGGACATGCGGATCACGTAGGCGATACCGTGTCACTTGCACGTGCAAATGATGCGCTGGTTATCGCTCCAGTGGAACTCGCTGAATATCTTGGGACAAAAGGTGTTAACGCACAAGGCATGAATATCGGAGGATCCTTTGAAGCCGAGTTCGGAAAAGTGAAATTCACACAGGCGTTCCATTCCTCATCATTCACGGATGATGAGCAAGGCATCGTTTATACGGGAATGCCGACCGGAATCCTCTTCACGGCAGAAGGAAAAACCGTATACCATGCCGGCGATACGGGGCTGTTCAGCGATATGAAGTTGATCGGTGATCGTCACGACATCGATCTCGCATTTTTGCCGATCGGTGATTTTTTCACGATGGGACCTGAAGATGCGGCGTATGCAGCAGATTTACTGAATGCCAAAACGGTGGTGCCGGTTCATTACAACACATTCCCGCCAATCGAGCAGAACCCGGACAAATTCAAAGATCTTGTAAAGAATTCGGAAGTCGCCATTCTGAAAGCCGGCGAGTCAATCGACCTTTAACGCACCTGGACCCGGAGAGAACTTCTCTCCGGGTCTGTCCGTTTCTCTGGGGATTATGATACACTTAAACCATAAGAGGAATAGGAAGAAACAGGTGAACTTATGGCAACAAAACACGAACAGATCCTAGCCTATATCGAATCATTGGAAGTTGGAGAGAAGATTTCCGTCCGGCGTATCGCCAAGGAACTCCAGGTCAGTGAAGGCACAGCTTATCGGGCAATCAAAGATGCGGAGACCCAACGGCTCGTCAGTACGATTGAGCGGGTCGGCACAATCCGGATTGAACGGAAAAAGAAAGAAAATATTGAACGGCTGACCTATGCGGAAATTGTCAATATTGTTGACGGACAGGTCCTTGGCGGCCGCAATGGGCTTCATAAATCGCTCACCAAATTTGTCATTGGCGCCATGCAGCTGGAAGACATGATGCGTTATACAGAAGCGGATAATCTGCTGATTGTCGGCAACCGGCTAAAAGCCCACGAATATGGCTTAAGAGCAGGCGCGGGTGTGCTTGTCACCGGCGGGTTTGATGTGACAGAAGCAGTGAAACGGCTGGCGGATGAACTCGAGCTGCCGGTCATTTCAACAAGCTATGACACTTTCACCGTCGCGGCGATGATTAACCGGGCCATTTATGATCAATTGATCAAGAAAGATATCTTATTAATCGAAGACATCGTCATTCCGTCGGAAGAAACCCATGCTCTCCAGGAGATGGATACCGTCGAACGCTATCATGAGCTGAATGAACGAACAGCGCATGGCGGATTTCCGGTCGTCGATGAGCGGGGGAAATTGAAAGGGATCATTACCACACGCGATGTGATTGGCTGCAGTCCGGATGAACGAATCGAAAAAGTGATGACGCGCGATCCGATTGCAGGCACGATGAAGATGAGTGTGGCATCGGCAGGGCACCGGATGATTTGGGAAGGTATCGATCTCTTGCCGATTGTTGGGGATTCCGGTTTCCTGGAAGGGCTTATCAGCCGGCAGGATGTGCTCAAAGCGCTCCAGACAGCACAGCGGCAGCCACAGCAAGGTGAAACGATTGATGACGTCGTCAAAAGCCAGCTACAGCAGACGGGGCAGGGCGAACTGACATTTACAGTGACGCCTCAGATGACCAATGCCTATGGCTCACTGTCATACGGTGCCTATACGACAATGCTGGCGGAAGCTGCTGAACAGACGCTAAAAATAAGAAAACGCAAAGACAGCGTACTCGAGAACATGACGGTATATTTCCTGAAACCGGTTCAGCTGGAATCCGTACTGACTGTCCGGCCGTCCATCCTTGATTTAAGCAGGAAATCAGTCAAAGTGGACGTGGAAATTACAGACGGGGACGAAGTTGTCGGGAAAGCATTGCTCACGCTGCAACTGCTCGACCGGTGACAAGAAAAGCGTAAGCGCCCTGGCAGCCCCGAAAAGCGCTGGAGTCTAGACAAAAAGAAAAGCGCAAGCGGCCCTGCAAGACTCGACAGAAATAAAAAATCCCCCTGCAAGTGAAGGGGGATTCCGTTATGGGTTAATTCGCTTTTCTTCCTCTACAAAATTGCCGTAATGGCGAGCTGCATTCCAATTCGTATAACTCATCATAAGCCCGAGGATGATGAAAACACCTGCGATGATATAGACGGCAGCTGTCGGATCCAGAAACAGCTGATTGATGCCGAAAGCAAGCAGGAATATACCGAGTGCGGTGCCCGCTTTACTTTTATACCAGTTTTTCTGGATTGGCAGATGTGACCGGAACTGTCTTGTTTTGTAGTAGAAATAAAACACAGCAGATACTGTAATGATAAATACAAATAGCAGCATAAAGGCCTCCTGTTGTTCATTGCTCTTTTCTTAGTCTAATTGTAGCGGCTCTGAAAAGAAAATGCGACCGGATATCTTGCTGAACAGGAGATGAACAATGTGAAAGGTCAAATCATTGACACAATTAAACAGTACAATACGATTGTTATTCATCGGCATGTCCGGCCGGACCCGGATGCATACGGTTCACAGATTGGGTTGAAGTTATTACTGCAGCATAATTATCCGGAAAAGCGGATTCTGGCAGCCGGCGAGCATGAACAGACACTGGACTACCTGGCAGCTCCTGATCACCCGACGGATGCTGATTTCAAGGATGCACTTGTCATTGTGACGGATACGGCGAATACGGAAAGAGTGGATGATGCTCGTTACAGTCAAGGTTCGAAGGTGATTAAAATCGATCATCATCCGAATGATGATGCTTATGGTGATCTGGTATGGGTAGATACTGCCGCAAGCTCGGCATCAGAACTGGTCTATGATCTTTATACATACGGAAAGCAAACAGAAGACTGGCGCATGCCGGATGAAGCGGCGCGCCTGCTCTACGCCGGAATCCTTGGGGACACCGGCCGCTTCATGTTCCCGAGTACAACAAAGCATACGTTCGAAGCAGCCGGTGACCTTGTGAGTTATTCGTTTGACCGGGAAGTTCTGCACAATGCAATGTATGAATTGGAAAGTCACTTGCTGCAGCTGCAGGGCTATCTGTTCCAGCACACGGAAATCAGCGGCAAGGGCTGCGCGTACGTTAAGCTATCAGCAGCAACTTTGGCGAAATTCGGTGTAACCCCGTCTGAGACGTCTTTGCTGGTCGGATCGCTCGGCGCAATGAAAGGGATTCGCGTATGGGCGATATTCATTGAAGAAGGGGACGAAATCCGGGTGCGCCTGCGGTCAAAAGGACCGGTCATCAATGAGCTGGCAAAAGAATTCGGCGGCGGCGGCCATCCGCGTGCATCCGGAGCAACTGTCTATTCCTGGGAAGAGGCCGATGAGTTTATTGGCCGGCTGCAGGAGATTTGTTCAGCCGGATAGAAGGAGGGGAACAATTTGTCGATCGTTTATCCGCACATTACGACATCGGCTGACTTGCTGAAAAGCATTGTGCGCGTTGATGATTTGTTTCCGTTCCTGACAGCGCAGGAGGCATCGGCGGCAGCACTGGTCAACACACGGCTATACGGCGTCCTGCCTTTTTGGGAAGCAGCCCGGCGTGCAGGGATTCACCCGGTATTGGGGCTGCCCGCTGCACTTGAGTATGAAGACCGGACCTATCCCGCTGTCCTTTATGCAAAATCGGATGCCGGGTACAGGAACCTCCTTAAACTGTCCAGTGCACTCGCGACACGCGACCGGGAAGATGTGCCGGATAAATGGGCAGCAGCGTACCGGGAAGGGCTGATCTGTGTCCTGCTGAATGACGGAAGCTGGCTGCCCGGAGGACAGGATGAGTTTATCCGGTATTTGCGGACGGTGTACGGTCAAGACGTATACGGAGCGGTCATGCGTCCCGGCGGTGTCCGAACTGAAGTCGAGGCCGGGTTTGTAACTCTTTGTGATGATCATGGCGTGCCCGTTATTGCCACGCAGGCCAGCCGGTATTTGACGAAAGAAGAGACGTTTGCTTTCGAAGCGGCCTCTGCAATTGCTCAAGGAGTTAAACTGTCAGATGACGAACGGCCGGTTCCGCCTGCAGACCAGCATGTGCCTGAAGCAGAGGAGTTCCGGTCCTGGTTCACTGACCACCCTGAATGGCTGGAAGCAAGTGCGCGTCTGATGAGCGAGTGCCAAGTCACAGTGCCGACTGATCAGAAACTATTGCCGGTGTTTCCGTTGCCGGAAAGCATAAGTGCTGCACAGTATCTCCGGTCTGCCTGTGAAAAGGGTATGGCCGCCAGAGGGTGTACGCATCCTGATTATCAAAAGCGCTTAGATTATGAATTGACTGTGATCGAATCGATGGGCTACAGCGATTATTTTCTGATCGTAGCTGATTTCGTGAAGTTTGCCAGGGACAGTCATATTCTGACGGGTCCGGGACGCGGATCATCAGCCGGCTCACTTGTTGCCTATGTCCTGGCCATCACGGATGTCGATCCGCTTGTGCATGGTTTGCTGTTTGAGCGTTTCCTGAATCCCGAACGGGTGACACTGCCGGATATCGATATCGATTTCGCCGATTACCGCCGGCAGGAAGTAATCGAGTATGTGGCCCGCAAATACGGGCCGCAGCGTACTGCCCAAATCATTACGTTTGGTACGTTGTCAGCAAAAGCCGTTGCCCGGGATGTGGGCAGGGTATTCGGATTTCCGCCTGAGGATCTTGAAACGATTTCCAAAATGATTCCAAGTAAACCGGGCATCACGCTGGCAGATGCGGAATCGGGATCGGCAGAGTTCCGCGCATGGATCACGGAAAATGAAGAACGGAAAAAATGGTTTCAGACGGCAAGCGCACTGGAAGGATTGCCCCGTAATGCATCCACGCATGCTGCAGGCATCATTTTAAGTCCAATTCCGCTCGTTAATGTCGTTCCCATTGAAAAGGGCAATGAAGGCATTTTTATGACCCAATGGCCAATGAATGAGCTTGAGAAGACCGGTTTGCTGAAAATGGATTTTCTTGGATTACGCAATCTCACCATTCTTGAGCGGATCCGCCATTTGCTGAACCGGGATACCGGGCATTGGCTTGATTACCGGCAGCTGCCGCTCAATGACGAACAGACTTACCAATTGCTGGCGGCTGGAGATACGACCGGTATCTTCCAATTGGAATCAGAAGGGATGCGCCGGGCACTTCAATTGATCCAGCCGACTGGATTTAATGACATTGTTGCTGTCAACGCGCTTTTCCGGCCGGGTCCGATGGATTTCATCCCGCTTTACGCGAAGCGGAAAAAAGGCGAAGAACCGGTCCGTTTCCTTCATCCGGCACTTGAGCCGATTCTTGGTGAAACGTATGGCGTAATTGTTTATCAGGAACAGATTATGCGAATCGCTTCTGAAATGGCCGGCTTTTCGCTTGGCGAAGCGGATCTGCTCCGGCGCGCGGTCAGCAAAAAGAAACGGGAAATATTGGATGATGAACGGGCGCATTTCATTAAAGGCGCAACGGGGAAGGGTTATAGCCAGCCGGTCGCGAACGACGTGTATGATCTCATTGTCCGATTCGCTAATTACGGGTTCCCGAAAAGCCATGCAGTTGCTTATAGCTTGATCTCATACTGGCTGGCTTATGCAAAAGCGCATCACCCGGCATACTTTTATGCGGCCCTACTCTCCGGTGCCGCCGGTAACCCCGAGAAAGTGAATCAATTGCTGCAGGAAGCGAAAAGTAGACACATTCCTCTGCTGCCGCCCTCCGTCCAAAAAAGCGGATCGGGTTTCCGGGTAGAAGGCGGGGGCGTCCGATTTGGTCTGAATGCGGTGAAGGATGTGCCGGGTTCTGCAGTGAAAGCGATTCTTGAAGCACGGAAAACCGGGCCATTTGACAGTCTGTTCCATATAGCGGAACGGATTTCGGGCGTGCATTTCAAGCGGAAATCCATGGAGCCGCTGATCAAAGCCGGTGCATTTGATGATTTCGGAGTCGACCGGTCAGTACTGCTGGCTTCCCTTGAAGCAGCGGCGAAACATGCCGAACTCGTCCGTCCATCAGAAGAGCCGGGTCTGTTCGACCCCGCTGAGGATATTTTCATTAAGCCTAAATATACAAAAGCTTCACTCATGCCCGATCGTGTAAAACTGGAGTTTGAGAAAGAAGTGCTCGGTTTCTATCTGTCGGAACATCCGCTGGAACAGGAAAAACAGAAACGCGGCCGGAACTTCCTGCCGGTTAATAAGATCAGGAATTGCCGGAACGGACAGGCTGTCACAGTGCTTGCCATGGTGCTGGACGTGAAGCAGATCCGGACGAAAAAGGGAGAAGCAATGGCTTTTCTTACGCTGCAGGACGAGACTGGTGAAACACGCGCTACTGTATTTCCTCGGGAGTACGCAGCGTATGCACCGTCGCTCGGGGACCAAGCGGTAATTGAAATTCAAGGAACGGTCGAGTTCTGGAATCAGAAGCCATCCATCATATGCAAATCCATTACATTTTAACTGCTGGCTCCAATTGGAACAGCAGTTATTTCTTTGCGCAGACCAAGCACTTCTGTTATTCTATAGCCATTGAGTGGTCTGACCACTTTCAAAATTATGGAAAAAGACGGGGTGCGCATGAAACAGCCAAAGCGCTTTTTGGATATTGTTACGGAAATCCGCAACATGACCCACAAACAGAACATCCGGCCAGGCGAATGGCTGCCCTCCGAGCGTGAACTGGCCGAAACGCTACAAGTCGGCCGTTCAACGATCAGGGAAGCTTTGAGAAGTCTTGAACTTCTGGGACTGATTGAGACCCGGCAAGGCGAAGGCACCTTTCTCTCTGACTTCAGGGATCATACCCTGGTTGAAGTTCTGGCAACATTCGTGCTGCAGGATGAGCAGTCGCATGAGGATGTCCGGAAGACCCGACTGATCCATGAACTGGCTGCTTTGGGTGATGTGTGCAGCAATAATGCCTTGACCGGACTGCCGGTATGGAAGGGACTGCGGGCAAAGCTTGAAGCAGTGGAACCTCTCCAGCGGGAGACGGTCGTCCGGGAGTTGCTGATAGTGAGCGGCAATCGGCTTTCTTTGAAGATTTGGCTGTTGCTTTGCCAGTACAGCGGCCAACCGTTCACCGGGAATGTGAACGAAACAGAGCGCGCGATACTTCTGGACCTGCTGGCAGCCATTGCAGCGGGCCGGCAGAAAGAGGCGGAAGTCTCATACATAAAATGGCATGAACTGATCGAAGGAGGGGATAACCATGATTATTCGTGATTTATTTAAACGGCATAAAGGGGAAGCGACTATTCCATCTGATGAATCGAAAAACGTGCCGGAAGGCTTGATGACCAAGTGTCCGGAATGCAAGCACATAGAATTGACGAAAGAGTTGATTAAACTCTACAAGGTATGCCCGAAATGCGGTTTTCATTTTAGAATGACAGCGTTTGAACGGGTGGGCAGTCTGCTGGATGCCGGCTCATTTGTCTCCATGGATGATCATTTGAAAACAGTCAATCCCTTAGGGTTTCCGGGATATGCCGAGAAAGTGCAGAAAGATACGGAGAAAACCGGACTGAATGAAGCAGTCCTCACGGGCATTGGCACGTTGGACGGCCGGGAGATTGCACTGGCTGTGATGGATTCCCATTTCAGAATGGGTTCAATGGGCTCGGTTGTAGGCGAAAAAATCACACGCGCGATCGAAGCGGCAACAGAACGGAGAATTCCATTTATCGTCTTTACGGCAAGCGGGGGCGCCCGGATGCAGGAAGGTGTACTGTCACTGATGCAGATGGCAAAAGCGAGTGTTGCGCTGAAGCGTCATTCGACGGAAGGCCTGTTGTTTATTTCGGTGCTGACCAATCCGACGACAGGCGGTGTATCTGCCAGTTTTGCATCTGTCGGAGATATCAATATCGCCGAACCGAGGGCGTTGATCGGTTTTGCTGGCCGCCGGGTCATCGAGCAGACGGTCCGGGAAAAGCTGCCGGATGATTTCCAGACAGCTGAGTTCTTGCTTGAACATGGCCAGCTGGATGCGGTTGTTCACCGGGAACGCATGCGAGAAACACTGTCCAGACTGGTGCGGCTGCATGGGAAGGAGACCTTAGATGTCAAAAGAGAAGTCAAAAGCTAAAAAAAAGACAAAAGCACTTCCGTTTGAAGAACCGCTGATTCAGCTGCAGAGTAAAATCGCGGAACTGAAAGAACTGACTCAGTCTGCAGATGTGGATATGTCAGCTGAAATCTCCGGTCTCGAGGATCGATTCACAAGACTCGAATCGGAGATATACGAAAACATGAAACCGTGGGATCGGGTCCAAGTGGCCCGGCATCCGAACCGCCCAAGTACACAGGAGTATATCGACTTGCTGTTTCACGATTTCATGGAGCTGCATGGCGACAGGCTGTACGGGGATGACGAAGCGGTCATTGGAGGAATCGCCTCTTTTGATGGATTGCCGGTTACGGTCATTGGTCACCAGCGCGGCAAAGACACGAAGGAGAACATCCGCCGCAATTTCGGAATGCCGCATCCGGAGGGATACCGGAAAGCGCTTCGCCTTATGAAGCAGGCTGAAAAGTTCCGGCGGCCGGTCATCTGTTTCGTCGATACAAAAGGAGCGTATCCAGGAAAAGCAGCCGAAGAACGCGGGCAGAGCGAAGCGATTGCCCGGAATCTGGTGGAGATGGCCGGGCTGTCCGTGCCGGTAATCAGCGTTGTTATTGGAGAAGGCGGCAGCGGCGGTGCATTGGCACTGGGTGTCGGCAATCACATTTTGATGCTGGAGAACTCAACCTACTCGGTTATTTCACCTGAAGGTGCGGCTTCGATTCTCTGGAAAGATTCCGGGCTGGCGCAGACAGCGGCAGAGGCGATGAAGATCACAGCGCCTGACTTGCTGCAAATGGGCATTATTGATCGCATTATCCCAGAAGTCCGCGGCGGTGCGCACCATGATGTTGAACGGCAGGCGGGATTTGTGTTTACGGCCCTGCAGCAGTCATTCGCTGAACTGCTGCCGCTTGACGGAGAGAGATTGATCGAACAGCGCTATGCGAAATTTAAATCGATAGGTGTATTTGAGGAGTAATAAACGCCGCGGATTCCGCGGCGTTTTAACTGCTTACGGCGGGAAATCGTGGTAAGGTGGAAAAAGGAAATGGTAAGTGGAGGAGATAAATGATGAAAAAGATCGGCGTATTAACAAGCGGAGGAGACGCACCCGGTATGAATGCCGCAGTCCGTGCGGTAGTGCGGAAAGGAATTTTTCATGGCCTGGAAGTGGCGGGTATCTTTAACGGCTACCAAGGGTTGATCGACGGTCGGATCGAATCACTCGATCTTGGGGATGTCGGCGATATTATCCAGCGCGGGGGCACAAAACTGCATTCGGCTCGCTGTCCGGAATTCATCACCCCGGAAGGTCAGCAAAAAGGAATCGAGCAGATGAAAAAGCATGGGCTTGAAGGCCTTGTGGTAATTGGCGGAGACGGTTCATACCGCGGAGCCATGGCGCTGTCGAAGCATGGATTTCCATGTGTCGGCGTGCCGGGAACAATCGACAATGACATCCCGGGCACTGATTTCACAATCGGCTTTGATACAGCGCTGAACACAATCATTGAAGCGATCGATAAAATCCGGGATACCGCGACAAGCCATGAGCGGACATTCATTATTGAAGTGATGGGCCGGGATGCCGGTGATCTGGCGCTGTGGGCAGGACTTGCCGGCGGTGCGGAAACGATTCTCATCCCAGAAGAAAAGTATAATATCAAGGATATGCTTGTACGTCTCGATAAAGGGAAAGCACGCGGTAAGAAGCACAGCATCATCATCGTCGCAGAAGGCGTAATGAGCGGCGGCGAGCTGGCGAAGCTCATTGGTGCTGAAACGGGAATTGACACACGGGTCTCTGTGCTGGGTCACATTCAGCGCGGCGGCACACCGACCGGGCGCGATCGCGTGCTGGCGAGCCTGTTTGGAGCGCGCGCTGTGGAAGTGCTGAAGGAAGGCGCAGGGGGCCGGGCGATTGGCATGAAAAACAACCAAGTGGTAGACTATGACATGACAGAAGCTTTTAATAGCTCTCATAAAACAGATTTAAGCTTATTTACTTTATCAAAAGAATTATCAATTTAAATGGATAAATGGAGTGGTGGACAGAATGAGAAAAACGAAAATAGTCTGTACAATCGGACCGGCAAGCGAATCACCGGAACAGCTGGAAGCGCTGATTAATGCAGGTATGAATGTCGCGCGTCTGAACTTTTCGCACGGCGACCATGAAGAACATGCAGTCCGGATTGAACGCATCCGGGAAGCCAGCAAGAAAACCGGAAAAATTGTCGGGATTCTGCTGGATACAAAAGGTCCGGAAATCCGGACACACACGATGGAAAATGATTCGGTTGAACTTGAAAAAGGCCAGTCGATCGATGTATCGATGTCTGAAGTGAAAGGGAATGCCGAACGTTTTTCCGTCACTTATGAAAAACTGATTGAGGATGTTTCAAGCGGATCAACAATCCTGCTTGATGACGGACTTATTGCTCTCCAAGTGACCGGTACGGATAAAGCAGCCGGCTTGATCCATACATCTGTTCAGAACTCGGGTACCCTGAAAAACAAAAAAGGGGTCAATGTTCCCGGAGTATCCGTGCAGCTGCCGGGCATTACGGAAAAAGACGCCAATGATATCCTTTTTGGCGTGGAGCAGGGAGTCGATTTCATCGCGGCTTCATTCGTCAGACGGGCATCGGACGTCATGGAGATCCGCAGTCTGCTGGAGAAAAATGACGCAGGACATATCCAGATCATTCCGAAGATCGAAAATCGGGAAGGTGTCGATAACATCGACGAAATCCTGCTGGTTTCCGATGGACTGATGGTTGCACGAGGTGATTTGGGCGTTGAAATTCCTGCAGAGGAAGTGCCGCTCGTTCAGAAAAACCTGATCGACAAATGCAACCGCGCCGGTAAACCGGTCATCACGGCGACGCAGATGCTCGATTCCATGCAGCGCAACCCGCGACCGACCCGCGCGGAAGCCAGTGACGTGGCAAATGCAATCTTCGACGGATCAGATGCAATCATGCTGTCAGGTGAGACGGCTGCCGGGCAGTATCCGGTGGAAGCCGTGCAGACGATGCACCGCATTGCAGAAACAACGGAAGATGCACTTGATTACCGTTCAATCGTAGCAGCGCGCAGCCGTGAAAAAGAAGCCAATATGACAGAAGCGATCGGTCAGGCTGCTGCCTATACAGCGCTGAATCTGAAAGTGAAAGCAGTCATCGCACCAACTGAAAGCGGTCATACCGCTAAGATGATCGCGAAGTACCGTCCGGGTGTTCCAATCATCGCCGTGACTTCCACCGATATACCTTCGCGTAAGTTGACATTAGTGTGGGGCGTTCAGCCAATTGTTGGCCGGCGTGCAGGTTCAACAGATGAAGTGCTGGAATCAGCTGTGGAAGAAAGCCTGGCGCATGACCTGGTTGAACATGGCGATCTTGTCGTCATTACAGCGGGCGTACCGGTCGGGCAAGCAGGTACAACAAACATGATGAAAGTGCATCTCATCGGCGATATGCTCGCCAAGGGACAAGGAATCGGCAAATCGCATGCCTATGGCAAAACAGTCGTTGTCCGCAATGCAGAAGAAGCGCTTGCTGCTGATGTGGAAGGCAAAATCATCGTTACGATCGGAACAGACCGGGATATGATGCCGGCTATTTCGAAATGTGCCGGTGTTATAACAGAAGAAGGCGGCCTGACAAGCCATGCCGCTGTGGTCGGCCTGAGTCTTGGTGTTCCGGTCATTGTCGGTGTTACAGGAGCTACAACCCAGATTCCGAATAATTATGATGTAACCATCGATGCAGAAACAGGGATTATCTATCATGGACATGCAAGTGTCCTTTAATTGAAAAAGAATGGGAGTGCAGCTTTATGAAGTGGCTGGTGCCGGCGTTTGTGATTATTCCCACTGTTGAACTGGCCCTGCTGATTTGGGCAGGAGATATAATTGGCTTCTTTCCGACGCTGCTGATCATTGTGCTGACTGGTGTAGCCGGTGCATACTTGGCCAAAAAGCAGGGAGTGAGAGCTATCCGGGATATCCAGGAAGAACTGGCGGCATTCCAACCACCTGGCGACGCACTTCTCAGGGGTGCCTTCGTGCTCGCTGGCGGACTGCTGCTGCTGACGCCCGGTTTTCTTTCCGATGCGACCGGCTTGGCGCTGTTGTTTAAGCCGACGCAGCAACTCCTGAAGCCGCTTATTATGAGAGGGATCCGGAAACGGATGAAAAACGACCGGGTTATCGTAATGAAACGATAGCCCGGTTTCTCCTTTCCAACTGGCAGTAAATTGATAAAGTTTTGGGGAAATAACCCTTTTGCATTCACAATTGCGCCATAATTGATTATAATGACCATGTAAGAAAGAAAATAGGTTCATATGAGCAGATGAGCCATCATTCTGCGTTTTTTTTGTGGAATGGTGAATTATACTGAAAGAAGGAGCGATTGAGATGACCGCAGGTAAAGGTTTGGAAGGCGTTGTGGCAACACAGACTGCCATTAGTTCTATCATTGATGATACGCTTACATATGTTGGCTACAACATTGATGATCTGGCGAATAATGCAAGCTTCGAAGAAGTGGTGTATCTCTTGTGGCACAAAAGGCTGCCAAAAGCAGATGAACTTGCAGAACTGAAGCAGCAGCTGGCAGATAATATGTCAGTGCCGCAGGAAGTGCTTGACCAGTTCAGAACATATCCGATTAAAAATGTCCACCCGATGGCTGCGCTGCGTACAGCGATTTCTTATTTGGGCCTGTTTGATGAAGAAGCTGAAGAAATGACAGATGAAGCAAACTATCGGAAGGCGATCCGCCTGCAGGCGAAAATTGCGGCTGTGGTTACTGCGTTCGGCCGTATCCGCAAAGGCGAAGAGCCGATTCAGCCGAAGACCGATCTCAGCTATGCAGCGAATTTCCTGTACATGCTGTCAGGTGAAGAGCCGGAAGACATTGAAGTTGAAGCGTTCAACAAAGCGCTGGTTCTTCATGCCGATCATGAACTGAATGCATCCACGTTCACAGCGCGGGTATGTGTGGCGACATTGTCAGATATCTATTCCGGTGTGACGGCTGCAATCGGTGCACTTAAAGGCCCGCTTCACGGTGGCGCAAATGAGCAGGTTATGAAAACGCTGATGGAAATCGGCGACGAATCGAACGTTGAAAGCGTCATCCAAGGTAAACTGGATAATAAGGAAAAAATCATGGGCTTCGGCCACCGTGTATATCGTCAGGGAGATCCGCGTGCGAAGCACCTCCGCGAAATGTCCCGCAAGCTGACGAAACTCCGCGGGGAAGAAAAGTACTACAATATGTCAGTTAAAATCGAAGAGATCGTGACCAGCCAAAAAGATCTGCCGCCAAACGTCGATTTCTACTCGGCATCTGTCTATAACGCGCTGCGAATCGATCACGATTTGTTCACACCGATCTTTGCGGTATCCCGTGTGTCCGGATGGCTCGCGCATATTCTGGAACAGTATGCAGATAACCGCCTGATCCGTCCGCGTGCAGAGTATGTCGGCCCTGGTATGCAGCAGTATGTGCCGGTGGACGAACGATAAGAATTGAATCCCTCAAAGGGCTGTACACGGTGCATGCCCTTTGATATTGACAACAGGAGGAATTTAACAATGGCTAACGGAGAAAAAATTGCAGTAAATAACGGTGAACTTAACGTGCCGAACGAAGCAATCATTCCATTCATCGAAGGAGACGGAACAGGTCCTGATATTTGGGCCGCAGCATCCCGTGTTCTTGAAGAATCAGTGAATAAAGCATACAATGGCGAAAAGAAAATCGTCTGGAAAGAAGTCCTTGCAGGCCAGAAAGCATTCGACAAGACCGGTGAATGGCTGCCGGAGGAAACGCTTGATACAATCCGTGAATACTTGATCGCGATCAAAGGACCGCTTACAACACCAATCGGCGGCGGTATCCGTTCACTGAACGTGGCTCTCCGTCAGGAACTCGACCTGTATGTGTGCCTGCGTCCTGTCCGTTATTTCCAGGGTGTCCCTTCACCGGTGAAACGGCCTGAAGATACAGACATGGTCATCTTCCGTGAGAACACAGAAGATATCTATGCAGGTATTGAATATGCAAAAGGTTCAGATGAAGTGAAAAAAGTGCTGGACTTCCTCCAGAACGAAATGAGCGTCAAGAATATCCGTTTCCCTGAAACTTCCGGTATAGGCATCAAGCCGATTTCAGAAGAAGGCACGAAGCGGCTTGTGCGCGCGTCGATCAATTATGCGCTGACAGAAGGCCGTAAATCAGTAACGCTTGTTCACAAAGGAAACATCATGAAGTTCACAGAAGGCGCGTTTAAGAACTGGGGCTACGAAGTGGCCGAACAGGAATTCGGCGATAAAGTCTTCACCTGGAACGAATATGACAAGATCAAAGACGAGCAGGGAACTGATGCTGCGAATAAAGCGCAGGATGAGGCACTTGCCGGCGGTAAACTCCTGGTGAAGGATGCCATTGCGGATATCTTCCTTCAGCAAATCCTGACACGTCCGAGCGAATTTGACGTTGTAGCAACGATGAACCTGAATGGCGACTACATCTCTGACGCTCTTGCAGCGCAAGTCGGCGGTATCGGAATCGCACCGGGTGCAAACATCAACTATGAAACTGGACATGCAATTTTCGAAGCGACTCACGGCACTGCACCAAAATATGCTGGTCAGGACAAAGTGAATCCGTCTTCTGTTATTCTGTCAGGTGTTCTTATGCTTGAGCACCTCGGCTGGATCGAAGCCGCTCAGTTGATCTCAAAATCAATGGAAAAAACAATCGCATCGAAAGTCGTAACTTATGACTTTGCTCGTCTCATGGACGGCGCAACTGAAGTGAAGACTTCTGAATTTGCTGATGAACTGATTAAAAACATGTAAGTTAAAGAGGAGCTTCGGCTCCTCTTTATTTTGTATATATACACGGCTACAAGGCAGAAAATGAGTGCTTTACTATATAAGATGAACTAAAGAAAAGAACCCTTACAAGCCGCTTCGGACGCTTAGGGAAGGCAAAGATGATTGCTTCTCAGCGCTATGCCCCTCGGCGCAAAGTAGTGCCCTCGTGTCCACTGGGCACTTCCTTGGCTCCCGCCATGAGCCGGGAAGAATATCCGTCTCATCGCTCCGCCCTGCTGACAGCCCGACGTCCTGTCGCGCCAGCTGCAAAGGCGGAGGCCAAAGGGCATTTGGCTTCTACCTTTCCTGTGGGCCTGAAAGCACGGCTGTTTTGCGAAATATCGATCAGTTAAAATCATTATTTCATCTTAGATAACGATTCGATTATTTTTAAAACAGAAATCCGGCAGCAGAACGGAATAATACAGCGGCAGGAAGGGTATTTATTGTATGTGGTTGTCTGCGGAATGGTTTATTTATTTGCCGCGGCAGCGATTTTGTCAGGCATGTTAAGAAATCAAAAAGGCAAAGGAGAATCCACATGACATTCAAACGCAAAAAAATTTCAGTTATCGGTTCAGGTTTTACAGGCGCAACGACTGCGTTCTTGCTGGCACAGAAAGAACTTGGCGATGTCGTCATCGTCGATATCCCGCAGAACGAGAATCCGACAAAAGGGAAAGCGCTCGATATGGCGGAAGCAGGTCCGGTGCAGGGATTTGATACTCGTCTGACCGGGACATCCGATTACGCGGATACAAAAGATTCCGATCTTGTGATCATCACAGCGGGGATTGCCCGTAAACCCGGCATGAGCCGCGACGACCTTGTGCAGACCAATCAGAAAGTCATGAAATCCGTTACAGCGGAAATTGTCAAACACTCGCCGGATACGACAATTCTTGTGCTGACAAATCCGGTGGACGCCATGACGTATACTGTTTTTAAGGAGTCCGGATTCCCGAAGGAGCGGGTCATCGGCCAGTCAGGGGTTCTCGATACCGCCCGTTTCCGGACCTTCGTAGCAGAGGAACTGGATCTGTCGGTTAAAGATGTGACCGGTTTCGTTCTGGGTGGGCACGGAGATGATATGGTACCGCTCGTCCGCTATTCATACGCCGGCGGCATTCCGCTTGAAACGCTCATTTCCAAAGAACGCCTGGACGCCATCGTTGATCGCACGCGCAAAGGAGGAGCCGAAATCGTGAATCTGCTCGGCAACGGTTCTGCCTATTACGCTCCTGCCGCTGCGCTTGTTGAAATGGCGGAGGCCATTTTGAAGGATCAGCGCCGCGTTCTTCCATCGATTGCTTATCTTGAAGGCGAGTATGGAATGAATGGCATTTACCTGGGTGTGCCGACGGTTCTCGGGAGCAAGGGAATCGAACAAATCATTGAATTGGAATTAACAGAAGATGAGAAGACTGAACTTCAGAAATCCGCAGACTCTGTAAAAAAAGTAATGGAAATTCTGGTTTGATAAAAAATTGAAGCCGTCCGCGCGTATACTCGCGTGGACGGCTTTGCTTTGTGCTCCTGCGCAAAGCTCGTTGCAATCATTCCCTGCTCGATTTTTTTATGCCGTATTGGTACTATAGAAATGACAGAGTAACAGAAAGGGGAATCATCTTTGCTGTTAGGAAAAAAGCGCAAGCTGGGACGGAAGATTGAGGAAATCACAGTCGGTGAAAAGCTGAAACTGACGGAAAATATTGAAGATAAGGATTTACTGCTGTATCTGGGTCTTACAAATGACGGTAATCCGCTGTATGTCCAGCATGATTTTGCTTCCCGGACGACCTATGAGAAGCCGATTGTCCCGACGATTATGCTGACAGGTATTCTGACATCGGCAATTTCCAAGTATATGCCCGGACCCGGTTCTCATGTAATCGAACAGCAGCTAAAATTCACCCATCCGGTATACCATTATTCAACAGTAGATTTTCTTTTTGAAGTGATCGAAGTGAATGTTCCGGATAATGAAGTAACCGTTCGGGTGACTGCGCAGAACGAAGACGAACAGCAAGTGATTGAAGGATTCATCAAAGCCAGTCCGCCAAAATTACTGGATAAGCTAACCACGCAGGCGATGGACAATTTCTGAAACTTCAGAAACGGAGTATGAGAGCGACTATGACTAAAAAAGTACTGATTATAGAAGATGAAGAATCCATTGCGACACTGCTGTCCTACAATGTACGGCAGGCGGGCTATGAGCCGCTTGTTGCCCATGATGGACAGGCAGGTTTCAACATGGCGCTGGCTGAACGGCCGGCTTTGATTGTGCTTGATCTGATGCTGCCGAAGATGGATGGCATGGAAGTATGCAAAGCGCTGCGTCAGCAACGGGTCGATATTCCGATCATTATGCTGACAGCGAAAGATGATGAAGTGGATAAAGTGCTGGGCCTTGAACTGGGAGCAGACGATTACATGACGAAACCGTTCAGCCCGAGGGAAGTGACTGCCCGCATCAAAGCGGTTTTGCGCCGGACAGAACAGGGGATGAATGGAGAGAATGAGACCAAGGCATTGACCATTGGCGGGCTGGAAGTATATCCGTCGCGCTTTGAAGTATTCCTGAATAAACAGCCGCTGGAATTCACACCGAAAGAGTTTGAACTGCTGGTCTATTTGATGGAAAACAGAAATCGCGTACTGACGCGTGATCAATTGCTGAGTGCCGTCTGGCAGTACGATTTTGCAGGGGATACCCGGATTGTGGATGTCCATATCAGTCACTTGCGGGAAAAAATCGAAGAAAACAGCCGGAAACCGCTGTTCATCAAAACGATCAGAGGGCTCGGTTACAAGCTGGAGGAACCGAAACCGGTATGAGCTCGATGAAGAATCGGCTGCTTCTTTTGTTCATGGCTTGGAATGCCACGTTGCTGGCCGGTCTTTTTCTGCTGATCGGACAGCTTTTTCCGCTTTACGCAGGAGAGGAAGGCACCCGGCCGGAGTTTCTGTGGCTGATGCTTGCCTTGTTCTTTGTGTTTGCGTTTATCCTGAACTTCATTTTCGGCACTCGCTTAATCCAAGTTTATGCCCAGCCGATTCAAGCAGCGGCGGAAACCGCCATGGAATTGGCGAAAGGCAATTACAAGGCCAGGGCACCGGAAGTCCGCTCCGGCAGAACACTGCAACTCGGGACGGCGGTCAATGTTCTGGCCCGGAGCCTGCAGGAGATGTCGGCTGTCCGGGAACTTGAACAGGAACGGCTGAAAACATTGATTGAAAACATGGGCAGCGGATTGATTATGATCGGCCGCCGGGGAAAAATATCGCTGATGAATAAATCGTTCGCTGCATCGTTCGGGCTGAGCCTGGAGAATACACAGGACCGGGCATATCAGGAGATTGCATTGCCGGACCGGCTGATCGCGCTTATTGAAGATGTATTCTTATCAGAGGATTCGATAAATACCCAGATTACCGTCACCGACGGCGTGCATACAACACATTTTGCCGTTTACGGAGCCCCTGTCATCAGCGGGCACGGCAAGTGGCTCGGCATTGTGATTGTACTGCACGATATCACGGAACTGAAACGGCTTGAGCAAATCCGGAAAGATTTTGTTGCCAACGTCTCCCATGAATTGCGGACACCGGTCACATCCATCAAAGGGTTCACGGAAACATTGCTGGATGGTGCTTATGAGGATAGGTCATCACTTCTCATGTTTCTGGAAATCATCCAAAAAGAAAGCAATCGCATTATGCTGCTGATTCAGGATTTATTGGATCTGTCTAAAATCGAGCAGTCCGGCTTTCATTTGAACTTAGGAGATACGGATCTCAATCATGTGGCTGCCAGGGCTGCTGAAACGGTGCAGCTTGCTGCGTCGGATAAAAACATCCGGCTGGTCATCGAGACAGCCAGTGACGCCCGGATTCAAGGGGACGCAGACCGGCTGCTGCAGGTAGTGACGAATCTTCTCAGCAATGCGGTTGTCTATTCACCCGAAGATACAGAAATCTGGCTGCGGATCAAGGAAGGGAAACGGCATGTGACAGTGGAAGTGGAAGATCAGGGGATCGGGATTGCCCAGCAGGAAATCCCCCGGGTTTTTGAACGCTTCTACCGGGTCGACCGGGCACGCAGCCGCAATTCCGGTGGGACAGGCCTTGGACTTGCGATCGTCAAGCATTTGACTGAAGCTCACCATGGCCGGATCCAAGTGATCAGCGAACCCGGGCAAGGCACGACGTTCCAAGTGGTGCTGCCCAGAACACAGCCAGAATAATCGGCATATGCCGCCGTTTTCTTTTCGCTTTGCCCTCGTGGTAAAATGAAGGAAATGGTGGTTTTTTAGTTGAAAGGGGTTCAATGACGTGACAAAGAAAGTATTGCTTTTGGACGGAAACAGTTTGGCTTACCGTGCGTTTTTCGCACTGCCGCTTCTGGCGAATGAACAAGGGATTCACACGAATGCAGTTTACGGATTCACGATGATGCTGCAGAGAATACTGGATGAAGAACAGCCGACACATATGCTCGTCGCGTTTGATGCCGGAAAAACAACATTCCGGCACGAGACATTCAGCGAGTATAAAGGCGGTCGGCAAAAGACGCCGCCCGAGCTGTCAGAGCAGTTTCCATATTTGCGGAAACTGATTGAAGCTTATCAGATAAAAAGCTACGAACTGCCGAATTATGAAGCCGATGACATTATCGGCACATTGAGCCGGGAAGCGGAAGAAGCAGGGGATGAAGTAATCATCATTTCCGGCGATAAGGACTTAACGCAACTTGCTTCGGGTTCGACGGTTGTGTACATCACGAAAAAAGGCATCACGGATATCGAGAAATATACAGTGGATCATATCCAGGAAAAGTACGGGTTGACGCCGCAGCAGATCATTGACATGAAAGGGCTTATGGGAGACGCTTCCGATAATATACCGGGCGTGCCGGGCGTCGGTGAAAAGACGGCGGTCAAGCTGCTGGCCAAGCATGGCACAGTTGAAGGTGTATACCGGGATATCGAGCAGCTGAAAGGCAAACTGAAGGAGAAGCTCGAGCAGAATGAAGAGCTGGCACTTGTCTCCAAACAGCTTGCAACGATTGAACGGCAGGCGCCGATTGAAGTGAAAGTGGAAGACCTTACTTACAGTGGACCGGACATGGATCAATTGCAGCGCATATGGCAGGAACTGTCGTTTAAATCGTTATTGGAGAAGCTGGATGCGCCGGAACAGCAGCAGGAACAACAAAAAGAACTGACGTTCCAAGTAGTCGAAGAAGTAGTGCCGGAGATGCTGTCCGGAGCGATGGCCGTACAATTGGAAATGGCGGGAGAACAATACCATACCGAACCGGTGCTTGGTTTGGCGCTCGCCGATGCCAATAGTGTTTATGTCATTCCGCCGGATGTCATGCAGGCATCGGATATCCTGAAAACCTGGCTTGAAGACGGGGCGAACAAAAAATACCTGGCCGATTCAAAGGCGGCATCTGCAGCGTTTCACCGGTCGGGCATCGACTTGGAAGGTGCGGAATTCGATTTAATGCTCGGCGCTTACATCGTCAATCCTTCACTGACTTATACCGACGTAGCCAATATTGTCCGCGAATACGGTTATACCGATGTGTCCACCAATGAGCAGGTATATGGAAAGGGTGCAAAGAAAGCTGTGCCGTTTGATGAATTGCTGCACGAACATATTGCCCGGAAAGCGAAAGCGGTATGGGAAGTGCGGGCTATTGTGGAGAGCCGGCTGCAGGACAACGAGCAATTCGGGCTCTATCATGACCTTGAACTGCCGCTTGCCGTCATTCTTGGTCAAATGGAATCACTCGGCGTCCGTGTCGACCGCCGTCAGCTGGAAGAGATGGGACAGGAGCTTACAGCGAAACTGAAAGATATCGAGGCTGGCATCCATGAAGCGGCCGGTGAGGCGTTCAATATCAATTCACCGAAACAGCTCGGTGTCATTCTGTTTGAAAAACTTGGACTTCCGGCCATCAAGAAAACAAAAACCGGCTATTCGACGGCAGCGGATGTCCTTGAAAAGCTGGAAGGCAAACACCCGATCATTTCGCAGATTTTATTGTACCGGCAGCTCGGAAAATTGCTGTCGACGTACATTGAAGGGCTGTTGAAAGAAATCCATGAAGACGGGAAGATTCACACGCGGTTTCAGCAGGCGTTGACACAGACCGGCCGGCTGAGTTCCATCAATCCGAACCTGCAGAACATACCGGTCCGCTTGGAAGAGGGCCGGAAAATCCGGAAAGCGTTCGTGCCATCTGAACCGGGCTGGGTAATGGTGGCGGCCGATTACTCACAAATTGAATTGCGTGTGCTTGCCCATATTTCAGGCGATGAAGGACTGGTTGAGGCATTCCGGACCGGACAGGATATCCATACAGCGACCGCAATGGATGTCTTTCATGTGCCGGCGGATGAAGTAACAGCCAATATGCGGCGCGTTGCGAAAGCGGTCAATTTCGGAATTGTCTATGGCATCAGTGAATATGGATTATCTGAGGGATTGAAAATCAGCCGGAAAGAAGCGGGCGAATTCATCGATCGGTATTTGGCGAGTTTCCCCGGCGTTCAGCGCTATATGGAAGAAAGCGTAAAACAGGCAAAGAAAGACGGATTTGTGACAACACTTATGAACCGTCGGCGTTATCTCCCCGATATCAATAGTTCAAATTTCAATATGCGGAGTTTTGCGGAACGGACAGCGATGAATACACCGATTCAGGGAAGTGCTGCGGACATCATCAAAAAAGCAATGATCGATATGGCGGATGCGTTGGAACAGGAAGGCATGAAGACCCGCATGTTGCTGCAAGTGCACGATGAACTCATTTTTGAGGCGCCGCCGGAAGAGCTGGAGAAATTGAAGATCCTTGTGCCGAAAATGATGGAATCGGCTGTGCCGCTCAATGTGCCGCTGAAAGTTGATTTTGCACACGGGGATACCTGGTACGACACGAAGTAAAAGGAGAGGTTTCAACATGCCGGAATTGCCGGAAGTGGAAGGCGTTGTCCGGCTGATCAAGCCGGCCGTCGAAGGCCGAACAATAACAGACGTTTTCATATCGGATACTGTCCGGAGATCGAAAGCCGGAGGAAAAGATGCCATCTTGAAACGGATCAGTGAGGAAGGATTTATTGAAGAACTGACGGGTGCATCATTTCTGTCCGTGGAACGCCGGAGCAAGTACATCTATTTTGATATGCAGAAAGAAGGCCGGTTTTTATTTGTAAACCATCTCGGCATGACGGGCGCCTGGTTTCATGTCGGTTCGCTTGAAGAAATCCGGGAAGAGAAATTCAGGCGGCATGTCCATGTTATTTTCACACTTGATGACGGATCGCTGTTCGTGTATTCCGATATTCGCCGCTTTGGTGAAATGCGGGTGCTGCAGGATGAATCCGGCTATCCGCCGCTCCTGCTGATGGCACCGGAGCCGTTCGGGGAAGACGCCCTGCAGCATTTTCTGGAGATGAGCGAAAGGCCGAAATACGCCAAAAAGCCGGTTAAGGAAGTCATCATGGACGGCCAGGTCATTTCAGGCTGCGGCAATATTTATGCGACAGAGGCGCTGTTTAAAGAGCGGGTCCGCCCGGACCGGCCAGTGGGTGGTTTGACTTCTGAAGAAAAAGTGAAACTGTTCCAGACGATCGCCGATATCCTGGCAGAGAGCATTGAAGCGGGAGGCAGCACCATTTCCGATTACCGGAACGTAAACGGTGAATCCGGGAGCATGCAGCACCGTCTGAAAATGTACGGGAAAAAGCACTGCCTGGAATGCGGTCATGAAACGGAGAATATGAAAATCGGGGGCCGGACATCCACGTTTTGTCCGGTGTGCCAAAAGTGAGTGAAGCAGATGATTATTGGACTGACAGGCAGTATCGCGAGCGGCAAAAGTACGGTCGCCGCGATGCTGAAAGAAAAAGGGTACGCATTGGTGGATGCTGATGCAGTGGCGCGTCAAGTGGTGGAGCCGGGAACGGAAACACTGGCCCGGATCAGCCGGGCATTTGGCGAAGATGTGCTGCAGGCTGACAAGACATTGAACCGTGAAAAATTGGGAGCACTGATTTTTAACGACCCGAATAGCCGGAAAAAACTGAATGATATCATCCATCCGGCCATCCGGCAGGAAATGCTCAGGCAACGGGAAGAGTGGCTGGCGAACGGCGCGCAGACCGTAATCATGGACATTCCCCTGCTGTTTGAAAGCAAGCTCGAACATTTTGCCGATAAGATTCTAGTGGTAAGCGTAAGTGAAGAAAATCAGCTGGCCAGACTGATGCAGCGCAACGGACTGACAGCACAGGATGCACGCGCCCGGATCTCCTCCCAATTGCCGGTATCCGAAAAGGAAAAGCGGGCGGATGCCGTCATTTATAATAACGGTTCCATCGCTGAAACGGAGCGTCAGCTGGAGTGGATCCTGGAGAAATGGAATGCCGCAGTCTGAAAGGCAGCGAAATGATAAAAAATACGTGATTCTTCCTTCTAATATGTTATACTAATTTCATGAAAAGCAGGCAACAGTATAACTTAATTTATTGGGGGACGCATAAATGACAATATCTATTGCCATCAATGGGTTTGGCCGTATCGGCCGCATGGTGTTCAGACAGGCGATTCTCGAGGAAGATATTTCAGTAGTCGCAGTAAACGCAAGTTATCCCGCAGAAACACTGGCTCATCTCGTTAAGTATGACACAATTCACGGCCGGTTCAGCGGTGAAATCGAAGCGGATGGTGATGCGCTGATTGTGAACGGCAAACGGATTGCGTTATACGGAGAGCGCGATCCGCTTAATTTGCCTTGGGAGCAGTTGGGAATAGATATCGTCATTGAGGCGACGGGCAAGTTCAACTCCCGGGACCAGGCCGCTCTCCATCTTGAAGCGGGAGCGAAAAAAGTGATTTTGACGGCTCCCGGCAAGAACGAAGACGTCACGATCGTCATGGGTGTCAATGAAGATCAACTTGATGTGGATAAGCACCATGTTATCTCCAATGCCAGTTGCACAACGAATTGCCTGGCGCCGGTTGCAAAAGTGCTGAATGACACGTTCGGCATCGAAAATGGACTGATGACCACGGTGCATGCATATACGAACGATCAGAAAAATCTGGATAATCCCCATAAAGATTTGCGACGCGCCCGAGCAGCGGCTGAATCGATTATTCCTACTTCTACCGGTGCCGCGAAAGCGCTGTCACTGGTGATTCCGGAACTGAAAGGGAAGTTGCACGGCATGGCGCTGCGTGTACCGACGCCGAATGTCTCCCTGGTGGATCTGGTTGTTGACCTCAAACGGGAAGTGACGATCGAAGAAGTGAATGCGGCATTCGAACGAGCGGCAGAAACGGATCTGAAAGGCATTCTGGAAGTGACGATGGAACCGCTCGTATCCGTCGATTTTAATACGACCAGTACGTCGGCTACGATAGACGGGTTGTCGACGATGGTGATTGGTGCCCGGAAAGTGAAAGTGCTCGCCTGGTATGATAACGAATGGGGATATTCGGCTCGTGTGGTCGATCTGACCAAGAAAGTGGCAAAAGAATTATACGCGCAAACCCTTCAGTAATAAGCATGAAAAGCCGTTCTGCTGCCTTTGCGGCATGACGGCTTTTTTGTGCTGGCGTTTTTTTGAATCTTTTCTATTGCAATTGACGTACGTACATCATATAATGAATCTCGTGAACTTGTTGAGGGGGATTTCAAACGACCTACGACTTCATTCACGCGACTGCTTAAAGGGTTAGGACCTCTCCGGACTAACTTTCCCCCGTGGTAGTCACTTTGATTAAATCTTAACTTACTCAAAGGGGGAAACGAACCTTGGAAACAATGGGACGTCACGTAATCGCAGAACTATGGCAATGTGAATTCGACAAATTAAATGACATGGACTTTATTGAGCAGACTTTTGTTGATGCAGCACTTAAATCTGGGGCAGAAATTCGGGAAGTGGCTTTTCACAAGTTTGCGCCACAAGGCGTGAGCGGAGTAGTCATCATCTCTGAATCTCACCTTACGATTCACAGCTTTCCAGAGCACGGTTACGCGAGTATTGACGTATATACGTGCGGCGATCTGAATCCGAACGTCGCTGCTGATTATATTGCAGAAGCACTCGGCTCACAGCATCGTGAAGTTGTTGAAGTGCCACGCGGCATGGGGCCTGTCAGCCTTGGCAAAACAAAAGTTATCGCCAGCGCCTAATCCATGTACTTAAAAATCAGGCAGAGAGCAGAGGAGAAATCCTCTGCTTTTTCTTTTGCCTTGAAATAGGAAATGCTGTGTTTGCGTTGTAGAATGAAGAGCCAGCCAGGTTGTGACCGGGCAGGCAAAAAGCATTTTTGCCCTGAACGAAAAGATTTGATACGATAGCCTTCCGGCAGTGAATCCGGCATTCGGGGTTTAAAGAAAATTCCGCCGGCTCTCTTGATTTTTGGTATACTGAGAGACAAGACATTTAGTGAATGCGGGGAGTTGTACGAAATGAAATGTCCGTCCTGCCAACATAACGGCACCCGGGTCGTGGATTCGCGTCCGGCAGATGAATTGAAAGCAATCAGAAGACGCAGGGAATGTGAAGCGTGCGGCTACCGGTTTACGACATTCGAAAAAGTGGAAGAAACGCCGTTGATCGTGGTAAAAAAAGACGGTTCCCGGGAAGAATTCAGCCGGGAGAAAGTCTTGAAGGGTGTCATCCGCGCCTGTGAAAAGCGCCCGGTGCCTCTTGAAGTGTTGGAAGATCTCGTGTTCAATATAGAAAAAGATCTGCGGCGCATCGGCACCGCAGAAGTGAAATCAGAAGACGTCGGCGAACTGGTCATGGACCGGCTTGCCGGCATCGATGAAGTGGCCTATGTCCGGTTTGCTTCCGTTTACCGGCAGTTCAAGGACATTACGGTGTTCATCGATGAACTGAAGGATTTGCTGAACAGAACTCCGGACAACAAACCGGATACAGAGTAAGGTGATAAGAAATGTCTGCTTACTATAAAGAATTGCAGCCGACCGATTCCTATATCGTCTGTCTGCCTTATCCGTTTACTGATTACGACCGCAAGCTTGTAACATTGCTGTATCAGCCGATGATCGGCCTGGAAGCTGTTTCCTTTTATCTGACATTGTGGGCGGAAGGTGAGATGATGAAGGAAGAAGCGGTCCATTACCGGCTGATGAATAGCTTAAACATATCAGCAGCTACGATATTCACGGTCCGCACTCAGCTTGAAGCGATCGGACTCTTAAAGACATATGCCAAGGATGGGGAACACCGGTCCTTCATCTACGAATTGACACCGCCGCTTGATCCAAGGAGCTTTTTTGCTGATCCGCTGCTGTCGATGTTTCTGTTCAGTAAAGTTGGAGAAGCGGCGTACAAGCGGATTCGGGAACATTTCACCCCTCATCCTGTTTCAAAAGAAGGATTTACGGAAGTATCCCGTACATTCACGGATGTGTTCCGGCCTGTCCATGCAAAAGAAGGCTATCCCAATCGGGATGCTGACAGCCAGACGCGGGAGCGGAGCGGCTATCAGGCGACACCGGAATTCGATTTCGGTCTGCTTCGGCAAGGCTTGTCTGAACAGCTCGTGCCCGCACGTGTCCTGACACCGCCGATTCGGGAAATTATCGCCAAACTCGCTTTTTTATACAGTTTCAGTCCGCTTGATATGCAAAAAATCGTATTGATGGCAATCGGGGATGATCTGCAGCTGCATGCGGATGTGCTTAAAAAAGCGGCTGCAGATGTTTATAAGATGTCGGTTTCCGCCAAGCCGCCTGAACTCGTACCCGCCAAAGCGAAAGCGAAGAGTTCCCGCAAGGCAGCTCCCAAAACGAAACAGGAAGAAATGATCGATTATCTGGAGTCCGCTTCACCGGCGGATGTGCTGCGGGATATTGCCGGCGGCAAGGAGCCGATGGTGTCGGATGTGCAGCTGGCCAACCAGCTTGTGCTGAGCCATGGAATGGAACCGGCCGTCGTCAATGTGCTGTTGCAGTATGTACTGCTCCGGACAGACATGAAGCTGACGAAAGCCTATGTCGAGAAAATCGCTTCTCATTGGACCCGTAAAAATGTGACGACCGCCAAGGAAGCGATGGAACTTGCCCGGACAGAACACGATCAGTACATGAAATGGAAAAAGGAAGGTTCGCCTTCCCCCGCCCAAAACCGGCGGAAAACCGGTCGGGAAGAAAAGCTACCCGACTGGTTCTACAGCAAAGAGGAAGACCGGAAAAAACCGGAATCGCAAGCTGCTGCTTCGCCGTCACTTGAAGAAGAGAAGCGGAAGCTGCTGGCAGAGCTGGCGACGCGAAAAGGCAAGGGGGAATAACGGATGGAGCCCATCGGTAAAACGTTAAAACGAGTCATAAATGACCCCGGATTTTCCAGCCGCTACGAGGAAACCCGCAATGAAGTACTCAGACATGCAGGCGTTCAGGCATTTCTGGAAACTCATGCTGATCAGGTGGATAAGCAAACTGTAGACAGAGGCCTCAGCAAATTGCTGGAATATGTCGAACAATCGCATGGCTGCGATAAATGTAAAGATCTGGGGCATTGCATCAATGTTCTAAAAGGCCATGAACCGAATCTGACTCTCGTAAACGGCAACATCAGCCTGACATACACGAAATGCCGCCGGAAAACAGCCGCCGACCACAAGCGGAAAGCGGAAAATATGATCCATAGCATGCACATGCCGAAAGAAGTGGCGGGTGCTTCGCTCATCGGATTCGAACCGGATGCCGAGCGGATGGAAGCGTTCCGGGCAGCGAACCGGTTCCTTGCCGGTGTTCAAGGCCCTCATGATCTGCCGGCCAAGGGATTGTATTTCCATGGGAAATTCGGCGTGGGCAAATCATATCTGCTGAGCGCCATAGCGAATGAACTCGCTGAAGTTAACGTTCGGACTGTACTTGTGTATGTGCCGGAATTCCTGCGGGAGATGAAGCAGGCGATCGGCGATCAGACGCTTCAGGAAAAGATTGATTATGTGAAAAAGGCACCGGTGCTCATGCTCGATGATATCGGCGCAGAATCGATGTCGAGCTGGGCGCGGGATGAAGTGTTCGGCACGATCCTCAATTACCGGATGGCCGAAAAACTGCCGACGTTCATGACGTCCAATTTCAACTTCACGGAACTGCAGCATCATTTGACATACAGCCAGCGCGGTGAAAAAGAAGAAGTTAAGGCAGCCCGTGTCATGGAACGGGTCCATGCACTGACCATTCCAATCGCGATGGATGGGACAAACCGCCGCCATCAGTGATTTTCCGGTTGCAATCTGCCGGACGCCGTCGTATAGTAAATGACATACCAAATGAAAATGCAATGACGAGGACAACAGGAAATGAATCCGGCTGATAAGAGAGGGGAGCCCCGGCTGAAAGCTGCCCAAGCATGGACATTTGCTTACCGCCTCCGAGCAGCGGCTGCGAATCTAAGTAGCAGCCGACGGTAACGGCCCGTTAGCCGTTTCGAGAGCTTCACTTGCGCTGTTGGGCGCAGGGAGAAGAAGGGTGGAACCGCGAGCTAAGCTTCGTCCCTTTTATGGGATGGGGCTTTTTTGTGTTCCCGGACTTTTGATCGGTGAAACCGATTAGGGCGCGGAGCGGCAAACCTGTCACAACAAAACAGATTTTATTTAAAAGGAGAGATTCGCATGGCAGAAAGCATTAAACTTACATTTCCCGATGGAGCGGTCAAGGAGTTTCCGAAAGGAACAACAACTGAAGATGTCGCTCAGTCGATCTCACCGGGACTGCGCAAAAAAGCGCTGGCCGGAAAACTTGACGGCAGATTTGTCGATTTGAAAGATCCGCTTGACCACGATGGAGAAATCGCGATTGTTACACCGGATTCGGAAGGCGCGCTGGAGATCCTCCGTCACTCGACTGCTCACTTGCTTGCGCAGGCAGTCAAACGGCTGTATCCGGATGCGAAGCTTGGCGTCGGTCCGGTCATCGAAACCGGCTTTTACTACGATATCGACACAGAACAGACGATCACTGCAGAAGACCTGCCGGCGATTGAAAAAGAAATGAAGAAAATCATCGGCGAGAACCTGGAGATCAAATGTGTCCAAGTATCACGCGATGAAGCGAAAAAGCGCTACGAGGAAGTCGGCGATCCATATAAACTGGAGCTGATTGATGCGATTCCGGAAGATGAGAACGTTACAATTTATGAACAAGGTGAATTCTTCGATTTGTGCCGCGGCGTTCACGTGCCGGCGACCGGCAAGCTGAAAGAATTCAAATTGCTGAGTGTGGCAGGTGCCTACTGGCGCGGCAATTCCGATAATAAGATGCTCCAGCGCATTTACGGAACTGCTTTCTTCAATAAAGAAGATTTGAAAAAACACCTTGAACTGCTTGAAGAAGCGAAAGAACGCGATCACCGCAAAATCGGCAAGGAACTGAAATTGTTCACAAACTCCCAGAAAGTCGGACAGGGCTTCCCGCTCTGGCTGCCGAACGGGGCGACGGTCCGCCGCATCATCGAGCGCTATATTGTTGATAAAGAAGAACGGCTTGGTTACAGCCACGTGTATACACCGGTGCTTGGAAGCGTCGAATTGTACAAGACGAGCGGCCACTGGGATCATTACCAGGAAGACATGTTCCCGGTTATGCACATGGACAATGAAGACCTCGTGCTCCGGCCGATGAACTGCCCGCACCATATGGAAATTTACAAACAAGGCATTCATTCATATCGTGAACTGCCGATCCGGATTGCCGAACTCGGCACGATGCACCGCTATGAAATGTCGGGTGCGCTATCCGGTCTTCAACGGGTGCGAGGCATGACATTGAATGATGCGCATATTTTCGTCCGTCCGGATCAGATCAAGGATGAATTTATCCGGGTCGTCAATCTTGTGACGGAAGTGTATAAGGATTTCGGTATTGAAGATTACTCGTTCCGTCTGTCTTACCGTGATCCGGAAGACAAAGAAAAATACTTCGATGATGATGCAATGTGGGAAAAAGCGCAGTCCATGCTGAAAGATGCAATGGATGAAGTTGGCATCGATTATGTGGAAGCAGAAGGGGAAGCGGCATTCTACGGACCGAAGCTCGACGTCCAGGTGAAAACAGCGCTCGGCAAGGAAGAGACATTGTCGACTGTCCAGCTCGACTTCCTGCTGCCGGAACGCTTTGATCTGACGTACATCGGGGAAGACGGCAAGCAACACCGGCCGGTTGTTATCCACCGCGGCGTCGTCTCGACGATGGAGCGCTTCGTCGCTTTCCTGATTGAGGAATACAAAGGAGCCTTCCCGACATGGCTGGCACCGATACAGGTGGAAATCATTCCGGTATCCCTTGAAGCACATGCGGATTATGCGGATAAAATCAAAGAACAGCTGCAGGCGCACAAGATCCGGGTGGATATCGACAGCCGTGATGAAAAACTCGGCTATAAAATCCGGGAAGCCCAGACAAAGAAAATTCCGTACATGCTTGTCCTGGGCGATCAGGAACTGGAAAGCGGAGCTGTCAATGTCCGGAAATATGGAGAGAAAAACTCGGAATCCATGCCGTTTGATGAGTTCCTGAAGGGGATTCAAAGTGAGTTGAAGTAAGTGTTCTGAATGGTTTTTTGACTATATGATTCTAAATGAGCATTTTTGCCAGCATCATATTCCAACCATTGCCAGTGACTGCGAAGTCCTAGGGTCTGTTCGCTTCGCTGCGTAAAAACTCGCTTGCTCCTGCGGTTACTCGTCGCAGTCAAAACCGTTTTCCGCGGTCTGCCACTATGCGTCCTCCAGGGTCTCGGCTGGACCGGCTGGTTCCGCAGGCGTCTCGTATTTTCCTCCGCTTGTTCCTGTGCAAGCTCGTCGCAGTGAAAACCGCTTGTTCCTGCGCGGCGGGGATTACAGCAAGGAAGGGATAAGCGAATGAAGCAAAAAATCATGGATGCTGGCAGCATGTACTTCACAAGAAACTTCGACCTGTTCACAGGCATAGCATGTTGAAGAAATTGCTTAAGGCGGACGCTTTCGGGCCTACAGCAAGTGGGTCATGCAACTGGTGCGACAGGACGTCGCGTTGCCAGCTGCCCGGGCACGGCTTCAGCTCCTCCGGGATATTCAGCTCGGTGCTCCTGCGCAAGCTCGTCGCAAAAAGTAATTGCTCATCCCGCCGGAGTCGTCGCCTGCCGCTTTTTCTTCTAGGTTCATCTACCGATAAAGAGAGGCAAGTAAAACATCAACACGACTCTTGATGAAGATGTTATTGAAAAGTTGTTGATAAGCTTCGGCGCGTCCGTGGGATTAGCGATGCCATAAGACGGGCGGGGTTTTGGCTCGGCTTATGGCAAGAGCTATCCCCTAAGCGGCCGAAGCGGTTTAATAGAGATTTCGTTAAGACTTCTCAATAGAGCTATAGGCGATCTCGAGTAAACGTGTTGACATGGAGTTTGACCCGTGCTATTATAGATAAGGTTATGAATACTTATTTGTGGCTAAGCAGGAGCGCCCGCTTCTCACCTGTTCGACGCTTGAGTCGGCTGGTTATGCACATGTTGACTTACTTCACGCATCGAAGCGTGTTTGTCATACTTATGCGGGCGGACCTCTTGTGTCCGTCCGTTTTTTAGTTGGAACGGAACCTGTAAGCCAGGTACAAAGAATGTATTCACGAAACTATCTGGAGGTGGATTACGATTAGTAAAGATGTATATGTAAACGAGGGTATCCGTGCCCGCGAACTCCGTGTTATCGATCAGAACGGCGAACAGCTCGGTATTAAATCGCGCAATGACGCTCTTGATATTGCGGCTCGTGTCAATCTGGACCTCGTACTTGTCGCACCTCAGGCTAAACCGCCGGTGGCCCGGATCATGGACCACGGGAAGTTCAAGTTCGAGCAGCAGAAAAAAGACCGTGAAATCCGCAAGAACCAAAAAGTGATCAACGTGAAAGAGGTTCGTTTAAGCCCTGGTATCGATGACCATGACTTCAACACGAAACTTCGCAATGCGATCAAGTTCCTTGAAAAAGGGGACAAAGTGAAAGCTTCCATCCGGTTTAAAGGCCGTGCCATCACGCACAAGGAAATCGGACAGCGCGTACTGGACCGTTTTGCTGATGAATGCAAAGATGTTGCCACAGTTGAACAGAAGCCGAAGATGGACGGACGCAGCATGTTCCTTATGCTGGCGCCGATTGCTGAAAAAGAGTAACAGAAGAACTGTTTAGGAGGAAACAACATGCCAAAAATGAAAAGCCACCGCGGCGCAGCTAAGCGCTTCAAGAAGACAGGTACCGGCAAAGTGAAACGCAACCGTGCGTACACAAGCCACTTGTTCGCAAACAAATCAACAAAACAGAAACGCCACCTGCGCAAAGGCAAACTTGTCTCTGCAGGCGATCTGAAGCGCATCAAACAACTCATCTATAACTTATAATCTGATTTTATTATACGAATCACCAGGAGGTCATTAATATGCCACGCGTAAAAGGCGGAACAGTAACGCGCAAGCGTCGTAAAAAAGTCATTAAATTAGCCAAAGGGTATTACGGCTCGAAACACACACTCTTCAAAGTAGCAAACCAGCAAGTGATGAAGTCCGGTCAGTATGCTTACCGTGACCGTCGTCAGAAAAAACGGGATTTCCGCAAATTATGGATCACTCGTATCAACGCAGCAGCACGTATCAACGGCCTTTCTTACAGCCGTCTCATGCACGGCCTGAAAGTGGCTGGCATCGACGTCAACCGTAAAATGCTCGCTGATCTTGCTGTAACCGATGCAGCTGCATTCGCTGCACTTGCTGATCAGGCAAAAAAATCAATCAATAAGTAATGAGCTTAAAAAGGCTGGTGACAATGTCACCGGCCTTTTTTTAATGGAGGAATGGATTGATGGGAGCAGGACTGATGAATGTGCTGGGTCTCGAATTGGGCGTATTGATTTTATTTGCAGGGATGAACGTCTATGCTTTTGTTCTGATGGGAACAGACAAGCGCCGGGCGGAGCAAGGGAAGTGGCGGATTCCGGAGCAGCGGCTATGGACGGCAGCCGTGCTTGGCGGCGGAATCGGTGCATATTTCGGCATGCGGCATTTCCGGCACAAGACGAAGCGGACGAATTTCCGGATCGGCTTTCCGGCGTTGGCTGCAGTGGAAACAGTAGCTGTTGTGTGGCTTTTATTCGTATAATACAGAGAAGAAGAGATGGAAAGGGGAGATCGGCATGAAACTGGATCGGCTGTTTGAGATGCAGCGGGAACTCGATTCATACATACAGACCAATCAAGGCATAGAGGAAGATGTCTTCAGAAAGAAAGGGCTTGCGCTTTTAGTGGAGTTGAGTGAGCTGGCGAATGAGACCCGTTGCTTTAAATTCTGGAGCGTGAAAGGTCCGTCGGCACGTGAAGTGTTGCTTGAGGAGTTCGTGGATTCACTTCATTTCATTTTGTCGCTTGGCATAGAAAAGGATTTGGATGTGCTCACAGAGTGGCCAGAGGCGATTACGGATACGGATTTGACGGAGCTGTTTTTATGTACCCAGGCAGCGGTCCATGCATTTTTGGATACATACCGCATGTCAAATTACCTGACGATCTGGAGTTGTTACGGAGCTATTCGAGACGTGCTCGGATTTTCGGAAGCGGAAGTGATTGATGCGTATCTGGCGAAGAATAAAAAGAATTACGATCGTCAGCAGCAAAACTATTGAATTTTTTGATAGTTGCCGGCCTTTCATTTATAATGAAGAAGTATGATTATTTAGGAGGTCGAATGAATTGGCAAACTTAGACGAAAACTTGCAAATGCTGAAAGACCTGACGGATGCGAACGGGATTCCGGGCAATGAACGGGCACCGCGCGACGTCATGCGAAAGTACATAGAGCCGTACGCGGATTCAATTGAAACCGACGGGCTCGGAAGCCTGATCGCGAAGAAAGTCGGGAAAGAAGACGGACCGAAAATCATGCTGGCCGGTCACCTCGATGAAATCGGCTTCATGATCACGAAAATCGACGACAAAGGATTCCTGAAATTCCAGACCGTCGGCGGCTGGTGGAATCAGGTCATGCTCGCCCAACGTGTGACGATCACAACCCGCAAAGGCGGCGAAATCACGGGCGTCATCGGTTCGAAACCGCCGCATATCCTGAGCCCGGAAGCGCGCAAGAAGCCGGTCGAGATCAAGGATATGTTTATCGATATCGGTGCTTCATCCGCGGATGAAGCAAAAGAATGGGGCGTCGCGCCTGGCGACATGGTCACGCCTTACTTTGAATTCAACGTCATGAACAACGACAAGCTGCTCATGGCAAAAGCGTGGGATAACCGCATTGGCTGTGCGATTGCGATCGATGTGCTGAAAGCGCTGAAAAACGAAGATCACCCGAACGTCGTCTACAGCGTCGGCGCGGCTCAGGAAGAAGTTGGCCTGCGTGGAGCACGGACGGCGGCCAATAAAATCCAGCCGGACATCGGCTTTGCCGTTGACGTTGGGGTTGCCGGAGATACACCGGGCATTACGACCAACGAATCCAACAGCAAAATGGGTGACGGCCCGCAGATCCTTGTGTTTGACGCTTCCATGGTGTCACATAAAGGCATCCGCGACCTCGTCGTCGATACAGCTGAAGAAATCGGCATCCCGTTCCAGTATGAAGCGATGGCTGGCGGCGGAACAGACGCTGGTGCGATTCACCTGTCCGGCAATGGTGTGCCGTCTCTCGCGATTGGTGTAGCGACGCGTTACATCCACTCACACGCGGGTATTCTGCACCGTGACGACTACGAAAACGCAGTGAAACTCGTGGTTGAAGTGATCAAAAAACTGGACCGCGACACAGTGAACCGTCTGACATTCGAATAAACGAAGGAACCCCTTGCTATTATGGTGAGGGGTTTTATTTTTGAGGATTTATTAAAGGTGATGGAAAAATGAGCGACGGGCCCAGGTAGTATTGCTAAGCTGATGACAAAAAGGGGAGATGCATTTGTCGGAAGCGGAAGCGATGCGGCATTTATTGGCACGGTTGGATTTTAGTTATTTACAGCGTACCTATTTGGAAAGTGAACTTCATAACCGGGAAGCTGGGATTCGCGGGGAGAGCCGGATCGAGTCGAAGTTCAAGGAGTTTTTTATACCGGAAGCGTATGAAGTACTGTGGGATGTAGGCTTGTCGATCGGGGACTGGCATGTTCAGTTCGATGGGCTGCTGCTGACAGCTCGATGTGCGATTATCATAGAGTCGAAGAACATCAGCGGAGAATTGTCTTTTGATGAAGCCACGGGGGAATTTTACCGGAAGAATACGGACGGCGAGCGGCAAGTGTTCGATCATCCGGCCGTTCAGCTGAACAAAAACATCTATTTCCTCCAGCAATGGTTTCAGCGGCAGGGAGTGTCGATGCCGGTAGGTGGACTCATCGTGTTTACAGCAAAGCAATGCGAGTTCATGACAAAGCCGACGCTGGCGGAGATGTGCAAGCTGTATGGGATGCCGGGACGGCTGATCGAAATGCTGAAGAAATATCCGCCTGTGTGCGACGGTGCATTTCAGGAAGCGGTGCGACAGATTCCACAGCATTTGACGCCTTATAAGCGCCGGCCTTTGTGTGACAAGTATTTTATTCCGGTGCAGGACTTGAAGAAAGGAATTCTTTGTACGAAGTGCCGGGCGCTGAATGTTCAGCTTATGGAGAGGAGCTGGATCTGCGGCACGTGCGGTGTGCGCGAGCGGGATATCGGCGGGCGGCTGGTGGATGAATACGTTGCCCTGGTGAATGGCGAGCTGACGAACCGGGGAATGCGGGATTTTTTTGGAATATAGTCGCGGCATGTGGTGACTCGAATGTTAGTGAAGGAGAACCTGGTTTCAGAAGGAAAGCGGAAGGATAAAGTTTATAGGAAAACTGATAAGAATCTGTAGCATCAATCATAAATCGAAATTAACGATCATAAGTGGAAGATTATAGAGCATAAAATTAAAATAGCGATCATAAACGACTGACTATAGAGCATAAATTAAAATTAACGATCATAAATCTCAACTCCAGTTTATGCTATACTATTCCAAGCAAAAGAAAGGCGTGACAGTGCAGTGAAACGTATTGAATCTCCGCAAAATTCGCTCGTGAAGCATTGGAAGAAGCTCGTGACGACGCGGAAAGAGCGCGATAAGTTTAAGGAATTCCTCGTGGAAGGATTTCATCTGACCGAGGAAGCATTGAAAGAAAAGCATCTGATTAAAGGAATCATCGTCCGCGATGGCGTGGATATCCCGGCTGAGTGGGACACGGAAGATCTCGTGGTATACGAAGTGTCCACGCAAGTGGCGAAGGAAATTGCCGAAACCGAGCATTCGCAAGGCATCTTCGCACATGTGAGACAACCTGAGCACGGGGCGGAAGATGAGAAGTCGTGGACGAAGCTCCTGCTGATCGACGCCGTCCAGGATCCGGGTAACATCGGCACCATGATCCGCACGGCGGCAGCGGCCGGCATTGATGCCGTTATTCTCGGCAAGGGCAGCGCAGATCCATTCAATCCGAAAACCGTCCGTTCGGCGCAAGGCTCGCATTTCCACTTGCCCGTCGTGAAAGGCGAGCTGGCCGAATGGATCGAACGCACGCAGGCACAGAACATTCCGGTGTACGGCTCGGCGCTCCACAATGCGAAGCCATTTTACGAAACCAAACCGGCTGATCAATTTGCGCTTCTTGTTGGCAATGAAGGCAGTGGCGTTGATCCGCAATATCTGGATCAGGCAGACGAAAACCTGCTGGTACCGGTGTATGGCTCGGCGGAATCGCTGAATGTCGCCGTCGCAACCGGCATTCTTCTGTACGGACTCGTTGCGAAAAAATAACATTCCTTTTATAATGAAGGAAATACACGAAAAGCATGGACCGGGAAGAGTACGCCGCCATCGCTGCAAACCAGGGAATCCGCGCCTTGACTGAAAGCGCGGAGTTGCAGCGGGCCGCCGAAGTTCACCCCGCGAGCTGCCCTCAGGACCGGTTTTTATTCAGCCGTAAAGAGTGGCCGGTGAAGAGCCGTTACTTAAAATGAAGTGATTGCGCATATATTGCGTGATAACCAGGGTGGTACCGCGAAATCAAAGCCTCGTCCCTTTTCTAGGGAAGAGGCTTTTTTTATTTCCAAAAGGAGGAAGACGAAATGGAAAACGAATTGCAGCAGCTGAAGGAAGAAGTGCTCGGCAAAATCGCCGATGCGGCTGATGTGAAAGAACTGAACGATGTCCGGGTCGCTTATCTCGGCAAAAAAGGGCCAATTACGGATTTATTGAAAGGCATGGGCAAACTGCCGGCGGAAGAGCGGCCGAAAATGGGCGCACTCGTCAATGAAATGCGCCAGGAAGTAACCGGAAAACTGGAAGCCCGCAAAGAAGTGCTCGAAGCGGAAGCGATCACGAAACAGCTCGAGGCGGAAGCGATTGACGTGACACTCCCGGGCCGCCCGGTGAAACTCGGTAACGCGCATCCACTGACACGCGTCATTGAAGAAATTGAAGATCTGTTCATTTCGATGGGCTATGCGATCGCAGAAGGTCCGGAAGCGGAAAAGGATTATTATAATTTCGAAGCGCTCAATTTGCCGAAAGGGCACCCGGCGCGCGATATGCAGGATTCCTTCTATATAATGGAAGACATCCTGCTGCGCACGCACACGTCGCCGGTCCAGGCGCGGACGATGGAAGCAAAAGGCGGCGAACCGATCCGCATCATCTGCCCGGGAAAAGTGTACCGGCGGGATAATGACGACGCGACGCATTCACATCAGTTCATGCAGATCGAAGGACTTGTCGTCGGTGAAGGCATCCGCATGAGTGATTTGAAAGGCACGTTGACGGTTTTCGCAAAGAAAATGTTCGGTGACGAACGTGAAATCCGGTTACGCCCGAGCTTCTTCCCATTCACAGAGCCGTCCGTCGAAATGGATATATCGTGCTTCAAGTGCGGCGGAAAAGGCTGCAACGTATGTAAAGGAACAGGCTGGATCGAAATCCTCGGTGCCGGCATGGTGCACCCGAACGTGCTTGAGATGGCCGGTTATGATTCAAAGAAATTGTCCGGATTCGCATTCGGCATGGGACCGGAGCGGATTGCGATGCTGAAATACGGCGTTGACGATATCCGCCAGTTCTATACGAACGACACCCGGTTCTTATCCCAATTCCAACGGACAGAAGTGTAAGGAGGCAGACGCATGTTAGTATCAATTGATTGGTTAAAAGACTATGTAAATACACAAAATGAAACCGCGGAAGAGCTCGCGGAAAAAGTGACGCGTGCCGGAATCGAAGTGGACGCCGTTATCGACCGGTCGGAAGGTCTGAAGAAACTGGTCATCGGCTACGTCGAGGAATGCGGCAAGCACCCGGAAGCGGATAAACTATCGCTGTGCCAGGTGAATGTTGGAGAAGAAACATTGCAGATTATCTGTGGCGCTCCGAATATCGGACAGGGCCAGAAAGTCGTCGTGGCACTTCCGGGGGCGAGGCTTCCAGGCGGTGTGAAAATCAAGAAAGCGAAATTGCGCGGCGAAGTGTCGAACGGCATGATATGTTCGCATCAGGAACTCGGTATTGAAGGGAAAGTTGTGCCGAAAGCATACGCCGACGGCATTTACGTCTTGCCGGAAGATGCACCGATCGGGGCGGATGCCATTGAATACTTGAATCTGAACGATCACGTGCTTGAACTCGGCCTGACACCGAACCGCGCGGACGCCATGAGCATGCTCGGTGTCGCTTACGAAGTGGGAGCTATCCTGTCAGAAGACGTGAAGCTACCGGAAATCACTTATGAAGAAGCCAATGAAACAGTGGAATCCAAGCTGAAACTGCGCGTGGAAGCACCGGAAGACAATCCGCTCTACATCGCGAAAGTCGTGAAGAACATCGAAGTGAAGGAATCGCCGGCATGGTTGCAGCAGCGGCTCATGGCAGCTGGCGTCCGTCCATTGAATAACGTCGTCGATGTCACGAACTTCGTATTAATGGAATACGGCCAGCCGCTTCACGCATTCGATTACGATGACTTGAAGACGGGCGAAATTGTTGTGCGCCGTGCGAAAGACGGTGAAACGATCACGACGCTGGATGATGCGGAACGCAAACTCGCACCGCATAACCTCGTGATCACGAACGGTCAGGAACCGGTGGCGCTTGCGGGTGTCATGGGCGGCGCCAACTCGGAAGTCAGCACAAAAACGACGACCGTCGTCATCGAATCCGCTTATTTCGCCCCGGCTTCGGTCCGCCAGACGTCGAAAGACCAGGGCCTCCGCAGTGACGCAAGTTCGCGTTACGAAAAAGGCATCGACCCGAACCGGGTGGAACCGGCGGCTGAACGGGCGGCGCAATTGCTTGCTGAACTGGCCGGCGGGGAAGTGCTCGCGGGATCCGTTGTGGTGGATTCGCTCGACCGGACCGAAAGAACGGTCGCCGTGTCACCCGATTTTATTAACGAACGCCTCGGCATGAAAATTCCGTTCGAGGATATGATCCAAATTCTCCGGCGGTTGAAATTCGAGACGGAAGCAGCGAATAACCAGCTGATCATCAACGTGCCGACGCGCCGGCAGGATATCCAGATCGAAGAGGATGTCGTGGAAGAAATCGCGCGGCTGTACGGCTATGACGAAATCCCGGCGACGTTACCCGAAACGGAATCCTCACCGGGCGGGCTGACACCATACCAGGAAAAGCGCCGCCTCGTGCGCCGCTATATGGAAAGTGCCGGACTGCTGCAAGCGGTGACGTATTCATTGACGTCTGAGAAATCCGCGCAGCAATTCGCGCTGAACGCAACCGAAACGACGAAACTGCTCATGCCGATGAGCGAAGAGCGGAGCGTGCTCCGACAGAGCCTCATCCCGCATCTGTTGGAAGCGGTCACGTACAACACGGCGCGCCAGAACGATTCGGTGGCTCTGTATGAAACCGGCTCGGTGTTCCTGAAGTCAGACGGCGAACTCCCGGAAGAACAGGAGCATCTCGCGGCGGCCATTACCGGCATGTGGCTTAACAACAGCTGGCAAGGTGAGAAAAAACCGGTCGATTTCTTCGTGCTGAAAGGCATCGTCGAAGGCTTGGCGGCTAAACTCGGCAGCGAGCTGACGTTCCAAAAAGGCCAGCTCGACGGACTGCATCCGGGGCGCACAGCCGATATCTTATTCAATGGCGAACGAATCGGCGTCATCGGACAAGTGCATCCATCTGAACAGAAGCAGCGGGACTTGAAAGAGACATATGTGCTTGAACTTAACCTGCATAAATTGCTGGTGTTGGAACCGGCACCGCTCGTCTTCGAACCGGTATCACGCTTCCCGTCCATCTCACGCGACATCGCGCTCGTGCTGGGCAAAGACACGCAAGCTGCGACGATCGAGTCGATCATCCGGAATGCAGGCGGACGCCTCCTGAAAGATGTCACGGTGTTCGATGTATATGAAGGCAAGAACATGGAACCGGGTAAGAAATCCGTGGCGTTCTCGCTCACGTACTTCGATCCGGAAAAAACGCTGACTGACGAAGAAGTCGCAGCGGCGCATGACAAAGTACTGAAGGCATTGGCAGAAGCAGGCGCAGAACAGCGCAGCTGATTTATAGGAAAAGGCGGAACCATCACCCGGTTCCGCCTTTTTTCTGTTTAGGTGGTTTTTGCAAGTAAGTGGCCGGATTCCGCAAGTAATCACTGCTAAATCGCAAGTACCTAACCAAGATTCGCAAGTAACCCACCAGTTTTATTTACATAACAGAATTATCCTTTAATTTTCTTCTTTGCCAACACTTCCGCTTTTTTCGTGTTGGCAAAATGGACCTTCGAAATCGTCTGCAAAAATTCCGGTCCTTTTTTCAATAAAATCCGGGCAGCAGCTTCATCAACGCCTTGTCCGGCTCCTTTCGGAAGGAGCACACCTGCTTTGCGGCTCAGCTCGTCCATGGCATCGAGGAACGCCACGCGCGCAAAAATGGAAGCACAGGCGACGGACACGTGGAGGCCTTCCGCTTTTGTCGAAAACAGCACACCGTCCCGTACGATTTCCGCTTGATCTTTCAAATGCCGGTAGTAGACGCCGCGCTCGGCGAATTGGTCAATCAGAATGGCATCCGGTTTTTCGCCATCGAGCTTCCGCAGCACATGCCGGATCGCCTTGTTGTGCATCAAGGCTTTCATCTTACCTTGAGACCAGCCCTTGGCCTGCACGTCATTGTATTTGTCGTTCGGCAATGTCAGGGTGCTATGGATAAAAGATGCTTTCAAGTCCGGTGCAATTTTCCGCATATAATCATCCGTCAGCTGCTTGGAGTCTTTCACACCAAGTTCCATTGCGAGCTCGACTTTGTCCGCCGGTACATAACAGGCAGCGACGGTGATGGGCCCGAAAAAGTCACCCGTGCCCGTTTCATCCGAGCCGATGACGGATTTCTTTGCAAAATCTGCCGGCAGCGTGTCACCTTTGGCAGAGGAAGAGGCGGTTTTCGCTTTTTCTTCCACCGTTCCCCATTTTGCGGCTTCCCGGCCGGCGCCGGCGCCCTGGAACAGCACTTTGCCGGATGTGTAGGCCGTAATGGTCGTATCGGCCAGTTTGGCGGAGAATTGGACCGAGGCTGCTTTCGCTGGAACTTCATTTGTTCCATAAAATTTTCTCAATTCGGCAAGCTTACTGCCGCTTAGCTTTACAACAGCGTTTGACATGGATGGTCCTCCTTCGATTGATTCACAATTGATCTTAATTCATGTATGATAGTAGATAGATTATTCCAAAGGGGGATGGAGCGTTGTCAGAACCAGAGAAAAAGCGCCTTCAAGTAGAAATATTCGGACAGACTTATAAAATGGTGGGCAGTGAATCATCCGGCCATATGCGGCTTGTGGCGTCGATGGTTGATGACAAGATGCGGGAGCTCCATTCACAAAATGCATCACTTGATACGGCGACACTTGCTGTCCTGGCTGCCGTAAACGGGTTCCATGACTATCTTAAACTGAAACACCAGGTAGAACAAATGGAATCTGAATTGAAAAGATTGAAGGGTTGACTGAAATGCTGGATATACTTTTACTGATCTTACTGGTCGGCGGCCTGATTGTGGGGTTCGTTCGCGGTCTTGTCGTTCAATTGATTCATATGGTGGGTTTTATTATTGCGCTGTTTATCGCCCGGCTGTACTATATACCGCTGGCTGAGAATTTCGATTTATGGATTCCGTATCCGGCAATTACGGAAGCTTCCCGGTTCACGATTGCAGTTGAAAGACTGAATTTGACCGAGACGTTTTATCAGATTTTCGCCTTTGCGCTTATTTTCTTTGCTGCCTGGCTCTTGCTGCAGATTATTGCATCGATCCTGAACTTCCTGAAGTACATGCCAGTTCTCGGGTTTTTCTCCCGGCTCCTCGGTGCAGTGCTCGGATTTGTGGAAGCCTACATACTGGTGTTCTTCGCACTTTATCTGTTTGCACTCCTCCCGATCGCCATTGTGCAGGATGCACTGGAAGGTTCGGGGATTGCCCGGACACTTTTGGAGAACACGCCGTATTTCTCCTCGCAGGTAAAAGAATGGTGGTACATTTATCTCCAATGAAACTTCTCTCCTCGTGAGGGAAGTTTTTTTCAGGGATGACCGGAAATCCGGGACTTATTTTTTTCCGATGCGTAAAATAAGGGTAAAGCTATGTAAAAGACAGCAGGAGAGCTGTCCTTCTTTTATTCGAATGGAGGTTTGTCATGAATAAAAAAACGATTGTGCGCACGCTTGAAAAAATATCGCTTTATATGGAATTGAAAGGAGAGAACTCCTTTAAAGTATCGGCGTTCCGAAAAGCCGCTCAAGCGCTTGAACTTGATCAGCGCAGCCTGAGTGAAATCGAAGATGTGACGAAGCTGAAAGGCATCGGCAAAGGGACCGGGGATATCATCACCGAATTGATCGAAACCGGTCATTCCACCGTGCTGGAAGAACTCGAGAAAGAAGTGCCGAAAGGGTTGCTGCCGCTGCTCAGCCTGCAGGGGCTCGGCGGTAAGAAGCTGGCCCGGCTGTATGCGGAGCTCGGCATCGATTCAGCGGAATCGCTCCGGAAAGCGTGCGAAGAACACCATATTCAGAAGCTGGCCGGTTTCGGTCCAAAATCGGAAGAAAAGATTCTGAAGGAACTCAATGAACACGAGACGCGCCCAAATCGGCTGCCGATCTGGAAAATGGCTGACACGGTCGAATGGCTGGAAGCGGTTCTGCGGGACCTCAAAGAAATTGAGCGGTTCCAAGTGGCCGGCAGTTACCGGCGGACGAAAGAAACGAGCAAGGATCTCGATTTCATCATCGCAACAAAAAAACCGGATGCCGTAAAAGACCAGCTGCTTGAATCCCTGCCGATTCTTGAAACGATCGCAGCCGGATCGACGAAAGTTTCGGTGACACTCGATCAACAGACGCCGGTGGACGTCGATTTCCGGCTCGTCGCCCTGGAAGAATTCGCGTCCGCCCTGCATCATTTCACGGGTTCAAAAGACCATAACGTGAAATTGCGTCAGCTGGCGAAGTCGCAAGGCAAGAAAATCAGCGAATACGGCGTGGAACAGAAAGACGGCAGCGTCGAAACGTTCGAATCGGAAGAAGCGTTTTTCGCCCATTTTGATCTGCCGTTCATTCCGCCTGCCGTGCGGGTGGATGGCCGGGAACTCGATCGGCTCGATGAACTGCCGGACCTTATTGAACGGGAAGACGTGCAGGGCGATCTGCATATGCACACGACGTGGTCGGATGGTGCCCATTCGCTGACCGAAATGATTGATGCCTGCCGGGAAAAAGGGTATAAATATATGGTCATCACCGACCATTCCCATTACTTGAAAGTGGCGAATGGCTTGTCGCCGGAACGGCTGCGGAACCAGCACAAGGAAATCCGGAAGCTGAATGAACAATACGACGACATTGAAATTCTCTCGGGAACCGAAATGGATATTTTGCCGGACGGTTCGCTTGATTTTGATGATGAACTGCTCGCTGAACTGGATTTTGTCATCGCAAGCATTCATTCAAGTTTCAGCCAGTCACAGGATAAGATCATGAACCGGCTCCATAACGCCATCAAAAACCCCCATGTCGACATGATTGCCCATCCGACCGGGCGGATTGTCGGCCAGCGGGATGGCTATAACCCGGATGTAAAGCAGCTGATCGAATGGGCGAAGGAATATGGCAAAATCCTTGAACTAAACGGCAGTCCGTACCGGCTCGATCTGGCGACGGAATGGCTTGAGCTTGCCCAAAAAGAAGGCGTGCCAATCGCCATCAATACAGACGCCCATTCAACGGATGGCCTGGATGTCATGGACATCGGCGTGAAGTACGCGAAAAAAGCATGGTTGAAAAAAGCGACGGTCGTCAATACGTGGCCGTATGAACGATTAATAGAGCATTTAAAGCAGTAGGAGGTGTTCCGGTATGATTGCCGATCGCGCACTTGATACATTGGAATACGATAAAATACGGAATGAAGTGGCGAAATTCGCCGCTTCTGCAATTGGAAAAAAGCATGTTAACGAATTGAAGCCTACGACAGAACCGGCGGAAGTGAATCGGCTGCTGGAAGAAATGGACGAAGGGGCACAGGTGCTCCGCATCCGCGGGAATGTGCCGCTCGGCGGTCTGTTTGATGTCCGGCCGCATGCCCGCCGTGCACAGATCGGCGGGACGCTAAGCCCGGCTGAATTGATGGAAACAGCGGCCGTCATCCGGGCAAGCCGCATTCTGCGTCAGTTTTTCGAAGCGATAGATGAAGACGGGGATATCGAAATACCGCTGTTCCTGGAAAAGAAAGAATCCTTGCCCATCCTGACCGGACTTGAACATGAAATTAACGGCTGCATCGACGATAACGGCGGGGTGATGGATTCGGCGAGTTCTGAACTTCGTCAGATCCGGTCGCAGAAGCGCATGCAGGAAAGCCGTGTACGGGAACGGCTCGAGAGCCTGATCCGCGGAAAGAATGCAAAAATGCTGTCAGATTCAATCATCACGATCCGCAACGATCGCTTTGTTATTCCGGTTAAGCAGGAGTACCGCGGCAGTTTCGGCGGGATTGTGCATGACCAGTCGTCATCCGGTCAGACGCTGTTCATTGAGCCGGATGCCGTCGTACAGGCGAATAACGAAGTGAGCCGACTGAAAATGCGGGAAAAAGAAGAAATTGACCGCATCCTGCAGCAGCTGTCCGGGCTTGTCCAGGAAGTGGCGCATGAATTATTCACAACCGTCGATATTCTGGGGGGCATTGACCTTGTGTTCGCAAAAGCCAAATACGGCGCAGCGAATAAATGTTCAAAGCCGGAAATGAACACAGAAGGCTACATTAATTTGAAAAAAGCACGCCATCCGCTCATTCCGACGGATGAAGTCGTCGCCAACGATATTGAATTCGGCCGGGAGTACACAGCCGTTGTCATCACCGGTCCGAATACGGGCGGGAAGACCGTTACATTGAAAACGGTCGGTCTTTGCACACTGATGGCGCAGTCCGGGATTCCGGTGCCGGCACTTGACGGTTCGGAGCTCGCGGTATTCGATCAGGTGTTTGCGGACATCGGCGATGAGCAGTCGATCGAGCAAAGCCTCAGTACGTTCTCATCGCATATGGTGAACATTGTCGATATCCTCAAAAAATTCGACGAAAACTCGCTCGTTATTTTTGATGAGCTCGGGGCTGGGACGGATCCGCAGGAAGGGGCGGCACTCGCCATTTCCCTGCTGGATGAAGTGTACGGCCGCGGAGCACGTGTCATGGCGACAACCCATTATCCGGAACTGAAGGCATATGGTTTCGACCGGGAAGGGGTCATTAACGCGAGTGTCGAATTTGATGTTGAGACACTCAGCCCGACGTACCGGCTCCTTATGGGTGTGCCGGGCCGAAGCAATGCATTCGAGATCTCCAAGCGGCTCGGATTGCCGGATCACATCATCGATCAGGCGAAAAGCATCACCGGCACAGATCGCCGGGAAGTGGACGGCATGATCGCTTCTCTGGAGAAAAGCCGGCGTGATGCCGAGCGCGATGCCGAGCAGTCAAAAACGCTTCTTGAAGAAGCGGAAGGCTTGCGGAGTGATCTGGCTGCCGAACTCGAAGCATACGAAGCCCGAAAGCAGGAACTGGAAGACAAGGCGAAAGAAAAAGCCCGAAAGCTCGTGGAAGATGCACGCCGGGAAGCGGAATCCGTCATTTCGGAATTGCGTGACCTTCGGATGAACCACGCGGCAAACGTAAAAGAACACGAACTCATCGATGCCCGCAAACGGCTTGACAGCGCAGCACCGGAAAATAGGGTGCTGAAGAAAGCGAAAAAAGACAAGCAGGATGTTGAACTGAAGCCGAATGATGAAGTGAAAGTACTATCGTACGGCCAGAAAGGAACGCTGCTTGAAAAAATGTCGGATAATGAATGGCTTGTGCAGATCGGCATTCTGAAAATGCGGCTGCCGGAATCAGATCTGTCCTACATCAAGCCGGAGAAGCAGAAAGAGCCGGCAGCGATGACGACGATCCGCAATCGCGACAGCTATGTGAAAATGGAACTCGATCTCCGCGGTGAGCGCTACGAAGATGCCATTTCCCGCGTCGAAAAGTATATCGATGATGCCCTGCTTTCGAATTACCATCAAGTGTCGATCATTCACGGCAAAGGGACCGGCGCACTCCGGGAAGGCGTTCAGAAATACCTGAAGAAACACCCGCGCGTGAAAAACTACCGATACGGGGAAGCAGGCGAAGGCGGATCAGGTGTGACAGTCGCTGAGCTGAAATAAAGAAGTCACAGAGAAGGGGCCGATTATGGAAGAGTCAAGCTTCTGGACGCATCCGCTGGTGGAAACGGCCGGATATTTCAGCGTATTCATGCTGTGTCTGGTCGTAGCGATGGTCGTTTTTGAACTCGTAACGAAGTACAAAAACTGGGAAGAAATTCAAAAAGGAAACATAGCTGTCGCACTGGCTACAGGCGGGAAAATTTTCGGCGTAGCGAATATTTTCCGCTATTCGATCGAGAATCACAGCTCATTGCCTGAAATGATCGGCTGGGGCATGTATGGCTTTGTGCTGCTTATTCTAGCTTACTTCCTGTTCGAATTTTTAACCCCGAAATTCAAAATTGATGACGAAATCGAAAGGGACAACCGCTCGGTCGGCTTTATTTCTCTTGTGCTGTCTGTTGGGCTGTCATTTGTTATCGGCGCAAGCATTTCTTAGGAGGAAACGGCATGGAAAAACTGGCGAAAGTGCTGCTCGGCGCCTGTGCGGCGTTCATTATTGCCGGCATTTTTTACCTTATGTTTTTATAAGCGGAAGCGCAGGGAAAAATTCCTGCGCTTCTTTTTCATCACTTGGTTGTAAGCGCATACATAGTGGGGTATAATAAAAAATAGGAATATTCACTCACTTTATGCAAAAGGGGATGAAAAAATGATTGAGAAGCCGTGGCTGTCCCATTATCCGTCTGAAATCCCGCCCACATTGACGTATGAACCGATTCCAGTCCAAGAATATTTGACGAGAACAAGCAAAAAGCATGGAAGTAAAACTGCTGTCCATTTTCTCGGAAAAGAACTGACGTATAAGGAATTGCATGAATCGGCACTGAAATTCGCCAATTATCTCCAGTCCCTTGGTGTCGAAAAAGGCGACCGGGTCGCCATCATGCTGCCGAACTGCCCGCAGAGCCTGATCGCTTATTACGGCGTCCTGTATACGGGCGGCGTTGTCGTGCAGACCAATCCGCTTTATACGGAACGCGAAATCGCTTATCAGATGAAAGATTCAGGCGCAAAAGTAATTGTGGCACTCGACCTTCTGTACCCGCGGGTTGCAGCGGTTCTGAAAGAGACGGAACTTGAAAATGTGATCGTTACGGGCATCCGGGATTACCTGCCGTTTCCAAAGAGCATGCTGTATCCGCTCGTGCAGAAAAAGCAGCAAGTGGTAGCGGTTAAAGTGGAACATAGCGGCATCAATCATTTATTCAGTGAAATCATGAAGCGGGCGGAACCTTCTGTCAGGGAACAGTCATTCAATTTTGAGGAAGATCTGGCGCTGCTGCAGTACACAGGCGGTACAACCGGATCTCCAAAAGGGGTCATGCTGACGCATAAAAACCTGATCGCCAATGCGACGATGTGCAATGCATGGATGTACCAGACGAAAGAAGGGGAAGAGACGGTGCTCGCCATTATTCCGTTCTTTCATGTGTACGGCATGACAACCGTCATGATCCTCGCTGTCATGCAAGGCAATAAGATGGTGCTGCTGCCGAAATTCGAACCGGAAACGGCATTAAAGACGATTCAGAAGCAGAAGCCGACGATTTTTCCGGGGGCGCCGACCATCTACATCGGTCTCATGAATCATCCGGATTTTCATAAATACGATCTGTCTTCCATTGAAGCTTGTCTGAGCGGCTCTGCACCGCTACCGACTGAAGTGCAGGAGAAGTTTGAACAAGCGACCGGCGGTAAACTTGTGGAAGGGTACGGACTCTCAGAGACGTCTCCTGTCACTCACTCCAATCTATTGTGGGGCGAACGGGTTAAGGGCTCAATCGGTCTTCCATATCCGGACACGGAAGCGGCGGTCTTCAAACTCGGCACGACTGAACCCCTGCCGCCTGGAGAAATCGGGGAAATCGCCATCCGCGGCCCGCAGGTGATGAAAGGCTATTGGAACCGGCCGGAAGAAACGGCAGCAACGATTATCGACGGCTGGCTATTGACCGGGGATATCGGCCGGATGGATGAAAAAGGTTATTTTTACGTAATAGATCGCAAAAAGGATATGATCATCGCCGGTGGTTTCAATGTGTATCCGCGTGATATTGAAGAAGTGCTGTATGAGCATGAAGCCATCCAGGAATGCGTCGTAGCCGGCGTGCCGGATCCGTACCGTGGTGAAACGGTAAAAGCATACATTGTGCCAAAAGACGGGTATACTTTAACAGAAGAGGAATTGGACACGTTCTGCCGGGCTCATCTGGCGGCATTTAAAGTCCCGCGCATCTATGAATTCCGCAAAGAGCTGCCGAAAACCGCAGTCGGGAAAATTCTGCGCCGCTCGCTCGTGGAAGAAGAGAAAAAGAAACTGGAGGAGAATGCTTCTGTTCCTTCGTAAGCGCTTGACACTGAATAGTTTTAACATTAATATGAAAATATGAATGAGCCGTCATTCATATTTTCATTTTTTTGGTGGTGAGAATCGGATGAAGAAAGATAAACCGAAGTACAGGATAATCATCGATGCTGCTGTGACCGTCATCGCGGAAAACGGCTACCATCAGGCACAAGTATCAAAGATTGCCAAACAGGCCGGAGTTGCAGACGGCACCATTTATCTGTACTTTAAGAATAAAGAGGACATTCTCATTTCGGTATTCGAGGAGAAGATGAGCCTGTTCACAGACAAGCTCATGGAAATCCTTGAAACGGAAATGCCGGCATCCGATAAACTGAAGTTCATGATCGAAAACCACTTCGATGTGCTGAGTGCCGACCGGCATCTGTCGATTGTCACCCAGCTTGAACTGCGCCAGTCCAATCATGACCTTCGAATGAAAATCAATGGCGTGCTCAAAGAGTATTTAGTTTTGCTTGACGTTATCCTGAAGGAGGGAATGGAAAGCGGAGAATTCGACCAGGATATGGACATTCGCCTGGCGCGCCAAATGGTGTTCGGCACGATGGATGAAACCATCACGACATGGGTCATGAATGATCATAAATACGATCTTGTCAGACTGGCACCGAAAGTTCATCGCATGCTGATGAAAGGGATGCGCGCATAGGAAAGGAGACGAATTGATGGAAGCGATTACATGGAAAAACGAGGATGGCGTAGCGATTGCTGCAATTAACCGTCCTCCGGCGAACGCTTTATCGCGTTCACTGATTCTGGAAGTTAATGAATTGCTTGATGCTGTGGAAAACGATGCGGAAGTCCGCGTAGTCGTGCTGCATGGGGAAGGCCGGTTTTTCTCAGCCGGTGCAGACATCAAGGAATTCACCTCTGTCACATCGGGGGAAGAGTTTTCGAAACTGTCAGCAAGCGGCCAGCAAGTATTTGAACGGGTGGAGACTTTCTCAAAACCGGTGATTGCCGCCATCCATGGTGCTGCCCTTGGCGGCGGGCTGGAACTGGCGATGAGCTGCCACATGCGGTTCGTAACAGAAACCGCTAAGCTCGGACTGCCGGAACTGCAGCTTGGCCTCATTCCGGGCTTTGCCGGCACGCAGCGGCTGCCGCGCTATGTCGGCATGGCGAAAGCAGCAGAAATGCTGCTGACGAGTGATCCCATCAGCGGTGAGGAAGCGGTCCGGCTTGGACTTGCCAACCGCGCCTATGCGGAAGAGGCGTTATTGCCTGAAACACTGAAACTCGCAAAGAAGATTGCGAAAAAAAGTCCGGTTTCCGTCAGTGCCGCACTCCGGATGCTGCAATTCACAAAAGATGCGCAGTATCACGCGGGGGTGGATGCCGAAGCGGAAGCGTTCGGCACTGTTTTCGTATCGGAAGACGCGAAAGAAGGCATCCAGGCTTTCCTTGAAAAGCGGGAAGCAAGTTTTAAAGGGAAATAATATTCGGGAGGGAAACGTTCATGAACATTTATGTATTGGTAAAACGCACATTCGACACGGAAGAAAAAATCGCAGTCTCCAACGGTAAAATCCAGGAAGACGGCGCGGAATTCATCATCAACCCATATGATGAGTATGCAGTGGAAGAAGCGATCCAGCTGCGCGATGAGCACGGCGGGGAAGTGACCGTTGTGACCGTCGGAGAAGAAGATGCAGAAAAGCAGCTGCGCACAGCGCTCGCAATGGGCGCGGATAAAGCAGTGCTGATCAACACGGAAGACGATGTGGAAGAGTCTGATCAGTATACAACAGCGCTGATTCTTGCTGAGTATCTGAAGGACAAAGATGCAGACCTGATTCTTGCAGGAAACGTGGCCATCGACGGCGGATCCGGACAAGTCGGCCCGCGGGTCGCTGAACGCCTCGGCATCAATTGCGTCACAACAATCACTGACTTTAAATACGACGGCACAAATGTGACGATCGTCCGTGACATGGAAGGTGATTCTGAAACAATCCAGACAACGCTGCCGCTTCTTGTGACAGCCCAGCAAGGTCTGAACGATCCGCGGTATCCGTCGCTTCCAGGAATCATGAAAGCGAAGAAAAAACCGCTTGAAGAACTGGAAATCGATGACTTGGATCTAGAAGAAGACGACGTGGAACCGAAGATCGAAACGGTGGATGTCTACCTGCCGCCTGCGAAAGCAGCGGGACGGATTCTTGAAGGTGAACTGACCGATCAGGTGGCTGAGCTGGCCAGCCTGCTGCGCAACGAAGCGAAAGTTATATAATCGGATTTTTATATAGGAGGGTGACTGAATATGTCGAAGAAAGTACTGGTACTGGGTGAAGCGCGTGAAGGCGCATTACGAAACGTGTCATTTGAAGCGATTGCTGCAGCGAAGCAAGTTTCGGGTGGCGGAGAAGTGGTCGGTGTACTGATTGGAGATTCCGTGCAGGATCTGGCACAGGAACTGTCCCAGTACGGCGCAGACCGCGTCATCACTGTGGAGCATCCGCACCTGAAAACATATACGTCTGACGGGTTCGGCCAGGCATTCATGGCGGTTGTCGAACAGGAAAATCCAGAAGGCATGGTATTTGCACATACAGCAAACGGTAAAGATCTGGCACCGAAAATCGCATCGAAACTGCAGTCCGGGCTCGTGTCGGATGTCACGGCGATTGAAGGGGAAGGCGATGATGCTGAATTCATCCGTCCGATCTACTCCGGAAAAGCGTTTGAAAAAGTGCGTGTGAAAGACGGCATTGCGTTTTTGACAATCCGTCCGAATAACATCCCGCCGCTTGAAAAAGGCGAAGGCGGCGGAGACGTCAGCTCCCTGTCCGTTGACATCACGAACCTGCGCACGATCATTCAGGATGTTGTGAGAAAATCGACGGATGGCGTGGACCTGTCCGAAGCGAAGGTCATCGTAGCCGGCGGGCGCGGCGTTAAAAGTGCGGAAGGCTTCGAACCGCTGAAAGAACTCGCTGATCTCCTCGGCGGTGCGATCGGCGCATCCCGCGGAGCATGTGACGCTGATTACGTCGATTACTCTCTGCAAATCGGTCAGACCGGTAAAGTTGTTACACCTGACCTTTACATCGCTGCAGGTATCTCAGGTGCCATCCAGCATCTCGCTGGAATGTCCAACTCGAAAGTAATCGTCGCCATCAATAAAGATCCGGAAGCGAACATCTTCAAAGTGGCGGATTACGGAATTGTGGGCGACTTGTTTGAAGTCGTGCCGATGCTGACAGAAGAATTCCGCAAAATGATGTAAATGATTATACAGGCGGCCTGTAATTATGCAGGCTGTTTTTTTATTTTGGGGATGGTGGTTGAGTTAAAGTACACTCGCTGGTTTTTAAAATGCGTTCGCTGATTTTTAAAGTTCACTCATTGACGCTTAAAGTGCATTCACCGGACTTCAACCGTCATTCAGTCCATTTTGAAGTGGATTGGGCTTCAGGGGATCAAAAATTTCTCCTAGCATGATACGGATCTGAAGTAGATAAGACGGTGCCACAGCCCATCCTACTTAAAGTGTATTCGTTAGCCCTTAAAGGACACTCGCCGATTTTTAAAGTGCACTCACCAGCGCTTAAAGTGCATTCACCAGACTTCAATCGTCATTTAGTTCATCTTAAAGAGCATTCAGCTCCTGAACATCAAAAATTTCTTTTAAAACGGTATCAATCTGTTCTCAATTGGACAGATTGTCACCATCTTCAACTTAGATCCATCTCTTCTACTCATAACCACCCTTCATTAAAGCTGCTCATCGGCTTGTTTTCCGCCTGGAGCAATGACACTCACATAAAGCATTTTTGCACGAGGATTAACAGAAACGAGGGGCGGGTAAAGAAGAAATAGGCAAAAAATTCGCCCGCCCAAAAACGCGGTGCTATAATCAGTAGGGAGAACAGGCTATATTACTCAAGGAGGAATGTTTCAATGGCAATCGTAAAAGGAACAGATCAGAACTTTAAACAGGAAATTTCAGACGGTCTTGTACTTGTGGACTTCTGGGCAGCTTGGTGTGGGCCTTGTAAAATGGTCGCTCCTGTATTGGAAGAACTGAACGAAGATATGGGCGACCAGCTGAAGATCGTCAAACTCGATGTTGACGAAAATCAGGAAACTGCCGGAAATTTCGGTATCATGTCGATTCCGACGCTTCTGCTGTTCAAAGACGGCCAGCAAGTGGATAAAGTCGTTGGCTTCCGTCCGAAAGATGCATTGGCTGATATGGTCAGCAGCCACGCATAATAATGTCTGAACCGGGTCCCGTGAAGGTGCCCGGTTTTTTTATCGCATATCGATCAACACGATCATCCCTTGGGAATGAAACAACAAGATCTGCAAATAAGGTGATAAAAGATGAATGAATGGATCAAAAATAAGCTGTCCGTGCTGCCCGATCAGCCGGGCTGTTATTTAATGAAAGACCGGCAAGGCACGATTATTTATGTCGGGAAGGCGAAAGTGCTGAAAAACCGGGTACGTTCTTATTTTACCGGCAGCCATGATGCCAAGACGCAGCGGCTGGTCGGTGAAATCGAGGATTTCGAATATATTGTAACATCATCGAATATCGAGGCGCTGATTCTTGAACTGAACCTGATCAAAAAGCATGATCCGAAATACAATATCATGCTGAAAGACGATAAATCGTATCCATATATTAAAATTACAGCAGAGCGGCATCCGAAACTGATCACGACCCGGCAAGTCAAAAAAGACAAAGGGAAATATTTCGGGCCGTATCCGAATGCCTATGCAGCCAATGAAACGAAAAAACTCCTCGACCGGCTATACCCGCTCCGCAAATGCCATACACTGCCGGATAAGGAATGCCTTTATTACCACATCGGCCAATGCATGGCGCCGTGCATCCATCCGGTCGAAAAAGAAACGTACCAGGAAATGATCGATGAGATCACGAAGTTCCTGAACGGCGGCTTCCAGGATGTTAAAAAAGACCTGACTGAAAAAATGCGGCTTGCCTCTGAGAACCTGGAGTTTGAGCGGGCGAAAGAGTACCGCGATCAGATTGCGCATATTGAAACGGTAATGGAAAAGCAGAAGATGGCGATGAACGATTTCACAAACAGGGATGTCTTTGGATATGCAGTTGATAAAGGGTGGATGTGCGTTCAGGTGTTTTTCGTGCGGCAAGGTAAATTGATTGAACGGGACGCCTCGATGTTTCCGCTTTACCGCGATCCCGAAGATGAATTCATGACATTCCTTGGCCAGTTTTATGAGAAGCCGAACCATGTGAAGCCGAAAGAGATTTTCCTTCCGCCTGGAACAGATGCCGACCTGGCAGGCGAATTGCTTGATGTGCGGGTATCTGTACCGCAACGGGGAAAAAAGAAAGACTTGGTGGACTTGGCCGTGAAGAATGCACAAATCGCCGTCCGGGAAAAATTCCAGCTGATTGAACGGCAGGAACAGCGGACGGTCGGTGCCTGTGAAGAACTCGGAGAAGCGTTGAACATCGCAGTCCCGCTTCGGATTGAAGCGTTCGACAATTCGCATATTCAAGGGGCGGATGCCGTATCGGCGATGGTGACGTTTGTCGACGGCCGGCCGTCCAAGAAAGATTACCGCAAGTACAAAACGCGGAGCGGTGCTAAACCGGATGATTACGAAGCGATGCGTGAAGTCATCCGGCGCCGCTACTCCCGGGTGCTGCGTGAAGACCTGGCATTGCCGGACCTTATCGTCATCGATGGCGGGAAAGGCCAGATGGAAGCGGCGCGTGAAGTGCTTGAAGATGAGCTCGGTCTTGAAATTCCGATTGCAGGGCTGGCGAAGGATGCAAAACACCAGACGGCCCAGCTGTTATTCGGCTTCCCGGCCGAAGTGGTTCCGCTTCCGCGCACGAGTGAAGCATTTTATATGCTGCAGCGGATTCAGGACGAAGTGCACCGCTTTGCAATCACGTTCCACCGCCAATTGCGGGGCAAAGGATCGATTACTTCTGTGCTGGATGAACTGCCGGGCGTTGGACCGAAACGGAAAAAGCAGTTGTTGAAGCATTTCGGTTCTGTCAAAAAAATCAGGGAAGCAACGGCGGAAGATTTCCAGAAAGCCGGCATGCCCGCCGGTGTCGCAACAGCAATTGAAGCGCATTTCCATTCCGGTAATACGCAGCAAGAAGGGTGACCGTCCGCTGTTTATCCGCGTTATGCGGGCAGTGCAAAAGTTCAGGGTCGCCTTGACGCTCCTGTACGGGGGGAGTACAATAAAACTGTCATAATTTTGTATGATGATAGACGGTGCAGCGGTCAGGGGAAGACCGGCAGAACAAGCCGCCCCTGCTGCTGCCGATTTTATTGTGCCGAGAGGGGGAAAAGCTTTGACTACACATCGTGAATTTCTTTTGAAACGTCTTCATTCATTGCTGGGAATCATCCCGGTAGGCATCTTCCTGACACAGCATTTGTTCGTCAACAACTTTGCTGTCCGGGGACCGGAAGCATTTGAAGCCGGTGCTCATTTCCTGGAGAGTCTGCCATTCCGGATTTTTCTTGAAATCTTCGTGATTTTCCTGCCATTGTTGTTCCATGCATTTTATGGCCTCTACATAGCATTCACGGCGAAAAACAATCCGGGCGAGTATGGTTATCTCCGCAACTGGGCATTCGTACTGCAGCGTTACACGGGCGTCTTCCTTGTAATCTTTATTGCATGGCACGTCTATGAAACACGCATTCAGGCGGCATTCGGCGCAGAAGTCAATTTTGAAATGATGGCAGAAATTCTGTCGAACCCGTTCATGGTCGCATTCTATGTACTGGGTGTCCTGACGGCAACATTCCATTTTTCAAACGGAATCTGGTCATTCCTCGTCAGATGGGGAATCACACAGTCACCGGGCTCACAGCGCGTGGCAACAGCTGTTACGATGCTGTTCTTCGTTGTACTGTCGATTATCGGCGTACAGGCTGTGTTCGCATTCGTCTAAACACGGCGCAAAATTAGTTCTTGGGAAATGAAAGAGGAGTGAGAAGTTAAATGGCGAAAGGCAAGTTAATCGTTGTCGGCGGAGGCCTCGCAGGTTCAATGGCAACTGTGCGGGCTGCTGAAGCCGGCACACAAGTAGATTTGTTTTCACTGGTTCCGATAAAGCGCTCACACTCTGTATGCGCACAGGGCGGCATCAATGGCGCAGTAAATACAAAAGGGGAAGGCGACTCCCCCGATATTCACTTTGACGACACGGTATACGGCGGTGACTTTTTAGCGAATCAGCCACCGGTTAAGGCGATGACGGATGCAGCTCCGGCGATTATCCGATTGCTGGACCGCATGGGCGTCATGTTCAACCGGACACCGGAGGGACTGCTCGATTTCCGCCGTTTCGGCGGAACGCTTCACCACCGGACGGCATTTGCAGGCGCGACTACAGGCCAGCAGCTCTTGTACGCAATCGAAGAGCAGGTGCGCCGGCAGGAAGTGAATGGGCTTGTAACAAAATATGAAGGCTGGGAATTCCTCGGAATCATCCTGGACGACGACGGAAAAGCGCGCGGAATTGCGGCTCAGAACTTGAAGTCCATGGAGATCCAGACATTCCGCGCCGATGCAGTGATCATGGCAACTGGCGGACCGGGGATCATCTTCGGAAAATCCACGAACTCCATCATCAATACCGGATCGGCAGCTTCCATTGTTTATCAGCAGGGTGCCTATTACGCAAACGGTGAATTCATCCAAATCCACCCGACAGCCATTCCGGGAGACGACAAGCTCCGGCTCATGTCGGAATCGGCCCGTGGTGAAGGCGGGCGGATCTGGACGTATAAGGACGGCAAACCGTGGTATTTCCTGGAAGAGAAGTATCCGGCTTACGGAAACCTGGTGCCGCGTGACATCGCGACCCGGGAAATTTTCGATGTGTGTGTAAACCAGAAGCTCGGCATCAATGGTGAGAACATGGTCTACCTGGATCTCTCGCATAAAGACCCGAAAGTGCTGGATCTCAAACTCGGCGGCATCATCGAGATTTATGAGAAATTCACAGGCGACGATCCGCGTAAAGTGCCGATGAAGATCTTCCCGGCTGTGCATTATTCAATGGGCGGTCTGTGGGTCGATTACGATCAGATGACGAACATCCCTGGCTTGTTCGCTGCCGGTGAATGTGATTATTCACAGCACGGAGCAAACCGCCTGGGCGCTAACTCGCTCTTATCCGCCATTTACGCAGGCATGGTAGCAGGACCGAACGCGATAGAATACATTAAAGGGCTTGATGTGCTGGCTGAAGATCTGCCGACGGATATCTTTGACCGCAAACAAGCGGAAGAAGAAGCGAAGTGGGAGCATATCATGGGCATGAACGGCACAGAAAACGCTTATGTGATCCATAAGGAACTCGGCGAGTGGATGACGGACAATGTGACAGTTGTGCGCTACAATGATAAACTGAAGGCGACGGATGAAAAAATCGTCGAACTTCTGGAACGCTATGAAAACATCAATATTCTTGATACACAGCGCTGGAGCAACCAGGGTGCCATGTTTACCCGGCAGCTGAAAAATATGCTGCTGCTCGCACGCGTCATCACACAAGGTGCGTTGAACCGGAATGAGAGCCGAGGCGCTCACTTCAAACCGGATTTCCCTGAACGTAATGACGCCGAGTGGCTGAAGACGACGATGGCGAAATTCGACGGTGAGAGTGCGCCGATCTTCCATTATGAAGAAGTGGACATCTCCCTGATTCCGCCGCGCAAGCGCGACTACTCTGCAAAATCATAAAACAGGAAGGAGTCCTTGAATCATGGCTGAAGCAGCTAAAACGGTCATTTTTGAAATCGAACGGCGCAACGGAACTGACGAAGAGTCATACTGGGAATCGTTCGAAGTACCATACCGTGCAAACATGAACGTTATTTCTGCGCTCATGGAAATCCGCCGGAATCCGGTGAACCGGGACGGCAAAGTGACGACACCGGTTGCATGGGACATGAGCTGTCTCGAGGAAGTGTGCGGCGCCTGTTCCATGGTCATCAACGGCCGGGCCCGCCAATCTTGTACAGCGCTCGTGGATCAGCTTGAACAGCCGATCCGCCTGCAGCCGATGAAGACATTCCCGGTTACCCGCGACCTGATCATCGATCGCAGCCGTATGTTCGACTCACTGAAAAAAGTAAAAGCATGGGTGCCGATCGACGGAACGTATGACCTTGGAGAAGGTCCGCGTATGCCGGAACAGAAGCGCCAATGGGCATATGAACTGTCCAAGTGCATGACATGCGGCGTATGCCTCGAAGCGTGCCCGAACGTCAACGAAAAATCGGACTTCATCGGTGCAGCGCCGATTTCACAGGTTCGCCTGTTTAATGCGCATCCGACAGGTTCCATGAATAAAGATGAGCGCATCAATGCGCTGATCACAGATGGCGGCCTGCAGGGCTGCGGCAACTCGCAGAACTGTGTGGAATCTTGCCCGAAAGGCATTCCGCTTACAACTTCCATCGCTGCAATGAACCGGGCAGCTACGGTTCAGATGTTCCGTAACTTCTTCGGAAGCGACAGCATGGTAGATTAAGTAAAAAGAGAACCCCGTGAAAACGGGGTTTTTTATCGTTTTAGGCGAGAAGATCCCCACCTCCGGGAGCGACAAGGGCAAAGCCCAGCGAACAGGTGGGGGATGAATCGCTTTTTTGATGTTTGTAAGAACATTCAGCTACTTACCACTTCCTGCTGGCAACCGGGACGTTCGCTTGCTAAACTGGAACAAACGTTCTTACTTTGACAGGAGGGAATCGGGATGAAGAAGTGCCTGTTCAGTAACCGGATGGCAAAAAATCGGCTGCCGGCTGAAACGGTCGGCCAGCTGACGCAGCTGCTCTGTGACTTCAACCGCCTGCAGTGCACCGCTTATCAGTCGCAAATCCGTGATCTGCGTCTGCAGGCTAACGGAGTTTCCGTTACATACACCGATTCCCTCCATATCCGGATGAAAAAGCAGTTCGGCCTGAACGATTACTATACGAACAGCGCCATCCAGAATGCGAAGGCCTTGATCTCCAGTCAGAACGAGCTGAAAAACCTGTACCGGGACCAGGCCCGCGAAAAGATCCGGAAACTCAGAAAAAAACTGAAACAAGTGCGGACGAAACGCACCCAAACGCAAACGATCAAGGATAGCCTGAGAGCGGGGAACCTGAAATTTCCGAAACAAAGCCACTGGCAACGAGAGACGGCGCACGTATCATCCGCAAGCACCGTGGGAAGGTGAAGACCGGCTCGTACAGCCAGCTTTTCTTCAACGCCTATGATTTCGAAATCCGGCACATCAATGGTCTGCTGAAGCGCTTGAAACAGCAGGCGGGCGCGCTGCAGTTCCGCCTCCGCCGGCTTGAAGAACAGCTGGCAGCACGGGAAGCGACCATTCCAAGTGCTGTCTTCGGCGGCAAAAAGCGCTTTCAATCCCGCCGCCACTGTGAGACGGCCAAACAGAAAAAACGGTGGAAAGAAGACTTCAGTTCCGCCCGAAACAAACGGATGCGGATTTCCGGGCGGAAAGATGCCAAGCACGGTAACTTCGTTTTTCTGTACAATGAACAGTCCCACACCCTGTATTTGACACTTCCGAACCGGAAGGTGGTTGCATTCGCCGATGTCCGCTTTCCGTACGGACAGGCGCTACTGGATGAGACCATTCAGGCGCAGCGCACCTGTCCGAATAAAAAAGTGAACGGCAAGGCCATCGCCTGGGAACTGGAAGACCATGGCGGCTATTATGTGATCAAAGCCATCATTGAGATTGAGCCGAATCCGCACACAAACTATAGCCGCACGACGGGCGTCATCGGCATCGACTGCAACGTGGACTGCTTCTCTTGGTGTGACGTGTCGGCGGATGGCAATTACCTCGCAAGCGGCCACATCCGTTTTCCGATTGCCGGGAAGCGGAGCGGCCAGGTGACAAAAGCAATTGAAGCGGCGGCGATCAACGTCGTCCGCTTGGCGAAAGACGCAAACAAACCGATTGCCCTGGAAAAACTCGATACCACGCTCAGCCGGACCGGCGACCGCTACGGCAACAAAAAAGCCAACCGCATGAAAAGCCTGTTCGCCTCAAGAAAAATGGCGGCCAGCGTGAAAGCGCGAGCGGACAAGGAAGGGGTGGCCGTGTTCGACGTCCATCCCACCTACACCTCCGTCAGCGGCAAGTTCAAGCACATGCGCCGGCTCGGCATCAGCGTCCATGAAAGCGCCGGCCTCACCATCGGCCGGCGGGCGCTCGGGTACAACGAACGGGTTCCGCGCTTCCTGCACACCTTTGTCGCCGACCGTAAGAAAACGAACCACCACTGGGCGCAGTGGCACGACCTGAACAAAAAAATCGACCTGTTGCCGGAGAAGATCCGCCACTTGTACAACATGCACCAGCCACTGAATGGCTTGTCCCTGGACCACTTGTTGGAAATGGAACAATTGAAAATCAGAAGACTGATATAAACCAACGGAAGAACCGGAACCCCCTGAAGGGACGCCGGCCACAAGAACAGATGACCGGTCTCCGCAGGCCGAAATTCCGGTTCTTCCCCACTGAAGCGCATCACCCGCTGTCGTGCAGCTGGTTGTTCGCGGAAACAGCCGGTTTGGCTGCGGAAGTGAACGGCCACGACGGCTTCCCGGAAGCCCGATCACGCGCAGCTGGCGATAGTGCGACCACGCCCGTTGGACGGCAGGTGGGTTCCGGAGCCGCGCGCTATAGGGCTTGCGTGTTTTGGAATCCCCCACCTCAAAAGGCGGATGCCTTTAGGTGGGGGTAGTTCAATTTGGGTGAAAATTGCTATACTGATAGAATACTGAAAAAGAACTGGGGGAACGGCCATGCGCGCTGCCTATATTAATGATTTTGAACAATGGAAAGAAGAGTTCCGGTTTGCCGTGCCAGTGACGGTCCGGTTTTCTGATACGGATATGTTCGGCCATTTGAATAATACTGTACCGTTTACATATTTTGAATATGCCCGCATCGAATATTTCAAGGAACTGGGCCTTATGCAGCAATGGCTCGATGGAAATGGCGATAAAATCATCGTCGTTGCTGATCTGCAATGTGATTATGCCAAGCAAGTCTTTTTTGATGAAGAGCTGGCGATCCATGTGAAAGCGGGGAAGATGGGGACTTCATCAGTTGATCTCCATTATTGGGGAACGAATGCCCAAGGCGAGACATGCTTGACGGGGCGGGGAACCATCGTGCAGATTTCAAAAGCGACCGGGAAGAGTGCTGCCTGGGAGGAGAACGAAAAAGCCTTGTTTGATTCAGTGACAGGGACATCGGTGAGAGCAGCACAGCAGTAAGGATTGCGAAAAGTGCGGAAAACCGTCACTATAGAAAGTAAGGATTAGCACTGGAGGAGTGAGCGAAGGTAATGAATAAGGAAAAACAGGCAATTCATAATGAAGAACGTGTGGCGTTCGTGGAAAAAGAACTCCGCTATATTTCCGGCATTATTAAGCAGAAAGGCCGGGAATTGCTGAATTCATATACAATCACACCACCGCAATTCGTTGCGCTGCAATGGCTGTTCGAGCACGGGGACATGACAATCGGCGATTTGTCGAACAAAATGTTCCTGGCATTCAGCACCACGACGGATCTTGTGGACCGGATGGAAAAAAATGAACTTGTGCTCCGGGTCCGGGATGAACAGGACCGGCGCGTTGTGCGGATTCACCTGCTCAAAGAAGGCGAACGGATCATTGAAGAAGTCATCAAGAAACGACAGCATTACCTGCAGGATGTCCTGACCGATTTTTCACCGGATGAAGTGAAACAGCTGTCGACCCTGCTTGAAAAACTGCACCGGGAAATGAAATAAGGATAGAGGCGAACAGAGTGAATGCACCTATAGGGGTCATGGACTCCGGTGTCGGAGGCCTGACTGTGGCAAAAGAAATTATCCGGCTGCTTCCGGCTGAACAAGTGGTGTATATTGGAGATAATGCCCGCTGTCCATACGGGCCGCGGCCATTCCATGAAGTGCGGAAGTATACGTGGCAGCTGGCGGAAAAACTTATGCAACAAGGCGTGAAAATGATCGTGATTGCCTGCAATACGGCGACTGCCGCTGCATTGAAATCCCTGCAGAAGCATTTGCCGATTCCGGTAATCGGTGTTATTTTTCCGGGAGCGCGTGCGGCGATCAAAGCATCGGCCACAAAAAAAATCGTCGTGCTTGGCACGAATGGAACGATTGAAAGCGGAGCGTACGAACATGCGATCAAATCGCTGCAATCTGCTTCAGTCATTATTCCGCTCGCTTGTCCGAAGTTTGTCCCGCTTGTTGAGAGCCGGGAGCATGAAGGCGAATTTGCGCGGAGAATGGTAACGGAAACACTGGCGCCGATCAAGCAGCTGTCGTTTGATACGGCGATTCTTGGCTGCACGCATTATCCGCTGTTGCAGCCGTTTATTGAAAAGGAGCTCGGGGAACGGGTGACGGTTCTATCATCCGCTGCGGAGACCGCCCGGGATGCCAAGAAGTACTTGGAGCATGAGGGCACACTCGCGGACAGGACCGAACCACCGAAGCATATTTTCTATACGACCGGCTCCGTGCCGATTTTCAGGGAAACTGTGAGCGACTGGCTGCAATTGGATGAACCGGATGTCAGGACTATCCGTTTTATTTAAAAACCGCCTTGTGCGGTTTTTTGTTTTGGGTAAAAGTGTTTCTTCGTCGGAGTTTGTATTTGATGAAAAGAAATCGCTTCAAGCGGACGCTTTCCGCTAAAATCAAACGATACACCGTGCCGGCTTTTGTTCGATGCGCTGCGTTTATGGTACGATAAATGCGGAGCAATGGAGGAGGATTTACATGGCAAGACATGATGGAAGAGAAGCGACTGAATTACGGAATATACAGATTGAAAAGGATTATTTGATTCATCCGGAAGGCTCGGTGCTTATTACGGTGGGGCAGACGAAAGTGATCTGCACGGCGACGATAGAAGCAAAAGTGCCGCATTTTTTGCGCGGACAGGGCAAAGGCTGGGTGACAGCTGAGTACTCGATGCTGCCACGAGCGACAAATCAGCGAACGCAGCGTGAAGCTTCCCGCGGTAAAATCGGCGGACGCACAATGGAAATTCAGCGCCTGATCGGCCGGGCGTTGCGTGCCGTCATCGACCTAGAAAAACTCGGTGAACGGACTATTTGGGTGGATTGTGATGTCATTCAGGCAGACGGCGGAACCCGGACCGCTTCGATTACCGGTGCATTCGTTGCGTTGTCTCTCGCGTGCGCAAAACTGGATCTGCCGGTATTTCCAGTGACGGATTATTTGGCAGCAACGAGCGTCGGTGTATTGGAAGAAGCTGGTGCGGTGTTGGATCTGGACTACAGTGAAGATTCCAAAGCGGAAGTCGACATGAACCTTGTCATGACCGGGGCAGGCCAATTCGTTGAAATCCAAGGGACCGGCGAAGAAGCGACATTTTCCCGTGCGCAGCTGAACGAATTGCTGGACCTCGGTGAAGCGGGCATCCAGCGACTGGTTGCCGTGCAGAAAGAAGTGCTCGGTGACATCAGCAGCCGAATCGGAGAAAAGGCGGGAACTATCCAATGAAACAAATCATTATCGCAACGAATAATAAAGGGAAAGCAAAGGATTTTGAAGCGCTCCTCAATCCATTGGGTTATGAAGTGCTGACTTTGCAGGATATTGAAGAAGAGATCGATGTGGAAGAGACCGGTACGACATTCGAGGAGAACGCTATCCTGAAAGCGGAAGAAACAGCGAAAATCCTGAATAAACCGGTGATTTCCGATGACAGCGGACTTGAGATCGATGCGCTGAACGGGGAACCGGGCATCTACTCGGCCCGTTATGCAGGCGGCGAGAAAAGTGATAGCGCCAATATCGATAAAGTGCTGTCAAAGCTTGAAGGCGTACCGGAAGAACAGCGTACGGCCCGCTTCCGCTGTGTGCTGGCAATTGCAGCACCGGGTGAGCAGACAGAGACATTCTCGGGTTCTTGCGAGGGACGGATTCTAAACGGACGCCGGGGAGAACATGGTTTTGGGTATGATCCGATCTTTTACGTGCCGGAACTTGATAAGGCCATGGCGGAACTCGCGCCGGAGCAGAAAGCGAAGATCTCTCATCGCGGAAACGCCCTGCGTGAGCTGAAGGCAGCAATGCCATCGTGGCTGAGCTAAGGCTAATTTCATGTTTTATTTAAAATGGCATTGACTTTTGTGTCCGGAGTTTCTATAATTAAACTTGTCGTTCGATTATGAAGGACACGAGTCCCAGTAGCTCAGCTGGATAGAGCAACGGCCTTCAAGAATAGGAGCCTCCGTAGGGAAACGAGAACCTGCAGAGTGCACGGCACTATATCGGTGAAACCTTAACAGATCATGCTGATGGCAATACCGAGGAAACTTACGATCTCATACGTATGAGATTCAGGTGTTTTAAAGGCTCAAGTTCACTTGAGGGTAGAAACGCTAAAACATAATCAGGCGACTGATTATCGTGAGGTTCCGTAGAGACTACACGTGCCGCACCTGAAATGGTGAAGATATAGTCCAGACTTGCAAACAACACCTGTTGGTGGCGAAAGCCATAGCGGTAAGCTAAGCCGTCGGTCGGGAGTTCGAATCTCTCCTGGGATGTTAGAAGACATATTGAGCTGTTTTCATCAGTTCATACACAAAAAAGAGCCTTAAAACGTTTGCGTTACGACGTTTCAAGGTTCTTTTTCTTTATTCCTGTTTTTATGGTGCGGGAGATTAACTATATTGTAACCTTTTGATAAAAATAAAGGGTTTCCTTCTCTTTTATAGAAGTAATCGGAGTAGAAGGGGAGTGAGGATAACGATGAAAGTAGCTTTTATTTCAATTTTATCCAACCTGGAAATACGGACGGAAATTAACAGTAACAGCTATGCCGGCATGGAGCTAATAAAGGCGGGAGCCAATATACGAGGTTACCAGGATCGGCAATTCATGAATTCGATCGGAACGTTCACTTTCAGAGGATTTATGAACAAGCCCTGTCTTTATATGAATGAAGAAATGGCTCCGGAAGGAAGCAGGCTGTCCCAAATGACTGAAGGAATGATAAGAGTCCGCGGTGTGGTGGAATATATTTTACTTTCTCTTTGGTTGGTTAAGGATAACGCGGTCAATGCGGATCTTATAGTCAGCAGATCAGAGGATGGCCACATCATAGAAAACAAAGCAAAAACCACACTTTCAACAAGTGATGGAGAATTCGGAAGCACCCAGTTTTCCGAGCAGGAGTTAAAAGATTCGCAGCGGTGGTTTTCTTTGCTTGGAGAAACTGCTTTTGGCAATGGTGTCGAAAAGCGGGGAATGCCGGGGGAAACAACTGCTTTTTTTCATTATATAGAATCGGATAAATTATCTCCCTATCACAGAGCCGATAGGTTTCAGCGCATGCTGCGATTTATTGCGCTGGCGCGTTCACAGTCGTCCTTATTTGCGAAGATTACCTTTTATATTTCAGCTTTAGAGGCAGCGCTGTCTACATCGTCTTCGGAATCGGACGTTCAAGTAACAGATAGCGCTTCCAGGGTTTTAGGGAATGATTCTGACGAACGGCTCCAACTCACCAGGATCATATCGACTGCTTATGCTTTCAGATCCACTTACATTCATGGCTCCGTACACGATCAGGAAAACTTCAAGAACAAAATGGTACCCTTCGAAAGTGCTGCAGAACTTGCTGATGGAATGGACAGTATTCTGAGAAAGATGACGAAAGATTTTCTGACGGAGTTAAACCATGTGCCGGCTTTGCCAGAAGAAGAATTCAGTGTATGGATTAAAGGATTTCCTGGATGAGCAGAGGAAGATAGAGGAAAAGGCAGCCTATGAGCTGCCTTTTTTCAATCACTGAAGTTTTCTTCGGCAAACTGTTTCTTCTCTTCCTCGCTCAGTAATCCGGTTGCTTTCCCGACTGTCCCGCCTTGAAGCTTCCAAACGAAGTTATGAACCGATACGGCATTGCTGAAATTCCCTTCCCGCCATTGTTCCAATACGCCTATATAATAGGCGCTATGCTCATACTCGTTTCGGTTGGCCTGCACGATGGTCAGCAAGTTTTCAATGTTCTGCGGGTTGCTTTCAACACTTCCCCATTTTTCGCTGGCTATGACATGTTGGTGTGTCATTTGGTGGAGGTAGGTTTGCACTTCGGATTCTTCCATGCTTACTTCCACGTCATTTTCACGAACTTCCCCTTTGTGTTGCTCTCGTTCATTGATTTCTTCAGCAGTCTGGGCTAATTCGTCTGGACTAGCCAAGTCTTGTTTGATGTAATAATACCCGCCGACTGCGAGCGCTGCAATCAGTCCCAAAACGATTACTACATGTTTAAAGGTCTTCATTTCTTGTACCTCCAAATGGTTATGTTGTTGCCAAGTCATCCAGCCATGCGTTGCAATGGAAAGTGAAAATAAAAAAAGTTATCCATACTTTCCTTTGATAATTAACCGATCAGCTGCTGAATGGAAAATTTCAATTTAAACAAGTTACCCGAAATTTCCATTCCAACTTACTGGACTTTAGACTCATTACATTTCTGTATTTTACCATACTTAAGATCTTAAGTTGTACAGCAACTCTTATTTGTATGAGAAAATGAGTTTTATGAACGTCTATGAAGGACTAATGACAATGAAATCATCCGCTGACCGGAGCAGCCGCCGGATTCCACATAAAAAATGCTCAAAATATCTCAGGAAGAGACATTTTGAGCAGTTCTTTTTTTCGGTTAGATTCCAAATGTTTTTCCGCCATTCACGGAAATCGACTGCCCGGTGATGAACCGGGAAGCGTCTGAAGCAAGAAACATGACTACGTCAGCAATGTCTTGCGGCTTTCCGGTCGTCTCCAACGGCACGTCTTGCGTGTATTGGTCGATAACGGCCGGATCGAGATGCTGATGGCGCTCGACCGGAATAAAGCCGGGATTCACCAAGTTCACAGTGATTGCATGTCGCCCAAGTTCATTGGCCCAGGATCGCGTCATGCCTAGCTGGGCTGATTTTGCTGTCACATAATTGGCGAAGTTGGGCGTGCCGAGCTGCACCACTTCACTTCCGATGGTGATGATCCGGCCGGCCCCGATCTTTTTCATGCCCGGCAATACAGCTTTTGTCAGGAGGAGTGGGGCTTTGGCAAAAAATTTCAACTGATCTTCATAATCCTGCCACGTGCTGTTTTCTATGGACAGTTCAGGCTGCGGACCGGTCGCGTTATTAACAAGAATATCAATTGGCTGGTTAAAACGATCTGTAACTTCCGTCACGATGTGTGCTGCTTCCTGTTCATCCGTCACGTCTCCCTGCACTGGGAATGCATTCCCGCCACTGTCGGTGATTTCCTGAACAGTCAATTGTGCCGTTTCCTGATCCGTGGCGTAATTGATGAAAACGGTGGCGCCAGCAGAGGCCAGGCCTTTACTGATCGCTTTTCCGAGTCCTTTTGATCCGCCGGTGACCAATGCGATTTTTCCGTTAAGCTGTTGGTTGATGGGATCGCCTCCAAAATAAAGAAGATGCAGTCAGCTTACACCAAAGAATAAAACATGTAAAAGGCAGTCTAAAAAAATTGATCGCATGATTCGGTCAAATAAATACCAGGTGACTGAAAACAGAAACAGGAACTAAAGCCATAGATTCGACAAAAGGGTTTTTGGATAACCGTACTAGTAAAGTCATGTAAGGCCTTTAATAAATAATGAGGAGTAAGATACTGGGGCGGAGAAGGAGACGTGATAAAGTTAGAGACACTAAGGATTGACAGCTCCTGCTGCCAAGTGATTTCATGACATATCTTCTTCTCTGCCATTGGAATAACGAGCGGGAAAAGAGGGTCAGATGGTTATCCTGCAATTTGTCGGTCAGTACATAAAGCACCCGCGCAAGGTCGGGGCAGTTCATCCGAGTTCGCGCAAGCTCGCGCACCAAACGGTGGCATTCGTTGACTTTGAATCTGCCGAATGTATCGTCGAGTACGGGCTGGGTACCGGTGTGTTTACCGAGTTACTCGTCCAGCGAAAGCATGGGGATACGAAATTGCTGGTATTCGAAAGCAACCGGAAATTCTATGAAATCCTTCAGCGGAGATTCGGGGGAATGGAGAACGTGCATATTATTCATGATTCAGCCGAGCACGTCGGCCGCTATGTGGAACAATATGGAATCGGCAAAGTCAGCCATGTTGTATCCGGCCTGCCGTTCACAAGTCTTCCGAGAGAAGTTTCCGAACGCATTCTCCAGGAAACCCGAAACGTACTCGGAATGGAAGGGGAATTTGTCACATTCCAATACAGCAAACTGAAACAAGTCTATTTCAACTCGTTTTTCAGTGACATCCAAATCAATAAAGTACTGCAAAATATACCGCCTGCCTATGTATTTAAGTGCAGCCGGTGAAAAAGGCATGCAGAGATGCGGTGACCCCCGGCATCCCTGCATGCTTTTTTGTTGAATACATCGGACTTCTGATGATGAACAGAGAAGACAAATGAACACACGGGATAAACCAGCTGACAAACAACCGTGGCCGCTGTAAGATGAGTAAGGCTGTTTGATCTAAAAAAACAGGGAACACAGAGACTAGTCTGTATCTTATAGCTGCCAATGTACGTCTAACTTGAAAATAAAATACAGTTTTCGAAAGTGGAAATTCATTGTATATTAATTAGTAGATAGAGCCGGTTGACCGGCTGGGGGTATTAAAGATGGAAGAAGTATATTTGGTTACAATGGAAATTGAGAAGCTGAGCTTTCCGGTCGGCTATTTCATGCTGGATGAAGCGCTGCGGATTAAGCGGGAAATGCTGGAGACGTATCGCAGCATGGGATTTAAAACGAAAGTGCATATTACCCGGTTTGAAAAACTGCCAGCAAATCCTCCGGGGTTGGACCAACTGGCGCCGGATGTTTTAGCGGCAAATTGATTAACAGGGAAAACTAATAAAGAACTCTTCGGTTTTTGAAGCCGAAGAGTTCTTTTGCGTGTTTATGCAGCGAGCCAGTGAGGATTTTTACTCAGTTCCCAAATATGTCTCAAGTGTCATAGAATGCTGATTGATAGATTGGGCTGCTTCTTGACCGACATAACGTAAGTGCCATGGCTCATACTGATAGCCGGTGATGGATTCCTTGCCTTCGGGATACCGGATAATGAACCCATAATCACTGGCGTGTGCCTGTACCCATTGGCCTTCAGCGGTTTGCGCGAATTCCGTGGAAAGGTATTCTCCTGAAGACAATGCGGAACTGGAAACATCCATGGCCAATCCTGTCTGATGTTCACTTTCCCCAGGGCGGGCACTGAATTGATTTGCCTGTTCAATACCGTACTGTTCAGCGTAGTTTTGGAAAATCCGTTCTTGTTCATCGTAAGATCGGTAACCTGAAACAGCGATCAACTGAAGCCCGTCCTGCGTGGCGGCGGCGAACAGATCCTCCAGTGCAGTGCCTGCTGCTTGCTTCATTTTTTCTGTGCCGAACATATAAACCTCAGGTGTCATCAAATTGGCCGGTACGTAATCAGCAGGTAAACTGCGTTCTTTGTTGACCAGTACAGTCAGTTCTTCAGGATTCGTCACAACCGGTGTGAATGACTCATTGAGTGTCCGGGCGAGGAAAACTGAAAATTCCTCCCGTGTGGTGAATTCGTCCGGGTGAAACAAGCGATCAGGATACCCAACGGTAATGTAGCGGGCGGCCAAGTCCTGAATTGAATCAAACGCCCAGGCATCTCTTCCTACATCACTGAAACGAGGGGCGTCTAAGGCGCTGTCGAACGTGTACGCCCGGTCCAGTATTGCTGCCACTTCATCTCTTTCAATCGGTTCATCAGGCTGAAAGGAACCATCTGGATAGCCGGTGATTATACCGGCATCTGCAGCCGCACCGATCGAACCGGCTGCCCAGTGGCCGGAGTCCACATCCGTAAAGGTGGGGGGAGATGAAGTCAGTTCCAGTTCTCTCGCTAGAAAGGAAGTGGCTTCCGCTCTTGTAATGTGATCTCCCAGCCCGAAATCACCGTTTGGATAGCCCTCGATTACGTTTCTCTCTGCAAGATAAGTTATTTCATCTTCTGCCCAATGACTTTCCGATAAATCGGTGAACTCTGTTGCTGCTTCGGTGAGATTGTCAGGACCCAAGGCGATCATGCCAAACGCTGCGCAAATCAAAGCAGTTGAAGTTCTAATGGGGATTCTCTCCTTTCTGTTGCATGTTCTTAGTTTTCCCCTTCCCTTATAAGCGACGAATAAACGCGGCAATCGATCACGCATGAAATAACAGCCGGCTGCTGTATGTGTTCATGTGAAACGAGGGGAGCCGGAGAGTTCTAAGCTGATGAAATACTGAGGGTGATTGCAAGTTCAGGGTTCAGTAAAACCCACTTCGTCGATCGAACAGAGAACTGATTTTTGGCGATGAATCATTGTGTCCTTTTTAAGAATGATAAGTGCGTTTGAGTGCAAATCCAGCAGGGTAAGTAAAGGGTAATCATTTATGAGGATTGGATTAATGCAGAGCCCCGTACAAGGGAAGCTCTCCTTCGGATGCTCATGTTAAAGGAGGGGGAGTCGGCCAGTGTTGGAATCTTTCTGGTTCGACAATTGGAATACCGTATGGCGCATAATTTTCATGTCTATCCTGATCTACGTATTTCTGATCATCATTCTGAGAGTGGCAGGCAAGCGGATTCTTTCGCAGTATAATATGTTTGACGTTATTATTTCTGTTGCATACGGTTCATCGATAGCCACAGCACTCATATCGAAGAGTATCTCGTTTACAGAAGGAGCGCTCGTGCTGCTGATGCTGACACTGTTGCAGTTCTCTGTGGCGCTGTTCGAAAGGAAATCCCCAAAATTCTATTCAATCATCAGCGCGAAACCTGTCTACCTGTACTATGATGGCGAGTATTGTGAAGATGCCATGCGAAAAGAACGGGTTGTAAAGAGCGATGTCAGACAATCCGTTCGGCAGAATGGCAAAGGATCGATGGAAGATATTGAAGCGGTCATACTTGAAGGTGATGGAAAAATATCGGTAATTTCAAAAAGCGATGCAGGGTCGAAGGACGCGATGCAGGATGTGAAACAGCCAAAGTGAAGTTTTCCGGTCATCTGCTCCGCCGTGAATCAGCAAGGCACCCATCGGAAGCGGACACGTCACAGAAACGTGCCGCTTTTTTTATAATAATGCTGCTGAATGCCACCTGAAAACAGCTATGCTATGATGAAATCAGTAAATGAGGTGATTGGAATGCAAAAAAAGCACGGCGGTCTGAGACGTAAAGGAAACGTCATTGTGTTCCCGACGACGATCGACCGCCTGATGGAAGAAGGGATTACTGCCCTGCAGCAGGAAAATTTTTCTGCGGCCCACGACAGGCTTTCTGAAGTGCTGAAGTATGAACCGGGCAATCCGGCTGCGCTGGGTGCCTACGCCTATGCGCTTTATGAACTTGGCGATTATGCGGCAGCTCTTGAAGTCACAGACGAACTGCTCAAAATTGGTCCTCTTCATTATTTGGAAACGATGGAGCTCCACATTAGTCTCCTGATGCAGCTCCGCCGATACGGAGAAGCGGAACAGATGATCGAAGCGCTGATCAGTGAAGGTGTGCTTCCGGAAGACCGGATCGCTCAGTTCCGGCAGCTGCAGGAGCTGAACGAACGGATACAGGATCAAACACCCACTCAGGAACCGGCAGTGGAACCGATCAATTTTCCGCTGGATGAATTCTTTGCCCTGCAACACGAGGAACAGGAGCGGGCCGTCATGGAATTGGAGCCCCAGGCATTCCGGCAGCTCCAAGCCGAAATGATCCAAGCGGTGGAGCATCCGAACGTTGATATGCTGGCAAAGACATATATCTTATTCATGCTGCAGCGGGCACAGGCAGACGGGATGGTAAAAATCGAGAAATTTCATTACATAGGTACGTTCCATATCCAGCAACTGCCGGATCCGCTGACAAGCGAACGGCTGCTGACCATCAAATCACTGTTTGAAGAAGCGCTGCTCCAGGATCCGACCCGACTCGAGATGATTACGGAATTATTCGACCGCCATACGTATTTGCTGTTTCCGTTCCAATGGGACGAATTCGGGGCATCCGAAGTCGCAGAAGTGTATTTGAGTTATCTGGAAGCCGTGTTTACAGGCAGCAGTCCGGATACCGCACACCCGGATCTTCTGCAGCTGCTCTTGCGCATTGAAACGTGGTTCGAGCTGCGCAACGGATAAATCAGTTGAAACCCAAACGCAGTATGCTATACTAAAAGGGCTGCAAAAATCGAAGAAGCAATTTTTTAGGTTGTTTAAAAAATGTTTGGAGGTAGTTATAAATGTCAGTTAAGGTAGGCGAAAGAGAAGGCAACACGATCACTCTGACGATCGAAGTGCCGGCAGAGCGTGTCAATGAAGGGCTCGACACAGCATTCAAAAAAGTGGTAAAAGAAATCAACGTACCCGGTTTCCGCAAAGGGAAAATGCCGCGTCAAATGTTTGAAAAACGTTTCGGTGTAGAATCCCTGTACCAGGACGCGCTGGATGCCATTCTTCCGGATGCATATGCAAATGCAGTGGAAGAAGCCGGCCTCGAGCCAGTTGACCGTCCGGAAATCGACATCGAAGAAATGGAAAAAAACAAGCCGCTCGTGTTCACTGCTAAAGTAACTGTAAAACCGGAAGTGAAACTCGGTGATTACAAAGGGCTTGAAGCAACAAAGCAGCCGACAGACGTGACGGACGAAGATGTTGAAGAACAGCTGAAAGAACGCCAGGAGCGTTTGGCTGAACTTGAACTGAAAGAAGACGAAGCGATCGCAGAAGGCGACACAGCGGTCATCGACTTTAAAGGCTTCGTGGACGGAGAGGCATTTGAAGGCGGCGAAGGTGAAGATTATTCACTGGAAATCGGTTCAAACACCTTCATCCCGGGCTTTGAAGAACAGCTGATCGGTTCGAAATCCGGCGACGAAAAAGAAGTGAAAGTGACATTCCCTGAAGAATATCACGCAGCAGAACTCGCTGGAAAAGAAGCGACATTCGAAGTGAAAGTGAAAGAAGTGAAGTCGAAAGTCCTTCCGGAACTGAACGATGAATTTGCGAAAGAAATCGACGAAGAGATCGAAGGCCTCGATGCACTCCGCGCGAAGCTGAAAGAAGATCTGATGAATGAAAAAGTATCCGCTTCTGATATGGCTCTCCGTGATGAGCTCGTTGAAAAAGCGGCAGACAACGCAACAATCGAGATCCCACAGTCCATGGTGGATACAGAAGTAGACCGCATGCTGCAGGACTTTGAACAGCGTCTGTCCCAGCAGGGCATGAACTTGGACCTGTACTACCAGTTCTCCGGCCAGGACGAGAATGCACTGCGCGAGCAAATGCAGGCTGATGCTGAAAAACGCGTACGCGTTTCATTGACACTCGAAGCGATCGCAGCTGCTGAAGACCTGAAAGTGACTGCAGAAGACATCGACAAAGAACTTGAGAAGATGGCTGGCCAGTTCAACATGGAAGTGGATCAGATCAAAGCAGCTCTCGGCGGCACGACAATGCTTGAAAATGATATCCGCATGCAGAACACTGTGGAATTCCTCGTGGACAATGCAAATGTAACAGAAGGCGGCGCAACTGACGCGGCTGAATAAGAACGATCAATTTCAAAAGACAAGGCGGCAAAATGGCGCCTTGTCTTTCATTACATAAGCCGCATCTTCAAGCGGCCCCTATCCCAAAAAGGCTTGGCCGGCGGCACTTTCTGCAAGGCTATTCCGTAAAACATAGAGCGAATCTAATTAGTTGCCACGGGCAGTAATATCTTATAATATTAGACTTTGAATAGGGGTGAATTACAGTGTTCAAATTCAACGATGAAAAAGATCATCTGAAGTGTTCCTTCTGTGGAAAACCGCAGGAACAAGTACGCAAACTGGTTGCAGGACCGGGCGTATACATCTGTGACGAATGCATCGATCTTTGTACAGAGATAGTAGAAGAGGAACTTGGTTCTGAAGAAGAAACTGAGTTTAAAGAGGTTCCGAAACCGAAAGAGATTCTTGATATTCTGAATGGCTATGTCATTGGGCAAGACCGGGCGAAAAAGTCGCTGTCTGTCGCTGTATATAACCATTATAAACGGGTTAATTCCAATTCGAAGATCGACGATGTCGAACTGTCGAAATCCAATATCGTGCTGATCGGGCCGACAGGGAGCGGGAAAACGCTCCTGGCGCAGACACTGGCACGCATTCTCAATGTGCCATTCGCAATCGCGGATGCGACATCCCTGACAGAAGCCGGGTATGTCGGTGAAGACGTTGAAAACATCCTGCTCAAGCTGATCCAAGCAGCGGATTATGACGTGGAACGCGCACAAAAAGGCATCATTTATATCGATGAGATCGATAAAGTGGCACGTAAATCCGAAAACCCATCCATCACACGGGATGTATCGGGTGAAGGTGTACAGCAGGCGCTCCTGAAAATCCTTGAAGGCACAACAGCAAGCGTGCCGCCGCAGGGAGGACGCAAGCACCCGCACCAGGAATTCATCCAGATCGATACAACGAATATCCTGTTCGTGGTCGGCGGTGCCTTCGATGGCATCGAGCAGATCATCAAGCGCCGTCTCGGCAGCAAAGTGATCGGCTTCGGTGCGGATCCGAACAAAGAAGAGCAGGAAGGGCAGTCGCTCCTCAGCCAGCTCATTCCGGAAGACCTGCTGAAATTCGGTTTGATCCCTGAATTCATCGGGCGTCTGCCGGTACTCGCGAGCCTCGAGCAGCTGGATGAAAATGCCCTTGTGCAGATTCTGACAGAACCGAAGAACGCGCTTGTGAAGCAGTATCAGAAAATGATGGAGCTGGACGGGGTTTCACTGACGTTTGAAGATGAAGCACTCGTTGAAATCGCAAAACTTGCGATTGAGCGTAAAGCCGGTGCCCGCGGTCTGCGGTCCATCATTGAAAACATCATGCTCGATGTGATGTTCGACTTGCCTTCACGCGAAGACATCGTCGAATGTGTCATCACAGAAGAGACGGTAAAAGACGGCGCACAGCCGAAGCTGATCTTATCAGACGGCACAGAATTCATTAAAGACAACAACGAAAAAACATCCGCGTGATGTTTTATATTGAATGACTTTGAGCTGACTCTTCACTAGCGCATGCACGGCAGGCGTGGGAAAGGGTCAGCCGTTTTTTTCAGCCGAAAGGCTTTGAATCCTATGGAGGTGGACTCCCAGATGGCAAATGACATAAAACTGCAAGTGCCTTTGCTCCCGCTTCGTGGTCTTCTCGTATTTCCGACCATGGTGCTGCATATCGATGTCGGCCGTGAACGGTCGGTGGCAGCGCTGGAGCAGGCGCTTCTTGGTGATGAAATCGTTTTTCTCACCACTCAAAAAGAAATGAGTCTTGAACAGCCGGGCTTGGATGATTTATATGAAACCGGCACATTGGCTCGCGTAAAACAGATGCTGAAGCTCCCAAACGGCACGATCCGTGTGCTTGTGGAAGGTCTTGAACGCGGACAATGGGCGAATTACACGGAAGGGGAGACGGTCACGACAGTGGATGTGACGCCTTACCCGGATCCGACGGAACGGACAACTGAACTCAATGCACTCATGCGTATGCTGCTTGAACAGTTTGAAAGCTATACAAAAAACACGAAAAAAGCATCAAAAGAATCCATCAGCACCGTTGCCGATATCGAAGAACCGGGCCGCCTTGCCGATACAATCGCTTCTCAGATGAAGATAAAGATTGCGGGCAAGCAGGAAATCCTGGAAACATTCGATGTAACGGAACGGCTGGAGAAGCTGATTACACAGCTGCACAGTGAACAGGAAGTGCAGGAGATCGAGAAGCGGATCGGCCAGCGTGTGAAAAAAGCGATGGAGCAAACCCAGAAGGAATTTTATTTGCGCGAGCAGATGAAAGCGATTCAGAAAGAATTAGGCGATAAAGACGGCAAATCGGCTGAAGTCGTGGACCTTCGTAAACGAATCGAAGAAGCCGGTATGACGGAATCCGCTGAAAAAACAGCGCTTAAGGAACTGGATCGGTTTGAGAAATTGCCGGCCGCAGCAGCTGAAAGCGGCATCGTCCGCAATTACATCGAATGGCTCGTCACGATTCCATGGTCAAAAGCGACGGAGGACCGGCTGGATATCAATCATGCCGCCGAAGTGCTGGAGCGCGATCATGACGGTCTTGAAACCGTCAAAGAACGCGTGCTGGAATATCTGGCTGTCCAGCAGATGACGAACTCGCTGCGCGGACCCATTCTATGTCTCGTCGGACCGCCGGGTGTCGGGAAAACTTCCCTTGCGCATTCGATTGCGGAGTCCCTTGACCGCAATTTCGTCCGTGTGTCGCTCGGCGGCGTACGGGATGAGTCGGAGATTCGCGGCCACCGCCGGACATATGTCGGAGCGATGCCGGGTCGTCTCATTCAGGGAATGAAAAAAGCGGGGACGATCAATCCGGTGTTCCTGCTCGATGAAATCGATAAGATGTCGAACGATTTCCGGGGCGACCCGTCTTCGGCTATGCTCGAAGTGCTCGATCCGGAGCAGAATTCGACATTCAGCGACCATTATATAGAAGAAAGCTATGACCTTTCCCAAGTGCTGTTCATTGCAACAGCGAACGATCTCGGGTCGATTCCCGGCCCATTGCGCGACCGAATGGAAGTTATTCAGATCGCGGGGTACACGGAAGGCGAGAAACAATTGATCGCGAAGAATCACTTGATTCCGAAGCAGTTGAAAGAACACGGCCTGACAGATGATAAGCTCCAGTTCGAAGCTGATGCGATTCTGTCGGTCATCCGCTATCATACCCGGGAAGCGGGCGTGCGCGGATTGGAACGCCAAATCGCATCAATTTGCCGGAAAGTGACGAAACAGCTCGTGTCCGGTGAAAAAGAAGCCATTACGGTGAATGAAGCGCTGGTGGAAGAGTACCTCGGCAAGAAAAAATTCCGCTACGGCCAAGCCGAAACGGAAAATCAGGTTGGGGTTGCGACAGGGCTCGCGTATACGGCGGTCGGCGGCGACACGCTGCAGATTGAAGTCTCCCTGTCACCGGGCAGCGGGAAACTGCAGCTCACCGGGAAACTCGGCGATGTGATGAAGGAATCTGCACAGACGGCTCTGTCATTTGTGCGGGCACGGGCAGAATCCCTCGGCATCGATCCGGATTTCCATAAAAATCATGATATTCATATTCATGTTCCGGAAGGCGCCGTACCGAAAGACGGTCCGTCCGCCGGTATCACGATTGCCACAGCACTCGTGTCCGCCTTATCGAAACGGCCGATCCGCCGTGAAGTCGGCATGACCGGAGAAATCACATTGCGCGGGCGCGTATTGCCGATCGGCGGCGTCAAAGAAAAAACATTGAGCGCACACCGGGCAGGCTTGCGGACAATCATTTTGCCGAAAGAAAACGAACGTGACATCGATGATATTCCGGAAAGTGTACGTGAAGCGCTGACTTTCAAGCTCGTATCACAGGCGGATGAAGTCTTGAATGTGGCGCTTGAAGGAGATATTTAATGAAAGTGAATAACGTTGAACTGGTCATCTCGGCTGTCCGGCCGGAACAGTACCCGGAAGGCGGACTCCCCGAGTTCGCACTCGCCGGCCGGTCGAATGTCGGAAAATCCTCCTTCATCAACCGGATGATCGGACGGAAAGCGATGGCGCGCATTTCCTCAAAGCCCGGCAAGACCCAGACGCTAAACTTCTATAAAATTGAAGAGCAGTTATTCTACGTCGACGTGCCGGGGTACGGTTATGCGAAAGTATCAAAATCCGAACGGGAAGCATGGGGGAAAATGATCGAGCGCTACATCACCGGCCGTGATGTGCTGCAGGCGGTCATCCAGATCATCGACCTCCGGCATCCGCCGACGGAAGATGATGTCATGATGTACGATTTCCTGAAGCATTACAATATTCCCTGCATCATCATTGGAACGAAAGCGGACAAGATCCCGAAAGGCAAGTGGGCGAAGCACAAGAAAATCATCCGTGAAGGACTTGAACTGGAAGAAGGCGATCCCCTCATCGTCTTCTCCTCTGAAACCGGTCTCGGGAAAGATGAAGTATGGGGCGAAATTCTGAAACGCATGTAAGGTGCAGCTGCGGCTGCGCCTTTTTTTTATGGGGAAGCGAATTTCAGTGGTTCATTTGCTGGATTCGGGGAATAGGTTCAAAGAGACTGCGTGACATGGGGGATTATTACTTGTTTAAGATAAATTTTCAGGCGTTCGCAAGTATTTTTGCTTGATTCGCAAGTGTTTGATTTGATATCGCAAGTATTGCACCTAGAATCGCAAGTAACGGAAGGTGTTTTGCAAGTAATGAAATCCTCTTCGTTTATTGGGATGAGTGTGAGAAAACCATGCTAGAAATTTACGAATCTTGTGGTATAGTTGCTGTATCTGCAAGTATCGCTGCTTGAAACGTAACTGTTTAATCAGAGTTCGCAAGTATTACATAGTATATCGCAAGTAACGGAAGGCAGTTCACAAGTAACGAAGGGGCTGTTAATATCCCGGGCTCGCAGAGTCTTTGTTCTTGAGGCTGGTTCCCGGCTTTGCTACACTTAGACAGTAATCATTCTAATGTAGTTGCTCAATTGGCTTGAATTCAACGCTTGTTCACAATTCACCGCTGTGGAATCAAGCTTTTATGCTATAATTGGGTATATGAAACTTGATCGGAAAGGTGTCATGAGTCCATGCATACCATCGTAGTGGGAGTTAATTTCCGTACAGCGCCTGTTGAGATCCGCGAAAAGCTTTCGTTCACGGAAAGCAGTATTCCGAATGCGATGCAGCAGCTGCAGGAACAAAAAAGCATATTGGAGAACGTGATCGTATCGACCTGTAACCGGACGGAGATTTATGCAGTCGTCGACCAGGTACATACAGGGCGCTATTATATCAAGGATTTTCTGGCGAAGCATTTCGGGCTGCCGCAGGATACGTTTTCACCGTACCTTTTCGTTTATGAAGGCGACGGTGCTGTTGAACACTTGTTTAAGGTGACGTCCGGCTTGGATTCCATGGTGCTCGGCGAAACCCAGATCCTCGGACAGGTGCGTTCAAGCTTTCTGGCCGGCCAGAATTTCGGCACGACCGGAACGGTATTCAACCAGCTGTTCAAGCAGGCAGTGACGTTCGCGAAACGCGCACATTCGGAAACGGCAATCGGCGAAAATGCCGTGTCTGTTTCATATGCGGCTGTTGAACTCGGCAAGAAGATTTTCGGTTCCCTGAAAAACAAACGAGTCGTCATCCTTGGCGCCGGTAAAATGGGCGAACTGGCTATTCAGAATCTGCAGGGAAGCGGCGCGAAAGATATCACTGTCATCAACCGGACATTTTCGAAGGCAGAGGAAGTGGCAGCGAAATTCGACGGACAGGCAAAACCGCTGCAGGAACTTCAATGTGCACTGCTGGAAGCGGATATTCTTATTTCGTCGACTGGCGCAACCGAATATGTACTTGATCATGAAGTGATGAATTATGTGGAAAAGCTTCGCAAAGGCAAACCGCTTTTTGCGGTCGACATCGCAGTGCCGCGGGACTTGGATCCGCGCATCGGCGACTTGTCGAACGTGTTCTTGTATGACATCGACGATCTGCAGGGCATTGTGGACGCGAATCTTGCAGAACGGGAACGGGCAGCGAATGAAATCCGCCTCATGATCGAACAGGAATGCGTGCAGTTCAGCGATTGGCTGGCGACACTCGGTGTGGTTCCGGTTATTTCGGCCCTGCGCGGTAAAGCGTTGGCGATCCAGACGGAAACGATGGCGAGCATCGAAAACAAAATGCCGGATCTTACAGACCGGGAACGCAAGATTTTGAGCAAGCATACCAAATCGATCATCAACCAGCTGCTGAAAGAGCCGATTCTGCAGGCGAAGGAAATGGCGGCGTCTCCGAAATCCCGGGAGCAACTTGAGCTGTTCCAGCAGATCTTCGGAATTGAAGAAGCGGTGGAACAGGAATTGGCGCAGCAGGCAACGCTTGCTAAAGCCCGCGTAAAAACCGCTGCCGATCAGCAGCAGGCACAGCAAAAACCCGGATTTTCATTTTGACCGATCGACAAGAGCGTTTCTGTATCTGTATGTTAAACTAGAGATACGGAACGCTCTTTTTGCGTTGACCGGCTGAATAAAGGAGAAGACGATGGCGGATCTGACAATGGCAAGGCTGCATGAAGCGATGGTCATTCTGTACGCTGTCAGCCTTGTTTTTTATTTTATCGATTTTCTGTATAAGGAAACAAAGGCGAGCCGTTGGGCACTCGGGCTGCTCGGTGCTGTCTGGGTGCTTCAGACGGTATTTCTTATCATATATGTGGTTGAGACAGGCCGGTTCCCGGTATTGACATTGTTTGAAGGCATTTATTTTTACGCATGGCTGCTTGTGACGCTGTCGATTGTGCTCCGGATTTTCACGAGACTCGATTTCGCGGTGTTTTTCATCAATGTGATCGGCTTCGTGTTCATGACCGTCCATACATTCGCGCCGGTGCAGATTGAACGGTCACCGGTCGGGGAAGCGCTCGTGTCCGAGCTCCTGCTGATCCACATCACGTTTGCGATTTTGTCGTATGCCGCATTCTCGCTGGCATTCGTGTTTGCGGCGCTGTATTGGATTTTATACCGGCTGCTGAAAGAAAAACGCCGGCCTGTGCAGTGGAGCCGGCTGCCGTCGCTCGGCCAGGCGGAACAGGGCATGACGGCGTCGATTTTGGCCGGCATTCCGCTGTTGTTCGTGTCGTTGACACTCGGGCTGCAATGGGCATATGTGTCTCTTGAGGAATTCTCCTTATGGGATGCGAAAATCGTCGGTTCGTTCGTGCTGCTGCTTATTTACAGCGGCATCCTGTACTTCCGCCGAAAAGGTCCGTTGAACGGCAAGGCGTATGCGAGTGCGCATGTGTATGCCTTTTTATTCGTGCTTATTAACTTCCTGCTTGGCAGCAGGCTGTCAGAATTTCATTTTTGGTACTAGCATGAATTGACCCGTGGCTGAAAAATTGCCACCGTATTTTTAATGCGACGAGCGAGCGAAGCGGCGCAGGAGCACTTGTATTGTATGCGACGAGCAAGCACAGCGGCGCAGGAGCACTTGTATTGTATGCGACGAGCAAGCACAGCGGCGCAGGAGCACTTGTGTTGTATGCGACGAGCAAGCACAGCGGCGCAGGAGCACTTGTGTTGTATGCGACGAGCAAGCACAGCGGCGCAGGAGCAGGCTGTCAGAATTTCATTTTTGGTTATAACGGAAAGGTTGGAGAAAGTTGAGAAAAATAATTGTAGGTTCCCGCAGAAGCAAATTGGCGCTCACACAGACGAATTGGTTCATCGAGGAAATGAAAAAAGCGGGCGCGCCGTTTGAATTTGAAGTGAAGGAAATCGTCACGAAAGGTGACAAGATCGTGGATGTTACGCTATCGAAAGTCGGGGGCAAAGGGCTGTTCGTGAAAGAAATCGAGCAGGCGCTGGAAAATAAGGAAATCGACATGGCAGTCCATTCCATGAAAGATGTGCCTTCCGTATTGCCGGAAGGGTTCACGATCGGCTGTGTGCCGCGCCGGGAAGACCCGCGCGATGCGTTCATTTCAAAAGGCAACGTCAAGCTTGCCGATCTGCCGGCAGGGGCAATCGTCGGGACGAGCAGCCTGCGCCGCAGCGCTCAGCTTCTCCGAATCCGGCCGGATGTGAAAGTGCAGTGGATTCGCGGCAATATCGATACGCGGCTCGGAAAGCTGGAAACAGGTGAATTCGATGCGATTATTCTGGCAGCTGCCGGACTGAAACGCATGGGCTGGAGCGATAACGTGGTTACGGAATACCTTGATGCGGAACAATGTGTGCCGGCGATCGGTCAGGGTGCACTCGGCATCGAATGCCGGATTGATGACGATGAACTGATTTCCGAACTCGCCAAACTGAATGATCCGGCAACGATGACAGCAGTCAGTGCAGAACGCAAATTCCTCTCGGATATGGATGGCGGCTGCCAGGTGCCGATCGCCGGTTATGCGACGCTGTCGGATGAAGGTGTTTCATTCACCGGACTTGTCGGGGCACCGGACGGTTCGGTCATGTACCGGGAGACGATCCAGTCGCAGGATCCGGTTGAAGCGGGCCGGATCGCAGCAGAGCGCATCAGCGCACAAGGCGGTTATGACCTCATCCAGAAAGTGAAAGCGGAAAATGACCTCCACTACTGATCGGCCGTTGCAAGGCGATACGATTATTTTCACCGGATCATCACTGCCGGAAGAAGCGGTGAAGCTTGCAGCGTCATACGGAGCGAACGTGCAGTATGTGCCGTTGATTGAAACGGTGCCGACGGATGAGCCGGCACCGGATTTGCATGAATATGACTGGCTCATTTTCACGAGCGCATCAGCGGTGGAAGCGTTTCATGAACAGCATGCACGGCCGAAAGCGAAAATCGCTGCGGTTGGCAGTAAGACAGCGGCCGCTCTGGAGCAGGCGGGCTATCATGTCGATTTCGTGCCGTCTGTATTTGCGGCGGATGCATTTATCCGTGAATTTCCGGAAGTGGCACCGGACGGCCGCTGCCTGTTCATCCGGGGCGCGCGGGCGAAAGATACGATTTATCAATTGCCGCTCGCAGTGGACGACTGGACGGTGTACGATACGGCCCCATGCAGGGGAAACGCCGAACGGCTTGCCCGGATGACGGATGCAATCGTCATTTTTGCAAGCCCTTCCGCTGTTGAAACCTATATGGAAGCGGGTGGCCAGTGGCGGACGATCGAGGCTGCCGCCATCGGTTATGTGACGGAACAGGCAATCAAACAAGCCGGCGGTCGCGTCAGCGCGGTGCCGGCTAACCATACGTACCCGGACGTGATCCGGACAATCGTGAAAGGCAGGGTTCAAAATGACTGAATTGAATTTCCGGCGCCATCGCCGTCTTCGGACATCGGCGAATATGCGCGCTATGGTAAGGGAAACACAGCTCGACAAACAGGATTTCATTTACCCGATTTTTGTGGTGGACGGAGAAAATGTGCGCAACGAAGTGAAATCGATGCCGGGTGTTTATCAGCTGTCACTCGATCTGCTCGGGGAAGAAGTCGACGAAGTGGCTTCACTCGGCATTCCGTCTGTGATTTTATTCGGCGTGCCGGATGCAGCTGATAAAGACGCAGAAGGGACCGGGGCTTTCCACGATCACGGCATCGTGCAAAAAGCGACCCGCTTTGTGAAAGAACGCCAGCCGGACTTGCTTGTCATCGCTGATACGTGTCTGTGCGAATACACCAACCACGGCCATTGCGGCGTCATTGAAAACGGCATCGTCCTGAACGACAAAACGCTTGAATTGCTTGCCCGTACGGCAGTGAGCCAGGCGAAAGCGGGCGCGGACATCATTGCGCCGTCGAATATGATGGACGGCTTTGTCGCTGCTATCCGCGCGGGACTCGATGAAGCCGGGTTCGACCATATTCCGATCATGAGCTATGCGGTGAAGTATTCATCCGCCTATTATGGTCCGTTCCGCGATGCGGCGAATTCCGCTCCGCAATTCGGCGACCGCAAGGCGTATCAGATGGATTATTCAAACCGGACCGAAGCGCTGCGCGAAGCGGCGTCCGACGTCGAGGAAGGCGCGGATTTCCTCATGGTAAAACCGGCGCTGTCATATCTCGACATCGTGCGCGACGTAAAGAATAACTTCGATCTGCCGGTTGTGGCCTATAATGTGTCCGGTGAGTATGCGATGGTGAAAGCCGCTGCGGCGAACGGCTGGATCGATGAAAAACAGATCGTGCTTGAAACGCTGACGAGCATGAAGCGGGCGGGCGCCGATCTGATTCTGACGTATCACGCAAAAGACGCGGTGCGCTGGCTGGAGGGAAAAGCATGAGCTACGAAAAATCTCAACAAGCATTCAAAGAAGCAGTAAACCTGATGCCGGGCGGCGTTAACTCGCCGGTCCGCGCATTCAAATCCGTCAACATGGACCCGATTTTCATGGAAAGCGGCAAAGGGGCGGAAATCACCGACATTGACGGCAATACATATGTCGATTATGTCTTGTCATGGGGGCCGCTCATTCTCGGCCATGCCCATCCGGATGTTGTGGAAGCGGTCAAAAAGACAGCGGAAAGCGGCACGTCGTTCGGCGCACCGACGGTCATTGAAAACGAATTGGCGAAACTTGTGATCGACCGGGTGCCGTCGATCGAAATGGTGCGCATGGTATCATCCGGCACGGAAGCGACGATGAGCGCATTGCGGCTGGCGCGCGGCTATACCGGGCGCAATAAAATCCTGAAATTCGAAGGCAATTACCATGGACACGGTGACAGTCTGCTGATCAAAGCGGGTTCCGGTGTGGCAACACTCGGACTGCCGGATTCACCGGGTGTACCGGAAGGCGTGGCGCAGAACACGATCACGGTTCCATTTAACGACCTCGAAAGTGTCCGCTATGTATTTAATGAATTCGGTGATGACCTGGCAGGTGTCATCGTTGAGCCGGTCGCAGGAAATATGGGCGTCGTCCCGCCGGCGGAAGGGTTTCTCGAAGGGTTGCGTGAATTGACCGAACAAAACGGCACTGTCCTTATTTTCGATGAAGTCATGACCGGATTCCGTGTCGGTTATCATTGCGCCCAAGGCTATTACGGCGTGACACCGGATCTTACTTGTCTCGGTAAAGTCATCGGTGGCGGATTGCCGGTTGGCGCATACGGCGGCAAACGCGAGATCATGGAACAAATTGCGCCGGCCGGTCCGATTTATCAGGCGGGCACATTATCCGGCAATCCGCTGGCTATGTCTGCCGGACTGGCAACATTGTCGAACCTGACTGAAGAAAGTTATGATACGTTCAAAGAGCAGGCGGATCAGCTGGAAGCGGGATTCCGTGAAGCTGCGGAGAAATACAACATTCCGCATACCGTGAACCGCGCTGGTTCGATGATCGGATTTTTCTTTACGAATGAAACCGTCACGGATTTCGAAACGGCGAAGACATCCGATTTGAATTTATTCGCGGAAGTATATGAAGGCATGGCGGAACAAGGCATTTACTTGCCGCCGTCCCAATTTGAAGGATTGTTCTTGTCGACTGCCCATACAGCAGTGCAAATCGCAAAAACAGTGGAAGCATTCCATACGGTCTTCGCAAAAGTAACGAAAAACGCATAAATGAGACAAACCGCCAACTTTTCCACGTTGGCGGTTTTTTTCATGATTGCATATCAATTAAAGGAAAAAATGGATCAAAAGACGGAAAAAGAGAATGTGTATTTTAATGTTATTTACGATAACTTTTTAAGGGTTTGAAGTGTGATTTCGGTTACATAACTTAGTTTTCTGAAATAATTTAAAGCTCTTGACCCCCCTATATTAAAAGGGTATAGTACTCCTCATTGGTTAAAAAAACCGCCTGTGAATAAGGCGTTTAGAGGAGTTTATAAATAGTGAAATTCAGATTCAAACAGCCTGCATTGGCAACCGCCGGAACGACAAAAGGCCTGTCAGTTGGAGGACATACAAATCAGCTTCCCGCCACTAATGATAAGGAAAAAATCACTATGGCTGCTTTGGCTGTCCCAATCTTCGTCGAGCTTGCGCTTGCGATGCTCATGGGGAACGTGGATACGCTGATGCTCAGCCAATTTTCGGATAAAGCGGTCGCCGCTGTCGGCATCGCCAACCAAGTTATCTTTCTTTTAATTGTCATGTTCGGCTTTATCGTCACGGGAACGACCGTGCTGATGTCCCAGGCACTCGGTGCGGGGAATAAGCAGCGGGCGAATGAAATTGCCGCCATCTCACTCGCAGCGAATTTGGCGATCGGCCTGTTGCTGAGCGGCATCGTATTCTTATTCCAGGAACAGATTCTGGCCTTAATGAATGTGACCGGTCAAGTCGCAGCGGACGCCAGCAGCTACCTGGTTTTTGTCGGCAGTTTCATGTTCATCCAAGCCATATTGGTCACCATCAGCGCCATCCTGCGCAGCCATAGCTTTACGAAAGATGCGATGTATGCCAACATCGGGATGAATGTCATCGGCATTGTGCTGAACTACATCGTGCTCTTTGAACCATTCGGCCTGCCTTCTTACGGTGTCGCTGGTGTCGCCATTGCCACAACCGTTTCCCGGGTGCTCGGCTTGATCGCGCTTATCGTCCTGATGAAAAAACGGATCAAAGAACCGATGGGTCTGATGAAAGTGTTCAAAATGCCAAAAGAGCATTTGCAGGAATTGCTGCGGATCGGTCTGCCGGCAGCCGGTGAACAGATTGCGTATAACATGAGCCAGTTCGTCATCATCTTCTTCATCACGACGTACATGGGTACGTTATTCGTCACAACCCGGATCTATGCGTTCAACTTGATGAACTTCATCATGCTCGGTAGTATCGCGCTTGCACAGGCGACTCAGATTCTGATCGCCCGCCATGTCGGTGCAAAGGAATACGACGATGCCTATAAACGCTGCATGGACAGCTTGAAGCTCTCCATCCTGACGGCGATCGTCACAGCAGTCGGCTTCTCATTCGTCGCTGAACCGCTCCTGTCGATTTTCACCGATGATGAAACGATCATCCGGAACGCAACGGTACTCATTTACCTGGCAATCATTCTGGAGCCGGGCCGTGCATTCAACATCATGATCATCACATCACTCCGGGCAGTCAACGACTTGAAGTTCCCGCTCATCATGGGCATTATCTCGATGTGGGGCATCGGCGTGGTCGTCGCGTATGTCCTCGGTGTCCATTTCGCCTTGGGGCTCGTCGGCATCTGGATTGCCTACATCCTGGACGAATGGTTCCGCGGTATCGCCATGCTATTCCGCTGGCGCGGGCGTTCGTGGCTGTATGCCTTACAAAACCGGCCGTAATGATCGATTAGCATCTGTTCTCTTTGGAGCGGATGCTTTTTTTAATGGAAATTTCTTTACGAGGAAATGAAACCAAAAATCCGTTATACTATTTAGAGAGACGAAAGAAGGGTTTCCATGAACGATTTCCTCAAAACATTGGCCATTTCTGTTGCGGCGGGAGGGCTCCTCGATTTGCTTGGCATGTTCCTGCCATGGCTGCTCGGCCCGATGCTGGCACTGCTGCTATTGCGTCAGTTCACATCCATGACGTTTTACTGGCCGCGAATGCTGCGGACAATCGGGCTCATTTTAATCGGCGTGCAGATCGGCTCATCGTTCAACCGGGAAGCGGTGCTGCTCATGTGGCTCGATTTGCCGATGATGGTGTTCATGACGCTGGCACTCGTCGGATTTGCGCTGGTGCTGGCATTGCTGTTCCGGAAAATGACGGGGGAGTCGATCCAGACGAGCATGCTCGGTTCATTGCCGGGCGGGCTGTCGCAGATGGTGCTGCTGTCAGAAGACATCAAGTCAGCGAGCACAACGATCGTGACAATCATGCAGACATTCCGGATCTTGCTCGTCGTTCTCGTCGTGCCGTTTTTCACGATTTTCCTCGGTGGCCGGGAAGGCGGCACAGCACTCATCCTGACAGAACCGGAATTCAGTCTGCCGGCATTTATGGCAGCAGCAGCAGGCGGGACGGCCCTGTACTCCGGCATGAAAGCGGTCCGTTTCCCGCTGCCTGAGATGATGGCACCGATTGTGGCGCTCGCGGCTGTCCAGTCTGTGACAGGCACGCTGCTGTTTGAAATGCCGCCGATTCTGATCATCTGTGCACAATTATTCATCGGAGCGCGGCTCGGTCTGCAAATGGAGCAGATCGGTGAAAAGATGACGCTGCGCATCGGTGCTGCCATTGTCGTGAATAACTTGCTGCTCGTCGCATTCGCCGGCGGAGTGGCGTATGTGCTGTCGCTGTGGATTTCGAGCGGTCTTTTCATTGATTATTTCCTGAGTGCGGCGCCGGGCGGCATGGCGGAAATGGTGTTGACGGCGATTGAAGCGGGCGGCGACGTGGCGCTCATCACCGGTTTTCACCTGTTCCGGATCTTCTTCATCCTGTTGATTGCGGCGCCTGCAATTGCTTATTTCATTAAAAAACTTGACGGAAAAACCGAAGTGTAGGTACAATAACTCTAACTTGATAGCCATGCAGTGACATGCAGTGATGAGGAAAGTACGATGTGCGGCCGTTTCAGAGAGAATGCGGAAAGGTGAGACGCGTTCACGGGCAAAACCATCGGAAAGTCCCCTCGGAGCAGTTTCCGTGAACTCTTCAGTAGCGGAAACCGGACCTGAAATCCGTTATCGAATGAAGTGCCAGGCGCGCTTTTTCTCCGTGCCTGCGAATAAAGGTGGTACCGCGAAAGCTCCTTCGTCCTTTAAGACGAAGGGGCTTTTTGTGTTTTGTAGATTTTACTGGTGGAGTTAGTGGATTCCGCTGGAGTCTCGCAGTGTTGTTCCACTGACTCATTCAACAAAGCCCAACAATAAAGGTTTAATCTAAAGGAGGAGTTTTCAATGACAGAGAAAGTACAGACAGAGATGTCGACGAAGTACGATCCGAAAGCGATCGAACAGGGCCGCTATGAATGGTGGCTTAAGGGTAAGTTCTTTGAAGCCCAGCCCGAATCGGACAAAGAGCCGTACACAATTGTGATTCCGCCGCCGAACGTAACCGGAAAACTTCACCTCGGCCACGCATGGGACACCACACTGCAGGACATTCTGACGCGCATGAAGCGCATGCAAGGTTATGACACGCTATGGCTCCCAGGTATGGACCACGCCGGCATTGCGACGCAGGCGAAAGTGGAAGGGAAGCTGCGCGAGGAAGGAAAATCACGTTACGATCTCGGGCGTGAAAAGTTTTTAGAAGAAGCCTGGAAATGGAAAGATGAATACGCCCAGACAATTCGTGCGCAATGGTCGAAGCTCGGTCTCGGGCTGGATTACTCCCGTGAACGTTTTACATTGGATGAAGGCCTGTCGGATGCAGTTAAGGAAGTATTCGTCCGGCTGTACGAGAAAAAGCTCATTTACCGCGGCGAATACATCATCAATTGGGACCCGGCGGCAAAAACGGCGTTGTCCGATATCGAAGTAATCCACCAGGACGTACAAGGTGCTTTCTACCATATGCGTTATCCGCTGACAGACGGTTCAGGCGGCATTGAAATCGCGACGACGCGTCCGGAGACGATGCTCGGCGATACGGCTGTGGCGGTTCACCCGGAAGATGACCGCTACAAGCACTTGATCGGCAAGACGGTTACGTTACCGATCATCGGACGCGAGATTCCGATTGTTGCGGACGATTATGTCGACATGGAATTCGGAAGCGGTGCGGTCAAGATTACGCCGGCTCACGACCCGAATGACTTTGAAATCGGCAACCGTCACGATTTGCCTCGCGTTCTTGTGATGAATGAGGACGGCACGATGAATGGAAACGCCGGCAAGTACGAAGGCATGGACCGCTTTGATTGCCGGAAGCAAATCGTCAAGGATCTGCAGGAACAAGGCGTACTATTCAACATTGAAGACCATCTGCATTCCGTTGGCCATTCCGAGCGGAGCGGTGCAGTCGTTGAGCCATACCTGTCAACGCAATGGTTCGTGGATATGCAGCCGCTCGCTGCGGAAGCCGTCAAGCTGCAAAAAGGCGACGATGGAGTCGACTTCGTGCCGGAGCGCTTCGAGAAAACGTATTTGAACTGGATGGAGAACATTCGCGACTGGTGTATTTCCCGTCAGCTGTGGTGGGGTCACCGCATCCCGGCGTGGTACCACAACGAAACCGGTGAGCTGTATGTTGGCCGGACCGCACCGGAAGACGAAGAAAACTGGACACAGGACGAAGACGTACTCGATACGTGGTTCTCATCCGCCTTGTGGCCGTTCTCGACGCTCGGCTGGCCGGACATCGACAACGAAGAGTTCAAGCGTTATTACCCGACGGACGCACTCGTAACGGGCTATGACATCATCTTCTTCTGGGTGTCGCGCATGATCTTTCAAGCGCTGGAGTTCACGGACCAGAAGCCATTTGATGACGTATTGATCCACGGGCTCGTTCGCGCAGCGGACGGCCGCAAAATGTCGAAGTCACTCGGCAACGGCGTCGATCCGATGGATGTCATCGACGAATACGGTGCCGATTCACTCCGCTACTTCCTGGCGACCGGCTCAGCGCCGGGACAGGATCTCCGCTTCTCGATGGAGAAGGTGGAGTCCGTCTGGAACTTTGCGAATAAAATCTGGAATGCGTCGCGGTTTGCCCTCATGAACATGGAAGGCATGACGTATGACGAAATCGACTTGTCGGGCGAGAAATCTGTTGCCGATGCGTGGATTCTGACGCGCCTGAATGAAACCATCGATTCCGTGACAAAACTCGCGGAGAAATACGAATTCGGTGAAGTGGGCCGCGTGCTCTATAACTTCATCTGGGATGATTTCTGTGACTGGTACATCGAAATGGCGAAACTGCCGTTGTACGGGGAAGACGAAGCGGCGAAGAAAATGACGCGTTCGGTTCTGGCGTACGTACTCGATAACACGATGCGTCTCCTGCATCCATTCATGCCATTCATCACTGAAGAAATCTGGCAGAACTTGCCGCATCAAGGGGAATCGATCACAACGGCGGCGTGGCCGACAGCTGACGCATCGCTCACAGATACGGAACAAGCCGACAGCATGAAACTGCTCGTCGACATCATCCGCGCTGTCCGCAACATCCGGGCGGAAGTCTCGACGCCGCTGTCGAAGAAAGTGCCGCTCACGATCATTGCACGTGATGAGAAGACGGAAGGCGTACTGAAAGCGAACTCCGCATACATCGAGCGCTTCTGTAACCCGGACGGCCTGACGATCACGCATAACACTGCGGCGCCGGAAAAATCCATGTCCGCTGTCGTGTCAGGTGCCGAGCTGTTCATGCCGCTCGAAGGCTTGATCGACATCGATGCGGAACTCGCGCGTCTCGGCAAAGAACTCGACAAATGGAACGGCGAAGTCAAACGCGTCCAAGGCAAACTGTCGAACGAGCGTTTTGTCTCGAAAGCGCCGGAAGCAGTAGTCGAAGAAGAACGTGCGAAAGAAAAAGACTACCTCGAAAAACGCGCGGCCGTTGAAAAACGCATTGAAGAATTGAAGAACCTGTAAATGGTATGATGAACCCCCGCTCTCCTGGGAAGGATGCGGGGGTTTTTGGGGTTTCTATGCTTTATTTATGATTTGTACGCGATAAATTGATTTTCTACGCTATATTTCGGGTTTCTACGCCATCATAATGAAGAAAACCATCCGAATTACAGGAAATATATGATCGTTAATTTCAGTTTATGCTCTATAATTCGGATTTATGCTCGATAAATTCACTTTTATGATCGTTAATTTGGATTTATGCTCGATGATCCGGATTCTTACAAAAAAGCGCACGATTCCATCGGCTGATTCGCTGCGCTATCCCAGTAAACTCTCTCTTCAAGGCAGCCGCGTAATCTTCCCATCTGGCCCGAGCACTCATTCCACTTCATCAACCCCTTGGTTCCGGTCTTTCCACTTCATTTCTTCCAATAAATCCTTGAACGTCAGCTCGGCACAATCCACTACGGCTTCATCCGCCAGCGCCAGCAGATCATCAATCAACCTCGGTTCGACATCGATGAAAGCCACAGACAACGGCGTCTCCTCATGCCATTTTTTCATCTCACAGACAATCGTCCGGTAAAGAATAGGGAAGTCCCGGCTGATCGCTTCCTTATGTACCAGAAACGCTTCAGCATAATCGTCAAACGCATAACGGAAGCGTTCATGACTCCTCGGCTGCAGCACACGGGCTACGCCTCTCCGCGTGTTCCCGAGCGCAGACGCAAACACGAGGATGGACAGCTTCCGCACTTCCGGATCAGCGTCGCCAAAATACAGAAAATAATCTTCGTAGTCGTCGCTGTTCCAGTCTTTTGCCGTTTCAAAATGGCCGACTTCCAGTCCCTCCAGCAGCCGCTTCGCTTTTTCGATCAAAGACGCAGACATGGAATTCCTCCTCTACAGTCGATCATCCGCCCATCGCCAGCCGCGCGCTTTCTTGTCCCGCAAGTACTTGCACAATAATTCCGCCACATTCTCCTCATGCGTCTCATAAAATGCCCGCGCACCGACCGGATCCTCGATTTCATTGAACACATGCCGCCCGTCCGGCAGCAATAAAAAATCGATTCCGATGTAATCACTTTTCAGCGCCCGCGCAATCCGCAGCACGTCCCGCTCCTGGGCCGCCGACACCAAAAACTTCTCCGCTTTCCCGCCGAGCGCAATATTGGCTTTAAAGGAATCCACCCCGGACCGCTTCACGGCACCGACGACTTCATCGCCGATCACATACACCCGCACATCCGCTTCGTGTTCCATAAACGGCTGGAAAATAAGCGCCTCATCCGCGTCGCGCGGCGTATCCCAGATCTCGACACCCTCACCGCCATGGCCGTCCCGCGTCTTCGCGACACACGGATAGCCCGGCGGTTCCTTGAACGTCGGAATTACCGGCAGGCCCAATAACTGCATCATTTCAAACGCTGTCCATTTATCATTCGCGATCCGGTTCACTTCCGCCCGGTTCACGAGCCGCACACCGGCATCTTCAAGCGCCCGCGCGGCCACCGGATGCCGCACCCGGAACAGCACCGTCTCGCCGTGCAATCGGTCCGCCAGCTGAAGCAGCCCTGACTCCGACCAGTCATCCCACGTCATGAGCCCGACATCCCCGAACTTCTTTAATTCGGCAATAAACCCCTGATTCCGCTCGGCATCCGCACTCCGGTACAGCGCAATCATGCGAGATCTCTCAAAATATACGTCATCATCGCATCCGCCACATTGATCCCCGTCACGTTCAAAATGTTCCGGATATGTGCCGCCGCATTCACTTCGCACACCAACGGCTCCTCGTCCGGCCCGAACAGCAGATCCACGCCGGCAAACTCCGCACCGACCGCATCCGCCGCCTGCAGCGCCAGCACCCGCTGAACTTCCGTCAGTTCCACGGGCGACGCTTTCCCGCCGTTCGTGATGTTCGCCCGGAAATCCGTCTCCGAATGCCGAACCATCGCCGCAATCACTTCACCGCCGACCACATTCACGCGGATATCCCGGCCGCGGCTCGATGCCACGAATTTTTGGAACACGAAATCCACGCCGCGCAGCGACTCCACTTTGTCATAAAACGCATCTTCCGTTTCGATCAAATACACCTTCATGCCGAACGACCCGTGCCCTTCCTTAATGATCATCGGCAAGCCCAATGTCTCCAGCACCCCTTCAAAATACCCCGACTCGCGGATCGAGAACGCCGGATACACTTTCGGCGCCACAATCGTCTTCGGCATCGGAATGCCGCGAGCCGCGAGCTCAATGTACTGTTTCGCTTTATTGTCACACAGATCGATCACCGCCGGATCGTTATAAACCGGCACCCCTGAGCTCTTCAAAAAATACCCGAGCAGAATGTCCTTATCGAGCAACACGGCAAAATCCGGGGGAAGAACCCCTGCGTCCAGCTGCATCACGATGTCGTAGTTTTTCTTAATCGCGGCATTCACGCCTGCGCGTTCCGCCGCTTCCGCGACCAGTTCCGCCTGATCGCGGAATTTATCACTCGTCAAACTTCCGTTATAAATTACCCAGCAAGTTGTCATAATTGACCCTCCGTACTTTGCTATAATCAGTAAAAGTGTAGCACGAAACGAAAGGAAGAGGTTAAATGATTCCGGGACTCGACCGATATAAAAAGAAATGGAATATTACTACCGATCCAGCCATCAAGCCAGGATTGGATTCCATTACAGCAGCACTCAAAGAACTCGGCAACCCGCAAAAAGAAGGGACGTATATCCATCTCGCCGGCTCGAACGGCAAAGGGTCGACCGCTGCGTTCTTGACGGCCATCTTCAAGGAGCATCATCTGTCTGTCGGCAGCTTCATGTCGCCGCATATTGAAGACCTGCACGATCAAATCCAATTGAACGGGAAACCAGTGACCCCGGACGTGCTCGATCAAGCGATGGAGCAGCTCGCCAATATCCGGACACTGCTCACCGATTTTGAATTGCTGACGGCGGCTGCGTTTCTCGTATTCAAAAACGAACAGCCGGACGTCATCATCCTCGAAGCCGGCATGGGTGGCCGCTTCGACAGCACGAATGTCATCACCCCGGCGGTCGCCATCATTCCGTCCGTTTCATTGGAACATACGAATTTCCTCGGACCGACGATCGGGGACATCGCCTGGCATAAAGCCGGGGTTATCAAAGTGCACATACCTATTATCATCGGGGACTTGCCGGAAGAAGCGGAAGCGGTGATCCGAAAAGAAGCAAAGAAACTCACGGCGCCGGTCGTCCTTCCGGAAGGTGTTCCGAATGTTTCGTTAAAACTGAAAGGCGCTCATCAGCAACGCAATGCGATGCTGGCACAAGCTGCAGCTGCCCACGTATTAGGCGACCGGTTCGACGCCGAGCGAGCCGATCGCGGACTGGCCGCTGCGTTTATTCCGAACCGATTCGAGGAAGTCGCGCCGAATATCTTTTTCGATGGTGCCCATAACCCAGCGAGTGTGGAAAAACTGGTGGAAACCGTGAAAACGGAATTGGCAGATCGGCCGATTCATGTATACGTCGGTATTCTGAAAGATAAGGATTACATAACAATATTACGTAAACTGGAAGAAATCAGCGATAACTTCACGTTTGTCGATTTTCCGCATGAGCGGGCGATGGTGGCAAAAAATTTATATTTGGAAAGTAAAGGAAAAGTAAAGACAATCCAAAAGGTCTGTGATATATTACCTGTATTGCATAAAAATGAAGTGGCTTTAGTCACGGGTTCACTTTATTTATTAGCTGAAATACGTCATTTATTAATAAACAGGCAAGATACGAAGTAACGCAAGGAAATGGGGGAGTGAGCATCAGTGGATTATAAAAAGCGGGCGGTGATTCTCTGGTCGCTCTGGACGTTACTTGTGCCATCGGGGTTTTACATGGTGTACAGGCTAAGCCCGCCAGCCGAAATGGACCTCTCTTATTTGCTTGTGTTCGCCGCGTTCGCTGTGTTCATGATGCTGTTTCCGTTAACGATCAACGGCAATTCAATATTCATCGTTCAATGGGCGACGCTCGCCATTTTCCTGAAATATGGCTTATTCATGGAAATGATCGTCATCCAGCTGTCTGCCGTATTCGTCATTTTACGGGCGCGCAGCAGTGAACCCGTGTACTTGCGATTGCCGTTCAACTCCCTCATGTTTTTTGCGGTATCTATTATTGCCGGAACGGTCTTTTTTGTCTACGGCGGTGAAATCGGAAGTGAAGCATTGGGCCATGTGTTTTTTTACGGGCTTTTGTTTCAGCTCATCTATTTTTTGGCCAACCATTTCATCCTGTATTTTTATTCACTGATCATTGACGAAGAAACGAAATTTATCACGATTGATACCATTTGGGATTTCTGTATCATGCTCACCATTTTTCCATTCACCCTCATCCTGTACTTGGTGGAAGCCCATGTCGGCGTATATGGCGTCTTTCTGCTCGGTCTGCCGTTTATCATCGTGTCCTATTTTCTTCGCATGTATTCGGATTCCGAACGCATCAACCGTGATTTGAAGATCGCCGTCACAATCGGCCATCAGCTGGCCGGCAGCATGACATCAAACGAAGTGCTCGATTTGTTCGTCGTCCGCATTGCGGAGTTATTGCCGGTTGACTATGTGTATCTGATCGACCACCGGCGCAAACAAGGCGATTTTGCAATGCTCCGCCGCTGGCAGGACAGTCGCTTCCTGGATGAGGAATTCCCGATCTGCCAGCGCTCAGAAGGGGTTGCCGGGCATGTACTTGCGCGAAAAAAACCTGTCATTTACCACAGCAGAGAAGAGTGGGAATGGCTGACACTCGGTCATATCGCGGCTGACGCAGAAAGCCTGATGGCGCTCCCGATCAGCCGGAATGGAATCACAGAAGGCATCCTCGTTGTGGCGGCCCGTAAGAAAAACGTCTTTGTCCATCATCAATTGAAGATCCTCGAGATGCTGTGCTCGTATTTCGCAGTCTCACTCGAGCGGGCGGGACTCGTTCAATCGGCGATTGCCCGCAGTGAACGCTGCGGACTCACAAAGCTCTATAATTACCGCTATATTGAAGACCGGCTCGAATCGCTCGTGCAGCAGGTGAATAAAGGCGAAATGGACGCTCTGTCCCTCATCATGATGGATATCGATTTCTTCAAATCCATCAACGACCGTTACGGGCACCAAAGCGGCAACGATGTTCTGATCCGGGTCGCCCGGCTGATTGAAGAAGAAGTCGGAGAGGCCGGAATCATCGCCCGCTACGGGGGAGAGGAATTCATCGTCGCCTTGCCGGATTACAGTAAAACGCTGGCGCTTTTGCTCGGCGAAAAACTGCGGAAGCGGATCGAAGACCATGATTTTGAAATCCAATCCGATCTCGACGAGGGCCGGACCTTGCAGAAAGTGAAAATCACCATGAGCATCGGCATCGCCAGCGCGCCGGAAGACAGCGACGACGCCATGGGACTGATCCGCAATGCCGACCGGGCATTATACATTGGAGCTAAACAAGCCGGCCGCAATAAAGTCGCAGCTTATGCGAAAATGTGAAGAGACGAGACAATCGTCTCTTTTTTTACTTCAATCGCCAAAATAGGTCAAAATATCCTAGAACAATTTATAGTTCTTTATGATAATTAGTATAGGAAATAATGATTATATAAAATAAAAAAGTCCCGAATGACGAAAAAAGATTCCAAGTGCCGGTACATGACTGAGTTTAAGGACCTCCGGCAGAGCGAACTTCCATAACTCGTGCCTATTTTCCTTGTCCTGCCTGGTTTTTTGGTGACTTTATGTAAAAAAATCAGGTTTTACGCAAAAAAATAGTGCAAAATCCCGGGCAACATGTGATAATTCTCTTAAGTGAATTTTTAGATAACATTACATGCGGTCTTGGAATAATAAGTAATATGCCGGAATTAGCTAAAGGACGGGGTGATAAGAGTGAAAAAAGTCTTAATTGCCAAGCAGGATGGACTGACATTGATCGAAGTTCTTGCGGCGTTGGTCATATTGGGGATTCTATTCGTCGGAATCATGTCGGTCTTTCCGCAGATGACTCTTTTTAATGTAAAAACCGAAGCGAAACTGAGTACGATGAACTTGGCCAGACAGGAAATGGCAGATGTGACGGAGCGGACAAAATGGGAAAAGCAATTGCTTGATCTTCCTGCTGAACCGACTGCTGAGGACATGCTCGCCGCTGCCCCAAGCTATTTAACGGACACGAAAATCAGCAGCGAGATGAGTGCTGCCGGGTATTCCTGGATATCCAAGACTGCGGATTACATTCGGTATCAGAAAAACGGCGATTACCGGTATGAGGTTGATGTTTACTTGAAGTGTGAACCATTTCTGAATCCTGAGTCGGTCAACCCCGATGCTGCTGCCCCTGATGCCGGCACCTGCTCAGTTGCTGATAAGCAGAAGCTCTATAAGGTTCACTTGAAAGTTCTGCAGGAAAGCACACCGGGAAGTGGAAATTACCGCTTAAGCAGTGAAACTTTTTCCTATTTGGCTTATACAGCAGTCCCAGCGGCCCCTGTAGCAAGCGCGGGTGGTGGATGAAATGAAGCTGGATGAAAAAGGGATCACACTCGTCGAACTATTGGGAGCGCTGATGCTGGTCGCGTTGATCGCCGTTACAGCGTGGACCACTTTATCGATCGGATTCAAACACACCGACATGGAGACGACAAAAACACAACTTCAGCAAGATGCAAATTTAATCATTACCAGCCTTTCGAATACACATCGCCTGAACAGCACATACACGGTAACATTTGAAAATAATAGGATTAAGGTCGATTCGTGTAAAGCTCCTGGAAATTGCGCTACGGAAACGATTGATAAAGAGTACGATTTCACAGGGACAGTCATTAATGCTACGACGGTTGATTCGCACGACAGTGTAGCAGACATCATTGCGAACATCGAACCTGAAAAGACGCACACCGACCTGACATTGGTCATCACAGACTTGCAGAATCCAAAGCGGACGCTTTCCATAAAAACTACACTGACCCGGGTCCTCACGGGTATGAATTGAAGGGAGCGGGACAGATGAAGCTATTGAAGAATCAGCAAGGATATGCACTTCTCGTGGTACTGCTGATCGTTGTGCTTTTTCTCACGATGTCAGCGACATTCATGATGAAGTCACTGACTAATGCTAAGCAGGAGCAGACGATTGATACATCGAATCAATCAGTCGCCTCAGCGGAAATGGGCGCCCGGTTCTACAGTTCCGATTTTGAACGGGAACTGCAATTGATTAAGCAAGATATTGCCATTCAAACACAGACAGAGATTAATCTTCTTATCGACTGTATTAAAGCTCGGGAGGCCAAATGCGACGATCCGGCGGATATTCCGCTCCGGGAAGCAGAGATCGACGAGAAAATGCGAACGCTTTACATCAAACTGATTGAAGACAAAATCGCAGCATTAGATACATTAGCGAATTCAGGAACAGAAGTCATTCCTTTTTCCGCAGACCAGATCAATTACTCCATTACTTCTGCAGCCGGCACCCGACTAAACGCAGCAGAAGAAGATATATCACTTGCCACGACAATGGATAAGAAAATCAGATTCATTGAAGTGGAACTGGGAATGTCCGGGACATCCAAAAGTGTTACGAAAACGCTGGATGCGCTATTCAAGATAGATGTGCCAAATACATTCCTGAACCCAAGTGAATCATTGATCATCGAAACCGTTGTGCCTGTGGATAAAGAAGCTGTCACTTATGAGGATGTTTTCAGCACGTCGAAGCCGACTATTTCGTGCACTCAATTGGTGGCTGATATTATCGCGAATCCAAGTGGATATTCCGCACCTTTTGAATGTCTGCTAGATGGCAGTACCGACTTGGCGGATTTAATTACTCAAATTGAAGCGGGTGGCCTTGATCCTGAATTGTTCAAAGTGTATACGGATAACTTTGTTGAGAACATCTGTACCACTGAGTGCAACTCGCTGGATTTCAAAGGAATCACGATTGTTGTCAATCCTGATGATGCAGAAGCCATTAAGAACATGAATAATCTAATCAATGCTAATTTGCTCGTCAACGGTGAGCTCCTTACCGGTAATAACCTGATCAATCTAGGGAAGAATAACTCGAAACAGACCATCATTGTCAAAGAACTAAATGTTGGAAGCAACATCCAGAATCTCTACTATACGAATTTCCTTGTTCTTGGTTTGACAGAGGCGACTCCAGGAGATCTCATCTGGGGGCAAAATATCGAAATCGATAATTACTCGAACTTCTGTATCGATATTGACCGGATCAACCCCGACCATTTGAAACGATTGGCTAATGAAGTCAAATTCACCAATAGCGGGAAGTTGATCTACTTTACTCGTTACAACGATGGAGCGACCCGTAAAGAATTCGTGCTGACCGGCAATAAAGTCGAGGAGCGTTCGAAATCAGTAGTCAGGATTGAAGATTATACAACTTTCCTGAATGCCTGCGGAGTTACATTGAAGGACTCTGTGACAGAAACGACTGAAGTCGCTGTTCCAAACATCTTGGATCCAGGTATCGACATCAAGATTCTGTACTAAATAAACCGGAACATCGGGAGAGAAAATAGCTAGCGAATGGGGAAGTGACAAAATGATCAAACTACTGGTGTTCATCATACTGTCGTTACTGGTGCTGCCGTTCATGTATTGGATTGCAAAACAGCGGGGGGATATGAAGCAATTCGGACTGATTACTGCAGGAGCGGTACTGGCATTGCTCGGTATTACTCTCCAGACGCTTTATCCGTTCTATCTGGTGCTGTTGCTGCTTGTATGTGTATCGTTCCTCGGTGCTTTCGGATTTGCGAAATACGATGAAAAACAGGCAGTGTCGGCTTTCGCTGATATGCCTGAAGATTTAGATGTAAAGCAACCGATGCTTGAAAAAGCGGAACCGGGAAAGCTTCCTGAAATCAAAAGTGTCAATCAGCAACCAGAATCAGCGACCGGTATGGCATCAATCGAACCGATCGGAAAGGAGCAGGGCCGTGAATAATAAAATTGTTCTTCAATTGTTTTCCGTTATCGCAGTTTCCGCACTCGCGTTTTTCGGTCTTGCCAATGCCGGTGCGTTTGCAGTCGATAAATTATTGTTTCCTGAACGGGAATTCGGCAGCAACACGAGAATCGGCTCTGTCGATGTATCGAATGTCAGTGAAAGGGAAGCGAAAATTGCCCTTACGCAGCAACTCGCCGGTTGGCAGTCCGGTACAACCCTGCAAGTCGTATACATGGATGCAGTGGCGGATTATCCGATGGATGCCGCAGAGCTTCTATTAGAAGAAAGCGTAGCGACTGCTGAAACCGGCGAACGGAATAAATTGGATGTGAGTTTATCGGAAGAAGCGACGGCGGTATTTTTATCCCAGAATTTCCCGACAGTCACATTCAGTGCGGAAGATATCACGAACATTAACAGCATGCTCGCTGATGCGCTTGGCAGCGGTAACCGCCGGGTATCGATCAGCACCGATGCGGCCGATTTTATCAAAGGTATCACAGCTGAAACGATCTTCCCGGCGATGAGCCCGGAAGCCGCCCTGGTCGCGCAAGTACTGGACGGCATAGAGCTTGCACCGGGCGAGACGTTTTCTCTTCTTGAATCCATTGAAGCCGGAAACCTGGATTCCATCAGCGATGCAGCGTTGACTGAAGTCGCATCGGCTCTTTATAACCTGGTGCTGCAGACGAGTTTTACAGTAGAACAGCGGTCGATCGGAACGAAGATCCCGGAAACGGTCCCGCTTGGCTTCGAGGCGGCAATCGACCAGGATCTGGGCATCGATTTTGCCTTCACGAATACGACGGATAGTTCATTTATATTGAACGCTGATCAATCCGCTGAATCGCTGTATGTAGCATTAACAGGCTACCCGTTTGTGTACACCTATGATGTGTACGCACAGGCGCCGGAAATCGTCGAACCGCGTACGATCAAAGAGTACAGCGCACTTGTCACTTCAGGCAAACAAGTTAAGGAAGAAGGAGAGGATGGTCTCCGGACAACTGTTAACCGCCTTGCCATCGATAATGAAGACAACGTGCTTGAGACGACAGTCGTCTCAACGGACTTCTATCCACCGACACATAAAGTGGAAGTGTATCCATTAGAAGCGGCAGAATCAACTGGAACAGACGGAACTGCGTCGGACGGCACAACAGATGGGACATCTACCGATGGAACACCGACTGATGGCACGTCTTCAGACGGAACCACAGATGGAACAACGACAGATGGAACAACAACTGACGGCACTTCCACAACGGGTGGCGGAACAACAACTGATGGCACTGCCACTGATAAAGGTGGAGAAGATTCAGAGACAGACAGCACAGACTCGGATCAGGGAGATTCAGCTGATGACAGCACGGATTCAGAAAATGAATCGTATGATAAAGGCGGTAACCTGATCGGGTCGGGGAAATGAAGGGAAGTGATCGGGGATGGCTGTAACACGGAGAAGACTCGGCGACATCCTGATTGAACAAGGGCTCCTTACAGAACAGCAGCTGAAAGATACACTGGACGACAAAGCGACTGACCAGAAGCTAGGTGATGCTCTCCTTTTACGGGGGTTCATCACAGAGCAGCAATTGATCGAAACACTCGAAGTGCAGTTGGGCATTCCACATGTGTCCCTGTTCCGCTATCCGTTTGAAGCGAGACTATTCAATATCGTGCCGAAAGAATTTGCGAAGCGGAAATTGCTTGTCCCTTTAAAAGTGGAAGGCAACAAACTGTACGTCGGGATGGCGGATCCGATGGATGTTATTGCAATTGATGATCTCCGGCTGATTACAGGATTTAAAATAGAGCCGGCGATCGCTTCAAAAGATGACATTTTAAAAACCATCACGAAATACTATGAAGAAGAATCTTTTGATGATCTGCTTGATGGACTGGAGCAGGATGAGGAAGATCAATCGGATGAATTGCTTGATATGGATGCGCCGGTTGTCCGGCTCGTCAATCAGCTGTTATCAAATGCAGTGACTCAAAAAGCGAGTGACGTCCATCTCGATCCACAGGAAAACCGGATTGTTGTCCGCTACCGGATTGATGGCACACTCCGCAATGAACGGGTTTTGCCGAAAAGCATGCAAGGCATGATGATCGCCCGGATCAAGATCATGGCGAATCTTGATATCACTGAACACCGAGTGCCGCAGGATGGGCGCATAAAAACGCAAGTGGATTTGCGTCCGATCGACCTCCGGGTATCCACGCTACCGACGGTTTTCGGGGAGAAAATCGTAATGCGGATTTTGGATCTCGGAAGCAATCTGACCGACATCGCCAAACTTGGTTTCGGGCAACTCAATATGGAACGCTTCATGCGGGAAATCGATAAGCCGAACGGCATCGTGCTTATTTCAGGGCCGACCGGATCCGGGAAATCATCCACGCTTTATGCAGCGCTCAGTAAACTTAATAGCGAAGAAGTGAACGTCATTACAGTTGAAGATCCGGTTGAGTATCAATTGGAAGGCATCAATCAAATCCAGGTAAATTCGAACGTCGGCCTGACGTTTGCAGCAGGATTGCGTTCCATTCTCCGGCAAGATCCGGATATCGTCATGGTCGGGGAAATCCGGGATAAAGAAACAGTGGAAATCGCCATCCGGGCTTCACTGACAGGGCATCTCGTTCTGTCGACCATTCACACAAACGACTCGATTGCATCCGTTACCCGACTGATGGACATGGGCGTCGAACCGTTTCTCGTCACGGCATCACTCAATGCGGTCGTTGCCCAGCGGCTCATCCGGCGGGTATGCCGCGATTGCCGGGAGATACATAAACCGACCATGCGTGAACAGGAAATTTTCCGGAAACGCGGACTGGAAATTCATGAAATCGCTCGCGGATCCGGTTGTCCGCAATGCAATATGAGTGGTTACAAGGGCCGGATGGCGATTCATGAAGTGCTCGTTATTACAGATGAAATGAAGACGGTCATCAATTCCGGTGGGTCTGCGGCAGATATCCGGCGCATCGCTGTCCAGGAAAACACTGTTTTCCTGATTGATGATGGACTGATGAAAGTACAGCAAGGACACACTACGACGGAAGAGGTGCTTCGAGTTGCAATTGCCGACTGAGGACGTACAGACGCTAGTTAATATAGATGAAATATTGACCACCGCGCACAAACTCGGTTCATCGGACGTCCACATAACGGTCGGTGTTCCGCCGATTTTCCGTGTGCATGGTCAATTGAAGCGGTATGGCGAAGAAAAAATCACCCCGGAAGTTTCAGAAGTCATTGCCCGGCAAATACTGCCGGCAAAAATGTGGGATCGATTTGTGGAGCGCGGCGAAATGGACTATTCCTATTCCTTGGACGGAGTCGGCCGGTTCCGTGTGAACACATTCCAGCAACGCGGATCAATGTCGCACGCCTTCCGGACGATTCCGACGAAGATTCCGACAGTCGACGACCTCCAAGTACCGCAAGTACTGAAAAAATTGGCGGAAACACATCAGGGCCTGATCCTCGTCACCGGACCGACGGGCTCAGGGAAATCGACGACACTCGCAGCGATGATCCGGCATATCAACGAAAATTTATCGAAACATATCATCACGCTCGAAGATCCGATCGAGTATTTGCATAATCACGGTTCATCCATCATTGACCAGCGGGAAGTCGGATTTGATACGCAGACGTTTGCGAATGGATTGCGTGCAGCCCTCCGTCAAGACCCGGACGTGCTGCTCGTCGGGGAGATGCGCGATCTGGAAACGATTTCGACAGCGATCACTGCTGCAGAAACCGGTCACTTAGTTCTGGCGACACTCCATACATCGAGCGCCGCTTCGACTGTGGAACGAATCATTGATGCATTTCCAGGTGAACAGCAGTCTCAAGTGCGGACGCAACTCGGCGGTATTTTGAAAGCCGTTATTTCCCAGCGACTGCTGCCGACAATTGACGGGCAGGGACGCAAAGCTGCAACGGAGATCATGATCAACAACCCGGCGATCGGCAACTTGATCCGTACAGAAAAAGTACACCAGATTCCGAACGTCATCATGACGAACCGCGCAATGGGCATGCACATGATGTCAACATCTGTGCAGGAACTGTTAACGCGAGGACTCATCAGTAAGCAAGTAGCCCAGCCTTTTTTAACAGAGGAGGAGTAACATGGCTCGTTTTCAGTATGAAGGGCGTGACCATAAACGCGTGAGGGGCGGCGTAGTAACCGCTCAGAGCCGCCGAGAAGCGGTGGAAATGCTGCGGGATCAAGGCGTACGCATCACCGATATCCGGGAAGCGAAAGAAACGACGCTGACAAAAGATATTTCAATCGGTGCCCCTGTAAAGCGCGAGCAGTTCATTATGTTTTTGCGTCAGTTCGCCACGCTCATGAGGGCTGGTGTAACGATTGTCGCGGCTATCGAGATACTGGCTCAGCAAGTGGAGTCAAAAGCGCTCGCTAAAGCATTGGATAAAGTCGGAGATGAACTAAGGACAGGGAATTCACTATCCGATGCATTTGCCAAACATCCGAAGATTTTCGAACCGCTCACGATTAATCTCATCCGTGCGGGAGAAATGACAGGGAATATTGACGAATCGCTTGATCGGCTGGCGGTACATTATGAGAAAGCGTACCAGACGAGACAGAAAGTTATTTCCGCATTGACGTATCCGGTTGTCGTTGCTTTTCTTGCCATTGGTGTTGTGATCTACCTGCTGACTTCTATCGTGCCGATGTTCGTCGATATGTTTAATGATTTCGGCGGGGAATTGCCGCTCGTGACGCAATTTGTCATGGGGGCGAGTGAAGTTGTACAGCAATACTGGTATCTGCTGGTACTTGTCGCACTCATTATTCCTATAGTTCTGACACTAACGCGACGATCGCCACAAGGACGTATGGCGCTTGACACTATTTTATTAAAACTGCCTATATTCGGGAAGATCTTGAAGAAATCCGCGCTCGCGCGAATGACCCGGTCATTAAGCTCATTATTTTCAAGTTCGGTACCGATTCTCCAAGCCATGACGATGGTTGAGAAAGTGGTCGGCAATGAAGTGATGGCAAAAGTCGTTCGGGAATCCCGAGAAGCGCTTCATAAAGGTGGTTCTATGACCGAACCGATGAAGAACCATTGGGCGTTCCCACCACTTATTCCGCATATGATCGCGATTGGGGAATCAACCGGTGCGCTGGATCATATGCTCTCTAAAGTTGCTGATTTCTACGAGAAAGAAGTCGAAGCGGAAACCGATCGTCTAAAGGCGCTGATCGAGCCCTTAATGATTGTTATTTTGGCCGCTTTGGTAGGTACCATTGTACTAGCTATCATGATGCCGATGTTTGAGATGTTCGAGAACGTGGACAAGTTGTAGGATAAAATTAATAAATTTTTCTATAAAAGTGAATAAAAATATCTAAAAAGCTATTGCTTTTATCAAGACAATTGATATAATAAAAATGTACTCAAAGAGTACTAAATTTTTAGAAAACTTAAGGAGGAAAAGAGAATGAAAAAACTGCTTCAAAAGAAACTGAAAGATGAGCGTGGACTCACGCTGATCGAACTTCTCGCCGTTATTGTTATTTTGGCTATCATCGCTGCAATCGCGATTCCAGCTATTGCAGGAATTATCGAGAATAGCCGAGTGGGGGCAGTTAAGTCGGATGCAATTAACTTAATTAATGCTGCAAATCTCTATGAGGCTGATACACCGGTAGATCCCACTACCCCTACTCCTGATACTCGAGTAACTTTAGGCGAACTCGAAGCTGGTGGATACATTGATGATGCAGGATCTTTTGACGGTGCTTCTGCTACTAACGTATTTGTTGATTACGATGCTGAAACTATTACAGGTACAAACACTGCATTAGGGGATGTAGTATTAACTTTCACTGCTACAACGATTGATCAAATTGGTGCTATGCCAAATGGACAAGGAAACGGAACCACATTTGGTGGAGTGGCAGGTGCAGCGAATACAATCGGAGTAGTAAGATAAAGAATTGGAGTTGATTCCATGAAGCTCGCACCCTCATTTCTAAACCGACGCACCCGCGTGATGACGGTGACAATTGAAGAAGATGCAGTTCGCTGTGTTGAGCTGAGAGCGGCTTCGCCGCTCCAGCTGGATTTTGCAGATGAAATCATGTTGCCGCTCGGTACGATCGAGAATGGCAAAGTGATTGACCCGGAAGCGCTGGCGTCGGTGCTGGATGAGGCAGTCGTTCAGTGGAAGCTCTCCAAAAAATTCGTCCGGTTTCTTGCGCCGGACGAATTTGTGGTTATCCGCAAAGTTCCTTATCCGCACGACGTGCAGACAGACGAACTGAAAGGTTACTTCTTTATTGAAATCGGATCGACGCTGCATTTGCCGTTTGATGATCCTGCATTTGATGTCGTTCCATACAAGACCGACGGAGAATCGCCAGAAGCCATCATCATCGCTTCCAAAGAATCGGTCTTGAAGCAATATGAAGACTCGTTATCAAAGTCAAAGATGAAACCGCTTGTTGCAGACATTTCACCGCTCGCACTTTATCGGCTCGCTTACATGCAGCATGATTTCTCAGCTGATGAGCATGTAATGTTACTTGATGTGTATAAGGATTCCGTTACCGTTTCCATCTTTAATGGCCATTATCCATTATTCATGCGTCACGTCGATTTCAGTAAAGAAATGGTTACTGGCGAACAGGAGAAAGTGGCTCTGATCAATACAGAAGCCGAAAAAATAGCGAACTTCTACCGTTATAATATGCAAAATGGTGAAATGGGCGTTTCTAAAATCGTCACGAACGGTGAATTCGAGGATTGGCAAGCGTTTCAGCAGTTAATGGAACAGCGATTCTCGGTTCCGGTCATGCCCATCGTTTTAAAACCGATTCCGTCAGATACAGAACAAGCCGTACCGGCTCGCTTCAATCGCGCAATCGGATTGGCCCTGAAAGAGGTGTAGTGTATGCTCGTCGATATTAACCTGCTGCCGCAGAAGGAACGAAATAATCCGACTGTCATCATCGCAGTCATTGCGCTTCTTTTTGCGGCCCTTCTTTTATGGATTGTCTTTTTCTTTCTGACGAAATCAGAAGAAAACCAGCAGCAGCTACTTTTGGCCGAGAGCCAGGAACTGGCTGCCCTCCAAACCGAATTGCGGGATGAAATTGCGATGCGATCCGGGTTAAGTGAAGAACAGGAACTTCAAGCAACCGTTACGTGGGCACAAAGTTATCAATATGATACTGTCCCTCTTTTGACGGAACTTGCTTCACTTCTGCCAGCTCGAGGGTTCTTTCAGACATTCACTTACACAGGTCCTAACACAGCAAAGCTCGACGTTCAATTCGATAATGCGCGGGAAGCTGCATTTTATTTGACTCACTTAAAAAATTCAGAGCTTTTGAGTGATGTGTCCTTGCTGTCAGTGGCTACAGAAGATCTGGTAACAGAAGAAGCGGAGGAAGAGGTAGACGAGGAAGATACAATGATTCTCCCCCGCTACGTCGCTTCTTACGAAATGACGTTCGTTGATGAACGGATTCCAGCTACTGACGCCGCAACTGTTGCAGGGGAAACGCTACCTGCAACAACAGCGGATGTACCGGTTGACGGCACTGCTCCCGTAGAACCTGTTCCGGCATCAGAAGCGGCTCTGGCAGAACAAGCACCAGCAGAGGAGGTGCCGGCAGATGAGTAATTTAACGAAACGCCAGAAAGAACGGGCGCTGGTCATCCTGGCAGTTGTTCTCCTTCTCGCTGTTGCGGCTTATTCCTATTTCAAGATGTACGCGCCGGCCCATTCTGCTCGGGAACAAGCAGAATTGATCGTTTCATCTGAACGGGAAGTAGTCATTGCGCTGGAAGACCAACTTATGAATTTGCCGATTGCCGAGCCGGTCAGCGCTCGCATGCTGCAGCAGGAAGTGCCGGTCCAGCCGCTTGCAGATCGCCTTTTGTTGCAGATTGAAGAAGCGGAATTCATGTCCGGTACGTTTGTGAACTCTGTTGAGTTTGCTCAAGGTCCGTTCACAATGCCTGCACCTGTTGAAGGCGTGGAGCAGATTGAAGTGGTTACGACGAACGTATCATTCCGGGCAGAAGATTATGAGAACATCACTGATTTCATCACAGAAATTGAAAAAATGGACCGGATCATGGTCGTGGATGCCATTGAGTTTTCTTCATATGAGGAAATGACGGTTGCTGAAACAGAGAACGAACCGATGGAAGTGTCGATTTCTTTCTCGGCGTTTTACCGGCCGGATCTGATTGCATTGGAAAACACAGCGCCACGGGTGGATGCACCGGTGCCCGCAGCAAAAGTCAATCCGCTTCCTATCAATGGTGACACGAATTCTGAAGACGAATGAGACCGGCGCAAGCCGGTCTTTTTTAAAAAGGTGTGAGTGGAATGGAAATCGTTATTGCATTATTTGTGTTCGCGTTTGGTCTCGTATTCGGGTCATTCTATAATGTGGCCGGCCTCCGGATTCCGGTCGGGGAATCGATCGCGTATCCGCCGTCGCATTGCACGACGTGTGACCGCCGGCTGACCGCGGGTGATCTTGTGCCAGTTTTGTCGTTTCTCGTGCTGCGAGGGAAATGCCGGTCGTGTGGCGAGCGCATCCGCTGGGTATATCCGTTCATGGAATTCGTCACGGCGCTATTGTTTGCCGGCGCGTATTTGCAGTTCGGCCTGACGCCGGAATTTTTCGTAGCAGTTTTATTCTTATCACTGCTCGTGATCATTACGGTCTCGGACATTGCCTATATGCTCATTCCGGATAAAGTATTGCTGCCGATTGGTGCCGTGCTGCTCGTGGCCCGTCTGTTCGTGCCGCTCAATCCTTGGTGGGATTCAATCGTCGGCGGCCTCGTCGGATTCAGCTTACTTATGCTTATTGCGCTCGTTTCAAAAGGCGGCATGGGTGGTGGTGACATCAAATTATTCTTTGTCATCGGCCTCGTGCTTGGTACAGCCGGAACCTTACTGACGCTGTTTCTGGCATCGCTCATCGGAGCAGTCGCAGGGATCATCCAGCTCCGTGTCACAAAACAAGGACGCAAAACACCGATTCCGTTCGGTCCGTGGATTGCACTTGCCTCCGTCATCGTCTACTTCTGGGGCAGCCAACTCATGTCCCTTTACATGGGGCTATGGTAAACTCTTTATCTGCCTAAAAGAACTGAATAACTTGAGCGGGAATGCAGGCAGGAATCTTGCGGAACAATGCAAGTAACAATCGCATGTAGGCATTGTATAAGGACAGGAGTTGAGGATCTAATCTAGTTATCTGGATTGATTGTCTACTTTCTGTTGTCTTAAAGAAGGAGCGACAGCCGGCGACTCCTGCGGAATCAGCGGTTTTATCGAGACCCCGGAGAAGCGAAGCGACGAGGAGGCTCGATGGACCGCCCGCGGAAAGCGCCGGCTAGGAACGATTTCGATAAATCAATATTTTCATCTTCCTTGGCTGCCCTTTGGCGGCTTTTTTTATTGAAAACCTTAGTTTCCTCACACTTCCTTCTCCAAATCCCCGTTTTCACGTTTCCTGCACAATTTTCCTTCTCCCGATTTTTGGTTATAGTCATAGAAAGGAGAGTGGACTGCCATGCAATTCAAAAACAATTACCCGATCATTCTCGCTTCGGCTTCGCCCCGCCGCCAGGAACTGCTTGCATCGCTCGGATTTCCGTTCGACGTGATTCCAAGCAAAAAGATGGAGCCGGACCCGAAGGATTTTTATTCACCGATCGCGTATGTCACGGAAACAGCGGAACAGAAAGCGCGCGAAGTCGCCGACGCGCATCCCGGCCATATCGTCATCGGTGCCGATACGATCGTCGTTTGGGAAAACGAGGTGTTACTGAAGCCGGCCAATGCCGAGGAAGCACGAAATTACCTGGAGAAGCTGTCCGGTCACATGCATAACGTCGTGACGGCGGTGGCGGTCATCGACGGGAAGAAATCGATGCCATTTTACGAGCGGACGGAAGTGACATTCCGGGACCTGCCCGCCTCATGGATCAGCGGATACGTTGCAACTGAAGATCCGTATGATAAAGCGGGCGGCTACGGCATCCAGACCGCCGGGAAACTGTTCGTCGAGAAAATCTATGGGGATTACAACAATGTCGTCGGCTTGCCGATCAGCCGTCTGGCTCATTTACTCGACAGCTGCGGTTATATTTCCGTAAAAGGAGGAGAAGAGGGGTGAGCGGAATGATGGAATTGATGATCCGCGATGTGCATATCGCCGACCGGCCGCGCGAACGGCTCATCCGCCAAGGGGCGATGAGCTTGTCGAATCAGGAGCTGATCGCCATCTTGCTCCGGACGGGGACGAAAGACGAATCCGTTCTGCAGCTCGCGAACCGCGTTCTGTTGCACGTCGAGAAAATCCATGAGCTGAAGGATGCGACGATTGAAGAAATGACAGCGATCAAAGGAATCGGGGAAGCGAAAGCGGTCCAGTTGCTCGCTGCGGTCGAGCTCGGCCGCCGGCTCGCCCAGCAGCAGACCGATGAAAAGTTCACGATCCGGTCACCGAAAGACGCCGCGGATTACTTAATGGCGGATATGACATCGCTTAAACAAGAACATTTTGTGGTATTGTTCCTGAACATAAAGAACCAGATTATGCATAAGCAGACGATCTTTGTCGGCTCACTCAATGCCTCGATCGTGCACCCCCGGGAGATTTTCCGTGAAGCTGTGCGCCGTTCATCGGCGTCCATCATCTGCGCGCATAACCATCCATCCGGCAATCCGACGCCATCGCCTGAGGATATTGACGTGACAAAACGATTGGCTGAGGCTGGTTCGATTGTCGGGGTCGAATTGCTCGACCATGTGATAATAGGTGACCATCAATTTACAAGCTTAAAGGAAAAGGGGGTCATGTAGCCCTTTTTCTTTCCCGTGCTTTCCTCTATAATAAACCCTAACTTTGCAATGAAGCACAGAAGGGAAGATCCTAATTGTTCGGGTTCGGTTCAAAAGATGTTGGCATAGATCTGGGAACGGCAAATACGCTCGTATATATGAAAGAACAAGGCATCATCCTGCGCGAGCCATCCGTCGTCACCCGGAATATACATACACGGGAAATTGTGGCAGTAGGTTCGGAAGCATATAAGATGATCGGTCGGACGCCGAATACGCTGGAAACGATCCGGCCAATGAAAGACGGCGTCATCGCGGATTTTGATATGACAGCGGCAATGATGCGGCATTATTTGCGGGAAGCATTGAAGACGGCCGGCGGCTCCATGCTGTGGAAGCCGAATGTGATGGTGTGCGCACCGTACGGCATTACGTCCGTGGAACAGCGGGCGATTATCGATGCCACGTATCAGGCGGGTGCAGGTAACGCATTCACCATTGAAGAACCACTCGCAGCGGCGATCGGTGTGGGACTCCCGGTTTGGGAACCTGCCGGCAGTATGATCGTCGATATAGGTGGCGGGACAACGGAAGTGGCGGTTGTGTCGCTCGGCGGCATCGTCGTCAGCGAATCGGTGCGCATTGCGGGCGATGCGATGGATCACGCCATCATGACGTACGTCCGCAGAAAACATAATGTCATGATCGGGGAACCGACGGCGGAGCGCATCAAGATGGAAGTCGGGACAGCGCGCGTGTACCGGGAAAACAAAAGCATGCAGATCCGCGGACGCGATATGCTTACGGGGCATCCGCAGACGGTGACCATCACGTCAGAAGAAGTGGCGGAAGCGCTCAAAGAGCCGGTTTCTGCTATTATAGAAGGCGTGAAGAAAACACTTGAAACGACACCGCCGGAACTTTCGGTGGATATTCTTGAAACGGGCATCATGCTGACAGGCGGCGGTGCCTTATTGAAGAACCTCGACCGGGTGTTGAGTGAAGAAATGCAGATGGGTGTGAATGTCGCAGATTCACCGCTTGACTGCGTAGCCATCGGTACCGGCATGGCGCTCGAGAATATGCGTCCGGCCCGCCGCCAGGCACGGCAAAGATAAGGAGGGCATTTCATGCCTCGATTTTTTTCAAATAAGCGGCTGATCATTTTGCTGGTGGGGGTTATCATCCTCGTCGCATTGATCGGCTTTTCGCTGCGGGACCGGGATAATGTAACCCTGCCTGAGCAGTTCATTAAAGATGCAGCCGGTATCGGACAGACTATCATCTCGCGTCCGGCGTCATTTGTCGCCGGTGCAATCGAGCAGGCGGATTTGCTCCTCGATTCCTATGAAGAGAACCGGCGGCTGAAAGCGCGGCTCGAGGAATATGCGAGCGTGCAGGCGGAAGTGGCGGATTTACGGATCGAAAATGAAGAGCTCCGGAAAATCGTCGGTAAAGAAGAAGACCTCCGGGATTTTAATCCGATCCAGGCGAATGTCATCGGACGCAATCCCGATCAATGGGAGAACCGGCTGATCCTCGATCAAGGTTCATCGAAAGGCATTGCCCCGAACATGGCCGTGATGACGGCGAACGGATTGATCGGCAAAGTGGCAACAGTCACGCCGCTCACATCGACAGTCGAACTTCTGACATCTGAAAGTGCGGATTACCGCGTATCAGCTATTGTTACGGGTGCAGATGCGCAAGTGCATGGATTGATCGAAGGCTATGATGCCGAGCGAGGGGAATTACTGCTCAAGCGAGTGGCATCGAACTTGGACATCCAACCGGGTCAGCAAGTTGTGACAAGCGGTCTTGGCGGGGTGTTCCCGCGCGGCATCGTCATCGGTGAAATCACGGAAGTGACAGTCGACGAATTCGGTCTGACGAAGCTCGCTTATGTGAAACCGTCAGCTGAATTCCCGCTGCTTGACCACGTCATGATCGCTGACCGGATTGCACCTGAAATCGAACCGGTTGAACTGAACGGACTGGAAGGCGAAGAGGAATGAACCGGGCGTTGATCCCGCTCATCCTTCTGCTGTTGTTTTTTATCGAACCGATTTTTACGCTGTTTTCTCCATTCCGGGTAAGCGATGAATTCTTTATCATCGTCCCAAGGTTCGTGCTCATCTTCCTGATGATGATCGCCATCTATGCGGATCGCATGCATGCGGTCTTGTGGGGGTTTGTGTTCGGTGTGATGCATGACGTGTTTTTCATTGATATCGTCGGCTTGTACGCGCTGTTTTTTCCGGTCGCGGCACTCGTCGCATCGTTCACGGCTTCCCGGTTTGACGACCGGCCGATTATTGGCACGGCAATCGGCTTCGGCATCCTGGTTGCATTTGAAGTCGTTTTATACGGCGTCTTCCTGCTGATCGGTTTTACATCAATGCCGGTGGGCGAATTCCTCGTTTACCGGTTATTCCCGACGGCGCTGATGAATGGCCTGCTGCTTTTCGGCGTTGCGTTTACCCTGTTCCGTTCCCGGGCCAGAGAGCGCAGCTCGAAGTACCAGGTCGGCAGCTTCCGGTGAAGAAAGCTGCTGTTTAAATGAACACTGTTTAGAGAAGCTTTCATACTAAACATGCTTATCTAGTGATTACTGGGCTATCCTGATTAGGGTAGCTTTTTTAATGCCAAAAAGCGGCACGGATTTTCTTATAAACATCAATAAGGAATGAAAGATGAAAAATTGCATTTTGCAAATTTGATTAATAATTATTCATTGATGGATTGGTTTAATTACTGTAAGCAATTAATAGAGCGACTGGAGCGTTGTTAACTTGATTTAATATGAGAGGAGCGGCAGGCGGCGACTCCGGCGGGAACAGCACGAGCTGAAGACCCTGGACTGAGTGAAACGAAGGAAGCGGCTGAAGCCGTGCCCGCGGAAAGCGTCCGCCTGCCGCTATTTCTTTTTTTATAAAGAAATCATGTCCTCTGATGCTCCCAAACTTTCGTAGCGCAATCATTGACAACACTTGTCTGGTGTACTAATATAATACTGTTATGTTTGTAGCACCCCGTGCTACTGTAACCGCTCGAATCGGGTTCAAGCATCTGCGCATGCGGATCACCTGAAGAGGCGAGTCTGAGTCTAAGAGGAGGTGCAAGTATGTACGCAATTATTGAAACAGGCGGCAAGCAAGTGAAAGTGGCGCCAGGCCAGGAAATCTTCATCGAGAAGCTTCCAGCTGAGGCAGGCGACACAGTGACGTTCGATAAAGTTCTGCTCGTAGGCGGAGACAACACGCAAGTCGGTGCTCCTTACGTTGATGGAGCAACTGTTACGGCGAAAGTCGAAAAACAGGGACGCGCGAAGAAAATCACGGTTTTCAAATACAAAGCGAAAAAGAACTACCGGCGCAAGCAAGGTCATCGTCAGCCTTACACGAAAGTCGTAATCGACGGTATCAACCTGTAAGATGATCCAAGTGATTGTTACGGAACATGACGGCCGGGTTGCTTCGTTTGAAATGTCCGGACATGCCGATTATGCAGAACACGGTCAGGATCTCGTCTGTGCCGGCGCTTCCGCTGTCTCGTTCGGGGCAGTGAACGCCATTGTGGAACTGACGGGGATTGAGCCTGCGATCGAGCAGGCCGACAGCGGTTATCTGCAGGTCGGTTTTCCGGAACTGCCAGACAGGGTAAAGGATGAGCAAGTACAGCTCATTGTCCGGTCGATGATTGTTTCCTTACAGACGATTGAACAAGGCTACGGTGATTTTATTGCCATTACCTTCAAAGGGTAGGAGGTGGAACAAATGTTGAAATTGGATCTTCAGTTTTTCGCATCCAAAAAGGGTGTAGGTTCAACGAAAAACGGACGTGACTCCGAATCGAAACGCCTTGGCGCTAAACGCGCTGACGGCCAGTACGTTTCAGGCGGTTCGATCCTTTACCGCCAGCGCGGTACAAAGATCTATCCGGGTGAAAACGTCGGACGCGGCGGAGACGACACACTTTTCGCTAAGGCGGACGGCATCGTGCGCTTTGAGCGTTACGGACGCGACCGCAAAAAAGTGAGCGTGTATCCTGCAGTGCAGGAAGCTTAATACTTGAGAAAAAGGGCTGCGTAACGGCAGCCCTTTTTCTTTTGGCGGAACTGTTGGTATACTAAGGGGAGACACAACAGGAAAGCGGGATCAGACACATGAAGGACAAGCTTACTGTAGCGGAAGCCCTGCAGCATGCGCGCCACGATTTTTTGAATAAACTCCAGCTCATTAAAATCAATGCCGATCTTGGGAAAACGGACCGGATCAGCGGGCTGATCGAGGAGTTTGCGGAACTGGCGAAAGTACAGAGCTGTCTAGTGCGGCTTGGGCTGCCGGTCACGGAAGAGTGGCTGCTGACAGCCGGGTGGCGCTTTCCTGAATTCCTGGTGAATGTGGAATGCAGCGGCGACCGGGCACCGCAGGAGTTGGACCAGCAATTTACTGATTTTCTTGAAGCGCTGTTGATTGGCATCACGGAAACGTGCGATATGGAGACGGAAACCGTCTGTACCGTGCGCCTTGGTGCTGAACAGTCGCTGTTTAAAATAACCGTCCTGTTGAACGGTCATTTGCCGGCACTGCCTTCTTACCCGGAAGATGTGCTGACAGTGGAACAGCAGCAAGCGGAACAGGATACGATTATCACTGTGACCGCGAAGTTGGAGGGATAATATACAATGTTTGTAGATCACGTAAAAGTGTATGTGAAAGGCGGCGACGGCGGCGACGGAATGGTGGCGTTCCGCCGCGAGAAATACGTCCCGAACGGCGGACCGGCCGGCGGCGACGGCGGCAGAGGCGCCGACGTCATATTTGAAGTGGATGAAGGTTTGCGGACATTGATGGATTTCCGCTATAAACGCCATTTTAAAGCGGACCGCGGCGAGCATGGTATGAGCAAAAACCAGCACGGCCGGAAAGCGAAAGAAATGGTGGTTCCTGTACCGCCGGGCACAGTCGTCATGGATGCGGAAACAGGCGCCGTGATTGCGGATCTCGTGGAACAGGGCCAACGGGCAGTCATTGCCCGCGGCGGACGGGGCGGACGCGGCAATACGCGCTTTGCCACACCGAAAAACCCGGCACCGGAACTATCGGAAAAAGGCGAACCGGGCGTGGAGCGCGATGTCGTCCTTGAACTGAAAGTGCTGGCGGATGTCGGCCTGGTCGGCTTCCCGAGCGTCGGGAAATCGACGTTATTATCGGTTGTCACATCAGCGAAACCGAAAATCGGCGCGTATCATTTCACGACGATCGTTCCGAACCTCGGCATGGTCGAAACACCGGACAACCGCAGCTTTGCCATGGCGGATCTGCCCGGACTGATTGAAGGCGCACATGAAGGGGTCGGGCTCGGCCATCAATTCCTGCGTCACATCGAGCGGACTCGCGTCATCGTGCATGTCATCGACATGTCCGGTATGGAAGGCCGCGATCCGTATGAGGATTATGTGACGATCAATGAAGAGCTTAAGCAATACAATTTGCGCCTGACCGAACGGCCGCAATTGATCGTGGCGAATAAAATGGATATTCCGGATTCGGAAGAAAACCTGAAAGCGTTCAAGGCGAAACTGCCGGAAGATGCCAAAGTATTCCCGATTTCCGCCGTATCCCGCGATGGATTGTCGAACCTGCTGTTTGCGATTGCGGACCTGCTCGAAGTCACGCCGGAGTTCCCGCTCATCTCGGAAGAAGAACTGGCGTCTGATAAAGCAGTGCTGTACAAGCATGAAGCAAAAGGTGATGAATTTGTCATCACGCGCGATGATGACGGTGCGTTTGTCGTGACGGGTTATGCAATCGAGCGTCTGTTCAAGATGACCGATTTCTCCCGCGAAGACTCGACCCGCCGGTTTGCGCGACAGATGCGCGGTATGGGCATTGATGACGCGCTGCGTGAACGCGGTGCGGAAAATGGCGACACCGTTCGTCTGCTCGATTACGATTTCGAATTCATTGACTGATTTGATCAATAAAGCTGCCGGCATGTCCGGCGGCCGTACATAGGAGGAGCCGCAGATGATGGAACATTCGACCCGTGGAGCGATATCTTATCTTGGACCGAAAGCGTCATTCACGCATTTGGCCGCAGCCCGATTATTCGGCGATGACAACCTGAAGCCGTATACGACCATACCTGAATGCATCGAAGCGGTGGCGGAAGGTGCGGTGGACTATGCGGTGGTGCCGGTGGAAAATGCGCTTGAAGGTTCAGTCTCGCTGACAGTCGATTACTTGTTTCATGACGTCGAGCTGTACGTGGCTGCGGAAATAACATCACCGATCGAGCAGCATTTGCTTGTCCATCCGGATAACCGGGACGCGGACGCATTTGAAGCGATTTATTCGCATCCGCAGGCGCTTGCGCAATCCCATAAATTCCTGTATTACACGTATCGGTCCACACCGCTCGAGCAGATGACGTCCACGGCAGCGGCCGCCAAAATGGTGAGCGAGCTGCCGGAACGCGCGATTGCCGCAATCGGTAATGAATTTTCGGCGAAAACATACGGACTGACGATTCTCGAGCGCAATATCCATGATTTCCATTTCAATCATACGCGCTTTTTCGTCTTGAGCCGGGATAACCAAAAGCTTGGCTTGCCGAATCATAAAGGGGACGTGAAGACAACGCTGATGATTTCACTGCCGGCGGATGACCGGTCGGGCGCACTTCATCAGGTGCTGTCAGTCTTCGCGTGGCGTCAGCTCAACTTGACCAAAATCGAGTCGCGGCCGCTGAAAACCGGCCTTGGCGATTATTTCTTCATTGTCGATGTGACAGAAGACGCGGCGGCGCGCATGATGCAAGGGGCATTCGAAGAACTCGAAGCTCTTGGCTGTGACGTGAAATCGCTCGGATCGTATTATAGGTATGAGGGCTGATCTGCAGAAGCAGGTCGGCTTTTTTATTGGGAGGTGTTTAAAAGTACTAAATTACAGAAGGTTAATAAAAAACAAAAAAAGACACAAGAAATCTTAAAGCGAACTTAATCGGTCTTAAAGTTAATTCAACCATCCTTAAAGTGACTTCAACCGGTGTTAAAACTCGTTCAGCCACTTTTAAAGTGCACTCAGCCGATCTTAATAGCCACTCATTTGAATTTCCACCACAAATCACAAAAAGCTGATACCGGTTTTCCGGCATCAGCTTTCCTGATCTTCAATAAGAAATCCATGTTCACGCATGGCAACAATCGCGCGTTCGATGGCTGCTTCATTCGGCGCCGTCAGCGTATGGAGATGAAAACCCTCCGTCAGTTCCAGCAGGTAACCGGCATTCGCTTTCCGGATTTTTTCAATGAATGCTTCCGCTTCTTGTTCTGTCGAGACGAACACGTTCGCAGTCAGCTCACCGTATACGGGATGCTCGATTGTGACATCTTTCACTGTGGCACCGGCTGCTGTAATAATCTTTAATTCGCTTGCTGTATCTTCCGGCCGGTGGACGCACGCAATCTGACGGCTGACGATGCGCTCTTTCCGGTCTTCCAAATACAGATAGCCCTGGCTCGTGGAAATGATCGGTTCCTTGCGCGCTTTCAGAAGTGTCATATCGCTTACGATCACTTGGCGGGAGACGTTCGCCAGTTTTGCCAGCTCAGTGCCGGTGAGCGGACCGCCTGCGGTCGCGAGCTGTTCCAGCAAATACGCACGCCGCTCTTCACCGTACATTTTTGTCATCGGATTCACCTGTCCTTTTCGTTTTTCAGTTTAACATGAAACGGCCGGCTTCGCAGGTATCCGTCATACTCCCGGGCCGCACGGAATTGTGATATAATCGAGCTATTGCATTTAAGGAGCGAGGCATATGTACGACTACATAAAAGGGGCAGTCACACGGGTGACGCCTGAATATGTGACGGTGGAGCAAGGGGGAATCGGCTGGCTGATTTATACGCCGAACCCGTACGTGTTTCATTCGTCTGAAGAAACACAGCAAGTATTCATTCACCAGCATATCCGGGAAGATGCGCATTTCCTGTTCGGCTTCAAAAGCATCGAGCAGCGCGAGTTGTTCCGGAAGCTGATTTCCGTCTCCGGCATCGGACCAAAAGGCGCACTGGCCATTCTGGCATCCGGCCAGCCGTCGCATGTGATTGATGCCATTGAACGGGAAGACGAGGCGTTCCTCACGAAATTCCCGGGCGTCGGCAAGAAAACCGCCCGTCAGATGATTCTTGATCTGAAAGGGAAGTTGAAGGATTTATATGAAGGATTCGGTGATGCGCCGGAGCGGATCCTGCCGGAACAGCAGGAGCGGGCGGAGCTGGAAGAAGCGATGCTGGCACTCGGTGCACTCGGATATTCCGAACGTGAAATCAATAAAGTGAAACCGCAGCTTGCGGAAATGGATCTCGATACAGAAGGCTATATGAAACAGGGCTTGCAGCTATTATTAAAAAAGAAATAAGAGGAGGCGGCGGCTATGACTGAACGGATCATTGCGGGCGAGGTATCGGAGTTCGATGAGAACTTTGAACAGTCGCTCCGGCCGCAGTATTTAGCGCAGTATATCGGCCAGCATAAAGTTAAACAGCATTTGGAGATTTTCATCGAAGCGGCAAAGATGCGCGAGGAAAGCCTCGATCACGTCCTTCTGTACGGCCCGCCAGGCCTCGGGAAAACGACGCTTGCATCCGTCATCGCCAATGAAATGGGAGTCGGCATCCGCATGACAAGCGGCCCTGCCATCGAACGGCCGGGCGATCTCGCTGCAATCGTATCGTCACTGGAACCGGGCGATGTGCTGTTCATCGACGAAATCCACCGGCTGAACCGGGCAATTGAAGAAGTGCTGTACCCGGCGATGGAGGATTTCTGTCTGGATATCGTCGTAGGCAAAGGACCGGAAGCGCGCACTGTGCGGCTCGATCTGCCGCCGTTTACGCTGATCGGTGCAACGACACGGGCGGGCGCCTTGTCTGCGCCGCTCCGTGATCGGTTTGGTGTTATGAGCCGGCTGGAGTATTACGATGCGGAAGCGCTGACGGAAATCGCAGTGCGCAGTGCGAAATTGTTCGGCGCCGGCATCTCCCGGGAAGCGGCTGTGGAAATCGCCCGGCGTTCCCGGGGAACCCCGCGAATCGTCAACCGCTTATTGAAGCGGGTGCGGGATTACGCGCAAGTGCGAGGTGATGGCGACATCACACTCGACATGGCGCAGCAGGCGCTTGAACTGCTGCAAGTCGATCCGCTCGGACTTGACAGCGTCGACAGCAAATTGATCGAAGCGATGATCGAGCGCTTCCGCGGCGGACCTGTTGGTCTGGATACGATCGCGGCAAGCATCGGCGAGGAATCGACGACCGTCGAAGACGTCTATGAACCGTATCTCCTGCAGATTGGCTTCATCCAGCGTACGCCGCGCGGACGCGTCGCCTCGCATATGGCATATGAACACTTCGGCTTTGCGCTGCCGGAAGCATAGGATCAACGAATATCGAGTAATTTTGTTTATATCTTAATAATTTAAACGGAAATTTTATCTCAGCACTGCGCGTCTACGGGAGAAGCGGGGCTGTAAGACCGGCGGTGTTTGCCGGGCTTGCGGCGGGAGCTCTCCCAGAGCGGGCGGTGCGGCTGAAAATGAATGGGACTTCTTGCTGGTTACAGAACAAGTAACTTTAATTTAGAAGGTTTTTATCTTTTGGGCTCCAAGCCAAGTCATTATGCTCAAAAAACAACCGCAGTTTAAGCGACGCCACCATAGGAAAAGCGGGAGCTTCCCCAGAGCGGGCGGTACGACTAAAAGAACGCAGATTTTATTCAGAAACAGAATTTCAAATAAGGATTGTGAACGAGTAATGGAAGTAAAAGATTTCGATTTTAATTTACCTGAAGAACTGATCGCCCAGACGCCATTGGCAGACCGGACAGCGAGCCGGCTACTCGTGCTTGATAAAGACACCGGTGACACGGCGCACCGTCATTTCCGGGACATCACCGAGTATTTGACAGCCGGTGATTGCCTCGTCTTGAACGATACGCGCGTGTTGCCCGCTCGGCTTCTCGGTACGAAAGAAGAAACAGGCGCCAATATTGAATTGTTATTGCTGAAACAAACTGAAGACGATGTATGGGAAGCGCTCGTCAAACCGGCGAAGCGCGTAAAAACAGGCACGGTCGTGTCATTCGGCGAAGGGCTGCTGAAAGCGGAATGCATCGGTGAAGCGGATCATGGCGGCCGTTATTTCCGCATGATCTATGACGGGATCTTTTATGAAATCCTCGATCAGCTCGGCGATATGCCACTCCCGCCGTACATCCGCGAAAAACTCGATGACAAAGACCGGTACCAGACGGTGTTTGCCCGCGAGCGCGGCTCGGCGGCGGCACCGACTGCCGGCCTTCACTTCACCGAAGGACTGCTGGATGACTTGCGGGAAAAAGGCGTAAACGTCGTATTTATCACGCTCCACGTCGGACTTGGCACGTTCCGCCCGGTGAGCGTCGAAGACATCGAAAGCCACGATATGCATGCGGAATTTTACCGCATCACGCAGGAAACAGCGGATATCATCAATAACACGAAACGGTCGGGCGGCCGTGTTGTCGCAGTCGGAACGACGTCGGCCCGGACACTGGAGACGGTCGGCACGAAGTTCGGTGACATGCAGGAAGACAGCGACTGGACGGATATTTTCATTTATCCGGGCTATACGTTCAAGGCGGTTGACGCACTTATCACCAATTTCCATCTGCCCAAATCGACGCTTGTCATGCTCGTGAGCGCACTTGCAGGCAGAGACCATATCTTGAATGCCTACCGGGAAGCGGTCGATGAAAAGTACCGTTTCTTCAGCTTTGGCGATGCGATGCTGATCGCACCGCAAACGAAAGGGGAACCACAATGACAGCAATCCGCTATGAGCACGTTAAAACGTGCAAGCAGACCGGCGCGCGTCTGGGCATTGTCCATACGCCGCATGGTTCATTTGAAACGCCGACATTCATGCCGGTCGGCACCCAGGCGACCGTGAAAACGATGTCGCCGGAAGAACTCAAAGAAATGAATGCCGGCATCATCTTAAGCAACACATATCACCTGTGGGTCCGGCCCGGCAATGACATCATCCGCGAAGCGGGCGGTCTGCATAAATTCATGAATTGGGACCGGCCGATTCTGACTGATTCCGGCGGATTCCAGGTGTTTTCACTGAGCGACCTCCGCGACATCAAAGAAGAAGGCGTTCATTTCCGCAACCATTTGAATGGTGATAAATTATTCCTAAGCCCGGAAAAGGCGATGGAAATTCAAAATGATCTCGGATCGGACATCATGATGGCGTTTGATGAATGTCCGCCGTATCCAGCCGATTATGATTACATGAAATCAAGTGTCGAGCGCACGAGCCGCTGGGCGGAACGTTGCCTTGAAGCGCATAAACGCCCACAGGACCAGGGGTTGTTCGGCATTGTGCAGGGCGGAGAGTACGAAGAATTGCGCAAACAGAGCGCGCGGGATCTCGTCTCACTTGATTTTCCGGGTTACGCGATCGGCGGTCTGTCTGTCGGGGAGCCGAAAGATGTCATGAACCGGGTGCTCGACTTTACGACGCCATTGCTGCCGGCGGATAAGCCGCGCTACCTCATGGGCGTCGGATCTGCGGATTCCCTCATCGACGGAGCAATCCGCGGCGTCGACATGTTCGACTGCGTGCTGCCGACCCGCATTGCGCGAAACGGCACGCTCATGACGAGTGAAGGGCGCATGAACATCAAAAAAGCGCAATATAAGACGGATTTCCGGCCGATTGATGAGCACTGCGATTGTTACACGTGCCGCAATTATACCCGGGCGTACGTAAATCACCTGATCCGGGCTGAGGAAACGTTCGGACTTCGGTTAACTAGTTACCATAACCTGCGTTTTCTGATACACTTAATGGAGCAAGTACGCCAGGCGATCCGCGAAGACCGTCTCGGCGACTTCCGCGAAGCGTTTTTCGAGGCATACGGCTTCAATAAACCCAACGCGAAAAATTTCTGAAATCCGCAGATCTGCGGATTTCACCGCAAGCCATAAACAGAGAGAACGATTGAAAGGGGGAACCACCAAATGGAAACACTTTTTGCATTAGCACCGCTTCTGCTCATGTTCGTCCTCATGTGGGCACTCATCATCCGCCCGGCACAGAAGCGACAGAAAACGACAGCGAAAATGCAGTCGGACCTGCAGCGCGGCGATCGCGTGGTTACGGTCGGAGGATTGCATGGCTCGGTCGACGCACTGGATGACACAACTGTCTATCTCACAGTTGCAGACGGCACACGCATGCAATTCGAACGTCAGGCAATTGCACGCGTCGTGGACAAATAAAAGACATGTTCCGCTTTCTCCATAGGAGAGCGGAACTTTTTTAGCGGTTTTATGTCAGAGTATTCGATCAGCTCGTGGTGCAGCTGAAGAAAGGAAAGGCCATGCCTCAACAACCGCAACACTATACACTCTTGCTCCCGGTACTTGAAGCCAAATGTACGGAAATGCGTTTATTGGAATCCGGCCGGCTGACGCCGGAACAATTATGGGCGTATTGCGTCCAGAATATATGGCGAAAAAAGAACATTGACGGGTTGGCGCTGCATGAAAAAGTGCGGGATATCCTGAATGTCCGTTTATCTGGTTATATGGAATTCCGCCAGCTGGAAGGATTCAAGCGGGATAATTGGTTTTCGGAGACCGCTGCAGACGACTGGAAGGAATTGCTGAAGTCACCGGCAAAAGGCGAAAAGCGGTTTGACACGCACTAGGGCGTGTCCCATAATGAAGGTGCTGTGTTTTTAGATAGAGGAGGAAGTGCATAACATGAAAGCAAGAGGCCGGATTATCGTCTTTTTTCTGATTGTTGCGGTACTGTTCGCGACAATTTTGACAACGGCTTTGCCGACTGCCAAAAACATTAATTTAGGACTCGACCTGCAGGGCGGGTTTGAAGTGCTGTATCAAGTGACTGAGCTGGAAGATGGTGTGGAAATCACCGATGACGTGCTCGCCGATACGACGACCGCACTCATGAGACGGATCAACGTGCTCGGCGTCAGTGAGCCGAACATCCAGATCGAGAGCGGTGACCGCATTCGCGTTCAGCTCGCCGGTGTGGAAGATCAGTCGCAGGCGCGGGAGCTGCTGTCGACGGAGGCGAATCTGTCGTTCCGGGACACGGATGACAACCTGCTGCTGGACGGCAGTGATCTCGAACAAGGCGGTGCCAACGCAACAATCGGTCAGACCGGCACGCCGATTGTGACGCTCGAACTGAAAAATCCGGATGAATTCGCCGAGATTACAGAAGAGATTTCACAGCGGCCGTTCGGTGAAAACCGGATCGTCATCTGGCTTGATTTTGAAGAAGGAGTCGATTCCTACCGGTCGGAAGTAACATCCGCCAATCCGGAATTCATTTCAGCTCCTGGCGTGGACCAGCGCATCAATTCGACGAATGTGCAAATTGACGGCATCCCGACAATCGAAGAAGCGACCAACTTGGCGGGTATCCTGAATGCAGGCGCATTGCCGGTTGATCTCGAAGAAATCTATTCGACATCCGTCGGGGCCCAGTTCGGCGAACAGGCGCTTGATAAGACAACATACGCTGCAGCGATCGGCATCACGCTTGTCCTGCTGTTCATGCTTTTCTATTACCGGCTGCCGGGCTTCATCGCCGTCATCACCCTGTCGGTATACGTTTATCTCATCCTCGTGGTTTTTGAATTAATCGAAGGTGTTCTGACGCTCCCTGGTATTGCTGCGATCATGCTCGGGGTCGGGATGGCGGTCGACGCCAACATCATCACCTACGAACGGATCCGGGAAGAACTGCGCACGGGCCGCTCTGTAAAAGAATCGTTTAAAGCGGGCGCAAGTTCATCGTTCTCGGCGATTCTGGATGCGAACATCACGACACTCCTGGCGGCGGCTGTCCTGTTCTATTTCGGGACGAGCTCTGTTAAAGGGTTTGCAACGATGCTCATCATTTCGATTCTGTCGAGCTTTATCACAGCTGTCTGGGGTACACGGGTCCTTCTTGGACTGTGGGTCAACAGCGGCGTGCTCGACGGCAAGTACTGGCTGTTCGGCTTACGTAAGTCGAAAGTGCATGACGCGAAAGAAAATTACAGCATTCTCGATCTCAGCACGAAGTTTGACCGCTTTGATTTTGCCGGCAACCGCCGGAAGTTCTTTGCGGCATCACTCGCGCTCATTACGATCGGCATGATTGTCCTTGCGATTTTCCGCCTCAACCTCGGCATCGATTTTGCCAGCGGAACGCGCGTGGAAGTGACGGCGGACGAAACGCTGACGCAGCAGGAAGTGGCGGCAACGGTCGAGGAAATCGGCTATCCGTCTGATAAAATCGTCATTTCCGGCGATGATGGCTCCATCGGGGTCATCACGTATGTCGAAGAATTCAGTCAGGAACAGATTGAAGAAATCCGGACTGAACTGGCGACGGTTTACGGAGCAGATCCGAATGTGAGCACTGTATCGCCGACGGTCGGCATCGAACTTGCGCAGAATGCGCTTAAAGCCCTTGCCATCGCATCGATCGGCATCATCATCTATGTCGCTTTCCGCTTTGAGTGGCGGATGGGGGTTGCGTCCATCGTGGCGCTCCTGCACGATGCGTTCTTCATTGTGGCGGCGTTCAGCCTGCTGCGGCTGGAAGTGGATATCACGTTCATCGCTGCTGTGCTCACAATCATCGGTTATTCCATTAACGATACGATCGTGACATTCGACCGCATTCGGGAAAACATGCGGCGCATGAAGAAAATCGATACGGTTGAAGCACTGGAGAGCATTGTGAACAAATCGCTCCGCCAGACGCTCGGCCGGTCGGTGAACACCGTACTGACGGTTGTCCTGGTCGTCATCGCCCTCATTTTCTTCGGAGCGGCATCGATCCTGAACTTCTCGATCGCGCTCTTGATCGGTCTGATCGCCGGCACGTACTCGTCAATCTTCATCGCGGCCCAGCTATGGCTCGTGCTGAAGAAACGGGAACTCCAGAAGAGCGGTCCGATCGATATCGAAAAACGGGAAAAAGAACGGCAGTGGGGAACCGACGAGCCGGTTGTATAACGTTTATGTAAGAATCAGAACAGGGTAAAGTACTATAGCCCTGTTCTGATTTTTTTATTGTCCAGACTACAGCGGCCAGACTCTCGGGGTCATAAGTCCCCGCCCTCAGGAATCGGGATTTCCTGAGGATGTCGCCTTATGCCTGTTAAGGGCCCGCACGAAGCGGGTCAGGCAACCGTTGCGGCAGGAAGCCGTGGTCTTAGGTTGCCTTCCTCAATTCGGGCCGCTTGCGCTTTTCTAATTGAGGCGAAAGGAGGAAATGATATGAAAGTGCAATGGTTTCTGATTATCAGTTTATTGTTTGCAATTATCATCGCCGTTTTTGCGGTTAATAATGTGGACGCTGTGCCGGTCAATTACGTATTTGGCGAAGCCCAGTGGCCGCTCATCCTGATCATTCTGCTTTCAGCATTCGCGGGGGCGCTTATCAGCGGCAGCTTCGCATTGTTCCGCAGCTACAGGCTGAGCCGCGAAGTGAAGTCGCTGAAAAAGGAAATGGCTGAAAAAGAGTCGAAGATCGCTTCCCAGCAAAATGAAATCAGTGCATACAAGCGCTCATCCAATGAACCAGGCAAACCGGATGAACGGGACGAGCTGATTGTGGTCACCGACGAAAAAAATCCGACGTGATTTCAACAAGTCCGGATCGACATTGTATTGCTTCATGTTTTTAATGGTAATTGTGGAACCTTCCGGGAATCACCTGGAAGGTTTTTTGGTTTCCGAGAAAAACTAAAGTGATCCATCCAACTCCTTAAAAGAAGTAAATGTAAAAATCCCTTATGGCAGTCCGTCCCACATTTCCTTCTGCATTTGGAACCTGTAATCCCTTTGTTTCCGGCTTACTCAGCTGTGGTCATGCATACGACAGTTAGAAATTCTTAACCGATACAAGCTGACGCCGGGTTTAAATAGGAATGTCAACACTATTCTTACCGGGTCCCTTTTTGTATAATGAATGCGTGAGGAAGTGACATCTATGATTGAATCCAAAAAACAGTGGCAATTGTCCACACCTGATGAACATAAAACTAAACAGCTGGAGCGGGAACTCGATATTCCGCCGGTTCTTGCAAAAATACTCGTTTCCCGCGGCATGGATACGCCTGAAAAAGCCCATGCTTTTATGAATATCGACCATACATCGCTTCACGATCCGTATTTATTGAAAGACATGGATAAAGCGGTCACCCGCATCCGCGAGGCGATCGACAAACAGGAACAGATCATCGTATACGGCGATTATGATGCCGATGGCGTCACGAGCACATCGGTCATGATGACCGTGCTCCGGGACCTCGGAGCGGACGTGACGTTCATGATCCCGAACCGCTTCGATCACGGCTACGGTCCGAACAGTGAACTTTTCCAGTTGGCATCCGACAGCGGCTGCACGCTCTTGATCACCGTCGATAACGGCGTGTCGGGCATCGAACAGGCTAAGCTCGCCAAGCAGCTCGGCATGGATCTCATCATCACCGATCACCACGATATCGGGGAGGTGCTGCCGGAAGCGCATGCTGTCATCCACCCCCGCCATCCGGACTCTACATACCCATTCGGCGAACTGGCCGGCGTCGGCGTCGCCTTCAAATTGGCGCATGCCCTTTACGGCGAAGCGCCTGATCATTTATTGGAACTGGCCGCGATTGGCACCGTGGCGGACCTCGTGCCGCTGCACGGGGAAAACCGCTATCTCGTCCGGGAAGGCATCAGCCGCCTGAAGACGACCGGCCGTGCAGCGATTGCGGCGCTTTGTGAAGTGGCGGGCGTCGGAGCGCATGAAATCACGGAAGAGACGCTCGGCTTCGCTTTCGGTCCCCGCATCAATGCGATCGGCCGGCTCCAGGATGCCGGTCCCGCAGTCGATCTTCTGCTGTCGGCAGACCCGGCGGAAGCGCGGGGGCTTGCCAAGCAACTCGATATGCTCAATAAAGAACGGCAGTCCATTGTCGCGAAAATCACGGAGCAGGCGACAGCCCAAGTGCATGCGAGGCATCCGGACGGCGCGCCGCATGTCATCGTTGTCGCTCAGGAAGGCTGGAATCCCGGTGTCGTCGGCATTGTCGCATCCCGGCTCGTAGAATTGTTCTACCGGCCGACGATCGTCTTGTCGCTTGACCCGGAAACCGGAAAAGCGAAAGGGTCCGCCCGGAGCATCGAAGGCTTTCATCTATACAATGAACTGGCGCAGAACCGGGATATCCTCCCGCATTTCGGTGGCCACCCGATGGCGGCGGGCATGACGCTTGCAGCCGCTGACGTCGATGCGCTGCGGGAGCGGCTCAACCGGCAAGGAGAAGCCGTGCTGACGGACGATCAATTGATTCCGGCAGTGGAGATTGATATTCCGGTGGAACCGGCTGAAATCAGCATTGAGACGCTTGAATCGATTCGGTCGCTCGCCCCGTACGGCATGGGCTTCAGCCGGCCGAAATTTTATCTGAACGGTGTCCGGGCAGCGACGATCCGCAAAATCGGCGCCAATAAGAACCATTTGAAAATGGAACTTGAAAAAGACGGCACGGCGATCGACGCTATCGGATTCAGCCTCGGTCATTTGGCGGATGAGCTGACACCGGAAGTGAAAGTGGAAGCGATCGGCGATCTGCAGATCAACGAATGGAATGGCCGCAAAAAGCCGCAGCTGCTGCTGGAGGACTTGCGGACGACCGAGTGGCAATTATATGACATCCGTGGTGTGCGGCAAGTGACGCGCTGGGCGCCGCTCATTCCTGAAACCGACCAACTGTACGTGGTGTTCCGGAACGAAACGGTGGAAGCATTCCAGAAGCTCGTGAAGGCGCCGATCAAGCAGGCGGACGGACTTGATGAGGCGGATTGTGCTGCCCATCACCTTGTGCTGCTCGATCTGCCGGACAGCGAACAGCAGCTGCAGGATGTGCTGCTGCGCATTCGTCCAAGAAGGGTGTACTGCCATTTCTTCACAGAAGAATCCCATTATTTCGGCACATTGCCGGACCGGGATCAGTTTAAATGGCTGTTCGGCTTCCTGAAGCAGCGGGGCCGGTTCGATGTGCGGAAAGACGGAGAGACGCTCGCAAAGCATAAAGGCTGGAGCCGCGATTCACTCATTTTTATGCTGCAGGTGTTTTTTGAGCTCGGATTTGTTAAAATGAATAATGGACTGACTGAAATCGCGGAAACGCCTGTCAAACGGGATCTTTCAGAAGCACCATCTTATCAGAAACGCCAGCGGCAGATGGAACTTGAACAGAAACTCCTGTATGCGTCGTATCATGACCTGAAGGAATGGTTCAATGCCCAGCTGTCAGCCAGGGAGGAAAAAGTATGGATTTGAAACAATATGTAACCATTGTAGAAGATTGGCCGAAGCCGGGTATCCGCTTCAAGGATATATCAACGATCATGGACAACGGCACCGTTTATAAGTACGCGACGGACCAGATTGTGGAGTTCGCCAAAGAAGTCGGCGCTGAAATCATCGTCGGCCCGGAAGCGCGGGGCTTCATCATCGGATGCCCGGTCGCATATGCCCTTGAAATCGGTTTTGCGCCGGTTCGAAAAGAAGGCAAGCTGCCGCGTGAAGTGATCCGGGAAGAGTACGGACTTGAGTACGGAAAAGACGTTCTGACCATGCATAAAGATGCCATCCGGCCGGGTCAGAAAGTGCTGATCGTCGACGATTTGCTCGCGACCGGCGGCACAGTGGAAGCGTCAGCCAAAATGGTGGAACGCCTTGGCGGTGAAGTGGTCGGCTGTGCCTTCCTCATCGAACTGACCTACTTGGACGGGCGGGACAAGATCAGCCAATTCCCGATCAAAACATTGGTTTCCTACTGAACATAAATCCCCTTCACCGGCAGACGGTGAAGGGTTTTTTGCTTGATCTTTGTGAATATAGCGTGACCTTATGGCAGGAGGCGGCAGCAAGTGAAGTTAACAGAGACGCATAATCCGCTTCAGAATGAAGCATTGATTGACGGATTTTATTTTGATTTGCCGGACAGGCAGACCATCCTTGATGAAACGGCGAAATTATATGCAGAGGTCAGCGGGGGGAAACAACCGGACATCAAATCGGCGCGTCCGTCCATCCGGTCGGCTGATTTCTGGATGCGGCCTTTTTGGCGGCTGTCTGCAGAACCGGTGCCGCCCGCTGTTCCGCTGACGGCAGAAAATGGTTTCTTTCCTGCGTGGAAAGAAGATCTCGATACGGAATACAGCAAATTTGAAGCCGGCACACAGCAAGTGAATGTTGCGGATTTTGGCGCAGTAGGTGATGGCAAAACCGACAGCACGGCGGCCTTCATGAAAGCGATCGGCAACGGCGGCGTTACGGTCCGTGTGCCGGCGGGTGTATTTGTGGTGCGCGGCATTACGCTGCCGGACAATACGCGGCTTATCGGGGCGGGAAAGTCGGAGACCATCATCCGGCTGCACCGGGACGCGCCCAAAAAGCAGCGGCTCGTGGCAAACAGCAATAGCAAGAAAGGCAATCGCCGCATTGCAGTGGAAGAACTGACGCTCGACTGGAATGCGGAACGGCTGCCGACAGAAGGCCGGACAAACACGTGGGGCACTTACTCAAGCTGTCTGACATTCGCCAATGTGACATACGGCTGGGTTAAAAACGTCGGGGCCCGCAACGCCGGTCTCCACGGGTTTGATGTGACGTCCCCCTTGTACAATTATGCGGGGGACGGCCAGCGGGCCAAAAGAGGGAGCCGTTATGTGTGGATTGACGGTGCGAGCGCCTCAGGTTTCGGGGATGATGGCATCACGACGCATCACAGCGATCACATCCTCATTTCCCGGTCGCATGCATGCAACCCGAGCGGCCGGGCACATGAAGCGGGCCGTTCGAATTCGAACGGCATTGAGATTGACGACGGCTCGCGGGATGTATGGCTCGTCCATAACTCGACTTCGAATTGCGTAGGCGGCATCGAAATCAAAGCGCATTCCAATTCATCCGCAGCGGCGGACGTACATATATTCGGCCATCTATCGGTCGGTGATAACCGGTCATTTAATTTCCGTCACATCGGACATCACCGGGACGGCGATCCGGTATCGCAGACAGCTTGGAACATCAAAGCCCAGCTCCTCGTCTCGATGGGGCCGGTGCCGACAGAACTGTATCCTTCGTCGACACCGCGTGCGCTCACGGTTTCTGCTTACCGGCATGTGGCTGTTAACCGGTTTTGCTTTGTGGGCGAGGAACACATCGACTACGGGGGAGAGCCGGCAGCCTCCATTCAGTTCAAAGCGGATTACGTGGGATTGGCGAATGGCTGGATCGAAGGGTTTGGCACAGAAAATGGAATTGCTGTGCCGGCACTGGAAAAAGGCGCGAAATGTGTCTTATTGACGAATATTGTCGAAACGCCATAGTCTAAAGCTTTACATTTGGCAGAAAGTTTTCGATAATAAAGGAATACACTTTTGGAACAGTCCGCACGTGAGATAGCCGGCGATCAGCCAGGCAAGCAAGAATTTCAGGATATCGGCGATCAGTCAGGGCAGCATTGTTTTGCCCTGATTACTTATGGGAAAGCAGATGTTGTCGGGTATTTGAACAAGCAGCTCCCTGCCGGCAGATCCGCCGGCAAAGCTGAAGGAAATAACAAAAGCAAGGTGGGCAATTATGGCGAAAGATCAAATCAAAACAGCCGAAGATGTCTTTGCGGACGCGGCAGCTTATATGAATGAGCAGCATGTCGCGATGGTAAAAAAGGCATACGATGTCGCAGAACTGGCACACCGCGGCCAGCTCCGTAAATCAGGTGAACCGTATATTGTCCATCCTGTTCAGGTTGCCGGCATTCTGACCGATCTGCAGATGGACCCGCAGACCGTCGCAGCCGGTTTCCTGCATGATGTCGTCGAGGATACGGACGTCTCGCGCGATGACATTGTCCGGGAGTTCAGTGAAGAAGTCGCACTCCTGGTGGACGGTGTAACAAAGCTCGGTCAGATTAAATACATGTCCAAAGAAGAGCAGCAGGCGGAAAACCACCGGAAAATGTTTGTGGCCATGGCCCAGGATATCCGGGTCATTTTGATCAAACTGGCGGACCGGCTGCACAATCTGCGGACATTGAAATACCAGACGGCGGATAAACAGCGGATGAAAGCGGCAGAGACGCTTGAAATTTTTGCGCCGATCGCACACCGGCTTGGAATTTCCACCATTAAGTGGGAGCTTGAAGATACCGCCCTCCGCTACTTGAATCCCCAACAGTACTACCGCATCGTGAACCTGATGAAGAAAAAACGCAACGAGCGGGAAGATTACCTGAAAGACGTCATTGAAGAAATCCAGCGCCAGCTCGATGAAGTGGAAATTGAAGCGGATATCTACGGCCGTCCGAAACATATCTACTCCATCTATAAGAAAATGGCGATGCAAAACAAGCAGTTCAATGAAATTTATGATTTGATTGCGGTGCGCATCACGGTCGGCAGCATCAAGGACTGCTATGCAGTGCTCGGCATCATCCATTCGACGTGGAAACCGATGCCCGGCCGCTTTAAGGATTATATTGCAATGCCGAAACAGAATTTGTACCAGTCGCTCCATACGACCGTGATCGGACCGCAGGGCGACCCGCTTGAAGTGCAGATCCGCACGGAAGAAATGCACCGCATCGCCGAATACGGGGTTGCGGCCCATTGGGCGTACAAAGAAGGCAAAAATATTGAAACGACCCAGAATACGGTCGATCAGCGGCTGACATGGTTCCGGGAAATCCTCGAGTTCCAGAATGCTTCGTCCAACGCGGAAGAATTCATGGAGTCGCTGAAATTCGATTTATTCTCGGATATGGTTTACGTCTTTTCACCAAAAGGCGATGTCATGGAATTGCCGGCCGGTTCCTGTCCGATCGATTTCGCTTACCGCGTGCATTCGGAAATCGGCCATAAAATGATCGGGGCCAAAGTGAATGGCAAGATGGTACCGCTCGACACGAAACTGAGCACCGGTGATATTGTGGAAGTGCTGACATCAAAGCAATCATTCGGCCCGAGCCGGGACTGGCTGAAAATCGCTCAGTCCTCTCAGGCAAAGAATAAGATCAAGCAATTTTTCAAGAAGCAGGTCCGCGATGAAAACGTCAATAAAGGCAAGGACATGATCGAACGCGAAATCCGGTCACAGGACTTTACCGTCAAGGATATCCTGACAAATGAAAATATCAAGCGGGTCTGTGAAAAATACAATTTTGCCGGGGAAGAAGATCTGTATGCGGCTGTCGGATTCGGCGGCATCACTGCCCAGCAAATCGTCAATCGCCTGGCGGAGCGGGAACGCCGCAAACGCGAACAGGATGAAGCGCTTGAACGGGTGACGATTGAAATGCGGACGGCTACCCCGAAAAAACCGACGGAATCCGGCGTCGTAGTGCGGGGCATCGATAATTTGATGATCCGCCTGTCCCGCTGCTGCAATCCGGTGCCGGGTGACCCGATCATCGGTTTTATCACAAAAGGACGCGGCGTTTCTGTACACCGCGGCGACTGTCCGAATATTTCGGTTGAAGAAACTGAACGTCTGGTGCCGGTGGAATGGGACGGATCGGAAAAAGAAGCGGCTGCGCTCAAACAGTATTCCGTGGATATCGCAGTGGAAGCGTACGATCGGCCTGGCCTCGTAAATGAAGTGATGCAGCTTGTCAATGACACCCGGACAAGCATCACGGCCGTGAACGCCCAGGCGGATAACGATAAAATTGCAACGATTAACCTGACCATCATGATTCCGAACGTTTCAACGCTTGACCGCGTTGTCGGCCGGATCAAAGGGCTGCCGGATATCTACTCCGTTCAGCGGGTTACGAATTGAGGTGAGACCATGAAGATTGTGCTTCAGCGCTCGAAGGAAGCGGCAGTGACGGTTGACGGTGAAGTTACCGGGAGCATTGCATCCGGCTATGTGCTTCTCGTCGGTCTCACGCATATGGATACACAAGAAGATGTGAAATATACAGCGAAGAAAATTGCCGGGCTCCGGCTGTTTGAAGATGCGGAAGGCAAAATGAACCGATCGATTCAGGAAGCGGGCGGGGAAGTCCTGTCCATTTCCCAATTCACTTTGTACGGCGATGTGCGGAAAGGGCGGCGGCCGAGCTTCACGGAAGCGGCCCGGCCCGAACAGGCGGAACAGCTGTACGAAGCGTTCAACGACGAGCTCCGGAAACACGGATTGACTGTTGAAACCGGCGTATTCGGCGCAATGATGGATGTATCACTCGTCAACGACGGCCCGGTAACGATAATCGTTGAATCCAGGCAAACAGAAAAAGACTGACTCACTTGGAGTCAGTCTTTTTTTTATAGCCGTTTTTGCGACATGGCGTTCCGCATGTTATTGATGGCTTGTTTCCCTTTATCGCCGCGGGCAATCATTAAATTCGTATAAAGGGCGTCAATCAGCGACAATTGGGCGATTCGCGAAGACAGCGCTTCCGAACGGTAATCCGTTTCTTCGGAGACTGTATAAAGTGCAATGTCCGCTTCTTTTGATAGAGGTGACTTGGCGAAATTGGTCACACAAATCACCGTTACTTCCTTTTCCTTCAGCACGCGGAGTACTTCCAGCACATCGGTTGTGGAACCGGAGTGGGAAATGATGATCGCGACATCCCCTTTTTCAAGTTGTGACGCTGACATCAATTGAATGTGCGCATCGAGATTCATCGCCACGTGAAGACCGAGGCGGATGAATTTATGATAGCCGTCCAGTGCCACGATGCCCGATCCGCCGTTTCCAAAAAACTCGATTTTCCTTGCGCTTAAAATTTCTGCTGCGGCTCGTTCGATGGCAGCCTCGTCTAAAATTCCAAGTGTGTCCTCAATGGCTTTCATATTTGTATGGAAAACTTTTTCGGAGACAGTCTTCATGCTGTCTCCTTCTTCAATTTCCTCGTGAATATCTTTCAAAGGTGTCACGATTTCTGCCGCAAGCGCGATTTTGAACGCCTGAAATCCCTTAAAGCCAATGCGCTGACAGAAGCGGAAAATGGTTGATTCCGCCAGATTCAGCTCATCTGCGATTTGATTGATCGTCAGGTGGATGATGTTTTTTGGATCTGCCAGTACAAAATCGGCTATTTTTCGCTCTTTGTCACTGAACTGAGAATAACTGCCGCGGATTGCGGCAAGTGCGTGCGTTTGTCCCTGCAATGAAATCCCTTCTTTCTATCGCTCAGTTTTATTTTACATGAAAAAGAAACTATTGCTTATAGAAAAATATTCGATATAATATTAAATATAAAGAAAAAAATTCTTCCAAACAAAAGGAGTGCTAATATGCAGATCGGAATGATTGGCTTAGGCAAAATGGGAAAGAACCTGGCGCTTAACTTGGCAGATCACGGCCACGAGGTAATCGGATACGACAGCAATGCGGCCGGAGAAGAAAACGGTTTCAAACTGGCGAAATCGGTTGGAGAACTTGTCGAGCGTCTTGAAAAACCCCGTACCGTCTGGCTGATGGTGCCGGCGGGTGACATCACGGAAACGGTCCTGACGGAACTGAGCGGGCTGCTAGAAGCAGGAGATACGATTATCGATGGCGGAAATTCCAATTACAAAGATACCGTCCGGCGGGCGAAGGAATTGAATGAGAAAGAGCTTTTCTTCTTTGATTGCGGCACAAGCGGCGGAACGGAAGGCGCCCGGAACGGGATTTGCGCAATGATTGGCGGAGATGCGGAAAAGTTTAAAGAACTTGAGCCGGTATTCCAAGGGATCTCTGTGACGGATGGCTATCTGTATACCGGAAAAGCCGGGAGCGGCCATTTCCTGAAGATGATTCACAACGGCATCGAATATGGCATCATGCAATCGATTGCTGAAGGGTTCGACATTCTGAATAAAAGTGATTTTGACTATGAGTACGAAAAAGTGGCCCGGGTTTGGAATAACGGTTCGATTATCCAGTCATACCTCATGGGACTCACAGAAAATGCATTTTCGAAAGACCCGGAACTGGAAAGCATCCGCGGTGTGATGAATTCTTCCGGGGAAGGAAAATGGACAGTCGAAACAGCGCTGGACTTCAACGTTCCTGCTCCAGTTATCGCGTTGTCTCTGATGATGCGTTACCGCTCACAAGAAGACGACACATTCACCGGAAAAGTGGTGGCAGCTCTCCGGAATGAATTCGGCGGACACGCCGTTGAGAAAAAATAACGTTTAACGATTGAGTTTGAAACAGCATGTTGAGGAGGGTGACAAATGGATGGATCGTTGTTAATTTTAGTGGCGCTTGCCGGGATTCTGCTGTTATTATTCCTGGTGATTGTAGTGAAACTGCACGCATTTGTTGCGCTGCTGCTCGTCAGCTTACTTGTCGGCATAGCCGCTGGAATGCCGCTGACAGGAGTACTTGAATCGATTATCGAAGGAATGGGCGGCACGCTCGGCTTTGTGGCGATCGTCGTCGGACTCGGTGCCATGTTCGGCAAAATGCTTGAGATCTCAGGCGGAGCGGAGCGGCTTGCTTCCACGCTGATCAAAAAATTCGGGGAAGATAAAGCGCAATGGGCGCTTGGCATCACCGGCTTTATCGTTGCCATTCCCGTATTTTTTGATGTCGGCTTCATCATTTTAGTGCCGCTTGTATACGGTCTGGCAAGAAAGACCGGCCGTTCTTTACTGTATTACGGCATTCCGCTGCTGGCGGGTCTTGCTGTCACGCATAGCTTTATTCCCCCGACCCCCGGCCCGATCGCAGTGGCGGATTTAGTCGGAGCGGAGCTTGGCTGGGTCATCCTGTTTGGTGCGATGGCGGGTCTTCCGGCAATGATTCTGGCCGGACCGCTTTTTGGCCGATTTATCGCGAAGCGAATCCATGTGAGCATTCCGGATTATATGGAAATTGATACGGAGAAGGAATACGATAAAGAAATGCCGAGCTTTGGTATGATCACGTTCCTGATTCTGATTCCGCTGATCCTGATTCTGTCGAATACACTTTCAACCGTGCTGTTGGAAGAAGGGAATGCGCTTCGAAGTGTGTTGGTATTCCTTGGCCATCCGATCGTCGCGTTAATCATTGCGACATTGCTGACTTTTTACTTGCTCGGCACACGTCGCGGCTATACACGACAGGAAGTGCAGGATATTGCGACAAAAGCATTGGAGCCTGCGGGAATTATCATTCTCGTCACAGGTGCCGGCGGTGTGTTCAAACAAGTGCTGATCGATTCCGGAGTCGGTGTGGTATTGGGTGAAATGATGAATAATTCAGCCATGCCTGCAATCGTACTGGCATTCCTTATTGCAACGGCTGTCCGTGTGGCTCAAGGTTCTGCAACCGTTGCCATGGTGACAGCAGCCGGTCTGATTACACCACTGTTGGAGCTAAATAACGTGACGGGACCGGCGCTCGGTTTGATTGTTATTTCCATTGCGTCAGGAGCAACTGTGCTTTCCCATGTGAATGACTCAGGTTTCTGGCTCGTTAACCGGTTCTTCGGTATGGATGTGAAAGACACACTGAAATCTTGGACGGTTATGGAAACCATCATCGGTCTTACCGGTTTCGTCGTGGTGCTTACAATTAGCTTATTCATTTAGCAAAGCGGAAAAAGAAAAAGGGCTGTTCCTTTTTCTTTTTCTTTTGATATAAGGAGAGAATGCAATGACTGAACACCATTATTATTTAGGTGTGGATATCGGGACGACATCCACAAAGGCTGTCCTGTTCAATAAAAGAGGCGAAACGATTGCGAGTGCAACCGTATTGTATCCATTGCATACACCGACACCGACAACAGCTGAGCAGGACCCGGAAGAATTGTTCCAGGCTGTGCTTGAAGCGATCCGCAGCGCGGTCAAGAAAAGTGAAGTCGATGCGAAAGCGATCCGGTTCGTCTCTTTCAGCTCGGCCATGCACAGCCTGATCGCCGTCGACGCAGCGGGGAAGCCGCTGACCAATAGCATTACGTGGGCGGATACGCGAAGTGCACCATTTGCAAAACAAATTTTAAATGAACTGGACGGGCATGCAATTTACTTGCGGACGGGCACGCCGATTCATGCGATGTCACCCCTTTCAAAGCTCGTCTGGCTGAAATCGGAAAAGCCGGCGCTGTTTCAAACGGCTGCAAAGTTCATTGGCATCAAAAGTTTCGTCTTTCATAAATTATTCGGTGAATATATTGTCGATCACTCCATTGCATCGGCTTCAGGGCTGTTCAATTTAAAACAGCTGGACTGGGACAGCGGGGCACTGGAAGTGGCTGGCGTTACGCAGGATCGCTTAGCGAAAGCGGTTCCGACGACATTCCAGCTGTCAGGCCTCAAAGAAAAGTATGCCGCCTTCATGGGATTGCCGGCGAAAATTCCATTTGTCATTGGGGCAAGCGATGGCGTGCTGGCGAATCTCGGTGTGGATGCCATTGAACCGGGGGCTGTAGCAGTGACAATCGGGACAAGCGGAGCGATCCGTACCGTAACACGTGAACCAAAAACAGATCCAAAAGGAAGAACGTTCTGTTACGCGCTGACAGAAGATCATTGGGTAATCGGCGGCCCTGTCAATAACGGCGGGATTGTGCTTCGCTGGCTCCGGGATGAATTCGCTGCAGCGGAAGTGGAAACGGCAAAACGGCTTGGCATCGATCCGTATGATGTGCTGACAAAAATTGCATCCGGCGTGAATCCGGGGGCTGATGGACTGCTGTTTCATCCCTACATGACCGGAGAACGGGCGCCCTTATGGAATGCGGATGCCCGGGGATCATTTTTCGGACTGAGTATCCACCATAAAAAACAACATATGATCCGCGCTGTTCTTGAAGGGATCGTGTTCAATTTATACACTGTCCTGCTCGCTTTGGAAGAACTGGCGGGAGAGCCGCTGCGGATCCAGGCATCCGGCGGGTTCGCGCGTTCAGCTATGTGGCGTCAATTGATGGCGGATATTTTCGATAAACCAGTCATTATACCGGAAAGCTTTGAAAGTTCCTGTCTTGGAGCAATCATCCTCGGCATGTATGCGACCGGTGAAATCCAGGACTTCAATGTGGTGTCCGATATGATCGGCAAAACGCATACCCATCACCCGGAGGCAGAATCGAGCGGCGTTTACCGGGAACTGCTGCCAATCTATATCCGGCTGTCACGGCTGCTGGAAGAAGAGTATGGAAGCATCGCGGAATTCCAGCGAAAACATATTCAGGAATAAGAAAGCTGATGCCGGGTCTCCGGCATCAGCTTTTGTGGTTTGGCGTGAAAATTCGCTGGAAGCAGCAGAAAGGGGTGGAGTGAAACCACGTTAAAAGCCAGTGGGTGCATAATAAAATCTGCTGAGTGCACATTAAGATCTGTTGAACACACTTTAAGAAGGAATGAGCCGCTATAAGTCAAGAGCCAGCCGAGTGTGCTGTCTTTCTTGAGCAGAAGGTCTTTGACAGAACGGGGAATCTTCATAAAAAAACAGGCGGATCAGGAAATTTCCTGATCCGCCTGTTGATCTGCAGATTTAATTAAAATAATCCACAAGTCCTGTGTAAATGCCGTACGCTGCCTGCCGGCGATACTGATCCGTCGACACGAACCGCTCTTCGTTCGGATTGCTCAGGAAACCGAGCTCGACGAGGATGGCTGCCTGGCGATTTTCCCGGAGCACTAAGTAATTGCCGGTACGAACGCCGCGATCCCGCAAGTTCGTCTGGCCGTCAACGCCGTCGCTGACATGCTGGGCGAGGCTCTTTTGATAGTTATGCAGGTAATACGTAGTGAATCCATTGACTGAGCGGTCGTACGTTGAATCGTAATGCAGGCTGATGAATGCGTCAGCATCTGTCTGATGTGCGATGGCCACACGGTCCCGCAAATAGACATAGTGATCGGACGATCGGGTGAGCGTCACGGAAGCGCCTGCCGCCCGCAGATTGGCAGCGAGCAGTTCAGCGGTTTGCAGCGTCAGCGTCTTCTCCACGGTTTTATAATACCCGACGGTTCCGCCGTCAATGCCGCCGTGGCCGGGATCAATCACAATCGACACACCTGAAAGAGACCCGGAACTGGCTGTCTGCTGGGCTGCCGGTGCTGTAATTTTCGAACCGTCACTGGATGAAACGACCCAGCCCGCAATCCATGCGGTTTTGCCATTGCTCAGTTTCACTTGATACCAATTATTGGACATGTCCGTAACATTCAGAACCGTTCCGGCATTCAGCTGCCCGATGACAGCTGATGAAGTTGTCGGGTTGGAACGCACATTGGTGCGGTTTTGCAGGACCGTCACAGTTTTACCGGTGTTTGCGACTGCAGGTTTCGGCTGTGCCGTTTCTTTGCCGGACAGACTGCCGTATGATTTATACACCCAGCCGCTGCCGCCGTCCGCAAGCCGGATATTCACCCAGCTGCCTTGGACGCCAAGAACTTTGAATGATTGGCCTTTATGGACAGTGCCGATTTTTTTCGAATTCAGATCTGCACCTGAACGCACGTTCAATGTGTTTACTGAAACCGTGAATGCCGATGCGGAAGCTTGAGCCGGCTGTGGTTTCGGCTGCGCCTGTGCTGCCGCTTTTGATATTATGTATTGGCTGGAAACAAATCCGCGCGTGCCTTTGAAATCGACTTCCGTCCACCCGCCTGCCGAACTTTTAACCGTTGCCGTGTCTCCTTTGTCCATCTGTGTCAGTACTTGGCCGGACGTGCTTGGCTGGGAGCGGACATTCAACCGGTTGACGCTGGATACAGCAGTTGCGCTGGCGGTTGTCTCTGAAGATACGGTTTTTGTCAGCCAGGAAGCGATCCAGCCAGTTTTACTGCCGACTTTGACTTCATACCAATCTCCTTTTTCCGACAGGACATTGACGTCATTTCCTTTTGACAGGCTGCCGACGAGGCCATGGGACAGGCTTGGACCGGACCGGACATTCAACGATGGAACTGTCACTTCCACGGTGCCGGCCGCAGAAACGGGGGCACTGAAGAACATGGCGATCAATAAGATTAGGATAATATGTAGTGCGACCCATTTTTTGTTCAATTAAACACCTCCTGTTTTCCTATCCATATTATACAATTCCGGTCAAATAAATCTACGTTTTCTGAAAAAATAAGCAAAAATAATGCGGCTTGACAAGTGCATGCCGGATGATTAACATAAGGTTTATTCAATTAGGATGAATAGTTGCCGATATGATGAAGAAAGTAGCAGCAATACCGGCTGTAAAAGAGAGGGAAGACCGAGGCTGAAAGTCTTTCTCCAGACGCTTGCTGTGAACGACACTTCAAAGGCTTTTTTCTGAAAGGGATTGTCCTCATTAGGAAAAGACGGCACCGGCCGTTATCCGGTTTTGAGGCGGGCGCATGATGCGCCAATTAGGGTGGAACCGCGGAAGCTATGAGCTCTCGTCCCTTGCGATAAGCAAGGGGCGGGGGCTTTTTTGTATCCGCAGAAAAGGAGAGATCATTCATGAGCATTCAAGTACCGCGCGGCACCTATGATGTTTTGCCGGACCAGGCGGCGAAATGGCAGGCAGCCGAAGAAAAAATCCGGGAACTGTGCAAGCTTTATCAGTACAAGGAAATCCGGACACCTGTGTTTGAACAGACAGAATTGTTCCAGCGGGGCGTCGGCGATACGACGGACATTGTCCAAAAAGAAATGTATTCATTCACCGACCGGGGAGACCGGTCATTGACATTGCGGCCGGAAGGGACGGCTTCGGTCGTCCGGTCATATGTTGAAAATAAATTATTCGGCTTGCCGGATCAGCCGGTGAAGCTATATTACATGGGCCCGATGTTCCGCTACGAGCGGCCCCAGGCGGGCAGAACCCGTCAGTTTGTCCAATTTGGGATCGAAGCGATCGGATCGAAGCACCCGGCCGTCGATGCGGAAGTCATCGCACTCGCGATGGATGTCTATCGGTCACTCGGACTAAAGAAACTGCGGCTCGTCATCAATTCGCTCGGCGATACGGAAAGCCGCAATGCGCATCGCGATGCGCTTGTGATGCATTTCTCACCGCGGATCGATGAATTTTGCCACGACTGCCAGACCCGGCTGGAGAAAAATCCGCTCCGCATCCTTGATTGCAAAGTGGACCGCGACCATCCGTTGATGGCGACGGCGCCGGCATTGACCAATTATTTGAACGAGGAATCACAAGACTATTTTGATCAAGTGAAAGCGTTCCTTGCCGGATTGGACATTGCGTATACGGTGGATCCGAATCTCGTGCGCGGACTGGATTATTACAATCACACCGCATTTGAAATCATGAGTGACGCCGAAGGATTCGGCGCCATCACGACATTGGCCGGCGGCGGCCGCTATAACGGGCTTGTGGAAGATCTCGGCGGACCGGCTTCGCCGGGCATCGGCTTCGCGATGAGCATTGAACGGCTGCTGCTTGCGCTGGAGATGGAAAAAGTGGAGATCGGGGAAGCGGCGGACCTGGATGTATTCGTTGCGGTACTCGATGAAGCTTCGCGCCAGGATGCTTTCCGGCTTGTCCGGGATTTCCGGGCGAACGGAATCTCCGCGGACATGGATTACGCAGGGAAAAAACTGAAAGCACAGATGAAAGCGGCGGACCGCAAAAGTGCGCGCTTTACAATTGTGCTCGGTGAAACTGAAATCGCTGAACAGCGGGCAGGCATCAAAACAATGGAAACAGGTGAAACAGATCAAGTGGCATTTGCCGATATGGCAGATGCGGTGAAACGTAAATTGAGTGGGGAGGAATCATAATGGCCAGATCACATTATTGCGGCGAAGTAACCGAGCAGCACGCAGGCGAGCGCGTATTATTGAAAGGCTGGGTGCAGAAACGGCGCGACCTCGGAGGCCTGATCTTCATCGACGTGCGTGACCGCACCGGAATCGTACAGGTCGTCTTCAATCCGGAAATCGCGGAAGAAGCGGCGGCGATAGCGGAAAAATTCCGCAGTGAGTTTGTCGTGCACATCGACGGCCTCGTTGTGAAGCGCCAGGAGAACCAAGTGAACCCGGCGATCAAGACCGGCAAAATCGAAGTACAGGCAGACCATGCGAGCATCATCAACACGGCGAAAACGCCGCCGCTCATGATCGCGGACGAAAGCGGCGTCGGTGAGGACCTGCGGCTGAAATACCGCTACCTCGACCTGCGGCGCAAACCGATGTTCGACACGATGAAACTGCGGTCGGATACAACTATTTCCATCCGGAACTTCTTGAATAAAGAAGGGTTCCTGGAAGTGGAAACGCCGATTCTGACAAAATCCACTCCGGAAGGCGCACGCGATTATCTCGTGCCGAGCCGGGTGCATAAGGGAGAATTCTATGCATTGCCGCAGTCGCCTCAATTATTCAAGCAGATGCTGATGGTATCGGGCTTTGATAAGTACTTCCAGATTGCCCGCTGTTTCCGGGATGAAGATCTGCGGGCGGACCGCCAGCCGGAATTCACCCAAATTGACTTGGAAATGAGCTTCAAGTCGATGGAGGAAATCATCGAACTCAACGAGCGCATGATGAAGCAATTGCTTGAAGAAGTGAAAGACCTGAAAGTTGAGACGCCATTCCAGCGCATGACGTATAAAGAAGCGATGAGCCGCTACGGCTCCGATAAGCCGGATGTGCGGTTCGGTCTGGAATTGGTGGATGTATCGGAGGTCGTTAAAGATTCAGCATTCAAAGTATTCTCCGGCGCCATTGAACGCGGCGGTGAAGTGAAATTGATTAATGTAAAAGGCCAGGCGGCGAATTACTCCCGGAAAGATTTGGACGCGCTCGGCGAATTTGCGGCGATTTACGGCGCGAAAGGCCTGGCTTGGCTGAAAGTGGAAGAAGGCGGCATTAAAGGGCCGATCGCGAAATTCTTCGAAGGGGAAAAAGCCGAAGCGCTTATCGCAAAAGCGGAAGCGGAAGCGGGCGATGTGCTGCTGTTTGCAGCGGATGCGGCATCGATCGTTGCAGATACACTCGGCGCATTGCGCTTGAAATTCGGCCGCGAGCTCGGGTTGATTGACGAAAGTGTCTTCAAGTTTCTGTGGATTACGGACTGGCCGTTGTTTGAGTATGATGCATCCGAAGAACGTTTTTATGCGGCGCATCATCCATTCACGGCACCGTTTGAAGAAGACGTCGACAAGCTGGAAAGCGACCCGCACAATGTCCGCGCCCAGGCGTATGACCTCGTGCTGAACGGCTATGAACTCGGCGGCGGCAGCCTGCGGATTTATCAGCGGGATGTGCAGGAACAAATGTTCCGCGCGCTGGGCTTCTCGACGGAAGAAGCGCGGGAGCAATTCGGCTTCTTGCTCGAAGCATTCGAATACGGCACGCCTCCGCACGGCGGCATTGCCCTGGGCCTTGACCGGCTCGTCATGCTGCTGGCCGGCCGCACGAACCTGCGGGATACGATCGCTTTCCCGAAAACAGCGAGCGCCAGTGATCCGCTGACCGATGCACCGAGTGCCGTTGCAGGCGGCCAGCTCACAGAACTTGGTCTGCGTGTGACACCGGCAGCTAAAAAGGAAGCGGCTGCTGAACAGACACAGGATTCTGAATGAGACGAATAGCGCACAGGCAGATTCGTTCGAAAGGTACAGAGTAAAATTATTGTATCAGCATCCCGAATGTGCTAGGATTAAATCAATAAGAATCCTGATGTGTTCGTTTTAAGCCAATCAGTTTTGACCGAACACTTCATCGTCGGGAGACCTACTTTTACCATGGATGGCATGCCTTCATCGGACGTCAAAAGTGGTAAAGGGGTCACCCACCTGCTTATAGTGCGGGTTCAAAACGATGTGCATTAACAAGGACGGCACGATCGGGATTCTTTTTAACTCAACATACCAACCCCACCGGGAATATTACCGGTGGGGTTTTTTTCTGTATGCTGGAAGAAGGCTTGTAGATGGTTAGTGAGAATCGAGGATTTGGCATGATCATCCGGATTATCGCGCATAAAGGTAGGGTTATCGATCATAAATTGGAATTAAAGAGCATAAATCCAAAATAACGATCATAAATTGAAATTAAAGAGCATAAATCCAAAATAACGCTCGTAAATCGAAAATAACTTACGCAGATAGAAAAAGTTTGATGATCTCCTGTTGATATACATAAAAAATTTGTTTTGCATCTCTACTAACGGGGATAAACTGAAAATACTACGTAGAAACTCCGTCTCACCCCGTTCCAATAAAAAAAGACCCGCCCTTCAGGCGGATCTTCGACAACAATCACTTCTTCCGGAACGTCTTCAATTTCTCGTAAATCCCGGCAAGTTTCTTCTCATCTCCGGCAAGCACCGGTTCATAAAACGCTGTTCCGCGCACTTTCTCAGGCAGGTAATCCTGATCGACCCAGCCGCCGAACGAGCCGACGGGTGTGTCATGCGGATAGCGGTAGCCGACATGGCCCAATTCTTTCGCACCGGCGTAATGGCCGTCCCTCAAATGCGGTGGAATGTCGCCGGTTTTGCCGGCGTGGATGGCAGCGGATGCGGCATCGACGGCTCGGTAAGCGGAATTCGACTTCGGTGATAAACACATTTCCGCAACTGCATTTGCGAGCGGGATGCGCGCTTCCGGCAAGCCCAACCGGTCGGCGGCCTGACAGGCGGCGAGCACATGCGCGCCGACGTGAGGGGCCGCAAGACCGACGTCTTCATACGCCATGACAAGCAAACGCCGGGTGACGGCGGTCAAATCGCCGTTCTCCAAAAGATGTGCCAAGTAATACATGGCCGCATCGACATCGCTGCCGCGCACGGATTTCTGGAGCGCCGATAATAAATTGTAAAAATGCGAACCTTTCTTGTCACCGAACACGCCGATGCGCTTCATCATCTGTTCGATGATATCATCCTCGATGCGTACGATGCCGCCCGCTTCATCCGATGCAAATACGACGGATTCGAGCATCGTCAAAGCTTTCCGAGCATCACCGATGGACCCGACCGCGAGCCGTTCGATCTGCTCCGGTGAGATGTTAATGGACTGCCGGCCGAGTCCGCGTTCTTTGTCGTTCAACGCCGATTCGATCAGTTTCACGACGTGCGCTTCTGTCAGCCGTTTTAATTGCTTGATCTCGCCGCAACGCGAGCGGATTGCGGGGTTCACATCATGGAACGGATTTTCGGTTGTCGCGCCGATCAGGACGATTGATCCGCTTTCAACATGCGGCAGCAGGGCATCCTGCTGGAGTTTATTGAACCGGTGGATCTCGTCCAAAAACAGCAGGACTTTTCCGGTCAGCCGGGCTTCGTTGACGACTTCCTCAACGTCTTTTTTTCCGGACGTCGTCGCGTTCAAGGCAATGAATGGCAATTCGGAAGTGCCGGCGATGGCGTACGCGATCGATGTTTTGCCGATTCCGGGCTCCCCGTACAGAAGCATTGATGGGATGTGTCCGTTTTTAATCATTTTATATAATGCGGTGGATGGTCCGATGACCGTTTCCTGCCCAATCACTTCATCGATTGTGCGCGGACGCATCCGGAACGCAAGCGGTTCATTTTGCAAAGCGGTCTCTCCTCTCAAAACACTCCTACCAGTATAGCTTTCATTTGCAGAAAAGTCATTTCCGGCCCGGTGCAGCAAGGAATTATGTTATACTGTCTTGAAGAACATTGGAAATCAAACCAGGGGTGCTTTATGAAAATTTCAACAAAAGGCCGTTACGGTCTGACCATTATGACGGAACTTGCCAAACGCTTTGGAGACGGACCTGTTCCGCTCCGAAAAATTGCGGCGCAGTACGAGCTGTCGGAAGCTTATTTGGAACAGTTGATCCCGCCGCTTCGCAACGCCCAGCTCGTGCAGAGCGTCCGGGGTGCACACGGCGGCTATATGCTTGCCAAAGCACCGGCCACGATCACTGCAGGAGACGTCATCCGCGTCCTTGAAGGACCGATCCAGCCGGTCGAAGGCATTGAAGACGAAAACCAGCCGCAGCGGGAATTATGGATCCGCATCCGTGATGCTGTGCGCAATGTTTTGGATACGACAACGATTGAAGATCTGGCCAAGCATTCGGATGACAGCCCGGCCGATCCATATATGTACTATATTTAGAGGAGAAATATTATGAGCCGGATATATTTAGACCATGCTGCCACATCCCCGATTCATCCGGATGTGGTTGAGGTGTTTACCCGATTGCTGCCGGAATTGTACGGCAACCCGTCAAGCATCCACGACACCGGGAGAAAGTCGCGGAAAGTGCTGGACGACGCCCGCCGGACGTTTGCTGCCAGCATCGGGGCACAGGAAACGGAAATCATCATCACTAGCGGCGGAACGGAAGCGGATAATATGGCGATCTTCGGGACGGCCGCCCGCTTCGGGAAAGGCCATATCATCACGAGTGCCATCGAGCACCATGCCGTACTGAATGCGTGCAAGCAACTGGAGACGGAAGGCTATGACGTCACGTATTTGCCGGTTGACGAAGATGGACTTATCCGGGTCAGCGACGTGGAACAGGCGCTCCGGGACGATACGTTCCTTGTGACAATCATGCTCGGCAATAACGAAGTCGGGACCGTGCAGCCGATCGCTGAGATCGGTAACTTGTTGAGAGACCATGCTGCTGTATTCCATACCGATGCTGTGCAGGCGTACGGTGTCCTGTCGCTTGATGTCAATGAACTCGGGGTCGACTTTCTGTCCGTGTCTGCGCATAAATTGAACGGACCGAAAGGCATCGGGTTTTTATATCAGCGTAAAGGTGTCAATCTGTCACCGCTGTTATTCGGCGGCGAACAGGAACGGAAGCGCCGGGCTGGAACGGAAAATGTTCCGGCTGCCGCCGCGTTCGCCAAAGCGGTCGATATCGCACAGAAGACAATGGATGCAAAGACGGAAGAGTACTTGCGCTATAAGGAAATTTTCCGCAATACATTTACCGATCAGGAAATTTCATTCAAAGAAAATGGCGCGAACCAATTGCCGCATGTCCTGAATCTCAGCATTCCAGGCATCGACATTGAAGCGTTTCTCGTCAATCTCGATCTGGCGGGCATCAGCGCATCAAGCGGTTCCGCCTGTACGGCCGGTTCTGTAGAGCCGTCACATGTGCTTGTTGCAATGTACGGGGAAGAAGCCAGTGAAGGGCGGAACTCCATCCGTTTCAGTTTTGGCATCGGCTTGACGGAAGAAACCGTAACGGAAGCGGCTGTCAAAACAGCGCGGATTGCCAGCCGGCTGATCAAGTAACCGGCACAACGTCAAAGCCAGCAGAGGTGAAGCAGTATGGATTTTTGGATTGGTGTGTTAGCAGCGGCAATTGCAGTGAGTATCGTGTTTCGCAGAGGCAATAAAGACCGGGACCGGCGGACATCGCCCGTCCTGTTCTGGATCGGACTTGCGGCTGCGGCCATCGGACTGATCGGCTATTTGTTTTTCGGCTGGCGGTTCTGAGACCGATCACTACAGGTCCGGCCTCCGGTTCTGGTATTATGGCTTCCGGGAAACCGGATTTCCGGTTCCGCAATCAATCAAAGAAGGTGAATCATATATGACAACAAAAGCTCCGCACGAAACACGCGTCGTGGTCGGCATGTCCGGCGGCGTCGATTCATCAGTTGCGGCTTATTTATTAAAAGAACAAGGGTACGACGTCATCGGGATCTTCATGAAAAACTGGGATGACACGGACGAAAGCGGTTTTTGCACAGCGACGGAAGACTATGACGACGTCATCCGTGTCTGCAACCAGATCGGCATTCCATACTATGCCGTCAATTTCGAAAAGCAGTATTGGGATAAAGTATTCACGTACTTCCTGGAGGAATACCAGGCGGGCCGCACACCGAACCCGGACGTCATGTGCAATAAGGAAATCAAATTCAAGGCGTTTCTCGAGCATGCACTGAACCTCGGGGCGGATTACCTTGCGACCGGTCATTACGCGCAAGTTGAACACGGCGAAGAAACGAAGATGCTGCGCGGCAAGGATACAAATAAGGACCAGACGTATTTCCTGAACCAGCTCTCACAGGATCAGCTGAAGCATGTCATGTTCCCGATCGGCCATTTGGAAAAGAAGAAAGTCCGTGAAATCGCGGCGGAAGCGGGACTCGCGACAGCTGCCAAAAAAGATTCCACCGGCATCTGCTTTATCGGCGAACGCAATTTCAAGGAATTCCTGAGCCAGTACTTGCCGGCACAGCCCGGCCGTATGGAAACATTCGACGGGGAAGTGAAAGGCGAGCATGACGGTCTTATGTATTACACGATCGGTCAGCGCCACGGACTCGGCATCGGCGGAGCAGGCGACCCATGGTTCGTCATCGGGAAAGACCTGGACCGCAACGTGCTGTATGTCGGCCAGAACATCAATAATGACGCATTGTTCTCAGACGCGCTCACTGCTGTCAATTTAAGCTTCACCCGCACAATGGATCGTGAAGGCCCGTTCCCTTGCACAGCGAAATTCCGCTACCGGCAGGAAGATTCACCGGTCACTGTCGAAATTAAAGACGGAGAAGCGATTGTGACATTCGACGAGCCGGTTCGCGCAATTACACCGGGACAGGCAGTCGTCTTTTATGATGGCGCCGAATGCCTCGGCGGCGGAACGATCGACCGCGTTTATAAAAAAGGCGAGCAGCTCGGCTATGTCGGATAACGGAGGGATTCACGTGGATTATAACGAAACAGGCATTCGCGCGCTGCAGGATGGCCGGTACGAAGAAGCGGTGGCGGCTTTTACAAAAGCGATTGAGCAGGAACCGGACAATCCGCTCGGCTACATCAATTTCGGTCATGTGCTCGCAGCAACCGGTGACACCGAGCGGGCGGAGCGCTTTTTCCAGAAAGCGTTGACGCTTGGTGAATCGGCAACCGCCTACTATGGTTTGGCAAATCTTTATTTCAATGAAGACCGGTACGAGGAAGCGTTGAAGCTGTATGAAAAAGCGATTCAGCTGGGCATCGAAGGGCCGGACGCCCATTACATGATGGGCAAGAGCCTGGAGCGGCTGCAGCAGCCAAAACTTGCGCTGCCATACTTGCAGCGTGCAGTGGAGCTTGATGGCGAAGATACGGACGCGCGCATGAGCTATGGAATTGCGCTCGCCACGTTGGAATTATTCGATCTGGCGGAGCCCGAGTTCCAGCAGGTTCTCATTCAGGAGCCGGAACACGCGGATGCCCATTACAATCTCGGCGTACTGTATGCGGTATCGACTGAGAATACGGATGCGGCACTTTCGCATTTGAAGCGGGCATTCACTATTGACGAAAATCATGACCAGGCCCGCTATGTGCATGACATGATTTTGCAGCGATTGAATTAATGGGAAGGAGACGGCCGCTATGACACAACAGCCGGATTTATTCGAACAGGAAAAACAGTTTATATTGGGCCGTCCGGTCGTCTCCATTTTTCACAACCCGGAGAATTTGTTTACGATCGCGAAAGTGAAAATCTCGAAAACGAACACCTCATATGAAGACAAGGAAATTGTCGTTTCGGGTTATTTTCCGGAGCTGTCGACGGACGAGAATTATAAATTCACGGGAAGCGTGAAGCAGCATCCGAAATACGGGACGCAGTTCCAGGCGGAAGCGTTTTCTCAGGAAGTGCCGGAGACGGAGCAGGGCATCATCCATTATTTATCGAGTGATATGTTCCCGGGCATCGGCCGGAAAACGGCAGAGACGATTGTGAAGAAACTGGGGAAAGACACCATCCAGAAAATCCTCGATGACCCATCTGTGCTCGATGTTGTACCGAAATTATCGGATGATAAAAAAGAGACGCTGCAGCAGGGGCTTGAGTCGAATCTCGGACTGGAGCGCGTCATCATCCAGCTGAACGAGTGGGGATTCGGGCCGCAAGTGGCAATGCGAATTTATCAGGCATATCGCGAAGAGACGCTTGAAACTTTATCCAAGAACCCGTACCGGCTCATCGAGGAAATCGAAGGTGTCGGTTTTCAGCGGGCCGATGAGCTCGGTGCCCGGCTTGGTTTGCGGGGCAGCCATCCGGACCGGATCAAGGCTTCGATCCTGCATTTGCTGAATCATTCATCGCTGTCGGATGGGCATGTGTATGCGGAATCGGAATGGATCATTCCGGCTGCGAAAAACATGCTTGAGACGAGCCAGCAGGAGCCGGTCGAAATCGAAGCGATTTCAAAAGCGATCATTGAACTGGCCGAAGAAGGCCGGGTATCCGGCGAAGAAACTCGGCTCTACATGCCATCACTTTATTATTCGGAAGTGGGGATCGCCTCCAAACTTCAGCAGCTGATCGAATCCCAGGAAGAGCGGGACGGATTTCCGTCTTCGGAAGTCCGCATGGCGATCGGGGAAGCGGAAGAGCGGCTCGGGGTCACGTATGCGGAAACGCAGGCGGCGGCTATCGAGAAAAGCGTCAATTCATCGGTGATGGTATTGACGGGCGGACCCGGCACGGGAAAAACGACGGTTGTGCGCGGGCTTGTGGAAGTGTATGCGGAACTGCACGGACTGTCACTCGACCCGAAAGAATACGCCAAGAAAAAAGAGCCGTTCCCGATCATTCTCGCGGCGCCGACCGGCCGGGCTGCCAAGCGGCTGAATGAGTCGACCGGGCTTCCGGCTATGACGATTCACCGGCTGCTCGGTTTCACCGGCCAGGAAAAAGAAGAAGAGACCGAGCGGGAAATTGAAGGCAAACTGATCATTATCGATGAAGTATCGATGGTCGATACGTGGCTTGCCCATCAATTGCTGAAAGCGTTGCCGGATGACGTCCAACTGATCCTCGTCGGCGACCAGGACCAGTTGCCGCCGGTCGGTCCCGGGCAAGTGCTGCGCGATCTGCTCGATTCCAAAGCTGTGCCGGTCATCGAATTAAAAGAGATTTACCGGCAGGCGGAAGGCTCGTCGATTGTGACGCTCGCCCACCAGATGAAGCAGGGCCAGTTCCCGCAGGACATCCTGAATAAAACCGGTGACCGTTCATTTATCCGGGCCGGCACCGAACAAATTCCGTCTGTTGTGGAAGCAGTTGTGAAAAATGCGATCACCAAAGGGCATTCCATCCGGGATATCCAAGTGCTCGCGCCGATGTACCGGGGACCAGCCGGCATCGATGCGCTGAATAAACTCATCCAGGAACTCGTCAATGGCAATCCCGACGGTTCCCGGAAAGAGCTGACATTCGGCGACATTACATACCGGATCGGCGATAAAGTGCTGCAGCTCGTCAATCAGCCGGAAAGCCAGGTCTTTAACGGCGATATGGGTGAAGTGATCGCGATTTTCAAAGCGAAAGAAAACGTGGAAAAACAGGATTTGCTCGTCGTATCGTTCGACGGCATCGAAGTGACGTACCAGCGGAGTGATTTGAATCAGCTGACGCTCGCGTATTGCTGTTCGATTCATAAAGCGCAAGGTTCTGAATTCCCGATTGTCGTCATGCCGGTCGTCCGGAGCTATATGAAGATGCTTCGACGCAATCTTCTGTATACCGGCATCACCCGCAGCAAAAACTTCCTGATCCTGTGCGGTGACCCGGAAGTGTTCCGTTTCGGCATCACCCGCTCGGATGGCACGGAACGTCAGACGACGCTGAAGAGCCGGCTCGCCAAGCCGGTTGAAGAGAAAGCGGACGGACCGGTGCGGCTGACACCGGATAACCTGAACGACATCCCGCCGTTGATCGGCATGGATGGTGTGACACCGCAAGATTTCGTCGGGCGCTGAATTGACAGCGGGAGTTCCGTTTCCTATAATGGAAACACATAAGGCAATACAGAGATGGAGAAACGGCTGAAACCGGCGTGCAAAGAGAGAAGTTCCAAGGCTGCAAGAACTTCCATGCCATTCAAATCCGTGCTGCTCCGGAGTGCAGGCTAATCCCTGCCGTCCTGCCGCGTTAAGGCAGACTTGAGAGACATGGCGATTTGCCGTGTAACTAGGGTGGTACCGCGAACAAAGCTTTCGTCCCTTTTTGGGGCGGAAGCTTTTTTATGTTCAGATTTTCAGAGCGCCTGGCTGAATCCTTGCTGGTCCGCCGCGCTTTCCGTGGGTTCGTGCCGAACTAACTCAAGGCTCCCGCCTTGAGTGGATTTCGCCACTTCACAATCCCACAGGAGTCGCGGCAGCCCAGCTGGAACAGAAGTAAATCCGGCTTTACAGCCAGCTCACTCGTCAGGGGGCGTCTACCCGTAAATCTGTTCAAACTTGTAACCAAACAGCAGGTCGGAGGAACTTTCCTGTATATTCGCTGAATCCTTGCTGGTCTGCTGCGCTTTCCGTGAGCTCGTGCCGAACTAACTCAAGGCTCCCGCCTTGAGTGGATTTCGGCACTTCACAATCCCACAGGAGTCGCAGCAGACCAGCCGGATCATGAGTGAGTTCAGCTCTGTTTTATTGCAGCTAATTCGCTTAAGGGTTGCCTGCGTGATTTTGTATAAGACCGTTTCAGCCAAATTGATGTTTTATGTTTGTCTCTCACCGATTTCTATCTGCAGGTTCATAAAAAACAGTATTTGATTTGTTACTTACTTTTGGGATAGGATTTTTCATTTCGAAGCGAGCGGAGGGCGGTGACTCCTGCGGGAGCAGCGAGCCAGGCAAGACCCTGGAGACGCGGAGCGTCGAAGCGGCTTGCGGATCGCCCCGCGGAAAGCATCCGCCGGCAGCTGCTTCGAAGAAGCCGTAACATACTTTATTATTCGCAAAAAAATCGCAACGGAAAGAACCGGTTCAGAAAGTATTTATAAGCAGTAGTAGAGATTAATAATTAAAAAATGTAAATGCATTATACAAGGAGGAAAACGAAATGGAAAATTTAAAAGCTGCTGATATCCGGCGATTGTTTCTGGAATTCTTTAAGGAAAAAGGACATGATGTGGAGCCGAGTGCACCGCTCGTGCCATTCGAGGATCCATCCCTTTTGTGGATCAACTCAGGCGTTGCCACGCTGAAAAAATACTTCGATGGCCGGGTGATCCCGGAAAATCCGCGCATCGTGAATGCGCAGAAATCCATCCGGACGAACGATATCGAAAATGTCGGACGCACTGCGCGCCACCATACATTTTTTGAAATGCTTGGCAATTTCTCGATCGGCGATTATTTCAAAACCGAATCGATCCACTGGGCATGGGAATTTCTGACCGATGAAAAATGGATTGGTTTCGACCCGGAAAAACTTTCGGTGACAATCCATCCGGAAGATGAAGAAGCGTATGCCATCTGGCATGACGAAGTCGGTGTCCCGGCAGAACGCATCATCCGACTCGAAGGTAATTTTTGGGATATCGGGGAAGGCCCGAGCGGACCGAACTCGGAGATTTTCTATGACCGGGGTGAGTCATACGGCAACGATCCGGAAGATCCGGAACTGTATCCGGGCGGCGAGAACGACCGCTACCTGGAAATCTGGAACCTCGTATTCTCCCAGTTCAATCACAATGCGGACCATACGTACACGCCGTTGCCGAAACAGAATATCGATACCGGCATGGGGCTGGAGCGGATGGCTTCGGTTGTCCAGGATGTGCCGACGAACTATGATACGGATCTGTTCATCCCGATTATCCGGAAAACGGAAGAAATATCCGGCCAGACATACGGCGAGTCAGCTGAAAAGGACATGGCGTTCAAATTGATTGCCGATCATATCCGCACAGTGGCGTTCGCAATCGGTGATGGTGCATTGCCGTCCAATGAAGGCCGTGGCTATGTGTTGCGCCGTTTGCTGCGCCGGGCTGTGCGCTATGGCAAGAAACTTGGCATTGAGAAACCGTTTATGTTTGAATTGGTGCCGGTTGTCGGCGATATCATGAAGGAATTCTATCCGGAAGTGAACGATAAAGAAGATTTCATCATCCGTGTTGTGAAACTTGAAGAACAGCGCTTCCATGAGACGCTTAACGAAGGCTTGTCCATCCTGTACGATATCATCCGTAAGGAAAAAGAAGCCGGTCACACAGTTATCCCGGGCGAAGAAATGTTCCGCCTGTACGATACGTACGGTTTCCCGGTAGAGCTGACGGAAGAGTTCGCGGAAGAAGAAGGCATGACGGCTGACCGGGAAGGATTCGCGCATGCGATGGAACAGCAGCGTGACCGCGCACGGAATGCTCGTCAGGCGACCAATTCGATGCAGACACAGTCGGAAGTACTGGCAAATATCACGGCGCCGAGTGAATTCATCGGCTATGAAACGCTGACGACTGAAGCGGAGATCACAGCCATCGTCCAGCACGGCGAACTTGCCGATCACGTGCAGGAAGGGGAAGAAGCGCAGCTGATGCTCGATATTACCCCATTCTATGCCGAGAGTGGCGGACAGATTGCAGACAAAGGGTTCATTCACAATGATGCTTTCCAGGCTGAAGTGCTCGATGTTAAAAAAGCGCCGAATGGCCAGAACCTGCACACGGTCCGCATCGTATCCGGCGAGCTGTCAAAGGGCCGTGTACACGCGGAAGTATCAGCTGAAGAACGCCGCCATACTGTGAAAAATCATACGGCTACCCATTTGCTGCACCAGGCGCTGAAAGATGTGCTTGGCACGCATGTCAATCAGGCAGGATCGTATGTCGGACCAGACCGGCTCCGCTTCGATTTCTCCCATTTCGGCCAAGTGACGGCTGATGAACTGAAACAGATCGAACGAATCGTCAATGAAAAGATTTGGGAAGGCATCGATGTGGCGACGGGCTATCACAGCCTGCACGATGCGAAAGATATGGGTGCGATGGCATTGTTCGGTGAAAAATATGGAGATACTGTCCGTGTTGTCGACATCGGCGGATTTTCCCTGGAGCTTTGCGGCGGTGTGCATGTCCTCAATACGGCACAGATTGGGCTGTTCAAAATCGTTTCTGAAGGTGGAATCGGAGCTGGCATTCGCCGGATTGAAGCGCTGACCGGCAAGGCTGCTTATGAGAACCTGAAGAATACGGAAACGCAGCTGGAAGAAGCTGCCGGGCTGCTGAAGGCCAATCCGCGGGATCTGGTTCAGAAAGTAACAGCGGTTCAAGGGGAAATGAAAGAACTGCAGCGGGAAAATGAATCGCTGTCAGCGAAAATTGCCGGGGCCCAGTCGGCCGGTCTCCTGGATCAGGCAAGGGAAATTGATGGTGTGACAGTGCTGGCTGCCCGAGTGGATGCAAAAGACAACAACCAATTGCGGCAGATGGTGGATGATCTGAAACAGAAATTGGATCAGGCGGTCGTTGTTCTGGGTGCTGTAGCAGATGGTAAAGTTATGATTGCTGCTGGTGTAACCAAGAATATTGCCGGCAAGGAATACAATGCCGGTCAAATTGTCAAAGCCGTTGCAGAGCAATGCGGTGGCAAAGGTGGAGGGCGTCCGGACTTTGCAATGGCTGGTGCTAAAGACTCATCTAAACTGGAAAATGCACTTGAGTCTGTCTTCGGGACTGTGAAATCTGTTTGATTCAAGACTGTTTTCAGTTATAATTGAATTCATGCAGAGATGAGAGGGTGCTTTTGCCCAAATCCCAAAGTGAGGTGCTTGTCGTGAGCTCGTTTGATAAGACCATGAAATTCAATGCGTCGGATGACTCGATGGAGCGTGAAGTGAAAGAAGTAATGCTCCATGTGCATTCTGCGCTCAAAGAGAAAGGCTATAACCCGGTCAATCAGATTGTCGGTTATCTGCTGTCAGGAGATCCCGCCTATATCCCGCGGCACGAGGATGCCCGGAATCTGATCCGGAAGCTGGAACGTGACGAAATTCTGGAAGAACTGGTCAAGTTCTATGTTAAAAAGAATGAACGGGACAGCGAATGAGGACAATGGGGCTGGACGTTGGCTCAAAAACGGTCGGGGTGGCGGTGAGCGATGCTCTCGGCTGGACGGCTCAAGGAATTGAAACCGTCAAGATTAATGAAGCAAAAGAGGAGTTCGGGCTGGAGCGGATCGGGGAATTGATCCGCCAGTACGAAGTGACGACAGTTGTTGTCGGCTTTCCGAAAAACATGAACAACACGGTCGGTCCGCGCGGAGAGGCATCGCAGAAGTTTGCTGCCCTGCTGGAGGAAGCTCACGGGATCCCGACTGTCCTTTGGGATGAACGGCTATCGACGATGGCTGCGGAACGCATGCTGATTTCAGCGGACGTAAGCCGCAAAAAGCGCAAAAAAGTGATCGACAAAATGGCGGCAGTGATGATTCTGCAGGGCTATCTGGACAGTAAAAAATAAGGAGTGACAGAAATGGAACACGGACAATCACAAATCACCATTATTGACGAAGAGGGAAACGAACAGCTGTATGAGGTGCTGTTTACATTCGATTCCGAGGAATTCGATAAGTCTTACGTGCTGTATTACCCGGTAGGCGCAGATGAAGATGAAGACGGCGAAATTGAGATTCACGCATATTCCTTCACGGAGCGCCCGGGCTCTGAAGCCAGCGAAGCATCCGGTGATCTGCATCCGGTTGAAACGGAAGAAGAATGGGATATGATCGAAGAAGTGCTGAATACGTTCCTCGATGAAGAGGAAGAAGAGTAAACAGCAAGAGGCGGAAAAGTTCCGCCTTTTTCTTTTAAAGGAATTTCCTGTATACTGAACTGGAAAAGATAAGGGGGAGAACCCGTGGAAAACCAGTCAAAAAAAGACGTGATGTTTGAGCGGATGAAAGAGAAAAAAAGAGAAGCAAAGATCATCCGCCGCATTGTATTTGCTGTGTTCCTGATCCTGCTGATCATTGCCGGAACTGCAGGATATAAGGGCTATCAGTACGTCTATGGTGCCCTTCAGCCGGTTGATCCGGAAGCTGCGGATACAATCACAGTTGAAGTGCCGATCGGTTCGAGTGTAGATTCTATCGCTGCTTTGCTTGAAGAAAATGGTCTCGTGGAAGATGAGCGAATCTACCGCTATTACGTTAAATTTAATAACGAAGCCGAGTTCCAGGCGGGCACGTATGAGTTATCGCCTTCCATGACGCTTGCGGAAATCACGGAAAGTCTGAAAACCGGGACCGTGTATCATGAACCGGTATTTACGATGACTGTGCCGGAAGGACTTCAGTTGGAGCAAATTGCTGCTATCGTTGCGGAGCATACCGATTATACAGCCGAAGAGTTTATGGAGCTGGCGACTGATGAGGAGTTCATCGATGAACTCATCGCTCAGTATCCGGGACTTTTGAGTGAAGAGATTAAAGGCGAGGGAATCCGATATGCACTCGAAGGGTATTTGTTCCCGATAACATATTCATTCTATGAGGAAGCCCCGCCGCTTGAAACCATTATCAACGATATGGTTGCCCAGACGGCACTGGTTCTCCAGGACTATACACCTGCTTTGCAGGAACTTGAAAAGTCGCCGCACTGGCTGCTGACATTCGCTTCCCTGCTTGAAGAAGAAGCGACGTCCCAGTCTGATCGGCAAACGATCGCCAGTGTATTCTACAACCGCTTGGATAATTCCATGCGGCTGCAGACAGACCCGACGGTTATTTATGGGATGGATGAGCATCAAGGCCGGCTGACGAATGCGGATTATCAGTTTGATAGCCCGTATAATACGTACTTGATCGACGGCCTGCCGCCCGGTCCAATTGCCGCTCCTGGCAGAGCTTCCATCGAAGCGGTTCTTGACCCGGCCAATACCGATTATCTGTTCTTCCTTGCTGACGAAAACGGCCGCAATTATTTTGCGGAGACGTACGAAGAACATCTGGAAAACCAAGCCGAGCATATTGGAAATTAAGTTGAAAGAGGGGAGGCGTTCTCGCCTTCTTTCTTTTTTTGTGCTATGATTAGTCGTGATTTTTTGTGAGTAAAAGGAGCTTGGCATGGACAGCAATCATTTGAAGTCTGTTTTACAGACGATGAGAGAATATGCACACGAACACCATGTGCCGATTATGGAAGATGAAGGAATGGAAGCACTGCTCGGCAGGCTCAGAAAACAGCGGCCGATCCGGATCCTTGAGATTGGTTCCGCCATCGGCTACTCGGCTCTCCGCATGGCGGAAGAGTTGCCGGATGCAGTGATTGATACAATTGAACGGAATTCGGACCGGGCAGCGCTGGCTGCAACCTTCGTGGCGGATGCCGGATGCACGCAAATAACGGTGCATGAGGGAGACGCGCTTGAATTTGAACCGGACCGGCTGCAGGCGAATTATGATGCCATTTTCATTGATGCCGCCAAAGGACAGTACGGGCGGTTCTTTACAAAGTATGAGCCGCTGCTGGCTGAAAACGGGGTTCTGTATTGTGATAATGTGCAAATGCGCGGACTCGCAGCGCTTCCGCTAGAAGAAGTGCCGAAAAGTAAACGGACGATGATCCGGAAACTGCAGGAGTTCACGGATGGAATGAAGAATCATCCGTCCTATGTGACAGAACTTGTGGAAGCCGGGGACGGGCTGTTAATCTGCAGGAAAAGGAGTGCCGGTATGAAAAAAAAGCGTCCAGTCGTCATTGGAATCGCAGGAGGTTCCGGTTCGGGAAAAACGAGCGTTACCAACGCGATCTATGAGGTATACAAAGAGCATTCAGTCGTGGTGATCGAGCAGGACTATTACTATAAAGATCAAAGCCACCTGGCATTCGAGGAACGCCTGAAGACCAATTATGATCATCCTTTGGCATTCGATACCAATTTGCTGATTGAACATGTGAATGAATTGCTGAAACGCCGGCCGATCGAGAAGCCGGTGTATAATTATGCCATCCACACCCGGTCAGATGAAAAAATTCCAATTGAACCGAAAGATGTCATCATTCTGGAAGGCATTCTCGTCCTGGAAGATGAGCAGCTCCGCAATTTGATGGACATCAAGCTGTTTGTCGACACGGATGCGGATCTCCGGATTATCCGCCGGCTCATGCGCGATATCAATGAGCGGGGCCGAACGATCGATTCAGTTATTGAGCAATACATGTCGGTGGTCCGTCCGATGCATAACCAATTTATCGAACCGACGAAACGCTACGCCGATCTGATCATTCCGGAAGGCGGACAGAACGAAGTGGCCATTGACCTTATGGTGACGAAAATCAAGGCGATTCTGGAAGAACATCTATAGAACGTTCTGAATAAAGTGAATAAATATGTACTTGAAGTTCCAATGATTGTATATTATGATATGACGAGATTGATGCACCGGATTCCGGAGCATCCGCAACTGAAGGGGTGGAAAGTATGTCAACTGAAAAACAATATCCAATGACCATAGACGGCAAACGGAAGCTCGAAGAGGAACTGGATTTCCTGAAGACGGTCAAACGCAAAGAAGTCGTTGAACGAATTAAAGTGGCACGAAGTTTCGGTGATTTATCCGAGAACTCGGAATACGATTCAGCAAAAGAAGATCAGGCATTTGTGGAAGGCCGCATCTCCACGCTGGAATCGATGATCCGCAATGCGGTCATCATCGAAGATGACGAACAGAATAACGGTGTCGTATCACTCGGCAAGACGGTTACATTCGTTGAAATTCCGGATGGAGACAAAGAAGAGTATACGATTGTAGGTTCAGCTGAAGCGGATCCGATCGAAGGAAAAATTTCGAATGACTCGCCAATCGCCAAAAGCCTGATCGGCCGCGGCGTCGGGGAAAAAGTGAAAGTGCTTACGCCCGGCGGCGAAATGGAAATTGAAATCCTATCCATCACATAATGACACCAGTCATTTTCTTTGGGAAATGGCTGGAAGCCTGTAGATAAAAGATTGTTTAGACAGAAAACGGCGCTCCAACATTCCGCGGACTGACTGCCAAGCCTCCTCGTCTCTAAGGATTTCGGGGGGGCGGCAGCCGGTTTTTCGCAGAGTGATGGGGCGATTTTTCTTTCTTCTCCTGATGCTGATATTGGCATAGATTGATATTCTTTAGAATTCGGACCAGTTATACAGCGGCAAGATGAAACATTTTTTTAATGTGGTCGTCTGATTTGTAACGGACTGGCATGGTATAGTAATGCAGAAGGGGGCCTACAGAATGGCAGATAAAAACCAGCGTTTTCCCTCTCGGATGAACAGAAGGAACCGCTCGAATTCAATTCTTAATATTTTAATCGCTCTTGTATTTGGACTAATTTTAATTACTGTGGCATTTATCATAATCGGCGGGGGAGATGACGGAGGCGTCGAACAGGAAACCGTCACTGTTTCTGATGAGCCGGCAGAGGTGATCGTGGAAGAGGACAGCCAGGAAGCAGCGGAAGAAGAACAGCCGGAACAAACCGCGGGGGAAGAAACCGCTGAGGAAGAAGCGGCTGAGGAAGAAACCGTCGGTGGGACAATCACCCGAAAAGATTCCGATGATCCTCTTATAGAAGAGACGGTCGTCAATACAAGCTGGGAGCCGATCGGGACAGAACAGACGGGCAAGCATGTATCACGCTATGACGGGTCGAGTGCCGACTGGCAGGAAAAACTGGATGCCATTGCTTATGCCACTGGCTTGAACGCCAATCAGATGATCGTCTGGATGGTAGAGAACGGCGGTGGACCTCAGCAGTCGGTCGGTGTTGTCTCTTCAGCTGATAATACCAAGCATTACCGGGTATACTTGCAATGGGTCGACGGTGAGGGTTGGAAACCCGAAAAGATGGATGTCTTAACAACGGCAGAAGGCGCCTATTGACGTAGGCGTCTTTTTTTCGGTTTAATAATGAATGGAAAGGTGAGGATGAATCATGAGAATCGGCGTAATCGGCGCGATGGAAGAAGAAGTGGAATTATTGCGTGACAGTTTGGCAGATCCAGTAACGGATACGATTGCCAATTGTGAATTTACACGCGGAACATACGAAGGGCAGGAAATCGTCCTGCTGAAAAGCGGCATCGGGAAAGTGAATGCAGCGATGTCGACAGCACTCCTGCTGCAGGAGTATAAACCGGATTTGGTCATCAATACAGGCTCCGCCGGCGGATTCGATGCTGAGCTTGAAGTCGGGGCAATTGTCATTTCAAGCGAGGTCCGGCATCACGATGTGGACGTAACGGCCTTCAATTACGAGATGGGCCAAGTGCCGCAGCTGCCAGCAGCTTTCCGTGCGAATGAGGAATTGGTCGAACTTGCCCACCAGGCGGCTAAGGAACTGAGCGAACAGATTCCGGCGGTCGGTTTGATTGCAACGGGTGACTCGTTCATGAACGATCCGGAACGGGTACAAAAGGTGCGCGGGTTCTTTCCGGAGATGAAGGCGGCGGAAATGGAAGCGGCAGCTGTGGCGCAGGTATGCTATCAATTTAATGTTCCATTTGTTGTTATCCGGGCACTTTCGGATATAGCCGGAAAAGAATCTTCTGTAAGCTTTGAAGAATTCCTGCACACGGCAGCCAAGAACTCGACAGCCATCGTACTCCGGGTCATCCGGGATTTGACAGCCCGCCAATAATGTGAGAAATCTCACAGCCTTCGTATCCTCCTTATGCTAAACTGGCAGCAGTTACCAAAGTGAAGGAGGGACGGATTATGGTTTTTCTCATGGCGTTCGGCATGCTGGTGCCGGCTGTTCTCATGCTGATCATTTCTGCTGAAGTGGGAGAAAACTGAACCGGAAGCGCATCTACTGCGCTTCCGGTTTAAATTTTCCGTAAAGTGATGTTGCTGATCATCAAGGCGGTGAACAGAAGCAGCAGTACGATATAAAAGTCAGGGTGGAAAAGATCCAGAGTGATCATGGCAAAAGTCGGTGCCATGTTTGCCAATTCGATTGAGCTTACTCACATGGATTCCGTCTGGCAAAAAGGCGGGGAAATCGGTCATTTCTCCTTTGGCTCCACAATCGTGCTGTCCTTTGAAAAAGGGGAAATCGCGTTTGTGACGGACATCGCCGCAGGGAACCGCGTGAAGGTGGGAGAAGCCCTTGCTCATGTGCTATAATGATTTGAATCGCTAAAGAAGGTACGATTAGGAGCTGTTTAAACCGATGTATCGTTTTTTTGTTCCCAATGAATACAAGAATAAAGTGACGGATATAACCCCCGAAATGCTGTTGAAGCGGGGGGTAAGAGGCGTGATCACGGATTTGGATAACACGCTGATTGAATGGGATAGACCGGATGCGACGCCGATGCTGACCGACTGGCTGACATCACTGAAAAATGCCGGTATCCAAGTTGTGGTCGTTTCCAATAATAATGAAGAGCGGGTCCGGAAATTCGCCCGGCCGCTTGGAATTCCATTCATCCACAAAGCCCGGAAGCCGATGGGCAAAGCGTTCAAAAAAGCATTGCAGATCATGGATGTTCCCAAAGACGAAGTGGTGATGATCGGTGATCAGATGATGACGGATGTGTTCGGAGGGAATCTGAAAGGGCTTCATACGATCCTTGTGATTCCGGTTGCCCAATCGGATGGCTTTGTGACCCGGTTTAACCGGCTGCTCGAACGGCGCATCATGAAACGGCTGAAAGAAAAAGGCCATGTAACATGGGAGGATTAGAACTGTTATGACTGAAATAATACAATGCATCGGATGCGGCACTGCAATCCAGACGGAACATCCGAATGAAACGGGCTATGCACCGGCGGCTTCCCTTCAGAAAGAAGAAGTGATCTGCCAGCGCTGTTTCCGCCTGAAAAACTATAACGAACTCCAGCCGGTCTCGCTGACTGACGACGATTTCCTGAACATCCTGAACGGCCTTGGGAGCCGCAAGGGACTGATCGTGAAAATCGTCGATTTATTTGATTTCAATGGCAGCTGGCTGCCCGGGCTCCACCGGTTCGCCGGCGGTAATGATGTGCTGCTGATAGCCAATAAAGTGGATCTGCTGCCAAAATCAATCAAACAGCCGAAGCTCGTCAACTGGCTGAGACAGGAAGCGAATAAACTTGGCCTGAAGCCGGTCGATGTGCTGACCATCAGCGCCCATAAAGGGACAGGGGTCCCTGAAGCGATGGAAGCGATTGAGTCATATCGGAACGGCGGCGATGTATTCGTCGTCGGCAGCACCAATGTCGGCAAATCGACGTTCATCAACCGCGTCATCAAACAGGCTAGCGGTGGAGGGGATGTTATCACGACTTCCCATTTTCCGGGCACGACGCTGGACATGATTGAAATTCCGCTTGATGACGAGCAATCGATGTATGATACACCGGGAATCATTAATCATCATCAGTTGGCGCATTATTTGCATGCGGATGATCTGAAAAAAATCATGCCGAAAAAAGAAATCAAGCCGCGGGTATTTCAGTTGAACCCGGAACAGACGTTGTTCATCGGCGGGCTGGCCCGTTTTGATTTCATCCAGGGGAACCGGTCGTCGTTCACGGTTTATGCCGCGAATGACCTGGATATTCACCGGACGAAGCTCGAGAATGCGACTGACTTGTATGCCCGGCAGCTCGGAGGGGTGCTGAGCCCGCCTTCAGCTGCGCATGCAGATGAATTCCCTGAGTTAGTGCGGAGGGAATTTCGGGTAAAGGATGCTAAAACAGATATCGTGTTCTCGGGCCTTGGCTGGATTACCGTGCAGCACGCGAATGTCACCATAGCGGCATATGCACCGAAAGGCGTTGAAGTGATGGTTCGGCCATCACTTATCTAGGAGGATGCCCATGAAAAAATGGTATGCAGTGATCGGCGATCCGATCTCCCATTCCCTGTCTCCTTATATGCATGACATCTGGTTCCATGAATGCGGCATTGACGCTTCCATGATTCCTGTGCATATCCGGGTAGGTGAATTGAAAGAAGGGGTCGCTGCTCTTAAACGATTGGGCGTCAGCGGATTTAATGTAACGCTGCCGTTCAAACAGGAAATTGTCCCGCTGCTCGGTGGATTGGATGCGGCAGCAGCGGAAATGAACGCAGTCAACACAGTCAGCTGCAACGACGGGCGGTTAACCGGCATGAATACGGATGGCGACGGCTTCGTCCGGGGACTGGCCGGAGAAAATGTGCCGAAAGATGCGCCGATCTTAATGGTCGGCGCGGGCGGGGCCGCCCGGGGCATTGCCTTCGCCCTGAAACGGCAAGGTTTTTCCCGGCTGTATATCGCCAACCGGACATACCGGCGGGCAGAGGAATTGGCAGCGGCGTCCGGTGCCATTCCGCTGTCGATTGCTGAAGCCGAAGAGCAGCTCGGGGCAATGGCCGCTGTCATCAACACCACTTCGGCCGGTCTGCAGGACGATACGGTTCCGCTCAAGCTCACCGGTTTGGCGCCGGGCACGCTTGTGTCGGACATTATCTACAATCCGCTGGAGACACCTCTGCTGAAGCAAGCCGCCGACCAGGGCGGCCGGGTGCAGAACGGTGTGGTCATGTTCGTTCACCAAGGAGCCATTGCTTTTGAAGCATGGACCGGCATCCGGCCGGATACAGAACCGATGATTGAAAAGATTAACAGGAAACTAGGAGGAAGTTATGCTCACAGGTAAACAGAAACGGTTTTTGCGCAGCAAAGCGCATCATTTAGATCCGATCTTCCAGGTCGGCAAAGGCGGCGTCAGCGAAACAATGCTGAAGCAGCTGGAAGACGTGCTTGAAAAGCGGGAACTGATCAAAGTCAGCATCCTGCAGAACAATGAAGACGACAAGCATGAAGTGGCTGAAGCGCTTGCTGAAGGTACGGGTGCGGAGCTGGTGCAGCTGATCGGCCTTACGGTTGTTCTGTATAAACCGTCCGTTAATAACCGCCAGATCCAATTGCCGAAGAGCTGATGCGAAAAATCGGGGTTCTCGGCGGCACGTTCAATCCGCCGCACATCGGTCATCTGATTATGGCGAATGAAGCGCTGTTCAAACTGGGGCTCGATGAAGTGCGGCTCATGCCGAATGCGGTGGCGCCACATAAGGAAGTGGCAGGTGCGGATGCGGCGCAGCGGCTCGAAATGACCCGGCTCGCTGCTTCTGGCTATCCCGGAATTGAAGTGGAGGCGTTCGAGATTGAAAAAGGCGGCGTTTCCTACAGCGTTGATACGATGCAGCAATTGACGGACCGGGAACCGGATGCGGTGTTTTATTTTTTGATCGGCGGGGACATGATCGAAGGGCTGACGGACTGGCACCGCATTGATGACCTGCTGAAGATCGTCACATTCGCCGGATTTCGGCGTCCTGGCTACAATGAAGAAACGGCCTATCCGGTTACTCTTGTGGACGCACCGGAACTGAAGCTGTCGTCGACGTTTCTCCGGGAGCGCATCGCTGCCGGCGGGCCGGTAGCTCATCTGATTCCTGATGCGGTCGAACAGTTCATACGGAAGGAGCATCTTTATGGATCGTAGTGTCGTTCTGCAGAAAGTGAAAAAGCGCCTGCCCGAGAAACGCTATACGCATGTGCTCGGTGTGATGGCATCGGCCGCCGTTCTGGCGAAGGAATTCGGCGTGTCGGAAGAAAAGGCGAATCTGGCCGCCATCCTGCACGACGTGGCGAAGTTCTCGGACCGGGATTGGATGCGCAGCATCATCATCAAGGAAAACATGGATCCGCGGCTCCTGGATTACCATGCCGAACTTTGGCATGCCCCGGTCGGTGCTTATGTCGCCGGGAAGGAGTTCGGCGTGACGGATCCGGATGTGCTGAATGCGATCCGTTATCATACGACGGGCCGGCCGGATATGTCGGATCTGGAAAAAATTATTTATATTGCAGACTTGGTCGAACCGGGTCGCAAGTTCACAGGCGTTGAGGAGCTCCGGGCGAAGAAACAGGAAGGGCTGGATGAAATGCTGACAGCATGTGTCCGCCATTCGGTCGATTTTTTGAAATCAAAAGGCGCCGCTGTCTTTCCGGATTCACTGGATTGTTTAAATTATTATACAAATTCTGAGAGGAACGTGATTGAATGAATAACGAACAATTACTTCAACTGGTACACGATGCAGCAGACGATAAAAGAGCAGAGGATATTGTCGTGCTGAACATGAAAGGCATCTCATTGCTGGCGGATTATTTCCTCGTAGCGAGCGGCGGGTCAGATCGGCAGGTTCAGGCAATTGCGCGTGAAGTGATCGATCAGGCAAATGAAAATGACATCACAGTCAGAAGCGTAGAAGGATTCGATGCTGCCCGCTGGATACTGATTGATCTTGGTGACGTCGTCGCCCATATCTTCCACCGCGATGAGCGGGATTATTACAATATTGAACGCCTGTGGCGGGAAGCGCCAGTCATCGAAATATGATGTATGGCAAATTTGCCGCTGTGTATGATCGGCTGATGGAAGATGTCCCATATGATTCCTATGCCGAATGGGTCATCCGGTTCGCTGGCAGAGGGCAATTGCTCGATGTTGCCGGCGGAACCGGTGTGCTGGCGGAAATGCTGGCGGAAATGGGTTTTCAGGTTACAGCGAGCGACCTTTCCGAGGAAATGCTGGCAGTTGCGGCAGACCGGTTTCAGGCTGGCGGGCATGATATCCCACTGTATTGTCTGTCGATGACCGACCTGGAGGGGCTGTCCGGTTTTGACGCCGTGACAATCGCTATTGATTCCTTGAATTACCTGCAGACCGAACAGGAAGTCAAAGACACGTTCCGTGAGGCGTTCCGCGCTTTGAATGATGGCGGCCAACTGTTTTTCGATGTACATTCCGCCCATAAAATGACGACTATTTACCTGGAAGGCCCATTTGTGTATGACGATGAAGACATCGCTTATATCTGGCATACCGAACCGGGAGATCATGAATTGAGCGTCATTCATGATCTCACCTTTTTTGTCCGGACCGGCGGGCTGTATGAGCGGTTTGAGGAGTCGCACGAACAGCGGACTTATCCGCCTGAACAATATGAGGCGTGGCTCCGGGAAGCGGGATTCCAGCATGTCTTTATTACAGCTGATTTCAGCAGTGATGCCCCTGAAGAAACCAGCGAGCGAATTTTTTTCCGGGCCGTGAAATAGTGCTTTTCAAGCAGGAAGTAATTGGGGTATAGTGAAGACAGCTTCACTGATTGCTTCCTGAAGAGAAGAGGGATTGTCCCTGAAAACAACTGATCTTCGAAGCAAAGCAGGCTGGCTGCTGATCCCCGCAGCGGCTGTGTCTGTGCTTTATTTTACTGTTTTTTCCCCAGCAGAAACCAGCGTGCCGGCCGAATCATTTGCGCCCGCCGCACCACTCCCCCTGGAACAGACCGAACTCCCTGAACCTGAAAATCATTCCATCATCATCGAAATCAAAGGACAAGTGGCAAAACCGGGCGTCTATGAACTGCCGGCCGATTCGCGGATCCAGGATGCTGTCCGGCTCGCCGGCGGCTTATTGCCGGATGCCGAAGACCGGGCGATCAATCTCGCCATGAAAGTGTCAGACGAAATGAGCATCTATGTGCCGGCTTTAGGAGAAGAAGTTGTCGTCCCTGCAACGCCAGCTGCAACGGCAGCGGCGGGCACTTCCGGGTCGGTCAATCTGAATACAGCCGACGAGACAGCGCTCATGGAACTTCCGGGCATCGGTCCGTCAAAAGCTGCGGCTATCATCGCTTACCGGGACGAATCCGGTCCGTTTCAATCCATTGAACAATTGAAAGAAGTAAGCGGTATCGGCGATAAAACATACGAACAGCTGCAGGATAGCATCACGGTAGATTAAACAGCGGTTGACGGTTTTCTTGCCTCTGCTAAACTGTTTTTATACCAATCACCAGGAGGCAATCAGATGAAGCGAATTACATGGGACCAATTTTTCATGGCGCAAAGCCATCTTCTCGCGCTCCGGAGCACCTGCACGCGCCTGTCGGTCGGAGCGACAATCGTCCGGGATCGGCGCATCATGGCCGGGGGCTATAATGGCTCCATCTCCGGCGGCGATCACTGTACGGATAAAGGCTGTTATGTAATCGATAATCATTGCGTCCGGACCATTCATGCAGAAATGAATGCACTCCTGCAATGTGCAAAATATGGCGTGTCGGTAAGTGGTGCTGAAATGTACGTCAGCCACTTTCCGTGCCTCCAATGCACGAAATCGATTATCCAGGCGGGCATTTCGACGCTTTACTATGCCAAGGATTACAAAAACCACCCGTACGGCATTGAACTGCTGGAACAGGCCGGTGTGAAGGTGATCCAAGTGCCGTTCGACGAGAGCGGTGTCGATTTCCAGAGCGACGAGAAGTCCGCTCTCTATACTGAACTGCTCGGCAAGCTCCGTGAGAAGGGAGAAAATGAAGAAACACTGGCCCTTTATGAAGAGCGGGTGAAGACATTATTCGGCTGACAATTACATCAGACCTGTTGCTCACAGCAGCGGCAGGAACCGCAGCAGCGACATATGCGGCACATGAATCACCGGGTTTTCTCGTGTTTCTTGTGCCGCTTTTTGTTTGGCTTTATTGGAAAGGATCTTCAGGCTGGATTCCGCCACTGCTGCTTGTGTTTTTGGTGGTATATGCTGTGCAGCTTGACCGGCTGCCGGAGGAAATGAATTACGGGGCGCCGTTTGAAGGACGCCTGGTGTTTGAAGGGGGCGCTGTCATCGATGGCGATTCCATGCGCGGCTTGGCCCGGATTCAAGACGGTCCGGCCGTCTATGCGACATACCGGCTCAATTCGGCAGCGGAAAAAGCGTTTTATGAAGACCGGCTTTGCTGTTCAGTGCTGTCAGTAAGCGGCACATTCAGCGTGCCCGACCCGCCTCCGCATCGTTTTGCGTTTGATATGCCGGCTTACCTGAAACATAATGGCGCCGCTCGTGTGCTGGAATTAAGCGGAGTCCGCGAGGTGGAAGAGAGGAGGGATGCAGCCGGGCTGCTTGCCCGCAAGCGGCAGGAAGTGGCGCTGCATATTGATCGAGCTTTTCCGGATAGCTTAGAATCAGAAGCGCAAGCCTTATTGATCGGTGAACGCGCCGGTATGTCTCAAGAAGAAGAGCAGCTGTTCCGGACACTTGGTATTTCCCATTTATATGCCATTTCAGGACTGCATATCGCGATTATGACCGGTATTACGTATTTCTTGCTGATTCGGCTGCATGTGCGCAAGGAAACGGCCTGGCTCTTGCTTGCAATCGCATTGCCGCTTTATGCGTTTTTGGCCGGCGGCAGCCCGTCTGTCATCCGGGCCGTCAGCATGGCGGAATTGGTGCTTATACTTCGGCTGGTTGGCACCCGGATCAGCGTGATGCCGGTATTGCTTGCCAGTTTTATCACATTTATCTTGGTAGACCCGTATATTATTTACCAGATTGGCTTTCAGCTGTCCTACGGAGCGGTATTCGGCTTGCTGTGTTCCGGTCAGCTGCTTGGGCAGCTTCCGAAATGGCAGGCGGCATTCGCTATCACAGCGGTTTCACAGCTCGGGCTTTATCCGTTGTTGCTCGTTCATTTTTATGAAGTGTCGTTGTCTGCGTTCGTGGTGAATTTTTTATTTGTGCCGCTGTATTCCATTGTCATTGTCCCGGCGAATTTTTTGCTTCTTGGGCTGACTTTGCTGACACAGCCGGCGGCGGATGTGCTGTTCACGGTATATGAACCAATGCGGGCGGCCGTCGGTTCCTTTATGGCCATGCTCGCATCTTTGCCGTATCAAATGTGGAATCCGGGAAAGCCGGAAGCCGGGTGGCTGATTGTGCTGTTTGGCAGCGTCCTGCTGTTTTTCGTTTCGATTGAAAGGGGGTATCGTCACTGGAAACTTCTCTTTATTTTTGTGCCGGCTCTTGTCTTTACCGCAATCCCCTACCTTGATCCATCGCTTCGCGTGTCATTTATCGACGTCGGACAAGGCGACAGTGCATTGATCGAGCTGCCTCATCGGCAAGGCGTCTATCTTGTGGACACTGGTGGCGTCGTCCGGTTTGGCGGTGAGGAATTCCAGGAGAGGCATGAACCCTATGAAGTCGGACGCCGGGTGGTTGCTCCTTATCTGAAAGGGAAAGGGATTTCTGGGATTGATGCGTTGATTTTAAGTCATGCAGATGCTGATCATATTGAAGGAGCGGAAGAAATCCTGTCTCTGTTCCGTGTCGGTCAGCTGCATGTCTCACCAGGTTCTTTGGAAGCACCTGGCATGGATGTAATCCTTGCGGAAGCGGGGGCGGCGGATGTCCTTGCGATGGGAGATGGGGTCCGCTGGTCTGCCGGGTCCGCGAGTTTTTCCTATTTGGCGCCTGCAGACGCTGATTATGCGGGAAATGATGATTCCCTCGTGCTTCTGCTGGAGCAGGGAGCATTTCGTGTATTATTTACGGGAGATATTGAAGAAGATGGGGAAAGAAAAGTAACGCTGCAGCACGGCGACCGGCTGCGGGGAGTCACGGTTCTGAAAATCGCGCATCATGGCAGTCAGACATCGAGCACTGCAGCATTCCTTGAAGCTGCTGTGCCTGCGTTCGCTATTATTTCTTCCGGTAAAGACAATCGCTATGGTCATCCGCATCCCGACGTAGTGGCGAGACTGGAGACGCTTGGCATTCCGATGTTCAATACAGCGGACAGCGGGACGATTGAATTGATGGTCAGAGACGGAAGTGTCAGGAAAACGACCGTCAGCAAAGAAAACGCCGGACCCCCGTAAGGGCCCGGCGTTTTTGTGCTTATCGTGCGACAACGTCGATAACTGTCGCAATGATGAAGATGGCACTGAAGAATACGAAAGACACAACGAAGCCGACTGCAGAGTCGTTGAAGTCATTCCGCTTGGACTGAACATCGCGTTCAAATGGATTCATAGCTGTCCCTCCTAATTACTTTTCCATTATAAGTGAAGGCACCATGAAAATCTACTTGAAACCGGAACAAACTCGCATGATTAAGTGAAGAGACACCAGTTTTTGAACATCCCGTGACTAAATCCCTGAATCCGCGGCTGCTGCCAGGCTAAATGAACGTTTGCGGTAGAAGAAGCAGGAAAGTAATAACGCTGTTTGGAGACATCATTGTTCAGCGGAACATTAGCAGCGGAAGACCGATCTTTTAATTATTTCCATGGCAGCTCTGACGAGGAAAAGAGAGAAGAAAATCTGCGCAGGATAGCGTATAGTTAAGGAAAAGGGGAGAGACGATGATTACATCTGCATGGAAAACAATCAGAAGCGGCAAAGTGGATCCGGTGTACTTGATCGTCGGGACAGAAAGCCATTTTGCCGAAAAGACCGTGGAACTGCTGAAAGCGAAACTGGCTGAAGATGGCGAGCTGGAATATTCAACAATCGACTTGGATGAAGTGCCGGTCGATGCAGTGATCGAAGAAGCGGATACGGTGCCATTCTTCAGCGACCGGAAGTTGATCGTTGCAAGGAATACATCATTTCTGAAAGCGGCAGAGCGCGGGAAAGAAAAAATCGATCATGATTTCAAAGCGCTCGAACGTTGGCTGGCCGATCCGCCGCTAACAAGTGTGACGGTGTTCATTGCGCCTTACGAAAAGCTGGATGAACGAAAAAAAGTGACAAAGCTCATGAAGAATCACGCGGTGCTGATCGAAGCGAAAGCGCCGGAAGCAAGAGATCTGGAAGTGTGGGCGGATCATGAAGCGAAGTCCCACGGGAAGTCGATTGACAGGGAAGCAGTTCAGAAACTCGTCGAGACAGCAGGAACGAATTTGACGCTCCTGTCTTCAGAGATCGAGAAAATGGCATTATATCTGGGAGCGGAGCAGGAATGGATCACCGTTCCGCTTGTGGAAGAAATGACGCCGCGGACGCTTGAGCAGGATGCCTTCAAAATGCTGCAGAGCTATCTGGACGGCGATGTCGCCAACGCATTATCCGTGTATTACGATCTTCTTGAACAAAAAGAGGAACCGGTGGGGCTGACGGCGCTGCTGGCCTCTCAGATCCGGTTCATGATCCAGGTTTTTTACCTGCTGAAAAAGGGGTATTCTGCTCCGAATATTTCCAAACAGCTGAAAGCCCATCCGTATCGGGTGAAACTGCTGGCCGAGCGAAAACGGCAATTTTCCGATCAGCAGTTGCTCGCAGTGCTTCGGGATTTGGCTGAAATTGATATGCAGTTGAAAAGTCAGTCAGGTTCCCGCGAGCGCATTCTGGAATTCTTCCTGATGAAGCGGGCGAATTAGTATCATGCCCCTCATTGTTTGATATGAAAAAGATTCCGGCCGGCTTTTCATCCGGTTTTTGAAACAGCAGCAAAAAACCGGTCCCCGAAAAGGGAACCGGTTTTCATCATTAGCCCTGAACTTTTTTCATCAGGCTTGATTTTTTGCGTGCAGCTTTATTTTTGTGGATCAGCCCTTTGTTGGCTGCTTTGTCCAGTTGTTTAATCGCCGCTTTCACTGATTCCTGAACGTTGTCACCGTTATTGGCAACCGCCTGGTCAGCCTTTTTCACAGTTGAACGCATTGCGGATTTCAGCTGAATGTTTTGTGCATGCGCTTCTTCGTTCTGGCGTACGCGTTTGATTGCAGATTTAATGTTTGGCATATCTTTCACCTCCCGGATAAGGAACGAGATATCAGTTCTCATAGCTTTCCTGTCTGTTTGCAACAAGCCTCATTTTAGCAAATCGGCACACAGAATGCAACACATACACGCAAAGAAGTTTCCCTTGACACGATGGACAGCCGGCGGATGCATTGCCCATTGTTAAGGACACTGGTATAATTCATTTAGCTTAATTAGGAGTGAACATATGATGAACAGAGAAGAACGACAGAAACGGCAGGAGAAAATCCGCAATTTCTCCATCATCGCCCATATAGATCACGGCAAATCGACACTTGCCGACCGGATTCTGGAGCAGACCAAAGCGCTGACGTCCCGGGAGATGAAAGCCCAGCTGCTCGACTCGATGGATTTGGAGCGGGAGCGCGGCATTACGATAAAACTCAATGCGGTTCAATTGAATTATACAGCGAAAGACGGAGAGACATACACGTTCCACTTGATCGACACGCCGGGTCACGTCGACTTCACGTATGAAGTTTCCCGGAGCCTGGCGGCATGTGAAGGCGCCATTCTGGTAGTGGACGCCGCGCAGGGAATTGAAGCCCAAACGCTGGCGAACGTCTACCTGGCGCTTGATAATGACCTGGAAATCATGCCGGTCATCAATAAAATCGATTTGCCGGCAGCTGACCCTGAACGGGTGCGGCAGGAGATTGAAGATGTGATCGGACTGGATGCATCGGATGCGGTCCTGGCTTCCGCAAAATCAGGAATCGGCATTGAAGAGATCCTCGAACAGATCGTCGAAAAAATTCCGGCTCCGCAAGGCGATCCGGAAAAGCCGCTTAAAGCGCTCGTCTTTGATTCGATGTTCGATCCTTATCGGGGTGTGATTGCCTATATCCGGATCGTACAAGGGACGTTGCGGCCCGGTGACCGGATCAAGATGATGTCAAACGGCAAGGAATTCGATGTAGTTGAAGCGGGAGTCTTTACACCAAAGCCGACGCAGCGGGAAGAACTGACCGTCGGTGATGTCGGGTTCCTGACAGCAGCCATCAAAAATGTCGGCGACACGAAAGTCGGCGATACGATCACGCTCGCCAATGACCCGGCTGAAGAAGCTCTGCCAGGTTACCGCCAGCTGAACCCGATGGTGTTCTGCGGGATGTATCCGATTGACGCGAACCGCTACAACGACATGCGGGATGCGCTGGAGAAACTGCAGCTCAACGATGCGGCGCTCCAGTTTGAAGCGGAATCCTCCCAGGCGCTCGGTTTCGGCTACCGCTGCGGCTTCCTCGGTCTGCTCCACATGGAAATCATCCAGGAGCGGATCGAACGGGAATTCAACATCGATCTCATCACGACGGCACCGAGCGTTATTTATCACGTCCATATGACGGATGGAGAAGTGCTGACGGTCGATAACCCGTCGATGATGCCGGATCCGCAAAAAATCGATCATATTCAGGAACCGTATGTAAAAGCGACGATGATGGTGCCGAACGATTACGTCGGTCCCGTCATGGAATTATCCCAGGCGAAACGCGGCAATTTCATCAATATGGATTATATCGATACAACCCGTGTCGGCATCGTCTATGAAATTCCGCTGTCAGAAATCGTCTATGATTTCTTCGACCAGCTGAAGTCCAGCACGAAAGGCTATGCTTCGTTCGATTACGAAATGATCGGTTATAAGGAATCGAAGCTGGCGAAAATGGATATCTTGCTCAACGCCGAAAAAGTGGATGCCCTCAGTTTCATCGTCCACCGCGACTTCGCTTACGAACGCGGCAAATCGATCGTCGAAAAACTGAAGACGCTCATTCCGCGCCAGCAGTTCGAAGTGCCGATCCAGGCGGCGATCGGCAATAAAATCATTGCCCGTTCCACGATTTCTGCTATCCGCAAGAACGTGCTCGCCAAGTGTTATGGCGGTGACATTTCACGGAAACGGAAACTGCTGGACAAACAGAAAGAAGGCAAGAAACGCATGAAGCAAGTCGGCTCTGTGGAAGTGCCCCAAGAAGCGTTCATGGCCGTCCTGAAAATGGACGATACCTCAAAATAAACCGGGAAGGAGGCTGGAATCTGAGCCTCCTTTTCCATTGGAAAGAAGGATTTTTATGGTGAAAGGATTATATGTCCACATCCCATTCTGCCACCAGATCTGTCATTATTGTGACTTCAATAAAGTGTTTTTCAAAGATCAGCCGGTTGATGGCTATATTGAAATGCTGGGGGAGGAACTCCGGCAGTGGAAGCAGCAGGGAGCACTCGATGTGCCGCTGGAGACGGTGTTTTTCGGCGGAGGAACGCCGACTGCCCTTGAACCGGCGCAGCTTGAGCGGCTTCTGTTCCACATTCATGACAACACAATGCTTGCTGAAAATGTGGAATGGACATCGGAAGCGAATCCGGATGAACTGACGCGCGACAAGATGGATGTGCTGTTTGCCGGCGGCGTTAATCGCCTGAGCATGGGCGTCCAATCATTTGACGAAGATCTATTGAAGCGGCTCGGCCGGACGCATCATAACCGTGATGTTGACCGGGCGATCCATGAAGCTCAGGCGGCGGGGTTCTCAAATATCAGCCTTGACCTGATGTATGGTCTGCCGGGGCAGTCGATGGCGCAGTGGAAACATACACTGAACCGCGCGTTCGCTTATGACTTGCCGCATTTCTCCGCGTATTCGCTCATCGTTGAACCGAAAACGGTGTTTTACAACCTGCTCATGAAAGGCAAATTGCAGACACCGGGTGAGGATCTTGAAGCGGATATGTATAAAGTGCTGATGGATGAAATGGCCGCTCACGGCCTCGAACAATATGAAATCAGCAATTTCGCGAAATCGGGATACCAGTCCCGGCACAACCTGCTGTATTGGAATAATGAAGAGTACATCGGAGCAGGAGCGGGAGCACACGGCTACGTGAACGGCGTCCGCTACTCGAATCACGGCCCGCTCAAGAAGTACATGACCCCGCTTGGTGAAGGCCGGCAGCCCGTGCTGAATGAAAACCGGGTCTCCCGGACGGAGAGCATGGAAGAGGAAATGTTCCTTGGCCTCCGGAAAAACGAAGGGGTGTCTGCTGAACGGTTTGAAAAGAAATTCGGCACCCCGCTTGCCGATGTCTACGGCGATAAGCTGACGCTGCTGCAGGCGCAGGGCAGTCTGGAGCAGCGGGATGGCTTTATCCGGCTGACGGACCGCGGCCGATTCGTCGGCAATAACGTATTTGAACAATTCCTGATCGGAGATTGAATCATTCCCATTGACGGGCAAAATGAAATTTGGTAATTTAAGTGTAGTATTAGCACTCGATTGTGATGAGTGCTAACAGAGGTGATGATCATGTTAACTGAACGGCAGCTGCTCATCCTGAAAGTGATCATTGATGACTACATTGATTCAGCGACGCCGGTGGGATCTCGCCATATTTCAAAAAATCCCGATATCGCCTACAGTCCTGCCACCGTCCGGAACGAGATGGCGGACCTGGAAGAGATGGGCTATATTGAAAAAACCCATACTTCATCCGGTCGTGTGCCGTCTGAAAAAGGATACCGGTACTATGTGGATCACATGCTGACGCCGCGTGCGCTTCCAAAACAGGATACGCTTCAGCTTCGGTCAGTGTTTCGTGACCGGCTTACCGAAACCGAGGAAGTCATCCGGCGGTCAGCTATGATGCTGTCAGAACTGACGAATTATACGTCGATTCTGCTCGGTCCGGATGTCCGCAAGCATACAGTGCGGAAATTCCAGATTGTGCCTTTGACGAACAGCACGGCTGTTGCGATTATCGTCACGGATACCGGCCACGTTGAGAACCGGATCTTTCCGTTGCCTGAAGGCATCAATCCGGCGGATATTGAGAAAATGGTCAATATCCTGAACGATAAGCTGACAGGTGTCCCGCTTCATGAGCTGCATATCCGGCTCGAAAAAGAAGCGGCTTCCATCCTTCGCCAGCACCTGGACCGTTACGGTGACCTTGTGTCGACGTTCCGGGAAACGCTCATCCATCCGCTGGAAGATAAAGTGTTTTACGGCGGCAAGCTCAATATATTGCGGCAGCCGGATTTCCATGATCTGCATAAGATCCGGAATCTGATGGATGTCATTGATGAGGCGAATCACCTGCCGCTCATTCTGCCGGTTGGCAGTGAAGGGCTGCATGTGACGATCGGTTCGGAAAACGCACTGGCCGCTATGGAGGACTGCAGTGTGATTACAGCCTCCTACCGGGTCGGCGAGGAACAGACGGGGCTGATTGCGATTGTCGGTCCGAAACGAATGGATTACAAGCGGGTTGTGACGCTGCTTGATACGCTGAGCGGCGACCTGACAAGAGAACTGACCCGCATCATTCGCGGTGGAGCTTAAAGGAGGAGTTATTTGATGGCTGAACAGACAAATCAGCAGAATGAAAAAGAACAAAAACCAGCTGATACAGAAACAGCGACAGAGCAGGAAACAGCAAACACTGAAACTCCGGAACCGGAAACGGAAGAAGTTTCTGGAGTGCAGGCTGAAGACGCCGGCGATTTGCAGTCCGAAGTTGACCGGCTGCAGGAAGAAGTTGAAAACGAACAGAATAAGTACCTGCGTCTTCTGGCGGACTATGAGAATTTCAAGCGCCGCTCAGTAAAAGACCGGGAAGAAGCGGAGAAGTTCCGCTCAAAAGCGTTATTGTCCGACCTGCTGCCGGTGCTCGATAATTTTGAACGGGCACTTGCTGCTGAAACGGAAAATGAAAACAATAAATCTCTCCTGAAAGGTGTCCGCATGGTTTACAATACACTGCTTGAAGCAGTGAAGCGGGAAGGCCTTGAAGAAGTGAAATCGGTCGGTGAGCCGTTCGATCCGAACGTTCACCAGGCGGTCATGCAGGAAAAAGACGATTCACAGGAACCGGGCATTGTCCTTCAGGAATTCCAGAAAGGCTATATATTAAAGGGCCGCGTACTGCGTCCGGCAATGGTTAAAGTGAACGAATAATCGGTAATTGGAGGAATGGAAAATGAGCAAAATTATTGGTATTGACCTTGGAACAACAAACTCTTGTGTAGCTGTACTGGAAGGTGGCGAACCGAAAGTCATTCCGAATCCGGAAGGCAACCGCACGACGCCTTCAGTCGTGGCATTCAAAAACGGCGAACGCCAGGTCGGCGAAGTGGCAAAACGCCAGTCCATCACGAACCCGAACACAATCTCTTCCGTCAAGCGCCATATGGGTACTGACCATAAAGTGGAAGCTGAAGATAAGAAATACACACCGCAGGAAGTTTCAGCGATGATTCTGCAGTACCTGAAAGGCTATGCGGAAGAATATCTCGGTGAAAAAGTCGAAAAAGCGGTCATTACAGTACCTGCTTACTTCAATGACGCTGAGCGCCAGGCAACAAAAGATGCCGGCCGCATCGCAGGACTTGAAGTGGAGCGCATCATCAACGAACCGACTGCTGCAGCACTCGCTTATGGCCTCGATAAAATGGAACAGGATCAGACCATCCTTGTTTATGACCTTGGGGGCGGTACGTTCGACGTATCCATCCTTGAACTTGGCGATGGTGTGTTTGAAGTCCGTGCCACAGCCGGCGATAACCGTCTTGGCGGGGATGATTTTGACCAGGTGATCATTGATTACCTTGTACAGGAATTCAAGAAAGATAACGGCATTGACTTGTCGAAAGACAAAATGGCGACACAGCGTCTGAAAGATGCAGCGGAAAAAGCGAAAAAAGACTTGTCCGGTGTAACGAGCACGCAGATCTCACTGCCGTTCATCACAGCAGGAGAAGCGGGCCCGCTGCATCTGGAAGTAACATTGACACGCGCGAAATTCGATGACCTGACTTCAGATCTTGTGGAACGCACAATGGGACCTACCCGTCAGGCGATGAAAGACGCCGGTGTCTCGAAATCCGATCTCGATAAAGTTATTTTGGTCGGCGGTTCAACCCGTATTCCGGCTGTACAGGAAGCCATCAAAAAAGAAACTGGGCAAGATCCGCATAAAGGTGTAAACCCGGACGAAGTTGTCGCCATGGGCGCAGCGGTTCAGGGCGGCGTCCTGACAGGCGACGTAAAAGATGTGGTTCTTCTTGACGTAACACCATTGTCGCTTGGAATTGAAACAATGGGCGGCGTGTTCACGAAACTGATCGAGCGCAACACGACTATCCCGACTTCTAAATCACAGACGTTCTCGACGGCTGCAGACAACCAGCCGGCTGTTGACATCCATGTACTGCAGGGTGAACGTCCGATGGCAGCAGACAACAAAACGCTCGGCCGTTTCCAGCTTGCGGACATTCCGCCGGCACCGCGCGGCGTACCGCAGATCGAAGTGACATTCGATATCGATAAAAACGGTATTGTGAACGTTAAAGCGAAAGACCTGGGTACACAGAAAGAACAGAACATCACCATCCAGTCCAGCACAACGCTGTCTGAAGATGAAATCGAGCGCATGGTGCAGGAAGCGGAAGCAAATGCCGAAGCGGATGCAAAACGCAAAGAAGAAGTTGAGCTTCGCAATGAAGCCGATCAGCTTGTCTTCCAGACAGACAAGACGCTTACGGACCTCGGTGATAATGTTTCTGAAGAAGAGAAGCAGCAGGCTGAAACAGCTCGCGATGAACTGAAAACAGCACTCGAGTCAGACTCGATAGATGACATTCGCGAAAAGCGCGACAATCTGCAGAGCGTCCTGCAAGGTCTGGCAACGAAAGCTTATGAGCAAGCAGCCCAGGCAGCACAAGCGGGCGGCGCTGATGGTGCCGGTCAGGCAGACGACGGCGTGGTAGACGCAGATTTCGAAGAAGTCAACGACGACGATAAAAAAGAGTAAGCAGTAGAGGAAAAGTCAAAGCGGAAGATGGCGCTTTGGCTTTTTCACTGTCCAAGCTCCAGCGCCCAGCCCCTCGAGGTCGCTTCGATCCCGCCTGCGATGGCTAAGACGGCCATCACCTGCGGACCCTCCAGCGCTTGTCGGGGCTGAACAGGGCGCTTGTGCTTTTCTTATTGTCTTTTGCAACTGTAATTTTTTCCGTGTACAATAGCTAATGATTGAAGGCAGGAGTGTGACTTATGGAGAAAAGAGATTATTATGAAGTGCTGGGTGTGTCCAAGGATGCATCGAAAGAAGAATTGAAAAAGGCTTACCGGAAGCTGTCAAAGCAGTATCACCCGGATATCAATAAAGAAGCGGATGCTGCAGATAAATTCAAGGAAATCAAAGACGCTTATGAGACGCTGAGTGATGATCAAAAGCGTGCGCATTATGATCAGTTCGGCCATACAGACCCGAATCAGGGCTTTGGCGGGGGCGGATTCGGCGGCGCCGAAGGCTTTGGTTTCGAAGACATCTTCAGTACATTTTTCGGCGGCGGCGCCCGGAGACGGGATCCGAATGCACCGCGTAAAGGCGAAGACTTGCAATATGTCATGGATATCGATTTCATGGATGCCGTGTTCGGCAAAGATGAAGAGATTGAGATCCCGAAAGAAGAAACGTGTGAAACCTGTGACGGTTCCGGTGCCAAACCGGGAACGAAACCGCAGCGCTGTCCGCATTGTGAAGGCACCGGCCAGATGAATGTGACGCAGGACACTGCTTTCGGCCGGATTGTAAACCGGCGGGTGTGCCATTATTGTGAAGGCACCGGCCAAATCATCAAGGAAAAATGCCCGACTTGCCACGGCGACGGCCGGGTCGTTAAATATAAAACGATCAAAGTTGTCATTCCGGCAGGCGTGGAAGATGGCCAGCAGCTCCGCGTAACCGGACAGGGCGGCCCCGGTATCAATGGAGGCCCTGCAGGCGATCTGTATGTCGTATTCCGCGTGAAAGCGCACGATAAGTTCAAACGGGACGGCGATGACATTTATTTGGAACTCCCGATCACATTCCCGCAGGCAGCACTCGGAGATGAAGTGGAAGTTCCCACAGTCAGCGGAAAAGTGAAACTGAAAATTCCAGCCGGCACACAAAGCGGTGCCCGATTCCGTCTTAAAGGCAAAGGCGTGAAAAATGTCCACGGCTATGGCATCGGGGATCAGCATATCATCGTAAAAGTCAAAACACCGACAAAGCTTAGCGATAAACAACGGCAGCTGCTCCGTGAGTTCGCGGAGATCAGCGGAGACATTCCGGAAGAACAGGGAAGTTCATTATTCGCGAAAATCCGCCGGACGATTAAAGGTGAATAAAGGAGCGGAATGCCAGTGAAATGGTCAGAACTGTCCATTCATACAACCAATGAAGCAGTGGAGCCGATTTCGAATATTTTGCATGAAGCCGGTGCCAGCGGAGTTGTCATCGAGGATTCAGAAGAATTGACACGGGAGCATCCGGACCGCTTCGGGGAGATCTATGCCTTGGATCCGGATGAATTCCCGCAGGAAGGGGTCATCGTCAAAGCTTATTTGCCGGTGACAAGTTTTATCGCGGAAACAATTGAAGGAATCCGGCAGGCCGTCCATCAATTGACGGCATTTGATATCAATACCGGCCGGGCGGAGATCACAGTGAGTGAAGTGCACGAAGAGCAATGGGCGACAGCCTGGAAGAAATATTACCATCCGGTAAAGATTTCCCAGCGGTTTACGATCGTACCGACATGGGAAGAGTACACACCTGTTGCAAGCGACGAGCTGATCATCGAACTTGATCCCGGCATGGCGTTTGGCACCGGCACACATCCGACCACGGTGATGTGTCTGCAGGCGCTTGAGAAAACAGTGAACCCGGGAAATCAGGTCATCGATGTTGGAACCGGGTCCGGTGTGCTGGCAGTCGGCGCAGCTTTACTGGGTGCAGCACATGTCCATGCACTCGATTTGGATGAAGTCGCAGTGACTGCTGCCCGGGAAAACGTGAAGCTGAACAATACGCACGACCGGGTGAATGTGGTGCATGGCAATCTGCTGGATACGATTGAGGCGCCAGGAGATGTCGTCATTGCGAACATCCTGGCGGAAGTAATCATCTCGTTCACAGACGATGCCCTAACTGCAGTGAAACCGGGGGGATATTATGTGACTTCAGGCATTATCGGCGCTAAAAAAGAGGATGTGAAACAAGCCCTCATCGCTTCAGGCTTCGTCATTGACGAAGTGATGATGATGGAGGACTGGGTCACGATCATTTCAAAAAAACCGCTTTAACAGGAGGCAGCTGATGCAGCGATATTTTGTGGAAGGGCCTGTGCCGGCAAACGGAGAAGTCCAGCTGTCAGGAGACGATGCACGCCATATCACCAAAGTGATGCGCGGTGCACCCGGGGACAGGATTATCATCGTGATGGAAGAAAAGGCCTACGAGGCAGCGGTGGAATCTGTTTCCCCGGAAGTGACAGCTATACTGCAGACAGAAATAACCGCTCAAGTAGAGCTCCCGGTAAAAGTGACCATTGCCTGCGGTCTGCCGAAGGGCGATAAGCTGGAGCTGATTACGCAGAAAGCGACAGAACTTGGAATGCATGCGCTGCTGCCGATTGAAGCGGAGCGCTCCATTGTGAAATGGGACGCGTCGAAAGCGGAAAAAAAGACCGGCCGGCTTCGGAAAATCGCGAAAGAAGCGGCGGAACAGTCCCACCGGACGCATGTTCCGCACATACATACACCTTGTTCATTCCAGGCGCTTCTGGAGCATATTCCATCATTTGATGCCGTGATTGTCGCATACGAAGATGAAGCCCGGAGTTCAGACCGGACGCGGTTTGCCGATACAGTGAAAAGATTGTATGATAAAGACTCCATCCTGATGGTTTTTGGACCGGAAGGCGGATTTTCAGAAGCGGAAGTCAGCAGACTGCGGAGTGCCGGAGCGCTGTTCACATCACTCGGCCCGCGAATCTTGCGAGCGGAAACTGCGCCGCTTTATGCACTGTCCGCATTTTCCTATGAATATGAATGAAAGAGGTGACCCGCATGCCAACAGTGGCATTCCATACGCTCGGTTGCAAGGTCAATCATTATGAGACGGAAGCAATCTGGCAGCTGTTCAAGGAAGAGGGTTATGAACGGTCAGATTTTGAACACCGTTCAGATGTTTATGTCATCAATACATGTACAGTTACAAATACAGGCGATAAGAAAAGCCGGCAGGTGATCCGGCGTGCCATCCGGAAAAACCCGGATGCTGTCATTTGCGTGACCGGCTGCTACGCCCAGACTTCACCGGCCGAAATCATGGCCATTCCAGGTGTCGACATCGTCGTCGGCACGCAGGACCGCCGCAAAATGCTTGGATACATCGAACAGTACAAAAACGAACGCCAGCCGATCAACGGTGTTGGCAATATCATGAAAAACCGGGTCTACGAGGAACTCGATGTGCCGGCGTTTACCGACCGGACCCGGGCATCTTTGAAAATCCAGGAAGGCTGCAATAATTTCTGCACCTTCTGTATCATTCCGTGGGCCCGCGGTCTTATGCGTTCCCGGGATCCACAGGAAGTCGTTCGGCAGGCGCAGCAACTCGTGGAGGCCGGATATCTGGAAATTGTCCTGACCGGCATCCACACAGGCGGTTATGGGGAAGATTTGAAAGATTATAACCTGGCCCAGCTGATCCGTGATATTGAATCGAATGTGACAGGTCTGAAGCGCCTTCGAATTTCGTCCATTGAAGCGAGCCAGTTAACGGATGAAGTGATCGACGTGCTCCGTGATTCCAACATCGTTGTCCGTCACTTGCATATCCCGATCCAGTCCGGTTCTGATACCGTGCTGAAACGGATGCGCAGAAAATACACGATGGAATTCTTCGCTGACCGACTGAACCGGTTGCGTGAAGCGTTGCCGGATCTTGCCATCACCTCCGATGTCATCGTCGGATTCCCGGGCGAGACGGAAGAAGAATTCATGGATACGTATAATTTCATTCGCGACCACCGTTTCTCGGAACTGCATGTTTTCCCATATTCCAAGCGCACAGGCACACCGGCCGCCCGCATGGAGGATCAGGTGGATGAAGAAGTGAAAAACGAACGTGTCCACCGCCTGATCGGGCTGAACGATCAGCTGGCAAAGGAATATGCATCCCGTTTTGAAGAAGAAGTGCTGGAAATCATTCCGGAAGAAGTCTTCAAGGAAGACGCAGACGGCGGCCGACTCGTCGGCTATACGGACAATTACTTGAAAGTGGTTGTGCCGGGTGACGAGTCACTCATCGGGAAGATCGTTAAAGTGAAAATCACAAAAGCCGGCTATCCATACAATGAAGGGCAGTTCGTCCGGGTGATGGAAAAACTGAGTGTTTAATTCATAAAAATTGAACTATATATCTTGAACTAAAGATTCACCACTCGACCGGACGGCATAAAAGGCAAAAATGTGAGACGCCTGCGACCAGCTCGGCAAAGGAATTGCCATAGCTGTTTGCGGCGAGTAATCGCAGGAGCAGTAAGACAGGACAAGCCCCCGCATGCTGGCAGAGGAGGCTTGTCTGTTCGTCTGCGGCAAGCGAGCATTGATGCCGCAAGTGCTGTTGATCAAAAGTGCTGTTTCTTTAATTTGACTTATACTACATTCTTCTTTTGTGATGAAGCGCGTAGCAGTGACAAGGAATGGTTTTTATCCTCTTTGAGCGATGGAAGCATCTTATAGGGATTCCTTTCTTCAATTCAATCAATAACGATTAATTTAGTGTGAATATAAGACAACCGATGGAGGTTTTTGGATATGTCAACTATTGCATCAGCAATCGATCATACGCTTCTGAAGCCGGAAGCGACGAAAGAACAGATTGACCAGCTTTGTGCGGAAGCGAAAGAATACACATTCGCTTCGGTCTGTGTAAATCCCGGCTGGGTGGAGACCGCCTATGCACATTTGAAGGATACACCTGTAAAAGTGTGCACGGTTATCGGTTTTCCGCTCGGCGCTACCACAACTGAAACAAAAGCCTTTGAAACAAAAGATGCCATTGAAAAAGGTGCCACTGAAGTCGATATGGTTATCAACGTCGGTGCATTGAAAGACGGAGATACCGCCCGTGTTCAGAAGGATATCGAAGCGGTCGTCAATGCTGCATCCGGAAAAGCGTTGGTGAAAGTGATCATTGAAACAGCGCTGCTGACGGACGAGGAAAAACGCACAGCGTCGCAACTGGCCAAAGCAGCAGGGGCGGATTTCGTGAAAACTTCCACCGGCTTTTCCACCGGCGGAGCGACAGTTGAAGACATCCGACTGATGCGTGAAACTGTGGGTCCGGAGGTGGGTGTGAAGGCTTCCGGTGGTGTCCGGAGCCCTGAGGACGTGCAGAAAATGATGGAAGCAGGGGCGACGCGGATCGGTGCAAGTTCAGGCGTTGCAATTGTCCAGGGATATTCAAGTGATTCTGCATATTAAGCGCAGTTTTCTAGTTGACCGGACATTAAAAATAGGGTATACTTTTTAAGTACACGGAACTTCCCGTGTGTGTAACGTGTGTTCGGAGGGAGGGAAAAAGAGATGTCAAAAACTGTAGTTCGTAAAAACGAATCGATTGAAGATGCTCTTCGCCGCTTCAAACGCACTGTTTCGAAATCAGGAGCAATGCAAGAGGTAAGAAAGCGTGAGTTCTACGAAAAGCCAAGCGTGAAACGCAAAAAGAAATCGGAAGCTGCGCGTAAACGTAAATTCTGACTTGTTATTGCCCTGTCACAACTGAAATACCTTACATTAAAATCAAATATGTAAAGATAAAACCGGGATGCGAAGAAATTCGTTCCCGGTTTTTTGCGAAAGCATTTGGAATCGTTTTCATTCGAATTGAAATGAAACTTTTTCTCCAGTTATCCGTAGAATAGCAAGAATAGCCACGAGGGAGTGATCAGATGCAGACAGAATGGCTGAGTGGCAGAAACGGGATGGAATCAACAGTGTTGCTGGCAGCGGATCCATCGTTTTGGGAGCAATTCGCCGCCTTCCTGACCCATCCCATCGTCGTGCCGATTCTGCTGTCGGTTGCAGCGCTTGGGATTCTGATCGAAGCGTATACCCCGGGCATCGGCTTTCCGGGATTGCTGGGATTCTCAGCTCTTGGACTTTTTTATTATGGTCATTTTACAATGGGAACGGCAGGAGTGCCGTCTATCATTTTCCTGGTCATTGGCGGTATACTGATCGTAATGGAACTGGTGCTTCCATCGGGAATTGTCGGCGCGATTGGAGCGGCCGCTATACTGGCAAGCGTGCTGACAGCAGGTGACAGCCTGCTGCAGATGGGGATATCCGTTCTGATTGCCATGGTAATCGCTATAATAGGGGCGGTGATAATAGTGAAGTTGTTCGGAAAGCAGCTGAAGCTCTTCAGCAGAATTATTTTAAGTGATTCCACCAGCACAGAAGGCGGCTATGTGTCCAACGTGAAACGGGCCGAATTAATCGGCCAGACAGCAAAAACGGTCACTGCGCTCAGGCCATCCGGCACCGTGCTTTTGGGGGATGAACGGCTTGATGCGGTATCAGATGGCGGTTTCATCGACCGCGGCCGGGATGTGCGGATTTTAAAGATGGAAGGCTCCTGGATTGTCGTTCGCGAGCTTGAAAAAGAGGAGGAGCAGTAAATGGAAGTGATACTGGGAAGCACAGTTGCAATTATTGCGGTAGTTGTCGGCGTATTCGTTTTACTGGCAGCGTTTTTCGTGCTTGTGCCGATCACCTTGTGGGTTTCGGCTCTGGCAGCCGGCGTGCGGATCAGCATTTTCACGCTTGTCGGCATGCGGCTGAGACGGGTCATTCCGTCCCGGGTCGTCAATCCACTGATCAAAGCATCGAAAGCCGGACTGACGTTGACGATCAATCAGCTGGAAAGCCATTACCTGGCCGGCGGGAACGTGGACCGGGTCGTCAATGCCTTGATTGCAGCACATCGGGCCAATATCGAATTGTCATTTGAGCGGGCGGCCGCCATCGATTTGGCTGGCCGGGATGTGCTTGAAGCCGTACAGATGTCCGTTAATCCGAAAGTGATTGAAACCCCGTTTATCGCCGGTGTGGCAATGGATGGAATTGAAGTGAAAGCGAAGGCGCGGATCACCGTCCGGGCAAATATTGACCGGCTGGTCGGCGGTGCTGGTGAAGAAACGATTGTTGCGCGGGTCGGTGAAGGGATTGTCTCGACTATCGGATCAAGCGTCAATCATAAAAAAGTGCTGGAAAACCCGGATATGATTTCACAGACGGTATTGTCAAAAGGACTTGACTCCGGGACAGCATTTGAAATCCTGTCGATTGATATTGCGGATGTGGATATCGGTAAAAACATCGGTGCAGAACTTCAGACAGAGCAGGCGATGGCCGATAAAAACATCGCCCAGGCGAAAGCGGAAGAACGTCGGGCCATGGCGGTTGCGGGCGAACAGGAAATGAAAGCCAAGACGCAGGAGATGCGCGCAAATGTTGTGCAGGCGGAAGCGGAAGTGCCGCTTGCGATGGCCGAAGCTCTCAGGAACGGAAATATCGGCATTATGGATTATGTCAATTACCGGAATGTCCAAGCGGATACAGGTATGCGGGATTCCATCGGTAAAATGGGTTCCGGGAAAGAAGAACCGGCCAGAAAGAGCTGACTGACCGGATAAGGACAGGAGGCGAAGCCCATGGAAGTGCTTCTTTTAACGTTGGTGATCATGGCCATCGGCGCTGTGGCGAATTTCGTTAAGCCGGCGGATCAGTCGGACCCGGGCGGAAAAGCCGGTCCGAAAAAACGGCTTGGTGATTATGCGAAAGACTTCTACGAAGAAGCAAAAAAAGAAGCTGAATCCGGGAAGAAAACGGTGATTGAAACAGCGAAGGAAAAAGCGGTGGCGGCTACTGAAAAGCAGGCGATTGCCCGGCCCGGCCGCCCTGTCATCGAGCGCCAGACGCGAAGGGAACGGCAGCAGAAAAAACCCGACAGCCAAGCGGTCAATAAAGGAGATCTCACAAAGCGGGACCTGTTCCCGCTCGAAGAAGAAGACGTCTTAAAAGGCATTATTCTCGCAGAGATTTTTTCACCGCCAAAATCAAAAAGATAAATGAAAGCCGGCATGGGAGTGCCGGCTTTCTGTGATTACATGCGGGCAGACGCAATCGTTTTACACTGCTTCCCGTTTAATGGTAGAGTGAATATAACAATTATGATTCAAGGAGCGTATGAATTGACTGAAAATCAAACACTCGAATTACATGTGAATGACCCGAATGAAGCGGTTCTGCTGCTTGGAATTTCCGACAGCCATATGACGCTGATTGAAGAGGCATTTAATATACACATTATTACCCGGGGAGAAGTAGTTCGCTTCACGGGAGAAGAAGAAAACAAACAGCTGGGTAAATACCTGATCGAACAGCTGCTGAAAGTTATCCGAAAAGGAATCAACATCGATCAGCGGGATATTATATCGGCAATTGAGATGGCGAAAGCCGGCACGCTGGAATATTTTGCGGAATTGTACGATGAAGAAATCGCCCGCAATACGACCGGAAAAGCAATCCGTGCAAAGACGATTGGCCAGCGCTACTATATCCGGGGCATCCGCAATCACGATCTTGTCTTCGGAATCGGACCTGCCGGAACAGGGAAAACGTATCTTGCGGTCGTCATGGCTGTCCAGGCACTGAAGAATGGACATGTCAAACGGATTATTTTGACCCGTCCGGCTGTGGAAGCTGGCGAAAGTCTCGGTTTTCTGCCAGGAGATCTGAAAGAAAAAGTGGATCCATATCTCCGGCCGCTTTATGATGCGCTGCATGACGTGTTGGGTGCTGAGCAGACGAACCGGTACATTGAACGCGGAATTATCGAAATTGCCCCGCTTGCTTATATGCGCGGCCGTACGCTTGATGAAGCATTCATCATACTTGATGAAGCGCAGAATACAACAAAAGCACAAATGAAGATGTTTCTGACCCGGATGGGCTTTGGATCGAAAATGGTCATCACTGGAGATAAAACTCAGGTTGACTTGCCGAAAGGCGGCGAATCCGGCCTCTTCACTGCAGAAAACATCCTGAAAAATGTCAATGGTGTATATTTTCAGTACCTCGAGCAAGGAGATGTTGTACGCCATCCGCTCGTTGCACGCATTATCCAGGCATACGACAGCCAGCCTTCTTAAGAAGAGCTGGTTTTCTTTGTGATGCAGCCGTTTGAAATTTGTAATTTTTTGAAATCCCCGTGTTATTTTAAGCTATTCCTTGCTATGATGAAAAGACAATGAGCAAGGGGTGGCATTTGACGAATGATGAGACAAGTGCAGTCGAAAATGGGATACAGGCGGTTTGCGATGCTGATGAGTGTGCTTATCGGTGCGATGCTGTACGTCTTCTTCCTGCAGCATGTTACGGAAGAGACGTACGACGTCCAATTGTTCCAGCTCGCGGATGAAACGATCCGGGCTTCAAAGACGGTGGAAGATCCGATCCGTACAGAACTCGAACGGCAGCGGGCGGCGGAAGACGTGCCGCAGAGCTATCAATTCCATGAAGAAATTGCCCGAAACCAGTCGACAGTCATTGAATCATTTTTTACGTATATTTTAGACATCAAAGAACCGCTGCCAGGGGAGCCGGAGACCAAGGTGAATACATCGGAGACTATGCTGACAGCGCTGCGTGAGCAGCTGCGAACCTTGGAGGCCGAGCAGGCTGAACTGAGGCTGACCGACAGCATGTTGCTTGCTCTTCTGGAACAGCCGGAAGCCGTACTTCAGCGGGTGAGCGGTTATTTGCAGGAGCAGGTGGATACATCGCTGAAGGAGCCGGTCCGGGAAACGGAAGTTCAGGATGTTCAGGACGCAATTGAACAGCGTATTCGGGAAAACAATACGGTTCCTGCTGCCATTGTGCAGCCGGCTGTGATGATTGGACGAGCCGGCATCATCCCGACTGAGACGGTGGATGAAGAACTGACAGCAGCCCAGCGTGAGCAGGCACGGCTCAGTGTGGAACCGACCCGCATTCTTCAGGGACAGGTGCTCGTGCAGGATGGCCAGGTGATTGACCGGGAAGTGTACCGCCAACTCGAGCTTGCCGGTCTGACAGACCAGCAGAACAGCTATGTGCCGCGGCTTGGATTGCTGCTGTTTGTGCTGGTACTTACAGTGCTGCTGATCCTGGCAGTCAGCCGGACGGAAAAAGATGAACGGCGAAAAATTGATGCGTTGTTCGTCACGGCCACAGTGCTGCTGCTGACGCTGATCATCATGCAGCTGATCAGTACGGTCGAAGGTGAATTTGATGTGACAATCGCTTTTTTATTCCCGGCGGCACTTGGCGGTATGATTGCTGTCCTGCTGACAGATGAACGCATTGCTGTTCTCATAACGGCCGTCACAGCAGCGAGCGCCGGCCTCATGCTGATCAGCAGCTATGCCGGTATGCTCCAGGCCTATATCGTATTGTATGTGCTGTTTGGCGGACTGGCCGGTATTTACCTTGTCCGGCCTGAAGACCGGGGAAGCCGGCTGCTGCAAAAGAGCCTGCTCGTATCTGCGGTGAATGTTTTGTTTGTCGGGTTTTATTTACTGGTGAACCAGAGCCAGCATGGCATTATGGAAGTGGCATATTATATCGGCGCCGCATTTGCATCCGGTCTGCTGTCCGGCGCATTGGCGGTCGGTTTGCTGCCGCTTTTTGAATCGGCATTCGGGATCCTGTCGACGCTTCGGCTTGTGGAATTGTCGAATCCGAACCATCCCTTACTGCGCAGAATTCTGACAGAAACACCCGGAACCTATCATCACAGTGTCATGGTTGCCAACCTTGCAGATGCAGCGTGTGAAGAGATCGGGGCGAATGGCCTCCTTGCACGGGTCGGCAGTTATTATCATGATATCGGCAAAACGATCCACCCGGTTTTCTTTATCGAGAATCAAGTGAATATGCGGAATCCGCATGATACAATAGAACCCGAAAAAAGCCGGGATATTATTCTGGCACATTCACCAGACGGGGCAGCTGTGCTGAAACAGTATAAAATGCCGCAGGAAATCATTGATATTGCAGCACAGCATCACGGAACCAGCTTGCTGAAATTCTTCTACTTCAAAGCTAAAGAGCAAGACCCGGACGTGAATGAAAAAGACTATCGTTACATCGGCCCGAAACCGCAGACGAAAGAGACGGCGGTCATTTCTTTAGCGGACAGCGTGGAAGCGGCAGTCCGTTCAATGAAAGAACCGTCACCGGAGAAAATCCGGAATCTGGTGAATGCCATCGTCGAAGATAAAGTGAAGGACGGGCAGCTCGATGACTGCGATTTGACGCTCCACGAATTGAAGATTGTAAAACGGGTATTCTGTGAGACGCTGAATGGCATATTCCATTCACGGATTGAGTACCCCAAAGACTGAACCGGCAGGAGGAAGACGATGCTTGAAGTTGATTTGCTGGATGAAACCGGCACAGTTGCCCAGGAGGAGACGGATTTTATCCAAAAGGTGCTGTTGCATGCCGCCGAGGCGGAAGAGACAGGCGCCGCAGAGGTCTCGGTAACATTGGTGACGAATGAAATGATCCGTACCATCAATCGCGAGTACCGGGATAAAGATGCGGCGACAGATGTAATCTCGTTCGCGCTGGAAGAACAAGGAGAAGATGAAGTGATGATTCTTGGCGGCGCGGAAGTGCGCCATCTGGGCGATATCATCATTTCCACAGAGCGGGCGAAAGAACAGGCAGCTGATTACGGCCATTCGTATGAGCGGGAACTGGGTTTTCTTGCGGTGCATGGTTTTCTGCACTTGCTCGGGTACGATCACCTGACTGAACAGGACGAAAAGAAAATGTTCGGCCGGCAGGAAGAAATTCTTGCCTCGCTCGGTCTGCAGCGTGACGGACATGGACAGGGCTAGGTTCTTCCGTTCGTTCCGTTTCGCTGCAACCGGCATCCGGGCAGCTATCCGGCGGGAGCAGAATATCCGCTTTCATTTTCTTGCAGCACTTGCTGTGATTGTGGCCGGTCTCTTGACTGGCCTTTCCTATGGCGAATGGCTGATTATCATCCTCCTGATAGGGGGCATGATTGCGCTTGAACTGGTCAATACGGCGCTTGAGCGGGCGGTCGATCTGGCTTCCCCCGAATTTCACCCGTTAGCTGGCGAAGCGAAAGATATGGCGGCAGGTGCTGTTTTGGTTTTTGCCGCTGCAAGTGCTATAATTGGATTACTCATTTTTTTGCCAAAATGGTTTTAACTACACAGAGGTGACTTAGGATGAATAAGGAACAATTGATCAACGATTCAAAACAGGCGCGTGAAAATGCATATGTACCCTACTCGAAGTTCCCGGTCGGTGCTGCACTGCTCGCAGCAGACGGTACCGTCTATAAAGGCTGTAATATCGAAAATGCGGCATACCCGATGACGAATTGCGCTGAGCGCACGGCGATTTTCAAAGCGGTTTCCGAAGGCGTGAAGAATTTCTCGGCACTCGCTGTCGTGGCCGACACGGAAGGACCGGTATCGCCATGTGGAGCCTGCCGGCAAGTCATGGCTGAATTTTTCCCGGCCGATCTGCCGGTTTATTTGACCAATATGGCGGGAGAAGTTCAGGAAACGACAGTCCGTGCGCTTCTGCCGGGTGCTTTTACAATGGAGGATCTCAATCATGCAGGAAGAAAATAACGGCTACCGGTCAGGGTTCATTTCAATCATTGGCCGGCCGAATGCCGGAAAGTCAACGTTTCTCAACCGGATCGTCGGTCAGAAAATCGCCATTATGAGCGATAAACCCCAAACGACGCGCAATAAGATTCAAGGTGTCGTGACACTCGAAGACAGCCAAATGGTCTTCATCGATACGCCGGGCATCAATCAGCCGAAAAACAAATTGGGTGATTTCATGCAGAAAGTGGCAAAAAACACATTCCGGGAAGTGGATGTGCTGCTGTTTATGGTGGACGCCACTGAACGGATCGGCAAGCAGGAACGCTATATCATCGACATGATAAGAGGGACCGAAGCACCGGTGTTCCTTGTCATGAATAAAATCGATCAGCTGCATCCGGACCAGCTGCCGAAAGTGATCGACATGTATAAGTCCGAGCTGGATTTTGCAGAAGCGGTGCCGATTTCGGCGCTTGAAGGCAATAATGTGGACCAGCTGCTTGAAAAGATTAAAGCGCGTCTGCCGGAAGGACCGCAGTACTATCCAGCTGATCAGGTGACAGACCATCCGGAACGATTCATTATCTCGGAACTTATCCGTGAAAAAGTGCTGCACCTTACCCGGGAAGAAATTCCGCATTCCATCGCGGTTGTCATCGAAAAGATCGCCCGCGAGGAAGGCAGTGACAAAGTGAATATTCAAGCGACCATCATGGTGGAACGTGATTCGCAGAAAGGCATTGTCATCGGCAAACGGGGAGCGCTTTTAAAGGAAATCGGCACACGGGCCCGGCAAGACATCGAAATGCTGCTCGGGTCGAAAGTATTTCTGGAATTATGGGTCAAAGTTCAGAAGGACTGGCGCAATAAAGCCATCCATCTGCGGGATTTCGGATTCCGCGAAGACGAATATTGAGGTGATGCCATGCTGAGCCAACTCGAAGGCATCGTAATCCGCACGCGGCCGTATGGCGAAACGAATAAGATCGTGACGCTGTTCACCCGGGAAGCCGGCAAGATCACGTGTATGGCGAGAGGTGCCAAGAAGCCAGCCAGCCGGCTGGCTTCTGTCACACAGCCGTTTACGCACGGCACGTATTCCGTCTATAAAGGAAAAGGGATGGGCACGCTGCAGAACGGGGACCGGCTGGAGTCGTTCCGGCACATGCGGGAAGATATTCTTGCGACTGCTTATGTGAGTTATATAACAGAACTGATTGACCGGTTGACGGAACAAGATGAGCCGCAGCCGATCATTTATGAAATCCTGTATCAGGCGCTCCGGGCCATCGAAGAAGAGTATGACCCGGAAGCGATTGCGTTGTTTGTCGAATGGAAGATGCTGCCGGTTGCAGGGCTGACGCCTACGCTACATCAATGCGCAAACTGTGGTGAAACGGAAGGGGAATTCGCGTTTTCCTTCCAGGAGCTTGGGTTTCTGTGCCACCGCTGCTTCCATGTCGATCCTTACATCATCCGGCTGAGCCCGGCACTCATTAAAGTGATCCGGATGCTGTATTCGGTGCCGATTGAACGGGTCGGTTCGCTGACGCTGAAAAAGGAATCGAAGCAATTGCTGAAGACCATCATCAGGACTGTTTACGAGGAACAGGCGGGTATACGGTTGAAGTCACGCCAGTTTCTTGAACAGCTGGAACGCACACCGGAATTTCTGCCGGTGAAAAAAGCGGCAGTGAAAGAGGCACCGGTAAAAGAAGAGCTACCAAAAGAAGAACCGATTGAAGAAATAGCAATTGAAGAAACACCAACAAACGAAAACCCGCCAGAAGACAAATGAGTCTTCTGCGGGTTTTTTTATTGGTTGAGAAACTTTCTATATTGTCGCTTCGCTGCAAAAACACTCGCTTGCTCCTGCGCCGCTTCGATCTCATGCTCTTTTTAGGTCTTAACCAATCCTGCTCCTGCGGTTACTCGTCGCAGGCAAAACCGATGCTCCTGCGCCACTTTGTCGGCTCGTCGCAAACAATCAGGCCGAAATTCTTCGTCCTGATTGCTCGCAGGCGTCTCCTGTTTTCTGCGCTCATAAAATTTCATCCCAAAGAATACTATCTGGAAGTGTATTTTACCTGATTATTTTCGAAGAGCAGTGTGGCAGTACAGGAAAAAAACATTTTTTATAACTACATGCTATAAAGAAGTGCTTTTTCTAGGCGAAGCGGTACTTTCATTCTTGAAAAGCGATGGACACTAATCAACAGTTCGACCGTATTGTTGATTACCAAGCGCACACTTAATGCCTTCCGAAATGGGAAGCTTTTTTGACGTTCGCATTTAAGTGAAAGTATTGTAAAAGCACCGCTAAAAGAGGTGCTAAACGATCTGCTAATTCTACTGCTAAACGGAGTTTAAAATGGGTCTATAACCCCACTGGCATTCCGTATTTCGCGATTTTAATGTGATATTTAATTTCCTTCGTCAACTAAAGCCAATATTAAATCAAGCAACATATTAGTCATTTCTTCTGAGACTGTATAGATTGTATTTGTATTCTCGATTTCCATTAGAGTGCTTCTTTGTCCTTTTTCTCCTATCCATAAATGAAACCCTTGTTCACTACCATCTTTAAATTTAACATTAACATCAAACTCTGGCTCAGCCATACTTACTTCCATTTGCTCTTTAACCATATTTGAGAAAATACTTCTTAATGCTTTAATAGTTTTTTCGTCATCATACTCTGCAAAGAACTCTGGATTTATCTGACCAAAACCATTCGATTTAGAAATACTAACTTTTGTTATTTCTTTATCCATTTTCAATGTATTATCTCCTGATTGGCAACCTATCAAACCGATAGATAACAAAATAGATGCGAAAATAAGAAATATAAACCTTTTCATCTGATAACCTCCCTGAGATATATTTTTCTTATACAAAGGTGACGGACCGAATCCTTTAATTGTCTCAATAATGTTGGTCTTAATTTATTCCAAAGTTCTTGTTCAACTAAACTGCCTCATTAGTTTAAGGGGATAGTGGTGCTCGTTCAACGGGAGCGGGCGTTCTAGTTCGAGGAAAGGGAGATTGGTGCCGATGTACGACCGAATAGACAATTAGAATACAATAAAATACAGAAATCCCTTAAACTCAAGATTAATTGGATTTAAGAGATTTAAATTTCACTTGATTCTAAAGTTTAATTTTTACATCCTTACTGATAACTGACAGAGTCAACATCATTCAATGACCTCTACACTTTCTGCAAGAATTCCTGGTGGTATTGAATCTTCCATACCCAGGGATACATCATAAACAACTTTAACTTTCATGCCTTTTTTCGGCGGCTCAGTCTCTCCCTCTTCCACATAGAAGCGGATAGCTTCATTCATGCCAGCAAATTCTAAAACTTCATCCCTTGCCATTTCCATTAAAGCAGTCCGTTCTATGTTAGGGATTACGAGAATTGTTCCCTCATCATGAGCTTGCACTCCAGTTACATACCCAACAAATTGGGTTAAATTTTCTTCTCGATTCTCATTCGAAAGTTCTTCCTGATTCTCACTCGAAAATTCTTCCTGACCCGTCTGACAACCTGCCGTCAACGATGTGAGAAGAAGTGACGATAGAAAAATATTTCTCTTATTCATGAGTGATGTCACCTTCCTTCAAAGAATTACATTTCTCCTGCTAAATCGAAATTTAAACCAATAGTAGGGTAAGATGTCCCTTTAAATAAATTGCGAAGTCTTTTCCATTTCCTTGATGAGTACGTCTTAGAAACAATAATGTTTCAGTTATAAATGTCGAATTTACTTTTAAAGGGAGTTGATGGACTATATATTTTTTAACCTATTATTCCTTGCTATTACAAAGTTAATAGAGATATATCGCTGTAAAGATTAGAGTGCATATTTTTATGGGTTCTTCTATATTTTTTAGGTAACCATTCGATTCTATTAATGAACATCACCCAATGTTCAATTTGAAGAGCAAAGCGTGGAGTCAATACCTAGGCACGTGTGTCATTATTGGTATCTTCCGCAAAAGAGGAGGTAAAAACGACCACCATTTCACTTGTAGATTGATGACCGTTTTAAGCTATACTTTCTTGTCTTGCGATAGGACACCATATTCAAAACGATTTTTTTAAGCGCCGGCGCGTCCATGGGCTAGTCGTCGTAATGAGACGGGGATTTTTCCGGCTCATTGCGAAAGACATGCCCAGAGCGGCCGGCGCGTTTTATGCATTCATTTGGTTTATATAAGTTGTTGCTGATTCACTCGCTATAAAAGCATCAGAAGTAACTAAAAACCCGCCAGAAGACATGCGGTCTCCGGCGGGTTTTTAGTGTTTTAGTATTCCAGGTGTTTGCTGACGTAATCAGCGACATCTGCGATTGGCAGACGTACTTGTTCCATCGAATCGCGGTGACGGATGGTGACTTGGCCGTCTTCCACGGAATCGAAGTCATACGTAATGCAGAACGGCGTGCCGATTTCATCCTGGCGGCGGTAACGCTTGCCGATTGACTGGGATTCATCATAGTCCACTGCGAAATGTTTCGACAGAGTGGCAAACACTTCTTGTGCCTTGTCACCCAGTTTTTTCGACAGCGGCAGCACAGCTGCTTTGATCGGCGCAATCGACGGATGGAAGCGGAGGACGGTGCGCGAGTCGCCGCCTTCAAGTTCTTCTTCATCATACGCATCAATCAGGAAAGCGAGTGTGACGCGATCGGCGCCAAGTGACGGCTCGATGCAGTACGGCACATAGCTTTCATTCGTCTCGGGATCCGTGTAGGTGAAGTCATCGCCGGAATGTTCCATGTGACGCTTCAAGTCGAAATCGGTCCGGTCCGCAATGCCCCACAGCTCACCCCAGCCGAACGGGAATTTGTATTCAATATCCGTTGTGGCATTCGAGTAATGGGATAATTCATCTTCATCATGGTCCCGGAGGCGGATGCTGTCTTCTTTGATGCCATGAGCAAGCAGCCAGTCCCGGCAATAATTGCGCCAGTAGCTGAACCATTCCAGGTCATCTTCCGGCTTGCAGAAAAATTCAAGTTCCATCTGTTCGAATTCCCGGGTGCGGAATGTGAAGTTCCCCGGCGTGATTTCATTCCGGAAACTCTTACCGATCTGCGCGATACCGAACGGCAGTTTTTTACGCATCGAGCGCTGCACATTTTTATAATTCACGAAAATACCTTGAGCCGTTTCAGGACGGAGGAAGATTTCGTTTGATGATTCTTCTGTGACACCCTGGAACGTTTTGAACATGAGGTTGAACTGGCGGATATCCGTGAAGTCATGTGCGCCGCACACCGGACAGGCGATGTCTTGTTCATCGATCAGTTCCCGCATCTTGCCGAACGACAGGCCGTCCGCAATGATTTCTTCCCCTTTTTGATTATAGGCATTTTCAATCAGTTTATCGGCACGGAGACGTGTCTTGCAGTTTTTGCAGTCGATCATCGGGTCGTTGAAATTGCCGACGTGTCCGGAAGCGACCCATGTTTTCGGATTCATCAGGATGGCAGCATCCAGCCCTACATTATAAGGGGATTCCTGCACGAATTTTTTCCACCAGGCTTTTTTTACGTTGTTTTTCAGCTCGACGCCGAGCGGACCGTAATCCCATGTGTTGGCAAGTCCGCCGTAAATATCGGAGCCCGGAAAGACAAATCCCCGATGCTTCGCCAGTGATACGATTGTGTCCATTGATTTTTCCATAATAAAACCTCCAAAAATAAAAATCGCACCCGCCCACGGACAAATTGTCCGAGGACGAGTGCGTAACACCCGCGGTTCCACCCCGATTGGCTGAAAAAATCAGCCCGCTTGAAACGTGTCAGGCTCCAGACTGCCGCTTTCCGGCCGGTGCGGGCTTTCACTGTCCCCGCTCGCTTTTTGGTGGCCGTACTTATAGGTCCTTCAATGCCTGTATGAACATGTGCTATTATTGTAGCACGGTGCTGTTTTTATCGCAATCAGCCGATTGCTGGTATATAATCAGTTAGATTGAGGAAAACAATTTGAGGCGGTGAGTCCGATCGAACTCAATAAGCGACAGGAAGAAATACTCCAGATTGTCAAAAATAACGGTCCCATAACGGGTGAGCAGATTGCAGATCGCCTCAGTCTGACCCGGGCGACGCTTCGGCCGGACTTGGCCATCCTGACAATGGCCGGTTTCCTGGATGCCCGTCCGCGCGTCGGCTATTTTTATGCTGGAAAAAAGTCGGCTCAGGCGCTCGGGGATACGATGAATAATATGAAGGTTAAGGATTTCCAGTCAATGCCGGTCGTCGTCCGGGAAAGTGTATCTGTGTATGATGCCATTTGCCAGATGTTCCTGGAAGATGTCGGTACACTTTTTGTTGTCGATGAACAGTCATTGCTGGTCGGCGTGCTGTCCCGGAAAGACCTGCTGCGCACAAGTATCGGCCGCCAGGAATTGAACCAGATTCCCGTGCATATCATCATGACCCGCATGCCGAACATTACAACATGCAAGAAAAGTGAATCGCTCATCGAAGTGTCCCGGCGTCTGATCGAACAGCAGATCGATGCAGTTCCGGTTGTTGCGGAAGAGCCGGCTGGCCTGCGTGTGACTGGCAGAATTACGAAGACGACGATTACCCGCGCGTTTTTATCCTTATCTGAAAGCCATGAATTGTGAGGTGCTTCATACTATGAAACCATTGCGTATCTTTATCGTGTCCGATTCCGTCGGTGAAACCGGGGAGTTGGTGGCCAAAGCAGCTGTCAGCCAATACATCAATTCCGATCACCATGCCGATCTGAAGCGATTCCCTTATATTGAGACCATTTCCCAGCTGGATAAAATCATTTCACTTGCCGTGGAACAGAAAGCGTTCATTGTGTACACACTGGTCTCTCAGGAATTGCGCGCTTACATATCTCGTGAAACGGAACGCGTCCGTGTGCCGTCAGTCGACCTTATGGGCCCGCTGATGGATAAACTGGAAGCGGAACTCGGCAGTCCGCCGATGCAGGAAGCCGGACTGGTGCGGAAGCTGGATGATGATTACTTTAAAAAAGTGGAAGCGATCGAGTTTGCCGTCAAATATGATGATGGCCGGGATCCCCGCGGCATCATCCTGGCGGATATCGTACTGGTCGGCGTTTCCCGCACATCCAAGACGCCGCTGTCACAGTATTTAGCGCATAAGCGGCTAAAAGTGGCGAATGTGCCGATCGTACCGGAAGTTGCACCGCCGGATGAATTGTTTACAGTGAACCCTGACAAATGCTTCGGCCTGATCATTTCTCCTGACAAGCTGAACAATATCCGGAAAGAACGGCTGCTGGCACTTGGGCTCAACGATGATGCCAATTATGCACAAGTGGACCGCATTCAGGAAGAGATCGCCTATTTTGAAAAAGTTGCCGGCCGGATTGGCTGTGAAGTGATTGACGTGACAAACCGGGCTGTTGAAGAAACAGCGAACCTTATTCTTGCGAAGCGGAAGTAATCAGGCACAAAAACCTGCACATGCGGGTTTTGTGCTTTTTTGTAGAAAATCCGTGAAAAATGTTTTATAATGATATATTGCGGCAAACGAATAGAGTAAGGCTTCGTTTGCAACTCTTTTTGCGGAAAAAAAGGATTTTATTCATATATCTCGAATTAATTTAAAACAGAAAAATTAAAGATGGTGATGACATGTCCGGCCGTATCCCGGAAGAAACAGTTGAGCAAGTCCGCACAAGCACGGATATCGTGGATGTGATTGGGGAATATGTGCAGCTGACGAAGAAAGGGCGCAATTGGTTTGGGCTCTGCCCGTTCCACGGAGAAAGCACGCCATCTTTTTCTGTCACTTCCGATAAGCAGATTTTCCACTGCTTCGGATGCGGTGCAGGAGGCAACGTCTTTACATTTCTGATGGATTTGGAGAATTTATCGTTTCAGGAAGCTGTGGTGAAAGTCGGTGCGCGTGCCGGCATTGAAATCGAGACGGCCGGCGGACAGGATGCCGGGCGACCTGCCAGGAATCAGCCCAACAGCCGGCTTGTGGAAATGCACGAATACGCTGCAGAACTGTATCAGCATATCCTCTTGAATGCTGAGCAGGGTGAAGAAGCACTGACCTATTTGGAAAAACGGGGATTTACCCGGGAGATGATCGAAAAATACCGCATTGGCTGGGCATTACCCGAATGGCATCATTTGACCCGGATGCTTCAGCGCAAAGGCTACACTCTGGATGAATTGGCAGAAAGCGGTCTTGCGATCCGGAAGGAAGGCGAAGAGGCAGCGTTCGACCGGTTCCGCGGGCGGGTCATGTTCCCGCTGATGGATGAAAACGGCAAAGTCATTGCGTTTTCCGGCCGGATTCTTGGCACCTCAAAAGAGGAAGCCAAGTACCTGAACAGCCCTGAATCGCCGATCTTCAAAAAAAGTGAAGTGCTCTACAACATTCACCGTGCGAAAAGTGCAATCCGAAAGACCCGCCGCATCGTCTTATTTGAAGGATTTATGGATGTCATTGCGGCAGGAACAGCGGGTGTGGAAAATGCGGTTGCAACAATGGGCACATCGTTGACGGCATCGCATATCCGTGAAATGAAACGCTTTGCCCGGGATGTCACCATTTGTTTTGATGGCGATAATGCGGGCTGGGAAGCAGCTAAAAAAGCGTCGGTCCTGTTGAATGATGAACAATTCAACGTAGAAGTGGCAGTCCTGCCGGGGGAATTGGATCCGGATGATTATATACGGGAGCATGGGGAAGAGACTTTCCGGACTCAGATTATCGGAAAGCCACATGCTTTTCTCGCATTTATCATGATGCATGCAAGACGGCATAAGAATTTCCAGTATGAAAACGATCTGCTGCAGTATATTCACGAAGTGCTCAAGCTTTTGTCCGGCCGGTCTTCACCGATTGAGCGGGACTTATACATCAAACAGCTTGCACAAGAGACGGGTCTTTCTGAAGACGCGATTCTCCAGCAATACCGAAAAACCGAAACACGGAGCAGCCGGCGGGAGGCACCGCCGTCTCCGGAAGTGCAGCCAAAACGGAAACCGCAGCAGCAGAAAGAAGGCAATTCGCTCAGTCGGGCTGAGCGCCTGCTGTTTGCTCATCTGCTGGCGGATGGAATTGCCATGGAGCGGATCAGCTCGGAAGAACAGTCCATGCCGTTCATTAGTGAAGAGTATCAGACGCTGTTTGTCTTGCTGTCCGGTTTCCATGAAGAAAACGGACAGAGCGGTTTTCATCAATTCCTGGAAACGCTCGAGGATCCTGACTTGCGAAAGCTGGTCATGGAAGCGGCAATGGCTGAAAATGATCCTGAATATGCCGAGGCAGAACTGACGGACTGTTTGCGCCATCTGCAGAAACACCGGATCAAATTGGAAATCCAGCAGAAAATGCAGCAGTCGAAGGAAGCGGAAAAACAGCATGATATCACCAAAGCGCTGCTGCTTGCACAAGAAGTGATCGCGCTGAGGAAGTCATTAACATAATTCCGGTTGTTTAAAGGAGGAAGGCGCAATGCCTGGTAAAGCGGAACGCCCAAATAAGATTGAAGTAAACACTCCCAAGCAGGGAGCGGATCTTGCAGAACCGAATATGGAAGATGCCAAAAAAGAACTGATTGAACTTGGCAAGAAAGCCGGTGAATTGAGCTACGAGCAAATTGCCGAAAAGCTGGCGATTTTTGATATGGAATCTGATCAGGTGGAAGAGTTCATCGATCAGCTGGAAGGGCATGGGATTGAATTGGAACGAAAAGCGGACGACGAAGAGCATTTGGACCGGCTGATGAAGCAGACTGAAGATAAATTCGATTTAAATGATCTCAGCGTGCCGCCTGGTGTTAAAATCAGTGATCCGGTGCGCATGTACCTGAAGGAAATCGGCCGGGTGGATCTCCTGTCAGCCAAAGAAGAAATCAAACTGGCCCAGAGCATCGAAAAAGGCGTGGCCGCACAAAAGCAGGTTGATGAAGGGGAAGAAGCGACGGAAGAACTGCTGGATCTCATTTATCGCGGAGAATCGGCGAAGAAGAAACTCGCCGAAGCGAACCTGCGTCTCGTCGTATCGATCGCGAAGCGCTATGTCGGCCGCGGCATGCTGTTCCTTGACCTGATTCAGGAAGGAAACATGGGCCTCATCAAAGCGGTCGAAAAATTCGACTACTCGAAAGGGTTCAAGTTTAGTACGTATGCCACATGGTGGATCCGTCAGGCAATCACCCGCGCCATCGCTGACCAGGCGCGGACAATCCGGATTCCGGTGCATATGGTGGAAACGATCAATAAACTGATCCGCGTCCAGCGTCAGCTCCTGCAGGATCTGGGCCGTGAACCCTCACCGGAAGAAATCGGGGAAGAAATGGACCTGCCGGCAGAGAAAGTGCGCGAAATCCTGAAAATTGCACAGGAACCGGTATCGCTGGAAACGCCGATTGGGGAAGAAGATGATTCCCATCTCGGTGACTTCATTGAAGACTCGGATGCGCAGTCGCCATCCGATCATGCAGCTTATGAATTGCTGAAAGAGCAGCTCGAAGACGTGCTTGATACGCTGACCGACCGGGAAGAGAATGTCCTGCGTCTCCGTTTCGGTCTCGATGATGGCCGCACGCGGACACTCGAGGAAGTCGGAAAAGTATTCGGCGTCACACGTGAACGCATCCGGCAAATTGAAGCGAAAGCACTCCGCAAGCTGCGTCATCCTTCGCGCAGCAAGCGCCTGAAAGACTTTTTGGACTAATCACAATCAATTCAATCTGCCGCTTTCTCCCATGGGAGAAAGCGGTTTTTTAGTGTCAAAAGATGGGTGGTTCTGTTTTATCCAATGAACATAGTCCTCAGTTCGAATTTGAACAACGCGCGAAACTTAGGAGAAGCTGCTTTATTTTCATTAAAGGTTGAGTTTCTAGCAGTTTAGCCGATATAATAAAATTGAAAGCGCATTCAAAAACAGGGGGATGGATCCAGATGAATTTTGATTTGACGCAGGAACAGGAAATGATCCGGAAAACAATCCGGGAATTCGCTGATGAAGTGGTGGCGCCGGGCGCGGTTGAACGGGACCGGACAAAGGAATTTCCGAGAGAGATTTTCCGGCAGCTCGCAGACATGGGGATGATGGGGCTGCCATTCGACGAACAATATGGCGGAGCAGGGGCGGACACTACGAGTTTCGCGATTGTCACAGAAGAACTGAGCCGTGCATGTGCGTCTACAGGCATCACTTATTCGGCTCATATTTCACTCGGCGGCGCACCGCTGAATCTATTCGGAACAGAAGAACAGAAAGAAAAGTATTTGACACCGATAGCGACCGGGGAATCGTTCGGCGCATTCGGGCTGACAGAACCGAACGCTGGCAGTGATGCCGGCGGTACACAGACCCGTGCAATTGAAGACGGCGATGACTGGGTGATCAATGGTTCGAAAGTTTATATCACGAATGCCAGTTATGCGAAGCACTTGGCGATCACTGCAATTACCGATATAAAAGACGGACAGAAGGAAATTTCCGCAATCATCGTACCGACGGATGCGGAAGGATTTACGGTCATCGACAATTACGAAAAAATGGGACTCAATGCATCGAATACAACTGAACTCGTCCTTGAGAACGTGCGGGTGCCGAAAGAGAACCTGCTTGGCAAGCGCGGAGAAGGCTTCAAGCAATTCCTCGTTACGCTTGATGGCGGCCGGATCGGCATCGCGGCCATGGCAGTCGGCATCGCCCAAGCTGCATTCAACCGGGCGCTGCAGTATTCGAAAGAGCGGAAACAATTCGGCAAGACGTTATTCGAGTTCCAAATCACGCAATTCAAGCTGGCTGATATGGCGATGAAAATCGAATTGGCGCGCAACATGGTCTACAAAGCGGCCTGGCTGAAAGATGAAGGCCGCCCGTTCACGAAGGAAGCTTCCATGGCGAAATTGTATGCATCAGAAATTGCAACTGAAATCGCCAACCAGGCCATCCAAATTCATGGCGGTTACGGCTATATGAAAGAGTATGAAGTGGAGCGTTATCTGCGGGATACGAAATTGCTTGAAATTGGGGAAGGTACGTCCGAAGTGCAACGCATGGTCATCGCCCGTCAGATCGGCTGCTGAGTTCCGCAATTTGTCACAAACCGGCAAAAGTTATCCCTTACACCTTTTCGTTTTCAGAAGAATGCAGTACAATTAACTACTGTAATGGCTACTTTTTTAGCAGAATGCAGCGAGGGAGGGATAACGTTTGAAAAATGCAGTAATTCCTTATATCTTAATCATGGCTTTTGGGATTGGTCTCATTTTCTTCCTGTCACTTGAAGGTAACAGCAATCAGGAAGAAATCGCAGCTGAAGAAGAAGGCGGCGAAGAAGTGGTTGAAGAAGGCGAAGGTGCTGGAGAAGGCGAAGGTGCAGCAGCAGGGGATTTTGATCCAGTGGCTGTATATGAAGCAAACTGTGCATCTTGTCATGGTGCTAACTTTGAAGGCGGCGTCGGTCCGAATCTGATTACGACTGAACTGCCACCGGAAGAAATTGCGCAAGTGCTGGCTGAAGGGCGCGGCATCATGCCGGGCGGACTCGTGCCGGAAGAGCATATCGATGCAATGGCGACATGGATCACAGAACTCGAATAGAACAGGAAACCCTTGGTTCACAGCGAACCGGGGGTTTTTTCGTCATGATGGAGGGAAAATAATGAATGCACAGCAATTATCAGAGCGCCTTGCCCGTGTCGCTTCGTTCGTTCCGGAAGGAGCCCGGGTAGCGGATATCGGAAGTGATCACGCCTACTTGCCCTGCTACCTCGTAGCTAACGGCAAAGCTCGTGCGGCTGTTGCCGGGGAAGTGGTCAAAGGCCCATATGAGTCCGCATGGCATCAGGTGCGCGAGGAAGGGCTGGAGGACCGGATCACTGTCCGGTTAGCGGACGGATTGAGGGCCATTGAACCGGAAGACCAAATCGACACGGTCACGATCGCCGGCATGGGCGGTTCCTTGATTCGGTCAATTCTGGAAAACGGCAAGGAAGCGCTGACCGGCGTCAAGACGCTCGTCCTGCAGTCGAATATCCATGCGCGCACACTGCGGGAATGGGCTGAACAACACAATTGGCGAATCGCAGATGAAGCGATCCTGGAAGAAAACCGCAAAATTTACGAAGTGCTGGTACTGCAGCCGTCGCAAACTCCTGTGTCATTCACAGCGGAAGAGAAACTGCTCGGTCCGGTGCTCATGAAAGAACGCAGTGACGTATTCCGCAGAAAATGGACTGGAGAAATCATGCAATGGCGCCGCGTGCTGCATTCGATGAAAGAAGCGGAAGCTACACCGGAACTGCAGGCAAGGCGCATGCAACTTGAAGAGAATATCAGCATGGCAGAAGGAGTGATGAGAGGTGAAGACACCGAACGGATTTGAGATCATTGAGCAATTCGAAAAATGGGCACCAAAACACCTGGCACTGGAAGGGGATCCGATTGGACTTCAGATCGGTTCACTCGATAAACCTGTGAACCGGGTGCTCGTGACACTCGATGTCAACGAAGAAGTCGCCGATGAGGCGATTGAAAAAAAGGCGGAGCTCATTATCTGTCACCATCCGCCGTTATTCCGGCCGCTGAAAACCGTGCGGACCGACCAGCCGCAAGGCGCATTGCTGGAGAAGCTGATTAAACATGATATCGCCGTGTATGCGGCGCATACGAACTTGGATGTGGCAGAAGGCGGCGTCAATGATATGTTCGCAGAAGCATTGGGTCTGACCGATACAAAAGTGTTGGTACCGACATACGAGGAAGAACTTGTAAAGCTCGGCGTGTTTGTGCCGGAAAGTCATGAGGAAGCGCTGCGGGAAGCGCTCGGTAAGGCCGGAGCAGGGACGATCGGGGATTATGAATACTGCAGTTACACCTTATCGGGCACCGGTCGCTTCCGACCGACAGAAGCGGCACATCCTTACCTCGGCGAAGCCGGGAAGCTGGAAGTGACCCATGAGTCGAAAATAGAAGTTGTGCTGCGAAAGCATGATACAAACCGGGTCGTGAAGGCGATGATCGCTGCTCATCCTTATGAGGAGCCGGCATACGATATCTTTACGCTGGCTAATCGGGAAAAGGAAATGGGACTAGGCCGCGTCGGCATGCTGAAGAACAGCATGCTGCTCCGGGAATTCATCGAAATCGTAAAAAAGCAACTGAACGTGCCGGCTGTACGGATAGTGGGCGATCCGGATCAGGAAGTGAAAAAAGTGGCGGTACTCGGCGGCGACGGCAATAAATACGTCCAGGCGGCAAAATTCGCAGGGGCCGACGTCTATGTGACGGGGGATCTGTATTACCATACAGCCCATGATGCACGGGCTTTAGGGCTCGCCGTCATCGATCCCGGACATAACACGGAGAAGATCATGATGAAAGGTGTAGCTGACCGCTTCAATGGCAAATGGGCATGCGAATTCATTCCGTCGGACGTAAATACGGAACCGTTCATGTTCAAATAACCGAGGCAGCTTGCCTGATGAAACAACGGAAGGGGCTGTCCCGAAAGGTCATGAAAAATGACCTCGAGGGGCAGCCCCTTTTTTCTATTCGTAAAGAAGTAGCTGGGGTTCGGCCCGGCGGACGCTTTCCGCGGGCACGGCTTCAGACGCTTCCCTCGCTATACTCGGTCCAGGGTCTTCAGCTCGTGCTGATCCCGCAGGAGTCGCCGCCGGCCTTCCCGCTAGTCAAGTCATCAATGCATACAAAAATCGTCCGTTTCTGTAAAATGGGAGTTACCACACAACCACTCAGAAAGGACGATTTTTATGCGCAATCCAACGATTGCTTACACCGATTATACCATGCAACCACCTCTTCCGTCAGGTGAATTACTTGAACATGAAATCGTAGTCTCCACCCAAGGGCGCCGGCCGGCGCCCGCATTCAAACCGTATGATCCGACCCAGGCCTTATCCATTCCTGATATTGGCGCCCTGATTCCCGACCATCATGTGGCTCGTGTGGTGGATCAGTTGGTTGAGGCTTTCCCCGATGAGGTGTTGACCGCCTGCTACCCTGGCGGGGGGCGACCACCCTTTCACCCGAAACTGATGCTCAAGGTTATTCTCTATGCCTATTCCCGAAAAGTTTATTCCTGCCGGGGCATCGCCACGATGCTGCACGAGGATCTTCCGGCGATCTGGCTGGCGGCGATGCAGAAGCCGGATTTCCGGACCATCAACCATTTCCGGAGCGTCCGGATGGGAATGGTCATCGATCAGTTATTCGAGTTCACTGTTTTGGAACTTCACCGGCAAGGGTTTGTCGAGTTTGAGAACTACTTCCTGGACGGGACGAAGATGGAAGCGGACGCCAATAAGTATAGCTTTGTCTTCCGTAAGGCGGTGACGGGGCGGGAAGCGAAACTGAAAATCAGAATCCAGGAAACGCTTCAGGAAATCCAGGAGATTGCCAAGGCGGAGGGATTGGAACTGGGCCAGCTGGCCGAGGAGCCGGCGGCTGTGGAATTGGCTTCAGTTGCGAACCGGCTGGAAGACCAAGTGGATATCCTGACGGATCTCATCGCTGAGGAAAAGCTCGTGGAAAACAGAAAAGGACTCCGCAAACGGCACAGTCTCCTGAAAAAGAAAGTGAAACTGATTCGTGAAAACTTCATTCCCCGCCAAGAAACGTATGCGGAACAGCTCGCAATCTGTGGAGAGCGCAACAGCTTCTCGAAGACGGACCCGGATGCCACATTCATGCGGATGAAAGAAGATCATATGAAGAATGGCCAGCTGAAACCCGGGTACAATATCCAGATGGCGACCGAGAATCAATTCGTGCTGTTCTATACCATTCATCAGCGCCCAGGAGATGCTCGCTGCCTGATTCCACATCTGGAAGCGCTGCAGGCATCTGCCCTGCCTATGCCGAAGACCATCGTCGCGGATGCCGGCTATGGAAGCGAAGAGAACTACCTCTACCTGATCGGGGATGAAAAAGAACCGCTTGCCGGCTTCCTGATCCCGTATGGCACCTATCTGAAAGAGCAGACGAAGAAGTTTAAAAACAATGAATGGAACGCGAAAAACTGGACGTATGAAGAAGCGGATGACCGATTCATCTGTCCAAACGACCGCCGCGTCGTTTTCAAAAAATATCAGGAGAAGAAAACATCGAATTCGGACTTATCGCCATGGCGCATAATTTTCGGAAAGTGGCCGGTTTCCTCCGTTCACTTTCCGAAAAAGTAGACTTTAAAAAACAGGGAGAGAACAACCGATTGGTTATTCTCTCCCTGTTTTTAATTTAGGGGGGCTTTTTGGACAGCCCCTTCCGGTTTTTCTTTCTGTAATGAGATACGGGATAGCTATCAATTTCGGAGATCCGGTTTCGTCCGCTTGTCCCGGCTGGTTTTCCAGAAGGCTGCAGCCAATCCGGCAACAGCAAGTACCGGCAGCCATGGCTGCTTTGTGGCTTGCACATAGAGACTTCTGTGTTTTACCGGGCCTTTATTGGTCCCTTGTTCATGCATGCCGTATCCGGGCTGGTAAAGGGAGTTATCCTCGCCGGGATCCGAAGGCCGGCTGTCGTGATGGGTGGGATACATCGCCACGGCAAGTACTTTATCCATCAGGCGGGGAGCGAGCATAGATGCAGCGGTTAGGAGTTTCGCCTGCGTCCCGATGTACATGTCCCGTCTAGGGTGTGCCGCGCAGTGCAGGATGGCATCAGCGACCGCTTCAGGATGATAAAGGTATCCTCTGTGTGCCGGATGCTTTGGTAAATAATTGACAGCGTGTTCATTGAATGGGGTATCGATCCGGCCGGGGTGGATGAGTGAAACGGATACCGGGACGCGGTCGTTTTCAAGTTCCGTCCGCAGGCTTTCGGTCCAGCCGTGCACCGCGAATTTGGCAGCTGAATAAATGGACTGCAGGTTAGCGCCTCTGCTCCCGTAGATACTGCCGACATTAATCAGGGCACCGGGTTTTCCCGTTCTTTTGAAATAGTTTACTGCTGTCCGCGAACCATGGACGACACCCCAGAAATTCGTATCGATCAGTCGGTGCATATCTGTAGCCGGTACATCCATTGCTTTGCCGAAGATCGTGATGGCTGCGTTGTTCACCCACGTGTCAAAACCGCCGAACGCGGCGATGGCAGTTTCTGCAATCCGTTCTGCTGCCCCTTCTTGTCCAACGTCCGCTTTTATCCATTCCGCAGTATGGCCATGGTTTCTCAATTCGTCAATCAGCTGTCGCAACGCGTCTTCGTTCCTTGAAACGGCTATAATTTTCGCGCCTTTTTCAGCAGCCATCCGGGCAGTGGCGAGGCCGATGCCACTTGTGGCGCCGGTAATGACGATGACTTGGTCTTCAACAGCCCTTAATGGAATTTTCATGCCAGTACCTCCTTAATTGTCTTCAGCCCTTTACCCGGCGTACAATTAAATCAATCACCGAAAGGAAATGGAGGCAGAGAAAAAGCTGACTCATTTCTGCCTTATGACAGAACTGAATCAGCTTGATTGTGCTTTATTTTGCCGGATACGGCTCGATTCGCTTGACCGGTTTCGGATTTTTGATTTTTGGAAGAATCTTATCCACGGTTACTGTACGTGCCAGGCTGTGGGTAGCCGGATCAGCCGGATCGTACTGATCCAGAAACTTCAGGATTTCTTTGACGATCGGCGTCGGTGTCGATGCACCGGCGGTCACCGCCACTGTTTCGATTCCCTCGAGCCATTCCAGTTTTAATTGCGACAAGTCGGTAACGCGGTAAGCAGGTGTACCGGCGATGTCTTGCGATACTTGCGCCAGGCGGTTCGAGTTATTGCTCATCGGATCGCCGACAACAATCAGCAGATCGGCTTCACCGGCCTGTTCGGCAACGGCTTCCTGCCGGACCTGTGTTGCAAGGCAGATTTCCTTATGCACTTCGGCGTTCGGGTAGCGCTCCTGTAGCCGGGCCATTAAATTCTTTACGTCCCACTGGCTCATTGTCGTCTGGTTCGTGATAATGATTTTATCTGAATCAATAGCCAAACCTTCTGCATCTTCCAGTGTCTGGACAAGATGAACTTTGTCTGGAGCGATCCCCATGGCGCCTTCCGGTTCCGGATGGCCTTTTTTGCCGATATAGATGATCTCATAGCCGTTGCCGGTCATTTCCCGGATCAAATCATGGGTAACCGTGACATCGGGGCACGTCGCATCGATGGAAACAAGGCCTTTCTGGCGGGCCATTTCCCGGACTTGCGGAGAAACGCCATGTGCAGTAAAGATGACGGTTCCGCTGTCCACTTTACTTAAGATATCTAACCGGTTTTCACCGTCAAGCGTAATGATGCCGTCCTGTTCGAAGGCATCCGTTACGTGTTTATTGTGTACAATCATGCCGAGAATGTAAATCGGGCGGGGCAAGTTCGGATCGAGGGCGGCATTTTTTGCAATCACCATCGCATCGACAACCCCATAACAATAGCCCCTTGGCGAAATTTTCATTACTTTCACTAATCGGCACTCCTTTCAAGAACGATACCTTCATTATAAACGAGACCGGTGGCCATTACAAAAGTTCAGACAGAAAAGAACCAACAATTCGTGATACAATAGACAAAGCTAAGGAGGAATAAAATTCCCATGACAACTTTTCAAGACTATACACTCAAGCCCTTTTTGAAAGAGGCAATCGGCCGGCTAGGATTTACGGAACCGACGCCGATCCAAAAAGAAATGATGCCGCTGATTTTAAAAGGCACAAGCGCCATTGGCCAATCCCATACCGGAACCGGCAAGACGCACAGTTTTTTGATTCCCATCTTGCAGCGCATCGATGAAACGCGGGATGAAGTGCAAGCGGTCATCTGCACACCGACGCGTGAACTCGGCACGCAATTGTTCAACGAATTGCAGAAGCTGACAGAAGGAACGGACATTTCTTCCCGCCTGCTGATCGGCGGGACGGACAAGCAGCGGGCGATCGGCAGACTGAAAACGCAGCCGCAAATCGTCATCGGCACACCGGGACGGCTGAAAGACCTGGTCAATGAACAGGCGCTGCTCGTCCATAAAGCGGATATCCTTGTTGTTGATGAAGCGGATCTCGCATTCGATATGGGGTTCATCGAAGAAATCGACCAAGTGGCAGGACGCATGCGGGAGAACCTGGAAATGTACGTCTTTTCCGCAACGATTCCTGAAAAGCTGAAGCCGTTTCTGAAGAAATACATGGAATCGCCGATCCATATTAAAATGGGCGACAAAAAACCGGTGGCGGAAGGGCTCGATTTCTATCTCGTGCCGGTGCGCGGCAAGTCGAAAACGAATCGCCTCGTGGAAGTTATGAATGCGATTAATCCGTATTTGGCCATCATCTTCACGAACACGAAGCAGACGGCGGAATCAGTCGCAAAAGAACTTTCCCAGCAAGGCATCCGGGTGGGCCAGATTCACGGCAACCTGCCGCCGCGTGAGCGGACGAAAGTCATGAAACAAGTGCGCGATCTGGAATTCCAGTATATCGTCGCCACAGATCTCGCTGCCCGCGGAATCGACATTCCGGGAATCAGCCATGTCATTAATTATGAAATTCCGGAAGACTTGGAATTCTTCATTCACCGGGTCGGACGAACCGCCCGGGCAGGGATGAAAGGTCTCGCCATCACGCTTTACAACCCCGAAGACGAAGATGCGCTTGTGCGCGTCGAGAAAATGGGCATTCCATTTGAACAGAAAGACGTGAAAGATGGCGAATTCACCGACCTGAAAGAGCGCCACAGCCGCAAAAAACGGCCGAAGACACAGAATGAAGCGGATTTGAAAGCTGATTCACTTGTCCGGAAACCGAATAAAGTGAAACCGGGCTATAAGAAAAAAATGAGCTACGAAAAAGAACAGATCAAAAAGCGGGAACGCCGCGTTAACCGGAAGAAATAAAGGAGGACTTTCAGTTGCTGTTAGGGTCACATGTATCCATGAGCGGAAAGAAAATGCTTCTTGCAGCAAGCGAAGAAGCGGCATCTTACGGTGCATCGACGTTCATGATTTATACAGGAGCGCCGCAGAACACACGGCGCAAACCGATTGAAGAGTTAAATATCGAAGCGGGGCAGGCGCACATGGGGGAAAATGGACTTTCCAATATCATCGTGCATGCACCGTACATCATCAATATCGGCAATAGCGTGAAGCCGGAGACGTTCGAACTCGGCGTGGAATTTCTGCAAAAGGAAATCGAACGAACAGCTGCGCTTGGCGCCAAGCAGATCGTCCTGCATCCCGGTGCGCATGTCGGTGCAGGCGCGGATGCCGGGATTGCGAAAATCATTGAAGGACTCAATGAAGTTCTGTCCCAGGATTACCCGGTCAATATCGCACTCGAGACGATGGCCGGCAAGGGGTCGGAAGTGGGCCGCAGTTTCGATGAAATCGCGCGCATTATGGATGGCGTAACGAATAATGAACGCTTGTCCGTGTGTTTTGACACTTGCCACACACACGACGCGGGTTACGACATCAAGGACGACTTTGATGGCGTGTTGAACGAATTCGATCGCATCGTCGGGATCGACCGCCTGCAGGTACTGCACATCAACGACAGCAAAAACATCCGCGGAGCGGCGAAAGACCGCCACGAAAACATCGGATTCGGTGAAATCGGATTTGATGCATTGCACAAGATCGTCCATCATCCGGATCTCATGCATGTGCCAAAAATTCTGGAAACGCCGTACGTCGGACCGGATGCCAAGAACAAGCAGGCACCTTACCTGCATGAAATCGACATGTTCAGAAATGGTGCCTTCGCGCCGGACAGAATCGACGCACTCAGAACCCCTCAATCATGAGGGGTTCTTTTTTTGGTGCAGGAGGAAAGCATCAAGGTTGATCGCCGTCCACCGGATGTTCTTCATTTCTAAATCGTTTACTTCCCGCGGATTTCGGTCTATACTGATAAACGGGTAAATCGTAATCATTCTGAATTAGAAAGAGGCGGAAGTATGAGTGCGCCATTAATTGAAATCAAAAACGTCAGCTTCCGTTATGAGCAGACAATTGCATTGGAAGCGATCAATATGACGGTGGAGGAAGGAGATTTCCTGGCCATTCTCGGCCCGAACGGTTCCGGAAAGTCCACGCTCCTGAAAATTCTCCTCGGTCTGTTAAAACCGACAACAGGGGAAGTGAAATTATTCGGGAAAGACACGAAACATTTCAAGGAGCGGGAATGGATCGGCTATGTATCACAGAAATCCAATTCCTTCAATTCCGGATTTCCTGCGACGGTGGAGGAAGTGGTGAAAGGCGGCCTGGTTAAAAAAGCGGGACTGTTTCACAGGGTTCCGGCTTCGGCAACTAAGGAAGTTGATCGGGCGCTTCGCTCCGTCGGGATGGAAGAGCTCCGCAAGCGGCCAATCGGGGAGTTATCCGGCGGGCAGCAACAGCGGGTATTCATCGCCCGGGCACTGGTCAGCCGGCCGAAAGTGCTGATTCTCGATGAGCCGACTGTCGGTGTGGATCAGCAGAATGTCCAGGCATTTTACGATATGCTTGACCGGCTCAACCGGGAAGAAGGAATCACGCTGATCTTGGTGACACATGACGCCGACGTGGTGTCAGACCGGATCAGCCACGTTGCTTGCCTGAACCAGACCATTCATTTCCATGGATTTAAAAACGAATTGGAGCGGATGAGCGATGAACAACGGGAAGCCTGGTACGGGCATTCCGTGCGCAAAGTACATCACGTCGGAGGCCGGTCATGATCGAAGCCATACTCACTTATGAATTTTTGCAGAATGCCTTTCTGGCAGGACTGATCATCGGCGTTATCGCCCCGCTGCTTGGTGTGTTCATTGTGGTCCGCCGGCTGTCGCTCATCGCGGATGCATTGAGCCACGTCACGCTCGCCGGTATCGCCGGCAGCTTGTATTTAAGCCAGAGTGTGGCGGTGCTGGCCGCGTTGAATCCGCTTTATCTCGGCATTGCGGCAGCGGTGACCGGGTCCATGCTCATTGAACGGCTCCGCCGACTTTATAAACATTATGAGGAACTTGCAATTCCGATCATCTTATCCGGCGGTATCGGCTTTGGCGCGATTTTCATCTCATTGGCGCAGGGGTTTCAGACGGATCTGTTCGGATACTTGTTCGGATCCGTATCAGCGGTCAGCCGGCAGGACCTTGGAATTGTCGTGGCCATCGCTATCGTAGTCCTTGTTTTCCTCCGGCTGTTCTTTAAGGAATTATTTGTGCTGTCTTTTGATGACGAATATGCAAAAGCAAGCGGCCTGCCTGCAAAATGGATTCACTTTTTCTTCATGATCGTCACGGCTCTGGTCATTGCCGGATCGATGCGCATCGTCGGTATCCTGCTTGTATCATCTCTTATGACATTGCCGGTCGCCGCAGCGATGCGGATTGCCGGAAGCTTTAAAGGGACGATCATCTGGTCGGCGATTTTCGGCGAATTTTCTGTGGTTGCCGGTCTCATTGCCGCTTTCTATTTTAATCTGGCACCGGGCGGTACGATCGTGGTGACATCAATTGCTGTGCTGCTGGCGGTTATTGCATTAAAAAAACCTGTTCGAATGAAAACCAGAGAGGTGACATCATGAATCTCACGAAAGCCTGGACGATTTTAAAAGATAATGGATTCAAGGAAACGAAAAAACGGGATGAAATTCTGCAATTATTTGCTTCGGAAGACCGGTACTTAACCGCACGTGATTTGCTCGATGTGTTGCAAAAGGAGTATCCGGGGATGAGTTATGACACGGTATACCGGAACCTGGCAACATTCGTATCGCTCGGTATTCTGGAAGAGACGGAACTGGACGGTGAACGCCATTTCCGCATGCATTGCGAAAGCAGCGAGCACCATCATCACTTTATCTGCCGGGATTGCGGCAGAGCCAAAGAAATTCTGCTCTGTCCGATGGACCTGCTGTCGGAAGCGCTGCCCGCTTATCAGGTGGACAGTCATAAATTCGAAATTTACGGCGTCTGCCCCGAATGCCAGTAAAGAGCGGCACGTCCGCGGCAAACGGTTTTAACTGCGACGAGCTTGCGCAGGAGCAAGCGAGCATTGATGCCTCAAATGCCATTAATTAAAAATGCTGTTTCTTTAGTTCAATTTATATAGCCTATAAAAAAAGCGTGAACGGCCGAAGCCGTTCACGCTTTTTGTTTGATGAATTCTTTTTGGACCCACCGGTCTGCCTCGAGCCAGTTATTGACCCGGATGACGCCATTGGGGGTGGGTTCCTGATTATAAGGCGTATTGAACAGCAGCACGGGAATATCAAGTTCTTCATGGATATCCACGGCATTATCGTGCTTGTCTTCAAAAAACAAATGCACGCCATGCTTTTTCGCTGCTTCGATTTTGCGGTGCGAACCGATCAATTCGATATGATCATAATGAATAGCCTGTTCAGCGAACCAGTTTTTAGTCACATCGAACACTTCTTCACCCCGTGCTGAAATGTAATACAGCTCGTAACGTTCCTTCCAGGCATCGAGAATTTGTTTTGCATAGTCGGAGACAGGGGAAGCCGCATATATTTTCGGTTCAACTGTCCGGTACCAGCGGTAAAATTCACCCGGCGGAAGGTGGGGAAGAGCCGCCGTCAGATCATATTCCTTAATATCATCAAGTGTCAATTCGGTATTAAACTGTTCGTTGATGTGCGGAATAAGAGATGTCGGGCTCGTAACAGTTCCGTCGATATCAATTCCGAATCGGTATCTCATTCAATCACAACCTGTTTATGCATTTTGTTTTTCGAGTTCCTGCTTTTCGAAATACTCTTGTGCGAGCTTGTCGATTTCCACTTTCAGTTCCTCGACCATCGTTTCCTCAGGCACTTTACGGACGGTTTTCCCTTTCATGAAGAGCAGGCCTTCTCCGCGTGCGCCGGCAATGCCGATATCCGCTTCGCGGGCTTCACCCGGTCCGTTCACTGCACAGCCGAGTACTGCGACTTTCAGCGGCGCTTTGATCGTTGAAATGTATTCTTCGACTTCATTGGCGATTTTGATCAAATCGATTTCGATGCGTCCGCATGTCGGGCATGAAATGAGCGTAGCCGCATTGGAGGAAAGGCCGAAAACTTTCAGCAGTTCACGTGCAACTTTCACTTCTTCAACAGGATCTGCACTCAAGGAAATCCGCATGGTGTTGCCGATGCCCAGGCTAAGAAGCGCGCCGAGACCAGCGGAGCTTTTCACGGTGCCGGAGAACAGCGTACCGGATTCCGTGATTCCCAAGTGGAGCGGGTAATCAAAAGCCTGTGAAGCTTTTGTATAGGCTTCGATTGCCAGCTCGACATCCGATGCTTTCATGGAAACGATGATGTCATGAAAATCAAGATCTTCCAGAATCTTAATGTGATGCAGGGCGCTTTCAACCATGCCGTCAGCTGTCGGGTAGCCGTATTTCTTGATGATATGGCGTTCGAGCGAGCCGGCATTGACACCGATGCGGATCGGAATGCCTTTTGCTTTCGCTGCGTTGACGACCGCTTCGACTTTTTCACGGCGGCCGATATTGCCCGGATTGATCCGGATTTTATCCGCGCCATTTTCGATTGCTTTCAACGCCAGTTTATAGTCGAAATGAATATCGACAACCAGCGGGATATTAATGCGTTTTTTGATTTCACCGATGGCGTCTGCTGCACGCTCATCCGGACAGGCGACACGGACGACCTGGCAGCCTGCTTCTTCCAGCCGCATGATTTCCGCAACTGTCGCTTCAACATCATGGGTTTTCGTCGTTGTCATGCTCTGAATGATGAGTTCGTTGCTGCCTCCGATTGTCAGATCGCCGACTTTGACGGGGCGTGTATTTGAACGGTGAACAATTCCACTCATGAATAACTCTCTCCTTTTCGGTCAGGTAAAACCGGTACCAGCTTTCATTTTATCAGTCTCAGCTGCTAAATGACAAGAAAACTGGCTAGCGGGAAGCCGGACGGGATGACGGCCGGTTGGGATACCAGCGGGCATCTATCCACAACAGCACGAGTGTTGCCGCCATAACGGCTGCCAGTATCCAGAAGGTCACACCAAAGATGGATAGGACTGTGGCAAAAAGTGTCGGACCTGTGGCGGCCAGTGCTGCTGTCCGCCACATATGCCGGTACTCACCTTTTTTCTTGCGGATCGCCAGGAAACCAAGCCCGATGAAGGCGAAGATACTGATCCCTGTGAAGTGATAAACCGTTGTGGTAACGAACAGCATGATAAGTCCGAACGGGTACAGCAGCCAGCCGATATCCGATGTATAGTCGACGAGACCATCCATCCCCAAAGCAGCTTCATCCAGATCGCGGAGCAGTTCGAAAAATGACAGCATTGTCAGAAGCGCAATAAACAGAAAAACAAACTGCAGGATTTTGCCGACAGGCAGGATGCGGGCGGCCGCTTGCTTTTTCGGCTCCATAAGACTAGCCTTCAGCAACTGAAACATGTTCATGAAAATCTCCCTTTCCAGCTCTAATCGTACCACTCGCTATCAGTATATAGGAAGAAAACGGATTGTTAAGAGATTGTAAATTTTAAATAAAGGTATTTACATTCTCACTGTAAACTCTTCATAATAGACAAGGCATGAAAATGACTATTAGGAGTTGAATTTGCATCGTGGAAATAAATTGGCAAGAAGTACTCTTTGGATTCATCGGAGGTCTCGGGATCTTCCTGTTTTCGATTAAATACATGGGGGATGCGCTTCAGAAAGCGGCGGGTGACCGCTTGCGGAATATACTTGACCGGTTCACGACAAATCCATTTATGGGGGTACTCGTCGGTATTATCGTCACGATCTTGATCCAATCCAGTTCCGGGACGACCGTTATTGTTGTCGGGCTCGTGAGCGCTGGTTTCATGACGCTCCGGCAGGCAATCGGTGTCATTATGGGCGCCAATATCGGGACGACCGTTACGGCGTTCATTATCGGGATTGATTTAGGGGAATACGCACTTCCGATTCTTGCGGTTGGTGCGTTCCTGATCTTCTTTTTCAAGAAGAACAAGATCCAGAATTTAGGTGAAGTCATCTTCGGCTTCGGCGGTCTGTTCCTCGGTCTTGAACTGATGAGCAACGGTCTGAAGCCACTTCGAGAGCTTCAGGCATTTGTGGATTTGACTGTCGCGATGGCTGATATTCCGGTCCTGGGCGTGCTGGCAGGTACGATCTTTACCGTCATCGTTCAAAGCTCGAGCGGGACAATTGCGATTCTGCAGGGACTTTACGACGAAGGCCTGGTGACGTTGGATGCTGCGTTGCCGGTTTTGTTCGGGGATAACATCGGAACAACAATCACTGCTGTGCTTGCGGCGATCGGCGCATCTGTCGCTGCCAAACGGGCGGCGGCTGTCCATGTCTTGTTCAACGTGCTGGGATCAGTGATCTTTTTGCTCTTGCTCGTCCCATTCACCGCTTACGTTGAATGGCTCGCTGTAGTACTTAATTTGGATGAAAAAATGCAAATTGCATTTGCACACGGTTCGTTCAACGTCGTTAATACACTGATCCAATTCCCGCTGGTCGGTCTTTGGGCGTATCTCGTAACGAAGGTCATTCCGGGTGAGGATGTGACGATTGAGTTTAAAGCAAAACACCTGGATCCGCATTTCATCGAGCAGTCACCGACCATTGCGCTCGGGCAGGCAAAAGAAGAAGTGCTCCGCATGGGCGAATTCTCCGTGCAGGGACTCCGGGAGACGTATAATTACCTGAAAACGAAAAGCAAAAAGCATGCGGAAACCGGCTACCAGCTGGAAGATGCAATCAATAATCTGGATCATAAAATCACGGAATACCTGGTCCTGATTTCAGCAGAATCCATTTCGTCTGCTGATTCCACCCGGCACACCATGCTGATGGAGACGGTTCGGGACATCGAGCGGATCGGGGATCATTTTGAAAATATTATTGAATTAATCGATTACCAGGAAAACAATAAAGTGAATCTTACAGAAGACGCGATGGCGGATCTGGATGAAATGTTCACGCTGACCATCGGTACTGTACAAAAAGCGCTGGAGTCACTGAATACTACGAGTCATGAACTGGCAAGAGAAGTGGCTGAACAGGAAGACTTGATTGATAAAATGGAACGCAAATTCCGCAAAAAACACATCAAGCGCCTGAATGAAGGCCAGTGTACCGGTCAGGCCGGCATTGTGTTCGTCGACATCGTCAGCAACCTGGAACGTGTCGGTGACCACGCCGTTAACATCGCGGAAGCGGTGCTCGGCAACCGGGCTTAACTGAAAAAACCCTTTTCATCATTTTGCTTTTCGGCACAAGGTCGGGCATTATGGTGAAAAGGGCTTTTTGTCTTAAATTTACCGGGAGCGGATGAGCAAATACTGATCCGGCTCTGTAGTCAGGAGGAGAAGGAAAATGGAAGTCATCGGCTGGACACTCATATGGGTTCTCTTTGTCATCAGTTTCATCGGGCTGGTTTATCCGATCATCCCGGCCGTGTTGTTTCTGGCGGGTGGTTTTGTCACATATGGCCTGTTTTTCGGTTTCGCGGAATTGCCATGGTGGTTCTGGGCAATCGAAATATTATTCGTTGTGCTGCTGTTTGGCGCTGATCTATTGGCCAATGCGCTGAGCGTCAAGCGGTTCGGCGGCTCAAAAGCGGGGCTGTGGGGAAGTACGATCGGGCTCATCATCGGACCATTCGTGATTCCGGTCGTCGGTATTCTGCTCGGTCCGTTCATCGGCGCCATTGCAGCGGAGCTCATTGTAAACCGGACGGATCTGAAGCAGTCGGTCCGATCAGGCGTCGGATCCGTTGTCGGATTTTTAACATCGGTCGCAGCAAAAGGAATCATCCAAATTGTTATGATTGTGATTTTTTTCGTAGCTGTTTGACGGAAGATGAAGCAAAATGGAAAAGCGCAATCGTATCATTTGAAGCGTTCTGACAATTTTGATACGCTTGGAAAGTAGAAATTAATGACTCAAGGAGGAATTTGAACATGGCTTATGAACTACCTGAACTTCCGTATGCGTACGACGCACTGGAACCGCATATCGACAAAGAAACGATGAACATTCACCACACAAAACACCATCAGGCGTATGTCACGAAAGTGAATGCAGCGCTTGAGGGGCAGGATGAACTGGCATCAAAATCGATCGAAGACCTGATTGCGGATCTCGGCGCAGTACCGGAAGAAAAACGCACAGCTGTCCGTAATAATGGCGGCGGGCATGCGAACCACTCGCTGTTCTGGCAAGTGCTTTCTCCAGACGGCGGCGGCAATCCGTCCGGCGCGTTGGCTGATGCGATTGACAGCAAATTCGGCAGCTTTGACAAATTCAAAGAAGAGTTCGAAAATGCGGCTACAACGCGCTTTGGTTCCGGCTGGGCTTGGCTCATTGTCAAAAACGGCGAGCTTGAAGTCACATCCACACTCAATCAGGATTCTCCTCTGATGGACGGCAATACGCCGATCCTTGGCCTTGATGTCTGGGAGCACGCGTATTACCTGAAGTATCAGAACAAGCGTCCTGACTATGTGTCAGCATTCTGGAATGTTGTAAACTGGGATGAAGTGGCAAAACGTTACGAAGCAGCAAAATAATTTTTTAACACCGAACTTCTGCACACACTTTTTCGTCTGAAAAAGTGTGTGTATTTTTTTGTGCCAAATGATATACTAACACGGCAAAGATAAGCAGAAAGGAGCTAACAGCTTCATGAAATCGCCCCAAAACAGGCGGACAGCGCAAGCGGGAGAGAAAATCAAGTCAGACTCGGCTTTCCGGCTGAGCATTCTCTTTTTTTCCGTCTTCCTGCTGTTTGCCCTGCTGATTTTCCGGCTTGGTTATCTTCAAATCGTGAAAGGTGAAGACTTCGTACGGGCAATCGAGCGAAGGGAAGAAGTAGCAGTTGATACCGGTGTGCCAAGAGGGCGCATTTTTGACAGTGAAGGCCGGGTGTTGGTTGATAACCAGCCCTTAAACGCCATTACGTATACAGCAATGCAGTCAACAGGCCGTCAGGAAATGCTGGAAACTGCCAGCAAACTGGCTGCGCTTATCGATCAGCCGGCAGCGAAAGTGACGCGTCGGGATAAACAGGATTTTTATATTCTCCTTTACCCTGAAAAGGCAAAAGCGCTTGTTCCGGAAGAGCAGGCAAACGCCATTTGGGCAGGAGAAGGAACCGAAGGGGAAAAACAGCGCCAAGCTGATCAGCTCATGCGTGAAGGGCTGACTGAAGAGGTGCTGGCCGAACTGACAGCCGACCAGCTGGAAGTGCTGGCGATATACCGGGAAATGACATCGGGCTATGCACTTTCACCGCAGATTATTAAAAGTGAAGGACTTACCACCGAGGAATTCGCACAGGTATCTGAACGGCTGGCCGAATTGCCCGGCGTCAGTACAGTGACGGACTGGAGCCGGGAAAAAGCATCGGATCTCACCGTACTTGGCAGCACGACTTCGCCTGAAGAAGGCATACCAGCGAGCAGTCTCGATTACTTTCTGGCACGCGGCTATTCCAGGAATGACCGCGTCGGCACAAGCTTTCTTGAACAGCAGTACGAAAGCGTCCTGCAGGGACAGAAATCAGTTGTAAAGAAAGTGACGGACGCCCGGGGATCAGTCGTTGATACCGTAGCTGTAAAAGAAGGACAGGCGGGCAAGGACCTGGTACTGTCCATCGACAGCGAACTGCAGAACGAACTTGAACAAATCGTTACTGATAAATTGCTTGAACTGAAAAAAGGTCCTAATTCTGAATTGTTGCAGGATGCTTACCTCGTGATGATGAATCCGCAGACAGGGGAAGTGCTGTCACTCGTCGGCAAGCGGCTTGGCGAAGACGAAAACGGGGAACCGACCGTGTATGATTATGCCTTTGGCACGTTCACTTCCGCTTATGAAATGGGATCAGCCGTTAAAGGAGCGATGGTGCTGACCGGCTATAGTGAAGGCGTGCTTGATGTCGGGGAAGTTCTCATCGACGAACCGATGCAGATCAAGAGCACCGAAAAAATCAGCTCTGTATTCAACCGGAAAATGTTCAACCAGATCCCGATGAATGATAAGGAAGCATTGGCCCGGTCGTCGAATATTTACATGGCGAAAATTGCGCTTCGGCTGACCGGCTCTGAATATGTTTACAACCAGGGGATTCAAGTAATGCCGGAAGATTTCCGGCAACTCCGCAATTCCTTTGCCCAATTCGGGCTTGGTGTTAAAACCGGCATCGACCTGCCGGGTGAGGGAGATGGGCTGTCGAATGAAAATGCGACGGGTGGGACCTTGCTGTATCAGGCGATCGGCCAGTTGGATACGTACACGCCGCTGCAGCTTGCTCAGTACATTTCCACCATCGCGAATGACGGTTACCGGATGGAGCCGCATGTTGTCAAGGAAATCCGCAGCCCGTCCATTGACGGAGAAAGTCTGGGACCGATTGAAACCGTCATTCAGCCAAAAGTGCTGAACCGGATTGACAATACGCCCGAAGAAATCAATCAGGTGAAAGAAGGCATGCGGATGGCGTATACATCCCCTCAGGGCACTGCAGTCCGTTATTTTGGGGATGCCCCTTATACCGCTGCCGGTAAAACAGGAACTGCCCAAGTCACATATTACGGTGAATCGGGCAACCGGCCATCGCTGACGTTGACGCATGTCGGCTTTGCGCCATATGAAAATCCGGAAATCGCCTACGCGGTTGTGGTGCCTTATATCACGACGGATTTCGATTATGTCATAGGTGCCAACAGCCAAATTGCACGTGCGGCGGTAGATACGTATTTTGAGTTGAAACAGGAAGAGACAGATGAAGGAAGCACGGCAATCAAACCGCCTTACGAACCGGCAAGCCGGGAGTCAGCGGAGACCACAGCCGAGTGATCGGTGAAAAATGAAGGAATAGCGGGATTAATGCTGACGGAGCTGCAGCGGGACTTGAATGACAAGTCCCGCTGCAGCTTTTTTGCCGCCGTTCCTGCCATCGGTGATTTTTTCCGGCCCGGCGGGTTGTTCATGCATTTTTAGGGTATAGCGTAAGATGTGCTAAACTGATAATAGCAAACCGGAAACTAGTGTAAGAAGGTGCAGAACAGATGATACGGACAATCGGGGTTACTTATGATAACGAAGTGGAACTGAATGAATCGATTGATGAAGTAGATTTTTCCCGCTACCGCTGGTTTTGGACGGATTTTGATCAGCCGACAGACCATGAACTTCAGCATTTGGCGTATACGTTCCAGTTTCACCCGCTGGCCATTGAGGATTGCATCCATCGGCTTCAGCGTCCGAAACTGGATTATTATGATGATCATACGTTTTTTGTGACCCATATTGTGCGTGAGGAAGAAATGGAAATCATCAAAGAAGAACTGGATTTTTTTGTCGGCGATAATTTTGTAGTCACTTTCCATAACTTGCCTTGCACTGAAGTGGCACAGGTATGGAATCGCCTGCTGGCATACCGGAACCTGGAAAAATGGAATCCCTTTTATGTTTTTTACGAGGTACTGGACAAGATTGTTGATAATTATTTTCCGCTTCTCTATAAAATCGAGGACAGTCTTGACAGGATTGAAGACAATACACAGAACAAATCGATGGATCACCTGATGGATGAATTATTCGATACCCGGTATATGCTGCTGAGCCTGCGGCAGACGATCAACCCGATGCGCGATTTGCTTTACCGGATGCTTAATTCACACCATTTGAACGAAGTGATGGAACGCCGGGAGTATTTCGCGGACATTTACGACCATTTGATTAAATTATCGGATATGGTGACAGCCAACAGGGAAATGACTTCCGACGTCAGGGACAGCTACCTGTCCCTGAATTCCCATCAGACGAATAATGTCATGAAAGTTCTGACAATCATTACATCAATCTTCGCGCCGCTTACGTTCATTGTGGGGATTTACGGGATGAATTTTGAATATATACCTGAACTCGGCTGGCAATACGGCTATTTTCTGACGCTTGGATTCATGGCGGTGATTGCGGTCGTCATGTTCTTGTGGTTCAGAAGACTCGGCTGGTTCAAGTAGCTTTTCCGGCATTGGCGACTCCATAAATTTAAGTGGGAAAACTAATTTTGTCAGTGGATTTTTTTCAGTGATATGGTATAATAGGAAAGTCGTATAAATACTGCTTATTAATTTGCTTGATCCTATATAGTTGGGGAGGGATACAGATGCGTGTTAACATTACACTTGCATGCACAGAATGTGGAGAACGTAACTACCACTCTGTAAAAAATAAACGTAATAACCCTGAGCGTCTCGAGCTGAAAAAGTATTGCCCGCGTGATCAGCAGATGACTGTGCACCGGGAAACAAAGTAATTTTTAACCAAAACCTTGGCGGGTTTTGGTTTTTTCTTTTCGAAAAGGGGAAAATATAATGGACAAAGCTACGTTACGGAAAAAGATGCTGCAGCAGCTGAAAGAACTTGATCCGGAAATGCGCAGCATTAAAACTGAACAAATTACGGAGCGGCTGTTGACCGATCCCGTCTTCCGGGCTGCCGGGTCTATCGGCATCACAGTAGCGGGATTTCCTGAAATTGATACAGCGCCGATTATCCGGCAGGCATGGGCTTCCGGAAAGCGCGTGGCAGCGCCCAAATGCCATCCCGCTTCACGAAAAATGGACTTTTATGTATTCAGTCACATGAATGAATTGGAGACTGTGTACATGGATCTGAAAGAGCCCAACCCTGCAGTGACCCGCTGGCTCCCGCCGGATGACATTGATTTGCTTATCGTCCCGGGCATTGTTTTTTCCCGTTCAGGCTACCGGATCGGTTTTGGCGGGGGATACTACGACCGATTCCTGGCCGGTTACGCCAATCCGACCGTGTCACTCGCATTCGATTTTCAACTTTCAGATAACTTCCCTGCTGAATCACATGACATTCCGGTCAGCATGATATACACTGAGAATCAACTGATCAGAACGGAGGCGTTCCGTTGAAGACACTTTATGATGTCATGCAGCTGCTGAAAACATTCGGTGTTTTCATTTATACAGGCGAACGGCAGTCTGATCTTGATCTGATGGAAGATGAGCTGCGTGATTTATACAGGTCCGGTCTGATTGCACCTGATGTTTTTGCCTCTGCTCTCCTCGTGCTGCGAAATGAACGGCACAGTAAAAAGTGAAGGATTCAAATAGGAATGAAACTTTTTTCTGCTTTATTCGTCTGTACAAGTACGCTTAATATCCAGTAAAAGCAAGTTTATTTTAAAAGAGGAAGTGCAAAGTAATGAAAGCAAATCAATGGCCGAAGCACACTATACTGGCTGTTGCGATCATCACCACCTGGCTGAAGACGTACCTCGTCTACAAAACGAGCTTTCACATGAAAATCGAAAATCCGATGCAGGAGCTGATTCTGTTCATCAATCCGCTCAGTTTTCTGCTGGCTGTATACGGTCTATCGCTGTTTTTCAAGAGCGAGCGCAGCCGAAACCGGTACTTGATATCCGTCAGTGCCCTGCTCGCTGCCGTGCTTTATGGCAACGTGGCTTTTTACCGCTTTTTCAGTGATTTCGTTACACTGCCGGTCCTGTTTCAGACAAGCAATTTCGGCGACTTGGGCACAAGCGTGACAGAGAGTGTCTTTGTTACAGATATCCTATATTTCGCTGATGTGCTGCTGCTGGTCCTTGCAGTTCGCTATCTGAACATAAAAAGTGCTACGGAAGCCTCCCGGTCGCTGTACCGGCGTGCATACTTCGTGCTGACGGCGGCTGTTCTGTTTTTAAACCTCGGTCTTGCAGAAACAGAGCGTCCACAGCTTCTGACGCGCAGTTTTGACCGGGAAATGCTCGTGAAAAACATCGGCACATATAATTACCATTTGTATGATGTTTATATCCAGTCAAAGTCTCAGGCGCAGCGGGCGCTAGCAGACGGTTCGGAACTTGTGGAAGCGAATAATTTCGTTCAGGCTACACAGCCGCAGCCGTCACCGAAAATGACCGGTGTTGCTGAGGGACGCAATTTGATCGTGGTGACACTTGAATCGCTTCAGTCATTTGTCATTGGCAGTGAAATGAAGGATCAGACAGTAACACCTTTCCTGAACAGCCTGACAGAGGATGAGGATACCATTTACTTCCCGAATTTCTATCATCAGACAGGGCTCGGGAAAACATCGGATTCTGAATTTCTCCTGGAAAATTCCCTGTATCCGCTCGGAGGCGGTGCTGTGTTTTTCACACATGGCGGTAATACGTATAACTCAATGGCGGAGAGCCTCGGAGAAGAAGGTTACTTTACAGCTGTACAGCATGCGAATTCCAAAAGTTTCTGGAATCGGGATTTGATGTATCAGTCACTCGGGATCGATAAATTCTATGATGTCGAAAGCTTTACAGTGGAAGAAGGCCAGGCAGTGAACTGGGGGATGAAAGATATCCCATTCCACGAACAGTCGGTTGCCCAGATGGCAGAGATGCAGCAGCCGTTTTATTCCCGGCTTCTTACGCTGACAAATCACTTCCCGTTTTATCTGGATGAGGAAGATAAATTCATCACGGAATATGATTCCGGGTCCAGCACGCTGAATCGTTATTTTCAGACTGCCCGTTATCTCGATGAGTCGATCAAGGTGCTGTTTGACGAACTGAAAGAAAAAGGGCTTTATGAAAACTCGGTCATTGTCATGTACGGTGACCATTACGGGATTTCTGAAAACCATAACGGAGCGATGGCTCAATATCTCGGAAAAGAAGTGACGCCGTATGAATCGGCTCAGCTTCAGCGGGTTCCGCTATTTGTTCATATTCCAGGGTACGGGGAAGGCCATGTCGATGAAGAAATCGGCGGACAGATCGATCTGCGGCCGACGATCCTGAATCTGCTGGGTGTGGATGCAGAAAAAGACCTGCAGCTCGGTGGTGACTTGTTCTCAGAAGAGCATGAGGAGTTTGTGATCTTCCGGGATGGACGGTTTGTAACTGAAGACGTCATCTATGCAGGGAACATCTGTTACGATGCGGAGACCGGAGAAGAGACGGACAGTACGCTCTGTGAGCCGTATATCGACCGGGCATTCGAGGAACTTGGCTATTCTGATTCAGTTATCAACGGCGATCTGCTGCGTTTCTATAACGAAAAGACCGGGCAGTTGATCGAACCGGAGAATACCGAAGAATAAAGTGATGTGTTGAGACGGTTGCCTGCGGGTATCCGTCTTTTTGTGCATGCAAAAAGCCGATGCAGGAAGCATCGGCTTTTAAGCTTAATGAAGGCTTGGCGGATAGCCTTGGAAAATGACAGTGGCTGCTGTAAATGCGCCAAAGATCAGAAACGTCAGCAAGTTAAAAATTAATCCTAAAAATTCTTTTCGTTTAAACGTCTGAACGACACCGATTGCCGCGAATACGGCAACGAGCCCAAAAATGACCATCAGTAAATTCAAGTATGACACTCCCTTCGACAAGTACGCTGCGTGCAGTTTCATTCTCTTCTATTGTAAAGAATGTCCTGATTTTTGTCGAGTGCCATTCGTGTCATTCTGTTGAACAGTGCTGTGCTACAATGGGATTGAGGTGATGAATTTGCTGACAATCGACATATTGACGCTCGGGCCTGTCCAGACGAATTGCTATATTGTGGCACACGAAGATGGTAATTGTCTGATTATCGACCCGGGAGCAGAAAGTGAAAAAATCAAGGCACGGCTTGAAAAAAAGGGCTGGACTCCTCTGGCTGTGCTGCTGACCCATGCCCATTTTGATCATATCGGTGCAGTCGACGAAATGCGGGAGATGTACGACGTGCCGGTTTACGTGAGTGAACTGGAAAAAGACTGGCTCGGGAAGCCGGGACTGAACGGTTCAGGGAAATATCCGATCATCGCCGACATGCGAATCAAGGAAGCTGACTTGCTGATTAGTGGGCGGGAACAGAAACTGGTGATTGGTCCGTTCCAGATTCAATTGTTTCATACACCCGGCCATTCACCGGGCAGCATTACATTCGGGTTCCGGGATGCCGGATTCGCAGTGGTTGGTGATACGCTGTTCCGGGGAAGCATCGGCCGGACAGACCTGGTCGGCGGCAATCACGAGGAACTGATCACCTCCATCCGCAACTCGCTCCTGACATTGCCGGAAGGGACCCGCATCTATCCGGGGCACGGTCCGGCGACAACACCGGCGGCTGAACAGCGGACGAACCCATTTTTATAGGAAGACACAAAAAAAGCGACCGGAAGCCGGTCGCTTTTTTTTGCATATTCATCAGTGGCCGCTGCCAGCTACATGGATGAAGGTTGTGTAGTAAGTGAAACCTACGAAAAATACAGTCAGGTAAGCTCCAAAAACGTACATGTACATGCGCTCTGAAAGATTCAAGAACCCGAAAAGAATGAAGAAGCCGGTATTGCCAAGCATGATGAGTGAGACTTCCGGCATATCGCCCAAATAAAACATGACTGAAAAAATTCCCGTCCAGAAGCCCATTAATTTAAACATATTATCCATGGGTTGTCCCTCCTTTGCGACCAAGCACAATAATCTCTTTCCCATTATATAAGAAACGGAACGGCTGTGTAAATAAAGAGTTCCCTTCGTTTTGTGACAAAGCCGTGGAAAAGGCGGGGAAAACGGGGATTTCAGCCATGCCACTTTCTCCGGATGGACGAAAATAACGCAAAAACATGGATTTCAGCCTATCAGGACCTTGAAAACAGGGACTTGGCAGAACCTCTTTCAATTGCCGGCAGCCCATCCTATACTGATGGAGAACAAAGAGGCGGTCTTTGTATTTCAGTAATCGGAGGTGTCCATGCAGGCAATTATTGAGCGCCGCTGTCTCAGACTTTTGCAATCGGCCATTGATGCAGAGACAACGGACATACACATCAAACCTGAATTCGACAGTTATTCTGTCTCGTTCCGCAGTTTCCAAGCCATGCAAACCGTTTCCGTCATCCCCTTTGATCTCGGCGATCGGATGATCGCTTACTTCAAATATCTTTCCCTGCTGGATATGAGTGAACGCCGAAAACCTCAGACCGGTTCATTTCAGCAGACAATCGATGAAGTCTCCTGCTTTTTCCGAATCTCGACTCTTCCGTCTGTTCTCACGCGAGAATCAATCGTCATCCGAATCGTCTCGGATAAAACGGCGCTTCCACTCGAGGAATTAGCCTTATTCAGGGATTCTGCCCGATTGCTCAAAAAATTGGCTGCTTCCCGCCAAGGGCTGTTTCTGCTGACTGGACCGACCGGGTGCGGAAAATCCACAACTTTGTACTCGCTCCTGAATCATTGCAACAGCCAGCTGAACCGAAATATCATAACGCTTGAAGACCCTGTAGAGCGTAAAAACCAGACGATGCTGCAAATTCAAGTGAATGAAAAAGCCGGGCTCAGCTATGCGGCCGGCTTGAAAGCGATACTTCGGCATGATCCGGATATCATCATGATCGGGGAAATCCGGGATGCCGACACGGCGAAAATCGCTGTCCGGGCAGCGCTTACCGGACATCTGGTGTTTTCAACCATCCATGCCCGTAATGCAGCCGGCTGTCTTCACCGTCTGCACGACTTGGAAGTATCCTATGAAGACCTGTCTCACACGCTTGTAGCTATATCCGCCCAGCAGCTTGTCCCGGCATATCAGTCGGAAGAACCGGAACAGATCCGTCATGCCGCTCTGTTTGAAGTGTTATATGGAGCTTATTTGGAAGAGGCGACGGAAGCCGCCCGGAACCGGCGTCTGTACCGGCTGCCTGAGGAGCTGTCACTGACCGGCCAGGTCATGGAAGGGGTGAAGATCGGTGCGATTCCTCCACATTTCAGACCGGAAACCGTTCCGGATCCGTGAGCGGACAGCATTTTTAAATCGGCTGGCCAAGCTAATGAAGGAAGGGTACTTGTTCCCTGCAGCGCTGCATCTGCTGCTGCCGGTCCATGCCGGAAAACCGGAAGAGGCGGCAGCAGGGGTCCATTCTGTGCTGAGCGGCGGCGGGACTGCGGCTGAAACACTTCAGCTGCTCGGGTTCCGGAAGGATGTGCTTTTTGCAGCTGAAATTGCTGAATACCACGGCCGGCTGGCAGAGTCTCTCGCATTAATCGCCGCCGGGTTCGACAGGACTGAAAAACTGCGGAAAAAATTCACATCGGTACTCCTGTATCCCGTCTCTTTACTGCTATTTACATTCGTGCTGTTTTCCTTGTTCCGCACCCGCTATATTCCGGAACTCCATAAGCTGATTGCCACGGTCGGCAGTGAAGAAAGCGCATCTGCAGTGCCGGTACAGTTGCTGAAGCTGCCGGATCTGTTTCTCGGTCTTCTCTTGCTGGTCGTCGTTTCTGCAGTCAGTTTGGTCACATGGCAGAAAAAAAGGCCGGCTGAAGACCGGGCAAACACATGGCTGAAGATTCCGGTGGCCGGTCATATACTGCGCATGTATTGGTCCCATTTGTTTTCGCGTGAACTTGGCACGCTTCTGCATAGCGGCATCTCGCTTCAGGAGGCATTGACTTTCCTGAAGAATCAGGAACATGACCAAATGATCCAGCTTATTGCGGATACGATTCATTCAGAGGTGATGACCGGGCAGCCGCTGTCGGTCGCCGTAAGTTTTCACCGGTACTTTCCGCATGATTTTCAATCGTTTATCACTCACGGGGAAGCAGCGGGGCATCTCGGCAAGGAATTGCTGCTCTACAGTGAAGTGCTGCTTGAACGGCTTGAACGGCAGCTGGCGCAGGCCATGCGCATCATTCAGCCGCTGTTTTTCCTGGTTATTGCTTTGTGCATCATCGGTGCATATTTAGCGATACTGCTGCCGATGTATAATCTCGTCCACACGATCTAAGGAGGAAAAAGGAGAATGAAACAATTAAAAAAACAAGGTGGATTCACACTTATTGAAATGCTGATTGTCCTCTTGATTATCTCAGTGCTGATTGCGATAGCGATCCCGAACGTCACAAAGCAGACGGCATCGGTGGATGAAAAGGGCTGTAAGGCGTTCGTGCAAATGGTTCAGGGGCAAGTGGAATCCTACCGGATGGATCTCAAAAAAGTGCCGGCGATCACTGATCTTGTAAGCGGCGGTTATTTGAAGACAGATGAAACCAGCTGTCCGAACGGCACTGCCATTGCGATTGCAGCGGATGGAACGGTATCGGCTGTTGAAGCGGCTGCTGGGCAATAAAGGATTTACACTTGTTGAAATGCTGGTGGTGCTCAGTCTGCTGATGACGATGGCATTTGCAATTCCCATCTACACGGCAGCTGAAGAAGAAAGGACTGAACAGCGTTTTTTTCAGACATTGCTTGCTGATATTTATTTCATGCAAAGCGAGAGCTATAGAAGCGGGGAGTGGGTTCAGCTCACGTTCGGACCGGACGGCGGTTCGTACACCATTTCCCGGAACTACAGTGCGGCACTTGTCAGCCGGAACATGCCGGCCGGTGTCCGGATGGATAAGACAAGTTACCTGAAAAATATCCGGTTCAATCCGATCGGCAGCATTGAAACCGCCGGCACCATCCGGTTTCTTACACCGGAAGGCCCTAAGGTGCTGACGGTCCATCTGGGGAAAGGGAGAGTGGTGCTGTCTGGGTGAACGGGGAATTTCATTTGCAGAAACCATGCTCAGTCTCACGATTGTATTCATATTGTTCGGATCTCTTGTCCCGCTGATGCAAGGGATGCATACATCCCTTCAATTGAAAAAAGAGCGGGTTGCAGCGTACGAAACATTGTACGAGGGAGCCCGGCTTGGAACACCCGGCGGCACGCGGATGGCAGAAGGAATCCGCTTTACGTGGCAGATGACGGATCGGCTTTGTGTGTATTATGATAATTTCCGGAACGAGAAAGAAACAATATGCGCCGGCTGATGGACACCCGGCAGAATGGGTCCACATTCATCGGACTGCTGCTCGATTTAGCCATACTTTTGCTGCTGCTTCCGCTCATCGTGCTGTTTTTTCGATTGGCTGCCGCTTACTCTGCCGATCTGGATGTGAAGCATGCGGAATGGGAGCTGTTCACTTACGAACTCAGGACTTACTTGAATACCGGGAGCAATGTGGCAGTCATTAATGGCGGCAAAGGAATCCGGATGACGGAATCCGGCACATTACTGACCATTGAATGGTATTCGCCGATCATCCGCAAGCAGCGTTCCGGTCAGGGGCACGAAGTCATGCTGACGGATGTGCAGCATGTCACATTTGCAATTGCCGGAGCCGTGTTGACGGCGCAGGTCGTTTTCCGGAACGGCATAAGGAAGGAGGAAACGTATGCAATTCCTCCGGCGCCTGGATGAACGTGGAGCGCTGTATCCGGTGACGATTGTATTCTTTTTTGCCGCACTTTCCCTGCTGCTCCATACTGCCGTCCTCTATACGATTCAGTACCGCACATATGATGGATTGGAAAATACCTACCGTCGTGCTACGATACTGTTACTGGAATCATCGGATGTAAGTGCGGCATTTCAGGAACATGGGAACAGCAGGTGGTTGGATGAAGAGGATTTATTTAATCGGATTTATGGGATGCGGCAAGAGCGCGATCGGCAGGCGGCTGAGCTTCATGCTGAAACTGCCGTTTTATGACATGGACAAAGAAATCGTCCGCCGGGAAGGCAAAACGATTCCTGAAATTTTCGAAGAGCACGGCGAACCGTATTTCCGGAGCCTGGAAGCCCGGTTTTTACGGGAGTTTAAAAGTGACTGCTGCATCATTTCAACAGGTGGCGGCACCGCCATTAATGCAGAGAACCGCAAAATCATGCGGGAAACGGGCCTCGTGCTGTTTCTCGATGCACCGTTTCGGGACATTTGGCGGCGGATTCACCGCGACCCGAACCGGCCGATTGTCAGACGGTCGACGAAAGAAGAAATTGAATCACTTTACCATCAGCGCCATTCAGCGTACAAGCGGGCAGCTCACATCAGTGTCCGGACGGAGCACCGATCGCTCCGGCAGATCACTGAATTCGTCGCTTTTCAAGTGCATCGTCTAAAAGGCGAATAAAAAAACATTTAGCCTAATTATCGTTCGTGTTTGATGACGTATCACAAAAAGATTGCACGGATTTGTTCTGAATGTTAGGATATAGTCAAAGAATTGAGTATTCTATACAGTCAGGACCATTGATTCTAATGGGCGGATGAGTGTGCGAGGAGAGAACGCAGCATTATTGCGTCGCCGAAGGAGCAAATAACAGCCGTTATGAATCTCTCAGGCAAAAAGACTCGTACAGGACGCATCTCTGGAGAATGCTGCGCACGCAGCTGCCAACGAGGAAAACCGTCAAGGTAAACTTTCAGGCTCCAGGACAGAGAATTCCCGAATACCGGGAGTACTCTGTCTTTTTTTGTGTGATTGCAGCAGGAGAAGGGAGACGGCAGGACATGAGTGAGTTAAAGCGCACGCCGCTTTTTGAGTCGTATAAGAAGTATGGCGGCAAAACGATTGATTTTGGCGGCTGGGAATTGCCGGTGCAGTTTTCAGGCATTAAACAGGAACATGAAGCAGTCCGGACGAAAGCAGGGTTGTTTGATGTGTCCCATATGGGAGAAATCACGGTTGAAGGGCCGGAAAGCCTGGCATATTTGCAACGAATGCTGACGAATGACGTATCGAAACTGAAAACTGGTCAGGCGCAGTATACGGTCTTATGTTATGAAGATGGCGGTACCGTTGATGATCTTCTTGTATACAAGCTGACGGATGAACGCTACTTGCTTGTCGTGAATGCAGCCAACATCGAGAAGGATTTTGATTGGCTGAAAGCGCATGCACAGGACGGGGCGGAAGTGGTGAACCGTTCAGAGGAATATGGACAGCTTGCGTTCCAAGGGCCGCTTGCTGAGTCTGTACTGCAGCGGCTGACCGATACGGATCTCACTGACATCAAGTTCTTCCGCTTTCAGGAAAATGTGGATGTTGCCGGGCGAAACGTTCTTGTGTCCCGTACCGGTTACACAGGGGAAGACGGATTTGAAATCTACGGTTCGCCGGAAGATATCATCGCTTTATGGGGTGCCATCCTTGAAGAAGGCAAGGAAGACGGAGCGGTGCCTGTCGGTTTAGGTGCCCGGGACACACTCCGCTTTGAAGCTTGCCTTGCATTGTATGGCCAGGAATTGACAAAGGATATCTCGCCGCTTGAAGCGGGGATTGGGTTTGCGGTCAAACTGAAAAAAGATGCGGATTTCATTGGAAAAGAAGCGCTGCTGAAACAGAAAGAAGAAGGCATTGTACGGAAATTGACCGGACTGGAAATGCTGGATAAAGGGATTCCGCGTCCCGGCTATAAAGTATTCAAAGACGGCGAGGAAATCGGGCACGTAACGACAGGTACACAGTCGCCGACACTAGGGAAGAATATCGGTCTTGCACTCGTCGGAACAGAATTTACAGAGCCGGGAACCGAAGTGGAAGTCGAAGTGCGAAACCGCCGCCTGAAAGCTGTGACAGTGGAAACTCCGTTCTATAAGCGTTCAACTAACTCATAAAGGAGATTGACAGAATGAAGCACCGCTACTTGCCGATGACGGCACAAGACAAAGAAGCCATGCTCAAAACGATCGGCGTCGACTCGATCGAAGAACTCTTTTCCGATATTCCCGAAAAAGTGCGTTTCCAAGGCGAATATGATCTTAAACCGGCAAAATCGGAATCCGCACTTTTGAAAGAACTGAGCCGGCTCGCTGCTAAAAATGCGGATCACCGGAATTATGCATCTTTCCTTGGTGCCGGCGTTTATGATCACTATAAGCCGGTGATTGTCGACCATGTCATTTCCCGTTCTGAATTTTATACCGCCTACACGCCGTATCAGCCCGAAATTTCCCAAGGGGAACTGCAGGCGATCTTTGAGTTCCAGACGATGATTGCGGAATTGACCGGCATGGACATCGCCAACTCGTCGATGTATGACGGCGGCACCGCGCTGGCGGAGGCAGGAATGCTTGCGGCCGGTCACACCAAGCGCAAAAAGATTCTTGTTTCGCGTGCCGTTCATCCGGAATCCCGTGAAGTGGTGCGCTCCTATGCGCTCGGCCAATCGATCGATGTGCAGGAAGTGCCGCTGAAGGATGGTGTAACTGATGTGGAAGCACTCCGTTCGCTTCTGAACGAGGATGTTGCGGCTGTGATGGTCCAGTACCCGAATTTCTTCGGCCAGGTTGAGAACCTGAAAGAGCTGGAACCGGTCATCCATGGCAGTGGCGCGCTGTTCATCGTATCGGCCAATCCACTCGCCCTTGGCGCACTTGAAGCGCCCGGCAAGCTCGGCGCGGATATCACCGTCGGCGATGCGCAGCCGTTCGGCATCCCTGAAGCATTCGGGGGCCCGCATTGCGGTTATTTCGCCGTGACGAAAAAGCTGATGCGCAAAGTGCCGGGACGTCTCGTTGGGGAAACCGTCGATGAAGACGGACGCCGCGGGTTTGTGCTGACACTCCAGGCGCGCGAGCAGCACATCCGTCGGGATAAAGCGACATCCAATATCTGTTCGAACCAAGCACTCAATGCGCTTGCGGCTTCTGTCGCCATGACGGCGCTCGGTAAAAAAGGAACAAAAGAAATGGCCGTGCAAAATATCGCCAAGACCCGCTACATGAAACAGCAGCTGGAAGCGGCAGGTCTGACCGTCGCGTTCGGAAATGCGCATTTCAATGAACTCACCGTTAAACTTGGCAAGTCCGTAAAGCAGTTGAACGACCGGCTTTTTGATCAGGGCGTCATCGGGGGCTATGATCTTGGCCGGACATATGAAGAACTGGCAGGACACGTTCTCATTGCTGTGACGGAACAGCGCACAAAAGAAGAAATCGATCTGTTCGTGCAGGAAATTGCTGCATTCACTCAGGAGAAGGAGGCCGCTCATGCGTAAAGACGAAAACCAGCCGCTCATTTTTGAAGTATCCACAAAAGGCCGCATCGGCTATAGCTTGCCGGTGCTGGATGTGCCGGAAGTGGAATTGGATGATGTATTGCCGGCTGACCTGATCCGTTCGGAAGAGCCGGAGCTTCCGGAAGTGGCGGAACTCGATATCATGCGGCATTACACGGCGTTGTCAAACCGCAACCATGGCGTCGATTCCGGTTTTTATCCGCTCGGTTCCTGTACGATGAAATACAATCCGAAGATCAATGAATCCGTCGCCCGGTTCCCGGGATTCGCTGATATTCACCCGCTGCAGGACGAATCGACGGTCCAGGGTGCGATGGAACTTATGTATGACCTGCAGGAGCATTTGAAGGAAATCACCGGCATGGATGAAGTAACGCTGCAGCCGGCGGCAGGCGCCCACGGGGAATGGACGGGTCTCATGATGATTCGCGCGTTCCATGAAGCGAATGGCGACTTCGAACGAACAAAAGTGATCGTACCGGATTCTGCCCATGGCACAAATCCGGCATCTGCGACGGTTGCCGGTTTTGACACGGTGACGGTGAAATCGGATGACAATGGCCTTGTCGACTTGGAAGACTTGAAGCGGGTTGTCGGACCGGATACGGCAGCGCTCATGCTGACGAACCCGAACACCCTCGGTTTATTTGAAGAAAACATCCTGGAGATGGCGGCGATCATCCATGAAGTCGGCGGCAAGCTGTATTATGACGGTGCCAATTTGAATGCGGTCATGAATAAAGCGCGTCCCGGCGATATGGGCTTTGATGTGGTCCACTTGAACTTGCACAAAACGTTCACAGGCCCGCACGGCGGCGGCGGTCCGGGATCCGGTCCGGTCGGCGTGAAGAAGGGACTGCTCCCGTATTTACCAAAACCCGTTCTGATCAAGACAGACGACGGGTACACATTTGATGACAACCGTCCCGAGTCGATCGGCCGCGTGAAGCCGTATTTCGGAAATTTCGGCATCAACGTGCGCGCATACACGTATATCCGTTCCATGGGGCCGGATGGGCTGAAGGCTGTGTCCGAATATGCTGTACTGAATGCCAATTACATGATGCGCCGGCTCGCTCCGTATTTCGACTTGCCTTACGACCGCCACTGCAAGCATGAATTCGTGTTGAGCGGCCGCCGTCAGAAGAAACTCGGCGTGCGTACACTTGATATGGCGAAGCGGCTCCTCGATTTCGGCTATCACCCGCCGACGATCTACTTCCCGCTTAACGTGGAAGAAGGCATGATGATCGAACCAACGGAAACCGAATCGAAAGAGACGCTCGACGCGTTTTGTGATGCGATGATCCAAATTGCGAAGGAAGCGGAGACCAATCCGGAAATCGTGCAGGAAGCGCCGCATACGACGGTCATCAGCCGGCTGGACGAAGCGCAGGCTGCGCGTAAGCCGGTTCTGCGGTATCAGAAAGCGGAATAAGGAGAAAAGAGGCATGCCGGAAGTGGCATGCCTCTTTTTTGCGGTCGGGCGGTAGTGGAGTCAGTGAATTCCACTAAAGTAATCGTGGGGTCCGCTAATTTGGAGTTGAATTTCGCTAAACGGAACCGGAGTGGAACAAAAATTAGAGGCCGACACGCTGAAGTGCCGGCCTCATTTATATCATTTCGAGCGGACTTTACCGGTCCAGGTTCTGAAGCCGCCTTTGAGCAGATAAAGGTCAGTGTAGCCCTTTTTCTTCAGGAACATGGCAACCCGTGAACCGTTGATGCCGTTTTGGTCATACAGATAGACCGGTTTATCCGGACGGATTTCCTTGAAGCGCTGACGGAGCTGCGACTGCGGGATGTTGCGGGCGCCGAGAATGTGGCCGGCGGCATAATCTTTCGATTCACGCACATCGATCAACTGCGCTTTGCGGTAGCCTTCAATGAATTGCTCTTGTGTCAGAATCGTGACCGTCTTTTTTGTCCGGAAATAATTGACCAGGATCAATACGGTCAGGATGAATAAAAAGCCGGCGATGATGTACAGAAATTCCACTGGTGTTGCCCCTTTCTTCAAGCCCGGTAATCCCGGACCGTGAAGGCGCTTGTAGTTTGCCTTCTTTACCTTGTTCATTATAAAAGAAACAGAGCAGAGAATTCAATGCCGGATTTCACAAAGTCGAAGCTGAAAATTTTTTTAGGCTGATTTTGCGGCGTCAAATCAACGTTCGACAAATAGCGACGCCGTTGTGAATGAAAAAAACCGATTGACTGGAAGTTTCAATATATAGTATGGTGGGAACTATAATTAATACAACATGTTGTGTTAATCCTATATAACATTAAGGAGGATTTGTCAATGGTGCTTGTATCTCAAAACCAAAAACCGGCGCTCGATACCGGATCGCTGAACAAGGACATTCGTCTCTTCCCGCAGGTTCACCCCATCACTGATGACATGAAAACAGTGCATAAGGGTGTATCCCGGCTGGTGATGATTGACCGCTATTCATTTAAGGACACAGAAAAGAAAACGCTCAAACCGGGTGATTTCGTCGTCCTGACAGTGAAAGAGGATCCGAAATTCCCTGCCCGCGGCCTTGGCTTCATCAAGTCGATCGACAAGCAGGCGAACAAAGCGGAAGTATGGATTGAAGAGGATTACCGGAGTGCGATCGATGATGCGAAAGAACAGGAAGCGGGAATTGTCAGACGGCCGCTCGACGTCATTGAAAAGCCTTTGGAAGTATACTACGAACAGATTGCCAAACGCAATGCGACTGGGCTTTCTTCCATCGAAAAAACACAGGAAAAGCGCGACGAGTGGTTTAACAAGTTTTATGAGCAGCTTGCAGACCTGAAGTTCATTCCGGCAGGACGCGTCATCTACGGAGCAGGTGCAGACACCGATGTTACATACTTCAATTGCTACGTGATGCCATTTGTGGCGGATTCACGGGAAGGCATTTCAGATCATAGAAAACAAGTCATGGAAATCATGAGCCGCGGCGGCGGTGTCGGCACGAACGGCTCGACACTTCGGCCGAGAAACACGCTCGCACGCGGTGTGAACGGTAAATCGTCCGGGTCGGTATCATGGCTTGACGATATCGCGAAATTGACGCATCTCGTGGAACAGGGCGGAAGCCGCCGCGGGGCGCAGATGATTATGCTGGCGGACTGGCATCCGGACATCTGTGAATTCATCATTTCAAAAATGCAGAACCCGCGCATTTTGCGCTACCTCATCGAAAACACGGAAGATGAGACGATCAAGAAACTTGCAAACGACAAACTGAAATTCAAGCCACTGACAGAGCAGGAAGAAGCGATGTACACAGGGCTCCTGAACTACCGCGCAATCCCAGGGATGGGCGGCTTCAATGAAGGCATCATGCGCGACGCGGAAACGAAATTGCGCGATGGCGGGACGTATTCGGTTCATAATGAAGAATTCCTGACAGGCGCGAACATTTCCGTAACCCTTACAAAAGATTTCATGGAAGCGGTCGAAGCGGATGCGGAATATGATCTGCGCTTCCCGGCAGTCGAGAACTACTCGCCGGAAGAAATGGCTGTCTACAATGAACAATGGCACGAAGTGGGCGACGTGCGCGAATGGAAAAAAGCGGGTCATGAAGTCCGCGTCTATCGCACGATGAAAGCTCGTGAACTGTGGAATTTGATCAACGTCTGTGCGACTTATTCGGCAGAGCCGGGCATCTTCTTCATCGATAATGCCAACGAACAGACGAATGCACGTGCGTACGGACAGAAAGTTGTCGCGACGAACCCGTGCGGTGAACAACCCCTTGCACCATACTCCGTCTGTAACCTTGCCGCAGTTAACCTGGCAAAATTTGCAGATATGCAAACACAGGAAGTGGATTTCGAAGGACTGAAAGAAACGGTCCGGATCGGTGTCCGCATGCAGGATAACGTCATCGACGCCACACCTTACTTCCTGGAAGAGAACCGCGTCCAGGCACTCGGTGAGCGCCGCGTCGGACTCGGCGTTATGGGTCTTGCCGATCTGTTGATCAATACAGGCAAGAAATACGGTTCGCCGGAAGGCAACGAACTCGTCGATAAAATCTTTGAGACGATCGCCACTGCCGCTTACGAAGAATCAGCGAAGCTCGCCACAGAGCGCGGGAGCTTCCCGTTCCTCACTGGCAAAACGGACGAAGAAACACAGGCGCTCCGCAAAGCATTCACGGAAACAGGATTCATGCAGAAAATGCCGGAGCATATCCGGAAAGCGGTGCTGGAAAACGGCATCCGCAACTCGCATCTCCTGACTGTGGCACCGACTGGCTCAACCGGTACGATGGTCGGCGTGTCAACTGGTCTTGAGCCTTACTTCTCATTCACGTACTACCGTTCGGGCCGTCTCGGCAAGTTCATTGAAGTGAAAGCGGACATCGTCCAGGAGTACCTGAAGAACAATCCGGAAGCGGACGAGAACAACCTGCCGGAATATTTCATTTCTGCAATGGATCTTGCACCGGAAGCACATGCGGATGTCCAGTGTGTCATCCAGCGCTGGATCGATTCCTCGATCTCGAAGACCGTGAATGCCCCGCGCGGCTACACTGTCGATCAGGTGGAAGGGATCTATGAGCGCCTTTACAAAGGTGGCGCGAAAGGCGGAACAGTATACGTCGACGGTTCACGCGACGCGCAAGTGCTGACGCTGAAAGCGGAAGAAAACTCATTTGATGAAGTTCATGAAGAGCAAGTGACTGAAAAGCGGCCGGTCGTCCTGATCGACACGATCCAGGATCTCCGTTCCACTAACGTCACGATCGGTTCTGAAGTCGGTAACACCTGCCCGGTTTGCCGCAAAGGAACCGTTCAGGAAGCGGGCGGCTGCAACACATGCACAAATTGCGGCGCGCAGCTGAAATGCGGTCTTTAAGCAACTATACTGACAGAACCCGGTCTGCTGATGCAGGCCGGGTTTTCCTGTTGCAGCTGTCCTGCAAGTAAAAGGACCAATTTCGCAAGTAACACGCCCGACATCGCAAATAAACCCAGGGGATTCGCAGGTAACGGATCCGACTTCCTTAAACCCTGTCCTCCGCATAGGCCAAGTTTGCATATTGCCGGGAAACGCCGTTATGTTAGAATGAGAAAGATACGAATGGAGGTGCTGATTATGCGGATTCTTTGTCTGAATGGCCCGAACCTGAACCGGCTCGGCAAACGGGAAAAAGAAGCATACGGAACATTCACGCTCGCTGAACTCGAGCAGGACCTGAAAGCGGTGGCAGAAACAGCAGGTGTGACGCTGGAATGCCGGCAGTCAAACCACGAAGGGGAATTGATTGACTGGATCCACGGAGCGGAGGATGAAGAGATGGCCGGCATTATTCTGAATGCCGGCGCGTATACACATACGAGCGTCGCAATCCGGGACGCCATCGCATCGGTCAAAGTGCCGGTCATCGAAGTGCATATATCGAATATCCATGCACGGGAGGAGTTCCGGCATCATTCCTACATCGCCCCTGTGGCGGCCGGGCAGATCGCCGGATTCGGACAGGATGTATATGAATTGGCACTTCACGCATTTATTCTAAAACGGAAGAGGGAACAGGGATGAAAATCGAAAAACTGCGCAATGAATTTGAACAGCACGGAATCGATGCAATGCTCCTGACAAGTACATATAATCTGCGCTACATGACCGGATTCACAGGTTCTGCAGGCGCAGCGGTCGTAACAAAAGATAAAGCGGTATTCGTGACGGATTTCCGCTATATCGAACAGGCGGGCAAGCAGGCAAAAGGCTATGAAGTGCGCCAGGCGACTAAAGGCTTGGTCGATGAAATCGCGGCAGTCCTGAAAGAACTTGGCGTTCGCCAGCTTGGATTTGAGCAGGACCATATGACGTATGCCCTGCACAGTAAATTCAGCGGGCAAGTGGAAGCGGCGTTGGTGCCGGTCAGCGGGCTCGCTGAAAAAATCCGGATGATCAAAACAGCGGATGAACTTGCGGTGCTGAAAAAAGCCGCTGAAATCGCAGATGCGGCGTTCGAACATATCACAAAATTCATCGCACCGGGAAAAACCGAATTGGAAGTTTCCAACGAACTTGAATTCTTCATGCGCAAGCAAGGAGCGACATCATCGTCATTCGACATCATTGTGGCGTCCGGCACGCGTTCAGCGCTGCCGCATGGTGTGGCAAGCGATAAAGTCATCGAAACCGGAGATTTCGTCACGCTGGATTTCGGTGCCCTCTATGATGGTTATGTATCCGATATCACTCGAACGGTGGCTGTCGGTGAACCGTCAGATCAATTAAAAGAAATTTATAATATCGTCCTTGAAGCGCAAGTAACCGCCCTCGAAAAAATTAAGCCGGGCATGACCGGCAAAGAAGCGGATGCCATTTCACGGGACATCATCAAAGCGAAAGGCTACGGCGATGCGTTCGGCCACTCACTCGGCCATGGCATCGGTCTGGAAGTACACGAAGGACCGGGACTTTCCCATCTGTCTGATACCGTGCTGCAGGAGGGCATGACAGTCACAGTTGAACCTGGCATTTATTTGCCGGGGGTTGGCGGAGTCCGCATCGAAGATGATATAATCATTACCGGGACAGGGAATGAGCGGTTGACCCATTCGACAAAAGACCTGCTTATTTTATAATAATTGGAGGAACAAACATGATATCAGTTAACGATTTTAAAACAGGACTTACCATCGAAGTGGACGGCGACATCTGGCGTGTCATGGATTTCCAGCATGTCAAGCCGGGGAAAGGCGCGGCATTCGTCCGCTCCAAGCTCCGCAACTTGCGCACGGGCGCAGTCAATGAAAAAACGTTCCGTGCAGGTGAAAAAGTGGCGAAAGCCCAAATCGATAACCGCCGTATGCAGTACTTGTATGCAAATGGCGATATGCATGCCTTCATGGATACAGAGACGTATGACCAGATCGAACTTCCGGAAAAAAACCTGGCATACGAATTGAAGTTCCTGAAGGAAAACATGGATGTACAGGTCATTCAGTATGAAAGCGAAGTGCTTGGTGTCGAATTGCCGAATACGGTTGAATTGAAAGTGACGGAAACAGACCCCGGCATCAAAGGAGATACGGCAAGCGGGGGCTCAAAACCGGCAACACTTGAGACAGGGCTGGTCGTGCAAGTGCCTTTCTTTATCAACGAAGGTGACGTCTTGATCGTCAATACGACAGATTCATCATATGTGTCACGCGCATAAATTGCATATGGAACGGACAATATCTGCATGGGAGTGAAGTAAAGTTGAAAATCCAGGAAATCAGAGAAATGATCAAATTGGTGGATCAGTCATCCATTGAAGAGTTTGTATATGAAAGTGAAGGCACGAAAGTGAAAATGAAGAAAACAGGGGGAGCTGTTCAAGCGGCGGCAGCGCCTGCACCGACCCCGGCGGCAGCTCCTGCCCCAGCTCCGGCGCCGGCTCCGGCAGCGAAGCCTGAACCCGAAACAGAGGCAGTTCCGGCTGATACCGCTTCTTCATCATCATCGGATTCGCTTACTGAAATCCCGTCTCCGATGGTTGGGACTTTTTACCAATCTCCATCTCCGGAAGAGCCGGCCTTTGTAAAAGTCGGTGATAAAGTCTCGGCAGAAACTGTGGTGTGCATCGTCGAAGCAATGAAATTATTCAATGAAATCGAGGCGGAGACAGAAGGGGAAATCGCTGAAATTCTCGTCAAAGACGGTCAGCTTGTGGAGTACGGCCAGCCTCTGTTCCTCGTTAAAACTAAGTAAGGGAGGAATCAGCATGCTGAAGAAAGTACTCATCGCAAACCGCGGGGAAATCGCTGTGCGGATTATCCGCGCATGCAAGGAAATGAATGTGAAAACGGTCGCTGTTTACTCGCAGGCAGACCGGGAGGCCCTTCATGTACAAATGGCGGATGAAGCATACTGCATCGGTCCGACTGCATCGAAAGACAGCTACTTGAATTTCTCGAACATCATTTCAGTCGCCAGGCTCACCGATTGTGACGGCATTCATCCCGGCTACGGCTTCCTGGCGGAGAATTCCAGTTTCGCTGAGCTGTGCGAGCAAGTGGATATCACATTCATCGGACCGACCTCAAGCGCCATATCGAAGATGGGCACAAAAGACGTCGCCCGTGAAACGATGCGCAAAGCCGGTGTGCCGGTTGTGCCGGGTTCACAAGGCATTGTGGACGGGGTGGAAGACGCGCTCGACATTGCTGAAGGCATCGGTTACCCGGTCATCATCAAAGCGACAGCAGGCGGCGGAGGCAAAGGGATCCGCGTCGCGCGTTCGAAAGAAGAACTCATAAAAGGCATCCAGGTGACCCAGAAAGAAGCGGCTGCTGCGTTTGGCAATCCGGGCGTCTATCTGGAGAAATTTATTGAGGATTTCCGGCATGTCGAGATCCAGGTGCTGGCGGATAATTACGGAAATGCCATCCACCTGGGTGAACGGGACTGTTCAATTCAGCGGCGCATGCAAAAACTTGTGGAAGAAGCTCCTTCTCCTGCACTCACACCGGACATACGGCATGCAATGGGATATGCGGCAGTGAAAGCTGCCCAGGCAGTCGACTACCGCGGAGCCGGCACGGTTGAATTCATCTTCGATGTAGGCGAACAGAAATTCTACTTCATGGAAATGAACACCCGCATTCAAGTGGAACATCCGGTGACGGAAATGATTACCGGCATCGACCTTATTCAGCAGCAGCTGAAAGTGGCATCGGGTGAAAAGCTGGCATTCGCCCAGGAAGACATCGAGTTCCGGGGATGGGCGATTGAGTGCCGCATCAATGCTGAAAACCCTGAAAAGAACTTCATGCCATCTGCCGGAACGATCGATATGTATCTGCCGCCGGGCGGTTTTGGTGTGCGGGTCGATTCAGCCGTCTATCCAGGCTACACCATCCCGCCTTATTACGATTCTATGGTGGCCAAGTTGATCACGTATGCGGATACGCGGGAAGAAGCCGTCGCCAAAATGAAACGGGCACTTGACGAGTTCGTCGTTGAAGGCGTATTCACGACGATTCCGTTCCATGCACGGCTCATGGATCATGAAGTGTTCAAGTCAGGCGACTTCAATACGAAATTCCTGGAGAAGTATAACGTACTGAATCCATAGAGGGGGGCTATCCATGGCAGAAAAACCACTGACTTATGTGAAAATGCAGCAGCCGGCCGGCAAGGAACCGATCGGCAGTATTGAAGCTGCAGCGGAAGTGCTTGAAATCATCGCCAGCATTGCTGCAAATGAAATCAACGGCGTTGCGGCGATGCGCGGGAATTTCGCTTCCGGAGTAGCGGAACGGCTCGGCAAAAAAGTGCATGGCAAAGGCGTCAAGACTGAATTGCATGAAGACAGCCTGGCCATCGATGTGTTTCTCGTCGTCAATTACGGTGTCTCCATTCCGGATACGGCACGGAAAGTGCAGCAGCAAGTCCGGCAGGCACTGTTTAATATGACGTCACTGCAGACGCAGGAAGTGAACGTGCACATTACGGGCATTCAATTCGAACAGCTGCAGCCCCAAGCTGAATAACAAGCAGGCACTGCCATCCAGGCAGTGCTTTTTGACTGAACAATCTAAACACGGAACTTCCGAACAATCCACGTTATAATGGGACAAAATGAACGGAAATGAGGTTCGCACGATGAAACGACATGAAGCGCGGGAAAAAGCATTCCAGACGCTTTTCCAGCTGGACAGCACTGAAATGACAGTGGAAGAAGCAACGGACCATATCATGGAAGGAAAGACGGACCAGTTTTTCAATCTGCTCGTGGAAGGAACGTTCCGCAACCGGGCGGCGATTGATGAAAAACTGCGTGCCAATCTGGAGAAATGGTCGCTTGACCGGCTTCCGAAAGCGGAACGGACCATTCTCCGGCTTGCCGTATTCGAGCTGGAATATCTTGAAGACGCACCGGACCGGGTCGTGCTGAATGAAGCGATTGAATTGAGCAAATCTTACGGGGATGATCGGTCGCCGAAATTTGTCAATGGGGTACTTTCGAAATTCACCGATAAGGGAATCACCGACTGAGGGAGGAACAAGGATGACAGCGAAACTGATGGATGGCAAAAAAGTGGCGGCGGCTATACGGGAAGACGTCGGGAAACGGGTGGAAAAACTGGCTGCCCGAGGTGTGACACCGGGTCTTGCCGTCATTCTTGTTGGAGAAGATCCGGCATCGCAGACATATGTCAAAAGCAAGCAGCGGACTTGCGAGAAACTCGGCATGCGCTCTGATCTTCTGGAATTTCCGGACACGCTGTCAGAGACAGACTTGCTGGCAGCAATTGATAAGCTGAACCGGGATCCAGGCATCCACGGCATTCTCGTCCAGCTTCCGCTGCCGGCCCATATTGATGAAACCCATGTGATTTTAGCCATTGATCCGACGAAGGATGTGGATGGTTTTCATCCGATCAGCGCCGGTCGCCTGCTGATCGGTGAAGACGGATTCGTCCCGTGCACACCGAACGGCATCATGCGGCTGCTGGATTATTATGAAATCGATCCGGCAGGAAAGCACGCGGTGATCATCGGTCGCAGCACCATCGTCGGTAAGCCGGCAGGTCTCCTTCTGCTGCAGCGGAACGCGACGGTCACGTTCTGTCACTCGAAAACCGAAAACCTCGAACAGTATACGCAATCGGCAGACATCGTTATTGCAGCTGTCGGCCGGCCGGGTATGCTGAAAGCGCATCACATCAAAGCCGGTGCAGTTGTCATCGATGTCGGCATTAATCGCGGAACCGACGGCAAATTGACCGGTGATGCGGCGTTTGATGAATTGCAGGACAAGGCATCCTTTATCACGCCGGTGCCCGGCGGTGTCGGTCCGATGACCATCGCGATGCTGATGGACAATACGGTCCGCTCCGCAGAGTGGGCCGCTGAAGGACAAACAGCCGGCAACGGTGTAAAATAAGAAAAAGCGGGCTGTTTTTCGAAAGAAAGACAGCTTTTCCAATTCAGCTGAAGGAGATGACAATGTGAGCGCTGATTCTTATTTATCTGTCAGGGCGCTGACAAAATACATAAAGCGCAAATTCGATGCAGATCCTTACCTTCGGGATGTTCATATAAAAGGTGAACTGTCGAATGTTAAAATCCATACGAGCGGCCATATTTATTTTACGCTGAAAGACAATGCGGCGCGGCTGTCCGGCATCATGTTCGCGGCTCAGGCGAATAAAGTGAAGTTCCGGCCTGAAAGCGGAATGACGGTACTGATCCGCGGCGATGTTACGGTGTATGAAACGAGCGGCCAATACCAATTGTACGCCCAGATTATGCAGGCTGACGGCATCGGGGATTATTACCTGGCATTCGAACAGCTGAAAGAAAAGCTGGCGAAAGAAGGACTGTTCGAAGCGGGACGAAAGAGGCGGCTGCCGCGCTTCCCGAAAGAAATCGCGGTCATTACAGCGCCGACCGGAGCGGCCGTTCGGGATATTGTTACAACGCTGAACCGGCGCTATCCGCTTGCGAAGGTCATCATTTATCCGACACTCGTTCAGGGCGGCCAAGCGGCGGCGTCAATTGTCGGATCCATTCAGGCGGCGAACCGTAACGGCCATGACGTGATCATCGCCGGGCGCGGCGGGGGATCGATTGAAGATCTGTGGGCGTTCAATGAAGAAGCGGTGGCCCGTGCCATCGTGGACTCCCGCATACCTGTCATCTCGGCAGTCGGCCATGAAACGGATACAACGATCGCTGATTTTGCAGCTGATCTGCGGGCACCGACGCCGACTGCCGCTGCAGAACTTGCCGTTCCGAGCCGCCAGGAGCTGCTTGAACGGCTCCTGGGCGCGAAGAGCTGGTTGTATAAGCAATCGGCTGCCCGACTTGAGCAGGAGCACAAAGCGCTCGACCGGCTCCGATCTTCTTTTCCGCTCGCGCATCCCGACCGGCTGTACCGGCCGTTCATCGAGCGGGCAGACCGGGCAGAAGATGCATTGAGACGCGCGATGCAGCAGCACTTGGGCGAACAGCAGGACGGATATGCCAATTTACGTTATAAGCTGGGGCGCCTGTCACCCGGCGTGAAAGTGACCGGCCTGCAGCAGGAACTTGGCTATTTGGAGAAGCGGCTCAGCCGCCAGATGGCGGTGCTGCACCGAGAACGGAAAGCTCAGCTGTCCGGAGCGATCCGGACGCTCGACGCCCTCAGTCCGCTTAAAATCATGGACCGGGGCTATTCCATCACTTATTTGGACAATGAATTGATCAAAAGTGCCGATCAGGCGAAACCAGGAGACGAGCTGGAGATCCGGCTGCATGATGGTTCCCTGAAAGCGGAAGTGAAAGAAAAAACAGTAAAAGACGATAAAGGAGCGAACCAGCATGGCAGAAAATGAGTTATTATTCAATGAAGCAATGGAACAGCTTGAGGATATCGTTCGCCGGTTGGAAATGGGGGATGTGCCGCTTGAGGAGTCACTGAAGCTTTATCAGAAGGGCATGGAATTGTCCAAGGTATGCCATGATAAATTGCAGCATGCCGAAAAACAGCTGGTCACGATGATGGATGACGGGAAAGAAGTGCCGTTTTCAGCAGACGGGGACGGGCGGGAAGCATGAAGCTGACCGAATTCAGACAGCAGAAGGAAATTGCGGTTCAAGAGGAATTGGGCCGTCAGATTCAGGCTCTTGCGATTCCCGCCGTGCTGAAAGAGTCGATGAATTATTCGCTGCAGGCCGGCGGAAAGCGCATCCGGCCGATTCTGCTGCTGGCCGTTCTGGAAGAAAAAGGCGTGCAGCATCCGGATGCGCTGAAAGTCGCTTGCGCAATCGAGATGATCCACACGTATTCACTCATCCATGATGACTTGCCAAGCATGGATAATGATGATCTGCGGCGCGGACAGCCGACGAATCATAAAGTTTACGGGGAAGCGGCGGCGATCCTTGCAGGCGACGCATTGTTGACCTATAGTTTCGGGCTGATTGCCCGCCTTGAAACCGTGCCGGCAGAAGACCGCCTCCGGCTGATCGACCTGCTCAGCACAGCGGCCGGTGCAGAAGGAATGGTCGGCGGACAGGTGCTGGATATGGAAGGGGAGGAACGAAAACTTTCGCTTGAGGAGCTCGAACAGGTGCATCAGATGAAAACAGGCGCGCTGCTGACCTACAGCATTGTGGCCGGGGCTGTGCTCGCCGGCTGTCCGCCGGGGGAAATTCCGGTGTATGCAGCGTTTGGCCGGCATCTCGGACTCGCCTTCCAGATCCAGGATGACATTCTGGATGTCACGGGTTCTTCCGCAGAACTCGGCAAGACGGCCGGGAAGGATGCTGCGAGCGATAAAAGCACATATCCGGGTCTGCTGACACTGCCCAAAGCGCAGGAGAAGCTCGTCCACCATGCGGAAGCGGCAAAAACAGCGCTTCAGAAACTGCCGGGAGACCATCTGCTGCTGGAGCAGTTGACGGATCTTATCGTGCACCGCACCAGCTGAAGCGGGACTTCCAGTTTGTACAATCGAAATTCGCTGTTATAATAAAGTTAATATAAAACTTGGCAAATTTTTAATTAAAGGTGTGTGACAGCGATGGATCTTCTATCGATAACTAGCCCGGCTTTTGTCAAAAAGCTGGATCATAAACAGCTGGAACAGCTCAGCGCCGATGTTCGGCGCTTTCTGATTGAAAACCTCTCCAAAACCGGCGGCCATATCGGTCCGAATCTTGGCGTGGTGGAACTTACCATCGCCCTGCATAGGGTGTTTAATTCTCCTCAGGATAAAATCATCTGGGATGTCGGCCATCAGGCATATGTGCATAAAATACTGACGGGCCGTGCCGGGCAGTTTGAAACGCTGCGTCAGTTCAAAGGACTATGCGGATTTCCGAAGCGCAATGAGAGCAGCCATGATGTCTGGGAAACCGGCCATAGTTCCACGTCGCTGTCGGCGGCAATGGGGATGGCGGCGGCGCGCGACATCAAAAACGAAAGCAATCACGTGATTCCGGTCATTGGAGACGGCGCGCTGACCGGCGGTATGGCGCTTGAAGCGCTGAATCATATCGGTCATGAACAGACGAACATGACCGTCATTTTGAATGACAATGAAATGTCGATCGCGCCGAATGTCGGCGCGCTTCACAACGTACTCGGCCGCCTTCGCACAGCCGGCAAGTACAATAAAGCCAAAGATGAACTGGAAGATTTGCTGAAAAAAGTACCGGCTGTCGGCGGAAAGCTGGCACAGACAGCTGAACGGGTAAAAGACAGCCTGAAGTATTTGCTTGTTTCCGGCGTGTTTTTTGAAGAGCTCGGGTTTACGTATCTCGGACCGATCGACGGCCATGATTTCGAAGACCTTGAAGCGAACCTGGAATATGCCAAAAAAGTGGAAGGACCTGTCCTTCTGCATGTCATTACGAAAAAAGGCAAGGGCTATCAGCCGGCTGAAAACGACAAAATCGGCACATGGCACGGAACCGGGCCCTATAAAACAGATACCGGCGACTTTGAAAAATCAGCGGCTAAAGCACCATCGTGGAGCGGGCTTATTGCAGAAACTGTGCGGAAACTTGCCCGCACTGACGGGCGAATCGTGGCAATCACACCGGCAATGCCGGTCGGTTCCAAGCTTGAAGGGTTTGCTTCCGAATTCCCGAATCGCATGTTTGACGTCGGGATTGCCGAACAGCATGCCACAACAATGGCGGCAGGACTCGCTACCCAGGAAATGAAACCGTTCCTGGCGATCTATTCGACCTTCCTTCAGCGGGCTTACGACCAGATGCTGCATGATGTCAGCCGGCAGAATCTGAACGTCTTCATCGGCATTGACCGGGCTGGATTGGTCGGAGCAGACGGAGAAACCCATCAGGGCGTGTTTGATATTGCGTTTCTGCGCCCGCTGCCGAATATGGTGATCATGATGCCGAAAGATGAGAACGAAGGGCAGCACATGGTTAAAACAGCGATTGATTACAATGACGGCCCGATCGCTCTCCGGTATCCGAGAGGAAACGGAGTGGGTGTGCCGATGGATACGGAATTGAAAGCTTTGCCGATCGGTTCATGGGAAGTGCTTGAAAAAGGGACGGACGCTGTGATCCTGACGTTCGGCACAACGATTCCTTTGGCGCAAGAAGCGGCTGAACAGCTTCGGCGGGACGGCATTTCAGCGGAAGTCGTCAATGCCCGGTTCATCAAACCGATGGATACAGCGATGCTTCATAATATCATGAAGCGTGGAGTGCCGGTGCTGACGATTGAAGAAGCGGTGCTTGAGGGCGGTTTCGGAAGCGGCGTTCTGGAATTCGCCAGCGACAACGGTTACGACAGCGCAGTCATCGATCGGCTCGGAATTCCGGATCAATTTATTGAACATGGCAGCGTGAAAGAATTATTGGCTGAAATCGGGCTGACGAGCACAGAAGCGGCGGATCGCATCCGCAGCCATGTCTCTCCGAAGCGGAAATCAGGATTTAAAGCGCTATGATGAAAGTGAAAAAAGAACGGGTGGACGTCCTGCTTGTGGAACGGGGCTTGTGTGAAACCCGAGAAGCGGCAAAACGCGCCATCATGGCAGGCATTGTCTACACGGAGACAGAGCGTCTGGAGAAGCCGGGAGTGAAAATCCCGGCTGATTCGCCGCTCACCGTAAAAGGCAATGCCTCTAAATATGTGAGCCGGGGCGGACTGAAACTCGAAAAAGCGCTCGACGTTTTTGATGTGGAAGTGCAGGGGAAGCTGTTATTGGATATCGGTGCATCGACCGGCGGCTTTACAGACTGTGCACTGCAGAACGGAGCGCGGCACAGCTATGCACTGGATGTCGGCTATAACCAGCTCGCCTGGAAAATGCGGCAGGATCCGCGCGTGACCGTCATGGAACGCTTTAATTTCCGTCACGCCAAGCCGGAAGATTTCACAGAAGGACTGCCGGAAGTGGCCACGATCGATGTCTCGTTCATTTCGCTTCGACTGATTCTGCCGGTACTTCATACCGTGCTTGTTCCGGGCGGGGACGTCATCGCCCTGGTGAAACCGCAGTTCGAGGCGGGAAAGGACCGGGTCGGAAAAAAAGGCATCGTCCGGGATCCGAAAGTGCATGAAGAAGTGCTCGCCGTAATCGCCTCCTTCGCAGAAGAAACGGGATTCGGGTTAATGGATGCCGCCTATTCACCGATCACCGGAGGAGAAGGCAATATTGAGTTTCTTTTTCATTTAAAATCAGGAACCCGTTCCGGACAAGCTGAAGACCGCTCGCCTGAATCATTCAGGCGCCTGGTGACCGAAGCCCATAACGCCTTGTAGGGACTTGCGCTTCGCTCCAGCCGGACCGGCCATTCCTGAATGAAAGAACCTATGCTTATTCTGCAGATCGACTGCCGGAATAAGCACGGGTTTTTCTTTTTGCCGACTGGCAGGATCGGTTGGCGGAAGCTGCTGTACAGCAACCCGGTTCAAACGAAATATGTTTTCTTGTATTTCCACATAGGACACGTTAAGATGAATAAAGGACTGTATAATTATTCATTTTCGGAGGAATTACATGAACAAGGGACAGCGTCATATTAAAATACGGGATATCATCTCGAATATGGAAATTGAGACACAGGACGATCTTGTCCACCAGTTGAAATCGTCCGGATACGATGTCACACAGGCAACAGTATCCCGGGACATCAAAGAAATGCATTTAGTGAAAGTGCCGCTTCAGGACGGACGCTATAAATACAGCCTGCCGGCGGATCAGCGGTTCAATCCCGAGCAGAAACTGCACCGGGCAATGACGGATGCGTTCGTCAGTATCAATGGCGCAAATCATTTTCTGGTGATGAAGACATTGCCGGGTAACGCGCATGCCATCGGCTCATTGATCGATCTGCTCGGCTGGGAAGAAATTCTCGGCACGATCTGCGGCGATGATACGTGCCTGATTATTTGCCGGACACAGGATGAACGGGAACCTTTGAAACAGCGGCTTATTGAAATGCTTTAAGCGGGAAAGGTGAGGAATTCATGCTCAGGGAATTGGATATACGGAATTTCGCAATTATCCAGGAGCTGTCTGTCGGATTCACAGACGGGCTGACCGTGCTGACAGGTGAAACAGGAGCCGGTAAATCGATCATCATCGATGCGGTCCAGCTGCTGGCCGGCGGACGCGGCAGCCAGGAATTCATCCGCCACGGTGCGAAAAAGGCGGAAATTGAAGGATTGTTCTCACTCGAGACGGACAGCCATCCGGTATTCAGTAAACTGGAGGAGTTCGGCATTCCGCATGAGGACGGCGATATCCTGCTCCGCCGGGAAATCAATGACAAAGGGAAAACGGTCTGCCGGGTGAACGGCAAGCTCGTCACCATCGCGATTTTGCGGGAAGTGGGGGCGGCCCTCATTGATATCCATGGCCAGCATGAAACGCAGGAACTCATGGATGAAAAAAAGCACATCCGGCTGCTTGACCAATTCGCCGGTTCACGGCTGGACCAGGCGAAGGAAAGCTATACGAAGACGTACGATAATTACATGAAACTGAAGCGGGAGTTTTCTTCCTATAATGAGAACGAACAGCAGATCGCCCAGCGTATCGATTTGCTGACATTCCAGCTGGATGAGATAAATGCGGCCGGCCTTCAGCCGGGCGAAGAAGAAACGCTGCTTGCTGACCGCAAGCGGCTGCAGAACTTCACGAGAATCTATGAAGGCCTGTCGCAAGCCTATGAAGCGATCCAAGGGGAATCCAAAGGGCTGGACTGGATCGGCAACGCCATGTCGGAACTTGAACATGCGGCAGCGGTCGATGACGAGTTCCAGGAGACCGCCGAATCGCTCTCCGGTGCCTTTTATCAGATTCAGGACACAGCAACCGTCGTCAAACGCTCACTGGATTCCATGGAATTCGATCCCGAGCGGCTGAATGAAATCGAAGACCGGCTATCAGCGATCCAGTCACTCAAGCGGAAATACGGGGCTTCAATTAAAGAGATCTTGCAATATGCGGACAAACAGGCCGATGAACTTGACCGGCTTGTCAATCGGGATAAACGGATTCAGCTGGATCAGGAACGGCTGAGCCAATTGGCGGCGGATCTGACCGTTGAGGCGGAAGAACTGACCGTGCTCCGGAAAAAGACAGCGAAAGAGCTGGAGAGCGCCATCATGGAGCAATTGACGGCTCTTCATATGGGAAAAGCGGCATTTCAAGTGCAATTTGATGAGCTGCCGGAAGGCAAATTCGACCGGAATGGACGGGACGCCATCTCGTTCCGGATTTCAACAAACGTCGGAGAGCCGTTGAAGGCGCTGACGAAAGTGGCATCCGGCGGCGAACTATCCCGGATGATGCTTGCCTTGAAAACCATTTTCTCCCGGCACCAAGGCATCACCTCCATCATTTTTGATGAAGTCGATACGGGCGTGAGCGGCCGGGTGGCTCAGGCGATTGCCGAGAAGATTGCAGCCATCTCCATGCATTCCCAAGTATTGTGTATTTCTCATTTACCGCAAGTGGCCGCTATGGCAGATCAGCATTTATTCATCGAGAAAAAAGTGGAACAGGAGCGGACTGTGACTTCTGTGGAAGAATTGGACGGTGCGGAACGGACAAAAGAAATGAGCCGCATGCTGTCCGGGGCAGAAATTACCGAATTGACGCTGCAGCATGCCGAGGAGCTGCTGACACTGGCAGACGAGCGGAAGTCAGGCATGCGGGCGGCAGCCGGAACGATGTGAGACGTGGAGGAATAGCATGAGTAAAATACGGGTAGGAATAGCGGACGATAACCGCGAACTCGCGGCGCTGATCAAAGAGTATGTGGAAGGCCATCCGGAAATGGAAGTCAGTTTCATAGCGCATAATGGGAAAACGTGTATTAAGCACCTGGGGGAGCAGCAGGTCGATGTGCTGCTGCTTGATGTCATTATGCCTTATCTGGACGGCATCGCTGTACTGGATGCCATTCAGGGAGACGGCAGTTTATCCGATCTTCAGGTGATCATGCTGACAGCATTCGGCCAGGAAAGCGTCATGAGCCAGGCGGCGGAAAACGGAGCCGCTTATTTTATGCTGAAACCATTTGAGATGGATCGCCTGGGGGTGCAGATTAAGCACGCTGCAAAAGGGGCACGGACCGGCAGGGAAGCCGGACCGTCTCTGCTCGATAAACTGATAACAGACCGGGTGAAAGAAATCGGTGTGCCACCGCATATTAAAGGCTATGCCTACCTGAAGAAAGCGATAGAACTCGGGCTGGCGGACCCTGCTGTGCTCAATTCGGTTACAAAAGTGCTGTACCCGTCAGTTGCTGAATGCTTCGGAACAACTGCTCCGCGAGTCGAGCGGGCCATCCGCCACGCCATCGAAGTGACGTGGAACAGAGGGGATATGGACCAGCTGTCGAAACTGTTCGGCTATGATGCCATTCATTTGAAGAACAAACCGACCAATTCGGAATTTATCGCGATGGTCACGGATCAGATCAGTTCCGAAATGGGCAGCTATCGCTGATGTTCTCCTATGGGGTTAGACTGCCGGCTTTTCTGCCGGCAGTCTTTTTCTTTTTCTTTTAAAAAAAGTACGAAATTACTAAAGGTAAAATAAAAATCAACCCCAAACTAAGGTGTAAAGCAGCAAAACCAGCCGCTATAATGGAAATAACAGGAGGTGAAAGACGGTGTCAGACGGATTTAGTGGATTTCTTTTTCAAAGCGCCCCGATTTTCATTGCGGCAATCTTCATTATCGTAATAAGTGTTATTGCATTCATGGCGATGAAAGGGATTGTGACATGGTCGCGCAATAACGCACAGCCGGAGCAAGTGAAAGAAGCGAAGGTGGCGACGAAGAGGACGGATGTGCGAGGAGGCGGCGAAACGCAGGCTCGGAGTATATACTACGTCACATTCAAAACCGGCGAGGGGGATCGGCTTGAATTCAGAGTGAATGGCCGGGAGAGCGGACAGCTTATCGAAGGCGACCAAGGAGAACTGCGATTCCAAGGGACCCGTTACCGGGGATTTGCCCGAAAGAAATTAATACATAGTTAAGCCATGAAAAAGAGAGCCCCGTTCAAATCGATCGATTTGAACGGGGCTCTGTTGTGCTGTTGAATATGTGCGCATTATATTATTTCACAAATCGCTTTTGGACTTTTCCGCGTTTGCGGTCCCGGTGCAGCAAAAATCCTGCAAAAAACCAGAGGCTTACCGTCAGGAAAAGTGCACCCGTGATGAACTGCAGCCACAATGCCGGAAATGGAGCAAGCAGATCGGCGAATAAGGTATCTCGCATGAATTTGATCCCTGCCGCTGCCATGATGCCCGGAATAAGCAGGACAAGAAATGCTAAGAATCTGGCCATGATTCTCCTCCTTCTATCCATATTGTTCCCCCTTAGTCCATAGTTGTCAAGAGAAGTTGACTGCGCTATGCTGAAACTGACTTGCATGTTATTGCACGCTTAACAGAAGGGTATGAACAAATTTGCAAAATGTATTGATTGTTGGCGGAGGCAGTGGCGGTTCTGCGATTTTAAACTTGCTTTTGGAATCAGAGTATTTGACGGTGGTCGGCGTAGTGGATAAGGATTTAAAAGCTCCGGCGCCTCAAACTGCCCGGGAAAATGGAATTCCGGTATTCACCGATTTCACAGAAGCGACCGGTGACCGAGTGGATATTGTCTTTAATGTGACAGGTAACGGGCGGATGCAGCAGGAGCTCGTGAATTATTTTCCGGCAGAATCGGTCGTGATTCCTGGAAGCATTGCCACCGTGCTGTTCAAATTGCTGACAGAAAAAGAGCATTTCATCACGAGGCTAAGTGAAGAAGCCCATAAAACGAACACGATTTTTAATTCCATTGAAGAGGGCATGATTGGCATTGATAAAAAGCGCAAGGTTACGTTCATCAATAAAAGCGCTGCCAGAATGACAGGCGTATCCGTTGAAGAAGCGCTCGGCAAGCCGATTTATGAGGTCATTCCGGAAAGCAGCCTGCCCCGGATCATGGAATCCGGCCGGACGGAAATCAACAAAAAGCTGCAGCTTGGAACGGGCATCAGCATTGTGTCATCCCGCTTTCCGATGATCGATGAACAAGGAGAAGTGTTTGGTGCGGTTTCCGTATTCAAAGACATCACGGAAGTGGTGACGCTTGCTGAAGAAATCACGAACATGAAAGAGATTCAGACAATGCTTGAAGCGATCATTCAGTCGAGTGATGATGCCATTTCTGTAGTGGATGAAAATGGCAACGGACTGCTGATCAATCCTGCGTATACCCGCATTACAGGTTTGGAGACAGAAGCTGTGATCGGCCAGCCGGCGACTGCAGACATCACGGAAGGTGAAAGCATGCACATGAAAGCTCTCCAGCAGCGCAAGCCGATTCGCGGCGTTAATATGAAAGTGGGACCGGCCAAACGGGATGTGATCGTCAATGTAGCACCTATCATAGTGGGTGGAAAGCTGAAAGGAAGCGTCGGTGTCATCCATGATATGACAGAAATCCGGACGCTGATGAAAGAGCTTGACCGGGCCCGGAGTATCATCCGGACATTGGAGACAAAGTATACATTCAACGACATCATTGGTCAGTCTGCCGAATTGCAGCTGTCGCTCCAACAGGCGAAACTGGCCGCGGAAACCCAGGCGATCGTGCTGCTCCGCGGAGAGTCAGGCACCGGGAAGGAATTATTTGCTCATGCGATCCATTCAGCGAGCGGCCGTAAATTCAATAAGTTCATCCGGGTTAATTGCGCCGCGCTTACAGAAGAACTGCTTGAAACCGAGTTGTTCGGTTTTGAAGAAGGGGCGTTCGACCATAGCCGGAGCAGCCGGAAAGGGATGTTTGAAGAAGCGGACAACGGCAGTATCTTTCTTGATGAAATCGGGGAGTTATCACTTGCGGCCCAAGCAAAATTACTGCGCGTTCTGGAAGAACATGAAGTGTTGCGGATCGGGGGCACAAAACCAATACCGATCAATGTCCGCGTGATTGCTGCAACGAACATAAATATGGAACAGGCCCTGCTGAAAGGGACTTTTCGGGAAGACTTGTATTACCGGCTCAACCGCATGCCGATCCATCTGCCGCCGCTCAAAAAGCGGAAGCAGGACATTCCCCTCATCGCTGACCGGCTGCTCTTGAAACTCAATCAGGAGTACGGCCGCAATATCCAGGCGCTGTCCGACCGGGCAGTCCAGCTCCTGAAGATTTATGACTGGCCCGGAAATGTCCGGGAACTTGAGAATGTGCTCAGTCGGGCAATGATTTTCATGCCGGCGCAGGAAAGCATCATGACTGACCGGCACATCCCGCTTAACATGATTAAAGGTGATGAAAAGCAGCAGGGGGCAGCGCTTCAATTGCAAACTGCCGTACCGCTGCAGGAGCAGATGGATACGGTGGAACGGCGAATCCTCGAGCATACGATGGAGGAATGTGAAGGCAATAAAACCCAAGCAGCACGCCAGCTCGATATCTCGCTCCGGTCACTCTATTACAAACTTGAAAAACACGGTCTCGCATGACTTTGCAAAGAATTGCAAGGTTTTGCAAGTATTTGCACTGCTCTTGCGTTGAAACCTATGAAAACCTTTACATTAAGACTGTATTTAATTGCAGGATATTGATTAAATTAGAGGTGGTAAAGGGGTGACAGCATGCTGAAATTGGATGATCTTATCAATCCTGAAATGCCGCAGGCAACCCGCACAGTCTCTATAGCAGCTGCAGCAGACAGTGCAGTGCTTGAGACGGTTAGCTTAGCGGTCGGACAGGGACTGTGCACATTTCTGCTGATTGATGACAGGCAGGAATTGGCGAGTCTGATGGCGGATGATTTCCCGCATCTGGTAAATCATGCTGATGTGCGTACTTCTCATGCGAGGGATTTTACGGACGCGGCAGCACAGGCAGTGAAGGCAGTCCGGGAAAATGATGCTGCGGTGCTCATGAAAGGCCGGATTCCGACAGCCCTGCTGATGAAAGCGGTATTGCATGCAGAGAAGGGGCTGCGGATCGGCCGGACGCTTTCACACGTGGCAGCTTTTGAAGTGGCCGGATACGACCGGCTGATTTTCATCACGGATGCAGGGATGAATCCTGAGCCGGATTTGAACAGCAAAGCGGCCATCATACAAAATGCAGTGGAGATTGCACAAAAGCTGGGGATTGAAAAGCCGGTTGTTGCACCGCTTGCTGCCGTGGAGATCGTGAATCCGAAAATGCAGGCAACACTGGATGCCGCGGCTCTTGTTGCCATGAATGTCCGGGGACAGATCACCGGCTGCATCGTGGATGGCCCGCTCGCGCTGGATAATGCGGTTTCAGTTGAAGCGGCCCGCCATAAGGGGCTGACCGGCGAAACAGCCGGACGGGCAGATATCCTTCTCGTCCCGAATATCGAATCAGGAAACATCCTGTATAAATCGCTTGTCTATTTCGCCAAGGCGAAAGTAGGTGCGGTCATCACAGGCGCAAAGGCGCCGATCGTCCTGACATCACGCTCCGACAGCGCACAAAGCAAATTATATTCATTGGGTCTTGCACTGCACGCATCCGATTAATCACTGATAATCAGGGAGGAAATGAAAATGGAAATCTTCAAAAGAATGGAAAGCCAAGACTATGAACAACTGGTGTTTTGCCAGGATAAAACATCCGGCCTGAAAGCGATCATCTGCATCCATGACACAACACTCGGTCCGGCGCTTGGCGGAACCCGGATGTGGAATTATGAATCAGAAGAAGAAGCGATTGAAGATGCCATCCGTCTTGGCCGGGGAATGACATACAAAAATGCGGCAGCCGGTCTGAATCTCGGCGGGGGGAAAACCGTAATCATCGGCGATCCGCTGAAAGATAAGAATGAAGAAATGTTCCGGGCATTCGGCCGGTTCATTCAAGGACTGAACGGCCGTTATATAACAGCGGAGGATGTCGGCACTACAGTTGCAGATATGGACCTGATCCATGAGGAAACCGATTTCGTGACAGGCATCTCACCTGCATTCGGTTCTTCGGGTAATCCGTCTCCAGTCACTGCGTATGGCTGCTACCTCGGTATGAAAGCGGCAGCGAAGGAAGCTTTCGGCGACGATTCACTGGAAGGTAAAACAATTGCTGTCCAGGGAGTCGGCAATGTGGCTTTCACATTATGCCGCTATCTTCATGAAGAAGGCGCGAAGCTGATCGTGACCGATATCAACCAGCAGGCTGTGCAGCGGGCAGTGGATGAGTTCGGTGCAACAGCAGTCGGCATCAATGAGATATATTCCCAGGAAGCGGATATTTTTGCACCATGTGCCCTCGGGGCGATCATCAATGACGAAACAATCCCGCAGCTGAAAGTGAAAGTCGTGGCCGGATCCGCAAACAACCAGTTGAAGGAAGAGCGCCACGGGGATATGCTCGAAGAGCGCGGCATCGTTTATGCGCCGGATTTTGTTATCAACGCGGGCGGTGTGATCAACGTTGCGGATGAATTAAATGGCTATAACCAGGAACGGGCCATGAAGCGGGTGGAAACGATTTATGACAGCATTTCACGGATTTTCGAAATTGCAAAGCGGGATGGAATTCCAAGCTATCAGGCTGCAGACCGCATGGCGGAAGAACGGATCGATCGCGTCTGCAGATCGAGAAGCCAATTCCTCCGCAACGAACATAATATCTTGAGCCGCCGCTAAAGACGGTTAAGGAGGAGAGCGGAATGCGGGATACTCTCTGCAGGATTCTTGTCATCAATCCAGGGTCCACGTCGACAAAAATCGGTGTTTACGATAATGAAGCGATGATCATGGAGAAGACCATTCGCCATGCACCGGAAGAAATCAGTCATTTCTCATCCATCATTGAGCAGTATGATTACCGGAAACAGACGGTTCTTGAAGCGCTGGATGAAGAAGGCATCAACCTGTCGAAGCTGTCAGCAGTCTGCGGCCGCGGAGGTCTTCTCCGGCCGATCGAAGGCGGTACGTATGCGGTGAATGAAGCGATGCTTCAGGATCTCCGGATCGGCTATTCCGGCCAGCACGCGTCGAATCTCGGCGGCATCATTGCCTATGAGATCGCTGAAGCGCTAAATATTCCTTCTTATATTGTAGATCCGGTTGTCGTGGATGAACTGGATGATATCGCCCGGGTTTCCGGGTTCCCGATGATTGAGCGGAAATCCATCTTTCATGCACTGAACCAAAAAGCGGTCGCCCGCCGCTTTGCGGCTTCTGCCGGCAGACGCTACAGCGATCTCCGGCTTATTGTGGCGCATATGGGCGGCGGAATCACAGTCGGCGTGCATAAGCATGGCCGCGTTACCGATGTCAATAACGGATTACACGGCGATGGTCCGTTCAGTCCGGAACGGGCCGGGACAATACCGGCCGGTGATCTGGTTGAACTCTGTTTCTCCGGCCAGTACTACCGGCAGGAGATCATGCGGATGGTCGTCGGTAAAGGCGGGCTGGCCGGCTATCTCGGCACGAGTGATGCCGTAGCGGTCGAAAATAGGATTGCACGGGGAGACGGCGAAGCGGGACTGATATATGAAGCGATGGCGTATCAAGTCGCAAAAGAGATCGGTTCCGCAAGCGCTGCGCTTGAAGGTGAAGTGGATGCAATTCTGCTGACAGGCGGGCTGGCATACGGCAAATTGTTCACAGAGGCGATCAGCAGAAAAATCAGCTGGATAGCGGACGTCATTGTCCTGCCCGGTGAAAATGAACTTCAGGCACTTGCTGAAGGTGCAGCCCGGGTACTGAACGGAGAAGAACAGGCAAAGACTTACCCGATGTGACAGCGGATACTTAAGGAGGATAAATGATATGGCACAGGATTATGATCTCGTCATACTCGGCGGTGGAACAGGCGGCTACGTGGCTGCCATCCGAGCAGCCCAGCTGGGTCTGAAGACGGCAGTCGTGGAGAAAGGCAATCTTGGCGGCACATGTCTCCACAAAGGCTGCATTCCAAGCAAAGCGCTGCTCCGAAGCGCAGAAGTTTTCAGGACTGCCAAGCATCACGCCGCGGATTTTGGTGTGAAAACCGGCGAAGTGACGCTCGAGTTCGGACGCGTGCAGGAGCGCAAACAGGACGTTGTTAATCAGCTGTACAAAGGCGTGCAGGCATTGATGAAAAAAGGGAAGATTGATGTGTATGAAGGATTCGGCCGCATTCTGGGGCCTTCCATCTTTTCTCCAATGCCCGGCACCGTTTCGGTTGAAATGACGAACGGGGAAGAAAATGAAATGCTCATTCCCAAAAATGTGATTATCGCAACAGGTTCCCGGCCCCGCACATTGCCGGGGCTCGATATTGATGGCGACCGCATCATGAGTTCCGATGAAGCGCTGTCGCTTGAAGAGCTTCCAAGCTCGATTCTAATCGTTGGAGGCGGTGTGATCGGCATTGAATGGGCATCGATGCTCCATGATTTCGGCGTCGATGTAACGGTTATTGAATATGCTGACCGCATCCTGCCGACGGAAGATGAAGACATTTCAAAAGAAATGCTGAAACTGCTGAAGAAAAAAGGCATCAAGTTCGCCACAGGGGCCAAAGTGATGGGCGATACACTTCAAAAAGATGAAGAAAGTGTTACCATCCAGGCAGAACTAGGCGGTAAGAGCCAGACATTCACGGCTGAGAAAATGCTTGTCTCCGTCGGCCGCCAGGCGAATGTTGAAAACATCGGACTTGAAAACACTGAAATTCAGACGGATAAAGGATTCATCCAAGTGAAAAGGACATTCCAGACAAAAGAGGCCCATATCTACGCGATTGGGGATGTGATCGGCGGTCTGCAATTGGCACATGTGGCTTCTCATGAAGGCATTGCAGCAGTGGAGCACATCCATACGGAAACTGCCCATTCGATTAATTATGATCACGTCTCCCGCTGTATTTATTCCAGTCCGGAAGCCGCGAGTGTCGGGATCACCGAAGCGCAGGCGAAAGAGCAGGGATATGATGTGAAAATCGGGAAGTTCCCGTTTACAGCAATCGGAAAAGCGCTTGTATACGGCGAATCAGACGGCTTCGTAAAAATCATTTCTGATAAAGCGACAAATGACCTGCTCGGTGTCCATATGATCGGTCCGCATGTGACGGATATGATTTCAGAAGCGGGCCTTGCAATGGTGCTTGATGCTACTCCTTGGGAAGTCGCAGAAACCATTCACCCGCACCCGTCCCTGTCCGAAGTGATCGGGGAAGCGGCACTTGCCGTTGACGACAAAGCAATCCATATGTAGACAGAAAAGCGAAGGCACCCCCTAGCCCTGACAGACGCTGGAGAATCTGCCGAAATGGCGTCTTTCGCCATCGAGACGGATGTGAAGCGACCCAGAAGGGCTGGGTGACAGAGTCTGGACAAAAGAAAAGCGAAGGCACCCCGCTAGCCCTGACAGGCGCTGGAGGATCTGCTGAAATGGCGTCTTTCGCCATCGAGGCGGATATGAAGCGATTTTTACTTAAAGAGACACAATGCCTTTAAGATTTTTATAAAGGAGGAAGAGCAATGGCGAATCGTCATGAAGAATTAGGTTTATCGAACGATGATGTGCTGAAAATGTATGAGACGATGCTGATGGCCCGCCGGGTGGATGAACGGATGTGGCTGCTGAATCGCGCAGGGAAAATCCCATTCGTTATTTCCTGTCAGGGACAGGAAGCGACACAGGTCGGAGCGGCATATGCGCTCGATAACACAAAAGATTATATTGCACCGTATTACCGCGATCTCGGCGTTGTCCTGCATTTCGGCATGACGCCGCAGGACTTGATGCTGTCGGCATTTGCGAAAGCGGAAGATCCCAACTCAGGCGGCCGGCAGATGCCCGGGCATTTCGGCCAGAAGAAAAACCGGATTCTGACCGGATCATCGCCTGTTACGACCCAGCTGCCGCATGCCGTCGGTGTTGCGCTCGCCGGGAAAATGACCGGGGAAGATTTCATCACGTTCACCACGCTTGGCGAAGGATCTTCCAATCAGGGGGATTTTCATGAAGGGCTGAACTTCGCGGGTGTCCATAAACTGCCGGTCGTCACGGTAGTCGAGAATAATAAATATGCAATTTCTGTACCGCTTGACCGGCAGGTGGCTGCCAAACAGGTTTCGGACCGCGCGGCCGGGTACGGCATGCCGGGTGAGACAGTGGACGGCAACGATCCGCTTGAAGTCTACCGTTCTGTAAAAGCTGCGGCGGACCGCGCGCGCCGCGGGGAAGGACCGAGCCTTATTGAAGCGGTATCTTCCCGGATGACTGCCCACTCGTCAGACGATGACCACCGGGCTTACCGGTCAGCGGATGAGCTGGAAGCACAAAAATCATCCGATCCGGTCCTGACATTTGCAGCGTACTTGACGGAAGCCGGTGTACTGGACGACGATCTGGCAAAAGAAATCAACGACCGGGTTATGAAAACAGTCAATGAAGCCACGGATTATGCAGAAAATGCACCGTATGCAGATCCGGAATCCGCGCTTGATTACGTATATGCTGAAGAAGGAGGGGACGAATAATGCCGGTAATGTCTTATATCAATGCGATTACGCTCGCAATGAAAGAAGAAATGGAGCGGGATGACCGGGTATTCGTTCTCGGTGAAGATGTCGGAAAAAAAGGCGGCGTTTTCAAAGCGACAGCAGGGCTGTATGACCAATTCGGTGAATACCGGGCACTCGATACGCCCCTTGCAGAATCGGCAATTGCCGGTGTCGGGATAGGCGCCGCCATGTATGGCATGCGGCCAATCGCTGAATTCCAATTTGCCGATTTCATTATGCCGGCGGTCAATCAGATCATCTCGGAAGCATCGCGCATCCGTTACCGCTCCAATAACGACTGGTCATGTCCGATCGTGTTCCGGGCTCCCTTCGGCGGCGGTGTGCACGGCGCGCTGTATCATTCCCAGTCGGTGGAAGCGGTTTTCGCAAACCAGCCGGGCCTTAAAATTGTCATCCCGTCAACGCCGTATGACGCAAAAGGACTCCTGAAAGCCGCGATCCGCGATCCGGATCCGGTCATGTTCTTTGAGCATAAACGGGCGTACCGGCTCATTAAAGGCGAAGTGCCGGAAGACGATTATACAATCGAAATCGGCAAAGCCGACGTGAAGCGGGAAGGCGAAGATATCACAGTCATTACATATGGTCTGGCTGTTCATTTCGCACTTCAGGCTGCAGAACGTCTCGCAGAGGATGGTATTTCCGTTCATGTGCTGGATCTGCGCACGATTTATCCGCTCGATAAAGCAGGCATCATTGAGGCAGCAAAGAAAACCGGGAAAGTTCTTCTTGTGACTGAGGACAACAAGGAAGGGAGCATCATCGGGGAAGTCGCGGCAATCATTGCCGAAAATTGCCTGTTTGACCTGGATGCGCCGATTCAGCGCCTTGCCGGTCCGGATGTGCCGGCGATGCCATACGCTCCGACGATGGAGAAATTCTTCATGATCAATCCGGATAAAGTCGAAAAAGCGATGCGTGATCTGGCGGAATTCTGATCAGCATAAAGAACAGGAGGCGATTCCTTTGGCGATAGAAAAAATTACGATGCCCCAGCTCGGGGAGAGTGTGACAGAAGGAACCATTGAAAAATGGCTGGTTGCACCGGGCGATCACGTCAATAAGTACGATCCGCTGGCGGAAGTCAATACGGACAAAGTAACGGCTGAAGTTCCGTCATCGTTTACCGGTGTGATCAAGGAACTGAAAGCGGAAGAAGGCGATACGCTTGCTGTCGGTGATCTTGTCTGTACCATCGAGACAGAAGGCGGTGACGGGGCAGAAGAAGTGACCGACGCAAAACCGGCAGCCGGTGAAGAAGCGAACGAGCAGCCTGTCGCTGGCGGTCAGCAGGAAGTGGAATTGAGCGGCACGAAAGGCTCATCCAAACCCGCGGCACCCACTGGAGCAAAAGGCCGTTATTCTCCTGCCGTACTGCGACTTTCGCAAGAAAATGACATTGACCTGTCACAGGTTGAAGGGTCAGGACGCGATGGCCGGATCACCCGTAAAGATCTGATGAAACTGATTGAAAGCGGCAATATTCCAAAGCCGGGCGAACCGTCTGCAAAGGCATCAGCGTCCCAGCCGGCGCCGCAAGCGCAGGAATCCGCTGCCCCGGCCGCCCCGTCTCAGCAGCCAGCCGCCTCACCGGCGATCGAGTCCGCACCAGGTGATATTGAAGTTCCGGTGACCGGCGTCCGCAAGGCGATTGCAGCGAACATGGTGAAAAGCAAGCACGAAGCACCGCATGCCTGGACGATGACGGAAGTGGATGTGACGAATCTCGTTCAGTACCGGGATTCCCTGAAAACGGAGTTCAAGCAGCGGGAAGGGTTTAACCTTACGTATTTCGCATTTTTCGTCAAAGCGGTATCCCAGGCACTGAAGGAATTCCCGATGATGAATTCCATGTGGGCCGGCGATAAAATCATTCAGAAAAAAGATATCAATATCTCAATCGCTGTGGCGACTGAAGAAGCGCTGTACGTGCCAGTCATCAAAAATGCTGATGAGAAATCGATTAAAGGCATTGCCCGGGAAATCAACGACCTGGCAGCGAAAGTCCGGGCAGGCAAACTGAAAGCCGACGACATGAAAGGCGGCACATTCACCGTCAACAATACAGGCTCATTCGGTTCTGTTCAGTCGATGGGCATCATCAATCATCCGCAGGCGGCCATTCTGCAGGTGGAATCGATTGTGAAGCGGCCGGTCATCCTGAATGGCGGTATGATCGCTCCTCGCGATATGGTGAATCTGTGCCTGTCGCTTGATCACCGGGTGCTCGATGGTCTGGTGTGCGGCCGTTTTCTGGCACGGGTCAAAGAAATTCTTGAAAACATTTCGAAAGAGAACACATCTGTGTACTAAGTCTCTAATGACCGGTACCGGCAGTTGCCGGTACCGGTTTTTCTTTCAAGTGACAGAAGCTTGCAGTAAAATAAAAGGGAATGAACTGAAGCGCAGGAGGAGGATGGACGTGTCAATTGAAAGGATGAAACAGCAGCAATTCACTGATGTCACTTATGGTGAATGGAAGCAGCATGCAGAAGCTGTCCTGAAAGGGAAACCGTTTGACAGCCTGCAGACCCGGACGGCAGAAGATGTTGAACTGCAACCGCTTTATACTAAGGAAACAGCTGAAGCGCTAGGGGATGCGCTCGAACGCCAAGTGCGGGCGATGCGGCTCTCGAAAACGGCTCGGGATTTTCTGATTGCCCAGGAAGCGAACGGACAGCCGGCGGTAAATGCGGAAAAGCTCCTGAAGAAAATCCGCGACAGCCTGGACAGAGGCAATGAAATGATCGTTTATACGCACGCGGAAGGGCTTGATTGGACCGCGGATAATCTTGACGAGTTCCGGGAGCTGCTTGCCCGTTACCCGTTTTATTTGAAAACAAGAGGAGACGGCAAGTTCGTCCGTCAGCTGCTGGATGAAATGACAACTGAGCAGGCTGAAAATGTATCCGGTGTCATTTTATCGGATAAACCGATTGAAGCGCCCCGCGGTGTGCGGAACAAATGTGCGGATACGGTTCCGGTTCATCTGGCCGGAGGATCGGCAGTGCAGGAAATTGCCGTTGCGCTGAGTTTGCTGGCTGAAAAAGCAGACGCAGACAACTTTGAAGAAAGTGCTGCCAGTCTCTGGGTGCGTTTTGCTGTAAATACTGATTTCTTCTCTGAGATTGCAAAACTTCGGGCATTCCGCACTGTATGGGCGGCATTTTGTTCAGCCTACGGTTCGGCAGTTCCATCCATACCGGTGTTTACGGAAACTTCCCTCCGCTCGTATTCAAAAGCGGATCCTTACGTCAATCTGCTCAGAGCCGGCAATTCCGCGTTCTCTGCAGTGCTGGGCGGGAGTGATGCACACACCGTCCTGCCGCACGACATTTTAACAGGTTCCACACCGGCCAGCTTGCGGGTCGCCCGCAATGTGCAGCTGATCATCCGGGAAGAGACGCATACCCGGCATGTACAGGACGCTGCAGCCGGTTCGTTCTTCATTGAACAACTGACTCATGACTATGCCGAAGCCGCGTGGGCGCATTTTCTGAAGATCGAAGAAGCCGGCGGGTACTCGGAAGTGATCCGGAGCGGCTGGCTGGCAGATGAACTCCAGGCGAAATGGCAGGAACGGGAACACCGGGCAGCCATCAGAAAAGAAGTGCTGGTCGGCACTAATAAGTACGCAGACCCGGAAGAGCGGATGCAGGAAGTGGATTTGGAATCGAAAGCGGAAATCATGACTGCCAAACGGCTTGCACAACCATTCGAACAAGTCCGGGAACGGCTCAGCCGGACCTCGCTTAAAACGGCGATCCTGCACCTTGGCCCATTGAAGGAAGTTAAAGTGAAATCGGATTTCGTGAAAGGTGTGCTGGCAGTCGGCGGCCTGATTCCGGAAGACAGTCCGGAAAACACAGATGGCCCGGCAGCTTCTGCGTTTATCCGGAAGCACGGAATTCAATATGCAGTTCTCGTCGGCAGCGAAGAAGAAATTGAACGCGCGGTCCTGCACTTGGCGTCAGCCGGGGCTGTTCTTGATGTGGCGGGCCGGTACGGGGCGGGTCAACTGGCGCAATGGAGAGGCCAGGGGATCAGTGGTTCTGTATTTACAGGGCAGAACATACTGGAAAAACTGGAACAGCTGGCAGCAATCGGACAGGGAGGCGAGCAGAATGACGAAACCTGATTTTTCTAAAGTGGATATTAATGCGATAACGGTTCCGGAACCTGAACAGCAGGAGACAGAACCGTTCCAGACCAATGAAGGCATCCCGGTGAAATCCTTTTACTCAAAAGAAGATGGGGAAGGAATGACTGCCGGCATGCCCGGCAGCCCGCCGAATGTCCGAGGGCCGTATCCGACGATGTATGTAACCCGTCCATGGACGGTTCGTCAGTACGCCGGTTTTTCAACAGCCGAGGAATCGAATGCGTTTTACCGGCGAAACCTCGCAATGGGGCAGAAAGGACTGTCCGTGGCATTCGATTTGGCGACGCACCGCGGATATGATTCCGACCACCCCCGAGTGAAAGGAGATGTCGGGAAAGCGGGCGTTGCCATCGATTCCGTCGAGGATATGAAAATCTTATTCGACGGCATCCCGCTTGACCAAATGTCAGTGTCGATGACGATGAACGGTGCGGTCATTCCGATCCTCGCTTTTTATATCGTGGCGGCGGAAGAGCAGGGCGTGCCGCCGGAAAAACTGACCGGCACGATTCAAAATGACATTTTAAAAGAATATATGGTGCGCAATACCTATATTTATCCGCCGGACATGTCAATGCGGATCATCGCAGATATTTTCGATTTTACTTCCCGTAATATGCCGAAATTCAATTCCATCTCCATCTCGGGCTATCATATGCAGGAAGCGGGGGCGACAGCCGACATCGAATTGGCGTATACGCTGGCGGATGGACTCGAATACGTCCGGACCGGACTTCAGGCCGGCATCGGCATTGATTCGTTTGCCCCGCGGCTGTCATTTTTCTGGGCGATCGGCATGAATTATTTCATGGAAATCGCCAAAATGCGGGCAGCCCGGGCTATATGGGCGAAAATGATGGCCTCGTTCGATCCGCAGAATCCGAAGTCCCTGGCGCTCCGTACCCATTCGCAAACATCCGGCTGGAGTTTGACGGAACAGGATCCATTCAATAACGTGACCCGGACACTGATCGAAGCGAATGCGGCGGCCATGGGGCATACGCAATCGCTCCACACCAATGCGCTGGACGAAGCGATTGCTTTGCCGACGGATTTTTCGGCCCGGATCGCCCGGAATACGCAATTATTCCTCCAGGAAGAGACCAAAATGACGAACGTGATCGATCCATGGGGCGGCTCGTACTACGTTGAAGCCCTGACAGCCCAGCTGACAGAAAAAGCATGGGAACTCATCGAGGAAGTGGAGAATCTCGGCGGCATGGCCAAAGCGATTGAAACCGGTCTTCCGAAGATGCGCATTGAGGAAGCCGCAGCCAGACGGCAGGCCCAGATTGATTCGGGCAAAGAAACGATTATCGGCGTCAATCGCTACCGGCTTGATGAGGAAGACCCGATTGATATTCTGAACATCGATAACCCGGCCGTCCGCAAAAAGCAGATTGAGCGAATCGAGCAGGTCCGCAGCAGCCGCAATGAATCCGATGTCCAGGCAGCATTGCGTCAGCTGACGGAAACGTCGAGGGGAACAGAAGACAATTTGCTTGCGGCTGCCGTAGAAGCGGCCCGGCACCGGGCGACGCTCGGTGAAATATCCGATGCCATCGAAGCGGCATCCGGCCGGCATAAAGCAGTAATCCGTTCGATAAGCGGTGTGTACAGCGCCAATTTCTCCAATCAGGAAGAGATCGGGACAGTAAAAGAAATGGCGGAAGAATTCCTGGAGAACGAAGGGCGGCGGCCACGTATCCTGATTGCCAAAATGGGACAGGATGGCCATGACCGCGGCGCGAAAGTGATTTCGACCGCGTTTGCGGACCTCGGGTTTGATGTGGATATCGGACCGCTGTTCCAGACGCCCGCGGAAACGGCCCAGCAGGCAGCAGAGAATGACGTGCATGTCATTGGCGTCAGTTCCCTCGCTGCAGGTCATAAAACACTCGTCCCGGAACTTCGGGATGAACTGAATGCTATCGGCCGCAGCGATATCCTGATTGTGGTCGGCGGCGTCATCCCGGCTCAGGATTATCACTTCCTGCGCGAAAACGGGGCGAGTGCTATTTTCGGCCCGGGCACGGTTATACCGGTGGCTGCTCAAAAAGTGATTGAAGAGATCTATTCGCGGCTCGGTTACGAGGAAGTGCAGGGCTGATGCAGGAGCAAAACGGTTCACGACGCGTCATGGATGGTGTACGGGAAGCACATGATGGCATGAATTCCCGGCCGCGGCGGCGTTTTCGGAAACGCGCGGAATCTCCTTTATCACCGGATGCGCTTGCCCGGGAAATTGAAGCGGGCTCCAGGCAGCATTTAAGCAAAGCGATTACACTCATTGAAAGCGCGGATCCCGATCATCAGCGGAACGGCCAGGAGCTCCTGAACCGGCTGCTGCCAAAAACCGGCAACAGCATCCGGATCGGTATCACCGGTGTACCTGGGGCTGGCAAGAGCACTTTCATCGAGACATTCGGCACCATGCTGACGGAGCGGGGCCACCGGGTAGCTGTTCTCGCTATTGATCCGAGCTCTACCGTGACGGGCGGCAGCATACTGGGGGATAAAACCCGGATGGAGCAGCTCGCCCGCAATCCGCGCGCATTTATCCGTCCGTCTCCGACTGCCGGCACACTCGGCGGTGTTCACAAAAAAACCCGGGAAACGATGCTCTTGTGTGAAGCGGCAGGTTATGATGTCATATTAGTGGAAACGGTCGGCGTCGGGCAGAGCGAAACGATTGTGCGCGGCATGGTCGATTTGTATCTGCTGCTTGTTCTGACAGGTGCAGGGGATGAACTGCAGGGAATGAAAAAAGGGATCATGGAACTGGCGGATGCCATTGTCGTGCATAAAGCGGATGGACCGAATGAAAAACTGGCAAAGAAAACCGTCTCTGAATACAAACAGATGCTGAAATTTCTGCAGCCGGCGACGCCTGGATGGGTGACGTCGGCAATCAGCGCATCTTCTGTAACGGGAAATGGAATCGAGGATATCTGGAATCTTGTCCAGCGATTCAAAGAGACCGGCACAGCATCGGGAAGTTTCGAAGAGCGGCGTAGAAGCCAAACGAAAGACTGGTTCCATGCGATGATCCAAGATGAACTGTTTCGGCGATTTTATGCCGAAGACCGGCGGAAATCGCAAGTGAAGTCGCTCGAAGCGGCCATTTTGAATGATGAACTGACGGTGTCCCAGGCCATCCGTGATCTTTTCGATTAGTTTTTTTGCGCTAATCCCGTCCACCTGATATGATAAAAACAGGAAAACGTAAGGAGTGACGACGATGAACATGGATTTCGATCTGTTGATGAATGATATAGTCAGACAAGCCCGTCAGGAATTGGTGACTGGTGGATACGAAGAACTGCGGACGCCGGAAGAAGTCGAGCAGGCATTTGCTGAAAAAGGAACAAGCCTTGTCATGATAAACTCGGTATGCGGCTGTGCCGGCGGGATTGCACGTCCGGCAGCGCTTCATTCGCTTCATTATGATAAGCGTCCGGATCATCTGTATACAGTGTTTGCGGGACAGGATAAAGAAGCGACAGCACAGGCACGCGCTTTGTTCGGCGAAGACCATTTGCCGTCATCCCCGTCTTTTGCACTTCTGAAAGATGGCCAGGTCGTCGCGGAAGTCGGACGGCATGAAATCGAAGGCCACGACCCGATGTCGGTTATTACACATCTGCAGGCATTGATGGAAGAGCATTGCGAAGAAGTATGATGGAAAAATGCCCCTTATAGGGGCATTTTTCATTTTCAGGAAGGAGTCATGTATGAAGCTGAAACCTTTTTCGATCGGCTACCGGACCTTAAAAACGGCAGTCGGGGCGCCGGTCGCCATCTATATTGCATTGCTGCTGGATCTTGAATATTATGTCTCCGCCGGCATCCTGGCGATCTTGTGCATCCAGCCGACGAAACGGCGATCAGTGCGTGCCGTTTTCTCCCGCTTTGCAGCTTCACTCATTGCGATTCTGTATGCGTTCTTGTTTTTCGAAGCCTTCGCCTACGAGCCATTCGTGCTCGGTCTCATACTGGTGTTGTTCATTCCTGTCCTTGTCTCGCTTGGACTGACGGATGGCTTCATATCCAGCACGGTCATTTTGCTGCATATTCTCAATTTCGGCAGTCTGACGTGGAGTTTTTTCGGCAATGAACTGCTTTTAATGATCATCGGTTTCGGCACAGCGCTTCTCGTTAATCTTTATATGCCAAGCATTGATAGAAAACTAGAGCAGTACCGGATTCGGCTGGAAGATTATTATTCCACCATTTTCCGGGAAGTGGCGACTTATCTCCATAAAGGGGAATCGATGTGGGATGGCCGGGAGCTTACGGAAGTGGAACAACTGCTGTCGAAAGCAAAAGCGTTGGCTTACCAGGATGTTGAAAATCATTTGGCGCGGAAAGAAAACCGTTACTATATGTATTTTGATATGCGTGAACGGCAATTTGAAATCATTGAACGGGTACTGCCGGCAATCACGACGCTGCCGGTCATCGTCGGCCAGTCGCATCTCATTGCGGAATTCATGGAAGACATTTCAGAACATGTGCATTCCGGCAATACGGCCGGCGATTACCTTGAAAAACTGAACCGGGTCAAGAAGGAATTTGCTGAAATGCCGCTCCCGAAAAATCACGAAACTTTTATCGCAATGGCGGGACTGTACCGATTCATCGGTGAAATGGAAGAATATTTAGAGATCAAACAATCATATAAAGGGTTTGAACCGAAAAAATCCATGCCTCTTGCCAATGCGGCAACCTCCTGAGTGTCGGGTGTTTTACTTTGCATAATTAAAGATTCTTCTTTATTTAATCAGAAAATTTAGATAAATTAAAAGTGGAATAATAAGAGATGCATACCTTTTGGCCACAATTGAATTCCCCTGAAAACGAACTGCAGCACAGTGGTGTTTCTTATGTTTGCTTGCCGGTGACCGAGCACTTGCAAACTGATGAACAGGGGTGGGTGAAGTGAAAAAACTGGTTCTGTTGATTCTGTCAGCGGGACTGCTGCTTACCGGGTGCGGAGATGGCGGAGACGGAGGATACAGTATGGAAATGAGGGAAGAATTGAGAGCGGTTATGCAGTAAATAGAAAACGCTGATCCAAATGGGTCGGCGTTTTCCTTTATGCAAAGGCCGAAATTGCTGAAAAACCGCCGGTCCGATGATCGGACTGGCGGTCTGCAGTTTCTTACACCTGAGATTCTTTCCCGGCAGCCCGGCGGTTTTCCATCTTTTTAAGCACAGCAATTGTCTGATCATCCGTAGCAGGTGCAATTTTATTGGCCTGTACATAATCCAGCAAATTTTCAGCAACGATCCGGGCGGGCAGGCTCCGGTCCACTTGGAGCATTCCTGCTTTCAGTACATCAGGTGAATCGATTTCTTCACGTCCCCGGTCTTCTGAAATGCCATCTGTATACAGCACGACAAAATCACCATCAAAGAGGCGGGTGAATCTTGTTTCATACGTTGGTGTTTCTATGAATCCGAGACCTGCTCCTTTTGTCTGCAGCTCTTCAATTTCCCCGGTAGCCGCCCGGTATACAAGCGCCGGTTCATGGCCGCCTGAACTATAGGCAAGCTCGCCGGTAAGTTCATTGAAGAAACAGATGAACATCGTGATGAAATTGGTATCAGCTGTATAGCGGCTGACGAAATGATTAAGCGAGCCGAGCACTTCATGCGGCTCTTCGATCATCGGGTTGCTCTGTTCCATGGCGTATGTAATCATGGACATCTGAATGGCAGCCGGTATCCCTTTGCCGCTGACATCCGCCACGGAAAACAGCGTGTAATTGCGGGTGACATTGATATCATAGAAATCACCGTTCAGCTGCCGGTACGGGATGCTGATGACGCCGATATGGTCATGCTGATTGTGCGTATTGGACTGCAGGAGGGAATTCTGGACGGCGGCAGCAGTTTTCAGTTCAAATTCCAGCTGCTGCTGTTCTTTTTCCATTTCCTCCTGCCGGATAGCATCCGTCAAATCCCGCATGGTGTATACATAACCGGTGACGCGCCCTTTTTCCATAAGCGGGAACCGTTCCACTTCTGCGGGGAACTGCTCCCCGTTTGTGCGTTTCATCGTCGTGAAATCATGGACGTTTTCGCCGGCTGCGTTAAATGTATACACAGACTTGCCGAGCCCCTGCTGATCGGATGTCTGAAGGGCAAGCTTTGCCGGGATATTGAGAAAACGGATCACCCCATGGGCGTCAGTCTCGATCATGCCGATATCCACCGTATTCAAAATGCTGCGGTTGCGGTCATGCAGCAATTTGATTTTCAGGAAAGGTTCTTCGATATTCCGCAAGTACACGACCCGCATGATGGCTACATAACCGATCGCTTTAAAAATATGGCCGGACAAGCTGAAGAAATCCGTGGTCGTACTGTAACTCATAAAAAAGATGGAAGCGAAAATAATTGCAACGGAAGCGATGAAAAATTCGCCCGGAACATTCCGCTTTTCATGGCGCACCTGCCGGAACAGGACGAAAATCGCTGTCAGGTGCAAAACGGCAACTATGGTTTCCAACAGCACTTTCAATTGATTTGGTCCATTTTCGCCAAGAAGCTGCGGAAGGAAAAAAGATTCTGAAAAAATCACATATGAAACAAAAACAGTGTAAGCGGCCGCCAATAAAAACAAGTTATGGCTCGGTTTTTGTTGTTTCCGGCTGAGCAGGGAAGCACTTGCCAGGAAAACAACCGCTTCCGTCAGGCGGGCCACTGTCCAGAACCACGTGGAATTATGGTTATTGACTTCACCGAAAAATTCGGGCATTCCCATAAACGTAAACGCGTGGAATAAATCAAAAACAGCGACTGCTAAAAAGAATGCCGGCAAAAGCGGCGGGATTTCCTGCTCCATATGCCGGGTCGAGACCCAGCCATATAAGGCGATACTGAAAGAGGTGAAAATGGCGGTTATTTCAAACAGCAAGTGAATGGAGATGAAACTGTCTTTCACCAATGAAAAAAAAGATTCAAATAAAGGCGGAAAGAAAAAAGTCAGCACAAAGAGCACAACAAGCAGCGCTATGATGGCACCCGTGCGGAAAGATGAGCGTCTGTAGACTTGTGATAGCATCTGATCCTCCAGAACTGAAAATGAAAAGCAGGGGAGCAGTAAAGCGACCCTGCTTTTATCATATATACGTACTCATTACTTACAGGATGAAACTGATCCCGAACAGCAAGCTCGAGAGAACCATGATACCGATCATCATATAAATGATGAATGTACGGAAATTTTTGTTTCGCATGCGGTCATTCTACTCCTTTACGTTCGATTCCTGACAAAATCATACCACATAACGGGAGGAAGTTAAAAGCGGAGTGGCGAATTGCACATTGAATCAGTACAATGAAAAGAGAGAACAGCAGGAGGTGGAAGGGAAATGGAACGTGTTGATCATATCGGCATTGCTGTAAAAAACCTGGACGAAGCAGTTTCCTATTATACGGATACGTTCGGCTGTCCGCTGCTGAAGATTGAAGAAGTGGAATCCGAGCAAGTGCGGGTAGCCTTCATCGATGCAGGCAATGTTAAACTTGAACTGCTGGAACCCATGAGTGAAACAAGTGCGATTTACAAATTCATTGAGAAAAAAGGGGAAGGTGTGCATCATATCGCCTTCGGGGTCAATGATATTGACAGCCGGATGGAAGAATTGCGCGGCAACGGGGTTCAGCTATTGAATGAGGTGCCGAAAAAAGGGGCAGGCGGTGCGCTTGTTGCATTTCTTCACCCGAAATCCTCAAAAGGCGTCCTTTACGAATTATGTGAAAAAAGCGGCGAAAAGGAGAAACGGTAATGGACATTTACGAAAAGATCAATGAATTGTATGACCGTAAAACGAAAATCGAACTCGGCGGCGGCAGCGACCGGATTGACAAACAGCATGAAAAAGGCAAACTGACAGCCCGGGAACGGATCGATTTACTGGTGGATGAAGGATCATTTGTCGAACTCAGTCCATTCGTCGAGCACCGGACGACAGACTTCGGAATGGGCGAAGGACCGGGTGAAGGTGTCGTGACCGGTTACGGGAAGGTGGATGGCCGGCCCATCTATTTGTTCTCACAGGACTTTACCGTATTCGGCGGTGCGCTTGGTGAAATGCATGCGCAAAAAATTGCCAATGTCATGGATCTGGCTGCGAAAAATGGCGCTCCGTTCATCGGCTTGAATGACTCGGGCGGCGCCCGTATCCAGGAAGGCGTCCTGTCACTTGATGGCTATGGCCACATTTTTTACCGCAATGCGATTTATTCCGGTGTCATGCCGCAAATTTCGGTTATTATGGGGCCGTGTGCGGGCGGAGCGGTGTATTCACCGGCCATCACGGATTTCGTGTTCATGGTCGATAAAACGAGCCAGATGTTCATCACCGGTCCGAAAGTGATTGAAACGGTCACAGGCGAGAAGATTTCATCCGAAGATCTGGGTGGTTCCAAAGTACATAACGCCATCAGTGGCAATGCGCATTTCCGGGCGGAAACAGAAGAAGAAGCTTTGGAGCAGGTGCGGCAGCTAATCAGCTACTTGCCACAGAACAATGAAGAAAAACCGCCGCGGCTCGACGGCGGACAGACCGATGATTACCGGCCGGATCTAGCGGATCTCGTGCCATATGAAGCGACGCGACCGTATGATGTGCGCAACGTGATCCGGGAAGTGGCCGATGCCGATTCCTTCATGGAAGTGCAGAAGGAATTTGCCCGCAATATTGTTGTCGGTTTCGCCCGCATCAAAGGTGAAACGGTCGGATTGGTGTGCAACCAGCCAAAAGTGATGGCCGGCGGTCTGGATATTGATTCATCGGATAAGGCGGCCCGCTTCATCCGCTTCTGTGATTCATTCAATGTGCCGATTATCACATTTGAAGATGTCACCGGTTTTTTCCCGGGCATCAAGCAGGAACATGGCGGCATTATCCGCCACGGCGCAAAAATCCTGTACGCGTATTCGGAAGCGACGGTTCCGAAGATGACGGTGATCACGCGCAAAGCCTATGGTGGTGCGTATGTCGCACTGAACTCGAAATCAATCGGGGCGGATCTCGTGTTCGCTTGGCCGAATGCGGAAATCGCCGTCATGGGGCCGAACGGGGCGGCGAATATCATTTTTGCCCGGGATATCCAAAAAAGCGATAACCCGGAAGAAACCCGGGCCCAGAAAATCGAAGAGTATCGGGAGAAGTTCGCCAATCCCTATGTCGCAGCATCCCGAGGCATGGTGGATGATGTCATCGATCCGCGCGACACCCGGATCAAACTGATCCAGGGGCTGGAGATGATGCGCAATAAAAAAGAGAGCCGGCCATTCAAAAAACACGGCAATATTCCATTATAAGGAAATTTTTAACCAGACTTAATGAGGTGACAGGATGAATAAAGAACGGTTGCTCCAGGAATTTCTGGAGCTGGTCCAAATCGATTCGGAAACAAAACAGGAGGCGGAAATTTCAGCCGTCCTGCAGAAGAAACTGGCAGATCTCGGATTTGATGTAACGGAAGACGACGCGGCGTCCCGAAACGGGCACGCATCCGGCAACTTGATCGCAACGCTTGCGGCGACGAAAGATGAAGCGGATTCAATCTATTTCACCGTCCACATGGACACAGTCGTACCAGGAAAAGGCGTGAAGCCCTCGGTGAAAGACGGTTATGTGGTGACGGACGGCACAACGATTCTGGGTGCGGATGACAAAGCGGGGATTGCCGCGTTATTTGAAATGGCCCGTGTGCTTAAAGAGCAGAAGATCGATCATGGGAAAATTCAGTTCGTCATCACAGCGGGGGAGGAAAGCGGCCTCGCCGGTGCAAGAGAACTGGACCGGTCGCTCGTGGAAGCTGAGTATGGCTACGCCGTGGACAGTGACGGCAAAGTCGGCGGCATTGTGACGGCTGCGCCGTATCAGGCGAAGCTTCACACAACAATTTACGGCAAAACCGCTCATGCCGGTGTGGCACCGGAAAAAGGTGTATCGGCCATCACGCTGGCAGCCAAAGGGATTTCAGCGATGAAACTCGGACGCATCGATGAGGAAACGACCGCAAATATCGGCCGGTTTGAAGGCGGTCAGGCAACGAATATCGTTTGTGAGGAAGCATACGTACTGTCCGAGGCCCGTTCGATCAATCCGGACAAACTGAATAAGCAAACGGACCATATAGTGCAGGCGTTCAGCGAAGCGGCCGAAAAATTCGGCGGCCGGGCTGAAACGGATGTGCAGCTCATGTACCCGGGTTTCCGCTTTGAAGAAGGCGCCCGGGTTGTGGAAGTGGCGAAACAGGCGGCGGCGGCGATCGGCCGTCCGTCACCGATCCTGACGAGCGGCGGCGGGAGTGACGCCAACATCATTGCCGGGTTCGGCATCCCGACTGTCAATTTATGCGTCGGCTATGAAGAAATCCATACAAAAAATGAACGCATGCCGGTGAAAGAACTTGAAAAACTGGCGGATCTGCTTGTGGAAGTTGTAAAAGCGGCAGCTGAATAAGAGATATTCTGAATGAGGCTGTCCAAAAAGCCCTTAGACTTATCTTGCCCAGATGTTCTTCCATAACGGAACGGCTTCTGCTGCGTAAACACTCGCTTGCTCCTGCGCAAGCTCGTCGCAAATAGCAGCGGCAACGGCTTTGCCGCTGCTGTTCGCTGGCTTCCGCTGTTCCGTGCCAGGCCAGTGAAAGAGACAACCATAATAAAAAATGTATAAAGGCGGGAAGAGGGTTCCAATCCTCTTCCCGCCCTTTTTAATCTACTATTTGCTGATCCCATTCACTGAAACGGTGAGATACGCGTTTTTCTGATCTGCCCCTGTCTCTTAAGCCGGGATGGACAGGAAACCGGCGACTCCGGCGGAAGAACGGGTGGCCGAGACCCTCGCCGTGAAGCATGAGCGGCGGTGGCTCGGACGTCCGTCCGCGGAAAGCGTCCGGTTTCCCCATCCCGGGCCGAGAGGTGCCGTCAACGAATCTTTTGACCTTTTCGGACAGCCCCTTTTTGTGTTGGGTGGAATAGCGCTGAAGTATATAGAAAAACAAAAATTTGGTACACTGAAGAAAACACTGCATTGGAGCGATTAGCATGGCGGGACGGGTGATTTTCCATATCGATATGAACAGTTTTTATGCTTCGGTCGAGCAATCCCATGATCCCTCCCTAAAGGGAAAAGCGCTCGCGATAGCCGGAAATCCGAAAGAACGCCGGGGAATCATCGTAACGTGTTCCTATGAGGCGCGGGCCCATGGCATCTATACGACGATGCCGGTGTTTGAAGCAAAGCGCAAATATCCCGAACTGTTGATTTTGCCGCCGAATTTTGACCGGTATCGGGCTGCCTCCAAAGCGATCTTCGATTTGCTGCGTTCTTACACCCCGTTTGTTGAACCGGTATCGATTGATGAAGGATATCTCGATATCACGGAATTGGCGCAAACCCGCCATGCGATTGGAATCGCGGAAGAAATCCAGCAGCGCATCAAGTCTGAGCTCGACCTCCCCTGCTCCATCGGCATCGCTCCTAATAAATTTTTGGCAAAGACAGCGTCGGATATGAAAAAACCAATGGGCATCACAGTCCTCAGAAAGCGGGATATCGAAGAAAAGCTGTGGCCGCTTGAGGTCATTGAAATGCACGGCGTCGGTGAAAGCACTGCCCGGAAATTGAATGAGCTGCGCATTAAAACCATCGGCGATCTGGCCGGGGCCAATGAAGGACAGATTAAAGAGAAGCTCGGCAAGTACGGCACCCGGCTCCGGAAACGGGCGAACGGCATCGACGGACGGGACGTTGATCCGGAATCCGTCTATGATACGAAAAGTATCGGCGCGTCGACAACACTGCCGATGGATGAAACGGAGGATGCCCGGCTTCATGAAACACTCCGGTCACTCAGCCGGACCGTGGCCCGCCGGCTCGATGCCAAAGAACTGGCCGGTCCGACCGTTACAGTTCATATGCGCACGGCCGACTGGCAAAACCGGACGCGCAGCGTCACACTCAGAAATCTTGTTTATGCGGAAGAGGCCATCGCAAAAGAAGCGATTTCGCTGTTCGACCGCCATTGGGATGGAGAACCGCTTCGTTTGCTCGGCGTTACTATATCTAATGTGACAGAGAAGCAGAGCGCGACGGAACAGCTGTCGCTTTTTGATTATGAAAAGCATGCAAAAGACGAGCCGATCCTAGATGTCATGACCAGCCTTGAAGCGAAATTCGGCAAAAAGATGCTCCGAAAAGGAACGGCACATAAACGGCCGGCAACAGGATCGGAGACAAGTTTCAGTAAGGATTTTCTGGATGATCATGAGAGGAAGTAAAAAACTATGCAATTACTGTTTTTAGGCACCGGCGGCGGCATGCCGTCGAAAGAACGCAATACGAGCGCACTTGCGATGAAACTGCTCGAGGAGCGAGGAGCGGTCTGGCTCTTTGACTGCGGGGAAGCGACCCAGCATCAGATTCTCCGGACGACCCTGAAGCCCAGGAAAATAGAAAAGATCTTCATCACCCATATGCATGGGGATCATATCTTTGGACTGCCCGGGCTGCTCGGCTCCCGGTCATTTCTTGGCGGCAGTGAACCGCTGACACTATACGGACCCAAAGGGCTTGAGGAGTGGGTGCTTGCGACGCTCCGGCTCAGCCGGACGCATCTGTCTTATCCGCTGGAGTTCGTGGAAGCGGAGGACGGAGTGGTCTTTGAAGACGATATGTTTTCGGTGGAAGCGCATCTGTTGGAACATGTGATTCCATGCTATGGCTACCGGATCCGTCAGAAGCCGCTGCCGCCTGTGCTGCTTGCAGAGAAAGCCCGCGAACTGGGTGTGCCGAAAGGGCCGCTTCTCGGCCGGCTGAAGAACGGGGAGGATGTAACACTTGAAAATGGAGTGATCATCAGAAGCGCAGAAGTGACAGCTCCGGGCAAGGACGGATTTACTGTTGCGATCCTCGGCGATACCCGGTATACCGAAGCGGCTGTGAAGCTCGCCCGGAATGCAGATGTTCTCGTCCATGAAGGGACATTCGATCAGACAACAGCGGACCTGGCCCGGGACTACGGTCATTCGACGGTGAAAGAAGCAGCCGAAACCGCCCGGCAGGCAGGCGCTAAAGCCCTGATCATTAACCACCTGAGTGCCCGGTTTTTGCCCAGCGATCATAGGGAGCTCCTTGGGGAAGCGGGATCTGTATTCAACCCGGTGTATATCGCGGAAGATTTCCGGGAATTTTACTGGAATAAAGACCGGCTGCTTCCGGATGAATAAAAAAGCTGGTTCCTTTTGGGGGAACCAGCTTTTTTTACGTCACGACCAGCCGCGCACATATGGCACAGGTACGTCGATGTCCGCCTTCAATTCTTTTGCTGCCCGGTTCGGCCAGTACGGATCCCGCAGCAGTTCCCGGGCAAGGAAGATGAGATCCGCCCGGTCGTTTTTCAGGATTTCCTCGGCCTGGACCGGTTCTGTGATCAGGCCGACAGCCCCGGTGGCAATCGGTGTGCCGTGCTTGATGGTCTCGGAGAATGGCACCTGGTAACCCGGGTACGCATCGATTTTCGCAGGTACTACAGCGCCGGAGGATACATCGATCAGGTCAACACCCTGTTCTTTCATCCATTTGGTCATCTGTACATAATCCTCCGGAGTCATGCCGCCTTCTGTCCAGTCCGATGCGGAAATCCGGACGAACAGCACCCCGTCCCACACTGAACGGACTGCATCCGTGACTTCCCGGAGGAAGCGGTAACGGTTTTCAGCACTTCCGCCGTAATCATCCTTCCGCTTGTTCGTGAGTGGGGACAGGAATTGATTGATCAGGTAGCCGTGGGCCGCATGCAGTTCAATCACATCAAAACCGGCTTTCTCTGAACGCACAGCTGCTTTTTTAAATGCCTCGATTGTTGCTTTAATGTCATCGGCCGTCATTGCAGCCGGTGTTTTATAATTATCGCTGAATGCTTCAGCACTCGGTGCATGGATTGTGCCATCGACTGTTGCCTTGCGGCCGGCGTGGGCAAGCTGGATTCCGGCTTTGGCGCCGTGTGCCTGAACAAGGCGCACAACATCAGCCAGGCCTTCGATATGTTCATCGGCCCAGATGCCGAGATCCTGTGAAGAAATCCGGCCTTCCGGCTGAACAGCGGTCGCTTCCAGGATGACGAGTCCCGCTTGGCCGACGGCGCGTGTCGCGTAATGGATGCGATGCCAGTCGGTGACGATCCCATCTTCTTCAAATACTTCATACATGCACATCGGTGCCATCACGATGCGGTTTTTGAATGTGACGTTCCGGATTGTATACGGTTCAAATAATTTTACCATTCTGTTTTCCTCCTCTGACTGTGCAGACGCTTCTGTGATTTTATGGAATGAAACCTGCAGGACGCAGCAAATATTCCGATTCTATTATAGACAGTTCTTTCACGGCGACGCAGTAAAAATGCCTGATTGATTCTGATACCATGTAGCTGACAGGTGCGGTTTTTTGCAGCCCCGGACAAAAAAGCAAACGATAAAAAAACAGAAGGCAGCTGTTTAGCTGCCTTCTGAGCGTTCATTAATTATATTCCTGGCCAAGTTCTTTCGAGCGGGCCACGGCACTGCGGACACCTTCATGGACGGTCTCTTTAAAACCGTTTTCAATCAGGGCGTTCAATCCCGCAGCTGTTGTGCCGTTCGGACTCGTGATTCTCTTGCGGAGCACGCTGAAGTCGTCATGCTGCATCATATCGGCAGCACCGAGGAATGTCTGCCGGACGAGCCGCATCGCATCGGCATGTTCAAGGCCGCTTTCCATTCCCGCTTCCACCATCGCTTCTGCCATCAGATACAGGTAAGCAGGCCCGCTGCCGGCGATTCCGGTTACGCCGTGCAGTTTGTCTTCAGGAACAACGGTCACACTCCCGATGGAATTGAGCAGGTCCCGGATCTCGTACTGCTGTTCTTTTGTAACCGCTTTGCTCCAGACGACCCCTGTCGCCGACTTCCCGACGTGTGCCGATGTATTCGGCATCGTGCGGGCCACGGCAATATTGCCGGCTGCTTCCTGAATGGAATCGATCGATACACCGGCAACGACCGATAGAATAACCGCATCCGGCCGGATGAATTCCCGGACCGCAGACAGCGCGACTTTTACATCTTTCGGTTTGACGGCTAAAAGGATGAACGGCGCTTCTTCGAGCATGCTCATTTCGTCATTCACTTGCCTCACGCCATATTCGTGTGTAAGATAATCCAGCCGATCTTCATCTGACTTGTTCATGACCGCAATATCGCCCGGCCGTAAAATCCGCTTCCGGATCCAGCCGTTGATCATGGCTTCGGCCATCGATCCTGCACCTACGCATACAATTTTCATCTTTTTCACTCCTTCAAAATAAAAAGCGGTTCCATCCTTGAATAACCCTTCAAGGACGAAAACGCTTTGTTTCCGCGGTACCACCTGAATTTGTCCGCAGCGGGACACGCTCAAAAGCCCTTAACGCGGACAGTCGGCCATGTTTCCATGGCGGCTCAAAAGCAGGTTCGGGACATGATAGGAGACGGCTTTCTCAGCTGCGGGCCGTTCTCTGTGCACCTTCATCGTCCGTACTGGTCTTTTTCAGTGCCTTATATAGTCAAAAGGATTATACGGGGAATAGCTGTGTTTGTCAAACGGCGGCCGGCACTGTACACTGAGTGAATAAGCATTCATTTTGAGAGGATGAGCAGTATGCCTATACATAAAATCGTGATCCCGACGCCGTTCGCAGTTGGAGATGTCAATTCCTATCTGATGGAAGGGGATATGCTGACCCTTGTGGATGCCGGGCCGAAAACCCCGGATGCATGGAAGGCTTTGAAAAAGGGAATAGAACAGGCAGGATTCCGTACAGAAGACGTGGAGCAGGTGGTTCTGACGCATCATCATCCGGACCATGCAGGCTGGGTGGATGGATTCCCTGATGCCCGGCTATACGGTCACATTTATAATGATGCTTGGCTGAAGCGCGATGAAGCGTTTCTTCAGTATCATGATGCATTTTACAGCGACCGGCTGCACGAGGAAGGCGTGCCGGGTGAAGCAATGCATTGGGTGGAGAAGATGAAACGGCCGGTTCAGCTGATCGGCAGCAAACCCCTCGACGGATATCTAAAAGAAGAGGATCAGCTGCCGGGCCATCCCGAATGGCTTGTCATGGAGACACCCGGCCATGCGCAAAGCCATTTGGCATTCTGGAACCCCGTGTCCGGGGAATTGATCGGCGGGGATAATGTGCTGGCGACAGTATCTTCCAATCCGCTTATCGAACCGCCGCTTGACCCGGAAGACGGCCGGCCGAAATCGCTGATTCAATATAACAGCGTGCTGAAGCGCCTGCTTGAAATGCCGGTCAATATTGTCTACAGCGGACATGGAATCGATGTCCGGAATATTCACGAATTGATCGCTGCCCGCCTGGTGAATCAGCACGAGCGGGCTATGAAAGTGTATGGCATGCTGGCAGATGAAAAAGCGACGACATATGAACTTGCGAAGCGCTTGTTCCCCCGAAAATATGAAAAAGAATTGGGACTGACTTTGTCTGAAACAATCGGCCAGCTTGATTATCTGCTCGAAGACGGGCTTATTACCGAACAGACGGATGACCGGGGAGTACTGTGGTATGCCCGGGCGTAAAACCGTGCTCGTGACAGGCGCCACCGGTGGAATCGGGAAAGCGCTGGCATTGCAGCTTCTGGCAGCTGGCCACCGGGTCATTGCAGCTGGCCGCAGTGAAACGGAATTGGGGCAATTGGCGGCAGCCGGAGCAGAGACCATCCAGGCGGATTTCCGGCACAGCCGGGACACAGACCGGCTCCTTGCCAGCCTGCCGGTACTTGATGCGGTTGTGTTCGGAGCGGGCATCGGTTTTTTTCAGTATGCCGAAACCCAGGCCGAAGAAGAGATGCGGGACACGTTTGAAGTGAATGTGCTGTCAGTTATGACGATGACCGGTCATCTGCTGAAAACGAATCCCGGAATTCATTTGATTTATATCGCGTCGCTGGCCGGCAAGGTGGCAACACCGAAAGCATCGGTGTATGCTGCGAGCAAACATGCGCTGCTCGGCTATGCAAGCGCAGTGCGGATGGAGACGGAAGGACGCGCAGTGGTGACGGTAGTCAACACCGGGCCGGTGGATACGGGATTTCTCGATTTGGCGGATACTACCGGCCGTTACCGGCAGAGCGCAGGCCGTTTTCTCTTGAAACCTGAAACAGTTGCCCGTAAAATCGTCAGTGTATTGGAACAACCGGTAAGGGAAGTCAATCTTCCGCGGCTCTCAGGTGCAGGCGCGAAGCTTCATCAATTGCTGCCACGGCTTTCAGAACGGTTCGGAAGGCGGTTTTTTGATAAAAAATGAAAAGGAGGATGACCGATGAAAAAATGGACATTGATCGCAATCACTGCGTTATTCCTGTCGGCCTGTGCAGATGAAACTGCACCTGAAGAGGAAACAGTCGAAGAAGAAGTGGTAACAGAAGAAGAAGTAGTCGAAGAGGCTGCACCTGAAGAGGAACCAGTCGAAGAAGCGGTGGAAGAAGAAGAGACGGTCGAAGAAGAGACTACTGTGGAGCCGGATGAAGAACTGCAGGCTTTTGAAGAAGAAGGCTTTGTAACACAAGTGACCGCAGAAGGATTCCTCGTGAATAACGTTTTCTTTTCCGTCGGGGAAGAAACCGAAGTGTTTGCAGACGACGGATCTGAAGTGACTGAATCGGCATTGAACCAGATTGCGGCCGGACAGAAAGTGCTTGTAGAATATGAAGGCACGCCGAGCGGTCAGTTCCCGCTTGAAGCGGAAGCTGGAACCATCACGATTCTCGAAGATGAAGAGTCTGCCAGACAGGCTGCCGCCCTTGAAGCGTTCATTCAAGGCGAAGAACTGGCACGACTTGCCATTCTCGGTCAGCCGATCGTCCGGGAAGATGAGATCGGCTTCCTGTTCACCAATTTTGAGAATGGCAAAATAGCCGAAGTCCGGATCAATCTTGAAACGCACGAGTATACGATTGACGGAGAAGCGATTTCTGCAGAAGAAGAAGCTGGAACAGAAGCGGAAACCGAGACGGAAACAGATACAGCTGAATAAGCAATGGGAAGCTGACAAGCAAAAGGATGGAATACCAATATTCCATTCTTTTTTTTGAGGTTTTTAATGAAAGGGCATTCAAAAAGTTTTTTTAAATATGCATGCTTATTCGGTTGAATCATTAATTATGCCGTGTTATACTCCTTTCATTGATTAAATATGAATAAAAATTCAAAGGAGTGTTTGTTTATGAAAAAGAAAGTAGTGCTGGCCTATTCGGGCGGCTTGGATACATCCGTTGCAATTCCGTGGCTTGTGGAAAAAGGATATGAGGTCATTGCTGTCTGTCTGGATGTTGGTGAAGGAAAAGACTTGGCGGCCATCAAGCAGAAGGCGTTAACGATCGGCGCTTCTGAGAGCCTGATGGTGGATGCGAAAGACGAATTCGCTGAACAGTTTGCGCTCACCGCACTGCAGTCGCACGCTTTATATGAAGGCAAGTATCCGCTTGTGTCTGCGCTGTCCCGTCCGCTCATCTCTAAGAAACTTGTGGAAATCGCAGAAGAATACAAAGCGGATGCGGTCGCGCATGGCTGCACAGGGAAAGGGAACGACCAGGTTCGCTTTGAAGTTTCCGTTAAAGCGCTGAATCCATCACTTGAAGTGTTGGCACCGGTGCGTGAATGGGGCTGGACGCGTGATGAAGAAATCAATTATGCAAAAGAACATGATATCCCGATTCCGATAAACCTGGATAGCCCGTTCTCGATTGATATGAATCTATGGGGCCGTTCCAATGAATGCGGGATTCTTGAAAATCCTTGGATTGCACCGCCTGCTGAAGCTTACGCGCTGACAGTGCCGCTGGAAGAAACGCCGGATGTGCCGGATGTCGTAGAGATCGGATTTGAAAAAGGCGTACCGGTTTCGCTCAATGGCATTCCATATAAGCTTGCTGATCTGATTGGCGCATTGAATGGGGTTGCCGGCAAACATGGTGTCGGGCGTATCGATCACGTCGAGAACCGCCTCATCGGCATCAAATCCCGTGAAATTTATGAGTGCCCGGGGGCAATCACACTTCTCACGGCCCATAAGGAACTGGAAGATTTGACGCTCGTTAAAGAGCTGGCGCATTTCAAGCCGGTAATCGAGAAAAAATTGACGGAATTGATTTATGAGGGACTGTGGTTCTCCGCGCTCACTCCCGCATTGACAGCGTTCCTCGATGAAACCCAGCAATACGTGAACGGAACAGTCCGCGTGAAGCTGTTTAAAGGCCATGCCATCGTGGAAGGCCGCAAATCACCGAATTCCCTGTACGACGAAAACTTGGCGACGTATTCTGCAGGTGATGCGTTCAATCACGAATCAGCGCCTGGATTCATTGAATTATGGGGACTGCCGACTGTCGTCCATTCAAGCGTTCATGCCAAGGAAAAGGTGAAAGCATGACCAAAAAACTGTGGGGCGGGCGTTTTCAGAAGTCGGCAGAGGAATGGGTGGATGAATTCGGCGCCTCCATTTCGTTTGACCAAAAGCTCGCCGCAGAAGATATTGAAGGAAGCATCGCGCACGTAACGATGCTTGAACAATGCAAGATATTATCGCAGGAAGATGCGCAAGTGATCCGGGCGGGACTCAGCCGGCTGCAAGAAAAAGCGGCAGCCGGTGATCTTGCTTATTCAGCGGCACAGGAAGATATCCACCTGAATTTGGAGAAGCACCTGATTGATGATGTCGGACCGGTCGGCGGCAAGCTGCATACCGCCCGGAGCCGGAATGATCAAGTCGCGACAGATATGCATTTGTATTTGAAACGCAACGTGCAGGAAATCACTGAATTGATCGGCGGCTTCCAGGAAGCGCTGATCAGCCAGGCTGAGCAGCATGTGGAAACACTGGCACCGGGATATACGCATCTTCAACGGGCCCAGCCCGTTTCATTCGCCCATCATCTGATGGCGTATTTCTGGATGCTTCAGCGCGACCGGGAACGTTTGACGGAATCACTGAAGCGCATCGACGTATCGCCCCTTGGGGCCGGCGCGATGGCCGGGACGACATTCCCGATCGACCGGGAGCTGTCGGCTGAACTGCTCGGCTTCTCGGACATTTATCCGAACAGCATTGACGCGGTGAGCGATCGGGATTTCATCCTGGAATTCCTGTCTGATGCTTCAATTCTCATGATGCATTTGTCGCGTCTGGCCGAAGAGATCATCTTATGGTCGAGCGAAGAATTCCGGTTCATTGAACTGGATGATGCCTTTTCAACCGGATCGAGCATTATGCCGCAGAAGAAGAATCCGGATATGGCGGAATTGATCCGCGGGAAGACCGGCCGCGTTTACGGCAATTTGATCGGGTTGCTAACAATATTAAAAGGGCTGCCGCTTGCCTATAATAAGGACATGCAGGAAGACAAGGAAGGCATGTTCGATACGGTGGAAACACTGAAGGGCTCATTGCGGATTTTCGAAGGGATGGTCAGCACGATGACCGTGCAGACTGAACGGCTGACAGCAGCCGTCCATTCGGATTTTTCGAATGCGACCGAGCTCGCGGATTATCTGGCGGCAAAAGGGATGCCGTTCCGCGAAGCGCATGATGTGACGGGCCGCTTGGTCTTTACGTGCATTCAGCGGGGAATTTACTTGAAAGACCTGCCGCTTTCCGAACTGCAGGAAGCAAGTCCGCTGTTCGGGACGGATATTTATGAAGCCCTCGCACCAGAGAATGCCGTGGCGAGACGAAATTCCGCTGGCGGTACAGGATTCGAACAAGTTCGCCGACAGCTTGAGCAAGCGAAAGCCAATTTAACGGGTGCCTGAAAAGACAGAGCCGAACATTTCTCTATTGCAGAGAAATGTCCGGCTCTTTTTGGTTTGCTTCCGGGTCGTCATTTTTAATAGTAGGAAATTACAAAAGAAAATAAAATTCAACAATAAAAAAATAATAAACAAGGACTTGCTGTCGGTCATTTGCTAAAATAGACAGGTTGAGAAACTTTGAAACAAGGAGATAGCATATGCGCGTGTTCTTGGATTTAAGCTGGTTTTTTAAAGAACGAAAAAAGCAGTATATCATCGGTGTCATCATGCTGCTGCTTGTCGCATTGCTGCAGCTCTTGCCGCCGAAAATCATCGGGTTTGTCGTCGATGAAATCAGTGCCGGATCCCTGACTTCTTCGTTTCTGATCAGCTGGCTTGGCATTCTGGCAGCGGCAGCGGCAGGTATGTATGTGCTGCGCTATTGGTGGCGTCAGATGATATTTGGTTCATCGCTCGTGCTGGCAAGGAATTTACGGCGGGACCTGTACCATCATTTCACCCAGATGTCACCGGCATTTTATCAGAAACGGCGGGTCGGCGATCTCATGGCACATGCCACGAACGATTTGCAGGCAGTTCAGCAGACTGCGAGTGCGGGTGTGCTGACACTGGTCGACTCGATTGTCACCGGCGGGTTTGTCATTGCTGCGATGGCTATTACAATCAATTGGAAGCTGACCTTGATCGTGATTCTGCCGTTCCCGGTCATGATTATCCTGACAAGCTGGTATGGTCGGCTCCTTCACGAACGGTTCCATGGCGCTCAGGAAGCATTTTCGGATCTGAATGACAAAACGCAGGAAAGCGTGTCCGGTATGAAAGTGTTAAAGACATTCGGACAAAGCGGAGAAGATATCGCAGATTTTAAGCGCAAGTCAGCGGACGTGGTCGAGAAAAATGTCCGGGTTGCAAAAATCGACTCACTGTTTGATCCGACTATTTCTGCGATCATTGGAATCTGTTACATGCTGTCCATCGGATTCGGGGCTTATTTCGTCGTGAACAGCGACATGACAGTCGGTGATCTGATTGCGTTCACGACATATCTCGGCTTGCTTGTATGGCCGATGCTTGCGTTCGGCTGGTTGTTTAATATCGTGGAACGCGGCCGTGCTTCATACGACCGGATCCGGTCCCTGCTGGCAGTACCGGCGGATATTACCGATAAAGAAAAAGCGCTGGATTCACAGCCGGAAGGGGACATTGCATTTCAAGTAGAGGAATTCCGGTTTGAGGATCACGAAGAACCGGTGTTAAACGATGTTCACTTCACACTTCAGCGCGGGGAAACACTCGGTATTGTCGGGAAGACCGGTTCAGGGAAAACGGCGATTCTCCGGCTCCTGCTCCGCGAATTTGAAGGATACAGGGGAACCATTACATTCGGCGGCATTCCGATTGGCGATTTCAGACGCCAGAAACTCCGGGAAGCGATCGGTTATGTGCCGCAAGATCATTTTCTGTTTTCGATGGATATCCGCAACAATATCGCTTTTGCCCGTCCGGAGGCAACCGATGCTGAAGTGGAACAGGCAGCGCGGCTCGCGCACATCCATGAGGATATTCTTCAGTTTGCTGAAGGGTATCAAACAGTCGTCGGTGAAAGAGGCGTATCGTTATCGGGCGGCCAGAAACAACGGATTTCCATCGCCCGGGCATTGCTGACTTCACCGGAACTGCTGATTCTGGATGATTCCCTGTCGGCTGTGGATGCAAAAACCGAGGAAGCCATTCTGGAATCTTTGAAAGCGGCACGGACCGGGGAGACGACGATCATCACGTCCCACCGGCTGAGCGCCATCCAGCATGCTCATCAGATCATCGTCATGCATGAAGGCCGAATTACGGAAGCCGGTACGCATGACGAATTGATGGCACTGGATGGTCGCTACCGGGAAATGTACGACTTGCAGCAGTTGGAGGCGCTCGTCGAACAAGGAGGCACAATGTAATGGAGCAGCAGCCGAAATTATCGGGCAAAGATCAATGGAATGTATTCAAGCGCCTGCTCACTTATTTGAAACCGCATAAAAAAGTACTGGCACTCGCGCTTCTTCTGCTCGCGCTGACCGTAGCAGGCGATGTGCTCGGGCCGCTTATCATTAAGCGGTTTATCGATCAATACTTGACACCCGGCTTCTTTCCGACCGATGCCATTATAAGCCTGGCCGCCGCCTATGCCGCGATTCAGATTATGAATGTATTCGTCAGTTATTTTCAGCTCCTGAAATTCCAGGAAGTGGCATTGGCAGTCATCCGAGAGCTGCGGATTGATGTGTTCAGTAAAGTGCATAGTCTTGGGATGAGGTATTTCGACAGAACACCGGCTGGCAGTACGGTGTCCCGTGTGACGAATGACACGGAAGCAATCAAGGAAATGTTTGTCGGCGTGCTTGTCGGATTCGTGCAAAGCGCTTTTCTCGTCGTCGGCGTGTACATCGCCATGCTGTTGCTGAACTGGCGCCTTGCATTGCTCGTCCTGCTGTTGGCTCCGATCATCGTGTGGATCATCACTGCATACCGTAAACACAGTTCGGTGTTTTATCAGGATCTGCGGGAACGGCTCAGCCAATTGAATGCCAAGCTCTCGGAATCGCTCCAAGGTATGTCGATGATCCAGGCATTCCGTCAGGAGGACCGGCTGCAGGACGAATTCGAGCAGATTAACGAACAGCATTACAAAGCGGGCCGGCGAAATATCCGGATGGACAGCCTGATGCTGCATCCGGCGATTGATCTGATTTATGCAGGTGCAATTATTCTGCTGCTGAGTTATTTCGGCGTTACATCATTCTCGAATACAGTGGAAGTCGGTACCGTTTATGCGTTCGTCACCTATATCGACCGCTTTTTTGAACCGGTCAACCAAGTTATGCGAAGGCTGTCTGTTTTTCAGCAGGCGATTGTGGCCGCATCCCGCGTGTTTACAGTGCTTGATGAAGAGGACACAGAACCGGCACAGCAGGAAACGAAGGCGGAAATTACAGCAGGCCGCATTGAATTCGATAACGTAACATTTTCTTATGATGGGAAAAACGACGTGCTGAAAAATATATCCTTCACGGCGAATCCGGGAGAAACGGTTGCACTTGTCGGCCATACCGGAAGCGGCAAAAGCTCCATCATTAACCTGCTGATGCGGTTCTATGAGTATGAGCGCGGTGATATCCGGATTGACGGACGTTCGGTCAAAGCTTATCCGAACGAGGAACTCCGAAAGAAGATGGGACTTGTCCTGCAGGATCCGTTCTTATTCTATGGTACGATTGACAGCAATATCCGGCTGCATAATGAGACGATGACGGATGAAGAAGTCCGGGCAGCGGCTGAGTTCGTGCAGGCGGACGCATTCATCCAAATGCTGCCGCATGGTTATGAACAGAAAGTGACCGAGCGGGGGTCGACATTCTCAAGCGGTCAGCGACAGCTTCTGGCGTTCGCCCGCACCGTCGCAGCTGATCCGCGCATTCTGGTCCTGGACGAAGCGACGGCCAATATCGATACGGAAACAGAAGTTGCCATCCAGACGAGCTTGGCCCGGATGCGGCAAGGCCGGACGACGATTGCGATCGCTCACCGTTTATCCACCATTCAGGATGCTGAACTGATTTTAGTGCTGCACCATGGTGAAGTCATTGAACGCGGGACTCACCAGGAACTGCTGGCAGCCCGCGGTCTGTATCATAAAATGTACCTGCTTCAGAATAGTCTTGTCGAACAGCCCTAGAATGGCAATATCTCTGGTATCTGTCAAAAAGATTTCACAATCAGACATCCTTCTTTTTGACTTGAAGTTTGGTACGATGGGGAGAGGAAATTAGAGGGAGTGACGGTGTTGACTGCGGAGTTATCTTTATTTTTAGCGTTCGGCGCAGGGTTTTTAAGTTTCATCTCCCCTTGCTGTCTGCCGCTGTATCCAGCCTTTTTATCTTATATTACCGGCATGAGTGTCAATGAACTGAAAAACGAGCGCGGCATGATGCAGCAGCGGGCGATTTTGCATACGATTTTCTTTCTGCTTGGCTTTTCAGCAATTTTCATCGCACTCGGTTTTAGCACATCGCTCTTCAGTGATTGGTTCATCATTTATGATGATGTGATCCGCCAGGTCGGCGCGATTTTCATCGTGTTTTTCGGTCTTGTTATTTTGGGGATATTCACACCGAGCTTTCTAATGAAAGATAAGAAAATCACATTTCAGAACCGGCCATCCGGCTACTTCGGTACATTTATCATCGGAATCGCCTTTGCAGCAGGCTGGACGCCGTGCACAGGCCCGATCACCGGCGCTGTCTATGGACTGGCCGCAACCAATCCCGGGGCCGGTGTATGGTATATGCTTGCCTATGTGTTGGGATTTGCCATTCCATTTTTCGTTCTGTCGTTTTTTATCACCCGGATGGATTGGGTTCGCAGAAGAAGCAGAACCATCATGAAAGTAGGCGGAAGTGTCATGATCGCGGTCGGCGTCCTGCTGTTTTTTGATGGCATGACTTACCTGATCCGTGTCATGAGCCCATTTTTCGGCGGGTTCCAGGGATTGTAGTCACGGTGGTATTATGGAAGAGGCAACTGCCTCGTTTAATCGCATTGGCAGTTTTGCCTGAGGAGGATCGCGATGCTTGAACGTATATCGCCGGAATTGATGCTGATTGCGACAACCGTCATCGCATTGTTCATGGGTACTCTGCTGGTTGTCGTCCGTTCAAAAGCAGCGAAGTATCCGGTCACGGCTAAAAAAATCATCTTACCGCCGCTGTTTATGTCGACGGGAGCGCTCATGTTTGTTTTTCCTTTTTTTCGGGTAGAACCGCTTCAGGTGCTTGAAGCATTCGCGGTCGGCATGCTGTTTTCGACTGTGCTGATCTGGACATCGAGTTTTGAAGTGCGCGGTGATAAAATTTATATGAAGCAGTCCAAGGCCTTTGTTTTTATTCTGATTGGGCTGCTCGTGCTGCGGCTGATCATCAAATCGATTATTGGCACATCAGTCGATGTGGGCGAGCTGAGCGGCATGTTTTGGATTTTGGCATTCGGCATGATTCTGCCGTGGCGGATCGCCATGCTGTGGAAATATAAAAAACTGGAAAATGAAACAAAAAGCGCTGTCCCGGATTAACGGGCAGCGCTTTTATTTTTGGAAATAGTCTTCGTATGGTGCGGCATCGATCTGCATTTCATTGAGCTTTTTGCGCAGGAATTTATGATCCCGCTTGGGGGTGGCCAGAATATAGCCGCGAATAATGTGTTCATGCTCCACCGCTTTTGCTTTTTCAGCCAGGACAAGTTGACCGATCCGGCCGGCGATTTTCTGCTTGGCGACCGGACGGAACAGATCCGGAACCGGCTGCACAAGCTCATTCAGCAATTGCTTGTCATCTTCACCCCATAAATGCACCGTCTGGTCCACATAATATTCTTCCCAGTCCATGTCCGAACGGCCATCCTGCTTCGGCATCTTCTTCAGGAATTTCCGGAACATGAAAAAACCGCCGATGGCAAATGAAGTGATCAGCACAACCGTCCAAAACAGGATAAACCAAAGAAACGGTCCTTCTAATACCACGGTGTTCACCTCGTTTCGTCTCTTTTTTCATTATAAGAGCTAATCAAAGAAAATTCATTAAAAATGTATCCCTCTTCTCATCGGATTTCTATATAGCGGGTGAGAGGAGGTGAGCAGCATGGCAGTAATCGAATTCAACGATGCCATCCTCCGTCTGACACTTGACGACGGATTGGATGCGAACGGCAAGCCGAAAAAGAAAGTGAAAGCGTACCGCAATGCAAGTGACACAGCAACACCGGAAGGGATGTCCCAGTCCGCACAAGTACTGGCCGGATTTGGCACGAAACCGCTGATTTCAGTGGAAAAACAGACAACACATAACATTTACGCGTAAGCGGAGAGGAGAAGTAATTGATGGCTAAAACGCTGGAACTGAGCTTTGAATCAGCACTCGGAAAAGAAGTGACCTTCTCGGTGGAAGCGCCCAGGGAGGATCTGACGGCAGCTGAATTGAAAACCGGCATGGATTCGATTATTGCACTCGGTGTCTTTGCTGTGGAAGGTTCCCCTTTTGCGGTGGCGAAAGGTGCCCGGATCGTCGAACGCAATATTCAGGATTACGAGATTTAATGAATGCAAGCCCTCCGGAAAACCGGAGGGCTTTTTATGAACAGGAGGTGTACAAAATGGAAGAATGGATGCGGCTTGTCCAGGAAGTGGGTTTTCCGATTTTTGTATCATTTTATCTGATGCACCGGGTGGAAACGAAACTTCAGGCAATCCACGATGCATTGCTCGGTCTGAAGGCGCTGTGACGTCACAAAACTGTGACAAAGGCCGCCGGCAGGGAGTTGTGCAGGTAAAGTCTATCCGCTAAGATGAAATGAGCAACAGAGTGGAGGAGACGCGCATGAAACGGCTGATGCAAACATTTGGGATGAGCGGGGCGATTTTGATCGCCGGCTGTTCGAACAGTGCATTGGAAGCGGAGATGAACTGGGAAGTGCAGGATTTCTCTTATATGGATCAGCGCGGGGAGGAAGTATCGCTCGACAGCCTGGAAGGAACACCTTGGCTTGCCGCTTTCATTTTTACGAGCTGCGAGACGGTCTGTCCGCCGATGACATTCAACCTGACAGATATCCAAGGAGAATTGGAAGCAAAAGGGATTGAAGACTATAAAATTGTCGCATTCAGCGTGGATCCGGAAAATGACACCCCGGAACAGCTGCAGGAATATTTATCGAATTACCCGGTGCCCGACGAGTCTAAATGGCATCTATTGACTGGTTATTCACAGGAAGAAGTGAAGGCACTCGGGGCTGAGTCATTTAAGACACTTGTCCAGAATGATCCGAACAGCGACCAGGTGGTTCATGGCACGACATTTTATCTTGTGAACGGGGAAGGAACAGTCGTGAAGGACTATAACGGCTATCAGGACGTACCCGTCGATATGATTGCGGCGGATTTGGAAACACTGATTGAAGAACAGAGCTGAAAACCCGGTTAAACACCGGGTTTTTGCTTTGCCAGTAAATCGCGGATTTCTGTGAGAAGTTCTTCTTTCGTATCAAGAACGGCAGGTTCTTCTTTACCGGCTTCCTGCGGCTCTTCTTCTTTGCGTTTGAATTTGCTGAACAGCCGGATGACCAGGAAAATTGAAAACGTGACTATGAAGAAATCAATGATGGCTTGAAAGAATTCTCCATAGCGCAGTGCTGCGTCTTCCGCTTCGCCGAACCGGTAAGCCCAGTCGGCTACACTATACCCGCCGAGCAGAATACCAGTGAGCGGCACAATCAGGTCTTCGACGAGCGACGTCACGATTTTGCTGAAAGCGGCACCGATAACGACAGCGATGGCCAAGTCGAGAACATTCCCTCTTACCGCAAATTTTTTAAAATCATCCCACATGCAGATGCACCTCCCGTTCCTTATTGTACCGGACGGGAAAGCTGAAAACAGCGGAATTTGACAGCGGTATGATAGACTGAAACTAACAAAGAATAGTCGGTGGTGTGAAATGAAAAAGAACAAACAACAGAGACGGATGAACTGGACGAGAGTCTGGGTCGCGGGACTTCTCGCTCCCGTTACATTCGTCTTCCTGACCCTGCTGGTGGTCGTCTATGCCGAGGAGCTGGAATTTCCTCAGGTGATTGAAGAACGCACCCAGCAATTGTTCGATGTGCCGGTACCGGAAGCAAATATCCCGCTGTATAAAGAAGCGGCGGATGCTTACGGGATCCCATGGACGTTGCTCGCTGCCCATCACCGGGTGGAAACCCGCTTTTCAAAGATGGACCCGCTCATATCACCAGTAGGGGCAGAGGGCCATATGCAATTCATGCCCTGTACGTTCGTGGGCTGGAGCCATCCGACTTGCGGCGGTCTCGGTGAAGGCGCAATCGAAGACGGGGAAAAGACGGATCCGGCTGTTATTCACCAATATGGCGGATATGGAGTCGATGGAGACGGGGACGGCATTGCCGATCCGTTTAATCTGACGGATGCCATGTACAGCGCCGCCAATTATCTTGCAGCAAATGGAGCCGCAGAGGGAGACCTGGAGAGGGCGGTTTTCAACTATAATCACAGTGATGAATATGTCCGGAAAGTGCTGTCATTCTATGAAAAGTATGAACAGCAGCTGACTGGAAACTGAATGCCGCTGGGTCCGGCTTGAAATATGGATGCCAGGAGTGCAAGCTGGATGAGCTTGTGCAGGAGCACGCGAAGCGGCTGCGGATTCGCGACGTCTTCCGTCGTGCAAACTCATGGTTTGCCTAATAACAAAAAAAATTTGCTCAACCTATTGAAAACGGCCGCCGGTTCAAACTGAACCGGCGGCCGTTTTGGTTTGTGCTTTTACGTCTGTTTTAACCGGTCACGCTTTTCATCAAGTGCGGCTTCTGCGGCGGTTACCCATTGACCCGAGAACCAGACTTACAATAAAGACCAGAATCAATGCACCGATCAGAGCGGGAATCACATAAACACCCCAAATTTCGGGTCCCCAGTCTCCAAAGATGGCGCCGCCGATCCAAGCGCCGATGATACCGGCAAGGATATTGCCGATCACGCCGCCCGGGATGTCTTTTCCGAGAATCAGACCGGCCAGCCAACCAATAATGCCGCCCACGATAAGATAAAGAATGAACTCCACGCTGTTCATCTCCTTTATGAAATATGAAAACAAAAAGCATATATTAATTAAAGTATACCTGTTTTCATCCTAATCGAAACGCAGTGAGAGCAAGTGATGCAGCCGTAACCAGCTTGAAATATGAAAGAATATTCTGTACAATGAAAGTGAAAGCGGGAGGTGATGAGATGGATCAGCGTGCAATGAAGCGGCTGAACCGGCAAGGGTTACTGTTCGTCTTGCTGCATACCGTCATCCTGTTGAATTTCGCAGTCGATCTCATGATTTTCTGAGTGAATTTAAGTGCTTGAACCGTTCCGGGGCTTCCGGGTAACGGTTTTTTATTTTCCGGAATTTTGTTGCTATCGCTGCATTGTAATCGCTTTCATAACATTTTGGGTTTTTATTGCTAAATATTTTATATTTATTCAATTGTCAGACCATGCTATTCTAGTAATATACTAATTTTCGGCAGTGAAGGAGGCGCTTAAATGAATAAGCGAGAATACCCGGTACGTCAAGGGCTATATGACCCGGAACATGAACATGAGGCATGTGGCATCGGCATGATAGCCTCAGTTAACGGAGAGCAGTCCCATGAGATTGTTCAGAACGCTATAAACATTTTATGCAATTTAGAACATCGTGGCGGCCAGTCTGCCGATACGAGCACCGGGGACGGGGCTGGAATTCTGACACAGATCCCGCACCGCTTTTTCAAGAAGCAGTGTGAAAAAGAAGGGATTGTGCTGCCGGACGCCGGGCGCTACGGCATTGGCATGGTGTTTATGCCGCAGGATTATAATCTGCGGATGGAAACAAAAGAAATCGTCCAGCGCATTATTGAAGAAGAAGGCCAGGAATGTCTCGGCTGGCGGCCGGTGCCGCTCAATGATTCGTTTGTCGGGCAAGTGGCCCGCGGCACCCGCCCGGTCATCCGGCAAGTCTTCGTTAAAGCGGCTGATGGCCTGATGGATCCGACTGATCTGGAACGCAAGCTGTATGTGATTCGAAAGCGCATTGAAAACGAAGTGGCTGGACGGGAAGCGTTCAGAGATGTCTATTTCTGCAGCTTGTCGGCAATGACGATTGTCTATAAGGGGATGCTGATTCCTGAACAGCTCGATTCGTTCTATATTGACCTCAACCACCCCGAATTCAAATCGGCGCTGGCACTTGTCCACTCTCGTTTCAGCACAAATACTTTTCCGAGCTGGCAGCGGTCTCACCCAAATCGCTACTCGATCCACAATGGCGAATTCAATACGCTGCGCGGAAATGTCAATTGGATGCGCGCGCGTCAGGCACTCAGCAGTTCGCCGCATTTCAGCCGGGAAGATCTGGATAAACTGCTGCCTGTCATCGATGAAAGCGGAAGCGATTCATCAATGTTTGATAATTGTTTTGAATTTCTGCACTTATCCGGGCGCTCGCTTGCTCATACAGCGATGATGATGGTGCCTGAGCCATGGGTGAACGACCCGCTCATCAAACAGGAAAAACGGGATTTTTATGAGTACCACAGCACATTGATGGAACCATGGGACGGTCCGGCTGCACTGGTCATGACCAACGGGCGTCAAATTGTCGCTTGTCTTGACCGCAACGGACTCCGCCCGGCCCGTTATTATGTGACGAAAAGCGGCATGATTGTCCTCGGTTCCGAAGTCGGCGCATTGGATATTTTCTCGGATGACATCATCTACAAGGAACGGCTGCATCCCGGAAAAATGCTGCTTATTGACCTCGAAGAAGGAAAAATCGTTCCCGATGAAGAGATTAAGATGCAAGTGGCAACTGAACTGCCATATAAGGACTGGATTGCGAGCCATATGATGGATCTTGAAGATCTGCCGGCTGCAGAAGATGCTTCTGCCCCGATTGACAGTGAGGAATTACTGGATCAGCACCTCGCCTTCGGCTATACGATGGAAGAAGTGCAGCAGATTGTCCGGCCGCTTGCCTGGGATAAAAAAGACCCGGTCGGCTCCATGGGCTATGATTCGCCGCTTGCGGTTCTGTCGCATAAGCCGCAGCTTTTATACAGTTATTTCAAACAATTATTCGCCCAAGTGACGAACCCGCCGATCGATGCGATCCGGGAACAGATTGTCACTGCGACCCGCACGACCATCGGACGGGAAGGGAATCTTGTGGAACCGTCCATGGAGAGCTGCCGTCACATCCGGCTGGAAACGCCGATTTTGACAAATGAACAGCTGGAAACATTACGGAGCCACCCTGTGGATGACTTCAAAGCTATCACATTGCCGATTTTGTTCCGCGCAAACGGCGGTGCAGAAGCGATGGAGCAGGCACTCGAAGCGTTATTCGCACGGGCAGACCGGGCATATAAGGACGGTGCAGTGCTGCTTGTTCTTTCTGACAGAGGCGTAAATAAGAAATATGCGGCAATTCCGGCTTTGCTCGCTGTATCCGGACTTCACCATCACCTGATCCGCAAAGGCACCCGGACGAAAGTAAGCATTCTCCTCGAGTCTGCAGAACCGAGAGAAGTGCATCATTTCGCTGCACTGATCGGGTATGGGGCAGAAGGGATCAATCCATATCTCGCGCTTCGCACGGTGGAAGAACTCGTTAAAAATGGCGATCTTCCAGGTGAAGATGAAACAGAAGCGAAGGAAAGCTATATCCAGGCTTCAACCGACGGCATCGTAAAAGTGCTGTCGAAGATGGGCATTTCCACCGTTCAGAGCTACCGGGGCGCCCAGATTTTTGAAGCGGTCGGCATCCATCAGGATGTTATCGATAAATACTTCACTCGCACATCATCACGCATCGGGGGAATCGGCCTGGATATCATTGCGGCAGAAGTACTGGCCCGCCATGAGGAAGCATTTCCGGAGCGCCCGCGTGTCAGACAGGCATTAAAGTCCGGTGATGAGTATCAGTACCGGGCAAACGGCGACAGCCATTCGTATAATCCGATGACCATCCATACGCTGCAGCAGGCCTGCCGGACGGATAATTTTGAGACCTTCAAGAAATATTCCCGTCTGCTGACAGATGAAAAAGCGAACCTGCAATCACTTCGGGGACTGCTGGCATTCAAACAGCGACAACCGGTACCGATTGAGGAAGTGGAACCGATCGAAGCGATCACGGCCCGCTTCAAGACCGGAGCCATGTCTTACGGTTCAATCAGCGAAGAAGCGCATGAAGCGCTCGCAATTGCCATGAACCGCATCGGCGGCAAAAGTAATTCCGGCGAAGGCGGCGAAAATTCGGCCCGTTTCGAGCCGGATGAAAACGGCGACAGCCGCCGAAGCGCGATCAAGCAAGTCGCGTCCGGCCGGTTCGGTGTGACAAGCCATTATTTGGTGAATGCCGATGAAATTCAGATTAAAGTTGCCCAAGGGGCAAAACCGGGCGAAGGCGGTCATTTGCCGGGCAAGAAAGTGTATCCGTGGATTGCAGAGGTCCGTGGTTCCACACCGGGCGTGGAATTGATTTCACCGCCGCCTCACCACGATATCTATTCGATTGAAGATTTGGCTGAACTGATTTTCAACCTTAAAAATGCCAATCCGAAAGCGCGGATCAGCGTCAAACTCGTTTCCGCTGTCGGAGTTGGAACCATTGCAACCGGCGTTGCAAAAGGACGGGCCGATCTCGTGCTGATCAGCGGTTATGACGGCGGTACAGGGGCAGCACCGAAAACGAGCCTGAAAAACACCGGACTGCCATGGGAAATCGGATTGGCGGAAACGCATCAAACGCTGATGCTGAACGGGCTCCGCGACCGCATTGTCGTTGAAACCGATGGCAAGATGATGACTGGCCGCGATGTGGTCGTCGCTTCACTGCTCGGTGCAGAAGAATTTGGATTCGCGACTGCGCCGCTTGTTGTGCTCGGCTGTGTCATGATGCGGGTGTGTCACTTGGATACCTGCCCGGTCGGCATTGCCACCCAAAATCCGGAACTCCGGAAAAAATACGGGGGAGATCCGGAACATGTCGTGAACTTCATGCGCTTTATTGCAATGGAAGTACGCGAACTGATGGCAGAACTCGGATTCCGGACAGTTGACGAAATGATCGGCCGGACCGATGTGCTGGAAGTCAACGAAGCGGTCGATCACTGGAAGACGAAAGGGCTTGATTTGTCTGCCCTTCTGTACCAGCCTGAACTGCCGCCATCCGTCGGGCGCCATGCCATGATTCAGCAGGATCATAACCTTGAGCAGACGCTGGATTATCAGGAATTGCTGCCGCGGTGTGAAAATGCGATTGAAACAGGCGAACCGGTGGAAGTGATGTATGCAATCCGCAATATCCACCGGGCGGCGGGCAGCATGATTGGCAGTGCCATTTCCCGTAAGTACGGGGCTGAGGGGCTGCCGGAAGATACGATTAAACTCAATTTTGCCGGATCCGCCGGCCAAAGTTTCGGAGCGTTCATTCCGAAGGGGATGACAATGCGCCTGACGGGAGATTCCAATGACTTTGTCGGCAAGGGGCTCTCAGGCGGTAAAATCATTGTGCACCCGGCAAGTGATTCAACATTCATTCCGGAGAAAAACATCATTATCGGCAACGTATCATTCTATGGCGCGTCCGCCGGCGAAGCTTATATTTATGGGCTTGCGGGAGAACGGTTTGCTGTCCGTAACAGCGGGGCAGATGTGGTGGTTGAAGGAATCGGTGATCACGGGTGCGAATATATGACGGGCGGCCGAGTTGTTGTGCTTGGACCGACTGGCAAGAACTTTGCGGCCGGTATGTCCGGAGGCGTGGCTTATGTGCTGGATGAGTTTGATACATTCTCGAATTACTGCAATCAGGAACTCGTCCACTTGCAGCCGCTTGCAGACCCGGCAGAAATCGCAGGGCTTAAAGAGATGATTGAGAAACACGCAGACTATACAGGCAGCAATAACGCCAAACGGATTTTGGAGCATTGGGAGATCTTCACCACGAAGTTTGTGCGGGTCATTCCAAAAGCGTATCTGGAGATCAACGAACGAATCAGCACGCTGCAAAAAGGCGGAATGGATAAATCTGCAGCTGAAATGATTGCCTTTGAAGAAAGCAAGCTGGCAAAAGCCGGCAAATAAGCCTGCTAAGGAGGGATATGATGGGAAAACCTACAGGATTCATGGAATACGAACGGCAGACGGTCAAGGAACGCCATCCATCGGAACGGGTCAATGACTGGGCGGATTACACACTTCCACTGTCAGAAGAAGAAGTTCAGAAACAGGGAGCGCGCTGCATGGAATGCGGCGTGCCAACCTGTCAGTCAGGAATGGAATTGGAAGGCGTCACCACAGGCTGTCCTGTTTATCATCTCATTCCCGAGTGGAATGACTTGGCGTATCGGGGGCATTGGAAAGAAGCGCTTCAGCGGGAACATGTGATGAATAACTTCCCTGAATTCACAGGAGCTGCTTGTCCTGCTCCTTGTGAAAGCGCCTGTGTGCTCGGAATCAACGAACCGCCTGTCGCAATCCGAACAATTGAACGGTCGATTATTGAACGCGGCTTTTCGGAAGGCTGGGTTGTACCGAAGCCGCCGAAAAGCCGGACAGGAAAAAAAGTGGCGGTTATCGGCTCTGGCCCGGCAGGACTTGCTGCAGCGGATCAGCTGAATCAGGCAGGGCATCTTGTAACTGTTTTTGAACGGAGTGACCGGGTTGGCGGTCTGCTGACATATGGCATTCCGGAAATGAAAATTTCTTATGATATGGTCATGCGCCGGGTGGACTTGCTCGAACAGGAAGGAATCACGTTTGTCACAAACACAGAAGTCGGAAAAGATCTACCGGCGGCTGCCTTGAAGTCGGAATTTGATGCGACAATCATGTGCACGGGCTCAACGGTCCACCGTGATATGCAGATTGAGGGCCGGGAACTCTCCGGCATCCACTATGCAATGGATTTCCTCCATACATCGACGAAGAGTTTGCTGGACTCCAATCTGGAAGATGGCCAGTTCATTTCTGCGGAAGGCAAAGATGTGATCGTTATCGGCGGTGGTGACACAGGCACGGATTGCCTGGCAACAGCCGTCCGGCAAAACTGCAAGAGCCTTATCCAGTTTGATATCTATGATAAAAAAGGGGCCATGCGGGATGAAGTCGGCAACCCATGGCCGCAATATCCGGCGATCCATCGGGTTGAATACGGTCAGAAAGAAGCGGCCGAAGTATTCGGAGATGACCCGCGAGCTTATGCAGTCATGACAACGAAATTCGTTGGTGACGCACAGGGCCAACTGAAAGAAGTGCATACAGTAAATGTGAAACTGCGCATAGATGATGCCGGCAACCGTATCCGTGAAGAGATTCCGGGAACGGAAAAAGTATGGAAAGCGGACCTTGTCCTGCTTGCGATCGGTTTTCAGGGACCGGATCAGCACTTGATCCAGGAGATGGCAATCGAGACGGAAACAAATTCCACTGTAAAAGCGGAATATGGAAAGTTCCAGACAAATGAAGAAGGCGTATTCGCTGCCGGTGATGCCCGGCGCGGTCAAAGCCTGATCGTCTGGGCGATCAATGAAGGTCGCGGAGCAGCACGGGAATGCGACCGCTTCCTGATGGGCTCGACCATTTTGCCTTAAATGAAGCAATTTAACAGAAACAGCCGCTCCTTCGGTATTGAACCGAAGGAGCGGCTGTTTTGTGTTTTATCGAAATTTATTCCGAGCCGGTCAGGCGTTGTGTTTTCAGCACCGGGCACACCAGTGGGGCGGCTTATTTCTTCTTCGGTCTGACACGCGTCAGCGCTTCTTTCAGAATCCGGGCGGCAGATTCCAGCGTGATGCCAAGCGCTTCCTGGATTTCCTCCACGTTTTTCCCTTCTTCTGCATACAAATGCCGCACGTAAGCAAACCGGATATCGCCGGAGCGAATCGGACGGCCGAGCAGTTCAGCCAGTGCATCGGTGTAATCAGACAGCGACCCCATCTGAAATTCGGTGTAATTGTCTTTCACTTTCGACGCAAGCAGAAAAGGAGTGCCGCGCTCGTGTGCGAGATCAATCCCTTTTTGAATGATCGGAATTTCACTGCCCATGAAATCCAGCGGCCGGGTATAACCATCTTTTTTATCAACCGTCAACCGGAGTTTATAGCCGAAATCCTCAACCCGGCTGATATCGATTGCAGTCATATCCCGCACCCGCAGCCCCCGCATATAAAGGAGGAACAGGATTTTGGCATAAAGAGCCAATTTATCCGATTGCAGAATCTCTTCCTGACGCCCGAGCAGTTCCTTATAATCGAGATCGATTTCCGAAGGAGTGAGATCAAGCTTTTCAGGCAGCTTGAATTTCGGCATGAAATCAACCGGAATTTTGCCGATCTGCCACATATAATCAAACCACTTACGGACAAAGACCAGTTTGCGGTTAATGGTATTATCCTTCAGCCCTTTATCGCGCTGTTCTTTGAAAAACCGCTGGATATCAGAAGGGCGGATCTCATGCGGTTCAATCGGTCCATTATGATAGCGGGAAACAGAGGCCAGCAAGTGTTCAATCAGCTGTACTTCATGGACGACCGTATTCGGGCTTATGCCATTTTTCAGCCTGAATTTCTCGTAACCAAAGGGCATGAATGCCACAACCTTTCAATTTAATTTATGTATGTACAGTATAGCATATATCTTTTAAAGTACGAAATTACAAAAGGAAAAATAAAAATTCCTGAACACAATAAAGAAGAAAAATTGTCACGGAAAATAATGTATGCAATAGTAGATACAAAGAATGCAGAGAGGGGAAGAATAGGTGCACAGAAAGAAGAACGCGGAAATCCGTGAAAAATTATTCCAGCTGCTGGAAGGATATTCGAACGATGAAGTCAATATCAAGCCATCAGCGGGAGAGTGGTCGCCGGTGCAAATCCTGGAACATCTCTACTTGATGGAACTTACAATCATCAAAGGAATTGAACAGGAACTGCAAAATCCGGAGAGCAGCACAGCAAAACCAAAACCGATCGCCCTTACTGTAAATCGGTTCATAAAAGTGGAAGCGCCGGGGCGGACCAAGCCTTCTGACATCTACCAGACCATTCCGCAAATCAAAGATAAACTGAATCAGTCACGCGCCAGTCTCGATGCTTTATACAATGCTGCCGATAAGGAAGAGCTTAAGCGGAAATCCATGCGGCATCCCGTGTTCGGGCTTGTCCCGCTTGATCAATGGTTTTCATTTGTCGGGCTCCACGAAAAACGGCATGCGAAACAGCTGAAGCAGACCTTGAAAAAAATTAAATAAAGCTATATTCATAAAACTTATCACTTCATATAGTTTTAATGTAATTTACTTATGCACCGATTTTCGTTATGATAATAGATGGAGAAAAGATACTGATAGTGCCTTTTCATGAGAATAAAAGGAGGAACGAACATGGCAAACAGCAATTTGCACAACAGCCGCACATCATTTGAGCTGAATGGCAAAACGTACAATTATTATCGCTTGGCTGCTTTGCAGGAAGCAGGAGTCGCTGATATTTCACGTCTTCCATATTCCATCAAAGTTTTGCTCGAGTCCGTACTGCGCCAGCATGATGGTTATGTCATTACCGACGAACACGTAGAAGAACTGGCGAAATGGGGCGCCAATGCAAACAAGGAAGCGGAAGTGCCATACAAGCCTTCCCGTGTTATCCTGCAGGATTTCACAGGCGTTCCCGTTGTAGTCGACTTGGCTTCCCTCCGTTCAGCAATGGCTGAAATGGGCGGCGATCCGGATAAGATCAATCCGGAAATCCCGGTTGATCTCGTCGTTGACCACTCCGTGCAGGTAGACAGCTACGGAACACCGGAATCCATGAAAATCAACACGAAACTTGAATTCGAACGGAACAAAGAACGGTATCAGTTCTTGAACTGGGCACAAAAAGCATATGATAATTACCGCGCCGTTCCGCCGGAAACCGGTATCGTACACCAAGTGAACCTTGAGTACCTGGCGAATGTTGTTCATGCAATTGCAAATGAAGACGGCACTTTTGAAGCTTATCCGGATACGCTTGTTGGGACTGACTCACACACCACTATGATTAATGGTCTCGGCGTACTCGGCTGGGGTGTTGGGGGCATCGAAGCGGAAGCGGGCATGCTCGGACAGCCATCTTATTTCCCGATTCCTGAAGTGGTCGGCGTTAAACTGACAGGTGCACTGCCTGAAGGCACGACGGCAACTGACCTTGCGCTAAAAGTGACACAGACGCTCCGCAGCCATGGGGTTGTTGGCAAATTCGTGGAATTCTTTGGCCCGGGTGTACCGGCACTGCCGCTTGCTGACCGTTCAACGATTGCCAACATGGCACCTGAATATGGCGCAACTTGCGGTTTCTTCCCGGTAGATGAGGAATCACTAGATTATATGCGCCTGACAGGCCGTGACCCGGAACACATCGATGTGGTCAAAAAGTACTTGCAGGAAAATGGCATGTTCTTTGATCCATCTGTTGAACCGATCTACACGGATGTTGTGGAACTTGATCTTTCCGCGATCGAACCGAACCTGTCCGGGCCGAAACGTCCGCAGGATCTGATTCCGCTGTCACAGGTGAAGGAATCGTTCAATAAAGCGGTAACGGCACCGGAAGGGCCGCACGGTTTCGCACTTCCTGAAGAAGAATTCAACAAAACGGCTACAGTCGAGCTTGAAGACGGCCGCACAGCTGAGATGAAGACAGGGGCCTTGGCGATTGCAGCCATCACATCCTGTACAAATACATCGAATCCGTATGTTATGCTCGGATCTGGTCTTCTTGCGAAAAAAGCTGTTGAAAAAGGCCTGAAAGTTCCAGCTTACGTGAAAACATCACTGGCGCCGGGCTCAAAAGTCGTTACGGGTTACCTGCGTGACGCAGGACTCCAGGATTATCTGGATGAACTCGGGTTCAACCTTGTCGGTTACGGCTGTACAGTTTGTATCGGCAACTCCGGTCCGCTGCTGCCTGAAATCGAAAAAGCGATTATGGACAGTGATTTGCTTGCGACTTCTGTCCTTTCCGGTAACCGGAACTTTGAAGGCCGGATCCACCCGCTTGTCAAAGCGAACTACCTGGCTTCACCGCCACTCGTCGTCGCTTACGCACTTGCAGGAACAATGGATGTCGACTTGAATAATGATCCGCTTGGCCAGGACAAAGACGGCAATGACGTCTTCCTAAAAGACATTTGGCCGTCTACTGAAGAAGTGAAAGAGGCGGTTATGAGCACAGTTACGCCGGAATTGTTCCGTGAACAGTACGAGCGTGTATTTGATGAAAATGAAACTTGGAATGCGATCGAAACTTCCGAAGAAGCGCTTTATTCATTCGACGATGATTCGACGTACATCCAGAACCCGCCATTCTTTGCAGGTTTGACAACAGAGCCGGCTGATATCAGCTCGTTGAAAGATATGCGCGTGCTTGCGAAATTTGCGGATTCCGTTACGACGGACCACATTTCACCGGCAGGAGCGATCGGCAAAGATACACCGGCCGGTAAATACCTCCGTGAACACGGCGTGGAACCGCGTCACTTTAACTCTTATGGTTCCCGGCGCGGAAACCATGAAGTGATGATGCGCGGGACGTTCGCCAACATCCGGATCCGTAACCAGATTGCACCGGATACAACCGGCGGCTATACAACGTATTGGCCATCAGAAGAAGTTATGGCGATTTACGATGCAGCCATGAAATACAAAGAGGACAACACAGGTCTTGTCGTTCTTGCCGGTAAAGACTACGGCATGGGCTCATCCCGTGACTGGGCTGCAAAAGGCCCGTTCCTCCTCGGCGTTAAAGCGGTCATCGCAGAAAGCTATGAGCGGATCCACCGTTCAAACCTTGTGATGATGGGTGTGCTGCCGCTGCAATTCGTCAATGGCGAAAATGCCGATTCACTCGGTCTGACCGGACGCGAACAAATCAGTGTGAACATCACAGATGATGTTAAACCGCGCGATTTGCTGACAGTCACTGCGACTGCTGACGATGGCACGACCACTGAGTTTGAAGTACTGGCCCGTTTCGATTCCGAAGTGGAAGTGGATTACTTCCGTCACGGCGGAATCCTGCAGATGGTGCTTCGCAACAAAATGGCAACAGCTTAATAAATAGAGAAAAGGAAGCTGCCCAGTCGGGCAGCTTCCTTTTTTGTTCAGAGACCGACTGACAGCTCGCTGGTGAGCAAGAGACGGGGGATCGGCATCCAAGGGATGGGTATAACGAATAACACGGCGCTATGCCTCTTTCTATGCGCTCTGTGAAGAAAAAACGCAAACTATAGGGATATCATTCAATGGGACTGTAAGCAGCAGGACCTGTTTTTTTCGACCTCCTCCGGTATAATAAGTAGGTGAGGTGACAGATACGTGTTCATAAGCGAAAAAGAAATTGAAATCCGTTATGCCGAAACAGACCAGATGGGCGTTGTGTATCACGCCAATTACTTGATCTGGCTGGAACTTGGCAGAACAAAATTAATCGAAGACATCGGCTATACCTATGCCGGTTTGGAAGAACAGGGAGTGCTTGCTCCTGTGACAGACTTATCGATCCAGTACAAGCAGGCGCTTCGCTATGGCCAGAAAGCGATTGTGCGCACATGGGTGGAACAGCACGGCCGGCTCCGCACTGTCTATGGCTATGAAGTGCTGCATGCGGATGGGACGCTGGCTGCAACTGCCAAGTCTGAGCACGTGCTGGTCAAAAAAGACTCTTTCCGCCCGGTATCGCTCAAAAAAATCGATCCTGACTGGCACGAAAAATACGAAGAAATTAAAAAGGCTCCCGATGGCGTTCGGAATTAAGCGGGAAGAATTGAAGCAGTGGAAACAGGATGTAGCTGAAGGGAAAATCGCTTTTTTGACTCATTATTGGCTCGATCCGCGGTTTCCGGGCTGTGACACGGTGACGAAAGTCGGTTGCTGTGATCTTGACCGGCTTGCAGCATGGGGCGAACAGTATGGCTTACGGCGGGAATGGATTGATGACCGACGCGATGACTACCCTCATTTTGATTTGTTTGGTGAACGCCAGCGAATGATTCTCGAAGCCGAACAGCAGACCCGGCAGCTCGATAAGTTTGTACGAAAAAAAGCCTGAGAGAACTCAGGCTTTTTTGTAATCGTATTCGAGTTCCCCTGTCGACTCATTAAACAGGACGTGCAAATTGTGCCCATCAAAATACCACTTATCCCGCTCTTCCACGAAAAACAGCAGGTTATCGTACGTACTTTCAGCTGCTGCTTCATCCGGCGTGTCTTTTGTCACGCCGAGCGAGAAGCCCGCATGCAGTTTACTCGAACCGCCGTAGCGGGCGAAAAATCGGATGTTTTCTCCAGGTTCCGCTTCCATTTCATCCTTGAACCAGTTCAGCGCTTCTTTCGAGACTACGATATCCAATCGGATCACGTCCTTTTCTAAGCGTTTTACATCCACTTAACTTTTGGTTCTGTGCCAGCACGGATTCTGGCTATGTTTGAACGGTGCCGGTAAATGATGAACACAGACAAAATGACAATGACGATAAACAGAAGCCAATCTCCCGTCAGCCACACATAGACGGCCGTGTATGCCATGGCGATAAACCCGAGAGAGATGGATGTCAGGGAGACGATCTTCGTGAGTTTCAGCACGAGGAAGAACGACAGAACCATGACAACGAACAGCGGCCAGTGATAAGCTAAGAGCACGCCTCCGCTTGTGGCCACAGCTTTTCCGCCACGGAATCCGGCGAATACCGGAAAAATATGTCCGACGACAGCTGCAACACCGAGGATGAGCGGGTGAATGTCCGTCTCAATAACAAGCGGCAACAAAACCGCAGCCGTTCCTTTCAGGATGTCGATGAGGGTGACCGCTGCACCCGCTTTTTTTCCGAGCGTGCGAAAAGCATTCGTAGCGCCGAGGTTACCGCTTCCCATTTTTCGGATGTCTGTGTTATAAAATGCTTTCCCTACCCAAAGCCCTGCCGGAATGGAACCGAGCACATACGCCGCAATGACGGCAAACAAAGTTTCCATAGTTTGCTCCTTCATTCCTTGATAATCGTGTATACTGTATACGACTGATGCAGTCTCAGTTTATCACGAGATGCAAAGAATGGACAATAGCAGAGCTGAACTAGTTATTGCAGAGGCACAGCCAGTATGATAAAAGAAAAGGACAGGTGATTTTTTATGCAGAACCCTTCCCGAAACGAAATCAGGTCCATACTGGATCAGGCCGAAACGATTGCAGTCATCGGCTTGAGTCCGAATCCTGCCCGGACCTCTCATATGGTGTCAAAAGCGATGCAGGATGCCGGTTACCGGATTATTCCGGTCAATCCGATGGCCGATGAAGTACTCGGCGAAAAAAGTTATGCCCACCTGACGGATATGCCGGAACCAATCGATATCGTCAACGTCTTCAGAAGGAGTGAATTTCTGCCGGAAATTGCAGCCGAATATTTACAGACGAAGGCGCCGGTATTCTGGACGCAATTGGATGTCACGGACGAAGCCGTAGGGGAACAACTAAGACAAGCAGGACGTCAAGTGGTGATGGACCGCTGCATCAAAGTGGAGCACGCCATAGCGAAATAAGCGACTGAAGGGCGCCATAGCGCTCTTTTTATTTGACAAAAAGATTAATTTGACAGAAACTCACAGGACCGATACGATTAAACAGAGAAGCGAACATGTGTTTGTTGGAGGGAAATTAATGGCAAAATTACAGGAACACACATATAACGAAGATGCCATTCAGGTGCTTGAAGGGCTCGATGCTGTCCGGAAACGACCAGGTATGTACATCGGTTCAACCGATACCCGGGGGCTTCATCATCTTGTGTACGAAATCGTTGATAATTCCGTGGATGAAGTGTTGGCCGGCTACGGCAGCCGCATTTCCGTTACCATTCATGAAGACAATTCAGTAAGCGTGCGGGATTATGGTCGGGGAATGCCGACGGGGACACATGCAAGCGGTAAGCCGACACCGGAAGTTATTCTGACCGTGCTCCATGCCGGCGGAAAATTCGGCCAGGGCGGCTACAAGACCAGCGGCGGATTGCACGGCGTCGGTGCTTCAGTTGTGAATGCGCTGTCGGAATCACTTAAGGTGACCATCTACCGGAACGGCAAAGTATTCGAACAGCGATTTGAAAAAGGCGGAAAACCCGTCACAACACTTGAGGAAAAAGGAAAGACGAAGGAAAGCGGCACACTTATCCATTTCAAACCGGATGCGTCGATCTTTTCTGCAACGAAATTCAATTACGAAACGTTGAGCGAGCGGCTGCGTGAGTCGGCGTTCCTGCTGAAAAATACAGCAATTGAATTGAAAGACGAGCGCACAGCCGAAGAGGAGACGTTCCTGTTCGAAACCGGTATTGAAGCATTTGTCCGGTACTTGAATGAAGAGAAAGATGTGCTCCATAAAGTGGGATACATTGAAGGGGAACAGCAGAGCATTGAAGTGGAATTTGCGTTCCAGTTCAATGACGGCTATTCGGAGACGATTCTGTCGTTCGTCAATAACGTGCGGACGCGGGACGGCGGGACGCACGAGACAGGCGCAAAAGCGGCGATGACCCGGGTATTCAACGATTACGCAAGAAAGATCAACTTGCTGAAAGAAAAAGATAAAAACCTGGATGGCTCGGATATCCGGGAAGGCCTGGCGGCGATCGTATCCGTCCGGATTCCGGAAGAATTGCTGCAATTTGAAGGACAAACAAAAGGCAAGCTTGGCACAAGTGAAGCGCGAAGCGCGGTCGATGCGGTCGTATCGGAAAAGCTGATGTACTTCCTCGAAGAAAACGCGGAACTCAGCGCATCGCTCGTCCGGAAAGCCATCCGGGCATCGCAGGCGCGGCTTGCAGCCCGAAAAGCGCGGGAAGATGCACGGAACGGCAAGAAACGCAAAAAGTCCGATACGCTGCTTTCCGGTAAACTGACACCGGCCCAGTCCCGCAATGCAAAGAAAAATGAATTGTATCTCGTGGAAGGGGATTCGGCCGGCGGATCTGCCAAACAAGGGCGCGACCGCAGCTTCCAGGCGATTTTGCCGCTCCGCGGGAAAGTCGTCAACACGGAAAAAGCGAAACTTGAAGATATCATGAAAAATGAAGAAATTTCCACGATCATTCACGCAATCGGCGGCGGTGTGGCGTCTGAGTTCGCGGTGGATGACATCGCCTATAACAAAGTCGTCATCATGACGGATGCCGACACGGATGGCGCGCATATCCAAGTGCTTCTCCTGACATTCTTCTACCGCTACATGAAACCGCTGATCGATGCCGGGAAAGTCTATATCGCACTTCCGCCGCTGTATAAAGTCTCCAAAGGCGCCGGCAAAAAAGAAGTGATCGAATATGCTTGGACAGAAAACGAGCTGGATGCCGCCATCAAAAAAATCGGCAAAGGCTATGGAATTCAACGCTATAAAGGACTTGGCGAGATGAACGCTGACCAGCTGTGGGAGACGACGATGAATCCGGAAACGCGCACGTTGATCCGCGTGACGATCGAAGACGGCGCGCGTGCAGAGCGTCATATCACAACATTGATGGGCGATAAAGTGGAACCGCGCCGCAAATGGATCGAAAGCCATGTGGACTTTGGTCTTGAAGACGATAACAACATTCTGGAAAACGATTTGATTCATGAAGAGGAGGAAGTGATTTGACGCAGCTCGAAAAGTTTCAGGACCTTCCTCTGGAGGAAGTGATCGGCGACCGCTTCGGCCGCTATTCAAAATACATTATTCAGGACCGGGCGCTGCCGGATGCACGCGACGGCCTGAAACCGGTACAGCGACGCATTCTGTATGCGATGTTCCGGGAAGGCAACACAAACGATAAAGGGTTCCGGAAATCGGCGAAAACCGTCGGAAACGTCATCGGTAACTATCATCCGCACGGTGACAGCTCGGTATACGAGGCGATGGTCCGGATGAGCCAGGATTGGAAAGTCCGGCACATGCTGGTTGAAATGCATGGTAACAACGGTTCAATGGATGGCGATCCGCCGGCAGCGATGCGTTATACAGAAGCCCGATTGTCAGCCATTGCATCTGAAATGCTGCGGGACATCGATAAACGGACCGTGGATTTTATTCCGAATTTCGATGACACCGAGAACGAGCCGACGGTTCTGCCGGCGAAATTCCCGAGTCTTCTCGTCAACGGATCGACAGGTATTTCCGCGGGGTATGCGACGGATATTCCGCCGCACGCCCTCCACGAAGTGCTCGATGCCGTGCTGATGCGCATGGATAAATCGGATGCGACGGTCGAGGAACTGATGACCGTACTGAAAGGGCCGGACTTTCCGACCGGGGGCACCATTCAAGGGACCGACGGCATTCGCCAGGCATACGAAACCGGTAAGGGCCGGATCGTTGTTCGGGCCAAATCGGGAACTGAAAGCCTGAAAGGCGGCAAGGAACAGATTGTCATTACGGAAATTCCGTATGAAGTGAATAAAGCAAACCTTGTCAAAAAGATTGACGACCTCCGGTTTGACCGGAAGCTGGAAGGCATCGCGGATGTGCGGGATGAATCAGACCGAACGGGTCTCCGCATGGTCATTGAGCTGAAAAAAGACATCGATGCAACCGGTGTGTTGAATTACCTGTACAAGAATACCGATCTGCAGATCAGCTACAACTTTAATATGGTTGCGATTTACAAGCGCCGGCCGACGGTGATGACCTTGCCGAAACTGCTGGATGCGTATATCGACCATCAAAAAGAAGTGATCACAAAGCGGTCTGAATTCGATTTGCAGAAAGCGAATGACCGGCTTCATATTGTCGAAGGGCTCATGAAAGCCTTGTCAATTCTCGACAAAGTGATCAAGACGATCCGGGCATCGACGGATAAGCGGGATGCAAAAACCAATTTAAAAGAAGCGTATAAGTTCACGGAAGCACAAGCGGAAGCAATCGTATCGCTTCAGCTTTACCGCCTGACGAATACCGATATCTCGGAACTTCAGAAAGAAGAGCAGGAACTGCGCAAAAAAATTGAAGAGTTGACCGGTATCCTGACGAGCCCTAAAAAATTAAACAAAGTGATTAAGAAAGAACTGACCGCTGTCCGGAAGCAATTTGCAGAGCCGCGCCGGTCGGTCATCGAAGAGAAGATCGAAGAACTGAAAATCACGAAAGAATTGCTCGTGCCAAGCGAGGAAGTGATCGTGACCGTCACGAAAGATGGTTACGTCAAACGGACGAGCCTGCGCTCGCATGCAGCATCCAATGGCCAGGAGTTCGCGATGAAAGAAAGTGATATGCTGCTGTTCGAAGGCAATTTGAATACACAGGATACGCTCCTCATCTTCACGACAGCCGGGAATTTTGTCTACCAGCCGGTTCACGAATTGCCGGATATCCGCTGGAAAGATCTCGGCCAGCATTTATCGAGCATTGTCCCGCTTGACGACGAGGAAGCCGTTCTGTCAGTGCTGCCCGTTAAATCATTTGAAGAGGAAGCAACGATTGTAACAGCTTCCGCGAATGGTCTCGTGAAACAATCGGCACTGAAAGATTATCAGATGCAGCGTTATTCGAAGCCGATCAAGACGATGAATTTGAAGAAAGATGATCGCATGATTTTTGCAGCACTCCACACGGATGAACCGGAATTCTTCATGGCGACCCGGTTCGGATACGGCGTGCGATTCCAGATGGAGGAAGTGCCGGTGACGGGACTTAGGACAGCGGGCGTAAAAGGCATCAACTTGAAAGATGGCGATGAGACCGTATCTGCTCTCCTGATCAAAGAAGGGCCAGACTTTGAATTGCTCCTCCTCACCCAACGCGGGGCTGTGAAGAAAATGAAGCCATCTGAATTTGAAACAGGCACCCGTGCCAAACGGGGGCTGGTCATGTTGCGGGAAGTGAAGTCCAATCCCCATAGTGTGGCAGGCGTCATCGGAGTACAGGGTACGGAAGAAATTATCATTGAAACCGAAAAAGGGCACCGGATTCCGGTCAGTATTAAGAAACTGAAAGCGGCAGACCGGTATTCCAATGGTTCGTTCCTGCTTGATGAGAAAACGGATGGCCGGGCGGTCACTGTTTATCGTGTGGAACAGCCGGAATAAAACAATATAGGAAACAAATGAAAAGCATCGCCTGCGGGCGGTGCTTTTTTGTATGCAAGAATCTAGTCCCGAAATGATGCAATGGCAATGCAGGAACTTTGGAGAAGCAGGTCGAATAATAAAAAGTAAATGATCGAGAGGAGATACAAGACCATGATCCTACAGTATGATCGGATTCTTGTTGCTGTCGATGGCTCAAAAGAAGCGGAATGGGCGTTTCAAAAATCCATTGGTATTGCCCAGCGGAACCGGGCTGCTTTGTTCATAGTCAACATTTTGGATGCCCGTTTGTTCCAAGGGAATAAAATGTATGACAGTTCTGTCATGAGGGGAGGCGAACAGCAAGCGAGAAAGGCGGCAGAAAAGCTGTTGAACCGCTATAAAGCAGAAGCGGAAGCGGCGGGTGTGAAGCCGGTGGAGATCATTATTGAGCGCGGTTCTCCACGAGTTACGATTCCACGCGGGGTGGCCCGGAAAATTGACGCAGATCTGATCATTTGTGGTGCCAGCGGGCTGAACCGGGTGGAACGGTTTATCATGGGCAGTGTCTCCCAGTCGATCGCAAGGATGAGTGCATGTGATGTGCTGGTTGTCCGGACAGAAGAAGAAATCGATGAAGCAGCCGCGGAAGCCTGAAGAAACGCATTTCCCTACATGGAGGCGAGCGCATGAAACTGGCAAAAGTTCCTGAACATAAACCGATTCCTACAAGCGAAACCCGGGTGTTGAAATGGGTCGGAGGCGGACTGGAAGCGGCGCTAGGTATCCCGATTATTGGCGGATTATTCATCATTAGTTTGAATTGGATGCCACTGCTCATCATGCTGGCTTTTCATATTGTTGCCTTAATCCTGACCATCCAAGCAGGCCGCAAAAGAACGGGCCATATATTGGGCATTATCGCATCGGCTGTTGGCTGGATTCCTCTCATAGGCATGATCATGCATATCATCACGGCCACATTCCTGATGATCGAAGCCGGACAAGATGAGTGATCCGCAGTAAAAGCGCTGATCAAAATACGGCAGAGAATTGGGCAAAGAGCACCGGATGACGGTGCTTTTTTGCTTGATAACGTTAGACTGGTCGTAAATACATATAATGAATTTAAGTCAACTGATCCGGAGGCTGGACATGAAGAATACTATCATTCAATCGGCATTCATTATCATAACAATCAGTCTTTCTGCCTGCGGGCAAGCAGAGAGCCCGCAAGCAGAAAATAGACAGGAAATGGCGGAATTCTATATCGCCGCATTTGAGACCCTCCTGGCCGAAGATTCGGGGCTCAATGAAGGGATGGAGTATTTGATCATTGATTTCGAGGAGCTGCCTGCAGCTGACGGCGGGCCTACGGGGAATGCGGCGACAGAACCACAAACTGCTGAAGAGAGTGGGGAAAAGCCAGGGCCAGAAGTGATCGCAGAGGTCCTGGTATATTTCGAAGATACCTATGGGGTGGAGACCCGGGAAGGCGACATGCAGACAATTGAACAGGAAGGAATGATGGATGAAGAGACAATGACCATTGATGGCATTCTCCTGACGATTGAAGACGTTCGGTTTACCAGCAAGACGGAGGCCATCATGGAAGGAACAAAATTTAAAGGCGGTCTCGGTGCGATCGGACTTCGAATGGAATTGAAGGAACGGGAAAGTACTTGGTCAGTCGAGCAAACGGAAATGCTGTGGGTCAGCTGACCAAGCATGCTTTCAGAGCAGAAATTCAAGGATATCATGGCGGCTATTGATGGCTGTTCCGGTAAACTGCAAGTTCTGTTTAAGCATTTTTGAGAAAGTTTCGCTTTTATGGTATAGTGATTCCGACAACAAAATATCGCAATCCACTAGGGGAGCCGTATGAAAAACGGCTGAGACGGGCAGAGCCTGGACCCTTTGAACCTGATCTGGATCATACCAGCGGAGGGAAGTGGGCGAATGCACGCTTATTTTTCATCTCAGCTGAATTGCAGACGCCGCTTTCCTTTACTGGAAAGCGGTGTTTTTTATTTGCAGAAAAGGAGATGGAAAAGATGACTTTTTGTGAGGAAATCCGGTTGGAAAATGATGCGCTATGGGAAGCGAGCTTTAATCATCCATTCGTAAAGGGAATCGCGGAAGGGTCGCTGCCATTGGATGTGTTTCGGTTCTATGTGATGCAGGATGCGTATTACTTATCCCATTTTGCGAAAGTGCAGGCACTCGGAGCTGCAAAAGCGAAAGACTTGGAAACGACGAGAAGTTTCGCTCATCATGCAGAACAGACATGTGCGGCAGAAATGGCGCTGCATGAATCATTCATGGCGTTACTTGGTGTGACAGAAGCTGACTGGGCCGCATTTGAACCGTCGCCGAGCGCATATGCCTATGTAAATCACATGCATGTTTCGGCGGAAGGGGATCTTGCTGACGTGCTGGCTGCAATTCTACCTTGCTATTGGCTCTATCACGAAGCCGGCGAACGCCTGAAGGGAGCACAACCCGACCATCCGATTTTCGAGAAATGAATCGGGACTTACAGTTCCGAATGGTTCGGCGAATTGGTGAATGAACAAATTAATCGGATGAATTCCCTTGCAGAAGATTTGCCGGAACAGCGTCGACAAGAATTGAAAGAGCGCTTCCGACGGAGCAGCTATTACGAATGGAATTTCTGGGAACAGGCGTGGACAATGGAAAATTGGGCGCTAAAAACCAAAAAAGAAGCGGGTGTGTAACATGCTGACACAAATCAGAGCCGAAAAGCCGATTATTCACTGCCTTACAAATCATGTCGTCTCAAATTTCCAGGCGAACGGGCTTCTATCACTCGGAGCTTCCCCAATCATGGGAGAAGCACCGGAAGAAGCAGCGGATCTTGCGGCTCTCGCCGGAGCGGTTTCACTTAACATCGGCACATTGAATGAAACAACTGTGACAAGCATGTTGATTGCCGGAAAAGCGGCAAACAAAAAAGGAGTTCCGGTTATTTTGGATCCGGTCGGAGCCGGAGCCACGCCGTATCGCCTGTCAACGGTGAAGCGGATACTGGAGGAAGTTGAAGTCAGCGTCCTTCGCTGCAACGCCGGTGAGCTTGCTGCGATTATGGGGGCAGATTGGCAATCAAAAGGAGTGGATGCCGGAGCAGGGGAAGCAGATATAACCCAACTTGCGCGAAGCTCGGCGAAAAAGCTTTCAGTAATCGTGGCTGTCACCGGAAAAACCGATGTGGTGACAGACGGGGACACTGTTATCGAAAACGCATCCGGTGATCCGATCATGACTTCCGTTACGGGCATGGGGTGTCTGCTGAGTGCTGTGGTTGCGGCATTCTCGGCAGTGTCACCGGATCGCCCGCTTGCTGCGGCTGCAGAAGCACTCCGGTTTTACGGACTTGCCGGAGAGAAAGCAGCTCAGCATGTGAAAGGGCCAGGCAGTTTCCAAACTGCTTTCCTTGATGCATTATCATCTGTCAGACAAAGCGATATTGATGAGCTTAACCGAATGGAGGATGGGGCTTTATGAGTATGATGAAACAAGTGCTGACGATTGCCGGCTCAGATTCAGGCGGCGGCGCCGGCATTCAGGCGGATATCAAAACGTTTCAGGAACTCGGGGTTTATTCCACATCAGTTCTGACAGCTGTAACCGCCCAGAATACACGTGGTGTCCATGGGATTTATCCGATGACAAGAGAAGCCGTGGAAAAACAGCTCGATGCCATCGGGACGGATTTTCAGATTGCCGCTCTGAAAACCGGCATGCTGTTTGATGCAGAGATCATTGAAGCGACAGGAAAAGGGATTCAGCGCTACGGATGGAAAAACGTCGTCGTGGATCCGGTCATGATTGCGAAAGGCGGAGCTTCGCTTCTGCAGCAGGAAGCGGTGGATGCGTTGAAAGCGTACTTGCTGCCGCTTGCCGAAGTGGTAACACCTAATATCCCGGAAGCGGAAGTGCTAAGCGGCATAGCGATCCATAATTCAGCTTCCCGCGAGAAAGCGGCACAGGAAATAGTATTGGCAGGCGCAGCTTCCGTTATCATTAAGGGCGGACACGGGAAGGATCCGGATATCGCTGAAGATTTTTACATGAGTAAAACAGGGGAGTCATTTCTGATCCGTTCACCGCGGATCGATACGGATCAGACACATGGAACCGGCTGTACGTTTTCTGCTGCTGTTGCCGCGGAACTGGCAAAAGGACAGAGTATGAAAAATGCTATCCACACGGCAAAACGATTCATCCAGGCGGCCCTTACGGATCGGCTGAATATCGGAACAGGGTATGGTCCGACAAATCATGCGGCCTTTAACACAACGAAGGAGGCGAATCCGATTGAAGTTGTTCACTAAGCCATCGGTCTACTTCATTATGGGAACAACAAACGCAGTGGGCCGGGACCCGTTAGTTATTTTGGAAGAAGCGTTAATTGGCGGCATCAGCCATTTTCAATTAAGAGAAAAAGGGACAGCGGCATTAACCGGTAAAGAGCTGAAAACATTTGCGTTGGCATGTCAAAAGCTCTGCCGCCGCCATCGGGTGCCGTTCATTATAAATGATGATGTCGAACTCGCATGTGCCATCGATGCAGATGGTGTCCATGTCGGGCAGGAAGACTTGGACTGTGCATCGGTTCAGAGCCGGATCGGAAAGGATAAAATTCTTGGAGTTTCGGTTCATTCAGTCGAAGAAGCGAAGCGGGCGGTAGCTGATGGAGCAGATTATGTCGGAATGGGGCCCGTCTATGGCACCCGTTCCAAAGATGATGCGAAACCGCCTGCAGGCATTGTGGGGATTGTGGCTGTTAAAAAAGCGTTTCCTGCGCTATCAATTGTCGGCATCGGCGGAATTAAACCGGAAAATGCCAGCGCCGTCTATCAGGCGGGCGCGGAAAGTGTAGCGGTCATTTCATCTCTTGCAGGAGCGGAAGATGTACGAGGTCAAGTGAACCTCTTTAAGGAAGCATACAAAGGAGCTCCTCAATTATGAAGACAAAGCAGATGGTACTGATGGCCATGTTTGTCGCTATCGCCGTTGCGGGCTCGGCGTTTATTTCGTTTCCAGCAGGTATCGCCCGCGCTTATCCGATTCAGCATGCCATCAATGTCATGGCAGCGGTTCTGTTCGGACCGGGTCCGGCGGTTTTGATCGCTTTTCTGACCGGTGTGGTCCGAGTCATGACCGGAACAGGTTCATTGCTTGCGTTTCCAGGAGGCATGATCGGGGCATTTCTTGCGGGCATCCTGTATTTGAAGTTCGGGAAATTGTGGCTGGCTGCAGTTGGCGAAATTATCGGCACCGGGATTATCGCCTCGCTGATTGCTGTTCCGTATGCCCGGATTTTGATGGGAACAGAAGCGGCCGCTTTCTTTTTCATGCCACCGTTCCTTGTGTCGAGTATAAGCGGTGCAGTGCTCGGTGTTATCCTTGTTTCGAGACTAATGAAATCCAAAGCGACTCAATTGCTTTATTAAGAAATTCGAGTAGGAGTCGGGATACTTCAAAATAAGAAGACATAAGAAAGACTCCGGCAGTAGTGCCGGAGTCTTTCTTTTAGTAGCGGTCAATGCATCACGAGACCGCCGTCGACAATGAGGTTCTGCCCGGTGACCGCCCGGCTCCAGGGGGATGAGAAAAACAACACAGCATCCGCCATTTCCTCAGGAGTCGTCACACGCTTTAACGGGGTGCTCGCGCTGATCAGATCGAAGACATCGTCCGGAGTGGCAGCACTGGCATCCGTTTTTTGGAGCAGCCCGCCGGATACCATGTTGACGGTAATACCGTTTGCGCCCAATTCGTTTGCCATTGTCCGGGTAAAGCCAATCAATGCCGCTTTGCTGGTGTTGTAGTCATGATAAGGCACAACGGGGTTTTGGACCAAGTTCGTCCCGATTGTAATAATTCGACCGAAATTGAGCCGGGACATACCTTCAACTGCAGCTTGTGTGGTATACAAAGAAGCTTTTACACTGCCGTCCAGCTGGGTTTGATAATCTTCCCACTGGATCTGCCCGGCATTCTTCCGGTTTACCGCATCGAATGTAAAATTGATTAACGCGTTATTGACAACGGTGGTGACAGATTGGTTGAAATGTTGTTCCGCTTGTTCAAACAGCCTCAGCACGGCTTCTTTGTCGGTGACATCCGCTTGGATTGCAACAGCGTGATCGCCGATATCCTGGACGACCTGCTGTGCTTTTTGTTCGCTTTTGTAAAAGTTGACGACCACTTTGGCACCTTCACGTCCGAAGGCTTTTGCGATTGCTGCTCCCAGTCCTCTGCTGGCGCCGGTTACCAGTATGACTTGGTCTTTAATTTCCATGAATGTTCTCCCCTTTATTGGTTGGTATACAAAAACGCCGCTCCCCCGGGAAGGGAAGCGGCGTGTGCAATCCATTAAAAAGAGAGCAAGATCCGCCACTTCCCTCCGCTGGTATGATCCAGATCAGGTTCAAAGGGTCCGAGCTCTGCTCGTCTCAGCCGTTTTTCATGCGGCTCCCCCAGTGGGCGATTCGTATTCGGTTATGTTCTTTTCAAGCGTAGCACACTGCAGGCGAAACGACAAATTGTCCTCTAATGCCCTCCGCCAACCTTTCTCCCGGATTAATTTTTTGAAACCTTTTCCTCTTATAACCGACTACTATATCAATAACAGGGAATTTGCTGGAAATCATTGAAACTTGAAAGGGAGACAAGAAAATGAAATTAATTGTCTTATCGCTGCTGTTGCTGCTGCTTATCGGGTGCGGTACAACAGAAGGAACGATGAATGAACCGGAAACTGAACCTGCTGATGAACCGGCAGAAACGATAACTGCTATGCCTGCAGAAATGCCGGAGGACTTTGATTTTTCTATTCGGTATGGCATTACCAGTAAGAACGAAGTGGATACGTTCGACGATACGGTCACGAAGGATTTAATTACCAACGGAACGGCTTCGGCAGACATTAAGTTGTCCGACGAAGAAATGAAGCTGGTGTATGAAAAAATGCAGAAAATCAACGCGATGGCCCCAAAAGAACTCGTCCCGGATGCCGGATGCATCCACACACCACATGAAGTGGATATCTGGAAGATTCAGGCGCTCGGTGAAATCATCACGCATGAAGTCTCCCAAAAGTATTGTGAACTGACAGAGGACGCACAGGAACTGCTCAATCTGCGAAAATTCATCGTTGATCTGATCGAGGAAAAAGAGGCATATGAAGAATTGCCGGAAGCAGAGGGGGGTTACGCATAGTCCGCCTAAATTCATGCGTAAAATGAAAAATGGCCCTGCAATTCGCAGAGCCATTTTTGCCCGTTCACTTCGTTTTTCCCAATTGATCGTCCGTCACTTCATTCACAAGCAAATCTTCAAGCGACTGCCGGCGGATGACGAGCCGGTGATCATTGCCGCTCACAAACACGATAGCCGGTTTCAGCATCTGGTTGTAATTCGACGCCATCGAGTAATGGTAAGCGCCTGTCGACAGAACCGCAAGCAGATCCCCTGGCTCGACCGGCGGCAGTTCAATGCCTTTTGCGATCAAATCGCCGGATTCGCACAACTTGCCGGCCACTGTGGTTGTAATTTCTTTGCCTTCCGGCTCGCGATTGGCAAGCTGCAATGTATATTTTGCATCATACAGCGCAGTGCGGATATGATCGCTCATGCCGCCGTCAATGGATACATACGTGTTGACGTCGGGAATGTCTTTCACCGTCCCGACGCGGTACAACGTCAAGCCTGCTTCACCGACAATGGAACGGCCGGGCTCAAGCGACAGGTGCGGCACCGGATAATCCAGTTCAGCACACACGTTTTTCACAGTTTCTGTAATGCGGGTTACGCCATCTTCAATCGGATAGCTGATATCTTCATCCGTGTAGCGGATGGAGAAGCCGCCGCCGGCATTAAGGACATCTGCCTGGATGTTGTTTTCATGCAGCCAGCGCAGCACTTTATCGATCGTCGTAATCATGCCGTTCGGGTCGTAAATCTGTGAACCGATGTGGAAATGGACGCCTTTGAATACGAGGTGCTCTGCTGCCTGGATGCGGCTTATGCCGTCCAGTGCCAGCCCTTTCTCAATGCTTAAGCCGAATTTACTATCTTCCTGGCCGGTCTGGATGAATTCGTGTGTATGAGCTTCAACACCCGGATTGATACGGACAAGCACTTCGACATCGCGATCTGCAAGCGCATCGATCCGCTCGATTTCCCCGATCGAATCAATGACGAAGTACTCGATGCCGGCATCCAGCGCATAGCGGATTTCCGCTTCGGTTTTGTTATTGCCATGGAAGTGGATGCGGTCCGCCGGAAATCCGGACGCAAGCGCCGTATACAACTCGCCTTCACTGACGACATCAAGCCCCATGGCTTCTTCATTCATCAGCCGGAAAAGCTGGACGGAACTGAACGCTTTACTGGCGTATGAAACAGTGTAATCCAATCCGCTTGTTGAGAGCGAGTCATGAAAACGGCGGCACTGGCTGCGGATTTCATCTTCATCGTAAACAAAAAGCGGTGTGCCATACGCATCAGCCAAAGACGGCAAAGAAACACCGCGTATGGTCAGTTCACCTCGTTCATTTCTCGTTAAATTCATGCCAAAATCTCCTTTGTGAGCGAATTATGGTTCAAGGCACTCATCTGTTCAGAATTCGCCCCGACACCAAGGAATGTGTAATGATCCACCCGCAGCACATCGTTATACAGATACACGGTGTCACCAGGCTGCACGTCCTCATCAACGACAACAAGCAAATGACTCATCATCAGAGCGCCGATCGGGTAACGGCGGCCGTTGATCAGCACTTCATGCTTGGCGCGCGTCCGGAGCACGCCGTCACCGTAACCGATATCCGCGATGGCGACAACGCAGTCTTTCTCTGCACGGAAAGCGCTCGAATAGCCGGAGCTTTCGCCCGCTTTCAGCCGGATGGTCTGAATGATATTCGCGCTGACGGATACGACAGCGGGAGCCAGACTTTCCGGCAATCCGCTGTACGGCCGGGAGCCATATAATAATATGCCGAGGCGGGCGTGGGTATGGCCCGGAAACAATCCATCCCGAACAAACGACGCGCTGTTTTGGGCATGGATGAACCGGAGGCCGCGCGCTTCAGCTCGAATCGATTCCAGCAAATCGAGCCAGTCCTGTTTTTCCTTCTCGTACTCGGCCGACCCGATCTCATCAGCGAATGCAAAATGGGTCCAGACACCGGTTACGTTGACAGTTCCCGCTTCCAGCACTTCAAACATCTCGTCCGCCCGGTCAAAGCCGGAGCGGCGGAGCAGGTTCTTGTACTCGAGATGGACATCGATGCCCTGCAAATCCTGTTCGTGTTCCCGGAAGAACGGCAGGGAAGGGAGAGTCATCGCAATCCGGTTTTCCCGGAGTTTATCGAAATCAGTCGACGGGTTCATCAGGAAAATGGCAATGTGGTCATCGAGCTGCCGAAGTTCCACCGCTTCTTTTAATGAGGTGGTGGCGAACGCCCGGATGCCCGCTTTATAGAACGTCCGGAAGGCCAAATCCAGGCCGACGTTGTACGCGTTGTTTTTTACGACAGCGAGCACATCCGTCTGCCCCTGCAGTTGCCGGGCCTGATCGTATAAATTGGTCTGATTGATGGTGAGTGTCGCTGTCATTGGGTTTCACCAAACTTCTGAAGGATGGTTTCGTAGAAACGGACGCCATAAGTGAGGCTCGTCTCGTCGAAATTGAAGCGGGCGGTATGAAGGCCGCTCGTATAGCCCTGCCCTTTGTCCTGCACCCCAAGGAAGGCGAAATGCGTAACGGCTGCATCCCGGTAAAAGGAGAAGTCTTCACCGAATAAATACGGTTTGTCTTTCAACACCACATCAAGACCTGCTTCCGCCGCGCATTCCGTTACAAACGGCAGCAGGGAAGGATCGTTCACAACCGGCGGGTAGCCTTCTGCGAACTCCACGCGCGTTGACGTACCGAATAAGGCATCGGTTCCGGCTGCGATGGCCTGCAGTTTCTCCTGAACAGTTTTGAGATCACCAAGTTCATACGTTCGGATGGTTCCTTCCAGGTAAGCGTTTGATGGAACCGTGTTGATCGCTTCACCGGCCTGCATTTTACCGATATGCACGATGTTCTGATTCAAGCCGCTCAGAAAGAAATGCTGGAGCTGCTGGATCTGACTGACGATGGCGTTCAATGCACCAAGCGCATTCGCACCGGTTTCTTTATTTGCCACATGAGCCGACTTGCCATCAATGTGGATGCGGTATTCAGTCGCACTTGCAGTCAGCGGACCATTTTTTGTCAACAGCGTGCCTGCCGGATTATCCGGCATCAAGTGGAGACCGAAAATCGCAGCCGGATTGTAGTCAGCGAATGGAAACTCCCGGACGAGCCGGCCCGCGCCCGCATTCGCTTCTTCTGATGGCTGAAACAACAGAAGCACATTATGCGGCAGGCTGCCGGATTGCTGCAATGCCTGACAGCGCTCGGCAAAAGTCAAGAGCATCGACGTGTGCCCGTCATGGCCGCAGGCGTGCATGGCGCCGACATGTACCGACTTGAAGGAAATCTCATTTTCTTCTGCGATTGGCAATCCGTCAATATCCGCCCGGAAACCGACCGTTGTAGTTGAATTTCCCTCTAAGTAGACGACCGTTGCTGTTTCAAGCGGCGTCATATATGGAATGCCGAGCTCATCAAGTGTGTTGCGGATATATGCAGCCGTTTTGAATTCTTCAAAGCTGAGTTCCGGAATCTGATGCAGCGTCCGGCGGTGTTTTGTTAACGTTTCCTGTAAATCCATTGAAAATCACTCCATGAAAGGCAAAAGAGGCATTCCGCCTCTTCGCCGATTACTGATTCAGTTTTCTGAGGGCCTGGACGATTTCAATTTTCCCGCCCTGCACTTCACTCGCCTGTTTAATGACACGGGCTGGAACGCCTGCCACAACTGCGCCGGCCGGCACATCTTCTGTCACGATCGAGCCTGCTGCGACAACTGCGCCTTCACCGACTGTTACGCCTTCAAGAACGACTGCGTTGGCACCGATCAGGACGTTATCTTCAATGATAACCGGTTTTGCGCTTGGCGGTTCAATGACGCCTGCAAGCACGGCACCTGCGCCGACATGGACGTTTTTGCCTGTCGTAGCGCGGCCGCCGAGGACCGCGTTCATATCGATCATCGTACCTTCACCGACCACTGCGCCAATATTGATTGTCGCGCCCATCATGATGACGGCACTGTCGCCGATAACGGCATGTTCCCGGATGAATGCACCCGGCTCGATCCGTGCGTTGATGTTTGTCGCATCGAGAAGCGGGATGGCACTGTTGCGGCGGTCTTGTTCAATGACCAGATCCTGCAGCTGTGCTTCATTGGCTTCATAGAACGGCTTCCAGTCTTTCAAATCCGCAAAGATCGTGAAGGACCCCTCGTTGCCGAATACCTGGAAGCTTGAAGGGAAGTCGGATTTCACAAATTCGGTGTTTACGTATATTTTCAATGGGGTTTTCTTGTCTGAATCACTGATGTACTGAATGATTTCCTGTGCTGTAAATTCTTTTACCAAAATTAATCCACTCCTAAATTCGAATATGTGTAGTAGCCGTTCGGTTTCGTCACGAGCTTTTCCGCGACATCGATGGCTCCGTTTGCAAAAATATCTTTCGACTGTGCTTTGTGCTGGATCGCAATTACTTCGTCATGCCCGGCATACAGGACTTCGTGTTCACCGACGATTGTGCCGCCGCGGATCGAATGAATGCCGATCTCCTTGTCGGTCCGCTTCGCTTCCTGGGCATGGCGGTCATACACCGGTTCCACGTCCTGCCGCGTTTCTTTGATGGCATCGTATAATTTAACAAGCGTACCGCTCGGCGCATCGATTTTTTTATTGTGATGCCGCTCAGTCAGCTCGATATCGAAATTGCCGAGAAGCGGTGTCGCATAGCGGATGAGCTCTTGCAGGATATGTACGCCGTAGCTCATATTCGCACTAAAGAACACCGGTTGCGTCTCCGCCTTGTCCTGCAAGAGTCGAACCAATTCCTCTTTTTCGCCCGTGGTTGCAATAATGAGCGGGAGGGACGGGTCCGATGCCAGCAATTCTTTGACGAGTGCCGGGTGCGAAAAGTCGATCAGGGCATCCGCGTCCGGTAACTCATCCGCTGGTGTAAACACCGGATACGAGATGCCGTCTTTCGGGCTGCTGAGCACGACGCCGGCAATTTCATGGCCGCGCGCTTCTGCGAGCGCAGCTGTCCGTTTGTTCATGGCCCCGAATCCGAGTAACAACAACCGCATTACTGCACCTCCGCACGGAGTCCGTCGAACAGCTCGACCAGATTTTGACGAACGTCTTCTTCAAGCGGCACGAGCGGCAGGCGGACTTCATATTCGCCGAATCCAAGGTGAGCAGTGAGGGCTTTGACCGGAATCGGGTTGACGTCTGCTCCGAGTGCGGAAATGAGCGGATACAGCCGGTAATGAATGCTGCGGGCAGCGGCAAGATCAGTTTGCGCCTGTTCATACAACGCCGCGTAATCAGCCGGCAGCACATTCGCCGCTACAGAAATCAGCCCATGGCCGCCAAGCGCGAGAAACGGCAGCACCGAGTCATCATTGCCGCTGTACAAAGCAAACGCGTCATCCGTCAGCAGCTTTACTTGCGATAAGTAATTGAAATCGCTTGTCGCATCTTTCAGACCGGCGATATTCGAATGCATGCTGAGCGCCTGAACCGTTTCCGGTGTGATCGTCATGCCGGTGCGGGAAGGCACGTTATATAGGAGAATCGGCAGCTCGACCGCATCGGCAACTGCGGTGAAATGAGCGACCAGCCCACGCTGGCTCGTTTTATTATAGTACGGGGTGATGAGCATGAGTCCATCGACACCGATTTCCTGCGCTTCCAGGGAAGCGGCGATGGATGCCTCCGTCGAATTGGAGCCGGTCCCCGCAATGACCGGTACCCGGCCGCCGGCAGTCTGAACCGCGATTTCGAGCAGCTGGCGCTTTTCTGCGGCAGTGAGTGTGGAGCCTTCTCCGGTCGTTCCGTTGATAATGAGGCTCTGAACTCCGTTATCCATCAGAAATTCAAGGTGGCGACGGAAACTTTCCGCATCAATTTCATTGTGACGGAATGGCGCTGTAACCGCCACCCCAATCCCCGTAAATAAATGTGTCATTCCAATCCCTCATTTCGGTTTAGTAGTTGTTCGAGAATTTGAACGGCATTAAGGGCCGCGCCTTTCAATAAATTATCGCTCGTCACCCACACGTGATAGCTGTTCGGCAGGCTCCCATCTTTACGGATCCGGCCGACAAAGACTTCTTCCTGTCCGGAGGCGGTCAGCGGCATCGGATAGACATTATTGGCAGGGTCATCCTGCAGCACGACAGCAGAACTGTCCCGGAATACTTGCTGAAGTTGTGATACGGCAGGTGACGTATTCAGCGTGACATTCATTGCGACGGCATGGCCGTTCTCAACGGGTACCCGTACGCATGTGGCTGTCACATCCAATTCCGGTTTGCCGAGAATCTTTCGCGTCTCGTCCATCATTTTCTTTTCTTCTTTCGTGTAGCCATCCTCATCAAACACGTCGATGTGCGGCAGGGCGTTGTTGTAAATGGCGTGCGGGTAATTGACCGGTTCTTCCCCGCGTTCCCCACGCGCCAAATCCTCAATCCCTTTCACACCGGAACCGGATACAGCCTGGTAAGTCGTGTAGGCGACCCGGGATACGCCGAACGCATCTTCCAGAAGTTTGAGCGGAACGACCGATTGGATTGTCGAGCAATTCGGATTGGCAATGATACCGCGCTTCAATTGCGGCGTGTTGACTTCCGGCACGACAAGGTCGATTTCCGGATCCATCCGGAAGGCACTTGAATTATCAATGACGATGGCGCCGTGCCGTTCAAACAGCGGAGAGAAGGTTTGGCTTGTGCTGCCCCCGGCTGACATGAGGACATAATCAAAACCGCCATCTGTTTTTTCTTCTGTCAACTCTTCTACAATAAGTGTCCGGTCTTTAAAAGGAACTTCCAAACCCGCCGAGCGCTTGGAGGAAAACAGTACCACCTCATCCGCCGGAATATCTTTTTTCTCCAATAATTCGATCATTTTGCGGCCGACGAGTCCAGTCGCACCAACTACTGCCAATTTCACCATCTGTAAATCCTCCTTTTATAAATCAAAGCGGCCACATAATAAGCGGGCGGCATGTTCGCCGTTATCGGCATCAACCACATAAGAAATGGAGATTTCAGATGTCGTGACCTGATAGAACGGCACGTTCGCTTCAATGAGCGTCCGGAATACTTTCGAGGCGACACCGGTCATATCCCGCATGCCGGAGCCAATGACCGACACTTTAACGAAGCGGTCCTCGATTTTAACGTACAAATCCGGATAAACTTCCTGAAGCTTGCTGAAAATTTTCTGGATCTGAGTCTCTTCCGTGTCTTTCATTGTGAATGACAGCTGCAAGCCGTCGTTATTCGTAATTTGTGAAATCATATCGACATTGATTTCTTCCTGTTCGAGGTACATGAACGTGTTATCGAGTAATACAGTATCGTATTGCGGATACGTCAGCGTGACATGGATCATGTCTTTATCGAGCGCGACACCGGTCACTGCCTTTTTCTCAAGCATTTCAGTTCTCGCCATTACCCAAGTTCCTCTCTCGTCCGATAACGTTTTCCCCAAGTAAATCGGAATGTTGTAGTTTTTTGCAATTTCCACACTGCGGGTGACCAGTACACCTGCCCCGAGCGCGCTCATTTCCATCATTTCTTCATAGGATACTTCTTCGAGCCGGCGCGCTTCCGGATAAATGCGCGGGTCTGTGCTGTACACACCGGCTACATCCGTATAGATTTCACATGGACTTTCGAGTGCAGCGGCGAGTGCAACTGCCGTCGTATCGGATCCACCGCGTCCAAGCGTCGTAATTTCACCGTCCGTGTTAAATCCTTGGAAGCCGGCAACAATGAGCACATCGTGGATTTCAAATAATTGCTCAAAATAATCGGTGTTGATTTTCGAAATTTTACTTTTTAAATGGTGGCCGACTGTTTCAATTCCAGCTTGGAAGCCGGTCAGCGGTTTCGCCGCCACATCCAAATCGTTCAGCATGATCGACAGGTAGGAGATGGTCTGCTGTTCACCGGTTGTCAGCAAAACCGCAAGATCCTGTTCTTTCGGTGTTTTCGTGATTGAACTCACCGTTTTCAGCAATTCATCTGTCGTCTTGCCCATGGCGCTGACAACCACGACAAGCTGTTCGTCGCGTGCGGTCCGGTCTTTTAAGTATTCTGCGATGGCTTTGATTTTGTCGATGCTGGCGACTGAGGTGCCGCCGAATTTCAGTACACGTCGTTTCATAGGCTGCCTTCTTTCCGGAGAAATAAAAAAGACAAGCCGGGCTCAGGAGCCCGACTTGTCTATGATCTGTCTTATATCCAAGTGGAAGCACTCCATTATTCCGAGAATAATGACAAATTGCATACTCTTAATATGCAATCCAACGGCAAGCCGCCTGCAAGCAGACTTCCGTTTCGGCAATTCTCCCTTTCGCTTAGCCCAAGTTGCAGCTTTCGGGGCTTAGGTACTCATGATCATTGCGCCTCATCCATTGTGTATGAAGTTTTCAAAGTTTCAATGTTGTGACTGATTATACGGGAAGGCAGAATATTTGTAAACCGATAACTGAAAAAATTACAGAAACTTCTATGGGGCCGGCTGCATGAGATACCTGAACAGCCCCGAACTGGAAACAAATTGTAACTTCTTAAGCGGGTTTACCGACAAATGAAAGTAAGAAAGAAAATCACTCGCCTGATTTTCGTGGATGGGTAAATGAGTTGTCCAGATAAAGTGAAGTGACTGAAGTGTTTCTGTAGATGTAATCCATCTATGCTACACTTAAGGAAGGAAATCCCAAATAGATTAAAATGGTGCAGAGTTGATGGATCGGGATGACGATCTCAGAAATAGCATGCATGTAAAAGTATATTTTACTATAAGTTGTTAAATCAAAGAAGGGACTTTTACAAAACGCTTTCGTCGCTCAGGGCATGGCTCCCACTGTAAGCCGGGAAGAACACCCGTCTTATAGCTCCGCCCAGCCCACGATCGCGCCGGCGCTTCGTCAATTGTAAACAAACCAGTAATCTTTACTTTTTCATTATTTCGACGTGAGGAGTGGAGCGATAGCCAGTCTGTATAGAGTATTTACGCCTACTAACGGTCCTGTTGAAGAATAGGGGGAGACTCTGTGATTCGGATTTTGTCATCATTTTAACTGGCAATTGGATTACGGCAGCCACTTAGCTGCAATGAAGTTTAATAGGAGAAAGTGAAGCGCCAACAAATAATGTACAGAAAGCGAATGACGGCATGGTGGAGATTGTTCTGCCTTTACTGGGATGGGCTCCCGGTTCAGTGTTCGCGCCATTTTCTCCTGTTCACCGTTGTCTCTGCGCAGTTTCCGGAATCGTTGAATTCGTGGGATGGGTAGTGGCCGTGTATCCGATGTGTTGTTTCCGGTGATTGTTCTGGCAGGTGCCTATTTGCTATCCGAAATGGCATGCTGAATGAAATAAGGTGATGGGCGTCTGGCTAAGCGAAGCGAGGACTTTGCCTGCTTGCCAGTATCCTGTGGAAGGGGAGAAGAGCGATGGAAAAAACTGCAGGTTATTTAGCCGGCCTGCTTTTTGCTGCTGCGCTTACCGGTTGCAGTGAAGATGGAAGCGAAGCGGTCAGTGAAGCGGAGCCAATAAAAAGCAGCGCCGAAATGGTGACGTCATTCGAATCGACGGAAGAAATGCAGACTGAAGCTGACGTAATTGTTGAAGGGGAAGTGCAGGCACAGGAAGTCGTGGTGCATGGCGATTTGCCGTTCACAATTTCCGAGATTGCCGTGATGGAAGGATTCAAAGGAGAGTTCAAGGCAGGTGACACTATTCGGGTGTTGGAAACGGGCGGTACCTATCAGCCGGAAGGGAAAGATGGAGAAGCCCTGCCGGAAACGGATTTCGCGCTCAGCAGTGCAGGTGTGATGGAGACGGGGGAACAATTCTTCCTGTTCCTGCGGCCATTCACCGGTCCTCAGACGGAAGGGGCATTCATTCCGCTCGGGGCGTACCAAGGGAAGTTTCTCATTGAAGGACAAGAAGTCCGTTCGCAAGAAAACGGGGAAGCGCTGCTTGAACAAACTGCAGCAGCATTTCGGGAAATGCTGAAATAAGGCGGAGAAAGCTGGAGGATAATATGAAAAAATTGAGTCTGCTTTTGGTTATTTTGCTGCTCACCGGTTGTCTGAACCGGCATGCAACGACTGACCACCTCATCGGGTCCGTCACGAAAATCGATGCTGAGAAAGAGATGGTGTGGGTCGGCACCAACCCGTTGTATGTGGATCGGGTGGAAGACTTTGACATCGGAGAGAATGTCCATCTCACCTTCACAGATCCTTCACTCACGGAAGAATGGGCCCCGAATGAATTCAACGTGACGGATGTCGATTTTCTGGATGCCGATTTCTTCGACAGAGTAAGAAAGACTGCGTGGGATTATTTACCATTAGGTATTCAAGAGAACACAACTGTACCATGGCAAGCGGCGGAAGTGAGTGTGGGATATGGGTTGCTTGAAAGTCCACGCGTAGAGCTGATCGATGACAAGTATGACAGGCAGGAAGCGTACATCGTCGCGTTTGAGCTATCGGGAGAAGATGATTCCTATATGGTGTTAATAGAGAAAGATTCGGAAAAACCGATCGGTGTCATCAAACCCCGGCAGGAAGAATAAAGTAACTGGAAAACGCCCGGCAGCCGCCAGGCGTTTTTTCTGCAAATGCAGCAGCGCTTATTCGATTTCCAAGTCTTTGGCGACGATCAAATAGCCGATGATCGGCTTGAAGTTTCCGCCTTCTGTACCCGTCACTTCTGTGATGGACAGAATTTCAATCGTCGGGTTCTCGGCTTTCAGCATCTTCAACGATGCAACAGTCACATCAAGTTCACTATGCGGAATATAGTAAATGTCATCCCCCATATCTTCATAGGAAGCATCTTCAACTGTTTCATTTTCGGCAGGCACTTCCGGTTCCTCTTCCGCCTGACAGGCACCAAGCAATAAAAAAAGCAGGATCATTGCTGCTGCCCGGCCGATCCGGTTTATTTTCTTCATGATTAACCCCCCTATTTTTTCGCCGCTGCTCTTTTAAAGGCGAATTCCTATTATCCCAATTTTAAGCCCAATCAATTTTAGAAGGCAAGGAAGGGGGCTTTTCATCGGTCAATTCCCGGTTGAAATTCCTTCTTTTATTATACCCAAACATACCAACCGGTCAAAATAGCTGTTGACAATTCTCTCACACTTTAGAATAATGATGAATATTAGTAATTTTTAAAAAAATAGAAGGACAGGAGAGGAGATGGTAAAGCGAGTATAGGCAGGAGAGGAAGTTATTGCAGCCAAACAGGCAGATAAGGAGTGATCAGAAGTGGTTTGGGTGGCAGTGTTCGGTCTTCTCACAGTGGTTTCCGTCATGCTGGGGATCAAGAAAAGAAAAGCGGCTTTCTTCCTGATGCCGCTAGGGGCGATTTTCACTTTCATGCTCGTAAAAATTATACTGGTTCCGCTTCCATTCACCGATACGGTCCGGTTTATTTTTTCTTTGCAAGGCTGATGGTCAAAGATTGAAACACCATTATGTTCAGAATGAGGTGAAGTGACATGAGGAAAATTGACAAAAAAGACGCGGATGCTTATTTCCGTCTCCGGACGACTTTGATTGCGGTTTATCTGCTCATCGGATTTCTCGTTTCCTTTGGCGTCGTATTCTTTGCACGGGGGCTGTCCGATATTACGATCAATGGATTTCCATTCCATTATTTCATGGGCGCGCAAGGAGCTATTTTAACATTCATCCTTTTGCTGTTTATCAATGCGATCGTCAGCGACCGGATCGACAAGAAATTCGGTATCGAGCATAAAAAATAAGAGAAACGCAAAATTGCATGTTCGCTGAAAGTAAAGCGCTTTCAGTGGAGAGACGAGGGGGAGAATCGATGGATACACAATTTGCCGTGTCATTAATGTTGATTTTAGCGACGTTCGGTTTATACATTGGTATCGCGTTTTATAATTTGGCGAAACAGACTTCGGACTTTTATGTAGCCGGCCGAAATGTCCCGGCGGTATTTAACGGCATGGCAATCGGAGCTGACTGGATGAGTGCCGCATCCTTTATCGGACTTGCCGGTTCAATCATGCTCCTGGGTTATGATGGGCTGGCGTATGTAATGGGATGGACAGGCGGTTATTTACTCCTGACGTTTCTGCTCGCCCCACAACTCCGGAAATCCGGCCGCTATACAGTGCCGGAATTTATCGGAGACCGGTACAGAAGCGATACAGCCCGATTAATCGCCGCTGTGGCAACGATTATTATCTCTTTTACATATTCCATCGGACAGCTCTCGGGGTCCGGCATCGTCATTGGTCGATTGCTGGAAGTTGACACAGCAATCGGAACGATTATCGGGGTTGTGCTAATTGCTTTTTACTCGGCACTCGGCGGGATGAAAGGAATTACATGGACCCAAGTGGCCCAGTATATTGTTTTGATTACAGCTTATCTGATCCCTGTCATCTTCATGTCACTTCAACTAACCAATAGTCCCATTCCGTGGCTTTCGTATGGGCAAGTCATTGGGGAACTGCGGGAGTTGGATGTTGAATTCGGAATTACAGAATATGTGGTTCCATTTACAGAAGCAACGCAATGGCAATTTCTGGCGCTGATGTTTACGCTGATGGCCGGAACTGCGGGTCTGCCGCACGTTATCGTCCGTTTCTATACAGTGCCGACCATGAAAGCAGCCCGCTGGAGCGGGGCGTGGGCACTTCTCTTCATCGGACTTCTATATTTATCCGCACCTGCCTATGCTGCGTTTTCCCGATTTATTCTCATGACGCAAGTCGCGGGATCAGCCATTGCGGACTTGCCGGCCTGGACAGCGTCCTGGGTGAACACCGGCGAACTGTCAGTGGCAGACCAGAATGGTGACGGAATTCTCCAGTGGGCAGAACTCGTCATCAGCAGAGACATTGTGGTTATGGCAACGCCGGAAATCGCGGATCTTGGTATTTTCGTCATTGGGCTGATGGCTGCAGGCGCCATGGCAGCCGCGCTTTCGACAGCAGGCGGACTCATGATCGCCATTTCTGCTGCGCTCTCACATGATATCTACTACCGGTCCATCAATCCACAGGCATCAGAGAAAAAACGCTTGTCTGTCGGCCGCTGGTCAATAGTCATTGCGACAGTTGCGGCGGGGATTGTGGCATTGGATCCACCGGGAGCAATTACACAAATCGTTGCATGGGCGTTCGCCCTCGCTTCCGGAACTTTCTTCCCGGCGCTGATACTCGGTGTCTGGTGGAAACGCGCCAATGGACCGGGCGTCATTGCCGGAATGCTTATCGGGCTCGCTGTGACACTGGGTTATATTTTTGCGGCAAAATACGGTGGCTTCATGCTATTTGGTATCGGGGACACCGGAGCAGGCGTATTTGGAGCCGCTTCAGCAATCATTGCAAATATCGTCGTTTCCCTTGCTACGAAAGCACCGGATCAGGAAACACAAGATGCAGTAGAAGACCTCCGCTATCCGGAGCAGATGAGTTATCGGAATGGCGAAGTCTGGTTTGATGAAACAAAGTAAATTAAGAACAGAAGAGGGGCTGTCCAAAAAGCCCCCTAAATTAAAAACAGGGAGAGAATAACCAATCGGTTGTTCTCTCCCTGTTTTTTTAAAGTTCGCTTTTTCGGAAAGTGACCGGAGGAAACCGGCCACTTTCCGAAAATTATGCGCCATGGCGATAAGTCCAAATTCGATGTGCACTTTCTGAAGCCCCCGGAGATGGAACCGGCGGAACGCCAAATTGCCCTTGATATCGCCGAAACCGGTTTCCACCTCGATTTTTCTTCGGGCATATACCGATTTTCGGTCCTCACATTCAAGGGCTTCTTTCGCTTTCATTTTCAATTCCTCATAGACCGGGTTCCAATGAACCTGACGGTTCCCCTTTGCCTTGGTACACGATTCTTTCAGCGGACATCCGGTACAGTCTTCACATTCGTAGATTCTATAGGACTGAACAAAGCCCGATGCATTTTTCTTCTCCTGATATTTTTTGAAAACGACGCGGCGGCCGTTTGGACAGATGAATCGGTCATCCGCTTCTTCATACGTCCAGTTTTTCGCGTTCCATTCATTGTTTTTAAACTTCTTCGTCTGCTCTTTCAGATAGGTGCCATACGGGATCAGGAAGCCGGCAAGCGGTTCTTTTTCATCCCCGATCAGGTAGAGGTAGTTCTCTTCGCTTCCATAGCCGGCATCCGCGACGATGGTCTTCGGCATAGGCAGGGCAGATGCCTGCAGCTCTTCCAGATGTGGAATCAGGCAGCGAGCATCTCCTGGGCGCTGATGAATGGTATAGAACAGTACAAATTGATTCTCGGTCGCCATCTGGATATTGTATCCGGGTTTCAGCTGGCCATTCTTCATATGATCTTCCTTCATCCGCATGAATGTGGCGTCCGGGTCCGTCTTCGAGAAGCTGTTGCGCTCTCCACAGACGGCGAGCTGTTCCGCATACGTTTCTTGGCGGGGAATGAAGTTTTCACGAATCAGTTTCACTTTCTTTTTCAGGAGACTGTGCCGTTTGCGGAGTCCTTTTCTGTTTTCCACGAGCTTTTCCTCAGCGATGAGATCCGTCAGGATATCCACTTGGTCTTCCAGCCGGTTCGCAACTGAAGCCAATTCCACAGCCGCCGGCTCCTCGGCCAGCTGGCCCAGTTCCAATCCCTCCGCCTTGGCAATCTCCTGGATTTCCTGAAGCGTTTCCTGGATTCTGATTTTCAGTTTCGCTTCCCGCCCCGTCACCGCCTTACGGAAGACAAAGCTATACTTATTGGCGTCCGCTTCCATCTTCGTCCCGTCCAGGAAGTAGTTCTCAAACTCGACAAACCCTTGCCGGTGAAGTTCCAAAACAGTGAACTCGAATAACTGATCGATGACCGCTCCCATTCGGACGCTCCGGAAATGGTTGATGGTCCGGAAATCCGGTTTCTGCATCGCCGCCAGCCAGATCGCCGGAAGATCCTCGTGCAGCATCGTGGCGATGCCCCGGCAGGAATAAACTTTTTGGGAATAGGCATAGAGAATAACCTTGAGCATCAGTTTCGGGTGAAAGGGTGGCCGCCCGCCGCCAGGGTAGCAGGCGGTCAACACTTCCTCAGGGTAAGCCTCAACCAACTGATCCACCACACGAGCCACATGATGGTCGGGAATCAGGGCGCCAATATCAGGAATGGATAAGGCCTGGGTCGGATCATACGGTTTGAATGCGGGCGCCGGCCGGCGCCCTTGGGTGGAGACTACGATTTCATGTTCAAGTAATTTACCTGACGGAAGAGCCGGTTGCATGGTATAATCGGTAGAAGCAATCGTTGGATTGCGCATAAAAATCGTCCTTTCTGAGTGGTTGTGTGGTAACTCCCATTTTACAGAAACGGACGATTTTTGTATGCATTGATGACTTGACTAGCGGGAAGGCCGGCGGCGACTCCTGCGGGACCAGCACGAGCTGAAGACCCTGGACCGAGTATAGCGAGGGAAGCGTCTGAAGCCGTGCCCGCGGAAAGCGTCCGCCGGGCCGAACCCCAGCTACTTCTTTACGAATAGAAAAAAGGGGCTGCCCCTCGAGGTCATTTTTCATGACCTTTCGGGACAGCCCCTCTTTTTATATGTTAAGTGGCTTTGACAATGAGGAACTGTGGTCGTTTCATGAGTCGTTTGAACTGTTCCGGATCTTGTTCGCGGAATGCGGCTGTGGGCAGCGGTTCCACTATCCCGCTGATTGTAAAATGAGCCAGTGTTTCATTCATAACCGACTGTAAGGAGCGCCTGAAAAAAGGAACGTCATACGACTGGCCGTTCTTGTGCCAGGTATCCCTTATTAATTCCGTGGAAAAATAATCAGCATCTTCCAGCAAGTTGATGTCTGTAAGAGGATGATGGACTGAAAACAATAAAATGCCACCGGGTTTTAAGACTCGTTTGAACTCTTTGAATGGGTCCGTCCAGTCACGGATGTAGTGGAGCGTCAGTGAGCTGATGATCAGGTCAAACGAGTTTTGCTCAAACGGCAAAGGATCTTCAAGGTCCAGATGCAGAATTTCCGCCTGGTTTCCGATCCGTTGCCGTGCAGCGTCCACCATGTTTTCGCTGCTGTCGATACCTGTGACGCGAGCCCCGCGGTCGGTGAGCTGACTTGTATACCATCCGGCGGCACATCCGGCATCCAATGCCGTATGCCCTTCCAAGTCCTCAGGCAGCTGCTCAAGCATTGCCGGCCGTTCATACTCGCTATTGTACGGACTATCCGTATCAACGGATTGTGCATACACGCTGGCAAGCCTGTTAAAAGCTTCCCGTACATCTTTTTTCATGACGGTTCCTCATTTCTTTCTGGAGAGTTTGGCTCATTAGTAAATGAAATACTGGATAACAACTGGAAAAAAGTTTGTCAAATTTGTTTTCAATTGCGCTATCATGAATAGTATATCCATCTAGTTGAAAAAAAGAGAAGACTTCATTTCACAGTTTGTAAAGGAGTTGGCAATTCATATAGACGAAAAAAGGGAGGAGGAGAAACAATCGCTTGTATCTTAAAAGGATTCTCTTCTGTATTCCTTGGCTTTGCCGTGCTAAGTCTGTTGAGCCCATTGTTTCTGTATTGGTTAATCTACGGGAATTACGAGCGTTATGTGTGGATTATTAATGGACCGGCGCCATTCAACCAATTCGGGAGTGGACCGTTTCAGCTATGGATGGGCGCAGGTTTTATTTTCATGGGGGCAGTCTTTCTGCTGCTGGCAATCACATTTGCCGTATGGGCCAAAAAAATTCAGAGTGAATAGAAAAGGCTAAAGCTCATGCTTGGGTCTTTTCTTTTGTTCATTCCGATTTTGGAACTTTTCTGGAATTCATTCGTATAATTTAGAAAGAACGGGTACCGAGAAGGGAGAATGGACATGAAACGTTTCTTGTATTATTTAGTCTGGTTGATAATAATCAGCGCCGTATTAGTTGTGGGACTGCAATATCAGACGCGATTGCAGGAAGAAGCGGAAGCGACCTATCACCTGATCCCGGTAGTTCAGTTTATGTCCGTGTTCCCGATCGTCATCGGTGTTTTTCTGCGGCTGCCAACGTTCGTTCTGCAGGTTCGGGCGGGTACTCCGTGGGCAGTTGATTGGTTGAAGCTGGTCGTGATTGCGCTGCCTGCGGGCTATATTGCATTATTGCCGATTTTGTACTTCGCAACGGAAACCGTGCTGCCACTGGCTACCATAGTCATGACCATGGAATCGCAAACATTGACCATCACAGCTGGCATTATTTTTGGTTATGTTCTGCTCGACAGTTTGAAATCCGGAACGCAACCGAACGGAAAGGACCCTGCTGATTTAAGGTACAGAAAGGAATGAAGAACGCATGGGATTATTCCGGTCATTATTCTTCAAACATAAAATACTAGTAGCTGAAACTGTTGGCTACAAAAATTACACGGAAATTGCACAGCGGTTATATCAGAACGGCATTTCGTTCGAGACGGTCATCGAAAGGCCGAATACAACCATCGGAAACGTCATGCAGGATGCGATGGACGAGACCGAGCGTGCATTCCATTCAATCTATGTAAAAAAAGAAGATGAACACTCGGCGAAAAAAGCACTTGAATAAATTGTCTTCATTCAAGAAAGAAAATTAATAGCAATAATAATATTATGTAATCTTTTGGTTTTTAAAAGGAAGAGAGGCGATGAATCTGCGAAGATCCACCTATAAAGCAGACAATAACAGTATCGGGTTATCCGCAGAGATTGATCGGCTGCAAGCCCAATCAAGGCTTACATGGAAGAAGGAATTCCGGAACCTTCTGTGGTTTGGCCTCACAAATGGAATGGATTTATTGGAGGTTGGCTGCGGCCCCGGGTTTGGAGTGCAGCAGCTGGCCGAGCGGCTTCCGGACAGTAAAGTAACTGCGCTCGATGTGGATGGGAAACTGCTGGCACATGCCCGGCAATTACTTGACCGGCATGGGCAAACGGCAACCCGGCTCATACAGGCTTCCGTCTATGATACAGGTCTGCCGGACGAGTCATTTGATTTTGTCATTGCCCGGAATGCTTTTCCTTCATCTTCATGAGCCCGAACTGGTTATTGCAGAACTTAAACGAGTCCTGAGACCTGGCGGAAAATTGGTCATCACGGATATTGATGATGGGTTATTCGGCATCATTGAACCGGAAATTGAAGATTTCCATCTCCTTCTGAACAAGCTCACCACAGTGCAGAAAAAAGGGGGCGGAAACCGGCTGATTGGAAGACAGCTGCCGCGGCTGCTGAAAGCAGCAGGTTTTTCTGCTGTTGAATTGGAAATGATCGCTGCACACAGCGATGTACAAGGGGCCGAGGAGCTGGCAGAAACACTTAACCCTGAACGCCTGAGGGGATTAGCGGATAGCGGCATCCTGACAACGGATGAGTTCCGTCGGCTGAGCACAGCGATCCGTGAACTCCGAACTGAGCCGGATGCTTATGCGATGATGCTGTTCCTGATGGTGTGTGGTACGAAGAAGTGATTTGCCGGAAGGAAGGGAAGACGTGCTGAAGCGCATTATATTGCTCCATGAAAAAATCCACTCTTACGAAGATTATCCACTGAATATCCCGGCGATCAGGCAGATGGAGAACATAGAGATCAACGAATCCGTTACATTCTTCGTCGGGGAAAACGGCTCCGGGAAATCGACTTTACTTGAAGCGATCGCCGACCATTGCGGATTTAACCTGACAGGCGGCAGCCGTAATGACAGAAGCAATATGCGGAAGGGCGAGACTGCACTCGAACCATATGTCCGCTTATCATGGATGCCGAAACTGACAAACGGGTTTTTCCTGCGGGCTGAATCGTTCTTTAATTTCGCTTCAGATCTAGATAGGCTGCAGGCAGAAGAGCCGGGGGCGGATGTGTTCAAATCATACGGTGGAAAATCCCTGCATGCCCAGTCGCATGGTGAATCGTTTCTGTCACTGTTTACGAATCGTTTTGGTGAAAGAGCGATATACTTGCTTGATGAACCGGAAGCAGCGTTATCACCGGCCCGGCAGCTTGCCTTGCTCAAAGTCATTCATGACCTGACAGCTGACAATCGGACGCAATTCATCATTGCCACCCATTCGCCCATCCTGCTCGGCTATCCCGGTGCAGCCATTTTCGATTTTGATCAACCGGGGATAAGAGAAATCGCCTATGAGGAGACGGCTCATTATAAGATTACAAAACAATTTCCTGAAAACCGGGAGCAGCTCCTGGCTTATTTGTTTGCAGCAGACGAAGAAGACTGAGGAGGGGAATCCATGCCACATTGTGCGAATTGCGGCCAGCAATGGAGCTGGGAAACAACGGTCAAGCAATCATTCAAGATAGGAGGGGCCGGGATGACATGTCCGAATTGCGGAGCCAAACAGTATCCGACAACAAAATCAAGGCAGCGGGGAGCCACGGTAGCATTCTTGCCGGCGATGGGTGTTATTTTGTCGAATGTGGCGTTTGGTTTGACCGTATGGCAGTTTCTGTTTGTTGCAGTCGGTATGTTCTTACTGTTTGGTATTGTTATTTATCCCCGAACATTAACATTAACAAATGAAGATGAGCCAATGTGGTGAAAGTTTCAAACAGTTCAACCGAGACTTTTTCCAGTTCCCCTGAAAAGTTTCCGGAATCCAAATGCATGAAAAATGAGTAAAGCAATAGTCCTGTTATTATGAAACCAATAGCGCTTTTTATTCAAGCCGTTCATCCCTCACTGGGATGAACGGCTTTGAAGTACTGGCTGATCAATGTTTCAAACTAAAAATTCTTAATTTACCTGTATGTATAATTAATATGTAAGCCGTTTTGGATGGGATTAAAAGAAAATAATAACTAATAATATTCCAGTTAGTTGATTAATTATTCATTTTTGAAAGTGTTTAAAAGTTGCGAAAAAAGGGAGTGTCTGACATAATAGAAAACACGATATACCTGAAAAATCAGATTTCTGTAGTCGCCGGTGAATATAGAGGAGGGATTGGTTTGAGTACAATTAAGAAAATGGCTAATCGCCTGGTTATAGAACAGGACTTGAATGCGGTATGTATTTCCCGGAGTTCAAACGGCTGCTTGGAAATCATCGAACATTGTGTAGCTGAGGAAGCGGAAGCGAGCGCCAGCTTCTTTATCTTCAGCGCTGAAGAGAAACAGGCATTACTTGAATACCTGCTAGAAGACGCATTGACGACAGCTGTTAAAAGCGACCGGAACATAAAAAGACGGGCACAACCTCAGAGCTGAGGCTCTGGGTATTTTTGTGCCGAATATAGAAATAACCGGAGTGAATGGAAATCGAATTATACAATTGAAGGAAAGGGTGATTCGGTGAAACGGGTACGTTTATTACTTACAGACCGGATGTTGAGCAAGCTTGGGCGAGACACGAATGGTATTCGAACAGAGTGGAATTTCGAAAATAGCTGACTTAAGAGAAAGCTTGCCGGGAGAAATTCGGTTCATATTAAACATCGATCATTTCATGTTCACTGTTATTTCAGTTGCTTCCTCCGAGCTGGACTTTCTTGGCGCCGAACCCGGATTACGGGCGCATGAAACTGCAGGACGTGAAGAAGCTGATTGCTCATGTAAGCAGGGGTTTCTCTGCAGCCATCCTTCATCCAACTGAGGACCATACCGATGACGCCGGTTGTGCGGTATGTGCTGAAGAGATGTGCATCGATTTCCGGGTCGATTGCCATGTAAAAGATGTCAAAGTCTGTTCGAAACAAGAAATCCAATTTCTCCGTTAGCAGCCCATGAAAATTGACAGGACCGTCCGCTTCTAGCATCAGCTTATAAAATTTTCGGTATTCCAGAAAGTGATCAAATAGAACAATAGATTCCGGTTTCATGGCGGCCAAGTCGATTTCAGACTGGTTCTTATACGGTTTTCTATAAGCTTCTGTCATTTCTTCAAAAACTTCTGCAATCATTTCCTCAAGCAGTTCTTCTTTCGTTTTGTAATACGCATAGAAAGTACCTCTGTTATAGCCGGCTTCTCTGACAATATCCGTAACAGTAATCTTGTCGAACTTCTTACTCTCCATGAGATGCAGCAATGCTCCATGGAGGTCTTTTGTCGTCCGTCTGACGCGTTTATCCGGATGTTGACGTGTCATGGGAATAGCCCCTTCCATATTTTATTGAACACATGGCATGAATCTGTCGGTTATTGAACATTTCTTTCATTATTGCATATTGCGGTTTTTTTCGATAATTCTACACTGAAAGTGCAGGGGAAATAGCCAATCATCAAAGGAGGAAATTGAAGATGAAAAGACTCGAAAACAAAGTGGCACTTATTACAGGTGGAACAGGCGGAATCGGCCGGGTGACCGCGGAAACATTCCTGAAAGAAGGCGCGAAAGTCGTACTCGTGGACCTTTTCCGGGAAGCATTGGATGAAGCGGTAGCTGATCTGGCGCAATACGGCGATGTGGCAGGTTTCCAGGCGGATGTCTCCCAAGAATCCGATGTGCAGAACTATGTGAATAAAGCGGTGGAGCAGTTCGGCACAATCGACGTGTTCTTCAATAACGCCGGCATCGAAGGAAAAGTGGCACCGCTTGTCGATCAGAAACTCGAAGATTTCGATAAAGTGATGAATGTAAATGTGCGGGGTGTTTTCCTCGGATTGAAATATGTACTGCCCGTTATGATCAAACAGCAGTCCGGCAGCGTCATCAATATGTCTTCTGTCGCAGGTTTGAGCGGAAGCCCTGGCGTTTCTCCTTATATCACATCCAAGCACGCAGTCGTCGGATTGACGAAAGCGGCGGCTGTTGAAGCGGCAGCAGCGAATATCCGTGTGAATTCCGTTCATCCCTCACCGGTCAATACCCGGATGATGCGTTCACTTGAACAGGGATTGAATGTGGACGAAGCGACACTTTCAAAAAGCATCCCGCTCGGCCGCTATGGGGAGTCCAACGATATCGCAAACCTGGTGCTGTTCCTGGCGAGCGATGAAAGTACCTTCATCTCAGGTTCCCAATACCGGGTTGACGGCGGCATGGCCGCACTGTAAATCGTTCCAAAGTAAGAGTACATCGGTGGGCCGGTGCACTCTTTTTTTAGTGGCATCAGGTATAATTAATCCCATGGAACTAAGGGGGAATAACACATGAAAACGGAATCGGCTTTTTCAAACACGATTAATACAATAGAAGAACTGCAGGAGCTTACAGGGAAACCGAGTGAATTGGTGAACAATAAGGTCATTAACTACATAGATGAACACTGCCGAAGCTTCATCGCCAAATCTCCGTTTTTGACGATTTCGACAGCGGATGAGCCGGGATTTTGTGATGTATCCCCGCGCGGAGATGCAGCCGGATTTGTATACGTGATCGATGAGAAACAACTGATCATTCCCGAGCGGCCGGGCAATAAGCGGATGGATTCCATCCGGAATATCTTATCGAATCCGAAAATCGGGCTGCTGTTTTTAATTCCGGGACTTGGCGAGACGCTGCGAATCAATGGAAGAGCCTGTGTCGTGAAGGATGAGGAGTTACTGGAGAAGATGGCGGTCGACGGAAAAAAGCCGCTCCTTGGCATCGGCGTGGAAGTGGAGGAATGTTTTGTCCATTGTGCCAAAGCATTCCGCCGCTCGGGTCTGTGGGAACCAGACTCATGGCAAGCGAAAGAAGATCTTCCGAAAGGCGCGAAGATTCTGGCGGCACATGCCAAGCTACTGAATATCGACGAGCAGGCAGTGGGGAAGATACTCGAAAAGAGCTACCGGGATAATTTATATTAGAGCTCTGTCGGACACAGGATGGCTGAAATGCGGGTGAATCCAATAGAACAGAGAATCGGGGCGGCGTCAGCCTCCCCATTCATCCGTTTTCTCATAAACATGCCATTTATAATTCATGACTGAGTAATACGCCTGTACGGCCACGAATTCTCCTTTCGAAGTCGAAAGGGTGTATGTATTGCTGCCTTGGTATGACACATCATTGATCTCTTCTTCACTGAATAAGATTTCAATCCCGGGGTCGTTGATAATACTGTCTTCGTTAATTTTCATGAAGAAGTTATAGGGACTGAACAAGGAAAAGATCAATAATACAATGACCGTACCGGCGATGGCGATTCCAGCGATTTTTATTTTGTGCAAAGCCAATCCCTCTCAGTCGCTAAGTTTTAACGTCCGGTTGTTTTCAAAGTTTCAATCTTTTATGAAGTCATTACTGAAAATAAAAGCAGTTTCTTCAAAAATCCAAAACCAGAAAGAGCTGCCAAGCGCCGCAGGCCAAGCTAGATTAGGTATTCCCGGTATACATATGCCACGTACAATAGAACAATCACTAAATAGATGATGGAACCAATAAACACATACGATGTCCTGCTCGCTTTCTTCGTATGATCCATCTTGATCCCTGTTTCGCTCTGCGTTTCCATATCTTCCAACCCGAGCATTCCGGATTCGCTCCCGGTCAGGCTATGGGTAATGAATAATGCCAGGACCGCAAACGGGATGGAACTATCCGCAAAGCTCACTGGCAGAAACAGCGTAAGCACCCAATTCAGAATACTTAAAATCAATATAGTTAAAACCACTGCCAGTCCTTTTTTCATAAGTTTCATTCCTTTCATGATGCACTGGTATAAAAAGGCTGCCTTACCAGTAATACGTTCAGACAAGGAAGGAGTTTCATTTTTCCTCACTTCAAAGCAAAGAAGAGAAAAAAACAACTCCCTGATGTCAGGAAATTGTCTCATATCAGTTTACTTAAAATTTCCGGTTTCTTTCGCTGTCTCGATTATCTTGAACAACCGGTTATAGGCAGATGCAATGGTCTCTTTTGATTTTATATCGTTATACAGTCCTAAACTGATTGTCGTTCCATTGAACGCACCCATCAAATATTCTCCTGGCTCTGTTTCAAGCGTTTCACCGTAATCGACTTGTTCATCTAAGAAGGCATAGATGATCGTCTCTGAATCAGCAAAGAAAAACGGGATGGGTGAATCCTCATAGACAGCAGCGAATTCCGGTTTGGCGGCTTCCGGGAGTGCCGGTTCCATGATCACCACGGCGTCGAGCCCTTCAAATTCTTCAGCCCGGACATTGTCCAGTGTCAAATCGCGGAATGTGACATGCTCATTCTGCACGTCTGGCTGTCCGCCGACTACACCGATTGTAAGCGGTGTTCCCTCATAGACGATTAATGGAAGCAGCGAGCAGCAGTCCGTATATGCCAGCATATAATCCTCGATGTCGTGGAATATTGCATGGTAAACCGGTTCTGGCACGTCATTAGGATCAGTCGATGGAGTCGGATTCCCATATGCCCAGGATTGTTCAATATCGCCGCTTTCACCGCCGGCAGTTACGAACCCCACTGTATTGCCGACCGCTTCGGAAATCGCTTCCCCGTAGTCAGTGCCATCAGTAAAAAATACTTCAGGCGCAGAATCCAGATTGAGAAAGAACACTGGCGTTTCCACATTTCTGAACACTTCTGTCCATTCATTTCTGGATAATTCATCAAAATAACCAGCAGAGATGAAAAAAGCATCATACTGCTTCGGGTTATCCCGCAGCTCATCAGACGTAACTGACCTGAACCCCACATCACTGAAAGACCATGCCGGCATGTCCCCGATCACGCCAATATGGAGCCGGCTTCCGTCATAAATTTCTCCTGTCGGTTCTTCCGGTACTGGCATGCCGACGGTTTGGCTCTGATCTCCGAAGAATGAAAGACTGAGGACGATCGCCAGCGAAACAGCAGCAACGAGCGCTGTCCAGTAAAAGACCGGACGCGGCGGCTGTGTTTTCCGTTTCCGCTGTCGAATGCCGCTATGGACCCGATCCCGGTCTGCCAGCGTGAACTCGACTTGATCCTCTGCAAATTTCTTTAGCTTTTCTGAGACGGCTTTATCAAACTTATCCACGCTGCTCACTCCTTTCCAGCTGTTCCTGAAGGGCTTTTTTCCCGCGGAGCAGCCTGGATTTAACCGTATTGATTGAGATATCCAACACGGCGGCAATTTCCTTCATGGTTAGTTCCTGGTAATAGTAAAGAATAAGAACATCTTTGAATTTTGGCGTAAGCCGGAAAAGCGACCGGGCGAGCTGAGCGGAATCGAACGCTGCGATGACATGCGTTTCCGCTGAATGATCCATGTCAGCAGAGCGGATGGCCGACTTATAGATCAAGTTCCTGAAGCTCCAACGCCGCTGGTGATCCCGGCATTTATTGATCGTAATACGAGTGAGCCATGTCTTGTATTCGGCCTCATGCCGGAAGCGGGATGAATTCTTGAAACAACTGGTGAAGACTTCCTGAATAATGTCTTCACATTCAGTCCGGTCATGGACATACAAATACGCAATCCGTTTCAGCTCTGGACCGTATGTACGCATTAAATCATCCAGCAATTGAACGTCATCCGCTTGAGCACTCGCTCTTTGAATATCTTCTTCATCCATAGGCTGCCGCAACTCCTTTCATAAGATTAGACGGAAGCCGCCTGTAGGTTGATCCGTAAAAATCAGTAAAAAAGAATAAAAAGTGGCACTGCTGATTTGACAAGTCTTTCTGATTTTTTGACTAGGGATGCTCTTCAAATCTGTATTGTAGCACAGCGGACCTTGATGAATTCGAAAATCCTTGTGGAGTATAAGAGGTTCCATAAGGATTTTTGTTCTTTATTATGGATTTAACTCGGTACTTAAGTTTATGAGATATAACTGCTCAGTTACGAGCGTTATTTTCGATTTATGAGCTATAACCAGGAACTTATGAGCGATAATCCAGATTCCTAGTCAAGTCTGTCGATTATTACTATAGTTCGCGGGCGAGGAGGGGGTACTCCTTCTGTGAACCGGCTTCCTAATCCCCTTAGCTGCTTTGGGCGCTGACAGGGAATTGAAATTTCTGCTTCCTTTATCAAAAAATAAGTGAATTAACAATGTGAGGAGAAAGGAGTATTCCTCCATGCAAGAAACGGCTTTTCAATTCGCAATATACGGACTGCTCTTTTCGACGTTGGGTCTTGGAATTGTCCTGCTTTTCATAGAAGGATCAGGGAATGAAAAATAGGCGGATAATCAAAAAATAAACGATGAATTCAGAATGAGATGGTAAAATCGGAAGTGGAGGTGGGAGGGATTTGGCGGCACTCGGTTTGCTCGTTTACCTGTTCCTGTTCTTAATTTTAGTTGCTGTGGTTGTCGGTGCTATTTCCATGATTGTTAATGCCAAGAAGAGACCGGCAACAGCCAGCAGCCTGGAAGAACGGATCCGGGAATTGGAAGAAGAGAACAGAGAACTTCGCGCACGATTAAAAGATTAACAGAAGCGAATCCATGGGCTCCTATGCGTTACTTGTCCGCTGGATTCGCTTTCTATATCCTTTTTAACTATTACTCCCTTCCTTGTGAGCGAATTAGCAGTTTAAGGGAATGTTGGAATACAATTAAACCTTTCATGAAACCGGAAGTGGTACCAGGCTTAATTGCTTGGGATGGATTAAAGGTTGGCTTTCGGATGTTTGCTGTAACTCCTTTTTACTGCATCCGTCTAATGGAAGTAAAAGGAGGGGCTGTACATGAAAGGGAATGTGCAATTACTCATTTCAGCAAGTGTGCTTCTCGTACTAGCCGGCTGCGGGAACGTGAGCTTGCTGAGCGACCAGTGGACCGATGAGCGTGGAGAAACGTTGCAGATTGATGAAGAGGTTGAGTATGGAAAAGAGGATTACAGGAAAATCGTCCAAGCGAATAATCAGCTCGGGATGGAATTGCTTCCGGAAATTTCGGCCAATGAGAATGGCAATAAGTTTATCTCCCCGCTGAGCTTGTACATGGCGCTATCCATGCTTTATAACGGGGCGGACGGAAAAACGGCTGCAGAAATTGCAGATGTGCTGAATACTTCCCTGACACCAGAAGAAATGAGCCGGGCAAATGCTTCTCTTTCCATGATGCTTGCCAATAACTCTGAGAGCGTTGTACTTGAGGTTGCAAATTCCGTTTGGCTGAATGAGGACTATGATTTCAAGGAGTCATTTATTAAAAACAGCGGAGACTATTTCAATGCGGATGTCCATGAGATTGATATCGGCGAACCGGCCTCTTCAGACGAAATCAATGACTGGGTGGACGATTCTACAAATGGCATGATTGAGAAAATGGTACCGAAGCCGCTAAATTCGAATTTGGTGGCAATCCTTTTGAATGCCATTTACTTCAACGGAAAATGGACCTTACCTTTCGAGGAGAAAAATACGGAAGACCAGCCCTTTTACCTTGAAAATGGAAAATCAGTGGATTTGCCAATGATGACGATGGATCTGGATTGGGTTTATTTAGAAAATGATTTATTTCAGGCGGTAGCCATGCCGTATGGGAACCGGGAAGCGACTATGTTTGTTTTTCTGCCGAGGGAAGAACTGCCGCTCGATGAATTCGAGGGAAGGATGACGATGAAAAACTGGGCGGAGTGGCGGCAGCAATTCAGCGATCGGTATGGAACTTTATCGCTTCCGAGAATCGAATTGGAATATGGTGTCTTTCTCAATGAGCCGCTCAAAGCACTTGGCATGGAAACAGCATTTGCCGAATCTGATCTATCAAAGATGTTCGAGCAAAAAGGACCGGATATCAGTAAAGTGATGCAAAAAACAGCCCTGAAAGTCGATGAAGAAGGGACGGAAGCTGCAGCGGTTACGGAAATTGCAGTGGCGGTGGAAGGAAATGCGGATGGACCATTTGAGATGACGGTCAACCGCCCATTCTTTCTTATAATTGAAGACACGGAAACAAGATCCATTTTGTTTATGGGAGCTATTTCAAATCCTGCACCGTGAACATTTTCTCGTTTTCAAGCCGGAAGCATCCTACGGGCATAGACAGCGATGAAACTTGCAATGTGAGGTAAAGAACCACAAAGAACGGGGCAGGCCACGTGCTGATAAGTACTCCGTGTTTCGCTGTTTTCCCGCTGAATAGGAAAATCAACCCGACAGATCACGCAGTAATCGGCAAGAGCGACAATGGGTAAGGATACGGAAGATCCGTAAAATTCTCATCTAATCCGCCAGAAGCGAAAAACGCAGATGCCAGAATAATGGATGGCCCAACCAGCGTTTCGTAGACGCCTTGAAAGATACGGAGCGCTATCAAGGCATTTCTCCTTCATTAGTTGACTGAATAGCACTTTGATTGTACTGTTTTTAATCCAATTGGAGTAAACTGGAGGGGAACAAAAAAAGGGTTACGCATGAAGCAGAAACCCTCTTCCAGGGGGAAGCTATCAATAGTAAAAGCCAATTGATATTCATCTAAGGAGGAGATTACGTGTTCGTCCTGCTAACACTTCTGGTTGTCGTGTCTTTCATTGTTTCAGTTGTTTCCATAATCGTAGCGTTGAGCACCGGAAAACCGAAAACGTACTGGATCGCTGTCGGGAGTTTATACGTTTTCAGCATGCTGTCAGGCTTCAGTCTTGGCCAGTTAACCATCGCTTTCGTGCTTGTCCTGTTGCTCTTAGCAATCGGCAGTACAGTGAAGCTAATGAAAAATGCGACACAGTTTACGGCTTGGTTGGGTGCCGGCATCTTATTCAGTGTCGTGATGATGAGCTATGTCGATGACAGGTGGCTGTTCTTTCCGATGAGTTTGATCAACTGACAAAAAGAAGTAAGACAAAATTAAATTCAGACTTTATATGCCCGGTCAGCTGATCGGGTTTTTATGCGACAATTTCCATCTTAATTGGGAATATTGTGGTAAACTTTCTATACAAGATACGGTAGTGTGGAACAGAAATGAACGGAAAAGAGAAAGTTAAAGGCTATTAAAAGGGGAAAATAGACGTGAAAAAACAATTTGATTCAATTTTGATCGCAGTGCCGATCCTTGTGATCATGTCCAGCTTTTTTCTGCCGTTTGTACTGGTGGGTCCGGTGCAGCAGGCACTTTTTCAGCCGGAAAGCAATTGGTTCTTTTACACGCCATTCATCAATTACATCATCTGTTTCGCTTCGCTGTTGCTCTTAGGCATCATTCTGGCGGTATTCCGCTATATTTACGCATCAACTGAACAAAAGAAACCATTGCTTCATTTGGTTTTCGTCCTGGCGCTCATTCCCGGAGTGATCGGAGTGGCGTTTTCAGTAGATCATTATTATTATTTGGATGACACCGGTATTGCCTACAGCGGACTTCTGCAGTTCGGCCAGGAATCTGAAGTGTGGGAAGATGTCGAGAGCTTGGTTTTCGTAACGAAAAGTGAGAATGGCAAGGCGAAAGGGACCGAACTTATTTTCAAGTTGGAAAACAACACTGGGCTTGTATTCAACGCCAGCGGTTACCTGTCGGATGAACGCAAACTGATCCAAGGCCGGCTGAATGATCTGGATATAGCCACCGACTCGGTTTTTGAGCAACGGGAATCATAATTGCAATTTTTTAAAGCATTGCCACAACGGCGGTGCTTTTTCTTTTGGCTCTGTTAAAGAACCAAGATGATAATGGCTGGGGAATTTTAGTGTAACGAATGGGCTGACAATCCGTCCAATAATAAAAGGGGGCGGAAGAATGAGACATTTTCAATGGCTTCTAGGTCTGCTTATAGTTACTTTTCATCTTGCCGGCTGTACTGCCGAGGAGGCAGTTAGCGCGGAAGAAGAACAAATTCTTACAGCATTTGAAGAACAGGGAATCGAACTGTCCATAAGCGAGCATCAATCTGAGGCTTTTGATTTTCCGGCGACGGATGAAATGGCCTATGACTTTGAAGGCGGTTCCCTTCTTCTGTTCACCGGTTACGAGAAACAGGAAAGGATACAGGAGCACATCGAAACAAACCTCGCGGAAATGGAATTTCCGTACCCGGTTTCCCTGGATTATTTCAACGGTTTCACCGTGATGGTGATGGTTGAGTCGGCGGAACCTGAAATTGCAGACCGAGTGGGAGCGGCATTCCGTGCGCTGGAGGAGATGTGACATCAATAGAGTAAATTTAGTTTTACTCCATGAAAGGGGATGGAAAGAGATGAAACCGATTTTCATCACACTGGGGCTGTCGGCAGCTCTTTTGCTTTCCGGCTGCCAGGAACTAACAGAGCCAGGGGGAGATTCCGGGACGACAGCAGCAGTCTGGGCTTATGAATTCGTGAAGTGGAATGACGAAGTCTATGTCATGACCGATGAAGTGGTCAGTGAAGTGGGAGAAGAACTCGGGGAAGTGACGATGTATTCGGATGCGGAAGGATCCTATGACGGCAACTTTTCCAATAGCTATGAAGAAGGCACGAAGTATTTCGCGATCACAGGCGTAAGCCCGGAAGAGGCGATTGCAGTCAGGGAAGATGGCGGCACATACCGAAAGGCGATCATCGAAGACGCTTATGAAATAGAGTGATATTCCTATTCAAGGAGGCAGAAAAATGCTCTTTATACTGCAACTCTTGTTTTTCGTTTCAGTCGCTGCGCTCGTTTACGGCATCGCGAAAAAATCTTTCTTATATTTACTGGTAAGTACGCTTACATCCTTGCCGATCGCTTATTTATTTTTGTACGGAGTGAATAACGGGTGGAAATATATAGGATTACTGCCGATTGTTCTGTTGGCTCTAACCGTGATTTTTTGGCGTAAGACGAAAAAGAGATGGGTGTGGTGAAGTGTAACAATGGATCAATCGGGGAGGATGGAAGGACTTATGATGAGACATATGCCAGTAGCGGCATGCTTATGTTCCGTGGTCCCTGTTCTTCCTATTTATGCAGGGATGTACTAACGGATGAAAGAAAAACGGCTTTGAGCAACCAGCTGCTCAAAGCCGTTCTTCAATATACTAGATCAATTGCTGACCGTATTGGCCACGTTTTTCTGCGCGATAGGTGAATCGGACGCTTCCAGTTTTTTCAGCTGCCGGTCGAGCACAAAATTCCCGAACGGAATGAATGCGACGATGAACGACAAGACCGAGTAAATGAACGGCCAGCGCACCGCAATCGTCATGTATAGAATTCCAAGGCAGTAAACGGTGAACAAGGCTCCGTGGAGCGCGCCGACAACCGTAACGACTTCCGGCATGCCGGCCCAGTACTTCAGCGGCATGGCGATAAACAGCAAGAACAGAAGCGATCCGCCTTCAAGATATCCCAGAAACCTGAATTTGCCGAGTTTGCTTTTCAACATAGTCAGTTCTCAACTCTCCCTTATCCATCTTCCTGTATTTAAGTATAGCAGAGGAATAAAAACACTTCCTGCAATTCGCAATACTTGTCCGGTCATTCTGCATGGGACTGTCACAATGCTGCCATGGATTCGAACAGTTTGTCACTGGAACGATTTCATTAAGCATTATTGAAGGAATCAGATAAAAAGGAATAAGAGCCACCCGATCAGGAGCAGAATGAGTCCCCATTTTACGATTGCAATCAGTGCTTTCAAAATGAAAGAGGCGATGGCGAACAGCAGCACGGCGATGAGCAACGCTTGCCACCACGGAATGCCGAGGGATAAGAGTACGCCAGGAGCAGGGACGATGGAGTAAGCATGCAGCAATTCATAGATGAACAGAATGATGATGGCATATGCGGCGAATAAACAGATTTTGCTTATTACTGATAAAAATGTTTTCATCCATTCCACGTCCTTTCAAACGAGCGGGAAAGCACTCCGGCAATACACACCTTTGGCTATATACCAAGAGAAGAGATGCAGATCAATTCACGGGCCAACGCGCTCTTTTCAGTAGTTTATCATATTTTCTACAGCCTGAATCTGGAAACCGGTATGGCTAAAAAATAGTTTTCATTACCGGCTAAAAGTCATTTACAATCGGGAAATCGGAGAGTATTCTAATCTAAATTCAATCTCCGAATCGCTGGAATCGCCAAGCGCAGGGAAACCAAATTCGGGTTACATAGAGACTCTTGGGATTAATCCTTTTTGTTAAGCAGTACTACTTAACTGGCCAGAATCATCCGACAGCTAACTCCGTAAGTGTTACAGTAACACCCGGAAAAAATAACGGAAAGGAGAGGCAGCCATGAAGAAGAAGAGCAGTCTCGCAGCAATGATTCTCATCGGTGTGTTTCTCTCCGGCTGTTCGATGCTGCCGCCACTTATCACAGAAGACTTCAGCCGGCTGGAAGTTGCGCTGGGAAATGAGCTGGTGATTGAAACGGAAGACCCCGGCCGGATCCAGGAAGTGATCCAAGCCATCAATTCCAGCCGCCGGGATGAGACATATACATGGGAATTGCCTGAACCGATCGGCCATATTACTTTTTGGCAGGGAGGAGAGGTGTTGGAACTGCCTTTGTACGAAGAAGGCGGCGTGACGCTCGATCAATATTTCATCTACGCCGAACTGGATTTTTGAGACAGCCGTTCGGGATGACTGACGAATACAGGAGGAATGAAAAATGCACTGGTTAACTCGATTCGTCTTTTGGCTTCCGTTCCTGAGTCTCATGATTATCGGCTATGAACTCCTTGTGCGGCCGGTGACGCATCCTTGGGCGGGGATTGATCCGCTGTACGTTTATGCGCTGTCCGCGCTGCCGGACGCATTCCGCGTCATTCCTTTAATGTTAATGCTGCATTTTCTTTTCGCTGTTCTGTATGGGGTCATGTGGGATGCCTTGGTCAAACGGATTTACTGAAGTCCGAGCGAGCTCTTCCTCCTAGGGAAGGGCTTTTTTTGTTTTTTGCCGCACAGGAGAAATACAGAGCCAAAATAAGACAGTCCCAGTAATAATGTAGCTTTCATTAGCTTTACAAAATAAACATTCCGTCTTCATTTCAGCTTAACATTCTTGGCGTATGCTTATTGCTGTAAGGTGGTTCAGGAAAAGTATTTCAAATCCAGTCCGACGGCACTTGAAGCCATATCCGTCCAAAAAACCATCAATGTCCGAACTTCTTTTGATTTATGAAATCTAAAGTGAAAGCTGAGGATTGATAAGATGAGTAAGAGGCAACTGTGTTTTCAAATGAAGGGATTGGGGCTGTTGGTGTTAGGAGCCGTTATGCTGGCCGGCTGTTCAGATGAAGCGGACACAGCGCTTGCTGCTGAGACAGCAACAAATGCGTGGGATGGATTGCCTGCAGAATATGCTGAAAATCCGCAAGTCACGGATGATCGGGAACTCACTGTCATGGGGGATGCCATTATAGATGAAAAAGGGACACTGACACTGGAAAACATCAATACGGAACCGGTCCGCAAGACAATCGGCCCGCTGACGCTGACCATCCGTGAATCGAAGCTTATGCATTACCAGCCGGATTCCAGCCTGAAAGACTTCTATCAATCCTACACGCACGATTCTGATTTTTATTTGGTTAAATTGACCGTTGAGTTTACGAATCTATCCGCCGAACCTGTGAAATTCTGGCCGGCTGAGACGGTGTTGACAAGCGGCGGAGAGCTGAAGACAAGGGAAGATGACGTGTATTCAGAAAACCTGAATGAGCCGATACAGTCTGGGGAAACCAAGGCAGGAAGCATCGGGTTCATCGTGAAGAATGCGGGATTCGAATCGTTAGCCATCACTACGAGCGATCTGCTCGATCAGCAGGGTGAATTGATAATTCCTGGCGACATCATCAGTATTAATTTTGCAGTCCGGTAACGAAAACAATTGCTGATTCATTCTGATGGTTCACAAAATCGTTGCTCTACAAAACTTACATTAGTGGGTAACTTCACACACGTCCGATTCCGCTTTACCGGGTATAAATCAGAAATCACAAAAAGCTGACGCCGGTTCTCCAGCGTCAGCTTTTCTGTTGCGACTCGTTTATTTCCCGTTGTTCTTCCGTTCTTCCCGTTCTTTTTCCATCCGGTCGGTTTTTTTGACTACTGAACTCGGACTGATGGTATCTTCACCGGATTTATCGTATTTGACATTGTCATCTTCTAATACAGGGACTTCATTGCGTCCGCTGATCATGTCGTCCTGCTCGAATAATGCATCGGTCTTCCGGTCATCATCCGTCCAGGCGACATCCCGGTCGTAACCGATGTCATCATCGGTCTGCTTGTTCTCGATGCCTTCCATATCCCGCATCTTCTTCTCGCGTGCGGTTGTCCCGCCTTCACTCGTACGGCCGGTTCCTTCTTCCCGTTCTGTCAATTCATCGTTTTCAAATGCCCGTGACTGGCTGTCCTGATCGACCGGGCTGCTTCCGGTTTTTTTCTTCATCGGTAAAGTCCCCTTTCAAAATAAAGGTATTACTACTTGTTTGACCGTTTTATCCCGTAATCAAACATGCCAGCCACCCATATCGGTTTCCTGCCTATATAACGAACGCTGGGATTATGGCTGCTACTTTACTTACGAGAATCGGAAAAAAGTGAAAGTCCTGCAGAGAAAGATATGAAAACGAAGGGGAAAACCCGTAAAATGGAATTGGCGATAAGTTCAGTATTCAACTCTATTTTTCAGCGATAAACGATATAAGGGATTCTTTGGGAGAGAGGCAGCGGACTTCGTGTGATTTACTTGTGGCTGCAACCTGTTTCCTGAAACAATCAGGAACTTTCCGTGAGTCGAACCGTAATATATACATAAGAGTGGTACTCGAAATTTTGTCGCGAATGAGCCAAAAAGGAAAAACCGGACGAGGTGAACGCCCTGTTAAGTATGACGCTGGTCATTATCGCCTATATTTTTGGCAGCTTTAACGGCGCCTATTATGTGGGGAAGTTGAAATCCGGCAGCGATATTCGGGAACTGGGCAGCACGAATGCCGGTGCCCGGAATGCCGGCCGTGTATTTGGGAAGACTGCATTTGTGTATACACTACTGTTGGATGCAGTGAAAACGGCAATCCCGATCGGAACCGTATTGCTGATGAATGGCCCGGACTGGCTGCTTGGCAGTACAGCCCTTGCTGTGCTGGCCGGCCATATATGGCCGTTTCAGCTGCAGTGGCGGGGAGGGAAAGGGATTGTTGTGTATTTGGCGTCCGCGCTGCTGCTCGTCCCTTTTGCGCTGCTGGTAGCAAGTTGTGTTTTTTTTTGATCGGCTTCATGGCAAGCCGGAAATTCACGGCTTCCGGACTGCCTGCGTTAGCCACCGTTCCCCTGGTCCTGCTGAACCGAGGAGAATTTATACTGGCCGGCTTTACTGGCATCATGCTGGTGGTTGTCGTGCTGGCACATCAAGGAGGAGACTGAGATGGGATTAACGGGTTCAGTAATTTACAAAATTGCAGACACACCGGATGAGATGGAACAGATCCACCGGCTGAATTATGAAACGTTCGTTGAAGAAATTCCGCAGCATGAACGGAATGATAAGAAGCGGCTGGTCGACCGGTTCCATGCAGAAAATACTTATATTATTGCCAAACAGGAAGATGAAGTCGTCGGTATGGCTGCGGTCCGCGGAAACCGGCCGTTCTCGCTGGATGAGAAGCTCGGCAGCGTCGATGAATTCCTTCCCCGGGATGCAAAGCCCTGCGAAATTCGGCTGCTTTCCCTGAAACCCGATTTCCGGGGAACCCGTACATTTTTTGCACTGTGCGACTGGCTCGTCTCGTACTGTCTAAACGAAGGGTTCGATACAGTGCTGATTTCAGGGACGGATCGCCAAGTCCGTCTTTACCGCCATATGGGGTTTCGGCCGTTCGGACCGGCAGTCGGTACGGAATCCGCCCGTTTTCAGCCGATGATGCTGACGAAAGACGGGTTCAAATCCTCCGGCCGGTTGTTCCGTCAGCTCGTGGATAAACGGGAACGGAAAATGGTGGGGCATTTCCTGCCGGGACAGGTCCCGGTGCATGAAACTGTATCAAAAGCATGGGCACGTCCGGCATTGTCCCACCGCTCGGCCGCTTTCCGAGAAGAATTGGATCTTGCCCGGCAGCAGCTGAAGAGCATGACGAAAGCTGAACATATTGAAGTGGCAGTCGGCACCGGTACGCTGGCCAATGAATTGGTCGCAGCGCAGCTGGCCCGAACGCGGCAAAGCGGCCTGATTTTGGCAAACGGGGAATTCGGCGAGCGCTTGATCGGACAAGCCGGGCGCTGGCAGCTTTCTTCCGCAGTCATCCGTCAGCCGTGGAATACACCAGTGCCGCTGGAAAAAATTGAATCCACCTTTCGTGCACAGCCGGAAATCCATTGGCTCTGGACTGTACATTGTGAGACGTCGACGGGTTATGTTTATCCTTTGGAAGAATTGAAACAGCTCTGCCGGCGATACAGCGTGCGGCTTTGTCTGGATGCGTGCAGCAGTCTCGGGGTAACGCCGGCTGATTTCTCAGGCGTGGACTTGGTCAGTGGCGGCAGCGGCAAAGGCCTCGGTGCCTATCCGGGACTTGCGTTCGTGTTTCACGAGGACCGGATTCTGCCCGATGACCGGCTTCCGGCTTATTTGGATCTCGGCGTTTACGCACAATCGGAAAGCACACCCTTTACCCATTCCTCAAATGGCGTACAGGCATTGAATGCCGCACTGGCCGTTCATCGGTTCCCGGATGCAGAGCTTGCAGTCCGGGCCCGCAGAGTGCTGAAGGCAGCTGGAATGGACGTATTGGGAGAAGGCGGCAACTATTCACCCGGAATTTTAACGATTGCACTGCCGGGCACGGTCGATTCCCGGCGGTTCGGTGACCGGCTGAAGGAAATAGGTATTGTCATCAGCTATGAAAGCGGGTATTTAGTGAAGCGTAACTGGATTCAGCTGGCATTCATGGGCTGCCAGGAAAGCGGGCAGGTTGAACTGGCCATCCGGGAGCTCGCCCGTCAGTTTCAAACCGCGACAGAACGGGATGTTGTCAGATGAATAAATTATTATCCTACCTATCCGCTCATCTTTTTCCGGTCAGTGTTGCCTCACTGTGGTTGAAGACAGTGCTGGTGAGCGGATTCGCATTTGGTCTGTCATTTTCATCCTGGCTGGATCCGATTTTACTGCTGATCAGTCCGGTTGGTCCGCTGCTGCTCGCAGCGGGTTCAAGCTTCCTGTTCAGTCATCGGTTCCGGCCGGCCGTTTTGTTGATTGTCATGATAGCTGTCACATTTTTATTGTATGGAAATTTACTTTACTACCGATTCTATGTGGATTTCGTCACTTTGCCGGTGTTATTCCAGCTGGATAACGTCGGCGGCCTCAGTTCGAGCACTGTTGAACTCCTCGCTCCGTATGATGTGCTGCTCTTCATCGATCTGGTCCTTGTCGGCTGGGCAATCCGGAAACATCCGCAGCCGGAATGGCGAATCCCCAAACGAAGCAAAATCCGCTATGTTTCCGCGAGTACGAGCGTGCTGGTCATTTCATTACTCATGGCATTCATGCAGAATCCGCATGTGCTGAAAGCCACTTATGACCGGGAACAACTCGTGAAGTCGCTCGGGCTTTATAATTATCAGGCATACAACATACTTGTGACCGTGAATGCGCCTGTCAGCAGAGCATTTACTGATCCGGCTGATATTGAAGAAATCGAGGCTTACTTCAGTGCCAAGACGCCGGAGCGATCTGATTTATTCGGAGCTGCCAAAGGGAAGAATGTTGTTTTTGTCAGCCTCGAATCCACCCAGGATTTCGTCATAGGCCAGAAAATCCATGGTGAAGAAGTGACTCCTTTTTTGAACGAGCTGATCGAAGACAGTTTTTATTTTTCCACTATCTATAATCAGACCGCTCAAGGAAAGACGTCGGATGCGGAATTTATTGTGGATACAGGGCTGTATCCGCTTGCAAGCGGTTCAGTGTTTGTCCGGTACCCGGAAAATACATTTCTGACGCTTCCGCATATTCTTGACCGGGAAGCCGGTTATTCGGCTGCCGTCTTCCATGGGAACGACCGCAGTTTCTGGAACCGGGATGAAGCATACAAAGCTTTCGGCTATGATTTCTTTTTTTCCGAACGCGATTACCGGGTGACGGAAGAGAATTCGGTGAATTACGGCATAAAGGACATTCCGTTTTTCGAGCAATCCATGGATGAGCTGGCTGATCTGCCGGAGCCGTATTTTGCCAAATTCATCACGCTGACGAATCATTTTCCGTTTTTGCTGAGCGAAGAAGAACAATTGATTGCACCGGCTGACACGGATATTGACGTGGTGAATCGCTACGTTACAACTGTCCGTTATCAGGATGAGGCGTTGAAACGGTTTTTCGCATTGATGAAAGAGCGGGGGATGTATGAAGATGCGCTGTTTGTCATTTACGGAGATCATTATGGCATTTCTGAAGAGTACGAAGCGGGTGTACATCAATTGCTGGGGGAAGAAGACACTGTCGTCAATCACGTGAAACTGCAGCAGGTACCCCTGATTATTCATCTGCCGGGAACTGACGGTGCGGTCATTGACACGGTGGGCGGTCAGATTGATATCCGGTCGACCGTGCTTCATTTGCTTGGCATTCCGACAGACGATTTTCTGTCGTTCAGCCAGGATCTGTTCACCCGAAAAAACGAACCGGTTATTTTCCGGGATGGCAGCATGGTGACAGAAGAGGTTATTTCCCATGATCGCCTTTGCTACCGGGCCGATACCGGGCAGCAAATAGAAAACAAACAATGCTCCAGTCATGAAGAAGAAATTCGGGAACAACTTGAGCTGTCTGACCGGCTGATCATGAAAGACCTGCTCCGGTTCACGGAGACGGACTGATTCCGGGTGATATGCAAAATTAAGAGGGTCTTTCAAACAAAGCACCTCCGGGTCCGAGCGTTGGAAAATACGCGCGGACCCGGAGGTGTTTTTGTATGTGCTAAGCTTCATAAAAATGAAAACGGCAAACAGGCTGTTGCCAAAAAGCTGGAGGGAGTTCAGTTTAAATAGTTATCATTCAATTCTCTGATTTTTCCATTGATTTCTTCCGTGTCGACGGAACCTGCTTTTGAATCACTTAGCTCGTATTTCTTTTTTAGTTGAAGGATGCGCTGTACACTTTCATCTATTCGTTCCTCACTGATCACGCCTTCCTCTACAGCCTTAACAAGTGCCTTGTGAGTTTCAACAATTGCATCATAATGATGGGCCACCAATAAAATATCGCTGCCGGCAATGACCGACTGCACTGCAGCTGGTCCAATGCCATAATGATCAGTGATGGCCTGCATGGTCATGTCATCGGTGATGACCACGCCGTTAAAGTCCAGCTGATCCCGCAAAAGACCATCGATGATTTCAGGAGATAATGTAGCCGGGTATTCAGCGTCCAATTCAGGGAGCAGAATATGCGCCACCATGACCGCATCCGCACCATGTTCAATTGCCTCTGTGAACGGAATGAGCTCCAGATTCTTCAGTTCATCCAGTGTTTTATTGACGACAGGCAGTTCCAAATGTGAATCCACGGAGGTATCTCCATGACCCGGAAAATGCTTGATGACCGGAATGATTCCTTGTGATTGCATCCCCTTCATGGTCTGGATACCCAGGTCACTCACAATATGGGGATCTGGGCTGAATGAGCGGTCGCCGATCACCGGATTATCAGGATTGCTGTTGACGTCCAGAACCGGCGCGAAATTAACATTGAAGCCGAACGAATTCAACTCTTCTCCCAGTAGCTCGCCGATCTCATACGAATATTGGGCATTGTTGACATTGCCAATTACCTGATTGACCGGGAAATTGAGCAGCTGATCCGGAAGTCTCGAGACGCGTCCGCCTTCTTGATCAACACTCAAGAACAACGGGAACCGGTTTTCACTGTTTTCTGCCTGCAGTTGATTCAATAACGCAATCGATTGGGGGATGTCGGTGAGATTTGCAGAATACAAAATCAGCCCTCCAACCTGATACTCGTCAATTAAACTGACGGCAGATGAATTTAAGGCGGTGCCGGAAATGCCGGCGATCATCATTTGACCGATTTTCTCTTCAAGACTCATAGTGGAGAGGATGTCTGAAACGTTGTTTTGACCCGGCTCAACTTTCCCGCTCCCTTTAATGCTGGAGATGGCCGCAATCAATGGGAAAAGGTTCGAGGCTTCCGGATAAAACACCCGATGCAGACGAATCGCCATTTCTGCACGTAATCCTACAGTTTTTGATCGATATGTATCATATTGGCTCTTCTCGTGAACCTGATTATTGTCTTTTGTCTCACTGCTGTTTGGGGACGCGAAAACAGGATTGACCGAAAATCCGCTGATCAGCGTGAGCACGGCGAAGACTTTGCATAAATTGTTCATGCTATCCACCCTCCTCTTACTTAAAAGGGTAGCACAACAGGAGATTAATGAAAGGCATAAGGGGGGGTAAGCTCGTCTAAACCTGAATGGTACTGTACTGTAAAGGAAGAAAAATCAGGCGGCCCGGGCACCGAATGGATTCGGAGCCGTGGCCGTCTGATCGGGGAAGGTGTTATTTAATATCAAGCGCTTTTTTGATGGCAATCCCTTCTTTTCGGGCTTTGGCCCATGAAAGCGGCGGGAACTTTACTTCACCGCTTTCCTTAGCGTCCACAAGATGATCGAGCGCTTCGAGAATAACCCGGCGCTGCAATTCCTTATGATACGGAACACCGAAATGATGGCCCATCATGAAAGGAAGGAACACTGCTCTCGGCGGTTTAATTTGCTCTGTGACGTCCAATGCCACCGACAGGGAAACGGTGGGAATTCCTCTTGCTTCTAAAGCGCGCTGCACGAGCGCGACAGACTGATGTCATATCGGTCATGCCGGGCACAAAAGCGCAATGTCGGCATGATCCTTTACTACTGCGTCCGCGATATCTTCGGCTAGCTTCAATTCCATTTGTTCCGGGTCCATATTATAGCCGATGAATGAAAAAAAGTTGTCGGTCAATCCGCCGATGACGCCGTCCGCTGCCAGTTCCTGCAGCCGCTCAATCGGAAAGATGACATTCAAATCCTGAATGGCACCGACTGTCGGATACTTCAACTGGTGGATTTCAAGATCCTCCGGCTTGGAATCGGAAGGCACTTTCCGGAATGTATAGTCGCCGACTGGATGCACGGTATCAAAGGGCATCGTACCGACGGGCTGCACACCGGCTGATGAGATGAACGTCAGTTTCGCTTCGCTTAACGGTTTATCGAGCGAGGCAAGCGGGACCAGGTCTTCTTTTGAGATCATTGAACCCGGGTAGCGTTCATTGACCGTTTGCCATACATCCGACCGCAATTGCCGCGGTTTAGAGGTTTCCGTCATGAATCCATTCCCCCGATCGTTTTAATAGATGAAAGTGTAGACTGAAATACAGATGCGCCAGCGTTTCCGGACTTTTGTTTTCGAGTGTATCAAAGATGAATTCCCGGTCCGTCTCCGGCGAATCGAGCAGTAGTTTAAGCGCTTCAATCCAGGACTTATCAATTTCCTTGCGGCCTGCCTCTTCGTTGCCGTCTCCAAAATGGAGACGTACATAGCGAATCAGTTTTTCCTGGTCTCCGTTTTCAATCGCTTCTTTCAAATAAGGCAGTGACAAATTTCAAACCTCCTTTTCAAAAAGTAACGTTATAGTACCACTATTCTGAACAGATGAAAACACGAAGCGTTTGCGCAGAATTTTAATTTTTCTCTCTACCCCTGGTTTTATTCTTAAATGAGCAAGTGAATTGACGGGGATGTTGAGCAGTGATTATAGTGAGGATGCATCGAAAATAATATTACGTTTTATTCCATTTAATAAAAAAGAATTCTTTAATTTATAAATTTTAAGGAAGGCAAGGTGACTAATATGAGCAACAATCAAAATAACGAATTGTTTATGGATACAAAAATCGCCTCCCAATCGCTGCACAACCGGATTGGTTTAGCGCCAATGACGCGGACTAGTGCTCTGGAAAACGGACTGGCTACCGAAGAAATGGCACAGTATTATGCGAATTTTGCACGAGGCGGATTTGGACTGATTCTGACTGAAGGAACTTACACGGATGAGCTTTATAGCCAAGGCTATCTGAATCAGCCGGGTATCGCCACATCGGAACAGCGCGATGCCTGGAAACAAGTTGTGGATGCGGTGCACGGGGAAGGAGAAAAAATATTCCTCCAATTAATGCATGCCGGTGCTCTTTCACAAGGGAACCGCTTTAGTGAACAGACAGCAGGTCCATCTGCAATTAAACCAAAAGGTGAGCAGCTTGGATTTTATGGCGGACAAGGGGAATTCCAAACCCCAAAGGCGATGACTGAAACCGAAATCGAAGATGTCATCCGAGGATTTGCCGTGGCAGCTAAGCATGCAAAACAAGCCGGATTTGACGGCGTTGAGATTCACGGTGCTAACGGATATGTCCTCGATCAATTTTTGACCGATTACACAAACCAACGGGAAGATGAATATGGCGGGTCGGTAGAGAACAGACTTCGTCTGATCCTTCAAGTGACAGATGCTGTCCGCGATGCGGTAGGCCCTGAATATCCGGTAGGAATCCGTATTTCCCAAGCAAAAGTAAATGATGCAAATCATAAATGGGCAAACGGAGAAGCGGATGCTGAAGTAATATTTAACAGCTTGAAACAAGCCGGCGTAGATTACATCCACATCGCAGAACCCGATGCCGCAGCTCCGGCCTTCGGAGAAGAAGGCCCGACATTAGTAGAGTTGGCGAAAAAATACGGAAACACATTTGTGATAGCCAATGGCTCAGCGGGATCACCTGAAGTAGCAACATCTCTGCTAGGGAACGGAAAAGCTGATCTTGTCACGATCGGTAAAGCTGCGCTGGCAAATCAGGATTGGCCAAACCGTGCAGCGCAAGGAGAAGAATTGGAAACGTTCGATTTTCAGAAGTACCTGTTACCAAAAGCGACATTGAAAACTTTCGAATATCAGTCATAAAGCATCATGGTTAATGAAAGGAGAGTATTCCTCATGAAAGCAATTGTCATCGATCAATATGGCGGAAAAGAACAGTTGCAGGAACGGCAAGTGGAGCGTCCTTCCATTTCAGCGGATCAAGTGTTATTGGAAGTGCATGCAACGTCAATTAACCCGATTGACTGGAAATTGCGGGAAGGCTATTTGAAAGAGATGCTGCCCTTTGAATTCCCGATTATCCTTGGCTGGGATGCAGCAGGTGTCATAGCTGAAGTCGGAAGCGATGTATCCCATTTCAACGTTGGCGATCGGGTGTTTGCAAGACCGGCCACGACGCGCCAAGGCACTTACGCCGAATTTGTACCGGTAGAAGAAAATCTGCTGGCCCGTATGCCGGATACCATGTCCTTTGAAGAAGCGGCAGCGATTCCGCTCGCCGGATTGACAGCTTGGCAATGCCTCGTTGATGTGGCGGAAATTCAGAAAAGCGATAAAGTGCTTATTCAGGCAGGAGCCGGCGGTGTTGGCACATTTGCGATTCAAATCGCTAAAAGTTTCGGTGCCCATGTAGCGACAACGGCGAGTGCCGACAATGCGGATTTCGTTAAAGCACTTGGGGCCGATCAAGTGATTGATTATAAAACCGAGCAATTTGAAACCATATTGAGTGATTTCGATGTGGTTCTGGATTCAATGGGCGGAGACGTGTTGGAGAAAAGCTTCGAGGTCCTGAAAAAAGGGGGACGGCTCGTGACAATTGCCGGGCAGCCTTCAGAAGAAAAAGCGCAGTCAACCGGTGTGAAAGCAAGCTCGTTCTGGCTTGAACCGAACGGAGAGCAGCTACAGCAGCTTGCCGATCTGTACGAAGCGGGTAAACTAAAGCCGGAAATCGGAGAAGTATTTGAATTGACCGAGCAAGGCTTGAAACAAGCTCATGCCCTGAGTGAAACACATCATACCCGCGGGAAAATCGTCATTAAAGTAAAATAACCAGTACTGTTCAAAAAGGCAGCCCATTGAGGCTGTCTTTTTTCAGTAGATGGAAGGACTGATTAATATAAGTTTCCGGATCTGTGAAAAGGGAAACTTGATACCATACGGCTTTTGACACTTGGCAATCGAATACCGATACAGAAAGCAGGTGGGCTGATCATGCATACGAAGACAAACCAAGAATTTGCGAACCTCGTCTATAAGGAACGAATAAGAGGAAATTTATTCATCGCCACTGCCGACGGCGACCGGGGCCATTTCCATTTCGGCTGCTGGAGTACCCAGTGCTCCCACGAACCGCCGCGCATGCTGACATGCTTTCCAAAAGAAATCGAAGGCTATGAGATCGTGAGAAGGGGCGGTGTCTGGACCGTTTCACTTGTGGCTGAGGACCAGTCAGATTTCCACGATGAATTTTTTCTTCAGAATAAGCAGGATATCCGCTCGATCGGGGAAGATCAATTCATCTACCGGAAAACCGGCTGTCCAATCTTGAAAAATGCTATTGGATATATGGAATGCAAATTGGTCAGTTTTATCGACAACGGTGATTTCGGCTTGGCGATCGGCGATATTGTATCCGCCGAAATGCTGCGGCCTGACATGAAGAACCTTACCGTCAACTCCATCTTAGATCGCGGGTTTCTGAACAACAATAAAGAAGAGATTCAAATGCCTTTCAAAGGTTTCGACTTAAATTAAAATCAAAAATCCGAGGTGAAGAACATGAATGAAAACCGTAAAAAAATCACAGTCTACAGCGACTTTCTATGACCGTTCTGCTTCATAGGGAAAGTCCCGCTTGACCAGTTGGTCGAGGAAGAGAACGTGGAAGTGGAATGGAAAGCATTTGAATTGCGTCCGGAAGGCGTCGAAATCCCGCCGAAAAGCAGCGAATACGTGCAACGGGCAAAAGCCGGCGTCGAAGCGATGTCCAAGCAATATGGGCTCGATATGAAATGGAACGATAAAAGCAAACACTCACGCCATGCACTTGAAGGCGCAAAGTACGCTGAAGAGCAAGGGTTCGGAAACGAGTACCACGATGTAATTTTCGCTGCTCAATTTCAGCAGAATGAAGATATCAACGACATGGACACACTGGTTCGTCTTGGTGCAAAAATCGGTTTGGACGGACGGGAACTTCGGGAAGTTCTTAAATCCCGGAAGTACCGGACAGCCGTGCTCCGCGACCATCAGGAAGCGATGCAGCTCGGCATCACCGGCATACCGTGCTTCGTTTCCGGCGACCAAGGCGTCATGGGCGCCCAAGATTACGATTCCCTGAAAGCTTTGGTGAATAATGCAGAATGAGAAATAGATCAAAGAGGCCCGCTTAAGGATTTGCCTTAAGCGGGCCTCTTATTCAGCATCATAACGGCAAATGAACGACCGTCTGGATAAACAGTTGCACAAGCACATAAAAAGCGGCAGCATACTGCCAATTGAACCGGATGCCGTTCCGGACACCGCTCAGTCCGTTGATGCTGCTTAAGATGATGAGCGGCATGACAAACGGCGACAGGATGATCGACATGACGCTGCCGGATGTGATTGACAGCACGATCAGCTCCGGCGGATACGGCAAGGGGACATCCTGCAGCACGCCAGTGACGAGCACGATAACAGCCAGCGGACCCAGGCCGATGAATCCGAGGAAAATCATGATAAAGGGCAGCAGGAACAGGATATTGAGCACCGGCACGATGGAAATCCAGTCATTAAGCCGATTAATGACGGTCACACCGATTCCGGATTGATTGAGTGACAGGATCAGCAACCCGGCTGCCAGCAGAATGCTGTATTGGCGCGGCTGCTTGGCGATCCCTTCAGAAAAATACTGCCGGTTGTCCTGAACGAAATGCCCGCTCCTTCTTTTTACGAGGAAATACAGGAATGTCCAGCCGATGATGACAAGGGGAATGGTAAGCAAAAACTCCAGCTCCGTCAGATAATGAACAAGAAAAATACCGCCAAACAACGAAACGAACAACAAGACGAATTCCATCGTATCCCGATTCCAAGGCCGGGTGTTCCGTGAGTTCTTCATCGCTTCGTCGATCTCCCGCTGCAGCGTCGCTGAAAAATCGACATTATATCTTTTCTCCTCCACGCGTGAAAACAGGACAGCAAGCAAAGTCCCGGCGAAAGCGAACACAAACCCAAGCAGCATCGATTTCCAAAGCGTCGCGCCGAGCGTATCAACGGCAAAGACAAAACTCGGAATGCTGATGACCCACATGGTGGATAAGGCGAAGCTCCGTAAAATCGCCGTACCCTTATAATTTTCCCACGCTTCATCGTGATGCGTATGCAGGAAGGTATCGATGAACCGGTACATCATCGGTACGGCGCCAAACAACAGGAAATGCGAAATCACCTGCGTCATCGCCATCAGCCCGAAATAGAATTTCTGACTCTGATCCAGCAAATTATGGGCTGCCGTCATGATTTCTTCGATATAGGGCTCTTCTTTCAGCACCCAGCTGATCATCGGCACAATCAGCAACAGCCCGATCAAGTCACGCATGAGCCGCATCCCTTCAAGGATACTCGACCATAAGGAATCACTCGTAACCAAGAGGACGAGCAGTGCGGCGGCGATCAGGAACACCTGCAGCTGAAACTTCTTGAATGGGAGCAGCCAGCCGGAAAACGCGAGCGTCAAAATTCCAAAGACGGACAGCGAATACTCCAGGAATGTAACGTCAACAAAATATGTAATAAAATGCAGCAATGCATAGACCGATACGGAAAAGGTAAATCCTCTGGCGGCAATCAATGTTAATCAGTTCCTCCTTCTTAAAATGCTCCGGCGGATTCTTCTGTAAGAGGAGTGCAACTCCATTATAATAAAGAAAAGCTCTATGTTGCCCGATGAAGAAAATCGAAAGGAGCAAAAGCCAATGCCTGAAATTATACACGAAATTTACGTTGACGCTCCCATTGAAGTTTGTTTTGATCTCACAAGAGATGTCGATGTGCACACTGCCACTACTTCCGACACGAAAGAACGGGCGGTCGAAGGTGTCACATCCGGTTTGTTGGAAGAAGGCGATACTGTCACTTGGGAAGCAGTCCATTTTGGCGTGAAGCAGCAGCTGACGGCAAGGATTACAGAAATGGAGCGGCCATATTATTTCAAGGATGAATTGGTGAAGGGGGCGTTCAAGTGGTTTGTCCATACCCACGAGTTTGAAAAACAAGGAACAGGGACCCTCATGCGGGACCGGTTCGTCTATGCGTCGCCGTTCGGCTTCATCGGTAAATTGGCGGACTGATTATTCCTTGAAAACTACATGCGGAAATTCCTCTCGGAGCGGTCCAATGCGTTAAAACAATTGGCGGAAGAAGAAGCGGGCAGACAATCAATAGAGAAAAACCGGTCGATCAGCCATAACTAATTGGCAGAGAAGCTATTGGGATTATTCGCAGAACTGTCTGCTCTGAGCACTGCAGATCCTCATCAGTGGTTCTAAATGAAATGGAAACGCCGTTCAAGTGATTTTTCTGAACAGGACGGTTCCAGGTGAAGATGAATCTACACTGCAACGAAGGGCTTTTTTAAATAATTTACCTTTTAAGAAATATAATATAAATATTAAGCGATTTATCCCGAAAAATCGGGAACCAGAATGAATAGCAGTATTCACTGTAATATCCGTGTCGGCCCGCTGCCGTTTTCTGACCGGTTAACTTCTGAATATAACGATTAGAGCGAATCCGGTTTTTGCAGGAACTCCCACTAGCCTTCAAACGGGTAAAGGAAGTGATGGAACTGCAATTGCTGTTTGATTCAGCGACTAATTTACTCCTCAATGGGGTAGAAGTTATGTAATAACAGCTGTTTATAAGCAATCCGGTTAAACAAAGAGGAGGTGCAGGCGTTGAAATTCCTGCCTCATGAAATGGGGAAGTATTTTGAGATGGCGCCTCGTCAGCGAAAATATGAACTCCGGAATTCTCTGTGGTCAAAACCATTGCTTTACGTCCTTGCCGCTGGAATCCTCGCGCTGATCACAATCTTTATTGATTTATGGATTGATTTATCAGGGAGGATCGGCTTTTTCACTTTTACTTACGACACCACACAATTATTAATGAGCACGCTGATCGGTTCGGTTCTGCTGCTCAGCGCCTTCACGCTGAATATCCTGCTTGTCGTCCTGACAACTTTTAGCGGACAGTACTCTCCCCGTATGCTTCAGGATTTCGTAGCGGATAAACAGACGCAGCATTTCGTTGGGGCTTTCAACGGGAATTTTATCTATATACTGATCATGTTTTTATTCATCAATAATTATCAAAAGGAGCAGTTCTTCCTCGTGCCGCTCGTCACGATTCTGCTCACGCTCGTATCAGCGCTCATCTTCCTCTTCTTTATTAACCATTCGATTTACTGGATGCAAGTACATAATGTGACCAATAGAATGCGCGGGCAATCAGAAGCAATCCTTGAGACAGCGGTAAAAGAAGACATGGAAGAATTGAAAGTCGAGAAAACCGGGGATCTGCTGGAAAGCTACCGGCAAGATGCAATAGTCGTGGCAGCTGCCCAATCTGGTTATATTCAGCTCGTCGACTTCCATGGAATGGTCGAAGAAGCCGAGAAAGACGAGATCATTATCGAACTGCATGAGCGGATCGGAAATTTTCTGTTGACCGGCAATCCGCTGTTCTCGTATTGGGGTCCCGGTGCTGCTGCCGTGGACGAAGATAAGTACAGCACGTTCATTTTATTCGGCAATAAAGAACTGGAGATCCAGGACAATAATTTTGCCATGAGTAAACTGGCGGAACTTGCAGTAACTTCGATGGGCAATGGCGATCCGCGTTCTGCCATCAGTGCCATTTATCAGCTGGCGAATCTCATGCAGACGATTGAAAGTAAAATTCAGTTTGTTCCGTATCTTGGCGGTAAGGATAAACAAGTGCGGGTTATTACCCAGCAACAGCATTTCGATGATGCATTATACAGAGGGTTCGGGATGATCCGACATTATGCAAAAGACGACCTTCCGATCATCATGGAAATCATTTCTACACTGCGGATGCTGGCAGATTCATCAAGCGCTGAATTCCATGAACCGATTTGGGGTTTTGCCGCAAATACGATTGCCAATGTCTCGCAGGATATCATTTATGACATCGACCGCGATCTGCTGCTTACACGACTGCATCAATTGGCTGCTGCGACTGGTCATGAATCCGAGTATGAAGTATTGAAAGAACAGGTGGAAGGACAGAACTGAATTTCTGATCAGAGACAGGCGATGGAAAAAGTATCTTGTTTACAGGATGCTTTTTTTACTGCTATAACGAAGAAATCAACTGATTGAATGAAGAAGGGACGACAGACCTGCTGGCTAAAATCCAAAGGAGGGGAAAAAAGAAGGAGAGTCCGGTTGACTGCCATTGAAACAATTGGAGGCAAAATCCTTGAGGGAACACATGACAGGTGCTATAGTAGTGGATGCCGCTCAAAAATTGAACCGGCAAGGATGATGAATTGAACTTTTAAGCTTGAACGATTAACGTTATTGTGATATACTTGTTTAGTGAGTCGGGCAGGACAGAATTTTATTAAACACAATAATTGCCGGTTGACGGACTGACGCGTTTCATGTTATATTATTGGAGCAGCAAATAAAGAAAATAACGATTTATTGATCTTTATAGTTGCTTAATATTCCTATCCGTGGTATATTAATAAAGTAGCAAATAAGCAAACTGAACCTTGAAAACTGAACAGCAAAACGCTAAGAAACAAACACGATTCTTAAGTGAATCAAATAGCAGCGCGTCATGCGTCACCTCCGTGACCATGGCCGCTGCGCCAGCAAGAGTCAATCAAGACTCCATATCGGAGAGTTTGATCCTGGCTCAGGACGAACGCTGGCGGCGTGCCTAATACATGCAAGTCGAGCGGATGAATCGGGAGCTTGCTCCCGGTTCGTTAGCGGCGGACGGGTGAGTAACACGTGGGCAACCTGCCCTGCAGATCGGGATAACTCCGGGAAACCGGTGCTAATACCGGATAGGTCGGAACCTCGCATGAGGTTCCGCGGAAAGACGGCATCTCGCTGTCACTGCAGGATGGGCCCGCGGCGCATTAGCTAGTTGGTGGGGTAGTGGCCCACCAAGGCGACGATGCGTAGCCGACCTGAGAGGGTGATCGGCCACACTGGGACTGAGACACGGCCCAGACTCCTACGGGAGGCAGCAGTAGGGAATCTTCCGCAATGGACGAAAGTCTGACGGAGCAACGCCGCGTGAGTGAAGAAGGTTTTCGGATCGTAAAACTCTGTTGTAAGGGAAGAACACGTACCAGTTAACTGCTGGTACCTTGACGGTACCTTACCAGAAAGCCACGGCTAACTACGTGCCAGCAGCCGCGGTAATACGTAGGTGGCAAGCGTTGTCCGGAATTATTGGGCGTAAAGCGCGCGCAGGCGGTCTTTTAAGTCTGATGTGAAAGCCCACGGCTCAACCGTGGAGGGTCATTGGAAACTGGAGGACTTGAGTGCAGAAGAGGAAAGTGGAATTCCACGTGTAGCGGTGAAATGCGTAGAGATGTGGAGGAACACCAGTGGCGAAGGCGACTTTCTGGTCTGTAACTGACGCTGAGGCGCGAAAGCGTGGGGAGCAAACAGGATTAGATACCCTGGTAGTCCACGCCGTAAACGATGAGTGCTAAGTGTTAGGGGGTTTCCGCCCCTTAGTGCTGCAGCTAACGCATTAAGCACTCCGCCTGGGGAGTACGGCCGCAAGGCTGAAACTCAAAGGAATTGACGGGGGCCCGCACAAGCGGTGGAGCATGTGGTTTAATTCGAAGCAACGCGAAGAACCTTACCAGGTCTTGACATCCCGCTGACCGCCCTGGAGACAGGGCTTCCCCTTCGGGGGCAGCGGTGACAGGTGGTGCATGGTTGTCGTCAGCTCGTGTCGTGAGATGTTGGGTTAAGTCCCGCAACGAGCGCAACCCTTGATCTTAGTTGCCAGCATTCAGTTGGGCACTCTAAGGTGACTGCCGGTGACAAACCGGAGGAAGGTGGGGATGACGTCAAATCATCATGCCCCTTATGACCTGGGCTACACACGTGCTACAATGGACGGTACAAAGGGCAGCAACCCCGCAAGGGCAAGCGAATCCCAGAAAACCGTTCTCAGTTCGGATTGCAGGCTGCAACTCGCCTGCATGAAGCCGGAATCGCTAGTAATCGCGGATCAGCATGCCGCGGTGAATACGTTCCCGGGCCTTGTACACACCGCCCGTCACACCACGAGAGTTTGTAACACCCGAAGTCGGTGGGGTAACCCTTACGGGAGCCAGCCGCCGAAGGTGGGACAGATGATTGGGGTGAAGTCGTAACAAGGTAGCCGTATCGGAAGGTGCGGCTGGATCACCTCCTTTCTAAGGATTTCTGTCGGAAGACAGTTCGGAACGGACCGTTTGGTCCGCTTAGCGTTTTGCGTTCAGTTTTGAAGGTCTCAGGATCTTCACGACTTGTTCTTTGAAAACTGGATAACACGACATTGAAAGCAATAAACCAAAGTAGCACCGCATCACGCGAGTGATGCACGTGATTCTTTTTAATTTGAGGTTAAGTTAGAAAGGGCGCACGGTGGATGCCTTGGCACTAGGAGCCGAAGAAGGACGGCACTAACACCGATATGCTTCGGGGAGCTGTACGTAAGCGATGATCCGGAGATTTCCGAATGGGGAAACCCCCCGCCTGTAATGGGGCGGGATCCATGCGTGAATTCATAGCGCATGAGAAGGCAGACCCGGGGAACTGAAACATCTAAGTACCCGGAGGAAGAGAAAGCAAATGCGATTCCCCAAGTAGCGGCGAGCGAAACGGGAACAGCCCAAACCAAGAGGCTTGCCTCTTGGGGTTGTAGGACACTCAACAGTGGAGTGATAAAAGAAGCGCATAGCTGAAGCGGCCTGGAACGGCCCGCGATACGCGGTAACAGCCCCGTAGGCGAAATGCGCTTCTCTCCCGAGTGGATCCTGAGTACGGCGGAACACGTGGAATTCCGTCGGAATCCGGGAGGACCATCTCCCAAGGCTAAATACTCCCTAGTGACCGATAGTGTACCAGTACCGTGAGGGAAAGGTGAAAAGCACCCCGGAAGGGGAGTGAAACAGATCCTGAAACCGTGTGCCTACAAGTAGTCAGAGCCCGTTAATGGGTGATGGCGTGCCTTTTGTAGAATGAACCGGCGAGTTGCGATTCCTTGCAAGGTTAAGCCGAGAAGGCGGAGCCGCAGCGAAAGCGAGTCTGAATAGGGCGAATGAGTAAGGGGTCGCAGACCCGAAACCAGGTGATCTACCCATGTCCAGGGTGAAGGTGAGGTAACACTCACTGGAGGCCCGAACCCACGCACGTTGAAAAGTGCGGGGATGAGGTGTGGGTAGCGGAGAAATTCCAATCGAACCTGGAGATAGCTGGTTCTCTCCGAAATAGCTTTAGGGCTAGCCTCAAGCGAAAGAGTCCTGGAGGTAGAGCACTGTTTGGATGAGGGGCCCATCCCGGGTTACCGAGTTCAGACAAACTCCGAATGCCAGTGACTTGTGCTTGGGAGTCAGACGGCGAGTGATAAGATCCGTCGTCAAGAGGGAAACAGCCCAGACCGCCAGCTAAGGTCCCCAAATATCCGTTAAGTGGAAAAGGATGTGGCGTTGCTTAGACAACCAGGATGTTGGCTTAGAAGCAGCCATCATTTAAAGAGTGCGTAATAGCTCACTGGTCGAGTGACACTGCGCCGAAAATGTACCGGGGCTAAACGGATTACCGAAGCTGCGGACTGTTCGTATGAACAGTGGTAGGAGAGCGTTCTAAGCCGCGTTGAAGCCGGACCGGAAGGACCGGTGGAGTGCTTAGAAGTGAGAATGCCGGTATGAGTAGCGAAAGAAGGGTGAGAATCCCTTCCACCGAATGCCTAAGGTTTCCTGAGGAAGGCTCGTCCGCTCAGGGTTAGTCGGGACCTAAGTCGAGGCCGAACGGCGTAGACGATGGACAACAGGTTGATATTCCTGTACCACCTCCCCGCCATTTGAGCAATGGGGGGACGCAGGAGGATAGGGTGAGCGTGCCGTTGGTTGCGCACGTCCAAGCAGTGAGGTGGGGAACGAGGCAAATCCCGTTCCCACAACCACCAGGCTGTGATGGCGAGGGGAAATATCCCCGGAGTCCCTGATTTCACACTGCCAAGAAAAGCCTCTAGCGAGGCGGGAGGTGCCCGTACCGCAAACCGACACAGGTAGGCGAGGAGAGAATCCTAAGGTGTGCGAGAGAACTCTCGTTAAGGAACTCGGCAAAATGACCCCGTAACTTCGGGAGAAGGGGTGCTCTTTTGGGTGAACAGCCCGAGAGAGCCGCAGTGAATAGGCCCAGGCGACTGTTTAGCAAAAACACAGGTCTCTGCAAAACCGTAAGGTGACGTATAGGGGCTGACGCCTGCCCGGTGCTGGAAGGTTAAGGGGAGCGCTTAGCGCAAGCGAAGGTGCGAACCGAAGCCCCAGTAAACGGCGGCCGTAACTATAACGGTCCTAAGGTAGCGAAATTCCTTGTCGGGTAAGTTCCGACCCGCACGAAAGGCGTAACGATCTGGGCACTGTCTCAACGAGAGACTCGGTGAAATTATAGTACCTGTGAAGATGCAGGTTACCCGCGACAGGACGGAAAGACCCCGTGGAGCTTTACTGCAGCCTGCTATTGAAGTTGGATACAGCCTGTACAGGATAGGTAGGAGCCGAAGAAGCGTGAGCGCCAGCTTACGCAGAGGCAATGGTGGGATACTACCCTGGCTGTATTGGACTTCTAACCCGCCGGCCTTATCGGCCGGGGAGACAGTGGCAGGCAGGCAGTTTGACTGGGGCGGTCGCCTCCTAAAGAGTAACGGAGGCGCCCAACGGTTCCCTCAGAATGGTTGGAAATCATTCGCAGAGTGCAAAGGCAGAAGGGAGCTTGACTGCGAGACAGACACGTCGAGCAGGGTCGAAAGACGGGCTTAGTGATCCGGTGGTTCCGCATGGAAGGGCCATCGCTCAACGGATAAAAGCTACCCCGGGGATAACAGGCTTATCTCCCCCAAGAGTTCACATCGACGGGGAGGTTTGGCACCTCGATGTCGGCTCATCGCATCCTGGGGCTGTAGTCGGTCCCAAGGGTTGGGCTGTTCGCCCATTAAAGCGGTACGCGAGCTGGGTTCAGAACGTCGTGAGACAGTTCGGTCCCTATCCGTCGCGGGCGCAGGAAATTTGAGAGGCGCTGTCCTTAGTACGAGAGGACCGGGATGGACACACCGCTGGTGTACCAGTTGTCTTGCCAAAGGCATCGCTGGGTAGCTATGTGTGGCCGGGATAAGTGCTGAAAGCATCTAAGCATGAAGCCCCCCTCAAGATGAGATTTCCCATTACGTTTACGTAAGTAAGATCCCTCAAAGACGATGAGGTGGATAGGTTCGGGGTGGACGCATGGCGACATGTGGAGCTGACGAATACTAATCGATCGAGGACTTAACCAAAGAAAAGCGCAGGTGGCCACGCAAGGCCCGACCGGCGTAGAGACGGCCCATGGCGGAAATCCTGATTTCCAGAATGGGACGGCTTACGACCCGAGGGCCTGGCCACCGAGCTAGACACCACAGCATTTCAATGTCGGTTATCCAGTTTTGAGTGAACAAGCACTCAACCAAATAAGTCCAGTGATGATGGCAGAGAGGCCACACCCGTTCCCATCCCGAACACGGCAGTTAAGCTCTCTTGCGCCGATGGTAGTTGGGGGCTTCCCCCTGTGAGAGTAGGACGTCGCTGGGCATCAGAAACAGTCTTGAGAGTATTTGCTCTTAAGGCTGTTTTCGATGATGGTATAGTCATTTTAAATTTCAGACTGCAGACAAGGTCATGGGTTTCCCGTTATTGTCTGTGGTTTTTTTGTATGTTGACGCTGAAGCCATCATAAAAATTGGAGGAATGACAACTTGTTAGTAAAATCCAATCCAATGCACCGCAACCAGCTTGAGTACGTTTCCCTGGATCAATTAGTCCCGGCAGACCATTTTGTCAGAGAACTGGAAGCATCCATCGATTTCGACTTCGTTTATCCACTTGTAGAAGGCAAATATTCCCCTGACCGCGGTCGGCCAAGTATTGATCCGGTCGTATTGGTTAAACTGACATTAATTCGCTATGTGACCGGTCTTCCGTCCATGGAGAAAACAATGGAAGAAGTAAACTTGAATCTGGCTTATCGCTGGTTCTTAGGTTTTGGTTTTCAGGACAAAATTCCTCACTTTTCAACGTTGAGCAAAAACTATGAACGCCGCTTTAAAGGAACGGGTTTGTTTGAAAAAATCTTCCAGCATGTATTAAAGCAGGCGGCTGATCAGCAATTGATCGATCCGATCATGAATTTGGCAGGCTCAGCTAAAGTTCAGCGCGTGTCAGATAGCTACCGAACTACCAAACCAGCTATACAAAGAAAATTAAAGCTTACTTCTCGTACTTCTGCTACAGTTGCGAGTTAAAATACAAGGCAGCCTTGAGATCATTTGATCCCAAGGCTGCTTTTTTGATTTACAGGAAAGTCTGATGAGATTTTTCTAGCAGCATCTATCGCCACTATGCCATATTAGGAACACCAAACAATATTCGTGAATATTAGCTTTTTATATGAAAAAACAGGAGAAATCACTTTCCTAAAAGAAGATGTAGATTAGTCCGAATGATATACTGGAAAGAGAGGCAGGTAGTGGAAAATAATTAGGCGAATGTATGTGTATAATTTAAGATAAGGGGGCGATGAAGGGATGAATGAAGAAAATTCAAGTGATTTAGAACAGCGCATTAAACAATTGGAAGAGCGGGTAGCTGTATTGGAGAAGTCGCAATCTGCCACCGTGGTTTCACCGAGCCGTCCATCCGTGCAGACGATACAAAAAAACGAGATACCACCAGTCTCAAAACCGGCTGCTACTCCGTGGCAGTTGCCACCAAAGGAACAAATCGATTGGGAAAAACGAATTGCTCAGGACTGGCTTCCGAAAGTCTTTATTTTCGTTTTGCTGTTCGGTGTCGTGTGGGCTTTCAAAGCAGCGGTGGACTCCCAGCTCATTACCGAACCGCTTCGAGTAATCCTAGGGTTTACAGCAGCGGTCGTGATGCTGGCATTCGGTGAAAAACAGATACATAATCAACGCCGGGGACTCGGCCTGACACTTTTGGGCGGGGCAGTGGCTGTGCTTATGCTGACGACATTCGCCATGCATATGCTCTATGGGTATGTATCAGTGATACCGGCCTTCCTTCTGAACATATTGTGGATAGCGGGCGGCCTTTACTTAACCTATAAACATAAAACGCAGACACTAGGAATCTTAGTCGCCGTGGGCGGTTACCTCGTTCCATTTTTGCTTGAAAGCGATCAAGCCAATGTCTTTATGTTCTCAGCCTATGTCCTGGTGCTGTATCTGTCTTTGTTTGTGCTTTCTGTCAGACTGAAACAGCGGATTCTCTTCATTTCATCGATTGCATTGATGCATTTGACGCTCGGGGCTTACACCGCACTCTCTGCATTAAGTGCAGATCCAGCGCAGCTTCATTTCTTACTGAGCGTTGTGGGGTTGGTTGTGCTGATTCAGCAATTGGTGGTGACAGGTCTTCTCTTTAATCTGAACTTGTTCGGCGGAAAAGCGCTTCCGCTCCTGTTCTCAAATTTGGGACTGACACTGCTTTGGAGTTACGCCGCCTTCAATTCAACTGTCATCCAAGAGGAGTGGGGACCCTCTATTCGGTTCGCTAATGAAGCCTGGACAGCTTATGACTGGGTTCTGGCAGGATTTCTCGTGATATTTATGGCACTGACCTATTTATTGCTGATAAAAAAGGACTGGTTGAAACTAAAGGTTTTCAGCTCCATTTCCTTATTTATCGCCACTCTGCTGCTGCTTCGGGTATTCGAAGCAAGTAATGCGGAACTCGCGTTGCTCATCGAATCGGTCGTTGTCTACATGATTGCGATCCAAATCAACAGCCGCTTTCAGCGCTTTATGTCTTCTGTATTATTGGTGATCAGTTCCTGGGTGATTGTTCTTGAAAATCTGCCTTTACCGGCTGTTTTTTCTGTTGAATCTCTGTATTTCATCTTGTTGATTGCGGTGCTGGTTATCATGTATAAATTACGGAAGTATAAAGACGAAAAACAAGAAGAAAAAACGCGCAATTTCAGCATACTTGCACTGGCTTCCGGACTGATTGCCACCTTGCTTATCTTCCAAAGTGCCTTAATTTCGACTGCGCTCGATGGCTATTCCAGCAGTACTCAGAGCATGGGCGTATCGATCGGATGGGGATTGTTCTCGATTGCCGCTGCCCTATATGGAATTTACAGCAATAAAAAGAAAATCCGGCTTTTCGGTATTGTGTGGATTTTGGTTACGCTGCTGAAATTGGTGTTTGTCGACTTTGAATTCCTGTCCCTTGGAACACGGGCCATTCTTTTCATCATTCTCGGCGCGCTTGGTATGCTGATGTCCCGGTTGTTTTATACAGCTGGCGGAAGAAAGAAATTAAATGCCTGAAACGAAAGAAGAGCAGCAGTTCCACATTGGAACCGCTGCTTTTTTCCGTATTCAATTTTCCAGTCCTGCAATCCCGAAAGCACCGGGACCGCCATGCGTGGAAATGACTGCTCCAGCTTCAATCCATTCCGTGTGTTCGAAGCCGTTTTCTTTGGCAATTTCATCAATTCGCCGCTTTATGCCGTCTTCAAGCCCAAGTGTGTACAGGAAATACAGGCGTTCCCGGTTGATGTCGTACGCCTTCAGGTAATCATGAAAGAGCTTCTCGGAAACCCGGTCCATATTACCGCGGTATTTCTTTGTCGACATTAGCCGGCCATCGACCAATTCAATCAGCGGTTTGATTTTTAAAAGTGAGCCGCTGATATAGGCGGCATTGGAGACCCGGCCACCGGCACGCAGGAAATCGAGACTCCCGGGAATGAATGATAGCCTTGATTTTGGTACAGCTGCCTCAATTTGCGCGATTAAATCCTGAAGAGAAATGGCTGGGTCGTTCTCCAGCAGCCGGGCTGCATACAAGACTACTACAGCAAGCCCACCGGATACATTCAATGCATCAATTAAGTGAATATCCTCGAATTCTTCTGCAGCAATTACTGCATTCTGAAAAGAGGAGGAAGCCCGGGATGTATAGCCGATATGTACGATTGTGCTGTCTGGGAATTCGCGCCTGATTTCTGTGAAGAAATCAGTATATTCATTGGCGTTCGTGGAAGTTGTGGATGGGATCTTTTTTGTTCGTTTGTAGTGATCGTAAATTTGCTCAACCGGCAGAAAGCCATCCAAATAATCGGTCCCATCCATGATGACATGCATGGGGACAATTCGAATCGTATGTTTTTCAGCCAGTTCCCTTGGGATATCGGCACCGCTTTCAGTCGTGAAAATGATCGTCATCGAAATTCATCTCCTTCTGGCAATTGAAATAGCGAAAACCTTACATTAGTTCTACTATAACATAATTAGGAGTTTGGTCATTCTGGAAACATGGAATCAGCTAACAAGAAGGGGAAGCACATGAAAAAACCCCTGTAAACAGGGGTTTTTATCATGAACTACTGATTATCGTCATTGTTCTCGTGTGGTGCGTTTCCGCCTTTGCGGCCGATTTCTTCATAAAATTCCTCGCCATGGCTTTCAGAGGTGGCTTCGCCGCCTTTTTTACCAATTTCTTCGTAAAATTCTTCACCGTGACTTTCAGAGGTGGCTTCGCCGCCTTTCTTGCCGATCTCCTGATAGAATTCCTTGTCGTGGTTTTCTGAAGTGGCTTCGCCGCCCATACGTCCGGCTTCTGCTGGTCCCATCTTGTCGCGGTTTTCATTATTTTCGTTGTTGTTATTGTTATCTCGTGCCATTCTTCATCCACTCCTTTACAGAATTTTTGATCCGATCGGCGCTTTCGCCTTACTCTTTGTTTTCCACTTCTCGGCACTTCTAAACAGGAGGAGGAGGAAAAGCGGCTCATTATACTAGAAGAAGAACAAATAATTGATATTTTTCTAATTAAAACCAATTAGGTGCAGGAGTTATTGGTTCTAATAGGGGCATATGCAGGAATAAGGTACAATGGAGAAAAGCTGCACGTTCTGTGGTTGTTTAGATGACACTCCTTTATTTTTTCTTACAAACCCAGGCAGGTAAGGACAGCGATCGATTGCCTGTTTCTGAGCCCGCAATCGACAACGAGAGGAAGAAGGAAATATGAAGTTTGCCAACCGGAGAATGAGTATGGTCCTCCTGTCGCTTATTCTGATTTCAGTACTGATTGTGGTTAATGAGTGGCTGTATAATGGCGTGATGCAGGTGCTCGTCCCGATCACGATCATTGTTTCATGTACTGTAATCCTGTGGAATGCAAAATCGTTATCAGTATTGCGTGCCGTTATCGTTACTGGCTTGGTCGTTTTGTCCATTTATATGGTTTTACCTGAATACACAGCCAAACAGGCCGCAGCAAAAATCCGGACGGAATTCGAAGGCGTCGGTCGTGTCTCTTTCAGTGTGAACACTCCAGTTATAAGTGACTCATTCAGCCCGTTTCAGTCGGACTGGTATTATACCTTTGAAGTGATTGAAAGAGAAGGAACAGGCTATTACTTGATGATGGATCCGCATTCAGATGATTTCATGGTAAAACAAAACGAATAAGTGGTGCTTGACGGAGAGTTGCATTAGTGAAGCCGCATTTAAAGGGACAGAAGCAGGTTTTGAACTGACGGAAAGGATTCAGGAACCGGCAATGCGATGACCAGCTGAATTACAGAGGTTCTGAATGAAGAAAGTGTGGGTTTATTGCCATTTTGTGCAGCATCGCTTCTTGCTGTTTTCATCCTGTTCAGTGGAAAGGGGGGCGGCATAAACATGAAAATAGGACAATTCAATATTCCGGGGTCACAGAACATTGCCGCCAACGTAAAGTGGGTGTCTCTCTTATTGCTCATCTTCCTCATCGCTTCAGGCTGCAGTCCGAGTAAAGTGACAGTGAGAAGTACGTTGAATGACTTTCCGGATGCGGATATCATCCAATATGAAGGAGATGTTTTCGGCAATATCACCGATGCTGAATGGTTCAGCGAAGCGGATCAGGAAGAGAAAGTGCGGTACATTGGAGAGATCCGGAAACAGACCACAAACAGTTGGTTCTTCAGAGATTTATATGCAACCCAATTGCCAGAAGGCACAAAAATCTATGCGAACAGTGAGGAAAACGAACATGTCTGGATGCTGATTGCCGAGACAGAAGTAGGGGATCAGTACTACAGGGTTCAATTGGCTGAATGAACTCAATTATAACGAAGAAAAAGTCTTATCCCGAGTTCCTTTCGAATACTCCAAGGTTCGGCTTTTATTTTCTTAAGCCAGTCAATAAATGAATGATAAATCAGCAATCTGCTTCATATGTTAGCCAGACAGGGAGGTTCTCATGAAAAGGTTTGTTGCGGGTATACTGATTTTTATAGGCATAACAGTATTGTTCGGACTGCAAGGCAATTTGGAAATTGCTATGAATATTACCGGAATAATCGGCGTGGGCGGCGTCCTGGTTGCAGGGTTCTACAAAACTGGATTTAGCAGCCCTTCTGCTCCTGCCCTTGGCAACTTATCCGTCATAAGATTGGATAAGAAAATCAATTTATCGAATACGCTATTTTTGATAGCTATCCCTAATTTAATCGGTTCTGTCCTGCTGTACTTTCTACACTGATCCCAGCATACTGGAGGGATTTCGATGTTGGCAAGGCAATTACATACTCATACAATTTCATCTGTCAGGAGAAAAACCAAAATGATTACGGCTGCAGCTCAGAATTACGGTCGTCGCTTACTTGTTCGAATAGACCTTCATCATCGGTGAATATAATTTTCCCGATTTTCCCTTTCTCCGGCACAATTGCCATTCCCTCCAACTTGTATGGTTTTGTAACGCCCGCTGTGTTCGTGTAGTCCACCATGAACGTGAAATAGTAGTTGTTCTCAGCGGTTGAATTGTCGGATTGGTCGATTTCAATGGGGCGGACAATTGCTTGGTTTTCCTTCCCTAAACCGATTAAGGCATACCCGGGTGAGAATCCGCCGGCCCGCTGATCCTGAAAACCATCAGCGGTAAAGTATGGAGCGTAGGTTTCTTCCAGGTAGGTCTCAATGGCTTGTTGTTCCGGCGACTCCATAAAAGCGGTATATTCTTCTTCCGTTGAATAGGGATCCGATTCGTATAATTCGTCGGCTTGCTGTTTAAGTTCTCTCAGTTGTTCGTTTGGCGCGGTGAACATTTCAGTGATGACTGCCTGAATGGCTTCTTTTGCGCTTTCGACTTGTCCGTCTTCTTGCGTATCAACCGGTTCAGGGCGTGTTTCTGCTTCTTCTGCTAGTTTTTCTCCTTCTCCCGTCTCTTCTCCCGAACAGCCGCCAATTAATAGACTGCCAGCTATGAATAGTGAAACACTTATTGACTTCATCGGACGAAATTTCAAACCTTCTTCGCTGCCCATTGTCATTCCTCCTTAAAGTACTGAAAATCGATTAACTGAAATGTTCCATAACAAGTATACGGATGAGAGGGAATGAAGTTCCATTTTTCTTACAATAACACCAGAAGCCGGCAACAATGAGCTATACTGAATGAGAGAAGTATTGGGTCGGCACTCTTAACTTCTTCATGGAGAGGGGAATGAAGTCATGAAAAGAGTTCATTCATTAGTCGTCTTGATTTGCCTTTTGATGGCTTTAACGTCCTGCAATTCAAAACCGATGACGATAGTTGATTTTTATGAGGGCAGCTTAGAAAACATAACTGAAATATCGATTCTGGATGGGCGGACCGGAGAAGAAGTAAGAACTGTAGATTCAGCAGTAATCGATGCTTTCCTGCAGGACATCCAGTCAATCCAATTCGTTCCTGAAAAAGATCAATCGGCGAGGGAAGGCTATCTTTACTCGATTCGTTTTTTTGAAGGGGACAGCGAAACGTTCCGGTTCACACCGATTGAAGTGGAAGGGAATTATTATGAAACGGAACCGGATATTCACCCTGTGATTTCCCAATACGCTGAGGAATTTTCTCTTGAATAGAGATAGTGACTTAATCATACAGAAAAATTAAGAATAGAAAGGTGAGGACATGAGCAAGTTTTTATACATATTCGGTTTACTCGTTTTCATCGCAAGTTTGATTGTGTTCATCGTGAATTTTTTCGGTGGATTTAGCGGAATGATAATGGTTATGGCACTCTTTTTCATGCTGAATGCAAGTATCGCAATGGGTGTGTCGGAGATTCTGACTGATATGAAAAGGGATTGACGTGTATCTTGTTTTTGAACTGAAGAAGAGACCCGTCTGAAAAAGGGGCGTAAATAAGTGCAAACACTAACAGTAACAAGAGAAGCTTCCTATACTTTGAACTTTCTGGTCTATATACAAAACGTTTACCTCAATCAAGAAAATTCCACGGAGACTGCCCGTTTCCCATACATGCCGATTACGTATTCATTTCGAGACGACTTTGAAAGGCAATATGCAGTGTTATGGCAAGAGCTGGTTGGGAGAATTCAGCAGCATCCGGCCAACGATACGGGAATTTTTGCAGAAGAACAAGAAATGTTCTATAGTCGGCTATTCGAGGATGACAATCAAAATTGGAGCGACTACACAGCTCTTTATCGTTCATACCGCTCTTGGTGGGAAAGCTTAGCCGGGCATTTTTCGTTGGAGCGGGCACTGGATGACAAAGCGGAAAAGGTATACAGTGCTTTAGCAGAATGGATAAAAGCAGAGGGCCTTGAACTGAAGAAGAAATTAACGATGTCTGTTTTATACGATGAAAACTTGTTGGGAGGCACTTCACCGTCTGCCTATTTTGTGACGGTGCCCCTCAGACTTTTTTATGTCGATGATGCGGACTTACTTGTGAAACTGCAGGTGAGTGTTTATGAAGACGAACAAAGAATCATCGCTCTTTGAAAGGAGATGGATCATTCATTGGAGAAATCGAAGAAGAAAAGGGTGCGGGCAGTCATCATGGGCGTGATACTCTTAAGTGCATTCTATTTTGGCCCTTCATTTTTTGGCGGGTATTACTGGACGGAATCCGCCGCTTCCGAGCAATCATATCATAATACAGAATTAGTGGAAGTCTACAGAAAGAAAGTCGACGACAGAAAAGTTATTATTCAAGACAATGGATTCCTGCGGGTCGCTAAAGTGATTGACCGTCCGTTAGGATTGTTCTATCAGGTAGAACTGGCCACTTATGTCTCGGCAGCCACTTCTGACGAAAAAATGAAGTTCGGGTGGACAGCAATTCAAAAACAAGAAGAGTATTATGAAGTGCTATTGGCAGTAGAAGCAATGGATGAAAACATCGAGAAAGTAATCGTTACCAATGAGTACCCCGAACAGAAGGATGCGTCAGTCGATGAGCTGAAAGAGCTATCCGATTTATTCATCGAGATGGAAGTTGAGAATGGATATGCGGCTCATTATCTGGAACTTCCTAATTCAGAAGCAGGGGGTTTTGAATTTCGGGGAATCAATGCGGAAGGCGAAGTCATTTCGGAGAGTTAAGGTTTTTCTACAAGAGAATTTTTTCTTCCACTAGGAAATTCACAAATTGTAATGAAATGGACTATTGTTTAATGGAAAATAAGGTGGCGATTCCAATTTTACTTACAAAGCCTGAAATTAAAGGGGACGGGAGAAGAATGGAAGATAATAAGGTCGATTCAAAGAAAAAGCGATTGAATATCGTATCCGCTATTATTTATATCCCCATGTTTCTCGGAATGATTCAATTCTTTTTTGATGAAAATTACAGAAATGACGGGTTAGGCTGGTTGCTGTTACTGACGTTTTGGGTGATTCGGAACATCGATCAGGCGATCAGGGATTGGTGGGACAAAAAGCAAAAGAGCGTGCTGTTCGATCTTTTGCTGGCGGCTGTCGTATTGGTGTTCCTGATCATTAGGGGAATGGAATACTTTTCTTCATAACACGTGAAAAGAACCAGCAACTTTCTTCAATGGAATCTGCTGGTTTTGTTTATACTGGAAACAAGGCGCAAAGTATACTTCGAAATTTCCGAGGAATTTAGCAAACGTGATTTTGATGGACAGGAAGGTGAAAAACGATGCGCATTGCGATTATCGGACCGGGCGGCTCTGGTAAATCCACCTTGGCCCGGAAACTGGGGAACAGGTTAGGGATTGAGTGTATTATTTGGACGCGTTATTGTGGAAGCCGGACTGGGAACCAGTATCGAAAGAAGAGCAGCGGAAGACGCAGGAAGAACTGGTCAGCCAGGAACAGTGGATCATTGACGGGAATTATAACAGTACACTCGACGTCCGGCTGAATGCTGCCGATACAGTCGTTTTCCTCAACTTCAATCGGACGCTGTGCATCTACCGGGTGCTGAAACGCATGATTCAGTACCGGAATGGCGGCAGGCCGGATATGGTCGCCGGCCAGAAAGAGCGATTCAACTTGAAGTTTGTCAAATGGGTATGGAACTACCCAACAAACAATCGGCCAACTGTGCTCCGAAAGCTTTCCCGTTTGTCGGGAGACAAGGAAATCGTTATCCTGTCATCTCCGAAGGAAGCGGAAAAATGGTTGGAGAACCGGTAATACCAACAGTGAACAAAAGGGAGGAGAGCGGTCGATGAATATTTTGTGGGATTTCGATGGGACCTTGTTTGATACATATCCGGCATACGCCGGCATTTTTTCTAATGTGCTGAATGATGAGGTGTCGGAAACGGAAGTTTACGGGAAGCTGAAAATTTCTTTTTCCCACGCGATCGATCATTATCAGCTTACAAAAGAACAGGTGGATGAACTGGATCGGCTCAAAGAAAAATTGGATCCGACGGAATTCCTGCCGTTCGACCAAGTGGAAGAAGTATTGAAATGGGCGGATAAAAACGTCATCATGACGCACAAGGACCGAATGGGGGTCCAGGCGGTTTTAGCAGCGTACGGTTGGGAACCGTATTTCACTGAACTCGTCACAATGGATAACGGATTTCCCCGAAAGCCGGACACCGCCGCTTATCAGTATTTGCACGATAAATACAACATCGATCTTGTCGTCGGCGACAGGGAGCTCGATCTCCTGCCGGCAAAAGCGCTTGGAATTGCGACGTGCATGTTCCAGGGAAACAGCGAAGTCGCGGATTACCGGCTGGATCATTACCGGGACTTTTTTGACGTGATTTCCTCAGAAGTCCGGCCGCGGTCAGACTGATGTAATGGTAAGCAACCAATACAGCGTGCTGTTTCGTTTTCATTATTCTGACGATGCGCCGGGTGTTCCGTGGTATGATGGGGATATCGAATGGGTTAGTTAATTATTTCCCTGCCAAGGAGGGACCGATCATGTCGTTGACGAGCAAATTAAGCGGGAAGACAACGCGCGATAAAGAATTCAAGGACATCCTGCTGTCTGTTGAACCGGACCGGGAGGATTATTATACGTTGAGCAGGAATGAACCGTTTTCTGCGAATTATACAATTTATGTGCCGAATTTATTGCCGAATTTATATGACGCCGCACTGGTGGGGACTGCATTCGATTATCTTGCCAGATTCCGGATTGCGCAATTTTTGGAAAGGGAAGATGTGGTGGACCATCTGGTCGCCGCATTGGGATTGCAAAAATTAAAAACCGCACCGGATTTCAATTATGATTACCTGGTGCTGTATGACGACTGGATGCGGGACATCACAAATTTCGTTCTTGGCCGATACGAGTCCATCGCGAATATTTATGAAATCGCTGTGCGGCTGGCGAAACTGGAGCAGTTGGCCCGGGCGAATATTACGACAGAGCAAGTGGATATTCCGTATGTGCTGTTCGAACAGGTGCCTGCTGAAGTGATGAGCGATTTGGAAAACCTGATGACCGTCTTTGAAGAGACGTTCATGATCCCGGAAGTCATTACCGAAGACAGCACCGTTGTCTTTAATCCCAATTTCGGTGCAGCTTCCGCTTTGGTGAACGGAGCGGATGCGGATTTATTCATCGATGGTACGCTGTATGATTTCAAGACGACGAAAGACTGGAAGCTGAAAAAAAGCGACAACCTGCAGATGGCAGGGTATTATTTGCTGAACGAATTGGCGATTGCCACCCATTCAGCGGAATTGGGATTTCGCTACACACCGATGGTGATTGAACGGACAGCGTTTTACCGGGCTAGATTCGGCGAAATCGAGTACTACAATATAAGCGATAGACTGGCACCGGTTGTCGATCAGAAACTGAAAGAACTGGCATGGCATTTCAAGGAAGACCAAGGCGGTCTGCACCTGATGTGGCAGGCGGATATCGAGACGGCTCAGCACTTGCTGGCGGAGCTGCGGGAAAAGCAATGATTGGAAGACGGTAATGGATACTGACAATTCCGGAAGGTGGAGTAGATATGGTCGAGTTTGAAGCTATAAATCCTGCCCAGCACCGGTCAACGCTGCTGCATTTCCGAAGGGAGACCTTCCGGATCAGTTTTGGCAGTGATGCCGATTTCAATGGTGCAGATTATCTCCAGTGGCTAACTGAACAGACGGCGGCTTTTCCTGATGGTTTTGTCCTTGCTAAAGAAAGCGGAAAATGGATCGGCCAGCTGGAATTATCCATCCGGACTTACGAGGAGCGGAAAATCGGATACATACATCATTATTATTTGATTGCAGCAGAGCGGGGGAAAGAGAAAGGAACAGTACTTTACACGTATGCCATGAATTTTTTCAAGAAGCACGGGATTGATGAATATCATTTGCGGGTATCGCCTTCAAATCTGTCTGCCATCCGCTTCTATCGCAAAACGGGGATGGAAGAAGTGGGGCCGGAGATAAACGGAAAAGTAGTGAGGATGAGTGGGAAAGTCCGCTGATGGATAAATGGATAACGAAAAGGAGCGGATGAATTGATTACGCAAGATATAACGAATCAAAAGAACGAAGATACCTATTCGACACCGAAGCACATCGTGTCTGCAGCGACCATTGTCCTGAATGACAGACAGGAAATGCTGCTGATCAAGGGTCCGCGGCGAGGCTGGAAAATGCCCGGGGGCCAAGTGGAAGAAGGGGAATCGCTGACGGAAGCGGCCATTCGGAAAACAAAGGAAGAGACAGGCATCGATATCGAAGTGGTGAAATTCTGTGGCGTGTTTCAGAATGTCAGGCGTTCCATCTGCAATACCTTATTTTTGGCGCAACCAATCGGGGGTGAACCGACCACTTCAACAGAGAGCCTGGAAGTCGGTTTCTTTCCAATCGAAGAAGCGTTAGAAATGGTCACGTGGAAGAATTTCAGGCAGCGAATCGAATATTGTTTGGACTCGGAGCGGCATCCGTTTTACATTTCGTTTTAAATTTGAATAAATGAATGCCAAGAAACCTAAAGAATATGAGATTGAAGGAATGGCGATTATGTCGGAAGTACAGCCAATCAAAAAACTCACTATTACTGCGGATGGAGAATATGGTGAATTTATAGAACAGGTACAAGGCGACAATAATAAGCAATTTTCGTCGCCTCTAATTGATTGCCTTCGTTTTGATCCTTCCTACTGAAGCGAACGTAACCAAATTTGCGATGTTCCATAATTCACCTTGAAAACGATTCTATTCTCTATTTATACCTGAAAAGCATTCGTAAAAGTATATGCGAAGCGGCGAACGTTCGTAAAGTGATTTCATATGTTTACGAACGCTATTTTGCCGTTTTTCAGCTATTTTCAAACCGTTCGTAAAAGTGTACTTTTACGAACGGTTCATGAAGAGCAAAGCTTTTGAGGTTGTCACTAAACCAGTAGTTCGATGCTATGATGAATCTCGCAGATAACATTCTTTAATACAGGAATTCCCATAATTCTAAAAAAATAACGAAGTTATGATAATATATAGAAAACGATACGGCAGGAATCAAGCTTCCTATTTTAGAAGCAAATGCTATTTAAAGGGGCGAAGGAACAGTGAGAGGATTTAATTCAAAACTAAGCATTCCACAAGTATTGTTTAGTGCGGCTTTCGCTGCTACAATTCTTACAATATTCAGCTCTATGGCAGACTGGGAAAATCGAGTAATTAAATTTGTCTTCGCATTTATGGTATCCATGGGCGGGGTAATGATTTCTAAGATAATTTTCAAAGACGAAGCAAGTAATAGGAATTAGATGGTCAGTAATAGCCCAAAGTCCGTTTTACTCAATTAGCGTAGCGGGTTAAGTTGATTTTTACTTTTGCTTTTCTAATTAACACTTCGAAGTGATAACTAAACAGAAAACGTTACATATCATCACGTTATCGGTAGTAGTGGTAATTTTAGTATCAAGATACAAAGAGGAAGAAGGATGCTGATTGGCACTCTTCTTCCTCTTTAACTTATTCGGCTTCTCCACCAGCTAATTAACAAAAGTGAGGGGTTTTACTTTGGCTATAATGAGGAAGAATAGACTGACGGTAACATGAACCCCAGAGAAGCGCAGTTCCGGCTCACTTTTTTTTAGTTTCATTTCTTGCATGTAACAATTTCAGTACTTGTGGTAGGTGTTCTATTTCGGAGGTATTTTAAAGTTTCCCATTTACTTAGGTTAGTCTAACATTTTCCTGTGTTTTTAAGTTTGTTGTAATTATAAATTTTCCACGCTTCTTATTTGGAAGCACCAAAGAGCCTTATGTGGGTAATATTAAGAAATAGAGTAAATTGCTTGATTTTAGCTTACAGCGCTAACAATTTGGGTAAAACAATTAACAGAGATTGATAAATTAAGGGGGAAGATGGAAAGAACTAGATTTAGACTTAAAAGTGGACACGACCAAATGAGTTTCGACATACTGAAATTACTAATCTAAAGGACGTGTCAAACATGGGTAAACGCAAATCGCCGGAGTACAAGGAATATGTGGCCAAACTTCTTGTGGACGATGGCCGAAGAGCCACCGAAGTCGCTTATGAACTGGAGCTCAAACCTAGCACGATCCGCCGTTGGGCAGCGGATTATCGGGAGAGACAGGAACGGATGGCGAACCCGACCAACGAGCAGCTGATGAGTACATCCGAACTGCAGAAACGGCTCACAGACGCCGACCGGCGCCTGAAGGAACGGGATGAGGAAATTGAGATTTTAAAAAAGGCTATGCGTGTCTTCATGAAAGACCCCATGTGATTTATGCTTTCATCCAGGCACACCGGGATGACTATCACGTAGTGAAGATGTGCGATGTCCTCGGTGTATCCAGAAGCGGTTTCTATAAATGGCGTGATCTCCTGACCGGTGGTCAATTGTCTGCACAGCAGGAACGACGGGAGGAGATCAAGCAGAAAATTGCCCGTTCCTATCACGAGAGCCACGGCATCTATGGCAGCCCACGCGTCCACGAAGACTTGGAAGCGTGGGGCTATTCCGTCTGCGAACGGACTGTCGGCCGCTATATGAAAGAGATGGGATTGCGCGCGATACCCGAAGAGAAATTTCAGGTGACGACCGATTCGGCCCATGATCAGTTCATCTATCCCAATCTTCTGGAGCGTAAGTTCCGGGTCGCTGAACCGAATAAGGTGTGGGTCGCCGATATCACCTATATCTGGACGATGGAAGGCTGGCTGTATCTGGCGAGTGTCATGGATCTCTTCTCCCGCAAGATCGTCGGCTGGAGTCTGGATGTCACCATGAAAACCGAACTGCCGCTTGAAGCGCTGCAGCAGGCGATCACCCTTCGGCGTCCTGATGCGACACTGATCCACCATTCCGACCGGGGATCCCAGTGTTGTGCAGCCGACTATGTCGATGTCCTGAAGGCGAAGGAGATCCAGATCAGTATGAGCCGGAAAGGTGATCCATACGACAACGCCTGTATCGAATCCTTCCATGCCAGTTTAAAGAAAGAGCTTGTTTACCGGACTCGTTACAAGACGCGTGCAGAGGCCCGGGCAGCCATCGGCTGGTATATTGATAGCTTCTACAACACCCGACGCCGCCACTCCACACTTAACTACCTGTCGCCGGATGAATATGAGAAAACGCAGAAACACGTCTTCATCGAAAGAGCCGTTTCGTGATCAATAAGACGGCTGGGGTATCGGTTCGTTTATGAACCGATGACGCCGGCTGTCCGACCAAGCGAAGCGCGGTAGGGAGTCGACGAAAAAAGGATCCAAAAAGCAGTGTCCACTTTCTTGACGGAAGACCAGAACTGATGCAAAAATATATTCTTTCGCTCTCTTTTTATTTATCTGAATATATAATTATTATAATTGAGGAGGAATGGAATTGGCAAACTTGAATCAATCCCGACCGAAACTTTACGTCATGGATAACGGCCGCATGAAAATGGATAAAAACTGGATGATTGCCATGCACAACCCAGCTACCATCCAGAACCCGAATGCCCAGACAGAATTTGTGGAATTTCCCGTCTATACAGTGCTGATTGATCACCCAGCAGGAAAAATCTTATTTGATACGGCATGCAATCCAAACTCCATGGGACCTGAAGGACGCTGGGGGCAGGCGACACAGCAAATGTTCCCGATTGATATGCCGGAGGAATGCTACTTACATCACCGGTTGGAGCAATTAAATGTCCGTCCGGAAGACATTAAATACGTTGTTGCATCACATCTCCATTTGGATCATGCCGGCTGTTTGGAACTGTTCACTAATGCGACGATTATTGTCCATGAAGATGAATTGAATGGGACTCTCCAGACTTATGCAAGGAATGTAAAAGAAGGAGCGTATATATGGGGGGACATCGATGCATGGATCAAAAATAATTTACAGTGGAAAACGGTAAAGCGAACAGAAGATAATCTTCTCCTTGCAGATGGGGTGCGCCTTCTGAACTTTGGCAGCGGCCATGCTTGGGGGATGCTGGGCTTACACATCGAAATGCCAGAAACCGGAAATATCATTTTGGCTTCCGATGCAATCTATACAGCAGAAAGTTTCGGACCGCCCATCAAACCGCCCGGTATTCTCTATGATTCAGTAGGATACGCGAGTGCCGTGGAAAAAATCCGCCGGATTGCTCATGAAACCAATGCAGACGTCTGGTTTGGGCATGATTCCAATCAATTCAAGAATTTTCGCAAATCCACGGAAGGCTACTATGAATAAGGAGGTTCAAAGATGAGCGTTTCAAAACTGGTATTCGCCCCGCTTAGTTTCACGGGATGGGGCTCACTAGAACACCTGCTTCCCGAAACAGCCAAACATAACCCGAAAAAAATTCTGGTCGTTACCGACCCAATGCTTGAAAAAATCGGTTTGACCAAGCGGGTGACAGATCCACTTGAACAGGAAGGGTATGAAATAACCGTTAATACGGATGTCGTTCCGGAACCCCCGCTTGAAACTGGTGAGAAGCTGGTTGATTTTACACGAAAAGGCGGATTTGACATGGTCGTCGGTGTTGGTGGCGGAAGTGCGCTGGATTTGGCGAAACTCGCTGCCGTACTGGCCACTCAGGAAGGGAAAGTGGCCGATTATTTAAACTTGAGCGGCACAAAGTCCATCTCACAAAAAGGATTGCCGATGGCACTCATTCCCACCACTTCCGGTACAGGTTCTGAAGTGACTAATATCGCCGTCCTATCACTTGGCACTACAAAAGACGTGGTGACCCATGATTACCTGTTGGCAGATGTCGCAATCGTTGATCCTGCTCTGACAGTGTCTGTCCCTTCGAAAGTAACGGCCGCGACAGGCATTGATGCATTGACCCATGCAGTTGAGGCGTATATATCAGTTAATGCCAGCCCAGCTACAGACGCGCTCGCCTTGCAGGCAATGCGCTTGATTTCACGATCATTAAGAGAAGCTGTTGAGAACGGGGAAGACCGGCAGGCACGTGAAGACATGAGCCATGGAAGCTTTCTGGCAGGGTTGGCATTTTTCAACGCTGGCGTAGCAGGGGTTCATGCGCTTGCTTATCCGCTAGGCGGTCAATTTCATATTGCCCACGGTGATTCCAATGCTGTGCTCCTGCCGTATGTCATGAGTTATATCAGAAAAAGTACCGTTTCCCGCATGGCAGATATCTTGGAAGCAATCGGAGGAAATTCCGCGTTCTTGTCTGATGAAGAAGCCTCCTATAAGTGTGTAGAAGAGCTTCAGCGCATTGTGAAGGATGTGGGAATTCCATCAACTTTAGCTGGATTCGATATCCCTGAAAGTGCCCTTGAGTCACTAACCGCTGACGGCGTCAAGCAGAAACGATTGCTTGACCGCAGCCCGTTAAAGCTCGGCGAAGAAGATATTCGCCGGATTTATCAATCGGCATTCAACGGTGTAATGGTCGAACCGAAGTGAAAAACAACTTAGTTGATTTACACTAGCGAACACTGCCCGCCTCTTGGACATTTTCACCAAAAGAGCACGAGGCAGGTTTTTTATACGAAAAGCACATTACCGGAAGTAGCGTGTACCTGATTGCGCAGCTTTTCTGAATCGCTGAAAAATACCGGCATACATGATTGGCATCTCTAAAATTTAGGACCTCTAGAAAGTCATTCCTTAAAAAAACAGTTTTGATTGCCTTATCAATTGCCAGGAAGATGGAATGCTAATTAAAAATTATGGGAAAACATTTGTTAGGAGGAAGTCTTATGCTTATCGGTTCAATTATTAATGGAAGCGAACGAAATGAACAAGACCGGGAAACACATGAGGTGAGGAATCCCTTCAATCAAGAGCTAATAGGGACAATCGCTCTTGCAAGTCCGGAGGACTTAGATGATGCAGTCAACAGTGCTTACGAAATCTACGAAAAAACCATAAGACACATGCCTGCACACAAACGCGGAGAGATCTTACGAAAAGCAGCCCAACTTTTAGACGAACGAAAAGAAGAATTTGCCCAATCGATTATGATTGAGTCTGGAAAGCCGATTCAACAGAGCCGGACAGAAGTTCAGCGTTCAGTCCAGTTGCTCCTCTATGCAGCGGAAGAAGCAAAAAATATTACCGGAGAAGTTGTGCCGATGGATGCCGCAATCGGAGGAGAAAATAGAATGGGTATGGTGAAGAAGAAGTCACTAGGTGTAGTCGGTGCAATCACACCATTCAACTTTCCGCTAAATTTAACTTTGCATAAAATAGCCCCTGCAATCGCAGCTGGTAATACCGTAGTATTTAAACCGGCAGAAAAAACACCAATCACCGGCTATAAGATTGTTAAACTGCTCCATGAATCCGGTCTGCCTGAAGCAGCTTTAAATCTCGTCCTTGGAACGGGGGCAGACATCGGTCAGCCGTTGGTTGAGCATGAGAAGGTAGCTAAAATTTCGTTTACAGGAAGTGTGCCGGTAGGAAAAGGAATTCAAAAGTCAGCTGGATTCAAAAAATTGACGCTGGAACTTGGCTCTAACTCGCCGATTCTCGTATTTGACGATGCAAATATTGAAGATCTTGCTGTCTCACTTATAAAGGGCGGATTTGGTTATTCCGGTCAGACGTGCATCTCCGTACAAAGAATTTATGCTCATACAAATATTTACGAACAATTGCTCGAAAAGTTAATTGAGGAGACGAATAAATTGAAGGTAGGCGATCCGGCGGACGAATCTGTTGATATTGGCCCCATGATTACGGAAGAGGCCGCAAAGAGAGCAGATGAATGGATCAAAAAAGCGGTGGAAGAAGGAGCGAAAGCAGAAGTAGGCGGAGAGAGGAACGGTAATATTGTTCCGCCGACTATTCTGACAAATGTTAACAAAGAAATGCATGTCGTGAAAAAAGAAGTCTTTGCTCCCATCATCTCTGTTATTCCGTTTGAACAGGAAGAAGATGCGATTGCACAGGCCAACGATTCGATTTATGGACTGCAAGCCGCTGTATTCACCAAAAACATCGACCGGGCTTTTCGGGTGGCTGATCAAATTGAGAGTGGGGGAGTCTGGATTAACGAGTCATCCACTTATCGCCAAGATAACTATCCGTATGGCGGTGTTAAACAAAGTGGTGTCGGACGGGAAGGTGTTAAATATGCGGTGGAAGAAATGCTGGAACTGAAATTTATTGGTGTTAAACTGGAAAGATAATATACAAGGAGACTTAGTCGCGTTAATTAATCATAGCTTAAGGCATCAAAAATCCCCTGTCTACCACCAGTCAAATTCGTGAAAATGGTGAAGAGGGTGTTTTTTCTCTTTACAATTTTTCATCACTATTCTGGTTTTAAGTGAAGTAGTATGAAGAAGTTTTACATGGCTGAATAACTTGGTTAGTCCAATTTTTCCCTAGTGTGGAAAGAGATCCTCGATAAGCTGAGATACACTTTATAGAGCTGATTGGCCTATTCCTGTTTTCACCAGGGAATGCACATCGATTCTGGTGTTCTTACAGCAATTGATCAGTACCCCATATAACGGATGCAGAAGAACCATATCCCGAAGAAATGAAGTAGATAGAGGAAAAGAAAGAGCAAATAAAGGAGCATTCCTGTTAGGGGGTTTTAAGAGGCCTTGAAACAGAAAGAGCCCTCTTGGTATGATGCGGGGTGTCAATACGCTACGAATTGACCCCTAACTTAGCTACCAAGGAGGACTCCACTTGCATTCTAAAACGAACGATAAAATTAATCAAGTCACAGAGCGTACGCTCGTGATTGGCATGGATATTGCGAAATACACCCATTATGCGGTATTCGTCGATGAGCGGGGACGGGAACTGGAAAAGTTGCGGGCGATTCAATCGGCGTTACGGAAGGACGGAAGATGGCCACACATGAAATCGCCACACTCGTCCGCCGGTACCGCCAGCTTGAAGAAGAGATCGATGATCTCTCACAGGAACTCGAAGCGCTGGTCCAGTCGACTGCGGAGTATGAATTCCTGGCCACTGTCCCGGGTCTCGGCGATCCCACGATCGTCGACCTGTTATCCGAGATCGGCAGCTTTGCCCATTACCGAGATCCACGCCAGCTCATAAAACTTGCGGGACTCACACTGCGGGAGAATTCCTCCGGCATGCATAAAGGGCAGAAGCGGATTTCCAAACGCGGCAGACGACGGCTCCGGGCGCTCCTGTTCCGCGTCATGATGCCGATGATCCGACACAATGAAGCGTTCCGGAAACTGCACGAATACTATACGAACCGCTCGCAGAACCCCTTGCGGAAAAAGCAATCCATCGTGGTCCTGTGCGGCAAACTCTTGAAGATTCTACACGCACTGTGCACCAAAGGCATTCACTTTGATGCGACGCGTATGATGCACGACCGGCCCTGCCTCCAAGAGGCAACCTGAGTATCACATCCGCCATTCGATACCCATAAGCATGACACGGAGAAGCCGGCACGATTTTTTCCATTCGACCTGTTGAGTCCCTAAAGGGGCTTCGCTGGCCTCTGCCTTATGATCAGACCGAACGAAGGAATGTGGGCACTAGATGCCACGAGACATGAGAGGGTACGTCGTCATAAGCAACGCAGAGATCCAAGGTACATGACATACCGGATCAGAACCAATCATTTCCATTGGTTTCAGCGAAGCGTAACCGGATATTTACAGAAATTATCAAGAAAATAAATACTTGGAAGTACGGTGGTCAAAAAAATATTTTTGGCACCTTGTGATACGGTGAAAACCGTTGATACATCAACATTTATAGAGGGAGGAATTAAAAGAAAAAGGAATAGGTTTAGAGATAAGTCAACAAAGATAAAAGTTTGAGGTTCGCAGAGAGCGTAAAATATGTTGTGTAAATGAACAATAAGAAAATGTTGAGAAACATCCAGTTAACATATGACTGTTAATGCTATTTCATAATGTCCAAAAGTTGATGGTATTGTTTGTCCAGGAATTGACGGATATAATGTCCTTAACGATCCTGAAGAAAGGAAAAGACGCCTCCCTTGGTGTCGGCTATTACCAGTAGCTCGACGGGAGACGTCTCTTGACATGATATGATAATCGTCTCTCATTATAACATAGAAGAATGCACCTCGAAAGGCGTTTTTTATTAGGTGTGCAGAAAAGGTTCCTTGTCCCTGTTGCAGTCATACAGCGTACAAGGTCATTGGCTCCAGAGAACGGAAAGTAAGAGAAGACAGCGGTGAATCCCGTACATTCATCATTAGACGGTTGCGCTGCAGGGGATGTGAAAAGATCCATCATGAATTACCGGATGTGATTGTGCCCTATAAACGATACGGTGCGGATGTCATCGAGGAGGCGACCCGCCCCACTGGCCACCTGACGGTGGCAGCTGATGAATCGACCCTTTATCGTTGGCGGTATTGGTTCTTTGATCTGATCGATTACTGGCTCTTTATCCTTCAATCTCTCTTCATCCAGTTCCGGGAAAATGAGACCTCAGCGATCGACCTGTCCAGTCGGAAGCTGCCTGCGCATGAGCGAATTGGACAATGGTTTGGTGCAGAAGGCGGATGGCTGGCAAAGATTGTCCGCCCGGTTGCCAACCATCATTTTTGGATACATACCCGTTCTGCCTTTTTGTCCAACAGTCCGTGAATTACACTTCAACTATCCGAACAAGAAGGAGTGTTGAAAGTGGCAAGGACAAAAGCGGAAGAACTCGCAACCCATCGGTTTCAGATGATTGCGCCTCTATTGAATGAAAAGTTGGATGCCCAGGAACTGCAAAAGCTCCGCCGGCAAATCTGTGAGCGGCACGGCCTCTCCGAACGCACCATCCGACGCTACGTCGCGCAGTTCAAGAAGGAAGGCTTTGAAGGGCTGAAGCAGAAACCATACCGTTCGGTTCCCCGGGAGCTTCAAGATCACGTGGTGGAGCAGGCAATCCTCCTGAGACGAGAGGTTCCGAGCCGGAGCATCGCCTCGATTATCCAGATTCTTGAGTGGGACGGTGTCGTCGCAAAAGGCGAATTGAAGCGCAGCACGTTACAGGAACGCCTGTCAAAACAAGGGTATAGCGCCCGTCAGATGAAAATGTATCATGAGACATCGGGCGCCGTGCGGCGATTTCAGAAACGCCGTCGGAATGCCCTCTGGCATTCGGATATCAAATACGGACCCTACCTGCCGATCGGGCCAAACGGGACGAAGAAACAGGTCTACATGGTGGCGTTCCTGGATGATGCGACCCGCTTCCCGCTCCATGTGGCATTCTATCCGATGTTGGATGCGCGCTGCGTGGAAGATGCATTTCGTGAATCCATCCGGAAGCATGGGGTACCGGAGAGCGTCTACTTCGACAACGGCAAGCAATATCGCACCAAATGGATGGCGCGAACCTGTTCCAAGCTCGGCACACGGCTTTTATATGCCCGCCCCTATTCACCAGAATCGACCGGCAAGGTCGAGCGGTTCAATCGAACCTTTGACGAGTTCCTGCAGGAAGTGCGACTCGAAGAACCGAAGACCGTCGATGAACTGAACGGCTGGTTGGATGTCTGGGTGAAAGAGCGCTACGCCCACAAACCACACAGCGCACTGGACGGCAAGACGCCATTTGAAGCGTTTCGCAACGAATCGACCCAGCTCCGTTCGGTCTCAGCCGAAGAGCTGGCCCATGCCTTCCTGCATGCGGAGACGCGGAAAGTCGATAAATCGGGCTGCATCAGTTTCCAGGACCGCAAATATGAAGTCGGTCTCAACTTTGTCGGCTGCAAGGTGGAAATTACGTTTGATCCGCAGGACACCCGCGAACTGACCGTCGACTATCCAGGTTATGATAGCTGGAAAGCGCGGGAAATGGTCATCACCGAGAAGACTGGGAAGCGACCAGCGCTACCGGAAAAGATGACGAAAGAACCTGCCGGTTCATCTCGCCTCCTGCAAGGGGCCAAAAAAGTGAACGCGGACCGCAAGGCAGCTGCCGTGACACCGAGTGTGCCGGCCGTGAGCTTCCGTCACATCGGAAAAGGGGGTGCGGAACATGTTTGAATCGTTCTTTGAGATGCGTGCCACGCCGTTCTCCCGGGACATCCCGACCGCCGAATTGTACGAATCGAATCAGCTGGAAGAAATCCTTGGCCGGCTGAACTATGCCGCAGAACGGCAGCTCTTCGCGGTCATGACCGGTGAATGCGGACTCGGAAAGACCACCGCCATCCGCCGGTTTACGGATCAACTGGATCCTTCGCGCTTTAAGCTGCTTTATCTGTCAGACTCAAAGTTGACGCCCCGGCATTTCTATAAGGGGCTGTTGGAACAATTGGGACTCGAGTCCAAGTTTTATCGGGGCGATGCCAAGCGGCAACTGCATCGCGAAATCGAACTGATGAAAGGCATCCATAAGCTGACGCCCGTCTGTGTGGTGGATGAAGCCCACTTACTCGACCGGGAGATGTTGGAAGAGGTGCGGTTCCTCCTGAACTTCCGCATGGATGCCCAGAGTCCGATGGCGCTGATCATGGTCGGGCAGAACGAACTGTGGGAGCGCCTTCAGCTCCAATCCTTCGCAGCTATCCGCCAGCGGATTGATATCCAATTCCGGCTGCATCATCTTGACCGGGCGGAGACCGAACAGTACATGAACAAACATCTTTCCTTCTCAGGTGTCGGACGGGATATCTTCAGCGAATCCGCGATTGATGAGGTGTTCAGCTATTCGAGTGGTGCGTCGCGCCTCATCAACAAGCTGGCAACGCATTGCCTGTTGTTTGCGGCGCAGAATGGAAATCGCATCATCGACGACCGGATGGTGAAGAAAGTGATCGAGGGAGAACTGGCCTAGTTCCCCCTCGTTTTTCTCTATTTTTCCGGACAAAGAAACCGTCAGGTTGGGGACAAAAAGAACCGTCAATTTCCAGACAAAATCAGACGTCAATAACAATATGACCGCTTACAGGAAATAGTTCACTATCTAAAGAAAATTGTGAAAAACGAAGCAAAAGGGAAAAAGGAAGGGGAGAAGGTCATGCTTGAACCATTCCATCCTTCCTTTTAATTGGCAGCGCTCAAGTGGAAATGAGCAGGAAATGAAATTGATGGTTGTCGCTTAACCCATCCTATCATTCACCCTTTAATTTTCAATTCTCATAAAAAAGCCGGTTGGTTTTTCATCAAATTGGCGTCAGTACCTCTGTTACTTTAGCGTTTACAACTCGCTTTAAACCCCAAAAACAGGCGGAGAAAAATCAATCATTTTTCTCCGCCTGTTTTATTTCAGGGAGTTATCGGGCACCCCATTTTGTAAGTTCGAACAAAGCAATTGCCTAACAGAATTTTGAATTTTACTGATGTAATTTTTTAGCTGTTTCGGCAACCAGTTTTCCATATTCTCTTGCGATTTGCATTTCTGTATCGTTTGGCTTATTCATCGGTGCATCCTGGGAAGCTTCAACAGGGATAACGGCTGTGGCACCGTATGGATTGCCGAATTTTGCTCGATCTTCATTGACTGGTCCAGCATTTGAAACAATAACCATGCCATGGTGCTGCATAGGAGTTTGTAGAGCTCGGCAAATGTTTTCGACTCCACCATGCTGGGTAGAGGTTGTCGCAAAAACTCCCCCGACTTTTCCTTGAAGACCGCCTGTAAACCAAAGTTGCCCAAGTTTCGGAAGGAAAGAGGCCATTTTAGCATTGGGTTCGCCAAAAATCCCGGAAGACCCCCAAATGATCCCGGCGGCTTCTTTTAATTCTTCCGGGTCTGTTTCATCCACAGATTTATAAATCACTTCGGCACCTTCAACTTCTTTGGCGCCTTCTGCGACTGCATTTCCTAATACTTCTGTATGACCAAAAAGACTCGCGTGTAAAACAAAAATTTTCATAATTACTACCTTCTTTCTTTAAGTTTTAAGTAAAAATAAAATAAGAGTTCGAGATTCCAAAAGTAGAAATCTCGATTTCCGCCTAATTTTTTATATATCCACCTTCGCGTGTGATTAAACATTCAGCAATCCAACTACAATATATGCTGTATGAGAAGATAAAGGCGATTGATCCACCAGCCAGAACAAAGTCAGCAGAGGAAGCCAATTTCGACTTTTATTGAAGAGTGTAAGGCTATTATCGATACAAGTACTAATATCGGGTAAAGTTAATTAGAGATTCACCACTATAAGCGGTCTTTTGAATTCGTTCTGTAGACATTTCAAAGATGATGTGGAAATCAAACAAGCTTGAATTAAAAGAGTTAATCGATGAGTAGATATTCTATTATCATGGCTCATGTCAGCAACGGAATATAAAAAGACGACCCCGTCGCCGGAGTCATCTTTCTCACTCATTACCCGAAGCTCTTCCCAGTCCCAACTTGTTTTTCTTTGAAAATCACCTGGTCAAGTGAATACGCTCCAGCACCGTTGATGGCAATAACTGCAGCCATCGCTAAAAAGGCAAAATCCAATTCATAACCGGCCATTTGACCATTTCCTAAAAAGCCGACAGCCAATTTCACTTTCAATATGGCGCCTACCATTAATACTGCCAACAGGCCAGCCACCACTCTGCTGAACAAGCCAAGCACCAATAGAAGACCGCCGACCAATTCCAATCCTGCAACTCCGTAAGCTAAAACTCCTGGCAACCCGATGCTTTCAAACCATCCGACTGTATTGCCGATGCCGTCCTGGAACTTCACCCATCCATGGAGAAAGAATATAACCCCTAATACTATTCTTAAAATCAATAGACTGATGTCAAATTTGTTATTCATTATTATTCCTCCAAATTTTATAGTTAGTAAAGTTTTTTTATCTTATTCTCGGTGTTCTGCTAAATTCCCCAACAGCCACTCTGTCAGATCCCGTTTGTTCTCCAAAGAAATAAAATGTGCGTTGGGATAAGATTTAAAGGTAATTTGCGCATTCAACCCTTCATAAAACTTCTTGCCCGCTGCCCCCAGGCATGAGGCAGAATATTGTCGAACTCGCCGTGTGAAATGAACAGCGACTGCTGATCCACCGGTTTGATTTCATATTCTTCTTTAACAAAACCTGGCAAATAACCACTTAACGCCACGATGCCTTTAATCCGGTTTCCTAGCGTCAGCCCTAATGTCATCGAAAGCACGGCTCCCTGACTAAAGTCCATCAAGTATAATTGATCATGACCAATCGGATACTGCTCTTCGGCATACTCATTAAAATGGCTAAGTCTGGCAATTGCATCAGTAAACACTTCTTTGTGAGGCTTGCCCAATCCCTCAATCGTAAAATACGCATAACCTGGCGGCTGCTGCAAATGCCCTCGCACACTAAAAATGAAAAATTGCTCTTCCAAACCGTCGGTTAAAGAAAACAGATCCTGTTCATTACTGCCTAGACCATGCATGACGAACAAAGCTGGATACCTTTTGCCGGCTTCCAAATGAGAAGGCTTCCGGATTTCATAAGTCATCGGTACTGAACTCCACTCAACCATCCTTTCTTTTATTTCATCTTAATAATTCTTATAAGAATAAAATATCATTATATGAAAACAGTGAGGTAAAAAAATACCCATATCCTTTTATTCATATAAGAATATTTGTTGTTTATAAGATAACAATGGACATAGTAGATTGTCAACAATTTATTTGTTAATATAGAAATATGTTCTTTATGAGAAAACTTCGAGGTGATTACCATGGATATTGGCATAAAAATAAAAGCAATCCGAAACAGAAAAGGCATTACCATCGCGCAAATGTGTGACAATACAGGTCTTTCCAAAGGATTTATCAGCAATATTGAAAATAATAAAACATCGCCGTCGATCAGCACGTTGAATACGATTGCGAATTTCTTAAATGTTCCCTTGCCATATCTATTGCTGGAAAAAGATCAGCAAATGCGGGTTGTCCGAAAAGATGCCCGAACAAAATCATCGTTTAATAATCTGAAAGTCGAGCATTTAACATCAAAAGGGGGATTGCGGATGATGATAGTGGAATTTCCTCCCGGCGCCTCCATCGGCGAACCGCATTCCCATGAAGGTGAAGAATGCCACTTAGTCCTGCAAGGCAGAATCCTCGCTGAACAAGGCGAGGATTCAGAGATTGCCCAAAAAGGCGATTCATTCAGCTGGAACGCCAGTGTCCCTCATTTCGTGAAAAACATCGGCGACGAACCGGCGAAGGTATTGATTTCAATTTATACGGATATTGAACTTGATGATATATTGTAAAAAATAAGGAAGAGAAGATGCGATTCATTTCTGCTGCTTTTCTTCCTTTTTCGTTTCAATTTCAATAAGCCATCAACACAGAAATAGAGGATAATCACTCTTTTTTATAATGAAAATATTCGGGCAATTTGTTTGAAACTGAAAAATATATTCCTTATGATGAAAGGGCATCAAGGAGTGAAAGTTCAGAGAGCTGAAGAATCAATTACAAATTGAGGAGGAATTGATTCATGACGAAAATCGGAATTATCACAGGAAGCACACGGCCGGGGCGCAATAGCCTGCAGGTTGCGGAATGGGTCAAAGGCATTGCGGACAAACGCAGAGACGCCGAATACGAAGTGGTGGATTTAGCGGATTTCAATTTGCCGATGTATGCAGAGCCGATTTCGGCAGCCTACAGCCAGGATTACCAGACCCCTGAAGCAATACCATGGTCTCAAAAAATAGCGGAGCTAGATGGCTATGTCTTTATTTGTCCGGAATATAATCACGGTGTGACGTCGGCATTGAAAAATGCCATCGATTATTTATACGTGGAGTGGAACAACAAGGCGGCGGGCATTGTGAGCTACGGCTCTTCAGGCGGTGTTCGGGCAGCCGAATCATTACGTATCATTTTAGCGGAGTTGCAAGTGGCTTCTGTCAGAGCCCATCCGGCGATGTCACTGTTTACAGATTTCATCAATATGAGTGAATTCAAGCCGGCAGATTTTCATGAAGGATCGGTATCGATGCTGTTGGATCAGGTCAATGCCTGGACCAATGCTTTTGAGCCTCTTCGGAATAAATAAGAAATACCTAACTATTAAAAATCAGTAAAAAGGGGAGTCTGGCTTTCCGGATTCCTCTTTTTATGTTTGGATTGCTGTACTTAATATTACAATTTGTCATTTAAAAGGTAAATCGACGATTGACGCCAAAAATTACCCATGATACAATTATCTCGAATTAAAGATATATTAATTCAAGATAAGAGGTGGTTAACTGGAATCGCCGCAGCTCAATTTGCAAGCGCTGACCGTTCTGGTTCGCGCAACTGATGCTCTTCATGAGGTTATTAAAAAGGATGTTGCCCAATATGGTTTGAATCCGACTGAGTTTTCGGTATTGGAGCTGTTATACCACCGCGGAAAGTAGCCGATTCAGCTGATTGGAAAAAAGTGTTGATTGCGAGCAGCAGCATCACGTATGTCATTGATAAGCTGGCAGAAAAAAATTTTGTCGTTAGAAAAGCGTTTCCGGAAGATCGTCGCGTGACTTTTAACGAACTCACTGATGAAGGCCAACGCTTAATGGAAACCATATTCCCAGAACACGAAAAAGCGATTGATGAGGTTTTTGGAGGCTTGAATGCATCGGAATTGGAATTCATGATTGCAAGCTTGAAGAAGATTGGCTATCAGGCACAGGAAGTTTAAATTTTTTTAATTCTATATCTCGAATTCGAGGTAATAGAATAGAGAATTTTAAGGGAGAGAAACTGATGAACGAAGTAAAAGGAATCCACCACGTAACTGCCATTACCAGCAGTGCGGAAAAAAACTATGAGTTCTTTACGTATGTTTTAGGCATGCGTTTGGTTAAGAAGACAGTCAACCAGGATGACATCCAAACTTACCATTTATTTTTTGCAGATGACAAAGGGTCAGCCGGGACCGATATGACCTTCTTTGATTTCCCCGGTATCCCGAAAGGGACCCATGGTACGAATGAAATCTACAAAACGGCTTTCCGTGTGCCGACAGATGCAGCATTGGATTACTGGATCAAGCGATTTGATAAGTATGAAGTAAAACATAAAGGCATCCAAGAAGTATTCGGCAAGAAAACCCTCTCCTTCGTTGATTTCGACGAGCAGCAATACATGCTGGTTTCAGACGAGCATAATGAAGGTATCGAATCCGGAACACCATGGCAGAATGGCCCGGTGCCATTGGAATTCGCGATTACAGGCTTGGGTCCGATCCACATCCGGATTGCAGAATTTGAAGGACTGAAAGAAGTGTTAGAAAAAGCGATGCTGATGCGTGAAATCGCAAAAGAAGGTTCCTTCCATCTATTTGAAGTCGGCGAAGGCGGAAACGGAGCGCAAGTGATTGTGGAACATAACAAATTGCTTCCTTCGGGACGTCAGGGCTTCGGCACCGTTCATCACGCAGCCTTCCGTGTAGCCGATACCAGCGTCCTTCAAGAATGGATTGACCGCATGCAGAATCTGGGCTTCAACACATCCGGCTACGTCGACCGTTTCTTCTTTGAATCGCTTTATGCACACGTGGCACAAGGTATTCTCTTTGAATGGGCAACTGACGGCCCTGGCTTCATGGGTGACGAACCTTATGAAACGGTAGGAGAAAAATTATCGTTGCCGCCATTTCTTGAGCCAAAACGTGATCAGATTGAGAAAATGGTGCGCCCAATCGACACCGTACGCAGTACGCGTACATTCGAAAAAGAATATTTATAGGGGGAGGTGAAACTATACAATGGGATTTCTTAATAAATTATTCGGAACACAGCAAGCACAACAACAAGAGGAGGAAACAACAATGACAACATTAAATATTGGCATCATCCTAGGCTCAACACGCGAAGGGCGCTTAAGCCCGCAGGTAGGGAACTGGGTAAAAGAACTGGCTGACAAACGCGGAGACGCGAACTATACCATCATTGACATCGCGGAATATAAATTGCCGCTATTAGGCGAAAACGGCGGCGACGCATCGGGCGCTGCGGCATGGTCTGAAGCTGTAGCAGCACAGGACGGATTTGTCTTCATCGCACAGGAATATAACCATTCGATCACAGGTTCTTTGAAAAACGCACTCGATTACCTGCGTGCCGAATGGAACAACAAAGCAGCGGGTATCGTATCTTACGGTTCAGTTGGTGGAGCTCGTGCCACGGAACATTTGCGCGGAATTCTAGGCGAATTATCGGTAGCGGACGTACGCGTTCATCCGGCTTTGTCTCTATTCACTGACTTCGAAAACGGTGCGGAATTGAAAGCAGCACCAGTTCAAGCGGACTCTGTTAACCAAATGCTCGATCAGGTTATTCCTTGGTCTGCAGCATTGAAAACAATTCGCTAATAAACCTTTTCCTCTATTCAATCGCAAAATGTGCATAAGCTAATGCGCATTTTGTGTATTGAGATAGATAAGAGGATATAGAGTAACTATAGAAGAAATTTTGAGCATTATTTTCAAAAGAATTGAGAGCTATGCTGAGAATTTACACTATAGCAATTTTTAACAAGAAACGGGGAGTTTACGATGAAGAAAATAGCCGGGCACCATCATATCTCGATGATTACAAAAAAAGGGCAGCAAACTGATCATTTCTATCAGAAAGTGCTTGGGATGCGCCGGGTGAAAAAAACGGTCAATCAGGAAGACACAGGCATGTATCATTTGTTTTATGGCGATTTGACAGGCAGTCCCGGAACCGAATTATCGTTTTTTGAAATGTCCATGGCTGGCAGAACGAAACGCGGCACCAATGCCATCACACGCATCGGGTTGCTCGTTCCTTCGCATGACAGCTTGCTTTATTGGAAAAACCGGTTTGAACTGCTGAATGTAGTACATGGCGACCTGACCGAGTATGCAGGACGCGAAGCTCTTCATTTTGAAGACGGTGACGGGCTTCGACTGGTCCTTTTAAACAATGATGGAGATGCCGTTCCTGACTATTGGCAACCTTGGGAAGATTCCATCGTTTTATCTGAACACCAGATTTTAGGATTAGGTGCTGTCGAAATGACGGTTCGGTCGCGGGAACGCTTGGCGAATACGCTAACCGGCTTGTTCGGCTATGAACTCGCTTTGCACCAAGACAACACAGCCGTCTATCAATCGGTTCAAGGACAAACATTTGGGGAAATTGTCATCGTCGAACAGGACGGGCCAAAAGAAAAACCCGGAAAAGGCAGTGTCCATCATCTGGCAATCCGTGTGAAAAACGGCGAAGAACTCAGACAGTGGAGCCAGCGGATCCAAGATTACGGTTTTAAGGTCATGAAAATAACTGACCGCTATTACTTTGAAAGTTTATATTTCCGAGAGGAAAATGGGATTTTGTTTGAACTGGCGACAGATGGACCGGGATTCACTGTGGATTCGACGATTGAATCATTAGGCAAAAATCTGGATCTTCCGCCATTTTTAGAGAATAGAAGAACTGAAATCGAAGCAAAGCTTGAACCGATTGAATAAAGAAGATTTTAAGGAATACTGAAAAAAGCATTGGACAACTACGTCAGGAGATGAAAGTTATGCTATCACTCGATCCAAAACAAAATACTGAACGGGACAATTACAAACTGCTGATCGGTTCGATCGTTCCGCGGCCGATTGCTTTTGTCACTACACGATCGGAGACGGGGGTCGTCAACGGAGCGCCGTTCAGCTATTTCAACATCGTTTCCTCGAATCCTCCGATGGTTTCTTTGGCCATCCAACGCCCTACGGGAGAGCGAAAAGACACAGCACGGAATATTTACGGGAACGGCGAGTTTGTGGTTCATATTGTGGACCAGGACAACGTGGTGAAAATCAATGAAACCGCAGCGTCTCTGCCGCCGGAGGACAGTGAAGTGGAAATGGCCAATCTGACGCTGGTGCCGAGTACCGGAATTTCGGTGCCGGGCATTCGGGAATCGAAAGTGCGCATGGAATGCCGCTTGGTACAAGGAATTCCATTGGGCGGTGAAGGGCCGGGCAGTGACCTATTGATCGGTGAAATTGTCCGTTTTCATGTCGACGAAGCCATTTATGAAAATGGCCGCATCAATCCAAGAGGTTTGAATGCAGTCAGCCGCCTGGCTGGCGCAAATTATGCCGCCATCGGCGATATCTTTTCAATCGAGCGACCAAAATAAAAATAGAAAGAAGGAAAAAATGATGGAACATATTTTTAAAAAAGGATTCAACCCAGAAAAACCGGTCTTCCTGCTATTGCACGGAACAGGCGGAAACGAGCAGTCGTTATTGTCACTGGCACCGATGATTGACGCAGAAGCATCGGTTCTCAGCGTAAGAGGGAATGTATCGGAACAGGGCATGCCCCGTTTCTTCCGACGCTTGAGTGAAGGCGTATTCGATGAAGAGGATTTGGTGTTCCGTACGAAGGAACTGAATGATTTTTTGGACGAAGCTTCGGTGAAATACGAATTCAACCGTGACAATATCGTCGCTATCGGTTATTCGAATGGCGCGAATATCGCTGCTAGCCTGTTGTATCACTATAGCGACGCGCTAAACGGCGCTATCCTGCACCATCCGATGGTGCCATTACGCGGAATGGAGCTTCCGGACCTGACGGGCAAGCACGTCTTTATCGCTGCCGGTACCAACGATCCGATTTCCCCGATTGTGGAAGCGGAAGAGCTTCAAGCTTCCTTGGAAGCTGCCAATGCATCTGTTGCTGTCCATTGGGAAAATCATGGCCACCAGTTGACCGGAAGCGAAGTGGAAGCTGCGCGGCAGTGGTACCAGCAAAAATACTAAGTTATAGAAGAAACTTAAGGCAAAGCATTTCGCAGCGAAGATAATTGAAAAATTTGGAGGAAATTAAAATGATGGATTTAGGTTTATTGATCATCCGTTTGGTGATTGGATTGTTGTTTGCAGCTCATGGAGCACAGAAATTATTTGGCTGGTTTGGCGGATACGGATTGGCAGGGACTGGCGGCTGGATGGATTCACTTGGGTTGAAACCGGGCAAGACGATGGCGCTTATGGCAGGATTGTCTGAACTGATTGGTGGGCTATTACTGGTAGCTGGCTTCCTGACACCGCTTGCCGCGCTATTGATCGCCGGAACGATGATCATGGCCATTGTCAAAGTGCATCTGCCTAACGGCTTGTGGTCTACGGCGAACGGCTACGAATACAACTTGGCGATCTTGGCAGTAGTGATCGGTCTGGCATTGACTGGAGTTGGCCAGTATGCTTTTGACGCTTTGTTGTTCTAATTGGACAGATGTTTGTTTACGCTATTGCTTAAGGTATAGAAGATGTAATGAACATACTACTGAAAACTTATTTTAGAAATAATGTTAATAAATGAGTAGGAGGAAATAAAGATGAAAAAAACAGCTGGAATTCACCATATCACGGCAATCGTTGGACATCCACAGGAAAATGTTGATTTTTATGCAGGCGTCCTGGGCTTGCGGATGGTCAAGAAAACGATCAACTTTGATGATCCGGGAACGTATCATCTGTATTTCGGAAACGGCGGCGGGAAGCCGGGAACGATCATCACATTTTTCCCATGGGCAAATGCGTATCAAGGGAAAATCGGTGCCGGCCAAGTCGGCGTAACGTCTTATGTCGTCCCAACTGGAGCTTTGCCGTTCTGGCAGGAACGCCTTGAAAAATATGAAGTTTCCGTCGCGAAAGAAACACGTTTCGGCGAAGATTATTTAACGTTTGAAGATCTACACGGTCTCCAATTGGAATTGGTGGAACGTGAAGAAGGCGATTTGAATGATTTCGAATCCGGCAGCATCACTTCAAGTGTTGCCATTAAAGGTTTCGGCGGCGCGACACTTCTTTCAGCACGTCCAGATCAAACGGCAAAAACACTGGAAGAAGTCATGGGGCTTGAAAAAGTTGGCGAAGAAGGCGACTTGATGCGCTTCCGTTCGTACGGAGAAATTGGCAATATCATCGATTTAAAATTGACGCCGCTTGGCCGCGGGCAATTGGGTGTGGGCACAGTCCATCATATTGCCTGGCGCGCGGAGGATGACCAGGATCACCTGGATTGGCAGGAGCATGTCCGCAATCAGGGGTTTGCGGTGACTGAAGTCAAAGACCGCAATTATTTCAACGCCATCTACTATAAAGAACACGGTGAAATCCTGTTTGAAATCGCGACAGATCCGCCAGGCTTTGCACATGACGAAACACCTGAAACAATGGGTGAAAATTTGATGCTGCCTGCGCAGTATGAATCGCGCCGCGAGCAATTGACAGAATCATTGATTCCGATTGAAGTCCGTCAGCTCGATTAAGAAATCCGGATTTGATAACGGTGCTTCTCTTCCTTTTTTGAAGAATAAGAAAGTATATAAATTTGATGTGCTATTAACCCAGTATTCCTGTTTACTATATGAAGACAAACGTTTTAAATCGTCTCTTTTTCGATGATCATGGCCATTGGAATCAAATTCAAAAGAATTTTGGAAAACAGTGTTGCCCTGTCGTTATCAAAGGAAATGAAAAATCCAAGGGGTGCGGAAATATCGTCAATGGATTTGAACTCTTCGTATATAAAGGCTGTCACGATGTAAAAAAGCGGCATATCGCTGTAAAGATAGGTTCTGTACGGCCCTTTCTATCGGAGGGAGAGGAATGGAGCCGAATCCTGGTCAATGACATGATTCGATTGAACCGTCACCATATCCTCTTTATAATTGATGAAGGGCTACGGAATGTTTTCCTTCTGCACCGGTACCCTCTGAAATTGATGATGGATGAAGCCGCCAGGCTGGCCAAGGATTTCTTCTGGAAAAACGAAACTTAAACCGGCATTATTTCCAAGCTTCGTACCTTTGGCTCCCGGGTGAATTTCAACCCGCGTGTCCATATATTGGTGACGATGAGTGGCATGAATGGCAAAGAGTAGTACATCAGTTCCTGGACAAAATCGGTCATCAATTTCTGGACTTTAAGCTATGTAAGAAACAGTTTTTGAGTAGCTACCAAGAACTGACCTAACCGAACTGACTGCTCTTGATTAGCTTCTCCCATGGTTGGAGACCATCCCAGAAAAATGTCAGTTACCGAAAAAACCTAAATATATCCTACAAGAAAAGCACGCCTAGTGTTGAATGAACTGAGCCCCATTTAGTGGACAATTTAATAAAAGTACCCTGCAGCTAGGCTGCGATGAGATGACTTCGGTATTGTGCCGGCGTCATCTTTTTTAAACTCCATTGTTTGCGTGTTCCATTGTAATGGTCCATGTAGTCGTCGACCAGTCCTTTTAACTCAGCCAGACTGGTCGCCTGTTTAAAGTCCACCTCATCCTTGAAGTGACCAAAAAATGATTCCATAGGGGCATTGTCGATGCAGTTGCCCCGGCGGGACATTGACTGAGCCAAGCCCATTTCCTTCACACGCTGTTGGTATTCCGGATGGGTATAGTGGAAACCTTGATCGGAATGAATCATCGCTTCCGGGTGAACATTTCCATCCAACGCATCCTTCAATTTCTTCAAGGTGCGATAAACAATTTCCATCGTGAGCGTGGTTGTAACTTCATAGGCGACGATTTCACGGCTGGCGACATCTTTCACGCAGGAGAGGTAGGCCATTTTCCCCGAACGGTTGGGCAGGTAGGTGATATCGGTGACGAATACCTTGCCGGGTTCATCCTGTTCAAATTCGCGGTTTAACAGGTTTGGACAGACGGTGTGTTCCTGTGTGGCTTTGGCCAGTTGCTTATATGGATTGGCTCGCCGAACGTTGGCGAACAGGTTGAATTTGCGCATGAGGCGCAGAATCTTCTTATGATTCATGGGCGTTTCCAAAAGTTCTGCCAGCGCCATATAAAAGTTACGATACCCAATTTTCCCACGATGCGCATCGTAGATGCTTTTGAGCAACAGGTAATCCCGGTAGTCTTGTTCTTCGCGAATGGCGTGCTGTTCGATCTTCTTCAGCCAGGCGTAATACCCACTCCGGCTGACACCTGCCGTCAGGCAAAGGGCATCCACTGAATTCTTCAATTGGAATTTGCGGACCACCGCATTGATCGCTTCGTATTTTTCCGCTGGTGTCAGCGGCGTTTCTTCACCTGCCTCTCGAGTCCTTCGAGCTTTTTTAGCAGCTCATTTTCCGCTTCCAGATATTTGATTCGCGCCTCTGCTTTCTCCAACTTTTTTTCAGCCGAAAGATCGTTCGAAGAAGGACGGCCGGTACTGCCTTTTCCGCGCCGTTCTTCGAAGAAGCCGTCTTCCCCATATAGCTTAAAGGCTTTCCGCCAGCGCCTGAGAGAAGATTTCGCTTTCTGAGAACCGATCACGGTCAGGTCAAATCCACCTTCGGTAAAGATTTGGGTGGGGCCTTTGCCCGCCAAGTTCTCCTTCACTGCGTGGATTTTGAATTCAGGTGTGTACTGAATTGCCCGATCAGATACGGAAGCGACATTTGGATTCGCCTCCAAGACCCGTTGTTGGTGTTCGTTGAAAATGATTTTACTCACATGATCTTCTCCCGTCCAAGTTAGCTATGTTTAGTATACCGAGGGCTGAAAACAGAAAAAACCCCCAAATGGGTCACTTTTTAAAGTGTCTACCATTTGGGGTTCAGTTCACAATTAACTCCAAGGCCTTTTTCCAGTGATTGCTTTTACGGTTTCTTACAGTTCATCAAACGCTCTTACAGCCGCTTCTGAAACTTTTATGTCATGCTCGACAACGCTGCCGCTTACACCGACCGCACCGACGACTTTGCCGTCTTTCATGAGCGGGATTCCTCCGCCGAAAACCACAATGCGCCCGTTATTGGTCGTGTTCAGACCATACAGTTCTGCATTCGGCACAGTTGCTTCCGCTAGTCCGGCTGTTGGCATTTTCAAGGCAACGGATGTCCAAGCTTTGTTTTGCGCAATGTCGACACTTGCCAGCCAGGCATCATCCATTCGGTGGACCGCTACCATATTACCACCATCATCGACAACGGAAATCACCATGGCAACCCCCAAATTCGCCGCTTCTTCTTCTGCTGCATCAATCAATTTTTTCGCTGTTTCTAATGTGATTTTCCCCACTCCTATCGCCCCTTTTCTGTGATCAGTTTTGGTTTAGATTATTTCTATCCAGTCTAACATAGTCTAAATATTTATACAGTTCTTAGAGGACACTCCTTGTAAACCCGTTCTAAAGACTTTTCGGAAAAGGCATTTTATAGTAAAAGTACGCGGGATGTCGGCGGTTTTAGCGTCCCGTGTCAGAAGCAGCCCATGCTGTCTGGTAATTGGTTCAAGGAGCTGGGTGGTATAGGACATTTCATCATCTTCTTTTGCATTTATACTTAGAATTATATTTAGTTAAAGTGCAAACGCAAAATGCTCTTCTTCAAAAGGACTAATTGGCGTGATGGTTTTGCCTGTCAAAGCCGTTACATTGACTGAGAAGACACTCTCCGATATCATGACAGCTTTTATCCGAAACAGTGATTTGCAAACGGCAAAAACCTTTGTAAGTGAAAAAGACGCGGGCAGTGAAAAGCTTCTGAACCGGATGTTAAATGTGGACAAATTCAACGCCGAGCTTACTGTACTAGAAAAGGAAAGGGCGAGCCAGCAATCCCTGATTGAAAAAATGAAGATGAAAATAAAGTGATGGCAGCCAAAGAACGCATAAAAGAAATTGTGGCCCGGATACAAGAGATCAAAGAATCCATCGAGAATGGATAGGGGGATGAACTGTGCATACCAACCGGATTAACAAGCTGGGACGGCTCGTTATCCCGAAAGACCTATTGGAGATCTTTCAGCTGCAGGAAGGCAGCTGCGTAGATATTAGACATACCGATACGCAAATTATCATCGAGCCTCATAAAAACGCATTGTCTGTGCCCATTACCGAAAAAATCATGAAAGAAGCTATTGAAGTAGGAGAAGCACGGATTAGTAAAGAGGATATGAAGGGAATCGTGGCTTATATGAACGGGGAATAGGTGAAAAGGTTCCTCACGCGCTGTCTCTGGACAGTTACCGGAGATGAGGATTGCCGCGCTGCAAATGTCTTTTATATGCCAAAAGATGAGTGGATAAATACGACCCACCGTGGTCCGCATTGTGAAGAGGCGTGGTGGGTTCTGTAAACTTTACTAGACATTTTTTCATTAGCAGCAGCTACCCTTGGGTCTTATTCTGCAACTCCTTAAGCAGAATCTTAGCCCCTCTTGGGCTCAAGTACAGGCCTTTAACATAAGTGGATTCAACATTTTCATCCAAGATTTCCCCAGTTACAGCACATGTGCGGTCTGTCTCATATTTTCTAAGAACGATTTTATCTTCTTCAAGAAAGATTTCCATCGGATCCCTACGGAAACGCCCAAGACTCTTTGCAACTCGATAGGCGTAACAATACGCCCTAACTGATCAACTTTCCTGACAATACCGGTACTTTTCATCATAAGATCCCTTCAACTCCGTAATAATCGCAATCTTTCTAATTCTACCCATTCGTGAAGCAAAACGTCCAATTTATTAACCGCTTAGAAAAGTTTAACGTCAGAGGATAAACCAAATGATCTAACGAGTTCCTATGTATGGCAGTCCAGTCAAAAGCCGAACTTTAGGATACAAAAAAACAGGTGCAGCCTCTTTGAAGAGCATGTACCTGTTTTGCTTATTCGTAGATATCTTTTCGATGCCCGACATCGATTATGGTAATAAGGATTTTTTCATCTTCGATTAAAGCCAGGATACGGTAATCACCGACGCGGTAACGCCACTTTCCCTTGTGGTTCGCAACCAATGCCTTTCCAAGTGTTCGGGGATCGCTGGAATCCTGCAAGTTTTTTTCAATCCAGCCAATCAGGAGCGAAGCTTGGTAACGATCCATCTTTTTTAATTTCTTCAAGGCGACATCTGAAAAACGAACAGCATACATCCTCTGTTATAGATCCAATTCTTTCTTGACGTCATCCAAGGAATGGGTTTTTTCCATACTGGCAAGCACACGGTCAAAATTCTCCACATCAATCTCATCTTCGATTTTTTCAATGGTGGCGTTTCGCATCAAATCGGAAACGGACGTCTTCTTCATTTTGGCGTAATCGCGTATGAGTTTGCTGTCGCGGTCGTCCACACGCAAGGAAATGGTGGCCATGGGTAAAACCTCCTTCAGTTCTTTGTAATACATTGTATTACGATATTTCTTGCTTGTAAAATCAAAGATGCCGGACCTCTTCATGTAAATCGTTTCTTTATAGATTCTATGCATATGCAAGTATCAGTATAAACAATAGAGATTTGTACAAACTAATAAATGGAGAGCGTAAAATATCTTATGTAAATGAGTGAATAGAAAAAGGAAGACCTAATCCTGTAGAATTGAGCTACCACACAAAATTCACAGAGATGAGGCCTTCCCTATGAACCAGTTTACAACAGAACTTGCGCAAGCTCTAGTAAATAAAGAAGATATCACAGATGTGTTCCTCAGCCACTTGGAAGCGGCGGTGAACCTCCTGCTCGCAACCGAGCTGACGGCATTTTTAGATTATGATAAATACGATCGCGCCGGCTTCAATTCCGGCAATTCACGCAACGGTTCTTATAACCGGACACTCCGTACGGAGTTTGGTGAACTTCAGCTGGCGATTCCGCGGGACCGCAATGGCGAGTTTGACCAGCAGACCGTGGCACCGTACAAGCGGTCGAACGACACACTCGAATCCTTTGTCGTCCACATGTTCCAAAAAGGCGTGACGATGTCTGAGATTGCCGATCTGATCGAGCGGATGTACGGCCATCATTATACACCGCAGACCGTCTCCAATATGGCGCGCGCAGTCGGCGAACACGTGGAGGCCTTCAAGGCGCGTCAGCTGGCGTCGCGCTATGTATGCGTCTACCTGGACGCCACCTATATCGCACTCAAACGCGACACGGTCTCCAAGGAAGCGGTCTATCTGGCCATCGGCATCCGGGAAGATGGCTCGAAGGAAGTGCTCGCCTATACGATCGCACCGACGGAATCAGCCTACGTCTGGAAAGAGGTCCTCCAGGACCTGAAAGAACGGGGAACGGAAGAAATCCTCCTGTTCGTCACGGACGGACTGAAAGGTATCACTGACTGTATCGCCAGTGTCTATCCGGATGCGAAGTACCAGGCATGCCACGTCCATGTCTCCCGCAATATCGCTCATAAAGTGCGCGTCCAGGACCGGGCGGAAATCTGCGAGGACTACAAGGCGGTATACCGGTCTGAAGACCGGGAGAAGGCAGCGGACGCCTTGGCTGCGTTCATTGCCAAATGGAAAACCGCCTATCCGCGGGTCACCAGATCGCTCGCTGACAATGGGCACCTGCTTACGTTTTACGATTTCCCGGCTGCCATCTGGCCGAGTATCTATTCGACGAATCTCATTGAATCGTTTAACAAGGAAATCAAGAAGTACAGCCGGCGCAAGGAGCAGTTTCCGAATGAGGATTCCCTGGACCGTTTCCTGGTGTCCCGGTTTGAGACGTATAACCAGAAGCACGCCACCAGCTGCCACCGTGGCTTTCATTCAGCACGTGCTGAATTGGTGGCCATGTTCAAGTAGACAGAGCAGCCGACAACTTAATAGGATCTGCAGGATTGGGGATTAGCCATTTACACATAATTCTTGACGCTCCCCTTTGCGCCAAGCACATACGATAAATCATTACATTTAAAAATTGTTGACTTTATTTTGCGACTATATTAAAATCTCGACATGGTTGGCAATTGATTTTTAATAGTCGTTACTAAGTACACTTATTAAAAGCAGTGGAGGAGTTTGACTTCCTATGAAGCCTGATATCCTCAAGTAGACATGTAAAGATGTCGGCCTTTATGGACGATATGAAAGATTAAGAGGGACAGTGTGGAGCTTTCTCTCGGGAAATTTTTTCTTTCGGCAAATTGAGTGGTTCGTAAATTCATTTGTAGTTAATTACTTACCAAACTAAATAAAGCAACTTCTTATCAAGAGTGGTGGAGGGATCAGGCCCTGTGAAACCCGGCAACCTGCAAGGAATTCCTTGCAAAGGTGCTAATTCCTACAGTCATGAATTTGACTGGAAGATGAGAAGAGGAATGAACCCCTCTTCATGCGAGAAGAGGGGTTTTTCATTTTATTAAGAGAAAAAGGAATTCAGCTAGGTTTAGTAAGATTTAGGAGGAGAGCAAAAATGACGATTGAAGTATTAAAACCCATAAAAAAAGGAACTTATAACAATAATATTGCAAATTACGAGGCGGTGTTGCCCGATTTTTCTTGGAAAGAGGTTGAACGCCAATTCAGCTGGCACCGTACGGGGAAAGTTAACATGGCATATGAATGCATAGATCGGCATGTGGAAGACGGCTATGGAGAAAAAACTGCGCTGCATTATATAAACGGGAAGGAAGAAGTGAAACTCACTTTCGCTGAAATGAAGGAAAAAACAGATCTTCTTGCAGCTGCACTGAGGAAGGAAGGTGTCAAAAAAGGAGATATTGTCTTTATCTTCCTGCCGAAAAATCCGGAGTGCTACATTGCTATGATTGCAGCGGTGAAAATAGGAGCAATTGCCGGTCCTCTATTTGAAGCATTCATGGAAGAAGCGGTCCGTGACAGAATTGCTGACTGTGACGGGAAATACATCATCACCGATGCGGAACTGGCGAAACGGGTTCCGAAAAACGACTTGCCTTCTTTGAAAAAAATCTTAGTCACAGCAGAGCCTGAATTTTGCGGAAACCGGGAAATCTCGCTAAATGAGCTATTGCGAAATACGCGACTTGAAGATCAGCCGACAGAATGGGTGGACTTGGAGGATGGCCTCAACATCCACTACACAAGTGGATCAACCGGTAAACCGAAAGGGATTGTCCATGCGCACCGGGCAATGATTCAGCAATACCAAACCGGCAAGTGGGTGCTCGATCTTCAGGAAAACGATATTTACTGGTGCACCGCGCATCCCGGGTGGGTCACCGGCACCGTTTACGCGATTTTTGCCCCCTGGCTAAACCGCTCGACAATTGTAGTAAATGGCGGAAGATTCGATGCTGACTCCTGGTACTCAGTTATCGAAAAAGCAGGCGTCACTGTTTGGTATAGTGCACCAACTGCTTTTCGTATGCTTAAAGCAGAAGGCGATGACACGCGAAAGAAGTACGACCTCACTTCATTGCGCCATATTCTGAGTGTCGGGGAACCATTAAACCCCGAAGTCATTCATTGGGGTATCAATACATTAGGCGTGCGCATTCACGATACGTGGTGGATGACTGAAACTGGAGCCCAATTGATCGTCAATTTCCCTTCAGAAGTCATTAAGCCCGGTTCCATGGGGCGACCTTTTCCTGGGATAGAAGTCGGCATTCTAAGCGAGGATGGGGTGCAGCAACAAGCTGGCAATATTGGTCATTTGGCTATTAAAGCGCCTTGGCCGGCAATCATGAAAGAGGTCTGGAAAAATAAAGAAAAGTACCACTCTTATTTTCAGTTTGGAGACTGGTATCTTTCGGGTGATTTGGCGTATCAGGATGAAGAGGGCTATGTGTTCTTCCAAGGACGCAGCGACGATATGATCAACTCATCAGGAGAACGAATCGGCCCATTCGAAGTGGAGAGTAAACTGATTGAACATGAAGCGGTTGCGGAAGCTGGCGTCATCGGGAAACCGGATCCGATAAGAGGAGAAATTGTCAAAGCGTTCATTGTTTTAAACAAGGGCTATACCGATGAACCGGCATTGATAGAAGAGATCAGGAAATTTGTCCGCTATAAATTATCAGCCCATGCCGCCCCCCGGGAAATTGAAGTCCTGGAAGAGCTGCCAAAAACAAAAATCAGCGGGAAGATATTGAGAAGAGAATTGAAAGTACGGGAACAAGGGAAGTAAACAGCAGAAAAAGCGACTCTGAGAAATGAAGGACGTGTAGAAATGTCGGTTATAAGAACGGCTATTTTAGGTTTTGGTACGGTGGGAGAAGGCGTTTATCGAACCATCAAAACCCATCAGCAAGAATTGAAAGAAGTGCTGGGTGCCGAAGTTGAAGTTTCAGCTGTTCTAGTCCAAAACGAGCAGAAAGAGCGGAAGGTCGATAAAGGAATTCTGGTTACAACCAACTTTGAAGAAATTCTAAAGCTCCCACAGCTGGATATTGTATTTGAAGCAATTGTCGGTAAAGAACCCAGCTTCAGTTATTTGAAGGAAGCATTAGTAGCGGGTTGTCACATTATCACAGCGAATAAAGAAATGTTTGCCGAGCACGGTCAGGAGTTGCTTGATAGTGCCGACAGGCAAGGAGCGCGTGTGGGGTTTGAGGCGACGGTCGCTGGGGGTGTGCCGATTATCCAGATCCTGCAGCAATTACTGCGGGTGAATAACCTCGAGACAATTCAAGGAATATTGAATGGAACTTCAAACTTCATTTTGACAGAAATGCGTGATAAGCAACTGTCATTCGAAGATGCTTTAGCTCTCGCGCAAGAAAAGGGGTTTGCAGAAGCGGATTCCGGAAATGATATTCATGGGTTTGATGCTTATTATAAAACCAAGATTCTAAGCCAGGTAGCTTTTGGGGAACAGCCTGAAACCTCCTCTTTCCAAGTCGCTGGGATATCAGGCGTGACGATAGAACAGATCGAAGTCGCTGAACGCCTTGGTCTCCGGTTTAAGCATGTTACAGAACTGAAACGAGAAAAAGGACAAGTGCAAGCTTCAGTTCAGCCGGTCCTTGTTTCCCCCTCCCATCCTTTTTACCATGTGGAGGGCGTCGACAATGCAGTCAATGTAACAACGGATCTTGTAGGAAGTCTTACTTTGCAGGGGCCGGGTGCAGGTATGCTTCCTACAGCAAGTGCCATGGTCGAGGATTTGGTTCACGTATGGCACCGGCCTCTGTTGAAATTCGGTAAACAGCAAGAAAAGGAGCACCTTGAGACACGTCAGCAAGACGGGAATGCTTCCTACTGGTTAGTGAGCAATCTCCGGGAGAAATCATTCCTAAAAGAGCTGGACTATTATAGCGAGTATACTGGAAATATCCATGTGGTCAAAGCAAAGGAAGTGGAGTTGGAGAAACTGAAAGCTTCGGATAGAGAAGTGTTGGCCTATCCGATTGTGGCAGACCAACTATTCGAATCAAAACTTGAGCAAACAGAGGTGCATGTTTATTAGTGATAGAATGAATCACGGGCATTGTCTGAAAGCCAGTCTGAATTTGGATGAGCCGAAAACTTAGTAAACCTATAAGCTAAATAAACTTATCGGATCAAACCCATTGACAGAATGATTCAGCAATATTATGATTAGTTCAAATTTAATAATCTTATCGAGAGAAGCCGAGGGACTGGCCCGTTGACGCTTCAGCAACCTCTGACATTGTCAGAAAGGTGCTACTTCCAGCAAGAATGTTATTCTTGAGAGATAAGAGCGGGATTCGTACTCTAACGACCTTCTTTTCTCACAAGTTGAGAAAAGAAGGTCTTTTATTTTTTTAAGTGATATTCGTGAAAGCCAAAGCGATAAGCTTATTCGAGAAATAGAGAGGAAGAGATCACCATGGCAAATATCGTTATTGTATCGGGAAGTCCATCTGAATCATCCCGTTCTGAAACAGTCTTAACCTACTTAGGAAACTTGTTACAGAAGCAAGGGTTGTCCGTTAAACATCTATCCGTTCGCGATGTTCCCCAAACGGATTTGTTCACAGCTAAATATGATAGTCCTGCTATTCAGGAAATCAGTACGCTCATTCATAAAGCCGATGGCGTAGTTATTGGATCTCCTGTTTATAAGGCTGCTTACTCAGGGGTTCTGAAAGCTCTGCTGGATTTGCTCCCTCAGGATGTGCTGCAGGACACACCCGTTCTTCCCCTGATGACAGGCGGCAGTCCGAACCACCTGCTGGCCTTGGAATATTCACTGAAGCCGTTGCTGGCTACATTAAAAGGCCAAAACTTGAAGGGCGTTTATTTGGTGGATAGCCAGATCGATAAATCAAATCCTGTACAGCCGATTTTGGATAGCGATGTGCAGGACCGGCTTACAAAGCAGTTGGCCTATTTTATGAACATCATCGGAAAACAGAAAGAAACCGCGAGTTTTAAAAGGTGATCAAGGGAGGAAGAAACCATGACGAATAAACGGATTTATTTAAACGCTTTTGATATGAATTGTGCAGGGCATCAATCGCCAGGGCTATGGACGCATCCAGACGATGAATCCCATAAGTATAAAGACAGCGAATACTGGATTGAATTGGCGAAGCTTCTGGAGAAAGGCAATTTCGATGCCGTTTTTATTGCAGACGTCCTCGGCACCTATGATGTTTACAATGGTTCGCGGGATGCCGCTGTCCGGCAGGGGGCACAGTCGCCGGTCAATGATCCGCTGCTGGTCGTGCCACTGATGTCGGCTGTGACAAAGCACCTCGGTTTCGGGGTGACGGCTTCCGTTACACATGAACACCCGTATACATTCGCGCGCCGGATGTCGACACTCGATCATCTGACAAAAGGTCGCGTCGGATGGAATATCGTCACTTCCTATCTGAAAAGTGCCGCCGTCAATATCGGCAGAGAAGATCAAATCAAGCATGATGAGCGCTATGATATCGCAGAAGAGTATTTGGAAGTTGCCTATAAATTGTGGGAAGGCAGTTGGGAAGATGACGCGGTTGTCCTTGATAAAGCAAATGGCATCTATACGGATCCCGACAAGGTCCACGATATTCAGCACGAAGGGAAATATTACAAAGTACCGGGCGCTCACTTGACGGAACCATCGCCGCAGCGCACACCTGTCCTCTATCAGGCGGGGGCTTCCAAAAAAGGCGTGGCATTCGCCGGGAAGCATGCCGAATGCGTCTTTATCGGCCCTCCGAATATCGAGGCCGCCAAGCAATCTGTCGAGAAAATTCGGGCTGAAGCGGAACGGGCAGGCCGCAACCGGGATGATGTGAAAGTCCTTACGCTGCTTACGCCGATTGTCGGGAGAACAGAAGAAGAAGCGCAGGAAAAATTCAATGACTACAAAAAGCACATCAGTCACGAAGGCGCGCTCGCTTTATTCGGTGGTTGGACCGGCATTGACTTGTCCGGTTACGCGCCGGATCAGCCGCTGGAATACATTGAAAATGATGCCATCCAATCAGCGCTTGAGAATTTCACAAAAATCATCCCTGGCAAGAAGCCGACCGTGAACGATATCAAAGAATTTGTCGGCATCGGCGGACTTGGCCCATACACGATCGGCTCTCCGGAACAGATCGCCGACACGCTTGAAAAATGGGTGAATGAAGCAGGCGTGGATGGTTTTAACATCGCCTATGCCATTACACCGGGTACGTTCGAAGATTTCATCGAACTGGTCGTACCGATTCTTCAGGAACGCGGGCTCGTACGAAAAGAGTACGAAGGGAGTTCTCTCCGCGACAGTCTGTTCGGTGAAGGTGATCGCCTTCCGGATCGGCATCCAGGCAAGCGATATGCCCGTATACCAGTCACAGGAACACGTTAAGTTTTAGTACACTAAAAACATAAACCAGGAGGAATAAATCATGACAAACTATAAACCCGAAACACTTCTGCTCCACGGAGGACAAGAACCTGATCCGGTAACCGGTGCACGGGGAGTTGCCGTTCATAAAACGACTTCTTATGTATTCAAAGATACTCAACATGCACAAGACCTGTTCGGCTTAAAAGATACAGGAAATATCTATTCGCGAATCATGAACCCGACTGTGGATGTATTCGAGCAGCGGATAGCACTCCTTGAAGGCGGAACTGCGGCAGTTGGATTTGCCTCCGGCATGGCGGCTATTGCCTTTTCCATTTTAAATATTGCCGAAGCTGGCGATGAAATCGTCGCTGATTACAATTTATACGGCGGAACATATAACTTACTTGCAAACGCATTGCCGCGTTATGGCATCACCACTAAATTTGTCGATGCAACAGATCCGGAGAATTTCCGGGAAGCAGTCACTGACAAAACGAAGTTGTTCTTCGGCGAAACGATTGGCAATCCGAGCCTGAATGTTTTTGATGTGGAAAAAGTAGCGGAAATTGCGCATTCCAATGGGGTTCCATTACTGATTGATAACACATTCGCTACGCCATACGGCAGCAACCCGATTGAATTCGGTGCAGATGTGGTCATTCACTCTGCGACAAAATGGATTGGCGGCCATGGTACTACAATTGGCGGAGTCGCAGTCGATTCCGGGAAATTCAACTGGGATAATCCCCGCTTCCCGAATTACACGGAGCCGGATCTTACTTACCATGGTATCCGGTTTGGCATCGATGCGCCAGAAGCGGCATTCGCAACAAAATTGCGCGTTCAGTTACTACGGGATTTTGGTCCGACGTTAAGTGCAGACAGCGCCCATGCTTTACTGCAAGGATTGGAAACATTGCACCTTCGGCTTCCAAAGCATGCGAGCAATGCGCAGGTGGTAGCGGATTATCTGCAACAGCACCCGCAAGTGGAATGGGTGAATTTCATCGGTTTTGAAGATCATCCTTCCCATCAACTGGCGAAAAAATACTTGAAGAATAACGGATTTGGTTCCATTGTGAACTTTGGCATCAAAGGCGGCCGTGAAGCCGGACGAAAAGTGATTGATAGTGTCAATTTATGGTCGCACGTGGCGAATGTCGGGGATGCAAAATCCTTAATTATTCATCCTGCATCTACGACTCATCAGCAATTGAATGAAGAAGAGTTAAAAGCTTCAGGAGTTACAGAAGAACTGATCCGATTGTCTGTCGGGCTTGAAAATACGGACGACCTCATCAATGATCTGGAACAAGCGATTCAGGCAGCAGTTCTGGAAAACATCTAAAGGGGGTGCGACATGACCACCGTATCTATTGGATCACTCACATTGGAGTCAGGACTGATCTTGCATGAAGTGGAGTTGGCATACGAACGGTGCGGACATGAAAATGCACCGGTTATCCTTGTATGCCATGCGTTGACAGGTGACCAGTACGCTGTTGGATCAGAAGAAAATCCCGGCTGGTGGTCAGGGTTGATTGGACCGGGCAAATCGGTGGATACAGAGGTTTTTCAAGTGATCACCTTTAATGTTCTCGGCGGATGTAACGGATCCACAGGGCCTTTATCGATTAACCCTGAGACAGGAGAGCCATACAAAGGCGCTTTTCCGAATCTCACAATCCGGGATATGGTCCGGGCCGAATATGCAGCTTTAAAAGCATTGGGAATCAATCATTTGACGGCAGTGATCGGCGGGTCGCTTGGCGGTATGAAAACACTGGAGTGGGGGAGATTATATCCGGAATTTCTGGATGCCCTCCTTCCTTTGGCCGTCACCCCTGCATACAGCGATTATGGAGTTGCCTTCAACCATATCGGGGTCCAAGCGATTGAAAACGATCCTGATTTTAATCAGGGAGATTACAAAGAGTCCGCTGTTTTAAAAGGATTGGAATTAGCCCGGATGATGGGAATAGTTACGTACCGCAGCGGGAAGTTATTTAATAATCGCTTTCAGCGATTACAGACGGATGAACAATTCGAGATCCAATCTTATCTCGACTACCAAGGGGGAAAAATGGCGGATCGCTTTGATGCAAATTCGTACCTGATTTTACTAAAAGCAATGAATTCGCACGATCTTGAAGATTCGACAATCCAGGCCGACATTTTTTCTTTGTCTTTCACACGGGACTTGCTGTATCCGAGCGAGTTGATGATTCCCTGGCTTGAAAAGCAATCCAAGGCTTCATGGCAAGTAATTGAAACAGACTATGGCCACGACGGATTCCTAGTTGAATTTGAAAAATGGGGTCATTTCATTGAACGAAAACTAAATGATGTACTTGTTCCTCAACTCATGCGTTAAGCATGGAATTTTAGTAGCGCGTTGAAGATAAATGAAAATTTCAAAGACGAGTTAGAATTCATCGGTCTCCTCTCTTAATTCTATTCATTAAAATTTATCAATCTTAATTTAAATTCACTCCATGGATAATCAAGACGACTGGCAGTGATGGCGCTTTTCGGACTACCATCGGCTTCCCTCGCCTAAAGTCGCAGGATTCTCAAGTGGTCTCGAGACCGCCTTTCCTGTTTCATCGACCGATGCTTGGACGGTGAGCCGGCGGCTGCGCGATATCAATTCCATGAATGCAGGGCGACAGCCAAAATCGCGAAGATTCTAATTTTCCGGGAAGCCGCATTACTGGAGACCATTTTCCCCCTTTATCTAACGGGTCGTGGAAGGGACGACTACCAAGATCAATCTTCTAAAAAGACGGGGCTACGGCTATCGGAACGATGCCGACTTTTTCCTAAGAATCCGTCTGGAAACCGAGTAATCGGCTGTCATCCCCAAATTTTGGTGATGATCCTTGTTTCTTTATCATTAACTATTGACTTCTGTAATTCATAGCACTATGATAGGTATTAATTTCATAACCTTCTTATCAAGAGAAGCCGAGGGACTGGCCCGTTGACGCTTCAGCAACCTCTGACTTAGTCAGAAAGGTGCTAACTCCAGCAGGATTTTTTCTTGGGAGATAAGAGAAGCAGGTCCGCGTATATCTAGCCTTCTTTTCTCATTTTCTTTGAGAGAAGAGGGCTTTTTCTATTGTCAGCGGATCGGAAGTTAAACAAGCAGAAAAAGGAGGCAATCATCATGGCGAAAAAACGGCTTTACTTGAACGCATTCAAAATGACATGAAGGTTCATGATATCGAGCACCACGGTGAGTATTTTAAAGTGCCGGGCGCCCATTTATCCGAACCTTCCCCGCAGCGCACACCGGTCCTGTTCCAAGCGGGCGCCTTAAACCTCCCAATATTCCTGTCGCAATCCAGGACAATAAAGTAGGAGTCAGCAAATATGTAAGGAGCATTTCTTTAATTGTTCGTCCTCTTGAAATTTTTGCTGCGAAAACGCTGTGAAGCATGGCCCAGGTTGCACTATAGGCAAACCAGAAGACCGTATTGTTTTGAATATGCGAAGCAGCTCCCTGGTAAACCGAATCCGTATTCATCGAGAAGTTGAGATAGTTGCCGAAAAGGAAAGAAATACTATCAGTAAAGTAATTCAGGATAAAGACTCCAGGACCGGCAACCAGGATGAAAAGGCCGAATGCTCCAGCCAAATAAATATTGAAAGTACTCAGGCGCTTAATCCCTTTCTCAATACCCAGATATGCACTGGCTGAGAACAACAATACCGAGACTACAGTAACAATTAATGTAAGGCCAAATGTTACTTCGATATTTAAAAGAGCAGAAAGGTTATATGTAACAATCGGTGCGCCGAGCCCCAGAGTAACCGCAGCTCCCATCAATATACTTAACAGGAATAGGACATCAAGCACTTTGCCGGCCCATCCATCTGTCAGTTTATCACCGAGGATTACTCGGGCAGCTTCTGAAATTCGCATCATTGGCCGCTTTTTTAACATGTAGCACATAAGCGGCGGCAGGGGCTATCATCACGAATATCGCAAAAACTTGGAAGCCCCAAAGGAACATACTATAAGCATTCCCCATTAAGATCGATTCAGGAGAACCTGCTTCAATTCCGACTGGTGGGTTGTTTGCAACCGACGTCCATTGTAGCATGCCGGTCCGCATGATTGTGGACCCAATTCCCATTGCGATAAGGATTGAAGCGTATTCAAAAAGGGTCAGGCGAGGCTTATCTTCAGGATTTCCCAGAACTACTTTTCCGTATTTCGAGAAAGAGAAAAATAATGCAGCGGCCACCAGGAGGATTCCATACCAGAGATAACCCCAGCTGAATACTTCGACAATCGTCGTAAAAATAGAGTTCAGCACATTCAGCGACCTTTTTTCATATAACGCAAACGTTATACTAATTGCACTAACAACCAATAATGCCGGAATAAAAATCTTGTAATCGACTAATCTTTCTTTCTTCATTGAATCCCCCTCTTGGATGTTAAAAATCTTCTGCATTTACTCTTACCCTAAATTACAGACGGTTAACTGCCACATTCCTCGATTTTTTATCATATATACATTCTGAAAAGTCTGCATGCATTATTAATAAGTAGCCAGGAAATTCCCCGCTCCTTCTATTTGAAGCTTCACTTCAAGCACGCTATACTGGCCAGCCTCAACAGAATATTGGTTTCTCTCAAAATTAAAAACAAAAGAATTTCTTGAAAAAATGATATATTCAAAAGACTGTGCCGTAAGACTTTGAAATAAGAATTCCGAGTAGAAGCGGATTTACATATTACGATTTATCAGAGTTTATGTATCGAGCAGAATTAACAGTGGTGCAGGTGGCTTAGTTCAACCATCTGTGCTTTTTAAATGAAAAGAACCTTATGAATGGGTAGCTTAGAAGTAACCATTGCCCAAATTTGTGTTGTTAGACTTGACCATGTACCAACGTACATGGTTTAGAGTGGAAGTGAGGTGAAATGAGAATGATGAGATACAAAATCGGAGAACTGGCCGACACCTGTGGAATTAACAGGGAGACCATCCGGTATTACGAACGGAAAAATCTGCTGCAGCAGCCGGAAAAGAACGATTCCGGCTACCGGATCTATTCGGAACAAACGGTAAAACGGATTGGGTTCATCAAGCGTCTGCAGGAACTTGGCTTTTCGTTAAGTGAAATTCATCGGTTACTGGGTGTCGTCGACAAAGACGCTGTGCGATGTGCCGACATGTATGAGTTTGTCGCTGAAAAAGAAGAGGAAGTACAGAAACGGATTGCTGACCTACAGCGCGTGGCGTTCATCCTAAATGACTTGAAACAACGCTGTCCCGATGAAAAGGAACTGCATGCGTGCCCGGTGATCGATAGTCTCATGGTCGGGGAAGAGAAGACGATTAGGGGCTAGTTGCCTGACTGTTGTTGACACGGAAATTCAATCAATTCGATTCAAAACAGAAAGGGGTTTAAAGCATGACGAACGGTAAAATCAACGTAACACTCCAGGTGAGCGGCATGACCTGTACAGACTGTGAGAACCAGGTGACGGAAGCACTGGAAAGCCAGGGAGCGGAAAACGCAAAAGCTGATTACCGCCGGGGGCAGGCGACGTTCGAGATTGAGGAGGAGCGCTTTGTGGATGCAAAACAGGCCGTCGATGAAGCCGGCTATCCGGCAGGTGAAGCGGAAGTCAAACCTGGAGAACAGATAACGTTTTCCGGCAATCCCTCCGCTGACTATGATCTGCTCATCATCGGTTCAGGCGGGGCCGCCTTTTCTGCCGCCATCAAAGCAGTGGAGAAAGGGGCGAACGTGGCGATGGTCGAACGGGGGACCATCGGCGGAACTTGCGTCAATATCGGCTGTGTGCCCTCCAAGACCTTGCTTCGCGCCGGAGAGATCAATCACCTGGCTGACCAGCACCCGTTTGCCGGACTGGATACACAAGCAGGGCAGGTGGATCTCGCAGCGTTGACCAGCCAGAAAGACGAACTCGTCGAAGGGATGAGACAGCAGAAGTACATTGATCTTATCGATGACTACGGTTTCGACCTGATCCGGGGAGAGGCCGCCTTCGTGGATGAGCGGACGGTTGAAGTGAACGGACAACAGTACACCGCTGGCAAGTTCCTGGTCTCGACGGGCGCCGCGCCATTCGTTCCGCCGATTCCCGGACTGAAAGATGTGGACTTCCTGACCAGCACGACAGCCTTGGAGTTGATGGAAGTGCCGGAGAAACTGGCCGTCATCGGTTCCGGCTACATCGCCATGGAACTGGGCCAGCTGTTCCGTAACCTGGGATCGGACGTGACGCTGATGCAGCGCAGCGACCGGCTCCTGAAGGAATACGATCCGGAAATTTCCGAAGCGGTGGATAAAGCCCTGACGAAACAGGGGCTGAATTTCATGACCGGCGTCACGTACAAGAAAGTGGAACAGGATGGAGAAACGAAGAAGGTCTACCTTGAAGTGAATGGGGAAGAGCGGATCATTGAAGCCGATCAGGTACTGGTCGCAGCGGGCCGACGGCCGAACACAGAGACGCTCAACCTAACGGCAGCCGGTGTGGAAACCGGCAAAAGAGGAGAAATCGTAGTTGATGACTATCTGCAGACGAGCAGTCCGACTGTCTACGCGGCCGGGGATGTGACACTCGGCCCTCAGTTTGTCTATGTCGCCGCCTACGAAGGTGGTGTCGTGGTTGAAAATGCCTTGGATTCGGCCACTAAGAAAGTGGATCTGCGTTTTGTGCCGGGTGTGACGTTCACGAATCCGTCCATCGCGACTGTCGGGCTGACGGAACAGCAGGCGAGGAACCGGGGAATCGACGTGAAGACATCGGTCCTGCCGCTTGAAAACGTGCCGAGAGCGCTCGTGAACCACAAAACGAACGGCGTCTTCAAACTCATCGTCGATAACGGATCGCAGAAAATCATCGGGGCCCATGTGGTAGCTGAGAACGCCGGGGATGTGATTTACGGCGCAACACTCGCGGTGCAGTTCGGGCTGACGGCAGATGACCTGAAGAATTCCATGGCGCCATATCTGACGATGGCTGAAGGGCTGAAACTGGCCGCCATCACCCTCGATAAAGACGTCAGCAAGTTATCCTGCTGTGCAGGATAAAAAAGCCGATCTTCACAGAAACGTCTTGCCGTACAGCAAGGCGTTTCTTTTTATTTTGACCAGAAGTTCAGCATGCCACAAACCGGGGACAAGGTACACAGTTTGTTCGGAAGTTAACAGTGGAATAGGAACTGTAGCGGAATAAGGAAGGGAGCGAATGAGTTGGCAAAGGAATACGATTTGATTGTTATTGGGAGCGGAACAGCGGGTTCCGTGACAGCCGGCAAGTGCCGGGAAGCGGGATGGTCAGTGGCGATGATCGATGAGCTGCCGTTTGGCGGCACTTGTGCGCTCAGAGGCTGTGACCCGAAGAAGGTCATGGTGGGCGTCACAGAATACTTGGACGGAGTGGAACGGCTCGAGGGATTCGGCCTTGCGGGCGACACGCGCATCAGCTGGCGTGGTCTGATGCAGTTCAAGCGCACATTTACCGAAGATGTGCCGGAAAGGCGCGTGAAAAGTTTTAACGAGCGGGGAATCGACACGTACCATGGCCACGCCGCGTTTATCGCTGAAGATACACTGCAGGTGAACGATGAGACGCTTCAAGGGAAGAAAATTCTTATTGCAACAGGCGCAAGCCCAGCCCGACTTCCAATCGAGGGAAGCGAGCATTTCACCTACAGCGATGAGTTCCTGGAACTGGACGAATTGCCGGCGAATATCCTGTTTGTCGGGGGCGGCTATATCTCCTTCGAATTCGCCCATATCGCAAGAAGAGCCGGCGCGAATGTGCGGATTCTCCACCGGGGAGACCAGCCGCTGGCCGGATTCGACAGTGACTTGGTGAGCCGGCTGGTCGATTATTCGCGGGAAATCGGCATCGACCTGCAGCTTGGGACGGATGTGAAGGAAATCCAGCAAACAGCTGACAGTTTTAGCGTAATTGGTCAGCAGGGGGATGAAACGAAGGCATTCGAAGCGGGACTGGTGATCCACGGGGCCGGCAGAACTCCGAACATCGCCTCGCTGGACCTTGAACAAGCGAATATCAATGCCGGCCGGAAAGGGATTGACGTGAATGAATTCCTGCAGAGTACGAGCAATCCGAATGTCTACGCAGCCGGAGACGTAGCGGCTACACAAGGGAAGCCGCTGACGCCTGTGGCCGGCATGGAATCGCATATTGTTTGCTCCAACATGCTGAAAGGCAACCACCGCACGGCGGCCGGGCAGGTCATGCCGACCAGTGTGTTCACCCTGCCGAAACTGGCTTCTGTCGGCCTTTCGGAGATGGAAGCGGACGAAAAAGGCATCGATTATAAAGTGAATGCGATGGAACTCACCGACTGGTTTACGTATAAGCGGACTAGACAACCAGTGGCTTATGCCAAGATCCTAATCGACCAGGAAAAGGACCGGATTGTCGGGGCTCATCTGCTGGGGCATGAGGCGGATGAACTGATCAACCATTTTGCGACTGCGATTCAATTCGATATCCCGACTGGCGATTTGAAAAGGATGCTGTTTGCGTATCCCACTGCTGCATCGGATATCACCTACATGCTCTAAACAAATCTGTTCCCCTTTAAAGAGGGAGATCTATAACCAGCTTTAGAGACGGCTAATGAATTTGATTGAAATTCGTTTACTCTGATTGACCGGCTTAAAGCAGAAAAGTTGAATGTTACTAGGAACAGCCATTCGACTGAACAAACAGTTTGAGTTATAGAGACTAGAAGGAGGATTGAAAAATGGCTAAAACGATTAATGCAGAAGAATATACTGGTCTTGTGGAGAATATGACTAAGCCCGTTATCCTAGAATTTGGAGCGGATTGGTGACCGGGCTGCCGTCAATTGGGACCGGTGGTCTCAAGTGTAGCTGAACAGCTTGATTCAGTTGATTTTTATAAAGTCGATGTTGATCAATCTCCAAAATTAACTCAGCAGTTTGGTGTTCAGAGTATCCCGACGCTAGTTTTAATTAAAGACGGCGAAGAAGTAAATCGTTCCGTCGGATTTATGCCGGAAGAACCGTTGAAAGATTTCGCCCAGTCTTAATTTAAGGACCTATTGATTTTTCGCCAGAACTCTTATCGAAGTCAATGTAAAAAGGTGCCATCGCGATTGCGGTGGCACCTTTTTGTTCAATTGGTATCCAGCAGTTTGAAACGGTACCCTTGAGATTTGATGGCTTGAATCAATTCAGGTAGTACATCCACTGTTTGCTGAAGCTCATGCAGTAAAATGATCGCACCATCCTCTAAATTGTCGGTGACATTTGAAATGATTTGCCTGGAATCATTTTTTAGTTCCCAATCAAGTGAGGCAATTCGCCACATGACAGGTAACACGTCCAGCTCCCTGAGCGCTGTAATGGTATTAGTATTATACTGACCGAAAGGCGGCCGGAAATAGCGAGGGCGTCTGCCTGTCACCATTTCAATCTGCTCAAGGCTTCTCTGGATCTCCCGCAGCTGCTCGACACCTGACCGTCTCGTCAAGTCTACATGCTGCACTGTGTGAGAACCGATCACATGTCCTTCATTCAGCACACGCTGCCACGGACGTTGCGGATACAAAAGGCGTGTCTGCCAAAAGAACATGGCCGGCACTTGTTCCTTCTTTAAGATATCAAGAATTTGCGTCAAAAACTTACCGGGCCCGTCATCGAATGTCAGAATTACCGATTTGCTGTCTGATACGGAATTAGCGGTGATGACATATGGGTTGGAAGAGTCGTACGCGACTCTTGTAAAGTCGACTACTCATGGACTTTTAACCATGCAATTCATCCCATTCGATTAAATGTTAACCACAAGCTGATGCCGTGGTTTGGAACCATAGGTTTCACGAGTTCAGCTCGAATAAAGTTAAGCGGATTGCTATCAAAATTTACTTGGCTGTTCCCGTAGCAGCAATCAAGTCAGCTCTGTCAGCTGCATACTGAAGTAGATCCTTTCAATTAGCAAAACGGCCGCTATGATAGTACTTTTTCAAAACTAGGTTCCCAATCAACTCTATTCTTCGATAATGCCCTGCTGGATCGCTGCCTGCCGGATGCTTTCATAATCTTCCGGTGAAGCTTCTGTAAAGCCGTCTGCACCGAAAGCATCCAAAATTTCCTGATCTTCAATCGCGAGGAAAGCTTCCCGGATTGCCGCAATTGTTTCATTACTTGTTTCTTCTGTCACAGCCCACGGGTACTGAAACAATTGGTCGGATTCCCAAATGACTTTTACTTCGTCCGGATTGATGGTGCCTTCTTCAACCAGCTGATTGTAGATCGCCGAGTCGATGGCTCCGGCGGTCACTTGTCCATTCTGAACGGCTAATGCAGTTGCATCATGCGAACCAGTAAACTGAGCGGAATTGAATTCATAGTCGTCCTCATCCGTGTATACACCGCGCTTTTGAAGCTCGATTGACGGAATCAGTGAACCGGAAGTCGAGTTCGGGTCACCGAATGCGAAATCAACTTCACCAGGATTCGCGAGCAGGTCATCGAGCGTTTCCGCTTCGTTGTCCGCCTGTGTGATGATATACGAATGATAGAATGGTTCACCGTCAACGAGCTGTGTCACAATGGCTTCCGCATTGCTTTGTTCCTGAGCGATGACGTATGTTAACGGCCCGAGGTAAGCCATATCAATCTGGTCGAAATTCATCGCTTCAACAACGCCGTTATAGTCCGGGTAAACTTCAACGGCTACATCTTGCGGAAGTGCTTCGTCTAATACAGCCTGCAGCTTGTCGATTGCGCTCTGCAATTCGCCTACTGTCTGTGCCGGGATGACACCGATCGTGAATGCTTCGCCAGTTCCTTCAGCGACGGCTTCTTCAGGCGTTTCTTCCTCTACGGCTTCTTCAACCACTTCTTCTTCTGCAGGTTCCACTGCTTCTTCTTCGCCACATGCCACAAGCACAAATGCGAGTACGAGCAGGGCAACGAAAATCAGCCATTTTTTCATGAACGGTCCACCTCTTCCTAAATAATTGTACTGCTTTTTCTGATAGAACAAGAACTCTTAACAACCTGTTTAACCATCAGCTTCTTTTCCCTCACCAAACGAAACCATCTCTTCCTTACGTCTCGTTATTATTCAGGAATCATTCGGAAGAAGCAAATAATTGGGTTCCACAGTAAGATGAAAGTCGATTCTCCATGAAGCTCCATTAGGGAAGTTTTTAGTTAGATTGGAAAAACTTTTCCTCAGGACAGCTACTTTTTTAATTTAAAAGATTAGACCCGCATTTCAATGGGGCCGAAAGTCTTAATCTTAAAACAAATTATAAGAAGTTTTGAAGAGAGAGGAGCATGTTGAATATCGATAAATTCGGTTAAGCACGACAAAGGAAGCAAGCTTTCAGAAGTTTACTGTTTAAAATATAATTTACAATAACTTTACATAAGGTTCATCGTTCCTTAACATGAAAATGCTAAGATGCTACTGTAGTTACGAACAGCAGATAACAAACTCGAATTTCTAGGGGGAAAAATAATGAAGAAAATGAAATGGTTGAATTTAGCAGTACCGCTTACACTGTCAGCCGGCGTTCTTGCTGGATGTGGAGAAGAGCCAGTTACGGAAGAAGGCGCGGCTGAGGGCGCGGAAGTTTCAGGTGAAGTGCTGCTTGACGGTTCCTCCACGGTTCAACCGATTATGGAAGCAATCACTTACTTATATAATCAAACCCAGCCGGAAGTGGAAACGGTATTGAATACATCCGGTACCGGCGGCGGATTCGAACGGTTCACACTTGGTGAAACCGACTTCAGTAATGCGTCCCGGCCGATCGCGGAAGATGAAATCGCCCTCGCTGAAGAAAATGGAATTGAATATACAGAACTCGAACTCGCTTATGATGGACTATCCATCGTGGTCAGCCAGCAAAACGACTTCGTCGAGGAATTGACAGTCGAGCAGCTGAGAGAAATTTTCGTGGCGGACAGCGATGTCACAACGTGGTCGGACATCAACCCGGAATGGCCGGATGAAGAGATTGTCATTTTCAGCCCGGGTCATGATTCCGGAACGTTCGATTACTTCAATGAAGTAATCCTGGAAGAACAGCCGATGCGGGAAGGCGAAAATGTCACGCTCAGTGAAAATGACAACACACTCGTCACAGGTATTCAAGGTAACCCGTACGCGATCGGATTCTTTGGTTATGCGTATTATGAAGCCAACCAGGATACGCTGAAAGTGCTCGGAATCGCTGAAGAGGGCGGAGAAGCCGTATTGCCAAGCCCGGAAACGATCCAGGATGGCTCTTACACACCACTGTCCCGCCCGCTGTTCACATATGTAAATAACGAAGCACTGAAAACGAAGCCGCAAGTAGCGGATTTCACGGTCTTTATGTTAGAAAATGCTGGAGAAGCAGCTGAACAAGTCGGCTACGTAGCGCTGCCGGAAGAAATGTATCAAGAGCAGCTGGACGAAGTCACAGACCTCATCGGCGCAGAAGCCGAATAAACGAAGTGCACAATAAGGGAAAGGGTCAGGTCGCCTAGAAATCGGTGATTTGACCCTGCCCTTGCTTTGCGTCAGGAAGTTCAATAACGAAGCAGCTCATGAACACAGGAGGAAAGACTCACTCCTGCATTATGTCTTAACAAAAAGAGGGTAAAGATGGAATCTACAACGAATCAAGCAAAATCTGTTCAACTGATGATCCAACAGAACAAGCAAAAAAGAAACGTGCGGAAAACGACGGAATCTCTCATTCCGACATTTTTGCTTATCAGTGCTGTCATCTCTGTCCTGACGACAGTCGGCATTTTTTTCACCCTGCTGCGGGAGTCTATCGTATTTTTTAGCGAAGTGTCGTTTGCCGAGTTTTTCCTGAGTGCCCACTGGTCGCCTTGGACCGGAAGCTTTGGAGTGCTGTCACTGATTGCCGGTACACTGCTCATCACGCTAATCGCAATCGCTGTTGCCCTGCCGCTTGGATTCGCGTCGGCGGTATATTTAAGTGAGTACGCAACCCCGCGGACCCGGAAAGTGATCAAGCCGGTGCTGGAAGTGCTGGCCGGCATTCCGACTGTCGTCTATGGCTTTTTTGCCCTTACATTCGTCACACCGATCCTGCAGAGCCTGATTCCAGGCCTGCTCGTGTTCAACGCGTTAAGCGCCGGCATCGTGGTCGGCATCATGATCGTCCCGATGATCGCATCCCTGTCGGAAGACGCCATGAACGCGGTTCCGAATTCACTGCGCGAAGGTGCTCTTGCCATGGGCGCGACGAAATTGGAGACCACGTTCAAAGTCGTGGTGCCTGCCGCGCTTTCCGGAATCGTGGCGTCTGTCGTCCTCGGTATATCCAGGGCGATCGGCGAAACCATGATCGTTACCATCGCTGCCGGGGCTTCCCCGAACCTGACATTCAATCCGCTGGAATCCATCCAGACGCTCACGTCATTCATCGTGCAGGGAGCAACCGGGGATACTTCGTTCGGTTCCACCATCTATTACAGCATTTACGCTGTCGGTATGACGCTGTTCGTGTTCACATTCGCGATGAATCTCTTGTCGCAATATATTGTCCGGAAGTTTAAGGAGGATTACTAATGGCTTCGAAAGAAACGGCATCCACAGCCAAACGCATAAAAGGAAGAGTGACGCTCAATAAGGGGCTGAAGTACCTATTCTTAGTGGCGACGCTGGTAGGGTTAGTCTTTCTGGCGCTGCTGATCTACCGGGTTCTGACGCAAGGAATCGGCTATTTGAACTTCGATTTCCTCACCAGCTTCCCGGCTCCGTTTCCAGAAGAAGCCGGATTTCTGGCCGGCATCATGGGCTCTGTCTTCCTAATGCTTCTGACTGCGCCAATCGCGGTCATCCTGGGTGTTTCTACGGCATTGTATTTGGAGGAATATGCAGCGAAGAACCGGTTCACCCGGTTCATTCAAGTGAACGTCCAGAACCTGGCGGGCGTTCCGTCGATCGTATTCGGCCTGCTCGGCCTGACGTTCTTCGTGTATTTGTTCGGCATGGGCTACACCTTGATCGCCGGGGCACTCACGATGAGCCTGCTGATTCTGCCGGTCATTGTCGTCGCATCCCAAGAGGCGATCCGGGCCGTGCCGAATGACTTGCGGGAGGCCTCTACCGGTATGGGTGCAAGCAAATGGCAGACCATCTGGACGATCGTGTTGCCGGCTTCGGTTCCCGGTATCCTGACAGGATCCATTCTTGCGCTGTCCCGGGCGATCGGGGAAACTGCTCCATTGATTGTCGTCGGTGCTGCCACGACGATTTATTCGATTCCTGATTCACTGTTCGCCAATTACACAGCGATGCCGATCCAGATCTACAGCTGGATCATTCGGCCGCAGCCGGAATGGCAATTCGTCGCTGGTGCAGGTATCATCGTCCTGCTCGTCATCCTGTTGGCCATGAACGCTATCGCTGTCTGGATCCGAAACAAGTTCCAGCACAGATACTAAGCTCACCCGAGTCCAAAAATCGAATATACGATTTCCTATCACCTCTTTACGTGTTTTAAAATGACTTATTCGATAGTCCTTCCAACTACAGCCAAAAGTCTGTCGACTAGAAGTTAGTTTAATTGTTCTTCAAAACATCTGAAAATTGATTGGCAAAAAGAAACCCATGCCACTCCGCAGATTGACTGACGGGGTGGCATGGGTTTTCTCTGTGTTCTATTCCAATATGTTTTACTCCCCAAACACAACATCAAGGAAAGAAGCGATCAGAAGGCTTTCTTCTGATTTTAAAATCAAGCAAAACAACAAAGGAACGTAGCTAAGGGGATCGCAATGTGTCAAAATCACTCGGACACAACACCTCGAGTTAATACGAATCGTCGGAAAGCGCATAGGTTTCGTAGAATAATGAAAGAATAAATGAAAATTGTTCCTGTAACCGGTAAATAAGCTGTATGCTTATTTCCGGCAGTCTCTACCGAGTGAGAGAACAGTTAGTGTAGAGGCTTTCCGCGTTCTGTGCACATATAGTCCAAGTTATATAAACCGGTGAATTAAAAGAGGGGAGCAAGATAAAGTGAAGGGATAGACTGGAGATGGTAAGCAGAAAAAACGAACGAGATGCAAACCCGTTCGGTCTCTATTAAGAACAGTTGATAATGGGATCAACATATGAGCACAGGACTCATTGCTTTAAGTAGGGCTGTTGAATTTTAAGTAATAGCCTCTTCCTCGGACGGTTACGATGTTAAAGGAGGTTGAGCAGTCCAGGCCAAGTTTATTGCGGATATTCGAGATAAACATGTCGGTAATCCGCTTATTGCCGCTTGTTTTTCCGAATGTATTTTTAAGCTCTTTCATAATATCTTCTCTCGTGACAATTTCTCCTCTGTTTTCATACAAGAACAGTAATGTGAAAAATTCGCGAGGAGTCAGTTCGATCACTTGTTCATTTTTGCTGATTTCATAACTGCCCGGATAGAGTTTGAATTCATGGATGTGGATGCATTCCGTCTGCATTAATTGAGTAGTAGTCCCGAAACTTGCCAGCTTCTGATAAATATTGAACAGTTTCATTACCCGGGCCTGTGCTTCGCGGGTGTTCATATCCTTCGACAGCACTTCATCAGCACCTGCTTCGATCATCAGGATGGTGTTCAGCTCGTCATTATCTGCTGCATAGACAATCAATGGTTTATCGGCAGAGGCAGTCTTTATATCCCTGAGGATGGAAACGATATTGTGCTTGATAAGGTCGAACGAAATCAGAACGCCAGAAATGTCTGAGTGTGCCGATTTTTTTAACGCAGACTCAATGTCGGACAAGTACTTGAAATGATAGCCTTTATTGCTCAATACATCTTTCCCGGGAAAGTTAAATTGATTGTCAATTACTAATGCATTTTTCATTATACTCATCCTAAATTAAAGTTTTGCTTCCCTAGATTCAGAAACATAAAGAAAATAAAAGAATCCATAGAAGTCAATGATGCAAACAAATGAAGCCCTTACAGCCGGCGCAACATTAACTGCTAAGGGAGATAGATAACCCCAAGTTATATGGAGCAGGGGATCGGACAGCGGTTGTAGCCTGCTGATGAGCGGATCCCCATATAATGAAAAAACAGGTGCACGCTTGGAGTTTAGGCTCTAAACAAGCGGATTTCATGTATTCAAGTCGGTTTTAATTCCCTTGACCATATAAATGGTGTTTTCCGATATGTTGGTCACATGGTCACCGGACCGTTCCAGATAGCGGCAAATCATCGCCAATTGCATAATTTGTTCCATATGCGTGTTATCTTCGGTTGCGATATCAATCAATTCTGTGATGGATTCCTTATAGAGCGCATCCACTTCGTCATCGATCTTGGATGAATCGATGGCGAGTTTCGTGTCTTCGTACTTATATGCGTCAATCGCCTGCGTCAGCATCTTATTCACCAGATCGGCCATTTGCGGGATATGAATGATCGGTTTGACCAGTTCCGCATCGCCGATCCGTTTCGTCGCTTTTGCCACGTTGACGGCAAAATCCGCAATCCGCTCGATATCACTTGAAATTTTCAGCGATACGATGATCTTCCGCAAATCGGTGGCCAGCGGCTGTTCTTTCGCAATCAGCAAAATGGCCTTTTCGTTGATCTTCTCTTCGAACGCATTGATTGCTTTGTCGTTCTGGATGACTTCTTCTGCGAGTGCCATATCCTGTTGCTTCAAGCTCACAACTGAGGTGGTTAAGGCGTCCCGAGTCATACCGGCCATGTGTTTAATGTCTTCCCGTAATTCGCTCAAACTCTTATCGAAACTGCTTCTGTTCGCCATGGTTCATTTCCTCCGTTTCCGTTTATCCGAATCGTCCTGTGATGTAGTCTTCTGTCCGCTTGTCCTCCGGATTTGAGAACAGCTTATCCGTTTCATCCATCTCGATGACTTCCCCGTTCAGGAAGAAGGCCGTCTTATCAGAAATCCGGGCCGCCTGCTGCATGTTATGCGTCACGATGATGATCGTGTAATCCTGTTTCAGCTCTCTGATCAGCTCTTCCACTTTGAGTGTGGAAATCGGATCGAGTGCGGAAGTGGGTTCGTCCATCAGAATGACGTCCGGTTCAACCGCCAGGCAACGGGCGATACAGATCCGCTGCTGCTGACCGCCGGAAAGGCCATAGGCATTTTCATGCAGCCGGTCTTTCACTTCATCCCAGATAGCGGCGCCTTTCAAGCTTCTCTCGACGATTTCATCTAGCACTTGCTTCTTTTTGATGCCGTGGATTTTCGGCCCGTATGCCACGTTCTCGTAAATTGATTTTGGGAAAGGGTTCGGCTTCTGGAATACCATCCCGACGTGTGTCCGCAGTTCCTCAACCAAGTAATTCGAATCGAATATTCCCTGGTCGCGGTACTTGATTTCACCGGATGTACGCACAGACGGAACGGTCTCAACCATTCGGTTCAACGTCTTTACGAATGTCGATTTGCCGCACCCGGAAGGACCGATTACCGCGGTCACTTGGTTTTGGACGATTTCCATATTAATGTTCTTTAATGCCTGCGTCTCACCATACCACAGGTTCAAATCCTCTACCTTGAAAATTGCATTGCCATTCACTGTTGCACTCATGACTTTTTCCTCCGAACTTTTCCGACTCGATTTATCTTCATTTTAACGGCATTAAAAAGGTGGCTGTACATATATTCACTACCTTTTTGCTATACATAGAAAAAGGCAAGAAGGAGCAATCCACCTCACCTTTTAAACCCAAAACAAGAATTGGTTAGTCCATCTATATAAAACTACTGAGTTTACTGCTGGTTGCTACAATTTAGATTGTACTGAAGTATTGTTAAGTACTCATTAATCTAATGTTAAGAAAATGTAAAGATATTTTATGGTTTTCATAAAACGGGATAATTACAGCATAATTCTAGATTTCGGCCCCGGTTCTTCACCTAATGGTAAAACGAACTCTGGAAGGAGGGAAGGGCGGTTGAATTTTTTCGTTGTTCCTTGTTCTATTCTCTTTGAGCACGTGTATTTAATTCGTACAGTTTAGAATGGAATGGACAGGGAAAAATAAACTAACCATTCTCATTTTAAGGAGGGATTGTTGTGAAAGGGAAAAATGAAAATCATTCCGGTTCTGAGGCTGAACAAGCCAATCGCGCACTTAATGATGAATTTTATGAAAGAGCAGACGGGACAGAAGAACGCGAAGCAGAGGCTCCAAGTCAGACCAATCAAGCGAATTCAGATCTTAATGATGAATTCTATTCAGAAGGAGAGTCGAAGGATGTGATTCCGCCTCTTTACGTAAACAACAACACACCCGCCATTGAAGTTACAAAAAAGAAAGAACGTAAATGAACTGCTGTTAAAGAGTTGTTTCCTGCACTGCACTCTATTGTGAGCTGCCATTAACAATAGGTGCAGTTTTTATGATGCTTTTTTAATAAAAGAAAAAATTATAAATTCATCAAGATAAAAAGCTGAAATAAAAAACATGCATCCCGCTATCATGAGGTGCATGTCCAACAAGTGATGCTATTTTGTTTCGGCTCTCTTCATTCAACTGGCTAGTTTATGGTTATCCTTGCTTTTTAGCGAGCGAGGCACGCCCGTATCAAAATGAAATCTCTACGATTTCTCCTTCATGTAAACTGGTCTTTTTCTCGTCAAATACATCACTTGTATGAATAGCAATTGATTTGAGGTTTTCGAGGTCCGTCTTTTCCAACACGAATGCCAATTCACCCATTTTTGTTTCGCCGGACTGGAGCTGACCATATAAATTTTGAAGGTAAAAATCATCTTCAAAGTCTTTTTTCTCACCCTCGTTTGTTTCCAAAACGGAAACTGGTGCAAAATCCACAAGCTGTTCTGATGTGTTCTCTATCGTAACCTGTAATTTGATATAGCTGAAGTTATCTTCGCTGTGTGTGTAGCCATGAAAATAATCAATCAGGTCTGGAGAAGGTGAGTAGTTCATCACTTTGATATCCGCTATCGTTAACTTCACTGGCCCAATCGAATGGGTCCCGCTGTAGTCTGTGATGGCTTTAAGGGTGACTGAACCATCTTCATCCGTAAAGGTTTGTCCGACTTCTTTCAGTGATCGGGTTTCGGGCGCCTGTGGATTATTCACATAAGTTTTGGCGGCTACATGATTCAGGACTTGTTTTTGTGCCGCTTGGTTGGCAGCATCCTTTATCTCACTCGTTTGTTCATTCGCTGTTTCCTCAGTGGATTCTGCCTGGTCTGAAGCAATTGAACATCCGCCTGCTATTAACAGGAGACTCAATGCCAAAGCTGAAAATTGCACATCATTTCCTCCTATCGTTATAAACCCTTACAAAATCCCGTTGCGGGAAAGCAACGGGACATCCACCACTTATTTTCCGTTTCTTGTGTTACTGAAGACTTCCATTACTTTTTGGCCAAGAATGTGATTGTCATGAAGGCCGACAAACTCTTCCCACTGCGGCCCGTAGGCATATACATTGACGTCCACACCGGTATGGCCGCCGGTCGTCCAGCCAGTCCCGGAGCGAATGTTAAAGATGTGTTCGATGGCATTATCGATTTCAACAGCTTTCCCGCTGGCAGCAGCGTCTTTGACGGATTGGACTTCTTCAGCAGTCAAATCCAAGTTGATGTATTCAGCCAGTACCTCTTCCACAGGTGATCCTGCCGCTATCTGGGCCGCCATGAAGTCAGGAGTGCGTTCCGCTGCCTGCAAAGGGCGTGGATCCCATTTATACTCGCCATCCCGGCCTAACGCAAAACCACCAGTAGAATGATCTGCGGTTGTGATGACAAGTGTATGCTCATCCTGTTCTGCAAACTCAATGGCCCGTGCAAATGCTTTCTCGAAGTCTTCCATTTCGCTCATAGCTCCGACGATATCATTATCATGGCCAGCCCAGTCGATCTGGCTTCCTTCAACCATCAGGAAGAATCCGTCCTGGTCCTCGCTTAAGCGTTCGAGCGCTTCATCTGTCATCTCGGCGAGGGAAGGGGTTTCTTCATTTCGGTCAATGGCTTTGTCCAATCCTTTTGGAGCAAATAAGCCAAGGAGCTGGTCACTCTCGTCCTTAAGCAACTCTGCCCGGGTCGTCACCACGCCATATCCATCTTCCGCAAATTCGGCAGTCAGGTTCCGGTCAGCCCGGTCAAAATAACTTGTACCGCCTCCTAAGAGAACGTCCACCTTATGTTCACCGTTCACCAGGTCATCAAAGTAATCATCCGCGATGTCATTGTAGTTGTGCCGGGACTCATCATGAGAACCAAATGAAGCCGGGGTTGCATGATTGATTTGGGACGTCGCCACCAGACCGGTCGCTTTTCCGTCTTCCTTAGCCGTTTCCAGTACCGTTTTCACATCGTTTTTTTCCATGTCAACTGCGATAGCGCCATTATAGGTTTTAATGCCGGCTGCAAGGGAAGTCGCGGCAGCGGCAGAATCGGTCACACTCTGTTCCGGATCCCACGAATAGGTCTGCTGCATCCCGACCAGATATGTATCGAACGCCGTTTTTTCCATATAAGGCGTCGCTTGATTATCCTTAAAAGCCCGATACGCAGTATTGTAGGCTGGCCCCATCCCGTCACCGATTAAGAAAATCACGTTTTTGATTTTGGCCTGCTTCTGGTTTGCCTCTTTTACTGCAGTTTCTGGGTTTTGGGCCGGGTTTTCTCCTTTTGCAGCAGCTCCCGGATAACCAGCAGCGAAACCGCCGACGAGAAGTGAAGAAATAACCATTGCGGGTAGTAGCTTTTTCCCCTGTCTTTTGTTAATCATTGTTATAGTCCTCCTCAAAAAGTGATTTCTTCTTACAGGAAAGACTTTACCAGAATAATGTTAAGCTGCTATTAAGCTATTATTGAAAAAGTGTAATGATTGTATAAACCGTCATTTAACAAACTTATTTCTATGGCATCCGTTACTAGCTCTAGCGCCGGGGAAGGGGGAGGATCAGTTCTTCTTCTGCCCATCGTTTTCATCGTTCAAATATCTCCTGATTTTTACGTTCCCATAGCTAAGAAAATTCCCATCTACTGTTGAGGACCATAAACATATTATTATCTCAGTTTCGAATTCTATATCGCTGAAACAGACAGAAATGGAGGGACTATTTTACGGATTGTATAAAATACTTTCGTTGATTCTTTGACATTTAGTGCTGGTCAACTGGTTTGAATCTAATAGCAAACCATGGAAGCATTTTTGAGAAGGTAGGGGGAACTTGTAGCCTGGTATATTGAGTGCTTGTAGATCTGTTTAAGTGAACTAACAGGTGTTTTTTGTTTTGGGAGCGAGAACTTTATCCGCGTTTGAAGCGACTGCTAAGTCATCGATGTTTTACAAGAGCGGAAACAGCTGCTCAGTGCCCTTAAATCTGACGCACCTCCATCACCTTCCGATGAGAAAAGCTTTTCCGGCGGGCAACTTTGGAAAGCGGAGCAGGTTTCCTGATGATTCTCTTAGGGAAAATAAAATTACTATGTGTTTTTATGGCGGTACAGGGGCAACTTGAAAACGACTGATACACCGATGTTGAGCGATGCATTGAAGGAAAGCCAGAACGTTTGAGCTTACGGAACAGTTAAGCGGACTTGCGTTCCGTCGAAGAATAAGATCCTCAACGACATTGAGCAAAACAGCAAGAAGCAGCTGTTTCATAACTGATGAGGAAGTACACATTTCTTTCTCTTCGAGCGCTATTGTTAAGACCCATCGGCCCTTCCTGAAAGTCTTCTACTGCCCATTGTTAGAAGAGGGATCATCACGCCATTCAAAGCAATGATCGGAAATAGAACAGACAGTGACAACTACACAGGAGAGAGGGATGTTTATGTCCGAACAAAAAGCAGGTCAGTATGTCATCGATCTTTTGAAGGAATGGAAGGTGAATCGCATTTACGGGATGCCGGGAGATTCAATCAATGAATTCTTCGAGGTGCTGCGCCAGGAGGAGGCGATCCAATTTATCCAGATTCGGCATGAAGAGACAGGAGCGCTTGCGGCTTCCGCCTATTCAAAGCTGACCGGGGAAATTGGTGTATGCCTTTCTATTGCCGGACCAGGCGCCGTTCACCTCCAAAACGGGCTGTATGATGCAAAGAAAGACAAAACCCCTGTACTGGCGCTGGTTGGGCAGATAAGCAGCACATTGGTCGGAACCGATAACTTTCAGGAACTGAAGCTGGAATCGCTGTTTGAAGAAGTGGCGGTCTATAACCGGCGTGCGGAATCAGCCGAACAGCTGCCGGATCTGCTGAACCAGGCCATCCGGACCGCTTATGCGGAAAAGGGGCCAGCCGTACTGATTGTGCCGGATGACTTGTTCACCACAAAAATTAAAAGGCAAAAGACACTCACTTCCTCCGCTTATTCCCGGCCTCGGATTCGGGCTGCAAAAGAAGACCTGGCGGCAGGGCTTGAACTGCTTCAGAAAGCGAAGAACCCGGTTATCCTGGCCGGTAAAGGCGCTAAGGGCGCGAAGGCTGAAGTACTGGCGTTTGCCGAAAAAATCAATGCGCCTATTATTGTGTCGCTTCCTGCCAAAGGGATGATTCCGGATGAACATCCGCAAAACATGGGGCAGCTTGGCCAGTTAGGCACAAAGCAATCGTACGAAGCCATGCAGGAGACTGACTTGTTGATACTGGCTGGAACTGCATTTCCTTACCGGGACTACCTCCCGCCGAACGCTCCGGCCATCCAAATCGATATCGACCCGCGGGTGATCGGCAAGTATTATCCGGCCACTGTGGGAATTGCCGCAGAACTCGGGCCAACACTCGCCTGGCTAACAGAAGAAGCAAACGAAAAAGAGGATACTTTTTTAAAGAAGTATATCGGGAAACGCAATGACTGGCACCGGCAGCTGCAGGACGAGATGGCCGAAGAGACAGAGCACCTGCAGCCGCAGCAGGTGATCGCGGAAGTGCAGCGGATTTTGGAACCGAATGCCATCATCTCGCTGGATGTGGGCAGCGTCACCATCTGGTCCGCCCATTACCTTCAACTCTCCTCTCAGCAGCTGGTGCTGTCTGCGTGGCTTGCCACCATGGGGAGCGGACTGCCGGGCGCTCTTGCAGCGAAGCTGGCCTATCCGGATAAACAAGTGATTGCGCTTGCCGGAGACGGCGGTTTCTCGATGGGCATGCAGGACTTTGTCACTGCCGTTAAATATGACCTTCCGATGATCATTGTGATTTTCAATAACCAAAAAATCCAGCTGATTGAAGAGGAACAGAAAAGCATCGGCAACACACCGACGAATATTCACCTGGCCAACATCGATTTCGCAGCGTTCGCGACTGCCTGCGGCGGGCAGGGATATACCGCCAAAACACGTGCCGAGCTGCGGGAAGCGTTGGCGAAGGCAAAGGAAAGCAAGAAACCTATGGTGATCGATGCCTATGTCGAAGATGTGTCGCCGCCAATGCGATAATGGCAACTACTGCGAAGCACAAGCGGCGGGAGACCGGTGTTGATGCTTGAACGGTACAGGTTGTGGAAAATGATTTATTGTCGTTTGTTCTTGGGACGACTTTCATTGCATTGTTCCTTTCGGGAATCGGGAAAGCCATACAAGTGACCGTATACCCAATGCTGGCTCTCCTGATGTTTTTCATCAGTCTCACGTTTGGCGCTCATGACCTGAAGGAGGCACTACGTAAAACAGGGATTGCTATTCTGTAGATATTATACGCCTTGGGTTATATGGGCTTTACAGTGCTGCCGGATTCAGATACCTATTGGGTCCGCCCCGCAGGGCCAGGACTTTCCTTCATCGAAGTAAAGGGCCAGAAAAAAATTTTTATGCGGCAATATGCAAAATCATGGCATATAACTTAATGCATTTCATGAAAATGTTCAAACAACATCCGATTCTGACAGAAGGAACCATTATCGACGAGAGTAAGCAGAACGTCGAAGAATAAGTTATTTAGTTAATCCTATATCCATAATTTCCCATCGCCAGGAGTTGCCGGATACATTAAAATAGAAAAAAGCAGAAATGAGGAGGAAGCCATGATCCGGTTTGAGGGAGTGACGAAGCGGTTTGCTGATGGAACTGAAACGCTCAGTGAGTTGTTACTTGAAATTCCAGGTGGTGGGCTCACAGTGATCATCGGTCCAAGTGGCTGCGGGAAGACAACTTTGATGAAGATGATCAATAAGCTGGAGACACCGACAGCAGGCGATGTTTTTATAGAAGAGCAACGTGTTTCTGCACTTGATGACGTATCGCTGCGCAGATCAATCGGTTACGTGATTCAGCGAATTGGCTTATTTCCGCATATGACCATCAGCCGGAATGCGTCGCTCGTGCCTGACTTATTGAACTGGCCCAAAGAGAAAACAGCAGCGCGTGTCAGTGAATTGATGAAGATGACAGGGCTGGATCCGGATATTTACTTGCAGCGGTATCCGCTTGAATTGTCGGGTGGCCAGCAGTAGCGGATCGGTGTTGTGCGCGCACTTGCTGGCGATCCCGATATTATGCTGATGGATGAGCCGCTTTCAGCGCTTGATCCAATCAGCCGGGAACAATTGCAAGATGAACTCCGCAACTTACAAAAAGCAATCCGGAAGACCATTGTTTTCGTGACGCACGATATGGACGAGGCTTTGAAGATTGCAGATTGGATTGTCATCATGAGAGATGGCAAGGTGGAACAGACGGGCACACCTGCAGAAATTGTCAGCCGACCGGCCAGCCCATTCGTGGAAGAGTTCATTGGCCTTGAGCGGCTGAATCGTCGTCAGACGCCTGGGAAGCAGCAGCTGATCAGATTCTCCGGACTGTTCCAAAGTGAGTGGCACGGGGAAGCGGAACCGATTGCTTCATCAGCCACAGTGGAAGAAGCGGCGAGACAATTGCAGAGGAGTTCCATGAAACAATTGGCAGTCACGGAAGGAGAAAGGCTGCTTGGGTATGTGAATGAAAACAGATTGCTGAAAGCTCTTCTCGCCGAAGAAGGTGAGAGCGCTTGAGGGGGTTCATCGACACGGTCATCACCCGGCAGGATATGATCCAGACAGCTCTGTTTGAGCATATCTTCTTATCGTTTATCGCAATAGCGGCTGGCATTGTGATTGCACTGCCGGCAGGTATACTGATTTCACGACATGAGACAGCCGCAGAGCCGGTCATCGGTGTAACTGCCATTCTCCAGACCATCCCGAGCCTGGCGCTGTTCGGTTTCCTGGTGCCGGTTGTCGGGATCGGTTCACCGACCGCATTGATCGCTTTGATCATATACGCACTGCTGCCGATTCTGCGCAATACATACGCCGGTATCGTAGCGGTCGACGGGGCGATAATAGAAGCGGGACGGGGGATGGGGATGACGACTGCCCAAGTGCTTTGGAAGATTGAGCTGCCGCTTGCCTTGCCATTCATCATGGCGGGAGTCCGGACAGCAACGGTACTGACGGTCGGTGTAGCCACTCTTGCGACATTCGTCGGTGCCGGAGGCTTAGGCGATATTATTTATCGCGGGCTGCAGTCCTATAACAATTCGCTCGTGCTTGCAGGAGCATTGCCGGTTGCCCTGCTTGCGATTGCTTTTGATTGGCTGCTGAAATTAGTTGAGCAGAAAACCACACCGAAGGGGTTAAAACGACAGGGGGAGAAGAATTGAGAAAAGCAGGATTAGGGATGCTGACAGCTGCTGTGCTTCTTGGAGGCTGCAGCGGCGGAGAAGAAGCGGCTGAGCCGATTGTCATTGGTGGCAAGCCATGGACGGAACAATATATTCTGCCTCATATTCTTGGGCAATATATTGAAGCGCATTCCGATTATGAAGTGGAGTATGAGGATGGACTGGGAGAAGTGGCAATTCTGACGCCTGCCTTGGAGCAGGGGGAAATTGATCTGTATGTGGAATATACAGGGACTGGACTGAAGGATGTTCTGAAGATGGAATCAGAAGCCGGGCAGTCATCTGAAGAAGTGCTCCAGCAGGTGCGTGCGGGTTACGAGGAGGAATTGGGCGCAACGTGGCTCGAGCCGCTCGGTTTTGAAAATGGTTATACATTAGCTTATTCCAAAGAAAGCGGATTTGAAGCTGAAACCTATTCCGATCTTGCAGCTGTTTCCCGTTCCCAAGAGCTTGTATTCGGAGGACCTCACTCCGTCTATGAGCGTGAGGGGGACGGCTATGACGATTTGACCGAGGCGTACAATTTTAACTTTGCCGGAACGGAAAGTTTTGATTCAGCAGTAATGTACGAAGCGGTTCGAAGTGGAGCGGTGGATGTAATCCCAGCCTTCACGACGGATAGCCGGATTGGCCTATTCGATCTTGCAACGACAAAAGATGATTTGAACTTCTTCCCGAAATACGATGCGGCTCCGGTCGTCCGACTCGAGACGCTTGAAGAGTATCCGGAACTGGAAGAAGTGCTGAACGGACTCGCCGGTGAAATCAGCGAGGAAGAGATGCTGGGAATGAATGCCCGCGTGGATATCGACAAAGAACAGCCGCAAGACGTGGCACATGACTTTCTGATTGAACAAGGATTAATTGAAGAATAGCTTTTAAATCCCGTAGGACTTTCTGCGGGATTTTTTGCAGCTAAAGCTTACTCATAAGGGCACTCGTTGTTTCACGCATCACACCGATCATGTTGGTCAGATTCTGGTGCATGAGCCGCATTTCGCCGGGTTGCCATTCCTTTTCCTACTTTCCGGTTTTCCTGTTTTCTTTCATTGACAGGAACAATAAGCAATAAGGGATGTCATTCAATGCCATCTTCTCACTTTAACTGAAGGTGAGTTGGAAAATTTATCCCGTTTCCTTCTGCTTCTCTTAGGGAAAGCACTAACATTAGGTGAATTTAAAGGAGGAAGAAGAATGGAATTAGAAAGCATGCGACTGAAAGCATTGGTGTTGAACTGTACGCTGAAGAAAAGCCCGGAAACGTCAAATACAGAGGCCCTGATCAATGAAACGCTCAAGTTTTTTGATAAAGAAGGAGTGCCGACCGAAGTCCTCCGGCTGGCGGATTACAACATTGCGCACGCGATGAAAGTCGACGCGGGAGAAGGGGACGATTGGCCGAAAATCCACCGGAAAGTGTTAGATGCTGACATTCTGATCGTCGCTACCCCCATCTGGATGGGGGAGAAGAGCAGCTATGCTACAAAAGCCATTGAACGGATCTACGCAGGAAGCAGTGATACGAATGACAAGGGGCAGTACATTTACTATAACAAGGTCGCCGGCGCAATTGTAACTGGCAATGAAGACGGAGCGAAGGATAGTGCCAAATCGATTTTGTATGGGTTGGGTCATATGGGCTTTACGATACCGCCAAATGTGGATACCTATTGGGTCGGTCAAGCAGGGCCGGGTCCTTCCTTCATTGAAGCGGAGGGTCAAAAGAACAGCTTCACGATGCAGCATGCGAAAATTATGGCTTACAACCTCATCCACTTTGCCCGGATGTTCAAACAGAAGCCGATCCCGTCGGAAGGTACCGTCATCGACCAGGACAAGCAAAACGTGGATAAGTAATCCCCTCGTGCTTTTGAAAAAATAGAAACAAGAAGAGAGATTCGTATGATTGATAAAGCGATGATGAAAGCAATCAGTGCCGTGATAGGCGCCAAGTTGGATCAATCAAATCTCGTGACAGTGTATAAGGAACTCTGAGTTCGCCTGAATCTAGTGTGTCATGATGCCAGATGAGCAAGTGATAAAAGAACGGGGGAAGACCGTTAAACAGGTTGTTCCTCGGTAAATAGGAAACTGAATTAGGAGAAACAGCGACTTCTGGCTGACAGGAAGTCGTTGTTTTAGTGACATAAGCTGAAACTAAGAGAAGAGCAGATCAATGAAAGACATAATTCAGCGCATTCCATTGTACGAGGAAATCCCGAATCCAATAAAAGCCTGAGGGGAGTTTTACGATGACAAGCATGACCGACACCGCTTTAGTTAAACACTTTACAGACGTACGGGAACGGACACTGAAGCTCATACAGCCACTCGAAACAGAGGATTTCATCATTCAGTCCCACCCCGACGTCAGTCCGCCGAAATGGCATATCGCTCATACTACCTGGTTTTTTGAACGGATGATTTTGAAGGAATTCAAAGCGGATTATGAGGAATTCAATCCTGTCTTCGATTTTCTGTTCAATTCGTATTACAACACCATTGGGCCTTATCAGCCGCGCCATCAGCGAGGCGTTTTATCGAGGCCGACAGTGGAGGAAGTCATCAGCTACCGTGCTTCCGTAAATGAACACGTACTGAGGCTATTATCGGAGTCGCGGGAACCGGAGATTCAGCAGGAAATTGAGCAACTGGTGAACCTGGGTCTTCAGCACGAACAGCAGCACCAAGAACTGATTCTGATGGATGTCAAATACAATTTCTTTGTCAATCCGCTTTTTCCAACTTATACAAAAAGGGAAGAACTCCCCGCCGTTGGAAGAAAGGAAAGCAACTTTATCCCATTTGAAGGTGGGTTGGTGGAAATCGGGCATAACGGGGAGGGGTTTTCATTTGATAACGAACGCCCCCGGCATAAAGTCTGGCTGGAGCCCTTCAAGCTGGCGGCTAAGCCCGTCACAAATGGGGAATACCTGGCGTTCATCGAAGACGGCGGTTATGAGAAATCGGAATACTGGCTGTCGGACGGCTGGAACGTCGTGAAGGACAACGGCTGGAAAGCGCCACTTTATTGGATGAAGGACGAGCAGGGAAACTGGAATATCTTTACTTTGTCGGGTATCCAGGAATTACACACCGAGGAACCGGTTTCTCACGTTAGTTTTTATGAAGCCGATGCGTTCAGCAGATGGAAAGGCAAACGACTGCCGACAGAAGCGGAATGGGAATATGCCTCCCAAGGAATCGCCATTCAAGGAAACACTATGGAAAAAGAGGTGTATCACCCGATGCCGGCTGAGGGAGACGCACAGGCACCCCTCCTAAAAATGTTCGGTGATGTATGGGAATGGACAGCGAGCGCATACTCGCCGTATCCAAGAAGCAAACCGCTTGAAGGCGCCTTAGGAGAGTACAACGCAAAATTCATGAGCAATCAGATGGTCCTGCGCGGCGGATCATGCGCTACACCTGCCAGTCATATCCGGGAAACGTACCGGAACTTTTTTCCACCGGACAAGCGATGGCAGTTCGGCGGCTTCCGCTTGGCGGAGGATCGGGAATGAGAACAGACGAGCAGGAAAGTGAAGACTTGGACTTGAATTACGAAACGAAAATTTGATGGACGTTGCCAACATGGTAAGATTCTTTCTATGTTTGCATTATATTCAGTGTGAAACATAAAGGTTTAAAGGAAGATCACTTTAGAACAATCCGGATTGCTATTGAGATAACCAAAGAATTGAACCGATTTACAATAAAACACAGAAAGAATGGTGAAAGCAATGAACAATGAAAAATTCCCATCTTTGTTTTCTGAAGGTGAATTGAGCAATATTAAATTGGAGAACCGGGTTGGACTTGCTCCGATGACACGGACAAGTGCAACAGAAAGCGGACTGGCCACGGAGGATATGGCGCAGTATTACGCCAATTTCGCCCGGGGAGGATTCGGTCTGATTTTGACCGAAGGGACTTACACTGATGAATTGTACAGCCAAGGTTACTGGAATCAGCCTGGTATTGCGACGAAGGAACAGGCGGAAGCGTGGAAGCCAGTCGTCGAAGCGGTCCATCAAGAAGGAGCCAAAATTATTTCCCAATTGATGCATGCCGGCGCCTTATCGCAAGGCAATCGTTTCAATGAGCAGACAGCCGGACCGTCCGCCGTCAAACCGAAAGGCGAGCAATTGGGCTTTTACGGAGGACAAGGGGAATTCCAGACACCGCAAGAAATGACTCAGGCAGACATCGATGATGTAATCGCAGGATTTGTCACGGCTGCAAAAAACGCCAAAGAAGTCGGATTTGACGGTGTGGAAATCCATGGCGCAAACGGGTATGTCCTCGATCAGTTCCTGACCGATTACACGAACCAGCGGGACGACGAATACGGCGGCTCGGTCGAGAACCGGCTGCGCCTCGCGCTTCAAGTGACGGAAGCTGTCCGTCACGCTGTGGGATCCGATTTTCCGGTCGGAATCCGTATCTCACAAGCGAAAGTGAACGATGCCGACCATAAATGGGCGAACGGGGAGGCGGAAGCTGAAGCGATTTTCAGCCGATTGCAAGAAACCGGTGTGGATTATATCCACATAGCTGAGCCGGATGCCGCATCTCCTGCTTTTGGAAACGAAGGACCGACACTGGTGGAATTAGCGAAAAGACACGGAAAAACCTTTGTAATCGCTAATGGCTCAATAGGAACTGGGGAAGCGGCCGAAGCGGTATTGGGCGATGAAAAAGCGGACCTGGTAACCATCGGTAAAGCCGCACTCGCGAATCAGGATTGGGCAAAGCGGGTAGCGGAAGGACAAAAGTTGGAAGCATTCGATTTCCAGAAAATGTTGCTTCCTAAAGCAACATTGAAGCCGTTTGAGTATCAGCCACTAACGAAGAAATCCTAAGCTGCTGAGTTAGCATAAAACACCTTCGAAATTGTACGGGTTTAAATTGTACAGAATTCGAAGGTGTTTTTGCTTAGGCGGGATATAGATAGGTAAGCAAAAGATGAAAATTAGGAGACATCCTCACTTGGGGCGTTAAAATAAAGCGAAGCGGATAGGTGTTACTGCTTAATATCCAGAAATAAACTGCTTCTTATGTCCGCTAATTGCCAGGGCAATTGTTTAGCTTACGACCTTTTAGACCGTTCGATCGTCGATGATTCTAGTGGCCATTCTGTGCCAACTGATTAATTCGGTTTAACTTCCTTTGGTTCTTGGATTTAGTGATATTGAGTGAGAAACCTACGAAAGTTTCGATTCTACTATGCAGGAGCATATGCCGCCAGTCCATATGTAGCAGAGTCTCGTGCATCGGCAATTTTTCTTCAAGCACGGATACGGGAGACGTGGAATTTGAAAAACCGAGGGGTAAATCCGTTCGGATATGGAAATTTACATGTATTGCGAGAAAATACAAAGCCAGCAGCATTTGTGGAAACGGGCTTCATTGATTCCAGTGCTGATATCCAGTATCTAAAATCAGACTTTGAACGGAAGCGTATGGGCTGTGCTCTCTATCTTGGGGTACTTGACTATTTTTATCATTATAAAGGCCGTCAAGATGTCTTGCCTTTATACAATGCAGTAGATGGCACTACCAGCAAGCGATTGCATTGATGAACAAAAGAGGATAACCCAACAGCCAGCCTAAAAAGGCTAGGATGGAGGGTATCCTCTTTTTTATTGAGCTTTTTAACAGCTATTGAATCGACCAATCTGCAAAAGGATGAAATTGAACGATGATTGAATAAGATAAAAGGGAAATCTTTTCCGAGAACAAAAAGAGACATGTCCAAGCAGAATTTTTCTTTCCTACTGCCTCCCATTAACGACTAGGGTGTGGCCGATGTTGAAAGGAAGTCCTGCTTTTTTCACGTTTTATACAACTAGCTCAGGAATAGCTTTTCGAACCACTTCCTTCCCTCTATTCCGTAACCGGTTTACAATATTTTAACCTTCTGTCTTTATACTGAGCCGAACAGCGTTATGTGAAACAGGAGGGGACGGTTTTGAAAAAATGGTTAGTCATCTCGGGCTTACTACTTGCAAGCATCGCTCTATTCATTTGGATTAATAATAAATGGATCACTGTCTCAGAGTATACAATTACTTCACCTGATATACCAAAAGCATTTATCGGGGCGCGTATTGTGCATATTTCGGATTTGCAAAGAACGACGTTTGGCGAAGAACAGTCTCCAATTCTGAAAAAAGTTGCAGGTGCAGAGCCGGACTTGATTTTTGTGACCGGCGACTTAGTAGACAGCGATAGCTATCAGCTAGAACCAGTTTTAACTTTAGTCAATGGGCTTAAAGAAATCGCAGAAGTCTATTTTGTTACTGGCAATCAGGAGATTTCCAAGGGGCGTTCTGAAGAAGTGTTATTCGCACTTAAAGAAACAGGAATCACTATATTAGAAAACGAAATGGTTGATTGGACACTGGATGGAGAAACGATTTATATTGCCGGTATTCATGATCCGTTGATGAGCGCCAGCAACCATAGCTCAATGAAAGATTCCACTATTCACGATCCGTTAATGAGTTATTCTGAAAGGATGGACAATTATGTCCAAAAATCTCTCAATGAAATTCCGTTCACGGGTACTTTCACGTTGCTCCTCACGCATCGGCCGGAACTAATTGATATTTACGCGGAATCGGAAGCGGACGTAGTATTTTCTGGACATGCACACGGTGGACAGATTCGTATTCCAGGGATCGGGGGTCTATTTGCTCCAGGACAGGGAGTTTTTCCGGATTTGACACAGGGAGTGCACGAGTTCGGAGGTGCCCAGTTAGTCATCACCCGCGGGCTCGGCAATAGTAGTTTCCCACTTCGCATCAATAATCGTCCGGAAGTGGTAGTGGTTACATTGAAAAATAAAGAGGTGCATGTGATTGACTGAAAGATTTCTGATTCATATTTCAGTGCTGACTCTCTTGCTTTAACGGCAAAAACCTAACTCCTTTCTCCATCGGGTCAATTTGCATAAATAGTAAAAATAGAAATTCTCTAGTTATTTAACGCTGATAACGGAAAATCTCTATAGGTTTACTATTTGAATAAATACTTTACTACCACCTATTACTTGATAATCCCCAAGACCAGTTAAATAAACTAAATCACCAGCGTCAGCAAGTGACATAACAACACTTTCATCAGTTACTTGTTCTTCCGGCCTAGCCATTTGTGTCCGTTTTTCCAAACTTCTTAAAACAATGCCCTCTTATCATCAAAACGAGTGGTCGGTAGTCGTGATAATATATTACGTTCAACAACTTTTCTAACCCATCTAGTGTATATGCATAATCCACGATGATTTTATAACTGCTTTGGTATTCAATAACTTTTAATCAAACTCCTAACTTTTGATAAGAGGAATAGCTCTTATGACTTCATGAAGCGGTATTCCGAAAAGAAGGCAGGAATAAATGACAGCTAACAGATTTAAAACATTAAAATCTCGAAATAAGAGGTTTGCATTCAGGTAAGATAGCATCAGTCGGATACACAAGGGGAATTTAAAAAAATTTTAACTTTTTTTGAAAAAATGTGATCTAAATCTGTTTTTCATCCGTTTAGTAGGTGTAAGCAGATCAGAGGCAATGGAACACAGCAATCAAAAACAAGGAGGAGTTCGCACATGAACATGAACAAGAATTGGAAAAAAGGGATGGTCGCAATTCCGCTCAGCTTTTCTCTAGTAGTCCCCATGGCATCGGGTGTCGCCGCGTCGGGTGGCGAAGAAAACATGCACGGCCAAGGACAGCCGACCGTCGAAACGGCAACCGTCGAGTTGCGGTCCACTTTAGGCCATTTGCTGAGTGAACACGGGTTCCTCGCAGTGGAAACGATGAGAAACGGGGCTGCCGGGTCAGCCGACTTTGAAGCGTCTGCCATGGCTTTGAGCGCCAACACGGAAGATTTGACGGCAGCCATCACTTCGGTCTAAGGGGAAGAAGCAGGCCAGGCCTTCCACGACATGTGGAGCGCACATATCGGCTACTTTGTTGATTACGTGAAAGCCACCGGTGCAGGAGACGAAGCGGCCAAACAGGCGGCGTTGGATGAACTAGCGGAATATCGGGCCGACTTCTCCAGCTTCCTGGAAGGCGCCACCGATGAACGGCTGAAAGCAGAAATGCTCGCAGAAGGACTTCAAGTGCATGTGAATCAGCTGATCGGCGCTTTTGACAGCTACGTCGCCGGCGATTTCGAACAGGCATATGAATATGAAAGAGCAGCGATTGAGCACCTTCATATGGTCGCAAAAGGATTATCCGTCGCGATTGTGGATCAGTTCCCGGATGAGTTCAACAATACGAAAGCAGACACACCGGCCGGGGACTTGCGGGCTCACCTGAACCACCTGTTGTCTGAACATGCGGGACTGGCAGCGATCGTCATGCAGAATGGCTTGAACGGATCCGAAGAGTTTGAAGCATCCGCCAAGGAATTGAGCGCCAATACGGAAGATTTAACGGCAGCCATCGCTTCTGTGTATGGGGAAGAGGCAGGCCAAGCTTTTGAAGAGATGTGGTCGGAACATATCGGTTACTTCGTTGATTATACAGAAGCGACAGCTGCAGGTGATGAAGCGGCAAGACAGGCCGCGTTGGACGAACTTTCCATGTACAAAGAAGACTTCTCTAGCTTCATCGCGACAGCGACAGATGGAGAAGTACCGGCTGAGGTAATGGCTCAAGGGCTGCAGACGCATATTGAGCAATTGACGGCAGCGCTTGATCTGTATGCAGCAGAGGATTACGAGGCTGCATTTGAAGAGATCCGCGGTGCTTATGCCCATATGTACGGGGCAGCCAAAGGCTTATCCGGTGGCATCGTAACTCAGATGCCGGAGAAGTTCAGCACTGAAATGCCGGGCATGCCGGAAACCGGCATGGGCGGAACAGCCGATTCAGCTGAAATGGCTTGGATGTTGTGGGCCCTTCCGTTCCTCGCCCTTGCCGGTGGAGTTGCCGTTGCAAGAAGAAAAGAAGAAAACGTACAGTAATAAAAATTTGTGGAGGAAGAGGGGAGCGATTCCCCTCTTTTTTTCTATACTGAAGAAGGACGAAATGAAGACCCGCGTAAACAACACGCCTAATTTACGACTTATTCCTGTCGACAACTCCCAATAATGACCCCAACTTTTCCACTAAACCCTTTGCAATAGAGAATGAGCTTGATTCCGAGCTCTTCAAGCTAAAAACCGATACAAATGTTGCATGGAGGTTAATATCGAAGGCACTTAAACCGACAAAGACGGAGGTGAACATACTACAAACGGATACTGAAACACGACTCTTAGCACCGGCTTTATCTGAATCTACTTAGCAGGTTAAAGAACATTGTAATTGAAGAAGGAGGAGAGCAGTAAAAGGCAAACGAGAGCAAAAGAAACTTTTTTAAGCCATGTATGAATAATCAGTGATTAAGTCAGCCTTATATCAGTAGCTAATTTTGAGGTTAATTAAATTTAACACACTTTAAAAGTATCTTATAGCGTTTTAGTAAGTATAAACAAGGCCAAACTAAGAGTCTTAATTATCCTTTTTCGATGATTGTTAGTATAGATTTTTTGAAATTCCTCCAGAAGTCTTTACTTAAATTTCCCTATTCTTGCGTCTTCTCTTTCGGAATGCTAGTCCACTGAGCTATCTCACTCTCGTGATTGCTTCTTTCACTCTTTCTTTATACACGTACGAAGTCTTTCAATGCCCCTAAAATTGTTTGGGAACTTATAGTGCAAAATAGCTGAACAAGCACATCGGTACTGGTTCAATTACTCAGTTCAAAGCCCATTGAATACTACTTAATTCTTCATGCAGTTTTTTCAACTTGCCTTTCATCCAGTCGTGCTCGCTTTGCAATCTGAATCGTAAACTATTCCCCATTGAAATGGGGAGCTTCGAAAGGCAGTGACCTTCCGTTATGTTTACCGTAATGGACCTTCCAAACTTTTCTGCACTTCATCGGGTCGTCCCCTTCCCCTTCCGGTTCCCTGGTGTTACCGACCCTTCATACGCATCGACCGCTGTTCCAACGGCAGCGGGGGAGTTACCCGATTTGTTTCAGTCCTTCACGCAGGATGTTGGTCGCTGCGTTGATGTCGCGGTCATGTTCGGTGTGGCACGCCGCACAGATCCATTTCCGTTCGTTCAGGTTCAAGAGTGTCTTCTTTTTTTCGCAATTTGAACAGACGCTGGACGTGGCTGTCCAACGGTCGACGAGCAGGACCTGTCCGCCTTTTCTTTCCGCTTTGTACGTCAGGAAACGGCGGGATTGATACCAGGCGGCGTCCTGGATGTGCTTCGCCAGCCGCTTGTTCTTCACCATGCCCCGAACGTGCAGCTTCTCTACGTACACGACTTGGTTGTCGTCGGTAATGCGTTGGGAAAGTTTATGGTGCAAGTCTTTCCACTGGTTGGCGATGAGCGCATGCAGCTTCGCGATTTTTCGTTGCGTTTTCAAGTAGCGGTGGCTGCCTCTCTGCTGCTCGGCGAGTTTCCGCTGAAGTTTTGCCAGCCGTTTCTGCGTTTTTACGTAATAGCGCGGATTTGTCTCTTTATGGCCGTTGGAATCGATGAACAGATAGGTTAGCCCCATATCGATACCGATTTTATCAGAACGCCGATGGACTGGCGTCGCTTTCTCTTTTTCTAACAAAAGCGAGCAGGTGATGACGCTCGCTTTCTCTGAAATGGTCGCGCTGCTGATGCGGTGATTTCGCTTTTTCGCGCGCCGCAGCACTTTTTCCGAACACGCACAGCGGACCCAGCCGAGTTTCGGCAGTTTCACCTGCTTGAAGTCTGCGGATAACGCGATGTTGTTGTTCGTCTGGTTCGTTTTGTATGATTGCTTGTTGTGCTTGGACTTGAACACCGGGTACTTCGCCCGTTTTTCGAAGAAGTTCTGGTATGCGCCGTCGAGGTCGAAGACTGCTTTCTCCAGTGCAAACTTGTCCACTGCCTTGGGCCATGGGAAGGCCTGTTTCATTTCCTTCAGGAATTCCTTCTGTTTTTTTATCATTTCGCCGACCACATGCCTTGCTTCGCTTATCGAGCAAGCGGTTATAGAAAAATCGACGGCAGCCGAAGATCCTTTTCACTTGGGTCAGCTGCCGGTCATCCAACATCAGTCGAATCTTGACGCCATAATGGTCGAACTTCTCTCCTTTTTTCATCCAATCACATACAAACATGCGTTCTTATTTTTTCAATATACCGTTCGGGAAGGGGGAATCAAAAGAAAACCTACTCGCTCACTCCTCATTGAAATAAAGAAAATGCGCTCGTCAATTCCTCAATCTCCTACCCTTAAATAGCTTCGTCAACCCTTTCATGAGCCAGCCCAAGCTCACCAAGTTAAAAAATTATCCGCGTTAATTTCCTCTTCCCACAAGAAGTTTTATTTTAAATCATCAGTTTCACGATTTTGAGTGCTTTTTATTTACAAAGGCTTATGAAAGATATAAACTAAGCAAAAGTTTCCTTTGGGAAAAAATAATTCCTTTGAGAAATAATAAGGTGGGAGGGAACAAAATGGATTCTGCAGTGCAGTTAACGAATGTTCAAGTGTCTTATCAAGGCAAAGAAGCCCTTCAAGATGTGGAGTTGATAATTAAATCCGGAAATCTAACAGGCATTATCGGGCCCAATGGCGCTGGAAAATCCACCTTATTAAAAGCGATATTAAATATTACGCCGATTGATAAGGGGAAGATTAAAGTTCTCGGAAAGCCCTTAACTGAATGTCGTAAAAGAATCGCGTATGTGCCGCAACGGAGTCAATTTGATTGGGATTTTCCAATCCATGTGCTTGATGCTGTTTTGATGGGGGTCTATCCCAAGCTTGGCATCTTTAAGCGCCCAAAGAAAAAACAAAAAGAATGGGCCTACGAGTGTTTAGAGAAAGTAGGTCTAGAAAACTTTTACAATCGGCAAATCGGGGAACTTTCAGGAGGGCAACAGCAACGTGTCTTTCTGGCCAGGGCATTGGCCCAAAATGCCGATCTCTTTTTTTTAGATGAACCTTTTGTTGGAATTGATATGACCAGCGAAGAAACGATCATTCAGCTTTTAAAGAATTTGGTCAAGCAAGGTAAAACAGTGGTGGTGGTCCACCATGATCTAAGTAAAGCGAACGACTATTTTGATGAAGTGGTTTTATTAAACAAAAAAGTTATCCATACCGGTAAGCCCCGTGAAGTATTGCAGCCAGACGTGATGCTGAAAGCTTACGAACGCGAATTATCCTTTTTACGGGAAGTTGGAGTGAACTAGTTATGGTATTTATCGAAGGCCTTATCCAGTACAATTTTTTGGAAAAGGCGTTATTGACTTCAATCATGGTAGGCATTATTTGCGGAGTTCTGGGCTGTTTTATCATTTTAAGGGGGATGGCTCTTATGGGAGATGCGATTTCCCATGCCGTTTTACCAGGCGTAGCGATTTCCTATGCACTTGGCATCAATTTTTTCTTCGGTGCTGTTTTTACAGGGGTATTAACCGCAATAGGAATCGGTTTTGTCACTCAGAATAGTCGCATTAAACATGATGCATCCATTGGTATATTATTTTCTGCTGCGTTTGCCTTGGGTATTATTCTTATTACTGTGCTCGAGAGCAGTACGGATTTATACCATATTCTATTTGGCAATGTATTGGCAGTACGCCCTTCAGATATGTGGATTACGCTAATTATAGGATTAGTTGTACTGCTGTCGATTTACCTGTTTTATAAAGAACTTCTTGTTACTTCTTTTGATCCGACCATGGCGAAAGTCTATGGACTCCCTGTGAGAATGATTCATTACTTTTTGATGACTCTTCTAACCATGGTGACGGTAGCTTCTTTGCAGACTGTAGGGATTGTTCTGGTAGTGGCCATGCTCATCACACCAGCTGCCACAGCGTATTTACTGACAGATCGTTTGTCGATCATGATTTTTCTTTCAGCTGGTTTGGGTGCTGGAGCCTCGGTGATCGGCTTGTATTTTAGTTTCGTTTACAATCTGGCATCCGGAGCAACCATTGTCTTAACTTCCACTGCTTTGTTCTTATTGGCCTTTCTTTTCTCCCCGAAACAAGGAATTGTAAGCAGAAAATTAAGGAGTAAAAGAAAGCGGCTGGAAGTACTGGGATGAAATTCACTAAAAAGGAGAATAACGATGAATAAAAAACTAAAACTTTTGTTTTTCAGCTTGATTTCCCTGATTACTTTAACCGGATGTGCAGACAGTCAACTGGGAAGCAGCACAACAAGCGCAGAAGAGGAACCATTACAGGTAGTGACCACTTACTCGATTATTTATGATATTGTGAAAAACGTGGGCGGTGAGAGAGTAGAGATTCATAGCTTGGCACCGGTCGGTTCTAATCCACATGAGTATGAGCCCCTCCCGTTAGATGTCCAGAAAACAACCGATGCAGAAATTGTTTTCTACAATGGACTGAACCTTGAAGCGGGCAATTCATGGTTTGAAAAATTAATGCAAACGGCTGGAAAAACAGGAACAGAGGCTCCTGTCTTTCGATTAAGCGAAGGTGTGGAGCCGATGTTCTTAACAACAGAAGGGAACGAAGGGGAAGAAGATCCCCATGCTTGGCTTGATGTGCGTAATGGGATTCAGTATGCCGAAAATGCGAGAGATGCGTTGATAAAAGTGGATCCTGAACATGCAAAAGTTTATGAAGAAAATGCAGAGGCGTACATTGCTGAACTGGAAACTCTTCATGCAGCAGCACTAGAACGGTTTAAGGAAATACCAGAAAAAAAACGCATACTAGTAACAAGTGAAGGCGCCTTTAAATACTTTAGTGAGGCATACGGTTTCCAAGCGGAGTACATTTGGGAAATAAACCAGGAAAACCAGGGAACGCCTAACCAGATCACCCGTATCGTGGATATTATTGAAGATGAGAATATTGAGGCGCTATTTTTAGAGACGAGTATAGATCCGCGAAGCATGGAAACGGTCGCCAGAGAAACAGGCATCCAGATTAAAGGGGAGGTATTTACTGACTCGCTTGGAAAACCCGGAGAAGAAGGGGAATCATACATCGAGATGATGGAATGGAATATTGAAACAATCCTTGAAGGGTTGAGCGATTAACAGCTTCTGAAAATTCGAAATAATTTTTCCGCCTGTTTCCTGTTTCACTTGACCGGAAGTACTTCATTCAAAGTTCTATTTCTAGTTAGAGCTTATTGGAAATAAGAGCAAGATAGAAGGAGTAGATGACCTTGACAACTGTCAGTATGGAAGATTACCTTGAAAAAATATATCTGTTAATTGAGGAAAAGGGGGTTGCCCGCGCAGCAGATGTAGCCGCTGCGTTGGAAGTTCTGCCTTCCTCAGTAAGTAAAATGTTAAAAAAGCTCGATGAAAAAGAGCTTGTAAAGTATGAAAAATATCGAGGGTTCACACTGACACCAAAAGGCAGCAGCTTAGCGAAAGATATAGCAGACAAGCATCATGTATTGGAGAGATTATTCCATATACTCGAAATCCCATCGGAGAATACCTATGAGGAAATCGAAGGAATGGAACATCATATTGGAAAGGAAACTTCTTTTTGCTTTAGAAGTCTTATCCGGTTTTTAGAGGAAAACCCAGACATTAGACATTTCTATTTACAGTATCGGGAAGAACAAATCGAAAGATTGAGAAACCAAGGAACACGGCTATAGCGGTCTGTCATCGCCTGGCACTCAAGACTCAAGCAGTACTTTGAATTAGCTTCATCTGAAGATGACTTACTTAGGGTATTTCAAAAATCTTTTAATTTAAAACAGTGCATTTCCACATACGGAGGAAGTGAACTGAACCCCGAATGACGGACACACTAAAAAAGTGACCCCATTCGGGTTTTTTCTGTTCAGACCCCGGTATACTGAAAGATAACGAGTAGGACGGGAACGGTCAAAATGAGTAAAATCTTTTTCAAAGAATATCAAAGAAGACAGTTGGAAGACAATCCAAATGTGGCATCAATCTCAGAACGGGCAATCCAGTACAAAGCTGACTTCAAAATTCGCGTAATGGAAGAGAATTTATCAGGCAAAAGGCTTGCACAGATCTTTATTGAGAACGGATTTGACCTGGCTGTAATTGGCTTTAGAAAAGCAAAGTCTTCCCTTCATCGTTGGAGAAAGATCTTTGAGATATATGGAGAGGAAGGATTCCGGGTGGAGCGTTATGGGAAAGGGAGTACCGGTCGCCTTTCCACAAAAGATATCCCCAAAGAGAAGAAGCTAGAAAAAGCGGAAGCGCGCATTAAGTACTTGGAAGCGGAGCTTGAACTGGTAAAAAGCTGAAGGAACTCGAAAGGCAGGCGAAGAAACGGCACTGACTCCACACGAAAGCAATGGAACTTAAAAAAGATGACACCGGGACAGCACAAGCCACTGAAAAACTACATGAAAAAGCACCGAATTTCTGCTCTTTAGAGATTCGGTGTTTTTCTGTTATATACTGGTTCTAAATTTAAGGAGGGATAACCATGATGCCAGATAGACCTTCCATGAAACCCAGTCCTTATGCAGCTCTTTATGATATTGTCATCCCCTAAGATCACGTTTTCCGACACATTAATGAGCTTGTCGATTTTTCCTTTGTGACACAGGAACTAGCGGAGAAGTACTGTTCCGATAATGGCCGGATGGCCATCCATCCCCTTCGCATGTTTAAATACCTTTTCCTGAAAAGCATGAATCCCCTTTCAGATGTCGATCTGGCCGAACGCGCCAAGTACGACCTTTCGTACAAGATTTCCTGGATATGGCTCCAGAGGAAGCGGTAATCGACCCGAGTTCGTTAATCAAATTCCGTAAACTTCGCCTGCAAGATACCCATCTCTTAGACCTCCTCATTAAAAAGACCGTGGCCATAGCGGTTAATCATGGTCTTATTGAGACGGAAACCATTATCGTCGATGCTACCCATACTCAATCTCGCTATAATCTAAAAAACCACAAGAGATCCTGCAGGATCAGCCCTGTAAGTTGCGTAAAAGCATTTATTCAGTGAATGAGCCTATGAAGGAACAATTTCCGAAGAAGAATACAAAAGATGATCTCAAAGCGGAACTGAACTACTATAAGGAACTGATCGCCACGATTAAGGGGGGTTCCGGTCTTTCTGATAATCCGAAAATCGGGGAATCGCTCCGTCTGCTGGAAGAAACGGTCGCAGGATCCATGGACCGGGCATAAGTCAGCGGATACCTCGTTTTTCGGCTATAAGACCCATCTCGCCATGGCGATTTTTACGATGAACTTGAAACGAATTCTTCGATTACTGGATGAGCGCAGGGAAACAGCAGATCAATAATCGAACAAAAAAGAAGACAGAAGACAGGTAGACTGACCCAGTGATATGAGACACAGATAAAACACCCTTAGTTAGGCTGCCAAAGCTCCGAATTCTTTCGGAGTCCGGTAGCCTAATTTTTCTTGGATTCGTTCTTCGTTATAATAGTTCAGGTACATTTCCACCTTGTCAGTGACCTCTTGAACGGTCATTGAATTGAACTTGATATACTGAAATTCCTCTGACTTAAGCGAGGAATGAAAGGATTCAATGACCGCATTATCCCAACAGTTGCCGCGCCGGGACATACTGCTGACCAGGTGCTCCTTCCGGATCAGTTCCTGGTAAGCATATGAGGTATAGACGCTCCCTTGGTCGGAGTGGACGATAACGCCTTTAGGATTGCCCCGGACACGCAACGCTTCCCGCAGTGTATCTGCCACAAGTGGCGTCTGTTGGTGATCATAGAGCTTATAGGCAACGATTTCGTTGTTATACAAGTCCATGATCGTGGACAGATAAAGTATCGTGTGGCCGTATTGGATGTACGTGATATCCGTTACCCACTTCTTGTTTGGTGCATCCACTGTGAAATTGCGCACCAGCAGGTTCGGCGCTATGATAACCGACTCACCCTGTGACTTCCATTTCCGTTTCGGTTTCACTCGGCACTGCAGGTTGTGTTTCTGCATGATCCGCTGCACGGTATTCCGATTCAGCTTGATGCCATGCCGGTTCTTCAGGAGATGTCGGATTTTCCGGTGACCATTACGATACTTGGTCTGGCGGCATAGTTGAATAATCGCTTCTTCCTCAGCTGTCACCGTTTCCGCTATGCCTTCGGCCAGCCACCGGTAATAAGTAGATCGTGGTACGCCAAGGGCCGCCAGGACCGCTTTTACGGTATATTTCCCTCTGAATTTCCCCACTAACTGGAGGACTATTTTTTTCTCAGCTCCTTTTCCATCTCCAAATACTTTTTTATGATCTCATTCTCCATTTTCAAGTTCGCGATCTGCCGGTCCCGTTTTTCCTCTTTACTTGCACTTTCCGGTCCGTGTCCATACGTATACTGCTTGCCGATCGGCTGATCAAAGCGATACAGCTTATTTGCCCGATACCATCTCATCCACGTTTGGATTTGGGACTCATTTTTGATGCCATGCTTCTCCATAATCTCTTTTGTCGTTAATTGACCGCTCAATTTGCCCTTGACGACTGCCCATTTCACTTCGCTTGAATACACGTTTTTGCCCATGCAAAAACACCTTCGATTTCTAACCCTGTTTCCAGTGTATCATCTCGAAGGTGTTTTATTGTGTCCCATTAGTTTAGGTTAGCCCAAGGAATATCTACCATTCTTTCTTCTTTTTTTACTCCTATTAATTTCAAAGGAGAGTTTTTCAGTGGCCTCGCACAGTACCGAAGTCATCTTATCGAAACGTCAACTTAAGCGTTCTTTTTGCTTAAGTAGTCCGAAAACCGGGGCTTAGTTCATATTCCTTGCCCCCTGTATCAGACTGTTCAATTTAGAGGGTTAACTCCGAGCAACAACGCTATGGCGTAAACCGAGCAGAGGGACAAAGAGAGGATTAAAGGTATGTCAGCTAGAGAAATAAGGCTTTTAGAGATAGTAAGTTTAATTATTTCTGCAATGGACAAGAGGAATCGACCGTGGACTTAAAGCATATAAAAGAGCTTTTGACGACTATCTTCCAGTAACACGCGGTTAATATTACGCAAACCTTCACCAAGAGGGGGATGGACTAGATGCAGGTCAAGTGCCTGCCGGACACCAGAGTTCTGGAACTGACGTATACTCAAGCGCAAGTCGTTGAATACTATGAATCGATAGATGATGCAGCAAACATCATAGCGAGTCAGCTCAATTTAACGACCGCTCTTTAGACTCCTGCCGATGCAGGAGTCTTTCTTTTTGTTAGTGTAACTTAATGACAAAAAAGATGCATTCAGTTACTTGGTTTCGTTATGTTCATGGAAATATGAGCGCAAGGAAGATTTCCTCCAAAACATGTTACATTCAAACGTTGATAAGGCAGAACGAAAAAGGGAGTTTGACAGCTGATGGTTTTACATATGACCACTTATCAGAAGTAAAATAAATAGCTATATGAAACGCATTAAAGGTTTACCTGATCTTTTGTCGAATTCTATCCCTAACTAGACTGGCGAAAGGGTGGGAACTCCATGAATCCCTGCACGTATGACAACTTGGAACAGCGACTCGCAGAGATTCACCGGCTGCTGAAAACCGAAACGAATGTCCGCCACTATCAGCGGATCCACGTCATTCATCTTCACTTGCAGGGATACCGGAACGGGGAAATCGCCAAGATCGAAAAACTGACGGAGAAGACGGTTGGCACCTACATCAAAAAGTACCGGACCCTGGGGGTGGATGGCCTGAAAATGGGCCATTCCCCCGGCGCGCCTCCCCGGTTGACACCCGAACAGGAAGAACAGGTCTATGAGGTCGTCCTCAACCGGACGCCCTCGGAAGTCGGATTGAAAACCACCATGAATTGGACCGGTCCGCTCGTCCGCGAGTGGATCCGGCGGGAATTCGATGTCCGGTACACCAACCGGGACGTGCTGAGCCTTCTCCAACGCCTCGGGTTTAGCCATACACGGCCCACCTATACATTGGCCAAAGCGGATCCCGTTAAACAGGGAGTGTTCCGGACCGGGTTCCAAGATGTAAAAAAAAACTAGCGTCTGGTGAAATCGACACGATCCTCTTCCAAGACGAATCGACGATTCGCGACTACATGGCGATCGGCTATACCTGGTTTCTGAAAGGAAAGCAGCGGAAGATCCCGACGACCGGCCAGCATCAAAGCGTCAAACTGCTCGGTGTGCTGGATTACGAAACAGGCGCCGTCTTCTGTTTACAGGATCAGCTGTTCAATGGCGAAACGTTCCTGTGCTTTCTCAAGCAGGTGCTGGTCCAGTACCCGGCCGGGAAGATCGTCATGGTCCTTGATAATGCCCGGATCCATCATGCCAAGCTGATCCAGCCTTTTTTGGCCGAACAGCAGGAGCGCCTGGAACTTCTCTTTCTGCCGCCCTACAGCCCGGACCTCAACCCGATTGAAGGCCTCTGGAAATGGCTGAAGATGTCAGTGGTGTACAATGTGTTCTACTCATCCATCCAAGCTATCCATCAAAACGTGCAGGCTTTCATTTCGGAGATCAACCAAACCCCGGCTGCCGTCATTGACCGCCTCTGTTTGATTCTGTAATTCTTTAATGCGTTTCATATAGATTAATTAGAAGAGCCTCTTTCGAATGGTGTCTATTCTTCCTCTTTAAAGAGTTATAACAAGAAGAATCTTAAAGTAGCTTTCGCTTGCTACATGTAGATACTTCGTATATACTGAATGTATAAATAGCACTCCGAGGAGTTGATTCACATGCCGCAAATCAAGCAGAAAGCTAGTCATCGAGAGGCTAAACTTCAGAGTTGGGGTAACAGTAAAGCAGTCCGACTTACAAAAGATATCCTTGAGGAAGCCGGGTTCAATGCAACCGATGATACTGTACTTGATGTAGAGATTGAACCAAATCGAATTTCTTTAGTTCAAAAAAGCAAGTTAACTCCGTTTCAAAAGTTATTTGTTGGATATAATGGCGGAAAACCCGAGCCTGAAGCACTCTGGGATGAAGCGGAACCAGTCGGAAAAGAAGACTGGTAAGCAGTTAATAGGCTTAAAGATCATTCGCCTGTACTTAATCCTCAATGGAAAAGTACAGGCACTATTTAATTGGAGGAGTAGTGATGACAAGATTTTTTAAAGTCGGTGATATTATAAAGATCGATATGTCCCCGGCAAAAGGGCACGAACAGCAAGGTTATCGTCCAGCCATCGTAGTTTCAGAAGAAAATGTACATAAAGAGACCGATTTAATTTGGGTCTTGCCAATCACCAATACGAATAAAGGTTACCCAACTCATGTACCAGTAAATGGAAAAACCAAGAATAATAAGAAAAACGGAGCAACCAATCAGACAACGGGGTATGTATTGTGTGAAAAGATAAAAGCAATCGATCCATTGGCTAGAGCAGCAAGATTAACAGACGAGGCCGATCAAGACCTGATTGAAGATTGTAAGGCTGTTATCGATGCCATTACTTATATAGGATGAATAAAGCGGAGATCAATCCAAGTGATTGGTCTTTTTCAATACCTAAATTTCTCTTTTTGTCCGTAAACGTGTACTTTTACGAACGGTCATATTTGTGTGGAGAGAGGGGAATGGGAGAATAAGAATTATTCAGTAGTCAACAGTACGACGCTATGCTCCAAGAACCTTCTTATTGACAAAGGGAAAGGGCGAACAGATTATCGCGCGTCTGTCTGCCCTTTATTACTTGATGTAATAAGCTTTTTTGGCACTTCCGTTCTAATCATTCAATGTTAGAAATGGTCCCTGTTGAAATCATCAATGACTTTGAAGATTCCAACATATAGAGAACGAAGTTCTTCCTCTGGTGTGGAAGGGACGAATGTCCATTCGAGCGTCCCGCTATCATGTTTATAATACCCTTGCGCAAATGCTGTACTCATGTCTTCTGTAAAGTCACTGAGCGAAAACCCTTCCGAGACGAACACCTCAATAGGTTTGTCTAGTCCGATAAAGAAGGTCGGGTAAGGTAAGGACTCATACAGGCTGATATAGTTATCTTGGGACGTTTGATCAAATGTCTCTTCCATGATGAACAGGGCATCATACTGTCCTGCAGCTTCGACCAACTCATCAATATGGACCTCTTCAAATTCAACTTCGCTGAGCTCATATGGTGGGGCTGTCCCTGCCACTGCAATTTTCAAGGCGGCTCCTTCGTAAGCCTCAGCTTCATATGTGGAACACCCAGCCAGCAAGTAAGCCAAGCAAACGATGAAAAAACTGAACATCCAGTGTCTCTTCATGGATTCTCCTCCTCCTCCTATCCTGTATTATATTTGCCCATTGTATCATGAAGAACTACCTGTTGTTTACAGTTATAACACTACTCAGTGGTGACCCTAACGATGACAGATTTAAATGGTGGATGATATTCGGCAGTTACCATGCGTGAATAGGTAGAGGGACAGCTGAATCAAGCATGAAGGAAATGTAATGATGAAATACCACTTTGAAATTGGAGTTGTATTTTATTGCAGTGATGTTAATCAACAGTACGAGCGTATTGTTAAACTAATACCAACAGAAAAAATGAAGAGCAAGCGCATGCACATTATCAATCAATGCTCTTTACGTGTCTACTGCTAGTACAGAATATCATGCAAAAACGACCGCCAATTTGTAAGTGAATTGGTGGGCGTTTTTAGCTGTGTTTTCTTGTTTTACGAGAGGAAACGGACCCGTAATAACGTGGAAAATTTTTTATTCAACATATCAAAAACGCGTTTTCTGTTTTTTAGTTGATAATTTAAAATTTATTGATAAAATAAAATTTATCAAAGGGATAAGAAAGTGCCTTCACAAGTAATTGATGCTTCTCGATGCGCGTAAACAAAAAATCAAAAATCAGAATGGAGGAAGTAAATTGAAATATGAAATGGTGTTAGAAAACGCAGCCCAGCTGCATGCTTTATCGCATCCGATAAGACAACGAATCCTGTCGGTCCTTTTGTACAAGGAATTAACGAATAAAGCCATTGCCGACTCCCTTGGAGAATCGCCGCCGAAAGTACATTTTCATGTCAGGGAATTGTTGAATGCAGGCATTATTCAACTTACGAAAGAAGAAGTAAACGGGTCGATTATAGAAAAATACTATACCGCTTCTGCACGGTCTTTTCGGCTTTCCCCTTCTTTAGAGCTGGCAAAGATTGATGAACATTTACTGTATGAGACCACCTTTCACGAAACGTATCGCATTCTGATAGAAAGTGTTGCTTACCACGAAGGCATTCTTCCGAACGCGCAAATCTTCCAACAAACGGGGCGGTTATCAAAACAGGAAATAGAGAAAATTGATAAACACCTCTCAGCCATAAACGAAATATTGACGGCTTCGGAAACGGAAAAACATAGAGATGGAGAGGACAAGACCTGCTACTCGCTTAGTTATTTCTTTCATCCAGCGCCTGCAATTAATACGAACAGAGATTCAAAGCTATGAATGTCCTGCCCAAGAACCATCTTCTTTCAGACAGGAACTTTTCTTATTTCTTCTTTGGCCAATCATTTTCCACTATCGGGGACGGGTTTCAACAGCTTGCCCTCATTTACCTGATATTTGATTTGGGAGGCGGGGCCAGTGAATTGGCGCTTTCCCAGTTCTTTTTAATCTTTCCTCGCATTTTGGTTTTGTTACTGGGAGGTGTTGCTGTTGATCGCCTGAACCCTAAACAGATTATTTGGATTTCAGATCTGTTCCGATTTGTGGTCATGACACTCTTGATTTTATTTTTATTGTTTGGTTCTTTGTCTTTTCAATTGCTTTATGTATTCCTTATCCTATCCAGCATAGCCAGCGGATTCTTTTACCCTGCGTTTAACGCAGTTGTGCCTTCTTTAGTGGAAGAAAAGAACTTGGACCAGGCGAATGCTTGGGTTCAATCAATCTCTCAGATGGCCATCTTCATCGGGCCTCCTCTTGCTGGTTTACTGGTTAGCAATTTCGGGATTACCGCAGGTTTCATTGTAAATGCGCTTTCGTATTTCGTCGCTGCAATTACGGGACTGACGGTTCAGATGAGCAGAGTTGTCTCGGACAAAATAAAAAGTTCGAGTATATGGAGAGATATTCAGGAAGGTTTTCGGCAAGTTTGGAAGGAACAATGGCTAAAAGTGGTACTGGTAGTGGATATGCTGGGAGGATTGGCCGTAGTGGGGCCACTTCAGATCACCTTGCCAGTATACTCGGAAAGGACATTGGATATAGACCCTGCTCAAATGGGTTTTATCGTGGCTGCGTTCGGCATTGGCTCTACTCTTGGAATGATCATTGCGGCTAAATTGAAAGCTGAACTCAAAACGATTCGTTCCTTCTTCCTGTTTGAAATAATGCAAGGAATGATGTTGTTTTTTGTGGCCATTCCTTCTTTATGGATGGTCATAGTAGCTTTAGCCATAGTAGGTGTGTTTAACGGCATATCAAGTGTAATCATTATTTCACGGATACAGTCGTTAGTCCCGAGAAATAGGCTTGGAAGAACAATGAGCATCGTCTCTCTCGCTTCGTTTGGCGCAGTCCCAATTTCTCAATTGTTAACAGGATGGCTATCCAACGTAATTCCGTTGCCTGTCGTGTTCATCATTGCCTCTATTTTGTTGATTCTCAGTGGGTTGATGGGCATGATGTTTTATACAAAGTCAAAAAGTGAAAGTGCCGTTATGTAAATGAAAACACTTCTGCATACTATTGTGATCGCTTGGGGTTTTAGCAGGAGTCATTTTTACTCAACAACTCGACCGTATTGCTAAAGATTTTTGAAAGTGCACTGCTACGATGAATGATTACTGAATGAAGAGAAAAGTGGAACGTCTTCGAGCATTACTCGACTAATCAGATAAGGAGTGAGTGCTCATGAAACAGAGTTCAAAATTTATGCATTGGAACGGCTTTACGAAAAAAGTGTTTTTATCAGTGGGTTCATTAGCTTTCAGTATCGTCATTTCTGGTTGTAGTGACCAAGCTACCGAGACGATTTCTGAAGACGTTAGCGAGGGTGAAGTTGAAGTGACTGAAGGTGTAGCCGAACCATCTGAGAGTCCTAAAAGTGACACCTCTGAAGCGGAAGCAGAAGAATACGTGGATATCTTCACCGTGACAGGAGAAATAGAACGGATTGAAGACGAGATGATTTATATCGCTCATGAAGAAAGTGCAAGCTGGACGATCCCTATGGAAGACACGGCTGATCTGGAAGTTGGTCAATTCGTCCATATTGAGGTCGCTGATCATACACCAGAAGATGACTGGGACCCGAGAGATTTTGAAGTTATGAGCTTAGAGGTTATTAGTGAAGCTGCGGATTTTGAATATATCCAGTACGATGGGAAAATCTTTTCTGAAGTTCCTGACAAGGAGATTTCAATAATTGAAAGCAGATTTGGCGAAAGACAGCTGTTGGGACAAATCACCGAACAGGCAAAAGGCAGTATAGGGATTCAAGATTTTTCGGCTAGTCACTTGCCAATCGGCACTAAGATTTACGCGCCTGTTTCTGAGGGAGATGAAGTAAGTACAATCGTTGCTGAGATGGAAGGCGCCGATGTGTTTTATCAGCTCGCTTTCGAAATGTAGATAAGTTTTTAATGGTTAGTAATAACACAAAGAGAAACTTGATGGATGTTAGACTTTAATCAACAGTTCGACAAAAAATGGCATAAGCGTTCCGAGAATAAAATAAAGTTAATTGGTTGCCACGAATGTAACATAAGTGCAGTTAAGTTACATTCAAATAAAGAAAACAAGTCGTTACTAAAAAAGTTAAAGCAAAGTTGTAAATTAAGGAGGGAAGGATCATGGATGAGTATATATTTGTAAAAAGCATCGTTGATGAATGGGATCCGATTGGTTTATTGAACCTTGGGTGTCCAGGGGACGAATATGACCCTGAAATTAGAGAAATTGTAGCGCTCTTGCCCCATGTAAAATCGGTTGATGAACTCGCATTAAGAATCCGACAAGTTCTCATAAAATGGTTTGAGGAGTATTTATCGATCGAAGTGTGCTATCCCGTAGCTTTGAAAATATGGGAAAGCCGTTAAAAAATCATAGTCTTCTTTTTCAGGAAGTCTGAACGTAACTTAATGGTAATTAAGTTATATTCACTTTCTTGAAAAATAAGGCTCTGTCAAAGGGCTATATTGACTTTTCTATTTAACTAACAGGCAGTTTTTAGTTGCAAGAATAGATTGAAATTCTAGTTAGCGTTCTTTTTTGACAGGAGGGAAAATTTTGTTTGGTAAATTTAGAAAGATCTTTAAGAAAGAACTGCTAGAACAAGAAAAAAATGATCTATATGTGTTCATTCCAGAAACTGAAATAAATGAAAAGTTAAAAAGAAATGTAGTTGAACTAGAGAGAGTAGCTGGAGAATTGGCTAAAAGTCTTCAAATTAAATATGTGAAAGAATTTGAAAATCAAGGAAAATTAAACCTAAGGATTTGGGTGTCTAGGGACATTGATGGAGATGAAGAAGAAGACTTAACTTCAGAACGTTGTTTAGAAAAAGAATACCGATCTCAAATAGCAATAGATTATGATGGCCCAAAATACGATGATGATTTTTATGCTCGTACATTTGGGTTATGGTATTACTTTGGCGGATATTTTAAAGGTTCAGGAACATTATATGATTTAACTAAAAATGATTTGGAAGCTGATATTGAAGAGATCTTGAAAAATTTACTTAAGAAATAATATCAACTAGTTCCTATTCAACTAATAGGAGCGTTAAATTAACAAGAGAATCAACAGCAATATTTAACAGAGACAAAAATGAAGGTGACATAAATTCTGGTTGTTAATTGTATTATAATTTTGTACTTCAACTCGCGGTAGAATCAAAATTAAATAGCTTTTAAATTCAATCTTTGAATGTAACTTAATATCAAGTAAGTTACATTGATTATCCTCATTCCATGCGCTCCATCAGAAAACCCATCGAAGCAAGTTTCCTTAGAAGAAATGATACATTTAAAAGGCTGCGCTATAAGCTTGTAAGCTCCAACATAAAAAAGATCTAGGTTTACATATCTGGACTTATCAGAAGTGAAATATTGAGCAAAATTAACAGTGGCACAGATGGCTTAATTCAAGCTGCCTGTGCTTTTTAAATGAAGGCTATGTTAAATGACTCTGTTGATATTAAAGTTTAAACGATGTAATAGTGTGATGCGGTCTCACTCTAATTATAAAAACGGCTTCATCAGAAGCCATTTTTTGTGCGCATTATTCGCTTTGTTCGATGTTTTCTAGCGCTCCCTCTATTTTCTCCAATAAACTATCATTCGTTTTGAAAGGGATGACCAAAACAATCGTTTTTTCGGTAACAGTCCATAAAGGGGAAGCGGGCATATCGGCCATCTCAATCTGATCCATTAGCTCGGCGAACCCCTTTTCTTTCTTTTCACTTGTAGAAAAGCTGAAAATATCGACTACACCTTCGTCAAAAACATAAACTGTCTTCATACTATTATCCACTTCAAAACCTTCTGTTCCCTCAGATTTTGTCAGGACAATTCCTTCCTCTTCAAATAGTTGAATAATTTGATTTAAATCAGGAACTTCAGCTGGGGAACAAGCGCTTAAAAGTAGAATGGAACACACAAAAAGAAATAATTTCATTCTAGTCATTCCTCCCAGTTCAAATGATTGATTCACCTTAAGATAACCCTGCTAAGGGTATAAGTTCTGAAATTCTTCTGAACGGTTAGCTTAAATCATCACTACATTTTGGTTAGTCCACTACCGCTTTATGCGACATTGTGAATGAATACTGGTCTCTCAATCATTCTTCGTAAAAGATCGCATGTTGGTTTAGACGGTTGTATAGACTTGAAGTTACATACTTGTAAATTCTAACCTCTATGGTAAGATCGCTTTCATAAATATTTCTTGAATACCTATTCTTGAACTGCTGATTCTTGTAATGAGCACGTCTTCGAGGAGTAATTATTAATCGAGGACGAGGAATTTCGACAGTCTTACGGTATCATACGTTTCTTTCATAGAGAACAAACAACTCTCAACCATCATTTTTGAGACGGTGTTCGAATTATTTCGATATCTGATGGAATCCAGGAAGCGGAACCAACTTAAATAATGGTCGAGGTACTTCGTGGCGACTCCATTGAAACGCTCCATCCACTTTTTCAGGCGGCTGTGGTAACTGTTTACATTCTGAATATGATACAGACCCTTCACCCGTTCCTTACTATCTGACTTGAACGCATAGTGGCCCATCCCTTTTTCTTTCGCATAGCTTTTGAAGGCGCGCCACGCATCGGTGCATAGGACATTTGTGGAAGACAACTTGGCGCCGATTGCCTGGTCGAGCCGTGTTTTCACGATTCGTCCCTGACCGATGATTCGTGAGTAGGTGGTCTTCTGGCGGTCTCTAGCCACGAGGACGCACACCTGTTCATGGCTAATGCCACGAAATTGGGAGGAACCGCCTCGTTTACGGGGTTTCCGACCTTGAATCCCGCGCCTGCCTTTTTCCGAGTACAGGAAATAGGTCTCGTCCATTTCGACGATCCCTGCGAATTTTTCGAAATCCATCTGCTTAAGGGCAGACAGGACCTTGTGGCGCCAGTAAAACAGGGTGACATGGTGGAGTTCCAGCTTCTCCGCCGCTTTGCGGAGGGAATCGCCATCGATCATGCAGCGGATAAAGCCAAGCCATTTATCGGGCTTATGGGTACGGTAGAGAGGGGTGTTAGTGGTGTCAGTGAAGGTTTTACGGCAATCTTTGCAGCGATAGCGCTGGCGCTCGGTCTTTTTCAATCCTACTTTTACGACATACTTGCCGAATCGGACAGAATTGTGGGAATGGCAATGCGGGCAGGTATATCCGTCTTTGTGCTTCAAGTCGCGGAGTTCATTGATTACGGGTTCCTGCGGTGACGATGGGGCAACGATTAATGTCAGGCGCTGCAACAGATCTTGTTTGTCTGCATAGGATAGTTTTTTGAATGCCTGTATGAAGTCGTTCAGCGCCATGCCATTTACCCACTCTCATGATTTTGCATTTATTATAGAACAAACGTTCCTTCAGTTCAATGGATGCCAAAAAAATCAACAGCGTTATTTAACATAGCCTAAATGAAAAGAACCTTGCCAAGGTTCAGCTTAGAAATAAACCGTTACCCAAATAAGCATTGTTGGACTTGACCATGTACCAACGTACATGGTTTAGAGTGGAGGTGAGGTGAAATGGGAATGGTGAGATACAAAATCGGAGAACTGGCCGACGCCTGTGGGATTAACAGGGAGACCATCCGGTATTATGAACGGAAAAATCTGCTGCAGCAGCCGGAAAAGAACGATTCCGGCTACCGGATCTATTCGGAACAAACGGTAAAACGGATTGGGTTCATCAAACGCTTGCAGGAGCTTGGCTTTTCGTTAAGTGAAATTCATCGGTTACTGGGTGTCGTCGACAAAGACGCTGTGCGATGTGCCGACATGTATGAGTTTGTCGCTGAAAAAGAAGAGGAAGTACAGAAACAGATTGCTGACCTACAGCGCGTGGCGTTCATCCTACATGACTTGAAATGACGCTGTCCCGATGAAAAGGAACTGCATGCGTGCCCGGTGATCGATAGTCTCATGGTCGGGGAAGAGAAGACGATTAGGGGCTAGTTGCCTGACTGTTGTTGACACGGAAATCCAATCGATTCGATTCAAAACAGAAAGGAGTTTAAAGCATGACGAACGGTAAAATCAACGTAACACTCCAGGTGAGCGGCATGACCTGTACAGACTGTGAGAACCAGGTGACGGACGCACTGGAAAGCCAGGGAGCGGAAAATGCAAAAGCCGATTTCCGCCGCGGGCAGGCGACGTTTAGAATCGAGGAAGATCGCTTGAAAGCTGCAAAACAGGCCATCGATGAAGCCGGCTATGTCGCGGGGGAAGCGGAGGTCGAAACCGGTGAACCGACAGCATTTTCCGGCAATCCCTCCGCTGACTATGATCTGCTCATCATCGGTTCAGGCGGGGCCGCCTTTTCTGCCGCCATCAAAGCAGTGGAGAAAGGGGCGAACGTGGCGATGGTCGAACGGGGGACCATCGGCGGAACTTGCGTCAATATCGGCTGTGTGCCCTCCAAGACCTTGCTTCGCGCCGGAGAGATCAATCACCTGGCTGACCAGCACCCGTTTGCCGGACTGGATACACAAGCAGGGCAGGTGGATCTCGCAGCGTTGACCAGCCAGAAAGACGAACTCGTCGAAGGGATGAGACAGCAGAAGTACATTGATCTTATCGATGACTACGGTTTCGACCTGATCCGGGGAGAGGCCGCCTTCGTGGATGAGCGGACGGTTGAAGTGAACGGACAACAGTACACCGCTGGCAAGTTCCTGGTCTCGACGGGCGCCGCGCCATTCGTTCCGCCGATTCCCGGACTGAAAGATGTGGACTTCCTGACCAGCACGACAGCCTTGGAGTTGATGGAAGTGCCGGGGAAACTGGCCGTCATCGGTTCCGGCTACATCGCCATGGAACTGGGCCAGCTGTTCCGTAACCTGGGATCGGACGTGACGCTGATGCAGCGCAGCGACCGGCTCCTGAAGGAATACGATCCGGAAATTTCCGAAGCGGTGGATAAAGCCCTGACGAAACAGGGGCTGAATTTCATGACCGGCGTCACGTACAAGAAAGTGGAACAGGATGGAGAAACGAAGAAGGTCTACCTTGAAGTGAATGGGGAAGAGCGGATCATTGAAGCCGATCAGGTACTGGTCGCAGCGGGCCGACGGCCGAACACAGAGACGCTCAACCTAACGGCAGCCGGTGTGGAAACCGGCAAAAGAGGAGAAATCGTAGTTGATGACTATCTGCAGACGAGCAGTCCGACTGTCTACGCGGCCGGGGATGTGACACTCGGCCCTCAGTTTGTCTATGTCGCCGCCTACGAAGGTGGTGTCGTGGTTGAAAATGCCTTGGATTCGGCCACTAAGAAAGTGGATCTGCGTTTTGTGCCGGGTGTGACGTTCACGAATCCGTCCATCGCGACTGTCGGGCTGACGGAACAGCAGGCGAGGAACCGGGGAATCGACGTGAAGACATCGGTCCTGCCGCTTGAAAACGTGCCGAGAGCGCTCGTGAACCACAAAACGAACGGCGTCTTCAAACTCATCGTCGATAACGGATCGCAGAAAATCATCGGGGCCCATGTGGTAGCTGAGAACGCCGGGGATGTGATTTACGGCGCAACACTCGCGGTGCAGTTCGGGCTGACGGCAGATGACCTGAAGAATTCCATGGCGCCATATCTGACGATGGCTGAAGGGCTGAAACTGGCCGCCATCACCCTTGATAAAAACGTAAACAAGTTATCCTGCTGCGCAGGATGAGCTTGTTGTCAAAAAGGCAACCCATTTTATGGACTTCAATATATCAGAGAATAAAGAATGGACCTCCAATTTACTTTGGAGGTCCATCTTTATTACCTTAGATGTGATTTATGAAGCTGATTGACCTAGTCCTGCTTTCTTCAAAGAATCCATATCGATGCCGGTGTTTTTGCAGCAGTCCACCAGTTCACCGTTGATTGCCACAGCCGGAATCGTCTGAACGCCATATGTTTTCGCTTTTTCTTGGCACTCATTCGTGTCACAGCCCTTATTCAAGTCATAAACCACCACTTCGCAGTTCTCGCAAGCCAAATCTTTTACTTGCTTCACCGTGTCGTCACATAAATAACAGCCTGCAGTAAAAACTTCAACGAGTCTCTTTGCCATTTCTACTTCACTCCTTCAAGTTGTTGGATGATCGGGCAATCAGCTTTTGCAGCTTGCGCACGAGGACAGTTGATGGCCAGTTCTTCCAGCAGTTTTTTCATGCTTTTCAGCTCCTGGATCTTCTTTTCCACTTCGTGCACCTTGTCCATCGTGAAATGATATAGTTCCTCTGGATAAAAGGTGGAATTCCGGGAAACGGCCAGCAGTTTTTTAATCTCTTCCAGACTGAACCCCAATCTCTTTGCCCGTTTAATGAATTGAAGATCTCCGATGACATCAACAAGGAAATCTCGATAGCCGGAACCGGTTCGAGGAGGTGCTGAAATCAGGCCGTACTTTTCATAGTAACGAATCGTCTCAATGCTCACTCTGGACGCTTTGGCGATTTCCCCAATTTTCATACCTTTTCCCCTCCTCTTGTATAGAGCATAAACCCTGTTGCAGACTACAGGGTCAAGTGATTTAATATATGTTCCTAGTAATGACAGAGAACAAAATGCTTAATTTAGCGAATGTAGCTCGATAACAAGGTTATGGTTTAACGCCTTTACATGCCCTGAATGTATTGAAACAAATTTAACAGAGGCAGAATAATTCTGCAAATGCGAGCTGAAGTTGTCTCAGATCCATCCATCTAGAACTTGAGCAGGAAAAACGCAGCACGCATCAATCGATTATGCGGTTTCTAGAAATCAATAATATGAAATTGACCGCCAACTCTTAATGCCCGATGAACTTCCTCGAACGTTTTCTTTTTCATTTCCAGCGTTAAGCGAAAAATAAATAAGCTCATAAAGATATGGTGAAACAAATCACCGGAAAAGGGAAGCTGATCAGAAAAACCTTCTTCAAAATCGACATGAGTAACGGGGTTTTCTCTTGTTTTTTCTTTGGCGATTAATTAAGGAGTCAGAACCTGCCTCAATCCCGAATAAGTTGCATATCTGGTTGTGTTTACTGGATTAAAAGTGCAAGTATCCCTGTACCACGACCTAAACCCATTACCATTTCATTTGGTTGAAGGGCTGCTTGCTTAGCCTTTAGGCTTTCTCTGCTTAAAACTAAAAAACAGGTGTACCATTCGTACACCTGCCGCTATAATCAGTGGAAATATTTTTTATACCAAACCAGGAACATGAAAATCGTCCAGATCTTTCTGGCGTTGTTTGCTTTCTGTTCATAATGGTCCTGCAGCAGTTCTATGATTTTTTTCTGATCAAAAAATTCGGCTGCAGCTGCACTGTTGAAGGCTTCCTTGATTTGTGTGTAATATTTTTCTTCACGGATCCAGTGACGGATCGGCACTGGAAACCCGATTTTTTTGCGATTGGCCGACTCTTTCGGAAGCGCACGTCCGGCTGCCAGGCGGAAAGCATATTTCGTGTCAATGTCATTGATTCGGTAATGAGATGGCACTTTCGCTGCTATATCCATGACTTCCCGGTCCAGAAACGGCACCCGCAACTCGAGGGAATGGGCCATACTCATTTTATCCGCTTTCAGTAAAATATCATCTACAAGCCAGAGATGAAGGTCGAGGTATTGCATTTTCGTGATATCATCTTCCTGTTTCACTTCTTCATAGTACGGACGAACGATTTCTTTCACGGATGGCCCTTTTTTGTAAGGAGTCTTCAGAAGCGAGGCTGCTTCCCGTTCCTGAAAGATTTTTGCCTGACCGATGAACCAATCCTCCACGGGACGCCCGCCTTTCACCATCAGATTCTTCCCCCGCACTTCCGGCAACATCTGAGCGAAACTGCCGAGCGGCTTGCGGAAAAGTGCCGGTAGCTGTTTATACTTTTTCAGCGCAGGGGTTGTATCATACTCTGCGTAACCGCCGAATAATTCATCCGCCCCTTCTCCCGACAGCACAACCGTTACGTCTTTTCTTGCTAATCCGGCCAGAAAGTAAAGCGGAACAATCGACGGATTGGAATGCGGTTCATCCATCATATACTGGATCTCGTCCAGTTTTTCAAAGCAGGCATCTGAATCCAGCACTTCACTGACATTTTCGATTCCTAATTCATCGGAAAGCGCTTTTGCATTATCGATTTCCGAAAAGTTCCGGTCACTGAATCCGACTGTAAAGGTTTTATTCGGCCGGAGAACAGAAGCGACATAACTGGAATCGACCCCGCTGGACAAGAATGAACCGACCTTCACATCGCTGATCCGGTGCGCTTCGATCGATTGCCGGACAACTTGATCGATTTCTTCTACAAGCTCTTCGAGCGGCTGTGTCTCCGGCTGGAATTCTGGTGACCAGTAACGCTGGATCGACAATTCCCCGTTCTCATAGGTCATGGAATGGGCAGCCGGCAGCTTGAATACCCCTTTGAAGAACGTCTCATTCAGCACTGGAAATTGGAACGTTAAATAAGGCTTCAGTGCTTGTTCATTCAGTTCTTTCACAAAATGAGGATGTGGCAGAAAACTTTTGATTTCTGAACCGAATAGAAGGGTGCCATTCATCTGGGCATAGTAGAACGGCTTGATGCCGAACATGTCACGGGCTGCGAACAGCTTTTTCTCCTTACGGTCCCAAATAACGAATGCGAACATCCCCCGCAATTTCTTCACAAGCTCTTCCCCATACTCCTCGTAGCCGTGGATAAGCACTTCACTATCGGTATGGGTGGCGAATGTATGCCCTTTGGCAATCAGTTCTTCACGCAATTGCATGAAATTATAAATCTCACCGTTGAAAATCAGGACCGAGGACTCATCTTCGTTATATAGCGGCTGATGGCCTGCCTCGAGGTCGATAATGCTCAGACGCCGGAATCCGAGTGCTGCTTCGCCTTCTATAAACGTTCCTGAAGAATCCGGCCCCCGGTGTATGATTCGATCCATCATCTGTTCTAAAACAGCTGGAGTATTCTTAGCTTTTCCAATAAAGCCTGTAAATCCGCACAATTCCAAAACTCCATTCGCTTCTGTAGTAAGTGAACCACCTGGTAACTAATTTCACCAGGTACATTCCATCTTCTATTTTTTTGCTTATTTTTGCATTTTTCATGGTATGTTATCTGACTTACACTTCATTTTACACTTTGAAGTCCGAAAGAATTATATAACTTCATCCCTATTTTTACTAGTCTTGCTTAATTGAGAGCTCATAAATTTTTCCGTGGGCTCTGAATCTGCTGCTATCCACTGAAATAAGGATTCTCGTTTATTGTGCAAACAAAATTAATCCAAGAGATTGTAACCGCTCTGGTGCGTTCGTTGGGTATCATTTACAAGTTTCAGCCGTTGCCCATACGCCATCTTACACGGATATAAGCTGCTACATCTGCTATTTCATCTTCATTCATCGGCCGGTTATCGATAACGAGTGTATAACCACTCAACCCTTTCTTATTTTGTAGATCAAGCTCTACTTTACTCGTTGAACGGTTAAGCAGGAAACAGGTGATAGGGACCGCCTGATAGACGGTTGATAAAATGAGTTCTGTTTTTTGGTAGCACTTAATCGCCGATATTCTGCAAGCAAGTAGGGCAGGGCGATTGGATGGATATAAGAATGGCCCTGAATGATGACCCCTAATGCTTGGCGGATACTTTTTGCACTCACGCTTTTTAGTAGATAACCGACTGCTCCAGCTTGCAATGCCTGTGTAACTACTTCAGGGTCTGTATGCGTGGTTAGCACACCAACTCGTGCATTTGGATACATCGTCAGCAAATCCCAGATTGATGTGAAGCCGCCTTCTTGGATTAAAAACAGGATCTATAACCGCTATACCAGGTTGACGCTCTTCGTGTAGCTCAAGAATTCTTCTCCTGTCGCTCCTTCTGCCACTACTTTTACGAAGGAGTCTGCTTAGAGGAGGTATTTGAGGGCAGTTCTGAATAGGGGATGACAATCAAAATAGCAACTACAGACATGTAATCCTCGCTCCTCAGTGACGCTTTATTATACCTTTTTGCTATAAGAGTCAAACACGTCCTTGATGCTGCTTATCCAATGTATGCAGGGGCTGATTCGGAAGAACTGGCGAAAGGAATCGGCCATTACTCGAAAAGCGCTCGCCCAGAAATGGATCACAATACTGTGTTGGAAGGCGATCGGGATACAGTATTTCGTGAGTGAGGTTGGAGAAGGAGGTTACCTGATCGTAAAGACAGCAGCAGGGGAATTCACCTATCAAGTAAACAAGGTAAGAATCGGTGATGATATGGATAAGACGGTCATTGTTCCAATTGAAGAAACAAGGTTGATACTCATTGCCTGTTATCCACTCAATTTTATTGAGAACGCACCTAAACGGTATGTATTGGTCGCTGAGTTAATCAATTTGGCAGCGTATCAAACAAGTGAACCCCTCTATTTGCACTGTTTCTGTTTTAACTTGGTTTAAAATAAAGGAAGAAGGCTATCTCACCCTGAGCGAAAATTATAATCTAGTGAGACAGCCTTTTTCTGCATTTTAAAAATTAAACGGCATCTTTAATGCATGATTAAAGAAAAGAAAGTGTAATGTTGGCGAATCGGCCAATTATTTGATGATGACAGCTTGGCTTCCAAGCGCTTTGTAGCTCTCGAAAAATACATCTTCTGGGTGACTGAGCCGGCCTTTGAGCGGATCCATTACGTAAACCTCCCCATCCTCCCAGCCATCCAAGACTACGGTATGAAGGTTGATAAACGAAGGATGAAATTCACTCGTTTCTTTAATATACCAGCCCCCACGCTTAATAGGGGGCGATAAATCAAGCGTCACCCAAATAGCTACGGGGATATCTTGGTCAATATATGACAAGATTTCCTCGCGCGTACTTCCGCCTACATTTTCCGCTTTCAATCCTTTTCCTTTTTCAGCAATAATACTATTAGCCGCTTCGACAATTGGATTGGCAAAAACATACCACCCATCGTCCGAATCCCGGGGATTCCCGGCATAGGCGTGATAGGGGTTGGGACCTATTTTCACACTATTATGGTAGCCAAGTGATTCTTGTGGTAAGTAATCATCCGCCATTGTTGTTTTTGAAACTTCTATTCCATGATAGTTTAGAAGGGCCGTCAGCGCAGTGATTTCACATCCGTTCGGAAGCTCGGGCTTTTGGAAGACAGTGGGTACATTTAAATGACTTGCTTTCCGTTCAACATAAATCTCTATCGGGAATGAAACAGATGTCGTTTCATGTATGTAGGTTGTTTCCTCCTCAAAAGACGGTGAGTTCGCATCGGGAAAGAGCACCTTTATCTGATATTCTTTACCGTCTATCAGTCCCTTTACTTTCATTTGTCCTGATTCACCAGACTTTGCTGATGCAACAAGAGAATCATTGCTTTTGTCCAGTACGTGAATCATGTAATCTGCTAAAGGTTGGCCGTTTCGAGCATTTGTTACTATAAAAATCCGTGAAGATTCTGCTGTTTGCGACTGCTTCCACATAAAAGTTTCAAGGAAGAAATTATCACTTGAAGCATTTACATGTTTGGAAAAGTAATCGATAGCAAAAAAGGAAATCGAAAATAAACATATGAAACGAAGGAATTTATGGGATGTTTTCAAAATAGCACCTCCGTCAATAAACCAATTTCAATTAATTCTTTATGGTGAATTGTACAGCGTCACTTTCCTTTACCATGAAGGGCAGGTAAAGTGAAACTGGCTGGTTAACATCCAAATTATTACATATCATTGTCTTGGTGATCATGCTCCTGCTTTTCAACTGTAAACTTCTCTATGGTATGAAAACTGTTTTTTTTAAGTGAAGCTTTCTTTTGAACTTATATCCAAAAGATTTGGCAGTAGCTGATTCGGTAGAAGTTAAGATCTCATTTTTCATTGGAAATGTTGTAACAAAGAGAACTTGAAATTAAGACATAGTTAAATGCCTATTAATCTACTCGAAATTTTTGATTAGCCAATCCCTAATAGTATCGGCATTTTTTCCGATAAAGTTAAGAAATATTTTAAAAGTAAATGGTTAATAAATGAAGTGAAATTTGGTTTCTTTAAATAAAGCATATGGCAAAGGGAATAGGTGTTGGTATGTTAATTTGGAAGTTCATTAAGAAAAGCAGCGATATTTCATTCAGCTATACTGGAGATGAGCTCTCCTATTTACAGACGTTCATCCAAGGCTGTATGTATGATCTTACCGATTTAGTCACGGCTAAAACAGTCTTTTATGCCCTTTCTTATATCAAAGTCCAAAAAGTATACGTACACCCTGATATGATAAGTAATGTTACAGTATGGAAGTTCACAAATGAGGCTGACGAATTAATCAACCATTTTGCAACTGCGCTTCAATTCGATATTTCGACAGGCGATTTGGAAAGGATGCTGTTTTCGTATCCGATTGCTGCAATGGACATTATCTATATGGTCTAGCCGAATAAATCGATCGAAAATGGACATCTACCAGACGGCGGATGTCCATGTCTACGAATTCGTATTTAAACAATATTTACAGAGAAGACTGAGCGAAGCCGCTTTTTCAAGGGCTTTAGGTCAGTCATGATGATCTTGCAATAAGCCACGAGTTTACCGTTGATCGCTGTATCCGGAACTGCCTGGCATTATTTGTGATAATCCCTTATTCAAGTTGTAAACAACCGTTTCACAGTTATCGCAAGAAAGGTCGTCGATTTGTTATACACGATCATCACCTTAATAACAGCTTACCGGGAAGACGTCTATCTTTCGTCAGTCGAGATAATGTGCCGGTTTTTTAATTGTCATACGCCGGAAAATAATAAGACCTACCGCTACTGCGATAATAACTACCGAAATCACTTGAGCCGCACGCAATCCGCCAAACAGTTCAAGAATCAAGCTGTCTGTCCGCATTCCTTCAATAAAGAAGCGGCCGAACGAATACCAGATCAAATAGAAAAAGAAGATTTCTCCTCTTACAAGATTCACACGGCGCAGCAGAAGCAGAAGGATGACGCCAAGGAAATTCCATATGGATTCATAGAGAAAAGTCGGATGATAGTATGACCCCTCTATGTACATCTGATTGATGATCCAGTCAGGCAGCAATAAGCTCTCTAAGAAATTCCGCGTCACTTCACCGCCGTGTGCTTCCTGGTTAATGAAATTTCCCCAGCGGCCGATTGCCTGACCAAGGAGAAGACTTGGGGCCAGTATATCCGCCACTTTCAGGAACGATGCATTCCGTTTCCGTGTGAACAGGTAAGCAACGATAATCGCCGTAATAATGGCGCCATGAATGGCAAGACCGCCCTCCCACACCTGAAAAATCTGGGAAGGGTTGGCGCTGTAGTACTCCCACTTAAAGACGACATAGTAAAGGCGGGCACCTATAATGGAGAGCGGAACCGCCCATAACAGCATGTCGGTCAGGAAGTCCGGGTCAAACCCCCGTCTGACCATTTCCCGCTGTCCGAGAAGATAGGCCAAGATAATCCCCGTCACAATGATGACACCATACCAGCGGACATCAATCGGACCAAGTGAGATGGCAATCGGATCGATTGCGGCAACAACAAAATTCACGTAAAATTCCTCCTTCAATAATTACAGGGGTTATTAGAAACACGCTATCAAAAACTGATTAGAAAAAACCCTCAGTTTTGATCGGTGATTCACCACTACTTCATAACAATAATTGTATTTCAGCTGGGGACCACCGAAAGTGTTACTTTCATGCTTAGCAATCTCTCTGAATCGAACTATACTGCAGAAGTATGTAGATTTGATGAATATCAGTGATAGATTACCCGTAAAAATGAATTATTTAAAGAGAGCAGTAGGATTCCAAGGTTCCAATAACTTCTTCTTTAGTGCTCGCTTTAAAAAAAGGAAATGACCGTTTCTATTTTGTAAGATAACAAGCGAAAATCAACTCTTGATGATACCTCATCAACTGGAGATTACTGTTTTTCATTATGAAAAGTAAACGATATACAATTTTTGTAACTAGGTGGTACTTTTAACTCTCGACAATTTATTAGTTGAAAAATCTTTTCAAAAAATCAGCAATCTTCACCAAAAGTTCACAAACATCGGGAATAGAGTAACCAATGGGCAAAAGGGGGATTCGAGAACTTGGAATCAAAAGAGGTGCGGGCACAGAAAGTTGAATGACTGAAAAACTACTGTTAAGAGCAATTGAACGAAAAGCAGCACAAAGGGAATGAAATGTCTTCCACTCCTGCTTTTTAGTCAATAAATAGGACGATTCGCTTATCAAAACAGAAAACACGTTTCAGTCCGAGTAATCCTAGTGATTACGAACGGCTACTGAAAGCGTGTGAAAAACTGAATGATTAGCGTGGATGTTAGACTTTGGTTAAGGTTGGACGAGTATCAAACAGTAATGGAGGTGAGTATCAATGAAAAGGACACGGCGAATGACGACAGGCGGAAAGGCGATGTATATATTGTCAATTCTCCTTGTGTTCATTGGAGTAGCGTTTGCTGGTTATAATACCTTTGCATTTGCTAAAGGTTACTTAGCAGGAGAAAAGACTGATATCGAAGTCGATCTGCAAGTCCAGCAAGCCCGGGTTGACAACGAACCTGAATCGGAAGTTTCTCAAATCATTCCCACAATTCGAAGTGAAGTTGATTTGGATCCGCTTTATAAAACCTATCCGGAAGAAAGAGAAGAGTTCGGCGAACTGCTGATCCCTAAACTCGATATAGTTTATCCAGTAATCGCAGGATCTGACCCGGAAGAACTTGCGGAGGGAGTCGGCCATTATGCTACAAGTATGCTGCCGGGAATGAAGGGGAACAGCGTGCTGGCGGGCCACCGAGATACAGTGTTCCGTGAACTTGGAGATGTTGGGGAAGGAGATTACTTGATCGTCAAAACGGCAGCAGGTGAATTCACCTATCAAGTCAGCGAAGTGAGAATTGTGGATGATATGGATAAAACGGTCATTGTCCCGACGGAAGAAGCACGACTTACACTCATCACTTGCTACCCGTTTGGTTTTGTTGGAGATGCTCCGGAACGGTATGTCCTAATTGCTGAACTTATCCATTCAGTTAAAGCTGAAAATAGGGAAGCTCTATAAAAATGCTGAAAGCGGAGTAATAGCTTCTACAGGTTGATAACAGCAAGTTATTATAATGGAACTGGATGACAGGGTAGTTTGAAGACAGGCCTAAACTGTCAAAGAGACTCTCGAGAACCGAATGCTTTAAAACAGAGCTAAAGTAAACAAATTACGGAAAATAAGTGAATCTTCACAGATTCCTCAATTTTATTGTCTATACTACGATTATACGTATGAAAGGGGGGAGAACATGAAGCTGAAAAAAGCACCGCTAATCTTTTCATTTGCTTTGTCTGCTTTACTCGTAACAGGTACAACCGGTTTTGCTAGTGGAGGGTCTGGTATGATGAATGCAAATGACAATGGCATGATGAATATGATGGGAAGCGAAGGCATGTCTGGCATGATGGAAAGTGAAGGAATGTCTGGCATGATGCAGATGATGAATTCACCTGAAGGACAGGAAATGATGAACGCTTGTGGAGATTTCATGGCATCAGTTGCTGATGAAAAAGAAGTGGAATAGGAAGGCACCAAATCATCCCTGTTGGGTGAGGTATTTTAGTTAAGATGAAGACTGCAGATTAAGCCCTGAAATTTCAGGTGATCTGCGGTCTTTTTTATAAAACAACCTCCTAATATCTTAATTTTGTTAGAAGATTCATGTGATTTGGCAAGTCCAGTTCATAAGGGCGGCAAACCAATCAGAGAAGGGACTTGGGCAATTCTTTCAACTTCTCTCCGATACAACACGACTATGTTCAGAGACGAATGAGTTAGCTGAAGACAAATCTGTTGTACATGAAAAATAGCAAGCTTATAATTAATTTATACCATATAGGGGTATGCTGCGAGGGAGGGAAGACAAATGACTAAACAAAGTCAAGAAATAGGTGAAAGCCAACGGCGAATCACCTTGGGCATTACCGGGATGACCTGTGCCGCCTGCTCTAATCGGGTTGAAAAGAGCCTGGCAAAAGTGGATGGAGTCCAAAGTGCAGCGGTTAATCCTGCCAATGAGAGGGCAACCGTCGTGTTCGATGAGTCAAAAACCAATGTTGACGAGCTGATAAAGCGTGTGGAAAAAACGGGCTATGGCGTTACCGAAGAACGGATTGAACTTTCGCTCAGTGGTATGACGTGTGCTGCCTGTTCTACGCGAATTGAAAAAGTGCTCAACAAAACGGATGGAGTCATTCAGGCAAATGTAAACCTGGCCAGCGAAAAAGCGACTGTCAACTATATCAATGGAAAAACGGATGTCGATACACTGATCGGCAAAATTAAGAAGATTGGTTACGATGCAAAACCGGCAGTGAAGGAAAATGCAGAAGCAGAAAAGGCCGCGAAGGAACAACAGTATAAAAAACAGCGAAATGCCTTTATTGTCGGTGCGGTCATTTCAATTCCGTTCCTGATTGCTATGATAGGGGAATTCACCGGAAACCACGCACTGATGATGCCGGGGTGCCTCCAGTTCCTTCTGGCTACCATCGTTCAGTTCACCATCGGTTGGCGATTCATCCGCGGTGCATATAATGCATTGCGCGGCGGAAGTGCAAATATGGACGTCCTGGTGGCGCTCGGAACGTTGGCTGCTTACTTATACAGTTCTGTTCTTTGGCTGTTGGGCGCGGAGAGCGGATTCTATTTTGAAGCGTCCGTCATAATCATCACGTTAATCATCCTCGGGAAAGTGCTGGAAGCCCGTGCGAAAGGGCAAACATCCGAAGCGCTGAAAAAACTTATGGGGCTGCAGGCAAAAACCGCTCATGTGATCCGGAACGGGGAAACAGTGGATGTGCCGGTGGAAGACGTGCAAACCGGTGACCTGCTCTTAATTAAATCAGGTGAAAAGATCCCGGTAGACGGAGAAATCATTGAAGGCCAGACAACCGTGGACGAATCCATGCTGACAGGTGAAAGCCTGCCTGTTGAAAAAGAGCAGGGAGATATGCTGATTGGCGCGACCATCAACAAACACGGTTCCGTCAGGATGAAAGCGACGAAAGTCGGCAAGGATACGGCACTGGCACAAATCATCCGGATGGTCGAAGAAGCGCAAGGTTCGAAAGCGCCGATTCAAGACTTGGCCGATAAGATTTCCGGTATTTTTGTGCCGATCGTCATCGGAATTGCCATATTGACGTTTCTTGTCACGTACTTTCTGGTCGGATTCTCCCCTGCGCTTATCAGTGCGGTGGCGGTACTTGTTATCGCTTGCCCTTGTGCGCTTGGCTTGGCTACGCCGACGGCCATCATGGTCGGGACCGGAAAAGGGGCCGAGCACGGCGTCTTGATTAAAGGGGCCGAGTATTTACAGTTGGTCCGTGAGATGGATGCGATCGTTTTGGACAAAACCGGAACCATCACAAAAGGGGAACCTGAAGTAACCGATGTAAAAGCATTCGAAACAGATGAAGAAGAATTACTTCGACTGGTTGCCAGTGCAGAAACGGGTTCTGAACATCCGCTTGGCCAGTCAATCATCCAGAAAGCAAAAGAGCAAGGGATTCGGCTAAGTAACGCCAGGAATTTTGAGGCGGTTCCGGGGCATGGTATATACGCCACCATAGAGGGCAGAAAAATGTCGGTCGGCAATAAGAAATTGATGGAACGAGAAAACGTGCTTCTTACTTCGGTTAAAGCAGAGATTGAAGCCTTAGAAGAAAAAGGCAAGACAGTCATGATGGCAGCAGAAGAGGGCCGGCTGCTCGGGTATGTTGCAGTCGCAGATACGGTGAAGGAATCCTCCCGCCAGGCAATCAGTGAACTTCGCGCTCTTGATATTGAAGTGATCATGATGACAGGCGATAATGAGCGAACCGCACAGGCCATTGCTGCAGAAGTCGGGGTAGATCGTGTGCTGGCGGAAGTGCTGCCTGAAGGGAAAGCGGAAGAAGTGGAAAAACTGAAACAGGAAGGCAAAAAGGTGGCGATGGTCGGTGACGGCATCAATGATGCGCCCGCACTTGCGACAGCTGATGTGGGAATCGCGATCGGGACCGGAACAGATGTCGCCATCGAAGCGGCAGATATCACGTTGATGAGCGGTGATTTATTGGCCATCGTCGAGACCATTCAATTGTCACAAGCCACAATGCGGAAGATTAAGCAGAATCTCGGCTGGGCTTTCGGCTATAATGTCATCCTGATTCCAGTCGCGGCATTTGGATTGTTGAACCCTATTTTGGCGGGAGCCGCCATGGCGTTTAGCTCAGTGTCCGTTGTCACGAACACCTTGTTCCTAAAACGATGGAAGCCGAGCCACACGTAGACTTGTACTGTCTTAAAAAGCAGCTAATTAATTGATGAATCATCGAATTTACTGGCCTGTTTGGATTAACAAAGGGAGGGAAGTTGATGAGTAGATTATTCCCGCTTATATATGACCGCGCAATGGAACCGCTGGAACGAAAAAGCTTCCGAAGGCTCAGGAAAAAACTAATTGCTGCGGCAGAGGGAAGTGTCCTGGAAATCGGTTCAGGAACCGGATTGAATTTCCCGCTTTACCGCTCAAATATACGGGTTTCCGCTATTGAGCCGAATCCAGCGATGGCCAAGAGATCAAGTGAACGGATAGCCCAATCCCAAGCGAAAATCCAAGTATTTGCTGCAAATGGTGAATCGTTGCCTTTCCCGGATAACTCGTTTGATACTGCTGTCGGTACGCTTGTATTCTGTACTATCCCTTATCCGGAAGTGGCACTGCAGGAATTGAGACGTGTTCTGAAACCAGGCGGAAAACTGCTGTTGCTTGAGCATGTCAAAATGGAGCAATCCGTTTTGGCGGCTGTCCAGCACGTACTGACACCTGCATGGAAAGTGCTGGGAGACGGCTGTCACTTAAATCGTGATACGCTGAGTAAGGTAAAAGATTCCGGTTTTAAGGTAACAAATGCAGAAAAGTATCACCGCAGTCTGATGCTGCTGATTGAAGCAGAAAATCGGAAACCCGCAAGCATAAACCCGGAGGGGTTGCTTGTTGCTGAACACTACGCCGGAGCTGGAATTGTAACTGAATAAACAATTGTTGATTCGCACTTTGAGTATCAAAAACACCTGATCAGAAACTGGCAGAAGTAGATTTGGAGGGAGGTGAAGATGAATGGAACAGACAACGCTTAAGATCGAAGGGATGACATGCAGTCACTGCGAATCAGCGGTAGACGGAGCTTTAAGAAATCTTCAAGGAGTCCAGGATGTCCAAGTGAATGTAGCGAAAGGCATTGCTGAAGTGGCGTATAATCATTCGGAAGTCACGACTGAAAGCATGAAGGAAGCCGTTGAAGAGCAAGGATACGATGTGAAATAAAGAGAAAGGGCTGTTCCACAAGTCGGTAACGAATACCGCTTTGTAGGGATGGCCTTTTAATTTTTTTATGTTCTTTTTCTGGAATTCAACTGATTCATCCGCCATCTTCAAATTTTCTACATAATCATTCGTTATAGTAGCACCAAAGAATAGTAAATAAACAAAAGAAAGTAGGGAAATTTTAATGGGAGAATTCCTCCACGATTTAAGTCTGAAATGGTACTCCTTTTTGACGCAATTGGGCGTAAAGGTAGCTGAGCCGATTCTAGCTTTTACTGAACTGTGGAATATCCCAATTCTGACTGCACTGCTACTTGGACTGGCAGCTACAACGTCTCCTTGCCAAGTGACGACAAATGCCAGTGCACTGGCATTTGTCTCTCGGGATGCGACGAATAAACGAGAGACACTCGTTCAAACAGCGGCGTTCATTACGGGCAAAACCTTGATGTATACCTTAATAGGCGGGACGGCAATCTATTTAGGTGTGCAATTGACGACAGTGAATGGGAATACATCGTTCATTGTGCTAATCCGAAAAGCCATCGGACCGCTTATGGTTATTGCAGGTCTTTATTTTCTGGGAGTTGTCCGCTGGCGCCCGTCCTTTGGAGCAGAGTTGAGTGAACGTTTGAAAAGTAAAATTCCACAGGGCTCTCCGGTTGGTTCTTTCGGATTTGGCATAGCGTTTGCCCTGGCGTTTTGCCCAACACTGGTCTGGCTCTTTTTTGGTCTTCTCGTTCCACTTGGTATCCAGACAAGCGGTGGTGTCCTGCTCCCTGCCATTTTCGCACTCGGCACTACGATTCCGTTGATTTTTTTCGTTCTGATTCTGGTCGATAGTTCAGAACTGATTAAACAGCGGTATTTCAAGAAAACCAAATCATTAAATAGATGGCTTACTAAATTAGCGGCTATCGTTTTCCTGTTAGCGGGCATTAATGATACCTTTACTTATTGGTTCATCTAAGAAGTGGTCATGACCTTAGAATCTGCAGGATAAGTTAAGGTTCTTCTTACATTAAAGTAGCAATGGCGCATGGGATGAATAGAATCTTTGTATAACAAAACGTGTGACTGCTGTAAGGATGTCATGCAGTAGTTGAAAAGAACTTTCTGGATTTTGTTTTCACTCACTGGCGCTGCAGTCAGAATTTTACTTGTACCGCACTACGCGAGTTAAGTCTTATCTTTGATAATTCATGGCTGGTCAACCCTTATATTTACAGGATGCATGGCTAGGTCTTTTTCTGCCTTCTGTTCCTAGTGTTTCCCGATTATCTGACAAACCAGATAAAGTGGTCGAGCAAAAGCAGATACCAGCCCTAACACCAAACTTCTGATTCGGCATAACTGGAATGCTGCTCGGATTAGTGAAGAACAAAATATATCGATTTGCCTCTAGCCCGTTTGTTTGGTTTAAAACAAAAGCAGAGATAAGTTTATTGATATCTACGTAGACTTATACCTATTATTCACTATACGAATTTTTTGTCAACATCATAAACAATAGTGTGGTAAAGGAGAGAGAGGAGGGGAATTGAAATGTCAGACTATAAAAAGAACAGTATTACCCTAATTGGTGCAGTCGGACTTGGAACAGGTGTCATGATCAGCGCCGGAATCTTTGCACTGCTTGGACAGGTGGCAGCACTGGCAGGAAACTGGTTTCCGCTCATTTTTATTGCCGGGGCGATAGTGACGGCATTCAGTGCCTATTCCTACATAAAATTGAGCAATGAGTATCCATCCGCCGGCGGTATCGGAATGTTCTTAATGAAAGAATATGGGAAAGGGACCATTACAGCTTCCGCTGCCCTTCTCATGGGTTTTTCGATGGTCATCAATCAGAGCTTAGTGGCGAGGACGTTCGGAACGTATACGCTCCAGCTGTTTGATTTTGGCTCGACGGACTTTCTGGTCCCGGCACTTGGGGTCGGGTTGCTGGCGTTTGCATTCCTGGTCAATATTTTAGGTAACAAATTCATCCAGACGTTCACTTCCATCATGTCTTTACTGAAAATCCTTGGCCTGACCATCTTAGCGATTGTCGGTCTTTGGCTTGTCGGTTTTTCCTTCACTCCGGCGACAGGCGGATCGGATATAGCTGCACCGGGTGCTGTAAGCTATATTGCATCTGTGGCACTGACTGTGCTGGCCTTCAAGGGGTTCACTACCATCACCAACAGCGGTTCGGAAATTGTGCAGCCGACGAAGAATGTCGGCAGAGCGATTATGATCGCCATTCTGATCAGCCTGGTAGTATACGTATTGCTGGCATGGTCCGTGTCCAGCAGCCTGCCACTCAGCCGAATCATTGAAGCACAGGACTATGCTTTGGCAGAAGCAGCGAGACCGGTCTTGGGGAATTACGGGGTAATCTTCACCGTCGCCATCGCCATCATTGCGACCGTATCCGGAATCATTGCAAGCGTCTTTGCTGTTTCCCGTATGCTGGCCATGCTGACAAATATGAAATTAATCCCGCATAAACATTTCGGAATGCCGGGATCCATTCAAAAGCATACCCTCGTCTACACTATTGTTGGCGCGATGGCACTCACTGTGCTGTTCGATTTGAGCCGGATTGCCTCAATGGGCGCCATATTGTATCTGGTCATGGATATGATTATCCACTGGGGAGTGCTCAAACGTCTAAAAGGGAAGGTGAAAGCCAATTCGGCTATTGTCTTAACAGCTTTTACACTGGATGGCATTGTACTCGCTGCGTTTCTTTGGATTAAAATCACCAATGACCTCCTCGTCGTCGGAGTCTCGGCTTTATTCATCCTAGCGACTTTTGCGGGGGAGCGGTGGTTTCTGCGAAATGGCGTTGGTGGACAGATGGAGCATAGTGATTAAAATCAAAAATCAAATTGAACAGAAAAAACAGCTTCAGAGCGAAAAGCCTTCGTTCTGAAGCTGTTTTCGTTAAAAAATCAGGCGATGTTCCGGCAAGCTTCTGCGCACCGTCGACAGGCTTCCGCACAGACTCTGCAATGTTCACTATGCGCTGCGTGTTTTTCACATTCAGCTCCGCATGCATCACATACTTCTGCACAGAACTTCAACAGCTGCTCATGGAATTGGGCGTTGCGGGAAACAGCCTGCTCGGTGAAAGCACATGTATCTGCACATTCCCGGGTAAGCTTGAGACAGTCCGCTATCATCTTCACGTTGTCTTCCTTAAGACAGGCATCGAAACAGTAGTTACACGCCATGGCGCAATCATGCAGAATCTGGATCAATTCCTGACGTCGTTCGTGAGCCATCTTAAATCCCTCCATTAATAAATTTTGTAGTTCGCCTTGTACTTCTTTATTTACCAGTTTCCGTTTTTTAAAAACTGAGTATTCTATCTTTACTGCAGCTGATAAAGATGCCAAGTCTCTTATTGCCGTTCCCGAATTTGTCACAAGAGGAGAAAGCCAACTTCATACTTTCTTCAAAGTTTTCCGCTAAGATAGTGTGATTGAATAATAAGAAAGTGGTGCTGTAACATGTATCAGCTATTGAGCCAGCTGAGCAGCTGGCTGTCCGAACCATTTCTGAATATAGCAGCGGGACTTGAAGGTGCACCGGTCATCTTCGCTTTACTATTAGGCGTGATTGGCGCAATGACACCGTGTCAGTTTACGGGCAACGTAGGGGCGGTCACACTCTACGGTAATAAATCACTGCAGAAAGGACTGGCCTGGAAGGATGTCCTGTTTTTCAATGCCGGGAAAATCACCGTTTTCACCGGGCTCGGACTCCTCGTTTGGCTGCTTGGCAGCGGAATTGAAAATGAGTTGACCACATACTTTCCTTGGATCCGAAAAATGACAGGTCCTTTATTCATCGTTGTCGGAATCGTTATGCTCGGGTTCGTTAAAATCAAGGGACTATTCCGGATTCCGAAACTGCCGAATAATGTATTCCGAAATGAGAAAACCGGCTCCTTTCTTCTGGGGCCGGCTTCTCGCTCGGGTTTTGCCCGACAATGTTCATCCTGTTCTTCTTTACACTCATGCCGGTTGCGCTCAGCACTCCCTATGGCGCCGTGCTGCCGAGTCTGTTTGCACTCGGAACCTCGCTTCCGTTATTCATCGCTATTTTTTTGATTTGGTACTACGGTGCCGGCGGGACCGTGTTGAAAAAAGGGAGAAAAGTCGGTTTGATTCTCCAACGGGCAGCTGGTGTTGTCCTGGTTGTCATCGGCATCTTCGACACACTGGTCTATTGGACGATTTAATGTGAAAACGAAACTGCAATCGGCATCATACGTGCAGACGTCACTATGTATCATGTAACGTAAGAGCAAGTACACGAGAAAAATCCGGAAGCAGGGGTGAAGATAATTGGAGACACGAGAAAAGATACTGATCGTGGATGATGAATGGAACATGCGGAATTTACTGAAAGTGCTGCTGTTTCCGCACTTTGATACGGAAGAAGCGGAGGACGGGGCAACGGCGCTTGCGTTGGCAGAGAAAAAAAGCTACAGCCTCATCATCCTTGATTTGATGATGCCTGGTATGGACGGATGGGAAGTGTGCGAAAAAGTCCGGGAGAAGAGACAAGTGCCGATTCTTATGCTGACAGCCCGGGGAGATACCAAAGACAAAGTGGAGGGATTTTCTGCAGGAGCAGACGACTACCTGGTCAAGCCGTTCGATTCGGAAGAACTGGTTGCCCGGGCAAAAGCCCTCATTCGCCGTTCGCAAGCCACAGCCAGCCATGCTGTGGAAGAGCTGATCGAAGTGGCGGATCTGAAAATTGACCGAGTGGAGCGGCTTGTCTATGTCGGGGACAAGGTCATCGAACTGACACCAAAGGAATTCGACTTAATCGAACTGTTGGCGACAAACGATAAAATCATTTTCACACGGGATATGCTGATGAACCGCATCTGGGGTATCGACAAAGAGCGGGATGTGCGGACAGCGGATACACATGTCAAGAACCTGCGGGAAAAGTTCCGGAAAAACGAGCTCTCCTTTAACCCGATTCGCACAATCTGGGGCAAAGGCTATAAATTCCAGCATTCAAATCCGGAGCAATGATGCGGGCAAGTATCGTCGCTAAACTTGTCCTCAGCATTTTGCTATTGGTGCTGACCATTTTGCTGCCGCTTGGCTTCACATTGAATCAGCTGTTCGCGAGTTTTTATTTCAATGAAGCAGAACAGGAGCTTGACTCGCTGTCAGACCGATACGCAGCCTCTATTCCTTCCTTGGATTCTGAACAGCTTGATCTGTTTGAGCGACTGTCATCACTGACAGACCGGGAGATTGTTGTTGTAGATGCAGCGGGCGTCGTAGCCGCAAATTCCGGGATTCCGGGAATATCGGAAGGGCAGTCTCTTAGCGCCGAGGAAGTGGAATTACTGAGCGAAAGTGCCTCTCAGCATAGGGAATACGTGAATCCGGTGAATGGGGAGAGGTACTTGAGTACGGGGAAGCCGATTTTCGATGGTGGTGAACTGCTAGGTGTAGTCTTCGTGCTGGATTCCGCAGAAGATCTTTACCAGTCGCTGAATGCCATAAAACAATCTGTCATACTGGCCGGCGCAGGTGCTGTGTTTCTGGCGCTCGGCTTTGCGTATATCTTATCTCGAAAGCTATCCGATCCATTGCTTGACATGGAAAAAGCGGCACGTAAAATGGCAAAGGGTGAACTGGATACAAGAGTAGCAAGCGGCACGGCAGATGAAATCGGGTCTTTGGCCGTTGCCATTAACGATCTGGCCATCGATTTGCAACAGTATCGGAATAACCGCCGGCAGTTTTTTGCGGACATTTCACACGAGCTTCAGACACCGATGACGTATTTGGAGGGCTACGCCCATGCGCTTGAGAACAAGCTGTATAAATCAGAAGAAGAACAGCAGCAGTACGCCCGGATTATCCGGCAGGAAACGGCAAGACTTTCCCGGCTCGTCCATGAACTATTCGATCTTGCGAAAATGGAAGAAGGTAAAATTTCGTTGACTGTTGAAGATGTGGATCTAATTGAAGTGGCGGAAAATGCACTGCTGAAGTCACAGATGAAAGCGCGTGAGAAAGGCATCCATCTCGTATTCAGTCCGCCGGATACTGTTCCTTATGTGACAGCCGATGGGATGCGAATGGAGCAGGTGCTGATGAACTTGATTGATAATGCAGTGAAATATACGCAACGCGGAGAAATCCGTCTCGAAGTGGAAGCGCGGGCCGGCAACGTGAAAGTGGCTGTGGAAGATACAGGCATCGGAATTCCGGAAGCAGATCTGCCGCATCTCTTTGACCGTTTTTACCGAGTCGAAAAATCGCGCTCACGGGAGTTCGGCGGTACCGGTCTCGGTCTTGCCATTGTGAAGCAATTAACCGAGCTTCAAGGCGGAACCATTGCGGTAAGCAGCAAGCCTGGAGAAGGGACACACTTTGAGCTCACATTTCCGGAAGCAGAGGAGGAAGAAGGGTGACAAAAATTGAATTCACAGTGGCGGCCCTTTTGATTGTAGCCGGTCTTCTGTGTCTCGCAGCTTCAGGGAGTTGGCTATTCAACCCGGGGGCATTGGAACTTTTGAAAACATTTATCCAAGTTTGCTTGTGGATGGGAATCCCGTTGGTTTTGACCGGTGGGTTGTATTGGTGGTTTAAGAAAAAGAGGAGGTACTAACTATGAAGAAAAAAATATTTGGATTATTGATTACCCTTTCTGCGGCAATGCTTGCCGCATGCTCCGGAGAAGAAGTTGTAGAGAACGAAACGGTTGAAGCAGTTGCAGAAGATGGAACAGGAAATGAAGTCGCAGAAGGAGCTGTAGGTGAGGCTACTGCAGAGGCGAGCGATGTTGAACTGATGCACATACACGGCCTTGGTTTTTCTGGTGACGGAGCAGGGATTTATGTTCCTTCTCATGACGGATTGAAAGTGTTCGAAGATGGGGACTGGCGTGAAGCAGCAGTCGCTGCGAATGACTATATGGGATTCTCAATGGTAGATGACGGTTTTTACAGCAGCGGACACCCTGGAGAGGGTTCCAACTTAGAAAACCCTTTCGGCATCGTTAAATCGACCGATATGGGTGAGAGTTTGGAAACGTTGGATTTATATAAAGAAGTTGATTTTCATCTAATGGATGCTGGCTATTATTCGCACGCAATTTATGTGCTGAATCCGCAGCCGAATTCAAGGATGGATGAAACAGGTATCTATTATTCCGTTGATGACACGGAAACATGGACGGAAAGCGCTGCAAAAGGATTAGCAGGCGAACATATCATGTCCATTGCCGTCCATCCGAAAGAAGAAGCGGTTGTTGCGATTGCCACAGATCAGGGCGTTTTCCTTTCTGAAGACTACGGACAGACTTTTGAGACAATTTCAGAGGTGCCCGCAACGGCAGCGGCCTTCTCTCCGGATGGAACACTGTTAGTTGGAGGCGTTGCTGATTCTTTTACACTGGTGGCTTTCGACCTTGAGACAGGAGAACAGGCGATCCTCCCAATTCCTGAACTGGCCGGGCAAAATGCCATCGGCTATATCGCGGTAAATCCACAAGATGAACAGATGATCACGTTTGCAACATTCGAAAAGGATGTTTATCTGTCAGAGGACAGTGGCGATTCCTGGAATCAGATTGCGGATAAAGGCGCTGGTCTAAACTTAAATGAATGAGCGGGGAAGCGGGCGAACAGGACAGGATAGAAAGTAGGTAATCTCTAATGAAGAAGTGGTTATGGTTAGTAATGGCTATAATCAGCATGTATGTGCTGCTCCCTGCAATGGTCGGACTTGCTCATTCTGATTTGGTCAAAACCTATCCCATAGTGAACGAGGAACTGACGGGAAGCCCGGAAACATTAGAATTTTGGTTTCGGGATCCCGTCGTTGCCTACCCTGGATCCATTCGGTTAGTGAACAGCGAAGGTAAAATCATTGATTTGAAAGACACAAAAACAGACCCAGAAAATAGGGGGCATGTGATAAGTGAAATTCCCAGTGAGTTGACACCCGGTGCCTATACCGCGACGGCAAACGTAATAGCGCTAGATGGATTTGTTATCGAAGAAGTAATACAGTTCCGGGTTGTAGAAGCAGCTAGCCAGCCAACTGCCTCTGCAGAATCACAGGAAGTCAAACTGCTCCGCTATTCACCGGCAGATGGCGAGACTACAGAAGGTTCCCCCGGACAACTGGAATTCTGGTTTAATCAGCCGGTGACCCTGACGGCAGTCGGGGTATTCGGTCATCATCAAGAGGCGATTTCAACAGCTGAACCGGTGATCGATTCTGCAGACCCTAACCATATCACCGTGGAATTGACTGAAGAAGCACTGCCGGGCACATACCAAGTGACGTGGTATGCACGCCCGGCCAATCCGGAAGGTTTTGCACCTGAAACATTGGATGTTTTCTACTTTGCAGTGGACCATTTTACTCCGATTGAAGAGGGCGGGAATACCACTGCCAAGAGTGAGGAGTGGTTTTCGAGTGCAGGTATCAGCCAAGGTGGTTATTGGCTGTGGTTTACAGGTCTTTCAGCGTTATTCGGATTCCTGTTTTTCAAATCATTCATTTTCCCGTCTTATACTTCAAGGCGGTGGCGGACTGTTTCAACCATTCTATTTGGATTAACAGCAGTTGGAATAAGTGCCGTGTTGCTAATACTTCATCAAGAGGTGGGGAGTTTACCCATCAGCCAGTTCATATCGTTGAAGTTTGTCTGGATTCCACTTTTACAGCTTGTACTTCTTCTGGCTGGTTTGTTATTTACTCGCGCAGGAACTGTGTTCGCGGGTGTTGCATTACTGCTGACGCCGTTGGTAACCGGGCATGCCGCTTACCCACAATACGGCGGCTACTGGTCTATTGCAGCCAGCAGCTTTCACTTACTGGCTGCTTCTGTTTGGATCGGTGGACTAATCGCGCTCATTACCGTTCCCCAAAAGAAAGAAGTAAAAGAACTGTTAGTTGAAACGCTGCCACGGTACTCTACATGGGCGCTGATCAGTTTAGGTGTGTTAGTTCTAACTGGTTTCTATATGACGATTGCCTATGTGCCCTCTTTTTCTGTGGAAAGTTTCCTGGAAAGCGAATGGGGAAAAGCGGTGACCATCAAAATGATATTTACTCTTCTTATTGCAGTCCTTGGTTTTTTTCAACGCAGGACAATTAAGCGATTGGTTATTCAATCGGTTAACGTCGTGGTAAGTCGTGCGAAAGCAGAAGTTGTGTATGGTTTCGTTGTTCTACTCGCCGCTGGGTTACTGGTTGTCTCGACACCGAAAGCTGCTGAACAAGGAATTTATCCGACTGCCATGCAGCAACAGGGCTTAGACATTGAATTGAATATTTCACCACTGGAGTTAGGGCTTAATGTGCTGACTGTTACGTTCAACGGACACAATGTAAAGGACGCAGAAGTAATAGTATCGATGCCCCCGGATTACGAAGTCAGTTACAATGCCTTCCACACTGGAGAAAATGAATTCAAACTCACGGGAAATATTCTGCATGCCGCAGGCACAGTGGACTTGACGGTCACAGCAACTATAGTGGACGGAGATGAAGTCACATTCCCCTTTCGTATCGTTGTACCTGGGAAAGTCAGGTATAATGAGTGAAAATCTACTAAAGGTCATTAGTCAATTGGCAGAAACTAAGAAGTATCGGATAATTTCCGGTACTTCTTTTTTTATTGTTCACTTATTTTCTCTATGTTTCTTTTCCCACTACTCTTCATAAAGTCTTGAGAAACATTCATTTCTTCACAAGTTCCACAAAAATTTAATTTATACTCTCTATGTAAGCCAGAACTTAATTAAAAGAGGTATCGCGATGAAGACAATCCGTATCAATGCAGTTGGTTTCTTTTCGTTTCTGTTCCTTCTACAGCCGTTACAGGTATTTGCTCATGATCCGAATGCAAAAGCGGATGGAGAAGGAACTTTATTTGAGCAGTATGCATGGTGGGAAGTATGGAACCCACTTCTGTTCATTGCTTTAGCGGTGATTTATATTTTTTATTTGCGCGTTATGCGACGCATACCAAGTTTCTCAGAAAGTGGAATTCCCTTAAAGAAAAACGCCGCCTTTGCCGCCGGCTTGCTTGCTGTCTATGTAGCCCTAGCCGGACCAGTAGCGGTAATGTCCAATAACTCGGTGCTAAGTATACATATGTTCCAGCAATCGTTGATGTATGTTGTCATGCCGCCTCTTATTCTACTCGGTATGCCAATCGAGTTTTATCGTTTTTTGAACGAGCAGGTCTTCAATATCCGTTTCCTCCGATTTTTACGATGGCCACTGTTGCATTTGTTTTTGTTCAATCTGCTTTGGTCGTTTTATCATATCCCGTTCATCTATGAATACATCCTAGAGCACGTTCTGCTGCTTGAAGTAGTGCATGTCGTTATTAATATATCGGCGTTCCTTATGTGGATTCAGGTCCTTGCGCCAGATGGCCTGATCAACCGGATGTCATACGTCATGAAGATGGGGTACATGTTCGCGAATGGAATGCTAATTACGCCGGCTTGTGCATTGATTATTTTCTCTGATGTTGTGTTGTATTCATCTGTTCTAGAAGCGCCGGAATTGTTTTTTATAGCGACACCACTTGATGATCAACAACTCGGCGGGGTCATCATGAAAGTCGTTCAGGAGTTCGCCTATAGTATCGTGATCGGATCGATTTTTTACAAGTGGGTGAAAGCGGAAAAGGAACCAGAGACTCCTCTGAAGTCCTATCCGGCAGGCCAATAGATAACTCATCAAACAGAAAGCAGAGAAGGGAAACTATGCTATGAATCAAAAGAAAAAGCAACAGCAAAATAAGACTTGGCTAATGGCTCTCTTTGTAACGGGGATTCTAATTCTGGCATTGACCGTACTGGTGTCCATTCAAAAAGAACAGACAGCAGCCAGTGGGACTGTAGGGGTAGATCCTGGAACAGCTGCTCCAGAATTTACGCTCGCTTCTACAGAAGGGGATATCTCCCTTTCAGACTATCGCGGAAAGAACGTCCTCTTGTACTTCTATGAAGGTAACGGCTGACAAGCCTGCCTTGATCAGCTGGTTCAGCTGAATGAAAAAGCAGATGAATATGCCAAAGAAAACACAGAAATTTTAGCAGTTACGACAGATCCGGTTTCTTTCAGCAAGCAGATCGGCGAGAAGCATGGAATCGTTGTTCCCATCCTTTACGACAAAAACCAACAAATCGGAAAACCCTATGGAATAACAGACGTGCCAGGCGGCATGGACATGGGCCCAGTTGATACGCATTCTATCTTCCTGATTGATGCAGTTGGAACAGTTCGTTGGTTCGATATCTCTGAACGGGAAATGAATGTGCCGATCAAATCCATCGAAGAGGAGCTGCAGCAACTATGGCAGTAATACGTGATCCTCGCACGATGCAGATTATTCTGCTCAGTACGTATGCGGTTCTTGGCCTGTCCTTGCTGCAGTTTTCTGTAACCGTAGTCCAGATTGCGGTAACACTGGTGCTGTGTGTCGTACTTGAAATACTGTTTGTCTACGCAAAGCAGGGAAAGTTCATTTGGCCTGCGAGCGCATTGATTACGGGACTGGGCATCTCGCTTGCTCTTCGGGCGGAAGCACTCTTTCCGTTTATGGTTGCAGCTGTAGCAGCCATCGCATTAAAGCACTTGGTTCGCTACAAAGGGAAACATATTTTCAATCCATCCAATAGCGGAATCGTAGCTGTTGCCCTGCTGGTACCTATAGCAGCGACAGATCCTCTGCAATGGGGGAATTACTTGTGGGTTCTCGCCTTGATGTCTATCGGTGGCTTCTGGTTGGTTTACCGGGTGCATAAGCTACCGCTCGTCATCACATTCCTGGGAGCGTTTGTCGGTATCCACGCTCTCCGACTGTTCCTATGGCCGGAAATCTGGAACACCCATTTCAGCAGTTTCATGTGGGGCGGCTTATTCATCTTTACTTTTAACATGATCACCGATCCTGCCACTTCACCGAAGAGCATGAAAAGCCAAGTGGTGTTTGGAGCGCTCATTGCACTCCTCGCACAAGTACTGATTCACCTAAATGTCCACCATGCGGTGTTCATCAGTCTTGCTGTTGTCTGTGCAGGGTGGTTTCTTATGCGCTGGCTTAGTACTCAATTTCAACAAAATAAAAGTAGCAGTTTTGCCAAATGATTTACTTGTTGTTGTATAAAAATGACGTTTCTATAACGTCGATTCCTTTTTGGCACTCAGAAGAGTGTCTTTCGTTTTTTCAGGGTCTTAACGCCGCTAACTACAAATAGGTAGAGCGCTAGTGAGAGAGGAGCTTTTAGCTAATAAAATTAGAAAGGGACAGATACCAAAAAAATCTGTGATAACCCCATTATTGATTGAAATTACATTAGAAATGAGAAGTTAATTCAACTCGAGGGGATTTCTTCATACTTTCCTCAAATTTACTTGCTATGGTAGAAGCGCACATAAAAATTGGGAAACAAGAACACTAGTTAGAGATATTTCTGTTACGAATGTTTTTTAAGCTGTCCCAATCAATAATCGAATAACATACACGAGGCTAGTTCCAGTTAGCTGTTTCAAAGAGATTGCAGAAAGAGTAGGACAAAGAAGCAATAGAGATGGGAGTGCCACTATGAAAACGAAAATGAAAATCATCCTTGCAGCTATTACGTTCCTTGCAGTCATCGGCGGCCTGATGTTGACCAGCATCGGTTCCACCGGAACTTTTTATCTGACTGTTGATGAATTGCTAGTGGATAAAGCAAAAGCGGCTGGGAAGCCTGTAAAAGTAAGTGGCAATATTGTTGGCGAGTCACTCAAGTGGGATCCGGAACAGATTCTGCTTGAATTCGACTTGGAAGGCGAAAACGGAGAGCGGGTCACAGTCCTGTATGAGGGCGTCAAACCCGACACGATGAATGATGGCTGGGAAGCTATTGTGGAAGGGGAATTGCAGGAAGATGGCACTACCATCATCGCAACCGAGCTGCTTGTGAAATGTCCATCAAAGTATGAGGCGATGGAGGAAAATGGGGAGGTTCCACCTGAAGGACACGAGCCGACCACTGGGCAACCAGAAGGAGGGTATGAATGATGGGTGACATTGGACATTGGGCACTGATTTTCGCCATTATTGTCATTCCATATGCAATATTCGCGAACGTGGCAGCCGCAAAGACAGGAAGTCATAAGTGGTTTCGAAGTGCGAAATACGCTGCTGCTGTACTGGCCGGATTGACAACACTTGCATCTGCGTCACTTGTTTACTTGTTGGTGACCAGTAATTTTGACTATCAATATGTCGCTCAGTATTCCAGTACTGATCTGCCAGTATTCTATAAAGTTTCCGCTTTCTGGGGCGGAAATGCCGGATCACTGTTACTGTGGCTTTGGATACTGAGCTTATACACAATGTTCGTTGCTTGGTCTACACACCGGGAAAGCCGGCTCTATCTGCCCTGGGTATCAGCCATTCTGTTGGTAATCAACCTGTTTTTCGCTTTTTTGCTCAATTCGATTGCACAACCGTTCGCACTGAATCCGGAACAGGTGAGTGAAGGGAATGGCTTGAACTCCCTTCTGCAGAACCCGGGAATGGCTGTGCATCCGGTCACACTCTATTTAGGGTACATCGGATTCTCCGTACCCTTTGCATATGCGATGGCTGCATTGATCCTTAAAAAAGTGGATGCGACATGGCTGAAGATCACCCGGCGCTGGACATTGCTGTCCTGGCTCTTCCTTAGTATCGGCATCCTCTATGGCGCCCAGTGGGCGTATGTCGAACTTGGCTGGGGCGGTTATTGGGCATGGGATCCGGTCGAAAATGCTTCTTTCCTGCCTTGGCTGACAGCAACCGCCTTCCTTCATTCCATGATGGTGCAGGAAAAGAAAGGCATGCTGAAAAAATGGAATGTGTCTTTGGTGACCATTACGTTTCTGTTAACGCTTTTTGGGACATTCTTGACCCGGAGCGGGGTACTGTGGTCTGTCCATTCGTTTGCTAATGGACCAATCGGATCCTATTTTCTCGGGTTTATCGGATTGATTCTTGTAGGAGCCCTCTATCTAATTATGACTCGGGCTTCTGTATTGAAGGCCGATGCTCCGTTTGAATCAGCTGTCTCAAAGGAAAGCAGTTTTTTGTTCAATAACTTATTGCTGGTGGGCGCTGCGTTCACTATTTTCTGGGGAACGATCTACCCGGTGATCTCAGAAACGGTCACGGGCTCGAAAGTCATGGTAGGCGCCCCGTACTTTAACCGTGTTAATGTGCCAATTTTTCTTGCGATCGTCATCATGATGGGAATCGGACCAATTTTGGCTTGGAAGAAATCGAGCTTGAAATTAGTCCGTAAAAATCTGACACTTCCTGTGTTTGCCGCTTTGATTGTCGCACTTGCGCTATTTATTAGTGGAGTAAGAGGCTGGATGGCACTCTCGGCTTTTGCCAGCTCGGTCTTTGTCTTCGTCATTATCACAACGGAGTTTTTCCGGGCAGTAGAGGCACGGAAAAAAGTGACAGGGGAGAACGCGCTCCGCTCATTCTATATGTTGTTCGTCAAGAATCGCCAACGGTATGGGGGATACGTAGCCCATCTCGGTGTCATCCTGATTGTGATGGGCTTTACAGGAGCTGGCGCATTTTCAGTCGATACCCAGTACAACGTAACGGAAGGCGAAGTGGTCATGGTAGGAGATTATTCCCTCATGTACCGCGGTCTTGGTGAATACAGCACGGAAATGACCAATGTCATTTACGGGGAGTTTCTTGTCGAAGAGGATGGGGAATACCTCGGAGTCATCCGACCTGAAAAAGTTACTTATTTGAACGGCAATCAGCCGACGACGGAAGTCTCTGTTGTTAGTTCCATTGAAGAAGATCTGTTTGTCATCTTGAACGGTTGGGTGCCGGACTCCGGAAACAGTGTCATCCAAGTGAAGATTTTCCCACTGATCTCTGGCATCTGGTACGGAGGCTATGTATTGATACTCGGAACACTTATCTCGCTGTGGCCAGAGAAGAGACGGCCACGGAAAGCAACAATGAGTGTGAGAAGGGAGATGGTCTATGATGGATAGAATAACCGTCCTGTTGCTTGCATTCGTCATACTGTTGCTGCCATTCAGTTTTCCTGATAGCACCTCAGCACAGGTAAATGTCGTTAGTCGAGCCGACATGCTGGAAGTGGCGCGCGAGATTCATCCACCAGGCTGTACTGATTCGATGACTGCCGATTATTGTACATTGTCAACTGCAACTGAAACCCGTGCAGAAATTTATGAGCTCTTGAAACAAGGAAATAGCAAGGATGAAGTCGTCACGATTCTTGTGGATAAGTACGGAGAACGGATACTGGCTTCCCCGGTGAAAGAAGGATTTCATCTCGTGGCCGCTTGGATTCTGCCAATTGTTGGTATCACAGCAGGAATAACAGGGGTGTTCTTATTGCTGAAAACTTGGCTGCGAAGAAGAAACGGGATGAAAAATGCCCATACAGCTGAACCTGCCGTTTCAATGGAAGTGGAGAAACGAGTTCAGGCAGAATTACGAAATTGGCTTTAAGAAAGGCGGGAACGTGAAGTGGAAGCAATTTATGTATGGATCGCCGCTATCGGAGTAGGGAGTCTGCTGTTTATCCTATCCCCGCTTTTTTCAAAAAGCGGCCAGCAAGATATAGAAATCGAAACGAGTGACATCCTTCAAAAGAAGGAACAGGTGTTTTTGCAGTTGAAAGAGCTCGAGTTTGACTACCACATGGAGAAGATGTCCGATACGGACTACCGAAAAGCAAAAATCCAGCTGACAGTGGTGGCTGCCCAGTTTGTTGGACTGGAACAGGAAAACCAAAATACAGACAGTGTGGAACAAACAGTCGACCGGGAAATCGCCCAAGTACTTGACACTGTTCCTCCGGTGCAAAGGAGTGAAACAGGATCTTGAATAGTGGAATCAGTAAGATACTCGGTTTGATTGTGCTGATCACCACTTCATTTGTTCTCCATGCACATCCAACAGAGGCTGCAGTAACAGAACCTGTTCGCATTACAGAAGAAAATCTGATGGTGATCCCGCAGGACGCCAACACGCTGACCATCGTTCAAGTCATGACCATTGTGAATGACGGCAAAGAAACTGTATCCCAACTGCCGGTTTATTTGCCGGATAATCATTCAGAACTCTCCCTTTTGGGCGACTTGAAAGCAGCTGAAGTAACGGAAACTGAAAGAGGTGTCATTATTGAAAGCGGACTTGCAGCCGAATCCGAGCGGCAGGTGATGCTATCCTATCAGATGCCGATGGAGGACTTGGCCGCTCAGTTTACAATTGAACAAGCATTAATCACCGAAAATCTTCAAGTGATTATTCAGCCGGGTGTCTTGTCTTTTACGGCCAGTGATCTCATGACGCAGTCTGATTTATTCGAAATGAACGGGCAGGAGTACAGAAGGTTTACCCGACTGAATCTGCATCCGGGGGAGCCTTGGCGGTTATCATTTCAGCTGATAGCTGATCTTTCCGCTCCGGCAGGTGCTGGAGAAGGTACCAGCCCCTCAGAAGCGGTGAGTGCCGGTGAACAAAAAGTTACTTCAGATGGTTATCCGATCATTGGTCGGGCAGGAATCGGATATGGAAAAGCTGCCATAACCATTCTCCTCATTATTACTGCCTTTTCTGCTGCACTAATTGGATTAAAACGGGACATGGCAAGCACTATCAGCAAAAAGAAATCGAAAAATACGCAGTGGCTGTTAGCGGAAAAAGAACAGTTGCTCTCGGAACTGTTTCAATTAGAGAAAGATTATCAGGGCAATCTGGTCGGCCGGCAAACGTATGATACGACGAAAGAGCAACTGCGGAACCGGTTGATTCAACTGACAACTGAATTTCAGAAACGGGCGGCTGGCTAATGGAATTGAAAGACGTCCATGTCCTGCTGAATGACCAGCCCGTTCTGCGTTCCATCAACTTCTCATGGGCTAAGGGTAAGTGCATCGCCATCATTGGAGCCAATGGAGCCGGGAAGACGACGCTTCTTAAAGTAATAAGCCAGCTCATTAAGCCGGCTTCGGGGGAAATCCAGATAGCCGGACTTAACGAGAAGGAATGGAAACGGCGGCTCGGACTCGTATTTCCCGCTTCGTTCCTATACGAAGATTTGACCGCCTTGGAAAACTTGGTCTTTTATCAAAAACTATATGGCCAAAAGAATGAAGGGCCTCTTCTGGGCTTGTTAGAAGAAGTGAATTTACTGCCAGTTAAAGATGAACCGGTCCATACTTTTTCAAAAGGGATGAAACAGCGGCTGTCCATTGCCCGGGCGCTTGTCCATGGACCGGATTACTTGATATTGGATGAACCGTTCGATGGATTGGATTTGCAATCCAAAAAAACGCTTGAATATCTTCTGGAAAAACGGCGGAACCATGGGGTCGGTTATCTGCTCGTCAGTCATGATGTCCGCCATGCATTTGAGCTGTGCGAGAAAGCTGTGCTTCTGAACAGCGGTCGAATTGTTCATGAAGCGCCGTGTACAAGTGAAGGGTATATCGATTTAATGGCGCGGTACAGCTTTCTGTTGAATGGGGAATCTGCATGAAGTTCCTCAGTGATGCATTCCTGATATTCCAGCGGGACATGCGGATAGAATTTCGGCGCAAATCTCTTCTCTTATCTATGGTCATCTTCGCCATCCTATTCAATGTGGTACTGCAAATTGCTTTCAATGCCAATACCGAAGCGATGGAACTGGTGGCACCCGGAATCTTATGGCTGCCGATCCTGCTGGCCGCCATGCTGGGGTTTTCCAAATATGGAATCCATGAAAAGGAGAACGGGACGGATATAGGGCTGCTTGCATCCCCTGTTGACCGCGGATCGCTTTTTCTTGGAAAACTTGCCGGGAATCTCTTGCTCGTGACCCTTGTTACTGCAGTTTCTGTCCCTTCATTCTTTTTGTTTTTGAAACAACCTTATCCGGAATCACTGGGCTTGTTGGTGGTCACGGTTCTGCTTGGCAGTTGGGGATTCACAGCGGTTGGCGTTTTTTTGTCTGTCTTGGCTCAAGCAAGCCGGATTTCCGATTTGCTTCTGCCCATTATGATTTTCCCGCTCACTGTCCCTCTTCTGCTTTCTGTCATCCAGCTGACAGGACCGGCCCTTTACCCGGTGACAGAGCAGGGAATCGGTCTCTGGCTGCTGATGCTGGTCGGATATAATATTCTCTTTACCGTCATTCCGCTGCTATTATTCGATTTATTACTGGAGGTGTGAAATGAGTAAGTTCATGAAATTTCTGCATGTTATCAAACTGCCAGTCGCATTGCTTGCAACGGCAGCACTCCTGATTCAGTTCTATCTTTCGTTCTTCTACGCACCGACCGAAAGGTTCATGGGCCATATTCAACGGATCATGTATTTTCACGTGCCAAGTGCCTTTGTGGCGTTTGCCGCTTTCTTTCTTGTATTCATCGGCGGGGTGCTATATCTGTACACGAAAAATAAAAAATGGGATTACCTTGCTGTGTCGGCAGCTGAAATCGGCGTCATCTTTACGACCATCGTACTCATCACCGGATCCTTATGGGCACGGCCTGTCTGGAATGCCTGGTGGGTGTGGGAAGACCCGCGACTCGTCACATCGCTCATCCTTTGGTTCATCTATATCGCCTATCTGCTAATCCGGGCATCCGTCAAAGGAGACGAACGGATTCGGCGGTTCGCCGCGATTTTCGGCATCATCGGCTTTTTGGATGTCCCGCTCGTCTATTTCTCGGTGAAATGGTGGCGGACCATTCATCCGAAAGTGATCGATGAACAGGGCGTCCACATGCCGGCTGAAATGGCGCAGACCTTGTTCTACAGTATATTCGCTTTTCAGCTTTTCTTTGTGGCGCTGCTGATCTACCGCTTCTTGCTTGAAGTGCAGAAAAATCGTGTCCGGGAACTGAAAGCCGGACAGTACTGAGAAAAGGAGAATAGAGATGACTTTTTTAATAACCGGTTTAATTGTGATGTGGCTGATCATTCTCCTCTATATCGCCCAAATGACCAAAGAACAGCGCAAGGTCAATAAGCAGTTAGCGAACATCCAAAAACACAGCGACTGAATGGAACAGGCAGGAGCCTGAAAGGAGGTCAGCAACGCTATGAAGAAATTATTGCGAATTTTTCTCCTGCTCGTAATCGCCGGCGGCTTTTTCTATATGGCCGTCAGCTCTGCCGAGAACTCAACCGCTGCAGTGGCGGGAGACCCGGCACCGGATTTCACATTGGAAGACATGGACGGGAACATGGTGAGCCTCTCCGATTATAAAGGCCAATTCGTCGTTCTGAACTTTTTCGCCTCTTGGTGCCCACCTTGCCGGGAAGAAGCACCTGAACTGCAGAAATTCGAAGAGCAGTACGGAGATCAAGTAAAACTCCTCATCCTGGACCGGGCGGAACCGAAGATTAAGGTACAGGAATTTATCGACGAGTTCAATTCCACGTCGACATACTTGTTGGATTACAATGATTCGATGGCAAAACCGTATGGCGTCATCGGCCAGCCGGAGACGTTTTTTATTGACGAAGAAGGAATCATCCGGCTAAAGCACTCCGGGCCGATGACAACTGAATTCATGGTGGAAACTGTCAATCAATTCATTGACACGCCACTAAAATAGAGGGAAGTTGAACAGTGAATAATGGAGAAGGGAAGGAGGGATGTCAGATGATGATGGGCGGAGGAGGTCTTTTAATGATGCTGTTGTGGATTGTGATTGTCGGGATCGTTATATATGGAATTGTGCTGTTGATCATGAAACCCTTTGAGCGGAAAGGGAACAAAAATGAACAAGAAGACAGAGCGCTAGATGTATTACGGGAACGGTTCGCCAGAGGGGAAATTGATGAAACAGAGTATGAAGAGAAAAAAAGAGTATTGCTGAAAGGCTAAGTCATAAAGCAAAATAAAACTGATCTGTAACTAATCCGCCTTTTCCTAATCTTGGTTTTATATCAGTTGAGCCATAGGAAATTTAAGTATCTAAGTTGAAACAGTTCGGAATAGTTAGCCGCCTCTGAAGCGAATAAAAACTTTTCAGAGCCGGTCTTTTTTTATGGAATAACCCGCTAATGCAAGAATAAAGTTAAAATCTTCAAACTTTCTACAAACTTATTTCGTATACTACAGGTAAATCGAATGGAGGTGGAGTGTGTGAACTGGGAATTTCTATTATTACTTGCGTGTCCGTTGATGATGCTTTTCTGTATGAAAGGAATGTTCACCGGGAATAAGGACAAGGAAAACAAAAAAGAAGTCCAACTTCCTGAGAAAGAAGGTCTTCAGTCAATTCAGTTACAAATGGCAGAGCTGCTAGAGCAAAACCGTAAGCTGACAGAAGAAGTGAATGCGTTGAAGGGATCGAATTCTTCTGGACAGAAGGTCATCCAGCTTGAAAAAGAGCGAGAGAGAGTCAACGCCTAAAATTTCCTAGCATGAGCTGATAAAGCTCGGATAATAAAAAGCGGTACACCTAATCCATTAATTCCACAGTATAGATTATAAGTATGGACGGCGGCATTTCTTTCTAATATTTTAAATGGTAGATGAAAGAAGGCGGGGTAACATGGGAAAAAAGATAAGCAGAAGGTCTTTTCTCGGTACAACCGTAAAAGGAGCGCTTGGTCTTGTCACCGTTGCCATTGTCCCTTTGAATTTGCTAACTGCGTGTGGTGAAGAGTCGGTTGATACGAGTGCCATGGCAAATTTAGGCCCCTTGGACAAACTTAAAGAAGGCCCGTTTCCGAAACCCGTTAACTATGAGGTCACGGTACAAGATGCTTGGGTGGAACAGGAACTTATAGGTTCTGTTTATGTAAATTTAGTAGAAGGTGAACTGCTGATCCTGTCTCCGATTTGTACTCATTTGGGCTGTACGGTCAGTCCTAATGAGAATTTGGAGGTTGGTACTTTCCGTTGCCCTTGCCATCTCGGAATATATGATGAGTACGGTGTTAACATATCAGGTCCGCCTCCGCGTCCATTGGATATATTTAAACCTTACTTGGTTGATGGGAATGTGCTCATCCCAATCCTAGATCCAACCATAAGAGAGGCATAAATAAAGGGGACAACCCGCGGAAGAGACCACGCTGGGACTCTCTCTAAAAATCAGAGCTGTTTGGTCCAGTCCCGTTAACGCCCTGAACCGGCTTTGCAAGTTTTTGTTGTTCAAAAAGCTATTTGTCTCATCATAGTCCCGTTCACCCGGCTTCTTAAAAAGCTGGGTTTTATTATGGGTTTTGTTTATTCTCGATTTTTTATTAGGACAAGATATGAATTAAATATTTTTCAGAAGAAGTTAGGAAAGGAGTGAAAAGAAAAGGAACTAGAGAGACTATCCACAAGAAAGAGGTACGCTATCATGAGTATCAATCTGCTTCTGTCCTTTGCAGCCGGTTTTTTGTCATTTGTTTCCCCATGCTGTCTTCCACTCTATCCTGCTTTTCTATCCTACATAACAGGTGTATCAGTTGAAGAATTGAAAGTGAAAAACGGGATGATGCAAAAACGGGCAATTCTACATACAGCCTTTTTCTTACTAGGATTTTCGATCATCTTCCTAGCGTTAGGTTTTTCAGCTACAGCCATTGGTCATTTATTTTTGAGCCACAGTGATGTAATTCGGCAGATAGGTGCTATTACTGTATTTATACTGGGATTGATTTTACTAGGTGTTTTCAAGCCGAAATTTCTAATGCGAAACCACACCGTTGAACTTCGTAGCCGACCCTCGGGCTATATTGGTTCAATAGTTATTGGAATGGGATTTGCTGCCGGCTGGACACCTTGTACAGGTCCCATTCTCGCAGGGGTCATTGCATTAAGTATATCAAATCCAAATGCAGGCATGGGTTATATGCTCGCTTACGTTCTCGGTTTCTCCGTCCCATTCTTCCTGATGGCTTTTTTTATCGGAAAAGTTCAGTTCGTGAAAAAGTATAATCGGGTGATGATGAAGGTGGGGGGATACGGAATGATCGTTATGGGTGTCTTTCTCTACATGGATTGGATGACAAAAATCATTGCGTTTCTTACCGAAAGATTTTTTAACGGGTTCACTGGATTCTAATCTTGAAGTTGCCGAATGCTGGGGGCACCTTAATCCGTTCTTCTTTAGAAGATAACTAGAGGATAAGATTTCCTATGGCTCTCCATAATAAAAATTAGTCTTATATAATAATAACGAAAAGAATACTTCTTCATAAAAACCCTACATTTACCGTCTATAATGAAGATGCGTGCGAGTCTTTGCTTTTAAAGGGGATTCCTTAATCCGTTCCAAGTAAGTTTAATCATTATTGCAGATTTCATTGCCGGGATACTCCCGCTGTTATTTTATAGAGAAATGAGGAACAGAACATGTTACCGTTATTTAGTGTTGGACCCTTCACTGTATACTTTTTTGGATTAATGATAGCGATTGGAGCCTTAGCTGGCTATCTCTTATTGATACAAGAGGCAAAGCGCCGAAACATGGACCATGATACGCTGTCGAATGGAATTTTTTACTCCTTGATTGGCGGCATCGTCGGTGCACGGATTTTTTACGTTGTCGTCTATAATCCTGCGTATTACTTAGCGAATCCTATGGACGTCTTTTTTATTCATAATGGAGGACTGTCCATTCATGGCGGTATTCTAGGCGGCCTGCTGGTAGGTTACTTATTTTTGAAAAAGCACAATTTTCCAGTATTGCATACGCTGGATTTAGCCGCTCCAGCGCTTATACTGGCTCAAGGTATCAGCCGGATCGGCTGTGATGTTTTCGGCGGACCGATTTCAACATCTCTTCCTTGGGGGATTGATCGAGCAGGAGAGATTCTACATCCTGCCCAAGCCTATGAGTTCTTGCTGGACTTTCTTTTATTCGGCTATTTATGGCTGAAATTGAAAAAACGGGACTATACTGGGCAGATTTTCCTTCATTACCTCATCGGCTATATGATTATTCGGGCAGTGGTGGAATTTTCACGAATTAACCCAATGGTTATTGGGCCCTTCAGTGTCAGTCATGTCATGAGCCTGATAGGTGTCGTGATTGGTCTCCTTCTGATCAGATACCGCAAAGCGCGCGGGAAAATCAATGAACAGCAAAAGATTCAACCGAAGGATTGGATGATAACAGTTGGTTCGGTAGCTATGCTGATAATTGCTGCGTTATCCATTTATTTTGGCGTACGTGCCTTGTAATGTTATCTGAATTCAGTATTAGAAGGAAGACAAACAAAGTATCAGGAACCAGTTAACCAAGAGGCCAGTAACAGAGCACTATGTTACTGGTCTTAGCCATTATCTATAGCTTGGAAGGGATAGTGCAACACTAATTATAGGAAGAATGTATTGAACAATAGAAGAGCGGATTTTTCTTAGATGCACTTAATATTGAACAATCGGAAACACTACTGATCGAATTTGAAAACACTCATTGTCACGATCTCGGAATGTCAGAAAGGAATAGTATCAAATGAAGAGTTCTTCTGAAAAACAAGTAAGAGACTTGCAAGAACATCAATGGGTCATTCGCTATGACGGAAACAGCGAGACAATAAAATTAATAAACGAACAAGGCGAAGAAATGGATTTAAAAACAATGACTTTCCTCTTGGATGAGTTGCAAAATGAAATTTATGACCAAAACACAAGTAAGTACGGCAGACCCAGAACAGAACCACTGGACGAACTGGCTCGTAAAAGAAGAGGTATCCAAGATTATCGACTGATTACGGATAGGGTCGGTATCGATAGCAGAGAAATTTTTGAAGTCTATAGCGATCCCAATGGCATTTTTACGCTAAATTCATATAGAATGTATAAAGGACGAAAACGCTATGATGATGGATTTTTAGCATACTTAACCGAATTGGAAGTCCAAGAAGTATTAGGACCACTGAAAGAGTTTGCAGATAGACATCGAAAGCGATGACTAAAAGTTTTTCCGTATGAAAACTAGAATAAATCCCGCTTTTAATGGCTTGAATGGAGAACTATAGAATTGGAAATCAGCTATTTGTGCATAATTCTTGATACCCTTTTAGTAAACATATGATTGCTTATAGGAAGTTATACGGCAATGAAAATCACCCTTTATTAAAAAGTGGAGAAGCTTGTCATAGAGTATGCTGTCTCTCTTTTATTTTTGATAAGGGGTTTTTCAAAATCTTCATAGTAGAGTTTTCATAGACTAATCTGGATATGAGCTCTCTATGGTAAGATTTGTATACGGACATCAGGGAATCTGGGAAGAGAATAAAGGGAAATCAAACTCACTGGTATCGAAATTCAATTAACCTATTTCAATTAAGAGGAGGTAGAGAGAAATCTTAAAGAAAAGTACTTGGCCGTTATAAGTCAGCAATTCAAGCATTTCAAAGAACGAGCAGAAAAGGGAATCACCCAGCTATCAGAAGAGGAATTGCATTGGAGACCGGGCCAAGAGTCCGACAGTATCACCATACTGATCTAGCAACTAAGCGGGAATACGTGTTAATTCCACCGAGTTTTCTTAAGGAGCTAGTTAAAGCTCTCCAATATTTTGTTTGTAATAAAAGAGAAATAACAATGCCGTAAACCGAAAAAAGGGGATTCAAAATGACCAATCATGTGATTTATAGAAAAGCAGTTGAAGAGACAAAAAAGAATTGTATCCGTTAGCAAAAAGTTTGGCGACAAGTTTTGAAGTGAATGAGGTAGACTTTTCATCTGTGTTCAATGCTCTATTAGAAGATAACAATACAGATTTGCTCGTTGCTGAATTGAATCAACAGCTTATCGGATATGTTTTTATTCTCCATCACTCCGCTTTTTATGCGAATGGTGTGATTGGCTGGGTTGAAGAATTGTTTGTGTTAGAGGAATATAGAGGCCGGCACATAGGAAAACGATTAATGGAAGAAGCGGAGAACTTGTCAAAAGAACGAGGGGCGAAATTAGTGGCTTTAGCTACAAGAAGAGCCGCTGAGTTTTATAAGGCACTTGGCTACAGTGAATCTGCCACATACTTCAAAAAGAATTTTTAATGAAGAGGTAAAGAAGCAGAAGCGATTAAGTGCTAACTGCTTCTTTCTACATTGGGTGCAACGCCCGAAAAGAAGTACTTACATACGAACACGGATTACTATGTAATTTCATATCCTTTTTTTATTCGGCATTAACGGTTCCTTGAGTTGAAAGGAAGCGATGAGATAATATAGCCCTGGCAGGACAATGATAAAGCCAATTCCAGCATAGACATGCCGAATCGGTAATGTTAAGAAAGGCAAAGAGGCAAACAGGATTCCGATCGGCATGGTGACCCGGAAGAACAGCAAGCGGACAGCGCTCAGCTGTGCAAGTCGGTCTCTCGGCGCTTCGCGCTGGAAAATGGCTGCGCTTTGGGCATTGAAAAGAGGAAATAAGATGCCACCCATCAATTCACACATCCATGCTGTCGGGACGGAGTAAACGAAAAATAACAGCATGAAAGAAAGTCCGCCGCCCATTAAACCGATGTACATCGTTTTAGGGTTTTTCGGCAGCTTGGTCAAAAGAAGCATGCCCAACACATACCCGATGGGGAAAGCTCCTTTAAAAAGACCGTATTCCCATGCTTCGGCTCCGAGTTCTCCCCGGATGAATGGAACGCTCAAGACGAGTGTCGCCCCTACTGCAAATTGAACAGTGGAAGACAAGAGAGTTAACTGAAGAAGTTGCGGGTGACTGAAAAAACTCCGGTATCCCTCTTTCATTTCAGACCACCAGAATTTCCTGGACCAAGCCGATATCTTTTCTCTGCTGGTCGCCGGAATCCGGGACAGTGCCAGGAAGCTGATAAAGAACAGAAATGCCGAAAAACCGTAAATCCAGTGCATAGGTAGGAGCAGCAGCAAAAGCGAGGTGATACCTGGAGCAAGAAAACTCATCAGCCGGAGCGTCCCGTCCAGTAAGCCATTTGCATCCGCCAATTCGTCTTCTGTGCAGATTTCCGGCAGCAGTGAAAACGAGAGACTGGCGAAAATCGGCTGGAGCAATCCTAAGATACATTGCAGGATCACTAAACCGCTAATGATCACGGTATCCGTTCCAATCCAAACACCGATTAAAGGCAGCAGGTAAGCACCGGCACGGATCAATTGGATATTCCTAAGCATCTTCTCTTTCACAACATAATTAAGAAAAGGAGAGCTGATGCCTTGCAGCACGATCGAAGGCAGGAAATAGACGAGCCAAAGAATTCCCATCCACTCCCGAGAACCTGTCAATTCATATAACAGCAACCCGTTGATGATGGCACCTGCTGCGCCGCCAAATTCGGAAACGATTTCGCCGGTCCATAGTGATTTGAAAGAATCCGAGTACTTCTTCACAGATTGGTTCCCAAATATTGTGACAGCTGGCCTGAAAAATTTTCAATTTTGCCGGGGTTAATGGAATAGACGCCTTTCTCAACCCTTATGAACTTTGCGGCTTTTAATAACGCTAGCTGGTGGTGGAGAGTCGTTTTCGAGATATTGAATTGGGCACTCAATTCCTGCAGCGACAGAGGGCCTTTCTGAAGCTGGAAAAGTAGTTTCAGACGCAGCTCATCTCCTAACGCCTTATGGCCCCGGATCAGATCACTTGATGGTTTTCCGGGTTCCAATAAATAATCTTCCCTTACTGGGTAAAAGAACAGTCTGGTATCGGAAGTGCGAATGGTCAGTACCCAAGGACGGTAAGAGACCTGCGGAATGAGTTTGACCGACCAAATGGAGGGCTCCGGCAAATAATCAACGCCCCCTGTCACCCGGTCGATCTCCGTTGATGGCTTTTTATCGTCCAAATGCTTGTGCTGATTCTGTTCGAACGCGAGTGCCTGCAGCCATTTTCCCCAGTCCTCTTTAGCCGACATCCAATCTTCCCATTCTTTAATTACCTGAATGATCAAATCACAGATTTCTGACTGGTCCAGCTGATACAAATGACGAATATAACCCGCTAAATAATTATGGCCGTCAAACAGGCTGGCATATTCCTCCCACACTTCTGTATAGCCCGGACTTTGCGCTGCCTCTTTCCGCAGCGATTCAGATTGCCGGTCATGATAGGGAAGCAGCCAATCATAAAAAGTTTCTTGTTCGGGAGCGACAAGGAAATTCGAAAATTCTTGAACGGAAGCAGCGCTGAATTGATTTTGCAACAGGAGCATCCCATACCAAAGATTCGTTTCTTCAATTCTTTCAAGCATTTTGACCAATGAAGCAGGCATAGTTTCTTTGTCGGCTGCCCATTCTTCATCCATTTCAAATGTATGCCTCAGCTGTTTGTAGGTATATCCGGCAATCCCCATGATCAGTTCCCAAACCGGTGACTGTTCCACTTCTATGGAAATGGTCTCTTCAGGTATTGTGGAATTCATTACTTTCATTGCGTTTCCCCCTTTTCTAGGTGTTTTAATTCTATATCATTAGAATTGTATATTCAATAAAAATAGAATTTTTAATGCCAAATAAAACGAAATACCAGAAAGGCTTTTAAAAAATAGCAAAAACATCAGGAAAGAGTTTTGAATCCAACACGTGGTAATAAGTCGGAGGTTAAAATTAGTAAGGTATGGTAGTAAGTGTGGATATTTTCATGGCAGGAATGATTAAATAAGAAGAAAGATAAAGGGGTAATCCGAAAAACAACGGATTGATCACTTTGTTAATCAAGGCCGACTTAATAGTAATGCCATAAAAAGAGTAGAGGACATTAGTTATTGAAGTGACAGATACAAACCAAGGAAACTGAGAAGGTCCATATGAAAGATGAAACCGCGATCAACGATGTAACGAATTCAAGACGAAATTAACGGATAAAGAAAAAGAGAAACAGAATAAGAGGAACAGGAAGGAAGATGAAACCCTTGGATTACATCAATAAATTAAGGTCAATGGTTGGAAAAGAAAGAGTCATCATGGTAGTGGCTGGTGTGTTCGTTGTGGAACACGAAAATCGGCTCCTCTTGCAGCAGCGCACTGATACGGGAACATGGGGAATCCCAGGCGGCTTCATGGAATTGGATGAGAGTATCCAAAACACGGCCAGAAGAGAAGTCACTGAAGAAACAGGTTTGCGTCTGGAACAGCTCGAGTTATTCGGTATCTATTCCGGCCCGGCATATGACAAAACGTTTGCTAATGGAGATGAAGTTTCATTGGTTCAAGTATTATTTACTTGCACAGCATACTCCGGAGACTTAATCAGAGAAAATGAAGAGTCATTGAATAACCGGTTCTTCGGATTAAATGAGCTTCCTGAAAACATTTTTTCCGATCATAAGATTTTCCTTGAAGATTTCCTCTCGAAACCCGGGTTTCCGATCGTAAAGTGAAAATGATGAAAGACTGCACTAGAATTTCAGCGGTTTGGTTCCAGAAAGTTACACACAAGGCAAGGAAGAATAAAGAGGATGTGTGTAGTTCTTATTTCCTGATCGCTGTCACCACTTCGCTTCCGGAAGCGATTTCGGTATTGGTGGCACTCAGGCTCAACAACGCTAATGTTGCCCTTAGTTCTATTTTAGGAAGCGATATCTTCAACATGGTCATTCTCACGGTTGCCAATCTGTTTACCTGTAAGCCCTGTTCTTGCAGCTGCATCAGAAACGCATCTTACCATTGCGATTGGTGTAATTGTCATGTCCTTACTCGCATTGTAAACGTTGCGCAGAAAAAAGACATTTTCTGCTTGGAAGTATGCACTTCCGGCAGTTCTGATTCTGCTGGTATACTTCACGGCTTCTTATTTGAATTTCATTTACTGAAAAACACCGGGTGAAAAACCGGAAAGTGAAGGGAAGGTTATGCTCTGTACAGATTTATGTATTCTTCATACGGAAAGAGGTGTGTGTTCGCGGGCATGAATTTGGATGACTGTTTCCACCCAAAAGAAGAAGCCAGCTATGTTGCAGCTGGCTTCTTCTTTCTTCTTTGGTATTTACTTCTTGGCAACGAGTTCAGCTTGGATGATGTAGCGATCCGGTGCAGGACCAATATAGTCAAAGGGGTAACAAGTCGATAAAGTAAGAGTAGCTTGTTCTTTTTCGACGATTACCGTGCGGTCTTCTTTATGAGTGATCCACGTCTTTCGGACCTGGTAGTCATAAGTGATACCTTCGTATTCAACATATAAATGGTCTCCGGTTTCAATTTCATCCAAGTTTTTAAAGACCGTATCCCGGTGACCAGCCAGAACGACATGTCCATTTTCAGGAGGTGTTACCGTCCAGGTACTGTCATACATTCCGACACCTTTTGTTAAAGTGTCTTCATCTGTACCCCAGAATACCTCGTATTGACTGCCGATTTTCGGGATTTCAAGTTGCCCGACAGTTTCACCCGTTGTGTGATTAGGCTGTACCGCTGGCTGTACGGGTTTTTCTTCTGCAGCAGAAAAGCTGATTGTCTTTTTGGCAGCGGTGCTATCCCATCCAGGATGGTCCTGTTTAAGCACTTCCGGCTGGTAGGAGACCGCTTCGCTTTGCTTACTCCAGGCAAGACTGCTGAACAGAAGGATGAATAGGCCGCACACAATAAGAAGATAACCAGTCTTTCTCATATTTTCTGTCCTTTCTTAATTACAGAGCCGATTGTTCTTTTCTGCCAAATACCAGTAATCCGCCAATCAGCATTAAAGCTCCGCCAATAAGTATGAAAAGTGGAAGCGATGTAGATGTCTCTGGCAATTCACCACCGACGTCTTCAATTACGTTCATTCTGTCGGCAAATACCCATTTGTCTGCTTCGTACTTATAATGGATGGTGAGCGTTTCATCTCCGTAAAGTTCGCTTTCAATATCTTGTGTCAGTTTGTAATGATCATCAGTGATTTTCGTCAAAGTATAGTCCCGGTCCGTATCAAGTCCGGGCGGGCCATCCTTTGGTTCTAAGTATAATTGGCCGTTTTCCTCGAAATACCATGTGTCCACATAATAATCAGCGAGCGGCCAGGTCATGATGGAGCGGAGCTCAAAGTTCAATGCACTTTTTGAATCATAGTTAACCACTTCCCAATCGTCAGTTGTCTCCTGATACAAAAGCTCTTCAAATTGCTGCTCGAGTTCAATTACCGGGGGTTCACCATGTGATTCGGCAAAGGCCGGGATTTGGAACACCGTGAACAGCAGCAAGGCAACGAGCATTGAAGAAAGCGCTTTCAAATATAAAACCTCCTTTTGTGTAATACTTTACCTCTACCACTGTAGCCATACGTTAAACATAAATTATAATAAAACTTGTTTTTTTATAGAAAGAGAGGAGGGACCTTAATTAAATACCACTTTTTAATTTACCGCATATGAAAGTGAACTGGCGCATTAAGAAAATTTTGGATATAGTAGAGAGAAATACAGGTTGTATAAAAGTTTCGGAACGGGAGTTTAAGACAAGAGACCCTGATGGAATCCAACTTTCATAGACAAACAGCTTATGCTTTCAAAGAGATTAACTTGCCGTTCAGGAAACCGCTAAAGCCAGGTGGGTAGATTTGCTCCGTTAAGAGTCGTACGGAATACATAGACGGGGATGTGGAGATGAAAAAAGTACCGGGGATTGTCCGGTACAAAGGGATTGCGTGCTTAACCGTCGCTGAGAATGTTGCAGCTGGAAAAACGAGAGTTAATGGCGGCCTGAGAGGTATCAAAAAAGCGGTGAAACCGTTCAATAGACTGAATTACGTTTAAATGACGGGAAGAAGCGCGGTTTTTCGTGTAAAGGCAGCAATCAGGACTGAGTGCAATCACACTACTCATTAAGACGGGAAACTAAGGAATGGAGAGAGCCCGAGTGGAAGAAAGTAAAATCGATGAACTTATTGCATGGATGAAATCGATCCTGTTCGCTCTGCTGGTTGTGCTGATTTGTCAGGAATTTTTCTTTACGCCGGTTATAGTGGAAGGCAGTTCGATGCTGCCGACATTCCAGGATGACAACCGGCTGATCATCGCAAAGACCACGACAATCGACCGGTTTGATGTCATCGTGTTTCACCCGACGGGATCAGAAGAACTTTATATAAAGCGCATAATTGGCATTCCCGGCGATCATATAGCAGTGAAAGACGGCAGTTTATTCGTTAACGGGAAGCTGCAGGAAGAACCTTTTGTAAATTTGGCTAATGAAAACGTGATTGCAGGCAAAGCGACAGGCGATTTCTCACTGGAGCAGCTGACAGGAAAAATGGAAGTGCCTGCGGATCATTTCTTTGTGTTGGGAGATAACCGATTCGACAGCACAGACAGCCGGATAATCGGATTTATACCGGAACAATCCGTTGTTGGAGAAGCCAAGCTGACATTTTTTCCGTTTCCGGAAGCAGGCTTTATAAACCGCTAAAATCAGAATGGACGAATTGCGCTTGGGTATTTTACAAGCGTTTTTGTTTGTTTTTTTAATTATTTTTGGAAAAACCGATACATCAGTTTAATTTGTTCGTCTGTTGAAGTGAGAGGGGGCGGCGTGATGGAAGAGGAGATCGAACAACTGTACAGGGAACACAGTGATGCAGTTTATCGTTATTTGTTCCTGCTTGTCCGGAATAAGGAAACGGCTGAGGATCTGACGCAGGACGCGTTCTTCAAAGCATTCAAACGCCTCAGCAGCTACCGGGGAGAGGCGTCGGAAGCGACATGGCTGATGCGGATCGCCCGCAATGTAACGTATGACCATTTCAGAAGAAAGCGGATTATCCGGTTTTTCAGCTTTGAAGAAGACCGGCATGATACGGAAGATCTCGAGACGCCTGAATTCTCAGCACTCCGGAAGGAAGAGGCGGAAGAATTATACGCTGCAATCAGCACACTGAAACAGGATTATAAAGATGTAATCATCTTGCGTAAGGTTCAGGAATATTCCATTAAAGATACCGCGTTTATTCTGGGCTGGACGGAAGCGAAAGTGAAAACGAAGCAGACGCGCGCACTCGACGCTTTGAAGAGAGCGTACGGGAGGAAGGGGGAATTTCTGAATGAGCCGGTCAAATAAACCCGATGAGTTATTCAAGGAACTGAAGAATGTGGAACGGTCGCCACAGGCACGGGCGGATACACTTGCGCGGCTCCAGCGCCGAATCGCCCACCGGAACCGGCGCCATTTTGTGCCGGTATTCATGACAGGAATTCTCGTGCTGGCCGGGATTCTGTTCCTGACACTGACGCTTACAGATAACGGTTACCCAGGAACAGGAACAATGGGGGAAGACGGGGAAGATGTCCATTTCGACTTTATCGGAAGCGGTGACGGATGGACAGTTGAGTATGAAGTAACGCATACCGAAGACGATGACGGACGTGTGCGGGAATCATGGCGATACATCCTCACGTACCAAGGTTTTGACAGACCTGTAGAGATCGATTATGAGATCCGGCTGCCACAGAACAGGACAAGCAATGGTGAAGGCGTGGAAGTCGGATTGGATGGAACTGTCACCAGATCAGGGAGTTGTGTATGCGATCTGACCTCTGAAGAAGATCCTCTTGAGATTACCATTTCATGGAATGATCAGACGGCAGACTTTGATCTGACGCCGCATTATGTCGACCCGCTGCCCCTTGCAGGTAACGGAGAGAATTGGTCATTCGAATATACGCCGGATGATTTCGGGGAAGAAGACCGTATGGTATTTACGTATATCGGCGAAGGAGAACCGCCTGAAGAGTTTAATTATCAAATAGGAGAAGGTGGAACTTCCGGGAATGGCATTTGGCTGACGGATGGTCAGTACAGCAGCGGAGGCGGTTGCGGAGCATGCGAAGTCTATAACCAGTCCAACGAAGTGGAAATTAAGGTCGATTGGAACGGGAAAACCGAGTCGTTCAGAGCCTTAACACAACAATGAGAGAGGGGCAGCCAAAAGAGCGACCACTTATCAAACCTGGAATATCAGTCGATTCGTGTACCCATTCAGCACCGCGTTCGGCGGTGCTTTTTTTACACTGCTAAAACAATAGATCTCGCAGTGTAATTATTTTGCTTCACGTTGAGAAAACCTTTGTTTATCGTTTGGCTTTCAATTTTGCCAAGAAATACACGACACCTGCCACAACTACTACCGGTATAACAGCAAAAGCAATCGCAATAATAAGAACTGTTTCCATATAATTACCTCCTTTATCTTATCCTACTATAGGACAGGAGGGTTTTTAGGGAATATTCTAATATTTTTTTGGGTTTTCCCTTAAAAAGGAAGTTTCCATATGTTAGGATGAAATTACCATAAGCCTGAGGGGGAGAAAAATTTGAGGAAAATAATATTTGCCCTTACATTGACTGCTGGTGTGCTCGCTGGATGTTCAGCTGGAGCCGATGAGACAGCCACAAATGAAGAGAATGATACTGTTGATGTAACCCAGGAAACGGCCTCTGCGGAGGTGGCAGGCACTGGTAATGACGAAATAGAGACAGAAGATGAGGAAGTAACCGATGAGCAATCTGGAGACGAAGAACCCTTAGAAGAAGCAGAGTCAGAGAAAGAACTGTTTTCCCATGAGACCACTTATTATCGGCCGGCCATTCCGGATAACAGCATTACACCGGAACAATGGCAAGATTTGAATAGTGTGGCTTACCTAATGCCGGAAAAAGTGGAAGATGCGCAAGTATTTGCTTCATTGGAGGACTATTTGGCATCATTGAGAAAATCGTGGCAGCCGGAATCGGATTTCCGGCAGGAATTGCCGAACAGCCAGTTTGAGGAAGATTCCAATCTTGCCTTATCGGCGAATGTGTATTTAAATCATTTTGCGGAGGAAGCCGCAAATTTAGGCATCAAAAACGAAATCGACGCATTGAAAGAAGCGGCGTTTACTCTCCACCGGAATTTCTATGGATCTCATCAGGAGAAACTGAACGAAACCCTTCGCCAGGATTTTGAACAGCGCTTAAACCACGTCACAGATCTATTGGAAATAGAATAACTTCTGATTTGTCGCCGAGTTATCTAAGCACTGGACAAATTCTTGAACAGACCGTTAATTCAAATTCGAGTTAACGGTCTTTGTTTATTGGAAAGGTTTTTACTTTTCCAAGTACCTGTGATGCTGTCAAAAGACCAAATGGAATTTAAGATTGGGGACGGTACAATCGTAGGATGAACTTTTGTGGAATAAAGAGCAACCTCCTCTTGATGAAAATTGCTCCTTGTTTTCCACTGAAACTCCTATCTCAAGCTCAACACTTACTTGTCTAGTCTTTTTTCCAATTGATTTACCTTTTTGAATAAGATTACCAATGCAATGGTTATTCCAATCGGTAGAATCCAAGCGAAAATAGAACCAGCAATCATCATAATAATGGCTAAAGAATCCATTGTTCACCCTCCTTTATTTAGCATTTCCGTTCATTGTGAAACGATGAGTCACTTCTTTGGAAGACTCAGGTATCTCCTGATTTAGTTATTTTTTACAATCTGAGCTTACCATACACATGAAGTAATTTAATAGAAACATATTCACTCATCTTTCGTCTGATGTAAACAACTGGTGCATACAGAATGAACTGAGAGTCCTGTGTCGATTCTTAGGAAAAGAAAGGATGAATTTATTGAAAAAAATCATTCCCCTAATTTTCGTTTTGCTATTGACCGCTTGTTCAGAAACATCAGATATCCGTTCGACACTTGAGGAACTTGAAGACGAAAACCTTGAAATGATTTTCAGTGAATTTGAAGTACAAGGTCTTCACTTGTCTGAAATCGAAACAATGGAGGGAATAAAACTTAAAAACAGCAATAAAAAAGTATTTGAATTTGAAGGAGGACATGTAAATATATACAGCTTTCCATCCACTCACCAAAAAGATGCGGGAATGGAACAATTGAGAGAAGAATTATTGACGGTTGACGTGCCCGCTTCGCCAAAAGATGCGGAGCTTCCAATGACGATTGTATTTATCCTACCTCACTTCACGGACTCAGAACTTATGGAGAGATTAAATGCAATTGTACAGGGTCTTGAATCGGAGGCAGAAAAAGAATCTTGAACAAGTTTTTGCCAAAGCTGACTCGTAGTGCTTAATAAGGAGAGTCACAAACCCTTTACGAAAATCCAAGCGAATAGTTAATATCTTCGGCATAATAAAGTGGAGCAGTTAGTAAGAGGAAAACGAAGAATAGTGCTTGTCAAATAACAAGGGGGGAAATGAGTTGAGATCGATTTTCCTGGTGATTGCTTCGGTTCTGTTGGTGAGTGGATGTGCGAATGGTGAAAAATATAGTTTTTCAGGGAGTGATGAGAATTGGAGTGTCGTTTATACAGTAGAAGTATCAGACGGAGTTGAGCAACAAACTTCAGGTGTCATTGAATATATAGGGGAAGGTAAAGCTCCAGAAACGATTGATTACAAGATTGAATATAAAATTGAACAAAGCGACTATCAATCATATACAGCAGGTGACCGTGGCGAGACGTCTCCTTTAAAAGGAGGAGTTTTGAAATTTGAAGGTACAACGTGCGGGAACTGCGCAATCATTCAGAAGGATGAAGAGATTCTGGCGGAAATAGGGTGGAGCGGGAAAAGTGAGGAAATGGCATTAATAAATATTCAATGATATCGCCTTTGATGCTATCTTTTTTGCATGATATGACAAGATTCTTTCGAGTTTACTGACAATAGTTCAAGACATTTTACCAAACAATGTCCCAGAAGAAAGAACGCAAAGAAAGGTAGTTCCCTTCTGCTCCTAAAAACAAAAATCCCCATACCATCAGAGAGAATTGGATTTGGAAGAACGCAAGAACACCTTTGCAGAAGATGAGTGTGATCCATACATTCCAAAGAGAATGCAGAACCAACGTGCTGTGCGCTTTTTAGTCATCTTATGTCTGCGATATATGAAAAGGGATCAACGTTATATCTGTAAATCGGTTTTGCCAGATACAGATTCCGGTAACCATCAGAAGCCTTTTTTCAGCTATGGATTTGTTGAACCAGGTGAAACATGGGCTTGAAGTGCTTTATAAAGATTGATAGTCTATACGCCTCATCTCGGAGAGGGGAAAGGGGAGCAACTGTTTTCTGGTTCAGCTAACGTCCCCCAGTTGCTAGCGCGTCCAATCGAATTTCCCTGTTTCATTTTCCCCGCCTGCATGTTCAATGGCTGTAAGGATTATTGGTTCATCGCCCCTTTCTCCATAGGAGGCAAAATATTCTTTGTCCTCTTCGATCAAGTTCCAGACCATAACGTCTCCTACTACTATTTTATAGCGATCAGCTTCGGTTCCAACTCGCGAGTGCGGATTGTAAGCTTTAATCCAGTACTTTTCATAATCTGGAGAATGTCCTTTTTCCGTTATGAAAAGCATGGAACTATGGGATATATATATGATTCTCTGCTGAAAATCACCAGTACTAGAAGAAGTGAGATGAAGAGAAACAGAAACAAAAATTTTTTCATTATTTTCCTCCTTATTACTTAGTGGATGTCGTTTAGGTTTGATATAAATGCCTTATATGCATGGTGGTTAAGTAGAAGGGCTATGGCTTCTGAAGGTAACAACCGGTTAATTGACTGCAATATTTACTATAAAAACGCAGGGTGCCTTGGAAGAACAATCCCCGTTATAAAGCCTTCTGTCTTGGAAGGCTTTGCCCGGCTTAAATTTTAAAATACAACATTCATTCCTTGGGTTAAGCGATTCCCCAAAAGTCAGTCGCATATAGAGAAACAAGCAGGAAAGTAAAGAAGACCAATTGGCTGGCTGTGAGAATGTAGGCTCTCGGATTTTTTGCATATTTCCATTCCATGACAGCTTGTACAACACCGGAAGCAAAACCGAAAATGACAATCAAAACAAATGGCTGTAAAAATAAGATGGGCTCTTGGGGCAGCCTAATGATAGTAATGATATATCCGACTATAAGCATAACAATACCAATCCATCTAATGGTCCAATCGATTTTTGCGTGTGTATCATTCGCGTGATTATAAGAAAAGACTTTTGCTTTTTCCACACCTAACCACTTTCTCATGACTGCATTGAATATGAGCATGAGCAATACAACAACAGCCAGCAAGAGGAATAACTCCCCTAGGAACGCGGAGTCAGCTCCATACATATAATCTCCTCCATTTACGTGGTCGTTAAGTTGGAACCCTGATCTTTCTGCTTTTTGTATATATCTAATAATTTCTTGCTGATTCGAAAAACATGTAAAAGACCAATTGTCTGGCTATAGCTATTATGCTACAGTGAATGGAAACAAAATACCAACTATCAAGCGATACGGGACACCATAGACAGAAAATGTGACTTTCGAAGAACAAAACCATGCAATGAAACGAGCATAGCAGGGAGGAGATGTATTATCCGGAGTATCACTGTACTAGCAGTTATTCTGTTGCTGGTTGCAGGTTCTTATTTCTTGTTTTGGAACCATACCAGCGTTCCTGAAACGAGTGATGTATCTGCAACCATCCAGAGTTTTTCGACTGAACCGATGGAAATCATGGCAATTGAAGAAGTGGAAGAGGATTGGGTAGCTTTCTTCAAGGATGATAAGCGGATGTATGTCGGTTTGCTGAAACGAAATCTGATCGGTCAATGGCGATTGGCAGACGGACTCGGAAATGAAGGGCCGATTGGTGAAGTGCTGCTGAAAAAAGATAATCAGGCAAACGGCATTTCATGGGGGGTCTCCGGATTATCCAAGGGAGATGAACGGTTATACAGTTTTTACTACGGCTCCATTTCGAATCCGGAAGTGGATGAAGTGCTTCTTTCTGTCGGCGGACGCAAGGCTGAAGCCGTTCAGTTCATCGAAGGTGAAAAAGACCGTTTTTTCTTTTTGAGAGAGACCGAAAAACCGGTGCCCTATGAATTCACAGCGATCGCAGACGGGGAAATCATTGATACTGAAAGCTGACCATAACAAAAAGGAGCTCGGGAAACCAAGCTCCTTTTTGCTGTTTCATTCCTTGACTATTAATCATGGAAGTCATCCGCATTCGGTTCATCTCCTTTGCGGGTGTAAATATGATAAACAGTATCAAATCCGCCTGCACCGCCGTACCCGCCGCCAAAGTTCAATCCCTTCGTTTTGAATTCGACGCCATCGTTTCTCAGTTTTTCCAGCATGGCAAAATGTTCATCGACGCTGGGGGTTGTGTGGAATAACTCCCAGCGGAACAGTGAAAATTTCTTTAATGCATTTAACATCTCGGGTTCCTCCTTTTCAGAAAAGAATGGGTACGGTACTATGCAGTTTCTATATTTTTTGATTGTCATCCTGTTCGGGTTTTTCTTTAATTTTAGTATACACGTTTATTTGAATTTTTTGTAAATATACTCCCGGAAGATAAAGGGGTATGTTTCCGGCCCGCTGCAGAAGGTAACACAAAAACAGCCGCCCATCCGTAGTTGGATTGGCGGCTGTTATTTCAGCATTGATGGAGTTTATTCGGTACCTGTGTCTTCGTCATCGTCGTTCTCTTCGTCTTCCGTCCCGAGCACTTCGCCGGTATCGCCGTCGACTTCCACTTCTGTGACGCCTGTGTCGGTCGTGATGTCAAATGTGAACACGACAACGCCGTTTTCTTCATCGACATCCACTGCTGTTACATCACCGGCAACTTCTTCGAGTGCGATTTCCTGAGCGTCAGCTTCAGTCAGTAGAGCCTGTTCAATCAGCTATTCTTTTGTCGCTTCGGATTCCTCATCGTCTTCGCCGTCTTCGTTTTCTGTCCCGACGATTTCACCGGTATCGCCGTTGACTTCCACTTCTGTGACGCCTGTGTCCGTCTTGATTTCAAATTCGAATATGACGGCGCCGCCTTCTTCTTCGACTTCCACTTCCGTTACATCGCCAGCAGCTTCACCAAGTGCGATTTCCTGTGCCTCGGCTTCAGTCAATTGGGCCTGTTCGATCAATTGGGACTGCGATGCGGCCTGGGCGCTGCCCGGCAATTCGGTCCCTAGGTAGAAAAAGGCCCCTCCTGCTACTACTGCTGCGACGCCACCGGCCATCAATGGTTTTTTTGTGATTTTCATAATGAAATTACCTCCTGATTTAGATTGAGCATTTGTACATTTCCTATGATACGTTTTAAAAATGAAAGAAAAAGGATAACCCCATGAGAACTTGATGTGGATTTCTCATGAAACTCTCATGTTCATTTCGTGTCAGGGAACACCGGAAAACGATAGAATAAAGAAAGAAGAGATTGGAGCTGATGAAAGTGAATCCGGAAAAGGTATTGCTTGTGGAAGACGAAGCGAATATCGCGCGTTTCGTGCGCCTGGAATTGGAGCACGAAGGATACGCAGTTACGCTCGCGGCAGACGGGGAGGAAGCGTTGGAACGATTCAATGAACAGGACTGGGACGTTATTTTATTGGATTGGATGCTACCCAAACTGGATGGACTGGAAGTATGCCGACGGATCCGCAAGACGAGTGACGTACCTGTGATCTTGCTGACGGCCCGGGATTATATCGGCGATAAGATTGCGGGGCTTGACCGCGGAGCGGATGATTACATCACAAAGCCATTCGAAATCGAAGAATTATTCGCCCGGATGCGCGCAGTGAGCCGCCGCCACCGCGCCGCAATAGAAAAGAACCGGGAAGAAAAACTGAAAATCGCAGACCTGGAAGCCGATTTGCGCAGCCGGCAAGTCGTCCGGGGGGGAGATTCCATTGAATTGACGCAACGGGAATTTGATCTACTCGTGTTCCTGATGCGCCATCAAGGGGAAGCACTCAGCCGGGACTGGCTATTGTCAGCTGTCTGGGGCTATGATTTTGCCGGGGAAACGAACGTTGTCGATGTCTATATCCGGTACTTGCGCAATAAACTTGACCGGGATTACGAACCGAAATTGATCCATACTGTAAGAGGAATCGGCTATATTCTCCGCACCTCTTAACCACGATAGAAACGGAGGAACGCTGCATGCCCCGGAAGCAAAACCGAAAACAGAAAAGAGGAACACTCGTCTATCAAGTGACGTCGTGGTATATCTGGTACTTTGTGATCGTCTTGTTCATGATCGGCCTGATTGTGCTTGGCTCAGTCGGTTTTTTCTTGTACGAGCGGATCCAGCAGGAACAGGAATTGCTGGAGGCCCGGCTTACTGAGCTGACTGCAACTGAAGAAACGGTGAACTTACAGGAACGGCTCGATGCCGTATTGTACCCGGAATATGCGGAATATGCCGTGGAGATCCGGCTGGACGATGAAGTGCTGGCCCGGTCCCGGGGCTGGGAAGATATCGAAGAGGACGGGGAACGGCTGAATTTTTTCGGACTGAATCAATTCGTGCTGCAGGAAAGAGACGACCTGTTTTATACCGACACGTTTCAGCTGGAAGTGAACGGGGCGCTTGCACTTGTGGAAACGGGCAGTGAAGCGGATGACGAAATGGAATTTTTCGTGTTATTGTTTCAGATCTTGCTTTATACAGGAATCATCAGTCTGCTTATCGGCTCGTTCGTGATTTACCGGCTGACAGCAAGAAGCCTGAAGCCGTTATCGACAATCACAGCTGCTGTTGCTGCACTGGGAGGGACGGACGATTTGGAAAAGCGGATTCCGGTTCCGGCAAAACCGGGCGAACTGACGGAACTCGCAACGGTCTTCAATCGGCTGCTGCATCAATTGCAGCAGCAATTCGAGCGGGAGCAGCGCTTCGTATCCGATGCGTCCCATGAACTCCGGACACCGCTGACCGCGTTCCGCGGCCATTTGAAGCTTTTGAAACGCTGGGGCAAAGATGACCCGGAGATATTAGTTCAAGGCCTTGAAGCGATGGACCAGGAAAGCACCCGGATGGAGCGGATGGTCGTGCAATTGCTGACGCTCGCCCGCACCGGCCATACAGAAACAAAAAAAGAGCCGTTGAATTTGAGTGCACTTGTGAAAACGGTCATCGCACAATGGCCGGCTTCAGAAGATGTCAGCGTGGCAGCGGAGGTTGGGGAAGGCATTACGGTAACGGGGGATGCGGAGCAGCTCCGGCAGGTTGCCGTGATTTTGCTGGAAAACGCCCAGCGCTATACGGAAGCAGGCAGCATAACCGTCCGGTTGATAGAAGACGGGACAAGTGTCCGGCTTGAAGTGAAAGACACCGGCATCGGCATCGCACCGGCCGATCAAGAGAAAGTATTCGACCGCTTCTACCGGGTCGACAAAGCCCGCTCCCGCGTATCCGGCGGTACAGGACTCGGGTTGTCGATCGCGAGCGAATTAGTCGATCACCACCAGGGGGACATCCGGCTCGAAAGCGAGCTTGGCAAAGGCAGCACCTTCACGGTCGTGCTGCCGAAATGACTTATCTATAGAAGAAATTTACTGACGGCTCTGCATATTGCAGCCGTCATTTTTTCATTAATGGGGTCCAGAAGAATAGTTAGCCGAATACGTTTAACCGGATAGCTGCTGAGGGAAGTAGATAGAGACTCTACTATAGGGCTTTGCGCATGACCGCAAATTAAGTCGTCTGTACTATTTAGAAATAAATTTTGCAAAAAGTGATCTAAATTCATCGCCCTTGCGTTTTGTAGGTGTAAGACAGTCACAGGCAGATAAATAACACCAAAAAACGCGAGGAGGAATTTTATTCATGAATATTAAAAAAGCGAAGAAAACAGCGGTAGCCGTCCCATTGAGCTTGGCATTACTGGCATCAGCCGGAGCAGGTGCGGCCGGTGCAGCAGGAAACGATGATGCAGCGAAGATGACAGCGCCGACAGTCGAGACACCGGCGACGGAATTGCGGTCGACATTGAGCCAGCTGCTCTCCACGCATTTCATCTACCAGACAGAAGTGGCAGTTGAAGCGTATCATCACACGAAAGAAGGCGGCCCGGATGGCGCAGGACTTGAGGAAGCGGAAGCTCAGCTTGAGATGAATTCCGAACAGCTTACTGCCGCAGTTAAATCCGTTTATGGCCAGGAAGCGGCTGATGCATTCGCGAAAATCCTTGACGGTCAATATGACGACAGTGCGGCATACGGCATGGCGGTAGCGAATGAAGATGCAGAAAAAATCGCCGAGCTCAAAGAGCAGTTGCTCGTGACGTTCCCGACGAATCTTGGCACATTGCTGAGTGATGCAACAGGCGGCAACCTGCCGAAGGAAACCGCGATTTCCACCTTGAGCGAACATGAGAAAGACGTTATCGAATTCCTGAACTATTCAATTGAAGGGAATTACGATGAAGCGTACGCGGAATTCAGTGAAGGTTATGACCGAATGTTCCAGACCGGCACAGCACTTGCCAGCGCGATCGTGACCCAGATGCCGGAGAAATTCAATAACACAGAAGCGGTAACACCGGCTGCCGATCTGCGCGCGACATTCAGCCAGCTGCTCGGCGAACACTTCTATTATCAGGCAGCGACTTCCGTTGAAGCATTTGAAGCAGCCGATGGGGAAGGCAGAGAAGCTTTTGAAGCGGTCCAGGAAATGCAGGAAGCGAATGCAGAGAAAATGGTTGCCGCAGTGAAGTCACTGTACGGTGCTGACGCAGCAGCCGCATTCCAGGAAATTTTCTCGACCCAGTATGAAGACAGTGCGGCACTCGGTGAAGCAGTCGCTGCCGGCAATACGGAAAAAGTGGAAGAAATCACGGATCACCTGCTGAACACGTTCGCAGTTGACCTTGGCACACTCCTGAGTGATGCAACAGGCGGCAACCTGCCGAAAGAAACGGCGATCCAGGTATTGCAGCAACATGAACAAAGCACGATCGATATCTTGAACAGCTATGCGGCTGGCGATTACGAAGCGGTATACAGCACATTGACTGAAGGCCATGCGCTGATGTTCGCCATCGGAAAAGCATTGTCCGGCGCAATCGTGACGCAGATGCCGGAGAAATTCTCGGCTGATATGCCGACTATGCCGGAAACGGGCATGGGCGGAACTGCCGATTCGGCTGAAATGGCGTGGCTGCTGTGGGCGCTTCCGGTACTTGCCCTTGCTGGCGGTCTTGTTGTTACACGCAGAAAAGAAGAAGCACAGTAAAGAATGCAGGAAGGAGGAGGGGAATATTCCCCTCTTTTTTCTAATAAGGAGTGGACTGGATGAATCGATTTGCCAAAAAGTTATTCCTTGTCTATTGTTTATTTCTTCTGACCACTCTCACTGATAACCCCGGATTTGCAACAAATTTCTCCCCGATAGAAAATGGGCCCACCCATGAATTTGTTCAAGCGGAAAATTCTGAAGAACTGCTGCAACCGGCATTGCCTGTAAAGGAGCACCCGGATGAGACAAAGACCGATGCGCTTGAATCGGCTTCGAAAGGACAGCCCGAAACCCGCGCTGAACCTGAAACGGTCTATTCGGGCGTTACACCTGCAAGCATTGAACTCCCGGCGATCGGTGAAGAGGCTGAAGTGATTGAAGTGGGGCTAACCGAGGAAGGGGCGATGGAAGCCCCGTCGAATATCTACCAGATCGGCTGGTTTGCGCCTGGCACGAAACCGGGAGAGCAAGGGAATGCGGTGATGGCCGGCCATGTCGACGGTGAGACAAGCCCAGGCACATTTTACAACCTGAAAGAATTGGAGCCGGGAGATGAAATCCGCATCACCGGAACAAACGGAAAAGAGCTGACATTCATCGTCACCGACAAAGAATCCTATGTGCCGGATAAAGCGCCGTTGGAAAAAATATTCGGGGCCAGTTCAAAAGCGCAATTGAATCTGATTACCTGCACTGGTGTTTTCAACAGCCGCACCGGTAATTATGAGGAACGGCTTGTTATTTACACAGAGTTGTCTTCAGACCCATAAAGAGGATTCTGTCCGGTTCGAACAAAAATGAAAGAAGGTTATTTCGTTTCCTGGTTTTTCAGGAAACGCCTACTAGAAATCCGGAAAAAAGGAGATGTGCAATGGAAAGGGTTTCGGATACTCAACTCTATCAACGAATCCAGGCGCAAGACCGGGAAGCGCTGGAGCAACTTTACGACCGCTACGAAAAAATTCTATTCTCTTTCCTGGTCAAAATGACGGCGGATCCCAATTTGGCTGAAGAAGCGATGCAGGAAGTGTTTATCAAGATCTGGCGCGGCGTCGGCAAGTATGATGAAAGTAAAGGGAAATTCACATCGTGGTTATTTACGATGAGCAGGAACGCAGCCATCGATCTGATCCGGAAACGGAAACAAGGACAAGTATCAATCGAAGAATCCGGCGAACTTATTTCCCATGAACCGTTAATGGATGAGAAAATAGAGTGGAAAGAAAAGAAAAAAAGCATCGAGACTGCTGTCAGGTCTCTTTCAAAAGAGCAGCAGCAAATGATTCAGCTGTTTTACTTCAAAGGCTATACGCATGAAAAAATCGCTGAAAGCTGCGGCTTGCCGCTTGGAACAGTCAAAAGCCGGATCCGGCTTGCGTTAGTGAAATTGAAGAAAACCCTTGGTCATCTGCAAGAGGGGAGGGCTGCACATGAAGAATCAGGACTGTGATCGTCTGATTGATTATCTGGAAGATCGGTTGTCGACTGAAGAAAAAAAGGAATTTGAAACGCATTTGCAAACATGCACAGACTGTCAGGAAGTGATTGAACTAATGGGCGACCTCCCTTATCTCTCCGAACCGGCCGAGCCATCAGAAGGGATGAAGTCCCGCGTGCTGGGCGCTGTATTTGAAGAAGAGCACCGGCCTGCTGCCACGGAACGGGTTGTCACGAAGCGAAAGAAAAGGAATTGGATGGGCCTGTCACTGGCGGCCGTGCTGTTCGTTTCACTGCTCGGGAATATCTACGCGCTCACGTGGCTCACTGAAGGAACAGAAGAAGCGGTAGCACTTGAAGAAATCGGGCTGGAACCGAACGGCTCATTCACCGGAAATGCTGCGGTCTCTATCGTAAAAGGGACAAACGAGGAATTGACGCTTACAGTTGAAGCGACGGAACTCGAGCCTCTCCAGGGAGATGCGATTTACCAAGTCTGGCTGATCGCTGACGGTGAACCGATGCCTGCCGGTTACCTCTCTCCTGATTCAACCGGAACAGGGGTGGCGCTCTTTACACTGGGACAGGAATTGGATGCCTGGGATACAGTGGCCATCACGCGGGAACCGCAATACGGCAATAAACTGCCGGAAGGCGACATTGTTTTGAGTGCGCCGCTGTAAAAAAATCTTGAGCAAGCTATCTTCATTTAATCTGATAAAATAAAACACCTTCGAGATGATACACTGAAAACAAGTGTAGAACCCGAAGGTGTTTTTTATTCATCGTGGGTTCCTTGAAAAGTTAAAGAGCTTTGCAGATGATGGAAAGTTAAGAATGAAAGTCAGTCTGCAAAAAAGGCGGTGTAAGCTTCTTGCGGCATTCCAATTAAGGGAGGTTGAAAAAATGAATGTGGAATTGACGCGATTCAAGGTGAAACAAGGAAAAACGGCACAAGTGGATGAATGGATGGAGTTCCTGAGAGAAAATATGGACGCTGTTCTGACGACGCTTGAAGGGGAGAAGATGTATGTGGAGACAATTTTCCGGGAAGAATTAAATGGCTCCGAGTACTTGTACTGGTATTCAGTCCAAGGAGAAGCTGGCCAAGAAGTAGAGAATTCCGAACACTGGATTGACAAACGGCATCTGGCGTATTGGCATGACTGCATTGACAAGACGTTCGCTCCTGTTGATCTGAGGACAGAGGCGGTCATGATTCCGGACAAAATAAGGAGTCAAATGAAATCCTGAATAAAATCTTGAATAAAATCTGATTTGTGCAGAAAGAAATAGCTGGTTTTCAGGAGGAGGGGTGCAAAATGATAAATGAGTTCTTGAAACGACTATTTTATCTGCAGACAGACCAGAGTCCGGATAGCAGGTACCTCTTAATTCCTCGAGAAGAAATGAATGAGACGATTAAAAAAAGAATAATGGAACTTGAGAGGCTTGCTGAGGAGTGCAGGGTAGACCTTCAAACAAAGTACTATGCCGTTTTCGAAAAGCAGGGGAAGCACAAATTGAGAATTTGGGTTTGCGGGGATATCGATGGAGACGAAGAAGATGAGCTCACTGGGACGGGATTGTCTGGAGAAGGAGTACCGCCCCGTCTTGTGATCGACTATGATGGACCTAAATACGATGAGGATTTCTATGCCGATGTCATATACCTCTGGCACCGGAGCGGCGCGAGCAGGAATGCAAACGGCGCCTTATTTAACAAAGCGGAATATGAGTTGAACGAAGAGATTGAAAGGAAGCTGAACGAGTTACTGGGTCAAGCTTTAGCCCGTTAAATTGATCGCTATTGGAGGAAGCATGATGGATTCATTGGTTATGAGCCAAATCCGTACATTAAATGCCAAAGGAATTCAGACGGAGATCTTGCAAAACGGCATCGAACTGCAGCAGAAATGGGAAGAGGTCTTTGCCGGGAACCTCAGCAAAGGGCAAAAACAGAAAATTCTCTTCAAGATATGCATGTGGCATATTTTCAGTTATGAAAAAATGAAGCATATAAGCGGGCAAGCGGCCGAAGGAGCATTCAATCAATTGAAAAAAGGGAAATGCTTCTTGTTTTTTCACGATGCAGAAGAGACCATCTTCATGGAAAATGCAAATTCAGTGAAAGCAAAAGATTTGCATGTACATGGGCAAACAGAGCTTTATATGGTTGACGGGAACTTCTCCTGGACGTTTGTTTTAACACACGAAGCAGATCTCGGACCTTATTTTTGCAAGCCAGACAATGTTGGAGGTGAATGATCATCAAGGAACGGCTGAATCAACTGATAGACCAGCAGGAATTCTCAGGTTCGGTTCTGATTACATGCGGGAACCATGTAACTTACACTGCCAGTATCGGAATGAGTAATTATGAACTAGATGTCCCTAACTCTTCAAAAACGAAATACCGGATCGGTTCGATTACTAAATTAATAACTGCCACAGCAATCATGCAACTTGCAGAAAGGGGACAGCTCAGACTCGATTCATCAATCGAATACTATATCCCCCAGTATCCGGCTGGCAGGCAAATCAGCATCAACCATTTACTCACGCACACTTCAGGAATTCCGAATTTGACAGCTTTTCCTGATTTCATGGAGTGGGTGAAGAGTGAATCCACGCTTCGGGAAACCATTGATCGTTTCTTATCCAGGCCGCTGGAGTTTGTCCCGGGAACAGCATATGCCTATTCCAACTCCGGCTACATTTTGCTCAGCTACATACTTGAGAAGATTACAGACCAGACATACGAAACGTATTTTCAGGAAAATATTTTCGATCCTCTGGGAATGAAGAGTACAGGAGTGGATCGGCAGGATTCCATTATTGAAAACCGGGCTGCCGGTTATAATTTGGCAGACGGGCAGTTGGTCAATGCACCGTATATCAATATGAGATTGCCCGCCGGAGCGGCTTCTTTATATTCAACAACAGGAGACTTGCATTTGTTCAGCGAAGGGTTTTTCAATGGAAAACTAATAAACGAAACGAGCAGGAGAAAGATGATGAAGAAGGGGTTCGGAGACCATGCACTCGGCTGGATGGTCAAGCGTGACAAATCCGAGTTGGTGGCACACCATGGCGGCGGAATCCATGGATTCAGCGGAAACTTTATGAGATACACTGATTCCAATGTCACTTTTATTTTGTTAAGCAATGTATTTTATCCGAAACAAAAGATGGAGGAATTCAGCAAACAACTTGCAGATCATTTCTTTGCTGATGGTGAATAATTTTAGCGCTTCAGGAGCACGGATGAATGGAGGAGTTAGATGAAGAGGAACAGAATTTAACTCCTGCTGCTTGCCTTATTGCTAATCTTGACAAGCTGCGGTACCGAAAATACCGGCGACTATGCGGGACAGCTCCATATCACCGGGTTATATCGTGGCTAAAGGTGAAGGGGACAATGATCTTCTTGTGGTGGGTTCGGAAGGGGAAGAGAGAAGCGATGGACACGAAAGCCGCATAGATTATAATGCTCTTTAGGCATACGATTCATCGGAAGAAATCGACATCGGCCAACAAGTTCAGGTATGGGTGAAAGACGGTGAAGTGGAACAATCCTATCCCGGTCAGGCGGCGGCTGGCAAAGTGGAAATCATCCCCGCTGACACTCCGGCGGGTGCGGCGTTGTCAGAGGCGGAAGCGCTTAACAAGGCATTGACTGAAAATAAATTTACTGACGCGGTGCTCAGTGTACAGGAATTGTCGTACGATCCAGAGCAGTCGTCGTGGACCATCCGGTTGATTGGCGGTATGAATAATGAAGAATACAGCATCCAGGTGGAAGATGGCGAAGCAGGCCTTGGGCAATAAGGTGATACAACTTGATAAAAACATTTAGCAAGGGAGTATTATGAAAATCCATCTATTAGGAAAAGAAGCGGCTATTCAAATTGAAGTGGTAAGCAGAATATATCCAAATAGCTTAGATTATTGGGATGGAAATTGGATTGTAACAAGGATAAGTATTGAAATTCCTGGGTACTCTGTCCAATTCAGTGCTAACTTAAGAACTGATGAATTAAGAGATTTTGTGAAGAAATTAAAAGTAATGAATAAAAAACTGAAGGGCAAGGCTTCACTTGAAAACATTGATGGATTTATAGATATTAAATGTGAGATCAATTTACTGGGAAAAATATATTGGGAAGTTGAAACTTGTTATCCGGCGGGGACTGGAGCAGTCCTTCATTTTAACTTTGAATCTGACCAAATGTATTTAGAAAATCTGATAAAGGAGCTGGATGAGGTGATAATTGCCTTCCCCATCTTAGGCGAAGACTAAGAAGGTTATCTCATCTATCAATGGACAGTTTATCTCGCTTCTCATGTTTTTTCTGTTTTCCGAAGAGAGGGTGTTGGACCGGAACGGAAATTTAAAGATTTGACAGTCAATTATAATAATTAGCATACTGTAAAGCCGGTTTGCCATTAACGGAGTTAGCCGGCTTTTCTATACGATTTTTAATGGGTTTTGAAACTTATTTCAGAAAAATTCCGTCTATTGGGTGCTCAGGAAAGGGAGATGCAGATGCGGTTACCGGACGGCAATGAGAAAGCACGCTTAGACGAAACGCAAATGAGGGATGCGATGGATGAGCACGGGGAGTATTTGGTCCGTCTGGCTTTTCTGTATGTGAAAGACTGGGCGGCTGCAGAAGATATCGCCCAGGAAGTGTTCATCGCATATTATAAAAAGTCCGATCAGTTCAGCCATCAAGCTTCTCTAAAGACCTATCTTTCCAAAATCACAATCAATAAATGTCGGGATTATTTAAGAAGCTGGAAGAATCGAAGGATTATTTTTACGGATTTTCTTAGTAACATTGTTTCGCCAGGACAGGCGCCAGAGATTTCTCTAGTAAGGGAGGAAGGCAGAACAAGCTTGGCGGATGAAATTCTGAAACTGCCGTTAAAATACAGAGAAGTGATTATCCTATTCTACTACCAGGAATTCAGCATCAAAGAAATCGGCACATTGATCGAATGCAACGAAAATACAGTGAAAACGCGGTTAAGAAGAGCGAAAGACTTGTTAAGGGATCAGCTTGATCTACGGGAATGGGAGGGGTTCATGCATGAATAAAGTGAAACGGGACCTTGATGAATTGATGGGAAGCGATTCACGCTTTACGGAATCCATGAAGAGACACGTCATTTGGGAGGTCGGTAAAGAAGAAAATCCCAGATCTTCGGTTCGCCGGTCGTTTAACCGTGTCAGGAATATAGCTGTGTTCGTATTACTGCTATCGTTCGCCGGACTTTTCCTGTTCCTGGTCCTCAATGAAGAAGGAAGCCGAGAAAGTCTGCAGCCTGCCGAACCGCAGCAGGAACTTGCGCCGCTTACGGATGACAATACAACAGAAGAAATTGAAACGTTTACGAACATCACCGGTCCATATGAAGTCTTCGAATACCGGTACGACGCGATGGACAGAGGGAACCGTGAGTATTATAAGTGGCCGTTGGTGATCGATCCCACTGCGTATGACAGCAAAGATGTTTCCCGGGGAGATGTAGTCCTGTATGAAGACAACAGCGGGAAGAATGTTTCAAGAATCGTCGGGCTTCCGGGAGAGACAGTTGAAATTTCAGATGGACAAGTTTATGTTAACGGGCGAATGGTGGACACTTTTTATGGACAGGCACACCGGGTTGGCACAAGCACTACTGAAGAATACCTGGAATGGTTCGAAGACAATACCTCCTCGCTAAGCAGTACTTCAGGGATGGAGGAAGTGTTCCAACTCGATATGGAAGAAGTTCAGCTGGAGGAAAATCAGTTTTTTATCATCGGTGATGATTGGTTTCGGGGAAATCAGGAAGTGATCGAACTCCGTGATATTACCGGGGAAGTGCTGGGATACTTGAAGGAATAACATTGTCTGTTCCGCTGTGCAGCTTTTTCAGGTATTTGGCGGCATGGCTCAATATTAACTCTCAGCCGCCTTAATTGTAAATAGATGAAGTAAGAGCCTTCTGACGTGGAAGGCTTTTTGAATGTAAATGAAGTTAAGTCATGCTGGATTCGCTATTGGTCAAGCGGCTATCGTAGTTCCTTCAAAACGCTCCGGGCCTTATTGACATCACGTTCTCTCACCTTCAATTTAGTAATAGGGGCAACATATCCAGTATTAACCTGCAGGCTACCCGATGCCATACCTTCGATTTCTTTTCTGAATGGAATCGCCGCTTTTTTCAGTGTCTGCTGGGCTTGCAGGGATTCCCCTGGTTGCCGGGTTACGTGAACGACTGTGTGTTTGGAGCCGAAGAGATCCTGGATTAATTCCCAAATGGCCATTGAACTTCACCTTCTCTCTACGTGAATATCCTTAAGAGTGAAAATAAAACAATAGAAATTGAAATGTGCATATATGATTAAACCATTATGAAATACTCGAATGCCGCTTTGGCGTAACGGACAAGGACGGAGTTCACAACATTTCCATAGTGAATTAACCCAACATCCACTAGGGTATCGTAGATGTATAAGTCAATCAAAAGGAGAGGTAAGATGGAGCGGACGAATCGAATGGCTGAAGCAACATTTGCCGGCGGCCGGTTCTGGTGCATGGTGCCTGTATTCGATGAAGTGCCCGGTGTCCAAGAAGTGGTTTCCGGCTTTGCAGAGGTGCAGGAATCAGAAGAGGCCATTTGCCGGGAAGCAGTGCGAATCACGTTTAATCCTAGTGTCATTTCCTATGAAAAATTAATCGATGCTTACTGGAGAAGCATTGATCCGACTGATGATGGCGGCCAATTCCAGGACCGGGGAGAGCACTTCAAGACAACGATTTTTTATCATGATGCAGAACAGCAGCGACTGGCAGAGCGTTCAAAACGCGAGCTGGAAGAAAGCAAGAAGTTCAGTCAGCGAATTGCCACAACAATCGAACCCGCCGGAACTTTTTCTCCAGCGGAAGACAAACAGCAGAATTACCATAAGAACGTTCCGTTTCATTACCGAAAAGTCTGTGAAGAATCCGGCAGAAAAGCGTTTATCGAGAAAACCTGGCGAATCGGGAAAGATATGGAGGCGCTGAAGGAGCGGCTGACCCCGCTCCAATTCGACGTGACCCAGAACAATGCAACGGAAACGCCGTATGACAATGCTTATTTTGACTTTACTGAAGAAGGGATTTACGTCGATATCGTTTCCGGGGAACCGCTGTTCAGTTCGACAGACCAATACGACGCGGGATGTGGCTGGCCGAGTTTCACCCGGCCGATCAGCCATTATCACGTGAATGAAAATCTCGACAAGAGCCACGGGATGCTCCGGACGGAATTGCGAAGTAAGTTCGGCGATTCCCATTTAGGCCATCTGTTTTATGACGGACCGCAGGAAGAAGGCGGGTTGCGTTACTGCATCAACTCAGCCGCTATGCGCTTCATTCCGAGAGGTGAATTGGAGAAGGAAGGCTACGCGGAATACCGGGTGCTTTTTGGTGAAAAAACAATTGAAGAAAAAGCAGAAAAGCAAAGGCGGTTATAGTCGTTTCAATATTGCAGGAAATTGTATAAGGGAGCAGTTGAACGGAAACGGCAAAAGACAGAAGAAACCGAGAAAGGAAAAGCTGTTCAATACACTGGATAGGACCAATTTGTGAAGGAACCATTGACGAAAGTTAGAGAATCCATAGGAAAATAACAGTAAGAGGAAATGGAGAAAGGATGATGAACTTGGATAATGACACGATGACCTTCTATATTTTAATCGGGATTTTTATTTATGTTTCAGCAACCGTCTTCTTTTTTGAGGATGCACCGTTGATTGCAAATCAGATAAATAATGGTCTGATAATTGGGTTGCTGGTTGGTATCTTTCTGAAAATCGGCAAAAAGTAAATGGAGTTGAACTGATTTTTCGGATTCTTGATAACGTAGAGATATTAGCCGTCAGTATGGCGTTTGGAGGATAGATGAGATCTTCTGCCGAAGGAAATCAGCGTCTTCAGCCAAGTGAATGAGAGCGGATATTCCGCTCTTTTTGTTTTGCCGTTTTTTAGAATTCAGTCGAAAAACGCTTGGATAAAGTGGTAAAATGAGGAAAACAGTACATTCAGAATTGGAAGCGAGGAGAAGCGAATGGCCGAAGAATCCAATCTTCTTGTATCCGAAACTCCAAAAACGGCACAGGAAAAAGAAGACCTGCAGCGAGCGAAAGATGGTGAACCCGCACATTTTTGGGTGCGTCTGGGGGCCTTGATCTTAGATGGCTGCTCGTGTCGCTGTCCCTCTCTATAGTGGTGTCTCTATTAATCTCAGGATTAGGGATCGACTACTCTGTTCAGGAAGAACTGCCTCAGGATTCACATTCAGTTTCAATATTGGCTATAACTTCGAAAATCCGTCACAGACTGCTACAGACTTCCTGATGCTTGTCTATCAGCTCGTCATTCCCATCCTTTGGATAGGTTTTACGGTTGGGAAGCGGCTGATGGGTATTCGGATTCGCCGGATGGACGGAAAAGCGGTGTCCTTTGGGACGACATTTTTGCGGTATGTGGTGGCGGAACTCGTCTATTTGTCACCAATCATCCTGTTTTCTCTGCTCGGCTTTTTAGGGCCATCGATCTTCTCGGCACTTATCGGACTTGGGGGGGTTCTTACATCATGCCTTTATATCGCAAGCGCCATTATGGTTGGTACCCGTGAAGATGCACGAGCGATTCACGACTTCATTGCGGGGACGCAAGTTGTCCGGACAGAGAAATGATAAGGGAATTGAGTGGAAGCTGTGTTTCGTTCAAGAAGTATAAGTGAAATCTTTCGCATTCTCTTCATAGAAAAGTCCCAGGATGAGCAAGAGAATCATAGCGGCCGCAAATGCCTTTTCCTCCTGCGGTTCCAGACATCGAGTGATACAGCGGTCAGGAGAAAAATGCCAACCAGAATGGCCAGCATGATCAGAAGAACCACATCCAATATCCCGTCATATCCTTCGGAAATGAACAGATATGGAGATTCAGCGATAGGCTGAACGTTTAATCGGATTAGGGCCAATAAAGTCAGATTTTGCAGAAGAGGGGAAAATTATGGATTGGCTGCGATTATTGATTTTCACAGTGCTGCTGTTTGTGATGATCGGATTGGTGAAAGCAGTTCTTCGGAAAACCCTGAATATCAAGAAGCAAGAAAAGGAATTTTTTTCATACAATTACGTTTCAGACTCGCATAAAAAGGTTGACCGGATTTGCCGGTATGCTTCTGTAATCATTTATGTCCCGCTGGTCTATTTTGCTATCTTGGGAGAAATATCGGGAAAATGGCTTCTAGTGGGCCCAATCTTGGTCACTGCAGGGGATTATACAGTAAGGGCTTTCTTTGAATGGAAACAGTCAGCTTACCCAAAACAAGCCGTTCTCACAGTGAGTGAACTTACCATTATCGTGATGGGATTTTTGGCTATCTTTCAGTTTGATATACTAGGTTTATTTTGAAGTGAGATCCAGTTCATGAAATGTAGGATGATCCACATTTACAGCTACTTTAAAACAAGCCATCCGTTTCGCTCGCCGGCGTAATGGGTGGCTTGTTTTAGTCTGTTGATGCTTAAAAATTAGCTCTCATTTTACTGAAAAAACAGCGCTGCGATGATAAAGGCTACGATGAGCACGAGAACGAGGACGATGGCGCCTTTCCATCCCATATTGTCAAATAGACCTCCCGGGTGGCCACTGTTCGCCTGATTGAATCCATCACTCAAATTACCGGTCGGATTTCTTTTTAGTTCCTTTTGGCGCATCCGTTCTCTTCTGTTTTCAGGAGTCTCTCTGTCACTACCCAATTCGCGCACCTCCATTTTCTTACAGTTTACCATAAATCGCTCATTCCCATTTAGTATCTCAGACAAGGAAAAGGCCTAATACCGGTAGTACAGACCATCCTGGTTTTATGAGAGTGACTGAATCGGTCTTTTGCGGATTGCTTATCTCCTGAATCCGCCTTCTGAATGGATGATTTGACCCGTAATCCAAGCAGCATCATCACTGGCAAGAAACTTGATCGTTTTCGCCACATCCCCCGGTTCTCCAAATCGGCCAAATGTCGTCGCATAAGCCAGCTCACCCGGCATTGGTCCTTGGAATTGTCCTGAAGTAAGGTTGATGATTCTGCCGCCAGCTTTTTTCGTGAAGCGTTGGGCAAACTTACTGCTCAATAAGACAGTGGCGCGCACATTCACGAAATAATGGCGGTCGAGTTCCGCTGCTGTAAGAGTGGAAAAGTCATTATCCGTTGAATACGCCGCATTATTGATCAATATATCCGGCGGGCCTATCTGTTCGGATACTTGATCCAATAGCTGATCGAAGATATCGCTATTCGACAGATCAACCTCTAGGCAGCTCACATTAACGCCTGTCTTCGCAAGTTTTTCTTTCAATATCTCCGGTTCATCGTAATCGATACCCTAAGGCATCTCCTGGTCGTATTCCGTCCAATAAGTAAAAAAGACGTGGCAGCCGCTATCAGCCAATTCTCGGCAAATTGCCGCGCCGATTCCTTTCAGTCGGCTCACGCCTGTCACAATGGCAATTTTCCCTTCTAACTGGTTCATCTCAATTCCTCCTGAATTCCTACTGTAGTCTTTACAGTCCCTTCAGTCTAAATTTAGCAGAAACCCGGAAGACCGGGAAGCAGTGGATAATCGGTCTCGAACGATCAAAGACGGTTGTTCTCATTACCGACATTGAATTAATTAAGAAAATCAGTATTGCTTATGTTTCAGTGTTTTCAAACTTTTATGGAAAAATAGATGGAATTCCAATAGTAAATAATAGGATAATAGAGAAGACAGAAAGGGAATTATGAATGCTTGATAGAACAGGGGGCTATGAAGTGACAGGGACAATCCGGGGAGCGGCAGCAATTTTCGTGATCGGAGCTTTATTGGCAGGTTGTGCAGAAGAGAATGCCAGTGAAGTTGCCGGGCAAGCGACCGAAACCAATCCATTGGAAGAGACTGTGGCGGAGCAGGAACAGAAGATCAAGGAACTCGAAGAACAGCTGGTTATTCTCCAAGAGACGATTCATTCTCAGGAAATCGATTTGCAGTACGCAAAGGACGAAGCAGCCATTTACCGCGGGCAGGTAGAGGGATTGGTAGCGGACATGAGCGACAGTGAACAGACGGCGTTTGCGAAAAGTCAGTGGACGTACGAATTAACCGTCAATGGAGAAGCGGTGCCGGCAGAGGGGGAAGTCAAACTTGATGACAGTCAAGTGGAAGTCGCGATAGTGCAGAAACAGGCGCCGTACACTGTGCTGCCACAGGAAATCTTCAGCACAGGAAAAATCAGCGGCCAATTTCATGAACATGTGAAACCCTTGGGTCAGAAACCGGATGACGTGATTATGACAGACGGCACGGTGAATACCGGTGTTATCTATACGTTTTCCGATGTTCCTGAAGGGGAAGCCATTACGATTTCCGTGACGGAAGAACTGAAGGGAAGAGTTGACTTGAATACCGATCAACTCCGCATTTCGGTGAATGGAGATTAACGTTGACGGACTGATATGGATCAAATGAACGTTTTTCAGGTGTCCAGCGCTTATGAGTGGGTGCCTGTTTTTTATTGGAGAAAAAATGAACAGAATCAGAGGAAAATAACCACTGTTAATGGCGGAAAACGGGTTGGCACAATTCAAGCAACAGAGGCCGCAATGGTCGACGCAATTGACCGGCGTTATAAACAGACACCGGTAAAACGATAGTGCGTTTTAACGAATTGGTGTAAACTGGATAAAATAATACGATTGCTAACCACCGAGCGGTAAGCGATTGTTGTAACGCTTGTGCTGTTCAGAGGACAATTTCATTTAATGGTCAGGGGGGAAACAATTATGAATGAAGGCGTTATCACAAATAGAGCGAACATCGTGATAATTGGAACAGGCTTTGCCGGCATCGCTGCCGCGGTCCGCCTGCAGCAACAGGGAGAACAGGATTTCATCCTGCTTGAACGGGCGGCGGATGTAGGTGGCGTGTGGCGGGATAACCGGTATCCGGGAGCCGCGTGCGACGTTGAGTCCCATCTCTATTCCTTTTCATTTGCGCCCAATCCGGACTGGAGCCGGAAGTTTTCCGCCCAATCGGAGATTCATGCCTACCTCCAGGAATGCGCCACGAAGTTCGGTCTCATGGACCGAATCCGGTTTAAGCATGAAGTTCAACGGCTCGATTGGGATAACGCAGCCGGTGAATGGACGACCCAGACAAATCAAGGGCCATTCACTGCTCCCGTTGTAATCGGTGCATTTGGCGCTTTAAGCGATCCGGCTATCCCCGCACTCAATGGAATCGAACGATTCGAAGGAGACATGTTCCATTCCGCACGGTGGCCGGAAACCTTTGATCCAAGAGGCAAGCGCATCGCCATCGTCGGAACAGGAGCCTCGGCGATTCAGTTCATTCCGGAACTTCAGCCGCACGCCGAACAACTTTTTGTGTTCCAGCGGACGCCTGCCTGGGTATTGCCGAAAGAGGATGGACCGATCAGCGAAGACGAGCGGAAAACCTACCACCGGCATCCAGTGCGGATGAAAACGGAGCGGCTGAAGCTGTATGTGCAGCGGGAAGCGCGAGTCATTGCTTTCCGGAACCCCAAATTGCTGAAGTCGGTCGAGAAAATGGCCATCCGGCATATGGAGGAATCGATAAAGGATCCGGCACTCCGGAAAAAGCTTACGCCTGATTACAAAATCGGCTGCAAACGGATCCTGCTGTCGAACAATTACTACCCGGCATTGGCCCAGCCGAATGTCACTGTGGATACAGCGGGTATCAAAGAAATAAAGACGGACGCAGTCGTGGACGGCACCGGACAAGAATTCCCGGTGGATGCCATCATCTTCGGCACCGGATTTCAAGTGACGAATTTACCATTTGCCCATCACGTATATGGAAGAAAAGGCCATACCCTTCATGAAGAATGGCAAGGCAGCCCATATGCTTATATGGGAACAACTGTTGCGGGGTTTCCGAATCTGTTCCTTCTCCAGGGACCGAACACCGGCCTCGGACATACATCCGTGATTCTCATGATCGAAGCGCAAGTCGATCATGTCATGAAGGTGCTGGCGTTTAAAAAGCAAAAGCAATTTGACTCTATAGAACCCAGCGTAGAGGCACAAGATCGGTTTGTGCGGGAGACCGATCAGTCGATGGAAGGGACAGTCTGGACAACCGGCGGATGCCGCAGCTGGTATTTGGATGAAACTGGACGGAACTCCACGCTGTGGCCACGCACGACAATATCATTCCGCAAGAAAGCCCGTGATTTCCGGTCGGCTGATTATGTCGGCACTAAGGTGACGGAGCCGAGGTATACAGGGCAAATTGCCGAAAGTTAATAAAGTGCCGCCTGTGTTGCCGAACCGGATAAGCAAGTGACTGTTTATTGGTCGCTTGCTTATTTTTAAATAGTTACTTGCTCTGACAACAGGTAGATTTCAAGTAGATCTACTATCAAAAGAAATGCAGGAAAAGAAAGCCGGGTGAAGTCATGAAGATCAGAAAAGCCGTGCAGCAAGATGCAAAGGGAATTGCCAAAGTACATGTGGACACATGGCGCGCCGCATACCGTTCCATCGTTCCGGATGAGTACCTGGACCGGTTGACGTACGGGAAACGGGAGAAGCTGTGGGAACGGAGTATCCCAAGCGGTAATGTGTTCATTGCAGTGGATTCGGGCGGAACCATCGTTGGGTTTGCCGATGGCGGAAAAGAACGGACTGGGGAATATCCTGATTACGCCGGGGAATTGTATGCGATTTATGTGCTGCCGGAATGCCAGTCGGGCGGCGTCGGCAAATCCCTGTTCAAGAAGTTAGAAGCGGATTTGGCGGAACAAGGGTTCAGCTCCATGCTCGTCTGGGTGCTTGCTGATAATCCGGCTTGCAGGTTCTATGAGCAGCTCAGAGGCGTCGACGTGGACCGCAAAACAATCGAAATTGGAGGGAAACCGCTCGCTGAACGGGCATACGGCTGGCAGCAAATCGGATCGGGCGAACCCGGTTGAACCCTTGACTAACCAGGGGTGGAAGCAGGCAGAATTGTTGCGATTTTCATCTGTAACGTATATAATTACAGTATAGCATCGAAGACCGGAAGGAGGCAGGACATGAACAGTAATTTCACACTCGCCGTGCACAGCTTGACTTATCTTGCGCTGCAGCCGGACCGGATGGCGACCAGCGATGCGATCGCCGAGAGTGCGTCTGTTCATCCTGTCCGGGTCCGGACGGTGTTAAGCCTGCTGCGCAAAAACAGCTATCTTCAATCAAAAGAAGGGACAGGCGGCGGATTCATCTTCCGTCTGCCCCCGAGCGACGTTTCATTATGGGAACTTTATAAACTCACTTGCGATGGTGCGCTGCAGCCGAAATGTTCGAAGTCGAATGACGACTGCATCGTCGGCGCCAATATGAAAAATGTGCTGTTCTCGATTTTTCTTGGCGCAGAAGAACATTTAGGGGAATACTTGAAGGCATACACCATTCAGGATGTGGTCGATTTCATCGTGGAAACCCGGCCAAGTGATTCTGCTTGATTCAAATCAAATGATTCGATTAAATGTAATAAAAACCAATACAGATAAATCCATTAAAATAGATGTAAAAGAAAGGTGGTGGCTGCAATGACAGTGAAGATAAATGTATATTCCGATTACGTATGTCCCTTCTGTTTTTTGGCAGAACAGCCGTTAAAAGAGGCGATCAAAGGCAAGGACGTTGACGTGGAATGGATGCCATTCGAGTTGCGGCCCTACCCGAATGAGACGCTCCGGCCGGAAGGCGAGTACTTGCAGTCAACGTGGAAGCAGTCGGTATATCCGATGGCAGAAGCGATGGACATCGATATCGTCCTGCCCGATGTATCTCCGTAGCCGCATACGCATCTTGCGTTTGAAGGCTATCAGTTTGCGAAAGAACATGGCAAAGCGACCGCATACAATGAGCGGATGCTGAAAGCCTTCTTCCAGGAGCAGCAGGATATCGGTGATATTGGTATTTTGACGAAGCTGGCAGGCGAAATCGGTCTGGATGAACAGGAATACCGGGAAGCACTTGAAACCCGGAAGTACAAAGAAGCACACGAGAAAGCACTGACACATGCCTACGAGGAAGCGAATATCACGGCTGTGCCGACATTTGTGATCGGTGACACGGCTATCGCCGGAATGCATGCGAAAGAAACGATCGAGCAGTTGATCGAGGAAGAAGCCAAAAAGCAGAAACCGAAGATGCTGTTTGAAGGCATGGCGTGCGGAATCGACGGCAATTGCTGAATAACGACTAGACAGTGACCGGTAATTAAAACTAATTAAAGTGGGGGAAATTACATGAACTTCGATAAAAACACTTTCCTGCATATTGGTGATTGGGTCAAAGGAAAATTGATGAACGGTGAATTGATGATCGGCTTCGTGGAAGACTTGGATGTCCTGGAAGAACAAGTGACCGTAACGGTTGCCGTAAGTGATATCGATCAATTGGCTGGCCAGACGATCCGCCTGCCGCTCCGTGCAGTAGAGCCGGCATCGACCACTCAGACAAAAGATCGCGGACAACTCTTGTTCTTGATCGACCTCGCACTTGCGACAGGCGACAAAGAATGGTTCGATGAATTGTCAGCCGAGCTGAATAACCTGAAAAACCCGCAATTGAAGTAAGTGATAAAAATGCAGACCCGTTCCCTAAAAGGGACGGGGTTTTTTTGTGTCAAAATCGGTTAGTCTTCATAATGGAAATCCTTGGCGCTCTTCTTTTCTGTCTACCCATTCCTATCCGAAATAGGTACAATGGAACAAACCGATGAAAAGAGGGATGAAGATGAAGAAAGCGGCTTTCTTGGTCATCGACGTGCAAAATGCGATGTTTGATGAAGCTGATCCAGTCTTCAATGGGGAGGAGCTGCTGGTCAAACTGCAGAAACTTTTAAGGAGTGCCCGTTCTGCGGGTACGCCTGTTTTCTTCATTCAGCATAATGAACCCGCCGGGGAGCCGCTTGCCACGGGTACAAAAGGATGGGAGATCCATCCGGCAATTGCACCGGAAGCCGGGGAGCGGGTTATTCAAAAGAACACACCTGACTCTTTTTTCGCTACTGAACTGAAAGAAGCGCTCGAGGCGCAACAGATCGAACAAATCATCATCGCCGGTATCCAAACGGAGCTCTGTGTGGACACGACATGCAGACGGGCAGTCAGTTCAGGTTACGAGGTGATACTGGTCGCCGATACACATAGCACATGGAATGCCAACGGATTAATGGCTGAGCAGATTATCCGGCACCATAACGGGACACTCCGATGGTTTTCAACGGTCCTAAATGCAGATGAACTTAAATTTCAATAGTAAGAGTTAGGCGGAACCAATATATATAGAAAATTAATAAGTAAAAAATTACAGAAGGAAAACGAAAAAAAACAAAAAAAAGGAACCAACAATGAAACCAACCCAATTGTTTTTATTCGGCGGTAGTCCGCCATTCACAGATCGATTAGGCAAGAAATTTTCAGAAGCGGCTCTTGCGCTCGGCGGCAAGGTCGGAATCATCTTCATCGAACGGGACGGCTGGGAATCCTATATGGAACGCTATACAAACGTTTTGGAGCGTTATGGCATTTCAACGTTTTCATTTTTTCCGCTTCGCACTGAAGCGACAGCAGAATTGCTTGCCGACGTGGATCAATGCGGAGGCCTTGTCATTGGGGGTGGGGAGACGGAGCGGTACCAGGACGTCATTGTCGATACACCGATTGGCCGTCTGATCCAAGACAAATACCGGAACGGGACACCGGTTGCCGGGTTCTCCGCAGGTGCGTTGATCAGTCCTGCCCATTGTGTCATTCCACCCGTTGATACTCCCAAAAACGAGCAATTGTTTCTGAACGGGCTGGGGCTCCTGCAAGATTGTGTCATTAGTGTCCATTACGCCAAATGGCAGGAGAAAGCAAATTTACACCGAGCGATGGTTAAGACGGCTTCCGTCGCCGGGATTGGAATTGATGACGGAGCGGGTGTCCGATTCCGGAACGGCCAAATTGCGGAGACAGAAGGATCACAAGTGGTTGTATTCAAGAAGGAAGGTGCGGAGATTGAAGAAGATCATGCTGACATCGACCGGATTGTCGACTGACCGGGCTCAAGAAGCGTTCCTGTCGATGGTTGATGCACCGATAACAGACAACCGCGTCTGCATCATTCCGACAGCGACTGTCCACCTTAAAGAACAGCACCCCCGCATCCGGCAGGCGATCGGGCAATTCAGGGCATTGGGGTTTGGTTCAATAGATTGTGTCGATATCGAACACAGGAACCCGGATGCACTTTCCGGCTATGACGTCTTTTACATCGGCGGCGGCAATCCGTTTCACTTGCTGCAGGCGTTCCGCCGTTCAGGTGCTGATATAGCTCTCCACACCCTTGCCAACACGGGAGCCATTCTGATCGGAGTCAGTGCCGGTGCACTCGTATTGGGACCTGATTTGGCGGTAGCCGAAGTTTTTACACCTGAGATGCGCTTATCTGACCAAAACACAGGAGCAGCACTCGGAATTGTCCCGTTTCCATTTATGCCGCACGCAGACCGGGAAGATCTTTTTCCCGGTGACACACCAATCTCGGACCGGTTGCAGTCACTGAAACGCCGGCGGTCTGTGCGGGTGGAAGGGATTCGGGATAGTGAATTTATCCTGTTAGATAAAGGTAAGATCGGGAAATTTCGTGGATAATGAAATAGAAGAGATGTGAGGGGAGCAGGAAAATGGAAGTCTGGAATATTTTCAATGAAAAGCGGCAAGATACCGGGCGGCTCCACCGGCGGGGGGAAGAATTGAAACCTGGCGAGTATCATCAAGTGATTGAACTGATTACATAATTGATGAGCGAGAAAGCCCACTCCTTTAGGGATGGGATGAAAGCGAGTGTCCTTGGAATTCCATTTATAGTAAACTATAGGTATAACTGACGACAAGGGGTGAATCGATGCCGACGTTGACATTGAAACTCGAATTGCTGAAACCGACGAAACACAAACAGGCGATCTACCGCCAGATGACCGAATTGAATACCCGATTTGCCAATTGGCTCCTCGGCTATGAGGAATTGGCGAGGGCGACATCGGCGCATTTCAGGAAGTTCTCGGATGAAAAATTGCCGTCCGCCATCGTCAACCAGACGATTCGGGAAGTCACATCCAAAAAGAAAAACCAAAAAGCCAAAATCTTCCGTCGCCAGTGGTGCGTCTACAACAACCAGAACTTCCGCATTGAACACGAGAACGGGCAGTACAAGGTGTCATTCCCGACGCAGGAAAAGCGTGTCGGTGTGCCTGTCGTGGCGAAGACGCACCAGCTGAAACGGCTGGAACTCGCCCTGTCGGAAGGGGCCAACATCGGCACGGCCATGTTGCACGAAAAGAAAGGCAAGTGGTTCGTGTCCGTCTCGTTTGCGTTCGCTACCTGGTAGAGAAGTGGCGTTCCACAGAAGACGCCACGCCGCCCGCAGAAAGCAACTCGGCAAGGCGAAGAAACTAAATGCTATTCGAAAGTCCAAAGGCAAGGAAGCGCAGTGGATGAAGGAGATGAACCATCTCATCAGCCGTCGGTTAGTCGATTTCGCAGTGGCGAACGGTGTTCGCACGCTACGAATGGAAGATCTGACCGGCATCCGTCATTCCGCTAAATCGAAGAAGGAAGCGGGACGGAACCTGCATTCGTGGGCACACTACCAGCTTCAGGAATTCATCGCATACAAAGCGGCCATGGCGGGAATCCAAGTGGAATACGTGAAACCGGACTACACCTCCCAGACCTGCAAGTGTGGACACGCCGAAAAAGCGAACCGGAAGCGGCATGTGTTCCGTTGCCGCACGTGCGGATACCAGCTGCACGCCGACCTGAACGCCGCCATCAATATCGCCAAGGCGATTAGCGGACTGTCGGCAACGAAGAAAGCAGGATAGAAACAACCTATCCCTGTGGTCACAGCAGGGACGCCCGCACAGGCACACGGAAATCGACGGTTTCCCGAACGGTGCGGGATGGGCTGATGGCACCGCCCTGAACTGAAGGCTCATCCGAACCAGAAATGGACCGAGGATGTTCGGGCACTTCAGAATCCCACTGCTTTAGCTGTGGGAGTGTCAATGACGCAGCGGGATGCCGCAAAATCTTATCCCTTGCTCTGGGAAGGAACGGGCGGTTCCGTGACAGCAGGAGAAACGAGCAGGATGGGCGCGATCCGGGAACTTGAAGAAGAAACCGGATTAATTGCCGAAGCGGATGAATTACTGCTCCTCAGCGAGCAAAGGTACAGCCACTATTTTCTGGACTATTACATATGGGCGAGCCTGGAACCCATCACACCGGATCGCCTCCACCTTCAAAAAGGGGAAGTATGCGGCGCAAAACTGGTCACAGTGGCAGAGCTCGATGAAATGAATAATGCAGGTTTCATCGTGCCTCCGGTATGGGAGCGCTTCAACCTGCACCGGGAGAACATCAACGCGTTCATAGGAGGACTGGCTGTAAAATGAATTACATCGAGACGACGAGGAAAATGATCGGTAACGAGCTGCTGATGACCATCGGTTGCGGCATCATCATCGAGCAGGATGGGCAGACTTCATCCAGGACTGGGTGGACCGGTCCGTCCTGCCGGTCATAAAGTAAGGCAGGTACAGAAATTATTGCTGTGAGGAGACATTGGTTAACATCGTCGGATCAAATCAGTAGAATGGGAGGGAGGTGCTTCATGCGCCCCATCATGGCAAGCCGAAAAAAGGAATATCCATAGCGGACCGGAATTAAGTGGCTGCTGAACGATCTTATAGCCATCGGTGAAGATCGCACTGGAAATTCCCTGTGCCTGCGAGCAGGAGAGAACAGATTCGAAGAAGCGGTTTTCCATTGGAATCATGAGACAGGAGAAGTACAGGAATGCGTGACTTCAATGGATAAATTCCTTGCGTCAGCCAATGAAATAGATCTTGATTAACCAAGCATCGAAAGGAGAGATTAAATGCTGAAAAAGATAGTTCCATTGCTCGTATTATGTGTTATTTTATCGGCGTGCACAGCAGACGGAAATACCGCACCATCTTCCATGCTGTCACCGGTGGAAGGGAAGTACGTGGTGCTGGTGTTATTCGAGGAGGATACGCCGCAACAACAAGTGAATGAAGTGACAGACACTGTGGTTGGGACGGCCCAGGAAACTGGCGTCTTGCAGGAAGCAGTGATCTCGATGCGGCCCGACGAGTATGGAATTGAAACGGAAGAGTATCCGTTTATCATGATTACTGATTCCCGGGAAATTGTATTGAAGACGACAGATGCCGGAGAAGCAGCTGCATTTTTCAGGAAAGCCCCATAACTTAAATGGTTGGGGTCTTTAAACAAGAATCAATTAGTACATAATTACATAAGGAAAACCAAATTCAACAAAATAAAAAATAACAATGATAAAATTAATAAAACAAGAAAACAACTAAATTTATAAACTTATCCTCGCAGAAAGGATGACTTGATGATCTCCTCTATATTAATCAGCTTGACGGCACTATATTTACTTGCAAATCTATTTTATTTTTTCCGGGGACGCCAATATAAAAATAGTTATTTCCAGGCCTCTTTGTTTCAAAAACTATTTTTTACCATGATCGGGATTACAATTGGATTCGCTGTTTTATACTATTTGATGTCTTTTGAAACTACTGTCATCCGGGTCAGTACAGAAGAGGGCAGGGATGGCGGAGAAAACTTCCTTGATTATTTGTACTTCAGCGGTGTTACAATTCTGTCTGTCGGTTACGGCGATCTTGTGCCGGTTGGATATGCCCGTTTTTTTGCACTTCTCGAAGCAGCCATAGGTTTTTTACTGCCAACTGCCTATTTCGTCCGAGCAATCAACGGTCAATCAGACAATCCACCGGATATCAAAGAAGGCCAGGGCAATTACAGCGATAAACGCAGCAAAGATGAAGAAGATGAAAGAAAAACGGAAGAAGCTGACGATTGAAGATCCAAAACTTCCAGGGTACTGTTGACTTCCTGTCAGGCATTCGATAAAATGGCACAAATATACATGTTCATTGACGAAGAGAGTAACTGCAGAACAGCCAACAGCGAGCCGGGGACTGGTGGAAGCCCGGCAAGGCCTGACTGCAGTGAACCGCACTTCTGAGAAGCAGCCTGAATCGTTAGTAGGGCTTGCCGGGAAAATCCCCGTTATCCATTGCAAAGCCGGTCCGATTTCGGACAATCAGAGTGGTACCGCGGGAACCCCGTCTCTAACTAATAAGAGACGGGGTTTTTGTGTATCCGAAAAAAGGAGACGAAGCATTCATGGACATCACCAAACCGTTTGCAGCAGCTATTGCTGCCCAATTGGATCATCAGCTGACGATCGAAGAAATTGGCGCATTACTTGAAAAACCGAAATTCGAAGCACAGGGAGATCTTGCGTTTCCGTGCTTTACGCTGGCAAAGAAGTTCCGAAAATCACCCGCTGCAGTTGCGGCGGACATTGCCTCAGGCATCCAGGACTCATCTCTTGCGAAAGTCGTCGCGGATGGGCCCTATGTGAATGGCTTTTTGAACCGCAGCACTGTCAGCCAGCATGTTCTTACAACCATTTTGGAAACAGGTGCGTCTTACGGTTCTTCATCGGCCGGTGCAGACCGGTCGATCACACTCGATCTATCATCCCCGAATATCGCCAAACCATTTTCCATGGGCCATCTCCGGTCGACGGTCATCGGTAACGCACTCGCCAATATTGCGGAAAAACACGGGTATCAGACGGTGCGCATTAATCATCTCGGCGATTGGGGAACGCAATTCGGAAAGCTCATCGCGGCTTATAAAAAATGGGGCAAAGATGAACAAATCGAAGCAAACCCGATCAAGGAATTGCTGAAACTATATGTGAAGTTCCATGAAGAAGCAAAAACAGATCCGGCGCTTGAAATCGAAGGCCGGCTATGGTTCAAGCGGCTAGAAGATGGAGACGGGGAAGCGCAGCGGCTCTGGACGTGGTTCCGGGAAGAGTCGCTCCAGGAATTCAATAAAATCTATGAATTGCTGGATGTTCGGTTTGATTCCGTCCACGGAGAAGCATTCTACAATGATAAAATGGACGAAGTTGTAGAACTGCTGAAGGAAAAGAAATTGCTGCAAGAATCAGAGGGAGCGGAAGTGGTCGATTTGAGTGATCACGACCTGCCCCCGCTTCTCATCCGCAAATCGGATGGCGCCACGCTGTATGGTACCCGCGATGCGGCAGCCGCACTTTACCGGCAGCGGCAGTATCATTTCGCCGAATCCCTGTATGTCGTCGGCCAGGAACAATCATTGCATTTCAAGCAGTTGTTTTTGACCCTTCAGAAAATGGGCTATGAGTGGGCACAGCATATGCACCACATTCCATTCGGCTTCATCTTGAAAAACGGCAAGAAGATGTCGACCCGGAAAGGGGAAATCGTCCTCCTGGAAGAAGTGATCCGGGAAGCGATCGAACTTGCAGGCCAGAATATCCGGGAGAAAAATCCCTCGCTGCCAAATCCAGCAGAAGTTGCGCATCAAGTCGGTGTCGGCGCCATCATTTTCCATGACTTGAAAAATGACCGGCAAAGCAATATCGAGTTTTCCCTTGAACATATGCTGCGATTTGAAGGTGCAACGGGTCCTTATGTTCAGTACACGCATGCGCGGGCCTGCTCCATTCTCCGGAAAGCGGAAATATATAATGCGCAGCTCACACCGAATGGACTCGATGATGACGCCAGCTGGCCGGTCATCAAATTGCTGCTGGCATTTCCGGAGGTAATCAACCGCAGCTTCAAGGAATACGAGCCATCGGTCATTGCCAAGTTCGTCTTGGAACTCGCACAGGCGTTCAATGCTTTTTACGGCAAAGTCAAAGTCCTGTCAGAAGACCGGGAACAAGAAACACGCCTCGCCCTCGTGCAAGCTGTGGTAATTGTATTGAACGAAGGATTGCGGCTGCTTGGCGTAAAAGCGCCCATGGAGATGTAGTTATATTGAGCAGGAAAGAAGGAAAGTGTCATGAAACCGAAACTCGGGCCAAGGGAAGCGGCTGGCCGATTCATCTCGAAGTACTTTCCCGATTGCACCGGCGCTGTACTCGCCGGCAGTGTTGTCCGGGGAGAAGCGACCGAAACGTCCGACTTGGACATTATCGTTTTTGACCCGGCGGTTCCTGATGCCTACCGGGAGTCCCTGGTTGACTTCGGCTGGCCAATCGAAGTATTCGTCCATAACTTCAGCTCGTACTCCGCTTTTTTTGCCAGCGATTGCACCCGCGCCCGGCCTTCACTGCCTCGAATGCTGACAGAAGGCATCGTACTGAGAGGCAGTAAGGAACTCACTGCCATCAAAGAACAAGCCCAGGCGCTATTGGAGCGCGGACCGGATGCCTGGTCCGAAGAGACCATTCGATCAAAGCGCTACTTCCTGACAGATGCGCTGGAAGATTTCATCGGGTGCACTGACCGGACAGAAGAATTGTTCATCGCTGGCACGTTAGGGGAATTGATCAGTGAATTTGAACTTCGAACCCATCGACGCTGGATCGGCACATCAAAATGGATTGTCCGGGCACTGAAGGAATACGATCCCGATTTCGCAGCAGCATTCACTTCCGCTTTTGAGCACTACTACCGGAATGAGATGAAAGAAGACCTCATCCGTCTGGCCGATCAGGTACTTGCCCCGCACGGCGGCCGGTTGTTTTCTGGATTTTCGCTAGGAAAAAGCTGAAACAGCCTTACTATATGCTGGAATACTCGCAATTCAAGCCATCTCCTTCTATACTTGAAGCTATACATGAAGTTTCTTGTTGTGGGAGGGGTTTTTTCCAAATGACAAATAGAGAATCACATACAGCTGCTATCGAAGAATATGTTTCTACAGCGTTGCTGAATCATTTCGGTTCCAGACCTGAATCGATCCAGATCATACTGCGCCCGCCTTTCATGGTTATGCACTTAACCGATTTTTCACTGCCGAATGAAAAAGCGCTGCTGAAACAAAATCATGCCAAACAAGTGTTGAAGACAAGAGATGTATTACTGGGCGGTTTAAAAACGGAATTGGCCGCCGAGCTACCGGACAAATGTGGAATGGCTATAGACGGTCTATACGCCGACTGGAACATCAATAACAAAACAGGGCTGCTGCTCGCCGTTGCGAACCGGCAAGAGACCCATGAAACGGTCAGTTTAAATGAAACCGAAAAAGCGTTGTTGGATGTGCTTGTTGAGGCCAGCAAGAAAACAGAAAAAAAACCGGACCACACCGGCATCCACTGGCTGAGTGAATCCGTACTGCTGATTGAACGGACAGGTCTCATGGTCGATATTGAAACCGAGTTGGTGAAGAACGGCTCAACAGAAGAACTCCGGTTGGCAAAACGGCCGCTCGAACACCGGTTGATGGAATCTGCTCCGCTTGAAGCTGCGATCGGAAAACCCATCCGTGAGCTGTTCGTCGATTGGGATTTTGAAGAAGACCGCGCTTATATGGTCTTGCTGTTGGAAGCTTCTTCAAAATAATATACTTGGACAATCTAAAAGGCTCACCTTGCAAAGGGTGAGCCTTTTCGGTGTCGTATAAAGGTTTTCAAGAAAAGTCATAGGTGATGCCGGTCAATTCTTCGGATACATCCCATAGCCGCTCCATGGTAACTGTGTTTTCTGCCGCCATATCCGGTTTTTCAATCGCCGGATAGCCTTTCCGGTAACCTTTTCCATCAGGGCCGATATATTCACCACCCTGAAGATCGGGGTTTGTGGCTGCATAAATGGTCGGCAATGCACCCATTTCCGGCGGCTGCAATATCTTACTCGTGAATGTCTTTAAAAAACGCGGCGCATCCCGCTTGCCAATCTTAAATAAATTCGTCGCGGAAATCCCCGGATGGCAGGCGAGGCTAATGGTCTCCAGGTTATGTGCTTTCAGGTGCCGGTCCAATTCTTTGGCAAACAGCAGATTCGCCAATTTACTCTGGCCATAAAACCGCATTGCCTTGTAGCCGTTCGAGGCATCGAGGTTGTCAAAGTCGATCGATGCACCCCGGTGAGCCAGGCTGCTGACTGTCACGACCCGTGAACCCGGTGTCTTTTTCAGCAATGGCAAGAGCAGCCCAGTCAACGTAAAATGACCGAGGTGATTGCTGCCGAATTGCAGTTCGAAACCATCGTTGGTTTGTGATAATGGCGGCGCCATGACCCCCGCGTTATTGACCAGTACATCCAGTGAATCATGGGTTTCTTTAAACGATTCAGCAAATGCCCGGATGCTGTTCAGATCCGCCAAATTAAACGGCATGACTTCGATTGCCGCATTGCCGGTTTGCTGCCGGATCTCATCCCGGGCAGCCTGGCCTTTTTCTTCATTCCGGACCGCTAATACTACCTGCGCGCCCATATCTGCAAATGCTTTCGCCGCCTCCAGGCCAATTCCGCTGTTGCCGCCTGTGACGATCGCTGTTTTTCCGGTTAATGATTTTTGCTCCAAAGCGTCTCCTCCTGTTCCATTGGAAAAACCGAATCTTTGCTTGTTAATTCTAACGTAATACAAGTACCCTCTCTATGCGAATGATAAGCCTTCCTTCCAATTTTCGGGACAGTGCTATCAGAAGGGCGAAAGGAAAGAAGATAAACTAATCATATAGAATAGAAAGTCCTGACAGGAGGGCTATTGAATGGAGGAGCATCAAATGGCTCTACAAGTCCAATCTGCCCGTTTTACGGAAAACGGCGTTACATACGTCCTGGAACTGGGGCGGCGGGCAAGGAAGAGACACACTTTACTTTGTTCAGCGCAGCTTTCAAGTGACGGTGATGGATTATACAGTGAGCGGGGTTCCCAAAAAGCGCAAACGTTGGGACTGAGCGATCGGGTGACGGCTATTCAGCACGAATGCTGTGTTAAATGAAGGAAACATGAAGTATCTCACCGCCTTTATGACATATTTGCAGGCGGAATACCATCATTATTTGAATCAGCCGGATAAGCATTTCCTGAAAGATGGTGTCAGTTTCCGCACGGCCGGTGTTTATACTGGCTGATCAGACGGACGGGAAAATGGCTATAATGTGCATGCCAACTCTGAACATTCTCCAACGAGGATGCTTTTTTATTGGCCAATAAGCACAATCCCTGCAAAAGAGGGTATGGAAAGAGAGAACCTCTGCGTTTCTATGAGAAATCAGCCCACGTTTATAGCTGATTCAATTTACAGACGAAAGGATGGAAACCATGAACAATCGAATTATCGCAGGACTGCTCGGAATTTTCCTTGGCGATTTTGGCGTCCACAAATTCTACTTGGGCAAACCGGGGAAAGGCTTACTATACTTGGCTTTCTGCTGGACTGTCATTCCGGCGATTATCGGCTTCATCGAAGGTGTTTCGTATTTGCTGATGTCCGACCGGGAATTCCAGGCGAAACACGGAAAACGATAAGACGAAAACAGGGGCAGGCAGCTGCTCCTGTTTTTATTTTGATTATCGAGTTACACTGAGCCGACCTTGACTCTTACAAAAACCATTAATATGGAAAAAACCGTAAACGGTTTGCAGGAAGTTCGCTATACTGGAATAGAAGAAAAGTGCGGAGCCAGTATTAAGAGAGCGAGTTGACATAAATGCAGTATCAAGAACATGAGCTTTCAATCCGGCCGGTCCAGGAAGAAGACTTGCACCGGCTGTGGGAATTGATCTATGGAGAAGACCCGCCCCACTGGAAAAAGTGGGACGCTCCGTATTACGAGTTCAAACATGTCCCGTACGCGGAATACATTAGCAACAAAGAATCGATTATTAACAACCGAAAACAGTGGTTAATCACTGTCCAGGATGAACCGATTGGAACAGTCAGCTATTACTGGGAGCACGAACCGTCCAATTGGCTGGAAGCCGGCATTGTCATTTACCGCCCGGAATGGTGGAGCGGCGGTTACGGCACGCGGACGTTCCGGTTATGGATCCATCATTTGTTTGAGACGCTTCCGCTCGTTCGGGTCGGCTATTCCACCTGGTCCGGCAATGAGCGGATGATTCACGCCGGTGAGAAGCTCGGCATGCAGATGGAAGCGCGGATCCGGAAAGCCCGGTATTACAACGGCACGTACTACGATTCGATCAAAATGGGGATTTTGCGGGAAGAATGGGAAGCGCTCCATGAACCGGATAACAGCTAGGAGATGAGCGCATGAAGAGATTAGCTATTCTGACAGTCGGAAAAACCCACAGCGGCAAATCGACGTTTGCCAATGCATTGGCGGGTCGGTTGGCGAACACAACAGTCATCGATCAGGACAACCATGCGAGTTTCTCGCTGCGTATTACCCGAACTTGCTGCCGGCAGAAGGCCCAAATATCATTAAGGCATGACCGGCTTTTAAAGACCCAAGGACCGGCAATAGCCATTGCCATTACTGCGGTCTTCTATACGCTGTACCATTTGTTGTCCGTCATCCCGATCTTTGAAGCAGGTTTCAGTCTGATTGCGGTACTGCCCGTGTTATTGGCGGGGCTGTTTTGGGGCTATGTGCGGCAAAAGACCGGATCGCTCAGCGCCGTGATCATCAGCCATGCGCTGTCGGATCTTGGCATCATGTGTGTGTATTGGTTTATTGTGAGGTGAAGAATATGCTGAAAACAAAAGAGGATGTTTTACACGTGATTGCAGAAGATGCGTGGATGGTGGAGATTCTCCGTAGTGCTCAATTTCTAGGATTACCCGATTGGTGGATCTGTGCCGGTTTTGTCCGGTCGAAGATTTGGGACAAGCAACAAAATCTGCCTTCGCGGACCTCACTTACCGATATTGACGTCATTTATTTTGATGAAGAAAACATAAATGAACGTAAAGAAAAAGAGCAGGAGCAGCAATTGCATCGTTTACGTACAGGCATTCCATGGTCCGTCAAAAACTAGGTGCGGATGCACAGAAAAAATAATTTGCCGCCTTACCGGTCCGCACTTGACGGAGTCGCCCATTTTCCGGAAACGGCCACTGCGCTTGCCGTCAAGTTGGATGAAAATGGGCAATTGATATTAGCGGCTCCGTGGGGAATCGAAGATGCGCTGAACATGCACGTCGCCCCAACGCCCCCATTCGCGGCATCGCCTGAATTGTTGAAGACTTATAGGCAGCGGGTTATTAAGAAAGTTTGGCATTCCACTTGGAATCGCATTACTTATGCCGGCATTGAAAGAGAGATAACATAAAATTTCACATTGGTTCCGCTGATTATCCTACGGCAATTCCTGCCGTGCTTCCACTGCCCGCCGTGCCCGCTCCGCGTCTTCTTTTTTGACGTAGATGTCGAACGGCACAGAGGCAAACGTCGTAAAATCGTTTTGACTGAACGAGAAATAGAAATCGAGTTTCCTGCCGGTCAACGTACGAAACGGAATCCGCTCCGCTTCGAGCGCGTTCACATGTTCATAATGCGCTTCTTGGCCGAACGCCGTCGCAACATGACAATTAAAATCGGAAAAGAGCTTCTGCCAGAAATTCATTTGGTTACCACCTTCTTTCATTAGGTTAAGAACCGGCAATCAGCACGCCGAATATACCGGCAACAAACAGTAACGGCAGTCCGGCGAGGGCCCACTTTCCTAAAGCAGACAACCGTTGGATGAGTGCCTTCACGAAAATGAGAGACAAAAAAGCGAGCGCCCACCCCGGAAACCGCTTTTGCAGAAGCAAATAAGAAACAAAACTGATGGCCATGAAAACCGGAAAATAAGCTAAGTGAATCAATAATCCATTCAGCTCAAACAGCGAAAAGCCGTCGAAGAACGGAAGAAATCCCAACACGTGGTATGCTGCATATACAAATGATCCCCCGATGACATGCTGCTCCAGCCGCCGCTGTTCTGCTATGATCTCCATAATCCCCGTCCTTCTAATAGTGTTTGATTATTCTGAAAATACTTCAATTATAGTATATACGAAAATGGTCTTGACGGGTTTCGCAAATATTCGCAAATAAAGACACTGGTTTTGCAAGTAACCTAGGGCATTCCGCAAGTAAAAGTCGTTTCGCAAGTAGCATTCTCAAATTCACAAGTAAGTGACCCAAATCCGCAAGTAAACTCATCAGTTTCACAAGTAAATCCCCCAGCTTTGCAACTATCCGCAGGCAACCCACTAACATAGTTCGTGAAGCAGGCACGAAAGAATTTAGTTATCCCATAACGACCGAATAATGGAGTATCCGAAAAAATCCCTAAAAAATTACGAAAAACCTGTCACAAAATCGCATCTTCCGGTGTCCTATATCATGAGAGCTCTTGGAAGGGAGGAACTGACGATGGAGGTGGAGGCAGATTCATCGACGCCTGCAAACAATCTGCTGGATGAAACGTTCCAGGACTTATTTAAACAGCATTATGCACCGGTCGTCCGAAAAGTGATGATTCTCGTGAAGGAACAATCCATCGCGGAAGACATCGCCCAAGAGGTCTTTATGAAGCTGTATCATACCGATCGGTCGACGATCAATAATCTATCCGGCTGGCTGACCAAAGTCGCCGTCAATACCGCTTATAATCACATCCGGACGGAACAGCGTCACCGGGCCCGGACCATGAAACAAGAAAGTTACGAACGCATCGAAACCGGATTAGTTGAAGATAAGTATATGGCACTCGAGGACATTCAGGACGTGCAGCAGATCCTGATGAAACTGCCGGAGCGGGATCGCGATATCCTCCTCATGAAGTTCTCCGGCTACAGTTATGAGGAAATCGCGAAAACGAAAGGCGTGGAAAAGACGTCCATCGGCGCGCTGCTCGTCCGGGCGAAAAACCGCTTCAAAAAAATCTATCTGGAAGAAAGGACCGAAACGGAATGACTTGTCATGATATCGGCACGCTGCAGGCTTATTTGGACGGTGAAGTCAGCCGGGATGAGAAAAAAAGCATTATGAAACATTTGGAAAGCTGTGAAGCCTGCCGGGAACAAGTGGCAGAACTCCAGAACCTTCACTTCTTCTGTACAGAGGCATTAGAGGAGAAAAAAACGCCTGTCGATACGGAAGGGGCGTGGGCAACGTTCGAAGCTCGCCTCCAGCAGATAGGAAAGGAACCGGTTACCGGCAAGCAAGAATTGAAAACAAGAAAGGGATGGCATTCCATGAGTTCAACAGTAAAAAAGGTGTTAGTTTCAGGCGTGGCAGCGGCCGCGATTTTCAGCTCATTCGCGATTCCGCAAGTTCAAGTAGGCGCCAGCCAGTTTTTATCCTTATTCCGGGTCGACCAATTCGAAATGGTGCAGCTGACGCAAAATGACTTGAGCGAAATCGAGAATTGGGTCAGTGAAAACGAAGCTGGCGAAATTGATCTAAAAGGCATCGGCAAACTGGAACGGACGGGCGCCTCGGGTGAGCCGAAGCAGTTCGACAGCGCGGAAGCCGCTGCGGCAGCAGGTTACAGTGTACCGCAGCTGGACAACTACAGCGTCGCGGGCGTCCATGTGATTCCGGCTTCGACGATTACATTCACACTGGACATCGAAAAAGCGAATCAGCTGCTGGGTCAGCTCGGATCTGACGAGGAATTCCCTGCGGCACTGGACGGACAACCGTTTTCCGTCGCCGTCTTTGATGCTGTGACCGCCAATTATGCGGCGGCCGGCCAGCCGATCACTTACATCCGCACGAAGTCGCCGGAAATCAACGTACCGGAAGGCGTTTCAATCGCCGAATTACGGGATACGCTATTATCACTGCCGTTCATTCCGGAAAACGTGAAGACGCAACTGGCTGGCATTACGGATATCGAGTCGACGTTGCCGATTCCCGCAGTGACTACCGATGAAGCCCAAGTAAGTGAAGTAAGTGTCAACGGTGCCGAAGGATTCACTGTGAACAGCGATCACGAAACTTCCGTCGTCTGGAATGGAGACGGCCAGATTCATATGATTGTCTCTGAGAATGGCACGAGCACTGAAGAATTGATTGCATTAGCAGCACAAATTCAGTAACAGCAGCAGTTCAGGGCGCCACAGCGCTCTGGACTTTTTATAATGGAGGCGGAGAAACAGAATGAGCGTAATTGAAACGAATGCATTGACGAAAACCTACAATGGCAAAGGCGGCATTTCCGATGTGTCCCTGTCTATCGGGGAAGGGACGATCTACGGCTTTTTAGGGCCAAATGGCTCCGGGAAAAGCACGTTCGTCCGGACGATGCTCGGGCTTTTGAAGCCGACCGGCGGCGAAGGGTTCATTCTCGGGGAACCGATCGGCTCGATCAAATCCCGGGAACAGGCCGGGTACTTGCCGGAACTGTTCCGCTACCCGGATTGGCTGACCGGCAGGCAATTGCTCGACAGTCACGCAGAGCTGTGCAAAATTCCGGTCCGGCAACGAAAGAAGCGAATCCAGGAAGTCATCGAGCTCGTGGGGATGACCGGCCGGGAAAACGGACGAATCAGCGGCTTTTCCAAGGGGATGTCGCAGCGGATCGGCCTGGCCTGTGCGATTTTAAACGACCCGAAAGTGATTTTCCTGGACGAACCGACGTCGGCACTCGACCCGATCGGCCGGAAAGATGTGCGGGATCTTATGCTGTATTTGCGGGACCAAGGGAAAACGGTATTTTTGAACAGTCATTTATTGTACGAAGTCGAGTCGGTGTGTGATTACGTATCGATCGTCCATGAAGGCGATATGATCGTCCAGGGCGCCTGGCGGGAACTGATGCAGATTGACGCGCAAGTGGAGATCGTCACCGATCACCTGACCGGTGTGCAATGGCCGCCGTTTGTGATTGGGCACAAAATAATCAAACAGGAAGACACACGCACACGATCGATGATCCAATTCGAAAACGAATCCGATATCCCGCGCCTCATCCATTATTTATCGGCGAATCAAATCGGGGTATTTGAAGTGAAACCGATCACGCCGCATTTAGAAGACGTGTTCATGCACTGGGTGAACCAGAAAAAGGAGAGCCGCCATGTGGGCCATCAGTAAACTGACGTTAAGGGAAATCATTTCAAAGCGCATCTTTTTGATCACGATCATCATGACGGTCGTATTCCTGGCGCTGTACGGCACCGCGATTTACTTTGCCGGCAAGGAAATGCCGAATGAAGGACCGGGTGCAGAAGCAGGCCCTGAAATTGTCCTCATGCAGCAATTCGTTTCTTCCCAGCTGCTCGGCGCGGGTCTTTATTTTTCCTCATTCATCGCGGCACTGCTGGCCATTCTGTCGAGTGTCAGCGCGATTTCCGGGGAAGTGGCGAGCCATCAGATCGATACGTGGCTCATGCGCCCGATTTCAAGAACCCAGTTCGTACTCGGGAAATTTTTCGGGCTCACCGTGCTGATGGTGCTCTATGTCGCCGCGTTGTTTTTCAGCATCGTATTGATTCACCAAGGGATCGGCGCCGAGTGGATGATGCTCGACTTGGGCGTAGCCCAATTGATCAAAGCGGTCAGCGTGTTCGTGCTCCAGCCGTTTGTGCTCATCGCGTTCGGCTTGTTGCTCAGCACGCGGATGACGACATTGAACGCCGGCATCGTGTCCATCGTACTGTACGGGGCGGCGTTCATCGGCGGATTCATCGAACAATTCGGGGCAATCCTCGAGAAAGCGACCCTCATCAACCTCGGCATCGTCATGAGCTTGGTGTATCCGATCGATTCCATTTACCGCAAAATGACCGATCTCTTGTTCAATACATCAGATAACCCGCTCGCGTTCGCACAAGGCGGCATGTTCACAAGCATTTCCGCTCCGAGCAATGCACTCGTCTGGTACGCGGCGCTTTACGGCATTGCCGTGCTGGGATTTGCGGTGTACAGCTTCAGGAAGCGGGATGTCTAGGGGGAAGCTGTGTGGCTGTCCCGGTATCACATTTCACTTTTGAAATTGTCCAATAAATATCAACTGAAAACAGCCGCCTTTTTGAGATCAAACGGTCTCGAAAGGGCGGCTTTTATTTGCTGGCCGGTCAGCGGCAGAAAAATAGAACATAGGGGTGGCGACTTCCGGTATAAGCTGATATATTCAGATATGTTCGAACTTTAACCAGAGTAGGAGATCATGCAATGCCTCGTAAACTGTCTTTTTCTTTCATCCTCACATTAGGTTTTATGTTATTCGCCCTGTTCTTCGGTGCAGGGAATTTAATTTTTCCGGCGATGCTTGGCCAGTCAGCAGGCACGAACGTGTGGGCCGCGAATGCCGGATTCATCGTGACCGGGGTCGGCTTGCCGCTGCTTGGGATCATCGCACTCGGAATGTCAGGTAAAAGCGATCTGCAGTCACTGGCGAACCGCGTGCATCCCGTTTTCGCCCTTGTTTTCACCGTCGTGCTTTATTTAGCAATCGGCCCCTTGTTCGCCATCCCGCGAACGGGCACGGTCGCGTTTGAAATCGGGATGAAGCCGTTTATCCCGGAAGCCTATACGGTACTCGGGTTATTCGTGTTTTCCGTTGTGTTTTTTGGCATTACGGTGTTTTTCTCGTTAAAGTCTTCGAAAATCGTGGATATCATCGGAAAGTTTTTAACGCCTCTGTTACTGCTTCTCGTGTCTCTCTTGATCTCGATCGCCATCATCCGGCCGATCGGAATCATTCAGGCGCCCGCTGATCACTATATGACGAATGCGTTTTTCAAGGGATTCCAAGAGGGTTACCTGACAATGGATGCGCTGGCATCGTTCGTGTTCGGCATCATTGTGATCAATGCGGTAAAAGAAAAAGGGGTTTCCGGCAAAAAAGAAGTGCTGCTCGCTGTGATGAAAGCAGGCGGGATCGCAGCGGCCCTTCTGGGGATCATCTATACCTCGCTCGCATTCATCGGAGCTTCAAGCGTCGGCGGATTCGGTCTTTTGGATAACGGGGGAGCTGTTCTCTCCAACGCATCCAACCATTATTTCGGTGCGTACGGCCGCATGCTGCTCAGCTTGATTGTAACCGGTGCCTGCCTGACGACGAGCATCGGGCTGATCACGGCTTGTTCTTCTTATTTCGCGCAGCTGATGCCCGGGGTGTCCTACACGAAATTCGTTCTTCTGTTTTCCGCATTCAGTGCGGGATTAGCCAATTTTGGGCTGAATGAACTGATCGCGATTTCAGTTCCGGTCTTGGTCACCATTTATCCATTGGCCATCCTGTTAATCGTGCTCACTTTTGTTCATCCGGTATTTAACGGCAAAAAAGAAGTATACCAGGGGAGTATGGCGCTGTCTTTTGTCGTCGCTGTGTTCGATGGATTAGGCGCTGCAGGTATCACGGTGCCTGCAGTCGATGAGTTGTTCACATCCATTCTTCCATTGTATGAAGTCGGTTTAGGTTGGATGGTACCGGCCATCGTCGGAGGGATTGGCGGCTCCTTGTTTTCGCTGATCCGGACAAAAGGAATCCGCCCTTCTTACGATTCAGTCGGATAATCAGTCAACTGTGAAATTTTTCTGAACGCGTTACGTTACTGCCGAAGAAACAAGCAAGCTATGGTACACTATTGTTCGAAATGAACGGGGGAATATCTATGAGAATACTAAAAACTTGGAACCGCATCAGCCTGGTTAAGCAAATCGCGCTCGGCTTGATCCTCGGGATTGGCCTGGCTGTTCTTTTTCCGGAAGCCGCGGAACCCCTGGCCATTTTAGGGGAATTATTTGTAGGGGCGCTGAAAGCCATCGCGCCGGTCCTGGTCCTGGTTCTCGTGATGGCTTCCATCGCGCAGCACCAAAAAGGCCAGCAGACCAATATGAAAACCATTATTGCTTTATATCTTACGGCGACGTTTTCCGCTGCCCTGGTGGCTGTGTTTTTCAGTTTCGCTTTCCCTGTGAGCATCGCGCTGACAGAAGGGACTGAAGAGTTAACGGCCCCCGGCGGAGTGGCTGAAGTTCTGACCACATTGGTATTGAACGTTGTCGATAACCCCATCAGTGCGCTTGCGGATGCGAACTACATCGGAATTTTAGCTTGGGCCATCGTCCTGGGACTGGCGCTCCGAAGCGCTTCCGACTCAACAAAAACGGTGCTGGCCAATTTCTCGGATGCGGTCACCCGAATGGTTGGATGGGTCATCCGGTTCGCGCCGCTCGGTATTATGGGGCTCGTCATCGCGGCGATCACGACAAATGGATTGACCGCGTTGCTCGGCTACGGGGAATTACTGGTCCTGTTGATCGGCTGTATGCTCTTTGTGGCGTTTGTGGTTAATCCGCTCATCGTCTATGCTAATATCCGCCAAAATCCCTATCCGCTTGTTTGGACGTGCATTAAGGAAAGCGGCGTTACTGCCTTTTTCACCCGAAGTTCCGCTGCAAATATTCCGGTGAACATGCGGTTGAGCGACAAACTGGGGCTGGACCGGGATACGTATTCTGTGTCCATTCCGCTCGGGGCCACCATCAATATGACGGGAGCCGCCATTACGATTACGATTCTGACACTTGCGGCCGTCCATACGCTAGGCATTGAAGTGGACCTCGCGACAGCCGTTCTGCTGAGCGTACTGGCTGCAGTCTGTGCCTGCGGGGCTTCCGGTGTCGCGGGTGGGTCGCTTCTGCTGATTCCGCTGGCCGCCAGCCTGTTCGGCATCCCGGCTGACATCGCCATGCAAGTCGTAGGAGTCGGTTTCATCATTGGCGTCCTGCAGGATTCGTTCGAGACGGCGCTGAATTCATCCACCGATGTTCTGTTCACCGCTACGGCTGAATACAAGAAGGACTTAAATGGAGCGGAAGAACCGGAAACCCAGCATGCGTTTGACATCGAGGAACCGGCTGAAGATTTGGCGAACAGCTGAGTAAATGTTTCTGTATGATATAGAAGGTTTAAACAAGGGGCTGTCCAAAAAGCCCCCTAAATTAAAAACAGGGAGAGAATAACCAATCGGTTGTTCTCTCCCTGTTTTTTTAAAGTTCGCTTTTTCGGAAAGTGACCGGAGGAAACCGGCCACTTTCCGAAAATTATGCGCCATGGCGATGAGTCCGAATTCGATGTGCACTTTCTGAAGCCCCCGGAGATGGAACCGGCGGAACGCCAAATTGCCCTTGATATCGCCGAAACCGGTTTCCACCTCGATTTTTCTTCGGGCGTATACCAGTTTTCGGTCCTCACATTCAAGGGCTTCTTTCGCTTTCATTTTCAATTCCTCGTAGACCGGGTTCCAGTGAACCTGACGGTTCCCTTTCGCCTTGGTACACGATTCTTTCAGCGGACATCCGGTACAGTCTTCACATTCGTAGATTCTATAGGACTGAACAAAGCCCGATGCATTTTTCTTCTCCTGATACTTTTTGAAAACGACGCGGCGGCCGTTTGGACAGATGAATCGGTCATCCGCTTCTTCATACGTCCAGTTTTTCGCGTTCCATTCATTGTTTTTAAACTTCTTCGTCTGCTCTTTCAGATAGGTGCCATACGGGATCAGGAAGCCGGCAAGCGGTTCTTTTTCATCCCCGATCAGGTAGAGGTAGTTCTCTTCGCTTCCATAGCCGGCATCCGCGACGATGGTCTTCGGCATAGGCAGGGCAGATGCCTGCAGCTCTTCCAGATGTGGAATCAGGCAGCGAGCATCTCCTGGGCGCTGATGAATGGTATAGAACAGTACAAATTGATTCTCGGTCGCCATCTGGATATTGTATCCGGGTTTCAGCTGGCCATTCTTCATATGATCTTCCTTCATCCGCATGAATGTGGCGTCCGGGTCCGTCTTCGAGAAGCTGTTGCGCTCTCCACAGACGGCGAGCTGTTCCGCATACGTTTCTTGGCGAGGAATGAAGTTTTCACGAATCAGTTTCACTTTCTTTTTCAGGAGACTGTGCCGTTTGCGGAGTCCTTTTCTGTTTTCCACAATCTCTTCCTCAGCAATGAGATCCGTCAGGATGTCCATTTGGTCTTCCAGCTGGTTCGCAATTGAAGCCAATTCCGCAGCCGCCGGCTCCTCGGCCAGCTGGCCCAGTTCCAATCCCTCCGCCTTGGCAATCTCCTGGATTTCCTGAAGCGTTTCCTGAATTCTGATTTTCAGTTTCGCTTCCCGCCCCGTCACCGCCTTACGGAAGACAAAGCTATACTTATTGGCGTCCGCTTCCATCTTCGTCCCGTCCAGGAAGTAGTTCTCAAACTCGACAAACCCTTGCCGGTGAAGTTCCAAAACAGTGAACTCGAATAACTGATCGATGACCGCTCCCATTCGGACGCTCCGGAAATGGTTGATGGTCCGGAAATCCGGTTTCTGCATCGCCGCCAGCCAGATCGCCGGAAGATCCTCGTGCAGCATCGTGGCGATGCCCCGGCAGGAATAAACTTTTTGGGAATAGGCATAGAGAATAACTTTGAGCATCAGTTTCGGGTGGAAGGGTGGTCGCCCCCCGCCAGGGTAGCAGGCGGTCAACACCTCATCGGGGAAAGCCTCAACCAACTGATCCACCACACGAGCCACATGATGGTCGGGAATCAGGGCGCCAATATCAGGAATGGATAAGGCCTGGGTCGGATCATACGGTTTGAATGCGGGCGCCGGCCGGCGCCCTTGGGTGGAAACTGCGGTTTCGTGTTCAAGTAATTCACCTGACGGAAGAGGTGGTTGCATGGTATAATCGGTAGAAGCAATCGTTGGATTGCGCATAAAAATCGTCCTTTCTGAGTGGTTGTGTGGTAACTCCCATTTTACAGAAACGGACGATTTTTGTATGCATTGATGACTTGACTAGCGGGAAGGCCGGCGGCGACTCCTGCGGGACCAGCACGAGCTGAAGACCCTGGACCGAGTATAGCGAGGGAAGCGTCTGAAGCCGTGCCCGCGGAAAGCGTCCGCCGGGCCGAACCCCAGCTACTTCTTTACGAATAGAAAAAAGGGGCTGCCCCTCGAGGTCATTTTTCATGACCTTTCGGGACAGCCCCTTGTATTTAATTGAACGTCAGGACAGATTCACACCTCCGATGCAGCTTGCCAAAAGCAGACCAGTAAACACCATCCCCATCGCTGCATCGGTCCGAGTGAGCGGAACCGGCTCAAAGAAAACGGTCCGGGGCTCACCCGTGAATCCCCGGGCTTCCATGGCAAAGGCCGTCCGTTCCGCTTTTCGCACTGCGCCAGCCAGCATGGGCATCAAGACGCGACGGATGTTGCGGACGCGGTGCAGTAGCCCGGTTTCCGTTCCAATACCGCGGAGCCGCTGGGCCTGGCGGATCTGGATGAATTCCTCCCGGAGCACCGGCAGGAATTGATAGCCGACGAGCATGCTGTAGGCGAGTTTCGGTGATAGTTTGAGCTGTTGCATCAGGCTGAGCGCAAACTTCACCGGATCCGTCGTAAACGCAAACAGTAAAGATACCGATGAAAAAGCGAGCACCCGGAAAGCGAGCGACAGCGCCCGGCTCCATTGTTCGGCCGTCACGTCAATGCCGGCCCAGCTCCAGATGACCGGTCCTTCCGTATCCGCCGCAAACACAACGGTCGTCCACAAATACCCGGCCGCTGTAATGACGAACGGCAGCATAAAGAGCACATACCGTTTCCAGGCAATCCGGCTGAAAAACGCTTGGATCACCACGATGCCGATAAAAAAGAACAGCGGCGTCCAAGGATTGAAGAACAACGCCAGGACGAGGACGGAACCTGTGACGATGGCCAATTTCACCGCCGGGTTCATGTCATGCAAAATGCGCTGCACGCCGAGCCGCTCCTTCCGGTGATACCAAATGATAAGCATTCAATACATCCGGCTCTTGCCATAGTTCGGCGGGGAGAAATTTCCGGGACAGCCGACCTTCCTTCATGAGCAGTACCGAATCTGCGACCGCTGCGGCGAAGGCCATGTCATGCGTCACAATTACGACCGTCATGCCGGAGCGGGCCTGTTCCGTGATGAGTGCCGCCAATTCCAAAAGAGCAGCCGCATCCTGGCCCGCTGCCGGCTCATCCATGAGGAGAACCTGGCGTTTATCGGCCATCATCGCCCCGGTCGCCACGCGCCGCTTCTGTCCGTGGCTGACCGCGAACGGATGGGCATCCCAAATGGACCGAAGACCGAGCCGGTCGGCGATGATCCGGATTTCTTCCGCAGTGGAGCACCCGGAATAAGTCAGTTCATCCGCCACCCGCTGTGTCATGAACAAATACTCCGGGGACTGCGGCACATAGCCGGCGGTGAGCCCTGTTAATTTCCCTGAATCGATCCGCACGATTCCGCATAAAGCTTTTAACAGCGTGGACTTCCCGCTGCCATTCGGACCGGCGATCACCATAATTTCTCCCGCTGCCGCAGTGAGCGAGATATCCTGAAGTATGCGAATGCCATTGATCGAAACCGATACGCCTTGTGCTTTTAATGCTATGTCATCAAGCGCTGAAGCTCGTTTAACGGGAAACGGCGGGGAGCAGGGAGCGGTAAACGGCCGGTCCGCCTGCAGTACCCCGTCCTGGTTAAGGACGAGTTCCCGCGTAAAGAACCCTTCCCATAACTCCAGCCGGTGCTCGACGACGATCACGGTCCAGCCATGGGTGTCCTGCAGTTTGTCCAACAGCTCAATGAATGCTTGTGCGCTGTACGGATCAAGATGGGCGATCGGCTCATCCAGCACGAGCACTTCCGGCTGCATGGCGATCGCACAGGCAAGTGCGACCCGCTGTTTCATCCCGCCGGATAACGTTTGAATGACTGCATGACGGTATGGAGTCAGACCGGTTAATTCCAATGTAGCAGTTATGGTGCTCTCCATTTCTGTCCGGCCGATCTTCAGGTTCTCCAGCGTAAATGCCAATTCCTGCTCGACTGTGGGCATGCAGAACTGCGCATCGGGATCCTGAAGCACCGTCGCTGTCTGCCGGCATATCTCGCCGGGCGCGTAAGTTGCAGCCGGTTTCCCGAACAGCTGAACGTGACCCGTGAGCACTCCGTCGCAGTTATCGGGATACAGCCGGTTCAGTAAATACAAGAGCGTGCTTTTGCCCGATCCGCTCACACCGCTGATGACGAGCCGCTCCCCGGGATGAACCTCAAAAGACAGGTCCTGCAATGTATTCCGCTCCTCGTCCGGAAAGCGGAATGCAACGTTTTCAAATGAAATAACCGGTTCACACACGGGCATCACCTTTTTTGTCATACGAAATGGCATAACCGCGGAGAGAACCGGACAACAGCAGACCATCTGCCAAATACTTGCCGCCAAGTCCGGCGATCAACGCCCCGCTCAGCACCCGCAACGTGAACATGAGTGCCACAAACGACGGATCCAGTGCCGCATAGCCCGACAGCAAATAGCCATAGCCGAAGCTGAACACGGCGGACCCGGCACCGGCCAGCATCAACACCCACGTCTGATACCGCTTATAGCCCGTTGCGGCGAATACCGCTTCTGCGCCGAGTCCTTGGACAATGCCGGACAGAATGAGCCGTGGGCCGATCGCATTGCCAAGCATGACTTCGACAGCCGCTGCCACCGTTTCCGACACGAGCGCCGCACCGGGCTTCCGGATGATGTACGCGCACAGAATCGAGACAATGAACCAAATGCCGAAGATCCACTCGTAGGCGATGGGGCCGATGAACCCGGCCCAGATGTTTCCGATATGGACGAATAGCAAGTAAACCACGCCGAACACAGCGGCGAAGACACTCATCAAGATGATTTCTTTCAGTTTCCATGACTTCAGCATATTATTGCCCTCCGTGCGACGGGCTATTGAGGCTCATCGAGACGGTCATGACGAGATGCGGGAATCGACTGGAGCGGGCATGCGTGAACGCCTTTTCGTAAAAGGCAAAGACGTCATGGATGTCGCCATGGATGCCGCTTGCGTAATGCATCGAGTCGTTGAAGACGCCGCGCGCCTTTGCCCGGTCGACTTCCCGGTAAATGATCGCCATGTAGTCCGGATTATTCATCGGATAGAGCGCGAACTGCGAAGAGACATATTGGTTCCGGTCGTCTGTGTTCTGGAGTTCATCATCCGCTTTCAAATACACATCGCCTTCCGTGTCACCCGGACAACCCGCAGAAAAGGTGCCGGACAATGCCACATGTTCACCGGTCTTTGCCGCATGAAGCGTAAGGGCTTTAGCGACATTGAAGACGTGTGGCTGCTTGCCCCGGATGACGGTTGAGACGTCATCGGTATGCATCCAGACCCGGGATGTATCGGTTTCGTGAAGAGCCCCTTTGATGATGTCGATAAACCGGTCGCTCATCGGATGAAGCGAAAACCGAAAGCCGACGATCGGGCTTGTGCCGCAGTGCTGTTGTTCCATTTTGAATTCCTCCTTGTGTTTGAGTCCATGAAAAAAGGCCGCATCCGCGAAGATGCAGCCACGTATCCATAGCAATCAAACAAAAAGAAGTGTACGGAACGTCACTGCACTTCCTCACGCCGGTATTATCCGGATCGAGTCATAAGGGATCGGAGCTCGCGCTCGCATCTCAGCCAAAGTGGGCACCCCCAGTGCAGAAAAACGGTATGCAGTTTTTGTCATGTACCGGATGTTTCCGGCACCTTCAGTGTACAGGAGGGAAAAACGGATGTAAACCGGTTCTTGAATAGAGATCAATCAAAATCGGTGATAGCGGAGGGACGTGAAGAGAATGACTGAAAAAGATTAGCCGGCCCGGCGTGCTCTCAACCTCATGTTTTTAGCGTGTGCATTCCGACTATTACAGGATTTCCGAGACAGCGGCAAATCAAGCGAAAACCAGGAGGGGCAACAAAAAGACAACCCGTATAATTACCCTTTTTTTGATTCCGAAAAGCAGATATGTACCAGTGATTTAAGGTTTTTCTATTAAGTTAACGGATTATTGATAAAACTACCGGAACGGCTATACAGCCAAATAGACCTATTAAAGGTCATTGACGGAAACGGCACTTAATATCGGCATTTCAGGTCTGGAGCTCTTGAGAAGAACCTGGATGTACATGATTGCATTAATCTCAAAAGATACGCGGCGAAGCATTTAATTGAGCAGTTATTTTTGCCGGGTACTTTACTGGCATATATGCCATGAGAACTTTTGGCTTTATGGAAATTTGCGGTAAACTAAACGTAGAGAAAAGGGTTGGCAATCCAAGGAATAATGCGTGATCCCGTTCGAAAAGAAAAGAGGGAGAAGATGAAAAGGAAATGGTTGCTGTTGCTGATCGCTGCCCCCGTTTTATTTGTTGCAGGCATAGTGGCGTTCGGGTGGTTCATGTGGGTGTATGAGCCTGTGCCGAACGAAAACGAAGTGGAAGAAATGGTGGGGGCGGATGACCTCACGAAATTTGGGGAAGTTGAAGGATCGTACCTTCTGACGCCGAGAAACTACGGTTATTACGATGATGAAGGCATTTATATTGTTAAGCAGTACTTGGATAAAGGTGGAGAATACGGAGACCAATACGTCTATATAGGAGAAGGTATGAGACTGACGGACAGTGATGAGCGAGCCATCAGCCAAGTGGAAGCCAAATATGCGGAGCGGCTGCTTCAAAATCATTATGAGAACCTGCACGTGATATCGAAACACAAGATGCATGTCTACCGGGATGATGAAAAAGTGGAAGAGGACTAATTCAATTTCTTCAACGAAGGATACGAACAGTTCCTGCAGTTTTGATTGTCGTTCACTCGGGTGAATTGCGCGTCTCGCAGCTCAGAACAAGAAGCGCAGCCGCCCGTTTTCCATCTCGCAGGCAGCTGCGTTACTGACGATTCCTCAGTTTGGGCATCTTGGATCTCAGCTATTGGCTTCCGCGTGCTCTTCGGTGCGGACGACCAGCACGTCGCATCGGCTGGTGCGTACGATATGTTCTGAGACGCTTCCGAGCAGGAAATGTTCAATAGGGCCCATGCCGGTTGCGCCGCACACGATCAAATCGGCGTCGAATTTCTTTGCAACATTCCGGGAAATCGCCGTCTTTGGAAAACCGACGGCCACGACTGTGTCCACGCGCTGAATTCCTGCCGCTTCCGCCTGCTGTTTATAGTCATCCAGCATTTTCTGATTCGATTTACGTAGCCCCTCTGCGTAATCCGGGTTCGCGTTACCGACCATCGTAAGCGCACGGGTATCAATGATATTCACTAAACATAATTCGGCATCATTCCGGTCGGCCAAGCCAATCGCTTTTTTAAACGCCCATTCCGCTTCTTTGGAACCGTCAATCGCAACCAGGATCCGATCATATGATAATGGCATTTCAATTCCTCCTAATATGGATTTTCTTATCCTTATCATATTACGGATGCCCTCGTAAGTATGTGATGAAAGTCACAATTGTAAAACTTGTATTTTTTGATTGAATTTATTACACTAAGGTAAGGAAAAGTAAGGAATTAAGAAGGAGGAGCAGGCATGCCTAATATCGCGACGGCTAAACTTACAAGTAAAGGCCAAGTAACTTTGCCAAAAGAAGTGCGGATGATGCTGCAGGTGGACAGCGGAGACAAGCTTCAGTTTGAGTTTGATTCTGATACTCAGGAAGTGGTGATCCGCAAAACAGCCTCTAAAAACGAATTGGAGCAGCTATTCGCCGGATGGGATTTGGAAAATCCGGATGCCGCAATCGAGATCAGGCAGTTGATGGAAGACGAGCTCGATTACGACGGACCTGTCGGCGGCGAGCAAATTTAATGGGTTATAAAGCGAAGCAGGGCGATATCATTTTTGCGGATTTGAACCCCCGGACAGGTTATGAGCAGGCGGGTAAACGCCCATGTCTGGTAGTCAGCAATAACTTCTACAATAACTTGAGCAATATTGCCATTGTGGCCCCGATTACGAATACCGTCCGGGCATTTCCGCTGAACGTGCCGCTGACGGCGGACAACAAGACGACCGGCATGGTTCTTTGCCAGCATATCCGGGCAATCGACACCCAGGCCCGGAATGCTGAATTTAAAGAGACCGCAGCATCTGAAACGCTCGGCAAAGTGCTCGAGATTTTACCAAAACTGTTTTAATGAATTCCCGGAGTGCCGCCAAGCGGTGCTTTTTTTCATGCCATGAATAACATGACGCGCTGATTCAACCATCGGAGTATTGGTAAATAATCAGCAAGAGAAGGCATCAGTTCTTTTGTTTGGAACTGAATATAAGGGCAACGGCGGCCAGGGAGTGACATGCAGACCTTTTTGAGCCGTAAGTTTAATGGAAAGTAATAAAGGAATGCGTAGATAAGAGATAATATTATTAAAAAGATATGTTAATGATAAAAACACCGGGCAGACCACATAGTCGGAAAGATCTATTAGGAGCTGCATATGAATAAAGTTAAGACAAACGGAGCGGTGTATAGTAAACGCCAAGTTTGTTGGCTGAAAGTTCTCTGGAAAGCAAGCTGTTAGCAAATAAAAAACATCCCAAACGTAATTACAGGAAAATAAATGCAATGAATAAGCTTGTAGTGAGCTGGATACATAGATTGTCGATGATCGTAACGCACAATCATTGAACGCTGAAACCAGTAAGTTGATGAGACGCAGTACAATCTGCAGCAAACTTCACACAGCAATCATTGAATGCGCAGGGACAATCAAGACGCAGGACATCAATGAGCCACGGACCGGCCGCGGGAAGTAAAGAGGCAGCGATAATTCATAGCAATCAAGAAACACGAGGATCATGGATAATTGGCGGGATAACCGGAAGAGTGGAAGGGTCAGTGAGCGGCTGAAAATCGCTTTTCAAAATTTAGTAGACATAATATAAATTATAGGAAGTAAGGTTTCATTGAAAAAGTATACTTATAACAGTGAGACAAAAGCGGTTTTTCGGGAATTTTTGCTGTTTTTACTGATTCATCAATCTAAGCATTTTTTGCTCAGTTTTCCGCATTTCTGTCTGCAACTTCTTTATCACATGTGCTGGTTATCCTAATCGATTTTCATTCCATAAAAAAATCAGCTGCGTCCGGATGAAATTCCGTACGCAGCTGTTCGTCATTCGCATTAGGCGCCATTTGTAATTTAATCTGCAGTCCCGTATCACAACTTCTGATTCACATGTCATTACTGAATTCATATCTCGTCTCAGTTTCCATTAGTCTTTGTTGATTTCTGACTATTAATGCTATCTTTCTGTTAATTCGCTCCATTGGCTTGGCTTACTGGTGCTTGCTGTCTCATTACGAGTTTCACCCATTACTTTGAGATCAGTGACCGCTTGCCGTCTCAGGCGCATGCAGTACCAGCCGCTCCCGGCAAAAATGATCGATGCTAGATAGAAAATGCTGCCAATTGCCAGGAAATCCACCAAATATCCCGTCGCAATGACTGCGCATGCCGCTCCGATTGATGTCCAGATGTGATAATGGCCGATTGCCTTGCCGGCTGTCTCTTTGACCACCAACCGAGCCAGCACCGTTTTCTCCGAATTCTTCTGCACCGCTCCAAGCAGCCCCATTGCGATTTGCAGCACATACACATGCCACAGCTCAGAAGCAATCGGAAACAGCAGCAATAAGCCTGCCATACCCCATGAATAAATGGCCATCAGCGGTACATCCCCCGCTTTATCCGCGATTTTTCCGATCAGCGGATAACTGACAGCCGCTGTTAAGGCAAATATCCCGTACGCCCAGCCGAATTGAGAGAAACTCGCCCCCGCATTATTCAGCAAGAGCACATAAAACGGAAAAATCATACTTCCTGCAATGCTGACGGTGCTTTGGTACTTTACAAACCGCCGATACATCATCATGGGGATTCCTCCTTGCCGTATTCTTCATAAAACAAGTTTAAAAACCGGTTCTCCGGATCGTAGACGGTTTTCGCTTCAAAGAAAACGTCCGCCTCAGGATAAGCGCGGCTGAACTGCTCATCGGTCGGAAAACTGTAATAAGGCAAATAATAACTGCCGCCATGTTCCAGCGCCAAGTCCACCATCGCGCGGATCACGTCGCCGTTTTCTTCGATAGCCGCTTCACTCGTCCCTTGATTGATCAGCATTACAAGTCCGAACATATCCCCATTCGCGTAAGACAGCATCGGTCCGTCGGTCTCTTCCACGTAACGCACCGTGATATTCAGCAAATTAAAATCAGGATGCTGCGCCAGCAGCGTACGTAAATCATCAATAAACACAGCATACTGATCAACGGGAATAAAATACTCCTGCAGTACCTCCGTTTTGTTCGGATCGCTGTACTCCATGAACTTGGCATCCGAGCGCATCGCGTTATTGCGGGAAATGAGCGAACCGTCCAGCTGCGCCGCGTACGCTTCCTGTGCGTCCCATAGCGCGTCTTTGCCCCAATCGCTCCACCGGGACAGCCCGAGGAACAGTTTCGGCAATGCAACAAGCCGCTCCTGCTTTAATGCATCATGTGCAACTAACGCTTCCTGATTGTCCGTACGCAAATAATTCTCAACCACCATTTCCGTGAAATAACCTTCAGGTGCAACGGAAATCCGGGCCCGGTGCATCCCGACCGCTTCATTCCCTAAGACGTTTTCCGTAAAATATGCGCTGTACTCTTGATAATCGACCGCTGCCGTCTCAACCCGGTACAACTCATCATCTGTCAGCTGCAGCGTGACGTCCAGAATGACACCGAATAATCCATAGCCGCCGAGCGCCAAGTCGAATAGTTCTGCGTGTTCTTCCCGGCTGACATGGAGGATTTGCCCATCCGCCATCAGCAATCGGAATGATTCCACTTGATCGGTAATACCGCCATGGCGGATATCCAGCCCATGCGCATTAACACTGAGCGAGCCGCCAACGGTGAAGATATTCTGCGACTGGCTGACTTGAAGTGCCAAACCATGCGGGTTAATCGCCTCCTGGATCTCTGCCCATGTTATGCCGCTCTGGACGGTGATTTGTTTCGCTTCCGGATCAAGTGATACAATGCGGTCATATCCCCGCATGTCCAGCAGAACGCCATTCGGGTACAGTGTTTGGCCGCCTTGGCTGTGGCGCATGCCCCCGATCGACAAAGAATCACCGGCTTTTTTCGCTTTGAGGACAATCTCCCGCAGTTCCGCTTCCGTAAAATCTGCTTCGACCGCTTTCATCTTCACTGATAGCAGTGATGAACTGTCGGCAAGCGTCGGGTGCGCTATACGGGTCTGATACAACAGGAGTGAACCGCTGAAAACAGCAATATAGAGCAACGGCAAAAATCGCTTGATGGCTGACATGGTCCCATCTCCTTCCTCCTGGCAATCAATTCTTTTCTCAATAAGTTACTTTAAGTGTATTTTTACACCTTTTAAGTTTAATGTAAAGAAAAAACTGAAAACTATTACTTGCATAATGCAACTAGTGGGCGTATAACAGAAGTAAGAGGTGATTCACAATGCAGGACATCCGGGAAGAAATTCACATAATGACACGTCGCCTCGGTTTTTTAAACCGCAATTGCTGCCAGACCGGCGACATCGATTTGTCACCGATTCAGAGCCACATCCTGTATGAAATCGACCGGCAGCATGCACCGGCGATGCAGCAAGTGGCCGAGACGCTCGGCACCGACATCACGACGTTCAGCCGGCAAGTCCAGTCGCTCATCAAGCTGGGAATGGTCCGGAAAACACCGAACCCGGCCGACCGCCGCATCCAGCTGTTAGCCCTGACACCGGAAGGCAAAAAGACGGCTGATGACATCGACACGGAGATGAATGCCTATTTGCGGGACGTGTTCGCTCATTTAAGCCAAGAAGATCAAGCGAAAGTCGTCGAATCCATCCGGCTCTTTAACGGGGCGATGGCCAAGTCCGACCGGTGCTGCACCCCCTTCCCGGGGTGATCTTCTTTCCTTAATACTTGCATTTTGCAACTAATTGATTGGAGGTGGTTTTGTGTTCGTAAAGGTGCTGGAAAGCTTTCTCTTACTCGCCGCAGAACTCGTTGTCTTGTTTCTGGTCGTATCGTTTTTGATCAATGTGCTGCAAGGTTTTATTCCGTACGACCGGTTCAACCGGTACATGGACGGTTCGCACGTTTTGGTCAGTTCCTTTGCCGCACTCCTCCTGGCGTTCGTCACACCGTTTTGTTCCTGTTCGACGATTCCGTTCGTTGTCAGTCTCCTGCAGAACAAAACGCGATTTAGTGTCGTCATGGTGTTCTTATTCGCTTCACCGGTTTTGGATCCGACCATCATCACGCTCATGGCCGTCCTGCTCGGCGTGAAAGTTGCCGTTGCTTACACGGTCATCACAGGGGTTCTGGCGGTCGTGATCGGCTTATCACTCGAGAAACTCGGCTTTCAGACAGCGGTGAAAGACGTTATCATGCGCGGCGGTCAGCCGGCACCTGCTGCATTCTCTTTGCAGACAGCCTGGCAGGAAATGGTGAAATTGATGAAGACAGTCGGACCCTATCTGATCCTCGGGGCAGCCATCGGTGCCGTCATCAACGGGGCGGTGCCGGATGAATGGATTGCCGGCCTGTTCAGTGAAGAGGCCTGGTGGCTCGTACCGGTCGCCGCTGTGATCGGCATTCCGCTCTATATCCGGTTGTCGGCCATGATTCCAATGTCGGCCGTCCTGCTGGCCAAAGGCATGGCGATCGCCCCCGTCATGGCGCTCATGATCAGTTCGGCCGGGGCGAGTCTGCCGGAGATCACATTACTGAACAGCATTTTTCAAAAACGGCTCGTGGCAGCATTCATTGCCTCCGTCGTCACCATGTCGTCGGTCTCGGGATTCCTGTTCTACCTCATTTAATCGAAAAAAGGAGTGCATCATCATGGATCTATTGATCAAATTATTCGGCGGGAAAAACGAAGACAGCTGCTGTGCCATTGAAATCAAAGAAGTGAAGCGGGAGGAAGCTCTCTGCTGTGCGGACACACGCGGGCATCAAGCCGAAACCGCTGACGCGGAAACCGAAACCAGTCCCTATTGCTGAAGACTTTTTAAGCCAACGCATAAAAAGCGGATGCCGAAACTCGGCACCCGCTTTCTTGTTTCCTGCTATTCCCGTCTGCATTACAGGTTCACGGTGACTTCTGCAGTTTCCCGCAGATCATCAACCAGTGTCTGTGTCGCTTCCCGTTCTTTTTGCACGATGAGCTGATCTTCGAGTGCCGGGCGGATTTCTTCAAACGGAGGCAATTCGCCGCCGCCCGTTTGTGCCTGCTGTTCTTCAAGCTGTGCATACAGCTCTTCAAGCTCGGCTTCTGTCGGCGTGAATTCGCCCGTCTCTGCTGTGATCAGTTTTTCGACTTTCACTTGCGTTTCCACTTGTGACGTCACTTCTTCAGCTGACACGCCTTGCTCTTCAAGAGCAGCGAGGAATTCTTCTGTTGACGCCAAGCCGTTTTGTTCTGCAAACTCTGCAAGCGTCGCGTCAATCTCTTCCTGTGACGCGGTCAGGTCCTGATTGGCCGCTTCCTGGATGAGCAGTTCCTGTCCGATCAAGCTGTCCACCAGCTGTTGCTGCAGCTGCGCTTCATCCACTTCCTGACCGGATAATTGCGCCTGCATGGCCGCTTGTTGGAATTGCGTTGTATAAATCGTTACAAATTCATCTTTTGTGATTTCTTCGCCGTTCACAACTGCGACAACATCAGGAATCGCTTCAAGGTCCGGTTCCGGTATTGCGGGCGGTTCAACAGCTTCTTCCGCACCTTCTTCAGCCGGTTCTTCCGTTACTTCAGCTTCTTCTTCCACCGCTTCCTCGGTAACTTCCTCTTCGGCAACAACTTCCTCTGTTTCTTCAGCTGTTTCTTCTGTACCGCCGCAGGCTGCCAATAATGCCACAGAACCACCGAGCGCTAAATTTAAAAGTAATTTTTTCTTCATTAAGTTATTCCCCTTCCGCTTTATACCTCATTGTGACCGCTATTGTAACACAATGAGCCGGTGAGTAAACCCAATAGGGCTTACAGCAGGAATCATCTATCTGTTTTCCAATTACTGCTCATTCATTGAAGCGCATTTCGCCTGGTACGACGACGCGGAACGGAAAAGTGGTTTCTTCTCCATCCGCAGTCACGGCAATCACCGTCATATCCATCGTTCCGGCTGCGTGCAGCAGATTACCGGTTACTTTGAATTCATTGGCTCCGGTATGGAATGCGTCGTATCCGACCTCATAGCGGGGCGGCATCGACAGGACGACTTCCGCATCCGTCACTTCCTGCCCGTCGAATGTGAGCGTCAGCACATTGAGTCCCGCTTCAAGCGGCGTCAGTTCCGCATGAAGTTCAAGACCGGCGGCAGTTGCCACTACGGGATACAAGCCCTGTTCCGCCGCCTTCGGAGTGGAGACGACGAGTAAAGACGCCGCCAGCAGCGCAATGATGCCATACACGACTTCCGCCTTCCCCCGGGTGGCGACGATATGCACAGCTTGTGCTGAGAGCCGTTTGATCGTCCGGCGCTGCAGGAATCCGACGATTGCGATCAGGATGGTGACGGCGAGCTTGATCATGACCGTTTTCCCCCATTCACTTTCAAGGAAACTCGCCGCTGAAAACGACGGCACAAAAGCAAATGTCATATAAATGCCGGTTGCTGTGATGAGCACCAGGCTGCCGAGTGCCCAATTGGAATAACGCGGAAGTGCTGCAAGCAAGACATCGCTCATTTCCTGCTTGCGCGGCAGGAGGATGAGCGCCAGTAACCCGCCGATCCAGCCGGCGACGGCCAATAGATGCAAGCTGCTTGCGGCAATCGACCACACACCGCCATATTGCGGATAAGCGGAATGGCCGGTCACAAGCGGCGTCAATACGATGGCAACACCGCCAAGCACCGCCCCGGCCCGGCCGGTGAACAGGGCGAGTGCCAATAATGCCAGTTGCACAAGCGGCACCCAGACGAATTTCAGCGACAGGAACTGACGCGCGGACAAGTTGCCCAAGTCCGCCTGCATCGTCAAGAGGACAATCGCAACACCGGCGGCAGCAAGCACCCATAATCCGAGCGATACCCGGCGCCAGCGCGCAAAGCGATGCCCCGGTAAAATAACGGCGTTAAAAAACAGCACGCCGAACAAAGCCGCCATGCCGGTGAACCACAGCCAGTAGCCGATTTGCTTGATGCCGGCGCTTTCGAATAAATCCAGCTGCTCCACGGCCGTTCCACTCCCTTGAGTGATCGGCGTGAATTCATCCACGGCAAAATAAAACACGTCCAGCGTATCAGGCTGCAACGCATCCGGGTCGGCCGGCCGGGCATACCAGGTTACTTGATACGTACCCGCGTGGAGCGGTTCCGTGAACTCGACTGTCAAATGTGTCGAATCATTCGGATCCACGACCGGGTCAGTCGTGAAAAACGGCTGCTGCTGATCGTCAAACACGCCGACAGCCGTGAGCGTCGCCGGTTGATTGAACCAGAACTCCAGCGTCTCGGGCGAACCGGTGGTGATGTCTCCGTCATCAGGTGAATAACGGAGCAGCTTCAATTCCTCTGCCGGTGCCGGGGCGTCTGCCTGTTTCGGTGCCGTCACCCGAAATTTCAGCTCTTCTTCCACGACGTAGCCATCCGGTGCGATCACATTCACGATGGCTGTATACGTGCCGGGCGGGAGGTCGCCTGGCACCCGGCTTACAATATGGGTGGCATCAGCCGGGTCGATCTCCGCCGGACTGACTGGCAGAGGTTCCCCGAGCCCATTGACGAGCCGGACTGATTCCGCATGCACAGAAACCGGATCCCGGAACCAGAACTCGAGCGTTTCTGGGTTTTCGGTCAATGCCGCGTCCGTTTCCGGATAAGTGTCTTCCAATGTAGAATGCGCGAGCGCCGGTACCCCCGGCAGCAACAACCCGAGCAGGGTGACCGCTGCCAAGAACGCGCCGCTTAATCGCTTGATCACGTATACCAACTTCCTCTCTTGCAATTACTTATCACCGCTTCTTCTTCCATCCAACACGCCAGTAGACGATACCCACCGTGAGGAGCGGCAGGCCCATCCACAGGCAGACTTGCACAAACGTCCCAAAAAATGAAGCTGACCCCGGATCAAACAACAAGCCGCCCGACATCGTCAGACATAATAACCCGGCGATGATTAAACTTACAGCGATCGCCAATTCTGTTTTAGTCACTGGGCCGCCTCCTTCCTAACCGGAAACCGGAGCGTGAACCGGGTACCGGTGCCCGGTTCGCTTGCCACGTCAATCGTGCCGCCCTGCAGTTCCGTCAATTGCTTCACGATGGCCAGGCCGAGCCCCGTACCGCCGAATTCCCGGGACCGCGATTTTTCCACCCGGTAAAACCGGTCGAACACATGCGGCAAATCTGTCGCCGGAATGCCGGAGCCTGTATCCGCCACGGTGATTTCCATCATATCTGTTTGAGCCGAGACTGTGACGGTGATCGTTCCGCTCTCTGTATACTTCACAGCGTTATCCACTAAATTCGTGAAGATCTGTTCCATGCGGGCGCCGTCCGCTTCGACTGATGGCGCGGTATCGGGCCGCCGGAAGATCATGTCAATGCCTTTTTGCTGTGCCTGCATCCGTGTTTTCATAACGGCGTTTTCCGCCACTTCTATGATATCGACTTCTTCAAAGACCAAGGCGATTTTGCCTTCTTCCATTTTGGACAGTTCAAACAAATCCTGCACGAGACGCGACATGCGGTCCGTCTCCTGGCGGATGATCCGGATGTAGTGCTGCTGTTCTTCTTCCGTTTGATACAATTTGTTTTCAAGCGCACTGGCATAGCCCTCGAGATACGTCATCGGCGTCTGCAGTTCATGGGAAACGTCAGCAAAAAACTGCCGGCGGTTTTGCCGGTATTGCTGCAGTTCCACGGCCAAGTCATTGATGGCCGCGGCAAGCGCGCCCACTTCATCATGACCACCGGCGGCAACCCGCGTTGCGAGATCGCCTTTTGCCATTTTGCGCGCTGCCCGTGCCATATCGACGAGCGGATCCGACAGCCGGCGGGACAGGATGAGTGTAAATCCAAGCGCGAGCAGCACGGCACCCGTCGCCGATAAAATCACCGACTGGCGGACAGCGGCGAGGGATTGATACAGATCTTCCGCGGCATCCAACACAAACACCGCCCCGATCAATTCATCCTGTTCGACGATCGGCTTGCCGATACTCAAATAGCGGATACCGGTGACCGGGTCCACGTATTCTTCCTGGCGGGTTGCACTGTCGGTCAGCTGGGCCAGTTCCGCCGAAGCCACGCGTCTGCCTTCCGGAAGTCCTGCCACACCGGAGTTCGCCACGACCATGCCTTCATCATCCACAACGACGATCGGCCGGTCTGTCAGCGATGACAGCCGCTCAAACAACACAAGCTGTTCTGTCCCCAGCGACGTAATCGATGCGGCATAGCGGTCGGACAGCCGGTCCAGTTCTTCTTCCGTTTCGTTAAAATAAAAATTCGCAAACAATTGATTTAATACAAAGCCGAGCGGCAGCACGATGGCCAGTACAAGCACCAGCATGCTCGCCCCCAGTTTGACGACGATGCTCGTCTGCTTCATTGCGCCGCGTCCGGCCGCTGAAACGTATAGCCTTTGCCCCACACTGTCCGGATCGGATTGAACGACAAGCCGTGCTTCCGGAATTTCTCCCGCACATTTTTTACATGGGTATCCGCCGTGCGCATCTCGCGCACTTCATGGATGCCCCATACGCGGTCCATCAACATCTCCCGCGTGAAGATGATTTTCGGGTGGGTGGCGAGCAGCTCGATCAAATCGAATTCCTTCGGTGTCAGATCGAGCACTGAGGTGCCGGCGTAGACGAGCCGGGCCTGCCGGTCGATCTTTAAATCGGCGATTTGGATGACGTCTTCCGCGTCAGTCGGCGGCGTCAGCTGGGAGCGCCGGATCAGCGCTTTTACCCGCGCCACCAATTCCTCGGCATTGAACGGTTTCACGAGGTAATCGTCCGCACCGGCCGATAACCCCTCGACTTTATCTTTCACATCGCCTCTTGCCGTCAGCATCAAAATCGGCACTTGGCTCGTTTCCCGGATCTTCGCGCACACTTCCCAGCCATCCATGCCGGGCATCATAATATCGAGAATCACCAGGCTGAACCGCTGCTGAGCCAGCAAAGCAAGTGCCTCCGGTCCGTCCGCCGCTTCCGCCGTTTCGAAATGCGCAAACAAATGAACTTTCAACAAATTCCGCATATTCCATTCATCGTCCACAATCAGTATCCGTTCCCGGCCCTCCATTGCACCTCACTCCTTATCGTTCCATCTCATGCTTGCTTCCGTTTACACTGACTCGGATGGTCGTAATTGTCGCCTCAAACGGTCCAGTACATCAGCGTATCAAGAATCCCCAATACGATGAGCGCCACACCGGCGACCCGCTGGACAATCAGCCCGACTTTCCGGCCTTTTTTCAAAATTGCCCCACCGGCTCCATAATACCAGATCAGGAAGATCGCGATAAACAGCGGCAATGATGTGCCGATCGCGAACACGCCCGGCAGCGCCAATCCATACGGCGTGCCAAGCGCCACCGGCATGAGCGTGAAAAAGAACAGAATGAACATTGTCGGGCAAAAACCGAGTGAGAATCCGGCGCCTAATAGGAAAGAACCCGCCTTGCCGTCCCGGGTCAGCCGGTCGGGCAGCTTGAAGAGTGTCCAGTTTTTGCGAATCGTAATGACGCCAAGCAATACGGTTCCCACAATAATGAACAGCGGGCCGGTCATTTTCCGGATCCACGGAAAATAAGCGGTCAATTCGTTTTCCACACCGCTTCCGACTAGCCAGACGAGCAGGCCGAGACCAGTGAATACCGTGATTTTTCCAAGATTGAAGAACAAAACATCCCGCCAGGCGAGGCCTTGCTGCAAGGATTTATTCCCATAGTACGTTACAGCTCCAATATTTCCAGTGAATTGGCACGGCGCCATCGCACCGATGATGCCCAGTAAAAAGGCGAAAACGAGCGGGACGCCTTCTAGCCCGGCCGAAAGGTTCAGGAATGGATCCATAAGCCAACTGCTCAATTGACTGATTAATGTGTACACCGGTCATCACCGTCTTTCATGAAAGTCATTCGTATTATTGTAAACAAAAACCGTGTAGAAAATATGAAGTTCTGCTGAGGCAGCCTATTCCAGTGAAAAACCGCAAACTGAACAGCCAAAGGAAGGAATTGAAGCAGAATTCCGATTTTCAATTATTACAATGGCAGCGGAAAATATCCGTCTTAAGACACCATTCTTCTCTTTGTTTCCTTGTCATGCCAACACTTCTGCGCCTTTTGTTTCAATTATTAAGAACATCACAGACTGTAACAGAAATATTAGAGTATCTTCACAAAGCCATTACAAGGGTTTATTTTGCATTTATCCATGATACACTGAGCTAGGCTTCAACAGAGAAGCAACTTCGAGAATTCGTGCATCAAGATAAATGAAATCAAGAATCATCATTATAGCGTATATAAATGTTGCAGACACGGACCCACAAAACTATCTTGCGGATGGCCAGTTACCGGATGGTACGAATGGATTCCCGCTACAAAGGAGCACGTTATCATTATGAAAAGAACCAAAAAAGCGTTACTCGCCCTTACTGCTACTGTCGCCTTGTCTTCTGCCGTCGCCGCACCAGCAAGTGCAGCGACCTATAAAGTTCAATCCGGTGACAGCCTCTGGGCGATTGCCCAGAGCTACGGCACATCCGTTTCCAGCCTGCAGTCGATCAACGGCATTTCCGGCCACCTGATCTACCCGGGCCAGTCCATCCGGACAAGCGGCGGCTCTTCATCCAGCTCGGCACCGAGCGTGAAAGCGCAGTATGAAAGCAATTCGTACTCATCGGTCGCAAGTATCGCAAAGCAGTACGCGGGCGTTCCTTATGTTTGGGGCGGATCGTCACCGGCCGGTTTTGACTGCAGCGGCTTCATCTACTACACGCTGAACAAAGCGGGCCATGATGTCGGCCGTACGAATGCCCAAGGCTATTACAACATGGCGGATAAAGTGAGCAACCCGCAGCCGGGCGACCTCGTGTTCTTCGCCGGCACGTACAAAGCGGGCATCTCGCATGTAGGGATCTACCTCGGCAACGGCAAAATGATCTCTGCTAACGGCGGCAGCGTCAACGTTGATAGCGTCTACGGCCCATACTGGGGCGACCATTTCGCTGGATTCGGCAGAATATAATATAATTCCAGTCATAATGAAACCCGACCAGGTAATTCCTGGTCGGGTTTTTTGCGTATACTCATGAAAACGGGAAAGCTCATTTTCCAGAATAAAGGGAATCTATACTTTCTGTTGAAGTTAACCTTATAAGGAGGTGTTGCAGATGATCCGGATATTCAGCCTGATTTTCGGCACGTTGTCGATTGTGGTCTTAGGGCTGATGCTGACCGTACCAACAGCGGATGAATTTGAAACATGGACAGCAGATGCACAAGGCATCACGTGCGATGATCCGCTGGAAAGGGAAGCGGAATTCAATTGCCGGCACAATGACGCCATCCTCTCGGAAAAGTCCCGGCATATCCGAGATAGCGGTCTATTCATGACAGCGGAAAAAACGTATCGGGACCAAGACGGGAACGATATCACTGTCCGGGCGCTCGGTGTCTTTAACACATTCGTTGAAATGGAAGACAGCCAGGCTTGGGAAATCATCAACTAAGCTCGCGTGCAGCTTGATTTACTGCGGTTCAACCGATAAAAGATGATCCGTTCGATTGAAATCCCGGATCAGCCATTGTTCTTCCTGGAAATGAATGTGGCTGATGCTCGCATTCGTCAGTTTCGTCTTGCCGGAGCCGATCTCCCCATTGGACAATTCCGAAAGAAGGGCATTAATAACGCCGCCATGCGACACGAGCAGGACATTGCGGTCCGGGAAGTTCTGACGGATCTCCGCAAGACCATCCAGTACGCGACGGGTAAGGTCCGCCCATTCCTCCTGTCCGGGATAGATCCGGTCCGGGAAAATCGCCGCCCGGTCAGCCAACGTCATGCCTTCCGCCTGACCGAAGCCCCGTTCCACGAAATTCTCCATTTCATATAGCGGCAGATTCAATTCCGCATTGATGATTTCAGCGGTTTCTTTGGTGCGCGCCAACGGACTCGTGATCATTACATCCCAGTCAGCGGTTTTCAAATGGGAGGCACTTGCTGCTGCCTGCCGCTTGCCGGTTTCGTTGAGCGGGATATCGGTCTGCCCTTGAATCCGCTCCATTGCGTTCCAATCGGTTTCGCCGTGCCGGATCAAATAAATGATGGTCATTCAAATTCCCCTCCTCTTTCAAGTAAATTTAGTAGGTCAAATACGGCTATATGATTCACTTCATCTTTCTGAATTAATGAATAATATTACCACATATAGGATGGGTCAACAATCGGAAACTTATCCCAGGTGACATGAATTTTTATCGATGCCTCCGCGAATGATAAACAGTCCAAGCAAAAAAAACGCCATTTCGAGTTAAAACGGCGTTTTTTTCTATCAATTAGCGAATCACGGGCTTGGCCGGTTTCGTACAGCCCGTAAACCGAAGAACACGAGAAGGACAGCGAGGGCGATGATCACGCCCGCTAGGATCCAAAGTCCCTGGCCGCTGTCTTGTTCAACCGATGCCGGAGCGGCGGACGGGATCTCTTCTCCTCGAAGCACCCGCTCGAAGACTGCCGCTTCATCTGCGTCTTGCCGGATCACTTCACCATCCTGCAGCTCAATCATGCCATTCGGTCCGCCGACTGGCACCATGAACGCTTCTTCGGATGGAGCCAAAAAGAGCAGGAATTCGCCGCCACTGTCCTGGAACTCCTTCACCCAGCCGGTATCATATATATCAATGCCGGCAATGAGGGAGTCTTCCGCCGTTCCTTTGATCTGTTCAGTGACATTGAACGGATAGCCCTGAAAAATAAAATCCCCTTCCACTGGTGTATCAGTAAAATCATACGTTCCGGTTACAATCACTTCAGCTTCCTGCACCACTTCTTCTGCCGGGACGTCTGCGGATACGCTTCTCCAGTACCTGTACCGCTACCAGCACTTCTTTAAGTGGCTGCTCAGAGAAGGCCATACTGATGCAGCAAACGTCTCTTCTATCCCCTATGAAGTGCTTGAGAAATTCCGGAAACAGGACGTGGAGCTGTATATTGAATTTCTGCGGGAGGAGTCGATCAATTACGAAAAGGAGACGACGAAAAAACGTGGAGATGCTGTCGTTAACCTCTCAGTTCATGCTTTGAAATCCCTATTCAATTACCTGACGAAGGAAACTGAACATGAGGACGGTGAGTCGTACTTCTATCGGAACGTGATGAGCAAAATCATTCTTCACACAAAAAAAGAGACGGCCAGCCGCCGTGCTCAGAAAATCAGTTCCGTTATCCTAAATGAACAAGAAATTAGTGAGTTCCTTCATTTCGTTGAACACGAATATGAAGAAACCTTAGAAAGTAACATTGCAAAACAGCGATTCAACCGAGATAAAGAGAGAGATTTAGCCATCCTCTCCCTCTTCCTTGGCAGTGGCATCCGGCTTGGCGAAACAGCGCGCATGCTACTAAAGAAAGTGAACCTAAAAAAACAAGTGATCGATATCAGACGGAAAGGCAGCAAAGAGGATACGGTGAATGTCATGGATCAGGCGATCGAGCATGTGAGAGCGTATCTGGATATCCGAGAAAGCCGCTATAAAGGCGCTAAGGATGTTCCGTTCCTATTCGTCACGTTATATGGAGGCACTGCCCGCCCTCTCTCTCGTCGAGCCATCGAAAATTGGTTGCGAAGTACACTGCGGCATTTGCTCAGGGAGAGGGCATGAGTTCGCACAAATTGCGACATAGTTTTGGGGCGGATTTTATCCGAAATGGTGGAAGTATCGTGTTATTACGTGACCAGTTAGGTCATAGCAACATTGAAACCACTTCTTTATATACGAATCTCTCCAATAAAGATCTAGAACAAGTGCTTAACCGAATGGAAAAAAACCGTATACAAAAACGGCAACCCAATATCTCTGATCAAACATCTAAATAACGTAAAACCAGTCTCTTGGTATGTTTTATAAAAAGTTGTAGAGATGCTAAATTTAAATTAAAAGAGATTAGCTTTAGCTATCATCAAGGGAGATCTTTTGACATGAAAAAACGATCTGGCTCGATTGTGCCAGATCGTTTTTTTCTGTTTTCTCTGAAGACAGCCGCGGTTATAAATTATATCGGCTATCGTCTACTAATACGCCATATACCCGATGACCGTAACAACCGGCCAAGCGGCCAGCACGATAAAAAGAAAAAATAAGCCGAGCCCCTTCAAAAATGTCTTTCCGTCCATTCGGTATTTATTAAACAAGAGGACGATCAGCCAAATGGGCATGGCGATAAAAATATTGAATCCAATAACATATAAAGCAGTTTCAGTAAAATGTGTATTGAGCTCGTTTCCGCTTTTACCCCTATTGATGGCAAAATCGAATAAGACGAAAACGAAGAGTGTTAACACTGCAATGAAATGATAATACACCCAAGCTTTTTTCATTTGGCACCTCGTTTAATATGGTTCATTCTTTGCCTATCGCAACGTGTTAATGGAAATGAGTTCTCCATTGACCATTTTAAATACAGACCACGTTGTTCCTATACGGCTTTGTGGAACTGTATATTCTGTATAGCCAGAAGATGTATATACTTTCACCTTTGCATCTGAATTAGAAAGCGCATTGCTCCCACTAGTGTAACGGTTTGTATAATCATGGACATAGTATTGGTAGGTTCCATTCTCATTGTTGCTTATTTTAATACCGTTTATCGTTACTGTTTCTGGACCATATGATGATACGTCATCCAAATCCAACTCGGCATGCAATTGCCCATTCTCATAATATTTCTTATTTGAGTAACTGATGTGAAATTGTCCGCCGCTTGCCGATTCACCGATTAAGTGGGAATCCAAGTCTCTCGGGCTTGCACCCCATTCCAGCACAATCCTCATCTCATTTTCATTTAGTTGAGGAGAAAGCGTTACTTGCCTTACGACTTCTCGGCCACCGATAACCACTACATTAATATAGTTTATAGCAAATCCTGGCTTGGTTACTTCCATGGTATAGTACCCGGTCGGCAAATTTTCAAAAACATATTCTCCATTTGAGTTACTTATTGCCCTGGCTATAGAATTTCCGGTTTTCGCATTGAAGTTTTTCCGCAAAACGATTTCCGCATCGCTAATCGCTCTTCCTGTATCAGCTTGGATTACATTCCCTTTCAAAATACCATCACGCAGATTTTCATATTCTGAAGGAATTTGCAGAAGGGTTTCTAGAAATTTTTCTTCATTTTCCGCAAGTGATAACCCCTGATATTCCAATGGAATGTAGCCAGCTTTTGTAATGACTAAATTTAATCCCTCTCCTGCAGGTAGGCTAAGGGTGTATACACCATCGCTGTTAGATCGGATTTGATTTCCCATAGGGGTTCGATCCTCATTAAACCCTTGAATATCAGCATTTTCGATTGCTTCTTCAGTAATCGCATCTCTAATCACTCCATTAACTTTTGAAGTGCCAGTCTGGATATATCTATTTAAGTACTCGTTAATATCGTTGATACTTTCTCGAGTTTCGCTGCCTTCTAGGAATCGGTTCATATCCCAACTCGTATCTGCTCCATCCACCCATTGAGTAACAGATTTTTCTTTATCGGTAAACGGTGGAAATTTAGCGTTCCCCAACGAAGGTACATCTACCCATGCTCCACTAAATGATAAGGCTGAAAAATCATTGTGACTTGTCTGAGTCAAATCCAATTTCTGCAATGAATAGTGGTTAAAATTATTTGAATTTACATCACTCGAATTTGGAAGAAGAATATTACGACCGTGCAGATTATCAATCGGTCGTTGGTTGAAATCTGTCTCCGTTAAATCTCTCAATAGACCAGTCTGATCTTCCGCGTCCCACCAAGACGGCACCCCTGCTCCATCCACTACATAACGTCCGCTTACAGGGAACAAAGCATGGGCTCCCTGTGCTACCGGGATAATTGGGTGATTCTCGTATTGAGGAACCTCCTCTGAAAACGGAATTTTTATTCTAGAACTTTTCCAATAATAATCATCACCAATGAGGTGCATTGTCTGACCTTCAAGATGACCTGAGACCACTACATTCTTTATTTCATTTGCTGCTGTAAGCTCAATAGTAATACTTTCCCTGTCAAAGTTATGTCTTGCCATCTCTTTGTTTGCTTTGATTGTTTTAGGATCATATGCATAGATGAAATGATAATTGATAAATTTGCGGTTATCCCTTTCCATATATGAATAATAGACAGTTGAATTATCACGACTGCCAGTAATCTCATTGAGTCCGATTCTATCTCCGCCGCCAATCGTGTCTCCTCCATTAATTAGATAGGAGGAATGGCCATAATTGTTCCTGTCCCTGGGATGCGATCACATTAAGACCACAGACAATAAAAGAAAAGGAGTCTCATTTATTCGTGTGACTCCTTCCAATGGTTTTATCTATGATTTACATCACTTACTATATTTCTTGTTCTTTATTAACGCTTAAGTAATCAGCCCTTGTTATTTTTGATACTCACAAAGCTCAATCAATGTTCCATCAGTTGATACAGGATTAATATAAATGAGCTTTCTCCCCCGGGAGTTCACACGTAGTGTGTCCTCCAAAAAGCGTACTCCGTTTTGACGAGCCTCAAGTATTGCTTGATCCAAATCGTCTACTTGATACGCAACATGATGGACTCCTTTTCCTTTTTGTCTTATAAATCGAGCTATAGGTGAATCATTATTCGTCGGTTCCAATAATTCAATGGTTTGACCATTAGTTTCCATTACAGCCACATGTACTTCAACGCCAGCTGTGTTGCTAGTGTAACGATCTGTTAATGAACCGTTTAACACATTCAAATAAAAAGGCAGAGCTTCATCAATGCTTCTAACGGCTACTCCAATGTGATCTAAAACAGCTTCCAAACTAATTCCTCCTTTTAGTATCACCAGAAAGTATACACTACGTGAACTACCCACCACTTAATTTCCTTCGAAAATTTGAAGTGGGGGCTTCAGGGAGACTTCGCTCCCTTCTTTTATTGCTTGGTCATCCACGGGGCTAACGCCCGATGTCACAAGCCTTGAATTCGTGGCGTCCCAGCCACTACTGATCGTGATCGGAATTAGTTCGACACAGGATCTGCCAAGAACCCCGTGTCCAGCAAGGCGTGGATTCCGTAGTTTTTGAGATTGAGGGCCGCATTATGGTCCCGATCCAATTCCGCATGGCAGCTTTCACACGCATACGTCCGCTCGGAAAGCCGCAGACGTTCTTTTTTGTGTCCGCAGGCGCTGCACAGCTTACTTGATGGGAAGAACCGATCAGCGACAATATAATGCTTTCCCTTTCGTTCCGCCTTGTATTTCAGCATGCCGCGGAACATCCCGAATCCATTGTCATGCAGTTTCTTGCCGAGCTTCAGGCACTGCGCCAAATTCGTCAAATCCAGGTCTTCCACCACAATCGCATCGTAATCATTGGTTATCTGATGACTGCGCTTGTGAAGGAAATCGTTCCGCTGGTTGGCCGCCTTCGCCATGGTCTTTTGATAGTGTACAACTGTTTGCCGGTAGTTCTTCGAATAGACAGGCTGTCCGTTTTCATCTTTCATCGCGCGTTCTTTCATCCGGGCCAGTGATTTGTTCAGCCGCCGCTGCCGTTTCCCGATCAATTCATGGAAACGCGGATAGCCCGCTTTTTTCCCGTCGCTGTCCACGTATAAACCGGATTGGCTGTAGTCCAATGCGGTCATGTTGGCTGCCAAGACCGTTTCCTTCAGCGGTGCTTTTTCGAACGGATAGTCCACAGAAATCGATGCCAGATATCGGGTGCCTTCCCGCTTGAGGGTCACTTTTTTAACCAGCCCATCGGCGGGCAGTTCCCGATGCAATCGAACGGGTATACCTTCAGGGAATTTCGGAATCCGCAGAAACGTCGCGCCGTCCCTCGGCTCGATGCGGATATTCCCATTCGTCTGGTTGGTTGTATAGCTGAATCCGCCTTGCTTTTTACTGTGGAATTTCGGCAGCCCCTTGACATCTTGAAGGGAAGGCACATAGCCGGCTTTCATCTTTTTCTGTACAGATTTCTTGTAGTGCAGCGGGCGCGTACCGTAGGTCTCGTTATATTTTTTGATGGCTGCCTGAAAACGGATTTTGGCATCGTTGTACACAAACGAATCAGTCGACCGATCCAGGAAATCATAGCGCTGGGTGATCGTCGTGTAATTCGGAACCCTGTAGGTCAGAAACCCGCCTGAAAACCCGACGGCTTCCAAGTGGTCGTACAATCCCGCGACGTATTCGTTGTACACTTTCCGCTCACATCCGAATGCCATCTCCAGACACTGCTTCTGTTCATCCGTCGGAAAAATGGCATAACGGAACGCGCCTGTTATCCACCCGTCAGGCAATTGCTTTTTCGTGCCTTTGATGTGACGTCCCTTCTTGTCAGCCGCCATGACGATGCCTCCTTCCTGTTCATTCATTGCCATTTGCACACCGGAACTCACGTTCTGTTTATGTCGAATATACAGGCTATTTTGACAAAAAGAAAAGAAAAAATGTCGGCATTCGCCGACCGAAGTTCATCCCCCCTGCTCGCTCCGCTGCCTGAGGATGGGGACTTCTTTCGGAGCTCGTTAAAAAAACCGAAAGCATAAAGTGCATAGTGCCATATTGCTCTTCTTTTCGGACCGAGTTCATTTTCATTAAGTTAAAACTACCTCTTTCAAGGCCTCGTGAAAGTCTCGTGTCTCGAGGGCAATCAATCCATATTGAGTAATCATACTTATCGATTAACCCATCACGAAGGGAATAAAAACCTTCTATATTAGAACGTGTTCGCTATTGGACTCTTGCTTTTGAAAACGACCTTTAGTTAACAGCGAGCGAGGAACAGGACGGATCAAAATGGATAGCATAAAATTGCAATCCTATGTCAAATACTATTGGTTACCGTCTGACCGCACTTGGTACTGCTTAAAATTCACCGCAAGCTGTCTATGCTACAATAAAACCGCATGATGAAGGCGGGGAGGAAAAGCGGATGACATTCCAACAGTTAAAATATGTAATCGAAGTGGCGAGGAATCGATCGATTAGCAGAGCAGCGCAGCGATTGTTTATTAGTCAACCGAGTTTGTCCAATGCCATCAAAGAATTGGAAAATGAATTGGGGATTACCATTTTTTCACGTACGAATAAGGGAATTGTCATTACTTCTGAGGGTACGAAGTTTTTAGGGTACGCAAGACAGGTGATTGAACAGACAGACTTGCTGGAAAGTCAATATCTTAATACGGCACAACCATCACAACAGCATTTTTCTGTATCGGCACAACATTATGCCTTTGCAGTCAGTGCATTTGTAAAATTATTAAAAGATTATGACCGGGATGAATATGAATTCACCTTACGAGAAACCAAGACGTATGAAATCATTGATGATGTAAGAGACCTTCGCAGTGAAATCGGCATTTTATACTTGAATGAATTCAATCGACAGGTGATTTCCAAGTTTCTAAGAGAGGGAAATTTAACGTTTCACAAACTATTTGAAGCAGATCCGCATGTATTTATCAGCTCGACGAATCCACTTGCGGCCCAGGAGTATGTGACCCTGGAGGATTTGGATCCTTTTCCTTACCTTTCTTTTGAACAAGGGGATTATAACTCGTTTTATTTTTCTGAAGAGGTACTCAGCACAATTTCGAGACCGAAAAATATCCGCGTAAGTGATCGGGCAACGTTATTTAACTTATTGATCGGGTTGAACGGCTATACGATTTCAACAGGAATCATCAGTTATGATATCAACGATGATGATATTGTGGCGCTTCCACTAAAGGTGGATGAACGCATTACGGTCGGCTATATTACACGTAAAAATGTTACAAACAGTCTGCTGGCAACGCTTTATATTGACTACTTGAAAGAAACCATATTAGATAAATAAACCTGTCTATAGTTTAAAACTATGCCGAACGATAGAATTTAGGAGTTACGCTATATGATTGCTCCGATGCTACACTAACCTCAATTCAAAGAAAAAGGGAGAGAGTTAGATGGCAGCGGAGAAAAGAAGTTTGGAACAAAGGTTAAATGAAGGCACCGTCATTGTAGGAGAAGGGTATTTGTTTGAACTGGAACGGAGAGGATATCTGCAAGCGGGGTCTTTCGTGCCGGAGGTGGCTTTGGAAAATCCAGATGCTTTAAAGCAAGTATATCGGGATTATATGAAAGCTGGTTCAGATGTGGTTTTAGCATTTACCTATAATGGCCACCGTGAAAAAATGAGAATCATCGGCAAAGAACATTTACTTGAGCCTTTGAACCGAAGCGCGATCCGTTTGGCGAAAGAAGTAGCGGCAGAACACCCGACCGAAGAAGCGTTAGTTGCAGGAAACATTTCAAATACGAATATTTTCGACCCTGAAGATGTTGAATCTAAGGAGAAAGTAAGAAGTATTTTTGCAGAGATGGTCCAGTGGGGAAAAGAAGAAGGCGTAGATTTCATCAATGCTGAAACTTTTTATTACCACGAAGAAGCTGTTATTGCGTTAGAAGAAATTCAAAAACAAGGCTTGCCGGCAGTTGTTACATTAGGGTTGATGGGCGAGAATATATTGCGCGACGGTTACACGGTAGAAGACTCTTGTCGGATTCTTGCAGAAAAAGGCGCCTTAGTTGTTGGAATGAACTGTTTCCGCGGCCCTGCTACAATGCAGCCCTATCTCCAGAAAATCAGAGAAGAGGTAGACGGTTTTGTTGGGGGGTTGCCAATCCCCTACCGAACATCAGAAGAACACCCGACATTCTTTAACTTACCTGATGGCGGATGCAGCTGTGCCCTGCCAACCGAAACAACTTTCCCGACATCGTTAGATCCGCTTTATCATAATCGATATGAATTAGCGGAATGGGCGAAAGAAGCTCAAAACATCGGTATTAATTATATCGGCCTTTGCTGTGGAGCGTCACCTGCCATGATAAGGGCAGTAGCAGAAGCAACAGGAATCCAAACAATCAACTCGAAATATTCACCAGATATGGAGAAGCACTTCTTATTCGGGCAAGATAAAACATTAAAGGATCACAATCTAGCCTACCGAACAAAAGCATAAGTATATGAGGACTCACTCTTAGGGATTAAAGAGTGAGTCTTTTCTAAAAAACAAGGTATTTATTTTAGACGCTTACTTTTAAAACATCTGAATACCCAATAGATTTGTCTACAATTAGCATTAGTTGCATGAGTAGATGTTTAGCGTCTTCTCTGTATTCACATAATCCAATTAAGGTTTTTATGTCGGGAGCTTTTTCTAATTCTGTTAAGAAGTCGCCCGCTGAATAATAATTTTTAAGGTGGCCTCATTCCGGTTTTGCTTCACATATTCCATTCCGAGTTTGAATTTGGTCTGGGCCAATTGAAACTGCAGGTCAGACGGCTCATTTCGTGCCGCATCATCATCAAGCTCGATTTTATCGACTTCCCCATTGATCAGCCGTTCGACCGCTTTGACATATTCCGGATTATCCACTTTGAACCCTTCTTTCAGCAAGCGGATCGTGCCTTCTTCATCGATGAAAATTCCATTCGGAATCGCTTTGAACTGGAACTGATTGACCAGCGTATTGTTTTCATCGACAACCGTCGGGAAGGTTGTTCCTTTTATATAGGGTTTCACAACTTCCGGTCCCTGGCCTTTTTATACTTGGAATGGCAAGAAAGGAATTGGCGGCCATCTTCATAATTCATAAACCAACTCTCTTTCACGCTTTGTCCTGCCTCGCTTTAGCCTCTTTGCTTACTGCACTTAGTACTAGCTCTTCTACACCTTTTGGAGTAGAAGGAAAATACGTTCAAGGTAGTAACCATTTCTTCCTTTTGGTGAATAGAATACATTTCTGAATTTTGTTTCAATAAGAACAAGAGGAAATCAAAAATCTACGAACCTGAAGGGATGATCGGGATGCCAAAGAAAAAGAGCCTGGCTGTCGTCAGTTCTGCATTGCTTGCGACTCAATTGTTTGCTGGCGCAGCAGCTGCTGCTGACTCCTCGCACCAAGTACGTGACGTGTTCGGACACACGGAAGAAGTCGTCGCCGATACACGGGATACTGCTACTGCCATCTTGCCAGACACGGTCCAGATTGAAGCTGCACAGAAATTACTGGCCTCATCGGGCAGCGGTGTGAAGATCAACTGGAATTCGCAGTTCGGAACGCCTTCCAGTATTACAAAATCCGGCGGATACCTAACCGGACCCTCAGCAGGATCAGCTGAAGAAATCGCACGGGCTTGGCTGGAAGCGAATAAGGAATTATTCGGTTTAACTGATTCGGATGTCCGAAATTTAAAAGTGGTCCGAAATTATGAAGTCCCAGGTACGAAGTTGAACCCGGTCACCTTCCAGCAGACGGTCAATGGCATCGAATCTGTCTATGGCGGCCGAATCATCGTAGCTGTAAATGAAGAAGGAAAAATCTTATCTGTTACCGGCAATGCGGCACCGAGCGGTGAACTGGCGGGCGAATTCACATTGACAGCGACGGATGCGTTAAATACGGTAGTCAGCCGGCTCACACCTGAACTGACTTATACACCGAAACCGCTTGCAGATGAAGCTGGCTGGAAAGTATTTGATGGACTTGATGTATTTCCCGCTGAACAACGAGTTAAAGAAGCCATCTTTTATACAAGCGGTGGCATCCGCCCGGCCTACCGGGTCCTATTCATTGAAGAATTGAATAAAGCCTATGAAATCGTAATTGACGCGGAGTCAGGCGAACAGCTTTATAAACGCTCACTCGTTAACTTCCTGAATCCCGAAGGACTTATTTTTGAAAACTATCCGGGAGCGGCTGCAGGCGGTACGCAAAAGGTAAAGTCCTTTACTGGTGACCCGGCTGCTTCCCCTCAAGGGTGGCTTCTCCCGACATCCGATACAGGTGTAACCACATTCGGCAATAATGCCAGCACTTATGCGAACTGGAGCAACTTCCTTGTGCCTGCAGATACGTTAGTGAGACCAGTTAGTCCGCTCGGTCAGTTCAATTATGTGTTCTTGAATGCTTGGCAAAAGAGCAAAGGAGAAATCGTGCCGCCTTCTTATGCGGAGGATGTGAATAGTGCTACAGCCAATTTGTTCTATCACCACAATCTATTCCATGATTACTTCTATAAGCTGGGTTGGACTGAACCTGCCGGCAACCTGCAGATCAATAATTTCGGAAAAGGCGGCCTTGGCGGAGATCCGATTCTTGGGCTCGTGCAGGCGGGTGCTGCAACAGGTGGCGATCCGACTTATTTGGGACGAGATAACGCCTACATGCTGACACTGCCTGACGGAATCACCGCTTGGAGCGGCATGTTCTTATGGGAACCGATTGCCGGCGCGTTTGAAGGAGCCTATGCAGACGGCGATTACGATGCGGGCATCATTTATCATGAGTATTCCCATGCGTTATCAAATCGCCTTGTTGCAGGCGGGGAATCGCTCGGCAGCCATCAAGCGAGTTCCATGGGCGAAGGCTGGGGCGATTGGTTCGGCATGCACTATTTAGTGAAAAATGGTCTGCAGGATGAGCCGGTTGTCGGCGCTTACGTAACAGATAACGCTGAACGGGGAATCCGAAACTGGTCGCTTGCTGACGCGCCAATTAATTACGGAAACATTGGATATGATATTGTCGGTCCTGAAGTTCATGCGGACGGTGATATCTGGGCTGCCATTCTATGGCATGTCCGGGAAGAACTGATTGCGGCCTTCGGAAAAGAAGAAGCTGAAAAGGCACTTGAACAGCTGGTTATGGATGCGATGCCGATTTCTGCACCGAATCCATCGATGGCCGATATGCGCACCGCTATTCTCACTGCCGATATTGAGCGTTACGGCAGCAAGTACAGTGAAGTCTTATGGTCGGCTTTCGCGCACCGGGGTCTTGGTGATGATGCGGTTTCCCTCGGTGGGGACGATACCGATCCAAAACCGGCGTTCAATCACCCGAACGAGGCTTTCAATGGACAGCTCTTAGGCCGAATCGTCAATGAGCAGACAAATAAACCAGTTGAAGATGCCAGAATCTTCATTGGACAATACGAAGCTCGTTCCACTCCTGCCGTGACGACATCCGGTAAAGGCGGCTTTGCTCTTGATTTGGCAGAAGGGACATATGACATCACAATTCAAGCTAAAGGATACGGATCCCGTACCATTGAAGACGTGATCATTAAAGCCGGCGATAAGAAACGCTGGAACTTAAAACTGGCACCGAACATTGCCTCTTCCTTTAACGGTGCTTCGATTGCATCAGTATCAGATGCATCTGCCAGCAATCCGGTCAAATTGGCTATTGATGACACAGAGGCAAGTGTATATGCTTCCGAAGCCAAAGCAGACGGATTCACCGGCGCTGAGTTCACCGTTGACCTTGCCGGTGATGAACCGCTAGAAATTACACATTTGAATATCAGCGCGATGAAAGACGTGGCAAAAGCCCGGTTTGCAACCGTCAAAGATTTTGAAGTGCAAGCTTCTGTCGATGGCCAAAACTGGACAACTATTCTTGAGGACAGCTTCACAGCCGGCAAGCCGCGACCTGCTACTCCGGATTTGGATTATCAGGATTATGGACTTGCACAGCCTACGCAGGCTACTCAATTGAAATTCATCGCGGAAACTGCGCAAAATGATACACTCGGGTATATCCAAGTAGCGGAACTTCAGGCGTTCACTTCCGACAAAGCAAAAATCACGCCGCTGGATCTGCCGCCGGAAAAACCATTCACAGCTAGCGGAACGATCTCTTTAGGCAATGCAGGGACAGGCATTGGTACGCTTGCTGGAGCAGACGATGTGTCGCTGGCAGTCACACAAAATGAGTTCGTGTCAACTCAAAATCCTGAGCCTGCTTCCCAAGGTGTCGACGGTTATGTGCTGACATTGCCTGCACAATATGCAGATGGCATCCATAACTTCTCGGTCAAAGGCACAAGCGCAAGCGGTCACGATCTAGATATCTTCTTCTACGATGCCGATTTCCAGGTGATCGGCAGTATTGCCACCTCTGCTGCTGATGAGGCAGGTGTCGTACCTGGCGGAACAAAATATATCTACGTCGGTCTTTACAGCGGTGCAGATACAAGCTTTGAAGTGAATGTGACAAGCCCTTACTAAACAATCACTGATTTGTGGTCTTGGAAGACCAGGAATACCGGAAGCCACAGCAATCTGCTGTGGCTTCTTGTACTGTCTGCAGCAAATCCGCTTATGAAATTTAGGTTAAAAGAAACTCGTCCGTAGAAAGGGGTTAGAAAGAAATAATCCTTTCCATTGTTTATCGGTCTTCTATTATGGAAAGACAGATAGTAAGACAAAAATTCAGGGAGGTACCACAATGGCTCACGAACATCATCAGGAAATTCTGGACGCGCTGCATCAGTGTCTCGTTGACTGCAACATCTGTTTCAACGAATGCCTGAATGACAAAGAACATGCCGATCATCTGACCGATGCGATCCGACTCGCTCGTGATTGCGCCGATACCTGTTCATTTGCAGAGCAATTGGTGACCCGAAATTCACAGTTCCACGAAAAATTCTTACAATTCTGCGCTGAAGTCTGTGACGCGTGTGCAAAAGCTTGTGATCATCACGGAGCAATGGACCACTGCAAGGCATGTGTGGAATCTTGCCGGAAATGTGCGGAAGTTTGCAGAAAGTACGTTTAATGTTGCCAACGGACAGGAGTGTTTCTAATCCTGTCCTTTTTTAGTTTGGCCGTCCATCAAATCGATGATTCAACCTCATTCCATGCGCTTGATTAGTTCATCAGTGTTAATTTTGGCTTATCTACGAATGTTCACTTGATTAGAGCAGGCGTTATCTATCATCCTGTTGCTGCCTAACAGAGGCTGTCAGCAACAGGCCGAATTTCATCTTTGGAAGAAATCTTCTATCTGGAGCTCACTTATAAAAAAAGACCGCAGACAGCCGGGTGTAGCCAGGCGTTATCTGCAGTCTCTACTTTCCCCGGAAAAGGTCACTTGCGAAAGCAACGCTCTTTCATTACTTTACTTCTTGTTCTTCATCAACCGATGCCATGAAATCTCCGCAGGCTTTCATCATTTCCTGTCCTTCCGGAGAATGCATAGCCTTCATCATGCCTGCCATTCCTTCGCTTTCCATCATGTTCATCATGCCTGTGTCGCTGGCATTCATCATACTCGATCCGCCACTGGCAAACCCGGTCGTTCCCGTTACCAATAGCGTCGACAAAGCGAACGAAAAGACTAAGGGTGCTTTTTTTAGCTTCATTTTTCTCCCTCCTCTCATCTTTGCAAGTTCAGTGTATCTAATAAAATTGGAGAATTTGTGAAGATTGAGTTGATTTCATTTTTCAGTTGGTACCAGAGCCTTTTATTTACACAGATTAAACGGATCATTTCAATCACCGGTTTCGTCTAATGTGTATATAATTTCATTGACTACATCAGCGACTGGCAGACTGCCATCGATTATAAGGTCGGAATTGGATCTAATCGTTTCCAGCATTTCAAGATAACCTCTTCTGCCATAGGAGATATACTGTTCCATATCAATCAGTAGTTCCTTACTGGAACTATTCTTATGATCTCTTGTCATCCGGCGTACCAGCGCTATATCCAATGGCGTATCCACAAACACTGCCAAATCAATGAATTTACGGGCTTGAGAATGCTTGTAGGCAAAAGGAAAATCCATGACTATAAAATCATGGCATTCAGCAAGTGCCTTTCTTAAATCTTCGATCAGTGGGGTTAAATCCCACTCCTCATAGTCGGAACCATTGCTTACCCATGTCGGAATGTCACTAGGACCATCAAGATCATACTCGTCAAAAAAGAGAGCCTTGGAATTCATTAGTTTTTTATTCAACTGCTCGGTTATAGTTGTTTTGCCACCGCCGGATACAGCCGCAATTGAAACGACGAACGGTTTCTTTGCCTCTGTCATATTCCTCTCTCCTCTATATAAGTTTCACCCTAAGAATTGACGTTACTGAATTAGGAATTCTCTGTATTAGTTATACTCTTTACTATATGTTCGCAATATGTAAATTTAACGAATAATTGAATATGATATAATTAAATCAAGACAAAACCTGCAAGCTACGGGTTGTGAGCGGCCAATGAAACACTACAAAGAGTATTTTAAAACAAAATGTGATGACTTACTAGCAGATTGGACAATGGCCAATACGTGTTTGCATGTATGCAATCGTGACAAATCAAAAATGTCGCATGGATAATCAAAGCTCCATGAGACATTTAGGAAAAGACGTAACGTATCGCTAGGCATTGGCGCAATGAGCTGTATCAAATATATAATACTTTCAGTTCGCAGGAAAAGTGGTATCCGCTTATGGAGAAGTTTAAAGAGATTCACACGTTAAAAAGTAAACTTGAACAGCACCGGCCACTTCAGCAAGCAACTGTGAAAAACCTCCGGGAAGTCTATCGCATGGAATGGACTTACCATTCCAATGCAATCGAAGGCAATACATTATCTTCCCTTAAAATGAAAGTGATTCTCGAAGACGGATTAACAGTCGGCGGTAAAAGGTTGCAGGAGCACTTAGAAGTGATTAACCATGCAGAAGCCATTGGTTTTGTTGAAAAGCTGGTTCAAAAACAAGTTCCGCTAAATGAACAGGTCCTTAAAGAAATTCATTATTTGCTCCTGAAAAGTATTGATAATGAAAACGCGGGTACTTATCGTTCCGTCAACGTCAGAATTAAAGAGAGCAACCATAGCCCCCTCACTTTCAACAGGTTCAACGAGAAACTCGTTGCCTGATCGCTTGGTATCAAGCTGTAAAGGCCCAACTCCATCCGGTTGAACTAGCCGCGGACTTTCACGCTAAATTCGCTTGCACTCTCCCATTTACACGCGGGAATGGCCATGTAAGCAGACTCTTAATGAATTTGAGTCTAATGGAATCCGGATTCCCACCCGCTATCATTAGCAGCGACGAAAAGAACCGGCTCCAGTATTTTACGGCTTTGGAATCTGCAATTGTATGGCGAAATTCTGATCTTCTTATAAGATTGGTTGCTGGTTGTGTGGAAGATAGCCTGAATCTGCAACTAAATATGGTTACATAATGTCATCTGATTTCTTAAATAAACGGGAGGTTCTTTTAATGAATGCAAAGTTGGAGCAAGCAAAACATCTTCTGATCGAGCGCCTATCACCGTCCCTGCTGATTGTCTTCGGCTCTAGCGCAAAAGGAACCGAACGACCGGACAGTGACTTGGATATCGCTTTTCTAAGTAGTGAACAGATCGACGAGTACCAAATTTTTATGATTGCCGAGGAGTTGGCAGCCATCTTGAACAAGGACGTAGATTTAGTGGATCTGGCCCGAGTTTCGACCGTGTTTCAGATGCAGGTTCTAAGTAGTGGGCAGGTTCTCTATGAAACAGATGAACGGCAGCGGATGGATTTTGAAATGAAGACGTACAAGATGTATGCGAAACTGAACGAAGAACGGCAACCGGTTTTAGACCAGATTGACAAGAGCGGGTCCATCTATGAGAAATGACGTCATTTTGAGTAAAATCAATATCATCGAACGGTGTCTTAAACGGATCCATGAGGTATATGAAGGGAATCCAGGGAATCTGATGGACTTCACAAAACAAGATTCCATCGTGCTGAATATCCAACGAGCGTGTGAGGCTTCTATCGATTTGAGTATGCATATCGTTGCTGAAAAGAGGTTGGGTATTCCACAGACCAGCCGGGATGCGTTTGAACTTCTTCAGCAGAATCAGATCATTTCAACGGGAACAACGAAACAGATGAAAGCTATGGTCGGTTTCCGGAATGTGGCTGTGCACAACTACGAGGAGATTAGTATGGTCATCCTGCAGAAAGTTATTGAGCTACATTTAGCTGACCTTCGGAAATTTACAGAGGAGATCCTCTCTTATCAAGAGTAACGCCCTTCCTCTGCTTTGTAAGACCATTATTAAGGGCTATGGAATGACGTCCTTATATCACTGATGCTTACCTGATTTTGTATCAACAGCATTAAATTTATTCAGATAGGAACAAATGCTCGTTAAAATTGTATTTTGCGAACAATTATATCGATATAGTAATAACCGAAAGGAAGTGTTCGATTCATGGCCATGACACCCGAAGAGCTGCAGATCCTACAGCGAATTGAGCTCCAGTTAACCACCATGCCCTTCTATGTGGTCGAGTATGTCCGTTCCAAAAAGCGTGCAGGCCTTTCTGCTAATACGCTATTGCAATACCTTTACCACTACCAGCATTTTTTCAAGTGGCTGCTTCGCGAAGGACTGACCGATGCGGCGAATGCTGCTTCCATCTCCTATTCCACCCTTGAGAAACTGCGGAAACAGGACATCGAGCTCTATATCGAGTACCTCCAGGAAGAATCCATTCATTACGAACAGGAGACGACCAAAAAACGCGGGAAGGATGTCGTTAATCTCTCCGTCCACGCGTTGAAGTCCCTATTCAATTATCTGACGAAAGAAACCGAGAATGAGGACGGCGAGTCCTACTTTTACCGGAACGTCATGAGCAAAATCGTTATGCATACAAAAAAAGAAACGGCGAGCAGACGCGCAGAAAATCGGTTCGGTCATCCTGAATGACCAGGAGATCCATGAGTTCCTGCATTTCGTGGAATTTGAGTACGAAGAATTGCTCGAAAGCGCCATAGCTTGCAGCTGATTTTATTCGGAATGGTGGTAATCTCGTGTTCTTGTGTGACCAGCTGGGTCACAGTAATATTGAAACCACCTCCCTATACACAAATCTATCTAACAAAGACAACGAACAAGTGCTAACCCGTATGGAAGCCAACCGTCTTCGACGAAATAATGTAGATGAAGATCACGGATAGTAAAAGAAAAGGAGTTTTATTTATTTGTGTGACTCCTTCCAATGGTTTTATCTATAATTTACATCACTTACTATATTTCTTGTTCTTTATTAACACTTAAGTAATCAACTCTTGTACCTTTGATACTCACAAAGCTCAATCAATGTTCCATCAGTTGATACAGGATTAATATAAATGAGCTTTCTCCCCCGGGAGTTCACACGTAGTGTGTCCTCCAAAAAGCGTACTCCGTTTTGACGAGCCTCAAGTATTGCTTGATCCAAATCGTCTACTTGATACGCAACATGATGGACTCCTTTTCCTTTTTGCCTTATAAATCGAGCTATAGGTGAATCATTATTCGTCGGTTCCAATAATTCAGTGGTTTGACCATTAGTTTCCACTACAGCCACATGTACTTCAGCGCCAGCTGTGTTGCTAGTGTAACGATCTGTTAATGAACCGTTTAATACATTCAAATAAAAGGGCAGAGCTTCATCAATGCTTCTAACGGCTACTCCAATGTGATCTAAAACAACCTCCAAACTAATTCCTCCTTTAGGGGTTCGCCTGCTTCTGTCAAAACGGCAGAAAGTGAAAGTTTTCTGAAGTCCAAGGCCTAAAAACAGAAAAACCCCAAATGGGGTCACTTTTTTAGTGTGTCCGTCATTCGGGGTTCAGTTCAAGCTACAGGATCCTTTTTTCTTAGTCTATCCGAAAACTGGGGCTCAGTTCAAGCTGCAGGGTCCTTTTTCTTAAGCTGCCCGAAAACCGGGGCTCAGTTCAAACTAGAGAATCCTGTTTTTTATTGTTCCAGCACATTTTATCGGCTCATTCATAGATCAACGGAATTTCCTGACAATTTTAAGAGCCATCCCTGAAAAAGGGATGGCTCTTAAATCAGGCTTTTACCACTGTATGGGGTTCCTGATGCAGCAGAATATTATCCGGGAATGCGCGGAGTTTCCGAATATCGCTGATGACAAAGCCGCTCTGTGGCATAGTCGGCATCCGTCGCATATCATATGCCAAATTTTGCTCCGGCACATGGTAAGTGAGATTATGCGTCATATACCGGAAGAACGCCTGCATGACCATGACGGTCATCCATTCACCGGCACAGCGGTGTCCGATGTAATGATCGCCGCCGCCCTGCGGTACGAATGCAAAAGGGCTACCGCTCCAGTTCGCAAAGCGTTCCGGGATGAATTGGTCCGCATCGATCCAATTATCTGAATGGCGGTTAGTACCGAACAGATCAAGCACAACCATTTGGTCTTTTTTAAATTTATACCCGTTCCAAGTGAAGTTCTTCTTCGCTTTTGCTGCCATTGCAGGGGCGAATGGATAATAGCGACGGATTTCCTGGGAGAACATATGACTGTAATTGTCCTTGTCTTCCCGCAGCTTTGCAATGGTTTCCAGGTGTTCATACATCGCGAGTGCGCCAAATACGATAAAGTAAGCTGTGGCGACAAGCGGCCGGTATGAATTGTTCAATTCAACAGCAGCTGTATGCAAATCCAATAGTTTACCATTGGGTTCCCGATGGTTTGCAACAATGTAAGCCGCCGTGTAGGCTGGCGGATTATACTTGCCTGCACGGATATCCTTTATGATTTTCTCCAGCCATTTCTCGTGGCTCTGCCTTGCGTGTTTTCCGTCCTGGTATCGCTCGAACGATCCACCGAAGGAATCGACCATTTGCGAGAGCTCTTCCGCCCGCTCTTTCGCTTCACTTTCTTTTACAGGCAGTCCGGCCCAGCGCATACCTGCCCGGCCCATGATCTCTTCCATCTCACGGAGCAGAATGACCGCTTCTTTCCCTTCCCACTCAGTCACTTTCTTATCGAACTCTTCAACGGCAATGCGCTTCATGTCTTCCAGGCGTTCCGGTGTCATCATCGACAGAAACATCCGTTTCAACTGACGATGGTCTTCTCCATCTCTTCCATGGATACTCCCCTCACCCAGCAGGCTTTTTTTCAGCGGTTTCGGTGCAGCACCTTCCCGCTTGAAATATTCATTATCGTAGAACAAGGCAGCCGCTTCTTCTCCGGCCATGCAGACTGCCTTCTGACCGAGCAGTCGGGTTTCGAAAATATCGGATTCCAGTTTACGCCGACGGCTGGGGATGAAATGAAAACCTTCCTTGATCAGTGCCAATGTATTATCCAGTCCTTTGGCTTGCGGAATCGGTGTTTTTACACGCATGTATCATATCTCCTTCGCTTCCGGGATTGGTTGTCTGTAGCTGTCTAGACAAATTGAATTGTTGATTTCTTGCTCAGCATATCAATACCTACCTTCCCTAAAGTGATTGCCGACAAACTAAAAACTCGCCTATCTATCATTATCATTGTGAAAGCGTGAATGCATATTGAAAACCAGAGAGTGCGAAATCATCTCAGACTACCTACAGGATGCGCTGAAGCAAAAGAAAATCTTTTTCTTTCCGAACGGCTGAAGATTTACCGAAAAAAGAAGCGGATACTTCTTTTTTTACGTTCCGATGGGGCGTGAAACGGACACATGACAAAAATATGCATATGCAAAGCGGACATTTCGCGTTTTTCTCAGATATCTAGAAAAACAGCTGGTTTTGCCAGCTCTATCACGTCAGTGACAGCAGTTTTTGCTTGTGCTCTTTCTCTCTAAAAGCCGATGCCATCGCGATTTCAATTCAAGCGACAAAAAACAAAAAACCCACGCCCGCTACCAAGCGAGGATGGATGAATAAATTAGATGCTGCGTTCATAAAAAAGTACACATATCTTCATAGATTCGTAAAGAACATAAGTTCTTTTCCCTGTATACTACTCGAAAGCAGAGAAACGGTTTCACTACGAAAGGAGATGTCCTGCGATACCGAAAGAAGTTATTCAAAAAGAACTTAGCGGCTATATTCTCTAACTTACTCCGAACCTATTTCAGAAAAGGCCCAAACGCTATATACTTTACAATGGAACGCCCATTCATCACCATCCACCTCCGTGGTTTTTTGGCAGCCATGGAAAAAACCTTGTGAACCAGGATGAAATAAAGCGCGTGCTGGCCACAAGAGACCTAATCACCGATGACCTGAAACCAAAGATCATTCAGCATATCGAGGCTATGAGATTTTTATCTCACCTGTTGAGATTCTTGAAAAAGCCGCAAAGAATCATCGGATTCCTTGCGGCTTTAGAAGCAATTCCATCGTTTGAAGCATGTTACAAAGTTAGACAAGAGATGTTTGACCATGCCTCTAAATTAACTGACAATTTGAAAACCACTGTACAGTCCCCGTGTTTATTTGACTTCTCGACGTACAGAAAAATTCAGCTACCCCTTAACGTAATATCCTAGCATGAAAAAGCCGTCAGCTTGACGGCTTTTTCACATTCGACAGAGCATCCTCCGCTTAGTTCTTGATAACCGATGTGCTGCCGTCCGTTCCAAGGACCATAATCTCCACTTCATCCAAGGATCTAATTCCCTGATTCAAGATAGCCTGCAGATCTCCATTTCCTTTATCCACCCGATTTTCATGACATCCCGGTACATTTATGATTTTCAATGAAATCGTTTCATAATTTTTTAGTTCAATTCGCTTAAAAAAGTTTTGTTGAAAAGGAAGTGGCAGTCTGCTTAGCACTTTTCCTGTCCCAAGCGGAAGACGGCATAGCTTAGGTCTTTATCAAAATTCCAATACAGAAAAGTCTCGTTGATGCTACGGTTCAAGGGGGTTTCCAAGTCAGCTTCTTTAAATGCCCGGCGTTCCAATAGCTGCCTTGACAATTTTAATTCCTCAATGAAGCCATTCCTGATGAACTCTTTTTCAATCTCCAGCAGAATTCCTGAACGCCGGACGAGGATCGTGCGGTCGTTCAGCCAGTGGATATCCGTACGGTCAGGAATTTTCTGTAATTTCCCCCCCGCTCTGTTTATGTGTGCCCGCAACGCCTGTTCATCGCCCATGCTTGGCCGCTTTACGTGCTGTTCTTCCACTTCTTCATGGATGATGCCGAGTATGAGTCCTGTCTCGCTTTCGAAATTCCAGTCCGTATAGAACTCTTTCACATGACGGGCAGTGCTCCTCTCAATCGTTTGGATAATCTCCGATTCCAGACTGCTCATAATTATATCTCTTGTGACCAGTGCATGCTTCATCTCATTCTGCTTCACCAGGCTTTTTTCTATCGCCGTCAACCAATCACGGAAGTGGAGGGTGATGAACGCGCTTTCAATGGCGACATATACAACTGCCGGGCCTTTTCCGAAATGCGCGCGGAATAAGGTGGAGATATAACTGCTGATTTCACGTTCCATCGGGTTCCCCTTTGACAAATCCATGCCTCCTTTATGCAGTGAACACTTGTGCTGTTTTGACTAGTATACAGGAAAATAAGCCTGTGTTTTCTGCTATTGTGGTAATTATTCCATGCTTTCAGCTGATTTACTGTTTAGGGAAGACCTCTTCCACTGTTGTTTCGTCCCCTTTTAAATTCCCCGTTAGCCACAGGTGCGACGAGTACATCTTCGACCAGATAAAACGGAATGTACCTGAACAGCTGTCACGCTACCTCCACAAAAAGAAAAACTCCTGCAAGCTCAGGAATTTAGACAGAAGAAGTTGAATTGAGCTGGTTAGCGATAATGCTTGCCGCATCTTCTATCGAAGCATAGTATTCAACGTCTTACGTCTGAAGATACGTCAGTTCCAGCACTTTGGTGTCCGGCAGGCACTTGACTTCCATCCAGTCTATTCCCTTCTTCGTAAAAGTTTGCGTGATATTAACCGTATGGTATTGGGAAATAGTCACCAAGAGATCTTTAATATGCGTTACATCCATAATCGGTTCCTCCTTTGTATTGCCGTGACTTAATCTGAAACCGTCAGGAAGTCTTGCTTGTCCAGTTAGATGCCATTATTGCCTGATTGTCCATCACTTGTCGCTGCTAGCATGCCGTCAACATCCGTTCCTCCGCTTCCGGCGTCATCAGCATCTCGCGCGGCTGCATACACTGCTGAACCTGTTCTGTCATCACATGCCCAAGCCCTTCCCCCTGGTGAGAGGGATTCACCGCAATATGACGAATGACAAAATATGCTTCCTCCACTTCCACACCGATGAGACCGACGTAATCATCTTCCTCTTTCCACAAGTACAGCTGCCGTTCGGGCTTCTCCTCATAGAGCCGGATCAACGCCTGGAGCTTTTTCACCTTCTGCTCGTTCGGCATCAGCCCGAGCAGCCCCATTGCGATTTTCTCGCATGATTTTTTGTATTTCACCAGCATAAAGCACGTCCTCTCTTCATTCGTCCGTACGGTTTACACCATGGTACTTCTAGAGACCAGTCGTCTAAATTTGACGGCTTGATACACAGGGGTCAAGGAATACAACTCATTCTGCTGGTACCGGGAAAGCCGTTCCATTTCTTGGAACGCCTCTTCGGATACCTGGTAGGTATAGATGCCATCCGGCGCAATTTACAGCTCCCGAGCAGCCTGGTTCCAGACCACTTCCTCCAGACCGACCCAGACACAATCACTGCGCTCCGGCGTTTCGATCGTCAAACGGGCAAACAGGGTGATGGACATTTGGCCATTCTCCGCATGAGTATCTTTTACGTGTGAAAAGTAGTAATGGGTATCTATTGGAGACAGGGATGGTTTTGGCATGGTCTTCACCTCTCTTCAGTTGGTTCGATTCATGATCAATCCGCAATTCTTTTGAATGCTTCCGTGAGCCGGTCCGCAAAGATTTCTGGCGGCTCGATGGCTTCGATGTGCAGGCAGACGACGTCCGCTTTCTCTTCCTGCCACTGGTGGTAATCCGTCGGCAGCGGGTGTTCATGCTGGAGCAATTCCGACAGGAACCCCTCGCACTCTTCGATCCGCAGGTACAATTCCGCCTCGTTCCGGGCCACCCCGCTATCCTGGTAATCCTTAAATGAAATAATCAGGTTAAACAGGGCCGTACGGACCAAATTCCCTTCCCCGATCTCAATGGTTCTCTTCCGGCTGAACCGGTAGTTCTCCCCGGTGGATTCCGACTCCATATTCAGCAGGGTTCCGATGTGCCGGGCCGTTGTTTCGGATGACTTCACGCCGTTCACTCCTCTATTTTCTGTGGGGTCTTATTTTATTTTGTTGAAAACCTTAAAAAGCCGCAAAGAATCGTTGGATTCTTTGCGGCTCTGAAGGGAGCCTTGTTGTCTGCAGGATGTTACCGATTTAACAAGAAAATTTCCTGCTTACTGATGCCACAATTAATTACCATTTTACAGGTTTTGAAGACCTGAGTACAGTAAGCTCCCTTTTCTCTGGTCTGACAGCTATGAAGAATCGACTGTAACCTGATCCCACTAAGTGACAGTCATCTAAGGGATATTCCAACACATTTTATCTTTTGAAAATTTGATGAACTATGTGAAAATATACTTAGCAATACGAACATCTTTTAGCCATCTATCTGTTATATTCAACTCAATTTCCGCCTTGAGAGGAGCCGACAAAGTGTCAGAAAAATTCATTCTGCATAAGTTAATGATTTTTCATTATTGACTTTTCGTCGGTGCGTCCATGGGCTAGGCGCAGCAATGAGCAGCCGGCGCAGTTTGCGTGTATATCCTTTAGTTCAATTTATATAATACAATGTTCTTTTTCTTTGCTCACTTATCATAAGCAAAAAGCTCCTGTATTCATTCGTTTGAATACAGAAGCCGTGAGAGCTTTAATCAGCATCTTGCGGAGGCACCAGTACCTCAATATGTTTTGGCAGTACCTCAATCGTAAAGGGTGTCTTGAATCCGGCTTCGCCGTCGATGTTGCAGTCCAGCGGTTCCTTTGTTTTGACCGATACGGATTTGGCATGAATGACGTCCACCGCGGGATCATGTTCCAGTCTTCCTATCATAAGTTCGCCCGCCATCCGGACAAATGCCGGGAGTGCAGCGTTTTTGACGATATAGAGATGCAGCAGGCCGTCATCTGTTTGCGCGTCAGGGGCAAGTTTTTCGAAACCGCCGACTGAATTGGTTAGTGCAGCCAGTACGAGTTTCGCTTCGCCTTCCCATCTGCCCTGGTCGTGCTCGATTTCGAAATACGTTTCTTCATCATGCGTCAGCGCTTTCAGACCTTCCAGCAGATAAGCGAACGCGCCAAGTTTCGTTTTTTGCTCGGGAGTTACATGATACGTGGCTTCAGCCAATGCGCCAAGCGCCAGTATATTCATGAAATATCGATCTCCTACTTTTGCAATGTCCACTTTTTTAACGACACCGGTCTCCAGAGCAGCGATCGCTTCTTCCGGATCCAGCGAAATGCCGAGTGCCCGTGCAAAATCATTCACCGTCCCGAGCGGAATGAATGAAAACAGCGGTTTGTATGGCTGTTCAGCAAGCCCCGCCACCGATTCATTAATGGTGCCATCCCCGCCCATTGCCATAACAAAGTCAAATTCATTTTTGCAGGCATCGGCCGCGAACCGGGTGGCGTCCCCTTCTTTTGCCGTTTCCCTGAGTTCCGTTTCGAACCCCATTCTGGACAGCGCTTCAATTACCAATTCCTTGTAAACAGGGGCTTCCTCTTTTCCGGAAGAGGGGTTTATAATAAACATAGCTCTTTTCAACAGCAAAACCTCCGCAGGTAATAATGGATGTATTCCTATTTCCCTAAAATCACCGAACGTAATCTCATAGTCCGCTGCACAGCCAGCAAGCAGAAAGAGTGAATTGGAATGCGTTTTTTTATTCGATGGTTTGTCAAATTAAGTGCAACACTTCGCCCATGAACGCTTCTTTCGCCGTTTTCCATCTCCGTGACGGCTGTGAAATCCATCTTCTTCGGAAAGAACTCGCGCAGGAGCCCATTGCCGTTTTCGTTGCTTCCCCGCTGCCAAGACGAATAGAGATCGGCGAAGTAAACGGACAGTTTCAAGTCCGCCTCAAGATTTGGGTAACAGCTGAATTCCTTGCCTCACCCATCGTGGTGCTGAACATACTGTCTCCAGAAAGCCGGCTGTGCAGCTCAACCTCAGAAGAAAGAGCGGAAGACGACCATGCGCGTCAACTCAAGAATGTCGGAGGGGTTCCCCTTCTTCAAATGATGGCAAAGGAAGAATACCATCATTAATTTGAGAAAGCGATTAAGAAACTGGAGGAGTCGTTTGACGATGCGACCCAATTTCTCAACGAGCCGTCTCCCTTTCTTCGGTTCCTGTCCAGTACAAATCACCTTGAGCGTATGAACCAAGAGGTTCGACGGCGCGAACATGTCATTCGCATCTTTCCCAACCAGCAGTCGGCGTTCCGCCTGATCGGCGCTGTGCTTATGGAAGAAGACCAGAAATACTGGACAAAACGCTCAATCATGATTCCGGATGCCGGCAATACGTTTTTCTGATCGAAAGGGTGCCCCTTCCCATCAGAAAGACGAAACCCAACACCAAAAGATTTCAAGTAAACAAGGCACAAGAGAATTACATATAATTAAAGACTTGACTCCCAAACAAGCTTTATAAGTCATTTAGTAACAGGAATAGAGGTGCAAGAGAGTTCTTCCCTTTAGAAATAACAATTACCTCAGCGTGTTTACCGATTGCTGGAATCTCGATCAAAGCGGGTGTGAGGCCGGCCAGTTCCGGTTCGAGCTCAACTGCCGGCGGCTCTTCGGCGGCCGCTTCCGAAATGTCAGTCTTTATCTCTTCCGGTTCTTGCACTTCCGTAAGAGCCGGCTGCTGCACCGCGGTTTCCGTTAGGGCCGGCTGAACAGGTTCTATTTCTGCAATTCCATTTGACGGATTCATTATTCTGTACAGCGTCTTCATTTGTCGGATATACTGGGTTTTGGTTTTCAGAATGGTAGAGGGGTAGTTGGAATGGTGAATTTAGCACAGCAGCTTTCATATGTCTATTGGATTGGGGGTTCTCCTTGCGCCGGAAAAACCTCTATCGCTCGCATGCTGGTAAATGAATATGGTTTTACCTACTATAAAAGCGATGATTTATATGATGAGCATTTGCTCAAAAACAATTGGGAACAACATCCAAATATGAGCCGATTAAAGGTATTATCTTGGACCCAGTATTGGTCGCGCCGCTTTTGTTCAGTTCCGGTGGAACAGCAGGTCCAGGAATCAATCGCCCTTTATTAAGAAGAATTTTCGTTGGTGGTGGAGGATTTGCTGGCGCTTCCGGATTCTTCGCCCATTCTCGTTGAAGGATCCGTTGTTATGCCAAAACAAGTCGCCCCTTTATTGTTGGGAGCTAATCAGGCCATCTGGCTGTTTCCGACTCCGGAATTTCAAGTCAGTCATTATTCCAAGCGGGAATGGATCCATCAAATTCTGGAGCAAACAGAGGAGCCATCAGAAGCTTTTCGTAGCTGGATACAAAAAGAGATGGGATTCGCTGAAAAGATTCACAAGGACCCGAGCTGTACGGTTTCAAATCGATTAAAGTGGATGGCAACCATACAATTGACCAAAACTTCTCTGCCGTTAACGATTATTCTCAGTTGGAAGCCAGTTATAGACTGCCAAGCGTTAATAGTGATTCATAAGCATATGGCAGTAAACTCTGATACTGTTTACTGTAAATATAAATCGTCTGCTTATGATCTATCTTGTTCTGCTCTCAATTCGTTGCTTAACTCCCCTACTGTGTCTCGTTAAAAAGTTCATTTAGTTAACTAAGCTGCTTCGAATGCCTTGTGCTACAATAAGGGTCAACATACAAGATGGAGAAGTTTTATTTCTCTTAGTCTTATTCTACTCTGGAAAGGAGTGGGTGAAATGTCAGAGGAACATTTACGAAAAATGCTAGAGACCCTTTCTCTTTATAATACGACAAACATCACCCAAACTTTTGATCAGAATGGAGAATCAGTAATTAAGGTTTCTATTTTACCTAACACGGAAACGTTTAAAGTGACCCATCTTCCGACTCAAACAATCGCGTATTTTGATAGCCAAAATGATGTAATCAACGCCATTAAAGGACTGTTGAACGAATAGCCTCTTACTCGAAAAGCCTCCAATCGCATTGGAGGCTTTTGCTCAACGCGTGACACTTATCAAAAGACAATTGGAAAGGGGTGAAACAGCATGTCAATAGAATTATGGCAGACATGGAGCAATATCGGCAATTTATTTTTTCTGCTGAATATCATACTGGCTGTCATTATTATTTTTTATGAACGGAAAAATTCCTCTTCATTATGGGCTTGGCTCATGGTTCTCTTTTTTCTGCCCGTCGTCGGTTTTTTTCTGTATTTCTTTTTTGGCCGGACCTTTAAAAAGGACAAACTAAAACACCAGTCTGCTTACTACCACCCTGAATTGGAAAACATCTCTGAACACCAACTGCATGAGGTGACGACTGGTTCATTCCACCATTATTCTTCTGTCACACGAGAGCTGGAAGGCCTTATTTTGATGAATTTAAAAAGTGAAACGGCTCCGCTCACGCAAAATAACAGATTAAGCATTTACACAGATGGCAGAGATAAATTTGATGCACTATTTGAGGATATTCGGCAAGCAAAAGACCATATCCACTTGGAGTACTACATTGTGAGAAAAGATACGCTGGCAAAGCAGTTATTGACTTTGTTGGCTGAAAAAGCACGCCAAGGCGTGAAAACGCTATTGTTGTACGATGCCGTCGGCTCCAATTCAGTGAACAAGGAGTTTTTGACCGATTTCCTGGAAGCCGGTGGCAAAGCGGAACCGTTCATGCCCTCTAAGCTTCCGATTGTCAATTCGCATATGAATTACCGAAACCATCGGAAAATCGCTGTCATCGATGGAACGATTGGCTACACTGGTGGTTTCAACATCGGCGATGAATACCTCGGTAAAAAAGCAAAATTCGGTTACTGGCGCGATACACATCTCCGAATTACGGGAGGGGCTGTCCACTCACTCCAACACCGCTTTCTGCTTGATTGGAATGAAGCTTCTCATCAACATCCCATAAAATACGCTTCCGCTTATTTTCCAACGCCCGATAACCATGCCGGGGCTGCCATCCAACTGGTTTCAAGTGGCCCGGACAGTGAGCTTTCACAAATCAAGAATGGTTTCCTTAAACTGATTTTACGAGCCCAGGAATCCATCTATATTCAAACACCTTATTTCATACCGGATATCACCATCATGGATGCATTGCGTGTAGCTGCACTCAGCGGAATCGATGTACAGATTATGATTCCCGACAAATCGGATCATCCATTCGTACATACCGCGACATTGTCAGTCATCGGCGATTTATTGGATACCGGAGCAAAAGTTTATACGTACCATAATGGATTTTTACATGCCAAGACCTTAATCATTGACCGGAAAGTAGTTACGACAGGATCGGCTAATATGGATCTCCGGAGTTTCCACTTGAACTTCGAAGGAAATGTTTTTATTTACGACCGGGAAGTTGCCAGCGCCATGGCAGATATTTTCTTCCGGGATGTGGAACTATCGGGAGAACTAACAATAGAAGATTATAAAAATCGCTCCTTGTCTGAGAAAGCTAGACAGCGGTTTGCCCGACTAATGGCTCCACTTCTTTAAGATCTGTTACTCAATCTCTTCCTTGGGGGCGCTAGCTGTTTTTTCTATTCAGCAGATCACCCAGCCACCCTTTTCCCTTCAAGTAGAAGTATAAGATCAGTGTATTGATAAATATGAACAATCCTGCAAATAAATAAGCGTATGTCCAATTCAATTCTGGCATATGGACGAAATTCATACCCCACCAGGCTCCCCAAGCGGAAATTGGTGCGAATAGCAGTGTGATGACCGTCAGCGTCTTCATGATTTCGTTCCCCATGACCGAGGCGGTGATGCTTTCCAGATCGACCATGGTCGTCACTTCCTGGGTATACTCGCTGATTAAATAGTGACAGCGGTCGAGCTGCTTGCCCGCTCTCTTGTAAAAGACCTGATTCTGATCCTTTTCTTCGAATGTTTCTTTTATCGCCATATGTATTTCTTGGACAGGGATGACCAGGTTTTTCAACACGAGCAATTGATGGCGAAGGTCCATCAGTTGGTCCAGCACTCTCTGTCCATTCGATTTTTGCAGCTTCCATAATAGATCTCGAATACTCATTTCCATGGCATCAATTTGGGTCAGAATACTGTCAATCACTTCGTCGATAATCGTCATCATTCCTTCAATCGCAGTGTCCACTGTCTCCATATTCTGCAGTACTAGTTCCTTGTCCATGCTTTTAGCATTGATAAAATCTACATTGCCAGTAATCAGTGTGTCTCGTGACAAGAAAAAATGGAAGATTTTCTGGGAATTCTCATCATTGGGTTTCACTTCATAGATTAAGGAACCCCATATCGCTTCCTTTTGGCTGATGTTCCGGTTCATCTGTAAGGTATTACGCTCTTCGTACCCCGCTTGCTTAATCCACTTATTTGGAACTTTATATTTGGTAGTCAGTTTACGCAACTCGTCTTCTTCCGTCAGGAAATCGATTTCAGCCCATTTCCACTGACCGTCAGAAAATGCATGTTCCTTCATGATAGTTTCCTCCTTTCTTTTTAGTAAACCTAAAATGGGAGATAACTCCCTTCATAACTTTCTACAGGAGTCTGATCTCCTCTTGCTCCACCTTACTCCTTTTCTTTGGCAAAAGGCAATGGCTAGGGATGACGCCACCGGATTTGGATACTCAATTCGTGAAATAGGAAAAAGTTGCGCCAGGAATCAAATGATTTAATAGTTCTTCTCAATACCTCTATGAATCGATAAAATCAATCTCTGGATTAATTGGATTTCTCATCTTAAACTTGTTTCTGCTTGATTGCTTTTTGCAATTTATCGTATTTTGACACATTATCGGTCGCTTTTGCGAGCTGGTAAAGCTTCTCCAGTAACAAACTGCTTGTGAATGAGACGGAGATTAGAACAAGCGACTGTAAAAAATGAAGTTCCGGGTCTGGAACTTCACAAGTTTTCCTATCACGCCTTTTTCTGCTCGATCGCTTTTTTTAGCTTCTCGTACTCTGTTCCATTCCCTGTCGCATTTGCAAGCAAATCTAGTTTTTCCAATAACAAATCGCGGTCAATATCATAAATGATTTCCTGTGATACATTTTCGATTGTATTCTCAGCGAAACGCCAAATGTGGGTATGGCGAATCGGGTTTGATGACTGAGCCAACATTCGAAGGGCAGACACAATTTCAATGATAATCGGAAGATCGCCTTTCGCATAATGCCGGATCATTCCGAAACCTCTATATAGTGCGCCTTCAAAATGCTGCTCTCGGGTAATCACCCGGACCTGCTTGTCTGAATCAGCAAGATATGGTGTAAATGTAATGTGCTCATCAATGGCCCGCATCAAGTTAGCCAGCTGATAGATGGCATTGATAGCCGAACGGGGATCCCCGTTGCTAATTGATTTGATGGCCACTTCTGCCAGCTTGCTCATCGCCGCATAATTGTCCTGGATTTCCGTTTCTTTATTGCCGAATGCAAAGCATTTCGTATACACTTCTTCATCCACTTTGTCTGCCCCTAGTCCCCAGTAGGAAAATAATGGGTTGCCGGCCAGCATGAAATCGCCTATTCGTTCGTGGAGTGCAATGATTATATCCTCTTTCTGGGCCGCGCTGACCATGCCTTGAAAATCAACAAGCTGAATGTAGCCAGCGGCAGGTGCTTTCACTATCTTTGCGTGTTTCCGGAGCTCTTCTTTAAGATCTCCTGCTTTCACTACTTTCAGTTTTTCCATATCTTCTGTCAGGTTTTTTTGGATAATCTCTTCGGAGATAAGCCGCATATTCCATGTAATATTATGCACTTGCATCCAATAGATGGCGTGATTAATGAAAAAAAGGAAGATGATGGCCGTGCTAAATGTCATAAACACTGTCAGTAGCGGAACAAGGACAAATTCATCCTGCTGAAAATTATTCATGAATAAAAACAGGAGCAGCACGTAGATAAAACTGCCATTGAATAGACCGACGAAATGCTGGGTCTCTCTTGTGGCAATAAAATCCTGCAGCATGCGCGGTGAAAACTGACTGCTTAATGTAGTCAGAAATACCAGCAGGATGTTTAACGTAAACGCGCCCAGCAGCAAAATCGAAGCGATCAATGTACTTACCAGTGTCCGGGTCGCTTCATGATTGAAGGCAAAGAAGCTGGCGCGTACGGAGAGATCAACTTGCATGTCGATCAAGAGCGTGACAATTGCAAGGACGGCAGCTGCCATGACATACGCCAGTGGTTTAAACCAAAGTGACTGGTGTATTTCATGCTTCCGCTGCCGCCGGGACATCCGAAAATATTTCCTTATTTCTCTTGGCAGAAATTTTATCAACATACACCAGGTTCTCCTTTCGATTCCGGTCAAGAAGAGGCAGAGAAAACTAATTCAAGATACTAATCAAACCTACCGATATTTGGTTAATCAGCAGCTGCACGCGATTTATATATGTTGCCGATGAAGAAGCAAGCGGCAACCAGAACGAAGAGTAAGAGCGGCATGGTAAGTCACGACAGAGTGGAAATCGCATTGCCGAACGCCGTGTATAAAACGGCCAGCCCAAGAAGTGAATACAGCGCATACTCCTTATATGAACTCGTCACTTCCATTAAATACACGCTCAGCAGATTGAAACTGATGAACGGCATAATACGCAATATCAGGACCTGACCGAGGGAAATCGTTTTATCGTGCATAAGTTTCTCCCTGAGGTGATCGATCTTCCCTTTGAATTTCGGAAACTTGTCAACCATCCCATACGTAACGAGGGCGACGATTGACAGCCCGATATAAAACAGCAGCGCTCCTTTGACAAAGCCGAACACCACGCCCCGTGATGCATAATACCACAACGACGGGCAAAAACAGCAGCGGTCGGATGAATGCAGCAGAATAAAAAGAACGGGAGCGAACCAGCCGGCACTGTCAATAAACGCTTTCATCGTTCCATAAAACTGTTCCATTAGAATCCTCCTGCAGAAACGCGATTTCTCCTCTCTATAGATAGAGGATTTGAAAACGAATCTTTCAATAGATATACGAGATATACGGAATCCGTTGATTCGTTAATCATTCCAAAGAATTGCAGAAAGAAGATAATCTCTCTGTGCGGGAGAACACGATGGCCCCCAATCAGTTATTCTTGATAATCAGCAAGGAAACAACCGATGTTTCATCTGAAGTAGTTATAAACCTTCCTTCTAATCGCGAGTATAGATGAAGGGAACGAAACAGAAAGACCTCACTTAAAGAATAGCCGTTCCGTCTTTAATATACAGCAGAAGAAAGCAAAACAGGAGGGAAAGGATAACAAAACAGGCCTAGTTATATTCACGTACCGACTGTTTGTCCAGAAGGCCATTGGCGCGCATCGGATTCGAGGGCACTGAGAAGTTTTCTTCTGCCTCCCTGAAGTTGTTCAACTTCTGCTTTAAATTCTTTATCGGTCATCGTCGGCAAACCGAAAATCCGAATATCGTCTAAATTAGCGATGGACGGAACTTGTCCAGCTGTTTTAATGAGCCGGGGTGAAAGTGCATCCAAGTAGCCTTCAATACTTGATCTTGCTTCTTGAATCAATACCCTATTCGGCTGACACGGCTCAGGAACGCCGGATCGAAGAATTGTCAGTGCTTCATCAAGACAGTGACTGCAACTGATGTAGCTTGTTCGTCCTGCGGACAGTGATAGTAGTACAGAACCGGATAGGCTTTGGGCTGTGCGGCCAAGGTGCTGAGTCGTGAAGAAGTGGAACTTAACAGCAAATTAATATCGGAAAAATCATTGCCATTCCACGTGTTTCTCACAAATTGACTTTCCGATTTGCCAATTGCGGTAATACTGGAAGCAAACGAACGTTGCTGTATGACTGAATTGAGAATGGATAGTGTGTATGTGGCACCAAGCGTCAGAAACAAAAAGCCGTTTCCTGATTGATGCAGCTGCGGTAGCCACTTGCCAGAAACCCTCTCTTGGAATATAATCGCCAACGCCAAGCGTGAATATGATATATCCCATAAAATAAACCCGCTCACTCCAGTTGATCGGCTTGTCATCGCGTGTATCAACCACCGAATGGATATCCCCGGAAAAAACCAGCAGCCATCCGAGCCATAGTAACCCAATCCACGTTAAGAGTGTTGTGGCCAAAACGGCCGGTCCTGCCAGACTGAGCAGCAAAGGGTGACCCCTGCTGATTCCCCTCGTCATCTTCCATAAGAATCTCGATAATCGGCTGGAGATGGGCCCGGCTCCTCCGTCCACCCAAAGCGTTGTCCAGAAAACATCTATCGTCACGAACAGCAATAGACCAATGCCGGCCACTAAATAAATCCATTCCATGTACTTATTCTCCTTTCTATGATGCTCCTGCTACAGTTTCGCTTTGGTTTCATCCGGCACTGCAGGTTGTACTTCTGCAAAATCTGTTGCATGGCGTTCCGCTTCAGTTTTATGCCCTATCGCTTCTTCAGGAGATGCCGGGTTTTCCGGTGGCCATTGCGGTAGCCGGTTTGGCGGCATAGTTGATTAACTGCTTCTTCCTTGGCTGTCACTGTTTCCGCTACACCTTCGGTTAACCACCGGTAATAAGTAGACCGTGGCACGCCAAGGGCCAACAGGACCAAACTAAACACTATGCAAGACGGCAATGGATTCACGGAATTCTGGAACAGACAGAACATCCGGAAGAAGCGTTTGATCGATGGATGAAACAAGAGACCGGGTTTGCTAAGAAAGTGTACGAAGATACACAACTGCATGGCTTTAAGTCGATTGAAGTGGACGGAGAGAATACAATCAAACAAAATTTTCATATCATCAAAAATCACTTTGAGCTGAAATAACTAATCTTTCTTAGCTTTATAGAGGTAATCAAGTATTATACTTTTTATAATCATTGTTTTAAAATTGAATTTTTCCTATATCCCCTAGTAACCAATAAATTATTCATTTCTTTTTTATGATGAGGTTACGAGTGAAGTTGCCAAAAAGAGAGATATTAAATGCTCTATTCCAATACCCACGCTATAAATCATTTATGATTTTTAATGAAATCGTTTCATAATTTAATTATAATCTCTCTTGTATCCCTTCCCGTTTCCCCTGCTATTCTTCTTTAAAAGGTGTAAGATAGAAATAGTGACTGTACTGGGAGGTGGAGCTATGGAAAAATATTCATTCTCCAATGACAAGTGGCAGTGGTATGGCATTGATCCTGCATCTGATGAAGATGTACAATCGCTTCCCCCATTAGCTGATCCTTGCAGAACGTGGCTTCAATCGCTTAAAGAGGACCAGAACAATAACTTGGAGATGGAAACGACCGAAGAAGGCAAGGAAGCCTTATGGGGATCCATCATTTATCATCAGAACCTTGATAAACAGGAGGGTCAGACGATCCTCCATTATTGTTTATTGCAAAATACGTTAGTCACCAACAAATTAGCGTTCTCCCGTCTATATCATTCGACCGAACAGAAACTGTTCGAGAAACTTCAGCAGGCGGAAAATGCCATTGAAGGATTCATGATCCTGCTGGGGGAAATTGTTGCTTCGTTTCTCCAGGATATCGATGCTTTTGAGGACCGGATGCACAAGCTGCTTTGGCGGCTGAAAGAGAACAACAACGAAGACGTGCTCGAACAAATCATCGCAAACCGACATGAAATTCTCGTCTGGGAAAACCTGATCATACCCGTTATCGAAATACAGGATGCGATGAAAGAAGCGTTTGGCGATGAGATCGCAGACGGATGGAATTATAAAAGAACATCAAGAAGAATCAGCAGATGCAACAACATCATCCAGCTGTATGATGACGAAATCCAGCAAATGACGGCTCTTGAAAATGTCCTTTCCAATTACCGGGGAAATAACATCTTCAAAACCTTGACGGTCATCACGCTGCTGTTCACCCCTCTTACCGCTTGGGGTGCATTATGGGGTATGAACTTCGAAGTGATGCCCGAGCTCAGCTGGCAATACGGCTACCTCTTCGCCATTGCGCTTATCCTTTTCACGACAGGCGGTCTCTTCTACTACCTTCAAAGGAAAAAATGGATGGGTGATATCTTGAAAAGCGGAAACAGGAAAGAATTCTAAAAAACCTAAAAAGCGAAGGATTCCCTGAATGATAAACGGTCATTCGGGGAATCCTTCATTTATTTTTTTCGCTTTTTTCGGTGGAACACAACATTAGAATGAAGAAGGAGAAGCTGTCAATTTCCTGTTTTCTCTTCCCGATGATGAGCGTAATAAGCAGGGAACTTTCCGTCACCAAGGGGAATGTCAAGTTGCCCTGCCAGATAAAGGCAGTGGAGGTGACCAAAAGGCTGTAAATAACATCGATAATCATACCGACCTTAAAGCTCCCGGAAAATCAATCTGACGGTCTGATGCGCATTAGCTATTTTTGGAAATAAAACCGTTCGTGTAACTACTTAGGTGCTCCAAAAGAGAAACGTCCCTGATTCACCAAAATGAGTGATTCAAGCAGGTTCTTCTCTTGTTTTCGGACAGTGGAAATGAACCCGCGTATCCGGGCGAATTGAACAGCCCCTTTTTCCGTGCGGAAAGGGCCGGAGATCTTTGATTTGACCTTCATCATCCGCACATCCCGTTCCGCCTGGTTGTTGTCGAAAGGCACTTGCCCATCCCGAAGAAACCGCAGGATATCGGCCTTGTACAGGACGAACCGCTCGGCAAGATTCGCTGACTTGGTCTTCTTGTGCTTTCCGCGCTCACCGGTTTTTTTCGGAGGCGGCGGCACTCGCCATTCACCGGCTCTGTTTTCCAGGATCTCATCGTACCTGGATTCAATCGCGCTGGCTGATTTTTCCGGAACCGGCCTTCCGGCCTCTGCGGCTTGTTTCTTCACTGCCAGTGCTTCCCGCAGGAGCGCCTGCATCTCAGCTGCCCACCGGTGACCATCGTATTCAGCGATTCCCTCACATTCCCGAATCAGATGGGAACCGCACAGGGCATGCGCCACCTTGTAGGCTGGATTGAAATAGGAGGCCCAGAAATCATGGACCACCGTTCCCTTATAAGCGGTGAGGAAACTGAAATCATCGAATGCTTCTTTCCCTCTTTTGGGATGGATGTAGTAAAGCGTCCAGTATGCATTCGAAATGAGATGGAGCCAGTTTCTGCGGCCATCAGCCGGCATTCCAGTCTCGTCTGCGTGGACGACGGGACTGGCCAGCAGGCGGGCTCGGATTGTCTGCTCATGTGGCTCCAGCCGATCCGAGAGCTTTTCAAGGCTGGCAAGGAGCGTGCCTTCGCTCGGGCGGTGGCCGGTGAGGTCGCGGAACAGCTGGCAGATCCGTTCCAGCGGGAGGTGCTGGTACATATTCAGGTAGGCGGTCCAGGCTTGCACGCTATCCCCGTACTGGACAGGCGCTTTCACTTCCTGCGGGAACAATCCGTATTCCTCATGCCGGCAGTTCGGGCAGCGCTTGGCAGCCGCCTGGTGCTCGGTATAGATCAAGCGGGGGATTGGCAGATCTAGCACCTGTCTCTTTTTACAGCTATGGACAGGCACTTCTCCAAGCAGACGGCTGCAGTGTGAACAGATTTCCGGCTCGTGGACGATCACTTCATCCGGTGTTGCACTCATCTTCAGCGTATGTCCCTTATGTCCGTTCGGTGCTCCATGTTTTCCACCTGGCTTCCGAAGGCTTTTCGGTTTCCGGAAACCATCGGAAGATGGTGGTTTACTGCTGTTGCGGCTGTCAGTGCCAAGCTGCCGCTCGAGATCCTGTACCCGGGTTTCCAGTTGTTCGATTTTCGTCTCCAGTTTTTCTATGTATGTACAAAGACCAGTCAGAACTTTCTCGATTTCCTCGGGCGTACTGTGGCTGATTGCTTTGATCTCTTCCGGGCTGAGCTTCATGATTGGCACCCCGCTTTCAATAAGTGAAATTGGGTATCGATACCCGCTGCACAGAAAGTTAAACTCGAGGCATACCTAAGTAGTTACCCGTTCGTAAAAGTACACTTTTACGAGAAGTTTGAAAAGAGCTAAAAATGACTATATAGAACGTTCGTAAATGTGCCAAAATACTTTACGAACGTTCTCTTGCTTCCTTATACATTTACGCACGGTAAATTAAAGCAAAATTAAACCAGTAAATTAAGACTTAAAATGCGTGCAATCAAATTGTTCTGAAAATAATCCCTGTCTTCCGAATACGAGTAGCAAATTTATACCAACCTATCAGAACGGCATTTTTTGCTGCTTAATCAAACAAGGCTTAGTCACGAACATTATTTAAATTTTGCCAGTAGAAGGGTGGATTTGGTTAAGGAGCATCAAAAATTTCTTCATTCACAAAATTGTTAGCGCTAATCTATATTCAGGGAGTAATAGGAGTTGTTGCTTTTTATCTTACAGCGGGCGCGCTTTGATGATCTTCAGTTGTTTTGCCAGTGTCTGAAGTACACCAAAGCCGGGGCCATTTCGATTTACATGGACCCCATCCGTCATCAGACGCTCGTCATTGAAGATACCGTTGTCGGCATCCGACTGGAAGATTTGCCGAAAGTGTTCAATAAGGGCTATTCCGAGCTGAATGGCCGGCTGAACGACAAATCATCGGGGCTCGGCCTGTTCCTCAGCAAAACGATCTGCCATCGCCTTGACTATGACCTCACCATTGAATCGAAGCCAAACCAAGGGACGAAAGTACGGATCACATTCGCCCGCGACAAGCTGATTCCGTTCAGTTAACCGTGTCTTACGATTTCGTAAGATTGGAAGCCGCATTGTAAGGACACGTACAGGCAAGGTCTTCCCCGCTGTCGTAAGATGGTCATAAGGAAGGGGTGCTAGTATGGCTTTATTGGAAATCAAACAATTGGAGAAAGTGTACACTGCGCGGTTTTCCAGTCAGAAAACGACAGCGCTCGCGAACGTGGATTTTTCAGTGGAAAGCGGCGAATTCGTCGCCATCATGGACGAATCGGGATCCGGTAAAACCACATTGCTCAACATTATTTCAACGCTTGACGATGCGACGTCCGGTGATGTGTACCTGGGAGGTTCGCCGCTGTCCGCCATCAAGGACAAGGAAATGTCGGCATTCCGGCGCAACACGCTCGGATTCATGTTCCAGGACTTTAACTTGCTCGATAATTTCTCGGTGCGGGATAATATCCTGCTGCCACTTGTTTTGTCGAAGAGGCCGGTTGCGGAGATGGAGCAGCGGCTCCTGCCGATTGCCGAAAATCTCGGGTGGGCAGAAACAGCGGGTCGCGGTGGCCCGGGCGCTCATCACCCGGCCGAAACTGATTTTGGCGGACGAGCCGACCGGTGCACTTGATTCAAAGTCATCCCAAAATCTGATGGAAACGCTGAAAGCGATCAATGAACAAGGCCAGACGATTCTCATGGTGACCCATAGCGTACGGGCGGCAAGTTTCATAAACCGGGTGCTGTTCATCCGGGACGGGGCGGTTTATCATGAGATCTACCGCGGCGATACGCCGGCGGAGGCTTTCATGGACCGCATTTCGCAGTCGCTGACTGTGTTATCCGGCGGAGGTGGCCGGCGTGAATAGCCGGTTTTTCTCCAGTCTTGCCGTCCGTAATATCCAGTCGAATAAACAATTATACGTCCCGTACATTCTGGCATCGATTGCGATTGTCGCGATGTTTCATCTCATGGCCTCTCTCTTGACGAATGAATTCGTCCAGGAGCGGAACGCCTCGCTGACGATGATGTTCGAGTTCGGCGCGATTGTCATTGCGACTTTTGCCGTCATCTTCATCTTGTATACCAATAGTTTTCTGATTAAGCGGCGGAAGAAAGAAATCGGCTTGTACGGCATACTTGGACTCGAAAAACGGCATGTCGCAAAAATCCTGTTTTTTGAGTCCTTATATACCGGACTGGCAAGTCTCGCGGCGGGTGTGCTAACGGGACTCGTATTCGGCCGGCTGTTCTTTTTGCTGCTGAATTACATGATGAATCTGCCGGTCTCGTTCGATTATTCGACGTCCTGGCTGACCGTGCTGCTGACAGCCGGCTTGTTTGTTTTCATTTTCCTGCTGGCGCTTCTATACAACATTAGCCAGTTCACCTTCGCGAAACCGGTCAAACTGCTGAAAGGGTCAACTGAAGGTGAGCGGGAACCGAAAGGATCAATCATGCTGTTCGGATTGGCACTCATCTTTCTTGGAGCCGGTTATGGCATATCAATCGGCATTGATAATCCGCTCAATGCGCTGACGTACTTTTTTGTCGCTGTATTGGCAGTCATTGCCGGCACTTACTTTCTGTTCATTGCTGGCTCCATTTTCATTTTGAAAACGTTGAAGAAGAACAAACGGTTTTATTACCGTCCGGGGCCGTTCATCTCGGTCTCCGGCATGCTGTACTGGATGAAGCAGAACGCGGCCGGACTGGCAAATATCTGTATTCTTTCGGCGATGGTGATCATCACCGTCTCCACCACCATCACGATTTTTGCCGGCACGGAAGAAATCCTTGAAAATCAGTTGCCCTATGAGAATAATTGGACCATCTACGGCGGTGACCTGACGCAGGAAGAGCTGACTGAATCCTTTGCCGGTCTGCAGGACCGCTTCCGGGAGACGGCTAATGAAATGAGCCTAGAAGTGACCGAATCCGAGGCATACCGGTTTCAAACGTTTGCGGGGAAAATCACCGACGGGCAATTTGAGGCCCGGGCAGATGTCAGCGCCGATGACTTGCCGCTGTTCCTTCAGGTCATTCCGGTCGAGGATTACAACCGGCTGATCGGCGCATCGGCTGAGCTCGCTGCCGATGAAGCGCTGTTTTATCATTCGGATGAGGCTGATGTGCGGGAAGAGCTGACAATCGGCGGCATGTCGTATCAGCTGTCACCAGCAGACCCGGCGTCCGTTTCGGAAGACGGGCAGGATATTACTGAAACAGCGATGCTTGTGGTTCCGGACTTAACGCATATCGAGGCGATTGCTGATGCCTACTATGCCGATTTTACAAATGAAGTCAAAGCGGGCATCGATGCACAGATCAGCTGGAATACGACAGGGACAGAGGAAGAGAAAAAAGCATATGCTGCGGCCGTGCAATCGTTTGTGGCCGATGCGCCGACGTCCAGTTACAGATCACGGATCGCCGTGACGAAAGAATGGTACAGCATGAACGGCGGTTTCCTGTTCCTCGGCGTGTTCCTTGGCCTGCTGTTTACGATCGGCACCGTGCCCATCACGTATTTCAAACAAGTGTCAGAAGGCTACGACGACCGCGGGAAATACCAGATCATGAAGAAAGTCGGACTCGACCGCGACATGATCCGGGATTCGACTCGTTCCCAACTTCTATGGATGTTCTTGCTGCCGATCGCAGTCGCCGTCATCCATGTGCTGTTCGCGTACCCGATCGTGCAAAAAATGCTCATGCTGTTCGGCATTACAAGCAACACAACGTGGCTTTTGTCATTCAGCGGTGTTGTCATGGCGTTCGCGCTGGTATATTACATCATTTACCGATTTACATCCCGCGTGTATGTAAGCATCGTTCGTTAATAAGGTTAAAAGCTCTGCGCCGGATTCATTTCCGGTGCGGTTTTTTGTATTAGTAAGCACGGATAACGATACGATAGAGTATCCCCATCCAAGGCCTGAACGACTATCCGCTGACAAGCATGGAACGGGACGGGTCTGAGCTTTTCTTTGATATGGACATTCAAATTCAAAATCAGGATCTTACCTTTGAAGGGAAGATTGTACAGGAAACGATCACCGGAACGTTTACCCAGCAAGGCCAGTCGGTGCCGTTTGAATTGGCGAAAGGTGAAACAGAAGAAGTAGAGGAACCACAGGAAGAAGGGGAATCGATCCAGACGGAAGTGGAAAACGGTACGATGCAAGCGTTGCTCGAAATACCGGGAGGAGAAGGACCATTTCCGGTCATGATTTTGATCGCCGGCTCGGGACCGACTGACAAGAACGGAAATTCCCCTGCACTGCCTGGCAAGAACAACAGCTTGAAACTGCTGGCTAAGGAGCTAGCTGCGGAAGGAATCGCCACCATCCGCTATGATAAGCGGGGAGTCGGCGATAATATGGCATTAGTCAGTTCGGAACAAGAACTGCGGTTCAACGATTATATTCAGGATGTTGCCGCATGGGTCCGCTATGCAAAAAACAGCGAGCTGTTTTCAACTGAAACAAGGCGACCAAGTGGAGACAGTTAGTCCCGAACTACAGACCCTCTTCCGCCCTTCTGTCCAGCCGTATATGATTTCCTGGCTTCAATACGACCCGAGGCAGGAACTGGCGGAGCTAGATATACCGGTGTTGATCCTCAACGGGACGCGTGATATACAAGTTCCTGCTTCCAATGCGGAAGCGCTGCATGAAGTGAAACCGGAAGCGGAGCTGCTGATCATAGAGAACATGAATCACGTGCTGAAAGAAGCACCTGCAGGCAGCGACGCAAACATCGCTACCTATTCGAACCCTGACTTGCCGCTGGCTGATGGTCTGGTCGATGGGATCGTGGAATTTTTGAACGAATAATCTTTAAATAAATGAAGCAAATTGGTTGGACGTTGCCGCGGATATTTGTAGCAACATCCATATCAAATTAAACTTATTTAAAAGCTGCACCGGTCCAGTTCCCGGTGCAGCTTTTGAAATTTACACTTTCTGCTATCCGTTTGATCACTTTTGCGAGTGTTTTGCCAAAAAATAAAGGCAATTAATATGGAAAGCAGGCTGATCACAACGATTGTCAACGTAATATAGAGAGGATTCTCATTAATGTCTGCAGGTATTAGCCATCCTGCCACAGGTCCTATGCTTATTAACAGAACAACGATCATCATAAGGCATGATCTTGTGTAAAGCGAATACACCACGAACATGACGAGGCAGCTCACAGTAATTAACAGATTCTGCTCAGATGTTGCGGAAAACGCGATACCCTTGAATAGTACGATCGAAAAAATGGCGAACGAAGCAATAATCAAGAGCATGCCCAGGAATATAACAAAGGTATGCTAAAAATGATGAGGACCGTTGCCGGAATCAGGACAACTAGCTTCTTTTTAGCTGTCGGCAACCCGCTTTTAATGCTTTTCATATATGCTTTTGGGTCATCCCCGACAATGTCCTATGTGCGCTTCCCGTTCTCTTCCCCTTCAACCAGCTTCTTCTCCAGTTCTTCGAGAGCTGCTTCGATGTCCCTGTCACGTTTTCCATAACGAATCAGATACATCCGCGTCTCAACCAGGAACTGTCTTGATTCCTCTGACTGCAAGTCCTTCGCCTCCTTTGAGTCTACGTCTTCTCTGGAGTGCCCTATAAGTCAGCTCTTCCCGGTTATTCTTCTAATTCAATCAACTTCTTCTTCCTGAGGCGATAAAGATAAAGAATCGGAATGAGTCCGCAAATGAAGATGATTCCCCCGATTAAGAGGCCGTTCAGCCAATCGAATCCTAGTGTGAAAGCTGTAAACACCGTCACGCCTGTCGCAACAACACTAACGACAATCAGACCCACGATGAATGACCGTCTCGGATTTGAAGTTTCCGACTCATGCTCTACGCTCGTATTCATAGATAAATACCCGTAAACAATGGTCGTCACCATGAACACAGCCCAGAGCGGATTTTCCGTCATTGCATCGAGTCCACCTTGAACCAGTTCAAATTCTGGCCTCCACATCTTGAATGTAATATATATTACTAAATGGAAATTATATGTTACATAAGACGAAAGAAATTCATTATGACTTAAATTATCCGAAGCGCCGGTTGACTATTTTTTACACGTCTCTCGATATGATTTATAGTGGGTACATTCTAAATTCATGTCAGGTATCGGAGGCTAAGTCTATGAATAACAGGAATTTGTCCATTCCAAAACAGAATAACGTGGAGAATATCTTATACTTAGGATGGCTCGGGAATGGCAATGTCGGGGATGATTTGTTGTTTGAATTGTTCAAGGAAATGTTTCTTTCCCGTCATCAGCCGGAACAGGAAAACACGGTGCCGAATATTGATACGTTCCCGCCTGTCCCCGGTTATCGAGCGGATGTCTCCCGCTACGGCCTTGTGGTGCTGGGCGGCGGTTCACTGATCGATTCTTCGTTCTGGCTTTTAAACGTATGCGCGGAAGCCATTGAGCACGGAATACCGGTTGTCTCGTGGGGTACAGGAGCGGACGGCATTCCGCGGGATGCCAGTATGGATAATGTGCGATTGCCGGCTGAACAGGCGAATGCCTTTAAAGAAATATATGAACAGCTGGATTATTTGAGTGTTCGTGGGCCGTACACTAAGAACATGGTACTGAATACAGGACTAGTGAACGCGATACACGAAATCGGAGATCCGGCACTGATTTATGCGCCTGAACTGTTCGGAGACAAGCTGGAGAAAAAAGCTGACCGCAACATCATTCTCGTGAATTGGGGAACATCGAATAACAACATCTTCGGTAAAAATGAGGCGGCGGTCGAAGCGGAAATGGTAGCGGCAATCCGTTCACTGACCGCTAAAGGGTATGATGTGCTTTGCTACCCGATCTGGACGGAGGATATAAAGCATGTGAAGCAATTGGCGGAAAAAATTGATGACCCGCGCTGTCATGCCATTTCGGAAGTATACGAACCGCAATTGCTGCAAAAACTGATCAGTGAGGCGTATTTGACAATTAACTTCAAGCTCCATGCCAATATCATGTCCGCTTCCGGAGACCGCCCATTCGTGTCTCTGGCTTACCGCGGAAAATGCCTGGATTTTGCCGCTACAGTTGATTGCTCGGAGTTTGCACTTCCGACCGATCAAGTGACGGCTGATCAGATTCTCCAGGCGGTTGAGGACATCGAACACAATTACGATAGCGTGGTTGCGCGGTTCCAGTCGGCAAAAGAAACGTATTATCCGCGAGTCGTGGAATCGATTCTACAAATATCTGAAACCCTTAATCGACATACAGTTAAAAACAAGACCAATCCACAACAATCATAGAAGTGTTTTCTGGTTAAAATGGCCATCAGCTTAATTTGATGGTCATTTTGTAATGCAGCGGCGAAAATTCACGACTATTGTGTTACCTCGGCTATACGGCATTCGTTATCAAGGCAGCAAAGTGTCAGACATATTCAGGCAGCGTTCTACTTTCTGTCCCACCATTCGCTGACTACGATGAAGAGAACGACCACTCCTAAGGTGATCCAGATATACCATCCCGGAACATCAAAAAAACTCAATTGAATACCTCCATTACCATTGCAATTTTCTTCATGGCCTTCTCCCTCCTTCTCCATCTTTTTTGAACCGGTCATTCGTATTTAAGTAAATCAGTGCGAAAATCACGATGCCGATAAAAAGAATGAAGTCGATGATAAATAGCCAGACGATGGTCAAGAGATCGCTTATTAAGCCACAGAACCATACTGAAGACAAGAAGAAACATGATTCATCATCATAATAAGCTAGCTATCGCTCATTGATAGAATAACCATTGGACTTCTTTTTAATCTCTGCTTTAACTTTATCTTTTTTGCCCGATCAAGCGAAAAAAGCCGGAAGAAACCCTGATGGCTTTTTCCGGCTCTACACTCAAGTTTCAATCATCCGGGACGGCTTCCGAACAAGACACATGATTCCGGCGATTAAGTAGAAAATCCCCGCGATAATACCAGCTCCCGCCGTTATTACGGCTGCTACGATTGCTGTTACAATAAAGATGATACCGGCAACTTTGGGATTTTTATTCCCTTTGAGTAAGACCATCGCAACGATTCCTGAAATAATCGCGGCAAGCGCTGTAAGTGCCAGCAGCCATCCACCAGCGCCGATTGTATCAATCATCGCCCCAAAATCCCCGACTGCCACTTCCGGATTTTCTTGAGCTGCCTGGTTTAGCGACTGTTCCAGCACATCTTCATTCGATTGAAGCCAGATCATCATACCGCCAAACGCCGCGACAAGTCCATAAACCACAGCACCAATACTCCCTATTACGACTTCTCCTGTTCGTTTCATAGAAATACCTCCTCATTATTAATGTTCTGCAATATCCCGCTTTGTGAAAGCTATCCATGATGCACCTAAAAATAACAGCAAGTAGACAAGCAAGACGATAATGGTAAATAAACTGATAAGCATGGCTAGGCCTGCATTATCCAAGACATAACGCCACCCGTCATATGGCTGGGGTTTGATATCGTCGTTGTCGTTTTTCCTGCACCATTTGGTCCAAGAAAGCCAAATACTTCACCAGTCCGAATTTCAAAATCCAACCCTTTTATGATTTCTTTTTTGCCGATTGACTTTTTCAAGCCAATTAATTGCATTGCCGTCTCTGTCAAAAAATCCCCTCCATATTGTTCTATCTTTAGTTTATACGACTTGAATTCCAGTTAGTTCCCAGATTGGGTTTATTGATTCTGGTTTTTGTGTTTTATTGTTTTTTTTATGTAATTTTATACTATTTAAAATGATAAAACTTAAAATGTAATATCTTCATCTATGGCAGTGTCCGTTAAAAGATCGTACTTCGTAAGTCAGTTGCCACCTTTTGTCTTGCTCTTTCTATTCGTGCTTATTCCCGTTCCAATCGATTTCCAGCTAATCCATCAATCCTTGGCTTTTCCGGTTATTTCTTTCCGCCCTCTTCCTCAAACAATTACTATTACACCCTCTCTGCCTTCGAGTAAGCATTATTCAGTCAGATATAATATCCTCCACCTGAGGCATGAAGGAAGAAATTCAGCGCTAAATTTGTTAAATTATCCATTAAGAATAAGCATGTAAGGAGGGAAACGACAATGAACATCAAGAAAAAACAGGAATCTGTTTATATAGATGCCGGACAACATGAACTCGTAATCAAGCAAAGATATCAGGTGCTGTCCTACCTGAATGATATCCTCCTCGGTGTTTTATATTTAATCGGCAGTATCTTGTTCCTATCGGATGTCAGCCAGACAATCGCCATTTCCTTTTTTATTGGCGGCAGCATTTTAATGATTGCCCGGGCTGTCATCAATATCGCGAAGGGTATTCATCTTAAACGGATAAGTAATTGACATAACCGAGCACCCGGTCTTATAGCAGAACAAATTACAAATGGCCGGCAACGGCATAAGTCACTTCTGCTTCCTCCCTTTCTTGCACGCAAACCATTGAAAAAAATAAGGCACACTCACGACATGTGAGTGTGCCTTTATTCCATTTCCTGATATTACTGTCCGAGGAGACGGGCAACGGTCTGGTTAATGAACTTGCCGTCTGCTTTGCCTTTTAGTCTCGGCATGATCACTTTCAATACAGCGCCTTTATCGGAGGGACCCGCTGCACCGGTTTCAGTAATGACTTCCCGGATAGCCGCTTCAACTTCCGCTTCACTCAGCTGTGCAGGCAAATAACGGGAGAGCTCTTCCAACCGCTTTTCAAGTTTCGAGATGACGGCAGCATAATCCCCTTCCGCTTTCTGATAACCTTCCAGTTCCTCTTTCGTCTGCTTCACTTCCCGGTTCACGACCGTCAGTTCTTCGTCAGCTGTCAGCGGGTCTTTTGCGTTGATCTGCTCGTTCTGCAAGGCGGATTTCAATTGGCGGAGTGTCGCCAGCCGTTCTTTGTCTTTCGCTTTCATAGCTTCTTTGATGTGCTGGTCGATGTCTGTCTTGATCGTCATCATGATCTGTCCCTTCATAGTTAGTTCCTTCGTTCTGTCTACCTGATCGTACTATTCCTTTTGGAAGGGCGCAAATGCTAACCATCCCGCCCCGTTTTTCTGGTGGGATGGCAGGCACAGCCATGATCAATAATGATTATGCATCTGCCCAGACATCATGTGCAATGTTCACGACATGGCGGACTTTTTCCCATTGCTGCTCAGCGGTCAGCAAATTTCCTTCTTCTGTCGAAGCAAAGCCGCATTGCGGACTCAGACAGAGCTGATTCAGCGGCACATAGGCAGCAGCTTCTGCAATCCGTTCTTTTACACGTTCCGGATCTTCCAGTTCGCCAAACTTGGATGTGATGAGTCCCAGCACGACCGTCAAATCCGGCCGGTTGATATGGCGAAGCGGTTCAAACCCGCCTGATCGCTCGTCATCGAATTCAAGAAACAGTCCATCGACGGCCAGACCGCCGAAGATGATTTCAGACATTGCGTCGTATCCGCCGCTCGAGAAATACGTGGATTGGAAATTGCCGCGGCAGATGTGCATCGTCACGAGTAGATCCGCAGGCCTCTCTGCAATGGCCTCATTGATCGCCCGGGCACAAAGTGCAGCTGCTTTGCTCGGTTCTTTTCCTTTTGCCCGGATGGTTGCGCGTCCTTCCTCAGAGAAAAAGGAAGCCCACGAAGTATCATCCAGCTGGAGATAGCGGCAGCCTTCGTCGTATAAGGCCGCAATCACTTCCTGATACGCAGTGATCAGATCCGTGAATAATTCCTCCTCAGTTTCATATACGCCTTCTTCAAACGTCGCCCGGAACAGCAGCATGTTCGGGCTTGGAATTGTGAATTTCGCCACAGCGTCACCAGCGTTATCCCGAAGGAATTTGAAGTGATCAATCATATAATGCCCATTGAATCGGATTTTTCCTGTCACTTTGATGCCCAGCGCTTTTGTTTGCTTTCCGTGGAATTGGAGTCCTTGTTCGGCATCGTACAGCTCCACACCATCAAACCCGGCCAGAAAATCGAAATGCCACCATTTCCGGCGGAACTCGCCGTCCGAGACTGCCTTCGGACCGGCTGCTTTTTGCTCGGCAATCAGTTTGATAATCTCTTCATCTTCAATTTTTCGCAGATCCTCGTTCGTGATTTCTCCGTTTTCCCGCTGGGCCCGGGCTTTTTTCAGCCGCTCCGGCCGGAGGAAACTGCCGACATGGTCGCCTCGGAATGGACGATTCGTTTTCGCTTTTTCGGTTGCTGGTTGGGTCAATATAAACTCCTTCTTTCTACTCTAATTTGATGGATGCAGTAATCCATTTACAGGTAAAAAAATAAAAACCCTCTTCCGGAATTTCAGAAGAGGGTTTGGCATACACTGACAACGGACTCTTCTCATCTCCAAGCTTACGCTTCTGGAATTAGCACAGTACTGTTTGTCGCAGTCTGTTGCTGAGGTTTCTTCGGGCCAGTCCCTCCGCCTCTCTGGATAAGAAAGTTATGCAATTGGTTATTAACAGTAGCCTACAAGTAATATAGACCTGCGTCAAGAATTGATTGTTTTTATTTTTGTTGATTTTGTATTTTCCTTAAGTAATTTTTTACTACTTAAATTCCATTACAAAAATTCCAGCTCTTTTTTGAGTATCTAGTTAGTCTATGATAAGTGACAATTTATAATTTACAAGCCGGCTCAAGCTCACCAGAAATCCATTCAATTCTTCATTCAATGGGAATTTGCATTCCAGCAAATAACAACTGTCTCCGCTGATCTAATGATGATGAATCACATACTCCGGTTGGTTCTGGATAAACATCAAATACGGTTGATGATCCGGATTTTGGGTCAGTATGCTGATCATCGCATGAACAGGATAGCCCCGTTTTCTTTTATCCATTTTTGTCTACGAGAATTCTCTTTTAATTTATTTCGAAAAAAAGCTGGACACTGAAAAAGCGTCCCAGTTATCCAGCCATGCCTTAATTATTCCAAAACTTCGATCACCGTCTCGGTGTGTTCATGTATACTGTCACTATCTTTCATGACATGGGTTTGCACTTGGTACGTACCCGCTTCCGCAAATGTCACTTCACCCGTGTAGGCTCCCTCTTGTTCTGTCAACTTCACCCATTCATGCTTTTCAGCGCCTTCTCGCCATAACTCCAACGAGACGTCCGCTCCTGTCAGCTGCACTTCCCCGCTTTTCGCATGAACGTTGAATATCGCCGGTTCATTCAACTGGATCGCTCCGGGCTCAGCCAGGTGAATAGTGACTGTGCCATGGGCGTCATGACTGTACGGATGCGCAGTTTCTTCTCCCAGTGCAGGTTCCGGGCCGCTGACTGTAATCGTGGTCTCCGGCATTGTATGCATATCTCTTGCTGTGACGTGAGATTGGATATGATAGACGCCGGCTTCGGCAAACAAGGTTTCAGCAACGTACACTCCTTCTCCCTCGTGACCGGCCGTCAGGAGATTGCTGCTCTCTTTCTCTTCCTCCTGCCACACTTCGAATTCCACCTCATCCGCACCTGTGACAGCTTCTGTTCCTTGTGTCACAATTGCCGTTAACTCAACGGGTTCATTTGCAACAACGGTTTCTTGAACTTGCAGGCTCACTTCAAGCGGTTCCGGCAGTGAAGGCTCAGCCTCCCCCGCACCAGTGGACTCTCCTGAGTCGCATGCAGTCAATACTGCTGCTGTGAATAAAAGCGGTACAAGTTTTTTCATGATTTTATTCCCTTCTGACATATGCTGGTAACTATTGGATGACATTAAGTTCCTGTCGTCCGCATTCTAAATTACCTGTCCTGCATTAATCCAACCATAATCGTACGCTTTGCAAGAACCGGTTACAATCGCTTCAAGAGCGGATTTGTGGCTATGAATCGAACTTTTCGTCTTACACAGCAGTCTTCATTACTTTTTTTGGCAAACGACCATGTTGAATCTGAATGGCGGCTTGTTTTCCATATTCTTATGCGGTTCCAGGATTTCCGATACTTCGATTAATCCGTAATGGCCAAACGCTTCCTTGATGGAATTGGCATCATAGAAATACATTTTTACTCCTTCATAGACCTCGAAATAATCCTTGCCGAGCTGTGTGCCTTTTCCGTACATCGGGGCTTCTTTCGAAATAGCCGTGATCACCAAATAGCCGCCCGGCTTCAGCTGATCGTAACAGTCCTTGATGAATTTACTCCGCTCCTGCTCATCCAGTAAATGAATGAGCCCATGGCAAAAGATACACGAAGACATGGCCGTAGCGCCGGTCGCAAAATAACGCTCCGCCCCGTTCCCGAATGTCCGCAGGGGTCTGTACCCAGCTCGAAGTTCTCACATCGAATTCCTCCAGCTGTTGCAGCGTTCTGTACTGTTCTTCGGTCAGCAGCTCAATCCCCATGACCATTGCCATATCCACCGCCGAGTTTTCAGGCTTATGTTTTTTTCTCGATTCCAGTGCTTCCCGGTCATAGCAGACACTTCTGCGTCCTTCCGGGCTCTCTTTCGAGCAGTCGCAAAAAAAGATTCCGTTTTTATGTCCGTCCAATTCGATTACGTCCGGTTCCCCGCCGGTTTTCTCCATTTCGTGAAGAGACCATATTTTTTCGGCATTTGCTTTCAGCTCCTCTACCACTCGGTCCCAAACAATACCGCTGTGGCGGTGCCTGTTTTTCCCAAACCGGATTTTAAGTGTGCGGAGTAATTCTTCACGCTGCTCCACAGTCAACACCTGGTCATTACTGATGTCAGTCATTCGTCTTCCCTCTCCCGTCCACTTGAATTGGCATGTTCCCGTTATCCGCCTTCTACCTGATATGGCATACGGTCAGCGATCATTTTGAAATTAACAGCGTTTTTAATATGACTCCCCCTAATAAAACATCTATCTAAGCAGACGGGTAAGTCGCCCCTATAGTTCCACACCGGATTCTGGGGAACCGGCGACAAAGAGAGATGTTCGATGTGCTTTGAATGGGATAACATTGTTTTTTCATTGGTTTAATAATTTTTTACGCATTAGTGTGATTTATTTCACATCTCCCGCTTTTTATTGTGTGTATTCTAAATTTAACGAAAGAAAATTAGCAATTGCTATTTTTATTCCGGGATTGATGGAAGCATCTGCATGAAGAACGGTTCCGAATCAGTCCTTCCATTCACCGAGAAAGGGGGCCAAAACAATGAGCAAGTCTATCCGCAAGCAGCTCGGTATAGACAGACACAGCACCGCAGAAGAGTATTCATTGAAAGGAACGTTTGTATCTGTCCTGATCTTAGCGGCAGTCATGATTGTTTCCTGGTTCGGCATCATGGTTCTTTTTTTAGACCGGCTTTAAATCTGTATGGAATAAAGCGTTAACAGAAAGGAGTTTCTGAGCTATGCGCATTCACCATTATGAGAAACTTTGGCTTATGATCGGGTCTTTTATCCTAATCATTTTCTTATCCATTTTAGCCATTCAAACATTTTTTCTGGATATGGGCCCGCCGAGTCATGCACAGACCATTAATCCCGAAACGGTCCGGGAATCGGAACTTTTTGCTAACGCCGCTTTGACTGAAATCGGCGAAAATGAGTATAAACTTGCCATAATCGCTGAAATGTTTGCTTTCCGGCCAGGCGACCTGGAAATCCCGGCCGGCTCGACTGTCCACTTCACGCTCGCATCGCCGGATGTCACCCATGGTTTTAAAATCTCTGACACCAATGTCAATGTGATGGTCGTCCCCGGCCACATTTCTAAAGTAAGCCACACATTTTCAGAGCCGGGTGAATACTTAATTTTATGTAACGAGTACTGCGGTCTTGGCCACGAATATATGGCAAACACCATCACTGTAAAATAACCAAAAGAAAGTTGGGATCTTATGGCGCACGTATCTGAACTACCCACTCGTCCGACAGGAAAAGTAGTCGACCGGGACACCACTACCCGAATTCCAATAGAAGATGTCCGTTTATCCGCCGCCAATTTATCCATCGCATTTCTTGCGCTGTTATTCGGCGGGCTGGCGGGATTGCTGCAGGGATTTGTCCGAAGCGGCTATTTGGAGCTTCCTTCCTGGATCAGTTATTATGCCTTGCTGACGGCGCACGGTGTTTTGCTTGTGTTAGTGCTGAGTTCATTTTTCAGCATCGGTTACTTGTACGCAGGCACTTCAAAAGTGCTCGGGGGGCTCCATCCTAAAACCATCGGGTTCGGCTGGGCCGGTTTTGCCCTCATGTCGGTCGGAACTGTTACCGCTGCCTTCTTCATCCTGGCTGGCAAAGCGAATGTTCTTTATACGTTTTATACACCGATGCAGGCGCACCCTTGGTTTTATGTCGGATTGTCGCTTATCGTCGTCGGCATCCTGCTGAATTGTGTGGGGATGTTCATCACGTATCAGAGCTGGCGTAAAAACAATCCCGGAAAACTCACACCACTTTTCGCGTTTTTCTCCAATGCCGTGTTTGTGCTGTGGGTCTTCGCCTCGCTGTTCATCGCCGTATTCGTCGTGGGACTGGTCATTCCTTGGGCATTCGGATGGGTTCCGACCATCGACCCGATGATCGGCCGTACGCTGTTTTGGGCATTCGGCCATACACTCGTCAATATTTGGATGCTGACGTCGATTTCTGCCTGGTACGTCTCAATGCCGAAAATCATCGGTGGAAAAGTATTCAGCGATTCGCTGGCGCGGGTTGCCGTGGTGATTCTCGTTGTCGCCAACGTCCCGGGCGGCTTTCACCACCAAATCCTTGATCCGGGCTTATCGGTCGGATTGAAATTCCTTCACGTTATCCAGACGTTTATGATCATTTTCCCTTCCCTCATGACCGCATTTGCGATGCTGGCAACGATGGAATGGGCCGGACGGGCAAAAGGCGTGACCAGTTTATTGGGCTGGTGGAAAATCCTTCCGTGGAAGGACGCCCGTTTCTTTGCGCTGATAGTCGCCATGTTCGCTTTTATTCCGGCGGGCCTCGGTGGCATCATCAACGCCAGCAATCAGATCAACCAAGTCGTGCATAACTCCATTTGGGTGACCGGCCATTTGCACTTGACCGTCGGAACGACCGTCATGCTGACGTTCTTCGGGGTTTCCTATTGGCTGGTTCCGTTCCTTAGCGGCCGGAAAATGACGAAAGTGCTTAATCGGCTGGCGATTGCCCAGACCATTATCTGGGCCAGCGGCATGCTGATCATGTCCGGTGCGATGCATATAAACGGATTGCTGGGCAGCCCCCGCCGTACCGCTGATACCACATACGGGGGTCACAACGCAGCGGCGGACTGGGCATTTTACGAAATGTTCATGGCCCTGGGCGGAATCATCTTATTCGGCGCAATTGTCCTGATCGTCTATATTTGGACACAGCTGGCATTTTTCGCTCCGAAAGGCGAAACCGACTTTCCGATCGGAGAAGATTTCAGTGAAAAAGATGCATCTCCATTGTTCATGGATCGCTGGTCCATCTGGGTGACACTCGGTGTCATTTCCATCGCGATCGCTTACGTGATCCCGCTATTCGATTTCATTTCCGGGCATAACCCGGGCTCACTGCCGTTCCTGATGTTTTAAACCGGAAATCGTGTCAAATAGAAAGAGGAGCCAAATCCATTGGCTCCTCTCGGACTGTAAATAAAAGATTTTTAATACAAAAAACTGCAAGTGGATAGTCTTTTCCAGTTTTAAAAAACTTGATGAGTCAGAAAAGAACGCCCACCCTTTCCGCGAGGCCCGCAGGAGCGGGTCAGGAGACCGAAGCGACAGGACGTCGCGCCCTTCGCCCCCCTTCCTCTCAAGCCTCCTCGTCCTGAAGGAACTCGGGGATCTCGGCAGCCAGTTTTTTCGCAGGAAAGGCAGGACCGAAAGTATTGAGGGCACCCTTTGCGACGAGCTTGCGCGGGAGCACACAGGTTTGATGGGGCGTTTTTCCTTTTCTTCTCCTAATCATTCTTAAAGTGAGAAGCAACTCGAAAGCTGGTCAGCTTTCCCTAAAGGATGAAAGGGACGGATATCGCTGCATAGGTCAATACCCTTTTGGACCTGGACCAGTCGAAGCAAAACCTGTGAGACTCCAACGGGAGAGCGGACAAGGCGAGACCCGGCAGGTCGCATTGCGACCGAAGCGGCTTGCCGTTCGCCCGCGGAAAGCGAGCAGGTTTTGCCGACTGTTACTGGACACGATGTCTTTATGCAGTTTGCACGGATTTTTCTACAAGCTGAGAGGAGCCAAGTCCATTGGCTCCTCTTCATTTCGTATAAGACGTTTCTTCTTTATCTTTCCATAACTGCTCGATTATGATGACAAGCCCGGTACCAAGCAGCAGTCCATTGCTCACCAGATTCTGCACGATTCCCGGCAGATCGGCGAAGACTTCCGGCGGCAGGAACATCGTGCCCATGCCGATCAGATAAGCGACGCCGATGATGGTCACTTTTCTGGAATCCAGCGTTGTCATCGATACATTATTGATCGCGAGACCAACCAATTGGACGAACGAAGCCATCAATGCGGCATTGGCTATCGGTGACGGGATACTGGATACCAATGCGACAAGCGGCGGGAAAAATGTCAGTACGATCAGCAAAGCAGACGCATAAATAAATGGCGCTTTCCGCTTCTGTCCCGTTAATGCGATGAACCCCGCAGACGTCGCGAGCGGCACATTCGCGATGCCTGAAAACATGCCCGATAAGCCGGTGCCGATTCCTGAAAACGTAGTTCCCCGGTCGACTTGCGCCCGTCTGTCTTTTGGTTTAATATCTAAAGTCTGATTGACCGCCACGATGGACGCGACAACATTTGAAATGATGATGACCGCGGTGATGAAGGCAATGGGAATCATGCCGAAATTAAATGTCGGCATGCCAAACGCCAAGACTTCCGGCACTGCGAACACACTCACTTCCCCTTCCGTGTCTTGTCCCCCGACGATAAGGAGATACGCCACCCAGCCAATGACGATGCCGATGAACACAGCATAACTGCTCAGCCAGCCCCGGGCGAAAATTGACAGCCCAAGCACCAGGAAGAATGTCAGGAACGCAAGCGCGGCATCCATCACCTGGATGGTTCCTGCCCCTTGCTGCAGGCCCAGCATCCCTTGCAGGAAGGTACCGCTAAGCTGGACGGTCAGCAGGAAAAAGAATGTGCCTGTGACGAGCGGCGTAAAGATCGGAAGAATCTTCTGCGATATTTTAAATACGCCAAACAGCAACAGGAACAGCCCCGTCAGCATCATCGTCGTCTGCAGCGAACGAAGCGTTTCTTCCAGCGAAGTGCCGTCCTGGAGTCCGGTAATCGCCATAACGGAAAAAATAGAGATCCAGATGCCGGCCGGCCCTTCCATAATCGGCAGCTTATGTCCGAATAACCCCTGCAGCAAAGAAGCCACACCAACGACGAAGAATGTCCGCTGCATGAGACCGGATAACTCGATAAAATTCATTTCATAGATTGCGCCGATAACAATCGGCAGCGCTACGGTACTGGCGAGCAAAAAAATGAACCATTGAATGGTTTCCATTGTAGTGTTTGTAAAAGCTTGCTTGTTCACTGAAAAGCTCCTTAATCAGGTAGTTCGTCCAAACAAATGAGCGACTTGTGCATTATACCACCAATTTCCGGACTGCCGAAGAGTTTTTCATTGCTGATCCGGTCATACCGCAGAAATCGCACGTTTCTTCTGATACTCCCTGTTTTACAGGAGCCGGTTCAGCTATCCGCCGATTTTTCAGGCATTCCGCCGTTGGAAAGACAGCAGTCACTGGTCATCTTCATTGCGCTTCGACTTCTTCCAGCCCTGTGTGCCTGGCGCGGCCCCGGTTTCCGTCGGCTTTTGGGCAGCTGTCCGGAATACGAGGTATTTATTAAAAAAGAAACTTGCTTGAAAAGAAGCATACATCGACAGTCCCTTTGCAATGTTTGTATCAATCCAGCCCGGAAACCAAGAAAGTCTCCCCAAAGCCCAGAGACCGGCAAGAAACACCAGATTGGAGATCAGTAAACTGACAGCTGCCTGTCCGATATAGGGGATCAATTGTTTTCTGCTTTTCTTTACTTTGAAGGTATACTTTGCATTCCAATAATAACTGTTCGATACAGCTGCCGTATAGGCGATCGTATTGAACAGGGCCAGCAGGAACGGATCCGTGGTCGGGAAAAAAATGAGCAGGGCATTCAGTACGAGCAAATCCAGCCCCGCACATAAAATCCCGATCAGCCCGTAATTCGCAAACTGAAGCAGCCCTTGTTTATTCCGTCTGAAAAAAGACATCCTCCCACCACTCGCTGAATTTGACGTTTTTATCCGGTATTGTTTAATATGGCCGCTCATCCAGTAAGACGGAACACAGCGACAACAGGATTTATTTTCAGTTTAGTGGAAAGATCTTTCAATTGCGAAGAATCGGCGTGATAATGGGACATATGTCCTTTTGGGGTTGTGCCACACATTGTACAGTGATCTTAACGAAAGGTGCGTGAAGCGAAATGAAAGGTATTTTATTTGCGCTGGCCGGCGGGTTTTTTCTGACGTTCCAAAGTGCGGCAAACGCCACGATCAGCATCGGAATCGGCACGTGGCAGGCAGCGGCAATGACGCAATTCACCGGTTTTGTGCTGGCCGTTCTGATCGTGCTCCTCTTGCGGGATCAGTCATTCCGGGAGCTCCGTCACGTCTCCCCGCTATACGCATCGGGGGGCATGCTGGCGGCCATTGTGCTATTCAGCAATATGACGGCAGTTCACCGGATGGGCGTTACGCTGACGATCGGTGTTTTCCTCATTGCCCAATTGATCTCAGCTGTCGCCATCGACAGCAAAGGCTGGTTTGATATGACTAAAAAGAAAATCGGCCGCACACAAATCATCGGCGTCGTACTGATGATTGGCGGGGTCATTGTACTGAAATGGTAAGGAGGCAACGAAATGGATGAACGCATAGCCCGCTACCTTAAGCAATTCGGTTTGACGGATTTGTTCCCTGTGCATGTCAGGCAATTGATGCACATAAAGGCATATGCAGGCGGAGAGCGCTTATTCACCCAAGGCGAAGAAGCGCATGCGCTTTATCTGCTCGTCGACGGGAAACTTAAAATTTCCATGCTTTCTCCTGAAGGGAAACGCCTGATTGCAGCATTCAAAACACCGTTTGATTTGGTCGGCGATATTGAATATGTACAGGCATGTCCGCTGATCAATACAGTGGAAGCCGTCACGGAGACTCAGGTGATCCGGATTCCCTTCCCCGTTCTGCGGAATGAAATGGCAGATAATGCAGCGTGGCTGCAATTCCTGCTGGAAACCATCACCCGTAAATTCGAAGTGCGATCACGGGTGATGAATTTCAATCTTCTCTACGCAGTCGATGTCCGCATCGCCAGTTACCTGCTGTCCATGACACCGGACCGGGCTGTGATCGATTCCACCTCGCTTGTTGATATGGCGGACTTGATCGGCACAAGCTACCGGCATTTAAACCGCGTCTTGGAACAATTCGAGCAAGCGGGATGGATCACGAAAAAACGCGGGAAGATCACCATTTATAACCGGGAAGCTCTCTTGGAGCAGGCCGGTCATAACATTTACGAGTAGGAGGAAATCAAATGGCCATCGGAATTTTACTTGCATTGGTTGGAGGCATACTTGTCTGCCTCCAAAACACCTTCAATGCCAACGTTAAAAAACAAGTCAGCGTCTGGTCTACGACCGCACTGGTGCTGGGACTGGGATTTGCAGCCTCGTTTGCAGCCGGACTTATGTTTGAAGGTACCGGATTATTCGTGTTTGATGCCGAGCCGTGGTTCTGGTTCAGCGGAATCGTCGGAATCGGTGTCGTCGTTTGTGTAACGCAGGGCGTACAAATCCTCGGCCCGAGCCGCGCCATTTCCCTCGTCATGGTGTCTCAAATCTTCTTTGGCCTGATGTGGGATACGCTTGGCTGGCTCGGGGTGGAACAAGTGCCATTCACCTGGCAGTCCTTCCTCGGTGTCCTGCTCATCAGCAGCGGCGTGGTTCTGTTTCAATTAGGGCCGAAACTGGAGCGTTCCGCTGTCCCGCAAGGACAACCGGCATGGAAAGAAGTGCAATAAAATTATAATCGATAACGATATGAAACCCCGGGTCCATTGAATGGTCCGGGGTTTCGCTTTTGCTCCCTAGCCAACCCGTTCAAGTATAAAGAAATAAGGCTGCTGCCCTTTCATGTCCATCATGCCAAGCACTGTCCGTTCATCGACTTTCCGGAACACATCAATGATTGGCAGCTGGTCATAAATCATTGCAGCGCTATCTACTCCCCGGTATTCCATCCGCCGGATCCGCGCCCTGCTTTTCTTTGTTTTCAGAAACGGAGCCACTTTCGGCGCCAGCTGCCGGACGAGAATACGTGGAATGAATGAAAACGGAACAGACAGGGGAAGCAAACCCGGATTTATCCTGTAAAGCCGCCGCTCATCTTTCGGGAACACAAGTGGATCGACGGTATCGGCATTGACGATTCGTTTGCCGAACCAGCCGGAAGCCTCAAGGAGTCCGTCCAGCGGATGATCCGTCTTCAATTCCCTTCCTTTCCATAACCCGGTCATAAAATCCACTTCTACTTCGTCCAGCCAGTCAAATAATTGAAGCGCTTCCTTTCGGGATACATTCTGCTGTTCCAGCAGGGTGTCCAGCACCATCCGGTGATTCATCGAATCCACTCCTATTCGCTTTTTTCTTCCATTCCCTTCCGTCCATATGAAAAAACGAATGCCATCGATATAAAAAAAGGCACTGACCTAGCCCCTTGATTTTTACGTCTCCCCTACTATTAATAATGCATAACCAGCGATTCGCTTCTTAGATTTCTTCCTGAAAACGCGTTATAATAATATAAGGAAACCAATCGATTCCTTCACCGGCCGATTGATGGAAAGACGGGCTGCAGTATGGCTTTTCTCCTCTGCCGTTGGTGCATTTGTGCAGGAATCCCGGTTTTCGGAGACGCAAAGAAGAAAAAACAGTTACCGTTTCATCCTTTCTTAACTTTCTCCCTCTTTTCCTATAGCTTAGCAGCTGCAAGTCAGCCGCCATCCAATTTTTACACTTAAACCGAAGAGGTGAAGAAAAATGACACCGGAACAGATCAGCAAAGCTAAAGCGATTATCGAGGAAATCGACGATCCGTTTGAATATTACGAGACACTTGTGGCTTTGTCGGAAGGCTATTTGTTTGAAGTCACAAAAGGCAATGAAGAAAAAGCAGAGTCGCTGCTGAAACTGCAATCGTTCCTTTATGAACAGGCTGCACGCAAAGGCTACTCGGAACATGAAATTGACCGCCGGGCAGCCCTTAGTTGACCGCATAGGAAAACCGCCTGCAATTGCAGGCGGTTTTTTCACGTTCCGCACTTGTGCAAAATTAAATAAAAAAAGGGGCTGTCCGAAAAGGTCAAAAGACTCGTTGACGGCACCTCCCGGCCCGGGATAGGGAAACCGGACGCTTTCCGCGGACGGACGTCCGAGCCACCGCCGCTCTGCAGTGACCCCCAATTCTTGGACATGAATTTGCTTTCAGGCAGCGGCCTGTAGCTGGAGTCGGTAGTGAACCGGACTCCGGCCATTCAGTTTGCTCTTAATGCGCTTGCAGTTGTAGTACTCCATGTAGTCGGCCAATTCCCGTTCGAACTGCTCAACTGTCGCAAATGTCCGCTTATACAGAAATTCGGATTTCATGATGCCGAAGAAGTTCTCCATCACCGAATTATCCAAGCAGGTACCCTTTCGGGACATACTCTGGGTAATGTGGTTCGCCACAAGCGTTTCACGGTACGGCTCAATCCGGTAATGCCAGCCTTGGTCGGAATGCAGAAGAAGGTCATCGCCCGGTGTTAAGCGCTCGAGCGCTTGGTCCAGCATGGTGGACACCAGTTTGTAGGTTGGACGCGCGCCTAAGGTATACGTAATGATTTCACCGTTAAACAGATCCAGCACCGGTGACAGATACAGCTTCTGGCTGCACACTTTGAATTCCGTGATGTCGGTGGCCCATTTTTCGTTCGGCTGATCCGCTGTGAACTGGCGATCCAGAAGGTTCGGCGCCACATGGCTGCCTTTGCCGGGATACGAATTATACTTCCGGGTCCGTACCGGTCGAAAGGTGCTTTTCAATCCCAGTTCGCCCATGAGGCGCTGTACTTTTTTATGGTTCACCCGTATCCCCTGGTTCACCAGTTGATCACAGATGCGGCGATACCCGTAATTGCCGTCGTGTTCATCATAGATGGCCTGGATCTGTTCTTTGAGTGCCGCGTCCGGGTCTGGCCGGTTCATGCGCGCTACACATGCATAATAGGTGCTGCGGGCCATGCCCGCCACCTTGATCAGTTGATTCACCGGAAATTCATGCCTTAACTCGAAGACGGCTTGCGCCCGTTCTTGGTTGGTGATGACTCCTTTTTCTGAGCTAAGGCTCTCAGCTTTTTTGAATAGGCAAGCTCCATGCGCAGGCGCTCGTTCTCCGCCTCGGCAGCTGCCAACGCCTTTTCCAGTGCATCCTGCTGATCTGACGTCTTCCGTTGGTCCCGTTTCACCGCCGACTCCTCCTTCTCGAGGGAGAGGAGCGTCTCTGGCCGGTCCATTAGCTGCCGTTTCCAGCGAAGCACGGTCTGCGGGGAAGAGATATTGTACTTGACAGCCGTAGCCAGGAGGGAGGCGCCCGTCTCCATCATGTCCTTGAGTACGTCCAGTTTAAACGTAACCGAGTAGTTTGTACATGAAGAACGGAGCCGGAGACCATCCATCCCGTGCGCCCGATACAGACCAACCCACTTCCGGACTGATTTGTGATCAATCCCAATCTGTTCAGCGATGCCCCGATAGGAGGCATTCCCATTCAGATATTGCTGGACCGCTTCGAATTTTTCGGTTTCTGTGAATTTCCTCATTAGCACTGCACCTCCAATGTGGGTGTCCAACATTTGGGGTGCAGTGCACTCATGCTTCACGGCGAGGGTCTCGGCCACCCGATCTTCCGCCGGAGTCGCCGGTTTCCTGTCCACCCCGACTTAAGAGACAGCGGCAGATCAGAAAAAGTGTGTATCTCACTGTTTCAGCGAATGGGCTCAGCAAATAATAGATTAAAAAGGCGGGAAGAGGGCTGGAACCCTTTTCCCGCCTTTATGCATTTTTTATTATGTGTGTCTCTTTCATTGACCTGGCAGAGAACGGCGGAAGCTAGCGGAAATGCGAGACGCCTGCGGAAAAACGGACAGGTCCAGACCCCGCATGCCGGCGGGGTCGGCAGAGGAGGCTTGACCGTCCGTCCGCGGCAAACGGTTTTATCTGCGACGAGCTTGCGCAGGAGCAAGTGAGTGTTTGCGCAGCAGAAGCCGTTCCGTTATGGAAGAACATCTGGGCAAGATAAGCCTAAGGGCTTTTTGGACAGCCTCTTTTATACTGCAGTTTATATCAATTGATTTGGCGAGCTATAATAGTGGCCGCTTCATCGATGGATGTATGATGTTCGACTGTTTGGGTCTGTATATAGGTCAGTTCCAACACTCTTGTTTCCGGCATACATTTGACAACAATCCAATCTTCCCCTGTTTTTGAGAAGGTCTGCGTAATGTTGACCGTATGATATTGCGATATGGTCATCAGCAGTTCTTTGATATTATTCAATTCCATTCTGGTTCCCCCCAGTTTATTAGGAATTTCCAAGGCTTAACGATGTGTAAAGTATTGGAATTCCTGTGGCAGCCTTTATTTTTTTACCCAATTGTGCATTCTCTTTATGGCTGGATTCTCTTTTAGCATACAGTTAAACAAAGTTTTTCTGTTTCCTGTGTTAGTTTGACTTTACGCGGTTGGACACGTTGTTCAATTTGTTCAACCATCACCTGCCCCAGTCCTTCTCCCCGATGAGATGGATTGACAGCGATGTGGCAGACGACCACGTGGTCACCTTCCATTTCCAAACCCAGCAACCCAATATAGTCTTCACCTTCCCGCCAGAAATACAACTGCATTTCCGGTTTTTCTTCATATATTCGGATTAATTTCTGGAGTTCCTTCACGTTTCGCTCATTCGGCATCAATCCGAGCAACCCCATTGCGATTTTCTCACATGTCTTTTTGTATTTCACTAACATCCCTGATCCCCTTTCTGCCTTCATCAACTTTGATTTATCCGGTTATACTGCTGATTGGCGCCAGCTGTCTGAATGTCATTGTTTGATGAAGAGGATCCAGAGAATACAGTTCGTTTTGCTGAGCCTGTGTGAATTGTTTCAGCTCCCGGAAAACCTCTTCCTGTACTTGGTACGTATAAATGCCATTTTTCATTGCAGTCAGTTGCTGGTTGGCCTGATTGCAGTTGATTTCCTTTATATCCGCCCAGATGCACGTGCTGGATGCCGCCGTTTCGATTGTCAGCCGGGCAAATAATGTAATGAATTCTTCCCCGTCTTCCATCCGGGTGTCCTTCACCCGTGAAAAATAATAGCGTGTATTTACCGGGAATGGCGCTTGCTGGTGCATTATGCTTTCACCTCTCCTGGTAATGATTCAAATCGCCGTCCGCATCAAACAACAGAAAAGCATCAGCGAGCCGGGCTGCAAAAATTTCAGGCGGCTCGGTCGCTCTCAAGTGCATGCAGACGATATCCGCTTTTTCTTCCTGCCATTGCTGATAATCCGTCGGAAGCGGATACTCGTGCCGGATCAGCATGGACAGAAACTCCTCACACTCTTCTGCCCGGAGATAAAGCTCCGCTTCATTCTGGGCGAGACCGCTGTGCTGGTATTGCTCAAATGAAACGATCAAGTCAAACATGCAGGTTCGCATCAAATCGGCTGTACCGATTTCGATGGTCCGCGACTTGCTGAATACGTATTTCTCTCCGCCCAATTCAATTTCCATGTCCAGAAGGTGGCGCACTTGCTGAGCAGCTGCTTCTGAAGGTTTCATATAAATCCCCCTGTTAATCGAATTATAATTATTGTCTAATGTGTTTAAGCCATGAAAAAAGCCACAAAGAATCCAAGGACTCTTTGCGGCTTTGCGCGCAGCTCTATTGTCTGCAGCATTTTACCGGAACATGATTAAATATATTGGTTATCTGATGGGTTTAATTAACTTACATCCTACATGGTTCGTTGGTGAATGTACAGTAATGCGCCTTATAACCCCTGAATTATTACCTAAAAACTTACTGAATTTACGTTATAATTAAACTGTTAGCGCTCTTCGCCAAGAAATGTTCTTGATTTCTTTTCGACAACAAGGGAAATAGCAACGTAGTGTAAAAAGGTGGAGAGTGGCTGCAGCTGTACCTGAAAGAAAGAGCGGTAAGTGGCGAAAGAGCAGGACAAACGTAGTTTGAACAGGTCTTTTGCGACGAGCTTGCGCAGGAGCACAAAGCGGCTCGCATCCGCTTGAAGTGATTTCTTCTTGTCAAGTACATGCTTTGGTGAAGAGCCACTGTTAGAGCAAAAAGTCTATAAGACACAGGTCCATTTTCCACTAGTACTTCCGTTTTGCCGGCTTCTTTTTGATGTGAAGAATCAATACAATCTTTAGGCCATGCCTGCAAAAAAGAAATGAATTCTGCTGCCTGCATGAGACCAATGGAGAGCGCTGTAGCTGCCCCCCTTATTTTTTCTGTTTATTTTAATCTTGCCCCCCGCCAACTCCAGTTAAATGAGCCGGTTAAGATCTTTATAGATCGCCACTACGTCTTCAAGCTTCATCCGGACGAGGCCGCTCGATGAAGGAGCCACAAATTCAGCGACTCCCGGCATTAAAGGTGCCTGCTGTTCTCCCCATTGAACATCATGTTTCTTGGTGTATTCCTTGTAAACCCCTTTGCCGACAAAACAGACGACTTTCGGCTTGTACTCCAATATCTTTTTTTGCAATTCCATCGTACCCTCTTCATACTCGGCTTTCGTTATTTCGGCAGCCTCTTTTGTGGGACGGGAGACAATGTTGGTGGAGCCGTAACCGAATGACAACAGTTCTGCATCTTCTTCCGGTTTCAGTTTTCTCGGCGTTAAGCCCGCTTCATACAAAATGGTCCAGAAGCGATTGTTCGGCCCTGCATAATGATGGCCTGTTTCTGAAGACCGGATACTGGGGTTAAAGCCCACAAATAAAATCTTCAAGCCCTTCTTAATATGATCCTGTACTGGTGTTAATTCCATTACGTCAGCCTCCTTGGTTTTCACATGTAAAATTTGCACTTCTTTTCGGATATACATTCTTTCATCGATGACGTCTCTTTCCAAAAATGACCATTGGGAGTATACTTACCATTAATAGTTAGAATATTATAACATTACATTTCCTCTGCAAGAATATATGAACGGATTCATCGAATGTTTCCAGTCCTTCCTATTCCCTCCCACTCGGGCAAACAAACGAAAGTTGAGGTGTTCGCATGAAGAGGCTTCTGTTTTCCTCAGTAGTCCTGGCATTGGGACTGATTGGCTGTACGCCTGAACCCCTTATTGACGATGAGACCAGTCAAATACCACCGGTATATTCGGAACCGTTCAGTCCTGATATGGAGGTCGTCGAAGTATACACGGATGCAATGCAGCGAAATGGTCAGTTCCCCGCTGAAGTAATCGTAGAGATGGGAAATTACGATAAAAATGAACTTTCGAGAGGGGAGCTGGTTTATCTTGTCATCCCTGAAGGACAAGAAGATCGCTACAGCAACGGAAATGATGGCGGTATGATTGTGCGGATCATTGCTATGCCGGGGGAAGAAATAGCCGTAGATGATGGCCGGGTAATCATTAATGGAGCTGAGCTTGACGCTTTCTACGGCCATGAATACTACTGGGCGGGCGGCAGTGAAGCTGAAAAAGTGACCGAATCTGCACTGCCTGAATTTCAAGTACCAGACGGGCATTACGCCTTATCAGGCGATAACTGGTGGAGAAGCCCGGTTAATCTTTCGACTTCTGCAATTCCTGCAGAATTCATCGAAGGAAAGGTGATTGGCCAACCGGAATGACCATCTTTATTGCTTAAACGCCGGACTGAGGATATAGAATCTCGGGTAAACAATCACTGAGGAACGACGCAAATCAGAAAGAGGTGTTTTCCCTTGTACTTGTACGATGTCATTATTACATTTATTTTATCCATCGTCATTTTCCTGCTGATCGGGTTCGGCGCGAGTCTCTTACTCAAACTGACAAGCCGAAAACATATGATGGGCATGACATTTGTCGCTGTTATTTTCGCGCTTTTAGTAGCGTTTATTTTTACGATTTGACTAGCGACTAGAAGCGCTGTTCCAGCAATCGGAACAGCGCTTCTATTTTTTATTTGTATAATGGATTACCATTACCCGGCAATTCTGTGTCCCGGCAGGCTGCCATTCCGGATCTTTCACATCAAACGCATTGGGCAGTCTTACATATCCGACCCATTCTGCATGAGATGCACCGAACATGAAGAAATTCTTTTGTGCCTGGCGCAACGAAACGCTGTTTGCGCCTTCTTCACTAGCCGGATCCCGGAATTGAGTCCCATCATCTTCCCAAAAACAGATCTTACAGATATCAAATGTATCGGTCGGTTCTTCGTGCAGCGTTTTATAACCGCAGCATGGACAAGTATATTTCATATAAATCACCAGTCCTTTCTGGAATTCACTGTTCCATCTGGTACAGTTATTTTACGAGCGTCTTCATCTTCACAGCTAAGATATGAATTGTTTGTTTGCAGTATACATCAGTACAAGAAAAACTCTTGGCTTTCCGACCTGCAGTTATAAACGGCCAATAGCAGACAGCTGAAAAATTCAGCATAACAAGCTTGCCTTGTGCTGTCCAACGCTTTAGCAGTGCCGGCAAGAATGGGGGTTTTTAAATTTTGCTTTAAGGGAATCAAGTTAGAAGTAGCAGAAGGAGGAAGTAAATGGAATGCTGGATCAATCGATTGAGTCAAAACCCCGGTTAAAAATTTTTATGGATTATGAAAACCTTGCAAGCACATTTCCTGAACACACCGGCAAGGAAGTACGGTATGTGAATTTTTTCGAGCGCTTACGGAATGAATTAAGCAGCCAATTCACCATCGTTTCAATAAAAGGCTATGCCAATTTCGACAGCCCCTTTTTCCAATCACAGCGGGAACAGGGCTGGCTCACATCGTGCGGGGTTGAACCGCTTCATTGCTCTGTCGGGGCAAAAAGCACAACGGATGTGAAAATCACCATCGACGTCATGAAAGAGCTCGCCCGCCCGACGGCTGATGTCCTTGGAATCATCAGCAACGACCGGGATTTCGCCCCTCTTCTGCAGGAGATCCGAAATGCAGGCAAACAGGCACTGCTGATCTGCACAAGCGGCGGAACCAATGAGGCGTTACCAAAATACGCCGATGCGACGCTTGACTTGGAAAAACTGTTCGGCAATAAAGAAGCGTCATTCTCCCAGCAAGTATTGGAAGAAGCGGAAACCATTTCCTATACAATAGAAGAAGCAAATGAAACGGAAGAAATGCTGCTGTTTCTGCAGGGCAGCTCGCTATACAAAAAAGCGAAAATCCAAAACATCCGAATCGGACTGAAAGGATTCGCCGTCTTCTGCCAGAACAGCGGGAAATGGAAATTCTCCCGGGTGATTCACCTCGTGAAAGTGGCTCATCGGCGCGGCTTGCTGCAGCTCGTCCCGTCGGATTCCGATGACGATCTGTTCTTCGCGAATTTAAAAGATGCACGGCCTACTATTGCGAATTAAATCCGTTGATAAATAAATATAGCCTAAAAGCAGGTGGACTTGTTTCTTTATCGGAACAAAGTTGGAACAAAAACTTAAAATCCCTTAAACACAGATTAAGTGAGACTTTTTACAGGCCTCCTCAATGTTTAAGGGATTTAACTTTTTTTATTTTGCCTGCTTCGAAAGTTTATGGCTACTGTGTTTCTGATAATCAGGAAATCCAATTTCCAATCTTTTCATTTACTCTCCTAGTTGAATATAACCTCCTGGTCCAAGCGGTAATCCTAACATATACCAAACAGCGAATAAGAGAATCCATGTCACTGCGAAAGCGATGGAATAAGGAAGCAAAGCGGACATGAACGTACCAATTCCCATTTTCTTATCGTACTTTTTCGCAAAAGTTAAGGCAATGGCAAAATAAGCGAGCATTGGCGTAATGGGATTGGTAATGGAATCCCCGATCCGGTATGCCAATTGTGTAAATGCCGGGCTATAACCCAAAATCATGAACATCGGAACGAACACAGGCGCTAAAATCGCCCATTTTGCAGAAGCGCTGGCGACCATCAAATTGATTAGCGCTGCCACAATGATAAAGCCGATTAAGAGCGGTAGACCAGTTAAACCAATTCCTTGCAATAAGTCTGCACCGGCAATGGCAGTAATCGGTCCAAGGTTACTCCAGTTAAAGAATGCGATCATCTGGGCGGCTACGAAGGCAATGACGATATATGTACCCATCGTTGACATGGATTTTGATAAATGATCAGCAACATCTTTAGTAGAGGTAAGTTCTTTCGTGACAAACCCGTAAACTAAAGCCGGCACCAAGAAGAAAATCATCATTAATGGGACTAAAGCAGTCATGAATGGTGAAACTGTCAGTGAACCAGTTTCCGGGTCACGCAGCAATGCATCTTCCGGAAGTGTTAACAACAACACAATCGCTGTCAATACTGCCAGCGAAATACCTGCCCACAGCAATCCCTTCTTCTCAAGCTTGGTCGCAGGGTCCATCTGCTCCACTTCACCGTCGTATGCGCCCAGTCGCGGTTCAACAATTTTGGTGGTTACGAGAACAGCCACCGGCACAAGGACGATACATGAAATCGCCAAGAAGTAATAATTCATTGCCGGATTTGCGACATAGTCCGGTTCAATAATATTCGCTCCGATTTGTGTAAAGCCTGCAATAAGTGGGTCAAGCATACTTAGAATCAAGTTAGCACTGAAACCACCAGCAACGGAAGCATAAGCTGCGGCCAATCCGGCAATCGGATGTCTGCCCAAAGCAACGAAAATCATCGCAACTATCGGAGGCAACACGACCATTGCGGCATCTGCCGCGGCATTCCCCAACATTGCTACGAGTACAATGGTCGGAAGGATCAATTTTTTTGGCGCTGCCAAAATGGTCGCCTTCATAAATGAAGTGATCAATCCTGTAGATTCAGCTACCCCTACACCCAACATGACAACAAGTACAAGACCGAGTGGCGGGAAACTGGTAAAGTTCGTGACCAAATTCGTTAAAATCATTACGAGTCCGGCACCATTCAATAGATTGACCACTTCAATCGTTTCACCGGTTCCCGGATTTACAGCAGATGTTCCTAACGCTCCAAATACGGCAGAGGCTACTAAAATGAGGCCAGCGATAATCACGAATAAGAAGACTGGGTCTGGAAGTTTATTGCCGTATTTCTCAATGAAGTCCAAAAACTTATCAAAAAATCCTTTTTTCTTCGGTTTCACTTTTAAGGGTATTTCTGTTGTTGTACTCATCTCGTTCCCCCTATGAATAATTTTGCCTGACTTCTTATCTCTCTGATTAAACGAATCTCTGGTCTTCTCCTGTTTTTCCACCCTCCCAATTTTTCGTAATTTTCTTTTTATTAATTATATACATGGCTCCCGCTGTATACAATCCCAGTTTTTAAATTTTTCTGAATAAATTAAATCAAAAAAACATCAGCAGCATACTCAATACTTCTAACGAAGGCAGCGATATTTGCTTTCTTACCAAAAAGCCCTCCGAACATTGTGTAAGTTCCCTAACCATTAAATTGGCAATTTTAGAAAGTTCGATAATCATGTTAAGATACTGTTAACTGACTTTTCAGGAGGGATTCACGTGACCAACACAAAACAACGTCCGCTCCGGAGCGAAGTGCCGGAGGAACAGAAATGGGATTTACGTGCTATTTTTCAGTCGAGGGACGAATGGGAAAAGGAATTAACCGCGATTCAGGGGGATACGTCAACGGTAACGAAATTCAAAGGCAAACTTGATGAAAATGCGAAAACGCTCCTTGATTGCCTGGAAGCTAAAGAACAATTACTGCAGCGGTTGAATCTGGTGACAATGTATGCAAACTTGCGCCAGGCCATGGATAATACAGATGCCACCCGGCAAAAGGATTCCCAGCGGGCCAGCCAGACGGATGCTTCCGTGAAAGCTTCCCTGGCGTTCGTTGAGGCGGAAACCATTTCACTGCCTGAAGAAACACTGGATCGGTTTATGGAAGAAGAAAAAGAACTTCAGTCATTCCGGAAGTATTTGCGAGATTTGCAGGCGCGCAAACCCTATACGCTCACTGAGGAAACAGAAGAAACACTTGCAGCGCTCGGTTCCTTATTCAATGCGCCGTATACGATTTATAATCGCGGGAAGCTGTCAGATATGGAGTTCGAACCGTTCGCCGATGAAGAAGGAAACGAGGTGCCACTGTCTTTCGGCGCCTATGCCAGCAATTTCAGCACATCGCCTTCCAAAACGGTCCGCCGGAATGCGTATAAAGCATTCAACAAAGGACTTGAACGGTATAAGCACACGTTTGCGGCTACCTATGCCACGCAAGTAAATCATGAAGTGACGACTGCCCGCCTTCGGGGCTATGACTCAGCGACCGATATGCTGCTGCAGGGACAGCGGGTAACAGACGAAATGTATCATAATCAGCTGGATGTCATTCAACAGGAACTGGCTCCGCATATGCGAAAATACGCGGAGCTGAAGCGCCGGGTACTCGGGCTCGAGACGATGACATTCGCGGATTTGAAAGCGCCGCTTGATCCGGATTTCGAAATCGAGATGGATTTTGAAGAAGCGGCGGATACGGTAGAAAAGGCGCTGGACATCATGGGAGCAGATTACAGCGACATGATCAAGACCGCCATCGCGGAAGGCTGGGTGGATTATGCGGATAATGTCGGCAAATCAACCGGAGCTTCCTGTTCAAGTCCGTATGGTGCCCACCCCTACGTCATGATGACGTGGCCCGGGACGATGCGCGGGGCATTTACGCTTGCCCATGAACTTGGACACGGTGGCCACTTCTATTTTGCTGAAAAAAATCAGCGCATGACGAACGCCCGGCCGTCCCGATACTTCATTGAAGCGCCGTCAACGATGAATGAAATGCTGCTCGGCAACTACCTGCTGTCCAATACTGACGACAAACGGAAAAGACGCTGGCTCATTCTGCAATTACTCGGCACGTATTACCATAATTTCGTCACCCATTTGCTTGAAGGCGAATACCAGCGCCGGATATATGCAACTGCCGAGAAAGGTGAACCACTCACTGCAAGTGTTTTCTCGGAAGTCACCCAGCAAGTGCTGAAGGACTTCTGGGGAGATGCTGTGGAAATTGATGAAGGGGCAGGACTTGTGTGGATGCATCAGCCGCATTATTATATGGGACTCTACCCGTATACGTATTCTGCCGGCCTGACCGTCTCCACTATTGCTTCGAAAGCCATTTTCGATGAAGGGCAGCCTGCCGTCGAGCGGTGGCTGGATGTGCTGAAAACAGGCGGCACGTTAGATCCGCTCGAACTGATCAAAAAAGCCGGCATTGATATGTCAGAGCCTAAGCCGATCCGCCGGGCTGTAGCGCATGTCGGCTCGCTGATTGATGAACTCGCGGAAAGTTATGACTGAACCTGTTTCAGGAACAGACATGCAAATGTACGCGTTTCCACTGCGCCATGAGTCCCGTGCTCATGGCGTTTTATCTAAACAAAGAAGGGAACTACCTTTACATGGGGCATGGACAATGTTACCGGTTTCTAAGCCCCCGTTTTCTGATGCAATGCTGCGGCGGTCTTGACCGCAAAAGCTGTTTGTTCTCGCGGGCTCCACCTACTTCCTGTCGGCTTAAGGACTCAACCAGTTGACAGAATTTTTCAGATCCGGGAAGATGTAAACGTATTCATATTGAATGACATGAAGGAGATGAAAGAATGGATGAATTGAATATAGGCATGGTCGGCTATAAATTCATGGGTAAAGCGCACAGCAATGCCTACCGCGCCTTGCCAATGTTTTTTCCGGATCGGGTAAAACCGACGATGAAAGTGATCTGCGGACGCAACGAAGAAGGAGTTTCCGTAGCGGCCAAAGACTTTGGCTGGAAAGAATATACGACGGATTGGAAAACATTATTAAGCAGAGATGACATTGATGTTATCGATATCAATGCGCCGAGCAATGTACATAAGGAAATTGCGGTTGCTAGTGCAAATGCCGGCAAGCATTTGTATTGTGAAAAGCCGCTCGCCCTTACCCTGCAGGACTCCCGGGATATGCTGGCAGCGGCGGAACAAGCGGGTATCAAGCACATGATTGGCTTCAATTACCGGTTCACACCGGCCATAATGCTGGCAAAAAAGCTGATCGAAGACGGCCGGCTGGGTGATATCCGTCATTTCCGGGCCTGGTTCCTGCAGGACTGGCTCACTGATCCCCACTTCCCGCTCGCCTGGCGGCTTCAAAAAGAAATTGCCGGCTCGGGTGCCCATGGCGATTTAAACGCCCACCTCATTGATCTTGCCCATTTTCTCGTCGGTGATTTGAAAGAAGTAATCGGCATGAGCGAAACATTTATCACTGAACGGCCGCTCCCTGATGATACCGGCGGCTTGTCAGGAACGAGCAAAAAGAATGCCGCAACAGGGCCGGTCACGGTCGATGATGCCGCTCTCTTCCTGGCCCGGTTTGAAAACGGCGCAATCGGCAGTTTTGAAGCGACCCGATTCGCCGCTGGTCACCGGAGCACGAATTCCTTTGAAATTAACGGCAGTAAAGGCAGCGTGATTTTCGATTTTGAACGGATGAATGAACTGCAAGTCTACTTGACCGATGACCAGGCCGACGTCCAGGGCTTCCGCAGAGTGATGGCGACCGATCCGGCCCATGCCTATTCGGATGCATGGTGGCCAGCTGGTCACCCAATCGGCTATGAACATACATTTACGCATGCATTCGTGGAATTGGCGGATGCCATCCGCGAAGACCGTCAGCCTGTTCCAAACTTCAAGGATGGCGTCAAATGCCAGCAAGTCCTGGAAGCCGTTGAGTTATCGATTGAAGAGCGCCGGTGGGTCCAGATCTCAAGTCTATAGTCACTGGCACAAACACTTGATAGGAGTTGTTGCATCATGAAAAAAACAGCATTAATCGTCCAAGGCGGCTGGGAAGGTCATGAACCTGAACAAGTTGCCGGAATCTATAAACAAATACTTGAAGAAGAGAATTTCGAGGTCGAAGTTTCAGACACACTCGAATCCTACGCAGATGCAGAAAAATTGAAATCACTCGATTTGATCGTTCCGAATTGGACGATGGATGAGATCGACCCGGGCTACGTACGCAACGTTTCAGAAGCGGTCATCAGTGGTGTCGGCTTAGCGGGCAGCCATGGCGGCATGTGTGATTCTTTTCGGAAAAACGTCGACTGGCAATTCATGACCGGTGGCAATTGGGTTGCGCATCCCGGGAATGACGGTATCGAATATATGGTGAATGTCAAACATTCATCCAGCCCCATTCTGGAAGGAATGGCTGATTTCAAAGTCGTCAGCGAACAATATTATCTGCACGTGGATCCGGCCGTTGAAGTGCTGGCCACTACCCGGTTCCCTGTCGCGGAAGGCCCGCATGCATTCAACCGGGCGGTGGATATGCCCGTTGTATGGACGAAACGCTGGGGAGCCGGCCGGGTGTTTTATAATTCCCTTGGCCATGTCGCAGACATTGTCGCTATGCCGGAAGTATCTTTTATCATGCGGAGAGGATTCCGGTGGGCAGCTGAAGGCAAAGCATTGTATGCCGGCATGGCTGATAAGAGCGGAGCAAAAGCAGGGGTTTATACCGGAATGGGTGACAGCCAATGAACAAGAAACAATTAAAGATCGGCATCATCGGCTGTGGCTATATCAGTTCCATCTATATGGAAAATATTCCGGCATACAGCCATTTATCCCTTGTTGCCTGTGCCGATCTCGATTTGGAGCGGGCTCGTTCCCAGGCGGCAGCGTTTAATATTCCAAAAGCTTGCAGCGTACAGGAACTGCTGGAAGATCCTGAAATAGATCTCGTAGTGAATCTCACACTGCCGCAAGTGCACGCGGAAGTCAGCCTGCAAATTCTGGAAGCCGGGAAGCATGTGTATGTGGAAAAACCGTTGGCCATTTCTCTTCAAGAAGCGAAGCAGGTTCTTGAAGCTGCGGATAATAAGGGATTGCTGGTCGGCAGTGCGCCTGATACTTTCCTCGGCACAGGTATCCAGACGGCTCTCCAACTGATTGAGAACGGGGAAATCGGTATACCGGTCGGCGCGTCCGCCTCCATGATCATCCGGGGACATGAGCATTGGCATCCGAACCCTTCCTTCTACTATGAAAAAGGAGGCGGTCCGCTGTTTGATATGGGCCCGTATTATTTAACTGCTTTGATCGCGTTGCTTGGTCCAATCCGGCGTCTTGCCGGCTCAGCCCGCATCAGCTATCCGGAACGGACAATTACGAGCGAACCGAACGCCGGTACGAAAATCAACGTCTCAACAGAGACACATATTGCTGGCACGATCGATTTTGCTGCAGGAGCGATCGCTACTCTCACCACCAGTTTCGATGCCTTCGGCGGATCCTCCCTCCCGCCGATCGAGATCTACGGCAGCGAAGGGACATTGCTGGTGCCTGATCCGAACACATTCGGCGGCCCTGTGAAACTTCGAAAAAAAGATGAAGAAGAATTCACTGACATCCCGTTATTGTCTGCATTCCAAGACAATGGCCGCGGTATCGGCGTCGCTGATATGGGCCGGACGATTCTCAGTAGACCGAACGCTCACCGTGCAAATGGACAGCTTGCTTACCATGTGCTTGAAGCAATGCATGGCTTTCTGGAATCATCGCACAAAGGTACTTTTTACGAAATGGAAAGCACGTGTGTAAAGCCGGCTTCATTTTCCGTCACCGACCAGGTTTTCAATTGAGTTCCCGATTTCATTTTAGACGACTAACCCCCGGATAGAGCCTTTTAGAGGGCCCATCCGGGGGTTAGTTCGTTATATTGAATTTTCTAAAGCTGCCTGTACCTGTACGAAACGCTGAGATAAAGGCGGTTTCTCGGTTGTCCCTAAACGCCGCGTTTATTTCCCCACACCAGCGCATGGAGCTGAGGCAGCACTTTGGCATCATTCATAACTGACGAGCAGGCAGTCAGATCAATCAGCCATTCGTACTGCCGCAGCAGGACGGAGACGAGATGGGCATCATCTGTTGTGGCCGTATCGCTATTGCCGACCTGCAGGAAGAACGGAACTGATGGGTAACGCATGTGAAGCTGTTCAGCAAAAGTGAAATCCGTTTCATCAAAAATCACGATTTTCAAGCTGGCATTCGCTTCATCCAATTTCCCCATAATCGCATCCAGTTTATTGAAATCGGTTTTCATCCCGGAGCTGGGCGGCTTCGGCGACAGCGTAATGTCATCGACAGCCAGCAGCCAATCCTGCCAAAATGAGCCCTGTGTTTCCACAGCGACTTTCCATCCCTGTACATGGCACAGCCGGATTAACTCCCCGATCCCTTTGTGAAGAACGGGATTGCCGCCGGAAATCGTGACATGCGAAAAAAATTGCTGCCCGGATCGTTTCAGTTCTTGAATGATTTCCTCGGGCTGCATTGCTGTACTTTTCCCTGTCCCATCCCAGGTAAATTTGGAATCGCACCAGGAACAGGAGTAATCACAACCGGCCGTCCGGACAAACATCGTTTTTTGCCCCATCACCATACCTTCTCCTTGAATCGTTGGACCAAATATCTCCATGACCGGAATTTTCATTGGAAGTCCTCCCGATTGGGCCGGTACACAACATAGCTTGTCGGCGTTTCCCGGACAATGACTTGAAGGCAGACCGGTTTATTATTCCGTGTTGTCAGAAGGGATTGAATGGAAGTCCAAATCTGTTCAGCCAACCGCTCCGTTGTCGGGAAATCGTTCTTGAATTCCGGATGATCATTCAGCACCGAGTGGTCATATCTTTTATGAACCGCTTCTTTCAATAACTTAAAATCGATCAAGAAACCAGAAGGATCCAATTCATTCCCGCCGACCGTCACATTGACAAAGTATGTATGGCCATGCATCACTTGACACTTCCCCGCTTCTTTCGATGGAATGAAATGAGCGGCAGAAAAATTAAAATCCTTATTCAATTCAAAACGGTAAGTATGCGGAACGGCCGGATAAAATTGCTGCATCATACGGCCGCTCCTTCAGACTTCGCTTTCAAGTATGCCTCGAGCCCTGCATTCCGCAATCTGCAGGCAGGACAGTCACCGCAGCCGCTGCTTGGTATGCCATTATAGCAAGTCAATGTTTTTTCCCGGACGAAATCGAGTGCACCCAGTTCATCCGACAGTGCCCATACCTCTGCTTTATCCCGCCACACGAGCGGAGTATGCAAGACGAATTGGGCGTCCATCGCTAAATTCAACGTCACATTCAGCGATTTAATGAATGTATCCCGGCAATCCGGATAACCGCTGAAGTCCGCTTCGCTCACGCCGGTGATCAAATGACGGGCACCGATCGCTTGTGCGTATACTGCGGCAAAAGATAGAAATAAATGGTTTCTTCCCGGCACAAACGTGGATGGCAATTCGCCATCTTGCTGCTCAACCGGAATGTCATTCCGGGTGAGTGCGTTCGCCGATAATTGGTTGATCAGTTTCATGTCGAGTATTTTGAATGGTACCTGCAATTCCTCTGCAATGGCCTGTGCATGTTCAATTTCCGCCGCATGCCGCTGCCCATAATCGAATGTCACGGTCGCCACTTCTCCGAATTTTGATAACGCCCAGAACAGACAGGTTGTGCTGTCTTGACCGCCGCTGAATACAACGACTGCTTTTTCATTTTTCATCTGTTACCGCTCCTTAGTTTTTTTGAGAGGGATTTCGCGAACCTCTAATTTTTCCGAACAGGTTTCATAATACCACATTGAGGAAATGAACCGGAACAAGAAGAGCGGCATATTCTATAGACCCCAGGAATTTAATAACCAAAACAAAGCCTGATGCAATCCCTTTTCGGATTGTATCAGACTATAATTTCAACAACTTACAAAAAAGCAGTTCTTTTATCGATTGCCTACCTGCTGCTTTGCCGCTGATTGTCATGATGCGTATGCAGGTCTGCCTCCCTCTTTCTTCGCTTCATCATATAAACAAAACCGACGAACAGGAGAACCAATGACACGAGCACAATTACAAGGACCACTAATAAAAATCCGAGTGCTTCCATGTTACCTCCTCCTTCTGCCCTTCTTTAATACATTACCCCTGAATTGGGTTCTTATTCTTATTAGGCGGATTTAAGCATTCCCATTAAATACTTTTTATTAGATTAGAAAACGGAGCTCCTGTCATCTTTGAAGGCGGCATCCTGTCTTTTCCTCTAAGCAGAACCGCAGCCGCCTCCACAGGATGAACCGCACGATGAGCCGCCATCGCTGTCACTTCCACCGTCGAACTCAAAAAAACCGCCTGTTTCACCAGATGAATCAACGCGTTTGAAACCAAGGGATTGATCATAAGCAGACGGGTCTTCCCACGCAGCCCAAAAAACATAACCGAGTGTAATGGCATTGAGCGTGTCGTTACTGAATGCCCGGCTGGAACGGTTTTGCAAATTGGCCTTAATGCTTCGGAACTCTTGGATATTCCGGTAATTCTTCCGGGCGTCAAGTGCCGCTTTCACTTCACGGATCAAATACCGGGCGATTTCCTGTGTATCCGGCCGGTCGAAAAAGTACCGGTCCGCCAATGCCGCTGCGCTTTCTGTTTCCCATTCATCAATGAAACGCTGGCTCGGTTTATGCTGATAAAAGGAAAAGCCCCACGCCCGTTCTGAAAAAGGCATTTCTTCAAACAGCTCCAAATACATCATGTCAAACAGGAACCGGTCATCCTCCCCGTCCTTGCCGTCGACATTGGGCTGATGATGAATGAATTGGCCGGCAAAGGTTTCTGTGAAGGATTGATACGACTGCGTGAACAGGAGCATCGTATGCCATACTTCATCGACGCGGGTCGAAAACATCGGAACCTGTTTGAAGACCGCAGTCATCAGCAGGAACCGTTTCTGTTCAAAAATGAGCTCCATCAATGTTTGGGTGTTGAACTCCGTCTCGTCCACCATTCGATTGAAGATATTCACTTGGTATGAGAGCGGGAATGCTTTCTCCAACTGCCGGGCCAGATCCTGCGCAACCGGTTTTGTCGTTCCGATGAAATCCAAACCGAGGGATGTCTGCTGTTTCAAAAAAGTGTATTCATCGTGTTTAAGCTGTGACCGTTGCTCCCGGAACCGCGCATGCCGCCGCTTCTGGGTTCTTTTCGTGAGACCGTATGCGGCAATCAGCAGGCCGAGTAACATAACAATGACGATTACAGTGAATAAGGTTTCTGTCATCAGTCATCATCCCTTCTGGTGTATGGTTCTCGATCGTCGAATCGCACCACCTATCTCTGCTCGTTGTTACTCCTATCCATATACTTCAACACTTTCTCCGGCAACCCCTGCTTTTTTTAGAAAAACACAGGAAAATAGAACATGGATTTGCGATAAGTTGAAAAATAGAGCTTACTCCCTGTCTTTGTAAGACTTGATTTAACGTATACATTTGTATACAATTAAATAGGTATACAAATGTATACAAAGGAGTGAATCCATGAGAAATAATGATTCAAAGCGTTACAGAAGAGGAGAAAACTTTTCAGAAAGTGATGACAGACCCGAAAGTACCCACTCGGTACGAGACGGCGGGCATGGCCGCTCCGGACATCATAAAGGAGCAAAAACGTTCCGGCGCGGTCGGGCCATCGAGTTTCTGGAGCGAATGAATACGAGACGGGAGACTCTGAAGCAGCAATTGGAGACACCGGAGCTGCAGTCCATCAATCCCATTTTAGTCGGAGAGCTGAAAGCCTTGGAAACGGTCATCGCCGAGTTCACCCGGCTGTTCGAACTCCATCCCGATGAAGGGAAGCAGAACGGGCCTGTGTTGCCGGCAGAAGCGACGCCTGTCGATGATAAAACGGAGGCATAGCTCCAGAAATTGACCGCCAGTCACTACATTAACTGGATTGGGGATATCGTATGTTTATTCAAATGAGAAAAATTACCGTATCAGAAGGAAATGCCGAACAAGTCATTAGCCGGTTCAGTCAGAAAGGAATCATTGAGCAGCAGGAAGGATTCGTGGACTTAAAGATCTTAGAGAAAAAAGTCAGACGCGGCGAAGAGAAAGTCGTCGTGCTGGTTACCTGGGAGTCAGAAGACGATTTGAAGCAATGGGAGAAAAGCGACGCCCATATTGCCGGGCATAAAGCTAAACTTAATCAGTCCAAGCCGGATTACGTTCTTAATACGAAGTCTCGAAATATAACGTACGCGCGATCAAAACAAATGCTTAAAAACCCCCTTGGTCATCAAAACGAAAAGCAAGGTGCGCTGCCGGATGCAGCACGCCTTGCTTTTCTTCTATTACGCTTTCTTTAACTATCAAAAAAGAGGAATCGATTGGGAATCATCGTTCGCAAGGATTGAGGAAATATTATGATAGATTTCAGTTCCCAGTACTTTATATCCTTCGGCCGTTAAATGGATGCCATCTGCACTGACGAGACTGACCAGGTCCCCCGCCTGGCGTAAAGCCGACCGGACATCGATTTTTAATACACCTGACTCCGCTGCCACTTCCGTTACGCTGCGGTTGTACTGCCCGTGCCAATGTTCTATCCCGCCGGCTTTGCAGATCCAGTTGCTGACCCGCGAGCTGAATCGCTGAATGATATTTTCGTAATACCGCACCGGATCAAGCGGCGGCAAGGTCAGAATTATCGGAGTGATACCATGCTGTTTCACATGGGTCACAATGGAACTGATGTTTTTGCGGTAGCGATCCAACGGCACGATTGCCTGATGGGTATCATCCGGGTGATCGGCAACTTCTTCCCACAGGAAATTGCAGTCATTCCCGCCTATCCCGATAATGACAATAGCCGGTTGTTCTGCCACCACATCCTTTTCAAGCCGCGCCAGCAGTGAATTCGAGTTGTCATTGAACGCTCCTTTATTCAGCACGTGCGCTTCACTGCCGGATAAGAGTGATTCATTATTGTTCAATAGCTCCTGCAACATGGCCGGATAATTGCTTTTCAGGATTTTAAAGCGCTCATTTCTAAATGTAACGCCGCGTGTCAGGCTATCTCCAAAACAAACGATTTTCATGGTATCCCTCCTCTTTCTCCTTAATATGTATAGCACTATAGCATAAGAAAGAAAGGCATACTATTGACATTCGTCATGTGTTTCCAACCAAACAAGGAGAAACCATATAAACAGAAAAGACAAGCCCGCATTGAAAATCGGCCGGGCCTGTCTTGTTTCTTTATCTTGTTTTAAGCCGATCAGGACCAGCGCTTGCTGCGGACCGGGCGGAACTTCGCCGCTTCATAGGCAGGATTCAGGTAATACATTTCATTGCAGCAGAAATTAGCGAGTTCCGTCAATTCCTGAAAGGTGCCACAGGTGACCTTGAAGGTATGAATCCCATTTGGCATGGCTTTTAAGGATGCGTGGGCATGAATCCATTTGACTTCTTCAATTTCAACCCACCTGCTTGTTGTGCTCTCAGCTTCCACACATGTCAACCGGGCAAACAGCGTGATAAAGACCTGGCCTTCTTCTATATGCGTATCTTTTGCGCGAGTAAAATAATAGCTGCGTTTTCCTGTAACCAATGGATTCGCCTGTGACATGTATCAAACCCCCTCCTCAATAAATTACCTGTCAAATTCACTGCTGATTTTCCGCAATACTGCTGCAAGCCGCGCTGCGAAAAGTCCCGGGGCTTCTGTCGCTTCCATATGTAAACAGATACCGCCGAACTTTTCTTCTTTCCACTGCCGGTAATTCGCGGGCAGCAAATACTCATGCTCGATCAGCCCTGTTATAAAGCGCTGATAATCTTCGGTGCGGAGAAAAATTTCCGCTTCGTTTACCGCTGTACCATCCTCTTGATACTGTTCGAATGAAACTCCCAGCAGGAATGGATGATTTATCGGATTTGCCGCCGGCTCTTCGGCAGTCGTCCGATTGATTGTGAACACTCGCTTTCCCGCCTCTGCTTCCGGCCCTGTATTTAGCAGCAAGCTCACTTGCCGAACCGCTGTTTCCTCTAATTTCATGCGATCCACTCTCCCTACATTAATTTCCCTTTATCTGCCCGTGGATAATTCAGCACCAAGTAATAATCTGAATTTTTTATCTTTAAATTTAAAAGCGATAATTAACTTAAAGGCGATACTTTTTCCTATTTCTGTTTGCTATTAATTTATTTATACGATTATTTTTCTTTACACCCCTGATTATATACTCCTTTATACTTAATTTATATACTTTTATTTGTGTTTTTTATAAATTTAGATAATGATATATAACTCGATAAATCTTTCCTGATCATTGTACAAAAATTGAACTGCATTCACTATCAGGAATTTCCCTTATTGCGCTAAGGTGAATCCCTCCCTTCCATAAACTTTGCCGTTTGACCGTTTTCCTGAAAGACTCCTTTTCATCGAGTTCTTGCTGCATGCCTTGCTGTTGAAATGCGAATTCACTTAGTAAAAAAACGCCAGCCTCTCTGTGTTCAGAGAGGCTGGCGTTCAATTTTTAATGAATTATGGATCACCCCAGTTCAGTCTTTGCAACTGTAAAATAGAGACGGATTAATTTTCGGACAAACTGCTTCTCCACCGTTAAATTGCCGGAGGCCCGAATTTACCATTTTGGAAATCAAGGAAGTCTTCCTGGATTTCCTCCATTGTATTCATAACGAACGGTCCGTATGGCACAATTTCTTCTTTGATCGGTGTTCCGGAATAGACCAGGATTTTCGCCCGTCTGCTGTTGGCTTTGATGTGCAATTCACTGCTTTTTTCGGGATTTCCATTTTCATTGTAGCTGAGCAATCCAACACCGTGTTTTTTCAGGTTAACCTGATCTTTCCCGAACTCGATATCGCCACCCAGCACGTAAAGAAAAGCATTGTGGGTTTCAGGTAGATTCAACTGATAGGATGCCCCTTTATCCAGCAAAATCTCACTCATCGTAATGGGTACAACAGATTCCAGCGGGCCTTTGACACCTGCAACTTCACCTGAAAACACTTTAACCGATCCGCCGTCAAAGGGCACAACCGGCGCTTCTTCGGAATACACGTTCTGATAGGAAGTTTTCGACTTCCGCTGATTCTTAGGCAAATTCAGCCATAACTGCAGTGTGTGGGCAACATCGTGTTCCACGCCTTCTTCCGCATGACGCGCTGCCCATCCGGCGTTCATGTACTGCACGTCGCCCGGTTCCAGGATATCTCGGCCTCCGCCATTATCAATATGTTCCAGTCGGCCATCGACGACGTAAGTGACCGTCTGAAATCCCCGGTGTGGATGATCAGCGAACGCTCCACGTTTAAACCAATCTTCAGCCATCAGAATAAATGGATCAAAGTCGTTCCAGCGTCCTGTTGGAAGTATCCAGCCCTTCTGAATGAATGGAAACGCCGCTTCTTCGTATTCCACATACCAATGCTCCTTAATTTTCCGTTGAAATACTGCTTCGTGTGCTTGCTGCTCTGCCATCATGTCATCTCCTCTACGATTAAATCAGAAATTTTTCTTGCAAGGCTATGGTCATTCGTTTTTAAACAAAAAAGTATATAAAGTACAGTTGTCATTGGAACACATTCCCACCAGGGATGCAATTATCCCGTTCAGCTCTATGACGACAGAAGGATACTCAGTCTTTTTGATGGGCATCCCTTCATCCGCATGCTATGATGGAACTATTACTCTCTGAGAGGGGGATGCATGTGACATCTCGTGTGACCACAAAAGATAAGCTGCTGAACCTATTGAAAAAAGATGCGCCGCTTACTGTGGGGCAATTGGCGGAACGGCTGGATGTAACTGAAATGGCGATCCGCAAACACTTGCATATGCTGGAAAAAGATGCGTTCATCCGGTCATCTGAAATCCGTCAGCCGATCGGGCGGCCGATTCAGACGTTTTCGCTGTCTGACAAAGCGGAAAAGCTGTTTCCGAAGACGTACGAGAACCTGACTGTGGATTTTCTCGAAGATCTCCGGGCAATTCAAGGCGAAGCGGTCATTGATCAATTGTTTGAAAATCGGAGCAGACGCCTATCGGCTGAGTACACAGATTTAATGACAGATAAAAGCAACGAAGAAAAAGCGGAAACGTTGAAACAGATTCAGAACGAAAAAGGCTATATGGTTGATCTGATCAAGGTCAACGATCATCAGTTTGAGTTGATTGAGCATAATTGTCCGATTTTTGGTGTATCCCGCAATTTTAAACAAGCTTGCCGATGCGAGACGGATATGTTCCGTAGCGTGCTGGAAACAGACAGTATCGAACGGACAAGTTGCAAAGCGGACGGCGACCAGCATTGCCGTTTCATGATCAGTTTTGAAAAAGATTCTACTGCTGTTATCAACTACTGAACGGATAATTTTTTTACCATGAACAGCGTCCTGTTCATGGTTTTTTGTTGTCCGGAAATTTTATGCTGAGCATTCCCATTGCTTTTTAAAAAATGGATGCTGTATGATGAAAATATACTTTCTAAACTAAAAAGTATAAAAAGTATTTTTAGGAGGAATTCAATATGGCAACTTATTCATTACCCGCACTTACATACGATTTCGGCGCACTTGAACCGGTGATTGACCGGCAGACAATGGAAATCCATCACGATAAGCATCACCAGGCATATGTCAATAAACTGAACGCCGCACTTGAAGGACAGGATAGCCTTCAGGAAAAATCGCTGGAAGAACTGCTTTCAAACTTGGATGCGGTTCCGGAATCGATCCGAACTGCAGTCCGCAATAACGGCGGCGGCCACCTGAATCATTCCCTGTTCTGGGAGATCCTCGCTGCCCCTTCCGAGAACAATGCGCCGTCCGGCAAACTGGCTCAAGCGATCGATGCGAAATTCGGCAGCTTCGAGAACTTTAAATCGGCGTTTTCAGATGCCGCCGCTACCCGCTTCGGATCCGGCTGGGCATGGCTTATCGTTACCGAAGATGGCGGTGTGGATGTGACGAGCACATTGAACCAGGATAATCCCATCCAAAACGGCCAGACGGCAATTCTCGGAATCGACGTGTGGGAACACGCATATTACTTGAATTATCAGAACCGCAGACCAGATTATATCTCCAACTTCTTTAAAGTCATTAACTGGGATGCAGTTTCAGCGAAGTACGAAAACGCCCACGGCTGATGAGGAAGGCGGAGGAGCCGAAATGGCTCCTCCCCCTTTATTTAATTAGCGTGAAGCTAGGAGGTTTTTTTAATGAAAGAAGATTTGCAAGTATATGATATGACGATTATCGGCGGCGGTCCAACGGGATTGTTCACTGCGTTTTACGGCGGGATGCGTGACGCGAGCGTTAAAATTATTGAGAGCCTGCCGCAGCTCGGCGGTCAGCTGGCGACACTCTATCCTGAAAAATACATTTACGATATCGCCGGACTGCCGAAGATCAAAGCGCAGGATCTGGTCGATAACCTGAAAGAACAGATGAGCCTGTTCTCTCCCGCTGTCACCCTTGGTCAATCGGTAAAAGAAGTAGAAAAACTGGAAGATGGTACTTTCCGGCTTGTAACGGATCAGGAAATTCATTATTCCAAAACTATCATCATTACAGCAGGTGTCGGTGCTTTCCAGCCGCGCCGCCTTGAACTTGAAGGTGCAGCTGCCTTTGAAGGAGCGAACTTGCATTATTTTGTCGATGATATGAAAGCGTTCGCCGATAAAAAAGTGACCGTACTCGGCGGCGGAGATTCAGCGGTCGACTGGTCATTAATGCTTGAGCCGATCGCTGAAAAAGTGACGCTCATCCATCGGCGTGATAAATTCCGGGCCCATGAAAGCAGCATTCATCAGCTGAAGGAATCCAGCGTGGACATTTTAACTCCGTATACTGCAGCCGATTTCAGGGACGGCAACGGCCGCATCACGGAACTTGTCTTGCAGGACACGGCAACAAAAGAACCAAAAGCCGTCGAACTGGATGAACTGATCGTCAATTATGGTTTTGTTTCAAATCTTGGTCCGATCAAAGACTGGGGGATCGAGCTTCAGAAAAATTCAATCATCGTCAACAGCAAAATGGAAACGAATATTCCGGGCATTTACGCAGCCGGTGACATTGCGACTTATGACGGCAAGATCAAATTGATTGCCACCGGTTTCGGCGAAGGTCCGACCGCTGTCAACAACGCAAAAACCTATATCGATCCAAAAGCGCGCGTCCAGCCGCTTCACAGCACATCGATTTTCCAGTAAATTGTATTTAAATTTCCGGCACACCGGGAATTCATCATATAACCCACCGCCTTTTTATGAACAAAGGCGGCAGAAAGGTATGTTTTTATGGATACGAATACGGCTCTTTTTAAAGAAGTTATGGGAAATTATCCGACCGGTGTAACGGTTGTGACAACTATGGACGCACAAGGCAATCCACTTGGTATGACCGTCAATTCTTTTGCATCAGTTTCCCTGGATCCCCTCCTCATCCTCTGGTCCATCGATAAGCGCGTGAACGGCTATGAAGCTTTTATCAATGCAGAGAAATTTGCGGTTCACGTGCTCGCTGACAGCCAGGCAGATGTCTGTACGTTATTCGCCAGCAAAGGCGCCGACCGGTTCAGCGGCTCAGATTGGACGGTTTCCGATCTTGGCCTGCCTATTCTTGCTGAAGCATCCGGCGTCCTGCAATGCCGCACGTTCAAGACGGTGGACGCCGGTGATCATACAGTTTTGATCGGTGAAGTACTCGACATCCGGAGTGAACAAAGAGACCCGCTCCTCTATCACCGGCGGACGTTCGGAAAAATCCCGGAAACATTCTACACGAAGTGATTTTAAATTACCCGGATGGGATGCGAATCCCATACAGAACAAGACTGCTGATTCAAGTCAGCAGTCTTTTTTTTGCCATTCTGTTAAGCGGCAATACAAAAAAGCAGCAGGTTCTCCCCGCCGTCTCGTCGTCTTCTTCAAAGTCATCACTGTCATCAAAAACGCCGTCATCACCGGGACCATACACGATTCCATTACCCGGCATGAGTATGTACTCGTCGACACCCGGTTTGTATTCATACAAATCATCCGTCGTCACGCCATAACCCTCAGCAATCTGGGAAAGCGTGTCGCCTGGCTGCACGAAATGAATATCATCATTTCAAGCTACTCATATCTGCAGTCGTTTCAACAAAACATAGCCGATTAGCATGACGCAGATTACCGCTTATTGCAGTTCTTTATCAAAAAAGTTAAGAATCTTGTAATGTGGATTATGGAACAGTGAAAAGAGGAAAATGAATAATGTACCAAAGGGTTGGGGCCGGGCAAGTACTTTCAAACCCATTCCCCCTTATTCATATAAAAGCCTCAACCCTATTCTTCAGGGAGCGGTCTGCGCCGCTTCCTCTTTTTAGTGAAGACAATATTCCATTCATTCAGTCTCCTGACAGCACGAAAAGACGCCGGTTCATTCCGGCGTCTTTTTATGTTTATGGAATTTTTCATATTGCTATGCCTGATGCTTTGCCAGAAAGTCCAGCATGGCGCTGTACACTTTGATTTCGTTGTCTTTCTTGGAGAATCCATGCCCTTCGTCTTCAAGCAGCAAGTACTCCACGTCGCGTCCGGCGCCTCTCAGTTTTGCTACAATCTGATCCGACTCTTCTTTTACGACACGCGGGTCCTTCGCGCCTTGGATCACGAGCATCGGACGCGTCATGCCGTCCAGGTATGTGACCGGGGAATCCGTGATGAATCGCTCCTTGTCACGCTCCGGATCACCGAGCCAGCGGTCCATGAGCGGCTTCCAGTGCGGTGGCACCGAGTTGGCGAACGTGAACAGATCCGATGGTCCGAAGATATCGACAACGGCCTTGAACAGCTCCGGATGCCGGCCATGCAGAAGCAGGGCCATATAGCCGCCGTAGCTGCCCCCGACGAGGAAGAGCTTTTGGCGGTCCGTGATGCCGTTATCGAACAGCCACTCGATGCCGGCCACGCAGTCTAGGCGCGGCCCTTCGCCCCAGTCCTGTTCGACAAGCTTGGCGAATGATGAGCCGTAACCGGTGCTGCCACGGAAGTTTGGCGCGAAAATGGTATAGCCGCGGTTCAAGAAGCATTGGAACATCGACCGGAACTGTTTGCGTTCCGCCGCCTGCGGTCCGCCGTGCGGCCAAAAAATCGTATGGCCGTTATCATATTCAGGGTTCGCTTTGAATAACAAGGCTTCGATCTCGGTGCCATCAAATGACTTATATGTCACGACATCCGGTTCCACCATGTCCTCACTGTTCAAGCCGAGCGCCCGGTTATTCGTCAATTGCACCCACTCGGATCCGGCTTTTCCAAGGAAAATGTTATGCGGAATGGTCGCGCTCCGTCCCAGTACATACAGATCACCGGATTTTGTCACTTGAATTTTTTCGATGATGTCTACAGGCGGTGCTAACTGTTCATGCATGCCGTTTGCCGGATTGAAGCGGTATAGTCCATCAGTTACTCCTTTTTCTGTCACGATATAAAAGACGCCACGTTCCTTGTCCCAATTAAGCGAGGAAATGCTTTCACCGCTGATTGAGTATACACGGCTGAATTGCTTCGTCTCCAGGTCAAAGCTGGCCAGATAGCTATATTCCTCCTCATAATCGGTTACAAAGTAAACGACGCGGTTATCTGTGAAGACCGGATCATCCACGACATGCACCTTTTCCGTATCCGGTGTCAGGCTGTGCATCTCATCCTCCGTTTTTACGAAGCCCGTCCGGTATGTATTGGCGAAGGATCGCTCATAGACGAACGCTTTTTCATTCTGAGACACAGCTGTGAGATTCGTCGGTGAGGTTTCCCCCTCATTCAGCAACGTATCGGTTCCGTCCTCGAGGTTTCGCATGCGTGTATTCAGGAAAGACGGATTCCCTTCAGAAGTCATGTAATACAGGCGGTTGCCGTCTTCGCTTAAATGGGCAAAAAAGAACTTATCGGCAGTGTCTCCAGTGATCAGCGGCTGCGGCAGTCCGCCTTCGCTCGGAATGGCGTAAATATGGTAGTTCTCGTCACCGTCGCGGTCAAAACCGGCCAGCACGAACCGGTTGTCCGGGTCGAATTTGATGAAACTGCATGACTCGTCCTGCTGGGCGAATAAATAAGGAAAGGTATCAGGCAGATCCATCCCCCATAGATTCATCTTGCCATTAAGATTTGAACTGAACACCAATCGGCTTTCATCTTTACTGATAGTAAAATCGGTAATGACATATGTACGAAAAAACTGTTCAACACGGGCTTTCGGAAATTCGATCATAAATTGCCTCCTGCGGATATAATTGATTTCTGCGAATTTGCGGAAATCCGAATAAACATTTATTCATTCTTAAGTATAGCGTAAATTGTATATCGGTTTCCAATTCAGCTTTTCCCAATGCCGTTTTTGGGTATTTGCAAGGTTTATTACTGTTATTGGTTTTAATTTAACCCTTTAGTAATTTTATACTTTTTTATATTTATATTAAGAAAAGGAACTGCGCCTTCCAGCGCAGTTCCTTCATCTATCAATTGTCTATTTTATTTATTGTTGACCTTCACGTCTTCTGGACATGAAGAACGCGGCAGCACCCAGAAGGGCAATCCCGGTACCGATCAGGGCGTTCTGAACGGCATTTGTCGCAGTGTCCGGCATTTCTTCGCCGTCCACTTCATTCACAACAGTATAGCCTGCATCTTCAAGTGCCCATTCCAGGTCGGCAACGAATACGAAGTCATCTTCTGTGAATCCGTTGTCTTCGAGGAAGGTGTTGTAATCGTCTTCTGTCAGGTCATATTCATACAGTGTCGCTGACAGGGTCTCATCATCGAGCAATGGGCCAACGGTGGCTTCCAGTTCCGCAAAGTCATTGAAGTCCGTCAGTTCCATGTCGTAATTGTCCATCAGGTACGTATTGAAGTCATCTTCGGCCCAGCCGTACGGTGTCAGGTACGTCTCTTCCACGAGTGTCATGTCGAGACCTGTTTCGATCACTTCACCATCTTTGGTTGTTTCTTCTTCGTCTGTGGCGGTTTCTTCTTCATCCACGACGTCTTCATCCGTACCGGTTTCATCGTCTTCGCCTGTGCTGTCACTGTAACCGGCGGCAATGAGCTCAGCTTCCAGGTCCGCATAGAAGTTGATGGCGTCCGGATCTTCAATGCCGGTCAGGAATTCTTCCGTCTCCGCGGCATCCAGTCCGTATTCGTCCATCAGGCCGACTACGCCTGCATCGTCAACCGTGCCGTCTTCCACATCGGTGATCAGTTCATTGACATCGATGAACGGGCCGACGGTCGTCTCGAGCACGTCAAAGCTTTCAAAGTCCGCAATGCCCATGCCGTAATTGTCCATCAGGTAGCCGTCGAACTCCTCAGCGGTCATGCCGAGCGGCGTCAGGTAAACCTCTTCAAGCTGCGCCTGGTCGACTTCCCCGTAATCGAATCCGGTTTCTTCGCCAGCAGCGGCGGCTTCTTCATCGTCGACGATTTCATCTTCGCCTTCGCTTTCGACCACATCGTCATCGTACACTTCCGCGTCGGCGACTTCATCGTCGATAGCCGTTTCTTCATCTACTACGGCTTCCTCTTCCACAACTTCTTCATCCGCTGTTGCATCGGTGTAGCCTTCATCTTCCAGGACATTTTCCAGGTCACCGACGAAATGGATATCTTCCAGGCTGTCGTTTTCCTCAAGGATCGCAGCCAGTTCATCGCCGGTTACGCCATAGCGTTCCATCGCTTCCAGAACATTGGCGTCGGACTGGTCGGAAATCCATGCGTTGATATCAACCGGTGCACCCAACTCACCGAGCAATTCGTCGTTCGATTCATATTCACTGAGGTCCGTTCCGAAATTCTCTCCCAGGTAAGTGTTCCAGTCATCTTCGGTCCAGTCGGCTGTCGCCGGTGTCGTCTCGTTCAGTGAATCCAAATCAATTTCAGCATTTACAGCAAATGGAGCTGCTCCAAATGCCAGCGTCGTCGCTAAAGCTGTCGGTAGAATTTTGTTTGTTCGCTTACTCATTTTGTATTCAGCTCCCTTAATTTATAATTATTTATTATGATTTTCGCTTGAGTCTTAAGTTCCTCTGACTTCAATTTGTTATGTTTCTGCCATTGTTGTCACATTACTTGTATAGACGCTGGAGCATGCATTTAAACATAAAATCCGGCTGCATGGGTCATAACACCTTTGAAACCAGCCTATATACAGGAAAATCCCGACTGCTGAGAAAACGTGGCAGCCGGGAAAGCATCAGGTTTAATCCATGAAATCAATAGCGGTTATTTTTCTCTTACCATTCCTTCAAAAGAATTGGATCGCCTGCTTGAATATCACCGGTTTTAATGACAGAAGCATATATGCCGAAATGTTTTCGGCGTTCTTTCACGACGGTTTTCAGGAGTGATGGCGCTCTGTTTCCGTTTTCCGGATCAACTGTAATGATCATGCAGCGGTCGCATGGCTGCTCAAGCCGGATGACTGCTTCCTGCCCGATTCTCAATTCCTGTCCATACCACGTTTCTTCCAGAAATGGTGTCTTATCATCAAAAGCCAATAACAGGTTTGGCCGGAACCTTCGCCAGTCGAGGCTGTCTTCTCCCCATAGGCGCTCCATTTCTGCAATGGAAGCCGTCGACACGATGTGGATAGGCGCCCGTTCAATCGCACCAATCGGCACCGCCGCCGGTGTAAATTGAACCGGAGACAAGCTTCGGCCGGATTTGCGCTCCAGTTCCAGACGCAATGTATCGTCTGTCCAGTTCAGTATCCTTCCTTCAGGTGTTTCCACTTCCACTTCCGGATACCCGTCCATGGATTCTTCTCCTGAAAACCGGGCTTGATACCGGACCATCTCCTGAAACTGGGTGATGGTCAAATACTTTTCTCTATTATTGTGATCGATAAATGCATGACTCCGGTCGCCATAAAGACCGTATTCCATTATCCGGGTACTTCCAATTTTTTCTCCCGCAAACGATTTTACCGGATGGCGCATGATTTCTTTGACTGTACCGACTCGCATACTTAACCTCCTTTGGTGAATTTGCATTTCGAACAAGTGTATCCATTCCGTTGTCCTGACGCCCGGCCAATCAATCGCATAATCAGAAACAAGACAAGGCAGCTCTTTTTCGCTGCTGTCTGGTTTATGGCTGCCGGTCCATTTATCAGTATGGCTACTATCCCAATATCCCGGTTGGAAATCGGCGAAAGAACTCCATTTTCACAGAAAAAAGATCAACCCTATTCTCTCACAAAACGATCATTTTAATGAAAAGCTATGTTAGCGAGTGTTATTGATATTTGTGGTTCTTATGTGATAGTGGTGAAGATAGAAATAAACATTCATTTTGCAGAAGAAGCCAAGCTGCAGCTTTTCTTATTGCCCGAAAGCGGAGCTGTTTTGCGAAAGTTCAATAGAGATATTTTACATAGCTTAATGAAAAAAAGCAGGAGAAGACCGAGGTCTCCTCCTGCAATACAGTTAACTTCATTTATTTAATGACGAATACATCTGTAGTGACTGGTTCAGCAGTCTTGAACGCATCATGGATACGTTCGCGCTGTTCTTCATCCACTTCAGCAATGATCAGGATATTACCATTTTTCAGGTATTCCTCATACTGCTTTGCGTCTTTTTCAGGGATGCCTGCACCGGTCAGTGCACCGACAATACCGCCACCCGTAGCGCCGATTGCTGCACCGCTGAGTGTTGTTGCCAGCGGACCTGCTGCTGCGAGTACGCCGACACCAGGAATCGTCAGAAGGCCAATTTCTGCGATCAGACCTGCAACACCGCCAAGCACACCGCCTGTTCCGGCACCGATTCCGAAGCCTTTTCCGGCATTTTTGCCGCGGCCGTCGTCGTCAGTTTCCGTATTTACGTCTGTGCGGTCTTCAATATCATCCACTGTGTCTTTGTCTTTCGCAAACACAGAGATTTCCCGGGTATCAAAGCCCAGTTCTTTCAGCGACTGAATAGCATTCAGCGCTTTCTCTTCGTTTTCGTAAACTCCGCCGATTAATGTCTTTGGCATGGGTAAATTCCTCCTTCAAAATTATCTCGTGCTATAGGATTCTTGAAGTATCCCTATGTTGTTTGAGTTCCCCAACGGACTTTTCACTAAACATGTACATTGGGTAATTCATTCCGGAAAGTGAAATTACAGCAAATCTTTATGAAAAAACCGGTTAATTATTATTAAAGCAGGGATTATTCACGCAGCTCGTAATACTTCCGCCGGTTATGCCGGTAATTCGTCCATTGCAATGCCAGGATGCAAAGCAGAAGCCAGACACCGCCAGCCAATTGACCTGCGAGCACATCACTTGGAAAGTGGGCTGCGAGATAGACCCGGCTTGCACCGATGAGGATGGCCAAAATAACGGCAAGTGCCGCTGATAGCCATTTAAGGGCCGCATTTTCTACATTCCGGATAATCAGGAACGCCACAAATCCGTAAAAGACAAGTGACCCCATGGAATGGCCACTTGGAAAACTGAATCCGATGGCATCAATGTCAGGGTTGATAGATGGCCGCTCCCGCTGATATACCTGCTTGAGAAACCATGTCAGCCCCCCGGCACCGGCAATCGCAATGATAAAATAAACGATGCCCCATTTGTCTTTCAGCTTAAACCACATCAGCCCGACTACCACAATGGATGCCACAGTCAGAAACCAGACCGATCCAAGTTCCGTGATAAAAATCATGATGGCATCGAGTGTCGGGCTGTTCCAAGCTTCGAACCAGCCGATAATCATATCATCAAATCCGCTGAGTTCCTGTTCCATCAGCTCCCCTGCCAGCTCTGCGAATAAATAAATCAGCAGAGCGGCTACTGCCAGACCGATAATCAGCAGCAGCACGGGGAATACCGGTTTTTTCGCGTCTTGATCCATGCCAGCCACCTCCTGTGTATTCTAATTCTGTGGAGTGTTTTGGTGCTTGCTGTCCTGCATATAGGCACGGCGGCCGCGGGACCATGTTTCTATCACTTCCAGGTCTTGTATCTCAAATTCGCTGATTTCAGCCGGATGCGTGGACAGCAAGACAAAATCGGCAAAGTAGCCGGGCGCAAGCTTTCCTTTCCGGTCTTCCTGGAATTCAAGTTCTGCAGGAGTGACGGTATAGCCATGATACAGTGAATCGATTTTCACTTTCTCATCCGGCATCCAGCGGCCTTCCGGCTTTCCTTCCAAATCTGTCCGATTAACGCCGGCAAATAGTTCAATGATGGGCGAGAGCGGGCCGATGGGACAGTCAGAACTTGTGGTGAACGGAATTTTGCGTTTATCGACTGAGCCCCAGGCATTACAGTACTTTTCCCGTTCGCGTCCGACCCATTTGCGCGTCTCTTTATACTCTTTCATCATGAAGCCGGGCTGAATTTCCAAATACGGTTTAATTTGTTCCAGGCGCTCAAACTGATCCGGCGCCAACACCTGCGCATGAATGATCCGGTGCCGCAACTTATGTTCACCGGCGAACTCAATCGCATCCAGCGCTTCATCCACTGCCCGGTCACCAATGGCGTGCATCGCCACCTGCATATCGTGTTCAGCCGCCAGTTTAACGATATCCTTCAAATCCTGGGAGGGATAATTCAGCACACCGCGCGTCTCCGGCCGGTCTGAATACGGTTCCCGGAGCGCACATGTATGGAGCCGCTGCGTCCCGTCAAGGAAAATTTTAATCGCACCGACTTTTACCCGTTCCGTACCATCTCCCGTGCGCATGTCCCAGTTTTCCAGAAAACCCTTTAAATCGCCAATGTTAAAAATATAATGATGCAGGTGCACATCAACCGGCAATCTGCCCTCCTGTTCAAGTTCCGTATAGGCCGCCCACAGCGTTTCATAGGAACCGGCATAATTCAGGTCATCGGTGTGGACAGAGGTGATGCCATTTTCAAGCAAGTGCGGCACAGCGCTTGCTACCGCTTCTTTTACTTTTTCTTTCGATTTCTGCCGGAACAGCACATGGATTAAATGGACAGCAGTATCTTTGAAGCGGCCGAGTAACTCGCCGTTTTTGTCTGTCTCTACGAATTCTTCCGGAAATCGCGTCAAGTCGATTTTTTCCTTGACGAGGTTAAGCGCTTTCGTGTTCACAATGCATTCGTGTCCATCATCGTGCAGGATGAACATCGGCTGTTCTGAAACGAGTCCGTCCAGATCCCGGGCATCGATCAGCCGGTCGATATCATCGAATGTATCGTCCATCATTCCCCGGCCGACCATCCATTCGCCGTGTTTCATTTTTTCCTGATTATATTTCTTACGGATGATTTCCTGCATCTCTTTCCAGCTGGCTACGTTCCGAAGGTCCAATTCATCTTTCATGAGGCCAAAACGCAATAAATGCAGGTGGCTGTCATTGAATGAGGGGGCGAGGGTGAAGCCGGATCCATCAATCACGTTTTCAAGATCCGCCGGTGGATCACCTTGTGTGATTTGTTCGATGATTCCATCTTTAAAGATGATGTGGTGCCGTTCGTTCGGACTATCCCCTTCTCCGGGCCGGTATAATTTAACGTTTTTTATAATCGTCATTCGCAGTTTTCTCCTTTCCTCACTGATCAGTTATCTCCCCCTTTTCCCTTGTCCTGATGCAGTTAAACGGCAAAAGAGGGAGACCTCAGTCTCCCTCTTCCATAAGATGCACTTCAGCCGGCACCCAGCCCCGGACGCTGTTAATGAGCCAAATCCGGTCAGCTGCCGCCAGGTCCTCTATATGCAATACGTTTTCCTCGATTTCTTTCGTGTCCAGCAGCTGCTGCCGGAACACCCCCGGTAGTAACCCCGAATCCACTGGCGGCGTCAGCAATCTGCCATCCCGCTCGATGACGATATTGCCGATGGTGAATTCGGTCAATTCGTTTCGTTCATTCCACAGAAGTACCGAAAAAGCAGCGGTGTCCGCCTGGGCCATCTGTTCATCATAAATTGTACGGTTTGTCGTCTTATGATAAAGAAACGGATTCGCCGAATCAACCGGCGTCCGCGCGAGAACACAGCGGACGGGCACCGGCAGTCCGCCGAGCGGGACAGCTTCCGCCCGGCACTCGCCTTCTTTATTGCACAGCAACCGGACTTTATAGACACCAGCCGGGAATTGTTCTGCCAGTTCTTCAAGACAAGTAACAGCGCGTACAGCAGGCGGTGAAAACCGGAAGTAGCGGGCGGAATCTGCGAGCCGGGCTAAATGCCTTGTGAGATGCGGATACTTTCCGTCATCGAGCAGCAGGGATTCCAGCAATTCAAACGCCGGCCGCCGCTCTGTCAGCAGCCGAGCCTTGGCCGCGAGTTCCGCATACTCCCCTTCCGGTGTCGAGTCCCATGTAATCCCGCCGCCGACTCCATACGTGGCCATGCCGGTGGCCGAATCGATCAGCACCGTGCGAATCGGCACATTGAAGACTGCCTGTTTTTCCGGGGTGATGTAGCCGATCGCCCCGCAGTACACATTGCGCGGCGTCTGTTCAAGCGTATTGATATGGCGCATTGTACTTGCTTTTGGAGCACCGGTGATCGATCCGCATGGAAAAAGGGCAGCGAACCAGTCGAACACCGACAGCTCTGGACGGATGACCGCTTCGACCGTTGAGGTCAGCTGATGAACTGTTGGATAGGTTTCAGTTTCAAACAGCGCTGAAACTTGGACTGTGCCGGGCCGCGCCAGGCGGCTGATATCGTTGCGCAGCAAGTCAACAATCATTAAGTTTTCCGCCTGCTCCTTCTGTGAAGCGCGCAAATTTGCCGCCTGCCGGTCGTCTTCCGCAGTCGTGCGGCCGCGCGGGGCTGTGCCTTTCATCGGTTTGGCGGTGATCCGCCCATCTGCCACCCGAAAAAACAATTCCGGGGATGCAGACAGGATGCGGTAGCGACCGGTATCGAGGTACGCGCTGTAATCCGCCTGCTGATTGCGGAGCAGCTGATTATAAAATGCCCGATCGTCTCCTTCGAATGCCGCTGTCAGCCGTTCCGTGTAATTAACCTGGTAAGTCGTCCCTTGTTTGATGGCCTGCCGGATGCTGTGGACTGCATCCGTATAGTCCTGTTCAGAAGATGTCATCTGCCAGTCGGAAACGCGGTAAATGCCATCCTCGCTGAAATCTGTGGTCTCCAGAACGGCCGGCGCTTCAAATACGGCGAACCACACGAGAGGAAACCCCTTTCCGTCATGCGCCTTCAGCTCAGGACGGAAAGCGGGCGCCGCTTCATACGACACGAACCCGGCGACAGTATGGCCGCCCGCAAGTGCCTGTTCGACAGCATCAAACACGCCGCGAACTTCAGCCAAGTTCCCGGCAGTCAGTACCCGAAGCGGGTTGGTGAATTCGAGCGGCCGGCTGCCATCTTCCGGATTTCGGAAATCAAAGCGCAAATACGGAGTTCGCATCCAGGCACCCTCCTCCCGCTTTGGATTCGAGCCAGTCTTCCGCTTCCCGCACGCTATTGGAAAGCAGTTGCGGACCGGCTGCGGTCAAAATGGATTCAGGGTGAAACTGGATGCCCCAAACCGGGTCTGTGCGGTGGCGGACTCCCATAATCACCCCGTCTTCTGAACGGGCGGTCACCTGCAGAACGTCAGGCAATGCCGCTTCCTCCGCCGTCAGCGAATGATACCGGACTGCATCTGTGGGATTCGGCACGCCGGCGAACAGGCCCTGCCCGTCATGATGCACAGCGGATACTTTGCCGTGAACCGGTGCTTTCCCCGCAGTGATCCGGCCGCCATAGTAGTCGACGATTGCCTGATGACCAAGGCAGACACCCAGAATCGGGACTATGCCACTGAACGTATCCAGCACCTTGCGTGCCGCTTTTGAATCCGCCGGTGCACCAGGTCCGGGCGACAGGACAATTAGTTTCGGCTGAGGAGAATGGAGATTTTCAGGCAGCAGCCGGTCATGCTGAAGCACCCGGATATCCGGATCCAGCTGTTCAAACAAATGGACCAGGTTATATGTAAAAGAATCATAATGATCGATGATCGCAATCAATGGGGTCACCTCTTTGGTCATTGTGTTGTGCTTTGTTAATTATACTTCTTGAATGGAGCTGAATGGAATAATGACTAAAAAACCATACGAGTTTTCTCTATATTTATAGTAATAATAAGCTGAACGGCGATTAAAATGGAGTAAATGCGCTTTAGGCCGAGTTGAATGTGCTTTAAAACACGCTGAGTGATCATTAAAATCAATTGAACGATTTTTAAAGCCAGTTAAATGCCTGTTAAAAATTCGAGTAAATTTTCTTCGCCAATAAAGCCTTCCCGGAAGACCGATCATGAAAAAACGCCCTCTTCAATGCGAGAGGACGCTTCATTATTAATTTGTTTACGCCATTTGCGGATTTTTCTTTTTCAGGAATCCGACAAGCAATGCGGCGACGACTGCACCGGCAACAATTGCCAGGATATACAGCAGAATTCCGATGATGCTGCCTTCTTCCACGAGCCCAATGACGAACACGCCGCCGTGCGGTGCGCGCAGACTGATATCAAACAGCATCGACAGACCGCCGGCAACCGCTGCACCGGCAACGACCGATGGAATAACCCGGGCGGGGTCGGCTGCTGCAAACGGAATGGCACTTTCCGTGATGAAGCAGGCACCGAGAACATACGATGTCTTTCCGGCTTCCCGCTCCTGGCGTGTAAATTTATTTTTAAACAGCGTTGTCGCCAGTGCGAGACCAAGCGGCGGCACCATACCGGCTGCCATGATCGCTGCGATGAATGTGTAGTTCTCTGCACTCAGCATCGCGATGCCGAATGTGTATGCCGCTTTATTGATCGGACCACCCATATCGATCGCCATCATGGCGCCTAAAATCAAGCCGACGATCACTTGGTTCGTACCACCCAGTCCTTCAAGGAAAGAGGAGACGCCGACATAAAGCTGGGTAAGCGGCGGGTTGATCAGCATCATGACAATGCCGGTGATCGCAATACTGAAGACCGGATAAAACAGGACCGGCTTCAGCCCCTCAAGCCATTCCGGTACATACGAGAAGACTTTCTTTACGCCAAGTGTTACATAACCGGCGAGGAAACCGGCGATCAAACCGCCAAGGAATCCGGAACCGCCACTAACTTCATCAACGCCTGTTACTGTAATGGCAATGAGTCCGCCGATCGCCCCTGGTGCAAAACCGGGCCGTTCAGCAATACTGGAAGCGATGAAACCTGCAAGTACCGGTACCATCAGGAAGAACGCCCGGGCGCCGCCGATTTCACTTAGCATGGCTGCAAAACGGTTATATTCTTCACTCGTCGGGTCGGTCGCTTCTATACCCCAGAAAAATGAAATCGCAATGAGAATCCCGCCACCCACGACGAATGGCAGCATATTGGATACACCGTTCATTAAATGCTTATAGAATCCACCGAATGCTTCTGAAGCTTCTTCTGTATCACCGCGGTCTTTCGAATCGTGGCGGTACGTCGGCACCGCTTCCCCGATCGCCTGATCAAGGAGTGCATCTGTATCATGGATTGCTTTTCCGACTTTGGTCTGAATCACTTTTTTGCCATTGAAACGGGCCATTTCAACTTTCGTATCCGCTGATACGATGATGGCATCCGCTTCTTCGATTTCTGCTGCAGTCAGGCGGTTTTTGACGCCGCTCGAGCCGTTTGTTTCCACTTTGATCGAAATGCCGCGTTCTTTCGCCCGTTCCCGCAGCTTTTCAGCCGCCATATACGTATGGGCAATACCGGTCGGGCAAGCCGTAACCGCGAGAAGCTTTACTTCTTTGGCAATTTCATCCGCCGGCATATCCGCTGTGCTGTGGTCAATGTTTGGAATAATGTCATCATGCTCGTTGAATTCATCGCCGTATTCCGCATCTTCCTTATCGGATACAGCCTGCAGCACTTCTTCTTTCGTGTCCGCTTCCAAAATCCGGACACGGAATTTCTCATCCATCAGGAAAGTCGCCAACCGCGACAATGCCTCCAAGTGATCGTTTGCCGCACCTTCGCTCGCCGCGATCATGAAGAACAATTGAGATGGCTTGCCATCAAGTGCTTCATACTCGACACCTTCAACCGAACGCCCGAAAGCGATGGCCGGTTCTCTGACTGCTGCCGTTTTCGCATGTGGAATGGCAATCCCGTCACCGATTCCGGTCGTGCTCTGTTCTTCACGGGCCATAATCGCTTTTGTAAACGCCTTGCGGTCATTCAGCTTACCAGCGCTGTCCAGTTGGCCCGCGAGCTCACTGAGCACATCCGCTTTGGTCGTTGACTGCAGATCCAGGACAATTGTATCTTCAGTCAATAAATTTGTGATTCTCATAAATTCACATCCTGTTCTTGGAATGGTTTGATGGTGACTTGTTCACGAAGGGCTTCAACATCCTGTTTCCGGCATAAATCTGATTGGAACGCAGTCGCACTGCCGCTTGCCACACCGTTGCGGAATGCCTCGAGCGGCTCCGCACCGGCTTCCCATGCCGCAATGAATCCGGAAACCAGTGAATCACCGGCTCCGACTGTATTGATAACTTTCCCTTTTGGCACTTCAGCGACAGCTGCTATGTCCTTGGAAACGTAAATGGCGCCCTTGCCGCCGAGTGATACGACAACATGCCGGATTCCTAATTCAACCAGCCGGCGGGCATACCGGACAGCAGCGGCTTGCGAAGTTATATCCGCTCCAAACAATTCCCCGAGTTCCTCCGCATTCGGTTTTATCAGAAACGGCTGATAAGCAGCGAGTTCCCGCAAAAGCGGGCCGGATGTATCCAGGACGAAGTGAATGCCCCGTTCCCGGCACATTCCCGCGAGCTGCTGAAAATAGCCATCCGGAACCTGCTTCGGCAGGCTGCCGGCCAGTACGAACCAGTCACCGCGGGAAAAATGCGCAAGCTTATCGGCAAGCGCTTTCAATTGCGCTGCATTTAATTCAGGCGCAGGGCCGTTCAATTCCGTCTCGGCTTCCGCTTTGATTTTCACATTAATCCGGGTGATGCCATCTACTGGAATGAAATCCGTTCGAATTCCTTCCTGTTTCAGAAACTGTTCGATGTACTGCCCGGTGAAACCGCCGGTGAAGCCGAGCGCAACCGTGTCTGTTCCAAGCCGCTTCAATACCCGGGATACGTTAATGCCTTTGCCTCCCGGGTAATACCGGACATCTTCCGTTCGGTTCAGACCGCCCGGGGAAAACACCGGCAGGTAAGTTGTATAATCGATCGATGGCGAAAATGTACACGTGTAGATCAACTCATACCCCCCTTTATCGTTGTCTGTTGTCCCAGGGCTGTCATCACCTCATCAGGAAGCCCCGCTGTGATCAATCCCGCCTCGTGCAGATCAATCACCTTGGAAAATGTAACTTTCCCATACTTCGTGTAATCAGCAAGCACATATGTTTCCTGTGCTTGGGCAGCTGCAAGGCGTTTCATGGCTGCTTCTTCAGGATCCGGTGTCGTATAACCGGCCATTTCATGAAAGCCGTTAACGCCGAGAAAACATTTATCGAATTGGTAAGCCTGAAGCGAATTGAGCGCCTGTACGCCGACCAGCGCCCCGGTCCTCGCTTTCATCAGTCCGCCTGTAAGGTAAGTAGTGATGCCGTATTCCATAAGAGGCTGCACATGTGTCAGTCCATTCGTCACAACTTGGATGTCCCTGTCTTTTAAAAAAGGGATCATTTGGATGATCGTCGTGCCCGCATCCAAATAAATATAATCACCTTCTTCAATAAGTTCGGCAGCAGTTTTTGCCAATTGTATTTTTTCTTGAAGGTTTTTGGCTGATTTATCCAAAACGCTTGGTTCTTCCAGCTGCTGATCCGCCAAAACAGCCCCTCCATGCACGCGTTCCAACTTCTGCTGTTTTTCAAGTTCCGTAAGATCCCGGCGGATGGTCGATTCAGAAGCAAGCGTCAAATCTGCAATTTCCTGAATTGTAGCGGTTTGCTTTTCATGTAATAACTTGAGAATTACCTCGTGCCGTTGTTGTGTTAACATCCAGACACCTGCCTCATTTTGAGTTATCTTGATTCTTACTGTACTTGATAAATCGTTAAAAATCAATCATAATCATTCATAATTAATCAAAAACATTCACAGATCAGTTCGTTTGCTCACAGTGGCATTCTTGCCTATAATCAGTAAGAAGGTGCGCCGAGCAAAGAACTACGGAAGATTGCTTGGTTACAGTACAAAAAACAATTAGCCGGAGGGATTTTACCATGGTAGAAAAGCAGTATAAGATTGCAGGAGAAGAAGGATTACACGCTCGCCCAGCAAGTGTACTTGTTGGCGCAGCCAGTTCATTTCAGTCAGATGTTTCGCTGCAGCACAAAGAAAAGAAAGTGAACCTGAAATCGATCCTCGGCGTCATGTCTCTCGGTATCAAATCCGGTGAAACGGTTACCATCTCTGCAGATGGTGCAGATGAACAGGAAGCAATCGACCGGATTGACGAAGTTGTGAAATCAGAAGGAATTGGCACCGAATGACTTCCATCCTTTCCGGAATCGCGGCGTCCAATGGAATCGCCATCGCAAAAGCGTACCGGCTGGAACATCCGGAGTTAAATGCAGAGAAAAAAACGGTAACTGACACTGAAAAAGAAATCGCCCGGCTGGAAACTGCACTGAAGCAGTCAAAGACAGAATTGCAGGCCATTAAAAAACGGACAGCGGAACAAATGAGCGATGAACAGGCTGCCATTTTCGAAGCTCATTTGCTTGTGTTGAACGATCCGGAACTGATCGGCCCGATCAAAGATAAAATCCAATCGGATCAAGTAAACGCAGAGTTCGCATTGGATGAGACCGCTTCGACATTTGTCACCATGTTCGAGGCAATGGATAACGCTTATATGAAAGAACGGGCTGCGGATATCCGGGATGTCACCACCCGGGTCTTGTCTCACCTCCTAGGCGTCACGATTCCGAATCCGAGCCTCGTGACGGAAGAAGTCGTCGTGATTGCGGATGACCTCACGCCTTCTGACACGGTCCAGCTTAATCCGGAATTCGTCAAAGGGTTCGTGACGGATATCGGTGGACGGACGTCCCATTCAGCCATTCTCGCCCGCACGCTGGAAATTCCGGCGGTCACAGGGGCAAAAACGGCTCTGGCTGATATTGCGAATGGTGTAATGGTCATTGTGGACGGACTGAACGGAGAAGTAATCATCGATCCGGATGCTGAGACCATCACCCGCTATGAAACCAAGAAAGCGGATTTCGCTGAACAGCGAGCCGAATGGGCACAGCTTGTGAATGAACCATCCGTAACAGCGGACGGCCATCATGTGGAACTTGCCGCAAATATCGGGAATCCTTCAGATGTCACCGGCGTACTCGACAATGGCGGTGAAGGAATCGGGCTGTACCGGACAGAGTTCCTGTACATGGGCCGCGATTCCTTCCCGACTGAAGATGAGCAGACAGAAGCCTATGCATCTGTCCTGAAACAGATGGACGGCAAACCGACCGTTGTCCGCACGTTGGATATCGGCGGTGATAAGGAATTGTCTTACCTCGAAATGCCAAAAGAACTCAACCCGTTCCTCGGTGTCCGGGCAATCCGCCTGGCGTTCGAACGCGAGGACTTGTTCCGCACGCAATTGCGCGCATTGCTCCGGGCGAGCGTTCATGGGAACTTGAAAATTATGTTCCCGATGATCGCGACGCTGGATGAATTCCGGAAAGCCAAAGCGCTGTTTGAGGAAGAACGGGCAAATCTGACGGCTGAAGGCATTGAAGTGAAAGCGGATATTGAAGTCGGCATCATGGTCGAGATCCCTTCCACCGCTGTCATGGCGGATACGTTCGCCAAAGAAGTGGATTTCTTCTCGATCGGTACGAATGACTTGATTCAATACACGCTCGCTGCCGACCGCATGAACGAACGGGTATCGTATTTGTATCAGCCGTATAACCCGGCTGTACTGCGTCTCGTACGGAATGTCATTGATGCGGCGCATAAAGAAGGCAAATGGGCCGGCATGTGCGGCGAAATGGCCGGCGATGAAATCGCGGCTCCTGTCCTTCTTGGACTTGGACTCGACGAATTCTCCATGAGTGCTTCGTCCATTTTGAAGATCCGTTCCTTGCTGAAAGACCTGTCGAAAGCAGACATGGAACAGCATACGGAAACAATCCTGAACTTGGCAACGGCTGATGAAGTCGAAGCCTATGTGAAGAAATTGCTTGGACAATAAGCAAAAAAAAGAAAGCTGATGCCAAAACGGCATCAGCTTTTTGTTTTCATTAAGTTAGACCCTACTGATTCTTGCATAGTCTTAAAAATGCTAATTAATGCGGAAGTAATCGCTCCAGCCGGACGCTTTCCGCGGGGCGGTCCGCAAGCCATGCAGCGCAGTCCAGCTGCAAGCCGGTCCATCCCGGAAAACCTGTTGATCCGTCACTGAAAAACAGTACACCCATGTCGAGTTGTTTCCTTGACTGAAAGTCTCCGTGAGTTCTTGTACGACCGGGTCTTCCGGCTTTACAGGCAGAAATGTACCGGGCTTCCACATACCACTTCCCCCTGCTTCCATGTTGATCAACTGAATACCAATGTGACCGGTGACTCCCCTATTAATCGTTGCCGGCTGGACTGCTTCTTGGTTGTTGTTTCTTTTTTATTTTTATTTTTCCTTTTGTAATTTTTTACTTATAAAATTTTATTACTTTTTAGCAACCTGCCGTTCACTTCCGAAAAGTCGTATACCGGTAAACGTTTTTCATGAACTCATCATAAGTATCTGTCGCCTTATTCCATTGGTTGTACCATTTCCGGATTGTTTCCAGCAGCCAATACGGCACCGGTCGGCTCTCGAACAAATGATAATATTCCTCGTAGGCTCTCTTCAGATGCTCCCAACGGAAATCGTTGCCGGGCAATACGTACTCTGATACGTCAATGATTTTTGCCCGTCCATTTTGCAGTAAGATGTTTTTCAAATGGATATCCCGCGGGTTCAGTCCCCGTCCACGCACGAATTCCCGGGCGTCCTCGACGTCCTGGATCGCCTGTTCGGGCACATATACGCCCTGCAGAAGGCAATCGAATAACGTGATGCCTTCCTCATAACTGATTACGATATAATTGTCGGCCGCTGCATGAAAAACAGGAAAATAACGCGACTTACCCAGCTGTTCATACACCGCTTTTTCCGTTTCCACTTTAGCTTGCTTTTCTTTTGCATACACTTTGAATACAACGTCAGGTGCGGCAAGAGACTGGAAGACGGCTGCATCCGTCCCCACTCCCACACACCGCATTTCTGCTGGAATTCCCGATATTGTAACAGGCTCATTATTCGGATTTGCGGAAATGGCAATGTCCGATAATTGCAGCGCTGCTTGTTTCCATTCCTGTTCCATAACCGTTCTCCTTTTTGCAGGCTCCCTGAACCGGCAGCCAACGTTGTCTATTTCAATGCACTGATGAATTGATCGACGGCCTGTCCGATCTCAGCAGGTGAATCCTCCTGGATGAAATGCAGGCCCTTCACTTTCACTTCCGTCTGATTCGGCCATTGCCGGCAGAACTCCCGCGGGCCGCCGGTTAATATCGTTCCAGGTTCCGCATCGATGAATAGTTTCGGCACGTCACTGACAGCGAGCCATTCTGCATAAGCCTGTGCCGCCTGCTGCATATCCGCCGGTTCACCGTCAAATGGAATTTCCCGTGGCCATGTGAGTGTCGGCTGCCGGTCTTCCGGTGTCGGGAACGGCTTCCGGTAAACATTCATTTCCTCTTCCGTCATTTCCCGGATCACACTGGATGGCAGGATTTTTTCAACAAATCCATTTTTCTCCAAGACGAATTTCTCGCCTGCCTGGGAGCGCATCAATTTAAAAATCTTCGTTGCGGAGTCCGGCCATTCCTCCCATGAAACCGGCCGGACGAACGCTTCCATGTAACAGATGCCGCGCACCCGCTCCCGGTGCCGGTTTGCCCAATGAAAACCGAGGCCTGATCCCCAATCATGGATGACGAGGACGACGTTATCGAGTGCCAGTGCATCAAACCAGGCATCCAAATAACGGGCGTGATCGAAAAAGCGGTACGAACCGTCTGGTGCTTTTCCGGATTCCCCCATGCCGACCAGATCCGGCGCCAGTACCCGTCGGCCTTCGCCAGCCACTTCCGGTATGACGTTACGCCATAAATAAGAGGACGTCGGATTGCCGTGCAGGAACACGACCGGGTCACCTTCCCCTTCATCAATGTAAGCCATTTCCGTATCGAGCACCTGAATGCGTTTCCGTTCGTATGGATCGTTTGCTGAAATCGAGTATGTCATGCTGTCTTCTCCCCTTCCATTGAATCATCCTTTAAATTTCGGCTGTTTTCATAAAGATTGGTACTTCTGCAGAAATTAACATAACGGACCTTCAGTTATCCGCATCGCTTCTCATTCCCGTCACATCGGAATAAGAAATTCCTCCTGTTGCCGACAAGAAATCCTTTTAATTAAACAGTGAAGAACTTGTGCTTGTTCCAGTCCGTTTATTAACCGGGCTTAAACTGAACGAACTTCAGATACCCAGCGTCACCGCCAAATTCATTTTTCAGAAGCGCAAAAAGCCACTCAGCGGCGGATGAAGCAGCCGTCCGGCCCGCAGACCAGCCCTGCAGCCCGCTGCTCCTGCTCTTGCGCATGCTCCCGTTCAAGCTGGCCTTTTTGCCAGTCGAAGTCGATTTCCGGATAAAACTTTTCCGGATAGCGGATATGCCAGCGCTGTTTGCGGATCGTGAAATTCTCCGGGTCGAGCAGCACGGCATCATCGAGTTCCTTCAGCGCTTCCCCGTTCCGTTTCTGCCTTGCATATTCCATGCCGAGCTTGTACTTCGTCCGGACGAGCTGCTGTTCAAGGTCCGACAATTCGGTATGCTGCTTGCCGCCGTCAAACTCCACCTGCTCCACTTCTTTATTCAGCAGCTGCTCCAGTGCCTGTATATGTTCGCGATTGTCCACGCTGAATCCTTCCCGGATCAAGCGGATCACGCCGTCTTCATCAATGAAAATCCCGTTCGGCACCACCTTGAAACCGAACGCATTCACCAATTCGTTATTATTATCAACAACGGTCGTGAATGTTGTGCCTTCCGTATGCGGCCGCACCACGTCGGGACCTTGCCCGTCAACGGCAACGGACAGAATGGTGAAATCTTTATCTTGGTGCTGTTCATAAAATTGCTGCCAGCCTGGCAGCTGATGGCGGCACCGTCACCAGGAAGCCCACATGAAAATCAGCGTATTCTTCCCCCGGTAATCGCTGAGAGCGACCGGATTCCCTTCCAAATCGCGCAATGTCATATCTTGAATTTTTTCCAAAAGCATACCGTTATTCCTCCAATTCATTGGTTTTTTGCTGTTCTTTCCCGATCGATTCGTAAACAGCTGTGAATCCGGCGATGAGTTCCGCCATTTCCCCCGCTTCAACCGTCCGGAAATCCACATGCACCCGCTCATCCTGGATACGCGTGATGATTGCCGGTGATCCATTGCGTAACCGGCGCGCTAAGGCTTCAGCCGTTAGGGCCGGGTGGCTCACCGCTGCAGTCGCTGTTGGGATTTCGACGCCCGGCATCGTCCCGCCGCCGATCGCCGAAGTGCTTTCCGTAAGAGCGAGCCGGTATGACGGACACTTCTTCTGAACGGTTTCGATGAATTCCGCAGCTTGCTGCCGGATTCCATCCAACGGCCGGGTGATGTCCCGGACCGTCGGCAACTCCATTGCCGCAGCTTCACCCGCGGCATAAGTTTTCAGGGTCTCTTCAAGGGCCGCGAGCGTCATTTTATCGGTGCGGATAACCCTTGCCAATTGATGTTTCTTCAGCCGGTCGATCCATTTTTTCTTTCCGGCGATGATGCCGGCTTGCGGGCCGCCGAGCAGTTTGTCCCCGCTGAACGATACGATGTCCGCTCCCGCTTTCAGCACATCTCGGACAACCGGTTCATCTCCTACACCGAATTTTTTGAAATCGAACAGCGCACCGCTGCCGAGATCCTCATAAAACAGCATATGTTCGTGTTGCCGGCTCAGTTCAGCCAACTCGGCTGTGGCGACAGTTTCCGTAAAGCCGATGATTTTGAAATTGCTTGTATGTACTTTCAGAATCATGGCGGTTTCTTCAGCGATTGCACGTTCGTAATCGTGCAAATGGGTCTTATTCGTTGTGCCGATTTCCACCAATTGCGCGCCACTTTCTTCCATAATTGATGATACCCGGAATGAGCCGCCGATTTCCACCAGTTCGCCCCTGGACACGATGACTTCCCGATTTTTTGCGAACGCGCTGAGCACCAGGAACACCGCCGCCGCATTATTATTAACTACCATGGCGGCTTCTGCCCCTGTCGTTTCAATCAGCAGATCTTCAATGATGTCATGCCGGGATCCCCGCTTTCCTTCTTCAATCCGGTATTCGAGATTGGAATAACTCCGGGCCGCCTGAAGCGCCCGGGCAGTTGCCTGCTCACTCAGCCGGGAACGCCCGAGGTTTGTGTGGAGAACAGTTCCGGTCCCGTTAATGACCCGTTTCAGCCGGTCTCCCTGCCAGTCCTTAATGGCTGTCCGGGCCTGCGTAAATACCCGGTCCGTCAGGTTCAGTTCTTCCCTACCCGCCTGCAGTTCCCCGTTCAGCACCCGGTGCCGCAGCCGGTCGATTTCCTGCCGCAAAAATGCCGTCAGCCTTTCGGAATCCAGACCGAATTCCGCCTGCATTTCATTGAACCGGCTGTCCCGCTGCAATTCATGCACCGGCGGCAATTGCCGTAATTGTTCTTTCATCCCGCTTGCCCCCTAATCCGGCAATCCCGGCGGCACCGCGTGATCACTTTGTCATTCGTGCGATCACATCTTCCACCGCCGGATAGCGCCGGGTCTCCAGTTTTGAATAAATCTTTTCTCTATTTACGGTGATTTCGAACGCGCCTCCGCTCGCCGGTACGAGTTCCAGTGATGTGATGTCAGCGCGAAAATGCTCGAATAATTGCTCCGCAAAACTTGCGGCTTTTGGTGCGTAATTTCACATCATACAAAATTCGATTTTGACTTCGTACTGCATATTCTTCACCCTTTCTGCCGCCATTTCCGCTGGTCTTCGTGACGCACGGTAAGTTTCTGCTGATCGAGCAGTTCGAGGAATGGAATCAAATACTTCCGGGAAACGCCAAGCGCCTCTTTCGCTTCTTTCAGGCCGAATGCGTCTCCGGTTCCTTGTTTCAGTGTATCAAGTGACTGCTGGAATGCCGTCCGGTGAATGAGCGTATCATCCGTCAGCCGGTAGGCTTCCCCTGACTGCAGTAAATAAAGCGACAGCTCGTTCACATATTCCGCCGGCACCGGTGTTCCGGCTACATAATCTTCCCACTTCCCGGCTTCCAGCCCGGCCTGTTCCAGTGAGGAAATGATGCCTTCCATCCGGACTTTCCATTTGGATGGCAAATGCGGCGTGAAGTCCGGCAGCGCGATGTACTGGCCGTTCTTGGTCAGTTCCTCTTGTTCAGTAAAGCGGTTCAACCCGAATTCGATGAACGCTTTCGGGTAGCGCGCGGCGATGGATTGAATCAGCTCCGCCTTGCCGATGCCTGGCCGAAGCGGAAAGTTTTCATGGTATTCCGCCAGTCTGTCCTGCAGATCATCCCTCAGCTGAAGGACTGTTTTAGCAAGAACAAATTTCCCGGCTGGCATGGCGATGATCCGCTCATCCGCTGTTGCTTGCCGGATCGTTTCCTCTGCAACAGGCTCGGTCAGCGAGGTCTGCTGAATCAATTCTTTCATATTCAATACAACTTGCTGCTCCAACGCCGTCCGAATTAAATCTTCCGGAGTGCCTTGCTGTTTTTGCTTCAGCGTAGCGACCGTCTCATTGCCGAAGCGGTACTTCCCGCCTTTCGGCTCGATCACCCAGCCGCCGCCGAGTGTCTCGACCGGCGTGGGCCGCCGCACAATGAACCGGTCTCCGCGGCGAACAACGATTTCTTCATCCAGCCGGATCTGACACAACACTTCACCTTCTGTCTGCGTCAGTTCATTGCGGTCAAACAGGACAAGCCTGCCCATCACTTCCGATGTGCCCACGTGAACTTTTACGGGTGCCCGCTGCTTCAGCGGGGTGAATTCTTTACTGATCAGCTGTAAGGTCACATCGATGGTATCGGTCACGAGGAAATGTTCCGACGCGACGAGCACATCGCCGCGATTGACCTGCTCCCGTTCGACGCCACCGAGATTGATTGCGGTCCGCTGACCGGCGCGGGCTTCCTCCTGCTCTTCGTTATGCACTTGAACCTGCCGTGCCCGCACCTTATGACCGTCGGGAAGAAGTGTCAGCTGGCTTCCTTTTTGGACGATGCCTTCATAGATGGTGCCGCGCACGATTGTCCCCTGCCCCGGCACAGTAAACACCTGGTCGATCGGCAAGCGGAATGAACCGTACGCATCGCGGAATTTCACATTTTCGAGTTCGGCAAAAATGGTGCTGCGCAGTTCATCCACGCCATTGCCGGATACACTGTCGACATAAACATACGGCGCCCCGTCAAAAATCGTACCGGTCAGCCGATCTTTGATGTCTTCCGTTACAAGTTCCAGCATGATCTCATCAACACGGTCGATTTTGGAAATAGCCACAATGCATCGTTCAATGCCGAGGAATTGCAGAATCTCCAAATGTTCTTCCGTCTGCGGCATGACACCTTCGTCCGCCGCCACGACGAGAACGACGAGGTCGATGCCCGCAACGCCGGCAATCATCTGCCGGATAAAGCGTTCATGGCCCGGTACGTCCACGATAGAGACGTGCGTGCCTTTCTCGGTTTTCAAGGGCGCATAACCGAGTTCGATTGAAATGCCCCGTTCTTTTTCTTCTTTCAGCCGGTCGGTGTCGATTTCGGTCAGCGCTTTCGTCAGCGTCGTTTTCCCGTGGTCGATATGCCCCGCCATGCCGATCGTGTAATACGTCTCCGCCATTTTCGTCACATACTTTCGTTTGTTATAGATAGTTTTACTTTAGACGTCCATCCCTTCTGATTCAAGCCAGGCGATTTATCCGGCTGTAAGCAACCCGCTTGCAGTCTTTATTTTTTCGGTATAGAATGAAACAGGCTTGAATGAACAAAAGCCATTTCATGGGGTTGGATGGGTGACTGGTGTCCCCCTGGGTCTTCAAAACCCTGAGGGAGGCGCGTGCCGTCTCCGGTGGGTTCGATTCCCACACTATCCCGCCATACATAGTACGATCTGTAACCTTCTGCAAAAAATGTGGAAGGTTATTTTATTGTGTTGATAATAAAAAACTCGCTTCCGGCGGGCGCTTCCGAGCCCACACGAAGTGGGTCATGCAGCTGGCGCGACAGGGCGTCGCGTTGCCAGCTGCCAGGGCGGTCCATTCTAAAAACCGGTGCTCCTGCGCAAGCTCGTCACAAATGAACGGGAAAGATCTTCTTCCCGTTCATTCGCCGCCTAACGATCTTTCTTCTGAAATTACTTGCTAACCATCTCAGTTCTTAAAAATAAACTTATATTCCTTACTGTATATTTAAAGAGACCATTCTTAATACTTTATGATAAGCCAGAGTGAATTAAATTTTTTGATAAAAAAGGTAGTGATCACAAAAAGTAAAAGAAAACGAATATGTTATTGGCAGGAAATGGATTAACAATAGATTTACTGAATTACATGGATCTAAAATTAGATCCCTCACTGCCCCTACAAGCCTTCAATATAAATTAGTTCTAGCATCTAAAATCAGTTCAAGTGACAAAACGTCTCGATTTCCGGATAATTGACGATGAAGCAGAAATCACCATGAATTAAAGGAGAAATAATGTGAAAGTATTACTTGCTGCACCCAACATCCATCAGGCTCGGGGCAATACGGTGACGGTGAACCGTATCGCTGAGGGTCTCGGCAGACTGGGCGTGGAGACGGAGATTTTTTCGACGACGGAACCACCACCGGATGCTCTTCCCCCTGCCGATCTTGTCCATGGGTTCCATGCCCACAAGTTTTACCGGTTCATACAGCAAATTGAAACACCGCCTTCCGATTACGTCATTACAATGACCGGCACAGATCTGAACGTTGATTTATTTGATCCGGTAAAACGGTCTGAGGTAGTGTCCTCTTTGGCTGGTGCTGCTGCCATCCACGTCTTTAACGAAGAAGCCAAAGATATTCTGTTAAAGGAAGCGCCCGAGTTAGCCGAAAAAGTCACGGTGATCGGGCAAGGCAGCAGCGAGTTCCCCGCTGCCCCGCCGCCTGCGGAAAAAGAAAAAGAGACGTTTTTATTCGTGCTGCCCGCCGGTATCCGGAAAGTGAAGAATGTGCCGGCCGCTATTGACATGTTGCAGGAACTCCACGCACGTTATCCGCATGTGCGGCTGTGGCTGGCCGGTCCGGTCTTGGAAGAAGCGGAAGGTGTTGTCGTCGATGAATTCGTTCGGCAGAACAGCGACTGGATCCGCAGTCTTGGCCAAGTTCCCCATGAAGCGATGGGTGAGATATACCGCCAAGCGGATGTTCTGCTGAACACGTCGCATTCCGAAGGGCAGCCGGCGGCCATTTTGGAAGCGATGAGTTATGGAAAACCGGTGATCGTTTCAAATAACCAAGGCAACCGCAGTATCGTCCGGCATGGTGAGACAGGATTTATTTACCAGGAGCGGGACGAATTCCTTGATTATGCCGAACGGTTGCTGAATAATTACAAGTTGAACCAACAAATGGGCCAATCTGCCAAATCCTTTGTCGACACACACCATTCAGCGGCAAAGGAAGCGGAAGCATTGCTGGTAATGTACCGGTCTGTCATTCGCTGACTTGCTTCGTCGGCATGATTCCCCATCTGTTGAAAAATTAAAATTACCCATACAAAGGAGTGACCCTCAATGACTCAAGAACAGAATGTCCGACTGACTTCCCTATCGTCAAAAGGCGGTTGAGGATGCAAAATCGGTCCTGAGGACCTGGCGCAGGTTCTGCGTCATTTACCTAAAAATGTAGACGACCCCAATCTTCTGGTCGGTCTTGAAACAGCGGATGATGCCGGTGTGTATAAGATCAATGAAGAAACCGCTCTCGTCCAGACACTGGACTTCTTTACACCGATCGTTGATGATCCGTATATGTTCGGACAGATCGGCGCGGCGAACGCACTGAGCGATGTGTATGCGATGGGCGGCAAGCCGATCACGGTGATGAATATCGTTGCATTCCCGATCAATACGCTCAATTCCAGCATTCTTGCCGACATCCTGGCCGGCGCTTCCGACAAAGTGAGAGAGTCAGGCGCAATCCTCGTCGGCGGCCATTCCATCGATGACGAGGAACCGAAATTCGGCCTGTCGGTCACGGGCACCATCCATCCGGATCGTATTCGCTCAAACGCTGCGGCAAAACCGGGTGATAAACTGATTCTGACAAAACCGATCGGTGTCGGCATTCTGACAACCGCCATCAAAAACGGCAGCATCGACGACGATTCCCTTCAGGAAGTCATGCAGGTCATGGCGACACTGAATAAGACAGCGGCAGAAACGATGGAAAACTACAATGTCAATGCCTGTACGGATGTAACCGGCTTCGGTCTTCTTGGCCATACACTGGAAATCGCAAAAGGCAGCGGCGTCGGCATCACGATCACGAACGATGCAGTACCTGTTTTGTCCCGCGCCCGTGAATACGCTGAACAAGATATCATTCCGGGCGGCACGAAGAAGAACTTGAAGTGGCTCGCAGGCGACGTCGATTATGCGGATGATATCAGCGAACTTGATCGGCTCGTGCTGTGTGACGCAGTGACGTCCGGCGGCTTGCTCATTTCTGTACCTGCCGAGGAAGCGGATGCCCTGCAGAATGACCTCCTTGCCAAAGGTGTGCAGTCAGCGATCATCGGGGAAACCACCGGTGACAATGCCGGCAGAATCCAAGTCATTTAAATCGGAACAGGACTCTTTTAGAGTCCTTGTTCTGTTAGAACAAGTACCACAAATACTTAAAAAGAGGTGAACCGTTTATGAAAAAATGGATGATGTTCGCTGTTCTGCTTGTACTTGCTTTTGTACTTGCAGCATGCGGCGGTACCGAAGAAGAAGCAGTTGAACCGGCGGACGAAGAAGTGGTTGAAGAAGAAGCGGTAGAGGAAGAACCGGCTGAAGAAGAAGCTGTTGCCGAAGAAGAAACCGAGGAAGAAGCGGTCGCTGAAGGAACTGGCGAAGCGTTCACAATCGGTGTTATTCCGGCACAGACAGTCGGCGAATTGCAGAGCGCCATCGACAAGCTGCAGGCTGTCCTCGATGAAGCACTTCCGCAAGATGTAGCCGTCGAAGTCTATCCGGACTATAACGGTGTCGTGGAAGCCATGAACTTCGATCAAATCGATATGGCTTACCTCGGACCGCTGACTTACGTCATCGCCCAGGAACAAAGCAATGCGGAAGCGATTGTGACTCAACTGGTCGATGGCGAACCGTTCTACCATTCTTACATCATTACACAGGCAGACAACGAAGCTGAAACGCTTGATGATTTGCTCGCAGACCCGAGCGGAGTCGATTTCGCATTCGGTGACCCGAACTCAACTTCCGGTTCATTGATTCCGTCAATCGAACTTCAGGACCGCGGTGTATACACGGACGAAAATGAATATGAATTCAATTCTGTTCAGTTCACCGGATCTCATGATGCAACTGCATTAGCCGTGGAAAACGGACAAGTAACAGCAGGGGCGATCGATTCGGCGATCTATAATCAGTTGGTTGAAGAAGGTACGATTAATCCGGATGAAGTAAAAGTCATTTGGGAATCTGATCAGTTATTCCAGTATCCATGGGCTGTAACAGAAGAAACAAGCGATGAAACAATTGCTGCTATCCGGGAAGCGTTCCTCGCGATTGAAGACCAGGAAATCCTGGATGCCTTCGGAGCGGACGGTTTCACTGAAGCGACACCAGAAGATTATGAAAGCATCCGGCAGGCAGCCATCCAGCAGGGCATTATCGAAGAATAGAGTTGATTTGCGGTGTGGTTCAAAAAAAGTAATCTGATAACGGTGGCGCTGCTGGTCGTATTCGTTTATTTCAGCATGCGGCTGACAGAGTTCGATCTTTCGAAGTTCCGGGATTTCCGCAACATGATCGAGTTTCTTGCCGAGTGGTTCCCGATGAATTTCTCCGAACTGCCGGATATGATCCAAGATATGCTTGAGACATTGGCGATGGCTTTTCTTGGCAGTGTGTTCGGCCTACTGATTGCGTTGCCGCTGAGCTTCGCCGCCGCCCGTAATACAGCGCCATCAAAAATCCTTTATAATGCCATGCGGATCGCATTGAGCTTCGTCCGGTCCGTGCCGGAAATCGTGTTCGGGCTGATTTTGCTGACGACACTCGGGCTCGGTCCGTTCCCGGCGGTCATCGCCATCATGATCCATAACGTGGGGGTCATGGGTAAACTGATCTCAGAGCTGATCGAAGCGGCGGATCCCGGCCCGCAGGAAGCGATGAAAGCGGTCGGAGCGAAGAGCTGGATCGCTTCTCTGTTCAGCATCCTGCCGCAAATCTGGCCGAATGTGCTGTCGAACTTTTTTTACCGGTTCGAAGTGGCCATCCGGACATCCCTCATTCTCGGTTTCATCGGCGGAGGCGGTATCGGGCAGCGCTTGTTCAACGATTTCAAGACATTCCAGTACGAATCGGTGGCACTCGATGTGCTGATCATCATGGTGATGGTCATCATCGTCGACTTCACCGGCAGTTTTGTCAGAAACAGAGTGATTTAAGGAGGCGGACGGCATGCTGACAATGGAAAATGTGACAGTCCGTTATCCGGGCACGAAGACGGCTGCCCTGTCGGATCTGTCCCTTACAATGAATAAGGGTGAGTTCATTTGCGTGCTTGGCAAAAGCGGCGCCGGCAAATCCACGTTCATCCGTTGCATCAACGGACTCCAATTGCCGACGGAAGGAACGGTGGCACTTGGCGACCGCCAAGTGACCGGGGCGCGTGAAGAAGAACTCCGGAAAGTCCGACGGGAAGTGGGCATGATTTTTCAGCACTTCAATTTGATTCCCCGGCTCAGTGTCCTGCAGAATGTGCTGACCGGCACGTTCGGGTACCGGCCGTCATTCAAGAACCTTGTGGGCTGGTTTTCCGAACAGGAAGTCAGCCGGGCCAAGCAAGTGATCTGTGAAGTCGGTCTTGAAGAAATGATGAATCGCCGGGTGGAGAATTTGAGCGGCGGCCAGAAACAACGGGTCGGCATTGCCCGGGCACTTGTCCAGGAACCAAAGGTCATCCTCGGCGATGAACCGGTGGCAAGTCTCGACCCGGGGACGGCCGATTACGTGTTTACCCTGCTTCTGGATATGCACAAACGATTGGATTTACTGACCATCATCAATGTGCATGATGTGGAGCTTGCAAAACGTTACGCCACCCGCATCATCGCACTGCGTGATGGCGAATTGATTTTCGACGGCGACCCGCGCGATTTCACAGGAAGAGAGTTCCAGGAGACGTACGGCTCTGAACCGCAGCAAGGTCTCAGTACGACTACCTGATGCGAAAGGATGAATGAAGATGATTAAAAGTCCTTGAGTGGTCGATTGCACACGAGTCGTGTACGACTCAGAGGATCCGGCCGTCATCGTTTCTGATCCTGGACAGGAAGAAAAGTCCGTTATTCTGACATTCGATGACGGGCCCGGCAAATTTTTACCGGAAATTCTTGATGTTTTAAGTGAAGAAAAGGTGCCGGCCATGTTTTTCTGGCAGACCCGTCTGCTGTACCCTGCTCGCCCTTGGCAGCGGGTATTAGCGGAAGGTCATGTCATTGGCACGCATACAGTGAAACACCCGAATCTCGTTCGTCTGTCAGAGGAACAGCAGCTTCACGAGCTGCGCAGTTCTATAGAGCAGTTGGAAGCCGTCACAGGTATCCGGCCCCGTTACTTCCGGCCGCCATTCGGGCAGTACGATCAAGCCACGCTCCGAACCGCTGAAACGCTGGAACTTACACCGGTGATGTGGCGGATCGCCTCCCTCGACTGGGAGCTGCGTGACGATCCGGCTGCGATTGTAACCAATGTTGTTGAAAATCTGGAAGACGGCGCGGTTGTGCTGCTCCATGAACTGCCGCAGACGGTCAGTGTCCTGCAGAAACTGATTCAGGCAATCAAGGAAAAAGGCTACACGTTTAAATTGCTTTCAATGAGCTAAAAAAGGGCTGCTTTGAAAGGTCAGGTAAACTGGATTTTCAGAGTAGTCCTTTTCATTTTTCAGGAAGTGATTAAGTTCTTTACTATATGAAACGCAGTAAAGATTCTCTCTAAATCCGCACCGATCGCTCGGGGAAGGGCTCTCGCCGCAAACCTGGAAAAACCCGCCAGTCTTACGCCTTTGCCTCTCACATGGACGCGCCGGTGCTGGGTATCTTCATGACCATTCCAGCATGTCCATTCAGGTAACAGACGGACAAGAAAGAGCGAGATAGATGAAACAGCACTTTGCTGCCAGACTATCCCGCATTTCCCGTCAGCTGTAGCCGATGCTTGAAAGCAAGAGCGACAGGCAGCGAATGAGCGGGTCAAAATCCTCTTGCCCCGCTCATTTGCGACGAGCCGCGAAGCGGCGCAGGAGCATCGGTTTTTAACTGCGGGATCAGGGGGCACGCGAGATCCTGGAGATCGCAGCGCGATCGAAGCGGCTTGCGGACCGCCCCGCGGAAAGCGTCTGCCTGAAGCGATTTCTCTAGATCAAGTACAAGCTTTGTAACGAACCAAAAGAGAAAAACAATACTGCGTTTCATATAGAACCTTTCAATGAGTCTCTTCTAACCTTCTACTATGAATTGAACCGACAAAGTCACCTTTTCCTTGTCAGACACCTCAAAAGTTTTTATTATCCGGTATGTTCCTTCAGAAAATCGATGTTCAAAATTTTCAAGAGGAAGATTCAGTTTATCCGTTTCTCCAGAAGGAATTACATATAGAATATCGGCATATACAGAGTTATTGTCGTCCAACACTCGATGCCAATTTCCATCCACCATTTTTTCGTAAAAGACTCCTGGCTCATATTCAATCGGTTGTGCGCCTGTGTTCGTAATCTCTAAAAACAGGTCTCTGGCTGGTGCTTTGACAGGTTCACTGTTAGTAGAGATTACAAAACTTACCTCTTGGCTGCTATAATTATTTGGCAGATTATCGCTGAGACGTGATGGCTCAGCGAGTATGCCTTCTTCTCCTCCCTTCTCTGTACAGGCAGAAAGTATGATGATTCCGATCACCGTCAAGATGACAATTATAAGACCTTTCATTTATACTCCTCCTATAGTTCGATGATCTGCTCGTTGCTCAATACACCTCATTGAATGTGCAATCAAGTTAAAACAATGGAGAATTGGAGGTTTAGACAATGGCAGTTCCTGAACTACTAAAAGCTTTAATATAGTTTCTTGTTTAAAGAATAGCATACCGCCGCAATTGAATAACCGGAATCTACAAGCATGGAAAACAGCTTTAAAATCACAAGCATGTCAATGACAGAACAATTAAAAAAGCCTCCGCAATGCGCGGAGGCTTTTTTGTGTCATTACACTTGCGCAAATTCCTTCACTTTTTCTTCCGGGATGAACCCGACTGATCGGTCAGCTTCTTCCCCATCCTTCAGAAGAACCATTGTCGGAATGCTTTGTACACCGAATTGTTGGGCCAATTCCGGCGACTGATCAACATCTACATAATAGAAATCCACTGAACTTACTTGTTCAGCAACGTTTGAAACCACCGGTCTCAAGTGTCTACAGCCCGGTCACCAATCGGCCCCGAACTCGAGGACGAACGGCTTTCCGGTATCCTTTACGCGTTCTGTGTATTCTGCAGCAGTAATTGTGGCAGCCATTTTTGCACCTCCTTTATCTGATCTGTATCTTGCTTTTTCAGTTTAGCTATTTCAGTGTCCCGCTTCAAATTTCCTGTTTGTGGATATATATTTTGACCCGATCTGTCAACCGATTTCTCAGGTCCTGTTCTTTTTTCCTTACCCTTATCGTCTGGCTAGCTTTCTAGGAAAGAATAAAGCAGTACAGCCGTCCTTATCCTTTAAAGCAAGAAAGGTACATGGGAATCTGTTATTTTTATAACGCTCCCTTCTTTTTGTCGACGTGTGTCCCGATATTATCACTGTTTATCTTCAGTAAGTTTCCTGCACAAAAAGGCAAAGACAACCGTTTCCACATTATGCTGTTTTCACCTTTTCATTTTTTTGCTATAGAATGAGTAAAGCAAAGCACCCAAATAACCACCCAGCGTATTCAGAATGACATCGTCGATATCAATCGTCCGAGTCTTACTTTCCGGTGCAATGCCCGCATGGCCGGATGCCAGTAAATTGAGGACAAACTGAAATGATTCAATCCCAATGGAGATGAAAAACACAACAGCTGTTGTTTTCACAACGGAAGCTGTAAATCCAAAAAGGCGTAAAATAAAGGCGAATGGCACTAGCAGCAAAAGATTGCCGCCTGACTGGATGATGTGGTGTGTTTCTGAAATAGGATAAATAAAAACATGCTGAATCGTTTGAAATGGCACAAGATTAACGTTCTCCCATATGATTGATAAATCTCGGGTATACTCTCCGCTTAAATAAAAGCTGAGAGGAATGTAACTGACCAGCTGATGAAGTATGTATAAGTAAAAGACGAAAACACCGAGCAGAATCAGTTCCAGCGAATTTCGCGGATGGGACCGGTGGACAAACCATGCCGCAATCACAGCAATAATCAGCCAGTTGACGAAGAAGGTCAGCTGATCGGTAATTTGGACGTCACTTTCGATTCCCAGTGTGTAAGGAATCAGCAGGTATACCAGCGCCACGAGGATCCCCAGCCGCCACTTCACATGCGTTTGTAATCTATTCATTGGTTTCCTCCTTTACACAGATAGTACAGCCAGCCACTCTTCTACGTTCCTGTTTCCCTTTCTTTCAATTAAAAAACAGCAGGTGTCTTTTGAAATCCTTTGAAAGGACAATACCAAGTACAGGTGTTTCGGGAGAATTTTATGTTCAGCCATATCTTTCTGTTCATTTTTTCCGATTCACTTCTAGTCGAAAAGCTCTTATTATTCAAGGCATTTCGAACAGTTTTTAGAAATTTCTGCAATTTATTTATGAAAGCGGTTTATCTCTATCGTACGGAGGTATTTGGATACTGCACTCAAAAAACACTAATGGAGGGATTCAAATGGCAAGCAGAAACGAAGAAAAGAACAACGAACAGCAGAACCAAAGCTCAGGCGGCGGCGATGAGAAACGTTATTCAGCGGAAGAAGTTGGTCGGATCGTAGGTGCTGCAGTGGCTACGGCTGCTCAGGAATTCCGACGCAGTGAGAGTGGAGGCGGAAGCCAAGGCGGCTCTGGCGGATCAGAGGAAGGAAACAAATAACCTTAGACAGAAGAAAGCTGCTACCGGGTTTACGGTAGCAGCTTTTTATAATATATCGCGAGAACGAACTGAAAAGTGATGGCTCTACACAGCGAGGAGTATATATCAATACTCCTTACAAAGTTTTAAATTAGCCGAACAGCAAAACCGACTTCTTTATTTTCAATAAAACGCAGAGATATCTTCTATTTCAGTTTTTAAAGTCAGTTTCAAACCTGCCGTAGAAAACCGCATCAAAAAACACCTGCAAGTTTGCAGGTGTTCTTATGCCTATTCGCTATACGTTTCAATTTCCCAATCATGTTCAATGTCCACAGCCCCTTTTAAGGTCTGTGCGACTGGACAGCCGCGGTCAAAAACAGCTAACGCACGTTCAGCCGCTTCCGTTTTTCCTTCCGGTATTTTCAGAAAGTATTTCACACTGATTTTCGTGATTTTCAATACACCTTCAGGAGCTTCGATGGTACCCTGTACATCGGCTCTCACTTTATCCGGTGAGGTCGGAATTTTACGCGCTTCCAGCGCGCCGGACAATGTCCCGACCAGTCAGCCGCCTGCAGCTGCCACAATATGGTCAAGCGTTGATGGGTATTCGACTTCCGTCTCTACGCCATAAAACGCACGGACACCGCCATGGACGCCGAAGAAAAACGGCTCATCAAATCCTTGGATGTAGGCTTCCCGTATCTTATTCGGCGTGTCTTTCTGGTACACTTTGATTCTCGACAATTCAATTGGTTCACTCATACTATCAGCCTCCTCCTTTTAAGAGTACCAACTGACAGAGTTTTCAGCAAATATGCCGCTTGGTTCCTCTTCCGTTTCAGCAACTTCGACTGACCCAATAATTGCTTTTCACGAATCATCCATTTTACATTGCAATCAATTATTCACCCACTCATAAAGTACAATTTCATCGTACACGGGTTCAAACAGAGGATTGGATTTAAATGATTTCACCTTTTCAAGATTACCTGAAAGTGTCACGCCCTGATTCCGAAACCCCTCCACTACATGGTCTGTCAAAAATAAATTCCGTTTTGGTCCTATACTGTTCATGCTTGCAAATACTTCAAAGGTCTCTACCTGCCTATATAGGTAAGGCACGCCAAGATAATCAAAAACCCTTGCTTCTTCCCAAGTATAAATGATAAAGGGATCAGGGTAATCTGTTAAGTATTCCGCCAGCTGATAAACCGCAGGGACTTCTTCCGCTTTTTCCTGCATAAGATCGTAGCTAATTAAGAATTGTATCGCAATTATTGTAAGAAGTAGCAATCGTCCGAACTTCCGGGTTTCTCTTTTCAATACAAATATGCTTAGAAGGAATACTGCCATAACTGCAAGCGGCAAGGCATGCCGGGGTTTATCGATATTTTGAGCAAACAATGCCCAAAAAAAGTAACTGAGCCATAAGACCATGGCGAAAATTGCGAGCTTGGACAAACCGGATCGGCGCTTGATAAGCAGCCAGCTGGCGTAAAAAAACAGCACTCCCATACCCGATGCCCCAATCCATGAACCTCCCGATATTCCGACCCAGAGAATGTTCGTAAACAGCAGTGTGGCCGCCCGGCTGATGATAGGAGTCGACTCAGCAGTCACCGCTCCTCCCCACTCATTGAAATGCCCGTTAACGAACTGCAGCGACAGGGAAATGAATGTGACCATACTTCCTTCTGATACGATCAGCGCACTGATCCATACCAGCTGAAACAAAAAAACAAGCAGGCATTGGCCTGCCAAATAGCCCAGAAATCTGCCAGTCGTCTGAAATCTTTTCCGTGTTGCAAAAAACAGCAGCAGCAAGCCTAAACCGAACGGGAGATAAGAGAGTCGGACTCCTAACAGTACACTGAATAAGATGATGGGCAGCAATTGACTGGGCGTCCCTTTTTTTTCATAAGCCCATACGAGACTCCATAAGTACCAGAACAGCACACTGACAGCAGTCGCTTCACTCATCGCTTCTGTTCCCATGACAGATAAATAGCCAAGCGATTCGACTGCCAGACAAGTGGTCAGGCTTTCCAAAGGTGCAAGCCTTCGCCTGGCGATCCAGTAAATCGGAAGCGCTGCCAGTAACAGCATGATGGCATTGAAGACAGCCAGCGCTTGTACCGGGTCCCCGATCCATTCATGGACCAAAGTACCTCCGAAGATGAAGTACGGATAGCCGGGAAAGTGGGGCTGCATCGCCATAAGATCATAGCGGTCGAGTGCCAGAGCAAAGTCGACATGGTCCCATGACCTTGCATAAGTGCTACTGTATACCAGCCGAAAGACCGTCAGCAATCCGAGGAGCAGAACACCGAATGCAAAGCTGGCCATCCGAATGAGTGACTGGCGGGAATTCAAAATCGCAAACTTGCTTTTTTCCATAATGACCTCCTTGCGCAAGCTTCCTCAGCAACTTTCTCTCAAAGCAATAGAAAACAGGCAAGACTGAATACGTTGTATTCGTCTTGCCCGGGATATTTCTTCAATTTATGTCGCTGACGATGTTTTGTTTCTTTTTCTCGGTTTGATGAAACGCTTCTTTTTCCTGAGTTTCTGATCTCTGTTTTGCTCGAGCAGGAACAGCAGAAGTGCTTTTTACATTGATCAGCAAATAAATAACCAGGAAGTAGCCCAAGTAAGCCACCACTTCTTCAAGAGACGGCATCGAGGAATAACCGAACAATGCCTTCAGAAAAATACCGATGTCACCTGAGAAAACCGGCGTCAACCCCGTATCCCGAACAAAGTGTGCATGATCGATCGGATGCTCCGGCAGCAGCCAAGTCAAGTTGTAGAGGTGCGGTACGACACTGCCAATCACCTTAATGTCCTGCATCATTGAAATCGCCTGCACGAACAGTCCTGCAGCAATCAAAACGATGAATACGCCTGTGACTTTGAAAAATGTCTTGAGTGGAATTGACATAGTTCCTTTAAATAACAGATAAGACAGAGTCGCTGCAATCAACGCCCCTGTGATGGCGCCCCAGCCTTCTAGAGCAGCGCCGATGTCTCCGCCGGTTATGGCCGCAAAGAAAAAGACCGTTTCAATCCCTTCCCGAAGAACAACCAGGAATGAATGGATGATCATGCCGGCTACATTGCCGGTAGAAATGAACTTATCCATTTTTCCTTCCATATTCTTTTTGATGTCTTTGCTGTGGCTTGCCATCCAGAACACCATCTGGGTCAGAAGAATAGAAGACACAAGCATGATCCCGATTTTCAAGTAGATTTCACTGCCCATTGCGGCAAAACCGGTAAAAACGACTTGGAACAGAAAAGCGACAGCAATACTGGCAACGACTGCAAGTCCTGCTCCGAGCCAGATATATTTTTTATACTTGCCGTTCTGTGTTTTCAGCAAGTAGGTGTTGATAATCCCTATAATGAGCAATGCTTCCAGCACTTCACGAAAGGTGATCAGCAGCGCTTGTACTTCCATTGTCATTCTCCTTTCTCTGACAAATCCTTATTGAATCTTTTTCCGTTTCCGGGCGACATATAACACGACCGCCAAAATAACAGTGATTAAAAGGAGCAGCGGCAGCCAATTTTTCAAATTGGACAAGTCCGTCCAGTCTGATGATTTAACAGCCGACGCTTCTTCCGCCACCTGGAAATCCTCTGCAGAATAATGGCTGACTTCCATGCTCGCCAGTCCGAACGTTTCCTGCAAAGAGGAAAGGATGGCATCTTTATGGACGATGAATTGATCGTAATCCGCTTCCTTTTCTCCGACCCCAAAGAGCCCGGGATTGCCGATCGCTTCAAGCGCTCCTTCAAACTCCAGCTTCAATTGAAGGTTCAGTTCCGCATTTCTTTCTTCGATTGCCGGAACAAGGGCTTCATATGTAGCATAAGCTTTCGCCAATAATTTTTTGCTTGTATCATACTCGGTGAAGTTTTTATCCACATTCTCCAGCCGGCGGGCGATATTGAGAGCGAGTGTTTTTTCGAACGCTTCAATAGCATCTTCTTTATTTTCATTTTCCAGGTGACTGATGATCGCCTGACCCGGTTCCGGACCCATATGCATATCAACTTCTTCTTTCACCGTTTCGAATACGGCGATCGAACTCTCAAAATTCGGCGGGGATTCGTTCAAGTAAAGAACCACTTCCTTATAAGCTTCCGCCACTTTTTCTTCATTGGGATCACCATACGTGTATCCGTAAGCAGTCTGAATCTGCACCAAGAGGACAAGCAGCAGACTGACGCAAGTTATAAATGTTTTTTTCATTGTTTCCCTCCTTACCAGGCCTGCCAACAGAAAGAACTGACGAAGCAGGTAATTTTTTAATTAAGAGGCTTTCTGTTTCCCTCTATCTGACTTTACTGCATGGGCAGTGGGATTAATGGTGATTTTTCCGACAGGGCGTGACATCTCTTTGACGATTGCAGGGAACACGGCCAGCATGTATGCTTTGAATTTAATGAAGGATTGCCCTTTTGAACGGACTTGGTAATCAATGGGCACTTCTTTCATCCGGAAACCTTTTCGGATGAGGTTCAATGTAATCACCTGGGCATAATTATAATCATGAATGATATCAGCATGTTGCATCGCCTGCTTTGAAAACGCCCGCATTCCGGACTGACCGTCAGCGATACGCTTTCCCACCAGTACCGACTGCAGGAACGTAAAAAAATAATTCCCCAGCCGGCGGTTCAGCCGCATACCACGGATCGTACCTAAAAAACGGGAGCCCATTATATAATCGGCTTCTCCATTTAACAGCGGCTCCAGAAGGTCAGGTATTTGCCAGGCGGGGTATTCATTATCCGCATCGATCATGACAGCAATATCCGCCCCGAGCTTATCACAACGGAAAAGACCTTCCCTCACCGCCGCTCCCAGTCCCTTATTGGCTGGAAGTGATATGATGTGATCCGCTCCGGCAGCTGCAGCGGCTGCCACTGTTCCATCCTGTGATCCGTCATCCACAACGAGCACTTCCACTGTCACTTCCGGGTGGAAATGCCGGGGAATTTTACTGATCACTTCCCCGACGGTTTCTTCTTCGTTATGAGCGGGCAAAAATACAATTACAAGTTGGTTCATTATGACACGTTCTCCTTTTGCACTGGCTCAATCGCTTCATGCAGAACAGGGCCTCTGCTTTTTTCCGGGAACGGTGCACCAAGCAAATAAGTGACGGTTGATGCGAGAGAGACGAGACTGTGGCGGTCTTCCACTACTTTCCCTCTGGCGATTTGGGTCCCATGCATGAAGAATGGCACAAACCGTTCCCCTTCATCCAAATGGCCATGGCCGCCAATGCCGTCCGCCTGGCCGTGATCTGCACACACGATGAGTGTTGTGTTTTTCATATATCCTTTTTTCTCAAGCCAGCCGACGAATTCTTCAATCAGCCGGTCCGCTTCCGCGATCTTTTCCAGGTATTCATCATACAGCACACCCCGGCTGTGACCGATCTGGTCAGTTCCGATCAACTGGACCTTAAAGAAATCCGGATTCTTCGCTTCCATGATTTCTTTGGCCCGCTCTATGGTATTCCGGTCCGCTTCATCCTTGTTCATGACGGCAGTGATGGTGTCGACATCCGCTCCCATTGAATCGACCAAATGAGCGATCCCGAGCAGCCGGCCGCTTTTCCCGACTTTCCGCAACGAATCGAAAACCGTTTCTGCTTTTGTTCCGAGCTTCCAGACCATATTCGATGTGATGCCATGTTCACGCGGGTAAGTGCCTGTCATCATGGACGTGAAGCAAACGACCGTTCTCGCCGGATAAACCGTTTCCATTTGCGTATATTCCGTGCCATTCTTCCTCAGCTGATCCAGAAATGGGGTATCAGCTTCATAAAATCGTTCTTTCCGCATGCCGTCGATGACAATGGTAATCACGCGGTCATTGACCGGTCGTAAACTCTGGCTGGCCGAATCGAGGTAACTACTGTATTCTGCCGGTTTCCAATCAAATAAGTTTTTATGAAGGATCAACGTATAGACGAACAGCCCGGCGAGAAATAAACCATATGTTCCCCATTCGAATGAGGCGGCTTGATCCGTCACAAATGTACGGAACAGCAAATCCCAGAAAGACAGCAGAAGGAGAAATTTCGGCATCTGCTCTTGTGCATTGCCGCTGGTGGAATCGCTGTTTTTCAGCACAAGTTTCCAGAATCGTTTGAAGTTCCACAGCGTGACGCCAATCCGCAAATGGTAGTAAAACGAACCCCAGAACCAGACGGTAAAGAAAAAGTAGAGCCCGAGTGCCAATAGCAGCAGTCCGAGATTATATGTCTCGAATACCATCAAATAGGCGATAACCGGCAGCCATAAATAATTTCGCAAAAAGAGCGGAAAATCAAATTTAAAAAATAAACCAAGCAAAGGCACAATGCATAAGAGCGACAGGAAGAACGCATTCCAGAACACGGAACTTCCCCACTCTGTCATATGGTAAAGCAGCATCGTTCCAAAGACGAAAATCGGCGTGAAGGGCTTGCCTTCATTCAACAGATTCCAGCACCGTGCTGCTGTTTTTTCAAATTTCGAGGCTTGTTTCATACTTGCCTTCCTTTCTTCAGGGTCCACTTCTTCAGCTGAAGCAGCGGAATCGGATGAAGTATAAGTGCGGATGCACCGGCTGCAAATGAAAAAAGAAATTTATAGCCGTGCGTAATGATGGCTAAATGATAGGCCTGAGCCCAGTCGAACCCTGTTTGCACAAGCGCAAAACTCAACACACTTTCGTATGTCGCCAGCCCTCCCGGGGCAAATTGGAACACCCCTGAAGCTACAGTCAGGCTATTTGCCCAAATGGCTTCCAAGAAGGCCAGATCCAGTCCGGTTCCTTTGATAAAACCATAGAGGACAACCGCTTCCAGTATCCAGCTGAATCCAATCAATCCCAGAATAAGCGGAAAACGTTTAAGACTGAGTGCCGCTTCCAATATCGCCGAATGTTTCCGGTAAAAAGCAGGGGATTTTTTATGAAGTATCCATAGCATACCCAACCCTATAACGAAGCAGACGGAAACCAGTAAGAAAAGAAAATGAGTATCAAGAGAAACTCCGAACACCAAAGCGCCGGCGAGCGACAGGCTGCCGAGGCAAGCCAAATCCAGCAGCCGCATGACGATCACCGAATGAGCCGCAGTATCGATGTCCATTTCCGGCTCACCGGCCAACACGCCGGTCCGGACAACTTCACCTGCTTTGAATGGGAAAATATGATTAATAAACAGGCTGTAGAAAAGAGCAGACAAATAGACCCGAAATGGATGCTGTCCCTTTAAATACATTTTCCAGGCCATTGTCCGCAATACGAAAGCGGATAAATAACAGGCTGTAAGAAAGACAAACCAATGACCGTTGAAAAAGATTTGCCGGAGTTGCTGAATCAACAGACCGATATCAAAAAAACGGACAGTGAGGAATAGAAAGAACAGGAAGAGCAGCAGGCTGCCTATATGAATTAACGGTTTAAGTAGTTTTTTGCCCATTGGATGGTCAGGTCCAACCCTTCTTCCAGCTGTACCTGTGGGAAAAATCCAAGATCCAGCTGCGCTTTTGTGATATCACTCCACGTCTCTTCTACATCTCCAGGCCGTTTGCCGGCCACTTCAATTTCCATTGCCGGAAACCGGACCTCAAGCAACTCCAATAGCTGCTGCATGGACACTGGACTGCCTGCGCCTAAATTATAGATGGCGCTGTTGCCCGGACGGACAAGCGCCCGGTTTATCCCGTCTGCTATATCATCAATATAAGTATAATCCCGAGCTGAATTCCGATCGAAAACTTTTATCCGCTTTCCTTCCAGTAAATTGAAGACAAAATTTGTGATTGCCATATCCGGGCGCCCCCATGGTCCATAAACGGTAAAAAAGCGAAGTATCGTCAATTTAAAGCCATATAGGGACTCGTACGCGCGACAAAACGCTTCGGCTCCTGCTTTTGCTGCTGCATAAGGAGAAGCTGTCCGTCCATTTGCCATATCTTCCTGGAGTGGCATTCCCGATTGGTTTCCATAGACGGAAGAGGAAGAGGCAAACAGGAAATGCCCCACATTTGCTTCACTCGCTTGTTTCAGTAAATTGACCGTCATCTTCACATCATAATCGATATACCGGGCGGGATTCAGCAGCGATGCCGGAACTCCCGGCAAAGCGGCCAAATGAATTATAGCATCAAACTGTCCATCTAGAATTATTTTTCGGCAATTGTCTTCTTCGAGCAAATCCATTTCTAGGAAAGTAAAAGGTAAGTTCAATTTTTCCACTTCGGCCAGCTGTTGTTTTTTTCGGTCCGGCTGATAGTAAGGATCGAAACTGTCAGCAATCGTCACATTATGCTTAGCGGACAGCAGTTTCTTGGCTAAATGACTGCCGATGAACCCGGCGCCGCCTGTAATGAGAACTTTCACTTTTGGTCACCTGCCTATTCATCTGCCGATTATACAGAGAGAGGCAAGAATAAGACATCGCTTATCCTTGCCTTACCATCTCAAACGGATGTATCGTTATTCAACTAAGCCTGTAATAACTGGAACGATCGCTTCGCTGTGCGCTGCTGCAGCTTCTGCATCTCCGTTCGCAATCGCTTCATACCACAATTGAGCTTCTTCAAGCAGTGTGGCCGTCTGTTCCTCTCCGAGCTCTTCAATCAGATCCAGTTCAATCGCTTTCAGAAATACGTTCGCTTCCATTGCCTGGATGCGTGCTGTTGCAATGTCACCCGCTGCCACTGTGTCTGCAGCTTTCTGGTGGTAGCCGGCGATTTTGGCGATAAACGCCTCACTGAACAGTGCTTCCACTGCTTCCGGATCCAGTGTGGCCGGGTCAGTTGTGCTGAAGTCGAATAGCGTCTGAAGTTCTGCCGCTGCTTCTTCATCTCCTCCTGATAACGATCCCTGGATTGCCTGATAGAAGCCGAGCGCTTCTGCCTGCATAATCTGAAGGTCGGCAGGATCAGCGTTTCCTTCTGCCACAGCTTGTGCAATTTTTTCTACATAGGAATTCGAAGCCAAGTAATAGCTTCTGTAGATGGATTTATCCGTCACTTGTTTATACACAGCAAAATCTTCTGCATTTCCAGCTTCCAATGCCTCTTGCTGAAGGGCAAGGCCATTTTCAATATTGCCGACAATGCTGTCTTCTGCTGCCAGTTCATAAAAAGCGTCACGTTTTTCCGCTGTCGGAATAAATACCGTATCCACCAAGTAGTTCAACTCTGCAAAAGTGGCATTCGCCGCTTCCTGGTCGCCGGCTGCCAAAGCTTCTGCCGCTTCAGACTGCAGGTCTTTTTGATACTGGTAGAAAAATGACTGAATGCCTTTATCAATCAATTGACGGGCTACATTCGGATCCAGTTCTTCGCTCGTCCCCGCATTAATGCCAGATGCGATGAAATTATCGAAATCAGCAGCTGCCGATTTTAATTCATTTGCGTATGTACTCTCAACTAACGCCCAATCCACCGGCTGATCTTCTTTCATTTTGCCGAGTTCAGCCATAATTGCCTGATAATCAGCAACCAGAAGTGCCGTATCCGATCCTTCCACCGCTGCATCCGTCACTTCTTGTGTCTCTGTCTCTTCAACAACTTCCTCCTCTGCAACATCTTCTTCTGGTGCCGCTTCCTCTTCCACCACTTCTTCAGCAGTCGATTCTTCAGCCACTGCTTCTTCTGTAACTGCCTCTTCTGCAGCTTCTTCCGTCTCTCCCGCACAGCCGACTAATAATGTTCCAGCCAGTGTGACTGATGCAAATAATAATGTTGATTTCTTCATGACTTTCTCCCTTCGGTGATAACGATTCTCATTATCTTTTATATTTGTAAGTCTACCGGTAATGAGAATCAATGTCAATACAATTTTCTGAGTTTCCTGCGTTTTTGATTCGCATCATTAAAGTGTCTCTAAATGAAGCCGAAGACCGCCAAATTAATAAATGAAAAAGCCGCCAATTCAGCGGCCGATCGAAGTGTATTTTATACCTGCGTCATCCATCTCCTGAAGATCGAACAAGTTCCGTCCGTCAAAGACATAAGGAGAATGCATTAAACGTTTAAATAGAGCGGGACGCAGCGATTTAATCTCTTCCCACTCTGTAAATATAAAACAAACATCCGCCCCTTCTAAAGCTTGCTCAAGCGTTCGGCTATAAGCAATGGTTCCCTCGCCATGTTTTCCTTCCGGGAAAACGGCGGCAGCTTTCTTCGCGCCCGTCGGATCATATGCTTGGATTTCCGCTCCATGTTTAAGCAACAACTCTATGTTAACGAGAGAAGCCGCGTTCCGTATATCGTCGGTTTCAGGTTTGAACGTCAGTCCTAATACAGCAATTTTGAGTCCGTGAAACTCTTCCAGCAATGTTTTTGCCTTTCTGAATAACACGGTCTGCTGTTTATCATTCACTTCCCGTGCCGCTTTGATCATCTTGAGCTCCTGTCCATTTTCCCGAGCGTATACATCAAGGGCTTTTATGTCTTTTGGGAGACATGAACCTCCGAATCCTATCCCCGCGTTGAGAAAACTGCTGCCGATCCGGCCATCCAGGCGCATGCCTTTGGCAATTTCCTGTATGTCCGCTCCTACCGCTTCACTTAAAGCGGCGATATCATTCATATACGAGATCTTTAGAGCCAGGAACCCATTAGCGGCAAGTTTAGTCAGTTCCGCTGATTTTCTGCTCACTGTGACAATCGGGAGCTCAAATGGTTCATAAATAGTCCGGAGCAAGATTTCAGCTTCTTCGCTTGCTGTTCCAATAATGATCCGGTCGCCATATAATGTATCGCGAATGGCAGAACCTTGAGACATGAATTCCGGATTAGATGCCACTTCCACTTTCACATCGTTTTTTAAAAACAGACGAATCATTGATTCCATCTGTTCAGCCGTCCCAACAGGCACAGTGGATTTGATAACAATAAGGCTATCCTGCTCAATCATTCCTGCAATTTGTTTTATCGTTTCTTCTATATGCGTCAGATCAGCAGCACCATCCAGACGCTCGGGAGTTCCAACTGCAATGAATATTGCGCCCCGGTCTCTATAAGCCAACTTGTAATCCGTTGTAAATTCGAGTCTGCCGGCACTGATATTTTTCCGCATCAATTCCTGCAAGCCTGGTTCAAATATTGGCGAAACTCCAGTTTTCATGCTCTCAATCTTTGATGTGTCTTTGTCGACGCAGATCACGTGATGTCCCATTTCCGCAAAACACACACCTGTAACTAGTCCGACATACCCCGCACCTGCAACTGCAATCTTCATCATCTTTTATCATTCCTTCTGCTTAGTGCAAATTTGCAATATCTCCGTACTGCACAAAAAGCCCAAGCAGGAATGGAATAGTTAATGTATGATCAACTATTGATTACCCACTTGAGCGTGATTTGTATTTTACCATAAATTTTAATACTGGTTAAAGTAGCGTTTCGACGAGATTATTCTCTGATCCAGCCTCTCGCTTTCATCGCATTTGCTAAGCGATCGACTGCGACCAAGTATGCCGCATCCCGCATTTTGACATTCTTCTTTTCTTTCATTTGATACACATCATCGAATGCCTGGGTCATTTCCGTAAACAAGCGATCGTTGACTTCCTGTTCTGTCCACGCCAGATGGGTCGTATTCTGTACCCATTCAAAATAAGAAACTGTCACACCCCCTGCGTTACACAGGATATCCGGTATGACAAACACCCCATTGTCTTCCATCGCGGCATTTCCTTCCGGTGTTGTTGGACCGTTTGCGGCTTCCGCGACGATTTTCGCTTTGATTTTCGGACCGGTTTCTGCTGTGATCTGATTCTCAAGCGCTGCAGGCACGAGAATGTCGCAGTCAGCACTGAATAACTCCTCGTTTCCGAAATCTGCATAACCGTTGAATCCTTTAACAGTTCCGGTCTCTTTCGCATGCTTCAGCAATTCCTCGATATCGAGTCCGCCTTCGTGGTAGACGCCACCGCCTGCATCCGTAACGCCCAGCACCTTCACACCGCGCTCTGTCAGCAGCTTGGCCGTGACGGATCCGACGTTCCCAAACCCTTGTACAACAGCAGTCATGCCTTCAAGTTTGAGACCCAGTGTATTCGCCGCCTGGGCGATGGTGAACACGACACCCCGGCCGGTCGCTTCCACCCGGCCGGCAGATCCGCCCAAAATAATCGGCTTGCCGGTGACCGTGCCCGGCACGTTTTTGCCTTTCAGGCGGGAAAATTCATCGATCATCCAACCCATGATTTCCGGTGTCGTATTGACGTCCGGAGCCGGTATGTCTTTTTCCGGCCCCATGATCGGCTCGAGTTCCCGGATGAATCCGCGGCTCAATTCTTCGAGTTCCCGTTCGGATAATTCTTTCGGATTGACGACGATGCCGCCTTTCCCGCCGCCATATGGAATGCCGAGAATCGCCGACTTCAGTGACATCCAAATAGACAATGCCGCCACTTCATCTTCTGTAACGAGCGGGTGGAATCGCACGCCGCCTTTTGTTGGCCCGAGCACATCAATGTGCTGAGAGCGGAATCCCTCGAATTCCCGGTATGTACCATCATCCATCCGGACCGGAATCGATACTTTCATGATGCGCTTCGGTTTCTTCAAGATTTCATAAACACCTTGGGATAGACCGAGATCGTTCACCGCCACCTCGATCAGCCGCTGGGCGATTTCGAGCGGGTTTGATATCTCCACGCCGTCCCTTACTTCTTTTGCGGGCATTTCAGATTTTAATGATTGTGCCACTTCTTCCTTGCGTTCTTGTTTATCTGCCATGTCCTTTTCCCTCCTGTACCAATGCTTCTACTATATATGTTCCTATTACACAACTCTCTTAAACGTCTTTCCTTATGCACGGCGGGAAAAGGAATAAAAAAAGCCTGAGGACAGGCTGTCCCCAAGTTTTATCTGTATATCGGTTACCGGGCGTTTGCCAGCAAGGTATCCCGAAGTTCGTCCGCCACTTGCGAGACGCCACCCATCCGGCCGCTGTCATAGCGCAACGTCATCCGTGACTCATCCATATCCATCGCGGCTGCAAGGAATCCGCCCAGCCCTTTCGCTTTATGATCCATCTCAATATAAACAGTCGTGCCGGTCGCATCCGTCGCGAAAATCAGTTCCAGTTCACTGAAATGCTGCCGGAATTCCGAACCGGGATAGAATTCGAATTCCTGTGCAACGCCGCTGCGCGTGCGGCGGCTTTTCAAATTCGTCACTTTCTTTACAGTAAAACCGAGTTGTTTGGCTGCAGCAAGCACTCTCTCCACCGCTTCGTTACCGGTCACTTCCAAATAATCCTTGTCTTTCGGGTCCACTGCGAATGGCACGTCCATGACTGTCTTCAGCCATACTTCCGATTTGCCGACTGTCAGCGGTGTCTCTGGTGATAATTCGAACGAAAACGGGATGATCTTTTCCTCTTTGGCACTGATTGTGAATGCGTCACTTACATTCACCCGCTGGATTTCCGCATCCTGAAGGAATTTCCGGTCATCTTGTTCCACGAGCACTTGGGTCATGACCCAAATGTACAGCCCATTGATCTTCTGATCGACGGCACCGCCCACAATGAATACTTCCCCTGTGACCGTTCCTCCCTGCTGAACCCGCGCTTCGTTCACCCGCGCGTCCACTTTCGCGTTACCCATTCCTGCACTTGCCCGGATCTTGTTTAAAAACGACATGCACTTCACTCCTTATCGTTGATGTTTTCAGTATATCACAGCAATTCTGACACACGCTTTCCATTAGCGGATTTGCATTTGCAATGATACCTGCTCCGCTTCTTTCGGGGTTGTAGTTAAAATGAAAATTAACGACGATTGATTGATCAAAAATAATTGATTTACCAGTTGACTTTCTTGTTTTTCAGCAGTACGATTAATTCATCAATAAATCTTGATTTAAGCAGGTGAACCCATGAATTCAGAAATTCCTCTTCAAGACATTTCACTCGAGCAGGCCTTTGATCAGTATCAGGCGAAATTCAAGGCGCTCGCTGACAAAAAGCGGCTGCATATACTGCACCTGCTTACCCGGCACGGAGAGACTTGCGTCTGCGATTTGGCTCCTTTAATGGATATGCCGCAATCCAAGCTCTCGTATCATTTAAAGATTCTGCTCGATGCCGGGCTGATCAATAAAGAGACCCGGAGCACCTGGAGCTATTACAGCCTGAATATAGAGCAGATCAATGGCCTCCTGTCTGAAGAGCTATGCTGTCTCTTCAGACCCGATTGTTGTTAAAATTTTTATGTTATTAATCAACTTTTTTTGATTAATATAAATTTAATTTCATTAGAGGAGTGATCACATGCTGGACCATGAATCATTTATTCAGGTACGCAAAGAAGAAATTGAGCGACGGGCGCGGGAAGCATGGAAGTTTGAACCTTCCGTTCAACATAATCCCCGGTTCAGTAAGGAATTCTTTCGCCACTTATTGAAGAAAAAAGAGATGGTCCCGCCGAATTGCGGCTGTGCTTGTGCGCCGTGTTAAGTGTTGCGGCACCCTGCACATTTTTCTCCTTTAGAAGTTGGGAATCCGTTCGTTCAAGGAAGCTCGGATATGAAGCTTGATTGGATTGCTTTTGGGACATAAGCCGGTATTCGTTACCTGTTATGTCCTTTTTTGTATTGGCTGCTGCTCCGTGTACTGCGTTGATTTCATCTTCATATGGCAGCGTAAACTGTCCAATCCTTTAAATGAGCTTGCTGATTTGGAACTTTCTTACTTTGCATAGCGTCAATAATGCTTAGTTCCTCTTTTTCAAAAAACCACATAAGCCTGTTTGCATCGCCTGGAAAGGAGCCAGTACCCTGTATATTCATGAATCATTTGAAACGTTCGGTACGTTTACGCTGCTGCGGCCGGTTTTTCTGTTCCTGTTGCTCGTCTCATTGCTGCTTTTCTTTGTGGTTCTATTGCCTAAGCGGTTCAATGCTTTTCTTTCACTGATTTCAGTCTTAAGCATCTCACTGATCACCGGTGTTGTCTCCCTGCAAGCAATGTACTACCATGCAATCATCGTCGATGAAATCGGACTCGGAGGTGATCCGGTTTTGTTTTTCATGACGCTTGCAACGCTGCTGTTTGGAATGCTCGCTTCCGCTCTTCAGGTGATAAGCCAGTCATGCATGCAGCAAGAAAAGACAGCACGAAAACGGCCATCAACTCACATTTGAATTGACGGCCGTTTTTTAATTATGATATCAAAAGAAGAACTCAACTTTCCAGCCAGGTCTCCAATCCGGCATATTGCCGTTTGGCATCCGAATATCCTTGGTTGTACAATTTCTCCAGCTTCACTGGATCGCGTTCCGTCCGGGTTACACCGTGGTCATCGGTTGGTCGGAAGATGAACACATCGCCTTCCCGTTCCATCTCTTCGATGCGCTCCATCGTTTCATTGTATAACGCCCAGCGCTTTTCAAGCGCCACCGTCAGCCCGGGATAGCGTTTATAGAACAGCCGGGCAGACCGGATCAGCCGGGAGGGCTTTTTGCGGTGGCCCGCTGATTTCGTCAGGACAATAATGTTTTTATCCGTTCCGTCCTGCAGCGCTTTGCCGATCGGGATGGGATCGGAAATGCCGCCATCCATCAAGGTTTTCCCGTCATAAATCACTCCCGGTGACACGAACGGCAGCGAGCAGGACGCCCTTACGAGTGACAGGACATCCGACCCCAATTCCGCCTTATCATAATAGAGCGGATCTCCTGTCACGCAATCGGTTGCAGTGATCCAGAACTGTTCCGGTGCGGCATGGAGCGCATCAAAATCAAGTGGCACAAGCTGGTTCGGGAGCTCATCGAATAATAGATCCATGCCGAATAATTCCCGTTTTCTAAGCAAGTTACGCGGGGAAATGTAATCCGGATGATGGATATAGCCGATTGAGACTTCCCGATTCCGCCCCGGTTGCCTGGCCAAATAAGAAGTTGCATAGCTGGCGCCGGCCGATACCCCGATTACATACGGCAAATACAAGTTCTTCTCCATGAAGTATTCCAGCACACCGGCCGTATAGACGCCGCGCATGCCCCCGCCTTCCAAAATCAATCCGTTCATCTGCTGTATTCTCTCCTTTGGTCACGTGGTCACGTATCGAATAATTCCCCGTTCAGCGCCTGAATGTACCGGTCGGCGGACTTCAGCACTTTCTCTTTTGCATCCGGAGCCACTTTGCGGTCGAACGCATTATACAATTCATCAAACACCAGACGGCTGATGTCCTGTTTCATACGCTTGATAACCGGGATGGGCAATGGAATCATATTCGGGTAGCTGTACATGAAACTCGTCCAATTCCGGTCGGATGCCACTTGAATCACATCTCCCGAAAAAACGATGCCTTTCCCGATATCCGCGTGCGCGATGGCCGCTCCCGCAAAATGACCGCCGAGCTGATGCAGCGTAAACTCCTCACTGAGTTGCAAGGACTTCCCGCTCCACAGCTCGAACCGGCTGCCGGGGTTCACGATCCATTCCGCGTCCGCTTCATGGATGTAAACATCGGCCTTGAATTCTTCCGACCATTCCGCCACTGCACAATAATAATGGGGATGTGACAGCGCAATCGCGTCAATCCCTCCCTGCTGTTCAAAAAACCGGCTGGTTTCTTCATCAAGGAACGTAACGGCATCCCAAAGGAGGTTGACTTTCTGTCCTTTTATGAAATAAGCCGTCTGTCCGATTGCGAATTTCGGTGCGGTGGTAATCGAATAAATGCGTTCGCTGATCTGCTCAATCCGGTTTGAATACCGGCCGGATTCCCGCAGCTCATCCAATGTCGCCCATTGCTGTCCGTCTATATTTACATATTGCCGTTCTTCCTCACAAATCCGGCAATGCGCCGGTGGCTGCGCTGATGGTGCATATTGTGTACCACAAGTGATGCATATAAAAGCCGGCAAGACCGCTCCCCCTTTCAAGCCGCGTATTTCTCAGAACCAATTCCGTCCATCATTCCAGTAATCCATCCGCTTTCCGGGGCGGGCTTACAAATCGGTACATGTAAGTCAGCGCTTCCGGCAGTGTCTTTCTCCATACAGCCCATTCATGGTCGCCTTCCACAAGGCTGAATTCCACTAGTTCCGGCTGCACTTTCCGCAGTTCCCGATAAAGCGTCAATGCATGATCTGCAATGCCAAACCGGTCATCCGCACCTGAATTAATATAAAGCGGCACCTTGATCTCTTGTTCTCTGTACTTTCCGAGGTGCCGGGTATAGATGGACTCACTCCATAGTTGCGGGTCATACTCGCCCGTCGGCGCCAAAAAAGCCGGATGCCGCAATGCAGAAGAGGCGTCGGGTGGCTGGAGCGGATACACCGCCGGACTGAGTGCCGCACCTGCCGCAAACAATTCCGGATGTTCCAAAATGAAGTTTACCGCCCCATAACCGCCAGCAGATAAGCCGGCAACCGCCCGTCCATCCTTTGCGGCAATCGTTCGCCACATTCGATCAACGTGCGGGATCAAATCATTGAAAAAAGCCGTTTTCTCTTTTCCGTTATAGCCATCGATCCACCAGCTATTGCTGCGCGGCATGACGATGATGGACGGTGGAATCGCTCCGCTTCCGATCAAGTTATCGGCCGTCTCTTTTGCCCGGCCATTGTCCAGCCAGTCGTACTCGGTGCCGCCTGAACCGTGCAAAAGATACACAACCGGATAAATCTTGCCTGATAGACCATATCCATCCGGCAAATAAATTGTATATGCATAGGATCGTTCCAAAACATCCGAATGGAATTCCTGATAGCGCACCACACCTGTTCCCGAAGGTTCCACCGGCAGTATCAATTCCGATGTCGCTGTCGGTAAAGCCGTGTTCGACGGACTGACGGATAATAGCAGGATTGGCATGACCAGCAGCACTAACACTGATAGGAGCCGCTTCTTCAGCATGGCCTGTCCCCCCTCCGTTTTCTTCAGTCAACTGGCGGATCGGCAACTTAAACTATGCCTTCACTTTTCCTATTATAGCTTGTACCGCCTTCTTCTTTCATTGATTTCCTTCTATATAGAATAGGATCAAAAGACTTTGTTACAAAACATTAAATATAAAACAGACTATAACAAAGCGATGTAGCTTTCTTCACAAAGCCATTACAAGGGTTTATTTTGCATTTATCCATGATACACTGAGCAAGGCTTCAAAAGATAAGCAACTTCGAGAATTCGTGCATCAAGATAAATGAAATCAAGAATCATAATTATAGAGGTTTTAATGCGCTGCTGACACGGACCCAAAACTCAAACTATTTCGCGGATTGCCAGTTACCGGATGGTACGAATGGATTCCCGATCACAAAGGAGCACATCATTACTATGAAAAGAACAAAAAAAGCGTTACTCACCCTTACTGCTACTGTCGCCTTGTCTTCTGCCGTTGCCGCACCAGCAAGTGCAGCGACCCATACGGTCAGCTACGGCGACACGTTGTATGAAATCGCGCAGGACTACGGCACGTCCGTTTCCAGCCTGCAGTCGATCAACGGCATTTCCGGCCACCTGATCTACCCGGGCCAGACGATCCGGACAAGCGGCGGCTCTTCATCCAGCTCGGCACCGAGCGTGAAAGCGCAGTATGAAAGCAATTCGTACTCATCGGTCGCAAGTATCGCGAAGCAGTACGCGGGCGTTCCTTATGTTTGGGGCGGATCGTCACCGGCCGGTTTTGACTGCAGCGGCTTCATCTACTACACGCTGAACAAAGCGGGCCATGATATCGGCCGTACGAATGCCCAGGGCTATTACAACATGGCGGATAAAGTGAGCAACCCGCAGCCGGGCGACCTCGTATTCTTCGCCGGCACGTACAAAGCGGGCATCTCGCACATCGGGATCTATCTCGGCAACGGTAAGATGATTTCCGCTAACGGCGGCAGCGTCAATATCGATAGCGTCTACGGCCCGTACTGGGGCGACCATTTCGCCGGTTTCGGCAGAATATAATTTCAGCCATAACGAAACCCGATCAGGTAACTCCTGGTCGGGTTTTTTGCTGTGACTTTTTAAATGATCCAAAAGAAAAAACAGCTGTGTGTGCAATTGTTTCCATTACCAACGGGAGTTCTGGCTGTATTTACGTTTTTTCCACTCCCGGAAATTCCATTTGCTGTCCTCTTCTTCTTTGTTTTTTCCAAACAGCGGCGTTGTCCGGAAAACGATGTATTTATTGAAAAAGAAGCTCGCTTGGAAAGACGCATACATCGAAATTCCTTTCGCGATATTCGTATCGACCCAGCCCGGAAACAACGGCAGTTTATCCAACAGCCAAATGCCGGCCAAAAATATTCCATTGGCGATAAACATACTGACAATGGCTTGGCTGATGAATGGAATCAATTGTTTTTTGCTTTTCCTTACTTTGAAAGTATATTTCGAATTCCATATATAACTGTTGGTAACAGCTGCTGTGTAAGCAATGGTATTGAATAGCATCAGCAAGGATGTATCTTTAGTCGGAAACAGCACCAGTAAGGTATTCAGCACCAGCAAGTCCAGTGCGGCACAAAGAAGACCGATCACGCTGTAATTTGCATACTGGATGAGTCCGCGTTTATTGCGTTTGAAGAATTTCATATTTCCACCACTCAATTATTTTGACGTCATGCGTCTCCTGTTTCCGGATTCCTCTGTTTCTTCCTATTTACCCGTTCATCATAACAAATTAACCGCGTTAATTCGTGCCTGGCCAGCGATTCATCGCTGAGAGCCATCACATTTGTCCAAATTCACCTTTTCGGAATACTTTCAAGTATCAGTCAGGTTCTCACAACATCTCTTTGGCTTCGCGAGGTAATTGCCGTATGGACTGCAAGAACTTAGTCATGTTTTGGTCTGCTTCATGCGGATAGGAAAATCCGAATTTCTTTGCCACTTCCGTCGCGAGCAGCCGGAACAATTCACATGCCGTGAACAGCGCCTGCCACATATTATCTCCTTGCGAGTCTGCATAGGTTTGTTCATATAACATCCAGCAGTCAGCAGGTAAGTACTTTTTAAAATACTTGCCCATCTTGCCGGCCGAGCGCTGGAAGCCGGACTCCATCCCGATATACCAGGCCGTCATGTCATCCAATGGCGCCCGGACAATCTCCTCGAATATCTTCTTTGCATAAGGCAACTCATCCCGCCAGATTCCTTTTGCCACATTTTGAAGACACCACCAGAATTCATTGCAGGCCGCGTCGAATTGCGGTGCTGTCGGTCGCTGTTCCCAGTAATCTTTGTCGGATGACGGCGGAATTCCTGGCAGTAATCCATCTTTATCCAGCAGCGGAACGGTCAATGAATCAGCGAGGGCTTCAGCCGGGGCTGCCGATACTGCCAGCAGCCGCAAGTCCAGCCGGTTGCCATCGTCGAATAGCATTAAATACATATAAGACCGTTCCATATCAGTCTTCCAGCCCCGTGCGTGATCCAACTGGTCCGGTTCCTGCATCATGGTCCGGCTGCCAAAACGGTCGATCCAGGCAGGATTCTGCCGAAACGATTCGATATCCGTCACCGCATAAACAATGTCGTAATCCTGCATCCTATCTCTCGGCGCATTCGCGTCCGCCCGCGACCCGTTCATCCAGACAGCGCGGATCCGCTCATCCGCTATGGCCGTATGTAAGATGAGATCCATCATTTCCTGTTCATTTCGCATGCCTTACTCCTCCATCGGTGATCGCTTTTACTCTTATTGACAGCCGGGCAATCAGCGGCTTTCTCATCAAATTCTAATCTTTTTATCATTTTTTTGACCCGTTATTGCGGGTATACTATTAATAGTATACAAGAGGAGATGTTCTTATGCAGAAAAACAAGAAACTGGCAATCGCCGGAGCCGCCTCTGCACTGGTTCTTACCGGAGCCGTTTTCACGGCGCAGGACTCCCGGGCAGCAGAAGATCTGGCAGTCACATTTGAAGAAGCGAAAGAATTGGCACTTACAGAAGTTCCGGGTGAAGTCGTAGAAGAAGAAACAGAGGAAGAAAACGGGACGACTGAATACGAATTTGATATCATCGCCGCTGACGACAACATCGAGTATGAAGTTGAAGTTAACCAAGCCGGTGAATTGCTCGTCGAGCCGGAAGATGAGGAGAACGAAACCGGCGCTGAGGAAGACGATGACGAGTAAACGAAAAAAACAGTAAATCCGCTGTTCCTCCAAGACTGCTGACAACCTCCCTTTAACCGGGTTTGTCCGCAGTCTTTTTCGTTGCCTTCATAAGTATATTAGACAGATTGTAAAGTACTGCTGTTGCCTTTCCGATTCATGAATCGCTCTGCCGGTAGATGGCATCCAGCGTAACATCCATCTCCACGAGCCTGCTCTCCAATAGGTTTCGCTTTCGGATCAATTGTGCGGTCAAAGGGAAAAGGATTTCCTCTCCGCCCCTTTCAGTGAATACCATCGAAACCGGTTTGGTCCCGCCCGCTGTGTCTTCCGTGACGACCGTCATTTTCTCTACATCTTTCCAAGGATGGATTTCCTCTGTTAGCTGAAAAAGCCCATTTTGATGAATCCCTTCCTCATCAAAATAATAATAATGATTGGCAGAAAGCGAAAGTGCCATGAAAGCCGGAACTAAAGCGGCGGCAAAACAAGTGAAGGTTGCCATTTTGGTCTTCTCGGAATTGAAGAAGACATACCGGAAAACACCGATTGCGATTCCAATGATCAGGAAAGCAACGAAATAGATACCGTAATTCAGAAATGGACTGCCAAAAAACCAGGTTTGCTCCGGCTGGATGAACAATTGCTGAAAAATCGTCAGCAACACGAACGGCGCAAAAAAGCTGGCTAATATGAAAAATAACGAGCACACAAGCAGAAATTTACCCAACGTCGTGTTCATAGCACTTCCCCTCCTTGTTATTTTTGTTCCTTTTTCTCTCTGAGTTTTACAGCTTGCTGCGTTGCTGCTTTAGCTGCTCTTCTCACCTTCTGAACGAAATAGCCGTTAATCAAGGAAAAATACAAAACTGCAGTTGCGAGTATGAAAAGAAAAAATCCCTTCATTTCATTTTGATGCATCCGCAACTCCCGGCTATGGATTATTTGCATGTTTTCGATTCCGGTAACCGGATGGTTGAGACTGGATAGGATCAGACCGAGGAACGCACATATCCCATATCCATTCATTACTTTTTTAAGCGTCATTTCTTCTTTCTTACTTGGAACCATTCCGGTATGGCCAATCATCCCATCCCTCCTATTATCGTGTCGCTTGGTTAATTCTACGGAACAGGAAGAATCTGGTTTCATTATTATCAAATTTTTCAATAAATATATACTTAACATATAATTCCAGAAACTTTACGGGTCATTTCAATAGAGAAACGTCCAATGGCCATGATGGTTCATTGGTGCTTGCCAAAGATGAATGGCAATTCCTGTATTCCGTGAAACTTCTATCCTGAATAACCGACGAATCCATAGAAGGTGGGATACAATGAAACCGTCAAAAATTATTATTGGAGTACTTTCAGTCTCTCTTGTTCTTTCCGGCTGCGAGGCCGGGATTCATGAAAATGCGGAAGGTTCCAATGAGCCGGCAGCCGCTGCAGACTGGCCGGCTATGACGTTGGAAGAGATGAAAACGGAAGCGGATTTAATTGCGTTTGCGACCGTCGAAGATACAATCACCAAAGAAACAAGTAGTGGAATCTATGCCCAAATCGCCACGCTGGAAGTAACCGAAGCAATTTCAGGAACAGCTCCCGGGAAGGTGGAACTGAATCAATCGACGGATTTTGTGGAGGAAGGGGAAACGTACTTACTCTTTCTTCTGAAGCATGTAACCGATAGCTATTACTACATTGTCAATTACGCCGGCATCATAGAAGAGCAGAACGGCCTGTATAGCGGAGGCATATTAGAGGAGGATTCACTTAGCAAAGAAGAAGTAAAAAGCTTTCTATCGGAGTAGCTATGCTGCCTGAATTGTTTATCGCTAAATAAGACAACATCTGAAAGAGCACCACCCCGAAAAATTATTCTGCATTGCGCATGGAGGGGTTTCATGAAATTCAAAAGGCTTGGCAACCTGATGTCCATAAAAATGAAAGCAATGTTTCTTGGTCTTCCGGGTAGTCATGCTCCAACTTCAATGATTCGTCAGATGTCTTCCAAGCAATTTCCTCGATGGAATCATCCGGATCTTGATAAGTAATCTGTCCTTCTTTAATCTTACAAAGAAAAAAATGTGTCGTTACATCGGTGTTTTTGAGACAGGCCTTTTTAACGAATTCCAAAAGAAGTCCCCATCCTCGGAGAGCGGAGCGAGCCGGGTGGGAATGAATTTCGGTCTGCGTTCGCCGACAGTTTTTTGTTTTCTTTTCGCCTTGCAGACTTGTATACTCAAATTAACGGAACGCACGTTCCAACACAGCTGTGACGAATGGGAAAAGGGGGCGGCGGCATGGCGACAGACAAAAACGGAAATCACATCAAAGGCACGAAAAAACAATTGCCTGATGGCTGGGTGACGGGCGCTTTCCATTTTGCGGTCTTCCCGACAGACGAACAGAAACCCCGTCTGGAGCGGGCATTCGGTTGTGAACGGAAAGTATACAACGAGTATGTCGCAGGCTTGTACGCCCATTTGGAAAGCATCGGCTTTTCAGGCGGATTTTTGGCGTACAACGTACCGAATTACACCACGATCACCAGCCGTTTTGATTTCCTGGACCGCTCAAACGATTCATTTGTGTACAATGACGCCAAAATCCGTTTTCAGGCAGCCATCAAAAAATACAACGAAACGTATGCGAAGCGTCCCCTGCAGTACAAAAAGTCCGTCCGGAAAAAGATGAAAACCGGCGATATGCCGTCCCTTCAGGATGTCAAAGGCCTGCCGAAGTTCCACAGCCGGAAACAGGGGAAATTCAGCTATACCACGAACCAGACGAACGGCAATATCCGTATCGGGGAAAAGGGTGGCGCAACGTTCCTGCGGATCCCGAAGTTCCCTGAAGGACTGCGGCTCAACCTGCATCGCGCGCTACCTTCTGACGGAATCATCAAAAAAGCCACCATCAAACGGGAAGGCACTCGTTATATCGTGTCCATTTCCGTCGATTATCCGTTCGAAAAAGCGCCGCTGAAAACACATGTGGCAGCCGCAGCCGTGACTGCACTGGACTATAGCCAGTCCGATTTGTATATCGACAGCGAAGGTCGAAAGGCCGAATACCCCTGTTTTCATAAACTGATCGAGAAACGCCAGCGGCGGCTGAACAAGTCGCTCGCACGGAAGAAAACCCACGCGCCACTAGATGAAAATGGTCAACCCGTGTATTCAAAGAACTACCAAAGAACCGTGACAAACTACCAGAAGACGATGGCGAAGGCGGCGAACCAGCGGAAAGATTTCCTCCATAAGAAAAGTGATCAGATAACCAATGATTACGATGCGATTGTGGTGGAAGATCTTGATCTGACCAACCTGGCGCAGTGCCTGAAACTCGGCAAGAAACTGCACGACAACGGGTTCGGCATGTTCCGAACCATGCTCAAATACAAAGCGGAGCGAAAAGGGAAGCACTACATCGTCGCCGACCGCTTCTTCCCATCCAGTAAACTGTGCAGCGCCTGTGGCACAAAAAAAGAGAACTTGCGGCTTTCTGAACGGACGTATACGTGTGCGCATTGCCAAGCCATGATCGATCGGGACCATAACGCGGCCCTCAACCTCAAGAACTACGGCATCCGCACGCTGTCGGATTTGGGGTTCTTAGCCGACCCTGTCTCCAGCTAACGTATTTTCCCGCTGAGTAGTGGTCGGGACGCCACGAATTCAAGTCTTGTGACATGGAACGTTGGTTTCGTGGGTGACCAAGCAATAAAAGAGGGAAGGTGTTTGCTTTCCTGAAGCCCCCACTTCAAATGTTCGAAGAAAATTAAGTGGAGGGTAGTTCACTATGGAGAGTTTTTTCAATTTCAACTTTGAAACCTGTTTCCTCCAACACCTTTCGTATATAAGCATGTTCAGGGAATTCCCCCTCTTCAATCCCTCCCGATGGTATGCTCCATCCCCCTGTTTCTTTTTCTTTCACCATCAGCATTTTATTTTCCAAAACAATAATGGCAGCGGCGCCACGCCACTTCTTTCTTGCTGCAGTCATTCGCTTGCTCCTTTCGCTAAGAATAAGAACTAAATAATCACATTATGTAACCCTGAACACAAGAAAGAATATTTAAGGTGAGCCTGACAATGCCAGGAGTGACCCGACTATTCCAAATGGCGTTTCTGTATTGCCTTTGCTCGCATTCCCGTTCAATTCAATAATTAGTTCTTCCAGGTCTGTATGACCGACATCTCCTATATCGGTATCAAGAAAACGAAATTTTTTCGTTTCCCCTGAATCGATGGTGAATTCTTCAGGAACACGCAAGACTACCTCATTGAATTTTTCACTGTTCCCTTCCGCAGTCGGAACACGCAATTCCAGCGAAAGATTTTGCAGTTCAAAACCGGTTTTATTGCTGATTTTAATCGTGTGAGATGACAATCCCCCATTGGATTTAGCATCAGTAATTGCAAAGCGAATGTTCTCATCGTTAAACACTTCCGCTTCTCCTGAACAGCCACCTAAGATGGCCATTACCGACAAAATCATTATCATTCTGAATCTCATCCTTCCCTTCCCCCTCTATTTTCATGAACAATGTATTTCCCACACTTATATAAAAATACCAAGGCAGAGACTTTCGGACGTTTCAAATGGAGGTTTCTTTTTCCATTCGGTCAGCAGCATCTCTCCGCCAAGCCGGTTCTGTTGCCCGGCTGCAGCTTTAGAATGATTTTCAGCCGGAACAGTCATGAGGTTATATGCAGTGAAAGCATTAATGAATACTTGCACTTCCGCCTGTTCCAGTTCAGCAGCATTTCCTGTTTCTTCTTCAACGATGATCCCAGCCGGCCCTATTCCCAAATGAATGACCCATACACTGAATTCATTGAGCTGCTCCGGCAAATCTTCATCCCTTTCTATAAACAGTGTCACTTCATATTCGGGCGGTTCGTTTCCTATCCCCGGGTCCCCATCCTGCCATTCCAGTTCTCGGATTACATTGTTAATGTCCTCCACCGTTTGTTCCTCCGTGATCATTACAGCTTCTTCTGTCTTGGTTTCCACAATACCCACTCGTCTTACTTCTTCATTCGAGCAAGCGGCCAGAAAGCCTGCTAACATAATGGCTATGCTTTTTTTTCTCATGATACCTCCTCATTGATGGCTTACTTCTGTTAAATCCCCAGAACCTTCTGTCTATTTTAACATAAAATCCCAATGATATTTATTATGTTCTTCGTTCCTTGTGCCGTTGTTTATGCGAATATGCTCAGTGACATGGGAAATATATGCTAAACTTGAAGTCAAGACAGAAAATCCCGAAGTATATCGAATGGCGAAGCCAGCTTTATACGTGATTAATAAAATTACGCTTATTATAGCAACCAGCAATATGGAGGTGAGATCATGGCTCTGTTCGCTTTTCTTATACTCGTTCTGCTCGTTTTCGCTGCTGTTTCCGTATGGATCTACAAAGTCAGCAAATACAGATCGAATAGAATCGGACTATATGCGCCTGCTATTTTTGCTGCCATTGGAATATTATTGGTCATTTTTAAGTATGCATTTGTCTCGCGAGGTTACGATGCGATATTGGATATCGTCCTGATCCAGTTATTCTCATTTTTGTTGGGGGTATTTTTACTGGCAGGCCTTATCTTTGATTTCATCAGGCATTACAGATCCTCTCGGGAAAACCGATGAAATAACGAAGCGTGAATTTGCATCTTAGCTTCAAGAAACAGCGTTGACTGCCAAGCACACTTGTATTCTTCCATGAACGCCATGCAGTACATCTTCCTGTTCGAAAAGTATTTGGGGCTATTCTAACAAGTATCATTAGTCTCGCTTTCACTCAGCCCCGTTACCGGTCATTACTGAATTACATTTACCGTAAACGCATAATGTACTTCCCCTTCTTCCCACCTAGCAACGACTTCGTATATCACCTTTCCCCGCTGTTCAGAAAGACGGAATTGCTCAGCGATATTTTTTATCATGCCATCCTCATTCCATATCCTGATTTCATAATTGACAGGTGGTGTTTCAAAGTTCAGCTCGATTTCAGTGTCCGGCGCCACTTCCCGAGGTGTATGTCCTTCCACTAACTCCGGGGGAGCAAACGACTCAGTTACAATTGCTTCCACCATTCCATTGCCCATATCTGCGGACCAGCTGTACGTACCTCTGGCAGGCTGCAGCCTTTCTCCGTCAATCATGACCAGCAGATCAGGCGGCTCCAAATAATCAGGCTTGGGCTCATCACTCGATGTCATCAGTTCTTCTGTTTCTTAGGTTTCTGTTTCAGATCCATCCTCACGACTGGAACAGCTTGTCAGCACCATAAGCAAAAAAATTGCGAGTACATAGTATCGCTTTCTGTCGGCCATCATATTTCTCCTCCCAGCATTGTCTAAGCGTGCCATTTATACCGATTAGTCGTTGAAGAAGTTGGCATAGTTACAGAAATGGAAGTAAAATTCATCTCTATCGAAGCCAACTTATGATGCCATAATGAAGAAAAACGGAAAGAAAAAATAAAAAGACTCTATTTAAAGAACAGGGTCAATTTTTTCCCTGCATAAAATATGGAGCAGAACGTGGAGCTATAGTGCGGAAACTCAACAGAGAGGTTTAACATAACCAATAAAAAAGAAGAGCAGCGGATCCGCTGCTCTTCCAAGATTGATTCATACTCTTATTGTGACCATTAACTAATATCCGTACTGATTACTCAGCAACTTCAATGTCTTCAACAGGTCCGACTGTTGACTCAAGTTCTGCGAAATCAGCAAAGTCTGCAATGGCCATGTCATATTCAGCGACAACATAGTCGTTGAATTCGACTGCTGTCCAGCCGAGTGGCTCGAGATAAGCTGTCTGCAGTTCGGCTTCATCAATGTTACCGAAATCTACTGCAGTCTCTTCTTCAGTTGCCGCTTCTTCTTCAGCTGCAGCACCTTCGATTGCTGCCGGATCGATGTCTTCAACAGGTCCGACTGTTGATTCGAGTTCTGCAAAGTCAGCGAAATCGGCAATCGCCATGTCATACTCTGCAAGTGTATACTCTTCAAACTCTACCGCTGTCCAGCCGAGTGGTTCCAAGTAAGTTGTTTCCAGTTCCGCTTCATCAATATTACCGAAGTCTACGGCAGTTTCTTCTTCAACTACCTCTTCTTCAACTGGTTCTTCCTCGACAACTTCTTCTTCAACTGGTTCTTCCTCGACAACTTCTTCTTCAACTGGTTCTTCTTCCACTACTTCCTCTTCAACGGCCGCTTCTTCTTCAACCGGTTCTTCTTCTGCACAGGCAGCGAGTACACCCATTGATAGGAAACTTGCTGCTCCGAGTTTTAACCATTTTGATTGCACCATTATTAAAAACTCCTTTATTTTCATTTTATTTCACGTCGTAACGCTCTAGTTTCTGTTTACCCGATGTCACTTTGATAAAACGTCTTCATCATTAAAAGATTATTCTGATATTGTTTATTTTATACAAAACTTCATTGAAAAATAACAAAAATCCCTCCACAGCGCAGTTCCCAAGTAGAATCACGCGAAAAAGGAAGGGAGTTATCACTTTTAAGTCGATAACAAGGAATATTTCAATTCACTACATTTTCCCGTCGTTATATTAAAGAAAAAATACAATATAACAAAGTTATTGTAGTATCTTAACAAAATGATTACAAAGCTTCTTTTCCTAAAAAAACATGCTACACTGAGCTAGGCTTCAATAAGAAGAGCTAACCGAATTGGTCACTTAGGATTTTTGGCAGCTAACTAACTTATAATTACTCAAACTATGCGGATCTCAACTAGATAGAGAAAAAAAGAAGTAGAGTCCAAGAATTCAAGGAGCGGAAAATGAGAAAAACTAAAAAAGCTTTATTAACCCTTACTGCAACTGTTGCCCTGTCATCAGCAATCGCTACGCCTGCAAGCGCAGCATCATACGAAGTGCGTTCCGGAGATACCCTCTGGAAAATCGCGCAACAATATGATACGACGGTTTCTAGTCTTCGTGACATCAATGGAATTTCCGGAAGCCTCATCTACCCGGGTCAAACCATTGAAACTGATGGCGGTTCGTCAGCACCTGCACGTACGGTTTCGTCTTCAAGCAATTCAACTTCCTCCACTGTCCACAACGTGGTATGGGGAGATACTTTATATAAAATCGGCCGCTCTTATGGCGTTTCCGTTTCAAACCTTATGGATTGGAACAACCTGAACTCCCACATGATTTATGTTGGTCAGAAATTGACTGTTAAAGGTTCTTCTTCTGCACCGAGCACAAGTGCTCCAAAACAAGAAGTAAAAGCTGTTTCTGAAACGAATACTTCTTCTTCTTCAGCTGCAACAATCGGTCAGCAGTACCTTGGTGTCCCTTATGTATGGGGTGGTTCTTCACCGAGCGGCTTTGACTGCAGCGGATTCATCTATTATGTTCTGAACAAATCAGGTGTAGATGTGAACCGTACGAATGCAGCCGGTTTCTATAACATGGCTAGTAAAGTCAGCAGCCCGCAAATCGGCGACCTTGTATTCTTCTCCGGTACGTATAAAGCTGGCATTTCACACATCGGCTTCTACATTGGTAACGGCAAAATGGTATCAGCTGCCGGCGACCGTGTACAGATCGATAGCATTTACGGTCCATACTGGGGCGACCACTTTACTGGATTCGGCAGAATCAACTAATTACAACGCTAAAGATTCAGAACAGATCAGGACTCCACTCCTGGTCTGTTTTTTATTTTTGACTCAATGCTTAATATATAACCGATTTAAATGGTGTTAAACCTCTTTTCACCGTATGTTTAAGATTCTTTTTTAAGGAAATTAAATATATATAGTAGAAACTTAAACTTACAGAACCCGGTTATCCCTGATGATGCTTTTTCTTATTGTCTGTTCAAAGAAATAATAAAAACAGCCGGGTAAAATGAAAAGGAGTCGATCATTCATGAGTCAACTTGAAGAAACAGCAAAAAAATTCGGAGACATTCTTGGCGTGGAAGCAGAAGCGGATTCCGAAAAAGGTGTGGTTGAAGCACCGAAACCGCGTGATTTGAATGTAACGGTCCAAGGTCGACCGTTTAAAAGTGAACTGGACATGGAAATTCATTTTGAAGCACTTGAAGATGATGGCACGGCCCTGAATCATGCGGAGATTGTCCTGTTGCCGGAAGAAGTACCTGATTTCACCCGTGCACTCGGTGAAAACGACCTCACCATCAGCGCACTCCATAATCACTGGCTTTTCGCGGAACCAAGCATTATGTACTTGCACGTTCAATCTGTTGAAAAACCGGAGGATTTTGCAAAAAAGCTGGCTGCCTCTTTTAAAGCACTGAAAACGTAATGACTTAACAAACGCTCCCGAATCGGCCGATTCGGGAGCGTTTCATTTTCAGCAATCACCTATTGACGAATGGACCGGTCAGAATCTGCAACGTTCTGGAAAATAAAACAAGAAACTCGGGGAACCCTCATTAGAAGGCACTGCCGCCAAGCTCGTAAAACAGACTCATGGCAACGAGCTTGTAGATGCTATCCCGGATATTAGTCGTTGGCCTACAAAGAAACTGAAAATTTCGGTTCATTGCTAATAGCTTCATCATCCTCCTGGCCTAATTCTTCAATACGCTAAATCTTTTAATTAAAGAATAGAAGCTTGACTGATAATTCATAATACATCAAGGAGCCATCTTCCCTCTTGGTTTTACACCAGGAAAAGTAGGCTATAACTAACAGTAACCAGTCGAAAAGGAGGTGGCTTATGACTACGACACATTGGCTGACATTAGCATTTACAATCGGCTTTATTATCATTCATTTTAGTTCAAAGTTTTTGAAACTGTCCGCTTCAAACCCTAGAAGTCCGATTTTATCTTTTGCCGGCGGTGCGACTATCGCTTACACGTTCATTTACCTGATTCCAGAACTCAGCCATTATCTGCAGGTACTGAAAGAAGTCATCAGTAGTGGCAGCTGGCTGACATTCTTTGAAGATTATACGTACTTCCTGGCGCTGATCGGCCTATTGATTTATCATGGTCTTGATACCGTAACAAAGTCACAGCATCAATCAAGTGACAGCGAGCCGTCTTTCGGCTTTTTCATGGTTCACGTTTCATCTTTTTTCTTCTATAATATGACAATTGGATACTTACTGGTTACAGAACAGTTTTCAAACTACTGGGCCATGACTGTCTATTTTCTGGCACTGGCATTTCATTTCATGGCAACAGATCATACGCTGCAAGAATTGCACGAGGAGGACTATGACAAGTATGGTCGCTGGTTTCTCGTAGCCGCTGTTTTTTCCGGCTGGCTGATCGGCGTTATATTCCAGTTACCTGAATATGTAGCTGCTATTGCAATTTCCTTCTTGGCAGGTGGTCTTCTATTGAATACGTTCAAAGAAGAAATTCATGAAAGCAAATCCAGCAACTTCTGGGCCTTTACCGCGGGCGCATTACTGATTTCTCTACTTCATATGGTGGTTCACTGAGAACGGACCTAACAAAAAGACTTCGAAAATTCTCCGAAGTCTTTTTGTTAGGTATTTTTATCGGGGTTAAAAGAAGAACGCTTGAAAATATTTAAATCAAAATTACGGGATAGATGCTTCAGCGCTTCCATTCCAGCTGTGCTGTTTCCGCCTGCATTCAAAGCGGGGCCGAAAATACCGATTCCCATAATCCCTGTCGCGGCAGCGACGATTCCGCCACCAATCCCGCTCTTTGCTGGAATTCCCGCCTGCACGGCCATTTTGCCGGAATCATTATAGAGGCCGGACGTCAGCATCAACGCTTTCATGATACTGATATGATCCGGTTTGATCAGCGGTTCATCTTCGCCATTCATATACCCGTCCCGGGCAAAAAATGCACCGATGCGTGCGAGTTCCAAGGCATTCACTTCAATCGACAAGCCGCGGAAATACAGATCCAGCGCCTCTTCCACTTTTCCGTTTTCAATAACGCTTTCGCTTTCAAGGTAATAGGCGAGCGCATAAGATTTCGAACTGTCTCTTTTTGCTTCCTCGTACGCTGCCTCATTCATTCGGAGCTTGGCATTTCCAGTAATTTTCCGGAGCAACTTGATAATGCGATTGAACCGCTCCTCTGAATTTTTACCGGTGATGAGTGATGTGATCGCTATGGCCCCTTCATCAATAAATGGATTGAACGGCTTATGACCGCCGAGTTCAGTCAATCCTTTTACCGAATCAAATAATTGGCTCGTCGGTTCCATCCCGACTTGCTTGAATACTGCTTCCGGTCCTGCATCTTGAAGTGCAATCATCAGATTGATCACTTTTGAAATGCTTTGGAGTGTGAAGCGATAATCCGTCAGGCCGGCTTCGAATTCCTTTCCATCCACTGTGCACACCGCTAGACCAAGGCTTCCCTCGACGGTCGAATTAATACCTGGAACTGTCTCTTTTACTTTACCATCCGCCGAAAACGGTTTACTTTGCAGCACTGTTTTTTCCAAATATGCCTGTGATAATTGTTCCATTTCTTCAGCTCCCTGCAGTTTGCTCTGTCTACTTCTGTTACCCGACCTGAAAGAAATTTAAAACAATAAGAAAAGGCCTGGGTTGAATGTCAATTTCAACGCAGCCCCCGTTCCTGTATGTTTCTATCGGATAATTTCATATACACATTTCTGATCTTTCCACTTCTCCCGCTCATTCGAAACGCTTGAACTTTCGAGCCTTGTACATCGGTGTCAATGAATATAATTCAGCGTGACGCGTCTTTGACAGCTTCATCAATCCCATAAATACCGATTCCGGGATGAGGTAAGTGACCATGCCATTAGGTGCCGATTTTAATTTCTCAGGCGCCTGTTCCCATTTCACTTCATCAATCTCCACCCAGACGCTTGTCACATCCACTGAGTTTTCCACGGTCAGCCGGGCGAACAACGTGATAAATTGCTGTCCGTTTTCTCTATGGGTATCTTTAACTTGAGTAAAGTAGAAATTTATTTCTTCTTCGATTGCAGGCTGATTTTTATGCATAACGTCACCTCCTTTGTTTGTTTTTTTATATTTCGGGTCCCGCTTAAATGCCATACCAATGATTAATTATTTTTCGCCCCTTGTTTCAATCAACCCTCAAATAGAACTCATGTTCGCGTGTGAATGTAAGAAAGCCGAAAAGAATCTGTAAATCGATACAGGATTCTTTCCGGCTTTACTGGCAGCGCTATGGTCTGCAATATTTTACCGCGTTATTAATTTTGTGAGTGATTGAAGAAATTCTTTTGATTTCTTTATAGAGTAATTCTATAAGAATTCCTTGGGAAAGTAAAGAGAAAACAAGATATTTATCTGAATATTACTTTTTTGTTTATCTAATGTGCTTATTCACCCATTTCGCTCCTTCATTTCCAGTACAAAGAAAACAGGCGGGTTCCGAATGCCGAGAAAAAATTTTTTCAGGAAACCGGAGCGTATAACTCATTCTAAAGGCGCATCCATGTCAAAGAATAACGTATACTGACAAGGAAGCAGTCATAAAAAGAACGAGTGGCAGGAGGTGATAAGTTTTGAGCAAAGAAACTTGCCGAGTGTCGGTTTGGACAGCCAGCCACGTGAAGAGTACACTTCCGAGCCGGGCTGAAGATGCACACAAAGGGACTTACGGCACTGCATTGCTCGTAGCCGGAAGTGCTGCCATGCCAGGCGCCGCTCTTCTTGCCGGCCGCGGAGCAATGCGCAGTGGGCTGGCCAGAGACGCTCCTCTCCCTCGAGAAGGAGGAGTCGGCGGTGAAACGGGACCAACGGAAGACGTCAGATCAGCAGGATGCACTGGAAAAGGCGTTGGCAGCTGCCGAGGCGGAGAACGAGCGCCTGCGCATGGAGCTTGCCTATTCAAAAAAGCTGAGAGCCTTAGCTCAGAAAAAGGAGTTATCACCAACCAAGAACGGGCGCAAGCCGTCTTCGAGTTAAGGCATGAATTTCCGGTGAATCAACTGATCAAGGTGGCGGGCATGGCCCGCAGCACCTATTATGCATGTGTAGCGCGCATGAACCGGCCAGACCCGGACGCGGCACTCAAAGAACAGATCCAGGCCATCTATGATGAACACGACGGCAATTACGGGTATCGCCGCATCTGTGATCAACTGGTGAACCAGGGGATACGGGTGAACCATAAAAAAGTACAGCGCCTCATGGGCGAACTGGGATTGAAAAGCACCTTTCGACCGGTACGGACCCGGAAGTATAATTCGTATCCCGGCAAAGGCAGCCATGTGGCGCCGAACCTTCTGGATCGCCAGTTCACAGCGGATCAGCCGAACAAAAAATGGGCCACCGACATCACGGAATTCAAAGTGTGCAGCCAGAAGCTGTATCTGTCACCGGTGCTGGATCTGTTTAACGGTGAAATCATCACGTATACCTTAGGCGCGCGTCCAACCTACAAACTGGTGTCCACCATGCTGGACCAAGCGCTCGAGCGCTTAACACCGGGCGACGACCTTCTTCTGCATTCCGACCAAGGCTGGCATTACCGGATTGAGCCGTACCGTGAAACGCTTGTGGCGAACCACATTACCCAGAGTATGTCCCGAAAGGGTACCTGCTTGGATAATTCGGTGATGGAGAACTTCTTCGGTATCATGAAATCCGAATTTCTGTATAAGCGGACATTTGCGACAGTTGAGCAGTTCGAACGGGAATTGGCGGACTACATGGAGTACTACAACTGCAAGCGCATTAAGAGCAAACTGAATGGCCGGAGTCCGGTTCACTACCGACTCCAGCTACAGGCCGCTGCCTGAAAGCAAATTCATGTCCAAGAATTGGGGGTCACTGCAGCTGGCGGCGTCAGTGCACAGCAGAGGAGGCTTGACCATTCGTCCGCGGCAAGCGAGTGTTTGCGCAGCAGAAGCCGTTCCGTTATGGAAGAACATTTGGGCAAGATAAATCTAAGGGCTTTTTGGACAGCCTCTTTATTGTGATCCTAATACACAAGATGCCGCGGGCTTGCGCCGAACTAACTCGGGTGCTTAAGCCCGAGTTAGTTCGGCACTTCGCTTTCCCGCAGGAGTTCCCGCTTTTTGTTCCATATTTTTGCAGTGAAAAATCAACACTGTTCTTTAACAGAGCCTCTGGTTAAGGCGACAAAGTGAATTCAAGTTCACTAATAAATGTATTAACGTCAACCGATTGATTTTGATGTTCTTCTTTCAGGAATTGACCGATGACCTGTCCGTTTTCAATCAGCTTCAATCCGTATTCAGGAGTGAGTGGCACATAATATCCTGGCTGGGTCTCTTTTATGTAAAGAAAAACTTGGTCTCCTACCTGAAGACCAGGGTCTGCAGATTCCAGCACATTCACTTGGAATGAGTCTTTGTCGCTAAACCCCTTAAACTTCTGACTGATTCTTATCGTATAAGGTGTAGAATAAAAATTTGCTTCCTCTGCAGTAGCAGCGATAAACGGTTCCCCTTTGGCTTCCACGGTTCCAGTAACGATTGCGTCTGTCTTTTCCCGTACGATTTCTTCGAAAACAAGAGGGGACTCATAGAGGGCGTGCGTTTCAACAGTGAGTTCCCCAACTTCAGAAGGGTCTTCACGCGTATCGAAGAAAAGAAATGTACCAATTAGCAGGCAAACCCCCAGTATTAAAACCCCGATTCTTTTCATTCGATTACCCCCAGAATATGTTATCTCCCTAAATCATCAGGTACTGTTAACAGAAGGAATACCTTCCATTTATGTTCATTACTACACGTCTCTTCAGTCATTTAGTCGTACGGAGGCAATAAAAGCCGCATAACTTGGATTATTTAAAAGATCTTTACCATTTTGACTACGTTAATGAACCATGATTGTATGCCTGAATTAAACAGAGAACGGTTGCTGCATAGGAAAGAATTAAAATCAAAAGCTCCCAGCTAGTGAGAGCTTCCTAGAAAGCCGTATCTCGAATAAGAATTTCTTGTTCCGTTTCTTCTGAACCGCCAGCTTCTTTCAATTCAACGAGCCATTCATCTCTTTTCACATCAAAAGAGACACCTGTAACTGCCGCCATAGTCGGAATCATCATCCGAGCTTCAAACTCTTTTATCGCGGCTTCTATTGCCTGCGCCTCTGTCAATTCCGCATTTCCCGGTGCTGATGGTGTTATTACTTTGATTCTCCCTGCAGTCGCCTGTACAGGATAAGATTCATTCGTACCGCCCCTGAACCAGACCTCCACCAGCTGACCAACCCGGATATTGTCCTCGGACAGACCCGCCCAGGCAGCGTCATAGGTTTCTTCTTCCACAGTCCCTAAGTCATTCTTCCCCGCTTCCGGGTTCACAACAAGAATCCGTCCATCTTCCACTTCGGTGACGTATCCTGTGATATCAGGTTCGCCTGCTCCCGACAGCTGACCGCAACCCGAGAGTCCCACTATCCCGAATGCCATCAGGAGCCTGACTATTCGTTTGTTCATCATTTTCCCCCTCGCCATTAAACTCTTGGGTATATTTGGAATTACGCAGTGTATCCTTACGCACCTTCCATCTCACCCACCACTGTATTGGTTTCAGGATCTACTAGAACATGTTTAGCGGCAATGATATCTTCCCTTTCAAATGTTACAAGCAATACTTCGTCCCCTGTAAAATTCTTGTCTGTATACTCATCATACTTGGAGGCAACGACTTCTGAAACTTCCGCAGTCTGCCTGTCTTTAGGCTCCAAAGCTTCCGTCCATTCTTCTTCCTCCTGCACATACAGCCATGCAGCTTCACGTGCTTCCTGAAAGCCATCGGCCGCCGCTGCTGTTTCTTCAGTAGTTTCTGCCATTTCCTCGATCGGCTGTTCTGCTCCACAACCAGCGACCAATGTTAACGATGCCATCAACGGAAGGAATAGCTTCAATTTACTATTCATCAATACCAGCCTCCCTATTTAATCAGTCGGACTGAGGCAGGAAAAGTTACGTAATTTAAGTTATTTAACAGGCCGTTATCACTTGGTTTGCAAAAGTGGCAGCGTTAACAAATCATACTTTTATATTTATTCATTGAGAGAATGATTGAACATCATTCTTTAAAAACGTAAAAGAGCGCAATCATAGCGGTGATGTTTCTGTGCAGCTCTTTCAGCAATAGCGTCGAACTGCTGATTAAACTACTACTCGGTTCTCTATGCGCTCAATCATGCCGAATACCGTTTCATTGGGAAACAAGTGCACTAGAATTTGCACCATAATTCGCATTAGTTTTGTCCTTATACAATAGCTGTTGTATAGAGACAAACAGGTATACCAAATAATATTCAAAAAGAAGTCGCAGCATTTCGAAAATCTTGATACATCAATAGAAATCGCCCTGCAACTCGAATTACAAGTTACAGGGCATTTTAACGCGCATTTTCAAGTTTTGCGATAGAAAACGGAAGCCCTTACGGTGACCTGCCGCTTTTTCTCCTGTATTACAGCAGCAGCAATGCATCCAAATCCACAATTCGGATTTCCCGCTGCCCGTGCTGTTCAATCCAGCCTTCGTCTTCAAACAATGATAGCTTGCGGCTGATCGTCTCCGGTGTCGTGCCAAGGAAGGAGGCAAGGTCTTTCCGGGACATCGGCAGCCGAAACTGCATTGACTCATTCTCATCGGCCTGTTGCGCAAGGTAGAGAGCCAGCCGGGTTTCAGCATCTTCCGTGGCAAAGCTCGTCGCCTGATGTTCGGCCCGGTCCAGCCGGTTTGAAAATTCGGTTAAGATTCTCAATGAAATTTGCGGGTATTTCAAAAGCAGATCCTGCAGACTGTCCCGCCGGATACTGCAGATTTCCGATTTCTCCATGACTTCGGCATAGTCGTCATGGATCCCTTCCTGAAACAAGGCAAGTTCTCCGGTGAAATCACCCGGCTGGAGAATGCGGATCAGCTGCTCTTTTCCCGATTCAGCGAGCCGGTATATCTTCACTTTTCCTTTATGAACAATATACAATGAATCCGATGTGTCACCTGCCCGGTACAGCAACTCGCCTTTTTTCAGCGATAACGGCCGGGCGGTCCCGGCGACTTCCTGCATTTCATAAACCCGTAAATGGTTGAAAATCGGAACGAGGGAAACGCAGGAAATATGTGTTCCCTCTGATCCGGTCAGCTGTTCTCTTTGCACGGTATCATCCCCCTGCGCTTTCTTCCAGTATACCCCAAGTTTCCTTTAAGCGACCTTTTTGGACAGCACCGGATAGCCGAGTTTCACGATCATCTGCTCGATCTCTTCTGAAGTAATTCGTTCCTCATCGTATTGGACCCTGACTTTTCCGGCATGGAACAGGACTTTCACGTCCGTCACCCCATTTTTTTGCCGATTACGTTTTCAATTTTTTGATACAGGATGGACAAGTGAACGGCTCCATTTGGAATACAATTTTTCTCATGATTGGTTCCTCCCTTTGGTTTATGCCTTTATCGTACGCGTTTTTTGGTTTGAAAACCTTGATCATTGTCAATGACTCGGTGTACAAACGGGGCAGCCTGCAGTTTGCCGGTCAGTTTCTTTTTGTTTCCGGCCACCGGATGCCTCTTGGCTACTATTGAAGTGCACGAGCCGCATGGCGTTCAGGATGACTGCCAGCACACTAGCTTCGTGAATGAACATGCCGGATGCAAGATGGACCGATCCCGCCAGCACGACAACATGGCCTGCCGTCTGCAGTTCTTTTACAAATGCCACCTTATCTTCCGGCAACATCTCTGCGCGGTAATCATCCAGCTGCAGGGCATCGGCGACAAGTGAAGCGGTGTGCCGGTTATCCCCCGTCAGCATGATGATTTGGCTGATCCCGTTTTTCTGCATTGCTGCCAACGCCGCCGGTGCATCATCCCTGATCCGGTCTGCGATCGAGAACACACCGGTGATGTTGCCGTTCATTGCTGCGAAGATGGCCGTGTTCCCTGCTTTTTCCCGGCTTTCAGCGTATTCGAAGACTTCTGCCGGCACTTCTATTCCTTCCCGCTGCATCAGTTTCCGGCAACTATCGTCTGTCCTTCCACTTCTGCCCGGATACCGCTGCCTTTCATAACTTCTGTCCGGCCGGGTTTCCGGTTCAGCCGCATCCATCTCGCTTCCGCTTCTTTTACGATCGTCTGACCGAGATGGTGTTCGGACACGGTTTCCACTTCCGCGACGAGCCGGAGCAGTTCCAATTTTTCCACGCCGCCGAACGTCCGGATTTCTGTTACTTCCGGTTTCCCTTTTGTGAGTGTGCCGGTTTTATCGAACACCAAAGTATCCACTTTCGCCAAGCGGTCCATCACTTCCCCGCCTTTTATCAGAACCCCGCGCCCGGCACCGTTGCCGATTCCCGCTACACTTGATACCGGCGCCCCGATCACCAATGCTCCGGGACAAGCGATAACCAGAAAGGTGATGGACAAATGAACATCCCGTGTAACTAAGTAAACGAGCACTGCCAGCACCACAACCGCCGGCGTGTAAATCTGAGCGAAGCGGTCCAGGAATTTCTCAGTTGGTGACTTGGATTCCTGTGCTTCTTCAACCAGCTCGATGATTTTCGTGAATGTCGTATCATCTCCGACTTTTTCTGCTTCGATCTCAATATAGCCGGTGTCCACGATGGAACCACTGAAGACCCCTTCTCCCACCTCCTTCGTCACCGGTACTGATTCTCCCGTTATCGCGGCTTCATTCAAGATTGCCTGCCCGGTCAAGATCCGGCCATCAACTGGGACTTTACTGCCGGTCCGGATGACGACCCGCTGGCCTTCTTCCACTTCATCCACCGGCACAGTCAGCTGACTTCCTCCCTGGACAATCACCGCTTCCTGCGGTGCCAAGTCGGTCAGTTTCTTTAAAGCGGACCGGGTCTTTGCCAGCGTCCGCCCTTCAAGGTAATCGCCGAACAAAAACAAAAATGTGACGACGGCTGATTCCACAAATTCACCGATGACCAAAGCGCCAATCACCGCCAGCATGACGAGCAATTCGATGCTGAATGTTTTCATCCGCACGGCCTGGAGCGCTTTTCCTCCGATAGGTACTGCCGCAATGAGTGTAGAAGCGATCAGGACGGCTTCCCGGCTGCTTGAATAGCCAATGAGGTGCAGCCCAAAGGCCAGCAGCAATAATCCGCCCGAGATGAAGGTGATTTCTTTTTTAGGTCTGGTTGTTAATAATATCATTGTTCCCATCTCCTTCTCGCATAATTTCTTTATACATGGAGTCTATACCGGATTGGAAAGGATGAAATTGACCTAAATCAATTTGCTTTTTTGATTTGGAACCAAATTTTCCAGCCCCGTAGTAATCAGCGGCAGCATGACGTATGATGAGTGAAAAACGGGGGAATCCTATGCGTAATTTGTTTATGGCTATTCTCGGAATTGTCGTCACCTGGCTGGTCTTAGGGCTCATTCCCGGGAATTTCGAGTCCGATTTTTTGTTTGCGATCCTTATTGGCGTGTCTCTCGGTAACACGATTCGGAAAGACAGCGAAAAAAAGACTGCGGAAACTCATTGATTGCAAATGAGTTCCGCAGTCTTTTCCTTTAGATACCCTAAAATGGATTCGTTGCCCACTGGCTGGATGTCGGGATAAAAATGCGCGGATGCAGTTTGAGCTGCGCCATCATGTACTCCGCGATGTCTTCCGGCTGCATGAATTTCTCTTCATGATTTTCCGGTTTTTCACTCGAACTGAATTCGGTGATGACCCGGCTCGGCGTCAGTGCAAATACCCGGATGTTATGCGACCGCACTTCCTGTCTAAGGGATTCCGTTAAGCCCAGCAGACCGAATTTCGATGCGCTGTAGGCGCTTGAGCCTGCTGTGCCCCGCAGACCGGAGCTTGATGAGATATTGATAACATCACCGCCGTTTTTATCGATCAATTGCGGAAGAACCGCTTGCGTCATATGGACAACGCCCAATATATTGACATCAAAAATTTTGCGCCAGACGTCCGGCTCCAACTCCATGAATGGTCCATGTGCTCCCATTGCAGCATTATTAATTAAGATGTCGATTGATCCCAGTTCGTCTGTCAGCCGGCTTACGGCATTTTCAACTTCTTCCTGCGAGGCAACGTCTGCTGCGAAATAAGTCGCTGTTCCGCCTGCTGACTCAATTTCTTCGACCACTTGGACCAAATCGGCTTCTGTACGGGCAATCAGCCCGACTTTCACGCCTTCCTGCGCCAGCGCAATAGCTGTCGCCCGGCCAATGCCTTTTCCTGCTCCTGTTACGATTGCGACTTTTCCTTTTAATGATTGTGCCACTGTACATTCCGCCTTCCGATTAATTTACCATTCCCTATAGTTTTTCCTTTATCCGGAAAACTAAACGAAACTTTCTGGTTGCCAAACCGTTATGGTAACAGGAAAGCGGTGAATCTCTATGCAAAAAATTAAATGGCGTTTACTTTTCATCATTTGCTGTCTGACCGTATTGCCCGTCTTTTTCGTCGGCGGGACCTTCCATTATGAAATGGCTCTTAAAGAAACTCTCCTCGTGGAAAGTGCGTCGCCGAACAACATAAATCATATAGAAGTTGTACAAAAAGGGAGTTCTTTCTTCTTCGGGCCTTCCAGCGTGCAAATCGAATACGGCTGGATGAAGCAAGTGGACAATTCCATCAGCAATGATGGCAAAACGCTCGATGCCTCGAATGCATCAGTCAGCTGGAAGAGTGATCATGAAGCGACCATCATGCTGTACGGCGAAGAACAGGCGCCTGAAGCAGTTGACATCAAATTTCCCGGTTCCGAAAAAGATGAAGTTGAAACTTCCGTATCTTCCGGGTTGTATACGGATACCGGACAGGCACCCGGTTCTTTATTGTTCAAAATGAACTATTCTCCAAAACAGGTGAATACAGTGGAATTCCGGGAAGTGGCAGGTGATGGCGTCCGGATCTACATAGGCGAAAAAGGAACTGCCTTGACTCATTATGCCAGGTACCAGCTAGTTGGAATGTACACGCCCGACAATTTTCAGATCTCTTGGAAAGATGACCGAAATGCAACTGTAGAAGTGGTTCGGACAGATGACACAGGCACAACTTTTATTGAAGAAACGATACATCTCACCGTTCCTTCTTCATAAGAAAAAGCGTTCCCGCTGCTGCAGGAACGCCTTTCGGTAATTAATATACTTTATCTCCATTGAAAATGGAGTTCTTGACGATCACGTAATCGACGTGGCGGATACTTTCAAGCTTATCGCCGCCCGCATAGGAAATCGACGACTGCAGGTCCTGTTCCATCTCTGTCAGTGTGTCCTGCAACGCTCCTTTATGCTCGACGAACATCTTCTTGCCTTCCACGTTCTTTTTCTCACCTTTTTGGAATTCTGAAGCGGAACCGAAATACTCCTTGAAACGTTTGCCATCCCGTTCGACCGTTTCCCCCGGTGATTCTTCGTGTCCGGCAAACAGTGAACCAATCATGACCATCGATGCACCGAACCGGACGGATTTGGCAATATCGCCGTGTGTCCGGATGCCGCCGTCTGCGATAATCGGTTTCGTCGCCGCTTTTGAACACCAGCGAAGCGCTGCAAGCTGCCAGCCGCCTGTGCCGAATCCGGTCTTGATTTTCGTGATGCACACTTTTCCGGGCCCGATGCCGACTTTTGTTGCATCAGCGCCAGCGGTCTCCAGTTCCCGCACAGCTTCCGGCGTCCCGACGTTACCGGCAATCAGGAAGCTGGCCGGCAGCAGCTTCTTCACATGGCGGATCATATTGATCACGCCATCCGAATGGCCGTGAGCCACATCGATCGTGATGTATTCCGGAACGAGTCCCGCATCAGCCAGCTGCTGGACAAACTCATACTCATCCGGCTTGATGCCAACACTGATTGACGCGAACAGCCCTTGCTCCTGCATGTCTTTCACGAAACCGAGCCGCTGTTCCGGCTGAAAGCGGTGCATGATATAGAAGTAATCATTCTGCGCCAAGTACGCAGCAATTTTCTCATCAACGATCGTCTGCATGTTTGCCGGTACGACCGGCAGCTTAAAACGGCGCCCTCCGAACTCCACCGACGTATCGCATTCCGAACGACTGTTCACAATTGCTCTCGCCGGAATCAATTGAATATTTTCGTAATCAAATACATTATCCATGCTCAACACCTCTATATCCGAATATTATCTCGCATAACAATAATTAATGTTCGTCCATAAGATAATGTACTCGAAATCGGGAGCGTTGTCAAAGGGGTTTTGAAGTTTTTTGGGATTTTTGTCTTTTTGTCTGGCCCCTGTCCTTTCCATCTATTTTTTATTTCTTTGTCAGAGGCGTTCATAAACACCTACTTTCCTCTGCAGCTGTTCAAAAAAGCAGCCAAGAACTTATAAAGTTCTCAGCTGCTTTTCGGTTGGGTTCAATTGGCCTCAGTACATTGAAAAACGCTAAGTGGAGTAACGGCTTGATTCTAAGCTCTCCCTTATTTCAAATGCTGATTTCCATGGAACATTTCCAAAATGAAATCCTTCTCCGGTACATCCTGCTCTTCGTATCCTGCCAAAAAAGCCTTGTTTTCATAATGGGCTTTTTTCAACTCCACATCGATATCGCTGCCGAACGTGATGGTGGCGTAACGTCCATACGGTTCATCACAGCATCCAAGCGAACCCGGGTTGATATAAATCCGATCGATTGTTTTGAAATAATGAACGGGGTGATGGTGACCGAAACAGACAATATCTGCCGGATAGCCTGCGTACTGCGCGTCCAGTTTCTCGCCGCTCGGTTCAGTGTCGATCGGCAGAATCTGTTTATCGCTATCCAAGTGGTAATGTGTGAACAGCACCATTCGCCCTTCAATCTCGATGAGCAATTCCTTTTCAAGCGCTTCCAGTTGCGGAGTGAACTTCGGATCAAGTCCCGACGCCACCCATTCATGGTGCGCCCGCTCTCCCTCTGCGCTTCCCTCAGGAATCGGCCCGCCGTTCCCTGCTGCGACAACCCCTTCGTCATGATTTCCACTGATCAGGGTGACATCCTTCCTGCTGAATAATGTTTCCAATACGCCGTTCGTTTCATGACCGATGGCGATCATATCGCCGAGGCAGTAAATATGCGAAATGGATGGATCTGCATCAATTTCCCCCAGCGCCGCATCAAGCGCTGCCTTATTGCTATGAATGTCGGCCAAAACTGCAATCTTGGTTCTCATCGTACTGCTCCTTTCAAAATCCGGGTAGTTAATTTCAATCATGCCATTTTCTATACCCCGTTTTTGTTCCATTCACCCCTGCCGAAGATGAATTTTCAACTGTCTGCTTTTCCCGGTATCTATACGAAAAACAGCAGACAGAAACCGTTGCCGATTCAGCCTGCTGTTGTCTGATTTTCAATTGTCATGGGCGACTGAATGGTCGGCAGCACTGGGCCAGGAAAGACAGATGGCGTTTCAGCCCGGTTCAGAATTCCTCCGGATACTCCTCGACAAGTCGTTCTTCTAAAATCTCCCAGACAACCAGGTTATACAGGAGGCCTTCATCAAACAGCTGTCTGTAGCCTTCGACTTCATCTCCGTGCACAATGGCGGAATAGGCATTAATCAGGGAGTCGGGATTCGTATAGTAATAGCCAGCCGGATCTTCTTCAGCTGATTCCCCGATTTCCTCTTTCACTTGCTGTGCAATCGCCAGCGCTTGTGCTGGGTCCGTCAATAAATGGACTTCAGCCAAAAGCAGCAGGTCATCTATCCGGAACTCCTCTTCCCCTGTTTCCAGTTTACGTTCAAGCAAGTCGATCGCTTCCGCGAATTCCCCGCGTTCCAAATGAATATCCGTCAGCGTCCATAAAGCCTCGTCCACCTCATACTTCCCGCCGATTGCAGCGATTTCTTCAAGCACCGGTACTGCATCAACAAACCGCTCTTCCTCATATGCCTCATACGCTTCATCAAATAAATCGGCGATTGTCTCGCTATATGCAATTTCGTCTTCAAGGAAAGTGGCTTCGAATTCATCGAGGTCCATCCCAGTGATCAATTCCATTTCCGTATAGAACCGCTGCGGTGACAAAGACGACAGCAGCTGCTGAAGCGCCTCTTCCCCGAAGTCGGACGCCAGTGAATTGACAGCCAGAAAGCTTTGCGCGTATGGATCGAATGAGTACGATGCGGCCTCATGGAAGGCGGAATTCAAATCCAGCGTAAAGAAATCGACCGGCTCCAATGCTGCCGGATCATACCAGTATACGCTTTCGCCTGCTAAGTAATCAGCCAAACCTTCCTCGAACCATTGCGGCAGTCTCGTTTCCGACACGTCATGTTTGAGCGCATATTCATGGCTCAAAAAATGGACATACTCATGCAGAAATACAAGATCCCATATGCCATCTTCCACTGCGAAATGGACAGATTGGCTGTAGAAATCATAATAACCCGCTGCTTCCGGCACAGCTGTGGCCTGTTCGATCGATTCATAATCACTATGCAGGACAACGGTTAACGGACCGGTTTCTTCCAGTCCAAAGAATGCCTGAAGATGTTCCATCTCATTCTGCAGCAATTCATCCACTTGGCTGACCGTGTCTTTGTGTTCGAGCGGATAAACATAGGTAATATCCCCGCGAGTCATGGTTTCCTGTTCTTCGGTGATCGGCAAACGCAGGACATCCCGCGCAAAAAGTTTCGCTTTATTGCCGGCACTATGGTCGCCTTCATTCAGTACTTCCACTGATGCGTTGGCCGCTCCAAGAAAAAAGGAAGAGCCGCCAAGATACAGTGAAAACAGCAAAACCCCCGCAACTTCAAGGCGATTAGTTAAGCCGACCCAACGTAGATGCCCTCTTCCTAAGCCCCATGCGCTAAAACCGAACAGCAGAAAGCAGCCGGTCCCGACTATGGCTGCAGCGAGCAACCCGCCGGCTAATCCCATATTAAAAATGACAGCAAAGCTGCCGCTCACAGCAGCGATAAACAACAGCAATAACAAGCCCAACTTCATAAAGCTGTTCATCATTTCCTCCGTCAACCATAGTGAAATTCAACTTATTATAGCACCAAAGAGGGGGTGCTAAATGCGCAAATAGTAGCACTGTTTTCTTTTTAGTTGTCAGAAATGGAAAAAGACATCCCCGAAGCAGGAATGTCTTTCAGATTATGCAGTGATGACTTCATTCGTCTTCCACTTCCCGAACCGGTAGTAGCAGAACGCAACGACGCTGCTGATCACAAAACTTGTCCCGATGCCGTACGCAATCCCTTCCTGTCCGAATAATTCGGCGAACAAATAGGTCAACGGATAGCGCAGCACCCAGAACGAAATGATATTCAGGATAAGCACCTGGAGCATGGCGCCCGCCGCCCGGACAGTACCGTTCAAGATGAAGTTAATGCCAAGGAACGGATAGAAAAAAGCGATCGTCGTCAAATACTCCGTGCCGAATTCAGCAGCCGGCCCCTCATCGATGAACAGCCGGATGCCGACACCGGCGAACAGTACGATGATCAATGCAATGGCCAGCATGACCGAAAAATTATAAAACAGTCCATAGGCCGTAATGCGATGGACCCGCCACCAATTATCCGCACCGATGTTCTGGCCGGCCATGCTGTTAACGGCAGTGCCGAGTGCCATGGCCGGCAGCATGATCAGTGAATCGAGGCGCAGCGCTGCCCCGTAACCTGCAACGACGGCCGGACCGAAAGAAGCGACCACACTCATGATGGCCGTTACACCGGCGGCGATGACACTCATCTGAAGTCCCGCCGGAATGCCGAGCTTCAAGATTTCACCCACTTCACGGCGGGCCGGAATTGTCGGCCGGGAAAACGGCACCAAGTCTTTCCGAAGTGTATAAATCAGTCCGGTGACAAACGCCGTCCCTTGGGAGAAAATCGTGGCGTAAGCGACGCCTTCAATCCCCCAGCCGAATCCCGCGATGAACAACGGATCAAGAATCGCATTGAGTATCGTTGCTGTCAGCACGAAATACAGGGGCGTTTTGGAATCCCCGACTGATCGCAGAACCGTTCCGATGAAATTATAGCCGAATAAAAACAAAATCCCGATGAAATTGATTTTTAAGTAAGCGACAGCTACCGGCAACATCGCCTTCGGGGTGCCAAGCAGTACAAGAATCTCTTCCGTCAGAATATACCCGATGGTGCCGAGCGTCAGGGACATCACCGTCATCAGCACAACGAATGCGTTTAAGTAACGGCGAAGCGATTCATCGCTTCCCCGCCCTTTCTGCTGGGACAGGATTGTCAGGGCAGCGTTGTTTAACCCGATAATGAACGACAGCACCGTGAACATGACCGTGCCGGAAAGTGACACAGCGCCGAGTGCCACTGCGCCAATCAAGTTGCCGACCCATAAACTGTCGATGAATTGATAAGAGATCTGCAACAGATTCGTCAGGATAATCGGTCCTGAAAAAACCAGCATCTGCTTGAACAGATCTCCCTCTGTGAAATTATGTTGTGTAGCCATTGTTATTCCCCCAAACCGTTCATTTCCATCTACAAATCATACCATACCCTTTTCAAAGCCTTTTCCAACTTGGCGGGGAATCGGTTTTCCGGTGAGCCGCAAGTTTTGTTGGGCAATTACAGAATGCTGTTTTTTTATGTTGTGTTTGAATTTTTGGGTGGTTTTACCTTTTGTAATTTTGTACTTTAAAAGCAAGTAAGAAAAAACCAGCCTGTCCGCATTTCTGCTTCCAGGCCGGTGTTGCTCATCGGTCTCTTTCCATTTGGGTATAAGTGATTTCATCTTCATCTGAACAATCGACTCCATTTAAAATATGGACGACTGTCCTTAAGATTAATTTCTCATTTTCCTGTTCCGTCTGCCACCGTTCATCTGGCACCAGCTGGAAATCCAGGATATGGGAGTTTTTTGAATTAAACCCGGCGGCGACTTCCAGTGTCTGCTTCGTCACCGTTTTATCGACCACTTCAAAATCACTGTATTCGCTGTAGCGTTCCAGCCGTTTCAGCACGATCAGTTCTATAAATTCAATTTCCTGTTCTGAACCGTTATCTTCGATATAAATGCTGCCAAGCAGCGGATCACCTGCTTCAACATTCGGTGTTTCAACGACCGTTTCCACAGACATGGAACCGATTCCGATAGATGATAAGAATTTCCTGAAACCCATACAATTTCCTCCCTGAAGGTATTACTATGTTTTACCACCCGTAGTTACTGGTTAAACCGGTTCTATGCTTCTCCTTTCTCATACTGATTTTCAGGTACTGGCTCATACTTATTGTACCGTCGTTTGAACAATTTGAATAAATGCGTAACCACGACGCGTATCAATGCATAAATCGGTACACCGAGCACGATGCCGACGAAGCCGAACAGCGCCCCCGCTGTCAAAAGGACGAATATGACCGTGACCGGATGGATCTCAAGCCGTTTTCCCATCACTTGCGGGGAAATAAGATTTCCTTCGGCAAGCTGAACGATCGTCCAGACAATAATGACTTTCAGGAGCATGAATGGAGATACGACCAACGCCAGGATGACTGCCGGTGTAAAGGCAATCGCCGGCCCGATATATGGAATGACGCTCGTCACCATCGCAAGTGCTCCGAGCAAAAAGGCATAATCGAGGCCGATGATCAGAAAACCGATCGTCACCATGACACCTATGAAAAAAGCGACAATAATTTGTCCCTGGATATAGCCGCTCAGCTGATGATCCGCTTCATGCAGCACTTCTTTGAAATCTTCACGGAAGCGCGGCGGCAGTAAATGGATAAGGTGTTTCGGCAGCTTCTCTCCGTCTTTCAGCAAATAAAACAGTACGAACGGGACGATGACGATGGAAACGACGAATGCTGTCACCGTTGTGATGAATCCGGTCAGTCCTGATACGACTCCACTGACCATATTCTGAAGTGTATCACCGACATTTTCAGGAAGTGTTTCCATCAGTCGGTCGATATCGAAACCGGAGTCGGTATAGAATCCGCCTATGATGGACCCTCCGAGGAACGCATCCGCTCCAGTCAACAGCTCCTCGAACAAGAGTGGAAATTCTGCCACGAAGTTAAGCAGCTGTTCCTGCAGGAATGGAAATACCAGGATGATCAACAGCGTGATTAGCCCCGTACCGCCAAGGAAAAGCAGCAGGATTCCCCATCCCCGTGAAAGCCCGCCCCGTTCAAGCAGGTGGACGAGCGGCCGCAGCAAATAATACAGGATGAGCGAAACGACGACCGGCAGCACAACCGTTTCGAAAAATATGATGAGCGGGCCGAAAATGAAAGATACTTCAGTGAACACGAGAATCACAAGTCCGGTCAGCACTAACGCTGTTAGCATAAAAAGCGTATCCCGGCCGCCCAGGAAAGCGATGATTTTTGTTCCGAAAAACGATGGTCTGTCCTGCTTCATTCCCAATTCTCCTTTGTCCTCATTCATATAGGAAATCGTTGATCGCTTGCCGGTTCGCTTCCAAATCGAGTTCAAGTACCGATCCGGCATGCGGATAAGAAGCGTGTGAGTATGTCCCCTCTGCCGGAATGGTCAAGCGCTCCACTTCTCTGCCGCCAAACAAAGCGAATTTAACGGCTTTCCCCAGCTGATCGGACGCCGTCATATCAGTTTGTACAGCTCCCTGCACCGCACCGGCGAGTTTCGAATAACCGGTGAACGCCAGCGGTCCGGTAAGCTCTTCCTTCAAGGCACCAATCACTTGCTGCTGGCGGCGCACCCGGCCGAAATCTCCTTCCGCATCCGCCCGGAACCGGGCATAGCCAAGCAATTCCTGCCCGTTCAGCCGCTGAACACCCGGTGTCAGTGTGACGCCGATGTTTTCGGACATTTCCTTTTCAACGTCAATCTCCACGCCGTTCGGTGCTGTGATGTTGACAAGCTGTTCAAAGCTTTGGAAGTCGATGAGGGCATAATGATGGATCGGAATGCCGAACATTTCACCCAGCGTCTCTTTAAGCAGTTCCACCCCGCCCAAATAATAAGCCGTATTCAGTTTATAATCTTCATAACCTGGGATCGCTGCATAAATATCCCGCATGAAGGAGATGACTTTCACTTCACTTGTATCTTTATTCCAAGAGGCCACCATAATGGTATCCGTCCGGGACTGCTCTTCCCCCGGGCATCCGAGCCGAGCAAAAGTATATTTTCAATGTCCCCGCCGGCTTCATCACCGGTGAAGGCAATTTGTTCTTCCGTGTCATCTGCTGTGGCATGGTAACCGCTCCAGTATTGGAACGTGCTGAAAGCCGTGACAATCAATCCGAAGATCAACAGCAGCAAAAACAGCCGGCCGTACCGGAACTTCCGTTTTTTCCGCCGTTCGCTTCTGTATTCAATCTCTTCCATAGTATATTGGACTCCTTTCCTCCCACACACTCAGACGTAAAACAGGCATGGAAGTTTCCCTTTTTAATTATAATCGATTTTGATTGCCGGACAACCGGCCAAAGTGATAAAATTCTCTTTATGAACCGAAAGGAGCAAGGTGCGATGAGTGAAAAAGCGACATTTGCCGGGGGTTGCTTCTGGTGTATGGTTAAACCGTTCGATTCCTATGACGGCATTGAGCAGGTCGTCTCCGGCTATATCGGCGGTCATGTGGAGAACCCGTCCTATGAGCAAGTAAAAACCGGCACGACCGGCCATTATGAAGCCGTTGAAATCACATTCGACCCGGCGGTGTTCCCATACGAGCAATTATTGGAGATTTATTGGCCGCAAGTCGATCCGACCGATGCGGATGGCCAGTTCCAGGACCGGGGTCCCCAATACCGGGCGGCCATTTTCGTCCATAATGAACGGCAACGGGTACTCGCGGAACAGTCCAAGCAAGAAATTGCTGACAGTGGCCGTTTCAAGAAACCGATCGTGACAGAAATTCTGGATGCCGCCGTCTTTTATCCGGCGGAAGATTACCATCAGGATTTTTATAAAAAAAGCCCGGATGCATACGCAGAAGACCGGGCCCAGTCCGGTCGGGATGAATTCATCGCCGTTAATTGGCAGAAAACAACCAGCTGATCAGCGTATAGAAAAGGAGGCTGTCCCAAAAGGTCATGAAGAATGACCTCGAGGGGCAGCCCTTTTTTCTATTCATAAAGAAGTAGCTGAGGTTCGGCCCGGCGGACGCTTTCCGCGGGCACAGCTTCAGCCGCTTCCCTTGCTCCTACGCAAGCTCGTCGCAAACTAAAACCGTTCGCTATGCTCGGTCCAGGGTCTTCAGCTCGGTGCTCCTGCGCAAGCTCGTCGCAGTAATAACTGCTGGTCCCGCAGGAGTCGCCGCCGGCCTCCCCGCCCTTATGCATTCATTCTATAATGGTTGTCTCCTTTAATTAGCTTGGAATGGCAGAAGCCAGCAGAAATGCGAAAACCCCGGACTGCTCCTTCGCAAGCGAGTGTTCGTGCAGCAGAAGCCATTCCGTTATGGAAGAACATCTGGGCAAGATAAGCCTAAGGGCTTTTTGGCCAGCCCCTTTTTGGTTATACCTACGTGCGATGGGTGATGCATTAGTGGAAAGCTTTGCGAAGAATCACCAGGATGACCATCCTTTTGGAATGAATCCGGCTCTTGGCAGATCAACTTCTCACCGGCAGTGACTGAGCTGTGAACACAGAGAAAAACAATTGAAGATCAGCCGGCTCGTTCCCTCTATCGGAACTTGCGTTCGTCTTCATTTTGCATTAAAATGTCGTCAAAGAAAGGCGGCAGCACGATGAGACTTGAGATGTGGTCGTACACACGGCGCTATCAGATTAAAGCGATTTTTAATGTCTTTCCGCATGTGACAGTGCTATTCCGGCAGATCGGGGGCTATTATTTCATTTTTTCCATGAAAGGGCTCACAAAAGACCATTTGCCCGGCCGAAAGGAATATGTACAGATGGAGTATCTGCTCAATAAGGAACTCGGGCTTTACGACAATTACAGGCAGCGTAAATTCAGGTGATTTCAGGTCTTCTTTCCGGAAGGCCTTTTCCGTTTCAGCGGAGACCTGACGGAAAGGCGGGAACCGATTGTGTTCCGTGTGCGGCGGGTGCAATTCATGGTATACTCATCTTATTGTGAAATTAAGGAGGAACAAACATGTTACAAGCAAGTAATGTCAGTCTTCGATTTGGTGACCGCAAGCTATTTGAAGACGTCAACATAAAGTTTACGGAAGGGAATTGTTACGGACTGATCGGCGCAAACGGAGCCGGCAAGTCGACATTCCTGAAAATCCTGTCCGGTGATATTGAAGCTCAGACCGGGAATATCTCGATGGGGCCGGATGATCGCCTCGCAGTCCTGAAGCAGGACCATTTCGAATACGAGGAACACGCCGTACTCGATACCGTTATGATGGGTCATAAACGGCTGTATGAAGTCATGAACGAAAAAAACGCCATCTATATGAAAGAGGATTTCTCCGATGAAGATGGCATGCGTGCCGCTGAGCTCGAAGGGGAATTCGCTGAGATGAACGGCTGGGAGGCGGAATCAGAAGCTGCGATCCTTCTTCAGGGTCTCGGCATCTCGGAAGGTCTCCACAGCAAAAAAATGGCGGATCTGTCCGGTTCGGATAAAGTGAAAGTTCTCCTTGCCCAAGCCTTATTCGGCAAGCCGGATGTTCTTCTGCTCGATGAGCCGACGAACCACTTGGATCTGCAGGCAATCCGCTGGCTCGAGGAATTCCTGATCAATTTCGAAAACACGGTCATCGTCGTTTCCCACGACCGACATTTTCTGAATAAAGTCTGCACGCATATCGCCGACCTTGATTTCAGCAAAATCCAGGTCTACGTCGGCAACTACGATTTCTGGTATGAATCATCGCAGCTTGCAACGAGAATGGCGTCTGACCAGAACCGCAAAAAAGAAGAGAAAATCAAAGAATTGCAGGCCTTTATCGCCCGGTTCTCAGCCAACGCTTCGAAGTCAAAACAAGCGACTTCCCGAAAGAAAATGCTCGACAAGATTGAATTGGACGACATTAAACCGTCTTCCCGTAAGTATCCGTACATTAATTTTCAGATGGGCCGTGAAATCGGCAATGATGTATTGATTGCGCAGGGACTGACACAGGAAATTGACGGCAACACGCTGTTCAAAGACATTAACTTTAATATGAACAAAGACGATAAAATCGTTCTGCTCGGCGATCCGATTGCAAAATCCGCCCTGCTGCGCGTGCTGGCGGAAGAAGATGAACCGAAAGCCGGTTCCATCCGCTGGGGGGTCACAACATCGCGGACCTATTTGCCGATCGATAACTCAGCATATTTTGAAGGGGCGGAAAGTTCACTCGTCGACTGGCTGCGCCAGTATTCACCGGAAGATGAAAGTGAAACGTTCCTGCGCGGATTCCTCGGCCGCATGCTGTTCTCCGGCGAAGAAGTAAAGAAAAGCCCGTCCGTCCTGTCCGGAGGCGAAAAAGTGCGCTGCATGCTGTCCCGCATGATGCTCACGAATTCGAATGTCCTTCTTATGGATGAGCCGACGAACCACTTGGACCTGGAAAGCATTCAGGCGCTCAACAACGGCCTGATCGCCTTCAAAGGCGCACTTGTCTTTACATCTCAGGATCATCAGTTTATCCAGACGATTGCTAACCGCATCATCGAGATTCGCGAAGACGGATCCATTCTGGATAAGCAGATGACGTATGATGAGTATCTGGACTGGAAAGAATCCATGGCTATCACTGGATGACCAATAAATGAAAAGACCGGAATCCGCGGATTCCGGTCTTTTTATTGTTTTCAAAGAACATTTTCACACAAAACAGCCCCCAACCGCTTTCGGCGGGGGCTGTTTTGTAAGGAATGAAAAGCCGGCTCAAATCGTCCGCCCTCCCTGTCTTCCTTAGAACACTTTCACCCACTGCCATTTTGGAGGAGAGCCAGAGTGCGAGGGCGTTTAAGAGCCGGCTTTAACATCCGTTCTCCCTTACCCTCTGCCTCACTGTACGCTTTATGTTGCAGGATTGATAGCAAACGCACTCCGAAATCGCCGGACTCATACTTTCGGAAGGGGGCGGGGATTTGTTCAAATAACGGGAATGCTTGTAAAAGCTTTTATTTGCGGATAGAACTTGTTTAATTGCAAATAGAGCCCGCTTACTTGCGAATGCGCCGGGATTACTTGCGAAATCAGCGCCCATATTTGCGAACTGCTTTTCAGAAGAAGGAAAAAAGCCTTGCGTACTGCACGCTTTCTTCCGGGAGGATTTCCTGCGGTATACGGAACGTACGCAACCTAATTAAAAAGAGTGCCGGAAAATGAATTCCGGCACTCTTTCTGTTTTTCAAGCGGTTCCTGAAGTTTTGTTGTCGTTTTGATCATCCGATTTGAGGAAGCGCTTTGCCAGGCCGCCTGCCGGAATTTTCGATACAAGCTTATTGCCCGATTCCACCAGGTTCTGCAATGTATCCAGCAAATCATCTTCACCAGCCCAATGTTCTTCCAGAATTTCTTTCGGGTAGTTGTTCAGGATTGTGTTCAAGATGAAAGCTGCTACTACCACATCGTCGAGGAAGCCGCCTGGCCCCAAGAGAAACTCCGGCAAAAAGTCGAGCGGTAGAAAAAAGTACAGGATACCGCTCCCGACCAGCGCCTTGCTTTTCCCATCAATGCGGTCATCCATTGCGAGTTTCATCATCAAATGAAACATGTCAGGCGCCAGCATCACATATGGCAGCACTTTGCTGGCCATTCCTTTGTTTTCAGCCCAATGCCGGATCTGCTCCCGCAGCTTCTGATAAAAATCGTTCTGTTCTTGCCCGCTCGGCAGCGGCTGTGTTAATTGATCATTTGTCATATTAATTCCCCCTCGGCCTTTTTATGTAGTATACCTTTTACAAACTGAACCAAAACACGAAAAAAGGAACTGACCCATTTGGGTCAGTTCCTTGAATTCGAATTGGCTATTACAGCTTAACTACGTTAGCTGCCTGTGGTCCGCGGTTGCCTTCGACAACTTCGAACTCTACGCGCTGGCCTTCTTCAAGTGTTTTGAATCCTTCGCTCTGGATAGCTGAGAAGTGTACGAATACATCGTCCTCGCCTTCAACTTCGATGAATCCAAAACCTTTTTCTGAGTTGAACCACTTAACTGTTCCTTCTTTCACGTTAAAAACCTCCCATATTGAAAATGTTAAATATATGAATCTCTTTGAAAATTGAAAAAATTCACATATTCCAAAAAGTACCGTCACTTACCGATCACTTTTTGGAATACGTGAATCGCTGTTTCTGGTAACCATATTAATTCATATCTTGCTTCTATTATACCAGCTTTAAACGGTTTGTCAAAGAAATGCCATAAATTTTATGAAAAATGAACCGGTTGCCCATTGCATAGCCATATCAGTCCGTGATATGTCTGAAGATCATCATCACACGCCTCGCAGAAAACCTGTTCTTCTTCGGTCCAGAAGGCGATGAATGCCGTCCCTTTGGCCAGATGATGCGGGTACTGGCGCGAAAAAGCTGACTTCTGCTCCTGAAGGAATCTTTCCGCTTCTTCCCGGGTCTGGAACTCTTGCCGGCTGACAATTTCTTTTTCCCAGCCTTCGAACTGCCACCATGGCTCATACATTGCTTTCATATAAATGACTTCGTACATACAACAACCCTCTTTGTGTGTCCTCACAAGCATTCTGCCAAATCCTGTCCGTAATGTCCACTGATTTGATTGGCCGTTAATTTTTGTACTTCCGCGCCGGATTGCGTAAAATAGCAGTATACACCTGAAACTTTTCCTATTGCAAACCGTATAATTAAGAGCAGAGGAGGTTGCCCTTATGAAACCGCTCGAAAACTTTCTTGTCCGTCAGTCAGTAGGTCTTCCATTGATGACGGTTATGTTTCCTGTTCTTTATGCAGGCGCTGAAGTGGGACTCGTTGTGTCCGGTGCGGCAGCCGCCGGTACGTATATTGCCTCCACCAGTGCGATGAAGCAGCTTCAAGTGACGAATGCATCCAAACGGTTCGGCATGACGCGAAGCGAATTTAAATCCGTCTCCCTGCAGGTCCGGGGAGCAAAAGCGAAAGTCGCACAGCTCCAAAGCCTTTCTTTCCGGGTCCGGTCCATTTCCGCTTTTAAGCAGCAAATGGAGATGACCCGCACCGCCAATAAAATCATTTCAGCTGTTCAGCAAAATCCGCGGAAGTTTTATCAAGCCGGAGATTTCTTTTATTCCCACCTGGATTCCGCTGTTGAACTCTCATCAAAATATTCCTTGCTGATCGGTCAGTCACTCAAAGATAAAGAAACGAAAATCGCTTTACAGGATACAAGGATTACGCTTCGGGCCTTGACTGATGCCATGCAGCATGATCTGAAGCAAGTGCTTGCTTCAGACATGGAACAATTGCGCATGGAATTGGATTATGCCCAGCTTTCTATGGAGCGCAAAGAACAGCCGCAGCTCCTGACAAATGATGATGTCTTACGAAAAGGAGAAATGCCCGATGACACAGAATCAGCCGAACAAAAGTGAATTGGATGCATTGCTGGAAACGCCATTCGGGATGGAACCGGCTCCAGCCGCCTCCCCCGCCAAAGAGCAGGGGCAGGCTGTCGCGCTCATGGAACGGCTGAATCCTGAAGAACAGGAGAAAGCCCAGGCACTCGCCAAGCAAATTCCCGCCGGCAATTATGAAGCAATCTTAACATACGGCACAAATGCGCAAATGCAATTATCCCAGTTTTCCCATAAAATGCTGGACCATGTGCAGAGCAAAGACATCGGACCTGTGGGCGACGTCCTGAATGACCTGATGCGCAAGCTTAAAGAACTGAACCCGGAAGAATTGTCGGACAGCAAAAAATCCGGCATCCGGAAGTTGTTCAATAAAGCGAAAGTATCCATTCATGAAATGATGACCCGCTATCAGAAACTGAGCACGCAAGTGGACCGCATCAGCATCCAGCTTGAGCATTCCAAGCGCGGGCTGCTTGAGGACGTGCAGATGCTTGAACAGCTGTACGAGCAGAATAAGACGTATTTTCAGGCGCTGAATGTTTATATCGCCGCAGCTGAAATTAAACGGGATGAAATCCTGAATGAAGTTCTCCCGGAACTCCGCCGCAAAGCGGAAGCATCGAATGACCAGATGGCTTACCAGGAAGTCAATGACATGGCGCAATTTGTCGATCGGCTGGAAAAACGGCTGTATGACCTGCAGCTGTCCCGGCAAATCACCATCCAAAGCGCTCCGCAGATCCGGATGATCCAGCAGACAAATCAGACGCTCGCTGAGAAAATCCAATCTTCCGTCATGACGTCCATTCCGCTGTGGAAAAACCAGATTGCCATTGCCTTGACGCTGAACCGCCAGTCAAAAGCTGTAGAAGCACAGAAACAAGTTACATCGACGACCAACGATCTCCTGCTCAAAAATTCTGAAATGCTGAAGATGAATTCAATTGAAACCGCCAAAGAAAATGAACGCGGCATCGTTGAAATCGAGACGCTGAAGCAGACGCAGGAAAACCTGCTGGAAACCATCGAAGAAACATTGCGCATCCAAGCGGATGGCCGGTCGAAACGAAAAGCGGCCGAAATCGAACTCGGGAAAATGGAAGAAGACCTCAAACACCGCCTGCTGGCCATCGCCGACAGCCGGGGCAACCAGCAATAAAAAAAGCCAGCTTCCTCATAAAAAGAGGAGCTGGCTTTTCGTGTGTCTCCTTCAGCCGGATTGCACAACAAGATGAAGTGTGCGTTTCAGCAGCCTTAATGTCTGTTCGGTGAATTGTTCCAGTGAACCGGCACTGACTGACCGGTTGCCATACATCGTACGGAATAGTTCCGCCTGTTCTTCCGTGACGTTTTCGGTGTTCAGGAACAAATGCAGCACTTCAATCCCGGCTTTATTGGCATCCGTTACAGCAGAGGCAGTATCCACGATGCCGTTCTGCGCATAATTATAAGCGGATGGTTCTCCGTCTGAAAACACGAGCAGGAATTTATGTTTTTCCTGCCGCTTCTGCATGCGGCCCATCATCCAGCGGATTGCAAAACCATCCCGGTTATCTTCGTGTGCATCGAGCGAGAAAATGCTTGTTGCGTGGTCGGCCACACCGTCTTCAAAGCGGTGGATCCATTCAAACCGATTGGGCTGGCGATCCTCGTCCGCTTCAAAGGCATCCTCGTAAAACAGCACAATCTCATGCGGTATATCGAGTTTACGCAGCACGTCATGAAACAAGAGCACCGCCTGCTTCGTTTCTTCCAGCTTATCGATCATGGAAGCGGAGCCATCGACAAGGAGGCCGAATACCGCATCGAGTTTGCCGGACGGTGCCGATTTCCGGTAAAACGGCTTCGGGCGGTCTTCGGTGGCAATGCCGGTCAGTTTCTTAGACAGCCGGCCGCTCATCAGGTTCACCCGGGCGCTTTGCTCTTTCTGCTGCATCCGCTTCCGCAGCTCTTTCAGCAGCGCCCGCACGTGAGGTTCCTGACGGAGCCGCACCTGTTCTGCCGCCGGCCGGGTGGCGGAATCCGCTTGAATCCGCTGTTCTTCATAAACTACATTTTCATGTTCGCGGCCAAATGATTTACCGGCTTTCTTTTCCTGTGTTCCGGTTTTGCGGTCGGTCGCCTCCCCGCTTTCCTTATGCTCGCCTTCTGACTCCCCGCGGGCCGTGGAGTGAACTTCCGCGCCGCCCTCTTCTTCCCGGCCGCCCGTCGCTTCGGCGGAATCACCCCGTTCAAGTTCAAACTCCAGCGCCTGGTCGGATTCCGATTCCATCTCGCGATGCCATGCCTGAAACCATTCTTCCACGGTCTCGAGTTTTTCTTCCACTTCATTTTCCGTCTCTGCCCCTTTATGCTCCCGTGGTTTCGGCAGTTTTTCCGGCGGATCACCGAATGTGTAATACGTGTGGATCATATCGGACTGGAATAAAAATTCGATCCGGTCCATCATCGCATCGACAATCCGGCCAGCGTCCCGCGTGCTTGCTGCATCGTACATGCCGGTCCATTGATTGAATAGCATGTCATCCAGTGTGTTGCCATCCGGCCGACCGTCACGGAGTGCCAGGTAAGCGGCATTCAAAAGCGCATCGGCATGGAAGCCTTTTTGCCGGTTGATGGCGTATTGCTGGCTGTGAAATTCTGCGTACACCGATTCCCGCAAATCGAACATTGAATTCGTGCCCGGTCGCTGTTTCCGAATTTTTTCGGACAGGCGAAATTCTTCAGCGCATAATAAAAGCTGCGTGCGGAGCTCCGGCAGCGGTGACCGTTTCGCTGAAAAAGTCTGCCAGGCATCGAGACTGAAATGCCGCCAGTAGCCGGCCGCCAGTAAATACACATCCGATAAATAGCCGTTTCTCACCGTCTCGGGGTTTCGATGTTTCCAGAACACGGAAATGGAGACAGCGGATTCAGTCGGCCGCAGTTCCAGCAATTTCCGCATCGTCAACTGCAGATATGGCGCATCGGCCAATGCCCGTGCCAGAGTTTCCAGCCGGTTCAGCAATGCCGCATCCACGGTTTCATTATTGAATTGGATAAATCTATTGACTGAAGCCATGTACTTCACCTGTTTCTATTTTAGCCATGTTGTCGTCAGATCCTTCACGAGCTGCCGTTCACTTTCATCATCCAGTTTCTCGGCAATTGCATAATTGACGGCCCGCTCAGCTCCAATGTGCACGGCAAGCGCTGTGGCATCAAGGAGGCTCCGGACCGAAGCCGCTTCATCTGAAAGTAATCCGTTTTCAACTTGCTTCATGAGGTCGCCGGCCAAGTTAAACATGAAGGTTTTCAGGCTGCCCGGCGCTTCTGGGAATTCCCGGTCCCACAGCTTCCGCAGCTCCTCTCCGTTCAAGTATGGAACCGGCACAGCAACGAACCGGTTCTTGAGCGCTTCATTCATTGGCGATGTGCCGATATAGCCTTCATTGATCGCTGCAATGACACCGAAATCCGGGTGGGCTTTGATGACTTCACCGGTGAATGGATTCGTCATCATCCTGCGGTAGTCCAGCACCCCGTGCAGAATCGGCAAGGTTTCCGCGCGCGCCATGTTGATCTCGTCAATGTATAAAAGATGACCTTCCTTCATCGCCTTCACAACAGGGCCTTCTACAAAGTCAATGACACTGGCACCATTTTCCTGGATCAACGTCTTGAAGCCGAGCAGTGATTCCGCATCCAAATCCACAGATGAGTTGATGCTCTGCATCGGCTGATTGAACGCATGCGACACGGATTCTGCAAGCTTTGTCTTCCCCGCCCCTGTCGGTCCTTTTAGCAGTACCGGCTGGCGGAGCGCCACCGCTGTCAGGACATCGGTCCATAGCCGGTCATCGGGCGCGATATAGCCGCCTGTGCCGATCAGTGAGGAGAACTTGTCATGGTCCCGCTGCTGGCGCTTTTCAATTTCCTGCTGAATCAAATCCATTTCCGATCCCTCTTCCTCTAATTTGCTGCAATGAAAAAACCGATGAGTGCGTCATCGGCTTGGTGATTATTCAAAATACGTCTTATAAAATCCGCCGACTTTCCCGGTATTGTCCACGACAAACAGGAACTCCTCGGTTTCGTTCTTCACTTCGTATGTCTTCCCGGTGGTCAGCACGTTGGAAACAAGAAATTTACTTGCCTCCGTATGTGTGCACGTCACTTCACGAAGCGTCGGCTTTTCCAGCCAGTCCACATGATTCAATGCCCTCATCCTTTCTGTCCTCTTATAAGTATACGTAAATTAATGTCTCTTTTCAACGGGACAGGCATCGCTGTCTAACCATATACACCCCGATTCCTCCCAACAGAACAGTGATCGATGCAATGACCAAGTAGCGCTGCAGTTCCGACAGAACCTCTTCATAAATTGCAGGAAACGCACGGCCCAGCTGGAAATAAATCAGCGACCAGACGAAGCTCGCTGATCCTGCATACAGAATATACCGGGGTAGCGGATAGCGGTTCGCTCCCGTCACATACGGCATGACCATCCGGAAACCCGGCAAAAAGAAACTGAAAGAAATCGCATAGCCTCCGTACCGATCGAACGCCTGCCGAAAACGCAGCACATTATTTTGCAGCCTCGATTGTTCGAAACGTTCCAGAATCCGGACCGCCAGCACTCTGCCGATGAAATAGGTGAACAGATTGCTTGAAAGCAGGCCAGCGTATGCACAGAGAAACGCAAGCGGCGCATAGAATGAGCCCGTTTCCGTAACGACACCGGACAGGATTGCGGCGGTTTCGCCCGGCAGCGGAATCCCGAGCAGCATCACCCAATTAAAAAGGAACATGGCAACATACCCGTAATCCTGCATCAAATCGATGAAGAGCGTAATATCCATGCGCGGCGCCCGCTTTCCGGAGTTTTTCTTATCATGCCAAAGATTCTTGCTGCGTGCAATCTTTTATTACCGGGATAGACTGATCCAGTTTCTTTTTTCTGAAGAAAAAGAATATCGCCATGCCGGCCTCACTGCAGGCATAGCAGTTTCACTCCTCCGCTATCTGCAGCAACTTTCTCAGAATTAACCTTGGCGAATAGACCCCTCCGTTTCGTCGAATAGACATCTGACTTTGGCGAATAAACTCCTGAATCCCACAAAAAAAAGCGCCTGATCGCTCAGGCGCTTTTGCTGTCGTTCAATTATTAAGATTCAAGCAGGAGATCTTCCGGATTTTCGATCAGGTCCTTGATCATTTTCAGGAAGCCGACTGAATCTTTGCCATCAATAATGCGGTGGTCATACGAAAGCGCGACATACATCATCGGACGGATTTCCATCGTTTCTTTGTCGATTGCGATTGGACGGTGCTGAATTGTATGCATGCCAAGAATAGCGGCCTGTGAACCGTTTAGAATCGGCGTTGACATCAGGGATCCGAAGACACCGCCGTTCGTGATTGTGAATGATCCGCCTGTCATGTCGGAAAGCTGCAGTTTTTTGTCGCGCGCTTTCTTCGCAAGCTCACCGATTTCACGCTCGATTTCCGCAAAGTTTTTGCGGTCCGTATCGCGGACGATCGGCACAACGAGGCCTTCCTCAGTGGATACCGCAATGCCGATATCGTAGAACTGCTTGAGCAGCAAATCGGTACCGTCGATTTCAGCATTGACATACGGATATTTTTTCAGTGCTGCTGTTACTGCTTTCGTGAAGAAGGACATGAAGCCAAGTTTCACGTCGTTCTTTTCCAGGAACTCGTCTTTTTTACGGCTGCGGAGCGCCATCATATTCGTCATGTCGATTTCATTGAACGTTGTCAGCATCGCTGTGTTCTGGCGCACTTCAAGCAGGCGGTTCGCGATGGTCTGACGGCGGCGGCTCATTTTTTCACGGACAACCCGATCATCCTGTGCCTGCGGCTGAGCCGCTTTTGGCGCTTCCTGTTTCGTTGCTGGAGCTGCCGGTTTGTTTGAATGCCCTTCAACATCCTGCACACGCACGCGGCCGAGTGGATCCACTGTCTGGATTGCCGACAGATCGATGCCTTTCTCACGGGCCAGTTTGCGGGCTGCCGGACTTGCGATCACACGCTCATCGGGTGAAGCAGGTTCTGAAGATGAAGGCTGTTCGCCAGTTGTTTCAGCTACGGTCTTGTCTTCTGCCGGCTGCGCTTTTGCGCCTGCATCTTCCTGTTTCGGCTCTTCCTGTTTTGGAGCAGGCGCTGCTCCTTCGCCGCTGCCTTCCCCGACTACTGCGATGACTTGGCCGACTTCAACGGTGTCGCCTTCTTCGGCCAGCAGTTCCTGGATGATGCCTGCTTCTTCTGAAATTACTTCAACGTTAACTTTATCAGTTTCCAATTCAACGATGAATTCCCCTTTTTCCACTGAATCCCCCGGCTGTTTCAGCCATTGGGCTATTGTACCTTCTGTAATTGATTCGGCCAATTCTGGCACTTTAATTTCCGCCACAGCTAATTCCTCCTTTAAATCTTACTTCTTGATACCGAGTGCTGAATCCAGGATGCGGCTTTGCTCCACTTTATGGGCTTCGCCGTCTCCTTCAGCAGGACTTGAGCGTTTTACCCGTCCATGGTAGGATACTTTCTTTTTGCCGGCCAGTTCACGCAGATAGGATTCGGCAAATGTCCACGATCCCATGTTCCGCGGCTCTTCCTGTACCCACGCCAATTCCTTGATCTTTGGATACCGGTCGATGATCGCTTTCACTTTTTCAACCGGGAATGGATACAGCTGCTCAATATGGACGATATGCACTTTTTCGAAGCCTGCTCCATCCTTCACACGTTCTACCAGATCAATCGCCATCTTACCGCTGGCAAACAGAAGACGTTCCACTTTATCGGCATCCTGTCCGGTTGCCGGGTTTTCAAGTATCGTCTCGAATTTACCTTCAGCCAGCTGTTCCGGGGCTGCACCGACGAGCGGGTGCCGCAGGAGCGATTTTGGCGTCACAATGAGCAGCGGGCGCATCGCTTCTTCTCCGAGCATTCTGGCTTGACGGCGCAGAATATGGAAATAATTGGCGGCACTCGACAGATTGGCGACCGTCCAGTTATTTTCAGCAGCAAGCTGGAGATAGCGTTCCAGGCGGGCGCTCGAATGCTCAGGCCCCTGCCCTTCATACGCGTGCGGCAGAAGCATGACCAGTCCGGATTTCTGTCCCCATTTAGCGCGGGCGGATGAAATGAAATTATCGAACATCACTTGCGCCATATTGGCAAAATCGCCGTACTGAGCTTCCCAGATGACGAGGGCTTTTTGGTTTTCTACATTATAGCCATATTCATAGCCAAGAATCGCCGTTTCTGTCAGCGGTGTATTGTAGATGGAAAAAGACGCTTCAGACCCTGAGATATGATGGAGCGGGATCAACTCTTCTCCTGAATTTTCATCATGCAGGACGATATGGCGGTGTGCGAATGTTCCCCGCTGCACATCCTGCCCTGACATGCGGATCGGATTCCCGTCCTGCAGAATAGTGCCGAATGCGAGGGTTTCCGCATGAGCCCAATCCACTTTTCCTTTGCCGTTGAACGGCTCTTCCCGCCGTTTAAGAATCCGGGCAAGCTTTTTGAACGGTGCGAAATCGGATGGCCAGCTGAGCAGTTCTTCGTTCAGCTGCCGGAGTCTTTCTTCCCCGACACCGGTGTCGAGTTCCGGATATCCATCCAGTACAGCTTCCGGGATTTCCCCTTCTACTGCCGCTTCCTGCTTCACTTCTTTCACACGGTCGTAGGCTTCCTGCATTTCCTTCAGGACCGACTGATCGATTGACTGGACGTCATCAGCAGTAAGCACGCCGCTTTCTGAAAGAACACGGCCATACACTTCCCGCACGGTCGGGTGTTCATGCACTTTGTGGTACATCAGCGGATTCGTCACGAGCGGTTCATCCATCTCGTTATGGCCATAACGGCGGTAGCCGATCAAGTCAATAAGAATGTCCTTGTTGAACTGAGCCCGGTATTCAACTGCGAAGCGGGCTACAGCAAGCACGGCTTCCGGATCATCAGCATTCACATGAACAACCGGTGTTTCATAGCCTTTTGCAGGATCTGACGCGTAGCGGGTCGTCCGTGAATCATAGGCTTCCGTCGTAAAGCCGATGGTGTTATTTGCGATAATGTGGACAGAACCGCCTGTCTTGTAGCCATCGACCCCGCTGTAGTTCATCGTCTCTGTAACAATGCCCTGTCCAGGGAATGCTGCATCCCCGTGGACGAGAATCGCAAAAGCCTTCTTCGCATCCACTTGCGGTTTGCCGGGACGCGATGTATCTTCCTGAGCGGCTCTTGTTTTACCGGTGACGACCGGACTGACGACTTCCAGATGGGACGGATTATAAGCCATTTTGATCTTGGTGCCTTGCGGCGACTGATAGGCAGCGCCCATATGGTATTTCACATCGCCAAACCAGCCTTTTGACAAGGATAATGAACCGTCTTCCGGCATGAAGGAATCATTCGGCACATGGGCAAAATCCGCAAACATCATCTCATACGGCTTATGCAAAATATGCGTAAGCACATTTAAGCGACCGCGATGTGCCATCCCGATCATGATGTTTTCCGTCTGCTGCTCATTCGACTGACGAATAAGTTCATCCATCAGGACAACCAAAGTATCCAGCCCTTCAATAGAGAAACGCTTCTGGCCGACGAATGTGCGGTGTATGAATTTTTCAAATCCTTCTACATGGGTGATGCGCTCAAGGAGCGCCTTTTTATCTTCTGCAGAAAGGGAAGGTTTCAAAGCGCCGGACTCGATTTTCGACTGAATCCAGCCGCGTTCATCCTGATTTGCGACTTGCGAAAATTCATAAGCGATTGTCCCGGTATAAAGCGATTTGAGGTAGTTGATCGCTTCCAGACCGTCCGATGCGTTTCCTGCCTGATCCCCCAGGAGGAGTGCTGCCGGAATTTCCCGCAAATCCTGTTCAGAGAGGCCGTAAGAGGAAAGTTCCAAACGTGAAGTATCCCGTTCATGGTCATTCAAAGGATACAGATCTGCCGCAAGGTGACCATAGGTGCGGATCGCTTCTGCTAGCCGGACTGCAGCCAGCACTTTCTGCGTATTGCCTTGCGGCGCTTCTGCCTGCTGCTGGCTGGTTCCCGGCTGCACAGGTGCTCCGTAGAGACGGAAAAGTTCTGCAAGTTCTGGTTCAACGGAATCCGGAGATTCCTGGTATAACTCGTACTGCTCCATAATGTAGCCGGCGTTCACTCCGGATATGGAACGCCATGGAGATTCGGTACCGGAATAACTGTTAGACATAACAAACCCTCCAACTTATTTGCGCGATGGCATTCACTGTGCTGTTTCATACCCATCCAATTTTATCATGCTCACTCCAGGACTTAAAGCCGCAGACGGGCAGTCACTGAATGATTAATTTTTCCATATCAATCTTACTACTAATCAGAGAAAAAACAATGCTTTTCCAGTAAATTATGACTTAATGGCCGGGCAAACCGGTATTATGCAGATCGGAATACATGACCAGCCGGTTTTTTCCTTGTTTTTTGGCTTCCAGCAATGCCGCATCCCCGCTGCGGAACAGTTCTTCTAACGTGCTTCCGTCATTCGGATAAAAGGCGGCACCAATCGATGCGCTGGGCGAAAATGACTGCTCAGCGATCCGCCAGCCGCGCGACAGATTCTCTCTGATACGCCGGCTGATTTCCGCCAAGTTCTCTGCCGCTTCCGCCGGACTGACATCCGCCAGCAGAATCAGAAACTCATCCCCGCCGATCCGGCCGACCAGGTCCTTTTTGCGGATACTGCGCTTCAATGCCTGGCCAAACTCAAAAATAAAGTCATCGCCTGTCTCGTGGCCGAATAAATCATTCACTTCCTTGAAGTTATCCCCATCGATATAGAGGACGCCAATCCAGCTGCCGGACTGATCCGCCTGCTGCTTCAGGGCGGGGAAGGTCTTCGAGAGAAACCGGCGGTTCGGCAGCCGGGTGAGGCTGTCCGTGTAGGCCAGGCGTTTCAGTCTGGACTCCGCCAATTTCTTATCGGTAATATCAAAACGGATGGACAGAACTTGCTGCGTCCGTCCATGCGCATCCGTCAGCGGTATGATCGTCGTATCGGTCCAAAAAGTGCCGCCCGCTTTCGTTTGCTGCTTGATCTGCCCGCGCCAGATTTCCCCTGTTCTGATTGACGCCGCAATGGCTGCCACTTCTGTCTCAGGCAGAAAACGCTTATCCGTTTCCGCTATGCTGGTGCCTATCAGCTCGTTTGCTGTGAATCCGGTCAGGCTGACGTAATTGTCATTGACATACATCAACTTGCCCGCCGGACTTGAAATGGCAACAAGAGCAGAGTAATTCAGCGCTTTTTTATAACTCTCCAGAATATTTTCAGTCTGCTTCAAATCCTCTTTGAGTTGAAACTTCTCCGTAAACTCGGTCAAAGCGATAAAGTAAGCACGGACACCTTTCTGTTCGCGCACTGGCGAGCAACTGGCCAGGAAATTGGCGGTCATGCCATCCGCTTTTTGCCAGCGGATCGGCACTGAAGTGCTTTCACCGCCCTCCTGCACCTCGTTCAGCGTTTTGCGGATAAATTCAGCATCGCTCGCTGTAATACCGGGAAGTGACACGAGCGGTTTACGGTCATATGCTTCTTTTTCAATGCCGAACATCTTTTCAAAGCTGCTGCTCATTGTATAAATCGTTTCATCTTGCCAGACAATGATGACTGGATCGACAGAATGCCGGATCAGTGCATGAAATAAGAGCTGATCCTCTTCGGTCTCTCTCTGAGCCGTAATATCCCGCGTTACAACCAGCACAAATTCACCTGACTGGCTTTTAATCGGCGTGACGGCTGTTTCATCGCTTCTTCTGTCTGCCATGGTTTCACTGCATGTCCGGAAAACGGAAATGGATTCAGTCATCAATGCTTTATTGCAATGATAACGGAGCTCTTCCGTCATCCGGCAAGAACCGGCTGTATTGACCGCTGATCCTGGGCTGATACCGCCGAGCGACTGGTAAGCAGCCGGATTCAGATAGCGGTATGTATACGTATCGCCTTCACGTTCCAGATAAACAACCAAATCGCTTGTTTTATCATATAAAAGCGCAAGCTGCCGCTCTGAAAAAGGACCTCTCATAACGTTCACTCTTTCTTCTTGTGCTGCTGAACCGCTGTCACATTCCCTTATTTCTATTCCCTGTGAAAGGAGAGACAAACACCGCGACAGCGCTCTTTTCATTGTACCCCACTACCGAGAAAAAAATCTTTGCATTTCTAAAAAAAATCCGTATAGTAATAGAGCAGATAATTTCATATGGGAAGGCAAATGGTGCGCCACCAGCTTTACTGGTCCTAGTGGGTTCGATTCCCACCCCGGAATTTTTTATGCACTTCTAAATGAAAAATTTCGAGGACAGTTTTTTGCTGTCCGGTCCAGGAGGCACCGTTATGTTAAAAAAACGTGACTTGCATGAAAGCGGTCAGTTATTTGAGCTGCTGTCACACCCCGCTGTATTCCCATATGTCCGCCAGAAAGCACAATCGGCAGAAGAATATAAATTCGTCACCAAACAGGCAATCGAAGCCGAAGATCGCGGTGAGCTCATTTCCCGGACAATCCTGGATGATTACGGCCAGCCGATCGGCACTATCAATCTATTTGATATAGAAGATGGAGCCGGCTTTCTCGGCACATGGATCGGTCAACCTTTCCAGGGTCTCGGGTACAATCAGAAAGCCAAGCAGCAATTTCTGGATGAATTGTTTTTTGTCCATGGCATCCAGAATGTGTTCCTGCGTATCCGGAAAGTAAATGCGAAATCCCTCAGAGCCGCTTCAAAGCTTCCGTATGTCATCGACGCGGCAAGCACTCACCCGCAGCTTCTGAAGGAACTCAATAAAGAGGAAGATATTTATGCGCTGTTCCAAATCCCGCGGGACTTGTACTATTTGACACAAGCCCAGCAGCCGCAGGAAACAGACGAGCAGGCAATATGAAAAAGGTGACGGAAGAAATCTCCGTCACCTTTTTTTTATGTGGCCGGCGATGAGTGCCGCCATTTCCGCTGCTGTTTTCGGGGAAGGGGCGGCTTCCATATTCCGGACGAACGTCTCTCTTTCTGAAACCAGGGCCACAAGTTCCTCTGATAATCGATCTGCAGTCAATTCCTCTTCTTCCAACACACGGGCGAATCCTTGTTTGCGGAACAATTCCGCATTCAGAAGCTGGTCACCGCGGCTCCGTTCTTTTGACAGGGGAATGAGCAGCATCGGCTTCTCCAGCGCCAGAAATTCGAAAATTGAATTCGAGCCGGCACGCGACACAATGTAATCCGCGTAGTGCAGCAGATCCGGCAATTCCGTCGTTACGTAATCAAATTGCCGATAGCCGGCAACATCCGCCAGCGCCGGATCGGTATTTCCCTTTCCGCACAAATGGATGATGTTAAACCGGGCAGTCAGCGCCTCGAGCTGGCTGCGGATGGCCTGATTAATGAGCGCCGATCCCTGGCTGCCCCCCATGATCAGCAGGACCGGCAATTCCCGGTTGAACCCGCACAATTCTTTACCGGACGTCGCTGATCCGGTCAGTAATTCATCCCGGATGACCGCTCCGGAAGCCGTCGCTTTTTCAGCCGGCACATGGGCCAGCGTTTCATTGAACACCGTATAAATGTGGTCGGCGAAAGGCATTGCGATTTTATTCGCCAGTCCCGGTGTCACATCCGATTCGTGGATAATCACCGGAATCTTCATCATGCGTCCTGCCATGACAACCGGCACGGAAACAAAACCGCCTTTTGAAAAAATCGCTGCGGGTTTTGTCCGCCGGAGGATGCCGAGCGATTGAACCAGCCCGCCGCCTACCCGAAATGGGTCCGTGAAGTTTTTCCGGGAAAAATAGCGGCGGATTTTGCCGCTCGATATGGCATGATAAGCCGTATTAGGAAACGCTTCGCCGATAATCTCCTGTTCGATTCCGCCTTTGGATCCGATGTATTCAATATGGAAACCGAGCTTTTGCAGCTCGGGCAATACCGCCTGATTCAAAGACACATGGCCGGCAGTTCCGCCGCCAGTCAGTATAATTGTTTGTTCTGTCATCACAATAGCCCACTCTCTTTCATTCATTTCCTGTCTTATTTTACTGCACTTTAAGCAGAATGAAAATGGAGACTTGAAACGGGTATTTGCATGCAGGACCTCTGAAATGAATCCCTAAAAACGGGCCGAACAGATATAAGTCCTACAGGAAAAGTAAAATGATCCATACTTATGTATTCTACATTCTCGTTCCAGAAATCTTTTAACGTGAACTACCCTCAACTTAATTTTCTTCGAACAGTTGAAGTGGGGGCTTCAGGAACGTAAAAAACGTTCCATCTTTTATTGCTTGGTCACCCACGGAACCCACGTTCCATGTCACAAGCCTTGAATTCGTGGCGTCCCGACCACTACTCAGCGGGAAAATACGTTAGCTGGAGACGGGGGCGGCTAAGAACCCCAAATCCGACAGCGTGCGGATGCCGTAGTTCTTGAGGTTGAGGGCCGCGTTATGGTCCCGGTCGATCATGGCTTGGCAATGCGCACACGCATACGTCCGTTCAGAAAGCCGCAAGTTCTCTTTTTTTGTGCCGCAGGCGCTGCACAGTTTACTGGATGGGAAGAAGCGGTCGGCGACGATGTAGTGTTTCCCTTTTCGTTCCGCTTTGTATTTGAGCATATTACGGAACAGGCCGAAGCCGTTGTCGTGTAACTTTTTGCCGAGTCTCAGGCACTGCGCCAGGTTTGTCAGATCCAGGTCTTCCACCACAATCGCATCGTAATCATTGGTTATCTGGTTACTTTTCTTGTGGAGGAAGTCGTTCCGCTGATTGACGGCCTTCGCCATCGTCTTCTGGTAGTTCTTGAGCGCTTTCTGGTAGTTCTTCGAATCGATCGGATTTCCGTCTTTATCCTTCGGCGCCCGTTCCTTCTTCCGTGCCAGCGACTTATTCTGCCGCCGCTGCCGTTTCTCGATGAGGCGGTGGAACCGCGGGTATTCCGCCTTTTGCCCCTCGCTGTCCATGTACAAATCGGATTGGCTGTAGTCCAAGGCGGTAATTTTGGATGTGGCGACCTTTTCCACGAGTTGCAGCTTTTCAAATGGATAATCGACGGAAATGGCCACGATGTAGCGGTCACCTTCCCGTTTGATGGTCGCCTTTTTGATCAGCCCATCGGCGGGCAGTTCCCGATGCAATCGAACGGGTATACCTTCAGGGAATTTCGGGATGCGCAGGAACGTCACCCCGTCCCGTGATTCGATGCGGATGTTCCCGTTCGTCTGATTAGTCGTATAGCTGAACCTGCCCTGCTTTTTACTGTGGAACTTCGGAAGGCCTTTGACATCCTGAAGGGATGGCGCATAGCCGTCCTTCATCTTCTGACGAACCGATTTTTTATACTGCAACGGTCGCTTGCCGTACGTCTCGTTGTACTTTTTGATGGCCGCCTGGAAACGGATCTTGGCATCATTGTACACAAACGAATCATTCGACCGATCCAGGTAGTCGAACCGTTCAGTGATGGTCGTGTAATTCGGGACCTTATACGTAAGGAATCCGCCTGAGAAGCTGACGGCCTCAAGGTGCTCGTACAGCCCCGCCACGTACTCATTATAGATTTTGCGCTCGCAGCCGAACGCCATCTCGAGCCGCTGTTTCTGTTCGTCCGTGGGGAAAATGGCGAAACGGAAGGCGCCCGTCACCCATCCACCAGGCAATTGCTTTTTCGTGCCTTTGATGTGACTTCCCTTCTTGTCAGTCCCCATGACTTTTTACTCTTCTTTGTTACCTGCCAAGCCGCTCAGAAAAAACAGCGGCAGCTCCCACGGACGGCTATGAGCTCCTAGCTGTTCGGTCCCCAATCTGAACGGCCGACCCCATAAGGTCAGCCGTTTGTGTTATCACCGTCCGTGTAATCGTGAATCGTTTCCAGTCGGTCTTCCACCCGCCGGTACAGATCTGACAATCCGGCTTTTTCCGGTTCGGTCAGATTCGAATTATTGATCCGCTCAAACGCAGCTTCCAATTTCTCAGCGCGGGTTCGCCTGAGACGCGGATGCGTCAATTCATCATTCAGTTCCAATGCGATGAATGATTCTAATTCTTCCTGTGTGTTAATCTTTTCGACAGCACTCCTGTCATTCCAGGTCTTCTTGAAAGCTTCGATCATATGCAAATCACTCCTTTTGCCCCTCCGGAAGGTTCCGGTCAATTTACTTTGGCCTATTGTTCGGTTTTTCCCTCTCCGACGTCTACTCAAACCCATGCCGCAATCCGCCAAATGAATATGGCGATGCCTCATTTGCCTTGTCCGAGTCTATACCGGCTGAAGTCTTGTCCACCATCATTGGAGTACCTTTCAGCATTGACCGCATGAAAAAAGCGGACAGCTGGAGCTGTCCGCCATTCATTATTCCGGTTCTGTCTGCTGATCATCTGCAGGTTCTTCCGCTGCATCTTCAGCTGATGGTTCTTCGGCTGCCGGCTCCGAGACAAGACCCGCTTCTTCAACAATGACTTCCACTGCCCGCTGTACGAGCGGGTCATCATTCTCGATTTTTTCACGGAGCGCATCTATGACCGCGTACGAAGTGTCTCCTGTCAGAATGCCGGTCACTTCCAGTTCATTGTCCTCCTGGAAAGTTTCCACAGCCTCTGTAAGGGTTTCATCGAACAGGCCATCCACTTCACCGACTTCATAGCCGATTGCCTGCAGCATTTGTTCCGCCACTTCCACTTCTTCTGAAATGACGCCTTCCTTCAATTCTGCCTCTGTATCAAACAGCGGCAGCGTCATATAAGCCGGATAGCCGATTTCCACATCCGGCGCAATGCCGGTCTCATGAATCCAATTGCCGTCCGGTGTCAGCCATTTGGCCGTCGTGAACTTCAGGTTGGCACCATCCGGCAAGTCATTTGCCGTCTGCACTGTCCCTTTGCCGAAAGAATTCTCCCCGACCAGCGTTACATCGGCTGACTCGCTCAAAGCCCCTGCGAGAATCTCTGAAGCGGATGCACTGCCACCATCTATCAGCAAGGTCACAGGCACATCGATTTTATCGCCACCCGTAGCCCGGAAGATTTCCGATTCCTGATTACGCGGTTCCACCTGGAACAGAATCTCGCCTTCTTCAACAAATAAATCGGCGATTTCACGGGCTGTTGTCAGCAATCCGCCTGGATTCCCCCGGACGTCAAGCACTAAAGCTTCCATGCCGGCCTCTTCCATATTCGCTAAAGCTTCAACCAGCTCCGTGTAAGTATCCTGGGAAAAGCTCGTAATCCGGATATGCGCCACATTTTCACTGATCATTTCCGCATAGACCGTCTCAAGCGGAATCTCATCCCGTTCCACAGTGAGGTCAATCGTGTTGCCGGAATCACCGCGCTGAATCGTCAAGGTTACTTCCGTGCCTTTTTCCCCGCGAATCAGCATAACCGCGTCGGTCACGCTCATCCCTTGGATGCTTTCCCCGTCCACGGACAGGATTTTATCTCCGGGGAGGATACCGGCTTCTTCCGCCGGTGAATTGGCGATCGGCGATACAACAGTAATCAGACCATCCCGTTCCTGGATTTCCGCTCCGATTCCCTCAAAGCTTGAAGAGATGCTGTTCATGAACTGCGTTGCCTCTTCCTGGCTTAAGTAATCAGAGTATGGATCATCCAGCGCTTCAACCATTCCGTTGATGGCTCCATTAATCAAGGCATCACTTTCCACTTCTGTATAATACTCGCTTTGCAGCTGATCATAAGCACTGAAGAGTTTCTGGAATTCCTGGCGTGCAGGTGCCCCGACTTCCACCGCTTTTTCTTCACCGAATGTCAGCGCAAAAACGGTAAGACCGGCAGTCGCCAGAACCAGAAAGAAAATCAGCATGATGAACTGAAAGGTTCGCATGCGGATCGAGTTTGCCGGCGTTTCTTCTGGAGCAGGTGTCTGATCCTGCCCCGGCCGCTGTTCATTCATTCATTTCCCTACTTTCACTGTGAAAACTGCTGTTATTACTGAACTGCTGCGTCAAGTGCAACGATGATCATGTCGTTGAATGTCAGTTGGCGTTCTTCAGCGGTTGTCACTTCACCAGTCAGCAAATGATCACTGACTGTCAGCACAGCCAGAGCCTCGCGGCCGAATTTGGCAGCAAGCGTATACAGGGCTGCTGTTTCCATTTCAAGACCAAGCACGCCATACTGCGCCCACTTTTCATGGTCCGCGTTGTCGTTATAGAACAGGTCTTCTGTGAATACGTTACCGACGCGAAGGTTCAGACCCTTTTCCTGTCCGGCGTTATACGCTTTCAGCAACAAGTCAAAGTTAGCGGTCGGCGCGTAATTCACCCCATTGAAAATGATGTCATTCAGACTGGCGTTCGTGGAAGCGCTCTGTGCGAGAATCACATCACGCACTTTCACATCATGATGGATGGAACCGCATGTACCGACACGGATCAATTTCTTCACGTCATACTCATTCATCAGTTCCGTAATGTATATCGAGATGGAAGGCACACCCATTCCAGTCCCCTGGACGGAAACGCGTTTCCCTTTATATGTTCCTGTGTAACCGAACATATTCCGGACTTCATTGTATTGCGTCACGTCTTCTAAAAACGTTTCCGCGATGTACTTGGCGCGCAGCGGATCTCCCGGCAGGAGAATAGCTTCTGCGATGTCGCCTTTTTGGGCATTAATGTGAACACTCATTTTAAAACCTCACTTTATTTTAGTCTGTACTATCATACTGTTTTTTAAGTGCTGTTGCAATTGAAGACCTTATCTCTCTTCGTATGCCCGCCAAAGTTCATCAAAGACAGCTGCCGGCATATCCGCATCCGCTTTTTCTTCAAGGTATCGGGAAAGCCCATCAAATTCCCTTGATGTTTTCGGAAAACCGTGGTCATTGAACATGGCTTCCGCAAACCGCGCATACGGATCCCGCTTGCTGCCGCCCCGGTAGGCAAGCGCAAATTGGTAAAACGATTTATTCACCTGGTTTCCTCCGCTCATCAGAAAAGCCCGGGCAGCCGCCGGGCCATCTGTCATTCGAATAATTTTCTGTATTCACCGTAGCCATTTTCCTCAAGTTCATCTTTCGGCACGAAGCGCATCGCAGCTGAGTTGATGCAATAGCGGAGACCGCCTGCTTCCTGCGGCCCGTCCGGAAATACGTGACCGAGATGTGAATCCGCCGTCTTGCTTCTTACTTCCGTCCGGCGCATGCCGTAGCTTGTATCGGAATGCTCGGTCACTTCGGGTGAATCGATCGGCTTCGTGAAACTCGGCCAGCCACAGCCTGCATCATATTTATCTGTTGATGAAAACAACGGTTTGCCGGAAACCACATCGACGTAAATCCCTTCATCAAAATGCGCGTCATATTCGTTCTGATGCGGCGGTTCAGTGCCGTTTTCCTGGGTCACATGGTACTGCATCGGCGTCAATTTTTCCTTCAGATTATCTTTCATAGCTGATCCCCCCAATTTTTTTCAATAAATGCGGCGCGTCCCGATCCCACATTGTACCGGTTGTAATGCCCCGGGTTTTTCTTATAGTAATCCTGATGGTGTGCTTCAGCCGGATAAAAGGGCTTGGCATCCCGAATTTCAACAGCCACCGGTTTTGAAAAGCGGCCGGATAAGTCCAGTTCCCGCTTCGATTTTTCCGCTGCCTGCCGCTGTTCTTCCGAATGGACGAAAATAGCGGTCTGATAAGAAGAGCCCCGGTCGAAAAACTGGCCGCCGGCATCTGTCGGGTCTATCTGCGTCCAGAATACATCCAGCAATTTTTCATATGGGAAAATGTCCGGCTGAAAGGTGATCTGGACTGCCTCCACATGGCCGGTTCGGTTCGAACAGACCTGTTCATACGTCGGATTCGGCAAATCCCCTCCTGTGTAGCCGGAAACCACGGATTCGATGCCCGGCAATGTATCGAAGGGTTTTACCATGCACCAAAAACACCCGCCGGCGAATGTCGCTTTTTCTGTCTTCATCCAATCACTCCTTCTATCAATTTCGGACAGTTACCCGAAGACGGATATCATCCGCATCCAAATCGAATTTGATCGCTTCCACTGTCATTCCGTTTTCAAGCGGAATGGCTGGCAATTGCAACAGCACAGCTTCTTCACTGCTCTGCACTTCCATGAATTCCGGCAAATCCACAGAGTCTTCCAGGAGTTTGAGTGCCTGTCCCGGCGGTATTGCAAGCCGGCCGACCTCCACTGACTTTTGCTCCAGCAGAAGACTGCCGTCCGGCTGTACGACCGGCTCAAATTTCAATAAAATCGGCAATGTGGCCGAAAAAACCTGCAGTTCCGTCGACAGGCTGACATCCTCTTCCACTGCCAGCGTCAGCGGCATGTTCTCGTTGCCCATCTCCTGCCGGATAATCGTATTCGCGATGCCTTCAAAATCTCCTTTTGTTGTACGGATGATAAGCGAATTGCCGGCAGCTGTCGATTTCGCTGCAGTATTGTAGGAAACGAAGTCATCAGCCGGTGTAACCGCAGCAAAAACCAGCAGCATTACAGCCAGCACAACAGCGCCGAACAGAACAAAAAAAGCGGCTTTCCAACTATTCATCAAGCAGCCTCCTCTCCAAATGCGATATCGCATTCCTGCATCCGTTCCAGTATGCGTTCGGTCATCAAATCATAGCCTTTTGCATTCGGATGAAAGAAATCCGTATGGTAAACCAGGTTTTCATTTGTATAGAAAAATTCGCTGACCGGTATAAAACACGCCTGCGGATCTTCATCGATCACTTCCATGACTTCTTCATTGAATGCAGCAATAATATCATCAAATTCCGTCGCATCTCCTGTGAAGATCGAGAGCGGATTATAAATGCCGAGCATGATGATCGGGGCGTTTTCATTCAGCGCACGAATTTGAGTGATGATGTTGCGGTAACGGGTGTCGAATAATTCCAGCTCTTCGTAAAACGCTTCCGGTGTCAGTGAGAACAGGTTGTTCTTCACTACTTTCATCACATCATTGCCGCCGACCGTCATCACAATATAATCGGCTTTCGTTACAGGGCCAGTCAGCTTGCCTTCCTGGAACATCGCGAGCAGCTGATCGCTCCTCCGGCCGCGCTTCGCCGTATTTTGCACCATGACCCCTTCCACGCCCGGCCAGTCAGTCATCTCAACCGCCAGCCGACCGACATAGCCCCCGCGGTTATCTTCATCTCCCACGCCTTGTGTCAGGGAATCTCCAAGTGCGGTCAGTACAATGGTCTGTGGAACGAAGGTGGGGGCGACTGCGAATTCAGTGAAAACCGGCTCTGTCCGGGGATTGGCTTCATCCTGCAGGAATCGGAACGGGCTGTTGCTGCAGCCGGCCAACAGCAGTAGCAGAAGGACAGAGCCAACAAGCTGTTTCATATGAACTCCCCTGCCTTATTCAGCATAATACATGAAGCCGATGGCTCCGATGCCGGTATGTGTCGCAATCACCGGCGTTGTGTAGCTGTAATTCGTTTCATTGCCCGCTTCTGTCAGCCGTTTCAGCAGTGGTTCAGCCATCGCCTGGCCTTCTGCATGAACAAGACCGACGCCTTTGACGAGCTTGCCAGCCGTCTCATTGCGGAATTGATCAAATAAGTACTGCACCACTTGTTTATGGCTCCGGACTTTTGCAACCGGCGTATACTCACCGCCTTCAAGAGAAGCGATCGGTTTGATCTTCAGTAAAGATCCGAGCATCGCGCGGCCTTTGCCGATTCGCCCGCCCTTCACCAGGTTATCGAGCGTATCTACCACCACGAACAAGGAAGTTGCAGCCCGGATCTGTTCAACCCTGGCTGTAATTTCTTCCACCGTTTTTCCGGATTGCGCCATTTCAGCAGCTTCCAGCACCTGGAACGCAAGCGCACGGGAAATAAAACGGGAATCGATCACCGTTACATCGGCTGCCGTCTGAAGCGCCGCTGTCCGGGCCGATTGGACTGTTCCGCTCATCCCGCCTGTCATGTGAATCGAAACAATCGGCGTTCCATCCTGGCCGAGCCGGTCATATAATTCCGCAAAGACGCCGGGTGACGGCTGCGAACTCTTTGGCAGTTCGTCCGACTGTTCCATCAGTTTGAGAAAAGACTGCGGTTCAAGATCAACTCTATCCAGATACGTCCGGCCGCCCACTTGGATTGAAAGCGGAACAACATGGATATTATATTTTTCAATTGTCTCCCGTTCGAGATCCGCTGTTGAATCTGTCACAATATGCACATTAGCCATAATTACACTTCCTTCATTAAGTCTATTCCTTTTGAAAGGCTTTCTAAAACTTAGTGTATCGGAAAAGGTCCGCTGACCGAAAAAACAGACCGCCTGGGATCTGATTTTCGTTTCATGGCATTCTGTTAACCGGGTATTTGATCCGCCTCGGCCCGCTCGTAGACAAGAAATGTATACGGAATTCCATCAGCAGATATGAGCTGGCCGGAATCAGAGACCAGGCGCCAGTCCGAATCGCTGTACGCAGGGAAAACCGTATCGCCATCGAACGCCTGTTCAATCCGGGTCACATAGAGCCGATCAGCCTTACTTAACGTTTCCTGGAAAATCTCAGCGCCTCCGATGATCATGACTTCTTCATTGACATCGGCAGCAAGCCGGATAGCTTCATCCAGCGAATGCGTCACAGTGATTCCGGGCGCTTCGAAATCCGGCTGCCGGGTCACGACGATATTCGTTCGGTTAGGCAGCGGACGGCCGATGGATTCATACGTTTTTCGGCCCATGACGATGCCTTTGCCGATCGTCTGTTGTTTAAAGTACTTGAGATCTTCCGGAATATGCCACGGTAGTTCGTTATCCTTGCCGATGACGCGGTTGATGTCGTGTGCAACTAACAGTGAAATCATAGAAGTCCTCCTCAGACGGCCACTGGCGCTTTGATCCGCGGATCCGGATTATAGCCTTCAATTTTTGTTTAATCCAATTAAATTTAACTACTTTCTATACAGCGTAGCCTTGGTTATTATTATACCGATTTTTTTCTAAAACTAAATTATTCCCATTGCTGCCTTTACTTTAATTTAGATCATGTTGAATGTCTCTGTTGATATTCCACAAAACAGCTCCACTTTCCGCAGGCTTGCGCCGAACTAACTCGGACTTAAAAGCCCGAGTGGATTTCGGCACTTCGCTTTCCCGCAGGAGTTTCCGCTGTTTGCTCCATATTTTTTGCAGTGAAAAAATCAACATTGTTCTTTAACAAAGCCTTAATTCATATCCTTCTAACTTTTGCACCCAAATCTCAAAGTCCGAACGACCGCCGGAAATATTCCCTACTCATTTAGATTCTGTACGAATTGCACAGATAAACACCGTTTGCGTATTTTCTGTTCCCGCTTTCAATTTTCATAGCCTGAGGAATACATAAAGATTTATCCCCAATCACTTCGGCCATTGATTTGGCTCTGGCTTCTAAGCTCATCTCATTTTAACACAGTATGTCACAGTGATACCTGCCCTTAACAGAAACTTCACTTATACTACTAATTAAAAGAAGTTGAAATAGAGCGGCGGGAGGAGAGCCATACATGCAAAATCTATGGCAAGATTTTTTGAACATCATCGACTTGGATAAAGCAGACAGGCAGAACGCACAGTTGGACATTTTGAAGGAATTTCCGAGTGGATACCCACAGGAGAGACTCTTGTTAAGTTTACTGGACGAAATTGAACAACTTTTTCAAAGCAGAGAATTTACGATGCTCTGGTTTAATAACGGCCGCCGCATCTATTTCAAGCATGTCAGTAAAGAAGATATGAAGTTCATTTATCACGCATGGGGAAAACTTGCGGGGAATTATATTCTCTTCTTGCCTAAAGACGCCTCCATAAGGCGCCAGAGAGTTGAAGACGAAGAGGCGTTTATCGGCCAATGTCTTAAAGCACACAATCAGCTGGTCGTGAAAACCGAAGATGCTTATGTCGTTTTGCATCTTACCTTAACTGAAAAAGTATACTAGCCCGATATAAACGCGGTCATTCAAAATCGATAACCATTCGCGACTACTAAGGTCGCTTTCAATCCAGTCGGTAATAAATCATGAAGACGATCACTTCATTCTTCTGTACTCACTACAGAACAAACATTTCAGGGTTCAATGAGACTTAATAAGTAGAGTTGTTACTTTGCGCTGTAATAAATTAAATAACTTTATTCCCTGGTCCCTGTTCTTCTTCCCCTGCATTCCGTCGCTTTCACAGTAAGATCGTTTCGTTGAGTTGATAGCAGCTTTTGCATAGCATTAAAAACAGACTTCCGATTGTGGCTACAATCAGATGTCTGTTAATTGTTCAAATAAAGACTACTTAAGTCAAAACCAAATATTAAATTTATTAAGCTACTGTCCTGTTCCATGGCAACCTATACATTCATGCTGGGATTCAGGTTTTAATTAAACAACTCAAAAACTCCATCTCAATCGGTTTCAACTTAAAGTGAACAGTTTTCGGGTTCAAACCGCTATTGGAGCTTTTATAGAGGGATGCGGATTATACCCTTCGATCGTCAAATCCTCCATCTCAATATCAAAGACTGAGTGCTTGCTTGGATTAATTTTTAACGTTGGCAGTTCACGTATGTCGCGTGATAATTGCTCTTTCACTTGTTCGATATGGTTTGAATAGATATGCGCGTCGCCAAGGCTATACACGAATTCCCCGACTTCCAAATCACATTCCCTGGCGATCAAATATGTAAGTAACGCATACGACGGGATATTGAAATTTGCCCCAAGGAAAGAATCGGCGCTGCGCTGCGTTAAGTGGCAACTCAACTTACCGTTCGCCACATAAAACTGGAACATCACATGACAAGGCGGCAGAGCGGCTTTGCTTCCTTTAGCGCCAGCATTCACAACATCTTCTGGGTTCCATGCATTCACAATTAACCGACGGGAATCTGGATTTGTTTTAATTTGGTTAATGACGTCTTTCAACTGATCAATCGACTCACCTGTTGAAGCCGTCCAGTTGCGCCATTGTTTCCCGTAAACATTACCTAAATCCCCAAACTTCTCTGCAAACCTGTCATCCGTCAGTATACGTTCACAGAATGCTTCCATTTCTATCTTATATACCTCATTGAATTCTTCATCCACCAAGCATCTATTGCCAAAGTCCGTCATATCTGGACCGTTATATTCGTCGGATTCAATCCACTTCTTAAATGCCCACTCATCCCATATGTGGTTATTGTGTTGGAGCAAATAGCGGATATTGGTATCCCCTTTTATAAACCATAATAATTCACTTGCAATCAGTCGGAAGGGCGTGCGCTTTGTTGTGAATAAAGGAAACCCTTGTGACAGATCAAAACGCATTTGATAACCGAATACACTGAGAGTTCCTGTACCCGTCCGATCTTCCTTTTTCACACCATTCTCCAGGACGTATTGTAAAAAATCCAAGTATGTTTGTTCTGATTTATTTGACATTTCACTTCACTCCAATAGTTTTTCACCTTATCCATTATAGCTGAAAAAGCTAATTTTTGTAGGGGCTAAGTCAGTTTTTTCACTTTATCACTCAAGTTTCTTATCTGTTCATGCAAAGTAGCATTAATAGCATTTTGTCTTTCCAAAGATTGTCTTAATAATTTTTGAAACACAAAAGCTCCCGTTTTGCGGAAGCTTAAGAGAGCCATTTCGGCGGTGTATTTTTCGACCAGAAAATGTCTCCGACCGAATGATGGGATTCGAAATTATCAGCTGCTGCGTGGTAATGGAAATTGAAGGAATAGCCTTCCAGCGGTTTCTTTTCTGTCCGGACATGGAACCGCAAAAGATCTTCTCCGCTTTCTGAGTCATAGATATGGAAAATCTTTTCTGAGTGGTTGCCGGACGGATTTTCGCTTACCGACAGCCGCCGGAGGTGTTGACTGTCCAGAAATGCGGTATATTCATCGATTGCCTGCTGAATTTTGGGGAAAATGACGGTATCGAAATCCGGTCGGATCACCGGTCCGATGCGCGAACCGAATTTCACATAAGATTGTTCTTCAGCTGATTGATGCATCGATTCCACAATCATTTCATCCGTTACCCAGTACTTGGAAGGATCCGCCCATTCGGCTTCGTACGGACTGACATAATCAGCTGACGCAACTTTTGACGGTTCTTTTTCATCGAGGAAGTTTTCCCAAATCGCATGATTCGGAGAAATGACGCCGAACGTTGCGAGCGCGACTGTTATAACGAGCGATTTCTGCCACCAGTTTTTCACTTCTGCCACCTGCTTTTTGAACATTTTAGGAAACCTGCCAGCTGGGACAGGCTTTTCTTTCAGCTGAAGGTTTCATCTTCAATGCTTTCATTGTACAATAAAGTCATGATATAAGCCCTGTTTTTTTAGAAAAGGAGGAAAATTTCATGGATTCGTCACTTATCATCAGCATCGGATTTCTTGCGCTTCTGCTCTATTTGATTTCATTGAACTTTACGCATTGATAAATAGCTTCTGAATGAAGCTGATATCTCCCCAAAGAAGAAACCCATGCCGTTTCTGCAGAATGACTGCAGAAACGGCATGGGTTTCATTGTTTTTCATCGCTGAATCTCTATGCCGGTTCATACGGAATCGCTCTTTATTACCTGATGACGCCGTAGTGGAATTTCGTATTCGGTCGGACGCGCCGTTCGAATCCGTATTTTTCAAAGTCTTCCGATCGAAAATGGGCTTTCAGAACAATCGATTTCCGGGCGACCCGTCTCGCCTCGCGGACCCAGAGCGCCGACAGCTGATCAACCGCGGCGGCATCCCGGAATACTTCGAAATTCGCTGCACCCGCAATAGGCTCTGTGAACATCGGATCCATATAAACCACATCGACCGATTCATCGGGCAAAGAAGCCAAATAGGTTGTCGCATCTGCCTGCACGACCTGTATTCGCCGCATCGGCTCGATCAAATGCGCCAGCTCGGTGTAGATTCGCAGGCCCCGCTGTACGATGTAGGCGATGATCGGATTTGCTTCACATCCGGTTACACGGCCAGCTGCCCCGACCCGGGCCGAAGCGACAATGGCATCAGAGCCCATGCCCAGCGTGCAATCCAGAAACGCATCCCCCGGCGCCAGACCGGAAACAGAGACGAGCGGATCTTCTTCAAGCGGCCGCCGCGTGCGGAAGGCGGCAGAACTCGGATGGAAAAAGAACGGCTCCGTTTTACCGCGCAGGTAAAATTCGAGCCGTTCTTTTGTCACCGCTACAACATCGGCACCCGTTTCTGCCTGAATTTTGCCGATCGATTTTTTTCGGCGTTCAACGAATATCAGTCCTAGTTCGCTGGCGATTTGCCGGGCGTCAGCTGAAGTTTCCGGTGTCAGCCGGTAAGCGGTCGTCACAACAGTTTTCATTTTGCAGCAGTTTCCTCTAATGCGAACCGGACTTTGTCCCGGACATCTTCCACGGAATATCCCTCGATATGCTCTCTTGGGATGAATGCCGCGAGCTGGCCGTCCTTCAGCACGGCAACGGATGGCGAAGACGGAGGAACTTCCTCAAAGTAACTGCGCATCTGTGCAGTTGCTTCCTTATCCTGACCTGCGAATACCGTTACGAGGTGATCCGGTTTATGATCGGTTGCTTCCAGCGCTTCAATGACACCCGGGCGCGCAAGTCCTGCTGCACAGCCGCAGACCGAATTGATGACGACCAGGCTTGTTCCTTGTGCTTCTGCCACATGGCCATTGACATCCTCTGCCGTCGTCAGTTCGGTGAATCCATTGGAGGTCAATTCCTCCCGCATCGGTCCGACGATGCCTTTCATGTACTCTTCGTATGCGTTCATGCTTTCACAGCCTTTCATATCCTTTTATTTCCCTTGGTTTAGATAGGGTTGTTTCTACTTAAAAGTATACATTACTTTCGCTATTTTTCGCAGTCTGCCGTTTCGTTTGTTAGTTTTCTGTTATTTTTCGATCCACCGATCACCTCCCATCCCTTCTGTTGAATCTTATCGACCGAAACTTCTTATCTTCTGTCCAGCACTTCCCATATACTGGAAACAAGGAGTGGATGTTGTGAGTCAAAAATTATTAGTCGCTTATTTATTAAGCATCAGCCTTTTGGCTGCCTGTGCGGACGACACACCCGGAGTGGCTGAACCGGTAACCGAGGAAGTCCAAATGGAAGAAGCAGCTACTGAAGAACCCCTTGAGGAAGAGCCCGCTATTGAAGAAGCGGCTGACGCTGCAGAAGATGATTCTGTAAAAGAATCGATCGTCGAAGAACCGCCAGCTGAAAAACCGGTTTTAGAAGAGGAGCCAGTCGAGGAAAAAATCCTGAGACGTCAATAGAACCCGCCTTGGCAGACAAAGAGTATTACCTAACCGTTATTCAACCGGAAGTAGATCGAATCGCCGCTGAATTTTATCCGGCATGGGATGCTGTATGGAAGCAGACGATGGGTGCCGTGGAACTAGATTCAATTACAACGGAACAGGCTGAAAAGAATATGGCGGAATTAGAAGAGATGTACATACGCCTGCAGAAAGAGATTTCGATATTGCCGCAAGCCGGTCATTGGTTTGCAGCCATACTGTGCATTATAAGCAGGTAGAGAGCTCTTTATTCTATTTATACTCAGTAGTTCTTACAATTCTTTCATGAGTGCACTCACGAAGCAGGCTTTCTTTGCCTGTTCCGCTACTTGTGACCTTCCGGGACACCCCTCTCAATTTTAATTAAAATTATAATCGAAGTCTTTCATAGCTTCTACTCTCGCTTTCTGCCGCTCACTATTCGCTAGCAGTTCCAGCGTCTTCTCTTCATAGTTATAGCCAAGTACCCGCTTCAGCAAAGCATTCTCCACTTGGCGGTCTACGACTTCCTTCCTTCTTTTTTAAGGCGTCGGGTATATCTGAGATATTTGTTCTTCCAGTCATACAGCGGTTGTCTGCCTGTCCCCATATTCTGATCAATCTGCTCATCCATCAGACCGTCTCGTGCCCAGCCCTCTAGCTTAAGAAGCCCCTCTTCTGTCAACCACTCCTGGTACTTCCCTCTCGCCATTCCGTGTCATCTCTTTCACGCTATCCGCTTCTTGTGGCATATTAAAACCCACATCAAATGATGTGGGTTTTGTGTAATCATCATTCGATACTCTGTGCATTTATCGCTGGGAAATCATTATATGCCGGCCCGTTATATATACCGCGAATTGTTATCGATTCTCCGTTGCTGATTTCCTTTCCGGCTGAATTCAATACATGATAGCCACCTTTAGGAGTTTTCAGAGTAAACACATATCCATCTGGGATTGTCTCATTGCCCGAAGAAACCGCTTCACCTTTCACTTCTACCATTGTCCCTTCTTTAATGGTACCGTTTTGTAATTCTTCATAAGAATAAACATCGTTCTCTTCTTCAAGATTCGCTGGTGTCTCCGCTGGCGTCTCTGTCGGCGGATCTCCGATGATGAATACAGCGGCAAGGCTCGTAGCGAACATAGCTCCTGTAAGTGCAACTCCAATCTTGCTGCGCCAATCTTTGACGAGTATGACCAATAACAACGCGACAAATGAGATAATTGTAAGTAAAACTACAGCTTTGAACACACCTACCACTCCTCCATTTATTTACAGTCTACCTTTAAAAGAAACTGTAAACAATGGAGAGTTCACGACAAAAGCACTCCGAAGAGATGCCATTTGCCCAGAGCGAGGGTACTTCATACAGCGTGCGTCCGAGTGTGTCGTTCGTCTGGCCTTCCACGCCGTCCTTTCTTCTATTGTACAATGCTGAATTTCGTTTTAACTAATCGGATGGTACAGAAATACGCCTTCTGCATCAACGTCAGCCAGATTGCTGAAGGTTTTCATAAAGCATCGTGGCAATGCGACAACAGGAGTAGATTTTTGGGGGCGTAGGCGTAAAGAATGACCTTAAGTATCAATTTCGGGTGGAACGGCGGTCGGCCGTTCCCCGGATAAGGCCGACACCCTTGAACAGAAGCAGTCATTTCATTATTGTTAGTTAATTTACCTGACGGGAGAGATGATGGGCAGGACCGGCGGCGACTCCAGCGGAACCAGCGCAGACCGAAGACCCTGGACCGAGCATAAGCGAGGGAAGCGGCTGAAGCTGCGCCCGCGGAAAGCGTCCGGCGGGCTAGACATCAGCTAAAGACGATCAACTAAAAAAGATTTCTCGGAAAGGTCATTGCTCATGAGCTTTCTGGATAGATTCTCTCACTTCTTCAGTATTCTTTTTTACAGAGTTCTTACTTATCCAGAAATCGATCGATAACAACAGCTAGTTGGCTACGAGTCACAGGGTCACAGGCTCTCAGCAATCACAAGAAAACAAATAAAAAAGCGCCCAATGGACGCCATGCTGCTTTTACTCTTTTATGATTTCCAGCGACGAAATATTGTCGCCGTTAATGAAAATGGTCTCTGCTTCATCCAAAAACGTGTAATTGATTCTTCTGGAATTACCTGACGCCGATGACAGAAACTCATCAATCGAACCGTATCGCTCCGTCATATATTCCTTGCCGCTGCCCATTATAACTTTGATTTTCATTTCAATAACCGCCTTTCTTAAGTTGCACATCAGCCTTGCTTCGCCCGATCATTCATACAGGTGCTTTTCTGTATCCAAGTAGATTTGTTTAGCCTGTTCTTCCGTCACCTGATAACGAAACGCCGCTTCTTTCAGCGCGAGCTGCATATCCCCATGCATGCCGAATTCAATGCTGATGAAATCATACAGACTTAAATCATTTGGAGAAATATTTGTCCGGCGTTCGTCCACGATCCTTGACTTCCTGTGTAAATCCGGCGTGACGCGTGCAGCATTGCCATTGGCCACTTCCACTTCCGCGCCGGCCACCGTCCATCTATATTCCACCGGCAGACCTGTAGTTTTTTCGATATATATCAGGTCATTCCCTGAAGCTTCCCATTTACCGTGTGTATGCCGTTCAGCCAATAATTTATCCAGTGATTTCCCTCCATCAACAGGGTGGGTTTTCAGTTTCTCCAGCATTGTGGCGGCCCCTCCTTCTGTTTTATCAAGAACCAGTATCCACATCGTCTTTTTCAGCAACGCCTGTTATGACGGTCGCAATGATATTCGGCAATGCTGACGCCTCATCTTCACCGCCGTACGTTCCGTATGTGGTGATATGATCGCCTTCTGCCACTTCGGTCTCAGACATATTGGTAATCACCAATGGGCCTTCATCCGTTTCCAATGTGAATGTCGCACCGCCTACCTGCTCATTCTCCACTTCGCTTACTTCTCCTGCCACATAAAGCACTTCTTCCCCATACTCTCCTGCTGTCAGCATCTCGTAGTCCGCCTCAATCGCCTCTTCTATGATCTCCGCTTCCAATCCTTCAGGTATTTGATCATTGAGCGCTTCTTCTACCTCTTCTGCAGGCTCCTCTTCAACCGGCTCTTCTTCGGCGATTTCTTCTTCAGCCGGTTCTTCTTCAACACCTTCCTCTTCAAGCGGTGCTTCTTCTGCAGGTTCCTCTTCGATTGGCGGTTCCCCGACCGGTTCCGCTTCCTCTCCGCAGGCGGTGAGTGCAAACATTGTCAGTATACCAACGCTTAACATTCTAATCCTCATGCCAGCATCCCTCCTATGTAAGTTGAACTAATGATTTATCATGGTTGATACGTCACCAAACAGCCAGGCTTCTGGCGGGCTTGGCTCACAGGTGCAATAAGTTATCTGCACTGAAAACGAAGTGGCAAGCATACCTAGTTTTGCCCCTCTGAGCAGCCGGAGTATTTCGCATGTAAATTCTTCAGCTCATCTTACATGAGATCGATTGAGCAAAAACTAGCCGGCCCTCTCCTATTCAACTTTAGCTTCGCTCGTACAAATGTTTTTCGGTCGCCGTGTAAATCTCTTTTGCCTGTTCGAGATTTACATCATATTTGATGGTGGCTTCCTTCAATGCCAGCGCCATATCGCCATGCATGTTGACTTGGAATCTGACGAAATCATAGAGCCCCAATTGATCGGCTGGAATGACGGTGCGGCGCTCAGTCACAATTTCCGACCGATTATGCAGGTCGGGTGTCAATTCAGCAGCCTGACTGTTTGCCGCTTCGATACCCGTATCGGTAAGCGTCCATTTATACGTGACCGGCACACCGACCGAAGGCTCTGTAAAAATGACATCATTTTCGATCGTATCCCATTCCCCGTTGGCATGCTTTTCAAATAAGTATTCGTTAACCGGTTTTCCTTTGCTTGTCGGGTGGTTCTTCAGTCTGTCCAGCATTTCCTATCGGCCTCCTATTTGATTCCGCTTTCCGGATCAGCGGAATTCCTGGCAAAGGAATAGCCCTGCTGTCGCATGGGCTATTCCTTCATTGCTTTTCGCTTTTGCTGGCGAACCCACCAGTCAATGTGATCCTCATAAAACAGTGTCACGTGACCATATCGGATGTGCGGAAGTTTCTTATCCGCCAGCAAGTGAGTCACCTGCTCTTCCGTCAGCGGAAATCCTGCCAACGCCAAATAACAAAGCAAGTTTTCAATACCTTGAATTTTCTTCATGATAATCACCTCCCGCAAAATCCTCTTTGGTATATGCAACAAAGAAGATTCAGCATGAGTGGCTATCAGAAGTTGTGTTGTTATTCGTCCTTTTCCCTTATTCACAGCAAAAAAACCGCAAACATGGAATTGCAAAAATCCTGACACTTATTTCATATTATTATAATCTTCGTTAATGAACGCGAGCATATCCCTGAACACCCGGCCTTCGAACCATTCATATGGTACGCGCTGCGCCACATCCCCATCTTCTTTCACCCGCAAACTGCTTGCAGACAACTGCACAATCGCCAAATCATCAATATCTTCATTTTCTTCATCGAGGGAGAACTCCGAAAATTTCTCCTTGGCTTTGGTGAATAAATCGTTCCTTGCGACGGGATCCTTGAAATCCCATGATTCGTATTTCCCTTGATACAGCAACTCAATTGTATATATTTTATCATTCATCATGATTGCCTCCTTTCCCCCTGTAATTCCTGCTTATCCCTTCCTTTCAAACATTTTTGGCTAAATACGCAATGAAATGCCGGATTCAGCCGGTGTTGCCGTCATGAAAAGGGACGGTTCCGAAAGATCATGAATCGTGACTTTCAGGCAGTGCCGGTTCCGCGTTTTAAAAAAACAGGGAGAGAAAACCCGTCGGTTATTCTCTCCCCATTTTTGATTCAGCAGGGCTTGTCAGACAGCCCCTCAGCCAGTCTTTAATTGTTTTTCGCCGCTTGTCTCGCTTCGGTCATCTGACGCCAGACCGAGCCTTTCGCTTCTTCGCCGCCTTCGATGCGGGCGATGGCCATTTTCACTTGAAGCTTCACTTCAAATTCCTTATCGTCTTCAGCCGCTTTCAATGCCGGCAATGCTTTCTCTGTCCCCGTTTCATAAAGGAACATCGCTGCGCGCCAGCGCACGAGTTTATTTCGGTCGCCGAGCGATTCGATCATGGCATCTTCAAATTCTTCGAATCCAAGATCGCTGATGCAGTCGCCGGCAGTCCGTCTGACGGATGCACTTTTATCGTTCAAAGCCTGTTCCAGATAAGGAACAACCGCTTTATCCTCGATCATGCCGAGGTACACGGCGGCGAGGCGGCGGATGGACATCTTTTCATCGTCAAGCGCTTTGGCAAGGAGCGGCAGGTCGGACTCGTCCGGATCCGGCAGCTGATCGAGCAGCTGGAAGCGCGTTTCCCAATCCGGCACATCGAATTCTTCCAAGGTCACTTTCCGGCCGCGCGCTGCTGTTTCCGGCTGTCCATTTTGTTCTTTCTCAATCAGTGAATCGAGTCGCTCCTGCGGATAAGCCGCCTCGATTTCCCGAAGGACATTTTCGCCAATTTCCGCTTTTTCTCCGTAGCGGACGCCGTAATCCGCCCATTTGCGCTGGAAAATGTAATTCTCCTCGTCATCGCCCATTACTGCGTTCATCGCCTGCACGAAACGCTCCGGCATCCCAAAGCGCTCTTCGGACTGATTGTCGAATACTTTCACTTGAAGCGGAATACCTTTGAATTGCTGCACATGGACGTATACTTCGCCGTAATGCTCGTCGATCTCAACGTTTTCTTCCGCTCCGTCCCCTTCGCCGAATACGCGGCGCACTTCCGCAAGAATACCTTCCCAGTCGTATTTTGCGTTGCGTTCCACTGCCAGGAAATCCGCTACATGATAAATGCCTTTGACCCCATCGATCGTAAAGAGGGCCTGAATCTGCTCCGGCGCCCCTTCAACGGTTTCCGGTTTATAGTTATGGCTCTTTCCGAAAGGCAATTCCTGGTCAATGACCACTTTCATCGTATTCGGGCTCGGTGTCGGTTCAATCGTTATGATTTTCATTAATAGTCCCCCTGTGTTGAATTTATTGCGTTTCCATCAATTCCTGAAGATATGACCAGCGCTCGATCAATTCCTCGTACTCAGCATTCAGTTCGTCAATTTGCGCTTGCAGCTCCTGCAGCGCGGTAAAATCGGAACCGAGCGTCCCCATTTTCGCTTCCGCTTCTTCAATTGCCTGCTCGGTCTGTTCAATGCGTTCATGGATGGTTTCCCATTCTATTTTTTCCTTGTAAGAAACTTTTTTCTGCGTTTTTTCCCGGACGGGCTGCGTTTTTTTCGGTTCTATCGCAACCGGTTCCGGTTTCTCGCGAATAAAATCAGAGTAAAGTCCGAGGTATTCTTCAACTTGACCATCTTTGACCGCCCACAATTTTCCGGCAACCCGGTCAAGGAAAAACCGGTCGTGGGAAATCGCGATCACAACGCCGGGGAAACCTTCCAGGAATTCCTCGAGAACAGATAATGTCTGAATATCCAAGTCGTTGGTCGGCTCATCCAGAAGCAGGACATTTGGCTGTTCCATCAGTAATTTCAGCAAATACAACCTTTTTCGCTCCCCGCCCGACAGCTTGCCGATCTGCGTCCCGTGGGCGTTAGGCTGGAAAAGGAACCGCTCAAGCATCTGCACCGCCGACACGCGGACGCCTTTTGCTGTTTCAATATCGTTCGACGTTTCCCTTACGTAATCGATAATGCGCTGGGATTCATCCATTTTCGGCAAGTGCTGGGTGAAATGCGCAATTTTCACGGTACTGCCATAGTCAAGCGTGCCGGCATCCGGTTGAACCTCACCGGCCAGCAGTTTCATAAGCGTCGATTTTCCCGCTCCGTTCGGGCCGATAATCCCGATACGATCGCCGGCTTGGAGAAGAAAACTAACATCAGAAAAAATAACGCGATCGCCATACGCAACACGCAGACCCTCTCCTTCAATCACTTTTTTACCGAGCCGGCTCCCGGTCAGCCCAAGATCGAGCGATGTGTTATCAGCCGTTGAACTTACGTCCTCCTGGAGCTTTTCAAAACGCTGAATCCGGGCTTTCTGTTTCGTTGTTCGCGCTTTCGCTCCCCGCCGGATCCATTTCAGTTCAGAACGGAACCGATTTTCCAGCTTTTGACGGGTTGCCGCTTCCGATTCCTCCCGTGCAGCTCTTGCTTCCAAATAATCTCCATAATTCCCTTTATGCGTGTACAGCGTCTTATCCGCAAGTTCGAAGATATGAGTGGACACAGCATCCAGAAAATAGCGGTCGTGCGTGACGAACAGCATCGCAGAATTCATACGCGTCAGCGTCTCTTGCAGCCACTCCGCCGATTCAGCATCCAGGTGGTTCGTCGGCTCATCCAGCAGAATGAGATCCGCCGGTTCGACAAGCGTTTTGGCGAGCGCCACCCGCTTTTGCTGCCCGCCTGACAGTTCGGAGATTTCCCGGTCAAACATGTCGATGCCAAGTTTCGTCAATGCGGTCTTGGCCAATGCATTGATATCCCACGCATTGTGCTGTTCCATTTCGCTCTGCAATTTCAACAGGTCGTCCTGCAGCTCAGCAGACGACGAATCAATCATCATCCGCTGGAGCGCCGCCTCATATTGCCGGTTCAAGGTCAGCACCGGTGATTCTCCGGAGAACACAGCTTCAAGCACAGTTTGTCCCTCCGCAAAGACCGGATCTTGCGGCAAATATGTCACACGGTATTGCTTCGGGTGATCAACATCGATTGAATCCGCATCCGCATCCCCGGCAATGATTGATAATAACGTGGATTTTCCGGTTCCGTTCACACCGATCAACCCGGCACGTTCACCTGGTACAAGCGAAAAACCGATGTTTTCGAATAATGTTTTTGCCCCGACTGTTTTCGTCAGATTGGTTATATTTAAATGACTCATGCGTTTCCATCCAATTCGTTTTGTAGTTGCTGTAAATAGGATACCATAAATTGATGCCGATCCTGCGCCAGCCGCTTGCCGGCTTCCGTCAGCATTTTGTCTTTCAGGAGCAGAAGTTTCTCGTGAAAATGCGTTACGCTGGCTGTTTCTTTCGTCCGGTATTCTTCTGCTGTCATCGCGGTCCGGGGCTTTTCATCCAAATCGTACAGTTTCCGTCCTTTTGCCCCGCCGTATGCGAACGTCCGGGCAATTCCGACTGCACCGATGGCATCCAGCCGGTCGGCATCCCGCACGATGGCAGCTTCAATCGATGTGGCCTTCTCTTCATTGCCACCGTTGAATGAAACGGATCGGATGATGTTCCGAATCCGTTCCTTGTCCCGGTCACTGAGATCCAGCTGCTCCAGTATTTCCGTTTCCGGATCTTCCCCTTTTCGCGTATATTTCTTATCCGATACATCATGCAGCAGCACAGCCAGCTCCACAATGAACGGATCTCCTTCTTCCGTCTTTAAAATGGCCCGCGCATTATTCCGGACCCGTTCAATATGCTGCCAGTCATGGCTTGCATCAAATGTATCGTATATGGCCTTTACCGCTTTCATGCATTGCTGCAAAATCGCTTCATTCATGAATATACTCCTTCATGCTGTGACTTGACTGCCCGCTGGCCCTTATTCCGTAAATTGCGGAACAAGTTTATACACCCTCTGTCTATAATGGCTTCCGGCACCTATTATAACAAGTTTGCGCCATCCCTATGCAAACGGCATACTGTGGATTTCGTTTCTGACCGAAAGACTTAGTTCTATAAAAAAGGCTTTATCAAAAAACGGCTCTTCACCAAAGTCTGTACTTGACATGAAGAAATCACTTCAAGCGGGCGCTTTCCGCAAGCTTGGAAAAACCCGCCAGTCTTACGGAAAAACTTCTGCTCCTGCGCAAGCTCGTCGCAAACGAATCAGGCAGGGAACCCTGCCTGATTCGCTGCCTCTCCCATGGACGCACTGGTACGGGGTATCTTCATGATCATTCCAGCAGGCCCATTTTCAGGGGTTCCAGATTGCTTGAAGTGCAGGTGCACGACTCCTGCGGATCAGCGAGACGCCCGAGGCCCCGCAGGGAGCGCAGTGAGCGAGGAGACTCGGGCGCGAGCCCGCGGAAAGCGGGCACCGGAACAGAAAGCAACCGGTCGCACGTCTCCCTTACCTATTTTCCGAAAAAGGAAGCAGAAAAACACTTGACTGAACATAAGAAAGCGTCTGCCTGAAGCGATTTCTCTCAATCAAGTACAAGCCTTGTAACGAACCAAAAAAGAAAAACAATACTGCGTTTCATATAGCTCATAAAAAGATTAAAATTTCTGACTACTTATTGACGCGATCCTTGAAGTTCTGTATAGTTAGTTGGTAAACCATCACTCAGCTTCTGACTGCAATACTCGAATTCGCTCATTTGGGGGGACGGTCATGTATCAAGGAACAGTAAAATGGTTCAACAATGAAAAGGGCTATGGGTTCATTGAATGTTCGGATGGGAATGATGTTTTTGTTCACTTCACAGGTATTGAGAGCGAAGGGTACCGCAGTTTAGATGAAGGGCAGACCGTCACATTCGAAATTGTGGAAGGAAACCGCGGTCCTCAGGCAGCCCATGTCGTCCGGTTGGAAGCAGAAAATCATTCTTAACAAAAAATTAAAGGCAGCAGAGGAGAATTCCTCATGCTGCCTTTTTGTGTTTTGCTTATTGCATCCAATTATATGCTTTGCCCCAGCTTTCACGCGCGAGCTGTTCAATTTCCTGAACGTCTTCGTCTTCCACCATGATGGTTTCACCCATCTCGTACTGGTTGTAGTGAAAAGCATACATGCGGGAAGTGAATTGATTGAACGGCAGTGATGACTCGCCCTCCAGCTCATCATTGCCCTGTACGCTCGTCTCAATTCCCTGTCCCCAATTTTGACCGCTGTCATTGTTCGGATTGTAGAAGTACACCCGGTATTCGCCATGAGGTCCCTGGGCAATCCGCTGAATCGAAACAGCGTGGAGTCCCAGAAGGCGCCCATGGACATTCGTGATATAAATACCGACTGGATTCGGATAAATCATTTCGTATCCTTCGTTATAATCCGGATGATGGGTTGCATAGAACAGCCGGACAAAGGATTCATAATCATTTACGAAACCGGTCAGCGGATCGATGATATTGGCAAAGCCGCGGTTGATCCACTCGCCGTAAAATTCCGGATTGACCCATTTATGGCCGTCTTCTCCGCGAAGCAACGTCCGCTTCATCATTTCGTTATAGATTTTGTCAAGATGCGGCACAAGCACGATGGATACCGGGTCCAGTTCCTGATGGATCTCTTCCGCCACGCCGCCTTCAAGCAGGCTGGAATCGATGGTATCACCTTCGAACACCATATCGATACTATTATCCCGGACTGCCCGGGCAATGTACTCGAGCAGCTGACCGATGCCGAACTGCGCCCACAGACTGATTCCGCGAGCTGATTGGCATGTCGGGTTCAGTCCCTGACCGACACCGAGCGGCTGGCCGAGCACGCTGACAACGCCGCCCACCAGGATGCCGTTTGCGGTGATGCCGCCTTTTCTGAACTCGGGCTTCATCAGCAGCTTCTTCACTTCCGGCAGGATATCGATTTCCAGCAGACGACGGATGGACGGCAGGAGCGTTTCCTGCGTCAGGACGCCACGGTCGAGCATCCGGGACAGCCCGTAAATGACGCGGCTCGTCTGCGGATGGACCGCGAGCTGAATGATATCCCGGACCAAATCAATGCTGGCGTTATAGCTGGCGATCCCGGTCTCAGTCAGGCTCAACATTTCCGGAATCAGGTTCGGATGTTTCCGGTTCAGATACCGGATCAGGATCGCCGCGGATGGTGCCACAAGCCCGGTTGACTGGATCGCCTCAGCAAAGGCTGTTGCTTCCTGCCGGAGTGTCGCTTCGTCCGCTTCCAGCAAATGTTTCCGGTACTCTTTCGGATCCGGATACTTTTCACTGAGCGGGGTCGGGGATTTACTGGCTTTTTCAAATGCCAGCAGCTTTGCTTTTGTCGTTTCCTCGATATTTTCATCAAGCATCTGTGTCGCAGTCTGAATCATCGTGATGATCCGCCCGACCATAATTGGCCGCTGGACCGTCAGCCGTTCGATTTCATCAACGATCTGCTCAGCGACCGCTTTATAAGAAAGGCGGCTGCCGAGAAACCGGAACAGCCGCTCCGCCCGGTCGATATGTTCCCCGCTGTTGACGCGGGCTTCTTCCGTTTCAGGCGGAAACAGCAGATCCAGGTTCAGTGCGAGCACTTCGTTGAGGAAGCTTGCCGCATCGTTCGCCGGAATCTCGGGATGCTCATATTTGCCTTCTGCAATCGACAGCATCCGCAATTCACTCAGTAATTCCGCAATGGAATTAATGCCTCTGACACGCAGAGAGCCGCCGACGAATTGCGGTTCAAGTTTTGACGCGTCCGCCCATGGTCCGCCATGGAATACGCCGGCTTTATCGAATTCATGCGCGTAATCCGCAAGAATTTCAATTCCTTCTTCGGTCGCGGCAAGATCGGTCGCAATCTGGAAGACACTCGTCTGGTACATGCTTTTCGCGAAGGGCCTTGCTTGATCAAGCGTATGCAAGGCCTCTTCGAATTTACTTTGCTGAGAAGTCAATTCTGTCGCCATTCAAATTCCTCCACGTAATTAATGATAGAAGTCGTACTCTTCATATTGCTCAAGCAGTTCTCTCATGCGGTCGCTGTCGTCGCCGAAAAAGAACAGCGTTCCGTAATGGTTACCGAATCCGACGCGGTCCGCCACTTTTGTCGTGTTCGGCAGGAACAGGTCATGCTTGAGGAAATACGGATCGTTTTTCAATTCTTCCGGAACATCGAGTTTTTCGATCAGCCGGACGCGCGGATACACCATCAGGCTTCCTGCATATCCTTTGGAAGAGGTTACTTCTTCCGGGAAGAATGCATCGATTTCTTCTTCCGGTGTCGCCGGATCACTGCACATGATCTGCGCCTGGAACGGACTGAAGCCATAGGCGCGTTCGATCAATTCGAAAATATGGCCGCCTGGTACGCGGGCTGCCACTTCACCGAAGTTCAGTGTGCCGTCATGCGAAATGAAATATTCCGGGTGAATGACCCCGTATTTAATTTCAAATGCATCAACAAGCTGCTGAACGGCTTTATGAATCTGCGGCCGGTACTTTTCGAGCGATGGCGATGCCGGCACGAAGTTGGAATAGCCGAGTTTCACATATTCGGTAATGTTCAGGAATTTGATCTTCCCGTCATAAATAAATGCCTCGACCGAGAATTCCTGTCCGTCCAAGTGACTTTCCATAAGATACGGAAAATCACTGTCGGTGACTTTATCGATATCAGAAGCATCCCGGACAACTACATGTCCCACAGTCCCTGCTTTATTGAGCGGCTTGATGTGGATCGGGTCGTTCGTGTCGCCATCGATCTTGATCAACGCTTCGTTAACGCGCTTCATAAAGCGGTAAATGTCGTCTTTACTGTGCGCTTCTTCAAAAACGCCAACTTTAATGCCGGCCATCTGTGCTTTCCGCTTCATGAGCCCCTTATCGCGGAGCAGCAATGAGCGGTTGAAGATACGCGGATCCCCAAAGAAGCGGGCGTTCAATGCGCCGGCCCATTCGACGGTCTCTTCATAAATCGGTACCGCTACTCCTGTGTTTAGCGCTTTCAGTTTTTCATATAATTCGTCGGAACCTTCATTCAGTCTGTCAAAGTCCCAAGCGACAAACGTAATATCATTTTCATCTGCAAATGTCTGGAATTCCGGCGTGCTGACAACGACAAATGGCCGGCCCAATTTATCGGCCGCTTCGATTGCTTGCAGGCTCCACCCCAGAATTGCTGTTAATTTTTGATCTTCTTTTGCGTTGGTCATTTAAATACCCCTTTTCCTGAGTTATTTTCGAAATGGATACCTTACTTATTATTTCCTTAACCGGAATCGCTCAAACATTTCGGCTGATTGGAATGTTTGCGGATCTGAATTTTCGGTTAAATACACTATAGTATGATAAAACGTAAAATCGTTCAGAAAGGAGCGATAACCATGGAATCCTGGTTTACAAACCTGCGGGAATACTTTCCTGCCCGTGAAATGAAAAACGAGAACCACATGAAGCAGCTGTTCCGAGATAAATCTCACGCATATAAACTGGAAGAAAGTTCTCAGCACACGATGATTTATTTTGAAAAACCCCAATATGTATTTATCGATTACGTGCTGATTGAAAGTACGGCCCGAGGCACCGGGCTTGGAAGCCGGCTGATGCATCAGCTGAAGAAAAAAGGCAAACTGGTCTTAGCAGAAGTGGATCCCATCTCCGAAGAAGATCCCGCATCGGCGAAGCGAGTGAAATTTTACGAGACCAACGGATTTAAAAAGGCCCCTTCCATCCACTATGTGAGGAAACATCCTGACACCGGCGAGCGGAGTGAAATGGACATCTTCTACTGGTCGCCGGTTCCCGTCTCCGAGCAGTATGTGCTTGAACAAATGCGGGATGCGTATGAAGAAGTTCATGCCTACAGCATGGAAGAACATTACGATTCAACACCGCAAACAGCAGAAGAAGTGCTGAAAACCCTGGAAGAAAGCAATTCAAGACGATAATTCAAAAATTCAAAAAGCCTGCAGCGAATAAGCTGCAGGCTTCTATTTATGTTAAAAGTTAGAGTAAAATCCGAACGAAAGATCCATAATATCGCCTTTTGTTAATTGTTCTTCTTTTTGGGCCGAAATATGAGTTTCCAGCAATTCTAGCGGTCAAGCTTTCTATTGGCACAAACTTATATAGGGCTTTTATAAGGCTTTGAGAATTACCCCGCAGCCGGCACAGGATTTTTCGCATGCGGGTTATTTCGCTGAAGTTGTTTTATTCAGCTCGCGTCCGAGGAACTGAAGCTGCTGCCCGACTGTACAGGATTCAATGCAAAATTTATGGGCCGCTCTTTTGCCTTTATCTTCCCGCAGCTGCTTTTTCAAAAAACAGCCGTCGCAATAAGTTTCGATCATTTCATCTATTTCATTGATAATTGAGCGTTTATTCAAGACTTCACCCCTAATAGCCGTTAAATTCTATTAATTACACATGCCTTGTGACAGTTTCCCATCATTTTACTACAGCATTGATTTTCATTTCAACTTTCTTTATACTGAAGAACGGTTTTACCGCGGTTCGCAACCTCCCGCGTTACCAAAACTACAGGAGGCTTTTTCATGTTCAACGAATTTTGGGGCTTAGGTTTTGCCCTGCTCAATTTTTTACTGCTACTCACCATGTATAAAATTTTCGGCCGCAGTGGCCTGTTCGCCTGGGTGGCAATTTCCACCATCCTGGCCAATATTCAAGTGACAAAGACGATTGAAATTATCGGACTTACAGCAACGCTCGGTAACAGTCTCTATGCATCGACGTTCCTTGCCACTGATATCCTGAACGAAAAATACGGCCGGAAAGATGCACAAAAAGCGGTATGGCTCGGGTTTTCTTCCCTTTTGGTCATGCTGGTCGCAATGCAGTTCGCCATTAAATTCGAACCGGCTGAAAGCGACTTTGCCCAGGAGTCACTGGCCACCATTTTCGGGCTGATTCCCCGGATCGCCATCGGCAGCATGGCCGCTTACCTTGTCAGCCAGCTGCTCGACGTTCATATTTTCGCATTGCTGCGCAAATTATTTCCAAAAGACAGCCAGTTCTGGATTCGCAATAACGGTTCCACAATGGTCAGCCAATTGCTCGATACACTCGTGTTCACGCTGATTGCGTTTTATGGCACATTTCCGTTTGATGTATGGATCCAGATCTTCGTCTCAACATATGTTCTGAAATTCATTGTGGCAGCACTTGATACGCCATTCGGCTACTTTGCCAAAAAAATCAAACCGATTGACGAAAAGTAGGTGATGTAATGCTGGAAGTTTTCACAGACGCGGCAACAGCCGGCAATCCCCGTGTGAGCGCTGTCGGTGTTTTCATCCGCGGTGAGGGACATCAGGTTAAATTAGGCGAATTCGTCGGCGAGATGGATAATCATGAAGCCGAGTTCAGCGCACTCGTCCGCGGCCTGCAGGAAGCAGCCAAGTTGACTGCCGGCATGGTATCCGTCAAATCGGATTCGAAAGTGGCTGTCGATGCTTTTGAACGGGGGGTAACCAGGAACGAGCGATTCAAGCCATACTTAACGAAGGCGCTCGAACTCGCTGACACATTCGATTATTGCTTTATCAAATGGATCCCCGACTCTGAAAACCGGGCGGCGGATGCCCTGGCGAAAGAAACGCTCCGAGCCAACAAATGACTTTTTGCTCTCGTCCCGGGCTCTGTCGCCCGGGATTTTTCAGTTCTGCAACAGCTTAGCATCTGGTAAACTGAAAGAAAATGATTCATGCAAACCATTAATCGAGGTGCTTTTATTGAAATACTCTTGGCTGTACATACTTCCTTTACTGATTTACGCGTTATTGAACAACACAGTCGAAGCGTTCAGTCTGGTTTATTATTTGCTGTTGGTCGCAGCATTTTTTGCTTTTCGGCTGGCTAAGCTCCGGTACCCCCGGAATGTCTATCCATGGACAGCGCGGGCAGCGCAATTGTCCTTTTATGCCACGACGATTGCCCTCCTGCTCCGCGACCGCTTTTTTGATGCGCTGATTGTTAACGGCCTGCTCGCCTTAACGCTGCTGTTTGTATTGCTGGACCTTTTCTTGCCGAAAAAAGAGCAATCGCCAAGCTGAAACGGAGGAATCATCATGAGGTTTCTGTTTGTTTCACTGCTGATGCTGATATCGGCCGCCTGCAGTCCCATTGCTTCTGATTCACAGGAATCTGTGCCGGCTGAAGCCGAAATACTGGCGACCGGCCTCCGCATCCCATGGGATATCAACAAAACGAGTGATGGTTTCTATATTTCCGAGCGGACCGGCACAATCGTCCATCTACCAACGGACGGCACGCTAACCCGGCAACAGATCAACTTTGCTGAACCCCTCTCTGCCGTTTCTGAAGCCGGACTGCTTGGATTTGTACTGAAGTCCGATTTTCCAGACAGCCAGGAAGCCTTCGCCTATTACGTATATGAACAAGATGAGGCGCCTTTCAATAAAATCGTGACACTGAAACTACAAGATGACGTCTGGCATAAGAGGGCTGTTCATTTGGACGGAGTTCCGACCGGACCGGTCCATCATGGCGGCCGGCTGGCGCTAAGTCCTGAAGGAACGTTATTTGCATCAATCGGAGATGCGTCAGAAGCGGAGCTTGCCCAGGAGCCGGATTCGCTGAACGGGAAAATTTTGAGGCTAAATAGAGCGGGAGAATTTGAAATTAACTCTTCCGGCCACCGTAATCCTCAAGGTTTCGCTTGGCATGAAGGCGTCATGTATGCGGCGGAACATGGCCAGTCCGCCAATGATGAAATCAATATCATTAAGGAAGGCCATAATTACGGATGACCGTTCATTGAAGGCACGGAAGCTGCTGAAGGATACGAAACGCCTTTTTTTACTACCGGGGCGGCCACGACCTGGGCACCGAGCGGCATCGCTTCTCATGACGGTCTGCTGTATGTCGCTTCTCTTCGCGGCACAGCTGTGAATATTCTGGATCTCGAAACGGCGGAAACCATCGATTCGATTGACGGATATGGACGCATCCGGGATGTGCTGGTAGCAGAGGATTCATTATTTTTAATCACAAATAACACTGATGGGCGCGGCTCTCCGGCAGCAAATGATGATAAGCTGATCCGGATTCCGCTCGATTGAATAAGAAACGGGCCTGAAACGATGAATTTGTTCCAGGCCCGTTTGCTTATAGAAATTTGACCATTAAGTCTTCGTCTATATAGCGGCCATCATGCTTCATGGCATGTCTATCAATGCCGAACACCCGGAATCCGCACCGGGCATACAGGTTTTTCGCTGCCTCATTTGTTGAAACGACAGCGAGATATACCTGCTCAGCCGCCATGTCCGCGGCAAGTGCGCAAGCAGCATCCACCAGCATCCGCCCTGCCCCATTCCCCCGTTTTTGCGGCGTCACATACATGCCAAGCACCGTTGCCCGGTGCGCCATTTTTGGAATCGTCTCTTTCCGGACAGTCACATTGCCGATCAGCCGGCCGTTGTCGAAGAGTCCGAGCGTCGGAGAAGATGGGGATTCCAGACGATCCCGGAATTTTTCGATGGGTGATTCCTCTGTGTCTTTTAATGTACTGGCGAACGTCTCCGGATCATTCCGCAGCGCTTCAAGCCGGAGTTCGAAATAACGCTCCGCATCTTCTGCTGTCAATTTCCGTATTTCCATTTTGCTCAGCCCTTTTCCTTGGTATAGTAAATGTGAAGATATTAATTCTACTGGAGCGATGAAGTTGACTTGTATTTTTTGCGACTATACGGCAATTCCAGAGCAGAAAATCATTTTTGAAAACGACTGGTGTGTATTTCTGCAGATGCCGCAGGATATCCTGGAAGGTTCTGGTGTTATTATCCCGAAAGCCCATAAGGAAACAGTGTTTGATTTATCGGAAGCGGAATGGAAAGCTACGTATACCCTTTTGGAGAAAGTTAAGCCTTATCTCGACAGCCACTTCTTGCCGGCCGGCTATAGCGTGGGCTGGAATTGCTATCAGGTGGGCGGTCAATCGATTCCGCATGCGCATTTGCATGTCATCCCCCGGTATGCAGACGAACCGTTTGCCGGAAAAGGCATCCGCAACTGGTTCAAAAATGAAGCCAATCGGCGCCCCGGACAGCGGGCTTATTAAAGATGCGTTCAATCCGGTCCGTTCTTTTCTGTAATATTATCCGCCTTTCCCGCAATTATACAGAAAAAGTTGTACAAAATTTAGGTTTTATCTCGAATCTGAGGGTATAGTATAAAGAAAATCTTTTAACGAGGGGGCATGATTGGAAATGAGAGTATTAGTAATCGGAGCAAACGGCAAAATTGGCCGTCATTTAATTAAAATCTTAGCGCAGGAAAGCGACCATACCCCAAAAGCGCTCATCCGGAAAGAAGAACAGAAACCGTATTTCGATGAGCTGGGCGTTGAAACGATTGTCGCCAGCCTCGAAGGCAGTGTTGAAGATCTCGCGACCGCAATGGAAGGTTCTGATGCCGTCGTCTTTACAGCTGGAAGCGGCGGGAATACCGGTCCGGATAAAACTCTGCTGATCGATTTGGACGGTGCAGCAAAGGCCATTGAAGCTGCCGGCAAATTGAATACCGGCCGATTTATCATGGTGAGTGCTATTTTTGCGGACCGACGGGAATACTGGTCGGAGTCCATGGCGCCTTATTATGTAGCAAAGCATCATGCCGATAACATTCTCCGGGCCAGCGGATTGAATTATACCATTGTGCGTCCCGGCGGATTGCTCGATGAACCAGGTACCGGAAAAGTAGCAATTGCTCATAACCTGGAAGCCGGATCGGTTCCACGGGAAGATGTCGCGCGTGTCCTATATCATTCGCTTGATAATGAGAAGACATATAACAAGTCCTTCGACCTAAATTCTGGCAAGGACGATATTAAAAATGCGCTGGGCAGCTTGTAAATAGTGCCAAAGCCTTGCAGATAGTTCCAGCAAGGCTTTTTGCATTGCAAACTCCCTTTAATTGCTGTAAAGTGACTGTGAAAAGTCACTATTTCTGAATTTAGTAATTTTATTCATTCAGTTTTCATTGATAACTAATAGCTAAAGAATAGGAAGATGCAAATTGAGACAATTGAGAGTAGTAGTAACAGGAATCGGCGGCCCAACAGCCCAAGGCGTGCTTCGCGGCTTGCAGGAACGCCAGAACGTGTACATAATCGGCGCAGACAGACGGAGTGTCACGACCGGAAATCAATTTTGTGATAAAGTAGTCAAAATTCCTCGTTATACAAAACCTGATGAATACAAAAAAGCGATTCAGGACATCATCGCTGAAGAACGGATCGACGCCATTTTCCCATGCTTGCACGAAGAGATCGACTTGTTTCGGGAATTTCGGGATGAATTGAACGCAGCTGTTGCACTGCCGGTCTGCGAAGACTTTGACGCTCTTATGGACAAAGAAAAATCATACGAGTATTTGGCAAAACGCGGTTTGGATCGATACATACCAAAATACTTCGGCTACAATACGGCTGAAGAACTCCGGGAAATAATGAGCCAGTTTTTCCCGGGAGAAAAGTACGTTGTTTCCAAAAATATAAGCGGCTATGGCGCCATGGGATTTGCCATTTTGACAGACCGGCAGAACTTTTTGAAAGCGCTGAAAGAAGGCAAACCGAAAGTCGTCAACATTGATGATTTCTGTGAAATACAGGATGACAACCGGAAAATCGCCATGGAGTACATGGGCGGTATGGAATTCAGCGTTGATGTTTTTGTATATGACGGAAAAGTAATCGTATCCGTCCCCCGGGAACGTACCGGCGTATCAAGCGGAATTGTGCTGGATGGCCTCGTCGTGGAAAACAAAGAACTGATTCAAGCTTCGACCGAGATTGCAGAATGCCTCATCACCGAAGGATTCATCAATTTCCAGTTCATCACGACAGACGATGGCTATAAACTGACGGACGTCAACGCCCGCTTCTGCGGAAGTCAGGTGATGAGCCTTGGAGCCGGTGTAAATTTCCCTTATCTGTTCCTCCAGTATAAGATCCTGAATGAAAAAGTGACGGTTCACCCAAGATGGAATACCCGCATGCTCCGGTTCCGGGAACCTCTTTTTATTTATGAAGAATCACATGCCGGAACCAATAAAGCCTAACTGAAGCGACGATGAAAAAAACAGTCCTCATCATCATGGCTCTGACAGTTCTTTCGAAATTCGTCGGGTTCTTCAGAGACATCACGCTTGCTTACTTTTACGGAGCATCCGGTATCAGTGATGCCTATATCGTCGCCATCACCGTGCCTTCTGTTATATTCGGCTTTATCGCGACCGGCATTTCGACCGGCTATATTCCGATGTACAACAAGATCGAGACAGAACGGGACGAGCAGTACAGCAAGCGGTATACAAATAACCTGCTGAATGTACTTTATGTTTTCTGCACATTCATTGTTATTTTAAGCCTTATTTTTGCTGAATTCATCGTTAAAATATTTGCAAGCGGATTTGAAGGCGAAATTTTGGCGCTGACCACCGATTTTACCCGGATTACAATCGCCGGTATTTACTTCAGCATCACCATCCGGATTTTAAGCGCTTATTTAAATATGAAGAAGCTATTTGCTGTCCCCACCCTGATTGGACTGCCGCTGAGTTTTGTCTTTATTATCTTTATTTTTCTGAGCGACCGGTTCGATTGGGTTTATCTGCTGGCAATCGGCAATGTGACTGCCCTTGCGGTCCAGCTTATCATTTTACTTATCTTCGCTTATAAAAAAGGATACCGGTACCGCTTTGTGTTTGATGTGAAAGACATTTACATCAAACGCATGTTGTTTCTGGCGATTCCGGTCATTCTCGGGACAGCTGTATCCCAGATCAATAAATTGATCGACCGGACACTCGCATCCCAGATTGAAATCGGTGCCATCTCTTCCTTGAACTATGCAAACACGTTGATTTTGTTCATCCAAGGTGTCGTCGTCGTCTCCATCTCGACTGTCATGTATCCTGCGATGTCTAAGATGGCTTCCAAAGGCAATATGGACGGTCTGAAACGTTCCGTCCTCCAGGCGATGACCGGTGTCAATATGTTTGTGTTGCCTGCAACAGCAGGAGCCTTGATTTTTGCCCGGCCCATTGTTGAACTGCTGTTCGGCCGGGGAGCATTTACGACAGAAGACGTCATTTTAACGGCGACTGCGTTCTTTTACTATTCGATCGGGATGATCGGCTTTGGCTTGCGGGAAGTGCTGTCCCGGGCGTTCTATTCGCTTCAGGACACCCGCACACCGATGATCAATGCAACGATCGCTGTTGCATTGAACATCGTGCTGAACTTCATCCTCGCTTATTATATGGGCATTGCAGGACTTGCACTGGCGACCAGTATCTCCGCATTGATCGCTACCGCCCTGCTGTCAGTTGCCCTGCGGAAAAAATTAGGCGCCTTCGGCTTGAAGTCTGCGGCAGTGCCGTTCGTGAAAATTTTACTGGCTTCAATTATTATGGGTATCATCACGAAAGTGATTTTCGATGCATTGCTCGTGCTGGGCATGGCTGCTGCACTTACGTTATCAGTCCTGATCGGAGCGGTGGTCTACTTCATCCTGCTGTATGTGCTGAAGATTGAGGAAGCACAGCTGTTCTTAAACCAGCTGAAACAAAGAATGGCGAAAAAACGCAAATGATTCTTTTTAAGAAATCCCCCTGCAGCATTGAAGCCGCAGGGGGATTTTCATTGTTATTCATTCTTTTGTCAGCCTCCGGATGATTGACTCGTGCTGGCCATAGGCTTCAAGCAATTGTCTGCGTTCGAACAGCTCAAAATCCTCGAAGACAAATCCAGGCGCCACCATACAGCCCACCAGGGAAAATGCATTATCCTCATCAATGGTTGCCCCGAATATGGTGCCCGCCTTAATCAGGACTTGCGGCCGCTCGCCATCTTCCAAGTTCAGACCCAGCTTCTTAGCTTCATAACTGCCGGCCGAATCTATGGTGTGGATGGTCAAACTGCTTCCGATATGGTAATACCATAATTCATCTGACTTCAGCCGGTGGAAACGGGAAACATCTCCCGACTCCAGCAAAAAGTAAATACTTGTATACAAACGCCTGGCACCGGTCTGCGAATCCGGATGAACTTCTTCATCCGACACAAATGACTGACAATAATAGCCGCCTTCCGGATGCCGGGTGAGACTTAGCTTGCTGATCCAGTCCTGTGCGGACATATATAGCCCCTTTTCCCGTCCAGCTGTTTTATGGATGTTCAATCCGATTTCCGCTCTTTCATTTCACGGACAGCGCGGGTGTATTTATCAAAATCGAATTCAACGCTATTCGGTTTGTAGAACCATAGAATATTCTCTTTTTCTCCCAATGTCAGCCAGTAGGTGACAACCGATTTCGGACTGCTGAGATCCGCTCCATTTTTTTCCGCTTTATGAAGCAGTTCCAGAATATGTGCAGGCGTCTTCATACTGCCTCTCCTCTCCGGTACATCACTTCACCGGCGACAACCGTCCATTCCACTTTGGCTTCAAGGATTCCATCCTCTTCCACTGAAAACAAGTCCCGGTCGAACACGGTGAAATCCGCATCGTACCCTTCTTTGATCAGCCCTCTTGTATCTTCTTTTCCAATCGCCGCTGCGCTTCCCACCGTGTAGAGCCCGATCGCTTCAAACCGGGACAGTTTTTCCTGGGGCATGTAGCCACCGTGTGTTTCACCCGGTTTCCGGCGGGCCACAGCTGCATGGATACCCAAAAGCGGGTCCACGTCTTCAACCGGCGCATCCGAACCTCCCGCACAAATCAAGCCATTCTGCAGTAGCTTTTTCCAGGCATAAGACCATTCAATCCGGTCGTGCCCAAGCCGTTCAACAGCCCACGGGAAATCAGACGTCACGAATTGCGGCTGAAGGTCGAGTGCCACATCCAGTTTCTTCATCCGATCAATCAGCGTTTCGCTCGCTACGACGGTATGGATCAGCCGATCCCGCTTGCCTTCCGGTACAGGATAAGCCTCCAAGGCAGTGAGGGCCAAGTCCAGGGCCAAGTCGCCGATAACATGGATGGCGACCGCTTCACCATAACTCCGGGCAAGTTTCACCAGCTCTTTCAGCCCTGCTTCGGAATGAATGGCGACTCCGTTGACAGATGGATTATCTGTATACGGTTTTGCCAGCAATGCCGTTCGGCCGCCGAGAGCACCGTCTGCAAAAATCTTCATGGCTCCCGGTTCCACGTAAGGTTCCTTGTACTCAGCCGTCCGGTTCATTTCCTCAAAGACCGTGTGGTGACGGAGCAAGTGAACCCGGAACTTCAATTCATTTCCAATGACATTCTTGAACGCACCCAGCGGTTTTGTGAATTCCCCGTAATACGCCATATCCTCCGTGTGAGAACCGGTCAGTCCGAGCGACAGCATATCCTCTACCGCCAGTTTTACAGCACTTGTCAGTTCCGCTGTATCTGCTTCCGGCATGACACCGAGCATCAGCTCTTGTGCAGCATCATGGAGAAAACCGGTCGGAGCCCCGTCAGCGTCCCGGACGATCAGCCCGCCTTCCGGATCTTCGGTTTCCTTAGTGATTCCGGCCAGTTCCAGTGCTTTTGAATTGGCCAGTACCGCATGCCGGCATACCCGGCGCAGCACCATAGGTCTATCGGTGATTTCGTCGAGTTCCACCCGGTGAAATATTTTCCGGTCCGGAAAATTGTTTTCATCCCAGCCATCGCCGACTACCCATTCGCTGTCATTGTCCGCTTCCGCTGCTGTGATCAATTGCTTTTTCATCTCATCGGAAGATGTCACTTTAGACAGATCCAGGCGGAGCAGCTTTTCTCCGTGGCCAATAAGATGCTGGTGACTGTCCACCAATCCCGGATACATGAACCCGCCTTGCAAATCCACTTCCATTATTGCCAGCGGCTTTAATTCGTTATATGTTCCTGCTTTATGTACAATTCCATCCTGTACGAGAACTGCTTCCACAGTCTCCCCTTCTGCTTGCATTGTATAGATCGTGCCTCCATGCCACAATTCCATAGCTGTCTCTCCTTTCCTTTCACTTACAACTATAATTCCATCTGCCGGCTGTGACAACTGCTGCGTTTTCAGCCTTGTTTCACTCTGAACCAAACCATTTTCGAAAAGGAAACCGTTATAGTGAATCGGCAATTACGCCTGCCCATTTCTCTTTATCACGACCAAAGTCATTTGACCATTGCACTTACGTCCGCTTCCGGTTATGGAACTCCTCCAAAAACTCTTTATGCCGCTTCTTTTCAATGTTGATCCATATCAAAAAATGATGAGGGCACCACCCACGGACAGAACAGCACACTGAACATAAAATTGAAATCCAGTTCTCTGACCACCTTTGCCGGAGTCTCTTCGACGACTGAAACGCCTTCAGCTGTTTCTGTTGTTGCTCCATCGCTGACACTGAAGACGTGACTGGTCTCCGGTGCTTCATAGTCCATGAACAGAACCATAAGAAATAAACCGATCAGCAGTCCGCCGATCACAGAAAACACAAATCTTTTCATCACTATTGCACCTCTCATTTTAGACAACACATGAATACTAGGTAATCCCAACGAATCTTTTCTATTCTCAATATCATTGTACCAGTCAATCAGCAATATATTTTAGTTATATTCCAATGTTTCAAAGCGTTTTCCATTTCTATGGTAAAATGAACGCAAGATATAAAACGAGCAAAAGGAGGATGCTTAATTGAAGAAGAGAAACTGTCTTATATTTCTGCTCCCACTGTTCTTTGCGGGTGCCTGTTCTTCCGAAGTTCCAGGTTCAGTCGACACTTTTGCAGATCAAGTGAATGAACAATTCGAGGCGGATGTTTTTATTCCGGAGTTTGAGGAATATCCGGTTACATCAGCGGAAATTCAAACGGTGCCTTTAGCTGGCACGAAAGAATTGCTTGTGACTTATTCAGGTGAAAAAGGCGAATTAAAGAGCGAGGAACATATTACTAATCACGAAGAGACAGTGGGCTCAGACGTTCTATACGGCATTTACGATGGAGAACCTTTCCTGTTTCGGTTAAGTTATGATGGCTTCGAAGCGATGAGTGGTGATGGCAATACCGAGACGCTAGACATCGACGGGACGGAAGTTCAGTATAGCGAAGCAGAAGACGGCGGGAATGAGTTTTTAAAAGCTTTTTTCAATACAGAAGAGGGATCGTATTCTCTTGAATTCGCTTTAAGTGAAGAACTCACCCGTGAAAAAGCTTTTGAAATTGTTGAGACAGTAGTAGATGGTGCAAATTCCTAATCAATAAGTTCGGAGACATACGTTTTTCCGCATTGGATTTTTAAATGAGTTAATTTCATAAATTACCTGCTTGAAAAAGTATAGACTGCTTTCCAGTTCACTTTTCCTCTAAAAACCGGATTTATGAATTTATCAAAAAGTTGGACGGACGGGAACCCGCTCGCTTTCCTAGGCAAGCGAGCATTAATACCTCGAATGCGGTTAATTAAACGTACTATTACTCTCATTCAACTTATGTAGGTTTTATCTATGCCTTAATATTTGGCTATATTAAGGAGAGTATTGGTATTAATTGTTTCAAAAGATGGAGAAAAACAGCGGCGGACGGACGGGGAGGATTTCCTGACCCGTTCATTTGCGAGAAGCAGGCGAAGCCACGCAGGAGCACCGGTTTTCGACTGCGGGAATGCGAAGCGCTGAAGGAATCAACGTTTCAGGTGCTTGTAAAAAATCAGAGCTCAAGCACAACGAATTTCCCAGTTAAGCTATTTCGCTTTTAAAGAATCTTGTTACGATGTAAAGATCTTTATTGTCACTTCACAATAGCTGTGATTTTTCCAACCTTCATTGGCACCGTTTCCATTTTTACGTTATACTTGTCTCATTATAAGACTAGCGGAGGTGAACCCTGCAGGAGCAGGGACCCACTTGGACAGTATACACTTATGGAACATTCTTTTAATTATCTTACTGATTGCATTCGCCGCTTTTTTCGTGGGCGCCGAATTTGCTGTGGTGAAAGTCCGAATGTCACGCATTGAGCAATTGGCATCGGAAGGCAACCGTTCGGCGCTGCTCGTGCAGAAAATCCTGGCAGACCTCGATTATTATTTATCGACCTGTCAATTGGGGATTACAGTCACCGCACTCGGCCTCGGCTGGTTTGGTGCGGAAATGGTCGAGGATTGGCTTGCCCCGTTTTTGCTTGAGCTGAACATTTCGGAATCGTTTGTCGGCATCCTAGCCTTGATCGCGGCGTTCGCCCTTGTCACTTTTTTCTATGTGGTATTCGGTGAACTCGCACCACGGTCCATTGCGGTCCAGCGGGCAGAACAAGTCACACTCGCAATTGCCCAGCCTCTGTATGCAATTGGCAAAGTGATGAAACCATTCGTCTGGATTTTAGCGGGATCAGCAAAGATTGTGCTGCGCGCATTCGGGGTTGAACCAGCCGGGCACGGTAAAGCTCATTCGGAGGAAGAGTTGAAAATCATCATGACGCAGAGCTATAAGAGCGGTGAGATTAACCAGACCGAGCTGTCATATATGCAGAATATCTTTGCTTTTGACGAACGGGTGGCCAAAGACATCATGCTGCCACGGACGCAGATGGAGACACTCTCACAGGATATGACGCATGATGAACTGCTGGAGGAATTGCGGGAACATCAGTACACCCGTTATCCCATCACAGAAAAAGGTGACAAGGATGACATCATCGGCTTCGTCAACGTTAAGGAAATGCTGACTCTGTATACGTACCGGGAGGATCTGACAGCCTGCCTGGTGGTACATGACCTGCCGTTCGTCCATGATAACGCGCCAATCCAGGACGTTCTTCTGGCGATGCAGCAAAACCGAGTCCACATGGCAATCATTATCGATGAATACGGCGGGACAGCCGGCATGATAACCATGGAAGACATTCTTGAAGAAATTGTCGGGGATATCCGGGATGAATTTGACGAAGATGAAGTGGAAGATATCCGGGAAATTGATGCCTATCGCTATATGCTGAGCGGCCGTGTCCTATTGGAAGAGCTGGAGGAACGGTTTGGCATTGAATTTGAGGAAAGCGAAGATATCGATACGATTGGCGGCTGGATGCAGACCTACGACACGGAAATCGCGGAAGGTGAATCCGTACAGACTGAAACCCATACGTTTACTGTTCAGGAAAAAGATAACCACACCATCATCCAAGTGCTTATGACGCGCCATGTACACCCTCTTCCAGAAGCGGAAGAGAATAAGAAATAGACAATGCTGTACTTGCATACGTTCCCGGCCTTGCTCCATGTTCGCTGAACCGCAGCACGAGAAAAACCGCCAATCGACTATGATTGGCGGTTTTTCCGGATTCATCCAAACCTGTTCTGCTGATTATATATTTTCAGGATTGTTCTCCTTCTTCTTCAAGCAGAGACTTTTCATATTCAAATTTCTTCATCAGCATCTCTCCCGTGTAACCTTCTGCGATGAGCCTGCCCAACAGCGCCTTGGTTGCATCATCAGCAGCTTCCGGGTGATCGGGCCGTATAAATTCGACCGGATTGGATTCGTCTGAAATCCAGTCGGAGAAACTTCCTGCATATAACCGCACGTTTTCGTGACCGGTTTCAGCCAGCATGGCTGACAGTACAGCCGCTGTCACTCCGCTGCCGCAGTAAACAACTGCTTCTTCCTGAGGCAGCAGCAATCCGGTAAAGTCGGCGTTTTCAATAAACCGGCCATCGTGCACAAGCTGAGTCCAATCGAAGTTCCTGGCACCCGGAATATGGCCTGCCACTGGATCAATGGGTTCATTCTCCCCCCGATAGCGTTCACCGGACCGCGCATCCACCAAGGTTGCCGCCTCTTCACCTGCCACTATTCTCTGTACGTCTTCCCTGCTGGCAAAAATCTCTCTATTGAATGCCGGCTCAGTCGAAGACGGGCTTGGCACAGCAGGGTCTGTCGCAGTCGGCAGCCCTTCCTGTTTCAGTTCCTTGAATCCATACTTACTGATAAACACATTTTCGAAGCCCGCGTACTTCAACAACCACCAGGCCCGCGCGGCAAACGGAGAACCGCCCTGGTCATAAATGACAATATGATCTTCCGGGTGCAGCCCGCTCTGTTGAATAAGCTGTGTCAGCGCATGTTCAGCAGGCATCGGATGCCGGCCATTGGGGGAAGACATATCAGACATATCCCGTTCCAGGTCCCAATAAACCGCTCCCTCGATATGTTCCTGTTCGTACATGGTTCTCCCTGCTTCAGGGATCCCCAATTCAAATCGGGTGTCAATCCACTTTACCTGTTCATGATCGAACGTATCTGTTATGACTTTCATTGCTTGATCATCCTTTCCTGTTGCAGCAGCTGATACCGCTGTTTCCAGCTATCGAGCTTTTCCTGTTCGTTCAAGAGCGTGCGTTCTGATTCGATGGTTTCCAGCGACTGGACAAGCAAATGATGACGGAGTCCTTCTGCTTCCCGGTCAATCCATTGTTCGAGCCACATACGCAGATGCTGCTGTTCATCCTGCAGGAATTTTTCGGTGTCCGGCACGAATTGTTCCTCGAGTGACTGACGCACCCGTTCTTTTCCGTTCCGTTCAAAAAAATCTTTTGTGCCGCGGAACAGCCGGTTTGCCCCTGAATAATCTGTTTGCCTGAAAGGCGTGCCGGGTTCAGGAACATTTCCGGTTTCCGGTTCATATGGCGTAAACGAAAAATCAGCGTCCAGTTCCTTCAGTCTGTTCGTGTCTTCCCGAAACCTGTCGAGCAATCTGCGTTCTGCGAATTTCATCAGCCGGAGCCCCGTCGCCCGCAATTCCTGCTGCAAATCGAATACCAGCATCCCGGTCAGCTCAGCAAGTGCCGCAGGCAGCGCTTCCCGCGGCGGGCGTTTGGCAAATAATGATGGATTGTACGCTTCTTTAAAAAAGTCACCGAACCGGTAAAATACCCGTTGCTGGACATACCGCAGGAGCTCTTCCAGTTCCCGCTCCCCTTCTCTGATCAGGGGAGCGGCAGGTGAAGAGCGGAATCGGGACCGGACCTGCTGTTCCAGTTCCCGCAGTTCCTGCAGGCGTTCCTCTTTTCGGGACAGGTTGGATTCCGTCTGCCGGATCAATGCTCCCAGACGACTGACCGTATTCTCCACCGTCTCATGCAGCACACGCACCGCGACACTTTTCAGCTCATCTTCCAGAAAATGATGGAACTCCAACTCGAACGCCGCCATGCCGGACGCTTCTCTGTCTTCCAGTGCCTGCAGGCTCGATACACCGGATAACCGAGGGAACCGGATGCCGAAACGCTGCAATTCGTTCCGTACGTATGTGATGACTTCCTGACGTTCGGTATCATTCGCTGCCAAATCGATGGCGTTGACGATAAAGAACATTTTATCCATTTCAAACGCATCTTTCACCCGGCCGAGCTGGATGAGAAATTCCCGGTCCGCCCGCGCAAATGCATGATTGTAATAAGTGATGAACAATACAGCATCGGCATTCTTGATATAATCGAACGCTACCCCTGTATGTCTTGCATTGATCGAATCGGCACCCGGCGTATCCACAAGCGTCACACCGCTTCTAGTAAACGGCGCATCAAAATAGAAGTCGATCGATTCAACAAAGCAACTGCGTTCTTCTTCTGCCACATAGGCTGCAAATCCGCTCCGGTCCGTCCGGATGCTGTCTCCCAGCTGCTGGTTGAATTCGGGATATCCTTTTTGGAACGCAGCGATGAAAGACCGGTGCACCTGCTGTTCTTCGGATTGCTTCTCCAGTATTCCGGCCGCTTGGGTATATGCATCTTCCAATGTCGTAAACGGCTGGCCAAGAGCTTCAAAAGAGCGCCGGACGTCCGCAGCCAGCATCGCCTCCGTCTTTAAATGTACATCGGCTGTCTCATGCGGCGTATCCCCGGTGACCGGCCGGATCCGGTTGATGGCAGCCGTCATCGGATTGGGCGAAACCGGCAGCACCCGTTCACCGAGCAGGGCATTGGCGAAAGAAGATTTCCCTGCACTGAATGCGCCGAATAAAGCCACTGTAAATTCCCGTTCCTGCAGCCCTTCTGCTTTTCTTTGCAAATATTGGGCTGTTTCGGAAAATCCGCGGATATCCTGAATCAGTTCCGCTGCAGCGAGTGATTGCCGAATGACATTTTCTTCATCTACAGGTGCCAACTGTTCCTGTTCCGGCTGTTGCGTCTGTTCTTCCGGCTGTTCCTGCTCTTTCAGCATCGCCGGATGAAACTCTTCCCCTTGTGAGCCGGATTTTTCCAGTTCACTCTCCCACGTTTCCAGCCGGCGTTTTGCCTGCACGATCTCACTTGGCTGGGCTGCATTTAATGAACGTTTCACCAACGCAATTTGGTCATCTATTTCTTCCAGTGTCCGGATGGCGAATACTTTTTCTTCGAATCGGCGTTCTTTTGCGCTGTTTTCATCCGGATCCGCAAGTAATTGATCGAATGCCTGCTCCTGCTCATTTTTCCAGGAATCGGTCCTTTGCATAAACCATCTGCGGATGCTTTCCGTTATTTTATCCGCCACATTCAGTACGGTTGTCCCCGTTGCTCCAGTGCTCTTCGGGATAGTCTGTTCAATCACATCAAACGGTACCCGATAATTCATATCTTCAATTGCGAGCGTCGCTTCATCCGTTAAGAGCCGCACGCTGCGGAGCTGTTCTTTCATCAATGAGCGAATGTGCGGATTAATCGCCTTTGCCACCGCCTCATTCAGCTGATGATCCAACTGTTCCCTGCGGCGCGTCCGTTCCTGCTCGGTCTTGCTGCCGCTGAACAGCAGGCCGACTTTAAAACCGGGTTGTAGGGATTCCATATATGCTGTCAGCGCTTCCCGCACTTCATAAGGTGTAACGTTCGCGTTGTTCAGCAATTCGCTCCGCTTTTGCTCAAAGGCCCGCTGCCAGTCACTGAAACTGGAAACAGCCAGCTGTTTTTGCAGTTCCTGATGCTGTTGCCTGATCTCTTCCCGCTGTTCCCATTCCTCAGCTGTCAGTACAGCAGCGAATGTATCAAGCCTCTCCTGTTTGTCTTCTTCCAAGTAAGCTGTATGTTCATCTTTGAGTTTTTTCAGCGTCAATTCAGCACGCGGCACAGCTTCCTGTTCCCAGCCCTCCATTGCGTTATGGACCAGTGCCTGAACTTCCGGGAAATCATTTCCTTCTGCGTCCGGCTGTTTTAAGGAAGTATAGTAAATGCCGGCTGGCTCAACTCCCCAAGCCGTGAACGCCTCCTGCACTGACTGGCGGAAATCGTCGAATGCCAGTTCCTCGTTCCGGTGCTTGTCAATTTGGTTTACGATCAAATACAGCTCTGTGTACTTCTGAAGCTGCCGTGTAAACGTGAAATTCAATTCAGACTGCACATGGTTATAATCCATCACATAAAATACCATATCCGCCACATGCAAAGCCGACTCAGTCGACAGCCGGTGAGCATCATCCGTGGAATCCACACCAGGGGTATCCATCACTGTCACCCCTTCCGGCAGTACGGAATCAGCATGGCCGATTTCAATCTGCCGGACGTCGCCGCTTCTGGCCAATTTTTTCAGTGTCTGGAAATCATATTCTCCAGAAAATCGGATGGCTTTGTTTTCCTGCATCCGGACGACCGCTTCATCCTCTTCCGTCCGGCGGACAGTAACGATGTTTGCACTGGTCGGAATCGGACTCGATGGCAGCAGCGTTTCACCGGTGAGGGCATTGATCATGGTGGATTTGCCGGAGGAAAAATGACCGGCGAACCCGATGATGAATTGCTGTTTCATGAGTTTATCGGCAAATAGCCGTGCCTTTTGCATGCGTTCTGTGTCGCTATTCTGTTCAAAAATGGCATATAGCCGTGCGATTTCTGTCAGTAATTGTTCTCGGTCCTGCACTTTCATTCGTCTGGCTCCTTATCTTTTCCAAGCTTCATTCATCATACCATTTTTTATGCACAGGGCGAAAACCTCTGCATATCCTGCCCACTGTTCACAGCAATTGAAAAAGCGCTTCCGGATCCATGATCCGAAAACGCTGCGTCTGACAGTGTTTTATAAAAGCCGGCTGTCAGGAAAACCCATGGATCGTCATGCCGCCATCAACAAACAAGGTCTGTCCGGTTATGTAACTTGCCGCATCAGATGATAGAAATACAGCAGGTGACGCTATTTCCGGCAATTCACCGACCCGTTTCAACGGCGTGACTGCCTTGATTGCATTTAAATATTCTTCATCATCAAGCAGTGGCTCTGTGAGCGGCGTTTTGAAATACCATGGGCCAATGGAGTTCACCCGGATGTTCCGCTCGCCCCATTCCATCGCCATCACCTTCGTCATCTGGATGATGGCAGCTTTTGAAGCGGCATAGACGACCCCGGTCTTCAATGCCGTTACTCCGGCGACAGATGACACGTTCAGGACAGAGCCACCGGCATGCATATGCTTCACTGCTTCCTGCGAAAATATGAACACACTTTGCGCATTGGTCGTCATAATGGTCTGCCATTCCGCATCGGTTGCTTCATCGGCTTTTGACCGGATGTTCATCCCGGCATTATTGACAAGAATATCAATTGCGCCGAATTCCCCAAGCGCTTTACCCACCGCTTTTTTCACTTGTTCCCGGTCTGTAATATCGGCGGCTGCATAATGGGTCCGTCCGTTGCCGATTTCCTTCTGCACTTCGACCAGCTGTTCTTCTGTCCGCGCGACTAAAAGCAGATTGGCGCCAGCTTCCGCGAACGCCAGTGCGATCGCTTTGCCGATCCCTCTTCCCGCTCCGGTCACGATTGCGGTCTTGCCTTCAAGACTGAATGATTTCAGCATCTCATCTCCTCCTCTCTATTCAGTATAGAACAACTTCACATTTCCTTCACAAAATCGGGCTATCAGTGTGATTTTTGTCACAGATGTACACCTCCCGGCAACTTATGATGAGAAGAACAAACACGCATGAAAGGATGTGGAGTACGTGGCCAAGCAAAAAAAACATCAGCAGCATGAAGAAGAAGAGGAAAAATTGAACGGCACACTCGCTGCTGTCATGGTTCTCGGCTTTTTCCTGATTGCTTCCTGGGTATTCGTATTTGATTTGTTTTTAAGCCGCTTTTAATTAATAGGAGGGATTTACATGCATATTCATAAATATGAAAAATGGTGGCTGACATTCGGCATCACCTGCCTGGTCGTCTTCCTGACCGTACTCGGGATCAGTGCCTTCCACGCCGGTGCACATCCGCCGAGCGCACAGGTATACATTAATCAGGAACACGTCGACGAGATTGCGCCTTTCGATAATCCGGGCGTCCACAAAGTCGAAGGAAAAGAATGGGATTATGAAGTGGTGGTTGTCGCTTCCGCATTCATGTTCAGCCCGATGGAATACGAAGTGCCGCTCGGATCGAAAGTGAAATTCATTGCGACCACAAAAGATGTCGTCCATGGATTTCAGATTGCCGGGACCAACATTAATATGATGCTCGAGCCGGGATATGTCTCTGAATTCGTGACGATTGTCGATAAGCCCGGTGAATACTTGGTTCTTTGCAATGAATACTGCGGTGTCGGCCACACAGCCATGGCTTCCAAACTGAAAGTGGTGGATTCGAATGCAGAAAGTTAATAAGGATCGTCCGGCTGCTGAAATCGTGATGAAACAAAGTTTTGTGACCGAATCGGGGAATGTAAAAAAAGGAGAAACAGTAGACAAGCGGGATGCGAAACTGGCAATGGCGCATATTTATGTGGCCATGACTGCGCTTCTTCTCGGCGGTTTGGCCGGTCTCCTTCAAGTCATGGTGCGTTCGGGTCAATTTGAATTACCATGGGGTATCAGTTATTATCAGGTACTCACAGTTCATGGCATCCTGCTTGGTCTTATTCTGACCACATTCTTTATTTTCGGATTCCAGATTTCAGCTGTGAGCCGGACGGCCGGTACATTATCTGATAAACAGCGCCGTTCCGGCTGGGTCGGTTTTGGCGTGATGACACTCGGCACAGCAATGGCAGCGACCATGGTGCTCCTGAATGAAGCTTCTGTTCTCTATACATTCTATGCACCGCTCATGGCTCATTGGGTTTTCTATCTCGGGCTGGCTTTCGTTGTGGTCGGCTCCTGGATCGGCGGTTTCGCGCAAATCGCCCGCTACATACAGTGGAAGCGGGAAAACGGCAAACAGCCCGGCCCGCTCCTCAGCTTCATGGTCGTTGTCAATAACCTGATGTGGGTCATCTGCTCTCTTGGTGTTGCCATTGCGGTTCTGTTCCAATTCCTTCCATGGTCACTCGGTCTCGTCGACCGGATCGATGTATTGATGAGCCGCACACTGTTCTGGTACTTCGGCCATCCGCTTGTGTATTTCTGGCTGCTGCCGGCTTATATGATCTGGTACACGATCATTCCGAAAATCATTGGCGGCAAAATATTCTCAGACGCACTTGCGCGGTTGTCGTTCCTGTTATTCCTGCTGTTTTCGATTCCGGTCGGCTTCCATCATCAGCTGACTGAACCGGGGATCGATGCATTTTGGAAATTCCTGCAGGTTGTGCTGACGTTCATGGTCGTCATTCCTTCTCTGATGACCGCATTCGCGATGTTTGCGACATTTGAATCGGTCGGCCGGGCAAAAGGCGCGACGGGCCTGTTCGATTTCTTCAAGAAACTGCCGTGGGGAGATGTCCGCTTCCTCGTACCGTTTATCGGTATGGTGGCGTTCATTCCTGCCGGTGCCGGCGGCCTCATCAACGCTTCCAACCAGATGAACCAGGTCATTCACAACACCATCTGGGTAACTGGACATTTCCATCTGACTGTTGCCACCACTGTTGTACTGACGTTCTTCGGTGCGATGTACTGGCTCGTTCCGCATTTGACCGGCCGGGTGCTGACGCCGCAATTGAACCGTCTCGGCATTATTCAAGGGATCGTGTGGACAGTCGGCATGAGTATCATGTCCGGTGCGATGCACGCCGTCGGATTGCTCGGTGCTCCCCGCCGTTCGAATTTCTCAACATATGGCGGCTCAGAGCAGGCAGTTGAATGGATTCCGTATCAAATCGCCCAGGCGGTCGGCGGAACGATTCTGTTCATCGGCATTGCGCTCGTTCTCTATATCTTCATCCAGCTCGCTTTCTTCGCGCCTAAGGGTCAACAGGAATACCCGATCGGCGAGGTCGAGGAAAACGCCCAAACAACACCGATGTTCCTCGAGAACTGGAAAATGTGGGTGACCATTTGTGTAGCCTTGATTCTCTTGGCATACACAGTGCCATTCATCGACATGTTCCAGAACGGACCGCCGGGATCCATCGGCTATAAACTTTGGTAAATAGAAGAACCGCTCCGCTGCTTAGCAGTGCAGAGCGGTTTTTTAGTGGTTCGATTTAAAGTCATCACTTCAACACGGCTATAATTCATAAGAAAATTTCATGTTACTGCTATTTGTCTTCCTTACAGGCTATAAAGTGTTAATGCTATTTCATAATGTCCAAAAGTTGATGGTATTGTTTGTCCAGGAATTGACGGATATAATGTCCTTAACGATCCTGAAGAAAGGAAAAGACGCCTCCCTTGGTGTCGGCTATTACCAGTAGCTCGACGGGAGACGTCTCTTGACATGATATGATAATCGTCTCTCATTATAACATAGAAGAATGCACCTCGAAAGGCGTTTTTTATTAGGTGTGCAGAAAAGGTTCCTTGTCCCTGTTGCAGTCATACAGCGTACAAGGTCATTGGCTCCAGAGAACGGAAAGTAAGAGAAGACAGCGGTGAATCCCGTACATTCATCATTAGACGGTTGCGCTGCAGGGGATGTGAAAAGATCCATCATGAATTACCGGATGTGATTGTGCCCTATAAACGATACGGTGCGGATGTCATCGAGGAGGCGACCCGCCCCACTGGCCACCTGACGGTGGCAGCTGATGAATCGACCCTTTATCGTTGGCGGTATTGGTTCTTTGATCTGATCGATTACTGGCTCTTTATCCTTCAATCTCTCTTCATCCAGTTCCGGGAAAATGAGACCTCAGCGATCGACCTGTCCAGTCGGAAGCTGCCTGCGCATGAGCGAATTGGACAATGGTTTGGTGCAGAAGGCGGATGGCTGGCAAAGATTGTCCGCCCGGTTGCCAACCATCATTTTTGGATACATACCCGTTCTGCCTTTTTGTCCAACAGTCCGTGAATTACACTTCAACTATCCGAACAAGAAGGAGTGTTGAAAGTGGCAAGGACAAAAGCGGAAGAACTCGCAACCCATCGGTTTCAGATGATTGCGCCTCTATTGAATGAAAAGTTGGATGCCCAGGAACTGCAAAAGCTCCGCCGGCAAATCTGTGAGCGGCACGGCCTCTCCGAACGCACCATCCGACGCTACGTCGCGCAGTTCAAGAAGGAAGGCTTTGAAGGGCTGAAGCAGAAACCATACCGTTCGGTTCCCCGGGAGCTTCAAGATCACGTGGTGGAGCAGGCAATCCTCCTGAGACGAGAGGTTCCGAGCCGGAGCATCGCCTCGATTATCCAGATTCTTGAGTGGGACGGTGTCGTCGCAAAAGGCGAATTGAAGCGCAGCACGTTACAGGAACGCCTGTCAAAACAAGGGTATAGCGCCCGTCAGATGAAAATGTATCATGAGACATCGGGCGCCGTGCGGCGATTTCAGAAACGCCGTCGGAATGCCCTCTGGCATTCGGATATCAAATACGGACCCTACCTGCCGATCGGGCCAAACGGGACGAAGAAACAGGTCTACATGGTGGCGTTCCTGGATGATGCGACCCGCTTCCCGCTCCATGTGGCATTCTATCCGATGTTGGATGCGCGCTGCGTGGAAGATGCATTTCGTGAATCCATCCGGAAGCATGGGGTACCGGAGAGCGTCTACTTCGACAACGGCAAGCAATATCGCACCAAATGGATGGCGCGAACCTGTTCCAAGCTCGGCACACGGCTTTTATATGCCCGCCCCTATTCACCAGAATCGACCGGCAAGGTCGAGCGGTTCAATCGAACCTTTGACGAGTTCCTGCAGGAAGTGCGACTCGAAGAACCGAAGACCGTCGATGAACTGAACGGCTGGTTGGATGTCTGGGTGAAAGAGCGCTACGCCCACAAACCACACAGCGCACTGGACGGCAAGACGCCATTTGAAGCGTTTCGCAACGAATCGACCCAGCTCCGTTCGGTCTCAGCCGAAGAGCTGGCCCATGCCTTCCTGCATGCGGAGACGCGGAAAGTCGATAAATCGGGCTGCATCAGTTTCCAGGACCGCAAATATGAAGTCGGTCTCAACTTTGTCGGCTGCAAGGTGGAAATTACGTTTGATCCGCAGGACACCCGCGAACTGACCGTCGACTATCCAGGTTATGATAGCTGGAAAGCGCGGGAAATGGTCATCACCGAGAAGACTGGGAAGCGACCAGCGCTACCGGAAAAGATGACGAAAGAACCTGCCGGTTCATCTCGCCTCCTGCAAGGGGCCAAAAAAGTGAACGCGGACCGCAAGGCAGCTGCCGTGACACCGAGTGTGCCGGCCGTGAGCTTCCGTCACATCGGAAAAGGGGGTGCGGAACATGTTTGAATCGTTCTTTGAGATGCGTGCCACGCCGTTCTCCCGGGACATCCCGACCGCCGAATTGTACGAATCGAATCAGCTGGAAGAAATCCTTGGCCGGCTGAACTATGCCGCAGAACGGCAGCTCTTCGCGGTCATGACCGGTGAATGCGGACTCGGAAAGACCACCGCCATCCGCCGGTTTACGGATCAACTGGATCCTTCGCGCTTTAAGCTGCTTTATCTGTCAGACTCAAAGTTGACGCCCCGGCATTTCTATAAGGGGCTGTTGGAACAATTGGGACTCGAGTCCAAGTTTTATCGGGGCGATGCCAAGCGGCAACTGCATCGCGAAATCGAACTGATGAAAGGCATCCATAAGCTGACGCCCGTCTGTGTGGTGGATGAAGCCCACTTACTCGACCGGGAGATGTTGGAAGAGGTGCGGTTCCTCCTGAACTTCCGCATGGATGCCCAGAGTCCGATGGCGCTGATCATGGTCGGGCAGAACGAACTGTGGGAGCGCCTTCAGCTCCAATCCTTCGCAGCTATCCGCCAGCGGATTGATATCCAATTCCGGCTGCATCATCTTGACCGGGCGGAGACCGAACAGTACATGAACAAACATCTTTCCTTCTCAGGTGTCGGACGGGATATCTTCAGCGAATCCGCGATTGATGAGGTGTTCAGCTATTCGAGTGGTGCGTCGCGCCTCATCAACAAGCTGGCAACGCATTGCCTGTTGTTTGCGGCGCAGAATGGAAATCGCATCATCGACGACCGGATGGTGAAGAAAGTGATCGAGGGAGAACTGGCCTAGTTCCCCCTCGTTTTTCTCTATTTTTCCGGACAAAGAAACCGTCAGGTTGGGGACAAAAAGAACCGTCAATTTCCAGACAAAATCAGACGTCAATAACAATAAAGGAGTGGAACAAGACTACATTCGAGCCGAAGAAGACGTTGAATGGGAAGAGCCGCCTTTATAAAGAAGTTGAATTGCTAGTTTTAAGTAAGGGAAGTTTTTTTCGGTATGAGAAAATAATTCGACTTTTGGAATTTTAATTGTCTTTTCACGCCGATAAATCCATTTATCATACTCACAATTCATCAGCATAATTTGAAATGACCAAGGAGAATGATTATCCTTGCTGACCCATATATCATTGACCGTATTCAAAAAGTCTCCTTCTCCCCAAAGCGAGAGCTTTCCATCTTTTGCTTTGTACAAAGTCCATTCATTTTTCAATAATTGGTAGATTATTTGCTGGTCGTTCCGATATATGACAACATCTATATCTCTATGGTAGCGGCTTTTTCTCCCTAAATGCATATCCAATGCCAATCCACCTGTAATCCCCCAGTGAACAGGTGTCTCAGAAAACAACTCATATATTTCCGTAATCGCTAACAGTTTCCAATTACTGAGATCGGTTCTCAATTCTATCTCCCGCCTTTTTAATCTAAGTAATTAGTTTGTAGAGGAACATGACTCCAAGTTTTTCAAAGAGACTTAAGGTATGAATAAAGAAGTGGCTATAAGAGAAGCCCAAAGGACTATCCAAGTAATCGAGATTGTGACCATCGGGTAATGGGATAAGGAAACAATTTATAAGATGGCTGAAGAGCAATTAAAATAAATGAAAATGAAGAGAAGATTCCTCCCGATAATCCTCAAAAGTCCGGCATACCGGCACTTCTAAAGTGCTTTCTATGCCGGACTCTTTGTTATTAGACCGATTCATTTTATTAGCAGCTTGTTATAGCTACCGATATTTCTCATTACGTCAATGCCAACTTTTTAAGGCCTTATAAATTCGATCCTCAACTGTGCATTGAACCAGGCCCATGTTCATGGCAATCTCTTTATTCGAACTGCCGTGGATGAACTTCATCACCAAAATATCCCGATCCAGTACACCTACTTCACTCATCAGTTTTAACAACTCGTGTCGCTTTCCTCTGGTCAGCAGCTCCCTTTCAATAGACAGGGCGTTGCTTGTTTGCAATGTACCGTTATTCACCTCAAACTGCACCTGCCTTTTCATTTTTCGCTACCCGTCTTTTTACTGGAAAGAGGGGTAGCCCGCTTTCTTTCTTAGCCATTACTTTACATGGATCTCATGGAGATGTAATTCGAAATCACCTTTTTCTTCAGATGGCGTTTTTAAGGCGATTTGTCCTTTGAAAAGTGTCTCTCCTGTTTGCATGTCTACAACTGTGATATCCCCATTTGATTTCGAATTTATTTGCGGGCTCACCACATAAAGCTTGCCTTCTTTCACGCTTAGAAATGGGACAAGACCTTTTTCCATTGCTGATTGGAGCTGGATTCTTAATTCCCGATCAACCTGATTTTCCCCTAAGCGATAAGGAGTAACTATTAGTTCCTGCTCTTCCACTCGTGTAAAATAAAGCGTTGACCCCTCCACTAAACTAAGCTGGTTCTCTTCCAAACTAAGACCCGGTACATTTACTGTTTCAGTTTCTTTTGTTGCTAGATCATAGAATACAATCTCCTGCTTAAAATCTGTCATTCTGATAGATTCTATTTCCTCCGTTACTGTTTCTTCCGTTTTCAACAGGATAATCTGCTCATTTGCTGCTGTTGGACTGTTTTCCACCAGACGGGTGTACGTATGTATATTTTCTTTCGACTGAGCGGATTCCGCTAAAGTTTCATGGCTGATTAGATTCTGGGTATCCAAGTCAATCTCATAAATATGCTTTTCTTCATTAAAACTGTCATTCTTTCTCACCATGTTTTGCGTAATGAGATATAATTTATTCTCTACTAATTGGACATCTTCCACAAAAATGTGATCCAGTCCTCCACCGTCCGGCACTTCCACTGCAAAGGAGTTTACTGTACCATCATCTTTGTTTAACACTGCTATTTCAAATTCAAAATCTTCCGGTCCCATCGTATCGATTGTATAATCTGCATTTGCATAAGCCAGAAACTCACTGTCTTCAAAATACAGGCTAACAACTGGATCCTTCCCTCTCATGAACGTATGGTAATCTTCCTGAAACTTCTTGATCACAGTTGGATAATTTCCGATCAACTGATCCAAAATGGAACGGCTGTTATAGGAAGAACCTTGCACAGTGATTTTCAAGTTCGAATTTATGTAATTCATAGATGAAGGATTTATGTACATCCCCTCCAATACTAAGTGTTTTACTTCCTGGATATCACCGCTAAGTGGTTGGATCACAAACTCCGGATAGTGTTCAGCTGACTTCGCAGAAGTGGCATAGAAAGTTCCGATGCTAAGCACGATGCTGGCGGCAATTGCAATTGATTTCCAATATTTCCTCACTTTACACACTCCTTATACGTTGATCTTTTTCGTTAATAAGAATCCACTAAACCAAACAGATGCTGCAAGAACAATTAAGCCCATTGCGATTTCAAGTACTAACAACTCAATCGGATAGAAAAAGCCATTCAGAACGAACTCATGCAGAAGTATGGGTAATATCAGTACGGCTATTGCAATGGCACTGTACATCAGGCCAGCCACAATCCCTTTCCATCTGAAACTTCTTTCCAATATAATCGCCGTGAACAGAATGGAAACAGCCAACAATCCCGCTCCGTAATACAAGAAAAATTCTACAATGCTGCTTGCAATAATGATATTTAATTCAGGCATGCTGGTCACCAGTTCCTGCACACCCATAGCGATTCGGAACTCATCCGGTACGATGGCTGCCATAACGGACATCTCTATAGGAAGTAAGATAAGTTGAAAAGCGACCAGACCAAGCGCCATCATTAGGATCACAGTGATCTTTGCATAAAAGATATTCAATCGGGTTGTCGGGAGCATTAACAATCGATAAACAAACGTATTTTTTCCGATCCAGTCCCTATACCAAATAAGGAAAATATAGAATACAATCCCGGCAGCACATAAAGCGATCGGTGCCATAAACCAAAAACTTCTTGCTATTTGTAAAAAACTCATCTGACCGAAACTTTCCAGAAACTGCGTTTTGGACATCAACCCTTCAAAAATTTTTTCATTAGCCATGCTCACATACTTTCTTGATTCGACAATAACCCCAATCATCTGCACCACAAATGTAATTCCGAGCAAGACTGCAAATAATTTTGCGATACGGTTAATTTCAAAATTCACGAGCTTTATGTAATTATTCATCTTTGATACACCTCTCTCATCACATCAGTTACAGACTTCCCTTCAGTTTCCCGGACATCCTCAGGACTGTATTCCTTTATGACCATTCCGTCATCCAGTAAAACAACCTTATCAATTAAATGTTCAATATCTCCTACTTCATGGGTCGTAATGATGACACCGCGATTTTCAATCAAATGACTTGTGAATACATTTGCAATTTCTTCCCGGCTGAACATGTCGATTCCTGAAAACGGCTCATCCATTAATACATAATCCACATCAAGCGCTAAACCCAGTAATAAATTTACCTTTGCGGTATTTCCTTTAGACAAAGAAGAAATCCGATCATTTGGATTGAGTCTGAAAAACCCTAATAATTCAGTAGCACGTTCCTGGTTCCACCCCGTATAAAAATCATTCATAAACTCCATGGCCTCTGTTATGGTCATTTGCGGAAGCATTGTAATGGCATCGGGAATAAAAGTGATTTTTTCGAATGTCGTTTTATCCAATGGTTTGCCATCAATTAATATCTGCCCTTTGTTAATAGGAGTGAGGGCCATAATTGCATTTAAAACAGTGGTCTTCCCAACTCCATTTATACCGATTAAACACGTAATTTCACCTTTGTTCGCTGTAAAAGAAACCCCTTTCAATATCTTCTTACGTCCGTAATTCTTTTCAACCTTTTTCACTTCAATCATGATGTTAGCTCCTTATCCTCCTGGATTGTATACTTTTCCCTGACTAATTCAAGCAGTTCTTCAACAGGCACATTAATGGAACGGACAGATGTCACAAATGTATCAACAGCTTCAATGATTAACTCTTCTCTCACTTTACTTAACGTGTTTAGATCTGTCGTAATCTTGCTCGGATGATTGCGTTCTGTATAGATCAACTTCTGCTGCTCCATTTCCTTATAAGCCCGTTGCGCTGTATTCGGATTGACTTTCATTCTGTTAGCCAATTCACGTCTGGATGGTATTTCCTCTCCCGGCTGCAATTCTCCAATTGCAATTTTCTCTTTAAAATAACGGATAATTTGTAAATAGACCGGATCACGATTATTAAAATTCATATCCATCAAACCAACTCCTATACATCTTTTGATGCAATCGTGTATGTACTAACTAATTCATACACTATAAGCGTATTATATGGTTAATACATTTAGATTGTCAATTCCATAATTAAAATTTTTCCAAAACCGTAAATGATAGAAGTGATGAAAATTTGAATTATAAAACATAATGCGAATGACAACGATAAGGAAAACAGCCGATCGTCTTGTCTTTGATGACCGCCCAATCCCTTCCCTTTAGTTTACATTTTTGCCCGCGTAATTCTTATTACAGGAGATGCAAGTACCAACCAAGACAATATCCGTCAAGAGATACTTGGAAATCTGTGTTAAGGTTTATATAGAGGATAAAAAAGGAAGGAGTTTTGTGATGCGACACATCCAAAAATTTCTACTGCTTTTTTCACTGGCGCTGCTGGTTTCCGGCTGCGATTCGGGAGGTCAGAATCTTGATAATCAGAAACTGATCAGCTATTCCACTTCCCTTTCCACTGAAGGCCAAGGGGACAATGATAAAGAAAAATGGAATGTTTACGACCGGATTTCAGGTGAGTTCTATAATCTGGAAGAGCTTTCCCGTTCCATCCATTCCTTCACAATCACGCCTCTTTTTGAACTGGACGATGAAGAAATCACTTTAACATTAAAGGCAAATAACGAGGCAGTTGGCTATTACACTGGAGAAAGTGAGCGTGAAACTTTCCAGTTTACAGCAGAACGAAACGATAACGGCGATTTTGTTGTCGAGCAGGGAACGTTCCTTTACTTTCATACGGCCGAAAATTTCATGGATGAGGTCTTTAGTTTGGAAATTAAACACAACAGCGGAATAGATAAGGTCACTTTGCGATAGGTACGGAAGGTGGGGTTTGATGAAACAGTTTATGATGACGCTTTTCCTCTCCTTCTTCTTGGCAGCTTGTTCTTTTATTGAAGAAAGAGATTTAGTCCGTATCGATATCCAGCTGCACGGTTTGAACGTAGCCGGAATGATAACGGAAGAGGATGTTTTGGATACCATAGAATCTCTAGTCGAAAATGCCGATTGGAATTCCGGCGATGAGCCAGCACCGGAAAAACAAATTGCTACTTTAACCTTTTTTTATTTTTCCGACACGGATACACCCGAGGAACTTGAGAAATACCAAGTGTTCTTTGACGAAGATAGTGAAGAAACCTTCCTGATGCGAGAGGAAAACAGTCCGACCTACGGCTTGCTGGAAGAAGAGGATGCCGACATTCTTTCGACAATCCTGATGGACAATACGATCGATAAGTTTTCCAACCGATGAATGAATAAAAAAGGATTCAAAATGTAAATTGTCAACTCAAGTCGAACGAGGCAGGAAATTCATGAATACCTCGAATGGTGTGTTGTAGTTGAGCACTTTCCGTGGCACCTGGTTAAATTCCAGGAGGAAATCCAAGGTTTCCCGCTGCGTCATCCGGCTGAAATCGGTCCCTTTCGGATAGGTGCGGCGGACGCGGCCGTTTGAGTTCTCATTCGTCCCGCGCTGACCTGGCATGCCAGGATCCGAGAAGTAGAAGGGGATTTCCAGTCCTTTCTCCACTTCCGTCCACAAGTGAAATTCCTTGCCGCGATCGGCCGTGATGGACTTCACCAGTTTCTTCGGCAATTCCTGCAGTAAGCTGACAATGGCACGAGCCGCTTCTTCAGCTGTCTTGGCAGCCAGTTTCTGTACAATTGTAAATCGACTGGTTCGTTCCGTGAGCGTAAGGATCTGGCTCTTGTGTGCCTTGCCAATTACGGTGTCGACCTCCCAGTGGCCGATCTGGCTACGGGGTGCCCGACGGGCGTGTATGCTTTTCAGCGAAGGCATCTTGCCACAGGTCTCCTCTTCGTGGTTCTTTCGCTTTCGGCCCTTGCGTATCAGCAGTTTCTTCGACAGGCCGAACAGACCGAGTGCGGCATAGCGGTAGATGGTCGCAACACTAAGGGCAAATGGCTTGCCGTGCTCTTTCCGGTACCGTTCCACGATGCCTTCCGGTGACCAGCCTTTCTCCTGGCGTTCCGTGACATGGCGGATTATTTCCATGTCCGCTGTCGGTTTCAGGCCGCAGTTCTTCCGCTTGGTTTCGTAGTCACGCTGCGCTTCGGCGGCTGTATACGGCGCGCACCGGTCCAGCTCATACTTGATCGTGCTTTTACTTCGTTTCATCTGGCGGGCAATATAGGACAGTGATTTGTCGGCAAGGATATATTCTTCAATCAGCACACGTTCCCGTGTTACAATGTGGGCATAGCTCAGGTGGGGGCACTCCTTTAGTTGATTGGCGTTAACTAATGTGTACCCATTCGAGCTATTTTTTATTTCTGACCGTTCGACTTAACATGATAATCTACAAAATAAAAAAAGCAGATTGTGATTTTCACTTCAGATCAAATAAGAGTTGCCAAAAACGTTTAGCCGTTCAGTTTTGAATTGCGAAATAACGAAGTATCAGCCGAATTTCACATCCATTCAGCACCGCGTTCAGCCGGGTTTTTGATGCTGAAAAGAAACTATCTCAACTGCTTCTAGTAGATAGATATTGTGCCATAATGCGAGAAGAGATGTACCATGCACTTTATAATTTGGATAGAGTGCGACGGCTGATCGTATCTTAACGGTATACCGAGAAAGAACTCCACTTCGATGCTTCGAAAGCGATCGAAGTTTATTGAGCAAGCAACAGCTTTCTCGCCTGAAAAAGTGGGAAGCCAGCATAGATCCGCGCGGAATTATGGGAAAGTTGAGTAACATATTCCAAGAGATTTTCAGATTGAACAAAACTTTGAGCGAAAAAACTGAACTTGAAGCGAATGAAGAACAATTCAAAAAAGCTTCAGAGATGGTTTGAGGAACACCTTAAAACACCATGAGCTATTCTGCTAAAAGCAAAGCATTCTGCACGAGAATGCTTTGCTTTTGAAGTTCCTTAAACAGCTGGATGATTCTGCTTGTTTTATGTACCGCGACTCTTCGCCGGAATCCATCAAAAAAAGAAATTCGTTTCCGGTCTATTCTCTTCCCATGTTTTCATCAGTTCTTCATGCATCTCTTTCGCCCGCTCTACCATGAACCAGTCAATGGAATGTCCGGGAGTCGGCATCTTTCGAGAGTGGCGCGCTGCTATTTTTTCATGGTTCCTCCAATGAGGATGAATGACGGTTGACTTGCTGCTATGAAAGACAGCGTATTTAATTTCCTCTATTTCATGCCAAAATACTTTGTTTCCTTTCAGGTCAATTACTATGCCTTCATCATCCCAGTAATATCCCTTGCCTTCTCTTCTTTTTCTCAAAAGGTAAATGCCGTAGCCCATGAAAACAGAGGAAACGATCAAGTTTGCAATAAAGGTGAGAATATTGGTGGAAAACTCTTTCCAATCCACAAACCCCAACAACGAAAGGATAATTACCCCTGTGGAAATAAAGACAACAATAGGAAACCAAGAAATGTTATACATCTTCCCCTGATTCAAAAAAACCCGCCTCCATGAAATCTACGTGTATTCTTAAAATATACTCAGCAGGGAAACAAAACGCTAGTTAATTTTGATGCAAAACTGTACGTAAAAGTGTATTTTTACAGACGAAAAGGAAGACAGATGCTATGGTTGCAGCATTTATCTTCCTTTCAATCCGTATTGAAACAGTTATCGTTTCAGGCACTTCCGGTATGTATGCTGACTGCTGTTCACCGGGTTAAGCCTTCGATAAATGAAATGTAATGATGAAAAATTAAAAAGATAAGAGCCGCATCCCTCCCTTATTGATGGGAAGAATGCGGCTCTTATGGAACGTCTTATTTTGCGTTCAATGCATGGCGTTCGTCCACTCCTGCGCTTTCGAAATCATCGTCTCTTTCTTCTACTGTGGCGTCGGTCCATAATTCGCCTTCAGAACCGGCAACCACGACTGCGGCTGAAGCATCCCCCACAACGTTCACGGTTGTCCGGAACATGTCGAGTATCCGGTCAATACCAGCGACTAATGCAATCCCTTCAAGTGGCATGCCTGCAGCATTCAATACCATGGCCAGCATGATGACTCCTGCCCCCGGCACCCCTGCTGCTCCTATGGAAGCCAGTACAGTAGTCAGTACTACTGCCACAAGTTGCATAATGGAAAGCTCCAAACCGGAGATTTGGGCGATGAACACGACAGCGATACCTTGATAAATAGCGGTCCCGTCCATATTAAGTGTAGCTCCCAATGGAAGGACAAAACTGCTTATTCTCCGGGAAACGCCCAAATTTTCCTGTGTGTTTTTCATGGTTACCGGCAAAGTCCCCGCGCTGCTGCAAGTGCTGAATGCGACTGCCGCAGCCGGTGTGATTCCTTTAAAGAAACGCAAAGGATTCGTTTTACCAAACGTTTTAACTGCCAGTCCATAGATCACTACAGCATGGACGATACAAGCAATGGCAACTGTCAAAATCACTTTTAAGAGTGGCAGCAAGACGGAAAGTCCATATTCACCAACGACCGGTGCCACTAATCCGATAATGCCAAGTGGCGCCAACCACATAATGATACCTGTTATCTTATACATAATTTCGGCAAAACCTTCAAAAAAGCGGTATACAGGCTCTGCAGGCTTTCCGACTAAAGTGATTGCCAAACCAAGGAAAATGGCAAAAAAGATAATTTGTAAAATGCTTCCTGAAGCAAGTGCTGCAAAAGGGTTTTCCGGAATAATATTGAGCAACGTGGCTATTACCCCTTCTGTTTCATTCACTTCCACACTTCCTTCTTCAGGAATACCGATTGTCAGACCTTCGCCTGGTGAAATCAAGAAGGCGAAAGACAAACCGATTGTGACTGCAATCGCGCTTGTCACCAGATAATAAGTTACTGTTTTTAATCCAATTCTGCCTAATTGTTTCGGATCTCCTATGCTGGCGATTCCCACGACTAAAGAAGCGAGAACGAGCGGCGCAATCACGAACTTAATCAGACGCAAAAACAATTCGCCTAACGGCTCGACAACTTCAATCGCTGGACCGAAAATGAGCCCCAAAGTAATCGCTATGGCGAAAGCGACGAAAATTTGGGCCAGCAAATTATCTTTCAATTTCATTGTTTCTCCTCCTTCTGCATAATGCATTTTCGGTCATAGGCAGGTATCCCCTTTAAAACGGACTGCATTTCCTATTAGTTGGATGCGACCTTTATCGAATCATCTTTTTCTAATATCGGGACATCGATATTTACTGTATCCGGGTATTTGATTCCTGCTCCCGTATTCAAAGCCACGACTGTTTCCCCTTCTTTGATCCAGTCCTGTTGCCGCAATTGACGGATCGCAACAAACACAGCGGCGCCTTCCGGGCAAATAAAGGATCCTTCCATCTGTGCGATTCTTTCCTGTTCATCGAGCATATCCTGGTCATCCACGGCAATTGCGCAACCATCTGTTTTATAGACGGCATCCAACACCAAAAAGTCACCTATTGCTTTTGGCACATTGATACCGAAAGCTTGGGTACTCGAATCCGGCCAGAATTCCGATTCACTCTTTTTCTCTTCCCACGCCTTTACAATGGGCGCACAGCCGGTCGCCTGGACAGCGACTAATCGCGGCAATTCGCCTTTAACCCAGCCCAGATTCTTTAATTCATTCAAGGCTTTATAGATTCCGATGAGACCGACGCCTCCTCCGGTAGGATACAAAATGACATCCGGGAATTTCCAACCCATCTGTTCCGCGATTTCCAATCCCATTGTTTTTTTGCCTTCGATCCGGTAAGGCTCTTTCAGTGTAGAAGCATCGTAAAGTCCGAATTCCTTCACGGCTTTTCCGACAATTTTTCCGGCATCACTGATTAATCCATTTACCAAGTAAAGATTCGCTCCTGATAATGCCACTTCGTTTCGGGTGATTTTCGGCGCATCCTGTGGCATGACGATAGTGGATTTCAAGCCAGCTCTCGCGCCGTAGAGCGCCCAAGCAGCCCCTGCATTCCCGTTAGTTGGCATTGCGAATTCCTCGATTCCCACTTCTTTCGCTTTAGAAACGCCGACCGCTGCGCCTCTCGCTTTAAATGTGCCAGTCGGAACAAGCCCTTCATCCTTCATATAGAGCTTTTCAACGCCCATGTCTTTTCCAATCGTCGGCATACTAAGAAGTGGAGTCATTCCTTCTCCTTGGGATACCACGTTTTGTTCGTTCTCGACCGGAAGCATTTCGTGGTATCTCCATAACGTCGGGTTTCGTTTAGCTATATCGTCAGGTGTTACATTCGCTTTTAATTCGTCCCAATCGTATTCCACTAGTAGTGGAGAACCACATGTACATAATTGATGCTGTTGTTTCGTATCGTACTCATTCCCGCATTTCGGGCAATAAAGATGGGAAACATAACTATACTTCAAATTCCTGCACTCCTTTTTGGTTAAGGCTCAATCGATCAAGTTTTTAAATCAGAGAATCTTTAAAACATGCAATCCGTTGACAAACAGAGCCCGAAATTCGCTCCCGGGCATCTATTTGTATGTGTGTTGATATCAGCTATGGAAATTAGTACCGGAAGTGACTTCCGCAACATAGCCTGTCCGGATGACGAAATCGCCGAAACGCTCGTTTTCCTGCCGTTCTTTCGCATAATGGAAAAAGATCGGTTTGAGTGTCCCCAGAATCTCTTCTTCTCCAATATTTTCCCGGTACATTTTGTTCAATCGATCTCCTGCGAAACTGGCGCCTAAATACATATTGTATTTTCCCGGCGCCTTGCCGATAAAGCCGATTTCTCCGAGAGTTGGCCGTGAGCAGTTATTCGGGCAGCCGGACATGCGGATAAGGATCTCTTCTTCCCGAAGACCTGCTTCATCCAAAATATCTTCGATTTTGGTGATTAACGACGGAAGGTAACGTTCTGCTTCGGCCATCGCCAAGCCACACGTCGGTAAAGCGACACATGCCATGGAGTTTCTGCGCAATGCTGAATTTTCTTTTCCATCTGTGAGACCATATTCGCTTATAAGGTTATCTATCTTTTTCTTGTTCTTACTTGTGACATTCGCAATGATGAGGTTCTGGTTGGCGGTCAGCCGAAAATCGCCTGTATGGACATGAGCAATTTCCCGAAGACCTGTCATTAACTTATAATCATCCGTATCTTTCACACGGCCATTTTGGATGAATAGAGTCAGATGCCACTTGCCGTCATTTTCAATCCAGCCGTAACGGTCGCCACTGTGGTCGAAATGATAAGCACGTGGTTCTTCAAGTTTCCAGCCTAATCTTTCGTTCAGTTCCTGTTTCACCCAGTCGAGGCCTTTTCGGTCGATGGTATATTTGAAGCGGGCATTTTTCCGATTAGTGCGGTTGCCATGATCACGCTGAATGGTGATGATTTTTTCTGCCACTTCCGGCACTTTATCAACCGGACAGAAACCGATGACACGTGACAATTGAGGATAAGTTTCCGGCTCTCCGTGTGTCATCCCCAAACCGCCTCCTGCAGTGACATTAAAACCTTGGAGTTTTCCGTCCTCCAAAATGGCAATAAATCCAAGGTCCTGCGAAAAGATATCCACGTCATTGGAAGGCGGGATCGCCACACCAATTTTGAATTTACGCGGCAAGTAAAGAGGCCCATACATCGGTTCCACTTCTTCCGTCTCGCTGCTGTCGACCACTTTTTCTTCGTCCAGCCAAATCTCATGGTAAGCATTGGTTTTTGGCAGCAAGTACTCACTCAGTTCACGGGATATATCGTATACCTCAGCATGGATATCCGACTGATACGGGTTGGAAGTGGACATCACATTCCGGTTGACATCGCCGCAAGCTGCGATCGTGTCCATCAGTGAATTATTCATTTCCTGGAGAGTTTCTTTCATATTCCATTTCAAAACGCCATGCATTTGAAACGTTTGACGGGTGGTCAGTTTCAACGAACCATTTCCGTGGGTGTTCGCAAGCCGGTCCATTGTCAGCCATTGGTGAGGAGTAGCGACGCCTCCCGGAAGCCGGACACGAATCATGAACTGATACGCCGGTTCTAGCTTTTGATGCTTCCGTTCATTTCGTATATCCCTGTCATCTTGCATATAACTGCCATGGAATTTCAGTAATTTCGCATCGGCATCCGGAATAGATGCCGTTAAGGGCTCTTTAAAACTTTCCGCGATCGTCCCCCGCAAATAATCGCTTTTGTCTTTAATGATTTCCATTTCACTGGGCGTGCCATCTATATCAGTCAATCTTTTGGTTGTCATCATCTAACTCCTTCCGCATTTAAAATGCTCTTAGTACACGTCACGCAAATAACGCTTATCGCTGCGCAGGCCGGCAAGATATGCTTCTGCTTCTTCCTGGTTCATATCGCCTTCCTTTTCAAGGATGGACAAAATTGCGGAATGGACGTCTTTCGCCATGTACTTCTCGTCGCCGCACACGTAAATGCAGGCCCCCGCTTCCAGCCATTTATAAAAATCACGGCTTTTCTCCAGCATGCGGTGCTGCACATATACTTTCTCTGCGGAGTCCCGGGAAAAAGCAACATCCATCCGGGAAAGAACCCCATCCTTCAGCCATCTTTGCCATTCCGTCTGGTAAAGGAAGTCCGTCACAAAATGCTGATCGCCAAAGAACAGCCATGAATCCCCTTCTGCCCCTGTTTCCTCCCGTTCTTCCATGAATGCCCGGTAAGGAGCAACTCCTGTTCCGGCCCCGATCATGATAAGCGGTGTGTCCGGGTTTTCAGGAAGCCGGAAACTGTGATTGCTCTGGACGAACACCGGTAACGTGCTGCCGATGTCCGAGCGTTCCGCACATTGTGTGGAACAAACCCCTTTCCGTTGGCGTCCGTTCGCTTCATATCTTACTGCGCCAATTGTCAGGTGCACTTCATCCGGATTCGCTTTCGAGCTGCTCGCAATCGAATAAAGCCGAACCGGTATTTTCCGAAGAACTTTGACGAACTCGGTCACGGGTACTTGCCATGGCCCAAAGTCCTGCGTCAAGTCGATCAAGTCGCGCCCATGGATATAAGCCTGCAATTGTTCTTTATTTTCAGGATCAAGCAACTTGTTCAATTCTTCGTTTTCAGTTAGCTGTGCCACTTTTTCAAGCAGCGGTTTTGACAGGCTGGTAATCTCGAATGTAGAAATTAAAGCATCGCGCAACGACCTGGTCTCTCCTTGTTTATTGATGGCAACCGATTCTTCCGGATTCCATCCTGTCGATTCGATTAACTGATCAACCAGATCCGCCTCGTTTTCAGGGATGATACCAAGGCTGTCACCCGGCTCATATGCCAGATTGGCGCCTTCCAAATCCAGTTCAAGGTGGCGGGTTTCTTTGTTTGATCCCCGACCGTTCAAGTTCAAGTTCTCCAATACTTCTGCGCGGAATGGATTCGTGCGGGAATAAGCCGATGGAGTTTCCACTTCAGTTGATTGATTGGGCTGAGCTGCCTGGCTGCTTGACCGGTTAGCTTCTTTTGATGCGTTCAATACGCTTACTACGCCTTCAAACCACTCTTCTGCCAGCTCTTCAAATTCCAGATCAGCATCCACGCGCGGGTAAATTCTTTCACCACCCAATTCTTCCAAACGTTTATCAAAATCTTTGCCCGTTTGGCAGAAGAACTCATACGAACTGTCACCCAAAGAAAGGACTGAAAATCTAAGGTCATTCAGTTCAGGAGCTCTTTTGCTATGTAAGAAATCGTAAAATGCGATAGCGTTATCCGGCGGATGCCCGTCTCCATGTGTGCTTGTTATGACCAATAAATCTTCCACTTTCTTCAATTCTTTCGGTTTGAAATCGTCCATTGAAAAAAGCGATACTTTGTAGTTCTGCTGAGTCAATTTTTGCGATACGTCTTCAGCGATTGACTGGCAATTGCCTGTATGTGAACCCACTAAAATAGTCACTTCCCGAGTGACTGCAGGCTGTTCCGAAACTTGTGCAATAAAGTCGGCTCCTGCATTGTCCTGGACAGCTCCTGCGACTGCTGATTGTGATGCAGCAAAATATCCGGTCAACCAAATTTTCTGATTCTCTGTCAATGTTGGTAATAAACGATTTAGAATTTCTACTTGTTCTTGATCAAACGGACTGTTCTTTAGCTGCAACTGCAAATTACCCACCTCATAAAAATTATTTTACTATTTCTGCAAAAATTCTATTTGCTTTTCTATTGGTAGTAGCGGTCAACTTTCACCACCATTGCTCCCATTTTCGGACTCTCAGGTTGAAGAACATTCTCAACTCCTTGTTTTTCCAATTCGTGGGCTGTTACTTTTCCAACTGCCACTCCCAATACATTGCCGTTGAAAGCATCGACCAATCGCTGATGATCAGCCTCTTCTGAAAACAGGTTTTTCACTTGTGTCTTGCTCGTAAAAATAAGAGCATCCAACGATCGCTGGAGGATTGCGTGCTCCAACCCCCTTACTACTTCCGGATCGGGCTTCTTATAAGAATAAGGCCGTGATAAGTAAACGGAATGGCCTTTTTCTTCGAGCGCTTTCTTCAACTTATCGTCATCCAAATCGTATGCTTGTATGAAGACACGCTGCGGGCGCTTATCCGCATACTCGGCGGCTAGCACCGTCAGTAACTTCTTCATCGTTCCGTCTTCTGATACGATACTTGCCTGCAGCGAATGAGCTTTCATCCAATTCATGGTCTTACTTCCGCGGACCGCTATATTTGTATGACGGAGTTTTTCAAAAAACAGATCATCCTGGCCAATGGCTATGGCAGACTCGGTTAATGTCTTCGCTCCGATGCCCGTTGTGAAAATCGCCAAATCAAAAGGCTCCGCAAGAAAATCATGTATGTTTTGAGCGCTGATTTGTTCGTTCAATTGCTGCTTTCCTTGAATCGGATAAATCACGGGCGTCCCGCCTTTTTTCTCGATCAGGATGCTGATTTCTTTGGCGCTCCGCACAGCAGCGATTCCAATTTGTTTCCCAGCCAATCCGGTCATGCTTCACTTCCTCTCCTACTGTCTTTCTTTTCGTTATGAGCGGCTTTCTTTCACTTGCAACGTCTCATGGACCCTGTCAGCCAAAGCGTCAACCATCGCAGGATGATTGCCAAGATATTGGCAAAGAATGAATTCCTGGTTTTTGGTTGATAAGCTGTTGATCTTCTTTTCCATGGAGCGCATCAGTAAACCGGTAAACCAAAGATACGGCACTACAATGACTTGCGGTTTTCCGCCTTTGACAGCTTCCTGTAAACCTTCATCGAAAGAAGGGGGACACGCCGCCAAATAACAAGTGTTCACTTTTGAGACAGCCAGTTTCGCCTGTAATTTTCCTGCTATTTCTTCGATGGACCGAGGTATTTCCGGATTACGTCCTCCTCGTCCGACCAGCAGAACAAGCGCATCGGAATGACGAAATGCTTTTGTTTCTTCGATTCGTTCCACTAATATATCCACGATACGGTCCTGCACGCCGAGCGGTTCACCATATTGAAAGCGGACTTGAGGATGGCGCGCCTTCGCTCTGCCAATCTCTTCCGGGATATCCTTATAATAATGACCCGCACTAAGCAACAAGACCGGCACCACAGCAATACGGGTAGCTCCCCGGTCGATAAGGCGCTCGATTCCCTCGGCGATGTCGGGCTCAGCCAATTCCAGAAAACAAATTTCCTGAAGCGCAACATCCACTCGTTGGCGCACCGATTGCATAAATTCGATCGCTTCCCTTCGCGCTTCCTCCACTCGGCTGCCGTGACTCACATATAGTACGCCTTGCATGGTTTCCCTTCCTTTCATTGTCTTTTATATAGAAGAAACGAGTTGCCCTTCGTCGACACGTAATTGTTCATACCATTGCAGTTTTTTCCGCAGTCTGACGACTTCTCCAACCACAATCATGGAGGGGTTTTTCATATCATGGGCTTTTTGGACAATGTCTTCCAATGTTCCCGTGATGGTCCGTTGCCGTTCGGTCGTCCCCCACTCGATCAAAGCGATCGGCGTCCCGGCAAGGAGACCGTGACGGAGCAGACGCTCACATATTTCCGGAAGTTTGCTTACCCCCATATAAATGCAAAGTGTATCCATGCTTTTGACCACATGTCCCCAGTATTCTTCTTGGTCAACACCCACTTTGCTGACTCCGGATATAAAAGCGACAGACGAACTGTAATCCCGATGGGTAACGGGGATGCCTGCATAAGCAGGTGCCGCGATTCCGGCGGAAATTCCAGGTACGATTTCAAATGGGATTTGCTGGTTAGCCAATGCTTCAGCTTCTTCTCCGCCTCTGCCAAAGACAAAAGGATCCCCGCCTTTAAGACGAGTCACGACTTTTCCTTGTAAAGCGAATTTGCAAAGCAAGTCGTTGATATCTTCTTGCTTCAGCGAATGCCTATCCGGACTTTTACCGCAATAGATTAGTTCAGCATGGTCTTTTGCTTCGTTCAATAATTCCTGATTGATTAGACGATCGTATAAAATGACATCGGCTTGTTGGATCGCCTTCAAGCCCTTCACCGTGATCAAGTCAAGGTCGCCAGGACCTGCACCGACTAAATAAACTTTTTTCATAAGCTTTTCAGACTCCTTTTTGATCAAAAACGGTCATTATGCCATTCCCTGATCGATGATTTTTTCGTTTTATTTGATTTGTTATTTTGGCGAACCGGTAACTCTCGTATGAAGTCGTCACTCTATTTTTCGGAATTAATTTACTCTAGATGAGCAAATTTAAATCTACATTTCCCCTAAAATAAAGGTTCTTACGCAGTATTGGTGAAGGCATAAATAATATTCGTTTTTACAGGAAAAATCGCTTCAGACGAACGCTTTCGGGCCCACAGGAAAGGCAGAAGTACATGGTTTTTCTTCGCCACGCGAGACCCTGGAGGATGCAGCGCGATTCGGAGCGGCCCGCGGACGATGGACGAGAATCCGTAGCGGCAAAGCCGCTAGCATTTCCTGACCCGCTTGTAGCGCCCCCGCCTGGCGCGATTTCTTCCATTTACAGAAAGCAGCTATCGTTTGTAAGCTCCTTTAGAGACCGCAAGACTACGTAAATGGAGTAATCTGTAATTAAATTTGCTCGTTAAGAGTAATTTAGTTATTCATGAGCCGTTAACTTGGAATAGAACTTTCTTTTTAAACTTCTTTTCAACCGACTGACCTTCCGTTCCTAATACAATCATTGGAATTTTCCCCAAAAATAAAAGAACCTTCTTGACAAGAAGAAGGTTCCGGAAAGCAAAACGTTCTTCCTATCTTCTAGACGCAGTGAAACGCCTATTGGAGTTAGCACCGTTCCTTTTACCAGGATGGTTGCTGAGACATCGCAGGGCCAATCCCTCCGTCTCTCTTGATAAGAATACATATGAATTTGTAAGTTGATTGGAAAATTCAATTTCATTCAGTATATAGTTTACTATTCCGAGTGTCAAACTAAGATTTAATGTTTCTAACATCCTGTAAAACAGAATCGTCTTTCTATAAAAAAATTACTTTCTCAAAGACAGTTATTTCTGTAAAAACTAAAAGAATGGACTTTTTTTGGTACTATGGAAGGAATAAGACGATACTGAACTTAAAACTCAAGTTGAGGAGATTTTTCCAATGACCGTTATTCCTTTGATGGTAGATTTAACAAATAAAAAAGTTGTTATAATCGGGGGTGGACGCATCGCCAAAAGAAAAGTGGAAAGCTTGCTGAACAGCGGAGCTGAATTGACAGTCGTAAGCCCGGACATTCTTCCTGAAATAAATGCTCTCTACTTGGAACAGAAAATACATTGGAAGCAAAAACGGTTCGAATCCTCGGATTTGACGGAAGCTTTCCTGGCTGTTGTTGCTACAAACGACGAAGCGGTTAACGCCGCTGTTATAGAAGCTGCTCCGCCTAACAGTCTGATCAATGCCGCATCGGATGTCATAGCAGGAAATGTTCACTTCCCTGCCCGTTTCCTAAGAGGAAAGTTAACGATTGCCATATCCACCAATGGTGCTAGCCCGATGCTCGCTAAACAAATTAAACAGGAGCTGGAATCCCGCTACGACGAAAATTATGAACAATACGTCGATTTTTTATATGAAGCAAGACAGCTTCTAAAACAAACCAATCTTCCAAGGCACGTAAAAGACGCATACTTGCGTGAGTTTTTATCCCCGTCGTTTTTGCAACCATCGATGCAAAAAGAAGTAATCGTCAAGCTGCGATCATTTTTCAAATAAGCTTTTCCTGTTCTTTTCAAATTTATACTCAAACAATGGCGGACGTTTCAGGAAATTAAAGCTGTGCCTGCGGTAAGCATCCATTGGAAACACATCTTCGCCTAAAATCCACAATTCTTAAGAAAAGTACCTTCAGAAAATAATGCATTCGTAAGAATACATAATATAATTATAGAAAATAACGCTCATTGAACCGCTTCACACAAAAAAATCACCCTGTTTTACACAGGGTGAAAGTTAAATGAATAGTGCTTCACCCTAAAGGCTTTACTTCTCTTTTCCGACTGGTAAAGGTCTGCACTTCCCGATACCCGATGTCTTTTGCCAGTTTAACGGATTGGTCGTACCCGTATCCAACGTGGTCCGGATGATGAGCATCCGATGACAATACGATGGTCACGCCGGCCTCAAAGCATTTTTTCAATAGCAGCGGATCCGGATAAATCTCCCCAACGGTTTTACGTAATCCAGCTGTGCTGATTTCGATGCTCATGTCGGAAGCGGCCAGTGCTTTCACTGCCCGGTCATACTGCGCTTCGACAAACTTGGCGTCGTTTGGTTTATACTTGAATATTTTGATCAAATCAATGTGACCGACGAAATCCGCCGTTCCTGACTGCGCCAATGAAACAATCTGATCGAAATAAGCCTCATAAGCTTCAGCAATATCCCGTTTCTCATACTCTGCCTTGTGTTCCTTCAAGTCGATGCCCCAGTCGCCGATCCAATGAACGGAACCGATGACGTAGTCAAACGGATAGGCATCGATGAATTCATTTATTTCCCGTTCTTTTCCGGGCGTGTAATCCATTTCGATTCCCATTTTCACAGGCAGCCCTTCTTCTTTTGCCTGTTCAAACAGCGAGAGGTAATCCCGAAAGTCCAGTCCGCGGCGGTTATCAATCCACGGATTGGACAGGATCTTACTTGTTTCGTTGAAAAAATAGGCATGCTCTGAAATGCCAAGTTCGTCAATGCCCTGGTTTTTCGCTTGTTTCACATAGTTCTTCAGCCAGTCGACTGTGAATTCGCCGGTTTCGATCATGTGCACATGATAATCCGTCAGCATCTTTATCTCTCCTTAAAGCTCGATTGTTGTCACATCGATGATTTCCGGGACAGCAGCGAGTTCATCCGCCAGCGCCTGTTCCATGTTTTTGTCAACAGACAACAGCATGATGGCGTCCCCGCCGCGTTCTTTCCGGCCCACCTGCATCGTCGCGATGTTCACGTCATTTTGTCCGAGGAACGTCCCGACTTTTCCGATGACGCCGGGCTGGTCGGTATGATGGATGTAAATCATATGACCTGTCGGAATGACATCCACCCGGTACTGATCCACGTTCACCAATTCGATGCGTCCCCCTTCAATCCGCGTACCTGACACAGTACGCGTTTCCTGATTGGTTCTGACTGTAATCGCGATCAAATTGGTGAAGCCGTAGCCCGATGTCGTCTTTTGCTCATTGACCACAATTTCTTTCTGTTTCGCTACATGGAATGCATTCACTTCGTTGATTTGCTGGCCGAGATAATGCTTCAGTATATGTTTGAGAATCAGGCGGGTGAGCGGATCCACGTTCGTATCCTGCAATTCACCTGAATACGTGACTGTAATTTCCGCGATCGCGCCTCGGGAGATCTGGGCCAGAAAAGAGCCTAATTTTTCACAAAGGCTGAAATACGGTTCCAGTTTCTGCAGTACTTCTTTTGATACAGCAGGCATGTTAACCGGATTTTTTGCCGGCTTACCGCTCAGCATATCTGCGATTTCACGGCTGACGTCAACTGCAACCATTTCCTGTGCTTCCACGGTGCTGGCTCCAAGATGCGGCGTTGCAATCACTTCCGGAAGTGCGAGCAATTCATGGTTGATCTGCGGCTCGTTTTCAAAGACATCGAGCGAGGCACCGGCCACCTTACCACCTTGTATCGCTTCAAGAAGTGCATTCTCATCCACCAGTCCACCCCGCGCACAATTCAATACATAGACGCCGTCTTTCATTTGTCCGAATTGCTCATGGCTGATCAGGTGATGGGTCTCTTTTAGAAGCGGTGTATGGACGGTGATGAAATCCGCCTGCTCGAGAACATCTTCCATGGAACCATATTGGATGCCGAGCTTCGCTGCTTTTTCTTCTGTCAGAAACGGATCTGATGCGATGATTCGCATGCCGAATCCCTGCGCCCGCTTTGCCACTTCCCCGCCAATTCGGCCAAAACCGATAATTCCCAGCGTTTTCCGGTACAGCTCCACACCGATGAATGCTTTCCGGTTCCACTCATCCTGTCTCAGTGAATAATAAGCTTGCGGAACCCGACGGGCCATCGCAGCGAGCATAGCCATCGTGTGTTCAGCAGTTGAAATGGTATTACCGTTTGGCGCATTGACGACGACCACGCCATGCTCAGTTGCTGCTGCCAGATCAATATTGTCTGTCCCTACACCGGCGCGCCCGATCGCTTTCAATTTCGTGGCTTTTTCGATCACTTTCCGTGTCACTTGCGTCTGGCTTCTTACTAAAAGCGCATCATATTCGCCGATGCAGTCCAGCAGTTCCTGTTCTGTCATTCCCGTTTTCTTATCTACCTGGATATGTTCGGCATCCAACAATTCCTTAATGCCGTCGTCGCTTAATGGATCACTGACCAATACTTTATAAATCATCGGTTATCCCCTTTCTCGAGTAAAAATACGCGCTGAGCTGCGGCAGTCCCTGTCCCCAGCCGGATATCCGCCCCGATCCGGTCCAAACCGATTTCGAGCATAGTAATTGTCTGGAGGATATCGGCCGGAGAACAATAGCCCATATGGCCGATCCGAAAAATCTGCCCTTTAAGTTGTTTCTGACCGCCTGCCAATGTGAGTGAAAAGGTTTTTTTCACTTCACTGCGAAGCGCTTCAGCGTCAAACGCTGTCGGCCGGATTGCCGTTACTGTCGGCGAACCCGCCTCTTCCGATGTCAGTAAGGGTAACTGCAAAGCATCTGCTGCTGCCCGTATCATCGTCTTCATCAGCCGGTGGCGCTTGTACACATTTTCAAGACCTTCCTCTTCCATAATATTCAGCGCTTCTTCCAATCCGTACAGCAGTGAAACCGCGGGCGTAAACGGTGAAGAATGATCTTGGGCACTTTTTCTGTATTTCAGCAGGTCCAAGTAAAATCGGGGCTGGCTGTTTGCTTCAATGCGCGCCCATGCCCGGTCACTTGCAGCAATGAAAACGAGCCCCGGCGGAAGCATCATCGCTTTTTGGGATCCGGTGATGAGAATATCAATACCCCACGCATCCATTTCCGTCTCTGTACCGCCTATGCACGACACGCCATCTGCGATGACAAGCGCATCGGAAGTTTCGCGGACCGCTTGTGCTATTTCTTCAATCGGGTTTAGGACAGCGGTTGATGTCTCGCAATAAGTTACAAAAACTGCACGTGTGTCGGGATTCTTTTTCAGATATGCTTTTACCGCATCAGGTTTTACCGCTTCTCCCCATGTGACATCGAGCCGGTCTACGTTAAATCTATAGGTCTCACAAATGTCTGTGAACCGCTCACCAAACGCGCCAGTGACAATGACAAGCACTTTTTCTCCTTCTTTCACCGCGTTCACTGCTGCAGCTTCAAGCCCAGCGGTTCCGCTAGCAGCCAGGACCAACACATCTTGCCGGGTGCCAAATACCGGCTGCAGCCGAGGAATCAACCTACCGTATAATTGTTTAAAGTCTCCGCTGCGGTGGCCAATCATCGGCTGAATCATTGCCCGTTCCACACTCGGCGGAATCGGTGTTGGCCCCGGTATCCGTAAAAATTGTTGTTCTTTCATGGTCTGTGGACCTCCTTCTGGTTTTCCTGAATAATAGTCTCTATTGTATAGAAGTTTTCAATGGAATGCCCGTTAATTCTGATTTTTTATTTTTTTATTTATCCTTAAGTAATATAATACTATTATATATTATTACATTTAAACTACAATTATGAAATTTTTGTTATTTTGGGCATGATTCTCAAGAAGACGGGAATGGATTAATACGGACGCAAAGGCACAGCCAAGAGAGGAGGAAATTAAATGGATCACGTTAAAGCGATTCTCATTAAGTTTGTGATGATTGCGGTCGTATTATTAATAGTACTCACATGGATTTTTGATGTTTCCTTCGGCGACACGCTGTGGATCAGCGCAGCGCTGACACTTCTCGCCTATGTTCTGGGCGACTTAGTGATTTTCAGAAAAGCCGGGGATGCTGACGATCAAGGTAAACGGAATATGATTGCTACGGTTTCCGATATTATTCTTGCCTTTTTGATCGTCTGGTTCTTGGGAGATGCCATGGCGGTCAGCAGTGATATCGTAACTGCTGCCATCGTTTCCGCTATCCTCATCGGCGGAGGCGAATGGTTCTTCCATAAGTATCTTGACCGGAACGTATTTGCTGAAAAACATGACCGCGCTGCACAAACCCATTGATGAAGCAATGATTTTTATAAGTGTAACGGGTAAGGTAAGAAGCAGATCCGGCTATTAGAGCCGGATCTGCCTTTTTATAATGGACAGAATTGTCTGTAAATTAAGATCTCAGTCCGCTTCATTTCTTCCGACAAGATGCTGCTGAGATCCGGGGTCATCATATAAAAGCGAGTTTCACAGTTATTACGGGAGTTCAGCCTTTGCTGAAAAGCAAAAACGCCATGAACACGGGGTTCATGGCATAATGTCAGTCGATTAACAGGTTATTGAATTTTAAAAACGGTTAAATGAATGTGGTTGTTTCTTCTAGCGGAAGGCGCGATGTGCCAAAAGCCGGTGCAGCTGCTTGCCCAATGGCAATCAATACAATTGGGAACAGATTTTCCGGAAGCTCGAAACGCGCTGCGAATTGTTCTTTACTGAAACCGCCCATTGTGATGGTATCGTACCCCCGCTCTTTGGCCAGCAGCATGAGCTGCATCGACACGAGACCGGCATCGAACGAAGCGATATTCATCCGGGTCTCTTTTGTCATTGCCGGATAAAATTTATTCGTTCCCGACACGGTGCGTTCTTTTATCGATTCATCCATATGGCCTTCTTCAACATTCTGGGTATAAATTTGCTCGACTTTTTTATAGGCATCAACATCGCCCAAAATAGCGATGACCGCTGATGCATCTTCCACTTGCGCCTGATTATTGGCAATCCCGCGCACTTCTTTTTTGATGTCCTGATCCTGAATCACAAGAAACCGCCACGATTGCAGATTGCTTGAAGACGGAGCAGAAACCGCCATTGTCAGCAGCTCTTCAATCTCCTCTTTCGGAATTTCTACGGATGGATCATACAAACGCACTGATTTTCTTGCTTTCATGATCTCATATAAACGGGAATCTGTCTGAACAGTCATAGATAGGCCTCCTTGGAAAGAAATAACTTCCCGTAATTTACCACTTGCCGAATGAAGCGTCAATTTATGTGCCTGCCGCCTACAGGGGTCCATCCGGACAGACAGCGACATCATCGACTCGACAATCAGTGTGAAGATCCGCTCTTCGTAAGGCAGCAAAACGGGGCTGTCAGAAAAGGTCAAAAGACTCGTTGACATCATCTCCCAATCCGGGGTGGAGAAACCGGACGCTTTCGGGACCACAGGAAGTGGTTCATGCAGCTGACGCAACAGGACGTCGCGTTGCCAGCTGCCAGGACGGACGTCCGAGTCCCCGCCGGGGTCGCCCGTTTCCTGTCCACCCCGGCTCAAAAAGCAGCGGCAGATCAGGAAAACGCGCATCTCATCGTTTCAGTGAACCGGATCAGCAACTAATAAATCAAAAACAGCGGGAAGAGGACTAGAATCCTTTTCCCGCCTTTAGGCATTCTGTATGGTTGTCTCTTTCAACTGGCCTGGCACGGAATGGCGGAAGCCAGCGAACAGCAGCGGCAAAGCAGTTGCCGCTGCTGTTTGCGACGAGCTTGCGCAGCAGAAGCCGTTCCGTTATGGAAGAACATCTGGACAAGATAAGCCTAAGGGATTTTTGGACAACCTCAGAATAGAACTCCCTATACGCGTTCTTCTGGCTTTTCCAATCAGCTCGTCAACTGTTTACAACCCTCGGTCTTCGAACCGTTTCAGATCCTTGCGGTGTCCCATCACGACGAGCATGTCATTCTTTTGCACTTTATCTTCCGGTTTCGGCGCCAGGTTAACTTCTTGTCCCCGCTTGATCGCCAGAATCATGCAATGGTATTTCGCCCGTACATTGAGCTGTGAAAGCGTACGGTTGTCCACTTTCTTTGTCGCCACCAATTCGACAATGCTATAGTCTTCGGAGATTTCGATATAATCGATGATTTTTTCGGAATCCAGGTTCTGCGCAATGCGGATTCCCATGTCATACTCGGGCTGAATCACCCGGTCAGCCCCGATCCGTTCCAAAATTCTTCGATGCTGAGGATCCCGCGCTTTTACCCACACCCGCTCAACACCTATTTCTTTTAATAATAATGTGCAGAGAACACTCGCATGAATATCATCCCCGATTGCTACGACTGCCTGTTCAAAATTCCGGACACCGAGAGACCGAAGTGCATTTTCATCCGTGGCGTTCGCTGTAGCCCCATGCGCTGCGTATTCCCGCATGGCATTGACGCGCTCTTCTTTGTGGTCGATAACCAACAAATCATGGCCCAGCCGACTGAGTTCCAGGCAGACGCTCGTACCGAAGCGGCCAAGCCCGATGACCACACATTGCTTTTTCATTTCAATTCCTCTTTTCTCAAACGGTCTGCTACTGTTGCCTGATCATTTAATGGTCAGGTTTTTATAGGTCTCCTGATCACAGATAATGTAGAGCCGGGCGGAATCCGGTATCCGGTCGTGCAGGCGGCGGAAAATACTGAAATCCGCGCCGTCAGCCACGAGATTCGCCCCTTGTGCTTTTAATGCCTCGAATGCATCCTCGTACGTTTCCCAGGATGCAGCAGGTGAAATTTCCCAAATATTTTCTCCATATCTGTGGCTCAGCAGCTGCATGAAAAGCTGACTTGATCCATGGTGAAGAATCGTTTTTGCCATCAGATGCGGAAATGCTTCATTTGACAGTACGAACTCATCAACACGCGCATGTTCGAACATGCCAATGTGTTTTTCATGTACAATCTCAACAATGGTATAGATCTGGACGTTTTGTTCAACGGCATATTTTTCGATGGCCGAAACGATGAGCAGCGTTTTTCCGTCCGCCAGCACTTCATCTTGATCTGCCGTCGCAAACACCGATACAGAGTTCGCTTTTGTCACACCCGCTTTTTTCAATATGCCATTTTCCGTCGGATTTCCCCGGATATAATGGAATCGGTCATGTGAATAAGGTGAGTTCGGGAGATTATCGATCAGGACCACTTCTTTTTGGGAGCCATGGCTCGACAGGATCTCCTCTGCTGTTTTGAGGGCTTTTTGTGACCAGCCAATAATGACGAAATGATTTTTTCCTTTATAATCAAACTTTCCTTCCATTCTCATCCTCCCGTAAAGCGCATATAAATCGACAACTTTCCCGATAATAACTCCAATGAGTCCGATACCGGACAAATACAGGAACATGGCAAATACCATTCCGGGAACAGTGACAGGCGCGTAATCCCCAAAGCCGATTGTGGTCACGGTCGTCATAACCCACCAAAAGCCGATGAACGGATTATGAAACGTCTGGGGCTCGATTAAATAAATGATAAATGCACTGATCACATAAAAAGCAGCTGTGAACCCGATCAGCTTTACTGTGCTAATCTGGACCGCTTTTTTCATCAGTTCAAACACGGCTTCACCTCCGGCTGGCTGCAAATGAAAAAAGACCATCGCAAATAGAATGGTCTTTTCTGTGCAAGACCCTTCTCTCGTTTGTACTGGTAAACGCTTACGAGGTTAGCTGTCGGATTAGGGACTGAGAGTATCCCTTCTTACATGCTGTAAGATTCACCCCAAGGCAAAATGCCGGTACCGGTTCCCCCGCTCGAAAAACGATTCAGCGATTAAAAGGTTCATACTATATATTCATTAACAACGATTAATCTACTCCTGTTTAAAGACCTTGTCAACCATGAAAAAACTGCTGTTCCCTATAAGAGAAGAGCAGCTTAAACACGCATCAGATTTTTCTGAGCTGGATGTCCGACACTTCATGATCCATCCCTTTTTTGATAATGATATCCGCCCTGTTTTTAGTCGGCCGAATATTGAGTTCAAGATTTTTCTTGTTGATCCGGTTCCACACGTCGGCTGCAAACGCTTCTGACTCTTCCTCTGACATGTTTGCATAACGATTGAAGAATGATTCGGGCTGCCGGAATGCCGTTTCTTTCAGCAAGCGGAAACGTTCTCTGTACCAGCGGGCAATATCCTTTTCATCGGCATCCACGTAAATCGATAAATCAAAGAAATCGGAGACATAGACACTCGGAGACCGTTCCCCTTCATGCTTCGGAATTTGCAGCACATTGATTCCTTCAATGATCACGATATCCGGCGCCTCGATCTCCACAGACTGATCGGGCATAATATCGTAATGCAAATGGGAATACACCGGTGCGGTCACCCGTTCATTGCCGGATTTCAGATCCGTCAGGAACTGCACAAGCGATTTGATGTCATAACTCTCCGGAAACCCTTTTTTCGTCATCAGTCCCCGTTCTTCAAGCACCCGGTTCGGATATAGAAAACCATCGGTCGTCACGAGATCCACTTTCGGCCGGCTCGGTTCATAAGACAGTAGCGCCTGTATAATCCGTGATGTTGTGCTTTTGCCGACTGCCACACTTCCTGCAACTCCGATGATAAAGGGCGTCTTCGGTGTGTCCTGCCGAAAAAACTGATCCGTGACTGCATGCAATTGCTGCGCCGCATCCACGTGCAGCCGCAGCAGCCGGATCAGCGGCAAATATACTTCCGCGACTTCCTGAAGCGAAATGTGTTCATTGATTCCCTGAAGCTCTTCCAATTCGTGCTGGGTCAGTGTCATTGGCGTGTTGAAGCGTAAATCCGCCCATTCTTTTCTTCCAAAAGTTATGTAAGGTGAAAATTTCTCAGCGATCATGGTTCCCTCCCGAATCCTGCAGCGCGCCAAAACCATTCGATGGAATGTGCCGGTGTACTAGCTCTTTTTTCTTAATTATACACATCGGAGAATGACTCTTCCATCTCCATGCTTCAGGCCGATGCATGTCCGGCAAACCTGCAGAAAAAAGCCCGAGGGATAAGTCCATGGAATTCGTCAATCATACCTTGTTTTCCAGCCAGGTCAGCATAGTGGCAGCCGCCGGTGGTTCAAACCATAACATTGCAGCGGCCAGGATGATGAATACAGAGAGCGAGATGAACTTCCGGCCGCTTTTTTCTCTTCTTAAAAAGGCGATCAGGCTGAAGACAGCACCCGCTATGAGCGCAGTACTGCCGGCCAGAACGAGCGGCTCGACATATGCATAGATCACCCAGTCCAACCCGAGCAGCAACAGACCGATGAACGTCAGGCAATATGACAGCCAGCTGAATAATTTCATAAGCATTCTCTCCTTTTGTGTATGCTCCTAATCTATTGGCTGCAGTTCCCCCGTCTTTTTTGTTTTGGCAGTGTAACTTTTTTGTTTCTTCGCACCTATATTAGTTGATCTAAAGAATTTATATTTTTCAAGACCGGCGTCCGGACCGTAAAAGTGCGCTTTCTCCTGCGCAAGCTCGTCGCAGTCAAAACCGTTTGCTCCTGCGCAAGCTCGTCGCAGTCAAAACCGTTTGCTCCTGCGCAAGCTCGTCGCAGTCAAAACCGTTTGCTCCTGCGCAAGCTCGTCGCAGTCAAAACCGTTTGCTCCTGCGCAAGCTCGTCGCAGTCAAAACCGTTTGCTCCTGCGCAAGCTCGTCGCAGTCAAAACCGTTTGCTCCTGCGCAAGCTCGTCGCAGTCAAAACCGTTTGCTCCTGCGCAAGCTCGTCGCAGTCAAAACCGTTTGCTCCTGCGCAAGCTCGTCGCAGTCAAAACCGTTTGCTCCTGCGCAGTCCGGTCGCGCAAGCTCGTCGCAGTCAAAACCGTTTGCTCCTGCGCAAGCTCGTCGCAGTCAAAACCGTTTGCTCCTGCGCAAGCTCGTCGCAGTCAAAACCGTTTGCTCCTGCGCAAGCTCGTCGCAGTCAAAACCGTTTGCCGCGAACGGGATGATGAATGTTTACCTCAACTTATACAGAACCGATAATGAATAAAAAACAAGACCGTTCTTTTGTCGCGCTTTGCCAAAATCTGTATTTGACAAAAAGAAAAATTTTTCGCTCTTTCTTCCAGTACAGCAGTAACTACTCTTCATCTTTTTAAACTTCGTTGGAGTTCCTTTGTTGTCAAAAAGAAATCAAGTGCATTTCTTGGTGAATAATCTCTTTTACAGAGCTTGTTTTAATAGGACACAGACTTGCAGCTGAAAAAAGCTGTTACATATTATACGGTTAAGCCGGCGGATTAGTTTCACTTTCCGTAAAATAAATTCCATAACTTTTCCAGAAGCCGATTATGCTAAACTGATAATAGCGGGGGAATCTGTTTTTATGGCGATATAACTTGAACTAATGACTTCCACTTATCAATATTCCGCCCCATAACCGCGCTTTCGGGCCCTCCTTGGCTCCCATAATTACGGAGCCAAACATCGGCGATTCCTGCGGCGCAAACCCGTTGAAAAGCATAGCTGTTTGACGGAATGATAATAATGAAGGAGCTTTATCTCAACTTATATGGATTCCCGGATTGTATAATGAGAAACTTCAAAACCCCTGAGATTAGAGGATTTGTATTCGTCGTAAATCCGGAAAATATAGCGGGGTATCGTAAAAAAAATCATCCCAAACCTTGAAACTAAGGGCTTTCACTACGAATCTTCGCTGCAAATTCCAGGAATAAAGGTTAGAAGAAAGAGCGGCAGGCGGCGGAAGAGCAGGACAAGCGCGGATTGGACTGGTCTTTTGCGACGAGCTTGCGCAGGAGCACAAGATGTTTAAAAGCACGAGGAGGCTCGGCGGACCACGTTGAGCTTCCGCAATACAGCTCCACTTTCGGACTCGCTGGAAAAACGGTAACAATACTGGTTTACAGCAGAGGAAACACTGGATAAAAGAGGTGGACCCATTGAGAAAAAACGTCAGCTGGATTGCCGGGTCAAGTCTTATTGCCTGTACCTTTATGTATATTGTGGAACAAGGGCTTGACATCAATTATGCGATAAAAACCCTCATAAAAATCATCCTCTTCCTCTCAATACCGGTCTTGTATGCTGTCCGGATTAAGAATAAAAGCATCCGGTGGTTATCCAAGCGCAAGCAGCAACCTACCGATGGCCTCGCGCTCAGCATTGGCCTTGGGATTCTTTCGTTTGCATGCATCCTTCTTACCTATGCTGTTCTGCAGCGCTTCATTGATTTGGAAAGAATTTCTGCTGACCTGCAGACTGATCTTGGCATTACTCCCCGAACATTTATTTTTGTCGCATTATATGTGACCTTCGGCAATTCGCTGCTTGAGGAATATTTCTTCCGGGGTTTTGTTTTTTTAGAAATGTACAAAGAAGGGTATAGAACTAGTGCTTATGTATTTTCATCCGTGTTATTTGGACTGTATCATATCGCGATTTTCCAAAGCTGGTTCCCGCTTCCGCTCATGATTCTGGCTCTTGCCGGACTGATCGGAGTTGCGTTCGTGTTCAATTGGCTGGATGCAAAATCAGGCACTTTCGTAAATTCATGGGTGGTTCATATATTCGCTGATACCGCTATTGTACTGATCGGTTTTCGCATATTTGGAATTCTGTAGACTGATACAGTGGGATAACAAACCCGGAATACCGGAAACGGACGCATTTTCAAGGAAGGTGAGTACATGGAAATCTTCGGTACAATTGCAGGGATTCTGATTCTGCTGCTTGTTACGGTCGATATTTTCTGGACAACATTATGGGTGGATGGCGGAGCCGGCCCTGTCTCCCGCTGGCTTGGAAACTTTTCTTGGAAGGTCCTCAGAAAAGTGAGCCACGACGACCGGCTGATGCTGAGTCTTGGCGGACCGCTGATTCTTGCTCTCACCCTTGTGATATGGATTTTACTCCTGTGGACCGGATGGCTGCTATTTTTTACAGGCGATGCTCAAGCATTTATAGATACACGGGACAATGATCCTATTTCCTGGACAGAGAGGGTATATTACACCGGCTATTTGATCTTCACCCTCGGTGTCGGTGACTACGTACCGAAAGAAGGATTTTGGCAAGTCGCATCCGCAGTCGCTTCCGGGAACGGCATGCTGTTCATCACGCTCGGTGTGACATATGTACTTTCTGTTCTGAGTGCTGTGACTAATCAACGTGCTTATGCATCAAGCATCACCGGGCTTGGAGACTCCGGCAGTGAAATCATTCGAAATGCCTGGAATGGCGAAAATTTTCATGACCTGGATTTGCTGTTGAGTTCCACAGCTTCTGAGCTTAGCACATTGACCGCACAGCACAACGCCTATCCCATTCTGCATTTTTATCACAGCAGAAATCCGAAGCAGTCGGCTTCATTTGCTGTGGCCGTGCTCGACGAGGCCTTAACAATTTTACGGTTTGGCATCTTACGAAGTTATCAGCCGAACAAGCTCCTCGTCCAAGAAGCCCGCTCCAGCATCCAAAACTATTTAGATACGCTGACGCCCAACTTTGTCACTGCTTCCAAACAGGTGCCACCCTGTGCAGATCTTTCAGAACTGAGCGATTCCGGCTTGCCGACCACATCAGCTGACCAGTTCAGTGAACACGTGAAACGATTGGAAGACCGCCGAAAAAAATTGCTCGGCATCATCGAATCGGATGCCCGGCAATGGCCAACCCCTCCGAACCGTTCCGGCAGTGCCAGTGACTGAAAAAAAGGCCCGGCTCTGGAAATCAGAGCCGGGCCTTTCTGCTGTTCGATCATTCAATTATTCACCGGAACCACTGGCAGTACCGGTTCCCATAAATGCCGGATATTCCATTCTTCTTCATTCAGCAACAAATGAATTATGCCTTTGTCCCGGGAAGTCCGGATCAGGCGACCGATTCCCTGCTGAAGGCGAAGTTGCATGAATGGCAGGTCGATCTCTTCAATCGGATTTGCAGCAAACTTCCGTTTGGCGTCAAACACCGGATCCTTGGGCGGATATGGAAGGTCAACAATAACCACTTTCGTCAGCATATCCCCCGGCAGATCCAGTCCTTCCCACAGATGATAGGAACAGAGAATCGAAAACTTTTTCTCCTGAAAGTCCCGGACGACTGCAGAGAGCTCCCGGTCGCCTTCAAATTCGATGCGTTTCTGCAATTCGGGGCTGATCGTTTCCTTGAAAACAGCCATTTCGCTGCGGGAACGGAACAGAATCAATGTCTGCTCATCCGCTGCCAGCAACTGTTCGAGTACGGTCTGCTTCTCTTCCTGCAGCACGGGATGCGACCGGATCTTCATCACGTCCGCATAATCGAACGGCGACGGCACCGAAAAGGCCTGGTAATCGTCTATCCCGAGACTTGCAGCAATGTAATTGAAATTCTTCTGTACAGACAGCGTCGCCGACGAGAAAACAATCGGCAAATGACCGTTGAACAGCTTTTCCTGCAGAATGTCTGTTACGAGTCTTGGCATGATGACGAGCGTTTCCGTCCCGTCTTTCTCCTCAAACCAATTCACCGCATCTCCTTCTTCTGTAAACAGGTTCATAGAAAAAATATACTGTTCAAAATACTCTTCGGCAATCCGAAGGTCATATTCTGGAATCGTATACAGTTCCGATTCGAACACAAGCTCTTCGAGTATAGCCTCGAGCACCGTTACCGTTGTTTTTCCAAGCTGGAGCAATTCCGGGGATTTCCGGATGCTTCTGCGGTCTTCCCCACTGTCTTCCGCCTGCTTCCGAAGAAGACGGAAAAAATCACTGTGGAGATCGACGGCCTGTTCGATCAGCTGAAGCGTCTCTACCCGCACACCATCAGACATTAGGCGGTCTGTCACGTTCACTAACGTATTCTCCTGAACTTCATGCGTCAAGGCCCGCTGTGCAGCGAATTCGAGCAAATGGCCTTCATCGAGCACAATCAGCGATGTTTCCGGCAGGAGCGGTGATTGGCCTTCCCGGACGCGCGCTTCTTTTGTCCATAGATGCTCCATCAGGAAGTCATGCGAACAGATAACAAGGTCGGTCGCTTCCCGGTACGCTTTCCGGTGCAGCGTCTGGCCGCATCGGTTCCGGAGTTCACACGCCGAGCAATTGTATACAGGGTGGTAATTGATCTGCTGCCATTGGTCGTCCGTCAGTTCCGGATAGTCCGAACGATCCCCGTACGGATGGATCGACTGCATGGATCCGTTGCCGAACACGAAATCGGGCAGTGAAACTTCCACGTCTTCCAGAAATTCCTCATTGCTGACTTTCTGGGCTGCCTCCAGCCGCTGAAGACATAAATACTGATCGCGGGACTTTGCAGTACGCACATCCAAATTCAAACCGAACAGTTCATCCAGCCGGTCCAGGTCACCACCTTTTTTGATCAGCTGGTCAATGAGCGTCTCATCCGCACAGGCGATCAATGCCGGTTTTCCGGTATAGCGGGCATAGGCAATGGCCGGCAGCAAATATGCGAGCGTCTTGCCCGTTCCAACGCCCGCTTCCGCAAACAGCACAGACTTTTCTTTCAGTGCCTGCTCCACCTGAAACGCCATGAAAATCTGCTCATCCCGCAGTTCATAGCCTTTTTCAGGCAGCTCATCGTAGAAGATATCGCCGATCCAGTCATTCAGTGACTCAAAAAATGTTTTTTCCTTTGAAAGCGGAAAAGGCATGCTTTGTTTCATCGCTGTCTCCTCACAATGAAACGGAAGGAATGAATTCCTTCCGTTTCGTTACGTATTTTTCGGACGTTCGCCCCAGAACTGATAAAAATCGGTTTTAATGAAACCGTTGAACAGCTTCCGTTTTTTCGTGGCTTTTTGGCCGTAAAGTTCTTCAAAATTCTCTGCAGCAGACAGCATATAAACCGACCAGGTCGGATAAGCAGAAAAGACGCGTCCCATATCAGAGATCATTTCTTCGATCTTTTCAATTTCGCCAATCCGTTCCCCATATGGCGGATTGCCGACAATGACACCCGACTCACCGGTTGCCGTGAAATCCTTCACTTGCCGTTGCTTGAATGTTATCAGTTCGGCAAATCCAGCTTCCATCGCATTCGCTTTAGCCGTTTCGATGAGCCGGTGGTCGATGTCCGTTCCGGTGATATCGAGTGGCTGGTCATAATCAGCCGCTTCTTCCGCTTCAAGCCGGGCATCGTCCCATACCTTCCGTTTCATCCATGGCCAGAACTCACTGTCAAACTCCCGGTTATAGCCCGGTGCAATGTTCTGACCAATCATTGCCGCTTCAATCGCGATCGTTCCTGAACCACAGAATGGATCAACGAACGGCCGATCCGGTGACCAGCGGGTCAATTTAACAAGTGCAGCTGCCAGCGTCTCTTTTAAAGGAGCTTCACCTTGGCCGGTCCGATACCCCCGCTTATGCAGACCTGCGCCGCTTGTATCGATGGATAATTGCACTTTATCTTTCAAGATGGAAACCTCGATTTTAAAACGCGCGCCTGATTCATCCAGAAAGCTGTTGCGGTGATAAGCTTTCTTCAGCCGCTCCACAATCGCTTTTTTAACGATCGCCTGGCAATCCGGCACACTGTAAAGCTTCGATTTAACTGATTTTCCCTGTACCGGGAAATTGGCATCGACCGGCAGGAACTTCTCCCACTCGAGCGCTTTCGTCTGTTCGAACAGCTCATCAAACGTGGTCGCCGTGAATTCACCGGCAATGATTTTCACGCGGTCTGCCGTCCGCAGCCATAGGTTCGCTTTGGCGATCGCCGCTTCGTCACCTTCAAAAAATACTTTCCCGTTCTCGTTCTGTGTCTCGAATCCGAGTGCTTTGACTTCATCCGCTACGATGGATTCAAGGCCCATCGCTGCTGTAGCCAGTAATTTGAATTTCGTCATGCGTGCTCCTTTCTGCCATCCTGGAGATCCGGTTCTGCCTGAGGGCATTGAACCGTTTTATGCATAAATACTGCCTGAGCGGGACATGCCGCTTTGCCGCCTGAACATCCAGAAGACGTTTATCCCGTCTTGGCGCAGTATGTAAGTCTAGCAAATTCATTTCATAAAAGAAAGCCCTCCGTATACGCGGAGAGCTGCATCGTCTCATTAAACCGATTGAAATTCTGTAAGCCATGTTTTGTTCCCGGGTACTCGAACGGCTTGCACCTCGTACCAATGGGCGGTAACCATCTATCTACAGGCTGATGCCTGTCCTTCCCTCCGTTTGGTTCCTTCGGGAAAGTGCCCCTACCATAGTTTGGGTTTCTCACTCGCGGGGTTTACCTCGTTCCACCTGTACAGTTTCCTGTACAGCTCCGTCACTGTGGCACTTTTCAGGGTGTGTCCGCCATATCCTTAGACGTAGGCGTTCCACCCGCCGTCAGCCTTATGGGCTGCCTTGGCTTATCGTTTCGCCAAGCACGATCACTACGGCCATTCCAGGTCCGTGCGAGCATGGACTTTCCTCTCCGGCCTAAAAACCGAAGCGGTTACCCGAATTTCAATTGGTAAGTCCATTATACCTCATTCCACTTATGCAATCAACGGTTTCACTCGTTATTCAGCTTGCTGCCGAACACATGGTTCTCCAAATGGGACAACCGGCGGAGAATATCGAAATTTGTTGTCCCCGGTGTTGGTGCCGTCTGTTTTCGTGGCGTGCTTTCCAGTTCACTTCGCAGCCGTTTGTTGTCATTCTGCAATTTTTCGATTTGCTGGCTGAATGTTTCATAGTCCTGGATAACAAGATCGAGGAATTGATCGACTTCATCCTGGTTATAACCGCGCATACCTGTTTTAAAATCTTTTTCAAGAATCTCTTTTGCTGTAAGTTTTGTGTCCATCTTGATCGTCCTTCCGTTAAGTGAAACCATGCTTTTCCCCAAGTATAGCACACTGGCAAAGAGCCGTGACCAGCGATGTTACAGAAAGTCCTGTTTTTTTCGCTGCTTATTTACGAGCCGCTGTTCCCGCTTCCCGATATCTGTTTTTATGGATTCCCGGATTGCTGTATGATCTCCCGCCTCTTTCGCAAGGCGGGTCATAAGCAATGCCTGGTCAATATTACCTAATTGATGTTCAAGTAATTTTGCCGCATGGATCCACGCTTCAACTTCCAGCGGCCCGCGCAGATTGGGCGCGGCTTCTTTGAACAATTGAAGCGCGGCTTCAAACTCCCCATCCCGCTTCCGCTGAATCCCCAGCAAATAGCGGGCAGGAGCTGCCGCTTCTCCCCGTTCCTGTATTACGTGTTCCAGGAAACTTGCGCTTTTATCGTACTCTTTAAGATCCGCATACCATTTCCCTATATTCGTGTAAGCCCCTTTGGTTTCGCTTTCCAAATCCTCAATCAGCAAATCGGAAGCAGTGATATAGAGGGAGACGAGTGACAGGATATCCAGTTCGTTATGGAACAATACCGCTCCAAGTGATTCCGCCTCTCCGTTCTTAACCGCATCCAGGTAAATCGGCGGAATCAGATGGCCGGGCACATCCCCTGTGCGGACCAGACCAAGCTTCTGTTCTTCCACTGTGCTGAGCTTCAGCCGCTCCAACTCGTTTTTCCAGATCCGCCGGGTGCCGTGCAATAAATCAACCTGGCGCAGCTCCGGCAGTGGCGGAAGCACATGCCGGGACAGTGTCCAGCGCGACAGCAATTGCGGCCAGTCGAAACTCTTTCCGTTATAGGAAAAGATGACGGCATGCTTATCCCGCCACAGCCCGGTCTCATACAGGAAAGCCGCTTCATTTGACGGGTCCGGCAGCACATACTGAATCAGTTCAAACCCTTCGTCTGTGCTCTCCAGGACACCGGCAAGAAAAATGTATGCGCCAGTGCCGCTCAGCCCCGTCGTTTCCGTGTCGAAAAACAGCAGCCGGTCGCCGGTTGACAGGCGGAATGGATGCGCAGCTTCTGACCGTTCCCATTTTCCGAGTACCAAAGCCAGCCTGTTGAGTGAAACACTGCCGTGCCTGTAATCCGCCGGGTACCGGATCGTTTTTTTATAGACATATCCGAAGTCATTTTCGATTACTTCAAGTCCGATCGTGCGCCAAAGTGCTTCATGGACAGGCCGATGGCGCTCGGCAGGCTGTTTCTTCACCGGAGGCTTCGCATTCAGCAGCCCCTTCATTTGACGCAATTTATTTTCAAATGACACGGTTCCTCACCGCCTCTTCCAAGCTGCCCAGCAGTCTGCCGACAGCCTGTTTCGTATCCAGTGGGGCATCCTGCGCTCCGATGCAGGATGGACAACCATCCTGACATGGGCAGTTCTCCACATGTTCTTTCGCTTTAGCGAGCAGCTCCGGCCACAGGCCATAAATGCGTTCAGAAATGCCGATGCCGCCGGGATAGGAATCATGGATGAAGAACGCCGGCAAGTCATCATGCGGCGATTTCACTTGCGGTACCACGTGGATATCCCGCCGATCACACTGCACGAATATCGGGACGAACGAGCCAATCGCATATGCAGCACTGCCCATCGCATCCGACAGTTCAGATTCCGCCCAGCCGTCCGGGCGTGCGAAGCTCAGCCATGTTGAAGAAGTATGAAGTTCTTCAGGCGGCAGTGAAATCGGCCCCGATCCGATGTTGTCATGTGTGTCAAACCGGATTTTTTTGAACAGCGTCGGCATCGCCAACACCGCAACATCCCCGTAATGTACAGCTGTCCGGCCGTGGGTGGTCTGCTTGTCTTCGGCAATCACTTTCAATTCGACAGCGAGGTTGGCATCAGTGAAATAATCGACGTCCACTTCCCGCACATATGCTTTCTTTTCTTCCCAATCGAGGAATTCCACTTGAAATTGGGTGCCTTGATGGAGATAAATCGCTTCCTCATGCAAAAGCGTCATCGCACTGAACCGGTCCATCTCTCCAATCACGCGCGTATCGGCCGGCACGGACTGGTCGATGATGATGACATTTTCCTGGGAAGTGGAACGCAGACTGATGTCATGAGCCGGGAACCGGTCACTCATCCAATGCCAGCGGTCTCCGGAAAGAATGACGACCCCTTCTTCCGCCAAGTATTCAAGCAATGCCTGCACATCAAATTCACCGTATTGTTCATCGGTTGTGAACGGCAGCTCAAATGAGGCGCATTTCAGATGGTCCATGAGAATCAGGATATTTTCCGGATGGATGCGGGCTTCTTCCGGTGACTGTTCAAGCAAATACTCCGGATGCTGGATGATGTACTGATCCAGCGCCGTTGACTGAGCAACATAAATCACAAGCGATTCATCCTGTCTTCTTCCGGCACGGCCGGCCTGCTGCCAGGCACTGGCGATATTTCCGGGATATCCGGTCATGATGCATGCCTGCAGCTGACCGATGTCCACGCCAAGTTCCAATGCATTCGTCGACACAACACATTGAATCGTCCCATCGCGCAATCCCTTTTCGATCAATCGCCGTTCTGAAGGCAAATAACCGCCCCGGTAGCCTTTGATCGATTCATCCTGGATCTTCCGCTTCGTAATTTCCTGCAAATACTTCACGAGCATTTCCACCCGTACCCGGGATTTTGCAAACACGATTGTCTGCACGCCTTCCCGTATAAGTCTCGTTGCCAAGTCACGGACTTCCAGCACTGCACTCCTGCGGACACCGAACGTCGGGTGGATGACAGGCGGGTTGTAAAAGACAATATGTTTTTTGCCTGCCGGTGCCCCGTTCTGGTCAACCAGGACGTGTTTTGAGTCTGTCAGATTCTCAGCGAGCTCTTGTGGGTTCGCGATGGTGGCGGATGTGCAGATGAAAACCGGATCGCTTCCGTAAAATGCACAAATCCGTTTCAGACGGCGGATCACGTGCGCCACATGCGATCCGAAGATTCCTTTATACGTATGCAATTCATCGATAACGATGTACTTCAGATTTTCAAACAGCGAAACCCATTTCGTATGGTGTGGCAAAATACCGGAATGGAGCATGTCCGGATTCGTCAAGACAATCTGTCCCGCTTTCCGCACTTTCGTCCGGATGCCGGGTGCTGTGTCGCCGTCGTACGTATAGCTTAAAATTTCCTTGCCTGTTCCTTCAATTAAAGTATGCAAATCGCTTTTCTGGTCCTGAGCCAACGCTTTTGTCGGGAATAAGTACAGCGCCCGGGCACTGGAATCGTTCAAAATCATGTTCAGTACCGGCAGGTGATAACAAAAAGATTTTCCGGAAGCTGTCGGCGTCACAGCAGTGAACGATTTTCCGTCTGCAGCCAGGTCAAACGCTTCCCGCTGGTGGGTATACAGCTGTCCGATCCCGCGGGATTCCAGTGAAGCTTGCAGATCCGGATGCATGGCGGCCGGGAAGTCAGCGAATCGGGCGGGCTTTTCTTCCAGTGTGCGCCAGTGCCAAATCCGTTCCATCATATCGCGGTCTGTTTTCCATTCCGCCATCAGTTCCGTCAGCGCTTTTTTTGTTCTCATTGTTTTTCACCTGTTTCTTCGATTGCTCGGATCAGCGTCTGAAGGGTATATTCGGCAGCCTGGATGGTTTGGATAAAGCGCTTTTTCCCCGTCTCTTTAAAAAAGCTCTGGACAATGAACTGCCCCATTCCTTCCGCTGCATTGTCAATTTGCATCTTGTGCACGTGTTTCGGCCGGTTAAGCCGGATATATTCCGAGGCTTCTTTCTGCCACTCATCTATTTGCAGATGCCAATGATCGGCATGCGGTTTCACTTCTTTATAAAAATCGGGAGACCTGTCCTGCTCGCGCATCTCAAAAAAGCGGCTGCGGGACCGGTCACATTCCCGGAGTAAAGCAATTGAACGTTCTTTCAATGTCATAACACATTTCCTCCCAGTCCCATTTTATCATATGGTCACAGAACTGCCATAGCTCAAGCAGCGGACCTGCTTTTTGGTGGCACGTCCGCTCTTGTCTCATATATGATAGAATCTATGCCGCAGCAGCCATCCCATGAAAAAACACAGGCCTGAAACCTTTAGCGCCGAATTCCGTCCACTGTCATGTGGTATGATAGAGGCAATGAGGTGAATCACAGATGGCAATCAATTACCCCAACGGCAAAAAATTTTCACCTGCCAACTCAAAACCTAAAAAACAGGTAAAAAAGGACTTTTCTTTCAGCAATCGGGGAAAGACACTGGAAGACGAATTGAATGAATCGAATGCTTATTATCTGGAGCGGGGATTTGCAGTCATTCACAAAAAGCCGATTCCGCTGCAGATCGTTAAAGTCGATTATCCGTCAAGGAGTTCTGCTGTTATTCGCGAGGCTTACTTCCGCACTCCGTCGACAACCGATTATAACGGCGTCTGGAATGGAATTTATATCGACTTTGAAGCAAAGGAAACGCGGAATAAAACGTCGTTTCCGCTAAAGAACATTCACGAGCACCAGGTCCGGCATATGGCACAGGTTATCCGTCAGCAAGGCAAAGCTTTTCTGATTATCCGTTTCTCTTCACTGGACAGATACTTTGTCGTGCCGTTTTCTCTGCTTGAGGACAGCTGGAACCGCATGATTGGCGGCGGCCGCAAGTCAATCGAACTTGCAGAAATCGAACAGGCCGGCATCGAAGTCATACCAGGCATGTATCCGCGCATCGATTACCTGCCCGCCTTTGAACAATTATACCGAAACGAAGAAAGCGAGGAACGATAAGTGAGTGACAGACCCACTTCCCGCGGAGAACGCCGGCGAGCGCCGGACACCCGCAACAGATCAGGCAACAGAAAAAACAACAGAAAAGGCAAGAAGCAACCGGCGGGCAGCATTCACTGGCTGCGAGTGCTCCTCTTAACAATATTGGCTATCGGAACATTGCTGTTTGTCGGCGGTGCCGGTCTCTTTGCTTTTTATGCCAGCAGTGCGCCGGAATTGGATGAAGAGCTTCTCCGGGATCCGATAACCCCCGTCTTCCTTGCGGCGGACGGTGAAACGGAAATTCCTTATATTACAGCAGAAATACGGGAATACGTGGAATATGAAAATATTCCGGCAGTGCTGGAAAACGCCATTCTTGCGACTGAAGATAACCGGTTCTACAGCCATTTCGGCATTGATCCGATCCGTCTCGGCGGCGCAGTCATCGCCAATATCACAGATGGTTTCGGTTCAGAAGGAGCCTCCACTATCACCCAGCAAGTGATCAAGAATTCCATCCTTTCTGGTGACAAGACACTTGAACGTAAAGCCCAAGAGGCCTATCTTGCATACCAGCTGGAGCAGGAATATGAAAAAGAGGACATTTTTGAAATGTATTTCAATAAGATTCTGATGTCGGGAAATATTTACGGATTCGGCACAGCTTCTGAATACTTTTTTGGCAAACCGGTAAACGAATTGGAACTTCATGAAGCAGCGCTGCTGGCCGGCATGCCCCAAAGCCCGAATAATTACAACCCATTTAAAAATCCGGAAGAAGCTGAACACCGGCGCAATGTTGTGCTGAGTCTTATGGAACAGCACGACAAAATTACAGAAGCTGAAAAAGAAGCAGCACAGGCAATTCCAGTCACCGAATCGCTGTTGCCGGAAGCAGAGCGGCCACAGCCGCCGGATGGTGACTATACAGCGTTTATGGAACTTGTCGAAGATGAACTGGAAAGCCTTGATTTTGACTTTTCCCTGAACGAAGGCCTTATCATCCATACGACCCTTGAGCCTGACGTGCAACAGACCGTCAACACTGTGCTTGAATCAGCCATTTTCTTCAATGAAGAAGTCGAATCGGCATTGACAGTCGTCGACACGGATACTGGAGCGATCCGCGCAATCGGAGCTGCCCGTGAATACAGCGGAGATGTCCGGGTGAATTATGCCACGTCACGGGACCGGGTGAATGGCTCCACCATCAAACCGCTGATCAGTTACGGACCGGCAATCGAATACTTGGACTGGTCGACCGGTCAGACGGTAGTGGATGAAGAAATCACCTACACAGACAGCGATCAGGTCATCCGCAATTTCGACGGCGACTACCTCGGCGAGATGACGCTGCGCGAAGCGCTGTACCGCTCACGGAATGTCCCTTCAGTGGAAACGCTGAAAGCGGTCGGGCCTGAACGCGTCTCGGAATTCACACAGAAATTAGGCCTTGATTTCGGAAATATTTATGAAGCGGCAGCACTTGGTGCGCCGGACAAGAAGATTTCCACGGTTGAAATGGCCGGTGCTTTTGCCGCTTTCGGCAATGGCGGTATCTATACAGATCCGCACACCATCACAAAAATCGTGACGCGCGACGGAACTGAACATATCGTAAAACCGGAACCTGTCGAAGCAATGGAAGAAAGCACCGCTTATATGATCACCGATATCCTGCGGGACGTGGTCAATCCGAACATCCAAGGGGCTACAGGCGCCACCGCTGCCGTATCCGGAGTGGATATTGCGGGTAAAACCGGCACAACCAACTACAGTCCCGCCGAGCTCGAAGATTATGGCTTAGCCACGAGTTTTGCGCCGGATATCTGGTTTGCCGGGTATTCCCCGGATTACTCGATTTCCGTCTGGAGCGGGTATCCGTCGAGAGCCAATGGGATCAATACGGATTTGCGCGAGGAACGGACACTTGCACAACGCCTTTTCAGCACAGTTATGACGCAGATTTCCGAGGGAGACGAGCAAGAGCGGTTTGAACAGCCGGAATCGGTTGTGGAACTTGAAGTTGAAGTCGGTTCCGATCCGCTTCGGCTTGCGAGCCGCTACACACCTTCTTCCCTCCGCAGCAATGAATTATTCGAGCGCGGTACGGAACCATCCAGTGTATCCAGACAGTACGTCCCGGTAGAACCATCTGCTCCATCAAATCTGCAGGCCGACGTCAATGAAGATGCACAATCGGTTACGCTTGACTGGGCCTTTAACGATGATAGAGACGGTGTCCGGTTTGCCGTATCAGTCAACGGCTCTGCACTGACCACTACTGAAAGTACCGAGTACACATACAGCGGTCTTGAACCAGGAACGACTTATACATTCAGTGTAGTCGCTGTGAAAGACGGAGAAGAAAGTGATCCTGCATCTGTAAGCGTACAGATTGCGGCTCCTATCGTTGAACCGGAGCCGGAAGAGCCGGTTGAAGAAGAACCGCCGGCTGAAGAATCGGAAACAGAGGAACCGGTGACGGAAGAACCGCCAACTGAAGAAGAACCGCCTGCTGAAGAACCGGAAACAGAAGAACCGCCTGCAGATGAAGGAGAAAATACCGAAGAACCGGCTGAAGGTGAAACGGCTCCTCCTGCCGAAGGCGGCGATAGCGGCTCCGGAACTGATGAAAATGCAGAAGGAGCTGGAAATGATCCGGCTTCCGATGAAGGAGAAGGCAATAATGCGGAAACACAGGCTTCCCAATCCTCCACCGGCAATTCTGATGATTCTGCTGACAGCAATGACACTAGCGAAACTCCTGCAGATAACAGCGAAGAAAATACCGAAAACCAATAAGACCTTATCTCTCCTGTTCCCGGAGAAGCATCGACTGCAAACAGATTCAGAACCATTTGAATCTGTTTGCAGTCTTTTTCATTTTATAGTTCGCTTACAGCAGCAATGGTGCTTGTTTCCTGATTGCAAGGTAAAGGCAGGAACCCGGCATTCACTGGAACGATATAATTTATAATACTACTGTTTACATAATACAATTATGATAAATTATATGCATTGATATTTTATCTTTAGTCCAAAACGCTTTTTTGCTCCGAATACTGGTGAATTTTTTTATATTAAGACTATGTTGAATGTCTCTGTTGATATTCCGCAAAACAGCTCCACTTTCCGCGGGCTTGCGCCGAACTAACTCGGGCTTTTAAGCCCGAGTGAATTTTGGCACTTCGCTTTCCCGCAGGAATTTCCGCTGTTTGCTCCATATTTTTTGCAGTTGAAAAAATGGCTCCTCACCAAAAAATGTACTTGATTTCTTTTCATCATAAAAGAAAGGATCAGTTCCTCACTGATTTCAAAAAAATAGGTTGTAATTAAACGTTATAGACGAAAGAGTGGAAGGCGGCGAAAATTGTGTGCTCCTGCATCGGTGCGCTCTTCGTCACAAAAATAGGGGCCGAATACTTCAGCCCCTATTCTTCCTGCGGGACTAGAGGTCCAGACGAGACCCCCGCAGGAGCAGAGGGTTTCATGCGACGAGTAACCGCAGGAGCAGAGGGTTTCATGCGACGAGTAACCGCAGGAGCAGAGGGTTTCATGCGACGAGTAACCGCAGGAGCAGAGCGACGAGGAGGCTTGGCGGACCGCCCGCAGAAAGCGTCTGTCTGAAGCGATTTCTTCCTATCAAGAACAGACTTTAGTGAAGAGCCGAAAAAATTCAATAGTATTCTTTAACAGAGCCTATATTAAACTAAAAATGCAGTTTCTTTAATGCAATATATATAACCACAAAAAACCATAGCTACTCCAAATTCACGGAGTAGTCTATGGTCGCTTTTTTGGTACGAGTAAAAACAGCAGTCTATACTTTGCAGTTTACTCAGGAATATGCGGCAAATCTTTCGTTTTCGGATTGTTGATGACGTGTTTATGGACGTAAGCTTCCAGTCCTTCTTCTCCATATTCACGGCCGATTCCGGATTGTTTGACACCGCCGAATTCATACCGTACATCGAGGCCTTGGATGGCGGCTGTATTGATCATTGTTGTGCCCGCTTCAATGCGCGCTGCCACTTCCATCGCTTCCTCTTCATCACCCCAGACAGAGCTTGTCAGTCCGAAAATACTGTCGTTTGCCAGTTCAACAGCCTCATCCACGTCTTCATACGCAACAATCGGCACGGTTGGCCCGAATTGTTCTTCTTTAACGATCCGGTCGCCTTGCTTGGCACCGGTCACAAGTGTCGGCTGCATGAAATACCCTTGTTCAAAGAGTTCAGGATCGAGTATTTTTCCGAGTTTTGTCACTTCAGCCCCATGCGACTTGGCATCATCGATCAATTCCTGGACAAAATCGACCTGTTTCTGATTATTGACCGGTCCGAGTGTTACTTCCCGGTTAAATGGATCTCCCACACGCACCCATTTATTGGCAGCTTCAATATACTTTTGTACGAACTCATCATGCATGGAACGCGGCACATAAATCCGCTTCGCAATCATACAGATTTCACCGGCTGTCAGGAAATTCGATACGACCATGCGGCGCATTGCTTTTTCATCATTTACATCAAAGCTTGGCAACACAATTGCCGGGTCATTCCCGCCAAGTTCGAGTGTCAGCTTTTTAATCGTCGGAGCAGCAGCCGCCATGATTTTTCGTCCTGTTTCCGTTCCGCCGGTAAATGCAATTTTCATGACCTTCGGGTTCGATGTGAGTTCGATTCCGACTTCCGCTTCCCCGTTCAGCACATTAAGGACTCCCGGCGGGAATTCCTGTGCAATAATATCCAGTACAATTGTGACCGCCAGCGGTGCAAGCGGACTTGGTTTTACCACAATGGTATTCCCTGCCAGCAGAGCAGGCGCCACTTTAATCGTTGATAACGAAATGGGATAGTTCCATGGTGCGATTGCAGATACCACACCAATCGGATCACGCTTGATAATCGTGCGTCCGTTCTCGTCTTCTCTTACGTCATCTCCCAATACATCTTTTGCGGTTTTGCAGGCATGTTCCATCCACATGAGTGATACGATCAGTTCACCTTCAGCATCGTAAATTGGTTTCCCATGTTCCCGGGACAGTACTTCTGTGATTTCTTTCTGCGAATCACGCAATTTCTGGATTGCACGTTCCATTCGCTCGATTCGTTCATCAAGTGTTGTCTTCCGCCATTCCTTGAATGCTTCATCTGCCGCATCAATTGCCCGGACAGCGTCCTCTTTTGTATTTAACGGCGCATAGCCGACAATCTCTTCGGGATTTGATGGATTCTCCCGTGTGATTTTATCTTTTGTCTCCACTTTCTCGCCATTGATCAGCGCATGTACAGTTAACGGATCTGTGGTCGTTGCCATCTCTATCCTTCCTTTCTGGTTCCACTTATTTTCTTTCATTTAAGTGATGCTTCCTCTCTTCCATTCCCGCATGTCCTGAGAAGTTAAACGTAGACTGCCTGTGCAGCTGTCAGCCGCTTGCGGAAATAAAATCAGATACAGAATAGAATGGATGATTTTTATTGGCTCTTCACCAAGAAATTCACTTGATTTCTTTTCGACAACAACTTGAAGCGATTTCTTTTTATCAAGTACAGACTTTGGCGGCGAGCCTTTTTATTTCTGTTCATAATTTGGTGGCCGACCTGCCAGACTAAAGAAGGGCTGTCCGAAAGGTCATGATCCATGACCTTCCGGAACAGCCCCTGCTCCATTTGCATTGTTTAATTGACTGCGTTTTACAGCAATTTTCTTTTTCATCTCTGAAAATAATTCATCCAATTGTCGAAACGCTGCATAATTCCCGGAATTTGCTTTTATGAAATGCAGCCGCTCTTTTCCATTAACCGGCATAAGATCATACTCCGCGCAATGCAGCAGCAGACACTCATATAAGGCTATGGCATCAGCAGCAGTGACTGCTGCCTGCCTGCTGCGCTCCCGGTGGAGTGAAATCAATTGCTCCCGGATTACTGCCCACTCAGCAAAAAAAGGCGCGATTTCATTCTCAGTCAATTTCTGTGACGGCATGCCATTTAACCAGTCCTTTTTTGTCCCGTTTCTGCCCTTCCCGGCACCGGTCAAACAACGGGCAAATGTGACATAACGGGCTCTGGGCTTTACAGTGGTAGCGTCCAAAGAAAATCATTTGATGATGCGCTTTTGACCATCGATCACGCGGAGTTTTCTTCATGAGGGTTTCTTCGACTTCCCGCGGCGTATCCTTCCAGCGGCAGACACCGAGCCGTTTTGATACGCGTTCGACATGCGTATCCACAGCAAGGGCCGGCACGTCAAACGCAACGGACACGACAACGTTGGCCGTCTTGCGTCCAACACCCGGCAGCTTCGTCAGCGTATCCCGGTCCTCCGGCACCTCCCCGCCGAATTCATCTATCAGCATCCTTGAAAGGCCCTGGATGTTTTTCGCTTTATTGCGGTACAATCCAATGGACCGGATATCCAGCTGAAGCTCTTCCACAGGCACAGCCAAGTAATCTTCCGGCGTCTTATACTTCTCGAATAATGCAGGCGTCACTTTATTGACAAGCGCATCTGTGCATTGAGCTGACAGCAGTACCGCAATCACCAGTTCAAACGGATTGCTGTGAACGAGTTCGCAATGGGCATCCGGAAACAGCTCATCCATTTCATCCAGACATGCCATCCATTCGGTTTTGTTCATCTCTTCACCTCACCTCGCCGCCTAGTTCCGATCTTCGAGCCAGTTATAGAACTCCACTTTTTTCGCATTGCCCTGAACCGGAAGCGCATGGATGTTCTTCTCCCGAAACGACAGCGTATGCTTGGAGACATCTGTTGAAGATTTTATATTTTTCTTTTTCCACTCGAACAATATCCGGTCTATGTAGCGGAGACTCATTTTCTGTGACAGTACCGCTTCTTTCAGCGCCATCCGGATTACATCCGGTGTATGGCCATCCTGGTCAATCCACATTGTAATCGTTTCCGATTCGAGCGGCGACAGGAAACGGCCGAATTCCTGTTCAAACAGCTTGAAGATTTCACCCTCCATGTTTTTTTGCTCTTCTTCTTTTCCGGCTTCTTTTTCCCGGTGCAGGAAATCCAGCAATTGATCCCACAGCGGCTGAAGACTCATCTTCTCCGTAAGAATGCCGTCTTTTTCTTCCTGTTCAATCGCCAGGAAATTCCGTTGCATGAGATTTTGCAGCATTCCGGTGATTGTGTTCTGAGCCGATTGCATGCGTCCTGAAATTTCATCAGGTGTCGGAAACGGGTTTCCCGCCTGCTGAAACGCATGAACGTGCATGAGCAGCATCGCTTCGTCATCTGAAATTTTCAGTTCCTTATAAAACTGAAAAAAAAGCTGGGAAATGTTCACATTTCCCTGCTCAATCCAGGTGCGAAGCCGGTCACGCTGTTGCATATCCGACTCCCCCTTTTCTTTCTGTATTATGGATACAATCTGTTCAGCAGGCGCGGGAACGGGATGGTCTCGCGGACATGTTCCGCTCCGCTGATCCAGGCAACTGTCCGTTCCAGTCCCAAGCCAAATCCGGAATGCGGAACTGCTCCGTACTTCGATAATTCCAAGTACCATTTATATGCTTCTTCATCCAGTTTATGCTCTTCGATCCGTTTCTTCAATAGGTCGAAATCATGAATCCGCTCAGAGCCTCCGATGATCTCGCCGTAGCCTTCCGGTGCGATCAGGTCTGCACAAAGCACGACATCATCCCGTTCCGGGTGCGGCTGCATATAAAACGGCTTAATGCCGATTGGGTAATTCGTAATGAATACCGGCATATCGTAACTTTCTGCAATAGCGGTTTCATGCGGTGCTCCGAAATCATCACCCCATGAAATATCGTCGAATCCGTTATCATTCAGAAACTTGATCGCATCGTCATAGGAGATTCGCGGGAATGGCGCTTTGATCTTCTCAAGCTTTGTCGTGTCCCGCTCCAGCCGTTCAAGTTCCAGCGGGCAGTTTTTCAGCACGGACTGGATAACGTGCGCCACAAACTGCTCCTGCACTTCCAGGCTCTCATGGTGCTCAGTGAATGCCATTTCCGGTTCAATCATCCAGAATTCAATGAGGTGCCGCCGTGTTTTTGATTTTTCAGCCCGGAATGTCGGACCGAACGAAAATACTTTGCCAAGCGCCATAGCTGCCGCTTCCATGTACAATTGTCCGGACTGGGACAAATAGGCATCTTCTTCAAAGTATTTTGTTGCAAACAACTCGGAAGTGCCTTCAGGTGCAGACCCGGTCAAAATCGGCGGATCCACTTTAACAAACCCGTTCTCATTGAAAAACTCATAAGTCGCCCGGATAATTTCATTGCGGATTTTCATGATGGCGTGCTGTTTACGCGAGCGGAGCCACAGGTGTCGGTTGTCCATCAGGAATTCTGTCCCGTGCTCTTTTGGTGTAATCGGAAAATCAACCGCTTCGTGGATGACTTCAATTCCGATGACAGCCAATTCATAACCGAATGAAGAACGGGTGTCTTCCTTTACTTCGCCGGTGATATACAGAGAAGTTTCCTGCGTCAATGCTTTTGCCTGCGCGAAGACTTCTTCTCCGACTTCGGCTTTCACAACAACGCCCTGTACAAATCCTGTTCCGTCCCGCAGCTGCAGAAATGCAATTTTGCCGCTTGACCGTTTGTTCGAGAGCCAAGCCCCGATTTTTACTTGTTCGCCGGCATGCGCCGGTAATTGTGCTATTGTAATTTTTTGCATAACTTCATAATCCTCCACATATAAAATTCATCATTTCTGCCATTTTTCTTCTGTGAATTGGTGAATCCGGTTTACCGCTTCTGTCAGCTGGTCCATTGAGGTGGCATAGGATAGACGAATCGTATCCGGTGAACCGAATCCGGATCCCGGAATGACAGCAACATTCGCCTCGGTCAGCAACGCTTCAGCATACTCATCCACCGATTCGTATCCGGTCTTTTGTGCGGCTTCTGATACGTCGGGTAACAGGTAAAAGGCGCCCTGCGGCTTTAGCAGCCGGAATCCGGGGATAGCTGCAACTTTAGGATAAATGGCTTCCAGCCGCTCTTCAAAAGCCGTCCGCATGGTTTCTACTGCATCCTGCGGACCTTCATACGCTTCAATGGCAGCATATTGGGATGTTGTGACCGGGTTGGAGGTAGAATGGCTGGCCAAATCCGTCATGGCTTTGATGACTTCCCGGTCGCCTGCAGCATAGCCGATCCGCCATCCGGTCATCGAATGGGATTTAGAGACGCCGTTGACGATAATTGTCCGGCGCTTGGCATCTTCCGACAATTCAGCAACCGACACATGCTCAACAGCGCCGTAAAGAAGTTTTTCGTAAATTTCATCCGACACAATCCAGATATCCCGTTCCCGGCATACTTCAGCAAGTTCCTTCAGTTCCTCTTTCGTATACACCATGCCGGATGGATTGCTCGGGGAGTTCAGAATGACCGCTTTTGTCCGGTCTGTCACTGCGTTCGCCAGCTGCGCTGCAGAGATCTTGTAATCGCTGTCCGCAGTCGCTGTTATGTAAACCGGCTTTCCCCCTGCCAGTTTGACCTGTTCAGGATAACTCACCCAGTAAGGAATCGGAATGATCACTTCATCGCCTTCGTTCAGCAGCACTTGAAACAGTGTATATAAAACATGCTTTGCGCCGATTCCGACCATGATTTCACTCGCTTCATAAGTCAGTTTCTGATCCTGTGCAAGTTTATTGATAACCGCTTTTTTCAGTGCCGGCAGTCCGCCTGACGGTGTGTATTTTGTGTGACCGGCTTCCATGGATCTTTCAGCCGCCTGCAGGATATTATCCGGTGTATTAAAATCCGGTTCTCCCGCTCCCAGGCCGATCACATCCGCTCCCTGCGCTTTCAATTCCTTCGCTTTCGCCGTAATGGCAAGCGTTGAAGATGGCGTTAATGCCTTCACGCGCTGTGCTAATTTTCCCACTGTTGTCCGCTCCCTTCACAAATTCAGTATCCGTTCCCGCCATGAACCGTCTTCTGCACTGATATAAACATAATTCAAGCGACCGTCGGCTCCTTTGAATGCCACTTCCCACACCGGGCCTTCCGCACTTGGACCCAGCCGGACATGCAGCACTTCCGCCCCTTCAGCTTCCTCCAAAGCAGCAGCTTCCGCTTGCGCTGCAGTGACAGTTCCCTGAAGCGGAAAAACAGTCATTTCGCCATCTTCAGGAACAAAGACAGCCAGCCGTGCGCCATCCGGTCCCTTTCCAATAACAGTGACTGTCTGTGAACTTCCGTTATAAATCGTTGTTTCCTCAACTTCCATAAGAAGCTGCCCAGACAAGGCTTGTTCTTCAGCTGCCCGTTTTGCGTCAGTAAACGGCATAACTGCCGAGACTGCAATGACAATCCCGGCAACAGCCGCAAGCAGCAGTAAAAAGGCGCCAACGAATTTCATCCACCACGCCATCCGCATACTACGTCCGATAAATCGTAAAAACGGCTTTTTCTTTGTCGTCTTTATCAAGGGCCAGGCCAAACATGAGATCGTCATCTTTCAATGTCCGGTTCAGCGCATCCACAACCTTGTATAAATCAGGCTGATAATCGACAGTAATTGTAGAAAGAACTTCTATTTTCGATTCCATTTGTATCCATCCTTTTTCGTTTCATGCATTCCCATTATACCAGTCTTCAATGGAGGTGACCATCTTTTCAAGCGACACTTTTGCCACCGGCACAGGAGGCAGGGCCCGCAAAAATTCTTTTCCATACGACTTTGTTTCGATTCTTCTGTCCAGCACAATAAACAGGCCATGATCTTCACGCGAGCGAATCAGCCGGCCAAACCCTTGGCGAAGCCGGATGACGGCTTCAGGCAGGGCATACTCCAGAAACGGATTTTTCCCTTCCGCCGAGATCCGTTCCGACCGTGCCTTGAATACCGGTTCGTCAGGTGAGGTGAATGGCAGCCGGACCACCACAACGGCCCGGAGTGCATCTCCCGGCACATCTACACCTTCCCAGAAGCTGTTTGTACCGAACAGCACTGATTTACTGAACCGTTGGAATGATTTTAACAGGCGCATCCGGCTGCCGGAAGACAGCCCTTGGGCGAACAGCATATAATCTTCCAGCAATCCGCTGTCCTGAATCAGTTCAACTGTTTTCCGCAGCATGTCCTGAGAGGTAAACAGGACAAAACAGCGACCTTCCGTCACGAGAACTGTCTGGATCACCGCATCGGCGACTGACTCGATATACTCCGCCTGCGGCACCTGCTGGATATCCGGCATGTCTTCCACGACGAATACCCGGGCACCGGCATAGAATTCAGGTTCCGGATCGAATTTGATGAGCGGCACTTCATCGCGTATTCCAAGCTGCCGGATAATGAAGCGTTCATCGGTTGGCACTGACATCGTTCCGGACAGATGGATGACTGCTTCGTGCCGGCGAACCGGTTCAAGCACCCGGCTCACCGGCCGTGCAACGTCAAACGGCCGCTGATAGATGGCGAGACTGTTCGGAAGGCTCCGAAGGTCACCCTCCACCCAGCTGACATCATCCCGGCCTGGAAACGCGAAGATGTCGCCAAGTGCTATTGTTTCTGCAGCGATTTCTTCTGTCCAGTAACGCCAGTCATTAAGGATGGCCTGCTTCCGGACTTCCAGCTCCGTCAGCCGGTCAGCACGGCTCAGCAGTTCCCGGGAAAGATCGAGCCACTCATTCAGCAATTTCAGCAAGTGGCGCACTGCCTGCTCCTGCCGCCCGAGCGAATCCAGCAGCAGCGCCCATTTTTTCTGACGCCTGTTCGGGACCGATCGGGCAAAGCTGTCGGCCAGCCTGCTGCTGATCTCATCAAAAAGGCCGGCCGTTTTCGAATACAGAAATTCAAGCCGGCTCAGTTCCGCAGCAGAAGCAAATCGGGCTTCCGTTGCCACTTCAGAAAAATGGTAAAATAACTGCCGGTCATCCAATGTCCCAAGCTGACCAAAAATGTATTTCCAATTTGTGTACACAAACGTTTTTTCTTTTTTGGCAAGTGCTGACTGGATCATTTGATGCGCTTCATCGATAATGAGCGCTGCCTGCCGCTCCCCGAGACCGCCTCCGAGGAGGAAAGCATGATTCGTAATAATGATATGCGCCTGGTCCGCCCGCTTTCTGGCGCGCTCATAAAAGTCCAGCTTCAATTCCGGCGCTGCCGGCTTTCGGAGGTGCGAACGCCTGATTTTATCAATAACCAGCTGACCGCCCCCGGATGTGTTCAGTTCAGTCAAATCCCCTGTCTGGGTGGCCGACAGCCAGACCAGCACCTGCATCAGTGTAAAGGTTTCATCATAGGATTCGTCTTCGCTTTGCAGCTGCTCATACAACCGCATTAAATCGATGTAATGATTCATTCCTTTGATCAGCGCCAGGGAAATAGGCGCATTCAGGAATTCTGAAAGCATTTTCCCTTCATTTTGCAGCAACTGTTCCTGAAGATGCGTCGTATACGTACTGATGATCACTTGCTTTCCTTCAGTCAGCGCATATTCCGCAGCCGGCAGCAGGTAACCGATCGTCTTTCCCATACCGGTGGAAGCTTCAATTACGATTTCCTGTTTTCCATCAAGCGCCTGCTGGATGGTCTTCATCAGCCTGGCCTGATTTTCCCGGTACTCAAACCCCGGCATGATTGTCTGCAACTGCTGAACAGGTTCTGCAGCCGGCGTGTACCGATTCGGCCACACTGCTTTCATCTCCTCCGGTACTGCAATCGGGATCCCCCGAAACCGGAGTTGGTCATCCTTGCCGGCCGTGTGTTTATCCGAGATCAACTCGAACAGCAAATGTGATAAATCCGATTTCAGACTGAACGAACGCTTATGCAGCAGCCTGAGTGTATCAGCTGGCAGACTGGCCAATTGTTTTTTGGCGCTCAGAAACAGTTCCGCTGTTGCAAGGGCATCATCATCTGCCCGATGAGCCTGCTTTAACAGGATCCCGAGTTCAGCGGCAATATCCTGAAGCTTATAGCTGTAAGCCGTCGGATAAACCAAGCGTGCAAGCTCCACCGTATCCACGACAAGCCCCTGCCATGGCATCAGTCCTGCCCGCTTCAGCTCCGCATTCAAGAAACCGAGATCAAAATCAGCGTTATGCGCAACAAAAACTGCGTCCTCCAGTCGGGCACTGACCACCTGGGCATGCTGCTCAAACGGCAGAGCGGACGCAACATCTTCATTTGTGATATTCGTCAATTCCTGGATGAATACAGGAATGTTCTGTTCCGGATTGATGAACGCCGTGTATGTATCCGTCACGACTCCTTCTTCAATCGTCACCATCGCCAGCTGGATAATCCGACCGCCCTTTGCAGACGAGCTGCCGGTTGTTTCCAAATCCACTACTATGTACTTCGGGGCTGACATACGAATCCCCCTCTTTCATTGTTGCTTCCCGAGAAGATTGTAACATATTCGCCCCACCTGCGTGTGCTAAAGCGAAACCGGCTGACAGGCAGGCTGTCAGCCGGTAATCTCCGTCTATAAAATTGTGGCTTCCGGCTCATAGCTCAGCTTTTCACGGATCCCGTTTTTCTCGTCCATGATCAAGACTGTCGGCTTATGGTTTTTCGCTTCTTCATTCATTACATAGGCATAAGACAAAATGATCACGATGTCCCCTTTTTGAACGAGCCGGGCGGCTGCCCCGTTGACACAGATTACACCGGATCCCCGTGCTCCGGCGATGATATATGTCTCAAACCGGGCGCCGTTATTATTATTAACTACATGGACTTTTTCGTTCGGCAGCATTCCGGCGGCATCCAGAAGATCAAGATCAATGGTTATGCTTCCAACGTAATTCAGATCGGCTTCCGTCACCGTTGCCCGGTGGATTTTCGAGTTAAGCATCATGCGCAGCATTAGTATTTCTCCTTTAAGTTTAGTATGACATTATCAATGAGACGAGCCTTTTCAAACTGGACGGCCACCGCAAGTACGGCTTCTCCGCTTCCAATGGGTTCCGTCAGTTCCGGGTAGCTCAGAAACTCGATGTAATCGATGGTGCCGGACGTATGGCGTTCAATGTGATCTGCCATAACAGGAACCGGATCGCGTCCGCTAAGGGTCGCTTCCCGGCCAAGCCGCAGGGCCTCATGGATCGCCGGTGCTTCACTGCGTTCCTCCGGCGACAAATACACATTGCGGGAGCTCTTTGCCAGCCCGTCTTCTTCCCGCACAGTCGCTCCCCGCCGGATTTCAACAGGAAAATCAAAGTCACGGACGAGCGATTCAATGATCGCCAGCTGCTGGGCATCCTTCTGTCCAAAGTATGCCCGGTCGGCCTCTGTCAGATGGAATAATTTCGTAACGACTTTCAACACCCCGTCAAAATGGCCGGGACGGCTTCTGCCGCATAACCGGTCTGCCTGCGGTCCGGCTGTCAGCGTAACTTGGGCCTCCGCCGGATACATCTCTTCCGCCGACGGCACAAACAGCACATCCGCTCCTACCGACTCAGCAAGTGCTGTATCTTTCGGCAAATCCCGGGGATAGCGCTCAAAATCCTCCCCAGGGCCGAATTGCGCCGGATTGACGAAAATGCTCACGATGACAACATCATTTTCCTTGCGGGCCTGACGGATCAGCGACAGATGTCCTTCATGCAGAAACCCCATCGTCGGCACAAAGCCGATCGATCGGTTGTCTTGCTTCATCGTCGCCACCCAGCATTTCAGTCCCTGTTTCGTTTCGATCACATTCATTGCTTACCCCCGTATAATTGCGACAGCTCTTCTTCCTTCATGGAAAACCGGTGTTCTTCCGCCGGGAATGCGCCTGATTTGACTTCATCGACATACAGCTGCAGACCTTCCCGGATCGCCGTGCCGGCTTCCGTATAGGAGCGGACGAATTTCGGGATGTGGTGGGTGCCGTATTTGATGGTGTCGTGATAGACGAGCACCTGGCCATCCGTCCCGCTGCCCGCTCCAATGCCGATGACCGGAATCGATAATCTTGCAGAAACCTGCTCTGCCAGCTGATGGGGAATACATTCGAGCACCAGCATGCAGGCGCCGGCAGCTTCACAGGCCAATGCATCTTCGATCAGCTGCTTTGCAGCATCCGCCGTCTTGCCCTGAACCTTGTAGCCGCCGATGACTCCGGCGCTTTGCGGCAGCAGGCCAAGATGGGCAACTGTCGGAATCCCTGTTTGGGTGAGCCTGCGGATAACATCGATCACTTCACCGGCTCCTTCCAGTTTCAGCGCTTCTGCGCCCGTCTCCTGAAAGATCCGGATGGCGGTTTCAAGCGTCCGGTCCAAGCTGCCGTGAAACGAACCGAACGGCATATCAACGACCAGAAACGTATCGTGCGCGCCGCGACGGGCCGCTTTCCCATGATGGATCATATCGGCCGGGGTCACGGGGACAGTGGATTCGTACCCCAATACGACCATGCCGAGTGAATCCCCCACCAGGATGATATCCACACCGGCTTCCTGAGCAAGCTTTGCTGCCGGGTAATCGTAAGCCGTCAGCATTGCGATCTTCTCGCCCTGTTGTTTCATTTTGCGCAATGATGCTGTTGTTTTCATATCATTTCTCTCCTTTCGGGGAGAAAACCCATCAAAAAGCCCTTCCGTCTAAAAATGGACAGAAGGGCAGAATTTAAGTAATTGGTTTCCTCCGTCCCTGTCATATCAGATCAAGGCAGAATTATTCAGTTTTGCATTTTGAATATGAATAAAACCGGTGCGGTTCCAGCCGGATACCGCCCTTTCCTTTAGTCCCACTATAGCAGAAGCACATTAAACGCTCAATCCTCATGTTGCGAGTTCGATATCCGCTGAATAAATTGTGTGGATTTTTCCGTCGTCCGTCTTCAATTCGAGCACGCCGTCATCCGTGATGCCAATTGCCAGTCCTTCCAGCACCTCTCTGGCAGTCCTGGCCCGAATCCGCTTGCCGATCGTAACAGAATAGCTTTCCCACAGCACTTTCAACGGCGCGAAGCCATTCTCGATATACAAGTCTGTATATTTCTCCAAGTGACGGAAGATCGAGCGGACGAGCACCGCCCGCTCGACCGGTTTGTCCCCTTCCATCCGAAGGGATGTGGCGACTTCCCGGACAGCCGGATCAAAATCATCCTGTGTCTGATTCGCGTTCAGCCCAATGCCGATGATCAACGCCTGGACACTGTCCATATCCGCCTGCAGTTCTGTAAGAATGCCTGTGCATTTCCGGCCATTCAGTAAAACATCATTCGGCCATTTAATCTCAGGCCGCAGTCCGGTCACTTCTTCAATCGCCTGGACGACCGCGACGGCCGTGACCAGCGTGAACTGGGGAGCTCGCTGGGGCATAATAGCCGGCCGAAGGATGATGCTCATCCAGATTCCTTTGCCCGCCGCTGAATCCCAATTGCGGGCTAGCCTCCCTCTTCCTGCTGTCTGGGTTTCCGCAAGAACTGCAGTTCCTCCCGGAGCCCCGTCCTGTGCGAGCTGATGGGCGATGATTTGCGTGGAAGTGACCGTTTCATGGTAATTGATGTTCCGGCCGATCACAGCTGTTTCCAGCAGCGGCTGCACCACTTCAGGTTTCAGCGAATCGGGAACCGCGGAAAGGAAGTACCCTTTCTTTTTCACAGACTGGATATCGTACCCCTCTTCCTGGAGCTCTTTGATATGCTTCCAGACGGCTGTTCTCGAAATGCCGAATTCCTCCGCGAACTGCTGACCGGAAATTGCTGCATCACCCGCTTTAATCAGTCGTCTTGCCAGTTGATTGGTGATTGCTGTATTCATGCAGGAACCATTCCTTTATCTGTTGTTTGTCATTGGCAAGGGCTCCCTTTACAACCCGCTGCTCGATGAAGTTCAGCCATTCCCGGAGCCAGGGGCCTCTCGAATGATCCGTCCATTCCAGCAAATCCAGCCCCGAAACAGCCAGATCGGACTTCGATTGAATGGGAAGCTCAGATTTCAGCCGCAGCAGATCCGTTTCCACTCCAGCCAGCAGCCGGGCGGCAGCTAACGCTGCATCGGTATACTGGTAGACCGTCCACTTGGTCCATTCCGGCTCGCGGACTGCAGCGAGAATTTGCTGCAGGAGCCGTCGTTCATCGTTGGAAAACCGGTACGCCCGCACTTCATCAAAGCCGGCGTACGTATCATGCAGCATGAATGCCCAGCCGGTGAGGGCCGGCTGGTTTTCAGGGAATCGGGTCCAATCCCTGCAAAACAGACGGCCGGCAGGCAAATACCGGGAAAGTCCGGATTCCGTCAAAAACTCCAGCCCTTTTTTCGCATGCCGGCTGCTGAACAATTTATCCAGTTCAATCTTGATCCGTTCGATGGCGACCGCCTGAATCCGGTCCGCATTGCGGCTGATGGAGTCCGCCGTCGCCTGTTCCGGTTCGAAGCCGAGCTGGCCGGCGAACCGGACCGCCCGCAGCATGCGGAGCGCATCTTCACGGAACCGTTCGTCTGCATCCCCGACTGCCCGGATGATCCGGTTATCCAGATCGGACTGTCCGCCGAACGGATCCACTACGATGTGATCTTTTGTCAGGGCCATTGCATTAATCGTGAAATCACGCCGCCGCAGGTCTTCCGTAAGAGACGTCACGAATGCGACCTGATCCGGTCTCCGGCTGTCCGAATAACCGCTCTCCGTCCGGAATGTCGTGACTTCAATGCCTTCTCCTTCTGTCAATACGAGGACTGTGCCATGCTGGATACCCGTATCAACAGTGCGAGGAAATACCGCTTTCACCTGCTCCGGCAATGCACTCGTCGCCACGTCCACATCCGACGGCTCAGCGCCCAGCAGCAGATCGCGCACCGCACCGCCCACAATATAAGCTTCAAATCCCGCGGCTTCCAGTGCATCTATCAGCCGTTCCGCTTTTTCCATACTGTTCATTTCTGTGCTGTCACCTTTCTGTATACCTGCTCATACTGAGCGAGGATTTTTGAGGAATGGAACCGTTCTGCTGCTGTCTTCTCTGCCCCTTGTCTCAATTTCGCGTATGTATCCGGCTGTTTCAGCAGCTGAATAGCAAGCTCCGCTGCCCGTTCATAGTCACCGACGGGGACTAAAAATCCGTTCGCTCCATCCTCAATCACTTCCGGTATGCCGCCGGCCCGGGTGCCGATACACGGTATGCCGCATGCCATGGCTTCAAGCAGCACCAGACCGAATGATTCTTTTTCAGACATGAGCAGCATCAGATCGCTCATATTATACAATTCAGCAACGCCATCCTGCTTCCCGAGAAACAACACGTCGGCTTCAAGTTCCAGCTCTTTCACCAGCCGGACAATCCGGCTCATTTCAGGACCGTCGCCGACCAGCAGCAGTTTCGCATCCAGTTGCCGGCGGACAAGCGAAAAAGTCTGTACCACATCTTCCACATGCTTAACGCGGCGGAAGTTGGAAACATGAATCATCACTTTTTCATCATTCCGAATGCCGAAATCCTCCCGGAGACCCGGCACTTTTTTTCCATAATAATCCCGTTCATCGACGAAGTTATAGATTGTCTCGATTTCTTTATCTGTCCCGATCAGCTCAATCGTCTCCCGTTTCAGGGATTCCGATACCGCCGTCACGACGTCCGACTTTTCAATTCCATAGCGGATCGCCCCCTGCAGCGATGAATCATAGCCAAGGACTGTGATATCTGTGCCATGCAGGGTGGTGACGATTTTCGTATCCGGCGCGTTCGCCATATCCCGTCCCAGAATGGCACAGACCGCATGCGGAATGGCATAATGCACATGAAGCAGATCCAGCTGCTCATTCGTGATCACTTCCGCGATTTTATTGGCCAAGGCGATATCGTAAGGAGCGTATTGAAAAACGGAATAACTGCTCACTTCCACCTGGTGACTGTAAATGCTGGCATTAACTCCGTTCAGCCGAAACGGCATGCCGGATGTAATAAAGTGAACTTCATGCCCTTTTTCAGCCAGCATTTTTCCGAGTTCAGTCGCAATCACCCCGGACCCCCCGACGGTCGGGTAACATGTAATACCGATTTTCAGCTTCTTCAAATCTCCGCCTCCTACTCTCTTTCTCTGCGGATGAACCGCCATTCAAAGAAGCCGGCTTCCAGCCCTTTCAGCAATACTTCTGCAGTCCCCATGTTCGTGGCCAGCGGGACGCAGTACACATCCGAAAGCCGAAGCAGCGCAGAGACATCCGGCTCGTGCGGCTGGGCAGTCAGCGGATCCCGCAGGAAGATGATCAAATCCATTTCGTCCCGGGCAATTGCCGCTCCGATTTCCTGATCGCCGCCGAGCGGTCCCGAACGGAACCGGGTGACCGGCAAGCCGGTCTCTTCGATGATCCGCAGACCGGTTGTACCGGTTGCGAATAAATCATGCTTTTGCAAAATCGGTCTGTAGGCAGTGATAAATTGGATAAGGTCATCTTTCTTTTCATCATGTGCAACGAGGGCAATATTCAGTTTATACTTGTCCATCAGCCTGTTCCTTTCTCGTCCAACGGTTTTTGTCCCGGGTGTTGAATTTCTCCATTACCCGGTCATGTGCCTGCGCGAGGTCGATATCAAGTGAATTGGCCATGCAGATCAGCACAAAGAGCAAGTCGCCCATCTCTTCTTCCACTGTTTTCTCTTCTTCTGACGACTTCTTTTTTTTCGGTCCGTATACATGGCTAATCTCCCGCGCCAATTCCCCAAGTTCTTCAGTCAGCCGGACGGTCAGTTCCATCGGAGTGAAATACCCTTCCTTGAATTGGCTGATATATGCGTCCACGTCCTGTTGTAAATCCTGCATCGTCTTTTTTTCGTCCATTTCCTTCACGCTCCCGCCTTAATCGTAATGAAAGTATAGCATGTTGTCAAAAGCAGCCGGATAGCACATAATACAACAGGGATAGTTGCAAAAGGAGGTTTGAGCATGTTTCAAGGAATACGGATTAAAAATACGCTTTTCATTTTACTCGGTGCGGCCATATTCAGTTTCGGACTCGTCCATTTCAACATACAAAACGAATTGGGTGAAGGCGGATTTACAGGGATTACACTGATTTTGCTGTTTTTGTTCGATCTGGATCCCGCCCTTATGAATCTTGTCCTGAATATTCCGCTTTTCTTTATTGGCTGGAAGCTGCTCGGACGGAAAGTCTTTATATACACGCTGATCGGCACGTTTGCCGTTTCCGCATTCCTGAAGCTGTTTCAATTGTACGAAGTAGAAATTGAACTGGGTGGAGATCTGCTGCTTGCCGCTCTGTTCGCCGGTGTGTTCATCGGCATCGGCCTCGGCATCATTTTCCGGTACGGTGGAACTACAGGCGGCGTTGACATTCTTGCCCGTCTTGGTCTGAAGTATTTGGGTTGGAGCATGGGGAAAACCATGTTCTTATTCGATGCTTTTGTCATCTTCCTGTCCCGGCTGACCTTCCTTGATAACGCAACAATGATGTATACACTCGTCGCTGTATTCGTCGGCGCCCGGGTCATAGATTTTGTGCAGGAAGGCGCTTATGCAGGACGCGGTGCCATGATTATTTCGGATGCCCAGGAAATGATTGCAAGCAGAATCACTGCCGAAATGGATAGAGGAGTCACGGTGCTCAGAGGCTATGGCCACTTTTCAAAAGCGGAACGGGAAGTGCTTTACTGCGTCGTTTCACGCAATGAAATCATGCGGCTGAAAAATATTATCACGTCCGTCGACCCGCATGCCTTTGTTTCATTGATTGAAGTGCATGACGTCATGGGAGAAGGCTTTACACTCGATGAACAAAAACGCCCGCTGGATTAATATGTAAAAAACCCGCTCCGGAACTTGCCGGCGCGGGTTTTGTCATTATGAACGATTCATGCTGGTATAAATCAGCAGGAGCCGCAGCAGTTCAAGCACTGCCACTGCTGTTGCGACAACATATGTCATCGCCGCTGCATTGAGTACTTTCTTCGCTGATTTTTCTTCTGTGTTCCGGATGATACCGGTTGATACTAGCTGGTCCATTGCCCGGTTAGAGGCATTGAACTCGACCGGCAGCGTGACAAATTGAAAAACGACACCGATCGCCAGCAGAATAATCCCCAGCAGAAGCATTTCCGTCATTGCGGAGAAAATTCCGATCATGATGAATATCCACGACGCATTCGACGAAATATTAACAAGCGGCACCATCCGATGGCGGAACCGCAAAAACGCATAATCCTTTGCGTCCTGAATCGCATGACCAACTTCGTGTGCAGCAACAGCCGTTCCGGCAACAGAAGCCTCATGGTAATTATGCGGACTTAAAGCGACGGTTTTGGTCATTGGATTGTAATGGTCACTCAGCATACCGCGGCTTTCCACCACTTTCACATCATGGAGCCCATTCTCATCAAGAATGATCCGGGCAACTTCTGCACCGGTACGACCGGAAGTCGACCGGATTTTCGAAAACTTTTTATATGTCCGTTTCAATTTAAATTGCGCCCATAATGGAATAATCAGCAACAGAATAAAATAGAGGATAAACCCGCCCATAATCTATTGTCCGTCCTTTCTGTTCCCTCGAACTTATCTTAAATTATAAGATAAACGTCAGGAATGGTCAATAAACTCAGCTTGGCTGCGATTAAACCGGACTGTAAAAATGGCAAAGCAGATGCAGGCGATTGATAGCCAAAATGTAAAATAGCCGATGCTGTCTGCATAATCCGCCAGCACCCGGTAAATCGGCATCTGACCGAAAACGTAGTCAACGATGTCGTTATGTAATGTCCATACCCCAGCAATGCCGGCGGCTAACATGCCAAAGCGATAAAATGGCAAATACAGCACCGCCTGAACCGCCATCGCAAAATGGGAGATTACCAGCATCCAGCCCATCCAGCCGATGGAACCGACTTCGAGTAGGGTCAGTAAATTCATGACAACCGCCCACAGCCCGTATTTGATCAGTGTCACAACGGCCAGCGCCTCGATCAGTGGAGCATGCCGGTCAACCAGCCAGAATGCAAGGACAATTGTAAAAAACAGACTTGCAGTAGGACTGTCCGGTACGAAAATCAGGAATTTGGGTTCTGTGATGGCAAGCTGTCCGCCATACCAGATATAACCATAAATCGTTCCGAATAAATTCACGAGAAACAGCACGAACAAAAAAGGCTTATACATCAGCCACTTCGAAAGATCACCGATTGTCTGGAGCATGACATCCTCCTTTTTCAGGGTAAATAAAAAGAGCCAGTTTCCTGACTCTTCTGTTCTTATTATTCTTCGTCTCCGAGTGTTGCGATGAATTCAGCCAGTACAGCCAGCTCTTCTTCAGAACCGGTCCACGACGGCGGCATTGCCACTACGTCATTTTTCGTGATTCCGTTTACGGCGATATCGGCAATTTCTTCAGCCGTTCTTTCCGTATTTACGAGTGCGGGACCAACTGCACCTTCCAAGTTTTCACCGTGACAATTGATACACGTTGCGTTGGCATAAATCTGATAGCCTTCAGACTCTGTATCAATTTCGACCTCCTCGACAATCTGCCCCTGTGCTTCTGCAGCTTCCCAGTCATGGTTAACGACTGATTCCCATGTCAGGAAGACCATAGCCGCCAGTGTCAGCAGCATGAACGCTGTCGGAAGCGGCCGTTTGAATGGCCGGCGTTCCGGACCCGGATCCAAAAACGGAGCCAGCAGAAGTGCCGTAAAGGCGAGACCCGGCATGATAATCGCACCGACGATGTTATAAGGGCCGGAAGCAAATTCATACTTCAGTAACTGATAAAGGAATAGAAAATACCAGTCCGGCAGCGGTATGTACCCTGTATCTGTCGGATCCGCCATTGACTCGAGCGGTGATGGATGTGCGGCTGCTAAAAGCAGGTAGCCGATCAGGAAAACAGCACCGATCATCCATTCTTTCAGCAGAAAGTTCGGATAGAAGGCTTCCGTTTTGCCCGGGTATTCGGAATAGTCTTTAGGTATATTCGGCTTGCGAACTGCAGGCACACGGGAATCCCCGACGAATTTCATCCCTTTTCCGCGATGCATAGAATCCCCTCCTTCAAAAAATCTTCAATGAATAAATCAGCTTACAACGGACCAGAGATCCCTTGCTTTCTGATCAGGACAAAATGTGCTCCCATGAGTCCGAGCAATGCTGCCGGCAGGAAGAACACGTGAATTGCAAAGAATCGGGTGAGCGTCTGCGCTCCAAGAATGGTCTGGTCGCCTGCAAGGAGGATTTTGATCTGATCGCCGATAATAGGGACTGACGCGGCAATTTCAATACCAACTTTCGTTGCGAACAATGCTTTCATATCCCATGGCAACAGATAACCTGTGAACCCGAGACCCAGGATAACGCCAAACAGCAGAACCCCGATCATCCAGTTCAGCTCACGAGGCTTTTTATACGAGCCTGTGAAAAACACACGCAGCGCATGTAGGAAGATCATTACGATAACCAAGGAAGAACCCCAATGGTGCATCCCGCGCACGATTTCTCCGAATGCCACTTCATTCTGGAGATAAAAAACCGACTGCCAGGCATTCTCGACGTCCGGTACATAATACATTGTCAGGAACATTCCCGACAGGATCTGAACAACTGTAATGAAGAAGGTCAGTCCCCCGAAACAATAGACGAATGCCGAAAAGTGGTGTGCGGGGTTTACATGCTCAGGCACTTCGTGGTCAGCGATATCACGCCAGATCGGAGTGATATCTAGCCGCTCATCTACCCAGTCATAAAGCTTATTTAACACTGTGCCGTACCCCCTTTACTGTCCAATAAAAAATTAAGAAACTAAGAAATTCGGTCTCAGTGGCCCAAGCGCCACGTAACCGTCCCGCACTTCAACCAGGAACTGATCCAGCGGTCCAAGAGGCGGTGTACCTGCGACGTTTTCCCCATTTTTGTAATAGCGGCCTGCGTGGCACGGACAAAAGAACTGTTCCGGGAAATCAGCACTGCCTTCCCATGTAACAGTACAGCCAAGGTGTTTACAAACCGGTGATAAAGCGACGATTTCCTCGCCCTCCAAATACACCCATGCATCATTCGTAACTTCGGATGTATACCAAGCGTCTTCCTGTGTATAAGTGAATGAAACACGGATTGGCACTTCTGAAAGTTCGGAAGCCAGCTGGTCGGTCACGACATAATCACCATCAGCACTCACCTGCAGAACTGGATCCACTGCGAAGCGGACCATAGGCATCAGCATGCTGGACGCCATAAATCCTCCTACACCCATGATGGTATAGCTTAGGAATTGCCGACGGGATACACGATTATTGCTCATTTTTCTCCCCCCTCTTACTCAAAGCTCAGTCCAACGGACATACTTATTCAAATATAATTACTAGGACAACCTAATGATATATCAATCACTGTAGCAGGTCAACAACGCTTTCGGGCAATGCAAGCACTGCACAGAGAGTTTGTGAACATTTCATGAAGATGCGGACCACTCGTTCAAAAACAGCGGCAGCACTTGCCGGAGCTGATCTTCCATCACCGAATGGCGGAACTTGGGATCCATATGTTCAGTCGGCACCGCCGGTAGCCACAGAAGCTGTCCAAAGTTCTCGACCGTCCGCCACTTTGCATCTGTAGTCATATAGAAGATATGCTTGAACTCCGACTGCTGCATTTCTCCCTGCAACTCACCCGCCAGATGGACCCGGTCCGCATTTTTAGCATACGAAACGGGCGGCAGCAGCAGCAGCCGCCCTTTAAATTGCCGTTCAAGCAACGATGTGAGCGCAATCATATACTCTGCTGCACCTGCGCTTTGCCGCATGCCGGCTGCACTGAGATCCAGCTCCACGAGCGGTATCACCGCTGTATCGACGTACTCTTTTTGTTCCATGTACTGACTGATTTCTCTTCCTGCAAAAAACATTTATGCTATTCCCCTTTCGGCCGTCTGGAATCCTTCACTTTCTGCAACAGCTCGGACAGCTGAAAAAACGCATCCCGATCTTCCGCATCAAGCGCTTCATCAATCTGTTTCAGCAGCGCTTCTTCCTGGATCGTCTGCATGCTGTCGCTCAACAGCTCTTCAGCAGCCAGCCGATCAGTTTCAGTGATCGCTTCATCTTCGGGGATGAACGGATTTTCTTCCAGCACGGCCACGTATTCCGGTGACCGGGGAAGATTTCTGAAATTCAGTTGCACATACAGCTCTTCATCGGGATGGAGCCGCAAATCATGGAAGGTTTTCTCAGCATCTGCGGTCATCAAATGTCCTCTGTAAAACCTGAAAGGGACATCTTTTGACTCTGTTGTCGAAATGACCATCGCGCGGGGACAGTAATGGGCATCTTCCACGAAATGGGTCTTGTCTAACAAGTGATTATGGCCCAGCAAATAATTCAGAATCCAAATACATTCCCGCCGCTTCATCCGGTGATTTTCAAGGAACCAGCGGACGAACTGTTTTTTTTCATCTATCGAAATTGAAGCTGTCACCTTTTTTCCCCCTTCCTGCCTCGCACTTCCCTTTCCCGGCGTTCTCTCACTCCGCCGATTGATGCCAATCGGCCCAGTCCGGATGACCGGGTTCAAGGACCAGTAATTCATCAATGACTTGCCGAGCCTGCTCCTGTCTGCCTTCTTCCAGCAGAAAGCGGGCATAATTGCTGAGGAATTCAGCATCTTCCCGGAAAGCGGGATAAGCCCGTCCGTAATAGTCGGCAGCTTTCCCGTATTGCTCTGTTGCTTCGTAAGCCGCGGCAATCGCCGGATACAGTGCCGCCCAATCCGTTTCATTGGAGACGGCGGCTTCCGCCAATTCCAGTACATCTTCGCTTCTTTCCTGCGCATGCAATAATGCGATGAGCGTCTGAATGGCATCCATATATTCAGGATCAAGTGCAATCGCCTGCCGGAGATGCGCTTCACCTTCTGTCTCCCTGCCAAGTTTCAGTGCAAGTTTGCCGGCGAATAAATAAAGTTCCTTGTTGTACTCATCCCGGCTGATGCCTTCTGTGGCCGCTTCATAGGAAGCGCTGTAATCGCCCATCATATTCAAGCTCTCAGCGCGCAGCAGGTAAGCGGAAAAATAATCGGGATCCATCGCCGTCAATTCCTCGGCGTAGCGTATCGCTGTCTCATACTGGGCAGACTGAAATGCGGAGTATGCTGCACCGAATAGCGTATCCGGTGAGGACTGCTCTTTAAGCGCCTGTTCATAATAAGGCAGTGCTTCTTCATACGCCGCCCCGGCACTGTACACTTCAGCGAGCCGTTCTGATAAATTCACGCCTGGTATTTCTATCTCCGCTGCAAGCAGATCGGTATAGAGCCGGGCAGACTCCAGGTAGCGGCCGGACTCCAGCAGCACTTCAGCTTTCGCCTGGAGCAGCAGCGGTTCATCCGGAAGCAGCCGGATTGCTTCATCCAGCCGTCTTTCAGCCGCTTCAAGCAACCCTTGCGTCTGGAAAAGATCAGCCAGCACAACCAGGGCCTGCGGATACTGCTCGTCTCCCTCCGGAATTGACGTCAGCACTTCAAGTGCATCATCTTCCCGGTCGATTTCAATCAGCAGACCTGCACGATCAATTGCCAGCTGTGATTCCTCCGGGAAAAGGAATTGCAGATGTTCAAGCACTTTTACCGCTTCTTCTACATAGCCGATGTCGGCCAGCCATTCAGCAAGGGTATACTGACTGTCCGGATCGCTTTCCAATAAAGCCTGATCGATTAATTTATTCACACGGCGGGGGTCACCCTGTTCCACCGCCTGTTGGATCTTATCAAATACAGCCATCCAATCACCTGTTCTCTCCTTGTTCTGATTTTATCGTACACGATATAATGCCGCTTTCAAAACAAAAACTCTCCTACTCGGAGAGTCTGTTCTGCAGTGTATGCAAATGTTCAAAAAACGTCGGGTAGGAAACAGAAATGCATTCTTTATTGATAATGTCCACATCCCCATCCGCGATGAGTGAAGCGACAGCCCATGTCATACCGAGCCGGTGATCACCGAACGAATCGACTTGCGCGCCACGCAGCCGGACAGGCCCCTTGATGATCATTCCGTCAGATGTCGCCTCTGCGTCGGCCCCGAGTTTCTTCAGTCCCGTAACCACCGACTGAATGCGGTCGGTCTCTTTGACGCGAAGCTCTTCAGCGTCCCGGATGACAGTCGTCCCTTCCGCCTGCGTCGCCAGCAGCGCAATAATCGGCAGTTCATCGATGAGCCGCGGAATGAGCGCCCCGCTGATTTCCGTGCTTTTCAGCTTGGATGCGCGCACGGTCAGGGTTGCTGCCAGCTCTGCCCCTTCTGTGGCATCTTCGGTCTCAATCTCGCCGCCCATCTGCCGGACGGCCTCCAGTATGCCGGTGCGCGTCGGATTCACACCGACATTTGTCAGTCGGATTTCGCTGTCCGGAACCATCAATGCTGCTGCAATGAAAAATGCGGCAGAAGAAATATCACCGGGCACGCTGACGTGCGCCGGCGTCATTTTCAGACCGCCTGTCAGCCGGATTACACCATCCTGCTGGTCTACAGGAACGCCGAACTGCGGAAGCAGAATTTCCGTATGGTTGCGGCTCGGCAGCTTTTCGCGAATGGCTGTTGTTCCTTCCGCCCATATTGCTGCAAGGAGAATTGCTGATTTCACCTGTGCGCTCGCAACCGGCATGTCATAATCGATTGCTTGCAGGGAGCTGCCGGTCACAGCCAGCGGCGTCATCGTGCCGCCGCTTCGCCCTCTGATATCTGCGCCCATCTGCCGGAGCGGATCAATCACCCGCCCCATCGGCCGCTTGGCGATGGAAGCATCTCCGTTTAATACTGAATGGAAATCGGTTCCCGCCAGAATGCCGAGCATCAGACGCGTTGTTGTACCGGAATTGCCCGTATCCAGAATATCCGCCGGTTCTGTCCAGCCATGCATGCCGGGACTCGTTACCGTCACATCCGTTCCATTCTGCTCGACCGACACACCAAGCTGCCGGAAGCAGCTGATTGTGCTCAGACAGTCATCCCCCGGCAGAAACCCTTCCACTGTGGTTGTGCCTTCCGCCATTGCTCCGAACATGATGGCTCGGTGCGAAATCGATTTATCTCCTGGTACTTGTACAGTACCGGTTAACGGCGCTTTATCATTCAATGCCATACTCCGCCTCCTTATTTAAGAAATATAACTATCGTAGGAAGTCCGGTTTTTCAAGCTTTCCTGCGCCCGGCTCCGATCCTCCGGCGACTGGAAACTGAGAACAAGAATCCCGAACAGGTCTTCCCGCGTTTCCAGAATGCGGAGGTTGACGATGCTGATATTCTCTTCTGCAAGATAACCTGTGACTTCTGAAATCACACCCGGATGATCGGGTACGTCCAAATACAGATCATATACAGAATACAAGGCACCGTGCCCGGCGGCCGGCAGTTCATCCCGGGCTGATTTGGCATCAGCGAAATAAGCCTGGATGGCGTCCGGATTCCCCGACTCCAGCAGCTGCCGGAGCATCTCCATTTCCTTCATCCACAGGGATAATTGATTTGCGATCATCCCGCTGTTATGAAGCGTGATATCCCGCCACATCACCGGATTCGATGAAGCGATCCGGGTCGTATCCCTGAAACCGCCTGCCGCCAACTGACGGGCAAGCGGAAATTTCGTTTCCTTATCCAGCTGATGAACAAGCGACGCCGCAACAAGATGCGGAAAATGGCTGACGAGAGCCGTCATGTGATCGTGCTCTTCTGCAGATACTGTCAGCAGTTTTGCCTTGGTGACAGACAGCAGCTCCTGCAGCCGATTCAGCTGTTGCTCATCCGCCTGCTCAGAAGGCGTCAGGATATAGTAAGCATTTTCAAACAGCATTTCTTTTGCGGCTTCCACGCCACTTTTATGCGACCCGGCCATGGGATGGCCGCCGATAAACGGAATGGCAATTGCGTTTGCAGCTTCCATGATCTTCCCTTTTGTGCTTCCGGTGTCACTGAGTACTGCACCGCTTTTCAGATTCCATCCCGCGGCTTCTTTCAACAGTTTCAGCGTCGCATTGACCGGCGTGGCGAAGAAAATGAAATCAGCTTCGGGTGCCGCCTTTTCAAGTGAATCGGCCGCTTCATCAATGACACCCATTTTGAACGCTTTTTCTGCTGTAAGCCGATCGGTATCAACACCTAAAATACGCACATCCGGATGGCGTTTCAGCGCTTTTGCGAGCGAACCGCCGATCAGTCCCAGTCCGGCAATTAACACTGTCCGGTTCATATAGCCACTTCTTCCAAAGCAGCCAGCAGTTTGTCATTTTCCTCTTCCGTGCCGACCGTGATTCGGATATAGCCGGGCGTGCCAAGCGCATTTCCGCTCCGGATTATGAAGCCCCGTTTCATCAATTCTTCAAATACGCTGTCAGCATCTTTTTTCACTTCCAACAAGATGAAATTTGCCTGCGACGGATAATAATGAAGCTGGTGCTTTTTTGCAAACGTTTCGTATTTCGCGAGACCTGTGCTGTTGATTTTTCGGCATTTCTCTATGAATTCCTGATCGGATAATGCCGCGATAGCCGCTCCCTGAGAGATGCTCGTAACGTTAAACGGCGGACGCAGGGGGTCCAGCCGTGCAATGATCGCTTCCTGTGCAATTGCATACCCGATCCGGAAACCGGCCAGGCCGTAAGCTTTTGAAAAAGTCCGTAGAATCAACAGATTCGGGAATTCATCCAGCAAAGCGACAGAATCGGTATAGGCGCCGTCCGTTATGTACTCAAAATAGGCTTCATCAAGCACAACGAGCACTTCCTGGGAGACCTGTTTGAGGAATGTTCGGATTTCTGTAGTCGACAGGAGCACACCCGTCGGATTATTCGGGGAACAAATCCATACAACGGCGGTCCGGTCATCAATCGCTTCCTGCATCTTCTCTAAGTCATGCTTGCCTTCTGTCAGCGGAACTTCACGCAATTCCGCCCCCTCGATGATCGCGTTATGGCGGTATTGAGAAAAAGTGGGTGATGCCATTACTGTGTTGGTATCCGGGCCAAGCAACGCACGCGTAATCATGACGATGATTTCATCGGATCCGCTGCCAAACAGCAACCGGGTTTCCGGTGTGCCGGTGAATGCGGCAACCGCACTCCGAAGTTTTGACGCATAACCGTCCGGATAAACGGCCGGATTCAGCGCATAGTCTTTCAGAAAATCAGCAACTCTTGCCGAACAGCCGAATGGATTTTCATTGGATGCCAGTTTTATGATTTCTTCCAATCCGTATTGCTTTTTAACTTCCTCAACAGAACGGCCGGGCTGGTAAGCTTTCATCCCAGCCAGCTGCGGTTTCCACTTCATTCGGTTGTCCTCCTATCATTTCCCTTGTGCTAGATCCGGCCGGAGCGCAGCAGCCCCTTTTAAAAACGTATGCCGGACCTCTTGTTGCTGCACCTCTGTATTCACATGCATCATGACGCGGATGCAATGAGGCAGTGCACCGGGCACATCCATTTCGTGGGTGCACATCACCGGCACATACGTCCAGCCTTCGATCGAGCGGACTGCTTTAGCCGGAAAGGATGATTTAATATCGTGTGTTGCGGAGATGATGACAGATGCGACATCTTCCGGGTCGATATTATTCCGATTTACCATTTCAAGCACAAGTGCCCGGGTTTCTGCCAATACTTCTTCCGGGCGGTCTGCTTCCACTGTGACCGCTCCGCGAATGCCTCGTATCATGCGAGCACCTCCCTGATTTTATTCTGAAGCTTTCCATAAATGATCCGGGCCTTCTCTTCTGTCAATACGGCGACAGCCGGTACGCCGGTTTCAGGCAGCGCGATGAACACCAGCTCCCCGCCGGAGGATTTTTTGTCCCGTTTCATGTAAGGGAGCAGATTATCAAACGCGAGCGCCGTCAGCAGATTGAGCGGATAGCCATTCGCCCGGCACCAATCCACATATTCATCCGTCCGCGGATGTTCCTCGATCAACAGGTCAAACACCATGCCGAGAGCTACAGCTTCCCCGTGGGTCACCTGGCCGTATCCTGCGTTGCCTTCGATGGCGTGGGCGAGTGTATGCCCGAAGTTCAAAAACTTCCGTGCCCCGTGCTCTTGTTCATCTTCTTCCACAATCGCCGCCTTCACTGCAATTCCCTTCGCCAGGTGCGTCTCCAATTCCTTGTCCGGCATCGCGCTGAATTGCCGGATCTTCAGCAATTCTTCCAGCCAGCCGGGATTTGAAATGAATGCATGCTTGATGACTTCGGCCATTCCGGACCGGACTTCCCCTTCCGGTAGCGTAGCAAGAGTCCGGGTCTCATATAAGACAGCAGCCGGCTGATAAAAAGTGCCGATCATGTTTTTACCGGATGGATGATTGATAGCGGTTTTACCCCCGACCGCTGAGTCATGTGCCAGAATGGTCGTCGGGCATTGGAAGTACACAATGCCGCGCATAAACGTTGACGCTGCAAACCCAGCTACATCCCCTGCCGCTCCGCCTCCAAAGGCGATAAGCACGGATTTGCGCGAACAATTATTTTCCAACAGGAAAGAATGAATCGCCATGAATGTATCTGCGTTCTTTGCTTGTTCACCCGCTGGTATTTTAAGCACTCTTAGATCGAGTCCTCCTAACGCATCGAGGAGCAGGCTGCCATGATGGCTCCATGCCTGTTCATCAGCAACGACCGCGATTTTATCGGCGCCATTGAGCAGTGGTCTGTATTCGTCCTTGAACTGCTGGTATGCACCGTGCCCAATATGTACCCGGTAATCAGGCGCTGTATTTACTTCGACTGTTTGCATTCATCAGAACCCCTTCGTGTACGCCCGGTAATCAGCCACATTTTTTTGCAGGCGTGGCAGCTGATCCGCATCAAACTGCTCGAGCAGCGCATTGGCCACTTCCCAAGCGACAACGTGTTCCGCCACGACTGAAGCAGCTGGTACAGCGCAGCTGTCTGAGCGTTCAATGCTTGCTTTGAACGGTTCTTTCGTTTCGATATCCACACTTTCAAGCGGTTTATAAAGCGTCGGGATCGGCTTCATGACGCCCCGGACGATGATCGGCATCCCGGTCGTCATGCCGCCTTCAAATCCGCCAAGATTATTGGTTCTGCGCGTGTAGCCATCTTCCTCAGACCAAAGAATTTCATCATGGACCTGACTGCCCGGCCGTCTGGCCATTTCAAAACCAAGTCCGAATTCCACACCCTTGAAGGCATTGATGCTCATGACAGCCTGTGCAATTTTCGCGTCAAGCTTCCGGTCATAGTGAACATAACTTCCAATCCCTGCCGGCATACCTTCAACGATCACTTCGACGGTGCCACCGATTGAATCGCCTTTCTTTTTCGTTTCATCGATCAATGCAGTCATTTTCGCTGACGCTTCCGGATCTGCACAATATACCGGATCATTTTCGATGATCTTCCGCAGTTCAGCAGCGGTCTTGCCATGCGCTTTCTGCACGTCCGCCTGAATGCCACCGATTTCTGTCACATGCGCGACAATTGAGATACCGAGTTCTGCCAGCACTTGTTTGGCAACAGCACCGACCGCTACGCGCACGGTTGTCTCCCGCGCAGAGGACCGCTCAAGCACATTTCGCAAATCGCGGTGGCCGTATTTGATGCCGCCGTTCAAATCGGCGTGGCCTGGACGTGGCCGGGCAATCTGCCGCTTCACTTCTTCATCACCTTCGACCGGTTCAATCCCCATGATGTTTGTCCAGTGCTTCCAGTCATCATTATGGACGACGAGCGCCACCGGTGAGCCAAGGGTTTCCCCATGCCGGACACCGCCTGCAATATCTACTGTATCTTTCTCAATCTGCATCCGTCTGCCGCGGCCATGGCCGCCTTGCCGGCGTTTCAATTCCCGGTTGATCATTTCTGCTGTCAATGGCAGCTGGGCCGGTAATCCTTCGATAATGGCCGTTAGCTGTGGTCCGTGTGATTCTCCTGCTGTAAGGTATCGCATGGCACTTTCCCCCTTCAACTCACTAAAGCTAAATTGTATGATTACTACTATATCATAATCCGACGGGGCGACAATACCGCATCCCCATTAAAAAACTGCCTAAACTGAACTCCCCCGCAATTCTGTGAATTTATGTAAGTCACCTGAAATGAATGATGTTCATCCGTATTTTTCCATCAGCTGAATTTAATACGTTCCTTCTTCAATTATTACTGATCTTTACCCGCACCGCTTCGGCTGCCCCGGAAGAGATAAATGGAAATAAAAAAAGACAGCCGGAGCTGCCTTTTTATACGCTTATTAGTCGATCCAGCTTCCGATCGTCTTTTCGTAGGATACAAGCTCTTCTTCTTTGAAGAACAAGCCAATTTCACGCTCTGCGCTTTCAGGAGAATCTGAACCATGAATCATGTTTTTTCCGACAGTTACAGCGAAGTCGCCGCGGATTGTGCCAGGAGCTGCATCTTTCGGATTCGTTGCCCCCATCATCTGACGGGCAGTTGCAATCACATTCTCACCTTCCCATACCATTGCGAAAACGGGGCCCGACGTGATGAACTCAACAAGCTCGCCAAAGAATGGGCGTTCTTTATGTTCTCCATAATGCTGTTCCGCTAATTCCTGTGAAATCTGCATGAGCTTAGCTCCTGCAAGCTTATAGCCTTTTTGTTCGAAACGGCCGACGATTTCGCCGACTGCGTTGCGCTGGACACCGTCCGGCTTAACCATCAAAAATGTTTTTTCCATATTCAACACTCCCTTAATCAAAACTTAGGCATTTAGCCCACCGTAAAAAATACTATCATGACCCATCGGATTGTCAACTGAAATCTAGAACTTCCGCTTGCCGATGAAAAATGCAAGATCACGAAGCGCTTTCTTTGACGGAATATCGGGCAGGGCCGCCAATTCCCGAAGCGCCTTCTGTAAATAGCGGTCACTCAGCTCTTTTGAGCGCCGAATGCCGGCACTCTCCCGCACTTCCTCCACTACATCAAGCCGCTGCCGGTCGGTCAATTCTTCTCCCAGCGTCCGCTGAAGCAATGCCTGCAGTTTCTCATCGTCCCGGGCAAACAAAATCGGCAATGTGATATTGCCTTGCAGAAAATCGCTGCCAGCCGGTTTGCCGAGCTCTGCGTCAGAAGCCGTGAAATCCAGCACATCATCAATGATCTGAAAAGACATGCCGATGAAATAACCGAACCGGCGAAGATGAGCTACTGTCGCCGGATCTGCTCCGGCGGCCAGCCCGCCAAGTTCGCAGCTCGATGAAATGAGCAGCGCCGTTTTCCGCTTAATGCGCCGCAGGTAGCTCCGCAAATTCTGATCCAGCTGACTCTTATCCTCGATCTGAATGATTTCTCCCCGGCATACTTCAATGATCGCTTTTGCCAGCACTTCATGGAGTACCGGGTTCCGGACAGCGGCCGCATGTTCCAGCGCCCGGGCGAACATGAAATCTCCGGTGTACATTGCAACCCGATTATTCCACTGGGCTTTAACCGTCGGCTCCCCGCGCCGCACTTCCGAATCATCTATCACATCATCATGGACGAGTGACGCCATATGGATCAGTTCAAGTGGCACCGCCACATTTCGGACCGTTGCCGCATCGTAATCGCCAAATTTGGCGGCAAGCAGCACAAAAACAGGGCGGATACGTTTCCCTCCGGCCTGCAGCAGGTGAAGAGAAGCATCGTTTAATAAGTGGGAGGATGACTGGACTGCCTGTTCTAATTCTTTTTCGATGATCTCAAGTTCCGGTCTGAGATCGGAATAAAGGATTCTCAGCTTCACTTTTTCCACGACTACAACCTTCTCCCGCTAAATTGGATTTTTGAATCCGATATGAAGAGCTGCTGCCCCTCCGCTGTATGGCTTATACTTGATTTCCTGAAAGCCGACCGAAGCAAACAGCCGGGCCAGACCTTTCATATCCGGAAAAGCCTTCGCCGATTCCTGAAGCCATGAATATTCTTTGTAGCTTTTGGCGAACAGCTTGCCGAATGCCGGCATAATAAAGCGGAAATAAAGACGGAATACGGGTCTGAACAGCCGGCTCTCAGGCTGGCTGGTCTCAAGACACGCAATCATCCCCCCGGGTCTCAGCACCCGGTGCATTTCTGCAAGCGCTTGCCTGTAATCCGGGACATTGCGCAGCCCGAAGCCGATGGTAACGAAATCAAATGAATTGTCCGGAAATGGCAATTGCATGGCATTTCCATGAACAAGTTCAACTTGCGGCATGTCTTTCGTCTTCTCAACGCCGACATTCAGCATGTTCCGGCTGAAATCCAAACCGACCACCCGGCCAGCCGGCCCGGCTGCTTCTGCAAGCGCAATGGTCCAGTCCGCGGTTCCGCAGCAAACATCCAGCGCAGCGGCACCTTCGGGAACCTGCATTTTTTCCATTGCATCTTTTCGCCAGCGCACATGCTGCTGGAAAGAGATGACTGAGTTCATCTGGTCATAATTCCCTGATATTTTTTCAAACACTTCGTGCACACGTTGTTCTTTCGTCTTTTGCATGTCCCTCACCCTTCGCGTATCAATTGCTCCATTTTACGGTGCGGCAGCACGCGGTTGAGCAGAAAGCTTTCCAGCTCCTTCTGGAGCGGCTGCTGCTTGGCCAGATGAACCACTTCGCTATAGAGCGTATTCACCTTCTCGTGCAGCCATTGTTCAGCTGTCAGCATACTGCCTGTCGCCTTGGCCAATACGTTCAGAAGAGGGCTTCTGCCACCGGACTTTAGCAACTCGAGTTCGCTTTCATATCGCAGCAGGCTGAGGGCACGGATTGCCAACCGTTCATAGGATCCGTAGCTATAAAACTCATAAAAGGTCCGGATCAGGCCAGCTTCGATTTCTCCAACCGCGATTTCGATGTCTGTCGGCCGCCATGGAAGGCTCTCATATAAAGAAGCCTTGTTTTCGCTGATTTCTGCAATTGCGCTTGACAGCTGCCGGACCAAATCGATATTTTTCAGACGGGCCAGCACTTGATAATACACGCCGCTATAGTAATCGCCTGCCAGTACCGTCAGCTGCTGTTCGAGGTTGGCTGCTCCGTTTTCCTCTACATGTTCATGCGCGTCGAGTGCAGCCTGGACAATCGATACCGTTTTTGATGATGCTTCCGTCTCGGAAGACCAGTATTCCCCGTTTAAGTAGGGAAGCAGCAAAAAGAACAGCCGAGTCCGTTTCACTGCAGGACCTGCCGTGAACTTCTCGAGTGTCCGATGATGAACAAGTTCCATGATGCGGACTTGTTCCAATGTGATTTTTTCATCTATTTGCTGTTCATTCATGCCTGCTTGCTCCAATCGTGAATGCGCCATGTTTCATAGTATACCACAGCGCACGCGGACCATTCACTTCAGCGGATTCATTTTTTACCTTCGCTTTCGATGAGACCGTAAGCTGTATGAATCTCCGCTTTTCCCCGGATTTTCATAGCTGATGTGTGTTCCGTGAATTGCGCGATCATTACTTCGCCTCTGTCCAGTTTTTCGGAATGATGGAATTTTGTATCCGTTCCCCGGGTCAGCCCGATGACGTTTACGCCGTCTTCTGCAGCTTTTATCACAATATATTCACTCTGTGCCATCTTATCACCTGCCCGTATCAGTTCATTTGAATGTAAGAGATCACTTCTGACCGTTTGATTGCATCTTCTTCGAGTACACCGCGGGCTGCAGCAGTCACTGTTTTGCTTCCCGGTTTTTTCACACCGCGCATGGTCATGCACATATGTTCCGCTTCGACCATTACATACACACCTTTGGCCCCAAGCGTATCCATCACAGCGTCAGCAATGGTGGTCGTAATCCGCTCCTGCAGTTGCGGGCGCTTTGCAATGCTTTCAACAGCCCTTGCCAATTTGCTCAGTCCAGCCACTGTGCCGTTTTGGGGAATATAGGCAATATGCGCTTTCCCGAAAAACGGCACCAGATGATGCTCGCACATCGAATAAAAAGGGATATCTTTAACCAGCACTAACTCTTCATGTTCTTCATGAAAGACGGTTCTGAAATAATCGCGTGGATCTTCCTGAAGACCGGAAAAAATCTCCTCATACATCTTTGCCACCCGTTTGGGGGTATCCAGCAATCCTTCACGGGCCGGATCTTCACCGACTGCCTCCAGAATCATAGAAACGGCTTGCTCTATTTTCTTTAAATCCATTCCTGACACAGTCTTCATTACTGTTTCCTCCTGAAACACAAATTCATACTGAATCGTAGCATATGTATGATCCTTTAGCAAAATAGCCGACTGCAAAAGGACTTAAAAAAAGCACCGGTTTCTCTCCGTCGCCCTGGAAGCATTGCTGGCCCTGACCGGATGCAGACCCAAAAAATGATTTTCCCACTGATTGCATAGCGGAATATGAATTACAAAAAGAATGGCCTTTGCGCGTCTTGCCGCAAAGACCATCCTTTATGTAGGCATTGAAAATTATTTTACCGCGTCTTTCAGCGCTTTTCCTGGTTTGAATGCAGGAATTTTGCTGGCTGCGATTTCGATTTCCTCACCTGTTTGCGGGTTGCGTCCTTTACGGGCTGCCCGTTCACGGACTTCAAAGTTCCCGAAACCAATCAGGGAAACTTTATCACCCTCTGTCAGTGCATTCTGGATTGTATCGAATGTTGCATCGACTGCACTTGCTGCATCTTTACGGGAGATGCCTGCCGCTTCTGCAACAGAGTTCACCAATTCTGTTTTGTTCATGTCATTCACCTCCTCTCAAAGAGATACAAATCTGAAGACCTGATAAAAGAGTATCATAACCAAAAACCCGCCGCAACAACATTTGCGGCGGGTTTCCAAAAATAAGAAAAAGTAACATCCTTTTGTCACGGCATTTTCTTTCTTCAGTGCTGAAAGACTGGTTAATTTTCATTTTCGGTGAGGAAAACAGGCTCTCCTTCTTCATTGACGGTATACGGAAGCGAGTAAGCCGGCACAATCGGACTATCATCATACAGCAGGAACCGGATGTCTTCGCCCGGTGTTACTTCCCCTTCGTATTCCTGCAGTTCCGTGAAAAGATCCATCGAATAATCCACATAGAAATCACCGGCCCCGGTGACGACGATCGGTAGATTGCGGCCGCTGTAAGGGCTCGTTACTTCCGCAGCGCCTTCGAGTCCCATTGCCTCATAACTGGGCCGGTACACATTATCCGTCACTACACTGGCAATCGGCACATAGCCGTTTATGCCTTTTCGGACGTTCAGCGAACGGAGCTGCTCTGCCAGCTGGAGATCGACAAGTTTAACGGTCGGTACGTTTTCCACGTCCATCAGGACATATTGATAAACGCCGCCTTGTTCAAATGCATTGGACGGAATTTCAGGCAGGTAAGCCGGTACAATTTTCGAAAAATCGATCGGATACTTGATATACTGATCCACATCTGCATCGCGGTTCCTGATCGGGATCAGTCCGCCTGAATTCTCCCGGAAGCGATCGACCGCTTCCTGCACGGAGTTCAGCTGTTGCTCATACGGAATATTCGTGCCCTCCCGCTCGCTTGATGGGAACAGACAGCCCGATAATAGCACACTGACCGTTGCCAGAAGCAGGACCAGAGCTAATTTTTTCATATTATTCACCTCATTAATTGCCGGTCGGTCCACTGAATACGATGAACGCCGACAGGATGCAGCCAATGATAAGCAGACCATACGCAGTCAGTGCCGTAACGAACTTCAGTACACCATTATTAATTTTGTATCTGCTGAGATAGATCAGTCCCATGGAAAGCATCAGAAATCCCATTCCGATGAAGGCAATCCACATTTTATCGAGAGAGGTCATGTTCTAGCCGCCTTTCGCTCAATTTCAGTCAACAGTATAGCACAGAAAAAGAAGGGACGCGGCAACGCGCTCCCTTCTTTTGTGACAATTAAAGCAAGTCGATCATATCTTCCATTTCGTCTTTTTTCACACGGTCCATCAGGCCTTCCGCCGCTTTCTCCACGGGCACCTGTTCAAACAGCACCGAGTAGAGCGCTGCTGTGATCGGCATTGGCACGCCGACTTTCTGCGACAGCTGATAAGCGGCTTTCGTCGTCCGGATTCCTTCGACAACCATGCCCATCGATGCTTCGACTTCCTCCACGGTTTTGCCTTTGCCGAGCATATTGCCTGCCCGCCAGTTCCGGGAATGCGGGCTTGTGCAAGTGACGATCAAGTCACCGACACCGGAAAGCCCTGAGAACGTTAACGGCGTGGCGCCTAGTTTCACGCCGAGCCGGGCAATTTCCGCAAGCCCCCGCGTGATCAGGGCCGCTTTCGCGTTATCTCCATAGCCGAGTCCGTCCGTCAGTCCGGCTGCAAGCGCAATGATGTTCTTTAACGCTCCGCCAATCTCCACTCCTACGACATCGGTGTTCGTGTAGACCCGCAGGAACTGGTTCATGAACAGGTCCTGCACGCGCTTTGCTGCTTCCTTGTCCTCTGAGGCGGCCGTAATGGTCGTCGGATGCTCTTTGGCCACTTCTTCTGCATGGCTCGGTCCAGACAGCACGACAATCGCTTTCAGCTGCTCAGTTCCGACTTCTTCCCGAATCATTTCACTGATGCGCTTGTGGGTATCCGGCTCAATACCCTTGGAAACGTGGATGAACAACGCAGACTTATCCATCCCGCCGCTGATTTCTGCACACACTTCCCGGATGGCTTTCGATGGCACCGCAATAACGAAGGTTTCTGAATGCCGGATCGCATGCTGTAAATCACTTGTTGCTTTCAGCGTTCCCGGCAGCCGGAAACCCGGCAGGTATCTTTCGTTTGTTCCGCTGTTCAGTTCATCAGCCTGGTCGGCACGATGCGTCCATAAGAGCACATCATGCCCGTTCAGCGTCAGCACGTAAGCCAGCGCCGTTCCCCAGCTGCCAGCTCCAAATACTGTGACTTTTTCCATCATGCTCTCCTCCTTCTTACGCTCTTGCCCGGATAATCAGCCGGATTGGTGTACCTTCAAAATCGAACGTTTCCCGGATCCTGTTCTGCAAAAATCGTTCGTATGAAAAATGCATGAGTTCCGGTTCATTGACAAACACGACGAATGTCGGCGGCTTTACCGCCACTTGGGTCATATAGTAAATCCGTAGGCGGCGTCCTTTATCACTCGGTGCCGGGTTCATCGCCACAGCATCCGCAATCACTTCATTCAGGATGCTGGACTGGATGCGGAGCGAGTGATTCTCGCTTACCCGATTGATGATTTCCAGCAAATTGTGCACGCGCTGCTTTGTTTTCGCTGAAACGAATAAAATTGGCGCATAATCCAGAAACAGAAAATGAGCCCGGATTTCCTTGGTTTTTTCGTTCATTGTTTTTTCGTCTTTCTCGACGGCATCCCATTTGTTGACGACGATGATGACACCTTTGCCGGCTTCATGCGCATAACCGGCGATTTTCTTGTCCTGCTCCTGGATGCCTTCTTCACCGTTCAGCACAACCAACACAACATCGGAACGTTCAATCGCCCGGAGTGCGCGGAGCACGCTGTATTTCTCGGTCGCTTCGTAAACTTTCCCGCGTTTGCGCATGCCGGCAGTGTCAATGATCACATATTCCTGGTCATTGTATTCGTACTCGGTATCGATGGCATCGCGTGTCGTGCCGGCAATATCACTGACGATGACCCGCTCTTCCCCGAGCAACACATTGACGAGTGAGGATTTCCCGACGTTCGGGCGGCCGATCAATGAAAATTTGATGACGTCCTCCTCATAGTCCTCCTCCGGCTTGTCCGGGAAGTGACGGGCTGCTTCATCCAGCAGGTCGCCGAGCCCAAGCCCATGGGAACCTGAAATCGGGAACGGTTCTCCGAAGCCAAGCGAATAGAAATCATAAATCATTTCCCGCATGTCGGGATTATCGATTTTATTGACAGCCAGCACAACCGGCTTATTCGTGCGGTACAGAATTTTCGCCACCTGCTCATCCTGCACCGTTACGCCTTCCCGGCCGTTGACGAGGAAAATGATGACATCGGCTTCGTCCATGGCGATTTCCGCCTGCTGGCGGATCTGCTCAAGAAACGGTTCATCGCTCAAATCGATTCCGCCTGTATCAATCAGGTTGAATTCATGTGCCAGCCATTCTGCTGAACTGTATATACGATCGCGGGTAACTCCCGGCTCATCTTCGACGATGGAAACCCGGTCCCCTACGATTCGATTGAAAATTGTTGATTTGCCTACATTTGGCCTGCCGACGATTGCGACTGTCGGTTTTGACATAATACATAACACCCTTCCAGCTTCAGATAGTTCTATTATACACAAAAAGCGGCGGAACAATGGAATGCCCGCCGCTTTCTGGGTATGAAGTTAAGAAGTCCGTTTATTCTGAACGGAATCCTTTAAGCTTATCACCGATTACATCGCTGATGGAGAAGCCGGATGATTCTTCCGGCATTTCATAATCCTGGTTATCCGGCTCTGCATTGCGGTCTTGAAGTTCCTTGATGCTGAGCGACAGGCGCTTGTCCTGTTCGTTGGCGTCAAGTACTTTCACTTCCACTTCCTGACCTTCTGTCAGCACTTCCTGCGGTGTACCGATGTGCTTATGTGCAATCTGGGAAATGTGCACGAGGCCTTCCACACCCGGAAGCACTTCGACGAACGCGCCGTAGCTGACAAGCCGTTTAACGGTGCCTCTGCGCACAGAACCTTTCGGCATTCTCTCTTCGATGTTGTCCCATGGCCCTGGCAGCGTTTCCTTGATGGACAAGGAAATGCGCTCGGCATCGCGGTCGACGGATAATACTTTAACCCGTACTTCCTGGCCTTCCTTCACAACGTCTGATACTTTTTCAACATGCTCGTACGACAGCTGGGAAATATGGACAAGTCCGTCCACGCCGCCAAGATCGACGAATGCACCAAATGAAGCGATCCGTTGCACTTTACCGGTCAGCACATCCCCGGCATGGATATTTTCCAGCACTTCCGTCTTATGCGCTTCTTTTTCTGTTTCCACAACAGCCCGGTGAGACAGAATCAGGCGGTTGTTCTCCTTTTCCATCTCCACGATTTTAAACGTGAGCGTCCGGCCCTTATAATCATCGAATGATTCGACAAAATAGTCTTCAACCAGCGATGCCGGCACGAATCCGCGCACGCCCAGATCGACGACCAGTCCGCCTTTAACGACATCTTTCACTTCCGCTTCGATGATTTCACCGGATTCGAATTTCGCTTCCAGGTCAGTCCATGCCTGTTCGGCATCCACTTTCCGTTTTGAAAGAACGAAATTCTCATCTTCCACTTTCGTAATGAGTAGTTCCAGCTGATCGCCTTCCTGGACTGAATCTGATGCTTTTTCGATGTGGAGACTGGACAGTTCGCTGATCGGCACGACGCCATCAAACGGCGCTCCGTCGATTGTGACAGTTACAGCTTTATCTTCCACTTTGACAACTGTTCCTGTGACCCGGTCTCCCACTTGAAAGTCACGGTTTTCCATCATGTTCATTTCCTCTGACATAGTAGCCCTCCTCAAAAACTTTCCATGTCTTATTTTATGCGAATTCTCTAATAAAAACAAAAGTTATCCCTTAGAATTCTCATTTTCATCCAAAATTCTTTGAATCTCCTGCATAATCGCTGCTGTGACTTCTTCGGCAGATGCTTTGCGTTCCCGGAACGGCGCCATGGCGAGCGGCTGGCCAAAAATAACTTTCACCCGGCGCAACGGCTTATACTGCCCGATAATCGCACATGGAACTACATCCGCATCTCCGCGAAGCGCAAAAAAACCAGCGCCCGCAAGCCCTTTTCCGAGTTTCCCATCCTTGCTTCGCGTACCTTCAGGGAACATGCCGACGACTTCTCCGCTTTTCAGCAGCCGGAGTGCCGTCCGCATCGCCTCCCGGTCACTCAGCCCCCGTTTCACCGGAAATGCATTCACTTTCGGCAGCAGCCCCTTTAGTACCGGAGCCGCAAACAGCTCTGCTTTTGCCATAAAATTAACCGGGCGCGGCGTAGCGACTCCCAGCGCCAGCGGATCAAAATTATGCGTATGATTCGCACATACCAATACACCGGCATCCTTTGGAAAATGCTCCGTTCCCCGGATATCCAACCGGTAAAGCGGCTTAACGATAGAAGCGACGACTCCTCTGGCGAAATGATAGAATTCCATGCTAGTTCAGCCTCTCTTTCGCCAGTCCGATAATTCGGGATGCCACTTCCGGCACTGTCAGGGATGTCGTATCGATCAACACGGCATCTTGTGCCTGAACGAGAGGGGATTCTTTCCGCTCCGAGTCCATCCGGTCCCGCTTTTCAATTTCCATCTTCAGCACATCAAGCGGCGTCCGGATGCCGCGCGTCCGATTTTCCTCAAATCGTCGCTGCGCCCGTTCTTCAGCAGAAGCGATCATGTAAACTTTCAGTCCGGCATCCTGCAGTACACGGGTGCCGATATCCCGCCCGTCCATGACCACGCCCCGCCCTTCTGCGAGCTCTTTCTGCAGCTGGACCATTTGTTCCCGGATTTCCCGGTGTGCAGCCACTTCCGAGACGGATTTTGTCACTTGGTCAGTGCGGATTTCTTCAGTCACATCCTGTCCATCGAGGTAGACGCGCTGCCCCTGTTCACCGGGTTCAAGCCGGATATCCACATTTTTCAGCAGTGCTGACAGCGCCTCCCCGTCTGTGAGATCAGCTCCGGCCGTCAATGCTTTTAAGGTAGCTGCCCGATACATTGCACCTGTATCTATGTATATGAATCCCAGCTGTTCGGCCACAATTTTCGCTACCGTACTTTTTCCGGCAGCGGCTGGTCCGTCAATCGCAATTTGCATTGTTCTCATAAAAACTGTCACCTCATCCATTCAAGTCACTTCATTTTATCATAAAAAAGAAAAGTTCCGGGAACCAGAACTTTTCAGGGAAGCACGAAATTTATTCATGACCTGCAACCGGCTGGTTACGGAATGAGCGGCGGCCGGTCATGGTAATGATCGATCGTGAGCTGGTGGGCCTGTTTAACTTTCCGCAGAGCGAACCACCACAAAAACAGCATGAACGGAATGATCAGTTCGAGCCTTGAGTTTTCCAGAAACAGAATTGAATTATACAGGATATGCAGTGAAAGCGGTCCGAACAGCCCGATTGCCAGCCAAATTTTTATATTGAGTTTTCCTGGCCATTTCGCTTTTCCAAAGTAAAACCCCATGACCACACCGAATAACGCATGGCTTGAAACAGGCAGAAACGCCCGGAAAAACGCCGCATCGATGCCGAACTCAAGCAGATACAGCACATTTTCCACAGTGGCAAATCCAAGCGCGATGCTGGTGCCGTACAGGATTCCGTCATTCGGCACATCGAACTCCACGTGGCGGTAGATGACCAGCAGCAGAATCAGCCATTTAAAAAACTCTTCGACTGTGCCTGTAAACAGTACATCCTGAACATAGGCATGCTGAAACACCTGTTCTTCTGCAAACACATATTGAACAAACAAAATCGGAAAGGTTAAAATAGCACCATAGATGAAACAATGAAACAGCAGCCGCGATGGCTCTTTCATGAATTCTGTCCGCAAATAGAAATAACTGAAGAGAGCCAGGCTCGGTGCAATCGCGACCGAGAGGAGAATGAGCATAAGCACGCTCCTTCACTTAAGTTCTTTTCAGTATAACACGTGGAGCACCGGACAAATGACGTCTTTCAGGAGGAAATCAATGAAAAAGAAAATTTTGCTGATTCATACAGGCGGCACCATTTCCATGCACACCCAAGAGAGTTCCGGAGCAGTCATGCCGGGCGATCAGAATCCGATGATGGCAGAAAGAGAAAAATTTGAGGATCATGCCGAGATTTTCGAAGAAGAGGTTTTCAATTTGCCTTCACCGCATATTACACCGGCCGAAATGTTTTCCATCCGCCAGCTGATCAACAGTTACCGCCGAATCCGGGACATTGATGGCGTGGTCATCACTCATGGCACCGATACACTGGAAGAGACCGCTTATTTTTTGGATCTCACTCTGGAATCGGAGCTTCCGGTGATCCTGACCGGCGCCATGCGGACATCAAACGAAATCGGCTCTGATGGCGTCTACAATCTCATCAGTGCCCTCCGCGTCGCTGCGGATCCCGAGGCGGCAGGGAAAGGTGTACTGGTCGTGCTGAATGATGAGATTCACACAGCACAGAACGTCACAAAAACACATAGCAGCAATGTCTCGACATTCCAGAGCCCACAGTACGGCCCGATCGGCATCGTGACAAAAAATGCGGTCCGGTTCCATCACAGCCCAATGCGCCAGGAATATTACAACGTTGAAGCGATTACAAAAAAGGTCATGCTGCTAAAAGTGTTCGCCGGCATGGATGGCGATATTGTCGATTCAGCGATCGACCTGGCATACGATGGAATTGTCCTGGAAGGCCTGGGTCAAGGAAATGTTCCGCCGGCCCTTTTGCCGGCAGTGCGGCGGGCGATCAGTCATGATATTCCCGTCGTTCTTGTTTCCCGCTGTTTTAATGGCATCGCCCAAGCCGTTTACGCATACCCCGGCGGCGGGCGCATGCTTCAGGAAGAAGGCGTCATCGTCGCTCATGGTCTCAGCGGCCAGAAAGCCAGGCTAAAGCTGCTGATCGGGCTGTGCAACGGCTCAGACATCCGTCGCATCTTTTCCTGAACGGAAGATGGCGCCGGGATTTGAAATTGATAAACACCAAAAGAAGCTGTCCTAAAAGGTCATGAAAAATGACTTTGCGGGACAGCCTTTTTTTATTCAAAAGAAGTAGCTGAGTCTCAGTCTGGCGGACACTTCCTCTGGTTACTTTCGAAAAAAGCGGGCTTCAAAAAAACAGGGAGAGAAAACCGATTGGTTATTCTCTCCCTGTTTTTAATTTAGGAGGCTTTTTGGACAGCTCCTTTTACTAACTTTCATTCAGATTCCTCTTTCTAGCTATTGCGTCTGCAATTTGGCCACCATGGAATCTGCCATTTTCGATGAAAATTTCGTTTGCGTTATTTCCGGCTGCAATCACACCGGCGATAAACAGATTGTCCACTCCGGTCTCCATCGTTTCTTCGTCATGAAGCGGTCTGCCGGTTGTTTCATCGATCCCGATTCCCATTTCTTTCAGGAAGCGGTGATCCGGATGATAGCCGATCATGGCAAATACAAAGTCATTCGGAACAGTCAACCGGTCGCCCGCAACTGACAGGATGGCTTCGCTTTCTGTAATTCTCTCGACTTCCGAGCAGAAATGCATTCCGATTTCACCTTTTTGCACCAATCCGTCAAATTCAGGAAGGATCCATGGTTTCACACTGCTGGAATACTCTTCCCCGCGGTATGATACGGTCACACGCGCCCCGCTTTTATGGAGCTCGATTGCTGCGTCGACCGCGGAATTCTTACCGCCGATCACAAGGACATCCTGCTCAAAATACGGATGTCCCTCCTTGAAATAATGCTTGACCTTCGGCAGATCCGCCCCTTGCACCGGAAGTGGATTCGGATGATCGTAATAGCCGGTGGCAATGATCACATACGGCGTCCGGTAACTGCCTTTCGCCGTTTTGACGGTAAACAGACCGTCTGACTTCCGGACAGTCTGGACTTCTTCATACGCACGCACATCCAATGCTTTCCGCTTTACTACTTCTCGGTAATAGACAAGTGCCTGGCTGCGCTTCGGCTTCCGGTTTTCTGTGATAAACGGGATATCTCCAATCGACAAGCGCTCGCTCGTGCTAAAAAACGTCTGGTGGGTCGGATAATGATAAATTGCATTGACAATATTTCCTTTTTCAATAATGACCGGCTTCAGACCGATGTCCTGGACAGCGATCGCTGCCGCAAGTCCGCACGGGCCTCCGCCGATCACGATGGCATCTGCCGTCTCCATTCAATCAGCTCCTGTTTCTTGCATTATTTCTTTTATTATTCTGCGCCAGCAGCTTCAGTCGTCGGCCGGATGGTCAGCAGATGAAATTCCGCTTCAGCTCCGAGGCGCAACGGCAGCTGCGTCGTACCATAGCCGTTTGAAATAAGCCGGATGACGCCATTGGTCGTTTCAGTCTTCCCTTTTTCATAAAGCCCATATTTCCCCAGCCGGATTTGACCGCCATGGGTGTGGCCTGCAACCATAAGATGGACAGGATAACGGTTCTGAACATGATCAAAGATTTCCGGCGTATGGGACAGGAATATCACGGTATCCTGCTCATCAACACCCTTGAACGCTTCCTGTAATCCATTCCGTTTGAATGCAAAATAATCAAACGATATCAGTTTCAGGTGAGGATTTCCGAACAGATTGACTGATTCGTTCTCTAAAATGGTCACTCCTGTCTCGGCGAACATGCGCCGCAGTTTCTGTTCCCGCAGCTCTCTGTCATTATTGCCCCAGATGAAATATGCAGGAGCCATGGCTGCAAGCACTTCCAGATTGTGCCGAACCCGCTCAGGAGGCACTCCGCCTTCTGCCAGATCTCCGCCAATGATGATTATATCAGGCGTTCCTTCAGCAAATCCGGGCTGGAGTTTCCGCCGGTGGATATCTGAAATGAACAGCATCCGAAAAGGCTCAAACTGCCGGGGGGCCTTCAACTCAAAAACTTCATATTTCTGGGTGGCGTGAAACGCATTCCAGAACATACGGGCAAGGAGGCCCGTTCCGCCGGCAATGATTGTCAGCGCAATTCTCTTAAACATCTCTAATCTCTCCTAAGCAAAAAAAGGTAAAGCGTCGCTTTACCTTTTTACCTGTTAATCTTCAGTTATGTCAAGCACACGGAACCCGGCTTTGCCCAGTTCTTTCAGAAAACGGTCGATGTTGTTCTTTTTCTCAACTTTCAACACGATTCGCCGGACAAGCTTATCAGTCTCATCGAATGTAACAAGCGAGATGACCGACTCATGAAATTTATCGATGATATCGGCTAGCCGTGCAATCCGGCCTTCAGTTTCAGCGGAAGTAAATGAAATCCGGACCCCTTTCCGCTGATTGCCGAATGCGCTTTGCAGCTGGTTCATCACATCATAACGTGTCACAATTCCAAGGAATTCGGTTCCGTCAACCACTGCAATGATCGGAAAATTGTTCAATTTCAGAAGGGCTTCTTCGTATACCGCATTGACAGTCAAATGAACGTCCTGATTGACCAGAATATCTGCCGCCCGTACCGTCTTCAAGAACTCCTCTTTGTCCAGGCCGGATTCAAAATGCGCCCGGTATGCATGATACCAAGTGAAAATTCCTTTGTATTTATTTCCTTCAACTACCGGGAGGGCATCGATCTGATGCTTTTCCAGCAACTCGATTCCTTTTTGAACCGAATCAGCCGGCGAGAGCTTAAAACACTTCTCCCGCTTGACCATTACACTTTTCACAAACATCTAAATCGCCTCCAGTTATCACTGCTAGCCCATTGTCTGTCATGGATTGGTATTATTGTTTGCTGATTTTTTCAATTCGGCAGCACAAGCGTTTCACCAATCGACAGATCCGGTGTATTCATGCCGTTCGCCTGCATAATCCGGTCGACTGCTGTACTCGTGCCGTAATAACTGATTGCAATCCGGTAAAGTGTTTCACCTTTTTGAACAGTATGTATTTGCTGGGGCGCATCCGGTTCTTCAGGTTCCGGCTCCGCAGGTTTTTCCGGAGCAGGCTCTTCCGCCGGCTCCACTTCCTGCACAGCTTCAGGTTCCTCTTCCGTTATTTCTGCCGCCGGTTCAGCGGCTGGTTCTTCCGGCGCTTCCTCAGCAGGCTCTTCATCCGGAATAACAAGGGGCGTGATCGGTTTGGCATTTTCCTGAAAGCTTACCTCATTACTGCTGCTGACGCTGATTTGTTTTTCCTCGTCAGGGCTATAGATAACAGCGACGTACAAAAAGACAGCGAACACAGGAAGAAAGATAAAGACAAAAAACAAAACAGACAGAAGACGTCCGCCTCTGCTCGCCCCTGCATTTCGCTGCTCATGATTCGCTGCGGATCCTTTTCCAGCTTGCCGGCGGGCAGTCCGCGACGGCGATTTTTTAGTATCCATAGGCGTCGGCGGCTGATATCTGTCAATCGGTTTTCGGTACTTTCGGTTCCCCATCTATTTTGCTCCTATCTAATCTGATAGTTCTATTATGACGAAAAATATCCCGGTTGTAAATGCCAGCATAGTCAAAAAATTACGGCAGCAGTCTGCTTAGCCGCTGTTGCCAGTGCAAACTTTCCGATTCTTCCGACTCAGTTGTTCTCAACGGATATGGCTCATAATCAATGCCGCACCAGAGGCAGCAATTCTCTGGATGTTCCTGTAATTGCTGGTCAAAATATCCGAGAATATACGCCCGAAGACATTTTCCGCTCTCTGCAAGACCCGTCATACTGGCGGCTCTCATCAATTTATCTTCAGCCAGCCGTTCAATTTGAACAATGGTTTGTTCGGGTGTCATCCGGCCCAGCCAATATCGGATGACGCGGTAGGAAGTTTCCCGGACAATGCCGGCTTCCACTAAATCCACCCGGCCGGCACTGTCTGAAGCAACCGCTTCGATTTCATGCCGGGTCGGCAGCTCATCAATCAGCAGCGCCTGCATCAGCTTTTCATCACCGGGAGCCATCAGGAGTGTCGCCAGTGCCGGGAGCCCGTCCCGGCCAGCCCGACCGACTTCCTGTACGAATTCTTCAATTGCAGTCGGAATCTGAAAATGAATGACGTGCCGGACGTTCGGCACATGAATTCCCATGCCGAACGCATTCGTTGAGCAGACCCAATTGATTTCCCCGTTCTGGAATTGCTGCTGAATGAAGATCCGGTCCTGTTGTTCCATTCCGCCATGGTAGAAAGCTGCCGGCAGTCCGTTATCCGTCAGAATTCCGGCCAGTTCCTCCGCTTTCCGGCGGGTACCTGCATAGACAATACCGGGCCCTTCATACGTTTCAGCAAATGCCAGCAGCCATTCCCGTTTTTCTTCCCCGTCCCGGAAATTTTTTAAGTCATATGCGATATTTTTTCGGTCCATCGGATGGATATAGATGACCGGATCATCCAGCTGCAGGTAGTGCCGGATATCCTGTTCCACTTTTTTGGTCGCAGTCGCTGTAAGAGCGAGCACTTGCGGCGCACCGAGCGCCGGAAGCACTTCGGCAATCCGCAGGTAATCCGGGCGGAAATCGAATCCCCATTGCGAAATGCAATGTGCTTCATCCGCTACAACCAGGGCAATTGTGATTCGCTGCAATCGGCGGATCACTTGCGGTTGCAGCAGCATTTCAGGAGATATGAAAATGAACCGGTAGTCGCCGATCGCCTGCCAGATCTGCTCTTTTTCTTCCGCTTTTAAAAATGAATTAATCGCCACGACGCTTTTTTCACCCATTTTTTTCAGCTGGGCGACTTGATCCTGCATCAATGACAATAAAGGTGACACAATCAGCACACTGCCTGGGAGCACGTGACCGGGAAGCTGGTAACAGAGCGACTTGCCCATGCCGGTGGGGAGCAATGCCAGCACATCGCGGCCGTTCAGCACTTCGCTGATTATTTCCTTTTGCCCGGTACGGAAAGATCTGTAGCCGTATTTGTCTTCCAGCAATTGTTCAAGGTTCATGTTTCTCCCCCTTTCGCAGACAGCGCGAGCCGGATCTGAAAATAGCTCAAGTCCGGAAGCTGTTCTTTTATATCCCGCAAACGTTTTGTATCAGCTCCCCGGCTCACCGCGGATACCCGGTCATAATCTTCCCGCTTCATGAATTGCGTGACATCGAACGCCGGATCATTCATGGCCATTTCGACGAAATGATCTTCGATCGTGCTCGGTCTGAGCCGCCGGATCGCAGCGATCTCCTCCATCGAATGTCCTTCCTTAAACAGATGGATTGTCCGTCGTGTGGAATCGGTCAGCGCCGAACGCCGGATTACATCTTCAAGAAACGGAATCAGCAGCGGGTAATCACCATCACTGATTTCGTCAAGCCAGCTATGCAGAGTCTCAGTCGCTGCCAGTCGGACATCCATTTCCGAACAGCCGCGCTCTGCTGCCATCTGCTGCCACGTCTGACCGCTGATCCCATAGCCGGAAAACCGGCCTAACAGCACCGATTTCCCGTCATCGCCGGTCGCAGCGGCCCCTAAACTTCGTTCCATTTCTTCTTTGAACGCTTTATATGTTTCCGGTGCAGCATAGGTTGTATCCATCAGGTACTTCTTCACCCATTGCTGAATATCCGTCCGGTTCTGGACCGGGTCGAACACCCGGATGCCCTGATGCTTATGTGACAGCGTTTGAATAACCAGCGACAACCGGGCAAAAAAGAGCCGCTCCCGCCCCTGATACTTCCAGCCGTTAAAATGATGTTCGGGAAGCGCCAACTTCTCTCCTCCGGCCAATAGCCGGATCTGCTTGTCCGCTTCTCCGATAAAGCCGCTGTACCGCAGTGCGGCGACCGCTTCATCGTACTTTTCTTTTTTCAGCGCCGGCATGACACCAAAAAAAGGATGGAGGCTGAAATAACCGATATCCTGAATGGTCTGACCGGACTTTTTTCCTTTCAGCACGTGATAGGGCGCGGACACTGTCCGCTGCCCATTCAGCTTCTTCATTATGGCCAAGATCGCTTCTTCAAATGACAACTTCCGTCCCTCCAGACATCTATTGGTTGAAATGCTCAGTAAACATGATTAGAATAAATACGATAGCTCTGCGGAGCGTGTCCGGGGATTACTTAAAGGAGAGGATAGCTATGCCTAAATATACAATAGTTGATAAAGATACATGCATTGCATGTGGAGCGTGCGGTGCAGCTGCACCAGACATTTATGATTACGATGACGAAGGAATCGCCTTTGTTATCCTTGATGATAACATGGGGAATACCCCAGTGCCAGATGAACTCGAAGAAGACATGATGGATGCATTTGAGGGCTGTCCGACCGATTCCATCAAGGTGGAAGACGCTCCGTTTGACGGCGATCCGCTTAAATTTGAAGACTGATAGTCTGCCGGAAGCATGGTGCTTCCGGCTTTTCTTATGACCTGTCATAGCAACCCATACACTCAATAAAGAACAAGCAGAATAATGCCTGGACACTGATTATTCCCCAGCAAAAAAAGCCGGTTTCCCGGCTTTTTATATTTCTTCGTTATTGTTCATAAATTGTTCACTGACTGTATAACGCGCGCTGCTTTTCAATCCATGGCTGCATGCTTTTGAACAAGAGTATAACGGCCGCGGTCAGCAGGAGGCCTTTAATAACATTGAATGGCAAGATTCCGAGTACAACACTTTCAATAAGTGCGCTCCCTGTCATTTCCGGCATATTCAGAAAATACGTATACATCGGCAGGAAGACGTAAAAGTTTAGAATACTCATGCCGACAGCCATCGACAACGTGCCGGCTACAAGACCAAAACCAAGGCCGCGCAGACTGGACGCTTTCCGGTAGATTGCATAGACTGGCAGAATGAAAAGCAGACTCGTTGTAAAATTTGCCAAATGCCCGACCGGAACGCCTGTAGGGCTGCCGGATAGCAGCCAGTCCAGCACATTTTTGAATGCAGCAACCAGGATGCCGGCTGCCGGTCCCATCGTAATTGCAGCAATCAGCGCCGGCACATCACTGAAATCCACTTTCAGAAATGACGGCAACGCCGGAAGCGGAAAATTAAACAGCATCAGGATGAACGAAATGCTCGATAACATTCCAATGACCAGCATCGACTGCAGTTTCTTGTTTCTCATAATCCTCTCTCCTCACTTGATTCATCAAGAAGAAAGGCTCGAACTGTATCCGCCCAAAACAAAACCCTTAAGCTAAAACGCTTAAGGGAGAACAGGCACACTGAATTCAGCATGCCGGATTGGAAAAACGGCATACATCCGCACCTTCACCTTCTCCCATCCAGACTGTACTGTCGGCTTTGGAATCGCACCAAATCCTGCCTTGCGGCTCGCGGGCTGATGAAGCAGAACCTGCTCCAATTACCGCCGGTAGGGAATTGCACCCTGCCCCGAAGATGAATCGACTATTTTTTTAACCGCTTCCGCGGTGTAATTATCTTAATCTTAAATAAAAATGGAAGCCCTGTAAACAGAAATGCTTACAGGGCTTCCATTTTATTTTCAAACCTGCCGTCCGGCCGGACGGCAGCAGAACGGTTTTTGAAACTGCCCGAACTTTCATCATGGAATCCATAGCACTTTGTTCGGTGCAACCGGTGGTTCAAGCGGCAGTGAGAGATCATAATTCATCCAAGTGTCCTGCAACACATTCACCACCCTGACTTCATTGCCGAATGAGCCGGCTGTCAGTGCAAGGCTTTCAAAAAGTCTGGCGATTTCCGTCTCATCGAGAAGAGAAAGATCCAGCGGCTCAGCAAATGTGACAATCACTGTTCCCGCCTGTTCCTCTACTGCGTATGCAATGTCCTCCGGAATCGGAGATGCCAGCAGATCGCTCGGTGCTTCCTGAAGTGCGGTGAGCGCTTCAACAGCAGAACTATAGCCGGAGCCGTAATCCGGCGCCAAGTACATTTCCCCGTTTGCTGCCGTGAAGACAAAATAAGCTGCGCCTTCAACCCCGCCGGTTATCGGCTCCACAGGTCCGATCGGGTCAATTTCCGCCTGCTCACCTGTTTCTGTTATCACTTCAATCTGCTCGGCCTCCCGGAAGGTTTCCTGCAGACTCGCCATATAGACGGAAGCAGTGGCTGATGAAAGCCCGAACTCGTGATCAGCCGGCAGCTCATGCACGACTGTTCCGTCTTCTGATGCAATCGTGCCGGGATACGGATGATAATCATCGAATCCCAGCGCTTCTTCATCCACTTCAGCTGCAAAGGCATTATACAAGGCAGCAATTTCCGGCTCCGTGCCGTCGAGCAGCTCGGACGGAACAAGCACTGAAACCGGAACAACAAATGCTTCGGTTGTCAGTCCGAGTGACAGTAGTTCATAACCTTCCAAGTCTCCAGGATAGACGGCTGTGCGAACGTCCTCTGCCAATGGAGCCATTTCCGCACTTTCTGCCATTCCTTCTCCTTCAGCTGTCGCCGCTTCTTCAACTGCTTCCTCTTCCATTACAGCCTCTTCCTCAACGGCCGCTTCTTCACCGCCGTTATCGAGGGCAGCCTCTTCTTCCACAAGTTCCGCTTCTTCCATTCCGGCCGTTTCAAAATTGGTTTCCCGGCCGAGGAAAGAAGCCAACAGGATGCCCAAGGTCAGGAATGCCGCTGCCGCAACGACAGCGGGCATCCAATGCGTCTGCCTTTTTGGCGGTTTTGTTTCTCTTTGAAGCCGCCTTTGAACTTCTTCTTTCGGCCGGTGGTCTTCAATTTTCGGAAATTCCCGGAGCAGCTGTTCAATGCGATCGTCATCCCATTCATTATGTGCCATCCGAGCCACCCCTTTCGCCCGCGTTCATTTTTTCACGCAGCACTTTAATTCCCCGATGCTGGACGGTTTTCACTTTCCCTTCTGTCCAGCCGAGCGCTTCCGCGGTTTCCGCAATGGACAAATCCTGAAAAAAACGCAGGAGGATGACCATTTTCTGATCGCCTGTGCATTGATCCAGCATTTCATATAAATACTGTTTATCTTCGTTCAGTTCCGTCACTTCTTCCGGCATTCGTTCCGCAGAGACGAGTTGCTGTGTCTCCCAGTCAAAAAAATCCTGGGCGTGGCGTTTGCGCACTGCCATCTTTCTGAAATGGTCGATCGCGACATTTTTGGCAATCGAAAAAAGCCAGGTCTTCTCCGAGCTTTTGCCTTCAAAGCGGTCATAAGCCCTGAACACCCGTATATACACTTCATGCATCAAATCTTCTGCAATGTGCCGGTTTTTCACGAGATAAACAAGAAATTGAAACACGTCTTGATGATACTCATCATACAGCCGGTGAAAAACGGAGTCATTCATGCACTCCCTCCGTTCAGTGGATTAGTCGTACAGCCAGCCGCTTTAGTTACAGCTTTTTAAGCGGCAGTATAAAAGAAAATACGGTTCCTTCTCCAAGCGCACTTTCTGCAAAGATTTTCCCATCATGCGCAATAATAATGTTACGGGCAATCGCCAAGCCAAGACCGGTTCCGCCTTTTCCGCGGGTCCTCGCTTTATCGGCCTTATAAAACCGTTCGAAAACATATTCCAGATCCTCAACTGTTATGCCAATGCCGTTATCAGCAACCGCCACTTTCGCAAAGCCCTGTTCCTTCGTGACGCTTATTGTCACGTCTCCCCCCTGCGGCGTATGCCGAATAGCATTATCAATCAAGTTGGTCATCACTTGCTCGATGCGGTCTTCATCCATCTCGGCAATCACTTGATCACTGAGCGGCGAATTGAATGATAGTCTGACTTCCTGCTCGCGGGCCGCTTGGGCGAATTTCATCGTCATTCGCTCGATCGCCGGTTTCACCGCCACCGGGTTGCGGTACAGCCGCATATGGCCGGACTCCAGACGGGCCAGGTCCAACAGATCCGAAACGAGCCGGCCCATGCGGTGTGATTCTTCGTAAATGATTTTCGTCACTTCCCGCCGTTCTTCTTCCGTCTCGACAATATCATCCATAATTGCCTCCGAGTAGCCCTGCAGCATCTGAACCGGCGTTCTTAATTCATGCGAGACATTGGCGATGAAATCCGAACGGAGCTTTTCCAGCCGATGCTGTTCTGTCATATTACGGAGAACCGCCACAGCGCCCCGGACCGACTCTCCGCTGTAGAGCGGACTGATTGTGATGGCATAATAGATGCCTTCCATTTCCAGCTCTTCATCCAATTCTTCTTCCTGCTCCAGTACATAATCGAGCATGTGGAGCATTTCAGATGGCATCAGGAATTCCTCGTCTGCCCCGCGGCTGTAAAACCATTCCCGGATCAGCTGGTCTGCCGGCGGATTGCTGACAAGGATGGTGCGGTCCTGATTGAACGTGATTACCGCATCCGTCATGGAAGTCAGGATACTCGACAATTGTTCTTTTTCCTGGCTGATCACTTCCAAGTGATGCTTCAGCTGTCTGCCCATCTGATTGAACGCTACAGCAAGCTGTCCGATTTCATCATTCGATGTCGCCCGCACTTTCGTTTCGAAATTACCTTTTGCGAGTTCCATCGCACCTTCCCGGATCTTCCGGAGCGGTGATGTGATTCGGGTGGACAGGAAAAATGCGAAAATCGTCGTCAGAATGAAGGCGATGAATGCAGATAAAAAGACGGTATTCGTCGTTTCTCTTGTCGTCTGCTGCATCACATCCAGCGACTGATAGATGAAAACCGTCCCGTGAACGGCTTCTTCCGCTTCCAGCGGACTGGCAAGCACAATGAATGATTCCAGCATGTTCTCATCCTGAAGCGATGGCAGAATCAGTTCTTTTACGACGGTCTGGTCAGTCTCGAACACTTCCTGAAATGCCGGTTCTTCCAATATCAGCTCACGTGTCCGCTCACTGTTCAGTCCTTCATGAATGTAGTATGTCACTTCATCCGGCTGCTGCGCAACCACCACATTGGTATCTTCATCCAGAATACTCGGAATCACTTCAAATGCCATCGATTCCCCTTCATGTTCCCGGAACAGTTGGGCGATGGTTTCCGCCTCCTGTGTGAGTGATTCCCGAATCTGCTCACTATGATAATTCTCCAGGAATTCAAGCTGCAAAACAGTTGCAATGAACAGAACAAACGAAACGAGAAGCAATATGGTTAACCACAGCTTCCCGACTACGCTATTCCATATTCTATTCATTGACGACCTCAAATTTATAGCCGACGCCCCAGACGGTCACAATCATCTTGGCGGCTGATTCAGAAACCCGGTTCAGTTTCTCCCGCAATCGCTTCACGTGCGTATCCACTGTCCGCAGATCCCCAAAAAAATCATAATGCCAGACTTCTTTGAGCAAATGCTCCCGATCAAACACTTTGTCCGGTGATTTCGCAAGAAAATACAGCAATTCGTATTCTTTCGGCGTCAAGTTCACTTCTTTGCCGTCTGCTGTCACGCGGTGTGCATCGTGATCGATGGTGAGGTGCGGAAACACGACCAGCTCTTTTGAAACCGCCGTTCCTGCTACAGGCACGGAGCCTGCTGAGCGGCGCAGAAGCGCTTTGACCCGGAGCACGACTTCCCGCGGGCTGAACGGTTTGACAATATAGTCATCCGCGCCGGTCTCAAATCCCTGCACGCGGTTCGCTTCTTCCCCTTTTGCCGTCAGCATGATGATCGGCGTCGTTTTCTTTTCACGCAATTCCTCCGTCACTTCAATTCCGTCTTTCTCCGGCATCATAAGATCCAGCAGGATGCAGTGGTAGTCTTTTGCAAGCGCCATCTCCAAGGCTTCAGCTCCGTCTCCGGCTTCTTCGACTGTATAGCCTTCCCGTTCCAAGTAAATTTTCAGCAGACGACGAATTCGTTCTTCATCATCCACAACCAGTATCGTAATTTCTTCAGACATGATTTCCCCTCCAACTTTCAGCTCATACCTGTATTTTACATGAACCAAGATAAAAATAAATGAAAAGCCTTTTCCCGGAAAGGAAAAGGCTTCAAGGATTAAGCATAGGAATGGAGGCCGGCAATGATCAGGTTCACGGCAACCAGGTTGAACATGATGATCGCAAAACCGATAACGGCAAGCCAGGCTGATTTTTCACCCTGCCAGCCTTTGCCAAGCCGCAGGTGCAGGTAAGCAGCATAGAACAGCCATGTGATGAGTGCCCATACTTCTTTCGGATCCCATCCCCAGAACCGGCCCCAGGCTTCCTGCGCCCAGATCATCGCGAAAATCAGCGCGCCGAGTGAGAACACCGGAAAACCGATGATCACGGAACGGTACCCTACTTCGTCCATGAGCTGGGAGTTGGTGTTCCGTACCAGCGGCTGCACCATTTCAGCAATGCGGCGTCTGGCGATCAGCCGGACGAACCAGTACAGCAGGGTGCCGATCAGCAAGGACCAAACAACAGTTGTCAGTTTCGCGCCATTGATAATTGCAGGCACTTCAACGAACGGTTCCAGCACACCTTGTGTCACGGCCACTGATTCGTTCATGCCGAACAAGGCCGGCATTTCATAAACAACGGAATCTTCCGCGCCTTCTTTGTTCACATAATTGAATTCCGCTTCATACCCGGTCAGGTTAAAGTAAGAGCTGACCGCTACGAAACCAAGAACCAGGAACAGCGTATACATGAGAACTTCCAGCCAAAGCCGCTGCTTCGACTTTTTCTTCATGTCGATGTTCTTCAGCAAATAGATCAATCCCGCTCCCGCTGAAATCGCAAGGATTCCTTCCGCGATGACCACTGTAGAGACATGGATCGGAAGCCAGTAGCTCTGGAGCGCCGGGATGAGCGGGCTGATGTCCCGCGGGAACATGCTGGCATACGCAATGATCAACAATGCAACAGGCAATACGATCATGCCGAGTGCAGCCGTGCGGTAAAGGAAATAGATCAGGATGAACCCGCCGACCAGCATCATGCCGAACGCCGCTGTAAATTCAAACATATTACTGAGCGGAATGTGCCCGGAGGCCATCCATCTTGTGAAGAAAAACCCTAAATTCGCAAGAAAACCGAGAACAGTGACCGTGATGGCCACTTTCCCCCATCGGTTCTCAGACGTGTATTCCCCTTGCTTATTCCCCCGGACGGCACCGCCGAACAGCAGGGTGCCGATCAAATAGGCAAAAAAAGCCGCAAGCAGCAGATTGCTGCTCAAATCAACTAACGTCATACTGTTTCTCACCTTCCTTTTTCGCCGGACTGCCGGCTTCCTGCTGATCTGTGTATCCCGGAAGAGAGGCAGTCTCTGTCATCTGATCCAGCTCTTTTTTAAGCGCGAACCAGTTTTTGTTGGTATGGGCCGCTACGAGGAGCGTACCGTCCGGCTTTTCCTGAATCCAGATGCGCCGGTGATTAAAGTACATACCCTGGGTTACACCGATCATGAAAATGATTCCGCCAAGTATGAGAATCGGCAGCGTTTCATCTTTCCGGACAGTCAGCCCGGAAACATTTCGTGTATCGGCACTTTGGAATGTGAGCTTGTATTCATTGTCGCCGAATGGCTCGATCGTCTCCCGGATCACAATAAAGCTCGTTTCCCCTTCAGGGGTTTCCGGCGTTGTCATCCGGACCAGAAAGCCCGGATTGTTCGGAATCGGAGTCGCTGTCTCCGGTGCACCGTTTTCGGCGAATCCGGAGAAATCAGGATAATAACCGAGCAATTCGACTGTTGATCCATCTTCCAGCTCATACACACGCTGAGGATTGTCCAGATCAACCGTCAGTTCTCCCCGTGATTCCTCTGTTTCTTTATTGGTCAGCGCAAATGTCATCGATTTCAGCTCATTCAGCCGGAAGTCCATCTGATAGACAGCATATCCATCGAATTTGAGCGGCTCATTGACCTGAATGGGATATTCCTTGACCTCCTCCAGGTTTTCCGTTGAACCAGGCGGACTGCCTTCCGGCACTTTGTAAAGGATTGAATTCGTCTGATAGTTTTTCACGACTGTCCCGACTTCATTTAATGCATCCTCGAAAACCTGTTCATCGCCTTCTCCTGAATAAGTCTCAACCTTGAAACTTTCACTGGCCAGATAATAGCCATCTGCCCCAGGGATCGCCCGCGTTTCCCCTTCCCGGATCCACATCTGTTCATCAACATAGAAACCTGGAAGCATACGGAACATCACCCCGATCAGGAAGATGATAAGGCCGATATGATTCACATAAGGACCCCACCGGGAAAAACGGCCTTTTTCCGCCAGCAATCCGTTTTTATCGGTTCTGACGTTGTAGCGCATATCTTTCAGTTTCTTTTCCGCCTGTCGGAGCGCGTCGGGGCTTCCTGATGTACCAGCACCAAAAAGACGCTGCCGCTTCATGAAACTTTCATGCCGGAGCACACGCTGCTTTTTCAGCGATTTATACAGCGGAACCCCGCGGTCGAGGCTGGCGATGATCAGCGAGATGCCGAGCATGCCGATAAGTGCCTGAAACCAATAAGAGCTGTACAGGTCATGAAATCCAAGAAAATGATAAATGCTGCCAAAAGTTCCATAGACATCCGCATAGTACTCCCGCACTGCATCTGCTCCCTGGCTGTATGCCGGAGTGAACAGCTGCTGGGGCAGAATGGTGCCGATCGATGCCGCCACCAGGATAGCGATGATGATTCCAATCCCGACTTTGACGCTCGAGAAAAAATTCCAGATTTTATCAACCACTGATTTATTGTACGTCTGGGACCGGCGCGCCGTTCCTTCATACCGCATATCAGCCAGTTTCTGGTGTTTTTCTTTTTCTGTCAGCGGTCTGCCGCAGGATGCACACAGATTCGTTCCAGGCGGATTTTGGTGTCCGCACTGACACTTGATCTTTTCCATCCGAAAAATCTCCTTATTCAGGTTTAATGCTTTCCATGAAACCTGCAATCTCTTCCTCGGTCATTTCTCTCGTAATGATATCTGTAACAATCCCTTCAGAATTGATCAGAACCGTCGTCGGAAGCGGCACTACACTGTAAGCTTCCATGACGCTTTTCGACTCATCTATTGCAACCGGAAATGTCATTCCATAGCGGTCTGCGTACGACTGCACTTCAAATTCCGACTGGTCGATGTTCACAGCAAGCACATTGACTCCCTGGTCTTTAAATACTTCATACTGGCTGTTGATCGCCGGCATTTCCCGCGCGCACGGTTTGCACCACGTTCCCCAGAAATTCAGGAACACGCCTTCTCCGCGGTACTCAGACAGCCGGTGTTCGTTGCCATCAAGATCTGTCAGTGCAAATTCAGGTGCTTTATCACCCACTCGCAGCACGTTCTTTTCAGCAGTGGCACTGCTGAAAATTGTATAGCCAATCGCAGAAACCATGATAAGCAACAGCACCGTCCGGATAAGCGTCCGTTTCTTCTTTTTATCCGACATTCCGCTACCTCCTATGCGTTCTTGTTTCGCATCAACTCATTATAGCAAAGTTTACACGGCTTCAATTGCGGACATTTGAAGGGTTTGTGAACGTCAATGCTGCTTTCCGGTCTCCGCCATGACCCGGAGTTTCTTCACCTCGTGGGCTGTCAGTTCCCGCGCATCTCCCGCATTCAGTCCATGGAGAGTCAAAAACGCAAACTGCTCTCTGCGCAATTTCTGTACCGGATGTCCGATGGCTTCAAACATCCGCCGGACTTGCCGGTTCCGTCCTTCATGGATCGTGATCTGGATGATGGATTTGTTTTGTTTCGGATCTGCTGATTGCATTTTCACGCGGGCAGGCGCTGTCATTCCGTCTTCCAGCTTGATGCCGCGTTCGAGTTTTTTAAGCTTATCGCGGTCCGGAACCCCTTTTACCCGGGCGATGTAAGTCTTATCGATTTGGAACTTCGGATGCGTCATCAGATTGGCGAATTCCCCGTCGTTCGTTAAAATCAGCAAACCTGAAGTATCGTAATCCAGCCGGCCGACCGGATAGATCCGTTCTTCGATTTCCGGAAAGAAATCCGTAACCACTTTCCGGTTTTTATCGTCGCTGACCGCTGACAGCACACCTCTCGGTTTATAAAACAAGAAGTACACTTTCTGTTCCTTCTCAAGCGCGATCCCTTCAACTTCAACTGTATCTGAATTGGACACTTTCGTCCCCAGCTCTTTGACCACTTTCCCGTTCACCCGGACTTTGCCGTCCAATATCATCTGTTCCGCTTTTCTTCTTGATGCCACTCCTGCGTGGGCCACCACTTTTTGCAGACGTTCCATCCGACCACCTCATTTTCCATTATTTTTTCTTGCTGTATCGGCGAATTCAGTCACTCGCCACCAGCCACTTCAAGTCTAAGCTGTTGCTGTCAGACGCCGCTCTGCGCGTTCTCCCTGAACCCGGTGCTGAATAACGCGGAATCAGCATCCGCATCTTCTTCGTGCTCTTCCGGCAGCGGCGGCAATTCCTTTAAATCCTTCAAACCGAAGTAATTCAGAAACTCTTTTGTCGTCCCGTACAGAATTGCCCGGCCGGCACCCTCCGCCCGGCCGACTTCATGAACAAGCCCTTTTGCGCTGAGCGTGCTGAGCGGTTTTTCACTTTTCACACCGCGCAAGTCTTCAATTTCCACACGGGTTACCGGTTGTTTATAAGCGATGATTGCCAGCACTTCCAGTGATGCTTGCGACAAAGACTGCACTGTCGGATTTTCCACGAGCTTCCGGATAACATCCGCGACGTCCTCTTTTGTCACAAGCTGAAAAACTCCGGCCATTTCTTTCAGGCGGATTCCCCGGCCGGTGCTGCGGTATGCGTTTTCCAACTCACTTAGAGCCCGAATCACTTCCCCGGGCTCCGACGATGTCAGAAACGCCAGCTGCTTTGCAGTCAATCCGTCGTCACCTGCCGCAAAAAGCAGCGCTTCCGCTTTAGCCGATAAGTTCACCGTCATCTTCCCACTCTTCCTTTCTCAGCAGCACTGTCAGGTCCATAAAATTCCGTTCCTGCTCGACTGCGATCACTTGCCGCTTCATCAGCTCCAGGAGCGACAGAAACGACACGACCAGCACCGTCCGGTCACCTTGCGGAAACAAATCGGAAAACGCACAGGCACCGCTGTGACGTTTAAGTGCTGCCATCATTGAATTCATCTGCTCCTTGACTGAAACTTCCTGCCTTGCAATCCGGGTGGAGAGCGGTGTCTTCAGCTGTTTCCGCCGAAGCATTTTCTGGAACGCACCGAGCATATCATAGACATTTGCCTCCAATTCCGCCTCGGGCGTCACTTCGGGCACGCCGAATGCCGACAGGTTCATCGGCGCTTTCGTGAAGATTGCGGCCCGGTCCGTCTCAAGTTCACGCAACGGGACAGTCGCTTCCTTATACTTCCGGTATTCCAGCAGCCGGGCAACAAGCTCTTCACGGGGATCATGTTCGTTGACATACTCATCTTCGTCTTCGAATTCCGCCTGCACCGGCAGCAGCATTTTACTTTTGATTGCGAGTAAGGTCGCGGCCATTACAAGGTATTCACTTGCTTCGTTCAGTTCCAGGACTTGCATCGCCCGGACGTGCTCCATATACTGACCGGTGATCTGTGCGACCGGTATATCGTAAATATCGATTTCCAAACGGTGAATTAAATGCAATAATAAATCCAGAGGTCCTTCAAATGCTTCAATTTTCACTTCATAGGACATTGCCTATACCACCTGACTGTCAAGATATACACACCTAGTATAGTAGAAAGGGGATTAAAATGCACCCGCTCCGACATCCGCTGTTCATTCGTTTCCTTGTGCACTTCAACTTTGAGCAAGACTATTTCGAATGCCATGAGGTAGGCGAGGAATACTGGAAGATGACAGCCCCAAAAAATAAGACACATCCGCTTACCGGCTGGATTCAGCTGGCAGTCGGTATGTATCACTGGAGACGCAGCAATTATCCCGGTGCTCTGCGCTCATTTATCAGAGCGAAAGATAAATTATCCGGAAGTGACGAGTGGACGGAAGGCATTGATCGTGAAAGGCTGATCCGCCTTACTGCCGCCGCCATTGATGCTGTCACCGCCCGGGAACCTTTTGCCGCTTTTGAAATTCCGATCACCGGCCGGCAACTTCAGGAAACCCTGCATCATCAGCTCAAGCAGACTCCACCGGTTCATGAGGATCCTTATTTTCTCATGCACAAACACCGGCTCCGGGACCGAACATCGATTATACAGCTGCGTGAACAGAAAAAAAGGCGGAACCTTTAGAGTCCGCCTTTTTTTATCGGGCATTTTCGGATAAATGCTTCTGTCTCTTCTGTTGCATGCATTTCTTTATCCCGCATGATCTCCTGAAGTTTCGCAATCATCTCATGGCCGATCCCTTCTCCGCGATGAGAAGGATTGACAGATACGTGATGAATGACAAAACCGCGTTCTTCCAGCTCCACGCCGACAAGGCCGACATAATCATCGTCTTCCTTCCAGAGAAACAGCTGCCAGTCCGGATTTTCTTCATACTTGTGCATGGTCTGCTGGAGCTTTTTCAAATCCCGTTCTTTTGGCATGAACGACATGAGCCCCATCGCTATTTTTTCCAACGATTTCTTGTATCGATACAGCATAGTGGAATCCCTCTTTTTTAACTTGAGAAAATTTGTATTATCTTACTATAAACCGCAATAATATTCAGCAAATACGTTCAGCCGCCTGTTGGAATATTATCCGCGAATAGTACCCAATACAATATACCCCAAATAACAGCCATCGTCAAAATGAACACAAAAAGAGCAATATTGGATCGCTTCATGCGCTTGTCTCTCCCACCTGTTTCATATACCGCCTGTTTGAATCAGGCAGTCACAATTTCAAGAATCAGTTCCGGTGCCGGGACATTTTCGTCGGAAATGATGATGTTTTCCTCCAGCGTTTTCATCGCTTCCTGTACATCTTCCGTATTGGCAAAGATCGTTGCGAGTGATTCCCCTGCTTCCACCCGGTCCCCGACCTTCTTCCGGAGCATAAGGCCGACAGCCAGGTCGATCTCTGATTCCTTTGTTGCCCGGCCCGCACCAAGGAGCATAGCTGCAGTACCGACTTCATCTGCGATAATATCCGCAACCCAGCCGCTCTGTTTCGCCTGCACTTCGAATGTATAGTCAGCCTGAGGCAGTAGAGCCGGATCATCTGCAATCCTCGGATCGCCGCCTTGACGTTCCACGAATTGGCGGAACACTTCAAGAGCACGGCCGCTTGCGATGGCTTCTTCCAGCATACCTCTCGCTTCATCAAGCGTTTCCGCCTTGCCGCCAAGCACGACCATCTGACTGCCCAGAACGAGACACAGCTCGGTCAGATCACGAGGGCCGGTTCCTTTCAGCGTATCGATCGCTTCCTGCACCTCCAGTGCATTGCCGATCGCAAAACCAAGCGGCTGGCTCATGTCTGATATGATCGCCATTGTCTGACGGCCGGTACCGTTCCCGATTCCAACCATCGCGCGTGCCAGTCGCTCTGCATCTTCCGGCGTTTTCATGAATGCACCGTCTCCTGTTTTCACATCCAGCACAATGGCATCTGCACCAGCTGCAATTTTCTTACTCATAATAGAGCTTGCGATGAGCGGGATGCTGTTGACGGTCGCCGTCACATCCCGAAGTGCATACAATTTCTTATCTGCCGGCGTCAGGTTGCCGCTTTGTCCGACCAGAGCCAATTTCAGCTCGTTTACTTGTGCCGCAAATTGTTCGGGTGTCAATTCAACGTGGAAGCCGCTGATCGCTTCTAATTTATCAATCGTGCCACCTGTATGACCAAGGCCGCGTCCGCTCATTTTGGCAACCGGGACACCGCATGCCGCTACAAGCGGACCGAGCACCAATGTAGTTGTATCGCCGACACCCCCAGTGGAGTGTTTATCGACTTTGATGCCTTCGATCGCCGACAGGTCAATCTGATCACCGGATTCAACCATCGCCATCGTCAGCTCCGCCCGTTCCGCATCAGTCATGTCCTCGAAAAAGACCGCCATCAGAAATGCACTCATCTGGTAATCCGGAATATCGCCTTTCGTATATCCTTCAATCACAAACCGGATTTCACTTGGCGTCAATTCTACGCCATCCCGTTTTTTCTCAATCAAATCTACCATTCTCATATTCAGCTACCGCCTTTTCAACGAAGTTTTTCCATAAAGCTTGTTCCAAATTCAGGGGGAGCCACTGAAAAATTATCAGCGATGGTTGCTCCGATGTCCGCAAATGTCCGTCGAAGCCCTAAATCTCCGCCTGAAGTAAAGCGCGGCGAATAGGCAAGAAGGGGCACATATTCGCGTGTATGGTCTGTACCTTCAAAAGTCGGGTCATTTCCATGATCCGCTGTGATGATAAGGAGGTCTTCTTCTCCCAGCTGTTCCGTTACTTCCGGCAGCCGCCGGTCGAAAGCTTCAAGCGCTTCGGCATATCCCCGGGCATCTCTTCTGTGTCCATATACCGCATCGAAATCAACAAGGTTAAGGAAACTGAGGCCTGAAAAATCCTGGCCGACCGTTTTCACCAGTTTGTCCACACCGTCCATGTTATCTGTCGTGCGGGTTGCATCCGTCACACCTGCTCCGTTGTAAATATCATTGATCTTACCGAGCGCAATGACATCAAAGCCCCCATCCTGCAATTCATTCATGACCGTGCGGCTGAATGGAGCCAATGCGTAATCATGCCGGTTCGATGTCCGCTTGAATGCTCCCGGCTCTCCGATGAACGGGCGGGCAATCACCCGGCCGACAAGGTATTCCGGTTCAAGTGTCAGCTCACGCGCAATTTCACAGATACGGTACAATTCATCGAGCGGTATAATTTCTTCATGCGCAGCAATCTGCAGCACCGGATCCGCGGAAGTATAAACGATAAGCGCACCGGTCTTCAAATGCTCTTCACCGAGTTCATCGATGATGGCAGTGCCGCTTGCCGGTTTATTGCCGATGACTTTCCGGCCGGTCCGCTCTTCGAGTTTCTGAATCAGGTCTTGCGGGAACCCTTCCGGATATACTTTGAATGGCGTATCGATGTTAAGCCCCATGATCTCCCAATGGCCGGTCATCGTATCTTTGCCGACAGACGCTTCCTGCATTTTGCCAAAATGGGCTGTGGGCTGATCCGCAGGTGTCACACCCTGTACCGGCACGATATTCGCCAGGCCCATCCGTTCCAGATTCGGCAGTGCGAGGCCGCCCGCTGCTTCTGCTGTATGGCCCAGCGTATTTGCTCCAATGTCACCGAATGCCTCGGCATCCGGCGCTTCGCCGATACCGACCGAATCGAGCACTACGAGGTGAATCCGTTCGAAAGGTTTTCTTGTCATTCTTAATTCCTCCTTTTTGCCTAAACTAAGTCTATCACAATCTCCCGCAAGAAGTCAGACCTCTATGCCCGCGGATGAAATTGGGCATACACATCTTTCAATCTTGTCTTGGAAACATGCGTATAGATCTGTGTTGTTGAAATGTCTGCATGCCCCAGCATTTCCTGAACCGAACGCAGATCAGCCCCGTTCTCAATCAGATGCGTTGCAAACGAGTGCCGGAGCGTATGCGGTGTCAGTTCTTTTTGGATACCCGCTTTTTGCGCATAATGCTTCAGGAGCTTCCAGAATCCCTGTCTTGTAAGCCGGCTGCCGCGCTGATTGACAAATAAGGCATCCGTCCGGCTGCCTGGTTTCAGCAGCTTGAACCGTCCATCTTCCATATAATCCTGACAGGCCCGCAACGCCGCCTGTCCAAGCGGAATAATCCGTTCCTTTCCGCCTTTTCCTGTGCACTTAACAAATCCCATTGTCAAATGCACATCCCCTGCATCCAGCCCGATGCATTCACTGACCCGCATGCCACTTGCATACAGCAATTCAAGCATCGCCAGATCCCGGCTGCCGTTCGGTTTTGCTGTATCCGGGACTTCGAGAAGCGCATTCACTTCTTCGACAGACAGTACATTCGGCAATTTCTTTTCCATCTGCGGCATCTCCAAGTGGACAGTCGGATCATGATCCGCCACCCGTTCCCGGACCAGAAATTGATGGAATGAACGAATCGATGAAATGTGCCGAGCGATCGTGCGGGTCGTTTTGGAAGATTCCCGCAAATGCTTCAAGTAATTGAGAATATGTACCCGTTCCACGCGGCCGATCGACTCCAGCTGTTCCACTTCCTTCAAGTAAACAAGGTAGCTTTTTAAATCCCGCTCATAGGAAGTGAGTGTGTTATCCGCCAGCTGACGCTCCACGCGGAGAAAATGCAAATAATCCGCCAGCGCATCCCATGCCTGTTTCATAACCGGTTTCCTCCCCACAATTTAAATTAATGACCGCCGCATAACCATTTTTGGCTCTAATTCTGTTTATGTACACCGTTCAAAGTCTCTCCTTTGCAAATCAGCAATGCCTGCTTCTATCCGCATTCCAGCCTATTAAAAAAAGATAGCTCATATTGTCAGCTATCTTTTGAATTCCCTTTATGATCGATCGATTCTTCTGCCCGGTTATCCGAACAGCGCCAGCAAATCCCGTGAAACGTCAGCCGATGATCCTTGACCAGAAAGTTCCAGCGCTTTTCAACGACTGTTTCCACCTCTTCCAGTAAATCTTCCTGGATTTCATCCACAGCGCCGCATTCCATGCAGACGAGATGGTGGTGGAAATGAGCCGCGCCTTCTTTCCGAAGGTCATAACGTGAAACGCCATCACCGAAATTTATTTTGTCGACCACTTTCAATTCAGTTAGTAATTCAAGTGTCCGGTAAACAGTCGCCAATCCAATTTCCGGCGCCTTGTCTTTCACAAGAAGATAAACATCTTCCGCACTGAGATGATCCTGTTCGTGTTCAAGCAGGACCCGCACAGTCGCTTCCCGCTGAGGAGTCAGTTTATAACTCGACGCATGAAGCTGCTTTTTTATCCGGTCAATTCTGCCTTCCATAAGACGCCCTCCCTCAACCTGCCTTTATTATAACAAAAGGCATCCGAATTATTCAAGAGTGAGAACGATTATTGATTAAATCATTATCAATTAATAATTATTCTAATTATCAGTTGCAATCTCCTGTTTAGCCCATAATACGGCAAACGCTGTTTTTGCATCGTATATTCGGCCATCCTGCATCATCTGTTCCGCTTCTTCCATCGTTACTTCCAGCAATTCAACAAACTCATCTTCATCCGGCGCAGCGCCCTGCTCTGTTTTCTTCAGTTCTTCTGCGGCATACAAATGAATCACTTCATCCGCAAAACCGGGTGATGTTGAAAACGACTGGATATGGCGGAAAGATCCTGCCGTGTATCCCGTTTCCTCTTCGAGCTCCCGCTTGGCGGATGCGGCTGGTTCTTCTCCTTTTTCCAATTTCCCCGCCGGAATCTCAACAATCGATCGCTCCAGTGCTTTGCGGTATTGTTCAACCATGACGAGTTTATTGTCCGGCGTGATGGCGATAACCGCAACAGCTCCCGGATGCTCCACAAGTTCCCGCTTTGACTGCTTGCCATTTGGCAGTGTGACGTCATCCACTTTCAGATTTATAATCTTTCCCTCATAGATCCGCTCTGAATGAACGGTCTTTTCTTCAAACTTCTTCATGGGTGTCTCCCCTTTTCGGTTGAGATTATATTCGCGAAAAGTATACCATATTCTTAACGAGAAGCTGGGAGGCGAAATAGTTATGAAAGTTCAACCATTAGGCAAGAGTGAACTGGAAGTGAGCGAAATTGCATTCGGCTGCATGTCATTGCCGGAAAACAGCCAAGAAGCCGAGGTCATCATCGATGAAGCGGTATCACTCGGCATTAATTATTTTGATACGGCAGATTTATATGGACACGGGAAAAATGAAGAACTGGTCGGCCGGGCTCTGAAAAAACACCGGGACCGGATTGTGCTTGCCACCAAAGTCGGCAATGAATGGAGTCCGGAAACCGGGGATGTCAGCTGGAATCCCACGAAATCCTACATAACGGGTCAGGTCAAGGAAAGCCTGCGGCGGCTCGGCACCGATACCATCGATTTATACCAGCTGCACGGCGGCATGATTGAAGATAATGCAGAAGAGACCGTAGAAGCTTTTGAACAATTAAAGCGGGAAGGCCTGATCCGGGCATACGGCATTTCATCCATCCGCCCGAATGTCATCCGCCGGTTCCTTGACATGAGTGCCATCGATTCGAACATGATGCAGTACAGCCTGCTCGACCGGCGCCCGGAAGAGCTGCTGGATGAAATCCATGCAGCCGGCGTTTCAGTTGTCACCCGGGGCACGTTGGCAAAGGGGTTGCTGACAGGGGAAGCCCTTGAACGTGCAGCTCTGCAGGACGGCTACCTGTCCTACAGCAAAGATGAACTATTTGGGACGTTGAAGGAATTGTTGTCAGTGCACAGCAACCTCCACGCGCTTGCGCTGCACAGTGTACTGTCCCACGACGCAGTCACAAGTGTCGTCGCCGGTGCGAGCTCGCGCCAGCAGCTTCGCGACACCATCCAAGCATACAAAACACCCGTCAGCGCCGAGCAGATCACGGAAGCCAAATCACTGACGAAAGCAGACCGGTATGATAAGCACCGGGACTAGTCCTGAATCCCGTAAAAAAACCGGCACGCAGCCTCATAGGCTGTGTGCCGGTTTTGCATTCATCAGAACTTGCTGCCCTGGTCACCGTAGCGGTCGAGCAATTCTTCGAACGACAGGTTCTTTTCACGCTGCTTGCGCTCGAATTGCCGTTTCGCTTCCGCTTCTTCCACACGCTGCCGTTCTTCCTGCTGAAGCTCTTTTTTGGTGTTCTGCAGTTTTGCGAGAACGTCCTCTGAAAAGACGCCGTTTGTTTCTTCCCGTTTTTTTGCCATTTCCATATCTCCTTACGGGCGTTTTACAACGGTTGCCACGCCTTGGCCACCGCCGATACATAATGTGGCAAGGCCGATTTTCGCATCCCGTTTCCGCATTTCGTGCAGAAGTGTCACGAAAATGCGCGCTCCGCTTGCACCGATCGGGTGACCAAGCGCAATGGCGCCGCCGTTGACATTCATAATATCATGATTCATCTTTAGTTCGCGATCAACTGCAATCGACTGGGCCGCGAATGCTTCATTCGCTTCAATGAGGTCGATATCTTTCAATTCGAGGTCTGCTTTCTTCAGCGCTTTGCGCACCGCTTCAACCGGGCCGATTCCCATGACAGCCGGGTCCACGCCTGCACTGCCGTTGGCAATGACTGTTGCAAGCGGTGTCAGTCCCAGTTCTTCCGCTTTCGCTTTTGACATAACGACAACTGCTGCCGCACCGTCATTGATGCCGGACGCGTTGCCCGCTGTGACACTGCCCTCTTTTTTGAACGCCGGCCGCAATTTGCCGAGCGATTCGGCAGTAGTGCCGCGCCGCGGATATTCATCGGTATCGAATACGACAGGATCTCCTTTACGCTGCGGAATTTCCACCGGCACGATTTCATCCTTGAATTTGCCGGCATCAATGGCTGCCGCCGCCCGTTCCTGGGAACGCGCTGCGAATGCGTCCTGTTCTTCACGCGAGATACCATAGCGGTCGTTCAGATTCTCAGCTGTCACACCCATGTGGTAATCGTTGAAAGCACAAGTCAGCCCTTCCGACAGCATCGTGTCGACAACTTCCTGATTACCCATCCGGAATCCTTCCCGGGCTTTTGGCAGGATATACGGCGCCTGGCTCATATTTTCCATGCCGCCTGCCACAATCACATCCGCATCCCCTGCGATGATTGCCTGCGTCGCCAAGTGTACGGCTTTCAAGCCGGATCCGCATACTTTATTGATCGTCATCGCCGAAACCGTCTCCGGCAGCCCTGCTTTCAACGCCGCCTGCCTCGCCGGATTTTGTCCGAGCCCCGCCTGCAGCACGTTGCCCATAATGACCTCATCCACCTGATCCGCCGCAATGCCGGCCCGCTCGATGGCTGCCTTGATGGCCACAGCGCCCAGTTCAGAAGCCGATACATCTTTCAGCGCGCCAAGGAATGAACCCGTCGCCGTTCTGACAGCGCTTACAATAACCACTTCATTTGACATGATATTTCCCCCTCATTCCATAATTCAGTTGCTCATCCGATCCCTCCATCGCTAAAATAGAAGCAGGAGGGATGATATGTTCAGTTTACCAAACAAGGCAACAATTATCGAGGTCGGACCGCGGGACGGGCTTCAGAATGAGTCACGCACAGTACCGACTGAAGCGAAACTGGCATTCATTGCAGCGCTTCAGGCTGCGGGAATCCAGGAAATGGAGTTGGCCTCATTCGTTTCACCGAAATGGGTTCCCCAAATGGGCGATGCCCGGGATATCCTTGCCCAGGCGCCGAAATCCGGCCGGCAGATCGTCTTAACGCCGAATGCGAAAGGCATTGACCGGGCACTCGCCGCAGGAGCAGAAGCCATCGCGGTGTTCGTCGGTGTCAGCGACTCATTCAATAAAAAAAACATCAACAAAACAACGGATGAAAGCATGACGGCCCTGGAGCCGCTGATCCGGAACCTGAAAGATGAAGGCATTTTTGTCCGTGCCTGCATCTCGACCGCCTTTTACTGTCCGTACGAAGGGGCGATTGATCCGCAGGCGACACTCTCTCTTTGTAAGCGCTTCATTAAACTAGGAGTGGATGAATTGAGCGTCGCCGATACGATCGGCATGGCCAATCCGAAAGAAAGCTACAGTCTGTTCAAGCTGTTGCGGGATGAATTCCCGGGTACGCTGGTCGCCGCGCATTTCCATGACACACGAAGAATGGCCATCGCCAATATTGTGGCTGCTCTTCAGGCCGGCATCGACCGGTTTGATACATCCGCCGGCGGTCTTGGCGGCTGTCCGTTCGCACCGGGTGCCACCGGAAATGTCGCGACTGAAGATGTTGTTCACATGCTGCACCGGATGGGGATCGATACCGGTATTGACGAAGAAAAATTAGCTGAGGCCGTTCAAGTCATCGAACCGCATGTATCCAAATCCATTTTGACCGGCATGTACACACTGTATAAGAACAGATCCGAGGCGACTTGAATGAAACGATCACTTCTCTGGGCAGCCGGCTCCGTACCTGCCATTTTGAGTGCGGCAGCTGTTGCGCTCGGCTTCTCGGTGTCCAACCGGGTGATGTATATCCGAAAAAAAGACGAAGAGTTGATTTTGCAGCGGGAAATCGGTGCGAAGCGGCTCGATGAAGCCTGGTATGGAGCCGTTCGAAAAAGCGAGCAATGGGTGGAATCCGCGAACGGCTACCGGCTCAAGGCGGTCTTCCTTGAACCGCATGACACCGACCACTATGTCATCATCTCGCATGGCGTCACTGAAAATAAAGTGAATTCCTTCAAATTCGCCCGCATGTTCGAACGGCTTGGCTTCAACTCTGTCGTTTATGATCAGCGGCGTCACGGGGAGTCCGGCGGGCGGACAACCAGCCTTGGCCATTATGAGAAATTTGATCTTGAAGCCGTCGTGCATGCGCTGAGAATGCATGCAGGGGATCATGTCCGGTTTGGCATACACGGGGAATCGATGGGCGCCGCTACCCTTCTCCTCTATGCCGGAAGTGTGGAAGATGCGGCGGATTTTTACATCGCGGACTGTGCTTTTTCAGACGTGTCCGAGCAGCTGCTGCATGTGATCCGCACGACAACCCCACTCCGTTCACGGCTCTCCGTCCGGCTCGGCAGCCTGTTCCTGAAATTCCGGGACGGCTATACGCTGGAGACCATTTCACCGCGGGAAGCGGTCCGGGCGATCGAAAAGCCGGTCTTATTCATCCATACTGCCAAAGATACATTTGTGCCGCCTTGGATGTCCGAAGAACTGTACCGGCTGAAATCCGGCGATAAGGAACTGAAAATCTTTGAGTCGGGCAAGCACGCCCAGGCCTTCAACAGCAATCCGGCGGCATACGAGGAAACTGTAGCGAAGTTCCTCGAGAAATATCAATTGAAAACACAAAAAGCACTCCAGTGACGGAGTGCTTTATTTTTTGGTCGGTTTTTTATTTGTAGAAGCTCTATTCATTTGCGTCATCATTTGATTGATCTTCTTCTGCGATGGTTTCTGTCCCATCTGCATCATCATGATCCGAAGCATATCTTCATTGATCGGCGGATTTTCTTCAAGATATTTCATCATATACCGGCGGGCAATAAAGAACCCGAGCGCAACGCCGCCTATAAGCGCGAGTACGATCAGCAGAATCCAAACCCATGTATCCAACTAAGCAACCTCCCTACTGTGCAAAACTCGTTTGTAGCACCAAGAGAGATTATACACTAAATCCTTATGGCGTGCCAGATGTTGAAACGAATAAAAAAACCGGAAGCTCATGTAAGCTTCCGGTCTGCCGATCGATTACTCGGCCAAGAGATTTTTCACTTTCCGGACGATGTTCGCTTTCGTAAATCCGAGTTCCTGCTGAATGATTCCACCCGGTGCACTTGCACCGTAACGATCGATCATCAGCACGTCGCCTTCATCGCCGATATACTTGTGCCAGCCAAGAGAGATTCCCATTTCGACTGCAAGCCGCTTCTTGATGCTTTTTGGAATTACAGATTCTTTATAGTCAGCATCCTGCTGTTCGAACCGGTCCCACGATGGCATGGACACGACGGAAACTGCAATGCCCTCTTCCTGAAGCTGCTGCTGCGCTTCCACAGCCAGACTGACTTCCGATCCGGTTGCCAGGATCAGCGCTTCCGGCTCATCAACGCCGGAAACGACATAGGCGCCTCTGTTTACACCTTCAGCACTGCGTTCACCTGTCTTTTCGAGGACAGGAAGATCCTGCCGGGAAAGGACAAGCATCGTTGGATGGCTTTTCGCATTGATCGCCACATCCCACGCCGCTTTTGTTTCATTGGCATCCGCCGGACGGATCAGTGATAGATTCGGGATGGCGCGAAGCGCGGCCAGGTGTTCCACCGGCTCATGAGTCGGGCCGTCTTCCCCGACAGCCACGCTGTCATGAGTGAATACATACGTGACAGGCAGTCCCATCAATGCTGACAGCCGGATTGCCGGACGGGCATAATCACTGAACACAAAGAATGTGCCGCCGAATACGTGCAGTCCGCCGTGCAGCGCCATTCCGTTTAAGGCTGCCGCCATGGCGAATTCACGCACACCGAACCAGATGTTGCGTCCTTCCGGTGTATCCGGCAGGAAGTCACCCGCCCCTTTAATCGTCGTCTTGTTGGAACCGGCCAAGTCAGCACTGCCTCCGAAGAATGAAGGCACAGTTTTTGCGATGGCATTGATCATGTCACCGGATGACGCACGCGTCGCTTGCTTCTTCCCCGCTTCATAAGTCGGGAATTCAGCAGCGTAATTTTCCGGAAGATCGCCATTGATCGCCGCTTTCAGCTGATTGCCGAGTTCCGGATACTCCCGCTCATAATTGGCAAGCAGTTCATTCCATGCCGCTTCAGCCTGACCGCCAAGCTTCTCAGTCGCCTCATTGAATGTGCTGTACACTTCATCGGGCACATAGAAATCTTCTTCGAATGTCCAATTGTAATACTCTTTTGCCAGCTTCATCTCATCTTCGCCAAGCGGCGCCCCGTGGACATCCGATTTGCCTGATTTATTCGGCGCCCCGTAACCGATGACGGTTTTCACTTCAATCAGCGTCGGCTTATCTTCAGACATTTTCGCATTGGCGATCGCATCATTCAGCGCTTCAAGGTCATTACCGTCATCGACGCGAAGGTAATTCCAGCCGTATGACTCGAACCGCTTTTTCACGTTTTCAGAGAAACTCATCTCAAGGTCGCCGTCGAGTGAAATGTCATTGCTGTCATACAGCACGACAAGCTTATTAAGCTGCAGGTGACCTGCGAGTGAAATGGCTTCAGAAGCGACGCCTTCCATCAAATCCCCATCGCCGCAAAGCGCGTATGTACGGTGGTCAACAACATCGTATCCTTCTTTATTGTACGTTGCTGCCAGATGCCGTTCAGCCATCGCCATTCCGACGGCCATGCCGATTCCCTGACCGAGCGGTCCTGTCGTCGCTTCCACGCCGACTGTATGACCATATTCCGGGTGGCCCGGTGTTTTCGAATCCCACTGGCGGAAATTCTTGATTTCATCAAGCGGTAGTCCGTATCCGGACAGGTGGAGCAGGCTATATAGCAGCATGGACCCGTGGCCGGCTGACAGCACAAAGCGGTCGCGGTTGAACCACTGCGGGTTCGACGGATTGTGGTGCATATGTTTTGTCCATAGTGAATAAGCCATCGGTGCGGCACCCATCGGCAAGCCGGGATGACCGGAATTCGCTTTTTCTATTGCATCAATGGAAAGTGTGCGGATCGTAGTGACCGCTAACTGATCTCTCTCGTTTGACATTGTAACAATCCTCTCTGTATCAAAGTTTCCTTCACTCTCTAGTTTAGTCAAGAATCGCATTAAATACAAAGAAAAAAAGAATAAGCATCAGTTAAGATACTTATTCTCGCGCATATTTCTTACTTTATCGGGAGTTACATCATTACCGTTCGGGTCAATAACTTTCACATTTTCAATGGTATTTCGCATGGTTGAACGGAACACCTTCAGATATTCTGCGCGAAGGCTGGACTGTTCTTTCGCTTCTTCCTGCGACAGACCGACGGATTTGGACTTTCTGGACAGCTCACTGATGCGGTTTAATTTTTCTTTTGAAAGCATGTCTTTCCACCTTCCTTCTGCACTTCATACAATACAGAAAAAAGGCAGGATCTGCAATTATTCCGCCTGCCGTCCTTCTTCATATTCCTTGTACCGCCGGTGTACTGTCGCTTTGCTCGCCTGATAGCCAAATCCGCGGAGCGTCACGGCAATCTCATGATACGTAAGGCCCCGTTCTTTGAGCTGGACGATCTGATCAATCGGCAGATCAAGGCGCTCCCGCCCTTCAGGATTACCTTTCCCCCGTAAATTCCGTTCCGGTTTATACCCATTTTCCACCGCCCGCTTCATCCCGCGTTTGATCTTGGCATTGTGGATTTTCCGCTGATACTCTTCAACGATCGCCAGAATTTCCAGCACCATATCGTCCATATCATTCAATGCGATCAGTCCTTGGTCTGACAGCGTAAATACGTCGATTCCCTGCTTTTTCATGACATGAAGCAATGCAATGCGCGCATGCCCCCGTCCGAGCCGTGTTTCATCCTGGATAAACAAAGCATCGACAGGTGTGCTTTTCAAGTAGTTAAGCATTTCCAGCAGACCATCCCGGTCCATTTCATAGCCGCTGTGCCGGTCGGTGAAAATTTCCTCAATCCGGTATCCTTCTGCTGAAGCGAATGCTGTCAATTCTTCCTGCTGCCGCTCCAGGGAAGTTTCCTGTGAATCTTTTTCAGTGCTGACCCGACAGTAGATGACAGATGTTTTTTTCATTTGGCTTCACCTGCAAATTGCGTAGCATCCGGCGTAAATTCAAGCTGCTCCTGGGGGACAAGGAGCGTATCTCCCGCTTTAATCTGCGCCGTCCGCAAATTATTCATCTTCATGATTTCACTGATCCATTGTTCCTGGGGTTGGTCGCCACCAAGCTCTTCAGCCAGCGACCATAACGAATCCCCTTTCTCAATTTGGACATGGCTCACTTTCACTTCGCCGGCTTCCCCCGCAAAAATTGCGAACAAGCTCAACAGCAGGATGAATAGAAGAAAGATAACTACGTATGTATTGCGTTGAATGATCGTCATAATTCCATGTCCCCTTTTTTAGAATGTATGTTCGTTCGGAATATATGTTCTCATGTTATGACGAACGTCTGTTTTTGTCAAACGATTTTTTCGAACCTATGTTTGCATTTCAAAGCCCAAGTTGCTATACTTGGCGTATACACGTTCGGGTATACCCCAATTGGAGAGGTGATTATGGTGAAGAAGGTATCAAAACGTCAGGAAGATATTTTGACGTTCATCAAAGAAGAAGTTCGCGCAAAAGGATATCCGCCTTCGGTGCGGGAAATCGGGGAAGCCGTCGGTCTTGCCTCCAGTTCGACCGTCCACGGACATCTGGCACGGCTTGAAAGCAAAGGGCTGATCCGCCGCGACCCGACAAAACCGCGGGCGATAGAAGTGATCAGTCCGGAAGACACATTCATTGAACGGAGCCCCGTTCTGCATGTTCCGCTTATCGGGAAAGTCACAGCCGGCCTGCCGATTACTGCCATTGAAAACGTTGAAGAATACTTCCCGCTCCCTCAATCATACGGCGCGGATGATGACCACATTTTCATGCTGGAAATCGTCGGTAACAGTATGATCGAAGCTGGGATCCTGGATGGTGATTATGTCATCGTGCGACAGCAGCAGACAGCTGATAACGGCGATATCGTCGTAGCCATGACAGCGGAAAACGAAGCTACAGTGAAACGGTTCTTTAAAGAAGACACATATTTCCGCCTGCAGCCGGAAAATTCCTCAATGGATCCGATCATTGTAGAAGACGTATCCATTCTGGGGAAAGTCACAGGCGTATATCGCCACATACATTAAATAATACATGAACAAGCTGAGGGGTTCCGCCCTCAGCTTTTTTAATGGATTGAACAGGAAACGGATAAGGTATACATATACCAAATAAGCAAAAGGAGGAAGCGGCATGCATGATCTGGACAGCGGCGACAGAAAACCCGCACAGGATCCGACACCCAACGAGCCTTCACGGAAACGGAGCCTCTATGGCTGTCTCGGAGCCATCCTGCTACTTGTCTTGATCTTGGTATTGTTTGGTGCATGCGCATTAATCGGCGGTGAAGAAGAGGAAGCGCAGAACACATACCTTGCTTCTATTAAAAATGAAGTTGCAGTTTTCGTTGCTAGAGAATATATCGCTTAATGTTTATCCGATTTGCTTAACAGCAATTTGAAAATGAGCATGTCAATTACAATCAGACCACATTAGAGTGAGCTGGTTGCAGTTTTTAAATTTCGACAAAAAACATTTGGACGAACCCGAGAATGAACATACGGAGCACTTCGGCCGCTTGGGGCACCTGCATTAATCAGCGGCTAAGAGGAGGAAGCGTAAAATCTATACCTTGCTTTCACCGGAAGCGAAGTTGCAGTTTTTGATTTTTGGCAAGAGATGATTGGATAGATCAGCTATGAATTTACGATGCGCTTCGGCCGCTTGGGGCATGGCTTTCAGCAAGGAGCCGGAAAGAGCAACCGTCTCCTTGCTAAGCCTAGTCCACGGACGCGCCGGCGTTTAGTTCTGCTAATGACAGTGGTCAGTCAATCCATGTAGTTCTTTAGTTAGCAAATTGGAAAAGTGGGCGAATTTCTCGGCCTAAAAATAATTCAGGTCATATCCAAAAAGCGTGCGAGCATCATAGCTTACTGCAATGTCTTTTTACCACTGTTTTTAGATAAATCTGGTTTTTCCTGATCGTTTTTTCACATTATCACTTGTTCGCCGACTATCACTTAAGAAAGGCCTAACATTCTCACTTTCTAAAGCTCTTAGATACCACGTAAAAAACTAATTTCTGCAGCACAGACCGCTGCAACTCCTGTGAGTTTGCGAAGTGACGAAATCCGCTCAAGGCACAGTATCGAGTTAGTTCGTCGCGAGCACACGGAAAGTGCAGCGGGAAGGCTGGAGATGCATAGCTCTTTTCAGTAACAAAGCAAACCAGCAGCAGGTGTACTCGAATTCTCGGAGTACACCCGCTGCTGGTTCTAACGAAAGAGCATAATTGCTGATCTCTTCTGCTACGTATGAAGTACCCAAGTTGCAAAATGTTACCGGAATGAAAACCGGTTGTCCTGTTCACCGCATGCATCTCTTAAAAACGACTAAAATGTAATTATGCACATTCATCTATCGATATCCCGTTCATCGGTTTCAATATGAACAAGTTCCTTCACTTCCCCACCCGCCGATACTTTCAGCCCCGTGAGGTATCTGCCGTATACGGCGCCCGTATCGATGTACCAGGCATTGCTTTGGGGGTCGAATCCCGGCTTTTCCTGCGGTGTGTGGCCGACAACTTGCATCTTGCCCAGATTCTTGAGCTGACTTCGGTTCCAAAGAATCCCTTCTGCCGTTCCTTCGTTAAACGGATCCTGCGCATGTTTTGCGATTCCGGCATGACTTACGAACAATACATCATTTTCCCAGAACAGCGGCAGTCGACGGATCCACGCTACATCCTGTTCGATATCCCGTCCTGCCGCTGCATACTGGCCGATTGTGCCGGTACCTCCCTGCCGCAGCCAATTGTAATTCGGCGGGCTTCTGAAATGCTCGGTCATCTCGAAATCATGATTACCTTTTACAATGACAACTTGGCCAGGAAGAGTTTCCGTAAGACTTCTGGCCAGCTCCACCGTTTCCGGCGCATGGTTCCCCCGGTCAACTAAATCGCCGATCAGGATCAAAAATTCTTTCCCCGGATTCCAATACCGATCGAGCATTTGCCTGAACGTAAAATAACAGCCGTGCACGTCTCCGACGATGAAGTACTCCATATCCTCCCCCTGCCTTTCCATGCCGATATATCTTCTGTATACCACAGAAAGGCCGCAGCAAATAGCCGCAGCCTTTCTTATATCACCTGATCGTGCACAAAGTAAGAAGACAGTTTCGTTCTCACATGTCCTCTGTACCCTTCAAGCGGAATATCCAGTTGCGTCAGTAACCGATGCGCATTAACCCAGGCGCTCATTTCCGCTGTCACCCGATAGGAATCATCATGAAGCCATTTTTCGTGGTCAAGCCGGTGCTCCAGGAAATCGATCAAATGGCCGATTTCATGCGCGAGTGCAAACACAGCTTCCGCTGTCACTTCCCGCGGAATAGTTATTATCATTTTTGTGCTGAAACTGATACGCCGTGTATCATCAAATACGATCGTACAGCCCCGCTCTTCTGCGTATTGGATTAATTTATTATATGCTTCTTCCATTTTTCAACTTCCCCGGCTGCCTTATTAATTAAACGTGCCATTTGGCAGCGTACAATCCATTTTACACACATTTTTATAAATTAGAAGTCCATTGCATCAAGCTGTCATAACCGGCTGGATTCCACTGCAAAAACGAAGACCCGCTAAAGCTCGACTGCTTCTGCGGGTCTCCGTTTTTGTCAGTTCTTATTCGACTTCTATCATTTCCGGTCTGACTTTCAAGCTTTTCGCCACATCTTCAATTAAATCTTTCATATCCTGGTAATTGGCTTTGAAAAAATCCAAGCCTTTCTTTAATGGTTCATAATCTCTGACCAGCTTGCCATGCTTATCGAAACAGTGGACCTCACTGACTCTGATTAAGTCGCCGAATGCATTGGGAACTTCGTAGTCATCCCCCAATAACAGCACTTCTACTTTTCTGATTTCCATCAGTATTCCCCCCTCATATCCATAATAATACAAAACCGGCTGAATTTCTTCACTTTTTCAAAAATAAACTCCAACTTTTTTCTCATTTTTTCATTTTGAAATATTTTTCAATGTCCCGATATTGTCTTTAGCTGTTGACCGGTCCAGCGCCTTCACTTTTAAAGGGACGAAATATTGCTATGGAAAGTTGCTGTAGATAATAAATACCTCCATAGCCAAAAGCGTGTTGCACTGAAATTTAATAATAAAACGCGCGTCAAGAATGCAGGAATCCGCGTATCCCACCCACAGCCTCTAAAGCCGACCATCCAACCGGCTCCCTTCAGCTCCCTTGTCTGGGCATAAAAAAAACAAAGGCGCCGGTCCAGCAGTCCGGGCGCCTTTGTTGTGCATCTCAGTATATGATTCACTTTGTGAATTGCCTGATTGAATGAAGGTTTTTTCAACCTTTATTGCGCAGATCCGCTATCAGGATATGGCTTTGTAATATCCATCGCATAAATCCCAACGTTGTTTACGAGCAAATCCCGCACGGCATAGATGGGTCTGTTGTTTTTCTTCGTCTCCTCTATGTATCCGTTTACGAGATCCTGCAAGTACGCGCCAAGCGACTCAGTGCCTACTGCTTCCTTTACATCCGTTTGACTCTGGAAAGCCTGCTGGAAATAGATATGTGCAATTTCAATAGCGGAGACTTCCCCTTCATCCGACTGGGTTCCCACCACCTGATAAAAGTTTCCGTATTCGTCAGTGACCAGATCACCGGCCATTATTCCCTTCATGCTCATAACTTTAGCCTCCTTCAGTAATTTATAAATTCGATAAGCCGATGCATTCACTGCAAGTCTTGTTGTTGCTGCATGGCATTGTCAGGGGCAGTATCCTAATTTATCCCCTTTGCTTTCTAGTTATACAGGAAAAATTCCCTGTATTCCAGTAATACAGTATACCTTGGCAGTCGAAAGATGGAGAAACTGCATGGACAGCAAACCTTTCATTTACGTCAACCGACTCCTTGAACGGCTACGACATTGACGAAACAATGATAAATATATACAGCCACGTCTTGAAGAAAATGAAAGGTTCTTCGCTGAATAAACCGAAATTTATTTGGAGAACTTTTTGGACAAATTCCAGACGTGTCCATATTCTGCCCGGAAGTCTTCACTCTTCACCACGAAAAAACCGCTGGAGCTTTAACGCCCCAACGGTTTCCCCACTTAATACATTTTTAGGTACTGCTCGCGCTCCCATGGGTGCACAGCGGTTCTGAACATATCCCACTCAATTTCTTTCGCTTCCACAAAGTTCTTGAAGATGTGGTTGCCAAGTGAGTTTTTGATGACTTCATCTTTTTCAAGTTCGTTCAGAGCTGCTAAGAGTGTGCCTGGCAGATCTTCGATGCCTACTGCTTCGCGCTCTTTTTTATTCATTGTATAAATATTACGGTCAACCGCTTTCGGAGCATCCATTTTTTTCTTGATACCATCAAGTCCTGCAGCCAGCAGCACAGACATCGCAAGGTATGGATTGGCAGCCGGGTCGACTGAACGGACTTCCACACGCGTGGAAAGGCCGCGGGAAGCCGGCACACGGATCAATGGGCTACGGTTCTGGCCGGACCAAGCGATATAGCAAGGCGCTTCATAGCCCGGAACGAGACGCTTGTATGAATTCACCAATGGATTGGTAACCGCAGTGAAGCCTTTCGCGTGCTCCATGATGCCGCTGATGAATTGATATGCGTTCTCGCTCAGCTGCATGCCGTTTTCATCATTCTCATCCAGGAATGCATTCTCATTGCCTTTGAATAATGACAAGTTCATGTGCATACCGGAACCGTTAACGCCGAACAGCGGCTTTGGCATGAATGTTGCATGCAGGCCATGCTGGCGGGCAATCGTCTTAACAACGAGTTTGAATGTCTGGATCTGGTCACACGCAGTGACAGCATCCGCATATTTAAAGTCGATTTCATGTTGTCCCGGAGCTACCTCGTGGTGGGAAGCTTCCATTTCAAAGCCCATTTCTTCCAGTTCAAGCACGATATCGCGTCGGCAGTTCTCGCCGAGATCAACCGGTGCCAAGTCGAAATAGCCGCCATGGTCATTCAATTCAAGTGAAGGTTCTCCCTGATGATCAAGCTTGAACAGGAAAAACTCCGGTTCTGGTCCGAGATTAAAATTAGTGAAGCCCAGCTCCTTCATTTCTTCAAGGGTACGTTTCAGGTTCGCACGCGGGTCCCCGGCAAATGGCGTGCCATCTGGATTATAGACGTCACAGATCAGTCGGGCTACTTTTCCTTTACCGGTGATCCATGGGAATACAACCCATGTATCGAGATCCGGATACAGCAGCATATCCGACTCTTCGATGCGGACGAATCCGTCGATTGACGATCCATCGAATGACATTTTATTATCGAGTGCTTTATCAAGCTGGGAAATTGGAATTTCTACGTTCTTGATGGTCCCGAGAATATCGGTGAACTGCAAGCGGATAAAGTTTACTCCTTCTTCTTTCACAAGCCTTACAATGTCTTCTTTTGAATACTTACTCATTCGTCTGTTCACACTCCTAGGTTTAATTATGTAGCCCGTTGTCCATCAATGATAGAAACGGGATAAATCCCCTTGTCTGACTGAACTGCGGCGGCTTTGCGAATTCATCATCTCAATCCGCAGGAAATCGCGCAGCTCTTCGTCTGTCATCTGTTTCATTTCCGGAGCGGCAAGCGGAGGCTGCACTTGCATATCAAAAATCTTGCGGATTCCCGCCAGATTGATGCCCTGCTCGAGATATTCTTTGATTTCCAGCAGCCGGTCCACATCGTTCAAGGAAAACATCCGCTTATTGCCGGAAGTGCGTGCCGGTGTAATTAACTGCTGGTCCTCGTAATGCCGGATCTGACGAGCTGTCAGACTGGTCAGTTCCATCACAATGCTGATTGGAAGAATCGGCATCGTGCGCCGGACTTCTTGACTCATACTTATCACCTCTATACAATGTTCACCCTTTTACCTTACACGATGTAAAATCGGTTGTCAAACTAATGTTAGGAAAATTAACAAATTAAATCAAACCAATTGCTTGTCGATCAAATCCTGCACAGCTTTTGTTACAGCAATCTTCACATGCTCGTATGTCAGCCCCCCCTGCACAAATGCAGTATAAGGCGGACGAATCGGACCATCCGCAGTCAGTTCAATCGAAGATCCTTGGACGAAAGTTCCTGCTGCCATAATGACATCATCCGCGTAACCCGGCATATAAGCTGGTACCGGACGGTAATGCGCATTAACCGGTGAATTTGCCTGGATCGCCTGGCAAAATGCCACCATTTGATCCGCTGTGCCGAACGAGACCGACTGGATCAGGTCCGTCCGGGCCGCTTTATAATGCGGACTGGTTTCCATTCCCATCCCGTTTAGCAATGCAGAAGTGAAAATGGCGCCTTTCATTGCCTGTGCAACCACGTGCGGAGCCAGGAAAAAGCCTTGATACATATCCGCCAGGGTATTCAGTGAAGCCCCCGCTTCTCCTCCTATACCCGGTGACGTCATCCGGTACGCACATTTTTCAATAAGATCCCGTCTTCCGGCAATATAGCCGCCAATCTTAGCCATACCGCCCCCGGGATTCTTAATAAGCGAACCGGCCATCAGATCTGCACCGGCTTCAATCGGCTCGCGGGTCTCCGCAAACTCCCCGTAGCAATTATCGACGAAGACGATCACGTCTTTTTTCAGCGCCCGCACCCGCCGGATCATCTCTTCAATTTCGTTGACAGTGAAAGACGGACGCGTTGAATAGCCGCGTGATCGTTGAATCGCTACAACTTTCGTCCGGGAAGACATGGCTGTTTCAACAGCCGGCCAGTCAACAGCATCGTTTTTCAACTCCGTGTGCTGATATGTGATTCCGAAATCCGCCAATGAACCGGTGTCTTTTTCACCGCCGGATACGATGGAAGCAAGGGTATCATATGGTTTTCCTGTAATATACAGCAATTCATCCCCCGGACGCAGAACACCGAATAAACTGATGGTGATCGCATGCGTGCCGGAGATGATCTGAGGGCGGACGAGCGCCGACTGGGCACGAAAAACATCTGCATAGACCCGTTCAAGCGTATCTCTCCCTTCATCGTCGTATCCATAGCCGGAAGAAGGATTGAAATGATAATCGCTCACTTGGTTTTTCTGAAAAGCCGTCAGTACTTTCGCCTGGTTTTCAAGTGCAATCGCATCTGCATAACCAAGCTGCGGACGGATGAGTTGTTCAGTTTCCTGGATGAAATTCTGCATGATGTTCTCCTATCTGATCGTTAAAAAATTTTGCCTGCTGCAATACTTGAAATCATAGCAGATTCTGCTACAATTCAGTAGTTGCTTAACATTACAATTATTGGGTGGAGGAATGTTGCCGTGGCATGGGAAGTGCTCAGCATCATTGGGACAGTGGCGTTCGCTGTTTCAGGTGCATTTATCGCAATGGAAGAAAAGTATGATATTTTCGGTGTTTATATATTAGGCATCATTACGGCCTTTGGCGGCGGCGCAGTCCGCAACCTGCTGATTGGCGTTCCTGTTTCTGCTTTATGGGAGCAGGAGATGATGTTTCAAATTGCACTTCTCGCTATTACTGCTGTCTTCCTGTTTCCAAATAACCTGCTGCGGCATTGGACGCGCTGGGGCAATCTATTCGATGCAGTCGGGCTGGCCGCATTTGCCATCCAGGGAGCCATTTACGCTGTGGAACTAAACCTGCCTCTCCCGGCGGTTATCGTAGCAGCCGTATTGACCGGCTCCGGCGGCGGAATGATCCGTGACGTGCTGGCCGGACGTAAACCGCTGGTACTGCGGTCGGAAGTATATGCTGTCTGGGCGGCACTGGCCGGCCTCTTAATCGGATTGGAAGTGATCCGCACCGATACTGGGCTCTTGTTGCTGTTTGCCTTCATCACAGTTCTCCGGATACTTTCTTATATGCTGAAATGGCGTTTACCGTTCCGCCAAATCACAACACAAACGTAAAAAGAAGCTGCCGGCTGCCGGCAGCTTCTTTTTCTTATTTCGTGATCGTCTCGCCGTTCCAATCGAGCATACCGCCCTCAACGTTCGTAACGTCAAAACCTTCGCTCTCGAGATAGGCACAGGCTTGGGCGCTCCTTCTGCCGGAACGGCAAATAATGGCGTACGATTTACCGGTTTCCAGTTCGTCGGTCCTCACTGGCACTGTCCCCAGTGGAATATGGACAGCACCGGGAATTATGCCATACATGACTTCTTCATCTTCCCGGACATCGATGATGTGGACAGTCTCTCCAGCTTCCAGCTGTTCCAGAAGCTCGTCAGCTGTTACAGATTTCATTTCGTTTCCTCCTGCTTCGCCGCTTCCTGCTGATGGTTCAGCTGAATCGGCCGAGCCGGTACAAAAGTGGAAATGGCGTGCTTGTAGATCAATTGTTGCCGACCATCCGTTTCCAGCAGCACCGTGAAGTTATCGTATGACTTCACCAGGCCTTTCAGCTGAAATCCATTTGTCAAAAAGACGGTTACATGGATATTGTTCTTTCTTAACTGATTCAAAAATACATCCTGCATGTTGGCAAGTTTCATTCCCGTACCCCCTAGTTTTTCTCTGCCTCTTTTTGGGCCTCAATCATAGATATTCGACTGCTCCGCCGATTCTCCTTTAAAAAACCTTCAACTTCCGCAACTATTTTTTCAGTTGGCTGCAAGGCATCAGTCCAGTATACCGGCAGTTTGTTACGGAAATAAGTGAATTGCCGCTTGGCGTAATTGCGGGAATTCTTTTTCAGTAGCCGGATCGCTTCCTCCAGCTGTTGTTCTCCTGACAGATACGGAAATAATTCTTTGTAGCCGATCGCCTTCGCTGCCTGTGCAGCTGTAAGCTTCCGGTCAACGAGCATCTCGGCCTCTTGCAGAAGTCCGTTTGCCAGCATGTCATCCACACGGAAATCAATCCGTTCATACAGGATGGACCGCGGCAAATCGAGTCCAATAATCGCTTCGTTATAAAGCGGAACATTCCCTTTCGTGGTTTCCGGCCGGCCGCCTGTCAGCAGAATTTCAAGTGCCCGAAGCACGCGGCGGGTATTATTCGGGTGAATTGCAGTATCGGGATCCAATCCAGTCAGCTTTTTATGCATGTGTGCCGGGCCTTTCTGTTCCAACTCCTCATAGAGAGCTTCCCGGAGAGCGGGATCGGTTTTATCTTCGGCGAACCGGTAGTCGAACAGCACCGCCTGAATATACAGCCCGGTGCCGCCGACAATGATTGGCAGCTTGCCTCGCGAATGGATCTCATCGATTTTTTCGCGCACGAGCCGCTGATAATCCGCTACGGAAAACGATTCAGCCGGATCCAGAATATCCAGCAAGTGATGAGGTATTCCCGCCATTTCATCCGGAGATATCTTCGCGGTGCCGACATCCAGCCCTTTATAGACCTGCATGGAATCTCCGCTGATGATTTCGCCACCCAGCCGGTTGGCAAGCGCCAGGCTCAATGCCGTTTTCCCTGAAGCTGTCGGACCTACAATCGCCAGCACGTCAGGCATCACGCTTCATCCAATCGGCAATGATTTCATAGTATCGCTCCCTATGCAATTCATTGAGCAATTCATGCCGCGCGCCTTCCCCTAAGAAGACTGTCACGTCTTCGGCACCGGCATCCGCCAATTGCTTCGCTGCCATGAACACGCCTTCTCCCAGGTTCCCGACCGGATCGGCGGAACCGCTGACGAAGAAGATCGGCAATCCACTGCGGACTTTGCGCACTTCCCTGGGATTGTGGATGATGAAGATACCGTCAAACAAATCGACGAAGAATTGATTGGTCGGGATGAAGCCGCACAGCGGGTCGGCAATATATGACTGCACGACTTCCGGATCCCGGGACAGCCAGCCAAAACCGGCATCCGCTTCCGGGAACTGGGCGTTGAACTGACCGAACATGACCGATGTCAGCAAATGGTTCCGATCCTGCGGTCCGAATGTGCGGGCCATCGATTTTGCATACCCGCGCGCAACATGTCCCTGGTATTTCACATTACCGCCTGAACCGGACAGCACCACCCGTTCGACCGAATCGCTGTAGAGCTGAATGTAGCGGCGGGCGACATAGGACCCCATACTATGACCAAAAAGAATAAACGGCAATTTATCCAGTTTTTCCTGCCCGGCAAGCACAATTTGCCGGGCATCCTGCACGAGCCGTTCAAATCCGTTCTGCTCTGCTATAAATCCGAGTTTTCCGTTTCGTTTCGCTGTGCGGCCATGGCCTCGCTGGTCATGGCCCGTAACGGCATAACCCTGACGCGCAAGAAAGCGCGCGAAGTCATCGAACCGACCGATATGCTCTGCCATCCCGTGCAGTAAGTGTACATGCCCGATGGGGGATTTTGGGATCCACGTCACCATATACACTTTATGTCCATCATCCATTTCGAGAAATTCCTCTGTTCTTTCCATTCACTTGCCCCTTTCCAAAAACCAAGAATTCGATCAGCTTTACTTCTCTCTTCCTTGCTACATGACCCGTTTAAACATTTTTTCCAAGTCATAGGAAGTGAAATGCACAATGACAGGCCGGCCGTGCGGGCATGTGAATGGCTGTTCCGCGGCTTTTAGATCGACAAGCAGCCGTTCCATATCCTGCTTCTGTAAATAATGATTTGCTTTAATCGACCGCTTGCAGCTCATCATAATCGCCGCTTCTTCCCGCAGTTTTTTCACATCGGCTTTCCGGTCTGTAAGTACTTGTTCAATGAGATCTTCCACCACTTCCTGTTCGAATCCAGCCGGAAACCATGTCGGATGCTCCCGCACAATAAACGATGTATCTCCGAATTCTTCCAGATAAACGCCGTTTTCTTCAAGCACGTCCAGCGATTCTCTTAGCCGGTATGCTTCATCCCGGCTGTAATGGAACGTCAATGGCAATAGAAGAGACTGCCGTTCATCCCGGTCCACTTGCCCGACTTTTTCCCGGTAGAATTCGTACTTGATCCGCTCCTGTGCTGCATGCTGATCAATGAGGTAAAAGCCATCACTGCTCTGTGCGACGATGTATGTTCCATGGATCTGACCGACGACTTCCAGTTCAGGAAATTGTTCTTCGGCTGGTTCCGGATCTGTCGACCAATCCGCCTGTGGTTCAGCGGCCGGTTTCGGTTCCTGCCGTCCCTCCCTTCCGGCTGCCTCGGCAACCGGTTCCGCTCCAATCATCGGATTCGGCATAGCGTCGCTTTCCTTCCGTGCCGCTTCCACGGCTGCTGCAGGTTCTGCCTGACGCCAGGTTGCAGCTGCAGGAGATTGCGTTTCAGCATTTTCTTTTGGGACCGGGCGTTCCTTGACCCGGTCAGCGGATTTCCATATATCTAGCTGATCAGACTTCTTCTCTTGCCGCACAGCCGGTTTCTTTTCAACCGCTGGAGCCCGGACCGCGGATCGGATTGCCGTTCCGATCGCCTGTTCAATAAGCTGCATCAGTTCGCCTTCCTTACTGAGCCGGATCTGTTGCTTGGATGGATGGACATTCACATCCGTCAAATAAGGATCTCCTTCAATATTGAGCACCACAATCGGATGGCGGTCAATCGGCAAAAACGTGTGATACGCCTTTTGCACCGCCCGCGCCGCCGCATACTGCTTCACCCACCGGCCATTGACGAACACCGAGATGTAGTTTTTATTCGCCCGTGTGATTTCCGGCAGAGATGCATAACCGGTTACCTTGTAATCGTGCGTTCCTCCTTCAAACGGCACCATTTTCCGGGCAACCTGCATGCCGTAAATATCGGCCAGCACCCGGCGGATATCGCCGCTCCCCGCTGTCTCCAGCAGCACTTTTCCGCCATGGACGAGCCGGAATGACACCGCCGGACAGCTCAGCGCAAAGCGGTTCATCAAATCGATGACATGGCCAAGCTCCGTCTGAAGGGTCTTCATATATTTCAAGCGGGCCGGCGTATTGAAAAACAGCTGTTCGACCGCGATGTCTGTGCCTTTCCGGAGGGAAGCCGCCCGCTCTTCCGTTATCGTGCTTCCTTCAGAACGGATGAGCGTGCCGCTCTCGCCATCTGACGTGTGCAACATCACTTTGGAGACGGAGGCGATACTTGCCAGTGCTTCCCCGCGGAATCCGAGTGTGCGGATCCGGAACAAGTCGTGCTCGTTGGTGATCTTACTCGTCGCATGCCGGGCGAATGACAGCACGGCATCTTCCCGGTCCATGCCGGAACCGTTATCGATAACCTGCACCCGCATCAGCCCCGCTTCTTCAAGCAGCACTTCCACGACTGTTCCGCCGGCATCCAATGCATTCTCCACCAATTCCTTCACGACCGAAGCCGGCCGTTCGACGACTTCACCGGCCGCGATTTTATTGGACAGCGGTTCATCCATCAATCGGATATATCCCATAATCCCACCTCCTCTCAGCTCTTCAATTTCTGCTGCAGATCGTTCAGCAGCTGCATCGCCTGCAGCGGGGTCATTTCCGCAATCCGGGCCGCTCCGACTGCCTCGGCCACCGCTGCAGCCCTTTCACCGGCCGGATCGAATAACGATAATTGTTCCGGTTCTGCAGTAGGTGCTTCATGCCTGGCTGCTTCGAATTCCCGCAGGAGTCCGTGTGCCCGTTCAATGATCGGAGCCGGCAGTTCCGCCAATTCGGCAACGTGGATACCGTAACTCTTATCCGCGGGCCCTTGCTTCATCTTATGGAGGAATACCACTTTCCCGGATTGCTCCATTGCGGATGCGTGAATGTTGGACAGCCGGTCCAGGCTGTCTTCCAGTGACGTCAATTCATGATAATGCGTCGAAAATAACGTGTTGGCCCCAATTTCCTTATGAATATACTCGATCATCGCCTGTGCAAGCGCCATGCCGTCATAGGTGGAAGTGCCGCGACCGATTTCATCGAACAGCATCAGACTTCGGTTCGTGGCATGCGTAATGGCGTATTGTGACTCCATCATTTCCACCATGAATGTGCTCTGGCCGCTCGTTAAATCATCCGCTGCACCAATCCGGGTGAAGATCTGATCGGTGATCGGCAAATCCGCTGATTCCGCCGGAACATAACTGCCGATTTGTGCCATGACTACCGTCAATGCCACCTGTCGCATGTACGTGCTCTTCCCGGACATATTGGGCCCGGTGATCAAGAGCATATTGCTCGTTTCCGTCAATGTGCAGTCGTTCGGCACGTAACCTTGCCGGTTCAGCATTTTCTCGACGACGGGATGTCGCCCTTCCTCAATTGAAATCGCCGTCCCGTCATTGAATGTCGGCCGCACAAACCGGTACTTTTCCGCCACTGCCGCAAAACTGATCAGAACATCCAGCTCACTCAATGCAGCGGCCAGTGTCTGGATGCGTGAAATATAGGCTTTCGTCTGTTCCCGGATTTCTGTGAACAGCTGGTACTCGAGCGCCAGACTTTCTTCTTCCGCTGTCAGGATCAAGCTTTCTTTTTCCTTCAGTTCCGGTGTGATATACCGCTCGGCGTTGGCGAGCGTCTGCTTGCGCTCATAGCGCTCAAGATCAGCCAGATGCAGATTCGACTTCGTGACTTCAATATAATATCCGAATACCCGGTTATAGCCGATTTTCAGTGATTTGATGCCGGTTTTCTGCCGCTCTTCCTGCTCCAGCTGCGCGATCCAGTCCTTGCCGTTTCGGGAAGCGTAGCGGTAATTATCCAGCTGTTCGGAGAAGCCATCCCGGATCACGCCGCCTTCTTTTGCAGAGAGCGGCGGTTGGTCGCTGATTGCTGTCAGCAATTCCGCCACTTCCTCGCAGCGGTCCAACCGGCGGCTGAAGGCAGCCAGCGATTCATTTTCCGACTCTTCAAGCTGCCGGATAATTTCCGGCACTTTGCTGAGTGAACTGCGGAGCTGCGCCAAATCCCGTCCGCTTGCGCTGCCGAATGCAATCCGGCCGGACAGGCGTTCCAGATCGTACACTTCTTTCAGCAATTCAATGAGCGCATCCCGGGTAAAGAATTCAGCTGTCAATGCAGCAACCAGTTCCTGCCGCGCTTCGATCGGTCTCCGTTCCGCCAGCGGCTGATGGAGCCATTGCTTCAGTTTCCGGCTGCCCATCGCCGTTGCGGTTTCATCGAGCAGCCATAATAGCGTTCCTTTCCGGCCGTCTCCCCGGATCGGTTCCACAAGTTCCAGGTTGCGGCGGGAATGAAAATCAACTGACAGCAATCGGGTATGTTCAATATGCCGGAATGGCTGGATGTGAGTGAGCGACTGTTTTTGCGTGCGGTTCACATACGCCAGCAATAGACAGGCACTGCCTTTCAATTCCTCCGGACACATCACCAGCAATTGGTCATCCACATCGGAACCGGCAACGCTTTCCAGCGACAGAATCAGCTCCTGTGCCATTCCGTTCAACAGCAGCTGCAATTGTTCGGAGACGACCAGCTCCCGAATCCGAAGCGCCCGCACTTCTTCGACCAATTCTTTTTCACCGCCCGTGATATGGCGGATGGAGGCTTCTCCCGTACTGATGTCGACATATGCAAGGCCATAGCCATCCGGTGCCTGCTCAGCGGCTCCGAGAAATAAATTCGAGCCGGACTCCACTTCTTTTCCTTCGGTATGCGTGCCCGGGGTAATCAGCCGGACGACTTCCCGCCGGACCATGCCTTTTGTCTGTTTGGCGTCTTCCATCTGTTCGCATACCGCCACTTTATGGCCTCTTGCAATAAGCTGGTCGATATAGCCGGAGGCGGAATGGTACGGCACACCGCACATCGGAATCCGGCCGTTCGCACCGCCATCGCGGCTCGTCAGCGTGATTTCAAGCAATTGGGACGCCTGCAGCGCATCGTCAAAAAACATCTCATAAAAATCGCCGAGACGGAAAAACAGAAACGCGTCCTGGTAATCGGATTTCACTTGCAAGTATTGTTGCATCATTGGTGTATATGCCATATTACGACCTCTTTCAGCTTCCTCGTGTACTTTCTCATTATAGCAAAAACGAAAAAAGCCGGAAGAGCTTCACTCTTTCGGCTTAAGTATATTAGTTTTTCTTAACTGCACTGGCTACTTTCGAGCCGGTCTCCCCTGTCAGCACGTTGCCGCCGGTTGATTCGATGATCTGATTCGTCACTTGGTTGGCGATCCCGTTTGATACCATCTGCAAAATATCATTTACATCCGCCTGGGACTGCTTGAATTCCTGGACGATCGGAATCGCATCGATTTCTTCTTCAACTTTCCGGATTTTTTCTTCCACCAATTGCAATGCGCGTTCCTTGCCGTATTGCTGGAAGTTTACCGCCTGCTTCTGAAGACTTTTCAGGCTGGCGATTTTTTCGCGCACGGCCTGGTTTTCATTGATCTGTGCTTCTGCGCGCTTGAAGAATTCCACTTCTTCTGTTTCAGCGATCATATTCGCCAATTCCCGCGCTTTTGAAACGATTTCCGCTTTTGTATATGGCATGTTCAGACACCCACTTTTTGGTCTGCTGGGGCTTCTGCCAATTCACCATCCAGCGACCATGTTTTTGCTGCCGTAACTTTCACTTTCACAATCTGTCCGATGACAGACCGCGGAGCCGTGAAGTTCACCAGTTTGTTCTTATCTGTATATCCGGCAAGCACATCCGGATTTCTCTTGCTTTCGCCTTCTACGAGCACTTCCACTATCTGCCCTTCATATGCCTTCATCGATTTGGCGGCATATTCACCGACGAGTGCGTTCAACCGCTGAAGGCGCTCTTTCTTCACTTCCATCGGTACATTGTCCTGCATGCGGGCGGCCGGTGTGCCTTCACGCGGTGAGTAAATGTACGTATAGGCCATTTCAAAGCCGATTTCCCGGTACAGTGACAGCGTTTCTTCAAACTGTTCGTCTGTCTCGTTCGGGAAGCCGACGATGATGTCGGTTGTCAGCGTGGCGTTCGGCATCGCTTCCCGGATCTTGCGCACGAGTTCAACATAATGCTCCCGCGTGTACTTCCGTGCCATGATTTTCAACACATCCGATGAACCTGACTGCACCGGCAGATGGATGTGATCAAGGAGGTTGCCGCCTTTAGCCAGCACCTCAATCAGTTTATCATCAAAATCCCTCGGATGGCTCGTTGTGAACCGGACACGCGGAATGTCGATCTTCCGCAAATCGTCCATCAGTTCACCGAGCCCGTAGGTGATGTCCGGCAGATCTTTGCCGTACGCATTCACATTCTGTCCGAGCAATGTAATTTCCTTATAGCCTTGGGAAGCCAGATGCCGCACTTCCTGGATGATGTCTTCCGGCCGGCGGGACCGTTCTTTCCCGCGCGTGTACGGAACGATGCAGTACGTGCAGAATTTATCGCAGCCGTACATGATATTGACCCAGGCCTTGATGGCGCCTTTGCGCACTTTAGGCAAGTTCTCGATGACGTCGCCTTCTTTGGACCATACTTCGACGACCATCTCTTTTGATAAATAAGCCTCATTAAGGATTTGCGGCAGGCGATGAATATTATGCGTACCGAAAATCATATCCACTTGGTGATAGGTTTTCAGGATTTTATTGACGACCGATTCTTCCTGGGACATGCAGCCGCACACACCGATCAGAAGGTCCGGTTTCTCTGTCTTCAGATGTTTCAGATGGCCGAGTTCCCCGAATACTTTGTTCTCGGCATTTTCCCGGATGGCGCACGTATTCAGCAAAATCACATCCGCATCATCCACTGTATCGGTTGCCGTATAGCCAAGCTGCATGAAAATTCCGGCCATCACTTCCGTGTCATGTTCATTCATTTGGCAGCCGTACGTACGAATATAAAACTTCCGGCCATTGCCCATATCAGCGAACAATGGATCGATCGCGAAGTTATCCACATATGCCACGTCTTCTTTCCCGCGCTTTTTAGCGTCTTTCAGGGAAGGCGGCACATAGACGCTTTGGAAATACTGGCTATAGTCTTTTTCTTCTTTTGGTTTTGAAGGAGTGGCCTTTACTTGGCTCTCTTGGAGTCGCTGTTCCTCGTTCACTGTTAAAAACCCCTTTCGTCCATTGCTCTATTATACTGAATCAGCCGTCTGTGACACAAGGCATGAAGCCGAATCGCTCTGCCACATAACCGGTTCGTGCATAAATTCGACAAAATCAGGGAGCAAACGGGTAATCTTCGTTGATATAAATCCGTTCGAATGACACCGCTTTGCCGCTCGCATCATCGAGTTCTGTGTAAAAACCGCTCAAGACGCCGCGGCCCTGCTTCGGCACTTCAAACCGGACCGGCAGATTCGTTTTGAACCGGTACAGAACCGATTCTTTATTCATGCCAAGAATTTCATCGTAAGGTCCGGTCATGCCAACATCGGAAATATAAGCGGTTCCACCCGGTAAAATGCGGGCATCAGCGGTCTGAACATGGGTATGCGTGCCGACAACTGCTGAAGCCCGGCCGTCGAGATGCCAGCCCATCGCAATCTTTTCACTTGTCGCTTCCGCATGGAAATCGACGAACACGAGCGGCGACTTCTCCTTCGCTTCTGCGATCAGTTCATCTGCGAGCCAGAATGGATCATCGTGCGGCGGCAAAAACACACGGCCATGCAGATTGATCACCGACAGCTTCACCCCGTTTTTCTCGATCGTCACCATGCCGCGGCCCGGTGCATCCACCGAGAAATTAGCGGGACGGATCAGAAAATCCGCTTCATCAATAAAATCAAAAATTTCTTTCTGGTCCCAGGTGTGGTTTCCCATCGTGACCACGTCCACACCCATGTAGAGTATATCCTGATAAATTGCTTTTGTGATGCCTCTGCCGGCTGCTGCATTCTCGCCGTTGACGATCACCGCATCCGGTGAATACTTGCGCTTCAGCCGCGGCAAATACGACTGAAGCGTCTCCCGGCCAATCGATCCGACAATATCTCCAATGAATAGAACTTTCATGGTTTTACATCTCCCCAAACGAAAAAGGCTTCTTTGAATGGAACATTCATCGAAGCCTTCCTCAATTATTTTGCGTATTCCACTGCCCGCGTTTCCCGGATAACCGTCACTTTAATATGACCCGGATAATCGAGCTCTTCCTCTATCCGCTTCCGGATATCCCGTGCCAGGCGGTGAGCCGTTATATCGTCAACCTGTTCCGGCTGCACAATGATCCGGACTTCACGGCCTGCCTGAATGGCGAAGGATTTCTCGACGCCGTCATACGATTCTGAGATTTCCTCCAGTTTTTCAAGCCGGCGGATATAATTTTCAAGCGTCTCACTTCTGGCGCCAGGACGTGCGGCGGACAAGGCATCCGCTGCAGCGACGATGACGGAGATGACAGAAGTCGCTTCCGTATCGCCATGGTGAGAAGCAATCGAATTAATAACGACAGGATGCTCTTTATATTTAGTTGCAAGCTCCACACCAATTTCTACGTGGCTGCCTTCCACTTCGTGGTCAATGGCTTTCCCGATATCATGGAGGAGACCAGCCCGGCGTGCGAGCGTGACGTCTTCTCCCAGTTCTGCTGCGAGCAGACCGGAAAGGAAAGCGACTTCTTTCGAGTGTTTCAGCACATTCTGTCCATAACTTGTACGGTATTTGAGACGGCCCATGATTTTGATGAGATCTGGATGGAGATTATGGATGCCGATATCGAATGTCGTCTGTTCACCGGCTTCCCGGATCTGCTCATCCACTTCGCGTCTCGATTTCTCAACCATCTCTTCGATGCGGGCCGGATGAATCCGGCCGTCCGAGACAAGTTTTTCAAGCGCGAGCCGGGCAGTTTCCCGTCTGACAGGATCAAACCCGGACAGCACGACCGCTTCCGGTGTGTCATCGATGATCAAGTCGATGCCGGTCAATGTCTCAAGCGTCCGGATATTACGTCCTTCCCGCCCGATGATCCGGCCTTTCATCTCATCGTTAGGCAAATTGACGACAGACACCGTCGTTTCTGCGACATGGTCTGCGGCAAAGCGTTGCAGAGCAAGCGACAAAATCTCCCGTGCGTTTTTGTCTGCCTCTTCCTTAACACGCGCATCCGCTTCCTTGATCATCACGGCAATATCCGTCGACAGTTCGTTTTCGACTTCTTCCATGATGACCGATTTCGCTTCATCGCGTGTCAGTGCGGAAATCCGTTCAAGTTCTTCGGATTGTTGTGCAATCATTTCCTCCGCTTTGCTTTCCATCTGCTCAATATGCTGTTGTTTTTCAGCAAGCGCTGTATCTTTGCGTTCCAGGCTTGCTTCTCTCTTGTTCAGCGCCTCATCCTTGCGATCTAGATTTTCTTCTCTCTGAAGCAGCCGGTTTTCCTGCTTTTGCAGTTCGCTCCGGCGTTCCCGGATTTCGTTCTCCGCTTCAGTGCGCAATTTGTGATTTTCGTCTTTCGCTTCCAAAAGAGCTTCTTTTTTCAGCGCCTCGGCCTGTCGATTCGCATCTTCTAAAATCTGGTTTGCGACACTCCGGGCTCCGGCTACATTGGAATCGTTCACTTTCTTCAAAGCCCAATATCCAACAGCTGCACCGATGATGAGTCCTAGCAAAGCGAAGAGGATTTCATTCATACTTTCCATTCGGAAACCTCCTCTTGCTTCTGTAATTCGTACATATTCAAAGAATGGCGGAAACTGCCCGCCATTCATCGAATTGCAATTTGAAAATTATACAATTTTAATTGTATAGATGCACGTATGCCCTGTCAACATTAGAAAAGCGGGAGGCCTTGCCGCAACCGGATCTGACCGCCGGATAAGCTCTATTCCTGATTATAGCGTTTCGCTTTAATCCTGGATCTGAAGTTGTCGGACCGGTTTATCTCAGCGCCATCATATTCACCGTGTTCCTCCAACATAAAAGCCATTCCTTTTACAAACGTAAAAACGAATTTTTTCATACCTTCACCCATACTGCGTAAGAACCGCTCCCCTTTAACAGAGCCAATTCTAAAAAAACGCTGTCCAAGCAAGGCCTGGACAGCGCAGTTCATTGTTCTTATTCTTCGTCGAGCAAGTCGTCAAAATTATCGTCTTGCTCTCCGCCATGTGCAGCAATCGTATAGGAAGTTGCCGCCATTCCGTATGATTCACGGATTCTTCCGGCAATTTCATTGCGGGTGGCCTGGTTTTCTTTCAGGAACTGCTTCGCATTTTCACGGCCTTGTCCGAGGCGCTCCTCATTATACGAGTACCATGATCCGCTCTTCTGGACAATATCAAGTTCTGCACCGAGATCCACGATCTCACCTTCACGCGAAATCCCTTGACCATACATGATATCCACTTCCGCAGTGCGGAAAGGAGGCGCCACTTTATTTTTTACGACTTTGATCTTCGTTCTGTTGCCGACGATGTCATTTCCCTGCTTCAGTGCTTCTGCACGTCTGACTTCCAGACGGACGGAGCTGTAGAACTTCAGTGCACGCCCACCCGGTGTCGTTTCCGGGTTCCCGAACATAACGCCGATCTTCTCACGGATCTGGTTGATGAAGATCGTGATGGTTTTCGATTTGCTGATCGCACCCGATAATTTCCGGAGCGCCTGTGACATGAGACGAGCCTGAAGCCCGACGTGCGAGTCACCCATTTCGCCTTCAATTTCCGCTTTTGGCACGAGTGCCGCCACGGAATCGACAACAACGATGTCGATCGCACCGCTTCGCACAAGCGCTTCACAGATTTCAAGTGCCTGCTCGCCAGTGTCCGGCTGTGACAGCAGAAGCTCGTCGATGTCGACGCCGAGTTTTTTTGCATAAACCGGATCCAATGCATGCTCAGCATCGATGAATGCTGCCGTTCCGCCTGATGCCTGCACTTCTGCGATCGCATGCAGCGCTACAGTCGTTTTACCTGAACTTTCCGGTCCGTATACTTCAATGATCCGTCCGCGCGGGAAACCGCCTACGCCAAGCGCAATATCCAGCGCCAGAGAACCGCTTGATACGGATGATATATTATGGTCTGTATTTTCTCCCATTTTCATGACAGACCCTTTACCAAATTGTTTCTCGATCTGCTTCAGAGCCATGTCTAAAGCCGCTTTACGATCGCTCAATGAAAATCCTCCTTTAATGGAACATCAATTTATCCCTCTGTTACTACTATACTCTTTTTATGAGAAAAATTCAAGAAAAAAGCGAACGTTTATTCGGTTTTTTATTCAAAAAAGCTATTTTCCTTCCAGTCATGCTTTCATATCCTCTTTTTGGGCAAGATAAAGCGGACAAAATCAAATTTTGCCCACTTCTCCCTGTGTCAGTATTCGTATCGTATGATGCAAGGCCAATTTTACTGCCCGCAGGCGGTTGGTGTTGCGCATGCCAAGCAAATGAAGCTCGTGCGTTTCGGTTCCTTCCTCCGTAGCAAAACCAATCCATACCGTACCCGCCGGCTGGCCCCCATGTGCTTCGGGCCCTGCCGCGCCGGTCAGACTGACACCGACGTCTGTTCCCATCCGATCCCGGACATTTGACGCCATAGCTTCTGCGCATTCCGGACTCGCCGGGCCATATTGTGCCAGCAGTTCAGCCGACACCCCGAGCTGTTGTATTTTCGCCTGTTCGGTGTAAGTTACAGCTCCGCCTGCCAGCACAGCGCTGGCCCCTGGAATTGCGGCGATCTCTGACATAAAAAGACCTGCCGTCAGGCTTTCTGCAGCGGCAATCGTCTTACTTTGGGCTGTCAGCAATTCTACGACCTTTGAAGCAAGCGAGTCGTCATCGTAGCCATACAGATAATTTCCTGCCCGTTCGAGCAGCTGCTTCTTTGCCAATCCGATCAATTCCCAAGCTTCATGTTCCGCATCCGTTTTGGCCGAAATGCGTAGTGTGACTTCCCCGTCGGAAGCAAGCGGCGCAATCGTCGGATTGGACTGCGTTTCCAGAATGTCCTGAATCCGGTCTTCAAGTTCCGCTTCTCCGATGCCATAAAACCGGAGAACGTGCGATACGATCACTTGCTCTTTATGCAGCATTCTGGCCAATTTTGGCTTTCCTTCAAACTGAAACATCGGTTCAATTTCTTTCGGTGGGCCTGGCAGCAGCATGTAGACATGGCGGTCTTTTTCAAAGAGCATTCCCGGCGCCATGCCATGATGATTCGGCAGGACAGTGCTGTCTTTAACGACCAGCGCCTGTTTTTTGTTGTTTTCTGTCATCGGGCGGCCGTACCGGGCAAAAAATGCTTCGATGGATGCGAGAGCTTCCTCATCCATGACCAGTTCGGAACCGATATGCCGAACGATGGTTTCTTTCGTTAAATCGTCTTTTGTCGGTCCGAGTCCACCGGTCAGGATAATCAGATCGGCTCGCTCTTCAGCGATCGTCAGCGCATGTTCAAGCCGCTGTGGATTGTCACCGACCACTGTATGATAATACACGTTGATGCCAAGTTCCGCCAGATGACCGGACAGGAACCGGGCATTCGTATTCGTGATTTGACCAAGCAATAGCTCAGATCCCACTGCAATGATTTCTGCATTCATGCACTTTCTCTCCTTTTATTTGGAAACAAGCAGGATGCGCCGGTTTTTCGAAAAGTATTCCCATCCGGACCATATGGTGAAGAACAGGGCGACATACAGCATAATTTGTGCAAACGGGATATCAACCAGCGCAAACAGAATATTATCCAGTAACAGCGCTGAGATGGCGATGATCTGGGTCCAGGTTTTCAGCTTTCCGAGCGTATTTGCGGCAACCACTTCGCCTTCGCTGGCCAGCAGGAGCCGAAGCCCGGTAACCGCGAATTCCCGGCTGATAATAATGATCACGACCCATGAAGGCGCATAACCCATTTCCACCAAAATAATCAGCGCCGCCGAAACGAGAAGTTTATCGGCGAGCGGATCAAGAAATTTACCCATATTTGTGACTAAATCATATTTGCGGGCATAATAGCCATCTATCCAATCAGTAAGAGACGCAATAATAAACAAAAGCGCCCCTGCAAATTGCGATACCGGCATATCCGCTCCCAGTACCGTGATTTCGCCCCAGCCGAAATCGACGAGCAGCAAAATCATGAATACCGGTATCAGCAGAATCCTGGACACGGTAATCTGATTAGGTATATTCATCCTCAATCTCCTTCCAGTTCACACAGAAGTTCGGGCGAAGCGGCTTTCCTTCAGCTGAAGTCCGGTCAGAAACCGAAATCGCCAAACGGATCCGCTTTGCCTGCTTCAGCCATGAAATTGTTTTTCTCCAATATTTCGTATGTAATCTTTTCATCCGGATGATGGCGAAGTTCAATGATATAGTCAAAATCTTCAATGGAATATTCGGTCTGCTGAACAAAAATATCCGGGTGCTCGATCACTTTAATGGATGGCATGCGGACAATTTCCCGTACCAGCTGTGCATGCTGTTCGTTGCCTGCCCGCTGCGTAACCGCTCCATCCAGGATGTAGATGTTATTTTCCTTGAATTCACTGCTTGTCAGCTTTGTCCGGATTGTCTGCTTGATCATCGTCGACGAGATAAAGATCCATTTCTTATTCGAACTTACACTTGCCGCAACAATCGATTCAGTTTTCCCGACGCGCGGCATTCCCCGGATGCCAACCATTTTATGCCCTTCCTGCTTAAAGATTTCCGACATGAAATCGACGAGCAGACCGAGCTCATCCCGGATGAACCGGAATGTCTTCCGGTCATCGACATCCCGCTGGATATAACGGCCATGCCGCACAGCAAGAATATCCCGCAATTTCGGCTCCCGGAATTTGGTCACTGAAATGGTCTCAATCGTCGTGACAATCTGTTCAAACCGCTTCAGTGCCACATCACTCTCAGCGCGCAACAGCATCCCCCGCCGGCCCTGATCCACCCCGTTGATGGTCACAATGTTCACGCGGAGCATCCCGAGCAGTGAGGAAATATCCCCGAGAAGACCCGGCCGATTCACCAGAATTTCGTATTCCAAATACCATTCCTTCATTTGTCATCCGACCTTCCTGTCAGTTTTCCTGTTTATTGCATCTCCCAGGACTACATATACCAGCCGCCGTTGACCCGGAGCACCTGGCCGGTCACGTAATCAGCCGTGCCGCCTGTCAGGTAGTCCACAGCCGCCGCAACATCTTGCGCGGTGCCAATGCCGAGCGGGATTTCCCGCTCCAGTTCATCCAGTTCTTCCGTGTTGAATTGTTCATTCATTTTTGTCCGGATCAGTCCGGGCGCGAGTGCATTCACCCGCGTTCCGACAGAGGCCATTTCTTTTGCATATGCTTTTGTAAATGCCAGCTGCGCCCCTTTGACAGTGGAATACGCCGTTTCCATTGCAGCTCCGGTCTCTCCCCAAATCGATGAAATAAACACCACATACGACTTATCATGCCGATGAAAGAAACGGGACAGGCGTCTGATTGCCTGCACCGGGTTTTTCACGTGGACTTGCCAGAGTGCGTCCAATTCCTGTTCGTCCGTATCCGCCAGCAAGCCGAAATGGGACTGTCCGCTTGCAACTACAATGCACGCTGCATCATAAATCTGATCGGCAAGTTCACGGCCGCCAGCCGGGCTCTTGAAATTCGCCTGCACCGGGATGAATTCCTGTGCGGGATACTGTTCCGTCAGTTCCTTCAGAAGTGTTGCAGGGAATCGGCTATGCCAGTGCAGATACAGCGACCAGCCCGTTTTTGCGAGGCTGGCCGCAACGGCAGCACCTACATCTCCCGATGCTCCCATGATTACTGCGAATCGCTTCATTGGCTTGATTTTTTGCTCGGCAAAATAGAGAACACAGTCCGCTGTTCACTGCCGCTGATGGACGCGAACGCTTCCTGTAGATCCGTGACTTCCATGTCTTCAAGTACCGGAACCACTTCAAACAGATCCATGTCATTGAATTTATAACGTGTAAACTGATTCGCAATGTATTCCGGTGAATTCAGTGCCCGCAGGAAAGTACCGATCTTTTTGCGCCGGACCCGGTCCAGATCCTTTGCACCGAACGGCCACATTTCCGCCGCCCGATCCATCGTACTAGCGATTTCATCGGCCAGTTTTTCCGGTTCGCTGCTGTCTGAGCCGACCATGGCATAACCGAACCCTTGTTCAAGGGAAAATTCATAGGAATAAGATTCATCGATGAGATCATTTTCATAGGCGCTGTGATAGAAATCGGATGTTCTGCCAAACAGCAATTCAAGTGCCAGCTGCATGGCGAGTTCGTGCTTGAGCATCTCTCTGCCGGACAAGTCCTTCACAATCGGTTTCATCCCGACGAGCACTTTCGGTTTCTGCACGCTCATCCGCAGGGAACGCTCCTTAATCACGGCTTCTACCGGTTCATCAGGGTAGAGCCGCTTGATGTCCTGCTGTGGCGGAAATTCCTTCTGCGCCTGATTATCCCGGACCAAAGCCATCATTTCTTCCGGTTCTGCCGCTCCGACAATAAACAGCACCATATTGGATGGGTGATAGAATGTGTTATAGCACGTATATAAATGTTCAGCTGTGATGTGGCTGATCGATTCGATCGTTCCGGCGATATCAATTTTGACCGGATGATTCTGATACATGTTTTCGATCAAGCCAAAATACAGCCGCCAGTCCGCCAAATCATCATACATTGTGATTTCCTGGCCGATGATTCCTTTTTCTTTTTCGACTGTTTTTTCAGTGAAATATGGACTCTGCACGAAATCCAGGAGCGTCCGGACGTTTTCGTTCACTTGTCCGGTGGCTGAAAACAGATAGGCGGTCCGGGTGAAAGAGGTGAAGGCATTCGCAGATGCTCCCTGCGTGCTGAATTGCTGAAAGATATCCCCTTCTTCTTTTTCAAACATCTTATGTTCCAGGAAATGAGCGATTCCATCCGGCACTGAAATTGGCTCCTCTGCTCCCTGCGGCACGAACCGGTTATCAATCGAGCCATATTTTGTTGTAAAAGTGGCGTACGTTTTTGAAAAGCCTTTCTTCGGCAAAATATAGACATCCAGCCCATTATCGAGTTGCTCATGGTAAAGAGTTTCATCAATCTGGTCGAAATGCAGATTATTCATCGTTCGGTTCCCCCTCTTGGCCAGTCAGGAAATAGATCATATGCAATGATAGGTCATTAGCTGCGTCTGCAATTTCTTCCTTTGTCACCTGCTGCCATTTTTCTATCAAATACGCCGATTCGAACTCTGGCGTCAAATTCATATACTGATCATAGATTTCGATCTGGCCCCGTGCCGAATCGAGCGCTTCTTTCAGCTGATTCGTCAGCAAGGCTTTTGTCTGACCGAGTTCTTCATCTGAAATATTTCCTTTTTTCACATCATCAAGCTGTTCAGTGATCAGCCGGACCGCCTTTTCATCCATTGCCTGATCAATACCGGCCAGCACGAATAGCAGCCCGAATTGGGATGAATACGAGCTGGAGACATAATAAGCCATGCTTTCCTTTTCCCGCACATTGGAAAATAATTTAGAGTGTGCATAGCCGCCGAAGACACCGTTCATCAACTGCATGACGGGAAACTTCTCGTCGCGGAATGTGACCGGTGATGTATAGGCGATATGCAGCTTGCCCTGTTTCATATCTTCTGTTTCAGTCACCCGCGGTGCCGCAGGTAGTGGGATTTCAGGATGCTGCTGAACGGATTCAGGCGTTCTGCTTCCGAATGGGAAGTATCGTTGGATATAGGCAGCGACTGTTTCGGCTGACAAGTCGCCGACTGTGTAAATATCGATCCGGTCTTCTGTCAGCATCGACCGGTACACATCCCGTAACGCTTCATTGGTCAGCACTTCCACATCGGTGATCGTGCCATTGGCTGAAATCGATGCCGGATGCCCGGCAAAGGCCAGTTCGGTCAGCCGGTGCTGTGCATAGCGGGTCTTGTCATCAAAAATAGATTCAATCCGCTGCTTCACGACATTTTTCTCCCGGTTGAATACCGTCTCTTTGAATAAGTCGTTTTCGAAATTCGGTTTGAACAGGATCAAGTGCATCAGGTTCAGCACTTTTTCCAGCACACCGTCCTCCGACAGGTACTGATCATTCACCGTTTCCACGTTAAGGCTGACGATGTGTTCAGACCCCCGCTTTGTGGCATCTATATAAAGAGATGTGCCATACAGATCGTCCAGCACCATCCGGAGTGCTGTATGGGACGGATAGTTCTCATTGCTGTGCTGCAGGATATTCGCAAGCACCGATCGGGCCGCCGCTTTGCCGGCAGTCAGGCCGGTCTTAAATTTAATCGCGATGCTTACAGTCTTGAATTGTTTTGTTTCATTGACGTGCAGATTGACGCCATCCGTGATCGTAATCGTGTCAAACATGTCAGAGCCCCTCTCAATAGTTCCTATGTTTACTATACCCAACGCTTCCGCTGTAATGCAAATACAGAAAAAAGAGCCATCCGGAGATGACTCTTTCTCATTAACGATTTCCTTTGATGTAAGGTGTACCGCTTGCTTTTGGTGCGCTTGCCCGTCCGATGAAACCGGCGAGTGCCAAAATCGTCAGGACGTAAGGCAGAATGTACAAGAACACTGTCGGGATTTCCGAGAAAAACGGCAGTGACGGCCCGACAATGCTGAGTGACTGGGCGAATCCGAAGAATAAAGCGGCTCCCATTGCGCCGAGCGGATGCCACTTACCGAAGATCATGGCGGCTAGCGCCATGAATCCCTGGCCGGTGATTGTAGCATGTCCGAAATCATTTGAAATCGTCTGTGCATAGATTGCACCGCCCAAACCGCCGAGCGCACCGGAAATCATGACAGCGACATAACGCATTTTCGTGACATTCACACCCATGGTGTCAGCCGCTGCCGGGTGTTCACCGACAGCCCGGAGACGCAATCCGAATGGTGTATAGTAAATGACGGCCCATGAGATAAACGCAATTGCGATTGCGAGAAGCGACGTCCAGTACATATCACCGATAATCGGAATGTCCCGAAGAAAAGAAATTCTGATTTGCGAGAAGTTAACCGATATGATATCTGTTTGGCCTTTCTGGAAAATCAGCTTAACCAGGAAAATTGCAACAGCGATCGCCAGCAGGTTGATTGCAACCCCGGTAACAACCTGGTCTGCGCGGAAAGACACAGCAGCAATTGCCAGCAACAGCGAAAACAGCGTGCCAGTAATCATCGCGATAATCAGCGATACCCAAGGCGTAAACTCGCCGAGCGCATCCACAAAAAACAAGTTGAAGACAATGCCGGTAAATGCCCCGATGACCATGAGGCCTTCCAATCCGATGTTTACGACACCTGAGCGTTCAGAGAATACCCCCCCGATTGCCACAATGATTAGAGGCGCTGCGTAGAAAATAGCTGATGAGACAAGAAAATAAAAAATCTCAAGAGGACTCATATCACTTCGCCTCCTTTTTTCTGCCTACCCGTTCGATAAACAGGCGGATGACGTAGCTGGCAGCTACGAAATAAATGATGACAGCAGTGACAATTCCAACAATCTCCACCGGAATGCCGGCAGCGTTCGGCATATTCAGTGCTCCGTACTGAAGTGATCCGAATAAAGTAGCACCGAATACAACCCCAAGCGGCGTATTCATGCCCAGGAGTGCAACAGCGATTCCGTCAAAGCCGATTCCTGTAAATCCGGCTTTTGATGAAACATATTCAAAGGTGCCAAGCGCTTCCATCGCTCCGCCGATTCCGGCGAATGCTCCTGAGATCACCATCGCAAGAATAATATTCCGGTCAACTTTCATACCGGCATACTGGGAGGCATTCTGGTTAAATCCGACTGATTTCAATTCGAAGCCGGTCGTTGTCTTATCCAGGATGAACCACATGACGATAACCATGATCAGCGCCACGATTATTCCATAATGAAGTCTTGAGAAGTCGGTCAATTCCGCAAGAAATTCAGAGCGCAGTGAAGCTGACGCAAATATGTTTTCTGTGCGCTCACTGCCCCCTGATACGACTTCGATCAATGCATTGACCACATGGAGTGCAATATAGTTCAGCATGATCGTCACGATAACTTCATGTACATGGAACTTCGCTTTCAGAAGACCCGGGATGAAACCCCAGAAAGCACCGGCAGCTGCCGCTGCCAATATCGCGAGCGGCAAATGAATGATTTTTGGCAATTCGACAGCCACACCGACATAGGCAGCTGCAAACCAACCGACAATCAGCTGGCCTTCCACCCCAATGTTAAAGAGTCCGGCCCGAAAGGCAAAAGCAACTGCAAGTCCAGCCAGGATATATGGCGTGATCTGCCGGACGGTTTCACCCACCCGATATAAATCTCCAAAAATCCCTTCCCAAAGTGCGGCATAACCGTCAATGGCATTATAACCACTGACCAACATAATAATTGCACCGACCAATAGCCCTAAAATTACTGCCAGGACAGGGACGAGCAAATTGACTGCTTTATTTGACATGCGGTTCAGCACCTTCTTTCGTCGTACGTACAGAGTGCCCGGCCATCAAGAGGCCCAGTTCCTGTTCAGAAGTTGCTTCAGGCAGCACTTCATCAATGATTTGTCCGTCGTAAATGACGGCAATCCGGTCGGAGACGTTCATGACTTCATCAAGTTCAAACGAGATGAGCAGAACGGCCTTCCCGCGATCCCGCTGTTCGATCAATCTGCTGTGAATAAATTCGATGGCACCAACATCAAGGCCGCGCGTTGGCAGCGCAGCAATCAGCAAATCGGGATCCCGTTCAACTTCACGGCCGATGATCGCTTTCTGCTGGTTCCCCCCCGAAAGCGCACGGGCCGGTGTCATTTCACTTTGGGTACGGACATCATACTTTTCAATGATTTCACGCGCCCGTGCTGCAATGCGGTCATAATGAATGACGCCATTCTTTGAAATCGGCGGTAAATAATAAGTCTGCAGAGAGATGTTATGACCCACCGGAAAATCCAGAACGAGTCCGTGTTTATGCCGGTCCTGCGGAATATGACCGACTCCTGCTTCTGTCACTTTACGCGGTTTGAATCCCGTTACATCCTTGCCATTGATCGCCACCGTGCCGCTTTTCACTTTCCGGAGACCGGTGATTGCTTCAATCAGTTCCGATTGGCCATTGCCGTCAATTCCCGCTATTCCGACAATTTCTCCTTGACGGACCGTCAGATTCAGTTTTTTCACTTTCTCAATTCCGCGGTAATCCGTGACTGTCAGATCTTTTACGGATAACACAACCTCTTTTGGATGCGCTTCACCTTTTTCTGTTCTGAATTCCACTTGCCGGCCGACCATCAACGAAGCCAGTTCATCCGGATTCGTCTCGGCTGTATTGACTGTTCCGACCCCTTGGCCTTTTCGGATGATCGTCACCCGGTCGGAAACATCCATGATTTCTTTTAACTTGTGTGTGATGAGTATGATCGACTTTCCCTCAGCAATCAGCCGCTGCATGATCTGAATCAATTCTGTAATTTCCTGCGGTGTGAGTGAGGCCGTCGGCTCATCAAAAATCAAAATCTCTGCACCGCGATAAAGCGTTTTCAAAATTTCAACGCGCTGCTGCATGCCGACTGAAATATCTTCAATTTTCGCATTCGGGTCCACATTCAGCCCATATTGTTCAGATAGCTTCTGCACACGTTTAGAAGCCTCTTTTTTATTGACTACTCCTGCTTTTGTCAATTCGTTTCCCAAAATAATGTTTTCTGTCACTGTGAAATTTTCTACCAGCATGAAGTGCTGGTGGACCATTCCGATGCCCTGATTATTCGCAACATTCGGGTCTGTGATGTCAACCGGTTTTCCTTTAACGCGGATTTCGCCGCCCTCCGGTTGATACAGTCCGAACAGAACATTCATCAGCGTTGATTTCCCCGCTCCGTTTTCGCCAAGAAGCGCATGGATCTCCCCTTTTTTTACTTGCAGGGTTATATTGTCGTTCGCGACGAACGATCCGAACTCTTTTCGGATATTAAGCATTTCAATTACGTATTCCACTGTTTTCACTCCCTCGAAAACTGGTTATTGCCTGGTGAAAAGCTGACACAGGAAAGGCTCTTAGGATTAAAAGCCTTTCGTCTGCCAACTTCGCCGGATTCCGGAAAAAGCCGCAAAAAAAATCATAAAGACCGGTTGAACCGGCCTTTATGATGACCGTGACAATCGTACTGTTATTCCACTGTTTCTGGAACGACAATATCTCCGCTAACGATCTGTGCCTTGAATTCTTCAATCTGCGCTAGCACGTCTTCAGTGATCGCTCCGCGTGAATCCGCAAGGTCAACCCCTTCGTCTTCAAGACCATAGACAATTGTTTCGCCGCCAGGGAATTCCCCGTTCATTGCAAGTGTTGAAATATCGTAAACGGCATTATCGACCCGCTTCAATACAGATGTGAGCGTGACGTTCGTGTCGCCGACAGCCCCTTCTTCGTACTGGTCAGCATCTACGCCGATAACCCATACATTTGCATCAGGATCCTGCTCAACGCGTTCTTTTGCTTCAGTGAATACACCGTTTCCAGTTGCACCCGCTGCATGGAAGATGATATCCGCGCCTGCTGAGTACATGCGGTTCGCAGTTGTTTTACCAAGTTCCGCTTTATCAAACGCACCTGTATACTGCACATCCACTTCCACTTCAGGATCTGCTGCTTCCACTCCTGCAAGGAATCCTGCTTCAAAACGCTCGATAACAGGGATTTCCATACCGCCGACAAAGCCGACTTTGCCTGTTTCAGTCATAAGAGCTGCAGCTACACCTGCCAGGAACGCGCCTTCTTGTTCTTTGAAAAGTACGCTGGCTACGTTTGGCTCTTCTACAACAGCATCAATGATAGCGAGATTCTGTTCCGGCTGCTGTTGTGCAATTTCAGCAATCGCACCTTCCATAAGGAATCCGATGCCGAATACGAGATCAAAATCACGACGGATCAGGTTGTTCAGGTTCGTATTGTAGTCAGCATCCGAAGCAGACTGCAGGTAAGCATAGCCGCCGTCACCCTCTTCGAGAGCGTTATCCCCACCGAAGCGCTGGATGCCTTCCCATGCCGACTGGTTGAACGACTTGTCATCGATTCCGCCGACATCCGTAACCATTGCTACAGAAAATACTTCTTCTTCGACTACTTCTTCTGCTGCGCCTTCTTCCTCTTCCACTGCCCCTTCTTCTGCACCACATGCGCCAAGTAACGCGCTTGTTGTCAGCAACAGTGAAAGACCTAAACCGAATTTACGTTTTGCCATTTTTTCGTACCCCCAAAGTTTTTTCCAATTAGCAGGAATGCGTGTTTCACGTTCGTTTCCGGACGACATGGAAACTGAATTTATCCGCCCGGAAGTAATTTTTTGAATAAAGCACCATTCGATCGTCATCATCGTAATGAAGCTGTTTCAGCACCAGCAGTGCTGTTTCTGGTTCGCATTGCAGAATCGGCGATGCATCTTCATGATAGCCTGCAGGATCAATAAAAGTGACCGCATAATCAACATGGATTTCTCCGGATTCTTCAATCGCAGAGAAAATCGAACCGCTTTGCTTGCCGAGAAAATCCTTCGGCAGATAAGAAGCCGGTACTTTGTCTATGCAGTAAACGACCGGCTCTCCATCCGCTGTCCGCACCCGTTCTATTTTCACAATCGACTCTGTCTCGCTGCAATGAAAGCGGTTAATATCTTCCTCTGAAGGAGGCGCAGCGCTTGTGCTTAAATAGATGGTCCCCGGTTCCATCCCGGCCTGACGAATCATATCAGAAACGCTCGTCAATTGTTCGATGCCGGAGGAAAAAACAGGTTCCGGATTCACAAAAGTACCGACGCCATGTCTTCTGACTACGACATTTTCCTCTTCAAGAATCCGGAGAGCTTCCCGCAATGTCGCTCGGCTGACGCCGAGCGATTTAGCAAGTTCAAATTCGGACGGGAGCTTTTCTTTTTCTTTATACACACCCGTTGCAATATCCCGTTTCATATGATCGATCACTTGAAGATACAAATGCCGATGATCTGTCTTAATCGCCATTTTAATCACCACCACTGACAGAGATCAGACATTAGACATCAGATGTAAAACATTCCTACTAATCGACCTAACTATATCACTTTTAGAAAATGAAATAAATACCTCTTTGTCGAAATTTATTAAATTTCGTCGATAACTTGGGCCGGATTGTTCACATATCTTCCGGTTTCGGCACCAGTACAGTCCGGGGTTTGCTTCCTTCATAAGGGCCAACGACACCGCGCTGTTCCATTTGATCGATAATCCGGGCTGCCCTCGAATAGCCGACCCGGAATCTCCGCTGAAGCATTGAAACAGAAGCCGTCTGCATCTCAGAGACAAGCTGAACCGCTTCATCATAAATTTCATCGGTCTCTTCTGCCGGAGCGGTTTCGCTCACTTCACCGGGAATCATTTCCTCCTGATACTGGGCTTTCTGTTGCTCGATTGCAAAATCCGTAATTTTCTCCACTTCCGTGTCTGACAGAAAAGCGCCTTGTACGCGGACCGGCTTGGAAGCACCTGATCCGAGAAACAGCATGTCGCCCCGGCCCAGCAGTTTCTCAGCACCGCCCATATCAAGAATGGTACGCGAATCGATCGCGGAAGATACGGAAAATGCTATTCGGGCAGGAATATTCGCTTTAATAACACCGGTGATAACGTTCACGCTCGGCCGCTGGGTCGCAATAATCAGATGAATACCTGCTGCCCGGGCCATTTGTGCGAGACGTGTAATGGCATCTTCCACTTCACTGGAGGCAACCATCATCAAGTCTGCCAGCTCATCGACGATTACAACGATATAAGGCAGTTTCGGATGCTTCTCTTCATTTTCATCGTTGAAAACTTGTACGTATTCGTTGTATCCTTCAATGTTTCGGGTACCGGTATGCGAAAACAGTTCATATCTTCGTTCCATTTCTGATACAACTTTTTTCAGCGCCTGGGCCGCCTTGCGCGGATCCGTCACAACGGGGGCGAGCAGATGCGGAATACCATTATAGACATTCAGCTCCACCATTTTCGGGTCAATCATCATCATTTTGACTTCATGCGGTTTCGCCCGCATCAGGATGCTTGTGATGATCCCGTTGATGCACACACTCTTCCCGCTGCCTGTTGAACCGGCAACCAGCAAATGCGGCATTTTGTTCAATTCCGCAAGTACCGCTTTTCCGGAAACGTCACGGCCAAGCACTACCAGCAGTTTCTTATCCGGCCGGTTATTTTCTTCTGATTCCAACACTTCCCGGAGACTCACGACTGCCACTTCAGAGTTCGGCACCTCAATGCCGATCGCGGACTTCCCTGGAATCGGCGCTTCAATCCGGATGTCCCGGGCAGCCAGGGCCAAGGCCAGATCATCGTGCAAATTAACGATTTTACTGACTTTCACGCCGGTGTCAGGCATAATTTCATATTTCGTAACCGCCGGGCCAAGGTGAATCTGCGTTACTTTCGCGCGGACGCCAAAACTTTGGAAGGTCTTCTCAAGCTTCCGGGCGTTCTGTTGGATGCCTGCCACTTCGCCGCTTTGGTCACTCGAATGAGGCGGATCCAGCAAGGTGATCGGCGGCAGCTGATAATCCTCGTTCTCGGTCTCATCATCCCGGCTGATGATTTCGATGTCCGTTCCGGTCTCTTCCGTCGCAGCAGCCACTTCCAGTTCTGTCTCTGCTTGCTCTGCTGCCGGCTCGGCCGGCACTTCTTCTTTTCTCCTTTTCACATTCTCTGTGAAAGCAGAAATGATCGGCGCCTGTTCTTCTTGTTCTTCCTCTTCATCCGGTTCAACATCATAGGTATGCTGTGGATAAACCGGATCTGCCGGACCCTGTTCTGCAGCCACTTTCGGTGCAACAGGCCGGGTCCGTTTTTTCTTCTTCTTTGCAGGTGACCGTTTGAATCGTTTTTTCGCAATGCCTGCCAATGAATTGAATAGTACGGGCGCTTTTTCTGCGAGATAGGGCGCCGCTGTCTTGCCTGTCAGGATGATGACCCCGATTGACATCAGAATAATCGCCAGAATCACCATACCGCCGGAATCAAGCAGGACATGAAGCGGTGCATACAATAACGCACCCGCCATCCCGCTGCCTGAAGCCGTGTATTCTGTCCAGACAGTTCCCGAGATCTGTGTAGCCCGTGCAGTTTCTGTCAGCACATTATCGGACGTGATCGCTAAAATCATCGTCTGCGCCCAAAACAAATGCACGCACAGCAGAAGGCCGGTAAAGATAAAAGCCCAGCCAACCGCCAGTTTCAGCCGAATCACCGGTTTCTTCCGCTTCACCATCAGATAAACTGCACTGACGATCAAGGCGATGGGAATAAGAATTCCAAACCAGCCGAGCAGGAAGGTGCCTGCATTTGCCAGTGCCCGGCCAGCCAACCCAAACTCGAACAGGATTAAAAGTGCAAGTCCGATCATCAGGAGTCCGGCCACTTCGTGGGCGATGAATGAAGATGTCTGTTTCGGTTTTCTCTTTGTCTTAGTCTTTTTCTTCGGACGGGACCGAGCCATCACACTTCCCTCTTTTCTTATGTACTCGAAAAGGGGCTTCCGCTGATTGTCTCATGGCGGAAACCCCCTTTTCATCTGTTAATATTCCATAATAATTGGAATGATCATCGGACGGCGTTTCGTCTGCTGGAACAAATAAGAGTTCAGCGCGTCACGGATTTCCTGTTTAATATTGTTCCACTCGAACGATTGCTTCGAGACGTATTTGTCCACGACTTTCCGGACAAGCTGTGCCGACTCCTCCAGCAGTTCCTCGGATTCACGGACATAGACAAATCCGCGGGAAATCAATTCCGGCCCTGCCGCTATTTTCTTTTCTTTTCGGTTCAGCGTTACAACCACGATGAAAATACCATCCTGGGACAGCAGTTTCCGATCCCGCAGTACAATATTACCGACATCACCAACACCGCTGCCGTCAATCAGCACATTTCCGGCTGTTACACGGCCGCTCATGCGCATCTTCCCTTTTCTGTGCTCAACGATGTCGCCCTTTTCAGCGATGAAGATCTGGGATTTTTCAATTCCGGTTTGCTGGGCAAGCCGGGAGTGAGCAATCAGCATCTTATATTCGCCCTGGATCGGGATAAAGTATTTCGGCTTCATCATGTTCAGCATAAGCTTCAGGTCTTCCTGGCTTCCGTGGCCGGAGACATGGACTTTCCGGCTGGATGTCAGTACATTGGCACCGGCTTTTGCCAGTTTATTCATCGTCTGGTACATCGGCACTTCCATGCCGGGTGATGGCGTAAACGTAATCAGCACTGTATCGGTCTCTTTGATCCGGACATCCTTATGCTGGCGGTGCACCATCTTATCAAGCGCTTCAAGAGGCTCCCCCTGATTGCCTGTAACAATGATCACCACTTCATCATCTGAATGCTGATCGATTTCCTTTAACGGAATCAGCGTTTCTTCCCCGACTGTCAAATAACCGAGTTTATGGCCGATTTCAAACGCATTTTCAAGGGTCCGTCCGGTGACGGCCACTTTTCTTCCTGTCGCTGCAGCAATATCGAACACTTGCTGCATTCTGATGAAGTTTGACGAAAACAGCGATACGAGGATCCGTCCCTGTGAGGAATGGAATGTCCGGGTCAGCTGATCTGCAATAACGCTTTCCGATGTTGTGTAACCCGGGCGTTCAGCTTCTGTGGAGTCCGACAGTAAAATAAATACACCATCTTCGCCAACTTTCGCCATTTTGGCGATATCCGGCTGATAACTGCCGGAAGCCGACTGATCGAATTTGAATTCACCGGTATGGACAATCGCACCTTCCGATGTATGGAAGACGACACCAAGTGAATCCGGAATACTGTGGGTTGTATGGAAAAACGTCACATGCGTCGAGTCGAAATTCATCCGGCTCCGGTTTGTTACCTCGAAGAACTTGATTCCCTTGACTGGTCCAAGTTCTTTAATATGCTCTTTCGCCAGTGCCAGGGTCAGTTTCGTTCCATAGACCGGTGCCTGCACTTTCTTCAGCAGGTAAGCGATCGATCCGATGGCATCTTCATGCCCGTGGGTCAGGAAAATCCCTTTTACCCGGTCCTTATTTTCCTCCAGGAATGTCATGTCAGGAATCACAATATCAATTCCGAGCATTTCATCTTCCGGAAACATAAGCCCGCTGTCGACGACGAATAACTCCTCGTCAATCTCGATGACGTACATCGCTTTACCGACTTCGCCTACGCCTCCCAGCGGGATAACTCTAATGACTTCATTTTTTGTTTTACTCACACACTTTCCTCCTAATAATATTCCCGTCCAAGTCCATATAGACCATTATACGGCAATGTGAAAGTGGAGTCCAAGAAAAAATGAAACAATCCTGCCGTGCCGCTTCATTCCGACCGGATAACGGAGACAGCCGGCTGCCGGGAAAGCAATGCAAGCAAACTGCTGACCTGCTGATCTGAGACGCTGTCTATCCGCCGGATGACTTCTTCATCAGTCAGATGTTCACCGAGCAACAGTTCATTCCGGCCGTTCTGGTCCATGCGGGTGCCGCTGCCTTCTGTGCCGAGCAGGAAGCTCCCTTTCAGTTGTTCTTTTGAGTCGGAAACTTCGCTAGCGGTGACGCCTGTTTTTACCATTGTATCCATCACATCAAGCAGCCGGTCACGCATTTCGGGGAGCTGGCTGTTGGATGTCCCGCCATAAACTGCAAACGTGCCATGGTCCTGGTATGCCTGGTGATAGGAATAGACGGAATATGCGAGCCCATGTTCTTCCCTGATTTCCTGGAACAGCCGGGAAGACATCGTGCCGCCTGCAATATTGTTCAGCACAGCCATCGCGTAAATTTTCTGATCGTCAATGGCGATACCGGGATAGCCCAGACAGATGTGCCCCTGCTCTGTATCACGTGTTCTGATCGACTTGCCGGGCGTGAACTCCGGCATCTGCACCGGCTGCCCGATTGCTTTCCGGCTGAAGCCGCCGAACAATTGCCTAATCCGCCGGATCAATGCCGGCTGAATATTGCCGGCAACCGAGATTACAACCCGGTCGGGCGTATAATGACGCTCCATGAAATCGAGGATTTTTTCTCTCGTAAAGGACTGCAGCGTTTCTTCTGTCCCCAGAATGGAAGCACCGACTGAATGGCCGGGATACATCACTTTCCATAATTGTTCATGGACATCATCATCCGGCATGTCCTCGGACATGCTGATTTCTTCAAGCACCACTTGCCGTTCTTTCAGAATATCTTCTTCGCGCATAAGTGAATTGAAGAACATATCCGCCAGAATCTCGGCTGCCTGTTCTGCATGATGATCAAGCACTTTTGCATGATAACTAGTATATTCCTTAGATGTATAGGCATTGGACATACCGCCGATCCGATCGAATTCTTCAGCGATCTGCCGGGCAGACCGCGTTTGTGTCCCTTTAAAGAGCATATGCTCGATGAAGTGGGTAAGCCCGTTCTCCTTCGGCAATTCATCCCGTGAACCCGCATGTACGAAGATGCCGATTGAAAGCGACCGGACGTACGGCATGTTTTCCGAGATGATCCGGACACCGTTATTCAGACGTTCTGTTGTAATCATTCAATTCTTCCTTTCATTTTAATTTGTACTTCCACTACCGAAGAAGGGTCACTGATTGATTTTACACCTTCTTCTCAAAAAAAATTGCCGGCGGCTGCCGGCAACTTATCCTGTCTATTTTCAGCTTTGTTTTTCTGCTGCCTGTTTTTCTTCTTTCAGTACCGTTTTACGGGACAGGTTGACGCGTCCCTGGTTATCGATTTCGATGACTTTGACGAGCAGTTCATCTCCAAGTTTAAGGACATCTTCCACATTCTTCGTCCGTTCTTCCTGGATTTCAGAAATATGAAGCAAGCCATCCTTGCCTTTGAACAATTCCAGGAATGCACCGAATTTCTCGATCCGCTTCACTTTGCCGAGGTAGTACTCCCCGACTTTCGCTTCACGGACAATTTCTTCAATAATCTGTTTGGCCCGTGCATTCATCTCCTCATTGACCGAGGAAATGAAAATTGTGCCATCCTGTTCAGTGTCAATTTTAACGCCCGTTTCTTCAATGATCTTATTGATCACTTTTCCGCCCGGTCCGATCACATCGCGGATCTTATCCGGATTGATTTTGATCACTGTGATCTTAGGTGCAAACGCGGACAGCTGCTTACGCGGCTCAGAAATGGTGGCAAGCATGCTGTCCAGGATGTGCATGCGGCCTTTTTTCGCCTGCAGCAACGCTTCTTCCAGAATCTCCCGGGACAGCCCTTCGATTTTGATATCCATTTGAAGTGCCGTCACACCTGCAGCTGTTCCCGCCACTTTAAAGTCCATGTCTCCCAGGTGATCTTCCATTCCCTGGATGTCCGAGAGAACGGTATAATTATCCCCTTTTTTCACAAGGCCCATCGCGATACCGGCAACGGGTGCTTTAATCGGAACGCCAGCTTCCATCAATGCAAGTGTCGATGCACAGATGCTTGCCTGTGAAGTGGAACCATTGGATTCCAGCACTTCCGAAACAAGACGGATGGTGTATGGGAATTCATTTTCATCCGGAATCACCACTTCAAGTGCGCGTTCGCCGAGTGCCCCATGTCCGATTTCACGGCGGCCCGGCCCACGGATCGGACCGGTTTCACCGACTGAAAACAGCGGGAAATTATAATGGTGCATGAATCGCTTGGATTCTTCAAGACCCAGTCCGTCAATGATCTGAACATCACCGAGTGCCCCGAGCGTACAGACGCTCAACGCCTGCGTCTGTCCGCGCGTAAATAGACCGGAACCGTGCGTCCGGCTCAATACACCAACTTCTGAAGACAGCGGACGAATCTCGTCCGGTGTCCGTCCATCCGGGCGGACTTTTTCTTCAGTGATCAAGCGGCGGACTTCATCTTTCACCATCTTATCTAGAATCTGTCCAGCTTGCTTTTTCACGTCATCATCTGCATCTTCATAATCAGCGAGGACCCGTTCTTTCACTTCGTTGATCGCTTCTGCGCGCTCCTGCTTTTCCTGTACCTGAACCGCTTTGTTCATGTCTTCCAGTGCAGCGGCCTTGATCTGGTCTGTCAGTTCTGCATCCAATTCATACAATTGCACTTCGGTCTTTTCTTTACCGACTTCCGCAGCAATTTCTTCCTGGAATGAAATCAGCCGTTTAATCTCATTATGGCCGAACATGATTGCTTCAAGCATCGTTTCTTCCGGAACTTCTTTCGCACCGGCTTCCACCATGTTCACCGCATCTTTTGTTCCGGCAACAATCAGATTAATGCTGCTTTTTTCCATCTGGGCATTTGTCGGGTTAATGATGAACTCACCATCTACGAGGCCGACTGTAACCCCGGCAATCGGACCGCCGAAAGGAATATCGGAAATCATAAGTGCGAGGGAAGATCCGAACATCGCCGCCATATCGGATGGGCAGTCCTGATCCACTGACATGACCATCGAAATCACCTGGACTTCGTTTCGGAAACCATCAGGGAACAATGGCCGGATCGGCCGGTCAATCAATCGGCTGATCAATGTCGCTTTTTCAGACGGACGGCCTTCCCGTTTGATGAACCCGCCGGGGATTTTTCCGACTGCATACAACCGTTCTTCGTAATTGACTGTCAGCGGAAAGAAATCAAGCGGTTTCGGTTTTTTGGAAGCTGTTGCCGATGACAGCACCGCTGTATCGCCATAGCGGATGAGTGCCGCTCCGTTTGCCTGTTTTGCCAGCTGGCCGACTTCCACTTGCAATTGGCGGCCTGCCCAATCCAATGTATAGACTTTTTTATTTTGCTCCATGTCTGAGCTCCTCTCTAATGAAACAGTATGCCACTATTCTATGTACCTCTGAATAGTGTAACATCAATCAGTGATTCGGCAACTGAATGGGGATGGCGGCTTTCCGGCCGACCGGTTCCACAGCTGATTTTACTATATAAGCTGAACTCAAAAATCATTGTCCTGACTTGTCTTGTGACTGAACCGGTTATTCAGCTCAACTTATATAGCAAAGAAGGGAAAGGATCCCTTTTCAGCAGCACCCTCATTCAATAACGCCGATTCATAAAGAAAAAGCGGGAAGAATCCCGCTTTCGGTTGCTCGTATTATCGGCGAAGGCCGAGACGGTTGATCAGTTGACGGTAACGTTGAACATCGTTTTCACGAAGATACTTCAGCAAGTTACGACGGCGTCCGACCATTTTGAAGAGACCGCGGCGCGAGTGGTGATCTTTTTTATGCGTGCGCAAGTGTTCGTTCAAGTTGTTGATCTCTTCTGTCAGGATTGCGATTTGAATTTCAGGAGACCCAGTATCCGTCTCGTGAACTCGGTATTCGCTAATCAGTTCAGTTTTGCGTTCTTGTGTGATTGCCATTTTAAGTTCCACCTCCTGTGGTTCTGATATCCCCGGCTCCCGAGCAAACGTTGGTGATTCGATTGCCAAGCAGCGGTTCGTACATATTGAGTACGCTAATTAGTTTAGCATAGCCGGCAGGTGAAATCAACTTTGCGGCAGCTGTGTTCTAAGAAAAGCACAAGCGCCCCAAATTGAGGAAGGCAACCTAAGAACGCGGCATCGTGCCGCAACGGTTGCCTGACCCGCATCATGCGGGCCCTCGACAGGCATAAGGCGATGTCCGGAGGAAATCCCGATTTCCAGAGGACGGTGACTTATGACCCCGAGCGTCTGGGCGCTGGAGTCTGGACACAAACAACACCACAGATCAGAAGATTTGTGAGGCAGCGAATTTATATACTTTCCTATCCTTTAAAATAGCGTATTGCTTCTTCTTTATCCCGGGCAATCTGCATTTTCAGTTCATCAATGCCTGAGAATTTCTGTTCATCCCGGATGCGCCGGTACCAATCAACAGCTACTTCTTCCCCGTAGATGGACTTGTCGAATCCCGGAATGTGCACTTCAATCGATAATTTTTTGTCATCCGGATTTTCAAACGTTGGCTTATAACCGACGTTGCAGACGCCGTCATAAGCCTTATCCTGCACAAAGATCCGGACGGCGAAAACACCGGTTCCAGGCAGAAAGGACTCATCAGCCGGCCGGATATTCGCCGTCGGAAAGCCGATCGTCCGGCCCCGTTTGTCCCCGTGAACCACGATGCCTTTCGTGCGGAACGGCCGGCCCATCAACTGCCGGACTTCGTTCACTTCCCCTCGCCGGAGCAATTCGCGAATCCGGGTTGAACTGATTTTTTCACCATCCGCTTCCTGTTTGGTTACCACAGAAACACCGAATGCATGATCGCTGAACCGTTCCATGTCCGCCATCTTTCCCTCGCCGCGCTTGCCGAATGAAAAATCAAAACCGGCTGTCACATGGCGGACTTGAAGGTCTTTAATGAAAAATCGGATAAATTGTTCAGGCGTCAATTGGGCAAATTCAGAAGTAAAACGAACGACAAGACATACATCCACTCCGAGTGAATCCAAAACTTCCAGCTTTTGCTGAAGCGGTGTAATATAGCACACATCGGTCCGTTTGCCGCTGAGCACAACGGATGGATGGGGATCAAATGTCATGACAGCCGATCGGATATTAAGCTCTTCCGCTTTCCGGATCGCCTCGCCGATCACCCGCTGGTGTCCGATATGTACGCCGTCAAAGAATCCGAGTGCAAGTGACAATGGCCCTATATCCTGTTCCGGCCGGTGATGATTCGGGTAGCTCAATTGAATGACTTCCATTTTACACCTCTTCTTTTCCGCTGGCGGGAAACATTTTTTCCGGTTTCATCTTACCGGGTTTCGTCGGGTGCTGCCGGTAAACTGCAACCGGTACGCCGTCTTCTGTGAATACGAGCGCCCGCTGATTTTCAAGCAGCGGATGACAGTCCAGTACTTGACCGTTCAATATGAAAAAACGGAGCTTTTCCTCCAGCTCGATGGCAGGGAAATCGGAAAGCGCGTAGCTGACTGGCTTCAGTATTTCCTTCACTGCTCCTGTTTCTGCATGCGCCGCCACTTCGGCGAGTGTCACGCAGTCACGCTGGCTGAAATTTCCGGATGCGGTTCGCGTCAAGCGCGACATATGAGCAGGATAGCCGAGCGCTTCCCCGATCTGAACAGCTAGCGTGCGGATATATGTCCCCTTTCCACATTTCACATCTATCGTAAACCGGATCAGCCGTCCGGACCATACTGTCTCCGGACTTACCAGTTCAATGGAATGGATAAGGGCTTTTCGCTCCGGTCTTTTCACTTCAATGCCTTTGCGGGCATATTCATACAGCCGGCGGCCATTCACTTTCACAGCTGAATACATGGGCGGAACCTGGGTGATTTCACCTGTCAATCCTTTCAGGACTTCCTGCAGCTGTTCCCTGGTTATCTGTTTTTCTTCCGTATTCTCCTCAACCATTTCACCGCTGGCATCTTCTGTTTCCGTGGAGTAACCAAGCGTCACTTCTGCCCGGTAGGCTTTTCCTGAATCGGTCAGATACTCGGCCACCTTGGTTGCTTGTCCGATACAGATAGGCAGCACGCCTTCCACATCCGGATCAAGCGTGCCCGTGTGGCCGATTTTCTTCATCTTCAGGATTTTTCTCAGTTTAAAGACACAATCATGGGAAGTCATGCCTCGCTCTTTCCAGAGTGGTAATATTCCATTTAATTCCATTTTTAACTTCACTCCTTCCGGTTCTTCTATATTCAGGACCGAAAAAAGCCTGCCTGTCCGAAAGAATGGACAGCAGGCTTCCAGTTATTGATGGTCTTTCGGGTCCTGAATATCACGCAGCAGCGAATCAATTCGATTGCCGTACGCAACAGAAGTATCAAATTCGAACAGCAGTTCCGGCGTTTTGCGCAAACGGATCCGCTGGCCGATTTCGGAACGGATAAACCCTTTCGATTTAGATAAGCCAAGCAGTGTTTCTTCCTGCTGCTTTTCATCGCCAAGCACACTGATGTAGACAGTGGCCTGCTGCAGATCGCCGGTCACTTCCACGTCGGTAACCGTGACAAATCCGATACGGGGATCTTTCAGCTTGCGGCTGATGATGTCACTCAACTCTTTCTTCATCTGCTCCGCTACCCGGTTGGAACGCATAGTCATTGCTGGTTCACCTCGACTTTATAAATAGTCTGTCTCTGTCTCAAGCCGCTCCCATGCTGAATTGCTGTCCAGAAAATACAGCACACGCTGCATTTCCCGATCTGCCGCTTCTCTACTCGAAGCAACAGTCACAAGCGCAAGGCGCGTCCGCTGCCAGACATCCTGATGATCAATCTCGGCAGCGGAAATATTAAATTTCTGCCGGGCCCGTACGAGCATACGCTGCAATACGGCCCGTTTTTCTTTTAACGAATGTGCGGTTGGAATAAAGAATTCGCATTCCGCATAAACGATCATTTGCGTGCGATTTCTTCCATGACGTACGCTTCGATGACATCCAATTCTTTGGCGTCATTGAAATTCTTGATCGTAATCCCGCACTCATAGCCTTGTGCTACTTCTTTTACGTCATCTTTGAACCGCTTTAGCGTATCGATTTCACCTTCAAAAATAACAATGCTGTCACGGATGACACGCACTCCGCTGTCGCGCGTGATTTTACCATCTGTTACATAGCTTCCTGCGATGGTGCCCACTTTGGAAACTTTAAAGACATTGCGGACTTCAGCCTGACCGATGATTTTTTCTTCGAACTCAGGATCCAGAAGGCCCTTCATGGCAAATTCGATTTCTTCGATCACTTTATAAATGATCCGGTGGAGACGGATATCGACTCCTTCCGCTTCAGCTGCGCGCTTCGCATTAACATCCGGGCGGACATTAAAGCCGATGACAATCGCATTGGATGCGGCTGCCAGGGAAATATCCGATTCCGTGATTGCACCGGCACCCGTGTGGATGATTTTCACATTAACGCCCTCTACGTCGATTTTCATGAGAGATGCCGCCAATGCTTCAACCGATCCTTGCACATCGCCTTTTACGATCAGGTTCAGTTCTTTCATTTCCCCTTGCTTCATCTGATCAAACAAGTTATCCAGGGTGACGCGCGTCTTCTCGGATCGGGACACTTGGATCGCGTTCGATGCACGCACTTCACCGACTTGACGGGCTGTTTTTTCATCCTCGAACACGACGAACCGGTCACCTGCCTGCGGCACATCATTAAGGCCGGTAATTTCGACCGGTGTTGACGGTCCGGCTTCTTTCACCCGGCGTCCTGCGTCATTAACCATTGCCCGGATCCGGCCGAATGTGTCACCGACTACGATTGGGTCGCCGATTCGGAGAGTGCCATCCTGCACAAGCAGTGTCGCAACAGAGCCGCGCCCTTTATCCAGCTGCGCTTCGATAACCGTACCAAGCGCATTGCGCTTCGCATCTGCCTGGAGTTCCCCGACTTCAGAAACCAGCAGGATCATTTCGATCAGGCTGTCGATTCCTTCACCTTTAAGTGCGGATACTTCAACGAAAATTGTATCTCCGCCCCATGCTTCAGGAACAAGGCCATGCTCGGTTAATTCCTGCATCACCCGGTCCTTATTGGCTCCCGGCTTGTCGATTTTGTTGACTGCCACGATAATCGGCACTTCCGCCGCTTTCGCATGATTGATCGCTTCAACCGTCTGCGGCATAACCCCGTCGTCTGCAGCAACGACCAGAATCGTTACATCCGTTACTTTCGCACCGCGCGCACGCATTGTCGTAAACGCTGCGTGTCCCGGAGTATCAAGGAACGTGATCTTCTTGCCATTTTCTTCAATCTGGTAAGCACCAATGTGCTGGGTGATTCCTCCGGCTTCTCCCGCCGTCACTTTTGTGTTCCGGATGGAATCCAGCAATGTCGTTTTACCATGGTCAACGTGTCCCATGATCGTGACAACCGGCGGACGTTCCCGTGTTTCCGCCCCTTCCATCGGTTCAAAATACGTTTCAAGGTCCGTTGTATCCACAAGGACTTCTTCTTCCACTTCCACGCCGTAATCGGCACAGATCAGCTCAATCGCATCTTTATCAAGTTCTTGGTTGATGGTGGCCATCACATTAAGCATGAACAGCTTTTTAATGATTTCTGACGGTTCCCGTCCCAGCTTTTTCGCCAGTTCTCCAACCGAGAGAGATTCGGAAAACGTGATTTTTTCCGGCAATTCTTTCTCTTTCTTCGGCATTGGCGGTGCAGGATTTGCACTGCGCTGCTGTTTTCCTTTTCTGCCCGGACCGCCTTTCAGTCCGCGCCCGCTTGGACGTCCGCCGGCTTGTGCGCCGCCGCGGCCGGACGCATTGTTCCGGCCTCCGCCTGAGCGGTTCTGGTTACCTTGGCTTCTGCTTTGGCCGCTTGGCCCCTGGCTTCCGGCTGCCGGCTTACTCGTGCTGCCGCTGCTTTGGGTTCCTTGCGATCTGTTCTGAGTGCCCTGGATGCCGGAACTCCGGTTTTGACTGCCCTGGGAAGCTGATGACGTTCTGTTTTGACTTGCCGCAGGCCGTGTCTGACTTGCCGCAGGCCGTGCCGGTTTTTCATCAGCCGACGTGTCCCGGTCGTAAACCTTATCCAGCTTGGAAATGGTGCCTGGCTCCAGCTCTGCCATATGGGTGGTGACCTCAATATTAAGCTTTGCAAGCTCACCAATCACTTCACGACTCGATTTTTTAACTTTTCTAGCATATTCATGTACTTTCAATTTGGACATCTGCTCACCCCTTGTTAAATTCGTCGAATAAACGTATGAACTTCTTTGCGAAGCCGCTGTCTGTTACAGCTACTGTTACACGCTCATCCTTGCCGATCGCATGCCCGATTTCGGACCGCGTGCCGAATACACGCAGATCGACTTTATAGCTCTTGCATTTATCATGCAGCTTTTTACTCGTATTTTTTGATGCATCTTCTGATAACAGCACCAGTTTGGCATTGCCGTTCCGCACTTCTTTGATGACGAGCTCTTCGCCTGTCGTGATTTTGCGGGCTCTGGCTGCAAGACCCAGTGTCTGATAAATTTCATGTGCACTCACTGCTTCAGCTGCTCCCGTCTGATCAGGCGCAGAAGTTCTTCATAAACTTCTTCCGGAATATCAGCTTCCAATTGCGTATTCAGCGACTTTCTTTTTTTGGCCGCCGCCACCGCTTCTTCCGATTTGGATACATAGGCTCCCCGTCCGGATTTTTTGCCGGTGCTATCCACCGACACTTCGCCTTCTTTGGAGCGGACCACCCGGATCATTTCCTTCTTTGGAAACATTTCACCGGTTGCCACGCATTTTCGCATAGGTATTTTCCTCTGCATAGCCATAGGTGATCACCCTTTTCCCGAATTATTCTTCGTCGCCGTAGAAATTGAAATCTTCGAGCTCCTCTTCCTCTTGGAAGTCATCTGCATCGCCTGTCGGGTAAATCCCCAATTCACGTGCATCTGTCTCACTCTTGATGTCGATTTTCCAGCCTGTCAGCTTCGCTGCCAGACGTGCGTTCTGTCCGCGTTTGCCGATCGCAAGCGAGAGCTGATAATCCGGAACAATGACGGTAGTCGATTTCTCTTCTTCATTCACCAGCACCTCAAGCACTTTTGAAGGGCTCAGCGCGTTGGCAACGAAGACAACCGGGTCTTCCGACCATTCCACGATGTCGATTTTTTCGCCACCGAGCTCGTCAACGATTGTCTGGACCCGGGAACCGCGGGCACCGACACAGGATCCGACCGGATCCACTTCTTCGTTATGCGCGAAGACGGAGATCTTTGACCGGTCGCCGGCTTCCCGGGCAATCGACTTAATCTCAACGATACCTTCGAAAATTTCAGGCACTTCATTTTCGAACAGCCGGCGCAGCAGTCCCGGATGGGTCCGTGATACGAACACCTGCGGGCCGCGTGTCGTCCGTTCCACTTTTGTGATGTATACCTTGATGCGGTCATGCGGTTTGTATGTTTCGTTTGACATTTGTTCGCTCTGTGGCAGAACCGCTTCCACTTTTCCAAGGCCGACATACATATTCCGTGGATCCATCCGTTCGACGATGCCGTTGACAATATCGTCCGCCCGATCTACATATTCATCAAAGATCAGACCGCGCTCCGCTTCGCGTACGCGCTGGGTCACGACTTGTTTTGCAGTCTGGGCTGCAATGCGGCCGAAGTTGCGGGGCGTCACTTCCTCTTCCACGATATCCCCTTCTTCATAAGCGGGGTTGATCGCTTTTGCATCATTCAAAGAAATCTGCAGGCGGTCATCCTCCACTTCTTCCACAACATCCTTACGGGAAAACACCAGCATCGTGCCTGTATCCAGGTTCAGATCAACCCGGACATTCTGGGCCTGATTGAAGTTCCGTTTATAAGCAGTAACAAGTGCCGCTTCAATTGCCTCAATCAAGACATCCCGTGAAATTCCTTTTTGTTTTTCAAGCGCTGTCAGCGCATCCAGCAGATCACTGCTCATCTATTCTGTCACTCCTTAAATTATCGGTCAAGCGGGGCGGAAAAATCAATTGCAAGGCGTGCCACTGCGATTTTATCACGGCCGATCACCACTGTTTTTTTGCGGGTCTTGATTTTGATTTCCACTGTGACTTCCTGTTCATCCGCCTGCCGAAGATACCCTTCGAATTCCTTCAGGCCATCAATCGGCTCGTATGTCTTAATATAGACGTACTTCCCGATGGCATTTGCAAAATCCCGTTCTTTTTTCAGCGGCCGCTCAGCACCGGGGGATGATACTTCCAGAAAATAATTCTGTTCGATCGGATCCCTTGCATCAAGTTCCTCGCTGAGTTTTTCACTGACCGCTGCACATTGTTCGATATCAATCGTACTTTCCGGGTTATCCACGTAAACCCGCAGGAACCAGTTCTTTCCTTCTTTCACAAACTCGACATCCACCAGCTCCAGGTTCAGGCCGCTAATGATCGGCTGTGCAATCTGTTCAACTTGCTCGGTTATTCTGCTCATACCTTCCTCCTGCCAAGTTTAATTGCCATTACAAACAGAAAAGAGCGGGAGATCCCACTCTTCTGCTCAGAGCTATGACGCAAATGTTATTGCAATAATAACATACGGAGGCCTTTAAAGCAACTTTTTAGAACAGAGACAGCTGGTTAGCGTCCGGTAATCCTTCAAGGCTGCCATGGTCATCCAAATACTCGATAAGCGTCTTTGAAACCCGTCCGCGCTGCTGCAGGTCTTCCTTCGAAAGGAACTCCCCGTCCTTGCGCGCAGTTACGATCTGTCTTGCTACGTTCGTACCGAGACCCGGAATCGCATTGAACGGCGGAATCAGGCTATTGCCTTCAATAATGAATTCATCGGCGGACGATTTGTAGAGATCCACTTTTTGGAACGACAGTCCGCGCTCGCACATTTCAAGCGCCAGTTCCAGCACGGTCATCAAGTTCTTCTCTTTCGTGGATGCATCAAGTCCTTTTGCGTTGATTTCCTGCACGGATGCACGGATTGAGCTTGATCCTTTCGCCATGACGTTCAGATCGAAATCATCTGCCCGGACGGTAAAATAAGCGGCATAATACAGCGCCGGAAAATGCACTTTAAAATAGGCGATGCGGACTGCCATCAATACATACGCAGCTGCGTGTGCCTTCGGGAACATATACTTGATTTTTTTACAAGATGCGATGTACCAGTTGGGCACGCCCTGCTCTTTCATCGCGGCTTCGAATTCTGGCGTGAGCCCTTTCCCTTTCCGGACGGATTCCATAATCTTAAACGCAAGTGACGGCTCAAGTCCCTGGTAAATCAGGTAGACCATGATATCATCCCGGCAGCCAATCACATCAGACAACTGGCATGTGCCGTTTTGGATCAGTTCCTGCGCGTTTGACAGCCAGACATCCGTACCGTGGGACAGGCCGGAGATCTGTACCAACTCCGAGAAAGTGGACGGCTTCGTCTCTTCAAGCATCTGCCGGACGAAACGTGTGCCGAATTCCGGGATACCGAGTGTGCCGGTCTTACAGCCGATCTGTTCTTCAGTGACTCCGAGAGATTCCGTCCCTGCGAAGATCTTCATTACTTCCGGATCATCCGTTGGAATCGTTTTCGGATCGATTCCGGACAAGTCCTGCAACATGCGGATAACCGTCGGATCATCATGACCGAGAATATCAAGCTTCAGCAGATTATCGTGGATGGAATGGAAATCGAAATGCGTCGTTTTCCATTCGGAATCCTGCGCATCGGCCGGAAACTGAATTGGCGAGAAATCATAAATGTCCATGTAATCCGGGACAACGATGATTCCGCCCGGATGCTGGCCGGTACTCCGTTTCACACCGGTGCAACCTTGTACGAGCCGGTCGATTTCAGCCCCGCGGAATGTTATATCATGATCATTCGAGTAGCCGCGCACATAGCCATATGCCGTCTTTTCTGCCACTGTCCCGATCGTCCCTGCCCGATATACATAATCCTCCCCGAACAGTTCTTTCGTATAGTTATGCGCTACAGGCTGATATTCACCGCTGAAATTCAAGTCGATGTCGGGAACTTTATCTCCCTTAAATCCAAGGAATGTTTCAAACGGAATATCCTGTCCGTCTTTCCTGTACGGAATCTGGCAGTCCGGACATTCCTTGTCATCTAAGTCAAAACCGGAACCGACCGAGCCATCTGTAAAGAATTCCGCTTTTTTACAGGCCGGGCAAATATAATGCGGCGGCAGCGGATTCACTTCAGTGATCTCCGTCATAGTAGCGACAAAGGATGAACCGACAGATCCCCGCGATCCGACGAGATAGCCATCATCCAAAGACTTTTTCACCAATTTATGTGAAATCAAGTAAATGACTGAAAACCCATGGCCGATAATGGACTTCAATTCTTTCTCAAGGCGCGCTTCCACGATCTCCGGAATCGGATCCCCGTAAATCTTTCTGGCCATTCCATAACTGAGTTCACGGATCTCATCATCGGCTCCATCGATCTTCGGGGTATAAAGTTCATCCCGGATCGGCTTAACGTCTCCGATCATGCCCGCAACTTTATGTGGGTTTTCCACTACCAGTTCACGCGCTTTTTCCATTCCGAGAAAGTCGAATGCTTTCAGCATCTCATCCGTTGAACGGAAATGCACTTCCGGCAATTTATGGCGATTCAGCGGATTCGCCCCACCTTGCGAACCGATCAGAATCTGCCGGTACGTCGCATCCGTTGGATCCACATAATGGACATTACCGGTCGCAACGAGCGGTTTCCCTGTCTTATCTGCCACTTTTACAAGTTTTCGGATAATGTCTTCCAGATTCCATTCATCCCGGACAAGTTCCAACTCAATAAGATGGGCATACACGTCTTTCGGATGCACTTCCAGGTAATCGTAGAACTCAGCTGCATTAATCGCGTCATCCACGGATTTTTGCATGACCGCTTCGAACACTTCTCCTTTATCACAGCCGGAACCGACCAATAGCCCTTTCCGGTGCTTTTGAAGGAGGGTACGCGGAATCCGGGGCACCCGGTAAAAATAATCGATGTGCGAAGCGGACACAAGTTTGAATAAATTCTTCAGCCCTTCCGCATCTTTTGCAAGAAGTGTGCAATGAGAAGGCCGGGCCCGCTTGTAGCTGTCACCTGTCCCGACATAGTCATTCAGCTGATCATGATAATGAAGGCCTTTTTCCTGCGCTTCTTTCAGCAAATGATCCAGAAGATACGCCGTTGCTTCCGTATCGTAAATCGCCCGGTGATGCTGGGTCAATTCGATATTGAATTTTTTGGCCAGCGTGTTTAGCCGGTGATTCTTCATCTCCGGATGAAGCATCCGGGCAAGCTCGAGCGTATCGATAGTCGCATGAACAGTGTCAATGCCAAACCGTTTATAGGACTGATACAGAAACCCCATATCGAATGACGCATTGTGGGCAACCATAATGTGATCGCCTGCCCAGTCATGGTACTCACGAATCACTTCTTCCACTTCCGGTGCATCTTTGACCATATCATCCGTAATGCCCGTCAATTCAACGGTTGTCGCAGATAGCGCATGATGCGGATTGGCAAATCGTTCAAACTTATCCACGATATTTCCACCTTGGATCTTCACGGCCGCAAGTTCAATGATTGTGTCATAAGCGGCAGAAAGTCCGGTCGTTTCCACGTCGAACACAACAAACGTTTCTTCTTTCAGAAGAGCATGCCGTTCTTCTTTTGCAATCGGCACCCCGTCATTGACGAGATTCGCTTCAAGTCCATAGATGATGTCGACGCCGTATTTCTGGCCCGCTGCATACGCATCCGGAAATGACTGCACACCCGCATGGTCTGTGATCGCAATGGCCGGATGTCCCCATGCTGCAGCACGGGCCACGAGCGCATCGACTGATGACACAGCATCCATTTGACTCATCGGTGTATGCGCATGAAGCTCGATCCGTTTTTCGGGAGCAGTATCCCGCTGGATCTCCCGCTTGATTTCCGTCATATCCTGCGCCATCATGACGAGATCCCGGACAAATGTATCCATTTGAATAGAACCGCGCGCCCGGATCCACATCCCTTTTTTCGCTTTCGCCATCAGCTCAGCATCTTCTTTGTCCCGCGAGAACATTTTAACCAAGATGGAATCGGTGTAATCGGTGATTTTCACTGTAAGAAGCGACCGGCCGCTGCGAAGTTCCCGCACCTCCGCATCAAACACATAACCCTCCACGGTTACGCGCCGTTCCTCATCCTGAATGAGTTTGATTTCTGTGATCTGTTCTTCCGGCTTGATCGGAATGCCGAGCTGGAACGGTCCGGCAGGCCCATCATCATTTTTGCGCTCTTTTTCCCGTTTTTGAATATCTGCCAATGCTTTTCTTGCCATTTCCGCTTCTTCAGCTTGCCGTTCCGCAAGAAACGCTTCATGTGCCGCCTGTGCTGCTCCGTCCGTCTCTTCTTCAATCTGGAACTCAATCTGAATCATCGGGAGGCCTAATTGCTGATAAACCATTGCCAGTTTTTCTCCGTATTTGGAACGAAGCGCCATCATTTCATGTTCATGCCGACAGGTCAGCAGCATTTTCCGGCCGCTGAAGACCGGCTGCTGGGCAGCCAACCGCTCCCGCAGCGGCGGTGCCATATCCTGGAGTTCTTCGATTACTTCCCGGTAATAATCGGTCAGAAGAACCGGATCAAACTCATCGCTTGCCGACTCAATATGTAGCTGGACATCAGCAATCGGTGCAAACACTTCATGAAGCCGGGTTTTCAGTAACCGGTACAATTCAACCGGAAGCGGCTTTTCCAGCCGGATCAGAAATTTCCATTTCCGTTCCCGTTTGTGGACTGTCATTCGTTTGAGTTCCGCTTTTTCAAAAAATGGCATATGTGTATCATCTGTGAGATCCAGATGCTGAAGCAGCAGCCTAAAACGTCCGGTTGTATCTTCTTGTGTTGTCATTATTATCCCCTTCGTTTCAAAAAAGTAGAAAAAGAAAGGAAAGTACCGGATGTACTTTCCCTTCTGCCCCAGTCATCGTTATCTTGAAAGCATCTGTTGAATCCGGTCAAGCAGCTCTTCCCGCTGCCACTCGAAAGTTTCACCGGTTCTGCGGTTCTTCACTTCCAGAATGCCTTCCGATGCCCGTTTGCCGATCGTCACCCGTACCGGAATGCCGATCAGATCGGCATCCGCAAATTTCACACCGGCACGTTCCGGCCGGTCGTCCAAAAGAACTTCATAGCGATAGTCCTTCATGAGTTTATACAAATCCTCAGCCAACTCCCGCTGTGTATCATCTTTCATGTTTATCGGGACGAGATGAATTGCATACGGAGCAACAGCAATCGGCCACTGGAACCCGGCGTCATCCTGGAATTGCTCTGCCACTGCTGCCAGAACACGGGATACCCCGATTCCATAGCAGCCCATGAGGTAAGGTTTCGCTTTCCCCTGATCATTCAGGAACGTCGCTTCCATCGGTTCACTGTACGTTGTACCGAGTTTGAACACATGTCCCACTTCGATCCCTTTGGCAAACTGGATGATCCCCTGTCCGTCAGGTGATGCATCTCCCTCCTGGATAAAACGCAAATCAGCGTATTGATCAATGGAGAAATCCTGTTCCGGGGTTACATTGATAAAATGATACCCGGTCTCGTTTGCGCCGGCAATGCCATTGACGATGGATTTGACGGCATGATCCGCATATACTTTTACATCCGACGGCAGCTGAACAGGGCCGACTGAACCAATCTCGGCAGACAGGAGATTCTGCACTTCTTCAGCAGAAGCAAGTTCTGCAGTCTTAACTCCCAGTGCATGCTTCACTTTAATATCATTGATATCATGATCACCGCGGGCCAGAATAATTGCATACGCATCATCCGCTTTAAAGACCAGTGTTTTAATGCATTGTTCAGGAGAAGCGCCAAGAAACGCTGCGACTTCACTGATCGTTTTCTGATCCGGTGTCGCCACTTTTTCCATGGCTTTCGGGCTCTCCACACTCTTCGGATACGTTACGTTCACTTCTGCCATTTCGATATTGGCCGCATACGGAGAACTATCCGAATATGCGATGATATCTTCTCCAATGTCGGACAGCACCATGAATTCATGGTTGTCTTTTCCTCCGATTGCACCGGAGTCTGCAATGACTGCCCGGAAATTCAAGCCGAGCCGGGTAAAGATATTCGTATATGCCTGCCGCATGTCTTCATAAGTCGCATCCAGACTTTCCGGTGTAGCATGGAAGGAATATGCATCTTTCATCAGAAATTCCCGGCCGCGCAGCAAACCGAAACGCGGGCGTTTTTCATCCCGGAATTTGCTTTGGATCTGGAACAGGTTGAGCGGAAGTTTCTTATAGGATTTAATCTCATCGCGCAGCAGGGATGTAATTACTTCTTCATGTGTTGCCCCCAGCGCAAATTCCCGGTCATGCCGGTCTCTCAGGCGCATCAGTTCCGGTCCATATGAGTACCAGCGGCCCGTCTCCTGCCACAGTTCTGCCTGTTGCAATGCCGGGAGGAACACTTCAACACTGTTCACGTTCTGCATCTCTTCCCGGATGATTTCTTCCACTTTCTGCAGCACCCGTTTGCCGAGTGGCAGGAACGAATAGACGCCGCTTGTATTCTGACGGATGAATCCTGCCCGCAGCAGCATCTGATGGGATTTTGCGTCCGCATCTGCCGGAGTTTCCCGGAGAGTCGGAATAAATGTTAATGTCTGCCTCATGTCATGCACCTCAATCGACTAGTGTTTAAATTCAAGGCAAAGCCGGGGGTGTGCATCTTACACTGATCGGCAAGATGCAGACACCGGATTGCCGATGTTAGAAAAAGAATCGCTGGATATCATTCCAGGTCACGATGATCATCAGCATCAAGAGCAGCATGATGCCAACGAAATGAACCATGCCTTCCTTCTGGCGGTCCACCGGTTTCCCCCGGACCGCTTCGATAAGAAAGAACACCAGTCTGCCGCCATCAAGTGCCGGAAGAGGCAGCAGGTTCATGATGCCAAGGTTGATGCTCAGCATACCTGCAAATCCCATAAGGGTATAGATGCCATATTCCTGCACGACGGTTTCGGTGGTTTTATAGATGCCGACCGGACCGGCAAGTGCATCAATGGTAAATTGTCCGGTTACGAGCATGCCGAGCAGCCGGATAATTTCCTTGAACCAGAACACGGTCTGTTCTGCACCATACGCGATAGCTCCTATGGGGTCTTTCTCAAAAGGACTCATATACATGACGCCGATCACACCCACTTCTTCCGGAGCGCCTTCAGGCTGCATACGTTCCGGCGTAATCGCCAGGTCCAACACTTCCCCATCCCGCTCGACTGTGAAGTTAAGTGTATTTTCAGGATTCTCCTGCACCACACCCACCAGGTCGTTCCAGGAATCAACCGGCTCGCTGTCAATAGCGGTCACCAAATCGCCGCCTTCAAGTCCGGCTGCTGCAGCCGGGCTGTCTTCCGTCACTTCTGTAACGATCGGTTCATTTGTCGGAACGCCTTGGAACAGACCGAGGGCCGTGAAAATCAGGAATGCTAAAATGAAATTGAAGAACGGTCCTGCAAAAATGGTCAAAAACCGCTGAAGCACATTTTTGGAACCGAATTGCCGATCAAACGGAGCAAGCTGTGTTTCGTTGCCATTCTCCTCGATGACCGCATCCCGTGCTACCGGAATACGCAGAAATTGATCTTCTTCATCATAGCCTTTGATGTACAATTCCCGTTCCAGGTCCGCCTCTTCCACTTCAAGGAACAGGACGTCCGGATACTCTTTCTTCTGGTTCAAGACAACCCGTTCGGCTTCTCCGTCTTTATTGAGCAGCAGACCCACCCGGTGACCGGGCTGAATACGGACTGTATCGAAGTCCTCGCCTGCCATGCGGACATAACCGCCAAATGGCAATAGGCGTATGGTATATAAAGTCTCACCTTTTGTGATGCCGAGAATCTTAGGACCAAACCCAATGGCGAACTCACGCACCAGAATGCCGGCCCGTTTTGCAAATATGAAATGCCCCAGTTCATGAAAGAACACGAGGGATCCGAAAACCAGCGCAAACGAAATAACTGTTTCCATACCAAACCCATCCTTTAACCGTTATCGGTTTAAATCTTAAGCTATTTTAGCATGTTCCGGACAGATTTTCTTGTATTTGCGTCGACTTCGAGAATCTCTTCGAGTCCTGGCGCAGCAGCAGGCGTATGAGCAGCCATTGCCCGGCTAATGATTTCTTCAATCTGAAGGAAATCAATGCGTTCATTTAAAAATTGAGCGACCGCTTCTTCATTTGCCGCATTGTAGACGGTGGTCATCGTGCCGCCTGCACGGCCGGCATCAAATGCAAGCTGCAGCGCCCGGTACCGATCGTAGTCCATTTCCTGGAAATTCAATTTGCCGATAGCAGCTAAATCCAGTCTGGCTGCATTGCGGCGAGGCAGTCTGTCGGGAAACGTGAGCGCATACTGGATCGGCACACGCATATCGGGTGTGCCGAGCTGCGCCATGACTCCTGTATCACGGAACTCGACCATGGAATGAATGATACTTTCTCTGTGAAGCAGCACTTCGATGTCATCATAAGGAAAATCGAACAGCACATGTGCTTCAATGACTTCGAGACCTTTATTCGCCATCGTGGCTGAATCGATTGTAATTTTGGCTCCCATGGACCAATTGGGATGATTCAACGCTTCCTTTACTGTAACTCCCTGCAGCTCATTGCGGGTCCGGTCCCGGAAACTCCCGCCGGAAGCAGTCAGAATCAACTTCGTCGCCTGTTCCCGCTTTTCACCGTTCAGCGCTTGAAACAGGGCTGAATGTTCGCTGTCCACCGGCAGAATGACCGCTCCATATTTACGGGCTTCCCGCATAACAAGATGGCCTGCTGTTACGAGCGTCTCTTTATTGGCAAGTGCTATTTTTCTGCCGAGCCGGATTGCCGCCAGCGTCGGTTCAAGACCGATCGAGCCGGTCACTGCACTGACCAGCACATCTGCATCATATACAGCAATCTCGTTCAGTCCAGTCTGTCCGGCAAGCACATCCAGATCAGGATAATGGCTGCGGAGATCGGCTGCATCCTGTTCACCCAGTACACATACCGCCTGCGGCTTGAATTCTTCGATCAGCTTTCGGGTCTCTTCCATGTTCCTGCCGGCAGAGAAGGCAGTCAGTTCAAACAGCTCCCGATGCTCTCGGATCACATCTGCTGTCTGCAGACCGATCGAGCCGGTTGCTCCGAGCAGTATAACTTTTTGTGTCATCAATTCTCAGCCTCTCTATATAAAATGTAAAAAATGCAGAAGCGGCAAGACGAATAGCAGGCTGTCAAACCGGTCGAGCATGCCGCCATGGCCAGGCAGGATTGTTCCGGAATCCTTGACGCCGAAATGCCGCTTCAGTGCTGATTCCACTAAATCCCCCAGCTGACCGAAACTAGCGGCAGCAATGGTGACCCCGACCAGAATCAGCACAGAGCCTTCCAGATCCACGAACCAGTCAAGCAGCAAAGCCGCCGCAACTGCCCAAACAATGCCTCCGATGAATCCCTCAATGGTCTTATTCGGTGAAATTTGCGGCCACAGCTTTCGCTTGCCGATTTTTCTTCCAGTGAAGTAAGCCCCTGAATCGGTGGACCATACGACAAGCAGGGCATAGACAATGTATTCCAATCCAGCGTTGCGTGTTTCAATAAAATAGAAGAACCCGATGCCGATATAAAGTGTTCCTAATATTGAAAGAGCCGCATCTTCGAATGTAAATGTATTTTTCACCACAACCGTATGTATAAGCAGCAGCAGCACTGCAAAAAAGGCGAAATCGATTTTCTTATAGTCGGTATAGATATATAGGATATCCGTCCAATGAGACGGAATCAGCAGCGAAAACATAAGCGCTAATGAAATAAGCCCGCTGATGCTGAGCAAATACTGGCCTTTCATACGCAGCAGCTCCTGCAGCGCAATCGCAGCCAGGGCATAGACCAGCACGGTGAACGGCAGGCCGCCGATCAGTACGAAAGGGATAAATAAGCCGGCAGCAATCAAACCGGTAACAATGCGCTGTTTCATGTCGCTTCGTCTCCTTTCAATCCCCCGTACCGTCGGTTGCGCCGCTGGTAGTTTTCTATGGCATCGAGCATGCTGTCACTGTCAAAATCAGGCCATAATGTTTCCGTAAACCAAAATTCTGTATACGCCAGCTGCCAAAGCATGAAGTTGCTCAGCCGGACTTCACCGCTTGTCCGAATCAGCAGGTCAGGTTCCGGCAGAGCGCCGGTCATCAGCCGGTCCGTTATGTGTTGCTCCGTGACGTCTTCCGGATTCAGCAATCCGGCAGCAGCTTCAGCTGCCAGTTCCCGGACCGCATCCGCGATTTCCGACCGGCTTCCATAATTCAAAGCGAAATTCAGCACCAATCCCGTGTTATGTTGCGTGTCATGAATCGCCCGATGCACCGCTTTTTTTGTATGAGGCGGGAGTTTATCTTGTTCGCCCATCATGACAACCCGCACATTTTCCTCCACCAGCTCAGGAAGATAAGAAGACAGGAACTCTTCCGGCAGCCGCATAAGAAAATCCACTTCCGTTTTCGGCCGTTTCCAGTTTTCCGTTGAAAACGCATAAAGCGTCAGCACTTCCACTCCCATCCGGCTGGCAAGCTTCGTAATTCTGCGGACCGTTTTCATTCCCTCATGATGGCCGGCAATCCGCGGAAGGCCGCGCATTTTCGCCCAGCGTCCGTTACCGTCCATAATAATAGCAATGTGCGCCGGCACTTTTTCCTCCAAGGCAGCTGTCAGCCGGTCTGTATCGGCTGACGATTCTTTTCGCTTCAGCAACTTTTCAAACATAACTGTTTTCCTCCGATACATGCACGTACGCAAGTCTATTGTTTATCATAACAAAAATCAGATGCGTATGCCCCCTGATTTACCTGTCAAATTTCAACAGGCAGCAAAAAACGCCCTGATATTCAGGACGTTTTAAGACGGAAGAAGTTCTCTTACACTTCCAGGACTTCTTTTTCTTTATTTTGCGCAATGGAATCGATTTCGGCAATACTCGAATCTGTCATTTTCTGAACATCATCAGAATAGCCGCGAAGATCATCTTCCGTAATTTCGCCTTTTTTCTCAAGCTTCTTCAAGTCGTCATTGGCATCACGGCGGATGTTGCGGATCGCAACTTTCGCTTCCTCCGCCTCTTTCTTCACTTGTTTGACCAGCTCTTTACGCCGCTCTTCAGTAAGGGCAGGCACAGCCAGCCGGATGATATTTCCATCGCTTGCCGGCGAAAGGCCAATGTCGGACTTCAGGATCGCTTTTTCGATTTCGCCGGTTACACTTTTATCATACGGCTGGATAACCAGCAGCCGGGCTTCCGGAGTGGAGATGCCCGCAACTTGATTGATCGGTGTTGGAGCACCGTAGTAATCGACTGTAATTTTATCGAGCAATGATGCACTGGCACGTCCCGCACGGATAGATGCCAATTCCCGCGAGTATGCCTGGATTGCTTTTGACATTCTGTCTTTGGACTGCTGCATGATTGTTTTCGGCATTATACTGACCTCCTGACGGTAGTTCCGATTTTTTCACCAAGTGCCGCTTTTTTAATATTACCATTTTCCATGAGTGAGAACACGACGAGCGGAATATCATTATCCATACAGAGCGTAGAAGCTGTGGAATCCATGACCTGCAGCCCTCTCTGAATCACTTCCAGGTATGATAGTTCTGCGTATTTGACAGCATTTTCATCTTGCTGTGGATCGGCAGAGTAAACGCCATCAACATTGTTCTTCGCCATCAAAATCACATCTGCTTCAATTTCTGCTGCTCGCAATGCGGCCGTGGTATCTGTCGAAAAGTATGGGTTTCCGGTACCGGCTGCAAATATGACAACCCGCTTTTTCTCAAGATGCCGGATAGCCCGCCGGCGGATGTACGGCTCTGCAACCTGGCGCATTTCAATAGAAGACAGTACGCGCGATTCAACTCCCTGGTTTTCGAGCGAATCCTGCAGTGCGAGAGAATTCATGACGGTTGCAAGCATTCCCATGTAATCAGCTGTTGCACGGTCCATGCCCATTTCTGATCCGATCTTGCCACGCCAGATATTTCCGCCGCCGACAACCACTGCGACTTCCACACCCATTTCCACCACTTCTTTAACCTGCGCCGCGACATTCTTGATGATTTCAGGAGATAACCCGAAACCTTTATCGCCGGCCATTGCTTCCCCGCTCAGTTTCAGAACGATTCGTTTGTACTGTTGAACACTCATCGGTACCCTCCATCACACATTTACTTGAAAAATAGGGAACACGGATGTGTCCCCTATTAACATCTGCTTTATCCTTTGTTGACTTGGCTCATAACTTCTTCTGCGAAGTTATCTTGGCGTTTTTCAATGCCTTCGCCCACTTCATAGCGTACGAAGCCTTTGATTTTTCCGCCAGTTGACTGCACGAAATCGCGCACTTTCTGATCGGAATTACGCACAAATGCCTGGTCCAGGAGACAGATTTCTTCAAAGTATTTGCCAAGGCGGCCTTCGACCATCTTCGCAACGATGTTTTCAGGTTTCCCTTCATTCAGCGCCTGTTCTGTCAGTACTTTGCGCTCACGCTCCACTTCTTCTTCAGAAACCTGGTCACGTGATACATATTTCGGGTTCAGTGCTGCTACATGCATCGCTACGCCGCGTGCAGCTTCTTCGTCCGTAGAACCTTCCAGTTCAACGAGCACACCGATGCGGCCGCCCATGTGAAGGTAAGCACCGAATGCGTCATTGTCAGTCTTCGTAAGGATCACGAAGCGGCGAAGATTGATTTTTTCGCCGATTTTAGCGATTGCATTGGAGATGTGATTGTCAACAGTTGAGCCGTTATCCATTTCAGATGCAAGAGCTTCCTCGATGGTTGCCGGTTTTGTTGCCAGCAAGTGTTCGCCGAGTTCCGAAACGAGTGTCTGGAACCCTTCATTTTTCGCAACGAAATCCGTTTCTGCATTCACTTCATAAATGACTGCTTCATTGTCTCTCTCTAAAATGGAGACGACGCCTTCTGCTGCTACGCGGTCTGCTTTCTTCGAAGCGCTTGAAAGACCTTTTTCACGCAGGAAATCAACCGCTGCATCCATATTGCCGTCAGTTTCAACAAGCGCTTTTTTACAGTCCATCATGCCTGCACCTGTTTTTCCACGCAATTCTTTTACCATTTGTGCTGTAACTGCCATTGTCTATTCCTCCTTGGGATATTTTCTCAAAAAAAGGCGATAAGGGGTTTAGCCGCTTATCACCTGATGGTGCTTGTGAATTACTCAGCAGCTTCAGCTGGAGCTTCTTCTTCTTCACCTTGTTTAGATTCGATCAAAGCATCCGCCATTTTGCCTGTCAGCAATTTGACTGCACGGATCGCGTCATCATTTGCAGGGATGACATAATCGATTTCGTCCGGATCACAGTTTGTGTCAACGATTCCGACGATCGGAATGTTCAGCTTCATTGCTTCTGCAACAGCAATGCGTTCTTTGCGTGGGTCAACGACGAACATTACGTCCGGAAGACCGTTCATGTCGCGGATACCGCCAAGGAATTTCACGAGGCGCTCGTGCTCTTTATTCAGCTGAACGACTTCTTTCTTCGGAAGAACGTCAAATGTGCCGTCTTCTTCCATGCGCTCAATGTCCTTCATGCGCTTTACGCGCTTCTGGATTGTACCGAAGTTTGTGAGCGTACCACCCAACCACCGCTGGTTGATGTAGTAATTTCCAGAACGTTCCGCTTCTTCACGGATTGCATCCTGTGCCTGTTTTTTCGTGCCGACGAATAATACTTTTCCGCCTTCTTCGCCGACTTGCTTCATGTAGTTGTAAGCTTCTTCCAGCTTACGCACTGTTTTCTGAAGGTCGATGATGTAAATCCCGTTACGTTCTACGAAAATGTATTTCTTCATTTTCGGGTTCCAACGGCGTGTCTGGTGACCGAAGTGTACACCAGCTTCAAGCAGTTGTTTCATTGATACTACTGACATGTTTGTTTCCTCCTACAGGTTTTTAGTTTCCTCCGCATTCCTCACGCCCGGACCGTGACCCATACAGGCACCTGCAATCCGGATTAGAATACGTGTGTATTTAACACCGTTTGAAAGTATAACATAGCATTACCTATTTTTGCAAACAATCTGCCGAAGACTTTTAAACGGGCATTCTTTTATTCAACAGTTCTTTTCGCAAGAATTGTAGGTACCAGATATGGATCCGCTCCGGTGGACGCTTACCGCGGGCACTGCTTCAACTTCCTGAAACTCCTGCCGTCGCTTCAGGTGACTTTCAGCTCGTGCGGATACCGCTGGCGTCGCCACCTGGCGCTCATCTATTCCGATTTTTCCAATCCTCTATAAATCGAGTGAAAGAAAAGGCATACCACCATAGAAATTGGGGACTTGCCGTTTAAAAAAGAAGCAGGAATTCCCTAATTTTTTTACAGAAGATAGAAGCGGTAAATTAACAATTGCACCAAGCACTGACGGGTCCACGGGGCGGACGAAGCAGGAAGACCGGCATTCTTTGCCTGGCTTCCTGCGAAAGTCAAGGAGAGGGCAGTTAATTCTCTCCCCTTTGCGACGAGTTTGTGCAGGAGCAGCGCCTTGATTGCGCTGAAAGCAAAGCGACGAGCGCACCAAGGGCGGAGAAAGCTTGGCGGACCACCCGCGGACGATGAACGGGAATCCATAGCGCCAAAGCCACCGGGATTCCCTGCCTCGCTTTCAGCGCGCCCCGAATGGAGTAATTTCTTCGAGTCAAGAGCAGACTTTGGGGAAGAACTTCTTAGAAAATAGTCAATTCAATTTAAAATAACAGCGATAATGCAAAACAAAAAGCAGACCTAGAGTGCGGCCTGCTTTAAAATATCACATTAATTCATTTTCAATTGTTCAAGTTCAGCCAAGAATTTGGCGTTCAGCACTTTGATGTATGTGCCTTTCATGCCGAGTGAACGGGATTCGATGACGCCGGCACTTTCAAGCTTACGAAGCGCATTGACAATCACGGAACGTGTAATGCCGACCCGGTCTGCGATTTTTGAAGCGACCAGCAGGCCTTCGTTGCCGTCGAGCTCATCGAAAATGTGTTCAATCGCTTCAAGCTCACTGTAAGACAACGAACTAATGGCCATCTGCACAACCGCTTTGCTGCGTGTTTCTTCTTCGATCTGCTCGGATTTTTCACGCAGGATTTCCATACCGACAACTGTTGCGCCATATTCGCCGAGGATGAGATCATCATCCTGGAACTTCGTTTTCACCCGGGCAAGAATCAGTGTGCCAAGACGCTCTCCGCCACCGTTGATCGGCACGATTGTCGTCAGGCCATCTTGGAAAAACTCGCGGTTCTCCACGGGAAACGCCGTGTACTCGCTGTCAATCGTCAAGTTGGAAGATGTTTCGCTTACATTGAACAGATTCTTCGTATACGCTTCCGGGAATTGCCGCTGTTCCAGCATATCCTTCATCCGGTCATTCTCAATCTGCTGATTGATAGCGATTCCGAGAAGCTTCCCTCTGCGGCTCACGACAAACACGTTACACTCGATGACATTGCTGAGCGTATCAGCCATATCGTTAAAGCTGACCGACTTCCCGGCTGATGCCTGAAGCATCGAATTGATCGTTCTTGTTTTTTCTAATAAACTCATTTGAATGGTCCTCCTACAAAATCTCCGTATTTATTAATTATTCTAAAGGTTTTTAATCTTCTTGAAAACTGAAACGATTTGGTTACAGGATAAATTGTGACAAATCTTTATTCTTTGCCACGTCTGCAAGTTTGGAATCCACGTAATGCGGAGTGATATCGATTTCCGCCGGGGCTATTTCTGCCGCTTCGAACGACAATTCCTCGAGCAGGCGCTCCAGAATGGTATGCAGCCGCCGGGCCCCGATATTATCAGTATCCTGATTCACATCATGCGCTATTTCTGCAATGCGGACAATCGCTTCGTCCGTGAAATTCACTTTGACATCTTCGGTTTCCAGAAGCGCTTTATACTGCTGAATGAGCGAATGCTTTGGCTCGGTCAGAATCTTGACGAAGTCATCAACGCTGAGTTTCTGCAATTCAACGCGAATCGGAAAACGCCCCTGCAGTTCCGGAATGAGATCCGATGGCTTGGACATATGGAAAGCGCCAGCGGCCACAAACAGTACGTAATCTGTTTTGACCGGACCGTATTTCGTATTCACCGTCGATCCCTCAACAATCGGCAGAATATCCCGCTGTACACCTTCCCGGGATACATCCGCAGAAGATGAAGCGTTTTTCCCGGCAATCTTGTCCATTTCATCGATGAAGATAATGCCGTGCTGTTCCGTACGGCGCACTGCTTCCTGCGAAATATCTTCATCGTCCACAAGTTTATCCGCTTCCTCGGCTGTCAGTACACGACGGGCTTCTTTTACTTGCATACGGCGTTTTTTCTTTTTCTTTGGCATAAGAGATGACAGGGCGTCCTGCATATTCGCTCCCATGTGCTCCATACCCGACCCTTGAAGAGCATCAAACATGGATGGCATTTGTTCAGCCACTTCCGCTGTCAGCCATTCTTCTTCAAGTTTTCCCGCCTTCAGGTCTGCTGCAAGCTGGCGGCGTTTCACGCGCACTTCCACTTCAGCTTCCGCATCGAAGCCTTCTTGTTCCGTCTTTTGTCCAAACAGCATTTCAAACGGATTGCCGGCATTCTGCTTTTTGCTCATGGAAGGAGCGAGCAATTTCACAATCCGTTCTTCCGCATTTTTTTCCGCCTGATCTTTTACCGCTTCCATCCGCTCTTCACGAACGACCCGTACAGCAGCTTCAGCGAGATCACGCACCATCGATTCCACGTCGCGGCCGACATAGCCGACTTCCGTAAACTTCGTCGCTTCCACTTTGATAAATGGTGCACCGGTCAGACGTGCGATCCGCCGGGCAATCTCTGTCTTCCCGACACCCGTCGGACCGATCATCAGAATGTTCTTCGGAATGACTTCCTCCTGCATGTCCTCGCTCAATTGACTGCGGCGATAGCGGTTTCGCAGCGCTACTGCCACTGCCCGCTTCGCATCTTTCTGACCAACAATATAACGATCAAGATGATCTGATATTTCTCTTGGAGTCATGGATTGTCCTTTATTCATTATGACAGTTCCTCCAATACGATTTGATGGTTTGTGTATACACAGATATCTGCGGCAGTTTCAAGAGCTGACTGTGCAATTTCCGCTGCCGTCAGACGGTCACCGGCGTATTTCTTCAGGGCACGGCCGGCTGCAAGCGCATAATTCCCGCCGGATCCGATCGCCAGGATGCCATCATCCGGTTCAATCACTTCACCGGTTCCGGATACGAGCAGCAACTGATCTTCGTTCATGACGATCAGCATCGCTTCAAGCTGACGGAGCATCTTATCACCGCGCCATTGTTTCGCCAGTTCCACGGCAGCACGCCGGAGGTTTCCGTTGTATTCCGTCAGCTTAGCTTCAAACATTTCAAAAAGTGTAAACGCATCAGCCACCGACCCGGCAAAACCAGCCAGGACTTTATCATCGAACAGGCGTCTCACTTTCTTTGCTGTGTGTTTCATGACGACCGCATTTCCGAACGTCACCTGCCCGTCTCCGGACATAGCGGACTGGCCATTATGCTTTACAGCAAAAATCGTGGTTGCATGAAATTCCTGCATTAGATTACCTCCTTCAGGCTCTTGGATGCGCATTCAAATAGGTCTTGCGCAAATGTTCTTTTGTCACGTGCGTATATACTTGTGTAGAAGATAAATGAGCGTGCCCAAGCAATTCCTGGACGGTCCGCATATCCGCGCCATTATTCAGCAGGTGTGTAGCAAAGGTATGCCTGATCATATGCGGGTAGACGGCACCATTCAGTGATGCCTTCTTGATGCACTCTGAGAGGATATAGCGGATTCCGCGGTCGGTCAGCGGTTCTCCCCGGTTATTGACAAACAGCATGGTATGGTTCTGATTCTTCATCAGTCTTGGACGTGCTTCTTCCATGTAAAGTTCCAGCGCATCATGCGCGAACTGGCCATAAGGAATATAACGCTCTTTCTTTCCTTTCCCCAGCACTTTCACAATATGCATGGTCCGGTCCAAGTCCATGAGACGGATCGAGGTGCACTCGCTGACCCGCATACCGGTAGCATACAGCAACTCGAACAGCGCAAGATTGCGGATGGATAACTTATCTTCTCCGGCAATGGATTCAAACAGCGCTTCCAGTTCTTCCTCATAAAAAAACCGAGGCAGCCGCTCGTGTTTTTTCGGGTGATGCAGCGAGCGGAAAGCTTCTTCGCTCAAGCCGAACTCCCGGCTGCAATATTTGAAAAAAGAACGGACAGCCGAGATTTTCCGGGACACCGTCGCGCGGGAAAACGACTGTTCATACAATGCGGCCACGTAATTTCGGGCATGCAAATACTCCACTTCCCGGATATCTGCCGTTCCTTCCGCATCAAGGAAAGCAAAAAAGTCTTCGAGGTCCTTCCGGTAGTGAGTGACCGTATGTATGGAATAGTTTTTTTCAAGCTGGATGTATGTCATATACGAATCAAGCATCACTTCTCTATTCATCTCTTACACCCGCCTTTCTCCACAACAAAAGCCTCTAAATTATATCAAAATTCAGAGGCTTTGCGCAATTAAACCGGTACGCTGTTCATAAAATTTTGAATTGTTGTCAGTGCCCGGTCTGAATGCTTTTCGGCCCGCTCCTGCTTGGACTTGATCCGTTCTCCCAAATCCGGAAACAGACCGAAATTAATGTTCATGGGCTGGAAGTTCTTTGCATCAGCTTCCGTAATATAACGTGCCATACTGCCGAGTGCCGTCTCGGCCGGAAAGACAAGCAAATCCTCGCCAAGTGCCAGTTTGGCGGCATTTATGCCTGCCAACAGGCCGCTCCCTGCAGATTCAACATAGCCTTCCACGCCGGTCATCTGGCCGGCGAAGAAGAGATCCGGCTTCGCTTTCAGCTGATATGTCGGTTTAAGCACACGCGGTGAATTGATGAAGGTATTGCGGTGCATAACTCCATAGCGGACGATCTCCACGTTCTCAAGACCCGGGATAAGCCGCAGGACTTCTTTCTGAGCACCCCATTTGAGATGTGTCTGAAAACCGACAATGTTATATAATGTGCCCGCTGCGTCGTCCTGTCGCAATTGAACAACCGCATATGGCCGCTTGCCGGTTTTGGGATCTTCAAGACCGACCGGTTTCATCGGACCGAATGTCATCGTCTTCTCTCCGCGCGCTGCCATCACTTCAATCGGCATACAGCCTTCAAAGTAAATTTCTTTTTCAAACTCTTTCAGCGGTACCACTTCAGCGGAAATGAGCGCTTCATAAAACCGCATGAATTCCTCCTTGTTCATCGGACAATTCAGGTAAGCAGCTTCCCCTTTATCATAGCGGGACTTCAAGTATACCTTATCCATATCAATGCTGTCTTTTTCCACAATCGGTGCAGCTGCATCATAAAAATACAGGTAATCCTCACCCGTCAGTTTTCGGATTTTTTGTGCCAGGTCAGGAGAAGTCAGCGGGCCTGTCGCAATGATGGTAATGCCTTCCGGAATCTCGGTCACTTCTTCGTTTATGACTTCCACAAGCGGATGATTGCGGACTTTTTCCGTGACCGCACCTGCAAATTCATGCCGATCAACTGCCAATGCCCCTCCCGCAGGGACAGACGCCCGGTCTGCAGAGTCGATGATAACCGAGTCGAGCCGCCGCATTTCTTCTTTAATGACGCCGACGGCATTGGTCAGCGCATTTGCCCGAAGCGAATTACTGCACACAAGCTCTGCGAATTTATCCGTATGGTGAGCGGGCGTTTGCCGGACCGGGCGCATTTCATACAGCCGGACATTTACCCCTCGCTTCGCGATTTGCCAGGCTGCTTCACTGCCGGCAAGGCCGGCACCGATTACATTTACTGTTTTCGTCATGATGTCCACCTCAGTTCATTGATTGCCAGCGCGGAATTCACGCTGTTTCTCCAGCCTCTTAATACCTTCACGGCACAGTGCTGCAGAGTTAGGTTGTTTCCCCGGGCCCGCAGGATGCGGGTCATACAACCGCCCGGGCAGGAAGCCGCAGGGTTAGGTTGTTTCCTCTTTATAATCACACTCCGTGCACTGGATCTGCACGCCTTTTTTAGACCGCTTTTCAACAAGCAGACTCTGACATTTCGGACACGGCCGTTCAACCGGCTTGTCCCAGGAAATGAACTCGCACTCAGGATAGCGGTCACAGCCATAAAAAATACGCTTTTTCTTGCTTTTCCGCTCCACGACTTCGCCTTCTTTGCAAAGCGGGCAGGTAACCCCTGTGCCTTTGACGATTGCTTTCGTGTTGCGGCATTCCGGAAAATTGCTGCAAGCCATGAATTTGCCATAGCGGCCAAGCTTATACACCATCGGCGATCCGCAATGTTCGCAGTCTTCGCCGGCTGGCTCATCCTTGATCTGCACCTTTTCCATTTCTTCTTCCGCCACTTCCACGTGCTTTCCGAAATCCTTGTAAAATTCATCGATGATTTCGACCCATCTTACATTGCCATCCTCAACTGCATCCAAATCATGTTCCATTTTTGCAGTGAACTTAATATTGACAACATCCGGAAAGAACTCAACCATCAATTCATGAACGATTTCTCCAAGTTCCGTCGGGATGAACTTTTTAGCATCCAGGGTGACATATCCACGGCGCTGAATCGTATCCAGCGTCGGTGCATACGTTGATGGCCGACCGATGCCCAGTTCTTCCATCGTCTTTACAAGACGCGCCTCAGTGAACCGCGGCGGCGGCTGAGTGAAATGCTGCCTCGGGTCGATATGCTGGGCTTTGACGAAATCACCTTCCGCCAGTTCAGGTAACACATTATCTTTTTCTTCTTTCTGGTCATCTGACCCTTCCACGTACAGCTTCATGAAACCGGGAAACTTCACCTGAGAACCATTTGCCCGGAAAATCGCTTCGCCGTTTTTCAGTTCTGCCGTCACTGTATCGAGGATGGCAGGAGCCATCTGACTCGCCAGGAATCGCTCCCAGATCAGCTTATACAGCCGGTATTGATCGCGGGACAGAAAGTCTTTCACAGATGCAGGCGTTCTCGCCACACTTGTCGGCCGGACAGCCTCGTGGGCATCCTGCGCTTTCCCCGACTGCTTCGCCTGCCCCTTCGCCGAAAGATATTCTTTTCCATATTCTTCTGTAATGAATGCACTTGCTTCATTTTTGGCTGTATCTGAAATTCGGGTTGAGTCCGTCCGCATGTACGTAATCAGACCGACGCTTCCTTCTTTTTTGCCCAATTGAATCCCTTCATATAGCTGCTGGGCGAGCATCATGGTCTTTCTGGCCCGGAAGTTCAGCTTCCGGGCTGCTTCCTGCTGAAGAGAAGAAGTCGTGAACGAAGCGGATGAATTACGTTTCCGTTCTTTTTTCACTACGCTGATGACTTCGAATTCGTCGCCTTGCATAGTCGCCAGTACCTGGTTGACTTCTTCTTCGTTTTTCAGTTCCGCTTTCTTCCCGCCGGAACCGTAATACTGAGCTTCAAACGCTTTTTTATCTTTTTCGAATTCGGCGCCGATGGTCCAGTACTCTTCCGGTGTGAAATTTTTCACTTCGTTCTCCCGGTCAATGATCAGTTTCAATGCGACCGATTGTACCCGGCCTGCGGAGAGTCCTTTTTTCACTTTCTTCCACAATAGCGGGCTGATGCTGTAGCCGACCAGCCGGTCAAGTACGCGGCGGGCTTGTTGTGCATCAACAAGATCCATATCGATGGCACGCGGATTTTTGAAGGACTCTTTGATTGCATCTTTCGTGATTTCATTGAATACGACGCGGCAATCCGAATCGACATCAATATTCAGCGCGTGTGCCAAATGCCAGGCGATCGCTTCCCCTTCTCTGTCGGGGTCAGCTGCGAGATAGACTTTCTTCGCTTTTTTCGCCTGGGTTTTCAGCTCTTGAAGGATAGGGCCTTTACCGCGAACCGTAATGTACTTTGGTTCGTAATCATGTTCAACGTCGACACCCATCTGACTTTTCGGCAAATCGATCAAATGGCCGAGTGAAGCCTTCACTTTATACTTTTTTCCTAAATAACGTTCAATTGTTTTCGCCTTTGCCGGCGATTCAACAATGACTAAAAAGTCAGCCATACCGGTTCCTCCTTATAGAGGTACTTAAAATTTCGTTCTAAATTGATACCTGATGCAAAATGTAATACAGTTTCTGGCTGAATGCAAGGTTTTTATGTTTCAATCGCATTCAGACCGGCCCTAATTCTTCGTATTCTTCAAGAATCTGAAGGCCATTCCATACCGGTTTCGCGCCTTCGGCAATCAGCTGGTTCGGCCCTTCTGAGAGCTTTGAATGGATAGGACCGGGCACTGCGAAAATATCCTTTCCATGTTCGAGACCATGCTCAATTGTGGAAAGTGTCCCGCTTTTCAATTCCGCTTCCGTTACTGCAATTCCTTTGGACAATCCGCTGATAATCCGGTTTCGCAACGGGAAATTCCAGCGTTTCGGTGTCATGTATGGCGGGTACTCGGTGATCACGAGCTGCGTTTCTTCCATTATATGCTGAAGGGTCTGATTTTCTTTCGGATAAGGGTGACTGAATCCGCTTCCTGTCACTGCAATGGTGCGTCCTCCAGCCCGGATAGCCGCTGCATGAGCCATGGCATCAGCTCCCTTTGCCAAACCGCTGATGACTGTATAACCATGTTCGGCGAGTGCTGGCACAAGACGCTCAATAGCCGTTAGGGAGTACTCGGTCGCTTTCCTGGATCCGACAATGGCAATGCGCTTTGGATCCCTTAGAAACGCCGGATTCCCTTTGCAGTAGAGAACAGCCGGCGGGTCAATCAGTTCCGTCAGGCTTTCGGGATAATCAGGATGATAGATGGGGATGGGAATAATGCTGTGTTTTTCGTAAAGCTGCAGATAAGGTCTTTGGAGGGATTCACTGTACAGGGTTTTCAGCAAAGCGGCCTGTTCTTGGGGGATTCTCAGGCAATGGGCAAGCTCCCGCGCCGGGCGCCGTTGCAAATACATCAGATCCGGATCTTCTGTCAAAAGTGAGGCAATCCGGTTGAATGGTTTTGGATAGATGTAATGCAAAGCCAGCAATCGTTCAGTCACTGTTGCGCTCATCGTGTTCCTCCCTTATTCCATAAGAATAAGGCGCACCGCCACGGGTGCGCCTTACTTTCATCTTAATGGGTTTTGACTTTGTCGTACAGTCCTTTTTCTTTCACTACTTTAATCAGTGTTTCGCCGATCACTGAAGGCGTGTCCGCTACTTCAATACCTGCAGCATTCATCGCTTCAATTTTATCAGCCGCTGTTCCTTTACCGCCGGAAATGATGGCACCTGCATGGCCCATGCGCTTCCCTGGAGGTGCTGTCTGCCCGCCGATGAAACCGACGACCGGTTTGGTCATGTTCGCTTTAATCCACTCAGCTGCTTCTTCTTCAGCTGTACCGCCGATTTCACCGATCATGACAACCGCATATGTGTCTTCATCTTCATTGAATGCCTTCAGCACATCGATGAAGTTTGTGCCATTCACCGGGTCTCCGCCGATACCGACAGCCGTTGACTGGCCGATACCTTCCTGAGAAAGCTGGTGAACCGCTTCGTACGTCAGTGTGCCGGAGCGGGAAACAACACCGACATGACCTTTTTTATGGATGTATCCCGGCATGATGCCGATTTTGCATTCTTCCGGAGTGATAACGCCCGGGCAGTTCGGTCCGACGAGACGCGTTTTCTTGCCTTCCATGTAGCGCTTCACTTTTACCATATCAAGAACCGGAATATGTTCAGTAATACAAATGGCCATATCGAGTTCCGCATCAACCGCTTCAAGAATCGCATCTGCAGCGAATGCAGCAGGTACGTAAATAACCGATACGTTTGCGCCAGTTTCTTTTACGGCATCTTCAACTGTATTGAAAACAGGTACGCCTTCAACTTCAGTGCCGCCTTTACCAGGTGTTACCCCAGCGACGATTTTTGTGCCATATTCAAGCATCTGCTTTGTATGGAACAGGGCAGTCGACCCTGTAATCCCTTGTACAAGCACTTTTGTGTCTTTGTTAATATATACGCTCATTGATTGTCCCCTGCCCTTCTTAGCCTACAAGTTCAACGATCTTTTGCGCGCCGTCTGCCATAGAGCCAGCTGCAATAATATTAAGTCCTGATTCGTTCAGCATTTTCTTCCCTTGTTCAACATTCGTTCCTTCAAGACGCACGACTAATGGCACTTCGAGGCTTACTTCTTTCGCAGCCGCAATAACACCTTCTGCAATAACATCACACTTCATGATGCCGCCAAAAATGTTAACAAAGATACCCTTTACGTTTTTGTCAGAAAGGATGATTTTGAATGCTTCCGTTACTTTTTCAGCAGTCGCACCGCCCCCAACGTCAAGGAAGTTTGCGGGTGATCCGCCGTAGTAATTAATCGTATCCATTGTCGCCATTGCAAGACCGGCGCCATTTACCATACAGCCGATATTGCCATCAAGCGAGATATAGCTCAAGTCATACTTCGAAGCTTCAATTTCTTTCGGATCTTCCTCATCATAATCACGCATGTCAACAATGTCTGAATGGCGATACAGTGAGTTTTCGTCAAAATTGAATTTCGCATCGAGTGCTACAACCTGTCCGTCGCCTGTTACAACGAGCGGATTGATCTCAACGATCGACGCATCTTTTTCCGAGTATGCCTGATAAAGGCCGAGCATCAATTTTGCCGCTTTGTTGACGAGTTTTGCCGGAATGTTGATATTGAATGCCATGCGACGCGCCTGAAAACCAGTCAGTCCGACAACCGGATCGATTTCTTCATAGAAAATCCGCTCCGGTGTATTCGCTGCCACTTCCTCAATATCCATTCCGCCTTCTTCAGACCCCATCAGAGTCACACGGGATGTTTCACGGTCGAGCACAAGCCCGAGATAGTACTCTTTCTGGATGTCGCTTCCTTCTTCGATGTACAGGCGTTTGACTTCTTTGCCTTCAGGACCTGTCTGATGTGTAACGAGCACTTTACCGAGCAATTCCTTTGCGTAGGCACGGACATCGTCCAGGTTCTTTGCAAGTTTAACACCGCCCGCTTTGCCGCGGCCGCCCGCGTGAATCTGTGCTTTTACGACAGTGACGTCTGAGCTCAGCTCTTTTGCCACTTTCACAGCTTCCTCAGGCGAGAATGCTACATGGCCTTCTGGAACTGCTACTCCATACTGTCTGAGGATTTGTTTCCCCTGATATTCATGGATATTCATCATTCATCCTCCAATCAACCATATGTCAAGTTATTTTACTGCCTTTTCCATTGTAGTTGAGTCGACACAAAATGTCCACAGTACCAACCGATGTTAGGAAATTCCCTTCTGCGCAGTAACTATTTCTTTTCCGGAATTTTAGTTCGGATTTCCATTTTATCTGTTTTCCAGCATACTTTTTACGGGTTCAAAAGTCCGGCGATGAATCGGCGTGACCCCCTGATGCTCGAGTGCGGCCAAGTGGACCGCCGTGCCATAACCTGCGTTTTGTTCAAATCCATATCCCGGGTAAACAGCGGCATACGACCGCATCAGCCGATCCCGCTCTGTTTTTGCGAGAACCGACGCAGCAGCAATTGCAAGACTTTGCGTATCTCCTTTCACGATCGGTTCACATGGCATCGGCACATCCAACCGCATCGCATCTGCAAGCACGACTGCGGGCCGGATCCCCAATGATCGGACTGCTTCTGTCATGGACTGGCGGGTGGCTTGGTAAATATTCAGTTCATCGATGATTTCGGGCGGTGTGATATGCACTGAAAAACCAAGGGCGCTTTTTTTCACCAGCACTTCAAATGATTCCCGCTGCTCCCGTGACAATTGTTTTGAATCGTTGAGACCTATAAGTTCTGGACACTCTTCCGGCAAAACCACTGCTGCAGTCACGAGTGGACCAGCCAGCGGCCCTCTTCCCGCTTCGTCCGTACCGGCTACAGTCCCTTGGTATGTCTGTCTGTAGAATTGATCAAACCGCTGTTTCTCCTGATGGTTTCTATGAAACTCATCCAGCTTTGCCCGCCTTTTCTGCCAGCTCTTCAGAAGCTGCCGGACGCTTTTTCGGCTATCCTGCTCAAGCGCAGTCATCCACGGCTGCCATTCCGTTGTTTCGAGCAGCTGCTGTTTTATTTCTGCTGTCGTCATATTAATCTCCCCTTCTCTTTCATACTGAAACCACAATTTGAAAAAGACCTTTTCGCCAGCTGGCGAAAAGGTCTCTTTTCTTTACAGATCATCCGGCGGCTTCCTCAGTCCGGTCGAAAGTCAGCCTGCCAAGCGCCCCATTCCGCACATCGCGGACAATTGCTTCCGCAGTCATCTCGTAGTCCACTTCGCCGCCACCTTCTAATATATTCCGTTTCCTGCCGATATGATCAAATGTATGGACTATTTCTTCGTCCACTTCTTCGAGTCCATACCGGTCCAGAAGTTTTGCCGGGTAGCGGCTGGATAAGAACTTCAGCCCATAAATGGCCAAGTCCTGCATTTCCACGACCGAGTCCTTGATCGCACCTGTCAGTGCCAGTTTATAGCCGGTTTCCGGGTCCTCGAACTTCGGCCATAAAATACCGGGGGTATCCAGCAGTTCAATCTCTTTTCCCACTTTAATCCACTGCTGTGCTTTCGTAACGCCGGGCATATTGCCGGTTTTCGCCAGGTTCTTCTTGGCAAGCCGGTTGATGAGCGTCGATTTTCCGACATTTGGAATACCGACAATCATGGCGCGGATCGCACGCGGTTTCATGCCTTTTGCACGCATCCGGTCCCATTTTTCGATCAGGATCTCTTTGGCTGCTTTTGTCACTTGCTGCAGTCCCTTTCCTTCAAGTGAATTGATCGCCACCGCCTGCAGACCCTGTTCCTTGAAATAGCGAATCCACTTTTTCGTCTCCGCCTCATCCGCCATGTCCGCTTTATTTAAAATGATCAGCCGCGGCTTCTGCCCTGTGACTTCATCGATCATCGGATTGCGGGATGAGAGCGGAAGGCGCGCATCCACAAGTTCAAAAATAATATCCACTAACTTCAGTTTTTCCGTTACTTCCCGGCGGGCTTTCGCCATATGTCCGGGAAACCATTGAATTGTCATGCCTGTCCTCCTTACTCCACAAACCCTACGTCTTCAAAAGGCCAAAAGACGATCTGGGTACTGCCGACAATCTCATCAATCGGCACAAGGCCGATATATCGACTGTCTTTGCTTGCTCTTCGGTTATCACCCAGCACAAACACATATCCTTCCGGAATTGTACTCTTACCCATCGCAACATCTTCCAGCGTAAAATCTTCTGTCAGACTCCCCTCGGTAATTGCCTGTAATTCCTCGAGATATGGTTCTTCAACCGGCTCTCCATTTATATATAACTGGTCATCTTCATAAGCTACATGGTCGCCGGGAACTCCTATTACCCGCTTAATGAAATCTTTTTCTTCATCCGCATGAAAAACAACGATATCAAAACGATCCGGCTCGCCAATTTCATACCCGATTTTATTGACAATCATCCGGTCGCCATTTTCCAGTGTCGGCATCATGGATTCTCCATCAACCACAATTGGTGCAAAAAAGAAAAAACGAATGATTGCTGCAAGGCCGAATGCGATAAGCAGCGCTTTTGACCATTCCCATAATTCATTTTTTTGCTTCGCTTCTGTCCCCATGATCTCCCCCATTTTCTGTTCTAATTGTACAATCTGAAGGTCCAATACGCAAAAAAAGAGGGCGCAATGCCCTCTTTTCTTACTGCATTTTTATCGGATTTCTTTGATGCGGGCTGCTTTACCGCGCAGATTGCGCAAGTAGTACAGTTTCGCACGGCGTACTTTACCGCGACGAACCACTTCAAGCGTTGCGATTTTCGGCGTATGCACAGGGAATGTACGTTCAACACCGACACCATAAGAGATTTTGCGGACTGTGAATGTTTCACTGATTCCGCCTCCACGGCGCTTGATGACAACACCTTCGAAGAGCTGGATACGTTCGCGTGTACCCTCGACTACTTTCACGTGGACGCGGACAGTATCCCCCGGACGGAATGCCGGCAGATCTGAACGAAGCTGTTCTTTTGTGATCTCTGAAATAATTTGCTGCATGATTTTCTCTCCTTCTACAGATGTTCTTGCGTCTGTTGCCATCGCAGCGGAACACCGTAATACTGTACTTGACATAGAAGCACAAAATATATCCTATCATTAAATCGTCCTGACTGCAAGCAGTCCAGGTTTTATTTCAGATTGGACTTCAATTTTTCGAGCAGTTTTTTCTGTGTATCTGTCAGAGTAGCCTGCTCCAACAAATCCGGCCGGCGCTCCAGCGTGCGTTTCAATGCCTGTTCTTCGCGCCAGGCATCGATTTTCGCGTGATTGCCGCCGGTCAGTACTTCAGGCACAGTAAGACCGCGGAATTCAGCAGGTCGCGTGTAATGCGGATGTTCCAGGAATCCGGTTGAAAATGAATCGCTGACCGGGGATTCCGCATTTCCAAGCACGCCCGGCAGAAGACGCACAACACTGTCGATGACCGTCATTGCCGCGAGTTCACCGCCGGTCAGCACAAAATCTCCGATGGAAATTTCATCGGTGACAAGATGCTCACGAATCCGCTCATCATAGCCTTCGTAATGGCCGCAGATAAAAACCAATTCTTCTTCCTGTGCAAGTTCTTCCGCTTTCTGCTGGGTAAACCGCTCACCTTGCGGACACATCAGAATGATGCGGGGTTTCCGGTTCTCGGTGACAGCTTCCGCCGCCCGGAAGACCGGTTCCGGCTTCAGAACCATGCCCGCTCCTCCGCCATACGGATAATCATCAACCTGGCGCTTGTTATCAGCGAATTCCCGGAAATCCGTGACTCCTAATGTGACCGCTCCCTTGTCTTGGGCTTTCTTCATGATGGACTGCTGGAAGACCCCTTCAAACATGCCTGGAAACAGGGACAGCACTTGGATGTTCATTCGGACAGCAGCCCTTCCATCAGCTCGATGACAACCCGTTTTTCGTCGACATCAATTTCCTTCACGACGTCTTCGATATACGGGATGTACTGCTCTTTCCCTGTCTGTGGTTTTACTGCCCACACATCATTCGCACCGGTTTCAAGAATTTCTGTGATCACACCGATTTCCCGTCCTTCATCAGTTACAACCGTGCATCCGATAATTTCATGATAGTAATACTCGTTTTCTTCCAGTTCCACAAGTTCATGTTCCGCTACACGCAGCTCTGCATTTTTGAACTCAAGCACGTCATTGATATTTGAATACCCTTCAAACGTCAGAAGATCAAAATTCTTGTGCCGGCGGTGACTGGCCACCTTAACGGTCACCGGTTTTTTAGCATCCGGTTTGAATACACCCAGCTTCGCACCTTCTGCAAAGCGCTCTTCCGGGAAATCGGTACGTGCCAGCACCCGCACTTCCCCGCGGATTCCGTGCGTATTCACAATTTTTCCTACATTGAACCATTCCACTTGCCGATCACTCCTTGTTCCCATTACCACCTGAATGGCATTGGGAAAAGTTACTTTATAATCCTATAAAACTAAAATCCAGCGATTAAACTGTTTAACGAGAATTGGTGAGAACAGTTGAATTATGCCCGATTTTCAGCAAAAAAGGAAGGAACCGGGGCTCCTTCCTCTTTCAATCCACTATATTGACGACTACGGTCTTGCCGCCTTCGTGATTACCTGCCGCTGAATAAACGATGGAACGGATCGCTTTCGCAGTCCGCCCCTGTTTGCCGATCACCTTTCCAATATCCTCGGGATGGACGGAAAGGCTGCAGACAATACGGTTTGCACTTTCTTCTGTTTCAATTCGGACTTCTTCCGGATGATCCACCAGCGGCTTCACCATTGTCTCGATCAGCTGTTTCATCGGCAGTCGCTCCTTACTTGTTCAGTTTAGCGTTATGGAACTTCTCCATGATGCCGTTTTGAGAAAACAAGTTGCGGACAGTATCAGATGGCTTTGCGCCATTCTGCAGCCATTTCAGTGCAAGCTCTTCATCGATCTTGACTTCAGCTGGTTTTGTAAGCGGGTTGTAAGTTCCCACTGTCTCAATTTGACGGCCATCACGCGGTGAACGTGAATCAGCGACTACGATACGGTAAAAAGGGGATTTTTTTGCTCCCATACGTTTCAAACGAATTTTAACTGCCATTTCTTTAAAGCACCTCCGAATAGTTTCACACAAGACATTATATTATCAACGATTATACGGTTTGTAAAGTGTTTTTTCTTAACATGCAAATTACTTGAAAAATGCATCCAGATTCGGCATTTTTCCTTTCTTTTTGCCCTTTTGGTTCATGTTGGACATTTGCTTCATCATTTTCTTCATATCCTCGAATTGTTTCAGCAGACGATTGACATCCTGAATGGTTGTACCGGAACCTTTGGCGATCCGCCGGCGCCGATTCGCATTGATAACTTCAGGATTGGTCTTTTCCTGCGGGGTCATGGAATAGATGATCGCTTCTACGCGGCCCATCTGGCTTTCATCCACTTTCGCGTTTTCCAGCCCTTTGATCTTTCCGGCCCCTGGCATCATTTTCAGAATTTCATCAAGCGGCCCCATCTGCTTCACTTGGCCAAGCTGATCGAGGAAATCATCGAACGTGAAAGACTGGGTCCGGAACTTTTCTTCCAGTTCCTTCGCTTTTTCCTCATCGATGTTTGTTTGTGCTTTCTCGATCAGGGACAGCATATCGCCCATGCCTAAAATACGTGAAGCCATACGTTCAGGATAGAATGCTTCAAGCGCGTCCAGCTTTTCGCCCATCCCGACAAATTTGATCGGTTTCTCCGTCACTGAGCGAACCGACAGCGCAGCACCACCCCGCGTATCACCGTCGAGTTTTGTGAGGATAACACCGGAAATGCCGAGCAGCTCATTGAAACTCTGCGCTACATTTACGGCGTCCTGTCCGGTCATTGCATCGACGACGAGAAACACTTCATCCGGCTCTTTCAATGCCCGGATATCCTTCAGTTCCTGCATGAGCTCTTCGTCTACATGAAGCCGGCCGGCGGTATCGATGATGACCGTATCCAGATGCTCTTCTTTGGCATGTTCGATCGCCTGACGGGCAATTTCCACCGGCGAGACATCGGTCCCTTTCGAAAATACCGGCAATGATAATTGCTTGCCGATTGTTTCCAGCTGCTTAATCGCAGCCGGCCGGTAAATATCAGCGGCAACCAGCAACGGTTTCCGGTTATTCTTCTTGCGCAGGACATTTGCCAGCTTGCCCGTCGTTGTTGTTTTACCGGCACCCTGCAGTCCGACCATCATGATGACAGTCGGGCTTTTAGCAGCGAATTCCACTTTGCTCTGTTCGCCGCCCATCAGTTCAGTCAGCTCATCTTTAACGATTTTAACAACCTGCTGACCCGGTGTCAGACTGTTCATGACATCCTGGCCAATTGCCCGCTCACTGACTTTTTTCACAAACCCCTTGACTACTTTCAAGTTAACGTCCGCTTCGATCAAGGCGAAGCGCACTTCGCGCATCATTTCCTTGACGTCGGCTTCAGATAGCTTCCCTTTGCCTTTGACTCGCTGAAGCGTCCCTTGCAGACGTTCGGCTAATCCTTCAAATGCCATCGGTTCTTCAGCCTCCTTATTCCCATTCCATCAGCTGGAGCAGAAGTGTCTGTGTCCGTTCTTTGCTGAACGGACCTTCTTCAAAAGCTTCAATCAGCCGGCGGCGGTTCTCAAACTTTTCAAATAAGCCCAATTTTGCTTCATATTCTTCAAGCATCGCTTCAGTGCGCCGGATGTTATCATACACAGCCTGCCGGGAAACTTCATACTCCGCGGCAATTTCACCGAGCGAGAGATCATCCAGGTAATACAGCACCATGTAATTCCGCTGTTTCGGAGTGAGAAGCGCCTGATAGAAATCAAACAGAAAATTCATGCGCGTCGTTTTTTCAAGCCCCATCATCAGCGTTCCCTCCATGTGTTTTTCAATTTACCTTACCGTTTCCGGCCACCAACTGTCAAGTAGTATTACTTGTCTTGCTCTGTCTCCTGCTCTTCCAGCTGCAAGCCTTCCGCAAACAGTCCATAAACGTACTTTTGTGGATCGAACGGCTGAAGATCATCCATTTTCTCCCCAAGTCCCACAAATTTCACCGGAATGTTCAATTTGCTGCGGATTGCCAGCACGATGCCGCCTTTCGCCGTTCCGTCCAGTTTCGTCAGCACGATACCGGTAACGTCAGTCGCTTCCTTGAAAATCTGGGCCTGCGTAAGCGCATTCTGACCCGTGGTTGCATCAAGCGCCAGCAGCACTTCATGCGGTGCTCCGGGAAGTTCACGTCCGATTACGCGATGCACTTTCTGCAGCTCGTTCATCAAATTGACTTTGTTCTGCAGCCGGCCCGCCGTGTCGCAGATCAGCACATCCGCCTTGCGGGATTTGGCTGATCGGATCGCATCATACATAACGGCAGCCGGGTCAGATCCTGCTGCCTGTTTAATCACATCCACGCCGACCCGCTTGCCCCATTCATCGAGCTGCTCAATTGCACCAGCCCGGAATGTATCACCGGCAGCCAGAACAACGGATTTTCCTTCTTCTTTAAAGCGGTGAGCCAGTTTGCCGATCGTTGTCGTTTTGCCGACGCCATTTACGCCGACAAACAGGATGACAGTAAGGTCTTCCTGCATGTTCAACTCATTTGGCTGATCTTCTCCCGCTTCATAAATTTCAACCAGTTTTTCAGATATGACCGATTGTACTTGCGAAGTATCTTTTACATTTTTGCGCTGCACTTCAAACCGCAGCTCTTCCATCAATTCCATGACTGTCTCAAAGCCGACATCCGCCTGCAGCAGCAGTTCTTCCAGCTCTTCAAAGAAGTCTTCATCGACTTTCCGGTACTTGGCGACAAGCTCATTGATCTTGGATGTGAAACTGGTCCTCGTTTTCTCAAGACCCTTCTCATACTTTTCTGTCGTCTGTTCCGTTTCTGCATTTCCGGTAAACTTATCTTTCAGCTTTTTCAAAAAGCTCATAGTAGCATGTCCCTCCTGTGCTAGACTTGTTCTTCCACTTTCACCGACACCAGTTTTGAGACACCGGACTCCTGCATGGTAATGCCATACAGCACATCGGCCCCTTCCATTGTGCCTTTTCGGTGAGTAATGACGATGAATTGCGTTTGCTCACTGAATTTTTTCAAGTACTGACTGTACCGGATCACGTTCGATTCATCAAGCGCCGCTTCTACTTCATCGAGGATGCAGAACGGCACCGGGCGGATGTTCAATGATGCAAAAAGCAGTGCAATCGCTGTCAGTGCGCGCTCTCCGCCTGAAAGCAGGCTCAAGTTCTGCAATTTCTTGCCCGGCGGCTGCGCAATGATCTCCACTCCTGTCTCCAGAAGATTTTCAGGATCCGTCAATATGAGATCTGCAGACCCCCCTCCAAACAATTCCCGGAAGACGTGCTGGAACTGGATCCGGATTGCATGGAACGTATCATCAAAACGAACCGTCATTTCCTCATCCATTTCTCCGATGACCGTATGCAACGTCGCTTTTGCTTCATTCAGGTCGCTGCGCTGATCATTTAAGAACTTATGGCGCTCTGCCACTTGATCATATTCAGCGATGGAATCTACATTGACGGTCCCCAATTCCTCGATTGACCGCTTCAGCAGCCGCACATTTTTCCGGACAACCGGTTCGCTATCCGGCATTTCGTACCGCTCTGCTTCCCTTAGTGAAAGCTGATAACCGTCCCGGAGCTGACCGGCAAGTGTGCTCAGCTGTGTTTCAACCCGGGCAGCCTTTACGTCAAGTGCATGCAGCGCTTCCGAACATTCCTGAGTCTTATGCTGTTTCGCTTTCAGTTCAGCAGTAAGCTTCTCCAGATTGCTGTTGCGGTTTATGCGCTGTTCCTTTGCCGTCTGCACTTCCGTCTGTGCTTTATCCCGGACGCCCAACCAGCAGGCGATTTTCGCCTGAACCTCTTCGTCTGAGTAGTCAGCGGTCTCTGAAGCGCTGACTTCATCCAGTTCCCGTCGATAAGCAGCCAGAAGCCTATCACTTCTTTCCAGCTGCTGTATCAGTTCTTGCTTTCCAGCTGCCAATTGGCCGAGCCGTTCTTTTAAGACAGCCAGATCCGATTTTTTAACGGATAAGCTGTCCAGCACTTCCTGGCGAGCCGTATCGCTTTCCTGTTTAAACCCATTCATCCGGTCAATATCCTGTGATACGGCTGCCAGTTCACTCTCCAGTTCTGACAGCCGGTCTCTTGCAGCGGCTTTGCGATGGTCCAGACTTCCGGCATCCTGCATCCGGCCGTCCTGCTCGCGCTGAAATAAGTCAAATCGTTCTTTGGCCGTCCGGTACAGCGCTTCCGTTTCCCGAAGTTCTGCTGCCTGGTCAGCTTCCTTCGCTCTGGCAGTTTCACCGGCAGCGGCCAGGGAAGCAAGTTCCCGTTCAGCCCGTTCTGCCTGTTCCCGGACGACCCGGACAGCTGCTTCCCTATTTTGTACCTCTGTCTGGAGTTGCTCCAGCTGTTCGGTAAGACGATCAAGTTCCGCTTTTCTTGAAAAAACAGAAACCTGAGACCGGCCCGCGCCTCCGGTCATAGACCCGCCGGCATTAATGATATCGCCGTCAAGCGTCACAATTCTGTACCGGTTGCCAAGCTGCTTGGCGATATCACCTGCCCCTTTCAGTTCGCTCGCTATAATCACACTGCCAAGCAGATTTTCCATCACTTGCCGATACGGCGACTCGAAACTGATGAGTTCTGCTGCTATTCCGACGAAGGATGGATGAGCTTTCACCAAGCGTGCGGATGTTTCGGGAAGCCTGCGTGCTTTCATGACGGACAGCGGCAGAAACGTGGCTCTTCCAGCCCGCCTTCTCCGAAGGAATTCGATTGCTTTCCGTGCATCTCCTTCTGTCTCCGTGATGATGTGCTGGCTTGAGGCACCGAGCGCTGTTTCAATCGCCCGTGCATAGCGGTCGTCCACATGTGCCATTTCAGCGACCGCTCCTGCGATACCGGTCAATTCATTTCTCTCCCGCGCAATCAGCACTTCCCGGACGCCTTGAAAAAAACCTGAGAAATCTGCTTCCAGCTCTTTCAAGGTCTCAAGCCGGGCAGCGACCTGCTGTTCCTGCTGCGCCGCAGCTGAAAACCGGGCTTGTTCTTCTGTCGCTGCCGCTTGCTTTTCCAGCGCTTGTTCCCGTGCCTGCCGGTACTGCTCACGCTGGCCGGCGAGCTGCTGCCGAACTTCATTGAGCCCAGCGGCAGCCTGCTCTCTGCCTGAACGGAGAACCGCCAACTCGGACTCAAGCTGCTGTCGCTGTCGCTGTACACGCTCGGAAGAAGCTGTCAGCTGCAGTTCCTGCAGCTCGATATTCTTTAATTCATTTTTGATGGTCGCCTGTTCATTCATCAGATCGATGTAGATTGACTTCTGCGCTTCGATCTCCCGTTCCAGATCAGCCGGTGTCAATTTCAGTTTTTCCTCAAGCTGCCGTATGGCCACCGCTTCAGCTGCCTGTTCTTTTCGAAGAGCTTCGTATCGTTCTTCCTGCTCCGCCTGCATCGCATTCAGCCGTTCATTCTCCCGCTGTTCGGTCTGCCGCCGCTGTTCGAGCTGTTCGGTCTGCCGCTCAGCATTCTGGCGTTTTTCCGACAGCAGGAGTTTCCGCCCTTCCCATCTTTCGGTTTCTGCAGCCGCTTCCACCAGTGCCTGCTGGGTATGATCAATCTCCGTATCCAGCCTGGTGATTTCTTGCCGGATTTTAGCACCTCGGGCTTCCAGCGATTCTGTTTCCCGGAACCGCTCTTCCTGTTCCTGCACAAAATCCGCAGCTTCCCGGCGGTACGCTTCCAACTCCTGCTGCCCCTGCTTAATGTCGTATGCCATGAGGGCGATGTCTGCATCTTTCAGTTCAGCGGTCATGGATAGATAATCCCGCGCCTTAGCGGCTTGGGCCTTAAGCGGCTCCATCCGCCCATCCAGCTCATGCAGAATATCCGCTACCCGATTCAGGTTCTCTTCCGTTTCCGCCAGTCTTCCCTCAGCCTGTTTCTTTCGCTGTTTATACTTCAGAACACCGGCCACTTCTTCGAATATTGAGCGCCGGTCCTCCGGTTTACTGTTCAAAATTTCATCCACACGCCCCTGGGAAATAACAGAGAACGCTTCCTTCCCAAGGCCAGACCCCATGAACAGGTCTGTAATATCCTTCAGCCTGCATACTTGTTTATTCAGCAGGTACGCACTGTCGCCGCTCCGGAATACACGGCGGGTTACATTCACTTCACTGTAATCAAGCGGAAGACGCCCGTCCGAGTTATCCAGAACGAGCGTCACTTCAGCAAAATTCACCGGTTTCCGGGAGTCGCTTCCTGCAAAAATCACATCTTCCATTTTCGAACCGCGCAGGGACTTGGCTGATTGTTCGCCAAGTACCCAGCGGATGGCATCGGTCACATTGCTTTTTCCGCTGCCATTCGGTCCCACGACCGCAGTAACGCCGGGCACAAAATCGATGCCGATTCTATCGGCAAATGACTTGAATCCGATCACTTCAAGTCTTTTCAAATACATGGTCAGCCCTCCGTATTTCCCTGCAGTTTACGGATAGCGACCATCGCTGCCTGCTGTTCTGCTTCTTTTTTTGAACGCCCTTCACCCGTGCCGAGCACCTGGCTGTCCAGTGCTACCTCTGTTACAAACGTCCGGTTATGGGCCGGCCCTTTTTCTTCCACAATTTCATAGACAAGCGGCCCGCGGTTTTTCTGCTGGATCAATTCCTGCAGTTGGCTCTTATAGTCCATCACATGCGAAAAAGCACCGATTTCAACTTTCGGAAACAGAACACGCTCCAAAAACTGCACGACCGGTTCCAGCCCCTGATCCAGGTATAAGGCACCCACGAACGATTCAAACGCATCGGCAAGAAGTGCCGGACGTTCGCGCCCCCCTGTCAGTTCTTCTCCTTTGCCAAGAAGAACATACCGTCCGAAATCCAACTCATTGGCAAACAGCACAAGAGAAGGTTCGCATACGACTGCAGCGCGCAGCTTGGTCAGCTCCCCTTCGCTCATTTTCGGATAATGTTTGAACAGGTAATGGGATACGGATAACTCCAGAACAGCATCCCCGAGAAATTCAAGACGTTCATTGTCAGTGTAATACCGTTTCCGATGCTCATTCACATAAGATGAATGGGTAAAAGCTTGATAAAGCAGCGTCGGCTGCTTAAATGTGATGCCGAGCTCCTGCTGCAGTCGCTCAAATGACGTGCGGGCTTCTTCCGGGAGCACTCCCGGCTGATGTTCTTTTTTTCGTTTCATCGACATTTGCAATCTGCCTTCCTTAGCTGTATCTTTCTTTAATTTTACCTGTTTTTCGCCGGTTGTGCAAAACAGCAACTGACGCACCCCTTCGCCTGTAAGCTCCGGGTATGCGCCAGCTGATTTTTTCATTTATTGTTTGCTTTCAATGTAATTGACTGCGTCCCCGACGGTTTTGATGTTTTCCGCGTCTTCATCGGAAATCTCCATATCGAATTCGTCTTCAAACTCCATTACAAGTTCAACCACATCAAGAGAATCCGCACCAAGATCATCACGGAAAGAAGCTTCCGGCTTCACTTCACTTTCATCTACGCCCAGACGGTCTACGATGACTTTCGTCACCCGTTCCATTACTTCTGCCATTATCGTCACCTCCCCTCAAAACAGTATATCAGCAGAAAGGTCACATCACCATGCCGCCATCCACATGAAGTGTCTGACCCGTCATATAAGATGCATCATCCGATGCTAAAAACAGTACCGATTTCGCTACATCCTTCGGATCACCAAAACGGCTTAACGGAATTTGATTCAGCATTGTCTTCTGCACCGTTTCATCCAGCTTCTTAGTCATATCCGTTGTAATGAAGCCCGGCGCTACAGCGTTGACCGTAATGCCGCGGGAAGCCAGCTCTTTGGCAGCAGTCTTCGTGAGTCCGATGACACCGGCTTTGGCAGCGACATAATTTGCCTGCCCCGGATTGCCGGAAATACCGACAATGGAAGCGATGTTCACAATTCGTCCGCTCCGCTGCTTCATCATCTGACGTGTCACCGCTTTCGTCGTGACGAATACGCCTTTTAAATTGGTGTTGATTACGTCATCCCACTCATTTTCCTTCATGCGCATCAGCAGATTATCCCGGGTGATACCTGCATTATTGACGAGGATATCGATCGACCCGAATCGTTGAAGCGTTTCGTCGGTCATAGCTTTCACTGCTTCTGAATCGGCGACATCCGCCTGGAAAACGAATGCTTCTCCGCCGCCGATCCGGATATCTTCTGCAACCGCTTCTGCTTTTTCCCGGCTGCCGCTGTAATTCACAACCACTTTTGCACCTTCGGAAGCAAGCAGCCTGGCAATGGCCGCGCCGATTCCTCTTGAGCCCCCGGTCACAATTGCGGTTTTCCCTTCAAGTTTCATTGTGTCAGCTCCTCTACTGCCTTTTCAAGCGTTTCTTCATCGAATACCGGAATCACTTTAACAGACCGGTCGATTTTTTTCACGAGGCCGCTCAGCACTTTTCCGGGCCCTGCTTCAATAAATACTGTAACGCCCTGGGATATCATTTCCCGGACCGACTGTTCCCACTGTACCGGTGAATAAAGCTGCCGGACAAGCAAATCCCGGATTTCAGCCGGCTCAGTGACCGGCTGGGCTGTCACATTGGAAATCACCGGCGGTTCAGCTTTGGCCAGATCGATTGCATCCAGTGTCTTTCTCAAGCCTTCAGAGGCCGGTTCCATCAGCTCGGAATGGAAAGGCCCGCTGACATCCAGCGGAATCGCCCGCTTCGCTCCCTGCTCTTTTGCCAGTGCAGAAGCACGTTCCACACCTTCTTTTGTACCGGAGATCACAATCTGACCCGGACAATTAATATTCGCCAGCTGTACTGACTGGCCATCCGCTGTCACTTCATCCGTAACGCGGGCCAGCTCCTTGGCACCGAGACCGAGCACAGCTGCCATCGCACCTTTTCCTGCAGGCACCGCTTCATTCATCAGCAGTCCCCGCTGGTACACAGCATCCACCGCTTCTTTGAACGTCAGCACACCGGAAGCCACGAGCGCACTATATTCACCTAAACTGTGACCGGCAGTATAATCCGGTTTAATGCCTGCCCGCTCCAGCCGCTCTGCAATCAGTGCACTGACCGTCAGTAATGCCGGCTGGGCATTATATGTAAGCGTCAGCTCTTCCTGCGGCCCTTCCTGAATCAGCTGCGACAAAGAAAAACCGAGCGCCTCGTCCGCCTGATCGAAAAAGGACCGGCTTCGTTCATCTTCTGAAAAAGACGCACCCATTCCGATTGACTGGGACCCTTGTCCCGGAAAAATAAAAGCGATTTTCGTCATTTTTCTGCGTCTCCTTTCAATGTCCGGTGAATCGTCCCTGCCACATCACTTTCGATCATTGTCCGTGTCTGTCGGATTGCATTAAACAGCGCATTGGCATTTGAAGAACCGTGCGCTTTGATGACCGGCGCTTTCAAGCCGAACAGCGCGGCGCCGCCATATTCACTGTAATCAAGCATGGATTTCAGCCCGCTCAATTCATTTTTGACAAGGAGGGCCGAAATTTTCGTTTTCGCTGACGAAGTGAATACATCTTTAATCATGGAAAACAGGCTCATCGCCGTGCCTTCGATTGTCTTCAGCACGATATTACCTGTAAATCCGTCGGTCACGACCACATCCGCAACACCGTTCAGCAATTCACGCGACTCGACATTGCCGATAAAGTTTACCGGCGCTTCACGCAGCAACGGATAAGTCGCCTTCGTAAGTTCGTTTCCCTTTTTTTCTTCGGTCCCGATATTCAGAAGACCGACAGTCGGGTTGGAAATGCCGCGTACTTTTTCTGCATAAATGCTTGCCATTACGGCGTACTGCACGAGATGCTCCGGCCGCGCCTCGGCATTGGCGCCAAGATCGAGCATAACGAATCCTTTGCCGTCGACTGTCGGCAATGTCGGCGCAAGCGCCGGCCGGTCCACGCCCGCTATCCGGCCGACTACAAACAGTCCGGCCGCCATCAGCGCCCCTGTATTACCGGCGGACACACAACCGTCCGCCTCTCCATCTTTTACAGCTTGGGCCATGCGCACCATGGAGGCATCTTTTTTCCGTTTCACTGATCTTACCGGGTCATCTTCCGGCTCAATGACTTCTGTACAATCGATGATTGTCAGCCGGTCATGTTCCTTCAAATAAGGCTTCATCGCTTCCTGCCGGCCGTACAGCCGGATTTCAAGGTCAGGGTATTCATCAAGCGCGAGTAGAGCGCCTGCTATAATCTCCTGGGGCGCATTGTCGCCGCCCATTCCATCAACTGCGATTTTCATTGCTGTCACCTTCATCCTCTTGTGTCATGCGATACATTTCAAATTCTCCTGTAAATACAGGAACCTGATCCACTGTTGAAATCACCCGGACAAATGCCCGGTTCCGTTTCGGCTCCCGCCCGGTCACCTCCGCTTTGGCCACAACCCGCTGGCCGGCTTTTACCGGCCGCAGAAAACGCAGGTCCGACCGGACGGTCAGTGCCAGCTCATCATTCATCACAGCAACTGCAAGTGAGTTGGCCTGCGCAAATAAATGATGGCCCCGCGCAATCTGATTGCGCTGGAATACATGTTCATTCTGCACGTCAAAAATTGAAATTGCCCGGTCATCCAGATCAATGTCGATGATTTCTCCGATCACTTCATGGATCGGAAGAGATTTCACTTCATCTTCAAATGTCTGGACCGCTACATGCTTAATCCGCTCCCGAAGCTCCGGAATCGCGAGTTCCATCCGGTCCAGCCGGATGGTTTGAACACTCACACCAAAATCAGCTGCCAACGCTTCATCGGTGACAAAGGGATTATCTTGAATCGTATGTATCAGCGCCTGCTGACGCTCTTTCTTCGGTTTTTTCATGTTTGGCCACCACCGCTATTAGCACTTGGTACTAATATGAGTATATAAAGACAAAAAAAAGAATGCAAGGAGTTTCCATCCCTGCACTCTTAATCGAGACGTTCCGCGGTCAGCACACCCGAACTTTCAAGGTGCGTCCGCAGGCAGGCCGTCTCATCGCCCGTCCAGAATTCATCGCTGTTCACTAAATTTTCCGCATCTTTCCTGGCGATTTCCAGCGCCCGGTAGTCATGGACAAGATCGGCCATGCGGAATTCCGGAATGCCGCTCTGCTTTCTTCCAAAGAAGTCACCCGGCCCCCGGAGTTTCAAGTCCTTTTCAGCAAGCACAAATCCATCATTCGTTTCCGTCATGGAACTCATCCGCTCTTTTCCGTCTTCCGTTTTCGGGTCCGCCAGCAGCACACAGTACGATTGTTCGCTTCCGCGTCCGACCCGGCCCCGAAGCTGATGCAGCTGAGCAAGACCAAACCGCTCCGCATCGTAGATCAGCATGAAAGTGGCGTTCGGCACGTTAACCCCGACTTCCACTACAGTGGTCGAAACCAGCACTGAAATTTCGCCTATGCTGAATAACCTCATCACTTCTTCTTTTTCATCGGGATGGAGACGGCCATGCATCAGACCGACTTTATACTTGTTCCGGAACACTTCAGACAGCTGACCGTATAATTCTACGGCATTTTGGTAATCCAGTTTATCGGATTCTTCAATCAGCGGGCAGATGACATAGGCCTGCCTGCCGGCCTGAAGCTCCTGTTCCATCCGTCCAATCACTTTTCCGAATAATTCTTTTTTTGTCCAGAATGTCTGGATCTCTTTTCTTCCTGCCGGCATTTCATCAATGACCGAGATATCCATTTCACCGAACGCCGAAATGGCCAGCGTCCGCGGAATCGGCGTGGCCGTCATGAAAAGAGTGTCCGGATTATATCCCTTATCCCGCAGCACCCGCCGCTGATCAACGCCGAACCGGTGCTGTTCGTCTGTAATCACAAGACCGAGATTCTTGAACTTCACTTCCGGCTGTATGAGCGCATGGGTGCCGATCAGCAGATCGATTTCGCCGGCTGCCAGCTGCTGCTGCAGCACTTTCCGCTTGCTGCCCTTGATCGAGCCGGTAAGGAGCGCGATATTAAGTCCGAATGGCCGGAACCACTCCTCAATAGTGGAAGCATGCTGTTCTGCCAGGATTTCAGTCGGTGCCATCAGCGCGCTTTGCATACCCGCCGTGAAACCGGCAAATACCGCAATCGCTGCCACGACCGTTTTCCCGGAACCGACATCTCCCTGCAACAGCCGGTTCATCCGATACGGATCTTTCAAGTCGCGGCAAATTTCATTGACCGCCCGTTTTTGCGCACCCGTCAGCTCGAATGGCAGACTTGCAATAAATCGCCGCAGTTCATCATTATTATAGTCGATGCGGGAACCGCCTTCCGCTTCCCGGTTCCGTTTCTTGAGCACCTGCATTTTCAATTGAAACAGCAGCAGTTCTTCATAGACGAAACGGCGGCGCGCTTTTTTGAGCGCTTCTCCATCCGGCGGAAAATGCACCCATTCAAGAGCATCAGCCACTGACACCAGCTGATACTCATCCAAATAGCGCTGCGGGAGGCAGTCTTCCATCCCTTCTTTTGCCATATCGAGTGCTTGACGCATCAGCTTGCGGAACGTCCGCTGCTGAATCGCACCTTTCAGGCTGTATACCGGTTCAAAGTCCTGGCCGTCCGTCCGTGGTCCAAGCGTATGGCTTGTGACAGTTATCACTTGGCGGCCGCGATCCCACTTGCCGGTGATTGTCGCAACAGAACCGATCGCCAATTTATTGCGGACATAAGGCTGATTAAAAAAGACAGCCTTAATCAGGTGCCTGCCGACGAGCAGCCGCACCTGTGTCCGGGATTTCTTCTTGCCTAAAAAAAGAACAGAAGGCTCGGCTTCGACCCTTCCTTCAACCGTAACCCGCTCGTTATGCGGCGTATCCGCCAGGTCTTTCAGCTGAAAATCCTCGTGGCGGTACGGAAATGTCATGATCAGATCTTCTATCGTTTCAATCTGCATTTCCGCGAGGCTTTCAGCGGCTGCTTTCCCGACACCTTTCAGTACAGTGACCGGTATGTTAATTGCTGTATCCGGCAGCTGCTGTGCCAAAAATCTTCGCCTCCAGCCATTTTCCGGTTGGTGTGGCAGCCAAACCGCCTTTGGCTGTCTCTTTTAATGCTGTCGGCATTGTCTGGCCGATTTTAAACATAGCATCAATCACTTCATCCGTCGGTATCCGGCTGGTTACACCGGCAAGTGCCATGTCGGCTGCCACCACTGCATTTGATGCCCCCATTGCATTTCTTTTCACACATGGCACTTCTACAAGGCCTGCCACTGGATCACATACAAGTCCCAGCATGTTTTTCAATGTAATCGAGAAGGCTTCCGCACTCTGCTGAGCTGTTCCGCCCGCCATTTCAACGATGGCTGCAGCAGCCATTGCAGAAGCTGAGCCAACTTCGGCCTGGCAGCCGCCTGCTGCACCGGAAATTGATGCGTTATTTGCTACGACATAGCCGAATGCACCTGATGTGAATAAATAACGGATCATCTGTTCACGCGTCGGGTTCAACTTGTTTTTTACTGCGAATAATGTGCCGGGCACGACCCCTGCTGATCCTGCTGTCGGCGTTGCGCAGATCGTTCCCATGGCAGCATTCACTTCATTCGTCGCGACCGCTTTGCTGACAGCGTCCAAAAGCAGATCACCTGCCAGCGTATTTCCTTTATCAATATACTGCTGCAGCAGAACTGCGTCACCGCCGGTCAGACCGGAGAACGAACGGACTCCCTTCAGCCCTTTTTCAACCGCCTCTTCCATAACTGTCAAGTTGCGGTCCATCTGACCCATGATTTCTTCCCGGGTACGTCCGCTGATCAGTTCTTCCTGCTCGAGCATGATTTCTGAAATCAATTTATCTTCCTGTTCTGCAATTTCCACTAATTCCCGCACATTGCGGAATAATACGTCCATTCCGACCTCTCCTTCAGCCCGCGATTTTCGTCACTTGCGTAATATTGGGCAGTAGTGCAATTTCACCCAGCACATCCTGGTCAATCCGCTGATCGACTTCAATGACCATTAACGCCATCTGCCCTCTTTCCCGTCGCGACACTTCCATATGGCCGATATTAATATCATACCTCGCCAGGCAATTCGCTACATTTGCAATACATCCAGCCCGGTCGTCATGGACGACAAGCAATGCGGAATGCCCCCCGGACAGGCGGAGCGGAAATCCGTTCAGCTCGGTCACTTCAATCGTTCCCCCTCCGATTGAAATGCCGGTGAGCGACATTTCCGATTCCTCATCTCCCATTTCAATGCGGGCTGTGTTCGGATGATCCACATTTCCTGTTTCAGGAATGAATTTATACGTCAATCCGGCTCTTTCAGCTTCTTCAAAAGACGTTTTTATCCGTTCATCAAAGGTGTCATAATCAAGCAGACCGCCAATGATGGCCACATCGGTGCCATGTCCTTTATACGTCTCAGCGAACGAGCCGTATAAATGAATCCGGGCCCACTTCGGCTGACGGCCAAACAAATCCCGCGCCACCCGTCCAATCCGGGCAGCACCTGCTGTATGTGATGAAGACGGACCGATCATCACCGGACCGATTATATCGAAAACTGACTTGTACTTCATGCCCATACCCCTCGCTTTTGCGTGTTCTTATCTCCCCCTATTTTACATGAACCCGGAAGATTATTCAAAAATGACGAAAGCGCATACAGTGCTCGGCGTAAAGTCTCTTCCTCTTGTTGTTTCACACATGGTTTCGAAAAGAGAACAAGCGTTCTGACCTTTTAAGTATACTCGTTTCCCCAGTGAAAGAAAAGATGATACCGCGCTCAATCATAAAAGTCCGTCTCCAGCCTGCTCCTGCTCCTTCTCATCTTTTGGGATAGCGGAAAGGCCCGGAACATAGCAAAGGACCCAGGCATTTGGCAAACACCAAACTCCCAGGTCCTTTAGCTGCTTTCAACAGCATCATATGTGTCTTTCCGTTCATTCGATTGAGAAAATGTATGGATAAAGCGGCTGCCGCCCATGATGAATTTCAACTTCCGCTTCATCATTCAGCGTTCCAATGAATTCGGCCAGTTCCTTAGCTGCCTTTTCCGTGGAATCTTCGCCATAAAGAATCGTAACGATCTCTGATTCCTCGTCAATTAACTGACGGAGCAGCTCTTGGGCTACATTCTTCAGTTCCGGAGCAGCGATAACAATTTTGCTTTCTGCAATGCCCATAAAATCATCTTTTTTAATCTCGATGCCATCGATTGATGTATCACGGACAGCATGGGTCACCTGGCCGGTTTTTACAAGAGAAGCAGCATCTGTCATTGCATCCCGATTATTTTCGACAGAAGCCTCAGGATTGAAAGCGAGCAGGGCCGCCATGCCTTGTGGCACATTCTTCGTCGGCACAACAGCGGCTTCGATGCCTGCAACTTCTGCAGCCTGCTCAGCAGCCATGATGATGTTCTTATTGTTCGGCAGGATCAGCACCCGCTCAGCGCCGACCGCCTGGATGGCTTTCACAATATCTTCTGTTGAGGGGTTCATCGTCTGACCGCCTTCGATGACTGTTGATGCCCCGATGCTTTTCAAGAGTTCCGCGATCCCCTCTCCCATTGCGACAGTCACAACTGCATACGGGTGCGTCTCTGCCGGTTTCACAGCCTCTTTCTGATGGCCTTCCCCGACAATATCCGTATGCTGCTGGCGCATATTTTCGATTTTCATCGAGATGAGACTGCCATACTGCTGGCCGTATGTCAGCACTTTTCCGGGTTCTTCGGCATGAACATGGACTTTTGCAATCTCTTCATCAGAGATAACAAGCAAGGAATCGCCATACACACTCAGATCATTGCGGAATGCTTCTTCGTCAAACGCCTTTTTTCCATCTTCAAACTTCACCATGAATTCCGTGCAGTAGCCGAACTCGATTTCGTCTGTATTCATGAAGCCCGCGACACTTTTGTGATGTTCTGTTTTCACCATATCGTCCATTGACTTCATGTCTTGCCGTTCCGGCAGCTTTTCACCCTTCAATGCCGCCAGAAAGCCTTCATATACATAAACGAGCCCCTGTCCGCCGCTGTCGACCACACCGACTTCCTTCAGTACAGGAAGCAGATCCGGTGTCCGCTGCAGTGAAGCTTTCGCTTCTTCAACAGTCGCTTCAAACAGCCGGATGATATCCTGCTCCTTGTCAGCCAGTTCAACTGCCTTTTTCGCAGCATCTTTTGCCACTGTCAGAATCGTGCCTTCCACTGGCTTCATAACTGCTTTATATGCAGTATCGACGCCATGCTGCAGTCCTTCTGCCAGCCGGCGGGGCGACAGTTCAGCGTCATTTGTGATTTCTTTTCCAAATCCCCGGAACAGCTGGGACAAAATCACACCGGAATTACCGCGTGCACCCATTAGAAGTCCTTTTGACAGTGCCTGTGCCGTTTTTCCGATATGCGCATCTGTCTGCGCTTCCGTCTCCTTTGCTCCTGAAGACATGGAAAGGTTCATATTCGTCCCTGTATCGCCATCCGGCACCGGGAACACATTCAGTGTATCAACGTAATCCGCATTCTGATGAAGGTGGTGTGCACCCATCCTCACCATTTCAGCGAATTGAATTCCGTCTATTGACTTCATAAAACAATTGCCTCCTCTTATGGGTTCGTCACACGGACACCCTGGACATGAATATTTACTGCCTTGATTGGCAGGCCGAGCAGTTTCTGAATGGTATATTTTACTGTTGACTGAACTTGATATGCCACTTCGGAGATTTTTGTGCCGTAGCTGACAATAACGTACATATCAATGATGAGGTTATCCGCTTCCTGCCGGACAATGACACCTTTAGCAAAATTCTCTTTGCGCAGGATATCTGTCAGACCATCCCGGATCTGATTTTTCGTCGCCATGCCGACAATGCCATAGCATTCCACAGCAGCCCCGCCTGCTATTTGGGTGATGACGTCATTGGAAATATCAATTTTTCCGTAATCGTTGCTGATTTCAACCGACATCGGAATTCCTCCCCGCTAGTCCTTTTTCACTTCTTTTATTCTACATGAACCGTCTTTATATTAAAAGCGTCTGAATTAAGGTGTCAAGGGATTTTTCTTTAAAGGTATGCTGTACCTGTTGCAATAATTTAGCCCATGTGCTAAATTATTATAGTATGTGATGAAAAAAGAAGTGAATTCAGCATAGCTCAGCTTCACTTATAAGAGGAGGTACCAGCATGGCTAAAGAATGTGTAGTTACTGGCCGTAAAGCCCGCTCCGGAAACAACCGCTCTCACGCGATGAATGCGAACAAACGTACATTCGGCGCTAACCTGCAGAAAGTCCGCATCCTTGTGGACGGCAAGCCGAAGCGTGTGTGGGTTTCTGCGAGAGCATTGAAATCAGGCAAAGTCCAGCGCGTATAAGAACGACCCGAAAAATGCCAGGCTGACGAAAGTCAGCCTGGCATTTTTTTATCTGCGTCCCGGGATTCAATGATCAGACAGTTCCCCGTCCCGATTGAAACTTCGCCTTCTCCGGCAAGTTCATTGCTCGTGAATCGTGTAGAGCCAAACGGAATCCGCTCATCCGTAACCTCGTACTTGAATCCTTTTAATGTCAGCCCGGTGATTTCCGACTGAAACGGGTACAGGGAGACATACCGGTAGTTTGGATCACCTGTCATCGTATGTATGCCAGGAGCAAGAAAACGAATCCGGTTATTTCTGTCCGCAATCATCGCCTCGATTCCAGGATTTGCAAGCTGGCATGCGAACACCGCATGAAGCGCACTGATAAAATGATCCAGCCGGCCGCCGGTTACACCTGTAACGACAATTCGTTCAGGGTTCCAGGCAACTGCCAGGTTCAGTGCCAACTCCATATCCGTCTCATCTTTTTCGGCTGGAAGTCTTTCCAGATGTTGAACAGCCTTTTCCAGCGCTGCATAATCTTCAACTGAAATCGAATCGAAATCACCAACAGCTGCTTCAAGAGAAATCCCCTGCTTCAGCAGGATGGCCGCGCCGACATCTGCACCGATGAACCGGCCAGTCGGCCATTGGGTAAGATCCGGAAGCTCTTCAGCAGGACCTCCGCCCACAATGACAGCAATCACTGACGGGCTTCCTCCCCCGCCTGTTTGATCGCCTGGAGCGCTGCCCGGCGATCTTTTTTTCCGAAGATTGCAGAGCCAGCGACAAAAACTCCTGCTCCCGCTTCAACACATGGCCCAATGGTCTGCTCATTGATGCCGCCGTCGATTTGAATTTCAACTTTCAGGTTCCGTTCATCGATCATGGTTTTCAGTTCCCGGACTTTTGACAGTACCGAGGGAATGAAAGTCTGGCCGCCGAATCCCGGGTTGACGGTCATGAGCAGCACTAGATCCACATCTTCCAAAATATGCTGGATTGCGCTGACAGGCGTATGGGGATTCAGCACGACTCCCGGCTTTGCACCTTCCGAACGGATCAATTGGATGGTCCGGTGAAGATGAGGACATGCTTCTGCATGGACGGTGATATAATCTGCTCCCGCCTCTGTGAAGTCCCGGATATAGCGATCAGGGTTTTCAATCATCAGGTGAACATCCAGGGGCAGGTCAGTCAGTGGACGTACGGCTTTGACGGCAATTGGGCCAAGTGAAATGTTCGGAACAAAATGGCCGTCCATCACATCAATATGGATCCAATCCGCCCCTGCCTGTTCGGCCTCTTTCACTTCTTCCCCCAGCTTTGCAAAATCCGCCGCTAAAATCGACGGTGCTAATTTAATCATGCTTAATACCTCGGCTTTCTATCTGTAATTTCCTGAAGAAACTGCACGTAATCCGCATAGCGGTAATCCGGAATCTCTCCAGTCTTCACCGCCGCTTTCACTGCACATTTCGGTTCATTTGTGTGCAGGCACTCCCTGAACTTACAGTTCGGCGACCGTTCAGCCATTTCCGGAAAGCAGGCAGACAGCTCTTCTTTTTCAATATGGTCAAAATCGAATGAACTGAAGCCCGGCGTATCTGCCAGCAGCCCGCCATTCACTTCGATCAGTTCCACGTGACGGGTTGTATGCTTTCCGCGATTCAGCGCACCGGAAATTTCGGCTGTCTTCAGTTCGAGCTCCGGCAGAATCGTGTTGAGAAGCGTGGATTTCCCAACGCCTGACTGCCCGGCAAGGACGCTCGTTTTCCCGTTCAAAAGCGGAAGCAGCTCTTCTGCAAGCGCCGTATCTCCTTTTCGTACCGTAAACACCTCATACCCGATGTTCCGGTAGTCTTCCGCAAAACGGGAAAGCGTTGTTTTTTCATCGGAAGACGGCAGATCCATCTTCGTTAAAATAATGACCGGTGTAATATCGAACGATTCAATGACCACCAGGAACTTATCCAGCAGAAGCGGATGGAAATCCGGTTCTTTTGCAGAGAAAACAAGAATTGCCTGATCGATATTGGCGATGGGCGGACGGACAAGTTCGTTTTTGCGCTCATGAATATGTGTAATGGTGCCTTCTTTATCATTATCCGCTTCGTAATCCACGAAGTCACCGACCAGCGGTGAAATCTGCCGATTGCGGAAAATGCCGCGTCCCCGGCATTGTATAACTTTTTCGCCATCTTTTACGTAATAAAAACCGCTCAGCGCTTTCCTGATCTGCCCTTGTGGCATAATCTTCCTCCTTTTATTCGGCTTCTGCATAAGGAATCGATTCCTCCACCAGCACTTCTCCATCCCGGAGAATCCGGTACATCCCGATTTGCCCTTCTTCAATTTCCAATTCAATCCGGCGTGAAGCATCATCCGTAATTGTAAATTCCTCAGCCGGTGCATCCATCGTCTGGTTCCGATCCTGGATGAAAATCTGCACAGTCTGCGGCACGGTTTCCGGCGTTTCCCCCTCAGCCGGCTCTTCAGGCGCCAGTGCTTCTCCGTAAGGAATCATCACTGTCTGGATAAATGTTTTTAAAGGCGCCGCTTCCGGTCCCCGGGACAGCACAACTTCTATCATGCTACCTGCTTCCAGTGCTGTTCCAGCTGCCGGGTACTGTTCCAGCACAAGGCCCGGTTCTACACTATCCGAATATTCCTGCCCGATAATCCGGATGTTGAAGCCGGATGAACGGGCATAATCATTGATCTCTTCTTCGGTAAAGCCAACCAGATCGGTTACTTCCCGCAGGTCCTGGCCTTTGCTAACAGTAAACATCACAGAGGTTTCACCAGGCACGACATCACTGCCGGCTGCGATATTCTGGTTTAAAATGATTCCTTCGGATTCTGCGGAAAACTCTTCCCGAAGAGCCACATTCTCGAATCCAAGATTCCGGAGAAGTTCAGCTGCCTGCTCGAAACGTTCTCCAGTATAATCTTCAAATTCCACGCGTTCCCGGCCTGCACTGACAACCAGCTCCACCTCTGTTTCTTGAACGCGCTCTTTCCCCGCTTCAGGTACTGTCCGGATTACCATGCCTTCCTCGACTTCTTCGGAAGTCTGTTGCCGTTCCGGTCCTGCTGTAAATCCGGCAGCTTCCAGTTCTTCCGCTGCAGCTGCAGCCTCCAGTCCCGTAACATCCGGCACCTGAATTCTCGGTTCTTCAAACAGCCGGGGAAATCCAAGAGCCAGGAACAGACCCAACAACAACACAGCCACCGGAATACCTGCCAGAATCCATGGCCATTTTTTTCTTTTTTTAACAGGCGGTGCTTCCTCCGGCGCAGGCGGAGTCGGTTTCAATACAATCGTTTCATCTGCATTAACAAAGGTGGAAGTATTCCGGATTGCAGGCATGGCTCTCGTCGCATCCGAATCATCCGGAATGATGAACTTAGGCTCATTTCGCCGGCTCTCTTCAAGTGCTTCTGTCAAATCTTCTTCCATGGCTTCCACCGATCCGTACCGGTACTGCAAATCTTTCGCTGTCGCCTTCAGCACAATGTTTTCCAGACTCTGAGGCATATCCGGCACAATCGAACGGAGCGAGGGAATATCTGACTGTAAATGCTTCAATGCGATCGATACAGCTGATTCCCCTGAAAACGGAAGCTGCCCGGTCAGCAGTTCAAACATGACAATACCAAGTGAATAAATATCCGACTTCTTTGTCGCCGTGCCGCCCCGCGCCTGTTCAGGAGAAAGATAATGGACCGTGCCGAGCACTGAATTCGTCTGTGTATAGGACGTCGCAGTCAATGCCATCGCGATTCCGAAATCCGTTACTTTCACACGGCCGTTCCGGTCGATCAAGATGTTCTGCGGTTTGATATCCCGGTGGACAATCTGGTTCTGATGGGCATGGGCTAAAGCAGATGTCAGCTGCAGCATGATATCAACCGCTTTTTCAGGAGCAATCGGTGCCTGCTGAACAATATAATCTTTCAAAGTCTGACCTGTTACGTATTCCATGACCAGAAAGTGAATATCCCCTTCTTCTCCCACATCGAATATATTAACAATATTCGTATGCGTAAGACTTGAAGCAGACAATGCTTCCCGCTGAAACCGCCACCGCAATTCTTCTTCATTTGAAAAATCATACCGGAGGATCTTGATCGCTACGTCTCTGTCGAGAATAATGTCGTGGCCTAGATAAACATTTGACATTCCTCCGCCGCCAATTGCCTTTTCAATGCGGTAACGGCCGTTCAGCCGCTTTCCAATCAGCATTACCTTTTCACCTCCTCATCAGCGCAGAACAGGACGAAAGAAATATTATCTTCTCCTCCCAGTTCATTGGCCCGCCGGATGAGTTCATTTCCTTTTTCTGCGAGCGGCAGTTCTCCGTGGAGCACAGCTGCTATTTCCGCTTCGCTCAGTTTATTGCTGAGCCCGTCCGAGCACAGAAGCAGGCACAAGGAAGCGGTCAGCTCGACCTCCAGAAGATCTCCTTCAATATCCGGTTCCGTTCCGAGTGCCCGGATGATTAAATGCTTTTTCGGATGATCTTCGGCCTCCGCCTGACTGAGCTCACCGGTATCTACGAGCAGATTCACATACGTATGATCCCGCGTGATCTGGCGGGCGGTACCATCGAATACATAAGCACGGCTATCACCGATATGACAAAGCACGCAATCATCACGGCTTACAATCGCCGCAAGAAGCGTGGTGCCCATGCCGCTGCATGCCGGATTCAACAGAGCATGATTATACACCTGCCGGTTTATCTGCTTGACAGACTGGAGCAGCCAGTCCTTTTTTGCTTCAGCTGATAAAAAGGCCGTCTCTTCTTCTTCCATAAACAGCCGGCCAAGCTCTTCAGCTGCCATGCGGCTCGCAAGATCGCCGGCATTGTGTCCGCCCATGCCGTCGGCTACAATTCCCAGAAACAGACCATCTGGACGGCGCAAGACAGCTGCCTGGTCTTCATTCACTTCTCTTTTTCTTCCTATATCACTCTCAAGCGTATACCGAAACAACTTCCTGCCCCCTTGCAGCTATGTGTACTTTTATCTCTCTCTTTTCTGGAATGCTGCAACGAAGAAGCCATCACCGCCAAAGTCCTGCGGAAATATCTGTACAGGCGAATCCGCCCGCAGCGATCCCGGCAATGCAGCTGGGATCAGCTCCATATTGGGATGGGTCTCTAAAAAACGTGCGACAGTTCCATTGTTCTCTTCCTGATCCACTGTACATGTACTGTATACAAGAATGCCCTGCGGTTTCAGCAGATACACCGCTTCATTCAGCAAATCCAGCTGCACTCCCTGCAGCCGCTGGAAATCAGTTTCTGACTTTGTATATTTGATATCCGGCTTCCGCTTGATCACCCCAAGACCTGAACATGGAGCGTCAAGGAGAATCCGGTCGAACTGTATTCCATCAAAACGTTCGCCGCTGGAGCGGGCATCTCCTGCTTCTGTCTTAATGATTGTGTGGCCGAGCCGGGCCGCCGCTTCATCGATCAATTTTACTTTATGCGGATGCAGATCCATTGCATACAGTTTACCTGTATTCTGCATTTTCTCAGCAATGTGCGTGGCTTTACCGCCAGGAGCGGCACACATGTCCAAAACCGTCATTCCCGGTTCAGGCTGCAACGCATACACCGGCAGCATCGAGCTTTCATCCTGAATTGTGATGAGCCCGGACTTAAAAGCAGCAGTCTTTGCCGGCTGTCCGCCTGATACAAACAGACATTCAGGAATCCGGGGACTCCTTTCTGCCGAGAGCCCTTCTGCTTCAAGCGCCCGAATGGCATCCTCTGTCGTGGTGGCAGCCAGGTTCACCCGCACGGTCTGCCGTGGAACGAGATTGTTTTCAATTGCCATTTCCTTCGTTTTATCAAATCCGTACTGACCGATCCATCGGCGGATCAACCATTCCGGGTGACTTGTTTCTATCGACAGCCGGAGCGTCGGATCGTTGATCTCATCCAAACTCCGAAGCCCGTTTCGCTGAATTGACCGGAGAATGCCATTCACCACGGATCCGATACCGCCATGCCCCCGTTTTTTTGCAATTTCCACCGCTTCATGAATCGCAGCCCGTTCAGGCACACGATCCAAATACACCATCTGATACAATGACAGCCGGAGAAGCGTCCGAACCCACGGCTCCAGCTTTTTCTTAATATACGGATCCAAATAAAAATCAAGTGTCATCCGATGCTGAAGGGTGCCGTATGTGATTTCAGTCAAAAGCCCCTTATCTTTATCGGCAAGTCCATAATTGCTGATTGTGTCATTCAGCAGCAGGTTGCTGTAGGCCTGCTGGTTTTCGACTGCCCATAGTATCGACAGAGCGGCGTCCCGGACATTGCCTTTCAGTTTGAGTTTTTTCATTCGAAATGGCCACCTGCTTTGAATTTCGGGTGATTGGCATAGTCTTTGGCAGGCAGCCGTTTTTTGCCGGCCAGCTGTAATTCCTTCACGGCGATTACGCCTGCGCCGGTCTGCACGAAGATCGCTTCATCCGTTGCTTCGATGATGTCACCCGGTTTTCCCGTCTCTTGCCTGTCAGTTTCTGCCACCTGCCAGACTTTCACATTCTGTCCGTCCAGCACGGTGTAAGCAACCGGCCATGGATGCAGTCCGCGCACATGATTAAAGACCGAGCGAGCGGGCTTGGTCCAGTCAATCCGTTCCTGTTCCCGTGTAATATTCCGGGCAAAAGTGGCCAAGGACGCATCCTGGGGAATCCGCTCGTTTGTTCCATTGATGATTGCCGGCAGCGTCTCTTTTAACAGTTCTCTGCCCGCGTCACTCAGTTTCTCAAATAGCGAACCTGTATCGTCTTCGTCACTGATCGGCACGGTCACCTGCGAAATGATATCGCCGGCATCCAATGCTTCCGCCATATACATGATCGTCACGCCGGTCTCTTCCTTGCCATCAATGACAGCCTGATGGATCGGCGCGCCTCCCCGGTACTCCGGCAACAGTGAAGCGTGGACATTGATCGCTCCGAGCTCAGGTGCTTCCAGCAATTCTTTCGGCAGAATCTGTCCGAACGCTGCTGTGATGATCAAATCAGGTGCCAGCGCCAGCACTTGCTGAAGTTCATCCGGGTTCCTGACCCGTTCAGGCTGCAGAACCGGAATGCCCAGCCTCTCCGCTTCTTTCTTGACGGGCGGCGGGGTGAGCACTTTTTTACGGCCCACCGGACGGTCCGGCTGAGTTACAGCCGCGACGATGTCGTATCCTTCTTCTTTGAGCATCCGCAGGATTGGCACTGAAAACGCCGGTGTTCCCATGAACAAAATCCGCGTCATTCCTCCGCCTCCTCTTCGAGCATGGCATCCAGTTCTTCCTGTGTTACATACCGGGAGATTTTTCCGGTAAATAAAATGCCATCCAAATGATCCATTTCATGTTGAATGGCGCGGGCTTCATATCCTTCCGCTTCAAGCTCATACCAGGAACCGTCCCGTTCCTGCGCCCGAATTTTGACATAATCCGGCCGCTCCACATAGCCGTACACTCCCGGAAAACTGAGGCAGCCCTCAAGGTCCGTCTCAGCACCTTGGGCATGAATCAGTTCCGGGTTGATCATTTCAATCGGTTCCTGACCTTCGCCAAAATCGACGATTGCTGCCCGAATCCCTTCTCCGACCTGTGGTGCAGCGATACCGACGCCATCCGCTTCAATCATTGTGCTGTACATATCATCCAGCAAAGTGCCCAATGTACCGTCAAATTCAGTGACAGGCCGGCATTTCCGCTCCAGCCCCTCAGCTGGATAAGTTACAATCGTTCGTGTTGCCATTCATTATTCCTCATTTCCTGCTTACATGACAGTCGATGGATTTTTATCAATCGACAGCGTCGCTCCGCGTTTGATCCATTCTGCTCTATGAATGCGGATCAGCTGGTGGAGCGTTTCAGTAAGTCTCGGTTCTTTTTTGTATTTTATCAGACATTGATAGCGATATCTATCGTTCACACGGGCAACCAGCGAGGCGGATGGGCCGATAATAACGGTTCCCGGCGATAGATTATTCTGCAGGAAACGGACAGTCTGATCCGCATAATCGCCAGCTGTCATTAAGTCTTCGTGTGTGAATTGGATATTAACGACATAGAAATACGGCGGATAGCCGTTTTGTCTCCTTGTGGTCATTTCCTGGGTATAGAACGGTTCATAATTCTGGTTCTTTGCCAAGGTGATTGCATAATGTTCCGGTGTATAAGACTGAACATAAACAGTTCCGGGAAGAACGTCCCGGCCCGCCCGGCCGCTGACCTGTGTCAGCAGCTGGAACGTTTTCTCGGACGCACGGAAATCCGGCAAATGCAATGTGGTATCAGCAGATAAGACGCCGACAAGGGTGATGTTCGGAAAGTCGAGTCCCTTTGCAATCATTTGAGTACCAAGCAGGATATCCGCTTTTCCTTCCCCGAAAGCCGTCAGAATCCGTTCATGTGCGCCTTTCTGGCGGGTTGTATCCACATCCATCCGCAGCGTCCGTGCCCCTGGAAACAATTTGGCGATTTCTTCTTCCACTTTTTGTGTACCCGTTCCGAAGAAACGGATATGCTCACTTCCACATTCCGGACAGATATCCGGTACTTGCGCTTCAAATCCGCAATAATGGCATTTCATATGCTCTTTCGACCGGTGATAAGTCAGGGAAATATCGCAATGCGGGCATTCCCCGACTGTACCGCAATCCCGGCACAGCACAAATGAAGAATAGCCCCGCTTATTCAGGAACAGCACGATCTGTTCCTTTTTCTCGAGCTTTTCCCGGATCGCCTCCGCCAGTTCCACAGAAAACATCGACCGGTTTCCGTTCCGGAGTTCTTCCCGCATGTCAACGATCCGGACTTCCGGAAGCGGCTGGTTTTTAGCCCGGGATTCAAGCGTCAGCAGCTCATATACACCCTTTTGTGCCCGCGCATAGGACTCCAGTGACGGTGTTGCGCTTCCAAGGATTACGGGACAATTATAATACCGGCTCCGCCACAGAGCTACGTCCCTTGCATGATACCTCGGGGCATCATCCTGCTTATAACTGGATTCATGCTCTTCATCAAGGATGATCAGTCCAAGATTCCGGAACGGCGCGAATACGGCTGACCGGGCACCGACCGCCACTTTCACTTCCCCGCGCTGTATCCGGCGCCATTCATCGTACTTCTCGCCGGCGGACAAGCCGCTGTGGAGAACGGCTACCTGATCCCCGAACCGTTCTTTAAAACGAAGCGTCATCTGCGGTGTCAGAGAAATTTCCGGCACGAGCATGACGGCTTCTTCTCCTTCTTTCAACACACGGTCGATCGTCTGCAGGTAGATTTCCGTCTTGCCGCTTCCCGTCACGCCGTGAAGCAGAAAAGTTTTACTTGTTCCAAGTGCATCCCGGACAGCAGCAAACGCCGTCTGCTGCTCCAGGGTCAAGCTGAGCGGTGCCTTCTCTTTAATATCCGCCAGTGATTCCGGCGACCGGTATGTCTCTGTCACTTGCAGCGTGCCTGCCCCTTTATCCAAAAGCGCAGTGACCGTCTGAAGTGTTGTACCGGACTGTTTCTGCAGATCCGCCGATTCGATGGTACTACCGGCATGGGACTTCATAAACTCCATGAGTTTCAGCTGCTGGCGGGCATTCGCGCGTATCTCAATGGCCTCAAGCTTTTCCAGTGAACTTTCGATTGTAACCATACGCGCTTTTTTGACTTCCGTCTTTTGGGAAATGTCCGTCTCTGCTGTTATTGTGCCTTTATCCAACTCTGTCTTTAAAAGGCCAAAAAGCTCCACAGCATCTTGTGCGCGGAGAAAAGGTTTACGCTGAAAATAAGGCTGGAGCGGTTCAGCCAGTTCAGTCAGTTCACCTGTTAGAACGAAGCGTTTTTCATATTTTGCCCGCAATGCTGACGGAATCATGACCTGCAGGGCATCGATTTCAAAACATAAGGTCTCATCTTTCATCCAGTCGGCAAGCTGCAGCATCTCTTTATTCAATACCGGTACAAGGTCCATCAGTTCATGGATCGGTTTCAGTTTTGACTGCTGCATATCCGATTCGCTTTTTGTACCCGTCACAAAGCCGAGCACTTTGCGCGGGCCAAACGGCACTTTTACACGCATGCCCGGTTCAATAAGCGGCCGGAACCGCTCCGGAACCACATAATCAAACGGCCGGTCAATCGGGTGAGCCGCAACATCCACAATTACTTCAGCGATCATAGGCATCTTCCTTTTCGAGAATGGCAGTCAGCAGCTGCTCTGCCAGTTCAGTTTTCGGCAGGAGCGGAAAAGTCTGTTCAAACGAATTCTTACCATAGAGTGTCACTCGATTAGAATCCGTGTTAAATCCTGCATCTTTTTCCGTCACATCGTTGGCAATGATATAATCCGCATTTTTCTTGTGTAATTTTCCTCTGGCATATGTTTCCACGTCATTTGTTTCAGCTGCAAAACCGATCAGTAGCTGATGCGTTTTCCGTTCTCCCAGTTCTTTCAAAATATCCACTGTCCGTTCCAGCTCAAGCGTCTGGCCGGATTCCTGCTTCTTCATTTTTTTACCATGCGCAGTTTTCGGGCGATAATCCGCCACGGCAGCCGTTTTAATGACCAGGTCCGCATCATCGAATTCAGCCAGCACTGCATTGAACATATCTTCAGCGCTTTCCACGGGAACAATTTGCACCCCCGCCGGCACAGGGAGTGAAACTGGACCGCTGACCAGAACAGTCTCTGCACCTAATCGCACTGCTGCTTCAGCCATCGAATACCCCATCTTGCCGCTTGAAAAATTAGTCAGAAACCGCACCGGATCGATCCGTTCACGTGTCGGCCCTGCAGTTACAACCACTTTTTTCCCTTTCAATGGCTGCGGTCGGTTGAAGTGCCAGAGAACAAGTTCAGTCACTTTTTCTGGTTCTTCAAGCCGTCCTTTCCCGACATAACCACATGCCAAAAAACCTTCAGACGGTTCGATAAACCGCACGCCGTCTGCATGAAGCCGATCAATATTGCGCAGAACCGCCGGGTGCCCGTACATGTGCACGTTCATGGCCGGTGCCATCCAGACAGGTGCTGTTGTGGCGAGCAGCACAGTCGTCACCATATCATCGGCAATGCCGTTCGCTGCCTTGCCGATCAAATTCGCTGTGGCAGGTGCCACCAGGACAAGATCCGCCCAATCAGCAAGATCAATATGGGCGATGACCGATGAATCTTTTTCATCGAATGTATCGGTAAACACATCATTGCGGGACATCGCCTGGAAACTTAACGGCTGCACAAACTGCCGGGCTGATTCCGTCATGATTACTTTCACCCGGAAACCGGCCTGCGACAATTTACTGACGAGCGCCACCGCTTTATAGACGGCAATCCCGCCACTGACGCATACAAGAATATTACGGTCCACTGACACTTCTGTTCATCCTTTCTAACGCAAAACTCCCAAAGAACGGTTAATTCTCAGGGAGTTGCTTGCTGGCAGTTTTAATCTTTATTAAACTTCATCCTCGTACACAGCGGATTTATCCTGTTCCACTTTTGTCAGTATGCCTGCTGCGACTTCCTCAAGCGCCATACCAACCGGTTTTTTTGAACGGTATGACACTAAAAGCTCTTCCCCGTTCTCATGCAGCTGACGTGCCCGTTTCGCAGCCAGACTGACAAGCGAGTATTTGGAATCGATTTTACTTTTGAGTGCATCAACTGATGGATAAAGCATTATACATTCTCCTTTAACATCTCATAATAGCGTTTCTCTACGCGTTCCCGCTTACAGTGCTCAGCAATGACGATTGCATTGATGCGTTCGCACGCCCGCTCAACCTCATCATTTTCCACCACATAATCATACAGATTCATCATTTCCAGTTCTTTGCGCGCTTCTGTAATGCGCGACTGGATGATAGCATCCGTTTCTGTGCCGCGGCCGGTCAGCCGTTTTTCAAGTTCCGACAGACTTGGCGGCGCCAGAAAAATAAACAGTCCATCCGGCACTTTCTCCCGGACCTGTTCGGCTCCCTGCACTTCGATCTCCAGGAACACATCCCGGCCCGCATCCCGGGTCTGATTAACATAATCGAGCGGTGTGCCGTAGTAATTCCCGACATATTCCGCATATTCCAACAGCTTCCCCTGGCTGATCAGTTCTTCAAAATCCTCCCGGCTCTTAAAGAAATAATCGACCTCGTCCGTTTCACCTTCGCGCGGAAGCCGTGTTGTCATAGAAATCGAGTATTCATAATTTGTATCCGGCTGCGAAAACAGCTCTTTTCTGACTGTTCCTTTTCCGACGCCTGAAGGGCCGGACAGGACAATCAGCAGTCCGCGTTGCTTTCTCAAAATCATCCCTCACTTGTTTCATCTTCATTTTCACCGGTGCGTAAAATCGCCTTTTCCGTCGATAAGGCGGAAATGACAATATGATCGCTGTCCATCACGAAAATAGATCGCGTCTTTTTCCCGTAAGTGGCATCGATCAGCAGTCCGGTCGACCGCGCTTCCTGGATCAGCCGTTTGGCGGGAGCAGAGTCGGGTGACAGAATTGTTATAATCCGGTCAGCAGCCACTGCACTGCCGCTGCCGAGTGCAATAAATTTCGCCGCCATCTGCTCCCTTCACTCCTTTAAGATCCTCTTAGCCCAATGGCTTAACTGCTTTATTATATCATACTGACGCATGAAAATGATAAGATAGAACCAAACGTTTTGAAAGAGGGATTGTATATGGCATTCGATGGATTATTTACACAAGCGATGGTGCAGGAGCTCCAGAAAATCGCATCAGGCCGGATTTCCAAAATCCATCAGCCGAATCAGCAAGAGCTTCTGCTTCAGATCCGCGCACAAGGCGCAAACCATAAATTACTCATTTCTGTGCACCCGAGTTATGCCCGGATGCACCTTACCGATATGCCGGCGAACAATCCGGCAGAACCGCCGATGTTCTGTATGCTGCTCCGCAAGCATATGGAAGGCGGGATCATCCAGAGCGTGGAACAGCACGAAATGGACCGGCTGATTATCATTAAAGTGAAAAGTAAAAATGAAATCGGCGACGACATATTCCGCGAACTCCATGTTGAATTGATGGGCAGGCACTCCAATGTCATTCTCGTCGATTCCGACCGCCGGTTGATTTTGGACAGTCTGAAGCATTTGCCGCCGAGCGTCAACTCTTACCGGACTGTTCTGCCGGGGCAACCGCATGTTTTTCCGCCCCCGCAGGACAAGGAAAGTCCGTTCGGTGCAGACTACAGCGGGCTGGACGCCAAGGAAATCGTCAGTCGGTTCGCCGGTTTTTCTCCGCTCACTGCCCGTGAACTCGTCCATCGGCTTGAACACGGCGGAAGCGCAGCACATTTTCTGGCGGAATTCACTGCAGCTGAACCGAAAGGCTATTATACGGAGAAGCAGGGAAAATCTCATTTTTCCGCAGCCGAACTGACTCATCTCGCAGGATCGGCCGCCGTTTTCCCGACACTCGGGGAATTGCTCGACCGGGTTTATTACGCGAAGGCAGAGAGGGATCGGGTTAAGCAACAGGCGGGTGACTTGGAACGCTGGCTCTCCAGTGAGATTGCCAAACTGAAGGCCAAGCTGAAGAAACTGAAAAAAGAGCAGCAGCAGGCTGAGAAGCGGGATGAACTGCAGCTTGCCGGTGAATTGATCATGGCAAATATTTATCAATTAAAAAAAGGCATGAAGCAAGTGGAAGTCGACAATTACTACACAAATGAAAAAATGACGATTCAGCTGGATCCGCGCAAAACACCTGTTGAAAACTCCCAGCGCTATTATTCCCGCTATCAGAAAGCCAAAACTGCAATTGTAAAAACGCAGGAGCAAATTGATAAAACTTTACAGGATATCGACTACTTTGAAACGCTCTCACAGCAGGTCCAGCATGCCGGACTAAGTGATATCGAAGAGATTCGCGAAGAGCTGGCAGAAGAAGGCTATATGAAAGCGCAGAAAGGCCAGAAAAAGAAAAAACCGGTTAAACCTTCCGCAGAGATTTACGTATCCAGCAGCGGAACACGGATCTCTGTCGGTAAGAATAATAAGCAGAATGACTATGTCACGTTCAAACTGGCAGCCAAAACGGACACATGGCTCCATACAAAGGACATTCCGGGATCCCACGTTGTCATTCATGATGCAGAACCGGATGAAGAAACGATTCTCGAAGCCGCCACAATCGCCGCATACTTTTCAAAAGCCCGGGAATCCTCTTCCGTTCCGGTCGATTACACGGAAGTGCGGCAAGTAAAGAAACCGAACGGGGCAAAACCGGGATTTGTCATTTATTTTGAACAAAAAACGGTGTATGTGACACCCGACGAGGAACTTGTCATGAAATTGAAGAACAGGAAGGCGGAGTAAAACGATGAAACCCGTCATTGTGGCTGAAAAACCGAGTCAGGCAAAAGCATATGCAGAGGCCTTTAAGACCCGGAAAGCGGACGGCTATATCGAGGTGCTGCCGGATTCCATATTTCCGGCTGGCGCTGTCATTACATGGGGCATCGGTCATCTTGTTGAACTGCGGGAGCCGAAAAGCTATGATCCGAAATGGGGCAAGTGGTCACTTGATGCCCTGCCGATCCTGCCGGAATCATTCCAGTTCCAAGTGGCGAAAGGTAAATACAAGCAATTCTCCATTATCAAAAAACTGCTCAGCCAGACCGATACGGTCATCAATGCATGTGATGTGGACCGGGAAGGGTCAAATATTTTCTACAGCATTTATCACCAGACCGGCTGCAGAAACAAAACGATTCGCAGACTTTGGATCAATTCCCTCGAAATAGATGAAGTCCGCAGAGGTTTTGCCAGTCTCCAGGATAATGCCCGGGATCTCCTGCTTTATGAAGAAGCGAAAGCAAGGCAGATCAGTGATTGGCTCGTCGGCATGAACGGATCCCGGCTCTACTCGCTGCTATTGCAGCAGAAAGGATTACGGGATGTGTTTGCCATCGGGCGGGTCCAAACCCCGACCCTCTGGCTCATCTACCAGCGGGAACGGGAAATTGAAGCGTTCAAGCCGGAGCCATTTTATGAGATAGAAGGGCTGTTCAAAGCAGCGGACGGAAGCTATAAAGGAAAAGCGAAACTAAAATCGAACGAACGGAAAGAAGCGGAAGATCTGCTGCAGAAACATGGCATTTCAAACCCTGCGACCGGTGTCATTCAATCCGTGAAGACAGAGAACAAGCGCACGCCGCCTCCGATGCTCCATTCTCTGTCAACCCTTCAGGCAGCGGCCAACCGCAAATGGAAGGCAAGTCCGCAGACAGTGCTGTCCGTGATGCAGGGATTGTATGAGAAAAAACTGGTGACATATCCCCGAACGGATGCCCAGCATATCACTCCGGCAGAATTTGCTTATCTTGCATCCGGCGCAGAAGCGCTTCAGCAAGTAATCGGGGAACCGTTCCCGATCCGGTCGAAAGTACCAAAAAAGCGATTTGTAGACAGCTCAAAAGTTGCCGAACATTATGCAATCATTCCAACGAAGAAGATTCCTTCTTCCCGTCAACTTGCCGGCCTGTCATCTCTTGAACGAAATCTGTATGAAGAAATCGTGCGGACAACTTTGGCCATGTTCCACGATGATTATCGGTATGCCGAAACGAAAATCATTACCGATGTCCATGCATTGCTGTTCTACACGACCGGAAAAACCGAGCTGGATAAAGGGTGGAAAGCGCTGTTTCCTGTGAAAGAGAAGCAGGAAGAGCAGCCCCTCCCCCGGCTTGTCGAACAGGAATCGGTTGATGCCGCCGTAGCTGTAAAAGAAGGGATGACTACAGCGCCCAAACCCTATACGGAAGGGCAGCTGATTTCATTGATGAAAACATGCGGCAAATATGCCGAGGATCCGGAAGATACGGCGATTCTGAAACAGATCGAAGGACTCGGCACGGAAGCGACCCGCAGCGGCATTATTGAAACCATCAAACGGCATAATTACATTGAAGTGAAAAAAAACATTGTTTCCCTGACAGAAAAAGGTCGCATCCTCTGCCGGGCAGTTGAAGGCAACTTGCTTGCCAGCCCGTCCATGACCGCAAAATGGGAAACTTACCTTAAACGGATTGGAAACGGTGAAGGATCTTCAGAGAACTTCCTTGAAAATACACGTAAATTCATCCGGAAGCTGATGGAAGAAGTCCCGGGACAGCTGCAAGCAAATGGGCTGCCGGATAAGATGGCATTTTCCCCTTCCGCAAAAGAGGAAATCGCTCTTTGTCCTGCTTGCGGAAAAGGGAAAATCATTTCGATCAAAGGTTTTTACGGCTGTTCGGAATACGCCAATGGCTGCAAGCAGACATTCCCGGCAGTGTTTCTCAAAAAACGCCTGACGGCCAATCAGATCCGGCAATTATGTGAAAAAGGCAAAACACCGGTATTGAAGGGGTTTATGTCAAAAAACGGCAAAAAATTCAACGCCAAGCTGATTCTCGAAAATGGCAAACTTAAAATGGAATTTTAAGTTTAGTGATACGGGTTGCGGGATATATTAAATAAATGCCATCCATGTTAATATCGGGTGCAATTTCTCTTCAGACAGGGGGCATCATATACCGTGTTTACGTTCTCTGATATTTGGGGATTTATCGCAGCCACACTGATCATTTATCCTGTTGTTGTCATAATCCATGAACTTGGGCATACGTTTTTCACGCTGCTCTTCGGCGGCCGGACCCGCATTGAACTCGGCCGCGGCCGGAAGCTTTTTGATGTTGGGCCGCTTGCTGTGCACAGCCTTTACTTTCTTGATTCTGCTTTGCAATATACTGACTTGAAGTGGAGCAACCGATTCACTCATTTTTTGGTGCATATCGGCGGAGTCCTGTTTAATATTGGATCGATATTTCTGCTCAACCAATTAATTCTTGAGGGTATACTTGAAAACCGGCAAGTCTATCACCAGTTTTCGTACTTCTCTTTATGGTTTGCGGCATACGCCGCTATTCCCGTGGACTACGGCGATGAAAAATACAGTGATGGTATGTCTGCTTATCTCGTGGCCCGCTACCGGAAATATGTCCAATTGCAGAACTGAACTGCTTATTATATTTCCAATCCAGCATGAACAATCTTTTCCACCGGCATCTTCATAGATAACCAAAAGAGCCTCCAATCCAGTTTTATACGAATTGGAGGCCCTTTACATATCAAGCTCTTCCTTCTAAGGAAGAGAAAAGAAATATCGAGGATTCATTTAGCAAGGAGAGGTCAATTATGGATTTTTTTCCGCCGGAGACGGCCACTATTACTACCCGGCTGATTATCGCAGCGCTTCTCTGCGGGGCAATCGGCTTTGAACGGGAAACCCAGCAGCATCCGGCAGGATTCCGTACCCATCTGCTGGTCGGCATGAGTTCTTGTTTAATGATGTTGCTTTCAATACAAGGATTCGATTCATTTTTATCAAGTAAATATGAGGGATTCGTTCAGTACGACCCAACCCGTATCCCCTCCTATGTAATCAGTGGGATCGGCTTTCTGGGAGCCGGCACAATCCTCGTGAACAAAGGAGCAATCAAAGGACTGACGACTGCTGCATCTATTTGGGCGGCTGCAGGTATCGGACTTGTAGTAGGAATCGGCATGTTTTATGCGGCGTTGCTGGCGACCATTATTGCACTTATTACTTTATACGTGTTTGCTAAACTGGAACATAAGTACTTAACCAGCCGCAGAGATTCCAGGTTAATTATCATCGCCGAAAACACGCCCGGCATACTGACCAGTCTTAATGAATTGATGGCTGAGCGTAAAGTTCGGGTGACAGAATTCAACCTTCGGAATGTTGATAATTACGAAGACACCCCGTTAATCGAATATTCTTTTTCGTTCAAGCATCTTCCGCCTGATAAACTGATCTCATTGATTGAACAGCTTGAACAGCTGGAGTCCGTCCGCCGGGTTACGCGTTAGTAAACGATAAATTGATAATGCCATTTAAAAAGAGCTGACCGGTATTGGTCAGCTCTTTGCTGGTTCCACTGCCAGCTGATTATGCCAGTCAGTTAAAACAGCCAATTGTTCACTGCTGATCCTGCCTGTTTTTTCGGCTTCCTCAATCAGTGCATGGAAGTCAGACAGCGTATGTGCTTCAAAGCCCGCAGTACGGATCGCTTCTGTTGCAGCCGGCAAACCATATGTGAAAATCGCAGCGATGCCGAGCACTTCGAATCCCGCTTCTTTCAATGCATTTGCCGCTTGAATACTCGATCCGCCCTTGGAAATCAGGTCCTCAATGATAATAGCTTTCTGTCCCGCTTCAATTTTCCCTTCAATCTGATTGCCTCGTCCGTGTTCTTTCGGTTTGGACCGGACATAAACCATCGGCAGATTCAGCAGGTCACTGACCCAAGCTGCATGCGGAATGCCGGCTGTTGCCGTCCCGGCAATCACTTCCGCTTCAGGATAAGCTGTGCGGATCAGCTCTGCCAGTCCTTCGGCGATTTCTTTCCGGACAGCCGGATAGGCCATCGTCAGGCGGTTATCACAATAAATCGGCGACTTCAAACCCGATGACCATGTAAACGGATCATCCGGCCGCAGCTCCACTGCTCCAATTTCCAGCAACGCCCGTGCAATCTTCTGTTTCATAAAACTGCCCCTCTCCACTGTCCATCAATTACTGCTAATTGTTCTCTCGGTTTCAGTGCCTGCGTAACAGCCCGGCCAACCACAATATGAGTAGCACCTTCCCGGGCTGCCTGTTCCGGAGTCGCGGTCCGTTTCTGATCATGGCTATCATTGCCGAGCCGGATTCCCGGTGTCACCCGAAGAAAATCCTCTCCGCACACTTCCCCGATCCGCTTGGCTTCCTTCACTGAACAAACGACACCATCAAGTCCTGCTTCTTTCGCCAGTACTGCATAGTGCAGCACAGATTCCTCAAGGGACCGCTCAATCAGCTGTTCTTGCTGCATCTGTTTTTCATCCGTTGAAGTCAGTTGCGTCACAGCAATTAGTTTCACCGGACTTCCGCTGAGCCCCCGCTTCGCCGCCCGCATCATTTCAATGCCACCCGCCGCATGGACGTTCACCAGATCGACATCCAGCTTGGCAAGCGAACGCATAGCCGATTCAACCGTATTCGGAATATCATGCAGTTTCAGATCCAGGAAAACTTGATGGCCCTGTTCCTTTAAATAACGGACAATCTCCGGACCTTCACTAAAAAATAATTCCATTCCGACTTTCACAAATAACCGTTCTTCAAAATCAGCAATAAATTCTTTCACTTCTTTCATTGATGGAAAATCAAGCGCGATGATTGGCGAGTTCATACTGGTGGCTCCTCCCTGTCAATTCCTGCACAGTTTTGATTCCCAGTTCATCAAGTTTCCCTGGAAGCTCTTCGATCAATTCCGGGCAAATGAACGGATTCACAAAATTCGCCGTTCCTACGGCGACTGCGTCTGCGCCGACCGACAGAAAGTCGATGACGTCATCAAGCGTCGAAACACCGCCCATTCCAATGATCGGCAAATCCGTCTGTTTCCGTACGTCGTACACCATCCGCAGTGCGACCGGTTTGATGGAAGGGCCGGATAATCCGCCGGTCCGGTTTGCGAGAACCGGCTTGCCTGTCTGTGCATCAAGCCGCATGCCAAGAAGCGTATTGATCATCGTAAGGCCATCCGCACCACCTGCTTCGACCGCTTTGGCAATCTCTGTTATGTCGGTTACATTAGGCGATAATTTAATGTACACCGGCACGGCTGATACCGCTTTGACCGCTTCTGTCAATGCTTGAGCAATTTTCGGATTCGTACCGAATGTAATGCCGCCTTCCTTTACATTCGGACAGGAAATGTTGATCTCCAGTGCTTTGACATTTGGTGCAGTCGAAATGGCCCGTGCAACTTCCGCGTAATCTTCTGTCGTCGTTCCGGCCACATTCGCGATGATCGGCACATCGAATTGTTCCAGATACGGCAGTTCCTGAGTCATCACCTTATCCAGCCCCGGATTCTGCAGACCGATGGCATTCAGCATGCCGGCGGCTGTCTCAGCCACGCGCGGTGTCGGATTGCCGAAGCGCATTTCACGGGTCGTCGCTTTAATCATGATCGCGCCCAGTTGAGAAAGGTCATATAACCCTGCAAATTCCTTGCCGAAACCGAAGCAGCCGGAAGCAGGCATGATCGGATTGCTCAGTTCAAGTCCTGGAAGTGTTACTTTCAACCGGTTCATCCTGCCACCACCACCTTTGCCGGAAATACAGGACCGTCAGAACAGACTTTAACGTAATCCCGCTCATCATTCGTCTTGCATACACAGGCAAAGCAGGCCCCGATGCCACAGCCCATCCGCTGCTCATAGGAAAGAAAACCTTTTTTATCTACATACAGCTCCTCGACCGCTTTCAGCATCGGAGACGGTCCGCAGCTGTAGTACACATCGAAATCAGTTGGCAATTCATTCATGACATGCGTGACAAACCCTTTTATGCCATGAGTGCCATCCACTGTTGTAATATGCGTTTCGCCGAGCACACTGAATTCCTTTTCGTAGAACACCGCTTCCGCTGTTTCAAATCCGAGGACATGGACCGTTTCAACGCCGCGTGCATTCAGTTGACAGGCCAGCTCATAAAGTGGCGGCACGCCGATCCCGCCGCCGATAAGCACCGCTTTTTGTTTCGCTTCTCCGATCGGGAAGCCGTTGCCGAGAGGACCCAGCACATCAATCTTGTCTCCTGCTCTTTTCGCTGCGAGCACTTCTGTCCCCCGGCCTTCCACTCTGTACAGCATCGTGAATTCGGACTTCTCCGGGTTGATGGCAGCAATGGAAATCGGCCGCCGGAGAAGCGGTTCAAAACTGTCACCGGTCCGGATATGCACGAATTGGCCCGGCTCCATGGAAGCGACCATGCCTCCTCGGACCGTCAGTTCATAGATCCGATTGGCGATATTGCGCTGGTTCGTGACAGTCATCCATTCCTTTTGAATCATACACCTGCCCCCATTTCCTCCGCAGAGAACGTCATCGATTCAATGACCCGCAGCATCGCTTTTGCCGTATCGAGTGAAGTGAGACACGGAATGCCATTTTCGACCGATTCCCGGCGAATCCGGAACCCATCGCGTGCCGGCAGTTTTCCTTTCGTCAGCGTGTTAACGACGAGCTGCGCTTCCCCGTTCTGGATAACATCGAGCAATGTATGGCCCGCTGCCCCGATTTTATTGACCGAGGTGACCCGGATGCCGGCACTTTCCAGTGTTTTCGCCGTTCCTTCCGTCGCCATGATCCGGTAGCCGATCGACCGGAAACGCCGCGCAATGCTGATCGCTTCATCTTTATCTTTATCAGAAACGGTCATGAGAACCGTTCCGTACGTCCGCACTTCCATACCGGCGGCAACAAGTCCTTTGTACAGCGCTTTTTCAAATGTGTGATCTTTCCCCATCACTTCACCGGTCGATTTCATTTCAGGCCCGAGCGTGATGTCCACCCGGCGAAGCTTGGCGAAAGAAAATACCGGTACTTTGACAAATACGCCTGCAGGCGGGTCAATGAGACCCGTCGGATATCCTTGATCCAGGATGGATTGTCCAAGAATCGCTTTCGTCGCGATATTGGCCATCGGGATATTCGTGATTTTACTCAAGAAAGGCACTGTCCGGCTGGAGCGCGGGTTTACTTCAATCACATATACTTCACCTTTGGAAATGACGTATTGGATATTCAGCAGCCCTTTGATATTCAGTCCTTTCGCAAGGCGCGTCGTATAATCTGCAATCGTCTCCATCATGGCTGCCGAAATATTCTGCGGCGGATACACGGCAATCGAATCGCCCGAATGGACGCCCGCCCGTTCAATGTGCTCCATGATGCCCGGAATGAGGACGTTTTCACCGTCGGAAATCGCATCCACTTCCACTTCCGTACCTGTCAGGTAGCGGTCGACAAGTACCGGATGCTCCGGACTCGCGTCCACCGCATGATTCATGTAATGCGCCAGTTCATCTTCACTGTAGACGATTTCCATCGCACGGCCGCCAAGTACATACGATGGCCGGACAAGTACCGGATAGCCGATCTCACGTGCAATTACTTCCGCTTCTTCTGCTGATATGGCTGTTTTTCCTTCCGGCTGCGGAATCCCGATTTCATGGAGTGCGCGCTCGAATTTATTGCGGTTCTCTGCCCGGTCAAGATCTTCAAGTGATGTTCCAAGAATCGGCACCCCCCGCGCTTCAAGTCTGTCTGCCAGGTTGATCGCCGTTTGTCCGCCGAACTGGACAACGACACCTTTCGGTTTCTCCAGATCAACGATGTGCATGACGTCTTCAATGGTCAGCGGTTCAAAATACAGCTTATCGGAAATTGAGAAATCAGTAGACACTGTTTCAGGGTTGTTGTTAATGATGATCGCCTCGTAACCGGCTTCTTTGATCGCCCATACGGAATGGACCGTTGCATAGTCGAATTCGACGCCTTGGCCAATTCGGATTGGACCGGAACCAAGGACAATGACACTTTCCCTGTCCGTTACGACCGATTCGTTCTCTTCTTCATACGTCCCATAAAAGTATGGCGTTTCGGATTCGAATTCCGCTGCACATGTATCGACCATTTTATATACCGGAATCAGCTTCTGCTCCTTGCGCCAGTCGTAGACAGCCGCTTCATCCGTCTTCCACAATTGAGCCAGCATTTTATCCGCAAAGCCCATTCGCTTCGCCTTGTATGCAACTTCCCGGTCAAACGGATTTTCTGACAGCACCTGCTCGTACTCCACGATGTTTTTCAGCTTGTGCAGGAAGAATAAATCGATTTGACTCCAGTCGTGCAGGGTTTCAACCGTCACCCCCCGGCGCAGTGCTTCCCCGATAAAGAACAGCCGCTCATCGCCCGCCTTCCGTATCCGTTTCTCGATCCACTCATCACTGAGCGTTTCCGCATGTTTCATCGACAGGTGGCAATGGCCGGTTTCGAGTGACCGAACCGCTTTCAAAATCGATTCTTCAAATGTACGCCCGATGGCCATTACTTCCCCGGTCGCTTTCATCTGCGTGCCGAGGCTCCGTTTCGCCGACTCGAATTTATCGAACGGCCAGCGCGGAATTTTTGTTACGACATAATCAAGTGATGGCTCAAAGCAGGCATACGTGCTGCCCGTCACCGGATTCTTCATCTCATCGAGCGTCAGGCCAACCGCAATTTTAGCGGCTAATTTTGCAATCGGGTAACCCGTCGCTTTCGAAGCAAGTGCCGATGACCGGCTGACGCGCGGGTTCACTTCGATGATGTAATAATTGAAGCTGTGCGGATCAAGTGCGAGCTGAACGTTGCAGCCACCTTCGATTTTCAGTTCCCGGATGATGTCGAGTGACACATTCCGCAGCATCTGGTATTCCCGGTCCGACAGCGTCTGCGACGGGGCCGCAACGATGGAATCCCCTGTATGCACACCGACCGGGTCGAAGTTTTCCATGTTACAGACAACGATCGCGTTATCAGCCGAGTCGCGCATCACTTCGTACTCGATTTCTTTGAAGCCGGCAATGGATTTTTCGAGCAAACATTGCGTGACTGGGCTGTATTTCAGACCACTTGCCACAATTTCCCGAAGCTCTTCTTCATTATGGCAAATCCCCCCGCCTGTTCCGCCGAGCGTGAATGCCGGACGGACAATGACCGGATAGCCGATTGCTTCCGTGAATGCCAGCGCCTCGGATAGATTCCGGATGATTTCGCTTTCCGGTACCGGCTGTCCAAGTTTATTCATCAAGTTTCGGAACAAATCGCGGTCTTCCGCTTTATGGATCGCATCCAGCTTGGTTCCCAGAATTTCGATACCGAGCTCTTCCAAGATGCCGGATTTATCGAGCTCGATCGCCATGTTCAGGCCCGTCTGTCCGCCGAGCGTGGCAAGGACCGCGTCCGGCTGTTCTTTCCGGAGAATCCGGCTGACGAACTCGAGCGTGATGGGTTCGATATATACTTTGTCCGCGATTTCCGTATCGGTCATGATCGTCGCCGGATTGGAATTGATGAGGATGACCCGGTAACCTTCCTCTTTTAATGCGAGACACGCCTGCGTTCCTGCGTAGTCGAATTCTGCTGCCTGGCCGATAATGATGGGACCTGAACCGATGACGAGAATACTGTCGATATCTTGACGTTTAGGCATGTGCAAGCTCCTTCTCTGCTGTATTCATAAGCTCAATAAAGCGATCGAATAAATGATTGGCATCCTCCGGACCCGGGGATGCTTCCGGGTGATACTGGACGGTGAACGCCGGTACATCCAGATGCATAAGCCCCTCGACCGAGCCGTCATTCAACGCTTTATGTGTCACTTTCAGGCGGGTGCCGATGAGCGTCTCTTCTAGTACGGAATAGCCGTGGTTTTGAGAAGTGATATCCGACCGTCCGGTCATCAGGTCTTTGACCGGCTGATTGCCTCCGCGGTGGCCAAACTTCAATTTATAGGTCTCTGCTCCGCAAGCGAGCGCGAATAATTGATGGCCGAGACAGATACCGAAGATCGGCACCTTGCCGATCAGCGCTTTCACGGTTTCTGTGCATTCCGGAACATCTTTCGGATCCCCTGGTCCGTTCGATAGCATAACGCCATCCGGGTTCCAGCGGAGGATTTCATCGGCTGTCGTGTTATAAGGAACGACTAGCACGTCACAATTCCGCTTGTTCAGTTCCCGGAGAATGCCGTGCTTCATGCCGTAATCGATCAGGACGACCCGTTTGCCGCGGCCGGGGCTTGGATACGGGCGCTGCGTGGATACGCGTGCGACTTGGTCTTGTTTCGGTTCGAATTCCTGAAGGCGCCGGATTTCAGCTTCAACGTTCACTTGGTCCCCTGTTGCTGTTAGTATCCCTTTCACCGTTCCTTTCGACCGGATGAGCCGGGTCAGTTTCCGGGTGTCGATTCCCGCAATCCCTGGAATGCCTTTTGCCTTGAACAATTCGCACAGCGTGGAATCGCTTCTAAAATTGGACGGAAATTCTGCAAGTTCGCGGACGACCATTCCGGCCGCTGCCGGTTCAATCGATTCAAAGTCATCGCGATTGATTCCGTAATTGCCGATGAGCGGATATGTCATCGTGATGATCTGGTCGCAATAAGAAGGATCAGACAGCACTTCCTGATAGCCTGTCATGCCGGTGTTGAAGACAACTTCCCCGGTCGATGCCGTGTCTGCTCCGAATGCTGTCCCTTTAAATACCGTTCCGTCTTCCAATATCAGATAGCGCTCCATGCTTCTTCCTCCTTGAATACGATTTCACCGCCGAATATAGTCAGAACCGGCCAGCCTGTCGCTTCCTTGCCGGCAAAAGGCGTGTTCTTGCCTTTTGAAACGAATGTCTCCGGGTTGATCGCCTGTGTTTTACTCAGATCCAGCAGCACGAGATCGGCTGCGGCGCCTGTTTCCAACTTGCCGTAAGCCAGTCCGAATACTGCCGCCGGCTTGTCCGTAAGCCAGCTGACAAGCTGAGCCAGCGACCATTTCCCTGACTGCACAAATTCGCTGTACAAGAGCGGAAATGCGGTTTCAAACCCGGTAATGCCGAACGGTGCCGCCTGCATCCCGTTCGCTTTTTCTTCCGCAGTGTGTGGCGCATGGTCCGTTGCAATGAAATCAATTGTTCCATCTTCAAGCCCTTCGATCAGCGCCTGCCGATCCGCCTGCGACCTGAGCGGCGGATTCATCTTATAATTGGCATCATCTGCCGGGATGTCATCTTCCGTCATGAGCAAGTGATGCGGTGTCACTTCCGCCGTTACCCGAATGCCTGCCCGTTTGGCATCCCGAATGACCCGGACAGATTCTTTTGTCGAAACGTGGCACACGTGATAATGGGCACCGGTCGCTTCAGCGAGCAAGACATCCCGGGCGATATGTACGGACTCCGCAATGGAAGGAATACCAGGCAGTCCAAGCTCCTGACTGCGCATTCCATCATGCATGACACCGCCGTAAATCAGCGTGTTGTCTTCACAATGCGCGACAACTGCCATATCCAGCGCAGCTGCTTCCTGCATCGCCTCAAACATCATGCCGGCCTGCTGTACACCAACACCATCATCTGTAAAGGCGAATGCACCTGCAGTTTTCAGTTCCTGCAGATTCGTCCGTTCTTTTCCCGCTTCCCGAATTGTGATCGATGCATATGGCAATACCCGGATGCGGGCATTTTCTTCGATTAATGCGTTGATTTTTTCAAGATGTTCCTTCGTATCCGGGACCGGTCGGGTGTTCGGCATTGCGCATATCGTCGTGAAACCACCCTTCGCCGCCGCCTCCGTTCCAGTCCGGATGGTCTCTTTATGCTCACCGCCCGGCTCCCGCAAATGAACATGCACATCGACAAATCCAGCGACAACCGTACGGCCTTTCCCATCGATCACTTGGTCGCCGGCTGGTTCGAGCGCTGAACCCATTTCTTCAATGAATCCGTCTGTAATCCGGATATCCGTTATATTCCCATTCACAAGTGCTGCATTCTTGATTAAAATTGCCATACTCGACTCCCTTTCAATGCATATTCCAGTGCTGCCATTCGCATATAGACACCATTTTCCATTTGCTTAAAAATCCGGGACCGGGGTGCTTCCACCAGTTCATCCGCAATTTCAACGCCGCGGTTGACCGGTGCCGGGTGCATAATAATCGCCCGGTTCTTCATGAGCCGTTCGCGCTGGATGGTGAGTCCATACTGTTCGTGATAGCTCTCTTTTGAAAACCAGCTATCGGTGTGATGCCGTTCATGCTGGACACGCAGGAGCATCAGCACATCGGTTGTGCTGATTACCTCGTCAAGATGCTGTGAGGATGGAAATTCGCCTTTCCATTCATCCGGACAGATGAATGTTACTTCCGCACCAAGTTTCTGAAGCGCTTCGGCATTCGACCGGGCAACCCGGCTGTGTGCAATATCCCCCGCAATCGTTACATGTAAGCCGTTGAATGTACCGAATTCTTCCTGGATGGTATACAAATCCAGCAATGACTGAGTCGGATGCTGACCGGAACCGTCCCCGCCGTTAATGATGGCAATGTTCAGCGCTTCCAGTTCCTTATAATAAGCTTCCTGTTCATGACGGATGACAACTGCATCGACGCCGATTGCTTCCAGTGTTTTCACCGTGTCATATAAGGTTTCACCTTTAAGGACACTTGAAAAACCGGTTTCAAATGGCAGCACCGTCAGCCCGAGTTTCCGTTCAGCCATCTCGAAGCTCATTTTTGTTCGGGTACTCGGTTCGAAGAAAAGATTCACTACGGTGCCGCCGATGGGAAGCTGATCACCTTGCCGGAAAGCTTCCGCCCGCTCCAGCAAGTATAAAATCTCTTCTTTTGAAAGATCTTTCATTGAAAGCAAGTTTGTCATGTTCATCCGTCCTTTCATCTTTCGGCAAAAAAACACCTTCCTGAGGACAGGAAGGTGTGCGGAAAGAAGGGCATGATCGGACTGCCCTCGTCTCCACCTTTCCATGCCTCTCTGGACATTCATTAAAAGGTGATGCTATTTAATTTCATCCGGCAGTTCTTCATAATCCGGCCGGCCCGGCAGGATAAGATTCAGCAAGGCGCCAATCATGGCGGCCAGTGCCATTCCTTCCACCCGGAAGGATTCCGTAAATTCGAGTGCCGCTCCACCGATGCCGATAACCAGCACAACCGAAGAAATGATCAAATTGCGCTGATCTCCGAAGTCGATGTTGCTGTCAACCAGCATCCGGAGACCACTTGAAGCGATGATACCGAACAAGAGAATCGAAATGCCGCCCAGTACAGCTGTCGGGATTGTTTCGATCAGCGCCATAACTTTTCCGAGGAACGCGAACAGGATGGCAAAAACCGCAGCTCCGATAATGACATAAATGCTGTATACCCGGGTGATGGCAAGCACACCGATATTTTCACCGTATGTCGTTTTTGGCGGCCCGCCGACAAGTCCGGAAATTAAAGTTCCGAGACCATCGCCAAGGAGCGAGCGGTGAAGTCCTGGGTCTTTGATGAAATTGCGGCCGACAACCCTCCCGAGTACAAGCTGGTGTCCGATATGCTCGGAGATGGTGACAATAACGATCGGCACCATAATCAGCAGTAAGTTAAAAGTCACTTTGATTTCATAATCGACGCCCGGTATGAGAAAATCCGGAACTGCCAGCCAGTTTGCTTCCTGAACGACAGTGAAGTCCACAATTCCGATGACCGCCGAATAGATGTATCCGACCGCTATTCCAATCAGAATCGGCATCAGACTGATAATATTATTAAAATAAATCGTACAGATAATTGCTGTAATCAGGGTGACAAGCGCTGCTGAGAAGTGCAGCAGGCTGTATTCGCCGTCCACGTTCATCGCCATATCCACCGCAGTTCCGGATAAAGCCAGTCCAATAACGATAATCACAGGACCGACCACAATCGGCGGCAGCAGCTTCATGATCCACCTGTACCCAGTCTTCCAAATGAGGAGCGAGACGATCGCATAGGCGAATGATACGAATACCGCGCCCACCATTGCACTTCCCAATCCCCCGTATTCGGTTGCCAGCTGGATCGGCAGGATGAAGGCAAACGAGGAACCGAGATATGCCGGTACTTTCCCTTGCGTCACCAGAACAAATATGAGCGTGGCAATTCCGCTTGTCAGAAGCGCGATTGCCGGACTGAGTCCGACAAGCTTCGGCACAAGAATCGTTGCGCCAAACATGGCGAACATGTGCTGAAGACTTAAACTGATCCATTGACCGGTACTGGGCCGGTCTTTCACATCCAAAACTGCATCGTTCACACTATCTGCTTCCTTTCTGCTACTCGTGAATCGTCACTTGATCCCGGCCGTCTGTTTCACGCATTTCAACAACAATCCGTTCATTGCTGGAAGTCGGAATGTTTTTACCGACATAATCAGCCCGAATCGGCAGTTCCCGGTGTCCCCGGTCAATCAGAATGGCCAGCTGAATCTGTGCGGGACGCCCGAGATCCATAATGGCATCCATTGCCGCACGCACTGTCCGGCCGGTGTACAGGACATCATCGACAAGGATGACTTTTTTGTCTGTAACATCATGCGTCACGTCCACCTGCTGGACGAGCGGTTCCCGGTTTTCCGTCTTTTCTGACAGGTCATCCCGATACAGTGTGATGTCCAGTTCTCCTGTCATGATTTTTCGTCCTTCAATACCCTCAATTTTTTCAGCCAGCCGCTCTGCAAGAAATGCCCCGCGCGTTTTAATGCCGACAAGCACACAATCGCCGATCCCTTTATTCCGTTCAATAATTTCATGAGCGACCCGGGTAAGCGCCCGGCTGATTGCTTTTTCATCAAGGATGTCCGCTTTTTCAGTCATGCTCTCTCTCCTTTATGCAAAATAAAAACCCTCCTGCCACATGGGCAGGAGGGTATACGCGCAGAAAAAAGCGGTCCGGAAACGTTATGTCTCCAGCTTTCAGCCGTTACCTTCTCAGCCTCACGGGACTGTCTTTAAAGGTCTTGTCTATTCGATTACGTTAAGTGTAGCGAACCATCACAACCGTGTCAACCATTGTTTCGGAGCGATTCCAGCAGTTCCTGGAATGTTGCTGGCGGCTCTGCCGTGAATTCCATATATTCACCGGTCTTCGGATGATCAAAACCGATGACACCGGCATGGAGTGCCTGGCCGCCGATATCGAGCGTTTTCTTCGGTCCGTATTTGGGATCACCAGCCAATGGAAACCCGATATACTTCATATGGACACGGATCTGATGAGTCCGGCCCGTTTCAAGCTGACATTCAACGACTGTGAATTCTCCAAGACGCTCTGTGACGGTAAAATGCGTGACAGCGGATTTGCCGCCATCCACAACCGCCATCCGCTGCCGGTCTTTTGGATCCCGGGCAATCGGCGCATCAATCGTTCCTTTATCATGGGCGATATGGCCGTGAACAACAGCCGCATACTTACGGGTCACTGTCTTTTTTATAAGTTGTTCGACAAGCGATGCATGAGCGGCGTCATTCTTCGCCACCATCAGAAGCCCTGACGTATCTTTATCGATCCGGTGCACGATCCCCGGGCGCATAACGCCGTTTATTCCCGACAAATCCGTCACTTGATGCATCAGGCCGTTCACCAATGTGCCGGACGTATGCCCTGGCGCGGGATGGACGACCATCCCCTTCGGTTTGTTCACGACGAGCACGTCCGCATCTTCATAGACGATTTCCAGGCCGAGGTCTTCCGCTTGGATATCCAGTTCGGTCGGGTCAGGCGGCAATACAGTGATCACATCTCCGTTTTTCACTTTATAGTTCTGCTTGACGCTTCCGCCATTCACTTTAACAGACCCGTCTTTCAGCCAAGCTTGGATCTGAGAGCGGGACCAGTCTGTATCTATTGCAGTGACGGCTTTATCAATGCGGCCGCCTGCTGTTTCTTCCGTTATTTCGATTGTCAATTCTTCCATTACGACACCTTTTTCTTTTCCTGTTTTTCTTCTGTCCAAACGTAAATAATCATCAGTACTACACCGGCAGTCAGCGCCATATCCGCCACGTTAAAAATCGGGAAATCATAATTGAAGAGCGGGATCAGGATATCAACGAAATCCACAACTTCCCCGCGCCACATCCGATCAATGAAATTGCCGACAGCGCCGCCGAGCAAAATCATGAGCGTAATCGCAAACAGCGGCTGTCCTTTGGCATGGCGGTGGAAATAATAAATGATCACACCGATCACGATGAGGGTGATAATGCCGAATAGCCACATCTGTCCTTCCAACATGCCCCAAGCAGCGCCCCGGTTGCGGTGTGACAGCCAGCCAAGATACGGTTCCCAAAGCGGGATCCGCTCTCCCAGCTCCATATTTTTGATGACAAGCCATTTTGTCCACTGATCAATAATTACTATAAAAAACGCAATTCCATAATATTTCCACACAAGCTGTTCCTCCGATAATTCAGCGTCCTGCTTATTGTAGCACACAAAAGCTCAAGCCTGCAGATTCATCTGCAGGCTTGGGCCATCGATCTTTTATGCTGTCAGGCATTCGTTGTACCAATTTTGTAATTCATCAAAAATGCTTTAGCCCTATACCTTCAACGCTTCCACTACGGATGTACAGCGCGGGCACAGATCCGGATGCTCTTCACTTTCGCCCAGTTCTTCGGAAACCATCCAGCAGCGGGCACACTTTTCACCTGGTGCTTTTTCAACTGACACTGTCACTTTATCTAGCTTCAATGCCCCGTCCGGTGCATTGGCCGGCTCGCCGCCGAATTCATAATCCGAGACGATAAAGAGCTGGCCGACGTTTTCATCGAGTGATGCGAGCAACGCTTTTGTTTCTTCATTGCCATAAACCGTCACTTTCGCTTCAAGCGACTTGCCGATCGTTTTGGCAGCGCGGGCTTCTTCGAGTGCTTTCAGCACGTCATCGCGCACTTCCATGAATGCTTCCCATTTCTCTTCGAGATCAGCGAACACCGGAAATGCTTCTATTTCCGGAAAGTCGGTCAGCTGGACACTTGCTTCCGGCTGATCCAGGTAAGACCACATTTCATCTGCCGTATGCGGGATGATCGGAGAAGCCAGTTTCACCAGCGCTTTCAGTGAATCGAACATGACTGTCTGCATCGCCCGGCGGTGCGGATGATCTGCCTGCTCGATGTATACCACATCTTTTGCCACATCGAGATAAAAAGCACTGAGATCTGTTGCACAGAAAGTGTTAAGTGCATGGTAAACTGCCGGGAACTCATAAGTTTCGTACCCCTTTGTTGCTGTTTCCACCATTCCGCGCAGTTTCATGACCATATACTGGTCCATTTCCCGCATATCCTCATAAGCGACCCGGTGCTCCTGCTCATTGAAATCGAATAGGTTACCATGCAGGAACTTCAATGTATTACGGATTTTCCGGTATACTTCCGATACTTGCTTGAAGTTTTCATCGGAAACCCGTACATCTGCTGTAAAGTCCACGGATGCCACCCATAAACGCAGGATGTCTGCTCCGAGCTGGTTGATGACTTTTGCCGGCACGGTGATATTACCAAGCGATTTACTCATTTTGCGACCGTGGCCGTCCAATACGAAGCCGTGGCTCAGAATGCCTTTATACGGAGCGATTCCATTGATCGCGACACTTGTTGTCAAGGACGAGTTGAACCAGCCGCGGTATTGATCGGAACCTTCCAGATACAAGTCAGCCGGGTACTGCAGATCGTCCCGTTCTTCCAGTACACCCTGGTGGGAGGAACCTGAGTCAAACCAGACATCCATGATATCCAGCTCTTTTGTAAATTTGCCGTTCGGACTTGCCGGATGCGTGAACCCTTCCGGTAAAAGATCTTTGGCTTCCCGCTCAAACCAGACGTTTGAACCGTGTTCCCGGAACAGTCCGGCAATATGAGCCACTGTCTCTTCCGTGATGATTTCATCGCCATTTTCAGCGTAAAATACCGGGATTGGCACACCCCATACCCGCTGACGGGAGATATTCCAGTCGCCACGGTCACGCAGCATATTGAATAGACGCGTCTCACCCCATGCAGGCGTAAAGGACGTGTTACGGATCGCTGTCAGGATATCATCACGGAAGGCATCGATCGACACGAACCACTGGGCGGTTGCCCGGTAGATCACCGGCTTTTTTGTCCGCCAGTCATGCGGATATGAGTGAGTGATGAAACCGAGTTTCTCCAGTGCACCCGCCTCATCAAGTGCTTCTGTGATGGTTTTGTTCGCCTTGTCATAGAACTCGCCTTCAAAACCTGGCGCTTCTTGTGTAAATACGCCTTTTTCATCGATCGGGCACAATACATCCAATCCGTAACGTTTCCCGATGATGAAATCATCTTCCCCGTGTCCGGGTGCTGTGTGCACGCAGCCAGTACCGGAATCGGTTGTAACGTGCTCACCGAGCATCACCAGGGATGTGCGGTCATAGAGCGGATGCTGCGTGAGGATATGCTCCAATGCTGTCCCTTTTACGGTTTTTTCAGCTTCGTAATTTTCCCAGCCCATTTCTGAAGCTGATTCTTCCAATAGATCCTGTGCGACGACAAACTTCTTGCCGCTGACATTGACGACTGTGTAATCCAGTTCCGGATGAACGGCGATGCCGAGATTCGCGGGAATCGTCCATGGAGTCGTTGTCCAGATGACAATATTGGTTCCTTCATCAAGGACGCCTTTGCCGTCCGTCACAGCGAAACTGACAAAGATGGATGGAGATTTCTTGTCCTTGTACTCGATTTCAGCTTCCGCAAGGGATGATTCACTCGACGGTGACCAGTACACCGGTTTCAGTCCTTTATAGATATAGCCTTTATTGGCCATTTTACCGAACACTTCGATTTGGCGTGATTCATATTCAGGCTTCAGTGTCACGTATGGATTATCCCAATTGCCTCTGACACCGATCCGCTTGAACTGCGTACGCTGGTTATCGAGCTGCTCATACGCATACTCCTCACACAGTTTACGGAATTCAGCCAGCGACAGTTCTTTCCGGTTAACGCCCTTGTTTGTAAGGGCCTGCTCAATCGGCAGTCCGTGTGTATCCCAGCCAGGCACATATGGCGCATGGAAGCCCATCATCGAACGGGAACGGGTGATGAAGTCTTTCAGCACCTTGTTCAGCGCATGCCCCATATGCAAGTCGCCATTCGCGTATGGCGGACCATCATGCAGCACAAAGAACGGACGGCCCTTTGTCCGCTCCTGTACCAGCTGGTAGATGTCCATCTCTTCCCATTTTTCCTGCGTTTCCGGCTCCCGGTTCGCCAAATTGCCGCGCATCGGGAAATCCGTTTTCGGCATTAATAACGTATCCTTATAATTCATACCTTTTTTCCTCCTCAGACAAATTAAAAAGCCCTTCATCCCTGAAAAGGGACGAAGAGCTCAGTTCGCGGTACCACCCTTGTTGCAGTCTTGATCTGAACACAGACTGCCACTCAATCGCCTTATCGCGGCGTACACGGAACCGGTTACTGCTGGTGCGTTCACCGGTTCTGCTCAGGAGGGATATTCACCAAAACGCCGTCACCAGGCTTGCACTGTCCCTGGCTCGCTTTATCAGAGCTGTTATGGATACTGTCTCCGTCATTGCTTCATCATTCATCTGTCGTTAATTATAAGAGTGCGGATGTTAACCGTCAAGCCTGCTGTTCGCTCGCCGACGTCTCTTCCTGCTGTTCTCCCGGTTCTTCTGCAGAAGCAGCAACTTCCCGGACAGCCGGTGTATATTCCATCAGCTGTTCCCAATCATCGGACTCGATCATTTCAAGCTGTGCGTTCACCAGCATCTTAAATCTGCTGCGGAATATCATCGACTGTTTTTTCAGTTCATCGATTTCCGTTCCAAGTTTCCGGGACTTCGCCAAAGCCTCACCGAGAATCCGGTCTGCATTTTTTTCGGCTTCCCGCACAATCAGTTCTGCCTCTTTCTGAGAATTCCGCCGCACTTCTTCTGCCGCTTCCTGTGCCACCATCAAAGATTTCTGGAGAGTGCCTTCAATGGTCGTAAAATGGCCGACGCGTTCATCGGTTTGTTTCAGCCGCTCTTCCAGCTCCCGTTTTTCCTGAATCAATGCTTCATAGTCTTTCATGACCTGCTGCAAAAATTCGTTTACTTCTTCTTCCACATACCCACGAAAACCACGGGTGAATTGCTTGTTATGTATATCAAGCGGCGTCAACGGCATAATAAGTCCCTCTCCTTCTTATCTTCATTAGTTCTTATTATACAGTTCAGCCGCCAAATTATCAGCTTATTCTCCAAATTTTTCACGGTACAGGAAAAAAGTAGCGGATGATCATTAAAGGAAAAGCAAGAAACTATCCAGTAATTTATCTATATCTAATCTGCCTCTTTATTTTTTCTGCTCAAGCCGTCCGATCACCAGCCGGAGCTTGTCTTTTTTCGTCCGCCCTTCAATCATGATGACCCGCACCCGGCCGAGTCCTCTGACCGACAACAGATCGCTTTCATGTAGTTCGAAGGAAGGCTGCTCCGTGACTGTCCAATTGACTTTTACCCGGCCGCCGTTTATCAGGGCAGAGGCTTTCTGTCTGGATATGTTGAATATGGATGCAAGGACGGTATCCAGTCGCATTGAACTCACAGTGAGCGTTTCTTCCAGCCACTCTTCCGTCTGCACCAGAAGCTGTTCCTCACCCTCCACCGCTTCCAGGCTGACTTTCACTTTCCCTGCGGTTACGAAATTGGTACGGACATACTGGCTGATTTCATCTGCGATTGCTACTTGGATCACATCGCCATCAACCCGGATGTCTCCAAACTTTCCACGGCCAAGCCCAAGTCCCATCAATGAACCCAGAACATCAGGATGAGCAAGCGTCACAAATTTAGACGGGTAATTAACCGTAAAAACCGTAATATTAAAATCTTCTTTTACCGGCTCCAAGTATTCCGGATACAGCAGCATCCGCTGCCGTTCAGCATCCGGAAAAAGTCCTTCCGACGCTGTCATAATACCGCTTGCCCCGACCACGGACCGGACAATAAACCGCTCCCGGGGATCGAGGAAATCCGTCAGTTTCGGCGTGTAGCGATCTTCCACTTCCCGTAACCAGCCCGCCGCCTGTTCAATGAACGGCTGCTCATCTTTCCTGAAATGCTGCAGTAACGAATCCATTTTTTCGTTCTCCCCCCTAATAAAAAACAACCCCACTTCAGTGGGGTTAAGCTATATAGGAATACAAGACCCAAAGCCCATCTGCTGCCAGGCGAAGGGCAAAAATCGCAACGATCGGTGAAATATCGATCATGCCGAACGGCGGGATGATTTTTCTGAAAATCTCCAAGTAGGGTTCAGAGACCCGGGCAAACAGCTGGCCGATTTTCGATTCCCGGGCATTTGGAAGCCACGACATGAAAATATAAATAATCAGGACGAACGTATAGTAATTGATGATTGTCGTCAATAAGTCTACAGCATAATACGTCAGTATGGTCTACACCTCATTTAATGTTGATCTTCATAATACAAATCGGAGATGACTCCGTCCACTTCAACCGTGTCCGGCACGCAAATGAAAATATCACGACCGATGCGCTGGATGTCTCCACCAAGAGCATACACCGTTCCGCTCAGGAAGTCGACAATCCGGATTCCCTGATCCCGCTCAATCCGCTGAAGATTCACAACGACCGACCGTTTATTCTTCAAGTGCTCGGCAATGTCCTGAGCCTCCGCATAAGCACGCGGTTCGACCAGTGTCACTTTCGCTGATTTCGTCACCGTCTGCAGGCTGATCAGGTTCGGACTGTCTGTCGCTCTTGCCCGGCGTTCAGCTGCACTTTTTTTCATCTGTTCCCGCACTTGCTGCTGCTCGCGGACAGGTTGGGATTCCCGCTGTGGCTTCTGCTTTACAGGCTTGGGCGGCGCCGGCTGCTCATCTGCTTCTTCTTCAAGGTAAAAGAAATTCTTAAACTTGTCCTTTATGTTCATTTTTCCGCCTCACTTTCCGATCCGACAAGTGCGGTTCCGATCCGGATGAATGTCGCGCCTTCTTCAGCGGCAATGCGGTAATCATTCGACATGCCCATCGAGCATTCCGTGCAGGGGGCATGATCGAGAGCTTCCGCTGCTATTTCGGCTTGAAGTTTCTTTAATCCGGCAAACGTTGCCCGGATGTTTTCGGTGTCATTCGTATGGGGAGCCATCGTCATCAGGCCGACAACCCGGATTTTATCATAAGGAGCCAGTGACAGGATAAATTCCAGTGTATTCTCAGGAGTCAATCCGTGTTTCGATTCTTCTCCTGATATATTGACTTGAACGAAGCAATTCACCGGAGTTTCTGCACGTTTTTGAATTTCTTTAGCCAGGCTCTTCCGGTCCAGCGAGTGAAGATAATCGATCAGATGGATGACATCCTTCACTTTCCGGGACTGAAGGCTTCCGATGAAATGCCACGTTACTTCCGCATTGATCTGTTTCCTTTTCTCGATCAGCCCTTCCGCCCTGTTCTCACCGATATGCACGATGCCTGCATCAATCGCTTCTTGCGTCCGGACTGTGCTGACATTCTTCGTAACAGCAACTACATTGATCCCGCTTCGGATATTGCTCAGCTCTTCAGTTAAACGATCAAAAATTGGTTTCACCGGTTCCATACATTCACAACTCTCTTCATATGTTCTATTCATTTTAGCAGTTAAGCCGCGGTTTTTCAATTGTACCCTGCCAATCTTAAGCTGTTCTCCCTGAACCAGCTGAGAGGCAACATAATCCTACCGAAATGATTATCTTATTTGCCAGGACAAAAAAACAAAAGCAGCTGCCGATGAGGCAGCTGCCTGGATTAACGGCGTCTTCTGTTGCGCAGGAACGTCGGGATATCAAGTGTATCTTCTTGCTGGCGATCCTGGCGGGCCGGTTCCTGATACGGTTCTTCTTCCCGCCGTGTCTCACGCTGCGGCGGCTGTTGGTAGGCCGGCTGCTGATAGGCCGGCTGCTGCTGACGGGCAGCACCCATATTCCCGCGTACCGGCCGCGCACCGCGCAGCTGTTCTTCGTTGAATCCAGTTGCAATAACCGTTACGACGATTTCGTCTTTCAGGTTATCATTGATGACAGAACCGAAAATCATATTTACTTCTTCGTCGGAAGCCGAGGCAACGATGTCTGCTGCTTCCTGCACTTCATACAGGCTAAGGTTCGAGCCGCCTGTGATGTTCATGATAACGCCTTTTGCCCCATCGATCGACGTTTCAAGCAACGGGCTCGAGATGGCTTTTTTTGCTGCTTCCGCCGCACGGTTTTCACCGGATGAAATCCCGATCCCCATCAGCGCAGAGCCTTTGTTGAACATGATTGTTTTCACATCGGCGAAGTCAAGGTTAATGAGCCCCGGTGTTGCAATGAGGTCAGAAATGCCTTGAACACCTTGACGCAGCACGTTATCTGCTTCCCGGAATGCTTCAAGCATCGGCGTGTTCTTGTCCACGATCTCAAGAAGACGGTCGTTCGGAATTACGATGAGTGTATCCACCGATTCTTTCATCGTGCTGATACCGCCCATCGCCTGTGTGGAACGTTTGCGTCCTTCAAATGTAAACGGACGTGTCACCACCCCGACTGTCAGTGCGCCTAATTCTTTTGCGATGGCTGCAATGACAGGCGCAGCGCCTGTTCCTGTTCCCCCGCCCATACCGGCAGTAACAAAGACCATATCGGCACCGCGGAGAGCTTCTTCAATCTGTTCCTTACTTTCCTCTGCCGCTTTCTTGCCGACTTCCGGATTAGCTCCGGCGCCGAGTCCGCGAGTGAGTTTGCCGCCGATCTGCAATTTCGCTTCTGCTTTGGACAATTTGAGTGCTTGCGCGTCTGTGTTGACAGCGATAAAATCAACACCCTGCACGCCGTGTTCAATCATGCGGTTTACAGCATTGTTTCCGCCGCCGCCCACTCCGATTACTTTGATGACGGCTAACTGATCAACTGATGTATCAAATTCCAACATTACCGTTTCCTCCTAATTAATTGCGTTGCCTTGATGTAAGCGCGATGCAATAATCTGATTTACTCAAAAAATTTATCAATGAATCGTTTGGCTCTTGCAGTGACTCCTTCGCCGCTTTTCTCTTTAACGCGTGGCTGCTTCTGCTTTTTCGGCTGCTGAACGTCTTCTTTGCTGACTGAATTGCCGAGTGCTGAACCGCCCCCGAGCCGTCCATAGAACATATCATCCATATAGGCATACTGGATCAGACCGACCGCAGTCGTGTACTGCGGCTCCCGGACTCCGATAAAGGCCGGTGAGAACAGCCGGACCCGCGACTGGAGAATATGATGGGCCAAATCCTGAATACCTTCGAGTTTCGCCATTCCGCCGGTCAGCACAACACCGCCCGGCAAATCCCGGATTCCGAGATCATGGAGCTCGTCAAGAATCATATCAAACATTTCCTCCAGCCGTACACCAATAATTTCTGATATGTATTTTTGGCTGTAGCGTTCTCCTGAGGCTGCACCCGCTGCAGGCACTTCAAAGAACTCACTTTCTGACGCATCGTCATAGAAAGCGTGCCCATGCTGAAGTTTAATCTGTTCGGCCTGCTCTGTCGGCGTTTTCAGCACAATGGACAGATCCTTTGTTACATGATCTCCACCGATCGGAAGAACAGCAGAAGCGACAAGATGGCCTTCCTGGAAGACAGCCATCGATGTGGAACCGCCGCCGATATCGATGCAGACAGCTCCCTGGTACTTCTCGTCTTCTGTAAGTGCGATATGTCCGGCGACAAGCGGCTGGACGTAAATATCACGAATCGTCAGACCGGCACGTTCCACACAGCGAAGCACGTTATGGAGAATCGTTTTGGATGTGGTGATCATGATTCCATCCATTTCGAGGCGGATTCCCATCATTCCCCGCGGATCTTCGATGTCATCCACATGGTCGACAATGTACTGGACCGGTACGACATTAACGAATTCACGGTCAGTCGGAATCGATACCACTTGCGCAGCTTCATGAACCCGCTCCAAGTCCATATCCGTAATTTCCCGATTTTCCGAATTGACTGCGACTACTCCTTTAACCGGCTGCAGTTTTACCTGATTGGCCGGTATTCCAAGCACCACTTCGTTAATCGATTTACCTATCATCCGTTCAGCCTGTTCCACCGCCTGGCGGATGGACTGTACGGTAGCATCAATATCTACAATGGCACCTCTGCGGATGCCGTTTGATTTTATATTCCCTACACCAATAACGTGCAGTGACTGATTCGCCATTTCACCGATTAATACTTTAACCGTTGACGATCCTATGTCAAGGCTTACGTATAGTTCTGACTGGCTCAACACACGGCACCTCCTTCAATAAACTCCGTTACTTTCTATTCTATTGCAAATGTCAGACCTTGTCTAAATAAAAAAAGGAATCTTTTAAAATTTCCTGAGCTATAAATGTCATTTTCTTGCCGGAGGCCGCTACAGCCGCTACAGCCGGCTTTAGATTAATTCCAGATTGCCGAGCATCCGGCACAAATTGAAGAAAAATTAAAAATCGAACGACAAAAGGCCTAATTCCGTTTCTGTCTTTAATAGGTTACCGATTGTCTGCCGACTCTGCTGTCGCTTCCATTTCTGCAGCAGACTGACCGGGGAGTTCATAAGGCTGAAAGAAAATTCCTACCTCTGTATCGATTACTCCTTTTTGCCCGGCTGGCAGCTGGGCAGCAATATCCGGGTAATGATTCAGCTTTTCAGCAAGTGAACTCATCAATGCATGGACTTCATTGCCATCATTCATATACAATACCACAGCAGCAGGACGTTCTTCGGGCTGAGGACGAAATACTTCAGACACAAGCTGATAGACGTCCGAATCGAGTTCGGCAAGTTGGGCAGCAATTCTCTCTTTCGTGTCACTTTCCTCGAACCCTGACAGAAGCGGACCGGTAATTGGCAACCCTTGCACTTCGGTCGCATAACCGTTTGCAAGCATCACCCGATACCCATCCTTTTCTTCAAGGAACCCTACCTGATTGTATTCCTCCACTGTCACTTCCACAGCAGTCAGCCAATTCCGATCCACTTCAGCTTTTCTTACCCATTCCAGCTGTTCGATCTCATTTTTAATGTCAGACGGACTGAACGACCACATGGACTCACCAATTGTCAGTCCGGTGGCTTTCAGGTACACTTCTTTCCCGAACAGCTCATTCCCCGCAACTTCTATTTGCCGGATTTTACTGTACGGGGATTGATTGTAAACGAGAAGTACCAGCAGGATCAGTAAAATGATCAGTAAAACGAGGAACTTTCGGTTCGTCCTCTTTTTTCGGCGATCCCGCAGTTTCGGTATGCGTTCTTCAATATCAATTACTTTATCAGCCATACCGGCAGCTCCTTATCGTTTAGTATACAACGCAGTGGCGCGGTGCACGGCATTAATGAAGGCGTTTCCGCGAATCTCGAAATTCTTGTACTGATCCCAGCTGGCACATGCAGGGGACAGGAGAACCGTATCCCCCTCCTCTGCCAGGCCGACTGCCGCATCCACTGCTGCATCGACATCCAAAACAGAGAGAACATCCGAAACGCCGCATTCTCTGGCAAAGTTTCCAAACCGTTCAGCAGTTTCTCCGAAAGCCACCAGTGCCTTTACTCGCGTCATGTAGGGACGAAGTTCTTCAAATGAATGCCCTCTGTCAAGTCCGCCAGCCAGCAAAATGATCCCTGAGGGAAAAGCCTCAAGGGCATTTTTGGTTGCGAGGGCATTGGTCGCCTTGGAATCATTGTAGAATTTCCGTCCATTCCACTCCAGGATAAATTGTGTCCGGTGCTCCACTCCTGCAAATGTCTTTAGAACCTGTATTACAGATTCCTTGGAACATCCCCACAACAATGCTGCAGCAGCTGCAGCGGCTGCGTTTTCCAGGTTATGTCTTCCGGCCAGCATGATCTCTTCCAGCGCCAGGAGCGGAATTCCCTGCCAATACAAAAAACGGTCATCGGCACTGGCACCAGTGTCAGAACGGCCGTTCAGCGTGAAAGGAACCTTCGTGCTGGCCATTCTTTCTGCAAATGCAGCGACTTCCGCCTGATCTGCGTTATAGACGAGCAGATCATTCTGCGTCTGATTTTCAGCAATTTTAAACTTGGACGTGCTGTAATCTTCATAAGAGCCATGATAGTCCAGATGCGCTTCATACAGGTTCATCAAAATTGCAATCCGGGGACGGAATGCTTCTGTCCCTTTCAATTGAAAAGAAGAAAGCTCGGTTACGATGACATTTTCCTTTTCCGCTTGTTCTGCGACGCCAGCCGCGACCGTGCCGATATTGCCTGCAATCAGCGGACGCTTGCTGTCCAATTCCAGCATCTGGTAGAGCAATGTAGTCGTTGTTGTCTTGCCGTTTGAACCTGTGATGCCGATAAATGGCGCCTTGCTGATCCGGTAAGCCAATTCCACTTCCGTCCAGACCGGCAGTCCCCGCTTCATTGCCTCTTGGACAAGCGGATTATCATACGGGATGCCGGGATTTTTCAGCACCAGCTCAAACCCTTCATCAAGCAACCCTTCCGGATGGCGACCGCAGATTACCGTCACGCCCATGCTGAGCAATTCTGCTGCATCCGGATTTTCTTCAAAGGGTTTCGCGTCATTGACAGTTACAAACGCCCCGAGCCGGTGAAGCACGGCGGCAGCTGTAAATCCGCTCTTCGCCAAACCAAGGATAAGTACTTTTTTCTGATAGAAAGCTGATTGTGTTTCCACTTAAATAACCTCCAGCCATAATGCGAGAACCGCTGCGAGCAGGCCGGCACTCCAGAAAATAGAGACCACTTTCCATTCAGACCAGCCAATCAGTTCAAAATGGTGATGTATCGGACTCATTTTAAAAATCCGTTTCTTCCGCAATTTAAAACTTGCCACTTGCAGGATTACAGAAAGCGTTTCAATCACAAAAACAATACCGATCAGCAAAAGCAGCAGTTCCAGTTCCAGCAAAATCGAAATCATGGCAAGTGCTCCTCCAAGGGCAAGTGAGCCTGTATCTCCCATGAACAGCTTTGCAGGGAATTTATTATGGACCAGAAAACCCAGCATCCCGCCGACAGCTGCAAATGCAAAAATAGCGATGCCTTCTTCCTGCCGAAGCAGCGCAAAAAAACCGAAGGCTGCAAAAGCTGCCGATGATGTCCCTGCCACAAGACCATCCAATCCGTCTGTGAGGTTGACGGCATTCGAAAAACCAACCATCCAAAAGACGATAAATAACGCATAAGCCCATGACAGCTCAACTTCAAATGCTGTAAACGGGATACTGACCGCCGTATCAAACACATCGCGGAGGACGAAGAACGTAACCAGGGCTACTGCAATCTGCGCCAGCAGTTTCTGTAGCGAAGTTAAGCCGAGATTGCGTTTTTTCGCAACTTTTATATAGTCATCGAGAAATCCGATCAATCCGAATCCGGTTAACGCAATTACCAAGGCGATCACTTTTTCCGTCAGCTCTCCATAAAAATAGGATAGCGCAACCGCTGTTATGATGATCACCGGCAGGAAAACGACTCCGCCCATCGTCGGTGTTCCAGTCTTCTTCTGATGCGATTCCGGGCCTGCTTCGCGAATGCTTTGGCCAAATTTCAAGCGACGCAGCAGCGGAATCAATGCAGGCACCAACAGTACCGCGCCTGTAAAACTTATTATTGCTGCAAGTAAACTCATACCTTCCATAAATCCATCCGATCTCCTTTAACAACAATTGCGGGCGCCGAAAGCCTGTGACGATTCCCAGTGCCCAGCCCCCGCAATTCGCTTTTAATTCACTCAGCAGCAGATTCAGCCGCTGTATCTTCTCCAGCAGGTATCGATGGTTCCGTCCCGTCCCCCTCGGCAGCCTGCTGTTTATATACCGCTTCCGGCTGTGTCAGTTTAATCTTGATTTTGGTATTCCCCATAACAGGCGTGCCGGCTGGAACACTTTGTTCAGCGGCAAAGCCATCTCCTTCCAATGTCATTGCCAAACCGCTTAATTGCTGGTATTGAAGCAGTTGCCGCTTCGACCAGCCGGTAAAGTCCGGAATGGCAATTTCGCCAGTGGTTTTCAGGAACACGAGTTCTCCTGCAAAAATCGATGTGCCGGATGCCGGCAGCTGCTCAGTTACAGTTCCCGGCTGGCCGATCATCACCGGCTCGACTCGCTGTTTTTGAAGTGCATCAGCAATATCTGCCGCCGGTTTCCCGCTGTAATCATCCAGTGTGACCGGTGTCGCTTCATTAATCTGTTCAGGTTCTACATTCAAATACTTCAGGCTGTTATCTGTCACAGATTTAAAGATTTCAGAAACCGGCTGTGACCCGTATTCCGTCACTTCCAGATCCGGCTGCTGAACGGCAACATAAACAAGCAGCTGCGGATTATCAGCGGGCGCGAATCCAAGGAAGGAAAACAGATAATTTTCGTGCCCGTACTGGTAGCCGCCTTCCGGATCCGGCACTTGCGCAGTCCCTGTTTTCCCCGCTACCCGATAATCCTCAAGGGCAAACCGCTGCGCCGTCCCTTTTTCAGAAGTGACGGTCGATTCCAGAATCCCCATCACTTTTTCGGCAGTCAATGCTGTCACGGGTTGATTTCCGCGTTCCGGTCCATGTTCCAGGCTCACTTCTCCAGTGTCAGGATTTGCAATCCGATCAATTACATAAGGTTTCATCATAACACCGCCATTGGCAAATGCAGAAGCTCCTTGTATAAGCTGGACCGGTGTCACAGTTGATCCTTGACCGAACGTAAGCGCGAGGCGGTCCATCGGATAATCATTCAGGATTACACCGTCCGCTTCCTTGGGCAAATCGATTCCGGTTTTTTCCCCGAATCCGAAAGCATCGATATATTCCATGAAGGTTTCAGGGCCGATTTTCTCCAATAAATAAGCCATTGATACGTTGGATGATCGCTGAAAACCTTCCAGGAATGTAATCTGCCCCCATCCAACCCGGTTATGATCCCGAATGGTATTGCTCAAAAGCGAATAAGATCCTGATTGATAATAGGCATTCGGATCCCATTTGTCTTCTTCGATTGCTGCCGCAAGCGTGAACATCTTCATCGGGGAACCTGGCTCGATCGTCAGCTGGATGATTTCATTCATCCAGTTTTCGGATAATCCTTCGAGCGTATTTGGATTAAAGCTGGGCCGCTGGGACATCGCCAGCACTTCCCCGGTTTTTGGATCTGCAACCACTGCCATCATCCGTTTTGGAGAATACTCTTCTTCTACACGGGTCATGGCGTCTTCAAGGAAGTTCTGGATGGTTTTGTCGATTGTCAGCCGAATATCCGATCCATCAATAGGCGGAGTAACTTCTGCATCATTCCCAGGAAGCAAATATCCCCATGTATCGGTTTTAAATTCCATCTTGCCGTCCTGCCCGGTCAGCACTTCGTCATAGATTGCTTCAAGTCCCATTTTACCGCGTACAACGGCTTCTCCATTTTCCGTCTCTTCCTTTTGAGCAAAGCCGATCAGGTGAGAGGCGAATACGCCGTTCGGGTAAAGCCGCTTCAAGTCTCTGACGAAAATAATGCCCGGCAGGTTCTCTTCATCGATTGCGAGCATTTCAGTATGACTCAAGTCTCTGCCTGCCGCCCCGAATTCAACCTGGTACCGTTCGGACTCGATTCCTTCTTCAATCCGCTTCAGAATCTTGTCCTCGGACGAACCGAGATGATCAGCCAGGACTGCAGCTGTCTCTTCAGGATTTATCACATGCTGTGGGTTTTCCGGGTTTTGGGTTGCCGCTTCGCTGACAACCGCAATAGCCCGGTAGGCAAGTGTATCTTCTGCCAGCACTTCGCCATTGCGATCCAGGATCCGGCCACGTTCTGCAGCAAGCCGCTCTTCATGATCATACTTTTCTGCTGCCCGAACTGCCAATTCCTGACCTTCTGCTTCCCCGGTTGCCTGAATGGTCACAATTCGTGTAAGCAAAATGAAAAAGAGCCCTGCAAAAAACAAAAATAGCAGAAAGGCTCCCCATTGAAATCGAAAAACTTTATTCATTGAACCGGCACTACCTTAACATTTTGCTCATTCAGTTTCAGTCCCTGGCTCTTCGCCTCTGACCAAATGTGCTCGTATGTAGAAAGTTCGCTTATTTGAACGGATAAGTCCGAATTCTGTTTCTGTACTTCTTCAACTGATTGTTCGATCATCTGAATTTCCTGCGCAGCCGCCCGGATGGAAGACTCGTTCTGAATGATCAGGATCGAACTGAAGATGAACATCGCCAGAAAAGAAACGTAAAGGATTTTTTCGCCTTTTGTGATCAGTTTCTTTCTTCTGGCTGGCAGCCTTACCGGCGTTTCCTGCGGAAGCGGCTGCCGGATATGCGACTGCTGTTTTGCGTGCAAAGCCATTTGAACACATCCCTCTCTCTATTTATCCCAATTTCCTCTATTTCTATGTCTGACTGATTTGTCTGTTTATGACTGGTTTTTTTCTGCTATACGCAATTTCGCCGAACGTGAGCGGTTATTGACCGCCAGCTCTTCATCGCTTGGCAAGATTGGTTTTCTTGTGATTAATTTCAGTTTCGGTTCCATTCCATGCGGAATCATAGGCATATTCGGCGGCAGCTCCGGAAGAGCAGCCGCTTCTTTGAATATCGTCTTTGTCAATCGGTCTTCAAGTGAATGAAAGGTAATAACGGAAATTCTTCCTTGCTCATTCAGAAGATCGATCGCATCCAGGATTGATGTCTCAGCAGCTCCGAGTTCATCATTGACAGCAATGCGGATTGCCTGAAAGATCCGTTTGGCGGGGTGCCCCCCTTTTCGTCTTGCCGGTGCGGGAATTCCTTCCTTAATCAGATCAACAAGCTCGCCTGTTGTCCGGATTGGAGACTTTTCCCGTGCCGCTTCGATTTTCCGTGCAATTTGCTTAGAGAATTTCTCTTCTCCATAACGGTAGAAAATCCGGACGAGTTCAGCATATGGCCATTCGTTAACGACATGGTAAGCACTTAATGAAGCTGTCTGATCCATCCGCATATCAAGCGGTGCATCATTGTGATAGCTGAATCCCCGCTCAGGGGTATCCAGTTGCGGTGACGAGACGCCCAAATCATACATGACGCCATCAACTCCTGTAACACCATGGGCTGACAGTTCTTCTTTCAGAAACTTAAAATTGGAATGAATAAATGTGACTCTATCAGAATAAGCAGCAAGCTTTTCCTTTGCGAAACTGAGCGCATCCAGGTCCTGGTCAAAGCAATACAGATGACCATTTCCCCCTAGCTGCTGTGCCAAATATTCACTGTGCCCAGCTCCGCCCAGCGTACAGTCTACATAAATTCCGTCAGGACGGACGTTCAGTCCATCGACGGTTTCCTTGAGCAAAACCGTTGTATGGTTGAACATACCCGTTCCCTCCGTTCCGGCTTAGATGTCAAAATCAATCAATTCTTCTGCAATGTCATTGAATGAATCCTCGGATTCAGTAAAATACTTTTCCCAGGCACCCTGTGACCATATTTCAAAGCGGTTCGATACGCCGAGGACGATGCAGTCTTTTTCAAGATTCGCATAGCTGCGGAGCATGGGCGGTACATTCACACGTCCCTGCTTATCAAGCTCCACTTCCGTGGCGCCAGAGAAGAAAAAACGGGTAAAAGCCCGTGCGTCGCGCTTTGTGACAGGAAGGGCTTTCAATTTCTCTTCCATCTTCCGCCACTCTTCCATCGGATAACCGAATAAGCAATTGTCAAGGCCCCGGGTCAGCACAAATGCTTCCCCGAGCTGTTCACGGAATTTCGAAGGCACGATGATTCTGCCCTTCGCATCAACTGTGTGCTGATATTCGCCCATGAACATTCCCTTCACCCCGCTTATTGTGTTAAATGTACCACAATCCCCCACTCTCTACCACTTGTTTTTATAATATTTCTTTAATGTTTCAAAATTGACGATTTTTTTACTCTTAGACATGCAAAAAAAGTCCGTTTTTCACGAACTTTTTTGGCTAAAGGCATATGATCTTGTGGTTTCGGTCATAATTGAACGGCATTTTCAGCATATCGCCAATCAGATCCGGTCCATACTGATTCAGATAAGGAACCGGTGAATAGATCCGTTCCTGAGGGTTCCCATCAGGGAGCAATTCCTGTTCAATCGTCCGGAATTGACTGAGCTGAACATCATGCTGCAATTCGACTTCCTCTTGCAGTTTCCGCTTCAGATACGTCAACTGGTCCAAGTGAATGGACAAATTTTTATCAACAGCCGGCAGGAGCCCTTTACTTACAGAAGAAAACTTTTCACGGACATCCTCATAGCGGGAAGTCAATTCCTGCTCGAGTGACGCCAAAAGCTGTTCCGCTTCTGTTTCCCGGGCTGCTTCAAGAAGCTCTTCCCTGCGGTTTCCTGCTTCATTATGCCCGATGGCAGCTGCCGGTTCCATACTATGCTTTTCCAGCAGAAACCCGACGCGCCGAGAAACCAGGGTCATATTCAGCCGGGGCATGACAACCGGCATTTCCAGGCCCATCACCTCGAATGCCGACTTCAGTTCTGCCCAATATGCAATTTCCCCCGGCCCTCCGATATAACTCAGCACCGGAAACACCATGTCTTGCATGAGTGGCCGTGTAACGACATTATTGCTGAACAACTCGGGATTATCCGCCAGCAGCTGCAGCAATTCTTCCTTTGTATATATCTTGTTTCCGCAGACGAAGCGGTCTCCGTCACGTTCAAGCAGCATCCGCTCGCTGCCGACTGCAAGGAACAGATTGGCAGACTCAGGATTCGCGTCAAGAGAAGTCGGATAGCCGTCCTGCCTCAAAGTCTGTTCGGTACTGCAAACAGCCTCTGCAATCTCTGCAGAACGATCAATCAGCACAGCAAAAAATTCAGCCTCGTATGCCCGTAAGGCAGGGTCTGCTGCGTCGATGAACAAGAGTCCGCTGTCTTTAAACAGCCAGTGAAGAAAGGCGGAAAAGAAATCCGTGAACGTATTAGCTCTGTCAAAAAGTTGCCGGATGGTTTCAAATAATTCTTTTGAATGCTCTGTCTCAGGCAGACTTTTGAAGTACGCTTCCATATGGCTGCCGATTTTCTGCTTGTTAAGCCGGGCGGCAGAAGCACTGCGCTTGCCGTACTCCATGTGCGGAAAATTCATTTTGTCGACCCGCCGGTCCGTCTGCCGGTATACGTGAGCAATTTCTGCAATATCATGATCTTCACCAGCTACCCAGAATAACGGCACCACAATCCGGTCCAGTTCAGCAGAGGCTTTATCCGCCAGCACAATTGCAGAAATCGCCTTATGGACAGTATAGAGAGGACCGGTGAACAATCCGGCCTGCTGTCCTGTCACTACAAGCGGAGCTCCTTCAGAAAAGTGCTCCAAGGCCTCTCTTGCGGCCGGCGAATCTCCGAATCGTTCCATATAGCTGCCAATGATGCGGGCCAGCCGCGGACGGTCGGCCGGGTGCCGGCTGACTGTCCGTTCGTACCGATTCTTCAGCGAGGAAATCTCAGGCTTGTACTCGAAATACTTCAGTAACTTCCGGTCGTGCATTATGTAATCATTCATCAGCCCGGATGCAGGCGCAATGAACGGTTCGAATAGCTCCATGAAAAAGTCCCCTTTTAATCAACATTCCCTTTCACTATAGCATTCTGTCTGCAGCTTGAGAAAACATACGCTTACAGGAACAGCCCGGTTGTGAACCAGACAGCTGCTGCAATCCAGATGGACGCGTATATCCCAAACAGAATCAGGAAATAAGCCCGCCAGGTTTTCCGGAAATACACAAACACATCGATTTCCTTCGTGCGCTTCCATTCAATGTAGAGCATGACGATTGCTGTGGCGACGGCAATTATGGCTGTCAATGAAAAAAACGGCAAACGCCATAATGCCTCGACCGATAGCGGAACAGCCGCAAACAACAGAAACGTGGCAGCATCCGCTGCTTTGCCCGTCGGTCGTTGCCGTCTGATCAATTTCGCGCGCAGGAAAAAATATACCGGCAGTGGAAGTGCAATTACAAATGCACCGATTATTGTCCAACTATCCATTTAGTCCACCTCTGTTGCCTTCAATAAATAATATAGCGTATTAAGAACCGGAAGTTCCTGGCCTGCCCGCTTCAGCGTGTAGCCGACTATCGTATCAAGCTCGAGCCGCCTGCCGGATAGCCGGTCTGCGAGCATCGAAGAAGTATTAGCAGCCGTCGAACGGCAGAGCGCTACCACTTGAGCGAATGGCAGAAGGTGTTCCATTTCGGGATATGCTTCCGACAATTCCTTATAAATCGACTGTAAAAGTGTGAAGGCATGCGGATTGGTCAGCAGCTCTCCGTTTTTCAGCTCAAGCACAGCCGTCAGCGGGTTGATCAGACAATTGAGCAGGACCTTCCGGAACAGCAACGCACCTGCATCTTCATGCCAAGCCGCCGGGAAATACGGAAGATGCAGCAATGGCTGAAAGACTTCCTTTTCTCCTCGGAGAACCGCCAATGTCACTTTCCCGCGTCCGGTATGACAGACTTCATTTGAGCTGACTTTTTGGGCGCCATGCTCTACACTCCCCACTGCAATCTGTTGCTGAGGGAGAGATTCGGCGAATTGCAGATGCAGCATGCCATTCTGCAGGAACACGAGCGGCAGTTCTGCGGGCAGTGCAGCCAGCTTATGCCGCAGACCGGCAAGATCGCCATATTTCACCGTTAGCACCAGCATGGCACCAAGCGGTACCGCTTCCCAGTCAGGTATCGCTTTAACGCGGAAATCCTCTCCATTTTTAACGATCCCTTCAGCATTGAGCAGATCCGCCTGCTCTTTGCTTCGGGTCAGAAGCGTCACCCTGCAGCCGCTCTCCTGTAGTAAACATGACAATAGCATGCCGACAGCTCCTGCTCCTGCTATGATCACATTCATGGTCATCCCTACTTTCTCAAAGGCTCTGTTAAAGAACAGTGTTGATTTTTTACTACAAAAAATATGGAACAAAAAGCGGAAACGCCCACGGCAAGTGGAGCTGTTTTGCGGAAAATCAACAGAGATAGCTTGCTCAAAAAGAAGCCTGCCTTCTGCAGGCAGACTTCACAATGATTATTCCATTATACCGGATTCACCGGGTGTTTTCGAGATGGCTGCGCTAATTCTTTTCCGGAATAGTAAGCAAAGCGTGCATCCAGTACTTCCCGGAGCTCCCCGGGTGACACAATCTCATCTACGATGAGTTCGGATGCCAGTTTGTAAATATCAATCTGCTCCTTGTACTCCCGGTGTTTCTCCTGCACATATTTAAGCCGCTCTTTCGGATCATCAATCGCTTCGATCTTATTTGAATAAACCGCATTCACAGCGGCTTCCGGCCCCATGACGGCGATTTGTGCGGTTGGCAGTGCTATGCAGACGTCCGGTTCAAACGCCGGACCTGCCATTGCGTATAATCCCGCCCCATACGCTTTACGGACAATCACTGAAATTTTCGGCACAGTCGCAGAGCTCATAGCTGCAATCAATTTCGCACCATGCCGGATAATACCGGCCCGTTCCACTTTTGTGCCGATCATGAAGCCCGGCACATCAGCCAGGAAAAGCAGCGGAATGGAAAACGCATCGCATAAACTGATGAACTTTGCGCCTTTGTCCGCCGAGTCATGGAATAGGACTCCGCCTTTTGCTTTCGGCTGATTAGCAACAATTCCGATCGGTCGGCCATTGATCCGAGCCAATCCCGTAATCAATTCCGGTGCAAATAGTTTTTTTACATCAAAAAAGCTGTCTTCATCCACCAGCTGATCGATCAGCTCGTACATATCGAATGGCGCATTTTGATTTTCCGGGATGATTTCTTCTAATGTACGACCGGCTTTCTGTGCTTTCCCTTCAACCTTCTCCGGTTTTTTTGCAAAATTCGCCGGGAAAAAGGACAAATAGCGCTGTGCTTCTGCAATCGCTTCTTCTTCCGTCTGGACGAGCACATCGCCGCATCCGCTGACCGTACAATGCATTCGTGCACCGCCCATTTCTTCAAGCGTCACTTTTTCACCGATCACTTTTTCCGCCATGCGCGGTGATCCCAGGTACATGGAGGCGTTGCCTTCCACCATGATGACAAGATCACAAAATGCAGGAATGTAAGCGCCGCCGGCAGCGGACGGACCAAACAGCAGGCAGATTTGCGGGACCATGCCCGACATCCGGACCTGATTATGGAAGATGCGGCCGGCTCCGCGCCGGTTCGGAAACATATCCAATTGGTCGGTGATTCGGGCGCCTGCGGAATCCACCAGATACAGCATCGGCACTTGGTTCTTTTCCGCCGTCTCCTGAATGCGGATAATTTTTTCTACTGTGCGGGATCCCCATGATCCGGCTTTCACCGTAGAATCATTGGCCATCACGCATACCGATTGGCCACCGATTTTGCCCATTGCTGTTACCACGCCATCGGCCGGAAGATCCTCAGCTTCCACATTGGCAAAGCGGCCATCTTCAATATACTCCCCGTCATCGAACAGAAGCGCGAGCCTGTCACGCACAAACAGCTTGCCCTGTTCTTTCATTTTCTCATGGTACTTTTCCTGCCCCCCTGCGAAAATGCCGGACAGTTTCTCCTGCAGCCGTTCGTTATACCCCTTTTGTTCGGTCGTGTTGGTCATTCCCGAATTCCTCCCTGTGTGAAGTAGTGCATCATTCACTGAATGTCAGCAATGTGTCCCCTTCGTTTACAAATGCCCCGATTTCCACTTGGACACTTTCCACTTTCCCGCTTACTTCCGCTTCCACCGGAATTTCCATTTTCATGGATTCCAGCGTGCATACCGCCTGTCCGGCTTCAATTGCCTGCCCTTCTGCCACGAGTACATTAAGCACCGTGCCTGCCATTGTCGCTTTTAATTCTTTCATGAGTTCTGCTCCTCCTTCATGTTCTCGAGCCATTTTCCTAAAGTGGCTGTCGAGTAATTGCCGGCAGTAAATGCTTCTGCCTCTAAAAACATCCTGAACAGCGGGATGTTCGTTTTTACGCCTTCTATTGCGGCAGACGCAAAGAATTCCCGCGATTGCCGCAGTATTTCTTCCCGGCTCTCTCCCTTGATAATGACTTTCGCAATCATCGGATCGTAATAAGGCGTAACTGCATTGCCTTCTTCGTAACCGCTGTCAATCCGGGCGCCTTCCCCCCATTGCAGGCGTTCAAGTGTGCCAGGAGAAGGGAAAAACGTAACCGGGTCTTCCGCATAGATCCGGTATTCGATAGCATGGCCGGCAGCAGAAATTTCTTCCTGGCCGGGTACTGGTTCACCTGATGCAACCTTTAGCTGCCATTCCACCAAATCCAAACCTGTCACTTCCTCGGTCACCGGATGCTCCACCTGCAGCCGGGTATTCATCTCGAGAAAATAAAACCGGTTGCTTTGATCAACGATGAATTCCACAGTGCCGGCATTTTGATAACCGACCGCTTTTCCTGCCCGGACGGCAGCTTCGCACAATTCCTGCCGCACGTCTTCCGGCAACTCCGGTGATGGTGATTCTTCAATCACTTTCTGGTTGCGCCGCTGGACAGAACAATTCCGTTCAAATAAATGAATGACGTTCCCTTGGTCATCTCCAAAAATCTGAACTTCGATATGCCTAGCTTCCGGAAGGAATTTCTCCAGAAAGACAAGGTCATCACCAAAATAGGCTTTCGCCCGGTTCTTAACGGAATTGAACTGCTGAGTGAGCGCTTGCTCATTTTCACAGCGGACCATGCCGATTCCGCCCCCGCCTGCACTTGCCTTCAACATGATTGGGTAACCAATGTTTTCTGCTTCTGCCACCGCTTCTTCAAGTGATGTCACGCCATTTTCTGTCCCCGGCACAACAGGTACCCCTGCCTGCTGCATCGTGCGGCGCGCTTCGATTTTATCACCCATCTTCTCGATGACCGTAGCGTCCGGACCGATGAATACGAGACCGGCTTCAGCTGTTTTTCGTGCAAAGCCCGCATTTTCAGACAGCAGGCCATACCCCGGATGGATGGCATCCACTCCCAGCCGCTTTGCTTCGTCAATGATTGTATCTGCCTGCAAGTAAGACTGGGCCACTTGACTGGGCCCGATCAACACAGCTTCATCCGCTTCCCTTACATATGGAAGATCAGCATCCGCTTCTGAGTAGACAGCAACCGTTTCGATACCCAGCCGCTTGCACGTCCGGATAATGCGCCGGGCGATTTCTCCCCGGTTTGCCACTAGCACTTTCCTCATGATATGTACCTCCCGTGTTTTATCCCCCACTTCTATAGAATATACGAAATTTGAAAGCGATTTCAACTTTTCTTCCGTTTGAATTGCAAAAAGCTAATCAATCCAAGACATACAGCCCTCCCTGTCTCGATAATAAAGGAGGATATTCGCAAAAAAACACACAAGGATGACTGTTATTGTCATTCCTGTGCGCTTGTATCTAACACTGTGAATCGCTCATTGACTACCGGCTTTTATTGAGAAAGCGGTCCACAGCGGCATGATGGGCATCCAGCGCCCATAATTTTGCACAGTGGCGGACTTCCAGGTCGACGCGGCTCTTAAGGCCATTTGTTTCCCAGCGCTGCACAGCCAGCTGTTTATACGCTCGGTGGACATTGGAATCGATTTTCCTGAAACGGTCCAGAAACCCGGTGATGTCGGTGTCCTGCTCATACAATTCCGTTGCCCAGCCGTTGCCCTTCAATTCTTCAGCCGAATACATCCGCGCGGAAGTGAGCATTTGCATTGCCCGGTCATGCTGAAGGGTTTCGAGCAGGTAACTTCCGCCTCCCCAGCCGGTCGTGATAGCAAGTGTGCCTTGGATAAAGCCACATTTCGCCTCTCTTTTCACCAGGCGAAAATCACAGGCGGTTGCAATCTCACACCCTCCCCCCACTGCGCTGCCATTCACCACAGCAATTACCGGAACAGGCAGCATCTTGATCCGGTATAGGAGATCGGCCATCCGTGACAGCATGGGGAACGCTTCTTCTTCTGTTTTCAGCTCATGGAATACAGACAGATCGCCGCCTGAACAAAATGCCTCTCCACCCGCGCCTGTAATGACAGCGCAATGGGCACGGCTGTCTTGCACTGCGGCAATAAACTTTTCAAATCCGTCCATTACACTGTGATTGATGGCATTCCGGATTTCAGACCGGTTGATTGTCATTGTTAGCACGCCATCCGTTTCTTCGATGCGATAAGTCACCCTGATCCCTCCACACTGATTATATGTATGCAAAAAACCGCCAAGAGCCATGGTCTCTCGGCGGTTTTCAAGCAGCAAACACTTACTTATTTGCTGACAACTTCTTTTCCTTTATAGTGACCGCAATTTTTGCAGACACGATGAGTCAATTTCGATTCGCCACAGTTCGGGCAGGAAATCATGCCAGGCACTTCGATTTTGAAATGCGTACGGCGCTTTCTCTTCGCTGTTTTGGAAGTTCTTCTAAACGGTACAGCCATTGGTGACACCTCCTTACACGGGTTCTATTCCTCAGTCTGATCAAAGAACTTAGCCAGATCGGCAAGTCTTGGATCGGTTTTTGGTTGGGCGTTTGCCGTCTCTTCCCGGAGCTGGTCATCCGTCTTATATGACCAGTTTTCTCCACCTTCAATGACGACTTCATCCGCACCTTCTCTAAATACTTGGAGCGGCACTTCCAGCAGAATCAGTTCTTCGAGCACCGGCTGGAGATCGACGACATCCCCTTCCACCGCATGAACATTGTCATCTCCAGAATCCTCTGCGTATTCCGACCATGTGAAAATTTCATCTGATTTAATATCAAACGGAAATTCAACGTCTTCCCATGTGCGGGCGCAAGGAAGAATCATTACGCCTTCCACCCTGAGCTGACAAGTCATTTTCTTGGAACCGACTGTGCAATGTCCTGTGACGTGAACAGGTGAAATGGACCGAATATCTGAATTTCGTTCCTTAACTTCGTCAAGCCGGACCGTTTCATCCAGCTGCAATCCACTACGCTGATACTTTTGCAGTTGAATAACTGACCATTTCATGTGTAACCACCTCAAGACAACAGAATTGATTATATAATGAGCACCGGTGGATGTCAAGATAATTTCTTGTCACCATCCGGTTTTCATCGCTATAATTAAACTATAATTTTATCAGAGGAGTCCTTCAAATGAAAGCAACTGGAATCGTCGTTGAATATAACCCTTTTCACAACGGACATTTGCATCACGCTGAAAAAGCCCGGGAACTGTCAGGTGCCGATACGGTGATTGCTGTTATGAGCGGTCAATTTCTGCAGCGCGGTGAACCTGCGTTCGTTGATAAATGGACCCGTACACGCATGGCGCTCGCATCAGGTGTCGATCTTGTCATCGAACTCCCATATGGATATGCAACAGCACAGGCGGCGGAATTCGCAAAAGGTGCCATCACGCTGCTCGATGCTCTGAACTGCAGCTCCTTTTGCTTCGGAAGCGAGCAGGGAGAAATCGTTCCCTTCCTTAATACACTGGATCTTCTCACCGACCAGCGAGAGCTGTATGAACAGGAAATCCGGCGTTTCGTCCAATCCGGCATCAGCTATCCGAAAGCGCTGAACGAAGCCTATCGGTCACTGTTGCCTTCCCAGACAGCATTTGCCGATCTGACTCAGCCAAACAATATTCTTGGCTTCCATTATATCGAAGCCGCCCGCATTCTTGGCTCCGCAATTCAGCCGCTCACCATCAGCCGGCTTGGTGCCGGCTATCATGATCCGATTGTGTCAGGCGTTCCGATTGCCAGTGCCACCGGCATTCGACAAGCTATATCTGAAGGAAGTGCCATCAGTGAAATGGTGGACTTTCTTCCGGCGGCATCTGTGGAAGAAATGCATCATTTCCTCTCAGAACATCATACGTTTGGCAGCTGGGACCTCTTTTATCCGCTTTTACGGGCAGCCATTCTGCGGGACAGGCCTTCCCGGTTGTCAGCTTACGCGGAAGTAACGGAAGGCATCGAGAACCTGCTTTACGAAGCAGCGAAGAATGCAGCCGGCTTTTCTGATTTCATGCAGCATGCAAAGTCAAAGCGATACACATGGACCCGAATTCAGCGGATGCTGACGCATATCTATACCGGATTCACCTGGGAACAACTGAAAGCGTTTGACCGCCCTGAATACATCCGCATACTTGGTATGACCCATACTGGGCGGCAGTATTTGAATTCACAGAAAAAAGAGGCCAAACTGCCCCTCATCAGCCGGGCAGCGGATCTGCCTGGTGAAATGGGCGCATTCGACCTCCATGCATCGTACATGTATTTGCTTGGACTCGGGGCAAGCGATGTAAGAAAAGAATTCATTGTGCCGCCCATCTATGCCGGCTGAAGCGTTTCAAGGTATTCCAAAGCATCCGTAAATGTCTCAATCGGCACGATTTCCATATCCGTCCCGATTTCCACAGCTGTTTCCGCAGCGACGGAATAATTACTTTCCAGATCGCCGACTTTGTCGTTTGGCGCAAAGAACACTTCGATACCCGCTTTGTCTGCGGCAATCACTTTCTGATCGATTCCGCCGATGCGGCCAACTTCACCATCCGATGAAATCGTACCAGTTCCTGCAATTTCAAGACCATGTGTTATGTCTTCATCCACAAGCTGATTATAGATTTCAAGAGAATACATCAGTCCGGCTGACGGGCCTCCGATATCTTCCGACTCAAACCGGATATCGGGCTCCGATTCCACGCCTAAGTCTTCCGTAAAAGCAATACCGAGACCAATCCGCTCCTCGGCTCCCGGAATAGGCGCAACTTCAATCGTTTCTTCAATGATCCTGCCGTTCCGTTCGGCCTCCACGGTCACTGTGTCACCGGACTCCAGCCCTGCCAGGTGTTCGGTGAATTGGTCAAGCGTTTCATACAGCATACCGTCGATTGAAACGATTCGGTCACCAGGTTCAAGAATCCCCTCAGCAGCTGCTGCAGGCAGGATATTTATAACAAATACACCTTCATGAACCAGCTCAAAATACTCTCCCGCTGCTTCGTAAGCCACCTGAATCGCATAGATTTGCGATTCCGACATCAGCTGCAGCTGGCGCACGTTATATTCAGCCTCGCTCTCATGCGGATTCCGGAACCGGCTCGGCGAAACAATTTTATAGCCATCGGCAAAAGCAGCCCAGGCATATAGTGCTGGTGTTGCCTGCATCATCGTCACCGTCATAAGACTCAGACTACCTTCATCATCTTCATCGCCGCCTTCAACTTCCACAATGGGCGATAACTCGAAAGCATGTCCCGGGCGGGTGATATACGTATTAAGCGGATAAAGGGAAATCAGAAGCGCGATGACAGTGATCACCAAAAGAAAGACCACTTGCTTTATTCTCATCCAATTCCTCCTTCCTATCGAATCATTGGAATTTGCGGACCAATGCTTCTTTCACTTGAACGGGCACCAGTTCACTGATATCTCCGCCATATTTCGCTACTTCTTTTACGATACTTGAACTCAAAAACGAATACTGATTATTGGTCATCATGAAGACCGTTTCCAGCCGCTCGCTCAGTACCCGATTCATCGATGTAATTTGCATCTCATACTCGAAATCGGAGACTGCCCGAAGTCCTCGGACTACTGCATCCGCATTCACTTCAGCAGCATAATCCACAAGCAGTCCCTGGAATGAGCTGACCTGCACGTTTGCAATATCTTCAGTCACTTTCCGCAGCAGCTCCATCCGTTCTTCCACATCAAAAAGAGGTTTTTTTGACGAGTTATTCAGGACTACCACATGCAATTCATCAAAGATGACAGCAGCCCGTTTTATGATATCAAGATGCCCTAATGTAACCGGATCAAAACTCCCCGGTACGATTGCGATTTTCCCCACGTTACGCCTCCTCAATTTCCTTGCGCCGGAAAATTGAAATTATGGTGCTGCCGTATGCACTGCTTTTAATGAGTTTAAAAAAGACCGTTTCATCCGGCAGTTTCACTTCTTTATCATGTTCACATACTGCAATTGCATTTTCTGTCAGCACCCCGGATTCTGCTGCTGCATCCAATAGATCATAGGCAGCGGTATCCTTATACGGCGGATCGAGAAACAGCAAGTGCCCCTTTATGCCTTTCTTCGCCATAACACTGATCGCTTTCTTTGCATCAGTCCGGTAGACTTGCGCTCCGTCTGAAAGTCGGCTCTTCTCTAAATTAGCCTGTATCGTCTCCGTCGCTTTCCTGCTTTTGTCGATGAAAATGGCGGCCTCACATCCGCGGCTAAGCGCTTCAATCCCAAGCCCGCCGCTTCCGGCAAACAAATCGATTGCGGTTCCCCCGTCAAAAAAAGGACCGATTATGTTGAAAACCGACTCTTTCACTTTATCCCCTGTCGGCCGTGTCTGGATTCCCGGAACCGCCTTCAGCGGGATGCCCTTGGCTTGTCCTGCAATTACACGCATTTTCTTGCACTCCTTCTTTTTTCCGGCATACCAAACAAGCCGGCATACCATTTGATATCCTTCCTTCTTCAGTCATGCTAAAATATGAAACGGAAAGGACGTGATGTAATGAATCAGCGTTTTATAGAATTAGGAGAAGGCTTCGGAGACATCTATGAGCTGCTGGAATTGCTTTCCTCCAACTCGCACCGTTTTCTGAATGCATTTATTTTTAATACAGTTACAGAGTCAGGCCAGCCTGCCCTGTCAGTCGCTGTCGCTTTTTCACCGGGAGGAGCGAGTAATTTCACTCCGATTTATATTTGCCGGGAAGGCATTCAGCCGAATTCGAAGCGGGTCAAATTATTCGAAGAAAGTGTGAAGGAGATCGGCAGGACGCCGATCAAACTTGACGTGAAGCCATCTTACTTGTTCGCGGATACCCGGCTCTACTTTAATTATTTGATCGGAATCCTGCGACTCAACCACTACCTGCCGCCTCTCGCCTGAGTTGGGCGGCATTTTTATTATAGACCCATCTTATAATCATATTCTTTTGCTTTATCAGGCTTGGCATTTTCGTACTCCGTTTTCACGAACGGCCGGTACGATTCCAAAACGGCCTTTACATAAGGCAATTTTTCAAGTTTTTCTTTCATGGCAGCCACAGATTCCTGGTCCACGTAAACCACAGCATATTTGAGTTTTCTGGAGATGAACTGGACATGTCCGTACTTACGCAGGGATTTTGCCTGTTTTAAATGATGAACATATACGATCAGCCCTTGGCGATCACGCATAACTATCCCTCTTTTCTTAGATTTTAGAATACCATAGGAAAGAAAATTACCGCAACTTGCTGTGATTCACATAAAACTGCATAATCCGGTATAATGGCACTATACGTTATTTTGAGGAGGCTTACATAAATCATGGGAAAGAAAACAAAAATCGGCATAGCCGCTGCTGCGGCCGGAGCCGCAGCATGGGCAGGCTCAAAAGCACTCATCCACCCTGAACTCCGATCTGCTAAAGAAGCACTGAGCTATGAACGGCCGGTTGTACTCGCCCATCGTGGCGGCATGCTTCTGGCACCCGAACATTCAATGGCGGCATTCCAAAATGCGGCAGAGCTGGGCGTGGACGGATTCGAAACGGATATCCGTCTTACAAAAGATGAAGAAATCATCATGTTCCATGATTCACATGTTGACCGCACAACGGACGGGGCAGGCCGCGTGGCTGACATGACACTTGAAGAACTGAAGAAGCTCGATGCCGGGTATCAATTCACCGATCTGGAAGGCAATAACTCTTACCGGGGCAAAGGCGAGATAATTGTGACGCTAAAAGAAGTATTACGCAAGTTTCCTGATATGTTTATTAATATTGATATAAAAGATGCGCCTGAGACATACGAAGGCAGCCTCATTCCTTCGAAACTCTGGCGGCTCCTGGAGTCGGAAGGCGCTCTCGACCGGGTCGTCGTCACCAGCTTCTTTGACGAGCAGATCGACCGCTTCAATTTATATGCCCAGAACCGGACTGCCATCGGCGCAGGCGTGAACGAAATCAAAAAGGCCTATTCCGCTTTTACAAGCCAGTTTGGTCATTTGTATAAGCCGCGCGCAGATTTATTTCAACTGCCAGTTCGTTATAAATCAATTCCACTTGATTCACCCCGGTTCATCTCATTCCTGGAGCAGTTGAATGTACCCGTTCATTACTGGGTGATCGACGATAAAGATGAAATGAAAATTTTGCTGGCAAGCGGTGCAAGAGGAATCGTCACGGACCGTCCAGATCTAGCGGTTGACGCTCTCCGTACGCATATCGCCCAACAGGATTAACAGAAAAGCGCAAGCGCCCCGCAAACCCCGACAAGCGCTGGAGGGCTTACCGAAGATGGTGTTCTTTGTCATCGCGGGTAAGATCGAAGCGACCTCGAGAGTCTGGCCGCCGGAGCTGGACACAAGAAAAGCGGAGTGAGCCGCGAAAGACCGAAAGCGGATTGGAACGGCCGACCCGGAAACCTGTTTCCGGTGGAGGGCGTGAAATCAGCGTACGGTCTGGCGAACGAGCTGGACAAAGAAAAGCGCAAGCGGCCTTTCTTGTCCACAAAATAAAAAAATGCGCAACAGACTGTTGCGCATTTTTCTTTATAATTCAGGCAGAGCAGGAACAGGCACCGCCTGAACCGCAGCCGCTACCACAGGATGAATCGGAATTGAAAAATGGATTGCCTGATGGAATCTTAACTGCTTCCGATACGGACCGTCCGAGAATGAAACTGACTTCGTCCAGCAGATCCTGCAAGTCATTTTCAGCCAGTCGGAGAGCTGCCACTTTTTCATGCATATCCAGCCGGCGTTTATCTACACGGATCTGCTTCATGACCCGGGAATAGTCAGGATGATACTTGCCGAAGCGCTGCACCTCATCATACTGGTCTTTCAAGCGCTGAAATGCAGCAACTTCTGCTGCGAGCTGTTTATCGGTATAGACGGTATTCCATGCAGCGGCATAACGAGCTGCCTGCTCTGATTCAAGAATCATTTGACTCAATTCGTCTGAAACGTCTGTTACTAACATCCATTCAGAAGTCATGAACATATGGCTTCCCCCTTTGCGAATTTATCATAGCAGAAATTTACCAAATTTAATACCAGTTAATCCGGATGAATAATCTTCTTTCGGTGAAAAATTATATCGAATGCCAAATGATACCGACTGTTTGGTCCAGATGATCCCTAAAACGAGAAAGGTTTGAGACTAAATGACTGACTTAACTGAACAGTTCCGTCAAGTGCTGGCCCGCAGCACTGCTGAAGACCGGAAAATGCTGGCTGATTGGCTGGCAGGCTTTGAACAGAAGCAGCAAGGTGCCTACTCCACTTACTTGAATGCGGCTCTGCAAATGAATAGAGAACTTTTGGATGACCGGTGTATTATATCACTTCCGAACACACCATTTATACATAATTCCCTCGGCATTCCGCACGGCGGGATTATTGCCACTCTGCTGGATACAGCAATGGGCACTCTTGCCAGCAGCCGCTGTCCAGAGGGATTTGTAACTGTAACTTCGACTTTCAATGTTCATTATCTTTCTGTTGCTGATACTTCCGCGCTCATTGCTGAAGCGCATATTCTGCGTGCCGGCCGGCATATGATGATTGTTGAAGGGAAAGTCGAAAAGTCAGATGGTGAACTCGTCGCGCATGCTACAGGTTCTTTTTTCATTATTCCTACACCGCAGTAGAATGGTTACATTAGTCTGAAAGAACAGAGGCAGCATCCCGCCTTAAAAATTCCTGTGTGTAGAATTGATTGAATACACCCGCCCCGGTATGAGTAAACTCCTCTGCCAGCAAAATGCTCCGGTGCTTGTCAGAATTCAGCCAGCCATGCACTGCCTCTGCTGCATCATAGTACTCTACTGCAGTATTCGCGGCCGCCTCATCGTATGCGATATCCGCTGCTTCCAGCCGTTCAGCCAGGCTCATTGGCTCTGAATCTGCATCACCTAACGTATTTTGGGCCATGTCGGCACTATGCGCCTTTGCCACTTCGTGCAATTCAGGGAGAACCGGCAGTAACGGCTGGCCGTGATGATTCCGGTATACGTTTGCAATTTCAACAAGCTGACGTGTGTTTGCCGCATCCACTGCCTGCTGGTCTCGGGAAGACGGTTTTTCACGCGGCAGCAATTCACCCATATAAATCATATCGTATGGCCGATGGCTGATCAGCGTCTGCGCATCGATGAAACGGGCCGCCTCAAGCCGGCCATCTTCCTGATCAAGATATAATTGTGCATAAACACCATTAAACTTAACCAGCAGCCGCTTATTCAAGTCGTCTGTGGCCAGGTGGAAAGTATAGACATTAGAATCGAACTCGACGGACACTTCACTCTGTACGATTGTAAACCGGTACAATTCCTCAAGTGTCTGTCCGATTGTGAAGGGCTCGATATTCGTTTCTGCTCCAGCAGCATAAACCTGGACCACTTTTCCGTCCCGGACACCTGCCATCTTGTATTCAGCCAGCGGCTCAGGATAGACCCACCATTCGTACTCGAAAGCAGAAGGCTCGATTCTGGCTGGCTCACCAAATTGCGCCAACCACTCCTCAACGGATTTTCCAATGAACATGGAAACTCCTGCGTCAGGCCGTGCAGCCCCCAGTGAAACATCAGCGGATTCATTCGCCGGCAAAGGATCGATGGTTTCCGGAGCCAGGAGCGGTTCGTTTTCCTGAATCGGTGAATCCCATATGAACAGAGCGAGCAGTACAATCAGCCCTGCAATTAAGAAGCGGAGACCTTTCTTCAAATAAGCAACTCCTTAGTCAGCTGTTGGCTTTATTATAACGGGATGGCTCACCCGACACAATGTTGTCATTGCATCCCTATTTAATATGTTTTATTATAGAAGGAGCATGATTACGTATAATGACGACGCAATTGAGGAGGAATCACCCATGGATTTCGAGAACACAGGACTGGAACAGACCCGTGCAGATATACAGGTAATGACAGAGATCATGAACAAATATGGCATGACGAGCGAAGGCGCATGGGATTACGAGCGGATTACATATGACCGCAAATTTATCATTCAGGAAGGTGTCTATTACCTCCGTGTGTTTGGATATGCAGTCAGCGGCGACATTGATGCAAACGATGCGATGGTCCAGCTCATGACACCTGTATTAGGAAAACATTATTACCCACACGGCATTGAATATGGAGCGGATGAAATTTTCCCGGAACATCTGGTAAAGAAATGTTTCGATATTCTGACGTCTATTAAAGCAGACTTACAGGAATTTGAAATTCATGTATAGTGATTTGCTGCAGCCTTCTCGTCGGCTGCAGCTTTTTCTTCCGATTAAATTATCAGATTGTTTTCAAAATGAAAAATGGACTGATGGGGGAGCGTTATGAGTTCTGTAAAATGGATCAGTAAAAAAACAGTAGGAGTCACGGCTGGTATCATACTGGCTATCATTCTTGCGGTTTTTGTGGTGCCAGTCTCACTCCCGCTGCTTGCTGCACTGGTGATGGCGTTTTTTCTTGAGCCAATTGTTTTATGGGTTTCCGGTTACTTCAGGGGAAAACGAAAACCGGCTGTCATCATTGTGTTCACGTTATTTCTTCTAATTATTTCATTCCTGCTGTATTTGACCGTCACCCAATTGGTCGGCCAGGTAATCCAGTTGTCAAAATCCGCGCCTGTCTACTTGGATTCCCTATCAACGATGTGGTTCGATCTGGAGGCTTTCTTCTTCAGGGCAGCTGAAGGTCTACCGGCTGAAGTTGTGGCAGTATTCGAAGAGGAATTTGCCGGCTTCCTCGTTGGCGTGCAGGATGGTATTTTAACTTTAGTAAATTACGATACGGTCACGAACCTGCTGACAGGAATTCCCGGCTTCCTTGTAAGCTTCCTTGTTTTTCTTATCGCCCTGTTCCTGTTCATGCTGGAACTGCCCAATTTAAAACTGATGATTTTCCGTCAATTTACTGATCAGACCGCTGAAAAAGTTCGCTTTATGCAAGGCCGGCTCCATCGCATGGTGTTTGGTTTCTTAAAGGCCCAGTTCCTTGTCAGTATTGTGATTTTCGTCGCTTCCTTGATCGGTCTGTTAATAATTATCCCGGAATACGCTATTATTATGTCGCTTGTCATATGGATTATTGATTTCATCCCCATTCTTGGTTCCATTCTCGTTTTGGCCCCATGGGCGGCTTATTATTTTATCATCGGCAACACAGTACTCGGTGTTGAGATGGCGATTCTCGCATTCATCTTACTGCTCATCCGGCGTACTTTGGAACCAAAAGTGATGGGAACTTACATCGGCCTGTCACCGCTTGCTACGCTGATTTCGATGTTCCTTGGACTGAAACTATTTGGTTTCCTTGGATTTTTCCTCGGCCCGCTTCTGGTGATTCTCTATACATCCGCTCGTGAAGCTGAAATGATCAGATGGAAAATTAAAATATGAAAAAGAGCCGCTTCCCTTTTGGGAGCGGCTCTTTTGTTGTACTTAGAATCCTAATATCGCCTTGAAAACAGAAGTGGTTTCCCCACCCTTATAGAATACATAGAGCAAGAGATAAACGAGCACACCGGTAATAGCGGTAAAAAACCAGATGATGCTTGTAATCGGACCGATCTTCCGGTGGATCCCAAGGCGATTCCGATAGCCGGTGGTAATTGAGACGATACCAAATACCGCACCTGTCGTTGCCAGGAAAATATGAAAGATCAGAAACACGGTATAGTAAATCTTGTACTCGGCTGGACCGCCGAATGATGTATTGCCTATGAATATAGTTCGGGAAGCGTAAATGATGAAAAAGATCAATGCAGCAGCTCCTGCTGCCCACATCACTTTTTTATGCGCTTCAATCTTGCGCCGGATGACAAGTGACCAGCCAATGGCCACAAGTATGGCACTCAACACGATGAAAAAGGTACTGATCGTCGGTAGCAACGGCAAATTCATTTAATCCATTCTCCTTTAAGCAGCATCTGCCATTACTGGCCTCTCTGATACGCAAGCATCGTTTTTCGGTCACGCAATGCTTGTGCTGTGATTTCATCCGCATTGTCCTGTTCTCGGCGGAACCACTGATAGAAGACCATTCCAAGGAAATAGGTCAGAATCAGTTCCTGCAGCACCTTCATGGCTATCCCGCCCACCTGCTGATCTTCCAAAGGACTCATGCTCGTGAAGAGCTCCGGACCCGTCAGATTCAATCCAGCGAGCGTGGAGACCGGCACACAGAGCGCCATGGCCTGAAGCCATGCTTCCGGATCAGAATATGTAGCATAAAATGCTGAATTACTGAAGATGATCAAGGCACAGGCAGGTGTCAGCATGGCTCCGCTGCCGACAATATATCCGACTCGGATTAGTCCATGAACTTTATGTGTGTCAGGCAGTGTATTCATGATCGGCCACCACATAAAGAATGCAGACAAAAACAATACGAGTGTATAGAGACCGTGATAAACTTCATCCTGTTTGATGATGTCGAATATCACCGGCAGATGATAGAAAGAGAATAGAATACCGAATAAAACCAATGCGATTGCGGGCCGCGTCATTACGGCAAAAATACTGCGTACAACAGGTAACCCGATAAAAGACTGCCAAACCCACGCGGGGATCCCCACGATTAAAAGCGGCGGGACCAAAAACAAGAAAAATGCCATCTGTGTCATGTGTACAGAAAAGAGAATATGACTAAGCAAATCGATCGGCGAGCCTTTTAGGACATAGAGCAGAACCATACCCGAAACAAAAGCGATTGCTTCTTTTTTCTTCAATGGTTGACTTACTGCAAAATCATGACGCCATTTTACCGTAATCAAAAAATACAGTACTGTTAAAAACACCAGCACTCCGATGAAAACCGGACTCCACAGCGCCTGAAATCCGAAAATACTAAGCGGCATCAGCTCTTACCTCCTTACAGTCCAAGTAGTTTCATTATAAAGCCGTTACTCTATGATATCAATGAACGAACTATGACATTTCAAAACAGAAAAACCCTCTGCAGCAAGTGCAGAGGGTTTGGGATCAGATCCAAATAATTGTGACAAAGGTAACAAGGATTGTAAATGCAATCAACATGCCACCGTACATGAAAAACAGCGGTGTTCCGTGACCTTTTTCTTTTCCGTGCATGAAGTAGTACAGCTGAAGCACAACCTGGACAGCGGCCAATAGCAGGATCAACGGTACAACATAATATGCTGAGAAATCAGCGACAACAGCAGTGAATGCAATCAGTGTCAGAAAAATCATCAGTGCAAATGTCGCAACTTGACCGCGCATTTCATGTTCGCGTTTACGTTTTGCATACTCATACTCCGCCTGGGATCTTTTGTGTGTCTCAACATCATGTGCCATGTTATCCGACCACTCCCATCAAGTAGACTACTGTGAAAATGAATACCCATACAACGTCAATGAAGTGCCAGTACAGCGATACCGTATAGAACTTCGATGCATTATACAAGTTCAGTCCGCGTTTTGCGTTTCTCAGCATCAACAGGATGAACCAGCCGAGACCGAGCGCCACGTGCAGTCCGTGTGTACCTACAAGTGTGTAAAACGCGGAACTGAATGCACTTTGACCATATGTGAAGCCAAATTCATGTACGTAGTGATTGAACTCATAAATCTCAAATCCAAGGAATGTTGCCCCCAGCAGAACCGTTACAGCCATCCATGCCTGCATCGCCTTGAAATTATGGCTCTTCATATGGAACATTGCATAAACGCTTGTCAGAGATGAAGTCAAAAGAAGCATCGTCATGATAAAGACGAGCGGAAGCTCGAACAGCTGATTTGCCGTGAGCTCCATTCCCTGCGGCCCTTTATCCTTCAAAGCTAAATATGTTGCGAACAGTGTGGCAAACAGTACAGTCTCTCCACCGAGAAACAGCCAGAATCCGACAAACTTATTTTTACCTTCCAGTGTGGCCGTCTCGGGATGGTCCGGCCACGTCTGAGGGGAATACTGTTTATTGATGTCCACCTGTATGCCCCCCTTCTTCCAACAATTCTTCTTTATGGATATGGTAACCGAGATCATCCTTCAGTGAACGGGCTGCCATCGAGCCGAATGTGATCAGCATTCCGATAATCAGCACCGGCAGCGTCCATGCCTTGTCACCATCGATATGGAATAGTGCACCGAATGCGGCGACGAACAAGCCGAATGACATAATGAATGGAATGATCGAGTTGTTCGGCATATGAATATCCCCGATCGGTTCAGCATAGGTCATGCCTTCCGGATTACCTTCCATTTTTTCGAGCCAGTACGTATCCAGACTCCGGACAAGCGGTGTCTGTTTGAAATTGTAATACGGCGGCGGAGACGGGATAGCCCATTCGAGTGTACGGCCGTCGCCCCATGGGTCATTGCCGACCCGCTCATTTTTGACCGAAGTCATAATGATGTTGATCACCAAAGTAATTACACCAAGAGCCATGAAAATTGCTCCGACTGAACTGATCAGGTTATACAGATCCCAGCCTTGGTCGCCGACATACGTGTATACGCGTCGTGGCATACCCAACAGTCCAAGGAAATGTTGGATAAAGAATGTTAAATGGAATCCGATAAAGAATAACGTGAAGGTGATTTTACCGATTTTATCGCTCAGCATAGTACCAAACATCTTCGGCCAGTAGAAATGCAATCCGCCGAGAAGTCCCAGTACAACCCCACCGACAATTACATAGTGGAAGTGCGCTACGATGAAGTAGGAATCATGCAGCTGGTAATCGAGCGGTGCGATGGCCTGCATAACGCCGGTTACCCCGCCTGCTACGAATGACGGAATGAATCCGAGTGCATACAGCATTGGAGTCGTAAAGGAAATATTTCCGCCCCATATGGTTAAGAGCCAGTTGAAGATCTTAACCCCTGTCGGAACGGCAATCGCCATTGTGGCTACCGCGAAAATCGCATTTGCCGTGGCGCCAAGTCCGGACGTGAACATATGGTGTGCCCAAACCATGAAGCCGTAGAAACCGATGATAATGGTCGCAAATACCATGGCCGAGTAACCGAATAGCCTTTTTCTTGAAAACGTCTGGAAAATTTCAGAGAAAATCCCGAATGCCGGAAGGATGAGAATGTATACTTCCGGGTGGCCGAAGATCCAGAACAGGTGCTCCCAGATGATGGTATTACCTCCCATTTCCACGTTAAAGAAATTACCGTGGAATAGCCGGTCAAGGATCAGGAAGAACAGACCGACAGTCAGTGGAGGGAAAGCAAAGAGAATCAGTGCAGACGCGATAAAAGTTGTCCACGTAAACAGCGGCATTCTCATATAGGTCATTCCTGGTGCACGCATGTTGATGATCGTAACCAGGAAGTTGATTCCCGCAATCAGGGTCCCTGCCCCTGAAATCTGAAGTCCCAGTGCATAGAAGTCAACTCCGTGCCCTTCAGATGCCAGTGCAAGTGATGCATAAGATGTCCACCCTGCATCCGGTGCTCCACCGAAGAACCATGAAAGGTTCAGGAAGATCCCGCCAAAGAAAAACAGCCAGAATCCGAGCGAGTTCAGGAATGGAAATGCAACGTCCCGCGCTCCGATCTGGAGCGGAACGACGGCATTCATGAATGCGAATAATAATGGCATCGCAGCCAGGAAGATCATCGTCGTACCGTGCATCGTCATAATTTCATTATAAAGTCGCGCGCTCAGGAATTCATTTGCCGGCACTGCCAGCTGAATCCGGATGAGCATCGCTTCAATTCCGCCGAGGACGAAAAAGAAGCCGCCTGAGACTAAGTACAGAATCGCAATCTTCTTATGGTCAACGGTCGTGAGATAATCCCATAAAGTTGCGCCAAAGCCCTTTTTCCGTGCTTGTGCAGTAGAACTCACAACGTAACCCTCCCTTTTAAATTAAAATGTCCTTAATCTTGTTCTTCTTCAACCGTCAGGCTGAACAAGTATGCAGCAAGTGCATTCAGTTCTTCTTCCGTGAACCCTTCGCCATCACGCCCCGGAAGACTTCCCGGATCCGGCATCAGGTTACCCGGCTTGTATTCCTGCGGCTCAGAGATCCATTTTATGAGGTTCTCTTCGGAATGCGGCAGGAAGCCGGCGATCCGGTTACGGTCGCCGAATGTTGCAAGGTTAGGAGCGATTCCGCCGGTTGTCTGTGCGCCGGAAACTGCATGGCAGGCAATACAGCTTTCTTCAAACAAGTCCTGTCCTGCTTCTGCAAGTTCTCCTGCTTCTGCAACGTCTCCTGTAGATTCCTGCATTGCTGCTACCCAGGCGTTGAATTCCACTTCACTGAGCACTTTTACTTTAAAATCCATCAAGGCGTGTGAAGGTCCGCACAATTCAGCACATTTCCCGTAAAATACGCCATCTTCAAGATCAGCTGATTCTTCATCAAATGTCAGATAAAAAGTGTTGACCCCGTCAACGTTCGCATCCACTTTTCCTCCGATGGATGGAACCCAGAACGAGTGTTTTACGTCAGCTGCAGTAAGATTGAAATAAACTGTTTCATCTGCAGGAACGACAAGCTCCTGTGCTGTGTAGATTCCAAGGTCCGGATAAGCAAATTCCCACCAGTAAAGTTTTGCGGTCACATCGACCGTCAAGCTTGCAGGCGTTCCTTCTGCATCAAGAACTCCCATGTCGTCCACGTCTTCCAATTGATATGTAATTGCTACGGTTGGAACAGCGAGGAACAGGACAATCGCAATCGGAATTGCTGTCCAGAGAAACTCAAGACGCTGGCTTCCTTCCACTTGCTCAGGCATGAAGTCGTCTCCAACTTTTTTCCGGCGGAACTTGACGATTGCTAATACATAAATAATAGTTACAACAAGTATAACAAATACCATAACGCCAGTAGACAGCAGCAATAGATCATACTGATCTTCCGCCACTTGACCGGCCGGCTGAAGGATCGATATCTGTTCTTCCCCACAGCCTGCCAGGAAGGCCGTCAGTGCAGCCAGCAATCCAAACAGTCGCCACTTTTTAAGACCTTTCATCATAGCTTTTTAAACCTCTCTTTCATATGAATAATAATGGTGCTTCACAACACTGTTCTCAGACAAACAAAGCGAAAATGATCATCGAGACAAACAGTATGGTCATGTAATTCAGCGAATAGATGAACATCTGCATTGCCCATTTTAAATCATTTTTGGCACTGAAACCGCGAAGGGCTAAAATGAGCCAGCCGATATTCAATACAGTCGCCAGGATTACGAATCCTGCACCGAGTTCCAGCAGAAGCAACGGAAGCGGGAACAGCACAAGCACCCATGCAAGCATGGATTTCTTCGTGCGTGCGAACCCTTTGATGACCGGAAGCATCGGAATTCCGGCTGCCCGGTATTCTTCCGTCCGTTTCATCGCCAGCGCATAAAAATGGGGCGGCTGCCAGGCAAACATGATCAGGAACAATGCCCATGCCCCCGGCCCGAGGGCCGGTTCGACTGCAGCCCAGCCGATTAGCGGCGGGATGGCTCCGGAAATACTGCCAACAATCGTATTGCTGACATGGCGGCGTTTTGACCACATGGAGTACAGCACCACATATGCCAGCACTCCTGCAATGCCCCACAGACCCGCAGCCACTGAAGCGGAAAACAATAAGATTTCGCCTACAACAATGAAAGACAATGCCATCGCCAGAACAGCTGACGGTTTAAATCTGCCGGTGACTGTCGGCCGCGACTTTGTCCGGGACATGACCGGATCGATATCCTGGTCAATATAATTGTTCATAGCCGCAGATCCGGCAATAATGAAAGCAGATCCTGCTATGGCGAGCACCAGAAGGTCCAATTCCTGAAGAAAATGTCTTCCTGAAAACTGGAAAGCCAGCCAGAGGCCGGTGAAAACTGTGATCAGATTGGAATTGACAATCCCAATTTTGATCAGCGCTAAAAAGTCCTGTATGAAGGTTGCAGTTTCCGTCTCCGCGGTTTGCGGTGCGGAAAGCGACCGGCCATTAGACATAGAACCTCCTCCTTTCAATGTTGTAAGCTGATTCCGCTAATCCTTACTATATCGAATTCCCACCCATATTTCTACACGCAACTAGCAATTCACAGGAAATGCGGGGATTTCGAATGATTTCGCAGGAATACATACTCTTCCATGATACAGCACGAATCTGTTTTTTTTTAGATGTAAACGATGCCTTTTTTGAACAGTTTGTGAAAGAGCAGGCAATAGTTTTGTCCATTTTCCGAAACTTACCGGTCCTGCCCGTTTTTCATTGTTTTTTAAAAGGACATTCGCTATTATCGAGTATGCGGGCATACGCCCATGCATATTAAGCAATTGGTTTGTTCAGATAGAAAAGTAGGTGTCTCCATGCGCGGAAAACAATCGACATATTTAAAATGGCTGGCCGTTGCGGCAACGGTCGGCATGCTTCTGATCCTGCTTGGCGGGGCGCTTGTCACAAAAACAGAAAGCGGAATGGGATGCGGCCGCAGTTGGCCCGGCTGCAATGGTGAACTGATTCCGACAGAAATTACTGCTGAAGTGCTTATTGAATTTTCACACCGGCTCGTAACTGGATCGGTCGGCATTTTAATTGTTGTTCTGGCTGTTTGGGCATGGCTGGCATACGGTCATATTCGGGAGACAAAATTCCTTGCTTTCATGGCTGTGTTCTTTCTCATTCTCCAAGCTCTCATTGGAGCAGCCCAAGTGCTGTGGGGACAGGGAGATTTCATTCTTGCCCTGCATTTCGGCATTTCCCTGCTTTCCTTTGCGGCAGTTCTTCTGCTGACACTTCTGATTTTCGAAGTGGACAGGAAGTTCAATGCTGACCGGCTCCGAATTGGAAACAAGTTAAAAGTGCATACCATCGGCGTAACCCTTTATTCGTACATCGTCATCTATACCGGGGCTCTCGTCCGTCATACGGAATCAAGTCTTGTATGTGCCGATTGGCCTCTGTGCAGAAACGATCAATTCGCTCTTCCGTATAACCGGTTTGAGTGGGTACAGATGGGACACCGCCTGGCGGCTGCGCTTATTGTTGTGTGGCTTGGCTATATCGCCTGGCATACCTATAAGCAGTACCGGGACCAGAAAGTGCTGCAGCGCGGCTGGCTGATTGCTTTTACGCTTGTCCTGCTGCAGGCGACGACCGGCATGCTCGTGGTCCTGACCCAGCTGAACCTGGTCATTTCACTTCTGCACTCCCTGTTCATCTCGCTGCTGTTCGGGCTTCTGTGCTATATGATTATGCTGATTTCAAGAAGCAAGCATTCTTTATGATCTTTATAAAAAAACAAACGGGGCTGTCCCGAAAGGTCATGAAAAATGACCTCGAGGGGCAGTTCCTTTTTCTATTCGTAAAGAAGTAGCTGGGGTTCGGCCCGGCGGACGCTTTCCGCGGGCACGGCTTCAGACGCTTCCCTCGCTGGGCTCGGTCCAGGGTCTTCAGCTCGTGCTGGTCCCGCAGGAGTCGCCGCCGGCCTTCCCGCTAGTCAAGTCATCAGCGCATACAAAAATCGTCCGTTTCTGTAAAATGGGAGTTACCACACCACCACTCAGAAAGGACGATTTTTATACGCAATCCAACGATTGCTTACACCGATTATACCACGCAACCGGCTCTTCCGTCAGGTAAATTACTTGAACACGAAACCGCAGTTTCCACCCAAGGGCGCCGGCCGGCTCCCGCATTCAAACCGTATGATCCGAACCAGACCTTATGCATTCCTGATATTGGCGCCCTGATTCCCGACCATCATGTGGCTCGTGTGGTGGATCAACTGGTTGAGGCTTACCCTGAGGAAGTGTTGACCGCCTGCTACCCTGGCGGCGGGCGGCCACCCTTCCACCCGAAACTGATGCTCAAAGTTATTCTCTATGCCTATTCCCAAAAAGTTTATTCCTGCCGGGGCATCGCCACGATGCTGCACGAGGATCTTCCGGCGATCTGGCTGGCGGCGATGCAGAAACCGGATTTCCGGACCATCAACCATTTCCGGAGCGTCCGAATGGGAGCGGTCATCGATCAGTTATTCGAGTTCACTGTTTTGGAACTTCACCGGCAAGGGTTTGTCGAGTTTGAGAACTACTTCCTGGACGGGACGAAGATGGAAGCGGACGCCAATAAGTATAGCTTTGTCTTCCGTAAGGCGGTGACGGGGCAGGAAGCGAAACTGAAAATCAGAATCCAGGAAACGCTTCAGGAAATCCAGGAGATTGCCAAGGCGGAGGGATTGGAACTGGGCCAGCTGGCCGAGGAGCCGGCGGCTGTGGAATTGGCTTCAGTTGCGAACCGGCTGGAAGACCAAGTGGATATCCTGACGGATCTCATCGCTGAGGAAAAGCTCGTGGAAAACAGAAAAGGACTCCGCAAACGGCACAGTCTCCTGAAAAAGAAAGTGAAACTGATTCGTGAAAACTTCATTCCTCGCCAAGAAACGTATGCGGAACAGCTCGCCGTCTGTGGAGAGCGCAACAGCTTCTCGAAGACGGACCCGGACGCCACATTCATGCGGATGAAGGAAGATCATATGAAGAATGGCCAGCTGAAACCCGGATACAATATCCAGATGGCGACCGAGAATCAATTCGTGCTGTTCTATACCATTCATCAGCGCCCGGGAGATGCTCGCTGCCTGATTCCACATCTGGAAGCGCTGCAGGCATCTGCCCTGCCTATGCCGAAGACCATCGTCGCGGATGCCGGCTATGGAAGCGAAGAGAACTACCTCTACCTGATCGGGGATGAAAAAGAACCGCTTGCCGGCTTCCTGATCCCGTATGGCACCTATCTGAAAGAGCAGACGAAGAAGTTTAAAAACAATGAATGGAACGTGAAAAACTGGACGTATGAAGAAGCGGATGACCGATTCATCTGTCCAAACGGCCGCCGCGTCGTTTTCAAAAAATATCAGGAGAAGAAAACATCGAATTTGGACTTATCGCCATGGCGCATAATTTTCGGAAAGTGGCCGGTTTCCTCCGTTCACTTTCCGAAAAAGTAGACTTTAAAAAACAGGGAGAGAACAACCAATTGGTTATTCTCTCCCTGTTTTTAATTTAGGGGGGCTTTTTGGACAGCCCCGTTTGTTTTTTTATTATTTCCGATCCATTTCAATCAGCAGATCGCCTGTTGCAATCCCTTCATTCGGACTGACGTAAATCTCTCGGATGGTTCCATCAAATGGTGCCTGAACGGTCGTTTCCATCTTCATCGCCTCTGTTACCAGCAAATGGTCTCCGCGTCTTACTTCAGCACCTTTTTCTGTAACAACTTTCAGCACAGTGCCCGGCATGGTCGCTCCGATATGGCTGTCGTCAGCAGGATTCGCCTTCAGGTGGGCCGCATTGTCAGTCTCTACTGCCATATCCTGAATGTTGATCTCCCGCGGCTGGCCATTCAGCTCAAAGTACATCGTCCGCATTCCGTTTTTCTGCGGTTCACCGATGGACACAAGCTTGATCATCAACGTTTTTCCTTTTTCAATCTCTACTTGAATTTCCTCACCGAGACGCATGCCATATAGGAACGTCATCGTGTCCAACACCGAAACATTGCCGAACTGCTCATTGGTCGCTGTGTACTGATCAAAGACTTTTGGATACAGCGCATATGCAAGCATTTCATGACTTGTTACCGGCCGATCCAGCTTCTGGAATAATTCTTCATTAATTCTTTCAAAATCAGCCGGCTCCAGCAATTCTCCTGGACGTACCGTAATCGGTTTTCTTCCTTTTAGAATGACTTTCTGAAGATCTTCAGGAAATCCGCCGTAAGGCTGACCGATATATCCTTCAAAGAATTCGATGACAGAATCCGGAAAATCAAGGGCTTCCCCTTTTGTCAAAACAGTTTCTTCATCCAGGTTATTCTGTACCATGAAGAGCGCCATATCGCCCACCACTTTCGATGATGGAGTTACTTTGACCACATCGCCGAACAGCAGGTTCACCCGGGAATACATGTCTTTCACTTGCTCCCACCGGGCACCGAGACCAACGGCTTTCGACTGTTGCTGGAGATTTGAATATTGCCCACCCGGCATTTCGTGAACGTAAATTTCAGAATGCGGACTGTTCATTCCGCTCTCGAAATCATGGTAGTAACGTCGCACATCTTCCCAGTAACGTGATAATTTCTCAAGCGACGCGACATCACCGCGCACTTCCCGCTTTCCGCCGCTCAATGCATAGTGAAGCGTACTTGCAGAAGGCTGGGAAGTCAGCCCCGCCATGGAACTCAACGCCGTATCCACGATGTCTGCTCCTGCTTCAATGGCTTTTGCATACAGGAACACACCATTACCGCTTGTGTCATGCGTATGCAGATGGATCGGAAGCGAAACAGTCTCTTTAAGTTCTGAAATCAGGCGGTAAGCAGCTTCAGGCTTCAAGAGGCCGGCCATATCCTTGATCGCCAGAATGTGTGCGCCGGAATCTTCCAATGCTTTCGCCATTTCCTTATAGTAATTCAGTGTATACTTATCGCGGGATGGATTCAGAATATCACCAGTATAGCAAATCGCCGCTTCCGCCACTTTTCCGGACTGCCGAACTTCATCAATTGCCACTTCCATGCCTTTCAGCCAATTGAGTGAATCGAAAATGCGGAATACATCAATTCCGGCGTGACCGGCCTGCCGGATGAATTCCCGAATAACGTTGTCGGGATAGTTCTTGTAACCGACCGCATTCGCACCCCGGAACAGCATTTGGAACATGACGTTCGGGATTTCTTTCCGGAGCTGGATCAGCCGCTGCCATGGATCTTCTTTGAGGAATCGGTACGACACATCAAACGTCGCCCCTCCCCACATCTCTAGTGAAAACAGGTCCGGCTGCAGTCTGGCTGTCTCTTTGGCAATATCAAACAAGTCATAGGACCGGACACGGGTAGCGAGCAGCGACTGATGGGCATCACGCATCGTCGTATCCGTCAGCAGCACGTCCTGCTGGTTCTTGACCCATTTAATCAGCCCATCCACGCCTTCACGTTCAAGAATCTGTTTTGTTCCTTCCGATGCCGGTTGCCGGAGATCGACTTCCGGTTTCCGCGGGTCCGCATAAATCGGTTTAAGCTTTTTCTCAATTCCAGGAAATCCATTTACAGTAACGTTTCCGATATAGCTGAGCAGTTTCGTTCCACGGTCTTTCCGGACCGGAAAAATGAACAGTTCAGGTGTTGAGTCGATGAAACCGGTATCAAATTCACCGCTCAGGAATTTTTCGTGTTTTACTACGTTTTCCAGGAATGGAATATTCGTTTTAATCCCGCGGATTCGGAATTCCTGTAAGTTCCGATCCATTTTCGCAGCTGCTTCCTGGAAAGTAACCCCCCACGTGGATACTTTCACCAGCAACGAATCGTAGAAAGGTGTAATGACAGCTCCCTGGAATCCATTGCCTGCATCAAGCCGGACGCCAAAGCCGCCGCCAGACCGGTATGTCATCAATTTGCCTGCATCCGGCATAAAGCCATTCAGCGGATCTTCTGTTGTCACACGGGATTGAATGGCATGTCCGAACAGCGGAATTTCGTTTTGCTGCGGAATCCTCACTTCCGGCGAATGCAGGCTATATCCTTGGGCAATGTGAATTTGTGCATGCACAATATCGATCCCTGTCACCATTTCCGTAATTGTGTGTTCCACTTGGATTCTTGGATTTACTTCAATGAAGTAAAATTCATCATCTGCTACCAGGAATTCAACAGTTCCTGCGTTAACATAGGACACGTTATTCATCAGTTTAACAGCAGCTTCACAAATGCGGTTTCGGAGCTCGTCGGAAAGCGAATTTGAAGGAGCAATTTCCACTACTTTCTGGTGGCGCCGCTGAATGGAGCAATCCCGTTCGTACAGGTGGATGATATTTCCTGACATGTCCCCAAGGATTTGGACTTCGATATGCTTGGGCTTACTGATGAATTTCTCCACATACATTTCATCCGATCCAAATGCCGCTTTTGCTTCAGATTTCGCCCGCTCGTATGCTTCCGGCAATTCCTCTGCGTTGTTCACAATCCGCATACCGCGTCCTCCGCCACCCAGTGACGCTTTAATCATCAGCGGAAAACCTGCGGATGCAGCAAAATCCTGCACTTCCTCAAGGGATGCAACAGGACCGTCAGACCCTGGAATGACCGGGATGCCAGCCTTGATGGCTTGGTCGCGCGCTTTCACTTTATCGCCGAACATATCAAGATGCTTCGATTCCGGGCCGATAAAAACGATGCCTTCTTCTTCACAGCGCCGGGCAAAATGAACGTTTTCTGACAGAAATCCGTAACCGGGATGGATGGCATCTGATCCCGAATCCTTTGCGATTTCGATGATTCCTTCAATATCAAGATAAGCATCAATCGGCTTTTTCCCTTCGCCGACCAGATACGATTCATCAGCCTTATAACGGTGAAATGATCCCTTATCTTCCCGGGAATAAATCGCAACTGTGCGAAGATTCAGTTCTGTACAGGCGCGGAAAATCCGAATAGCGATTTCTCCGCGGTTAGCAACCAATATTTTTTTAATCGTCTTCAAACATAACCCCTGCCTTTACTCGTTTAATTTTTCATACTTGTGAACCGTTGAAACATTCAGAAGAATCCCCATAGCTAACGATAACAAAACGATGGACGTTCCGCCATAGCTGATGAATGGCAGCGGCACACCGGTCAGTGGAATGATTCCCGTCAGACCGCCCAGGTTAACAAAGCTCTGGATTCCGATCATACTGCCGACCCCGGCAGCCAGCATCCGGGCAAGCGGATCTTTCGTTGTCATCGCGATGGATAAAGCTTTCAGCACGATAAACGCCAGACCGCCGATAACAAAAGCTACACCAAGCACGCCTAGTTCTTCCGCAATGACCGCCATGATGAAATCGGTATGGGGTTCCGGCAGATATCCGAGCTTCTGTATCGACTGACCAAGGCCGAGTCCCGATAAACCGCCGGATCCTATGGCCAGATAGCCGTTCACAATCTGAAATCCATAGCCGAGTTCATCGGAAAACGGATTAAAGAAGGCATCGACCCGGCCAAGGCGTTTCTCGGTGAAAATCTGATCGCCGGCGAAGATCATGAAAGGAATGATAAAAATGGCGACAGCCCCGACCACGATACTTGAGAGCCGCATAAAAACGTTAAAGCGGATTCCGCTTGCCGCCATAACACAAAGACCGATCATACCAATTAGCGTGGCCGTCCCAAGATCGGGCTCAAGGAACACAAGAAAAATTGCAAACGTCATGACTACCACCGGCGGAATGATTCCTTGGTTTAACTGATTGATCGTCCCGTTATCGTATTTATTGGCAAATGCACCGGCCAGATAAAGGATGATGCCGATTTTCGCCACTTCCGAAGGCTGCATGTTCACGAGTCCCATAATACTGATCCAGCTCTGTGCACCGCCATTTGCTTCCCCGATGAAATGGACGAGTATCAGTCCAAGGAACATCACTGCAAGGATTGCCGTCAGTACTCTTCGATTGCGGAAATATTTATAAGGGAATAAAGCAGCAACGGCCAGCACCGGAAGCGAAATGGCCAAGTTGAACAGCTGCCGGATGAAGTAATGGTTCGGTGATTGATCGAGGACGTTATAGGCCCATGCTATACTGGCGCTGTAAATCATGATCAGCCCGAAAATCGAAAGTGCTATGTATGTAAAGAATAAGTGAAAATCAAAATACCGTCTATATTTCTCTATGTACGCTTTCATGCAGTTCCCTCATTCTGTCCATGTAGTTGAGATTAGTAAAAAAACTCAAACTGGGTGGTTTGAGTTTCAGTCATTTATTCGTATACGCCTCATGAAGGAGTGACAGCTTCTTCTCAAGTGTATCGATCAATAGTTTGCCTTCTTCCCGGTCAATCAGGCCGAGTTTAACAGCAAAATCAATTTCACGCGATAAGCCAAACATCTGGGTATCCAGAACCTCTTCATAGAGCGGGCATTGAGGCATTGTCAGATGATCCATCTGGACCTTGATCAGTTGCTCAATTTTCGCGGCATCTGCTCTGAGGAGTTCTGTAGCTTTCAGCTGATATGATTGTTCCTTTGTATGTTCCATGAGGACTCCCCCATACTTGATATTTCTTCTCAGTGTCGCTTGTCTTAAAGTGTAGCTGTAATTCCGGCAAATTGCAAGCTCGTTTACAGGAATGGGCTGAATCCCTTTGTCGTTTCACCAGGAACAGTTATACTGGTAATAATGACTATTTTATTTTTGGAGGCTTTTAATTATGGAAATGATTATACCTGTTAAAGGAGCTGTGGCTTTCCAGATCACATTGGACCCCGGCACATGGATTTTTGATGACCGCAAAATTGAGCTGACTGATTTCTTCAGCGGCAATACAGAAGAAACAGATGAGCTGGAAGAATACAAACGGGCAACCGGTGCACATTGGTCCCGTGAAATCATGGAAGGGGCAGTATTTCCGCCTACGCTGAAGACAGAACGCAAATTCAAGAAATCAGAATTGCTGACAGGGACGTTCGGCATGCGCCTGGAACCTTTCCTCAATAATGCCCAGCCGCTGGAAGGGGCGAATCAGGTGGTGATCGAGACAAAAGATGGCGAAACAGCTTTTGATATCGAAACGGCGAAGTCCCTTCTGCTGAAGTTCAGCCATGAAGGGAAACCGCTCCAGGAAGATGGACCCGCACACGTGCTGCTTCCGGATGGTTCGAACAGCGATCATCCCATCACGGATGTCCGGGCGATCCGTGTGGAGAAGGTGACAGCCGTATGATGGTGCAGTGTGTGATCTGTGACATCCTTGAGGAGTTGGACAACACGGCACCTGAGGCAAAGCGATTGCGCAATCGGCCGATCCACACGTATATGTGCGCGGCTTGCCACGAACGCGTGACCGCACGGACGAATGAGCGCATTGCGACCGGCAAGTTCCGATTTTACAGAAGTTCCCGAAGAATCGAAGGGGATTTCTATTCATGAAACTGCTGAAAGGTATTTGGATCGGGTTCTGGAGCGGCTTTATCCTCGCAGGTGTTTTGCGCTGGCTGGAAGCACTTACCGGCAAGCAAGTTTATTCGCTGCTGCTGAACATTGATTTCCTGCCTTTTGTAACCTCTGGAGATTGGTCGGAAACCGGGCTGTTCGTTCTCCATATCGGACTGTCTGTCGTCATCGGGATTGTTTATGTTTTCCTTGCAAAGAGACAGCGCTACACTTTCGGCCAGCTTTTTCTGATTAGCTTTCTGGTCGGTCTTCCTTTCTTCCTGCTGTACTTTCCGTTGGCCGCTTTAGCTGTGGAGCCACTCGTGTCGCCATTGGATCTCAATGCCTTTCTGTATTGGACTTTCGGACATTTTACATTTATCCTCGCCCTTCCGGTGCTCTATAAATTATTTGAACGCGAAAACGCTGCCTCTCAATGAGAAGCAGCGTTTTCGCGTTTTTCACGCCATAAGCGAACTTTATAAAGCACTAAGATCAGCATCGCGATCAGCAATCCTTCAACGACCGGCAGGAAGACCGCCAGAAACGTCAGGATTAAGCCGCCAAGCAAAAGAAACACACCGATGATGGCATTTTGCCAGAAGCCAAGCTTTTTGGCAAAACCCAGCTTGTACACAATTGCTGACAGCACGAATATGATGGCGAGAAGTGCAACTCCCGCTACATCATAATTCGGCAAGGTGCTATACAGAAAACGTGCGACAGGGTACATATTTTCATACACGAATTGCTGTTCGGCTCCCACGCTTTACACCCTTTCAGCAGAACTTATGCTTCAAGCTCAGCATATTTTTTCTTTTTCGCAAGCCGTTCCCGCTCGTTTTTATCCAGAATCTTTTTCCGAAGGCGGATCGATTCCGGCGTCACTTCACAGTATTCATCGTCATTCAAATACTCGAGGGCTTCTTCAAGCGTCATGATTCTTGGTTTTTTCATCGTAGTGGTCTGCTCTTTATTCGCAGAGCGGATGTTGTTGGCCGCTTTCACTTTTACAATGTTGACGGTCAAATCATTATCCCGGCTATGTTCGCCGACGATCATGCCTTCGTACACTTCCGTACCCGGCTCAACGAAGACAATACCACGGTCTTCTACACCGAGCAGGCCGTATGAAGATGCCTTGCCGCGTTCCATCGATACGAGTACACCTTGTCGTCTGCCGCCGACCCGGCCGGCTGCAAGCGGCTGGTAGCTATCAAATGTGTGGTTGATGATTCCATATCCACGCGTTTGCGTCATGAACTCAGTTGAATAACCAATCAGACCGCGTGCCGGTACGTTAAAAATCATCCGGACCTGTCCGCTTCCGTTATTGATCATATCAAGCATTTCACCTTTTCGTTCACCGAGTGATTCAATAATCGCACCGGTATACTCTTCAGGCACATCCACTTGAACCCGTTCAACCGGTTCACATCTGACTCCATCGATGACTCTGACGATGACCTGAGGTTTTGACACTTGAAGTTCAAAACCTTCGCGTCGCATATTCTCGATCAGGATGGACAAGTGCAACTCGCCGCGTCCCGATACGATCCACTCATCCGGTGAATCTGTATTATCGACACGGAGCGATACATCCGTCTGGAGTTGTTGTTCCAGACGCTCCTGAATTTTGCGTGACGTGACGAATTTCCCTTCTTTCCCTGCGAACGGACTATTGTTCACGAGAAATGTCATCTGCAGCGTCGGCTCATCGATGCGAAGAAGCGGCAACGCTTCGGGATGATCCTGCGGACATACCGTCTCACCGACGTTGATGTCTTCCATTCCGGAAATCGCAATCAAATCTCCCGCTTCCGCACGTTCGATTTCAACCCGTTTCAGGCCGAGGAAGCCATGGATTTTAGTAACCCGGAAATTTTTCACTTTTCCATCAAGCTTCATGAGAGAAACTTGCTGACCGACTTCGATCGCGCCGCGGAATACACGGCCGATCCCGATTCGCCCAACATAGTCGCTGTAATCCAGCAAAGCTACTTGGAACTGAAGCGGCTCGTCCCGATTATCGACAGGAGCTGGAACGTGATCAACGATGGAATCGTAGATGACCTGCATGTTTTCTTCCTGATCAGCCGGATCCGGTGAATCAGATGCCGTACCATTCATGCCGGAAGCATAAATGACCGGGAACTCCAACTGGTCATCATTTGCATCCAATTCGATGAACAATTCGATGACTTCATCGACAACCTCTTCCGGTCGTGCAAAGTCACGGTCGACTTTATTGACAACGACGATCGGCTGCAAATTCTGTTCAAGGGCTTTTTTCAAAACGAAACGCGTTTGCGGCATACAGCCTTCATACGCATCCACAACGAGAAGGACGCCATCCACCATTTTCATGATGCGCTCAACTTCTCCGCCGAAATCCGCATGTCCTGGGGTATCAAGGATATTAATCTTCGTATCCTTGTACTGGATCGCTGTATTTTTCGCCAGAATCGTGATTCCGCGCTCTCTCTCAATATCATTCGAATCCATTGCACGTTCATCCACATGCTCATTCGAACGGAAAATTCCTGACTGCTTCAAAAGCTGATCGACAAGTGTTGTTTTCCCGTGGTCAACGTGTGCGATGATCGCAATATTTCTGATATCTTGACGTAACTTTGTCATTCTTTCACTCCACTATTCTTTTTTTCGAATGTCTAACTGTGCTATTATAACATAAACAAATAAAAATCCATATTAATTGATTTTGAATGTATGACAGGAGGAAATGATTTGAAAGACATTAAATGGGTCTTCGTGTTTTATTCCCTCGCTGCACTTGCTGCCATGGCAGGAATCGGTGTGGCGGTCGGTGAACGGAGTGCCATCGGCATTTTCCTCATGATTGCGGTCCTCGGCCTGGTGATGGCCATGGGATTCAAGACGAAGAGAAAAATGATCGATGCCGGATTGCTGTAGGAAAAGTAACTTTCTTCATTAAAACAGGGAACGCCGCGGCGTTCCCTGTTTTGTCATTTCAATTTAATATACCGATCCAGAAGCAATGGATGAATTGATGGATTTGCGATCAAAAAAGAATCCGATTGCAATAAATTCGCCGAGTCTCCATGAAAATTGGAAGCGACTGCTCCTGTCTCCAACGCAATAACCAGTCCCCCGGCAATATCCCAGGGTGACAGCCGCATGGACACATAGGCGTCCAGTCGCCCGCTTGCCACATAAGCGATTTCAAGAGAAGCCGCTCCGTAAGAACGGGCGCCGCGGATATCCCTGATCAGCTGAATCACTGCTTCGTGATCAATGTACCGGTTGGGTGTGAGCCAAGTGGAATTTATACCGACCATCGCTTCACTGATCGCCGTCTCCGTAAGATCAGGCAAACGTTCATCATTCAGATACGCCCCTTTTCCCTGCTGGGCGCTATAGAGATCATCATTTACGACATCGTATATGTATCCCAGCACACCTGTTCCTTCTTGATATATTCCGAGTGATATTGCAAAATTACGCTTTTGATGCACAAAATTCATTGTCCCGTCAATCGGGTCGAGTATCCAGATAATGCCCGATAAATCCTCTACAGGGTCCCCGAACCCTTCTTCTCCGAATATCCGGTGATCGGGAAAATCGTTTTTAATCCGTCCGATAAAGAATTGTTCAATTTCCTTATCAATATTCGTAACCAAGTCATTCGCATCGGCTTTCGTTTCCACCTGAATATCCTGTACGAATGAATTCCGGATGCGGTGGCCCGCTTCTTTAATCAATGATTTGGCATATTTATCGATGCTGCTGAAATCCATGTCGACTCTCCTCCTCTTCCCTCATTATAACGACAGAAGCACCTGAACAGAAGCATTCAGGTGCCAACGTCCTACAGAGCATGAAGAGCACTCAATTCCGAATGAATTTCAGTCAGCCGTTCTATGCTCTTCTTCCGTTGCTTTTCGTCCTGGTTTTGCATGGCATCAAACAATGAGCTCAATTCATAATCCAGTTCCAGCCTTAGTGTCTGAACGTGTTCTTTTTCGAGATGGGCTTTGCGGATAATGTGGACAGCCTGCTTCATCGGGCGCACCTCCCTGCCGAGACAATCGTCAGAATTGTTTTATAGTTAACTTACAATACCCCCATATTATCGGAAGAAAACGTTTTTTGAATTTTTTCCTTATGATTTGGTACACTGGATGGTGATGAATTTAAAATCAGGAGGTCTGCAGATGAATCACTTTTGGACAGATGAAGATTTTCATGTTTTCGATGTGCCTGGACTCGACGAGCGGATGGATGAACTTAAGCGGCGGATCCGCCCGAAATTCGAAGAACTGGGACAAATCTATTCCTCTTACTTATCTGAAGTTGACGGGCAGGAATTTTTTGCGCATATCGCCAAACATGCCCGGCGTACAGTCAACCCGCCACAAGACAGCTGGGTGGCGTTTGCCGCCAATAAGCGGGGATATAAAGCTCATCCACATTTTCAAATCGGTTTATGGGGCAGTCACATCTTTGTGATTCTGGCTGTTATTTATGAAGCAGCTGAAAAGACCAGGATGGCATCGGATTTATTGGAAACCCGTGAAGTCCATGAACTGCCGGAGGATTTTGTCTTAAGCGGAGATCACACAAAACCTGAAGCGGGAAGAATGGATGACATGACTTCGGAAGATGTGACCGGACTGCTAATCCGGCTTCGGGATGTGAAAAAAGGAGAGCTGGTCATCGGCCGCCATTTATCCCGCGCTGACGCGGTCACCATGTCAAAGGAGGAATTCCGGGCATTCACTGAAAACACATTCGATCAGCTCCTGCCGATCTATAAGACACTTACACATGGCCCGAAAATTTCCCAATGAAAAATCTCGCAGCGACAAATTGCTGCGGGATTTTTCTATTTAGCGGATACTTTCAGTTTCTCGCCATTTTGTGAAGCTTTCATTTGCTTGATGACCGGGTAGCCGGCGTAGCCGCTGACTTCTTCAAACTCGCGCAGCAATGTTTTTTCTTCGGCCATCGAAGGCACAATGTCCTTAAAGCGTCGATAGCGGTCCATCATGTCTTCTCTGGCGATTCCTTTTTCGTACGCCAGTTCAATTCCCTCGAAAAACTCGATGACTTGGACAATTTCCCCGGTTGACCAGTCGGTGGATAATGGATAAGCATACTCCATTAATGTCACTCTCCTTCTTCCACTTACTTACCCCATTTTCGCCTGATTAATTCAGCTTCTCCAATCATTCGCTCAATCAATTCTGCAACGGAAGGCACGTCCCGAATCATACCGGTCACCTGACCAGCCCAGCCGAAGCCGGACTCTGCCTGACCGTCATGAATATAGCGCTTATTCGCTTCCCCGCTTATGTAGGACTTCAGCGCTTCATATGTCGGCGTCTCCTGTTCGATTTCCAGAATCTTTTCCGTCCAGTCGTTTTTGAGAACCCGCGCCGGTGCACCGATGCTCCGTTTGATGATCTGGGTACCGCTTTCCTGACTGCTGATGAGCGCTTTTTTGTACGCTTCGGAAGCATGGATGCATTCTTCCGTCGCAATAAACCGCGTGCCCATTTCCACCCCTTCCGCTCCAAGTGCAAGAGCTGCCATTAACCCGCGGCCGTCTCCGATTCCACCGGAGGCAATTACGGGAATGTCCACCGCGTCCACTACTTGCGGCACGAGAACCATCGTGCCGATGTCATCACGGCCCAAATGACCGCCCCCTTCCTGACCGACAACCATTACGGCATCAGCCCCGAGCTGCTCCGCTTTTTCTGCCTGCCGTCTGGCAGCAACCAATACGAGTTTTCTGATGGCTGTTCCTTTCAGCTGTTCAAAAATCGGTGTCGGGTTGCCGCCCGTCATCGAAACGACTGGCACTTCTTCCTGGATCGCCACGTCCAACATGTGATCAAAGCGCCTTCCGTGTTCACCGATTGCAAAGTTTACACCGAACGGTTTATCGGTCAAGCGACGCACTTTCCGGATTTCTTCCCGCAATTCCTCTGGCGATGACAGACTCATCGCTGTAATCTGCCCCAGTCCGCCTGCATTCGAAACGGCTGCTGCCAAATCAGCATATGCCAAATAAGCCAGCCCTCCCTGAATGATCGGATACTTGATATTAAGCAATTCTGTAATTCGCGTTGAAAATTCCATTTCTTCCATCCCCCTTTTCCTACCTCAATTTACTCTATTCGGGAGCAATTCTAAAATTCCTTCATTATTCCTAGTATCGGCCCTTCCGGCATGCTATAATGCTTTTGTTTTCATTTTATAAGTGAGGTGATACGGCCAATTGTCACAATCAGAAACCCCGTTATTCGATGTGCTGAAGAAGCATCGGAACCGGAATCCTATTCAATTCCATATTCCAGGCCATAAAAAAGGACAGGGAGTCGACCCGGAATTCCGGGAATTTGTCGGAGACAATGTCCTTTCAATCGACTTGATCAATATTGCTCCACTTGATGACCTTCATTCACCAAAAGGCGCCATCAAACAAGCACAGGAACTTGCCGCCCAGGCATTCGGTGCTGATTATACGTTTTTCTCGGTCCAGGGAACAAGCGGTGCTATTATGACCATGATTTTGAGCGTCGTTGGACCCGGAGATAAAATTCTGGTTCCCCGGAATGTCCATAAGTCGATCATGTCTGCCATCGTTTTCGCCGGAGCGGTGCCGGTTTTCATTCATCCGGAAGTAGATCCGGAATTGGGCATTTCCCATGGCATCACACCGGAAGCAGTAGAAAAAGCACTGGAAGAGTATCCTGACACTAAAGCGGTGCTCGTCATTAATCCGACGTATTTCGGTATTGCAGCAGATCTGAAACGGATCGTTGATATTGCACATAATTATGCTATTCCTGTACTTGTAGATGAAGCGCACGGCGTCCATATTCATTTCCATGAGTCTCTGCCAATATCAGCAATGACAGCCGGGGCAGATATGGCAGCGACCAGTGTTCATAAGCTCGGCGGCTCCATGACACAGAGCTCTGTTCTGAATGTCCAAGGCGAACTCGTATCTGCCAAACGGGTGCAGTCAATTTTGTCGATGCTCACGACAACTTCCACATCTTATCCGATTCTGGCATCGCTGGATACGGCACGCAGGCAACTTGCGATGCACGGGCAGGAATTGATTGACCAATCGATCCGGCTTTCCCGTGAAGCCCGGAAGCGGATTAACAAAATTCCGCATCTTTTATGCGTCGGGCAGGAAATCCTGAAAACCTCAGCTACGTACGATATGGATCCGACGAAACTGCTGATCAGCGTAAAAGATCTTGGCATCACTGGCCATCAGGCAGAGGAATGGCTGCGAACGCAGGCAAACATTGAAGTGGAATTGTCGGACCTCTATAACATCTTATGTATCATCACGATCGGCGACACCCAAAAAGAGATTAATCTCCTGGTGAATGCCTTAAAACGGATGAGCGATTCCGTTAAAACAGATTCCGTCATTCAGGAAGCGGAAGTGCTGCTTCCGGATATTCCCCGGCTGGCGATGACACCGCGTGATGCTTTTTATGCCACCACGGAAGTGGTTCTCATGGAAGAAAGTGTCGGACGCATTTCAGCGGAGTTTGTCATGGTGTATCCGCCGGGAATCCCGATTTTCATCCCGGGGGAAATTATCACGCAGGAAAACATCGAATACATCCATAAAAATATTGAAGCGGGACTTCCAGTGCAAGGCCCGGAAGATAACCGCCTTCAATACTTGCGCGTAATCAAAGAACAAGTGGCGATCCGCTGAACCGGATTCCATCTTGCCGGCATAATACGAACCAAAACAGGCAGCCATTCTCTTCACTGGAGGAGCGGCTGCCTGTTGTCTTCTACTCTTCCATTCTATAATAACTCCGGTCCAATTCACCGGGAATTCGGACAATCAGCCGTTTAGCTTCCGAAATCACCTGTGCTTTTCGGCCATCAAGAAACCGGAGGGGACTCTCTGAATGAGTGGATATGGTTCCTTCGATTTCAAATCCTGGAAATTCATTATCCAAGTGAATAGTGTAATTATCCGGTTCTTTATCCCAGTAACCGCTTGACGATAATTCATCGAAATGAACGGCGTACTTCCGGCCTGTGTTATACATCTCACTTTCTTCCATGTGGATATTGTAATAATAATTGCCGCCCGGTTCTTCCTGATAAGTTCCTTCAATCCCTTTCAGTGCGACCGCTTCCTGAAATGGAATATTCACAGATTCAGCCGTATAAGTTTCCGCTCCATACTGGATTGTGTATGTGTGTTTCCCTTTGCAAATCTTAGAATCACAGCTGCTTTCATCCACTGTGAAACCGATTGTCAGCACGACCGGCCCTTCCGTGTGATAATCGCCTCCACTTCCTCCGAAATGAGTGGGAAAGTCCGTTTCAACTTGGCTATCCGCGTATTCAAGTTCATACCCCAATTCCTGTTCCAGTTCCGCAAGTTTTTCCCGTGAGTGCGCTTTTACGTCACCTTCAAAGATAAGGTCTTCCACGGCATTCTCCATGAACCGGTTCCCAACGGTTCCGTGGATATGCATCACTGAATGAAAGACAATGAAGCCAAGGAAGTTATATGTGATGAGCTTGAGAAAAAACGTTTTGGTCCTGCGCAGCTTTACCCATTTAGCCACCAGAATCATTATTCCCAGATCCACAAGGAAAACAATGATCGGCAGCCCGATAAAAGCGCCAAAAAACATTAATCCGGCAAACAGATTCGTTGGTCATACCAACTGTCCCACACGCAAACCACATAAATCACAATCAATGCCGCATTGCCGATGACAGCAACACACCATTCCTTCGACCACCCATCCATGCACATCCCACGCTTCCTTGTCCTCAGACTGCATACTCTTTATTGTATAGAATCCATGATTGGCACTAAATTCCCTTGACTCCTTGACTATACATGGGCGGTCAGCAAGGCCTGCGGTTTTGGACATTTAAAAACAGCACCGCAAGTCAGCGATGCTGTCAGACTGTAGACAAAAGATTTTTTATACAAATAACTGGATATGAACGAGTCTCGTTCAATTAAAAGAAAGTGAAAACAGGAAAAAGGACGCTCCCGTCCTTTCCGCGGACTGACTGCCGAGCCTCCCCGTCCTGAAGGACGAGGGGATCTCGTCAGCCAGTTATTCCGCAGGAAAGGCAGGGACCGAAAGGATTGAGGAGTCTGCCTTTGCGACGAGCTTGCGCAGGAGCATCTCTTTTTGACAGGAGCGTTTCCCTTTTTCCTGTCTTATTTTCATTAGGATTCGTTATGCCGCTAAGCGTTCTGAAACAGTAAAGATCACCAAACGAGGCTGGATAACTAGTAAGGATATTCTTTACGGTCATCCCGTAACTGTTCTCACAGCACAGTCGAAGTAAAACTCGCGAGACTCCAGCAGGAGAGCGGACAAAGGAAGACCCTGCAGGCCGCTTGCGGCCGAAGCGGCTTGCCGTCCGCCTGCGGAAAGCGAGCGGGTTTTGCCGACTGCTGCCGAAGGTAATCCGTTTATGCAATCTGCTCCGAGTTTATCTACACTCTGATAGCACCGCAAGTCTGCGGTGTTGTCTATGTCATCTGTTATTCCTGGTCTCCGACTGTTCCTCCACCTTCAATCAGGTCCGGATCCGCAAATGTATATCCCTTGTCACGCAGGCCTTGAACGATGTCCGGAAGGGCTTCCGCTGTCCATTCCCGGTCATGCATCAGCAGAATGGCACCGTCTGTCAGCAGTTCTGTATTTACCATGACATCAGCCAAAACTTCTGCTTCCATGTATTCTGCATTCCAGTCATAGCCATATGTCCAATTCATCGTCAGCATATTCAACTGGTCTGCAACAAGGTAACTTGTTTCCGTATTCACTCCAAAAGGTGCGCGGAAAAAGCGCGGCTGCTCACCAATAGTTGTCTGGACCTGTTCTGTAACAATTTGAATTTCTTCCGTCTGGTCTTCAGGTGGCAGCTCAGAGAGGTTTTCGTGTCCCCAGGTATGATTGCCGATTGCAAATCCCATATCCTCAATTTGCTCGAGCTTCTCTTTCCCTTCAGGTGTATCGATGAAATGTCCGTTTACAAAGAAAATCGCCGGAACGTCGAGTTCTTCGAGCGTTTCCGCCATTTGTACCGCATACTCATCCGGTGCATCATCAATCGTCAGCAGAACGACATTCTCAGGCGCTTCTTCCGTTAAAGGCAAAAGCGTCCAAGTATCAGGGTTAACGCGGTATATCGGTTCGTAAGTTGTTTCTTCCGCTACTTCTTCTTCCTCTGTTTGCTCTGTTTCTTCCACCACTTGTTCGTCCGTCTCTCCGGTCACTTCCACTTCATCTGTATCAGCAGCGCCATCGTCGGTATCTTCTTCCAGCGCTTCGGTCTCTTCCTCGACATCTTCTGCGCCTTCATCAATCTCTTGTTCAACAGCTTCAGTTTCAGCTGCAAGTTCATCCACTTCTTCGTCTCCGCATGCAGCAAGTACTGCCAGCGAAGCAGTAAGAATAATCCAGTTCTTCCGTTTCATTTGTTCATCCCCTTATCCTTTTTCAATCGTCTTTCTTAACCATACCCTTACTAAGATAAGAATACACGAAAAACCCGTCCGGCAGTTTTGCCGGACGGGGTCATTGCTATCTTACTTTACAATATGAATCGGTGTGCCAAGTGCCACTTCAGCAGCTTCCATCGCGATTTCTCCAAGCGTTGGGTGCGCATGAATGGTCATGGCAAGGTCTTCGACTGTAACACCGGTTTCGATTGCCAGACCCAGCTCTGCAATCATATCCGAAGCGCCCTGGCCGACAATTTGAGCACCGAGCAGCAGACCGTCGGATTTACGTGAAACGAGTTTCACAAAACCATCCGTTGCATTCAGCGCAAGCGCACGGCCGTTGGCTCCGAACGGGAATTTAGCGGCTGTCACTTCAAAACCTTCTTCTTTTGCCTGATCTTCAGACAGCCCGACTGTTGCCAGTTCAGGATCCGTAAAGCAGACAGCAGGAATCGCAAGATAATCGACTTCGGATTTTTCACCGGCGATCGCTTCTGCTGCGACTTTCCCTTCATATGATGCTTTATGTGCAAGCTGCGGACCTTCAACGATATCGCCGATTGCATAAATGCTTGAGATATTTGTGCGGCATTGCTTATCCACATCGATCAGTCCGCGTTCACCCATCTTCAAGCCGAGCTCTTCAAGCCCGAGCTCATCGGTGTTTGGACGGCGGCCAACTGTAACGAGCACATAATCCGCATCCACTTTCTGTTCTTCGCCTTTGGCTTCATACGTGACTGTGACGCCGTCTTTTGATTCTTCGACACCTTTCGCCATCGCTTCCGTGACGACTTCAACACCTTTTTTCTTCAGGTGTTTTTTGACGATTTGTGTCATTCCTTTTTCAAATCCGGCAAGAATATCTTTCGTTCCTTCCAGAATCGTCACCTCAGAACCAAGGTTGGCATAAGCCGTACCCAGTTCAGTTCCGATATAGCCGCCGCCGATGACAACGAGTTTTTTCGGAACTTCTTTCAGGTCAAGTGCCCCTGTTGAACTCAGTACACGGTCTGAGAATTTGAATGACGGAATTTCAACTGGCCGTGAACCCGTTGCAATGATGGCATTTTTGAATTTATACGTCTGTGAATTCTTCTCATCCATCACTTTCACTGTGTTCTCATCCACGAAATAGGCTTCTCCGTTCACGATCTCCACTTTATTGCCTTTGAGGAGCTGCTCAACGCCGCCCGTCAGCTTTTTCACAACGCCGTTCTTGAACTCCTGCGCTTTTTCAAAGTTGATCGACACTTCTTTTGCGACGATTCCCATGTCATCTGAATCCTGGGCATGCGCAAAGCGGTGTCCGACTGAGATCAATGCTTTTGAAGGGATACAGCCGACGTTCAGGCAGACACCTCCGATGTATTCTTTTTCTACAATCGTTACTTTCTGACCGGTTTGTGCAGCACGGATGGCTGCAACATAACCGCCAGGGCCTGAGCCAATGACGAGCGTATCTGTTTCGATTGGGAAATCTCCTACTACCATAAGTTTACGCCTCCATTAATAAAAGTTCTGGTTCGCTGAGCAATCGTTTAATGTGATTCAGTGCATGCTGGGCAGTTGCTCCATCGATCATGCGGTGATCGAAGCTCAATGATAATGCTAACACAGGAGCAGCTGCAACTTCACCATTTTTAATAACCGGTTTTTCGGCAATGCGACCTACGCCGAGAATTGCCACTTCCGGATGGTTGATGACCGGTGTGAACCACTGGCCGCCGGCTGAACCAATATTCGTAATCGATGTTGATGCACCTTTCATTTCACCTGGTGCCAATTTTCCGGACCGAGCTTTTTCCGCCAATTCATTGATTTCGCTGGAAATCGAGAATACTGACTTACGGTCCGCATTTTTCACCACCGGCACGAGCAAGCCACGTTCTGTATCCGCTGCGATTCCGATATTGTAATAATGCTTGTGGATAATTTCCTCTGTCGCATCATCATACGAGACGTTCAGTGACGGGAACTCACGCAGTGTGCTGACGAGCGCTTTGACGATATATGGCAAGTACGTGAGTTTGATGTCTCTCTCTGCGGCCACAGCCTTGAATTTCTTGCGGTGGGCCACCAGTTCCGTTACATCGACTTCGTCCATCAGTGTAACGTGAGGAGCCGTGTGTTTTGAATTGACCATCGCTTTGGCGATCGCTTTTCGGATGTTCGAAATCTTCTCGCGTGTTTCCGGGAATTCACCTTCCGGAACCTGCGGTGCTTTCGCTGCAGGTGCTGCCTGCTCCTGAGCTGCTGCCGGAGCGGCTTCCTGTGGCTGAGCTGCCGGCTGCTGTCCGCCTTCTTTGAATCCATCGATATCTTCTTTCAGTACGCGGCCGTTATTGCCTGAACCGGCCACCGAACGGATATCGACGCCTTGTTCACGTGCGTATTTCCGCACGGATGGCATTGCGATCACGCGCCGGTTCGGATCCGCTTCTGCGGCTTGAGGTTGCGCTCCCGCACCGGTGGATCCTTCTGATCCCTGCGGCTCCGCTTCGTCCTTCGCCTGATCTTTATCGATGTCCTGTCCCTGTTCCATTGAACCGGACTGAGCAAGCTCTTCGGTTCTTTCCTGACCAGCATCGCCAGCCTGCTTTTCATCGGAACCTTTCTCGCCCGCATGCTCGCCCTTGAACTGAATATCTTCAGCATCCGGTGCATCGATTCGAATAAGCACGTCGCCGACGACTGCCACAGTCCCTTCTTCCACAAGCACTTCTTCAATTGTCCCTGCAACAGGAGATGGAATTTCCACTACTGCTTTATCGTTCTGTACTTCACATAAAATGTCGTCTTCTTCGATGGTGTCACCGGCTTTGACAAACCACTTGACGATTTCGCCTTCGTGAATGCCTTCACCGATGTCCGGTAAACGGAATTCAAATGCCATCTCTTTCACCCTTCCTGTTGTTTACTGACTTAAAAATTCAATACTTTTTTCGCTGTTTCTACTATATCCTTTGCGTTCGGCAGCCAAACCGCTTCAGCTTGAGAGAACGGGAATACTGTATCAGGCGCAGTCACACGCAATACCGGCGCTTCAAGGCTCAGGATGGCACGGTCATTAATTTCGGCGACAACATTCGCTGCTACTCCGCCTTGTTTCTGCGCTTCCTGCACGACAATTGCACGATTTGTTTTTTCAACGGATGCGATGATTGTATCGATATCAAGCGGCTGGATTGTACGGAGATCCACCACTTCCACTGAATGGCCTTCTTTTTCCAACTCTTCAGCTGCTTTAATGCTTTCCTGTACCATCGCACCATACGCAATGATCGACAGGTCCGTTCCTTCCCGCTTCACGTCCGCTTTTCCGAGAGGAATCGTGTACTCCTCTTCCGGGACTTCCTGACGGAATGAACGGTACAGCTTCATGTGTTCCAGGAAAATGACCGGGTCATTGTCACGGATGGCAGAAATCAGCAGTCCTTTTGCGTCATAAGGCGTAGACGGGATTACCACTTTCAGTCCTGGCTGCTGGGCGACAAGCCCTTCCAGGGAATCCGCATGGAGTTCAGGTGTGTGTACACCGCCGCCGAACGGAGAACGGATAGTGATCGGCATATTGAATGCACCGCCTGTACGGTAACGGTAACGGGCCATCTGGCCATTGATGGAGTCCATTACTTCATAAACGAAACCAAAGAACTGAATCTCCGGTACAGGACGGTAGTTCTCCAGTGACAGACCGATTGCCAGGCCGCCGATGCCCGATTCAGCGAGCGGTGTATCGAATACGCGATCCTCCCCGAATTCTTTCTGAAGCCCTTCCGTCGCCCGGAATACGCCGCCGTTGTTTCCGACGTCTTCTCCGAATACAAGGACATTCTCATCATTTTTCAGCTCTGTCCGGAGAGCTTCCGTAATCGCTTGGATCATTGTTAATTGCGCCATCGGTTACTTCGACTCCTTCGCTTTATAAGTCTCATACTGTTCTTTAAGGTTTTGCGGCATTTCATCATACATGATTTCCATCAGGTCGGTCACTTTCTGTTTCGGCGTGTTATCCGCCTGTTTGACCGCCGCTTTTATTTCTTCTTTCGCCTGCTCGATAACTTCGTTTTCTTTTTCTTCGCTCCACAGGTCTTTCGCTTCCAGATATTTGCGGAACCGGACGAGCGGATCTTTCTTTTCCCATTCGGAATCCGTTTCGGATGTACGGTAACGAGTCGGGTCATCTCCGGCCATTGTATGCGGGCCATAGCGGTAGCAAAGTGTCTCGATCAGCGTCGGGCCTTCTCCGTCAACAGCACGTTTTCTCGCATCGCGTGTAACGGCATAAACAGCCAGTGGATCCATCCCATCGACCAGCACACCAGGAATTCCGGCTGCCACTGCTTTTTGGGCAATCGTCTGAGCGGATGTCTGCAGTTCCCAAGGCGTGGAAATTGCATACTGATTATTTTGCACAAAGAAAATAGCCGGTGAGCGGTAAGAGCCGGCAAAGTTGATGCCTTCGTAGAAATCTCCCTGTGAAGATCCGCCATCTCCTGTATATGTGACAGCGACCGCTTTCTTGTTTCGCTTCTGCAATCCCAATGCTACTCCGGCTGTCTGTACATATTGCGCCCCGATGATGATTTGCGGCGGCAGCACGTTCAGACCCTCAGGCATCTGATTTCCTTTAAAATGTCCGCGCGAGAACAGGAAAGCCTGGTGGAGCGGCCAGCCATGCCAAATAAGCTGCGGCACGTCCCGGTAACCCGGAAGAATATAATCTTCCTTCTGAAGCGCGAAATGCGATGCAATCTGTGAAGCTTCCTGTCCGGCAGTCGGCGCATAGAAGCCGAGTCGTCCCTGACGGTTCAGTGAGATGGAGCGCTGATCCAGGATCCGTGTATACACCATGCGGCGCATGAGTTCCTGCAATTCCTCATCTGACAGATTCGGATCTGCGTCTTTGTTGACGATTTCCCCTTCTTCGTTCAGCACCTGGAACATTTCGAACTTGCTCTCAATGTCCTGCAATGTGCCGACCGGATCGAATTGTTTGGATTTTTTCGATGCCATACCTGCAACTCTCCTTTGATCTGTATTAAAAAATTTTGATAATATAGTAATACAAGTTGTTTTACCATTTCAGTATACTTGAGTTATTTTAGCCGGTCAAACATTGAAATCCCAGTGCCCCGGCCCACTTTCAGTTAACAGAAAAATCTTATAACACAAAACTGTACCAACTATTTTTATCCCCTGTTATATATGCTGTTAAACCTGAAATAGACTTTTATCCAACAAAAAAACGGCCGGAAATCCGGCCGCCTATCCTACTCTTCTTCCTCTAACTGTTCAATAATGCTGTTTTTCAACGTGTTGAATTCTTCTGTTTTTTGGTTAAAAGCCTCTACGCTTGTCAGCACCGCTTCATTTTGCTCGTTAACAAGCGTCGTCTGCTCCTGCAGCTGCTCCAAGTCTGTTTCCTCATCGCCGAGCAGGTTGTAAAGCTCGTTTTGCAATACCGCCAACTCCTCATATTCAGCGATGAAGGTCTGATGAGCAGCATAACGTTCTTCCATTACAGTCTTCAATGCTTCCAGTTCGCTGATAATCGCTTCGTCTTCCGCTTCGGCGATCACGCTGTCAATTTCCTCGAATTGTTCAGCCGCAGCCGCTATGGATTCTTTCTCGGTTTCAAGCAAGGCCAGGCGCTCTTCTACCGAGGCGAGCGCTTCAGCTGAAAGTTCATTGACTTCTTTCATCTCTTCCTGGGTCAGAGCCATAACCGATTCGAACATCTGCTGTTCTGACTGTTCCAATTCTTCCAGTTCACTCTGTACATTCAAATATTCTTCTTCTGCAGCCAGCGTATCATTCAGCACACTGTTCAAATCTTCCCTCACTGAAGATTCAGAACAGGCACCAAGCAATAACGCACTTGATAAAACCGCAGCTGTAATTGTCTTTTTCACCGGTTGACCCCCTTTTAACGATACTTTTAACTATAGGCGACACACACCTAAAACTCAACAGTTTTCGGGCTTTTTTCCTTCCCAGCACATCCGGGTTTCGCTATACTAATAGGCAGGTTGATTTTAAGAAAGGAAGTTTCAGAGATATGATTTTGATGAAAGATATCATCAGGGAAGGCAATGAACTTCTCCGCACATGCGCAGAAGAAGTTTCATTTCCACTGGCACCTGAAATTGAACAGCTCGGGCGCGAACTGCTGGAGTATGTACAAAACAGCCAGGACGATGATTTAGCAGAAAAATACGGACTTCGCCCCGGTGTCGGCATCGCAGCACCGCAGGTCGGACAGCTTCACCGACTATTCGCTCTTCATCTGGAGCAGGATAACGGGGAGTGGCTGAGCTTTGTCGCAGTCAATCCGAAAATCGTCAGTCATTCCATTGAACTGGCTTATTTATCCACAGGTGAAGGTTGCCTGTCCGTCGACCGGTCTGTGCCGGGTTATGTGCCGCGCTACGCCCGCATCACCGTGAAATTCAAAGACCTATCCGGCAATGAAAAACGAATGCGCCTGAAAGGGTTTCCCGCTATTGCATTCCAGCATGAGCTGGATCACTTGAATGGCGTGCTGTTCTATGACCGGATCAATTCCGATGATCCATATGCGGAAATCGAAAACGGAATCATGATTGATATGGGCAAAGACCAGTGACTCCAGTCATTGGCGTCCGGCTGCAGACAACCCCTGACCAAGAGGTTTGCCTGCAGTTTTTTTATTTTCAAAATCGGTCTTTAACCGGAAAATTTCTTTTAAGAAGTCTGCGGATCCATTCAAATCAGTCCAAGATGCGTGAATGCCTTCGCCAATCCATGTTCATCCACGTGATCCGTAATATAATCCGCTTTTTTCTTCACTTCTTCGTGGCCATTCCCCATTACGACACTGTAGCCGGCAAGGTCCATCATCTGCACGTCATTCAATCCATCTCCAAACGCAATCGTGTCTTCGAGGGCATGACCAGTGGCTTTAATGAGTTTTTTGATTCCCTCCGCTTTTGAACCCCCAGCAGGCAGAATGTCACAGGAAACGCGGTGCCATCTCACAAAGTCCAAATCCGGAAACGATTCATGGTAAGCAGGCTCTTCTTCCCGGGCGCAGAATACAAGAGCCTGATACACAGGACTGTTCAAGTAGAAATCCTGTTCTTCCGGCGGATGGGTAAAACCGATTTTCAGACTCTTGATACTTTCGCTGATATGCGGATGAAAATCAATTGTCGATACCATCCTGGCTTCGTCCATGTAAACGATGGGATGATCCCGAAGTTCTGCAAACCGGGATACATCTTTCAGCAATTGCTTGTCGATCGCTCCTTTATGAATCGGCTGGCCTGAATGCACGACATACTGGCCATTGAACGAGATAAATGAGTCGACCTCCAATTCCGCAGCCAACCTTTTGAACATGAACGGCGCCCGGCCTGTTGCAATGGCCAAATCATGTCCGTTTGCCCGCGCTTTCTCTAATGCTGATTTTGCCGAGTCAGGCAAACGCTTATTTGTATCCAGCAGTGTTCCGTCAATATCTAACAGCAATAACTTCTTCATCCAGTCCATCTCCAATCAAAAATATACCAAATTATTAGAACTTTTTTCTCTGTCAAGGAAAAATCCGTTGCAGTATAATTGCCTGTAAGGGAGGGATTTATCTTGCTAAAACGCATCAAGCGGAAAATCCTCAGACAGCTGAACGGCGTAATGAATAAGAAAAAAATTGCATAGTATCATTCGCCCTTCTGCCTTGCAGAAGGGCCTTTCTTTATTTTACGTGATTGCCGTGATAAGATAAAGAAAGGCATTTTAATTATCGTACGTGAAAAAAGGAGAGCAAACGATGATTTTTAAAGTTTATTATCAGACAAACCGATCTGAGGTTCCAGTCCGCGAAAATACCAAGAGCCTCTATGTCGACGCATCGAACGAGCGTGAAGTTCGCAGACATTTGAAAGATCGGGACTTGAACATTGAGTACATTCAGCTGCTTGAGGGCAACCACCTTGAGTATGAACAGGCCAATCCCCACTATGAAGTGGAGACAGCTGATAACCGATGAAGGCAGTAAAGAATGATCAGACAGCTGTTTTCGCACTGGGCGGACTGGGCGAAATCGGCAAAAACACATACGGTGTCCAATTCCAGGATGAAATCATCCTGATTGATGCCGGCATCAAATTTCCGGACGATGATCTGCTTGGAATCGACTATGTGATTCCGGATTATACGTACCTCGTCAAAAATGCGGATAAGATCAAAGGGCTTTTCATCACGCACGGCCACGAAGATCATATCGGCGGCATTCCCTACTTGCTGAAGCAAGTAAATGTGCCAGTATATGGCGGGAAGCTGGCCCTCGGGCTGCTCCGCAACAAACTTGAAGAACACGGATTGATCCGGCAGACGAAGCTGATCGAAATCGGAGAAGATGATGTCATCAAATTCCGGAAAACATCCGTGTCCTTTTTCCGGGTCACACACAGTATACCGGATGCTTATGGTGTAGTAGTAAAAACGCCTCCCGGCAATGTAGTTCACACGGGCGATTTCAAGTTCGATTTCACTCCGGTCGGTGAGCCGGCTAATTTGCGGAAAATGGCGGAAATCGGTGCAGAAGGCGTCTTATGCCTCCTGTCGGATTCCACGAATGCTGAAGTGCCGAATTTCACGATGTCAGAACGCAAAGTCGGGGAGACAATCGAAGAGATTATGCGCAGCGTGGAAGGCCGGCTGATTTTTGCGACGTTCGCGTCCAATATTTACCGGGTTCAGCAAGTAATTGATGCAGCGGTCAAAGATGGACGGAAAATTGCGATTTTCGGACGAAGCATGGATAACGCAATAACAATTGGCCGGGAACTCGGCTATGTCAACGCGCCGGAAGAGTCTTTCATTGATTCGCATATGATCAACCGGCTGCCGGCTGATAAAGTCCTGATCCTCTGTACCGGATCCCAGGGCGAGCCGATGGCGGCACTGTCACGGATCGCTAATGGCACGCACCGTCAAATTTCAATCCAGCCTTCGGATACGGTCGTCTTCTCGTCTTCCCCGATTCCAGGGAATACGCGAAGCGTCAACCGGACCATTAACCTGCTGTTCCGGGCGGGTGCGGATGTTATCTATGGCTCACTTAATAATATCCACACATCCGGGCACGGTTCACAGGAAGAACAGAAACTGATGCTGCGGCTGATCAATCCAAAGTTTTTCATGCCGATTCACGGCGAATTCCGGATGCTGAAAATGCATAAAGAACTTGGTGAGGACTGCGGAATTCCGACCGAAAATATTTTCATTATGGAAAACGGAGATGTACTTTCCTTAAGTCCCGATGAAGCAGCACGGGCAGGCCGGGTGCCATCAGGCGATGTATACATCGACGGAAAAGGCATCGGGGATATCGGCAACATCGTCCTGAAGGACCGCCGGGTTCTTTCAGAAGAGGGACTTGTGATTGTCGTCGTTTCTGTCGACAAAGAAAAACGCAAAGTTGTTTCCGGACCTGATATCATCTCCCGCGGCTTTATTTATATGCGGGAATCCGGGTCGATGATCTATGAAGCGCAGCAGATGCTGAACCGGCATCTTAATAAGAAGATCAAGCAACAGCCGGACGATTGGCCAGAGTTGAAAAGTGAGATTTCCGATGTGCTCGGCCCCTATCTGTATGATAAGACGAAGCGCAGACCGATGATCATGCCGGTTATCATGGAAGTGTAAAGAATATAAACAAGAAAAGAAGTTCCGGAGGCATCCCCTCCGGAACTTCTTTTCTTGTTGTAATTATTTTAGTGTGCTTTTACTACTGCATCATCTTTTTCTCAAAACGGTTGATGTCTGCGTCAGAACCGATAATAATCAGGATATCTTCTTCTCTGATCCGGAAATCTGCTTGTGGTGAGACATTTATGTCCTCTCCGCGTTTAATGCCGACAATATTGATGCCGTATTTTGCACGAATGTCCAGGTCTTTAAGGGTATACCCTTTCAGCTTACCGTTCGCCCGAAGTTCCATGATAGAATACTCTTCAGACAATTCCAGGTAATCGAGCACATTATTCGACAACATATTATGTGCAATGCGCCGGCCCATATCCCGTTCAGGATGCACCACTTGGTCTGCACCTATCTTCCGAAGCACTTTTTCATGGTAGTTATTTTGCGCTTTTGCTGTAACGTTGCGGACACCGATTTCCTTCAGCATGATCGTCGTCAAAATGCTGGACTGAATATCATCACCGATTGCTACGATCACATGCTCAAAATTACGGATACCAAGTGATTTCAGCACCGTTTCATCCGTCGTATCCGCAGCAACCGCCTGCGTCGCAACGGTTGCAAATTCATCCACCCGTTCAGTATCTTTATCAATCGCCATGACGTCCGCACCCTGTTCAATCAGTTCACGGACAATACTTGAACCGAACCGGCCGAGTCCGATTACCACAAATTCCTTTTTCATGTTTCTGCCTCCGTCTGTTCATGCATGTCTTATATAAATCGAACCACTGTTTTTCATTTGCCGATCTTCCATAAACCAGCGGCGCCGGCATTTCCGCAGGTTGGGCTCATCGCAAAAGCCATGTCCGGATCATCCAAGGCACGCTATAAACATTTTAGTTCTTTGATTCATCATATACAATTTACCATAAGATGAAAATGTTCCCCGGCTCAAGCCAGGGAACATAATTTTATCGCTGTTTGCGGTCCGATGGCTTGGCTGGCCGGTTCTTACAATACTCGCAGTGCAAGTCAGCGCAGATTTCTTCGCGCCATTCATCGCATTCGGTGCAATAACTGGCATCGAATGCATCATGGAAAGCCAGCGGCGACAGGCATGTATGGCAATAGGAATGAACATCTGTCCATTCAATCACTTGCCGCTTTGCCAAGAGATACAACCCTTTCTCGCCTTCTTTGTAATTCATGATGGATGGCTTCCGTGCTTTCCTGTTTTTAGGATCGAGGAGAAATCTCAACTTGTCATCCATTCTGTTCACTTCCTGTCCGAACTATCATTCCCCTCATCATAGGGGATGCAAGGCCATAAAATCAATAGCTGCCCATCAGTTTTTCTTTTTCTGTCACGGATCAGCCCAATAGCAAACAGAATCGTTGACGGATTGACTTTATCCCTTCAGTCCATTCTGTGAAATCCAGCTGCATTCCGTGTGTCCTGCCCCAACCTGTGGTAAACTGTTTTTTAGCAATACGAAATACTTTTTTTTGAAAGAAGGAACTCCTTTATGGCGCAGACAAATCGGTTCGCCTTGTATATCCTTATGTTTAATATGTTTATCGCAATGAGCGGAATCGGTTTGATTATTCCTATTATGCCAGCTTATTTGGAAACGTTCGGTGTTGCCGGACAGGCACTCGGAACGCTGATCGCCACTTTTGCATTGGCCCAGTTTCTGTTTTCTCCGCTGGCAGGTGATTTGTCCGATAAATACGGACGTAAAAAACTCATTATTTTCGGACTGGTCGTTTTCGGCTTATCTCAACTTCTTTTCGGTTTGGCCACTGAGTTATGGCTGCTCTATGTAGCCAGATTCTTCAGCGGTCTTGGCGGCGCTTTCCTTGTTCCGCCAATGATGGCCTTTGTCGCTGATATCACGACTTACGAAGAACGCGGACGGGGCATGGGACTGCTCGGCGCTTCCATGTCGCTCGGCTTCATGATCGGACCGGGGATTGGCGGTTTCCTCGCTGAAGTTAGTCTGCGGTTTCCATTCATCATTGCGACCATTGTGGCACTTATTGCAGCTGTCATTTCAATGATTGCGCTGCCAAATGTCCAGCCAACCGTTACAAATGCGCTTGCTAAAAGTGAAAATATCTTCCAACAGATGCGCCGGTCAACGGCTACGCCTTATTTTGTTCTGCTGATCGTCATGTTTGTTTTTTCTTTCGGTCTTGCTAATTTCCAGTCCACATTATCGCTCTACGTCGATCAGCGATTTAATTATTCCCCTCAGGACATCGCGATCCTGATTACTGCCGGCGGTTTTGTCGGGGTAGTTGTGCAGACTTTTGTAATCGACAAGCTGTTCCGGCGTTTCGGTGAGATGAATGTTATTCAAGTCAACTTGGTTATTGCTTCACTTGCTATGATTGGTATTCTCGCTGTCAGTTCGTTCTGGACCATTCTTTTTGTTTCTATGGTCTTCTTTACATCAACTGCGTTACTCCGGCCGGCGATTAACACATTGATTTCCAAACTGGCCGGTGAACAGCAGGGATTTGCCGCCGGAATGAACAATGCATATATGAGTCTCGGGAATATGTTCGGGCCTGCCATTGCAGGAATTCTTTTTGATATTGATATGACATTCCCTTATATCGCAGGCACACTCATTTTATTGATCAGCTTTTTCATTGCCACCCGCTGGTCTTCAAGAAATCGGCAGCTGATTGCTTCAAGCCGGGAAAGTGTACAGTCATCTTAAAAAGCGAAGGAGAGCTCACTTGCTCTTCTTCGCTTTTATGGATTTTGGCGCTTCGCTTTCCAGCTGAGTTCCCCTTTTTGCTCTATGTTTTTTGAAGCGAAAAATCAACATTGTTCTTTAACAAGATCTTATTGTCCTTTTCTCACTTATATCTGTGCATGTTCACACGGAGGGTTTTCACTGCTACTAAAAGCGCAGCAGCTGTCAGCAAACTATAGAAAATGACATACGTAACCCAGAGCGGAAACCGGATGCCCGTCAAGCCGTATACTTCTTCCAGTGTCTGCGGTTCCAGCAATGACAGCAGCACGATCACCGGATTGATCGCTCCGAGAAAATAACTCAGTGGTGATACGGTGTTTTCCGGATACAGTCCGGCTGCGTTGTTGAATTGCAGTGATAACAGCAGAAAAAAAGCAGTCATACCGGCGAAGAAAACCATGGTCCCATAAGTGGAGATCATGGAGACGATCGTGCGCCTCGTCACAGTTGAATACATAACACCGACAGATCCGAATGCCAAGAGTGTAGTAATGTCAAACATCAGAATCATGAAAACCTGTCCCGGTGAAACACCACCGTACAGAAAGACCAGACTGTAAATGGGCAGTCCGGCTATAATCAGTAACAGTAGAAATACAACAGAGGATGTCAGCTTGCCGAAGATAATCTGGAAAGATGTCTGTGAAGTGGTCAGCAAAATATTGAGCGTCTGTTTTTCCCTTTCTGTGCTGATTGCACCGGCTGTCAGCCCAGGTGTGATGAATAAAATCAGACCCAGCTGAATAAAGGAAATCATCATGAACAGGATAATGCTGTCCGCTGGCCGGAAAAACCCGTTTCCTGAAAAGGCCGTCTGCAAATAGATGAATCCAAAGACAAAAATACTCATAGCGAGCAGATAAAACAGCACACCCACAAAACTTTTGGCATTGCGGAACCGCAGTTTCAGCTCTTTGATGAGCACCGGATTTATCAGGATCACTCTCATGCCGTATCGCCTCTTTCAGTGATTGCCATATAGACGTCTTCCAAATCGGTCTCTTCTTCTGCAAAGGACACGATCGGCAATTCTGCCTGAAGTGCCTTCTTCAGCAACTCCTGCTGTTCCTGCTCTGTGCCTTGGTAAAAAAAGGTGAACACTTTCTTCTGAAAATCAACGTTGACCCGGCTAATGGATGGATCTTGTTCAAAAAAGACAGCAGCTGTTTCAAGCTGATCGAGCAGCCGCACTGTAATCATTTTTTCGCTCTTCAGTTTTTCCTGAATCGCATGGACAGACCCAAAGGCTTTCAGCTTCCCTGCGTCAATAACACCGATCGTGTCGCACATATCCGCCAGTTCCGGCAAAATATGCGATGAAATCAGGATCGTTTTCCCTAATTTTTTCAGCTCGATCAAAATCTCCCGCATTTCAACACGCGCCCGTGGATCCAGACCGGAAGCCGGTTCATCGAGAATCAGAATATCCGGATCATGAATCAGCGCCCTGGCAAGACAAAGACGCTGCTTCATGCCCCGCGATAAATCATCCACATAGTCATACCGTTTATGCTCCAAGTTCACCAATTCCAGCAATTTCGGAATAGCCGAATCCCGCGCCACTTTGCTCAATCCATAGCTGGCGCCGTAAAAGTCCAGATACTCCTCTGCCTTCAACTGATCGTAAACACCGAAAAAATCCGGCATGTATCCGATTCGCTTGCGTACTTCTTGGGGGTTTTCAGTGAGACTGATTCCGTCGACAGTCACTTGGCCGGCTGTCGGCTGCAGAAGAGTTGCAATAATTGAAAATGCTGTGGATTTTCCGGCCCCATTCGCTCCGACAAATCCAAACACTGTACCGGATTCAATCATCAGATTCAAATCCTGAAGCGCATAGAACGAGCCGAATTTTTTGGTCAGTCCTTTAATTTCAATCATTCTGCAATGACTCCTCTCACTGACAGCTGCGGTAATGTGATTTCCGGATCAGCCGCTGCCGACTGACGGACTTCGAACTCCAATATAATTTGGCCGTCAGCAGACATATACTGCCCGGCGTTTTCTGTTAACCTCTCCTGCTCGGGGCTGAGCGTTTTGTATTCCCCGGACCGCTGATTCAAAATGGCCATCCGCATCCCCCGACTGATTCCAGAGAAGTTCAATTCCTCCAGTGAAAGCCGGGCTGCGAGCTCAAGGTCAGTCATAGAATAGGTGAGCGTATAGATTCCATCCTGCATGAAATAAACCGGCGGCATTTCCGAAATCTGTTCAGCGTAACCGCCGGGTTCCTGTGAAGTGACTGCTGTGTCAAAGAATGGGCTATCCAGCTCTACGTCACCGGCCATAATATGTCCCGGGGCAATCGGCTGCAGCAGCAGATTGACTGCCGAAACGTCCGCACGCTGCCCCTGAAGTTCCACTGGCGCAATTGCTTCCCGGGTAAAGCCGATTAAATACACCGACCGGTCACCGTCCGCTGTCACATGGTCGTAAGCCACTGAAAGGGCAGCCTGTTTCCGCGCCGGCAGGATATCTTCGGGCTCTGCGACCGGCTGAAAACCGTAGTACTGAGCGGCAGGAGACGCAGGCGCCAGTACATTCGACTGGACTGCTTTACTGACAGCCTGTTCTTCTCCCGGGCCCAGTGAACCGATTTCCATCATCCGTGTCCCCGACCATATCGTGATATCTTCTACAGCGAATGAAAAGCCATTACGAATCGAACCGGTCAGCTGACCATCTTTAACCGTCAGGTTGGTTTCGAATTTCCCGGCCTGTTCAAGAAAAGTGTGACCTACTATGGACGACACCGACCAATAACGCATATTCCGGATGATCAGCGCTGTCTCTTCCGCGTTCTGTTCAACTATTGCTGCCTGATGCAGATTCCGGTCTGCAAATAAACCGGTCAGTGAGCTGGCCAGCTCTGTGCCGCCCGGTGCTTCAAACCGGTAATCACCGTCTCTGTTGGACAGCAGGGAGTTGACAAAGTATCCATCCAGGCTTCCTTCACCGCTGGCTTTAAAGAGACCGGTCTGCTGAATTTGCGGGTTTCCGAGCCGGTCTTTTGCTCCTGCTGCAAATAACAGGACAGATGCCAGCAATGCCAGCAGAGGGATTATTAGCCAGGCGTATTCCCTGCGGTCTTTCCATTTCAGCACAGCATAAAGTACAGGCACTGCCAGCAGGATATAAAGAGCCACAAGGATTATTGCCAGTGGCAGGGAGACCGCAAAACTTTCAAACAACTCATTGACTGAACCGATATCGTAGACGAGCCGGTCCTGAATCAGCTGCTCCGGAGGCAGTACGGTCTTCTGTGACTGCCCGGTACTCAATAATGACTGCATATACGTCGCATAACCGCTGTCACTGGTGATTCGTGGATCTCCGATCGAAAAAGCGATTCCGATCACCTGCCCGCTGCCCAGTTCCCGCGATGCTGCGACTGGCTGTTCCCGGTTTTCAGAAAGGACCATTGCACCTTCGTTCAGCACGGCCTTATACCCGGGAACCGGTTCATCAAATCCTTGGATGTCCAATTCTTTTGCCGCTGCTATCGTCAGTGGCAGGTAATCCGTCAAGTTCGCCGCTGTCCCGGCTGCCGCTGATCCAGCTCCGAAAACAACAGTACCTCCTTCCTTAATCCATTGCAGCACGGCATTTTGAGCTTCAGCCGGCAATTCTCTGTATGCCGCTTCATCCGCAATCAGGTAGTCGAGCGATTCCAGTGCTGCCGGGTCCGTCGGAAATTGGAAGTCGCGGAGCCGGTTCAGCTGAAACAACTCCGTTGCTGCGCCTTGAGAAGCTAACCCTGTCCGCAATGAAATAAAGCTGTCTGCGTTGCTAGACAGAACACCGATAAAGCGGGTGGCGGGATCCATAAATAAGGGCGTCAATGTGTCAGACCCTTTGAAATCGATGGGTTCGCCATCTTCCCAGCCGCCTTCATACAGGAAAATCATCTGCATCTGCTGACCGCCCATATTTCCTTCACCCAATCCGGGAATGGCAAATTGGATGGTTTTTGTTTCTCCCGCTGCCAGCGTGACAGGGATTGCACGGCCGCCTCCTAAATTGTAATTTTCCATGAACTCCACAATGAGATCCCCTGTAAAATCGGATCCGCTATTGGAGAGTGTAATCACAACCGGTGCTCCCTTGCCATACTTTACTTTCCCTTCAAATCCCGCTTCCGTCTGCACGGTAATATCAGGTGCAGCCGCCGCATATGGCGGACAGACAAAAATTGCAGTCAACAGCAGCACAGCCAGCAACATACGACAGCCTCTTCCCATCCAGTGACACCCCTTCATTCTTTCTCTACTGACTAGAACGCTTCAGGACTGCTTAAGTTTCTCTTTATCCCCCTTTTGCAGTCAGCCGGACCGCATGTTCCTGCACAATATCCACGAACGCCGACACCTGACGAAGTTCAAAGGCGGATTCATATCCAATGAGCCAGGTATCCCGCGTCAATTCAGTCTCTTCCCCTTCGCCTGCCAGTGGAATGGTATGCACCCCTTTAAGATCAGAAAGCGTAATGGCCGGCAATATTGCGTAGCCGATTCCATTGAGCGCCATCTGCCTGCAAGTCTCGATCTGATCCACTGTGATTTGCCTTTTGGGGTTGGAATCGAAATGTTTCTGCCACCATTGCCGAATTTCTTCATAATAATTTGAATCGCTTTTAAATTGGATGAATGGCCTGTCTGTCCGGCTTACTTCATCCATTGTCTGCATTTCCTTATCCACCAGATACAGCGGGTCTTGGAATAAGTGGATTTTTGTTCCTTTCCAATCTGTGTGGCCGCGTACGATGCCAATATGTGCTTCTCCTTCGTAAAGGGCCCGGACGATTTCAGAGCTCCATCCGGTGATCAATGAAATTTTCGCATCCGGATACACAGTCACAAAGTCTTTCAGCACTTTTGGAAGCCAGTTCTGTCCGATGATGGATGCGCAGGCAATCCGGAGTGTACCGTGCACTTTGGAAGAAAGCGTATGCAGCATTTCAAACACTTCTTCTTTCCGTTCCAGTGTCTCCGATGCAAATCGGATGACAAGCTCACCTGCGGGTGTAGGCATCAGCCCTTTCTGTGATCGCACAAATAGCTGCTCCCCCCATTCTTTTTCGATATTCTGAAGGCGCTGGGACAGGGCTGGCTGTGACAAAAAAAGTCGTTCAGCCGCCTTCCGCATATTCCGCTCTTCTGCCAGCACTTTCAGGATCAATTCCTCACTCGCCATCATTTTTCTCCTCCCTATTTCCGGCAACAGAAAAAGGCCCCCTGAAGAGGCCTAGTCATGAAGCTGGTATAATCGTTTTTTAAGCTGTTTCAGCATTACGCGCCTTGTCAGTATACCGGTGAACATACCGGCATCATCGACCACACACAAGAAATTCTGGTCTATCAGCAGATCAAGCGCCTTTTGAAACCGGTCATCCGGTCGGATAAGCGGCATATCCGTCTCCATGATGTCTTCCACTTTCAAGTCCGGCAACCGTTCATATTCAATATGGTCCAATCCTAAAATGGCATCCGTAATTCGCTGGGCGTTAATCAAACCTCTGAAACGGTACTTCAAATCCAATACTGGTATAGCTGAATAGCCGGTTTTTGTAAGCACCAGCAATGCATGTTCAGCACTGTTTCCGATTTGTACATGAGCGACTTTTTCCGAAGAAATGATAAAATCCTCAATTTTTGCTTCAAGAAAATCTCTGTTCGGTAATGAAATCATCACATTGTCTCCTTTATGACGTGGCAGATGAGCCGATTCCTCTGTATCATCATACCATAAAACGAATATATATGAATAACCGAATCCTGTGAGCAGGCCGGCAATTCCAGTTCATTTAGGGTAGCTGCAGGGCGCTCCCCCGTCAGAACGGGAATTTATTGAGCCACTGACCGCCATCGAGTGTTACAATTTCACCATTCATATAAGCCGCTTTGTCCGATAAGATAAAGGCAGCAAGTTCCGCGATCTCTTCCGGTTTCCCAAGCCGGCCAAGCGGCACGGATTCCAGTGTCCGTTTAGCAGCTTCTTCCGATTCCCATAATTTATCTGCCCCTCCGGTCCGTTCGATCGGCCCAGGTGCAATGCCATTCACCCGGATGCCGTATTGAGAGCCCCATTCCACTGCCAGCGTACGGGTCAGTGACATGACACCCGCTTTGGCAGCCGCAGAATGGGCGACGCCAGCTCCGGCATTCCAGGCGTATGTAGCCAGCATATTCAAAATGCTGCCTTTGTGTTCATTGTCAATCCAGTAATTCCCGACAGCGTGTGAACAGAAAAATGTGCCATTCAACACAATATCAACAACTGATCGCCAGCCATTTGGCGACAGTTTTTCAGCATGGGCGATGAAATTTCCGGCAGCGTTATTGACCAGCGCGTCAATTCCCCCGAATTTTTCATGAGTGAATTTCACCATTGCTTTTGCATGTTCCGGTTCCCGGACATCCATCTGGAAGAGTTCCACCTGTCCCCGGCCATGGTCGATTTCCCGCTGTGCTGCATTGAGTTTTTCCATATCCCGGCCGGTAATGACGACATTCGCCCCTTCTTCAGTAAACTTCTTTGCCATGTAAAAACCCATTCCGCTTGATCCGCCTGTAATAATGATGGTTTTATTCGTGAACATCCCAAATTCCCCCTCCAATTTACTTACTCCATTTCCCGTGCTTTATACGCCTGTTCCAGTAAATAGTTCTGGCTGTTGAATTTCCCGTGTTCCCCCGGTTCGGCATAATCGTATTCACCGCTTGCGTTCTGCAGCCTGGCTTTCGCCGTATCCGCTAGCTGGATATCCATAAACTCCATAATCCGTTTCTTGATCCTGTCTTCAAGCACTGGAAACAGAATTTCTATCCGCTTGGTCATATTGCGTGTCATCATATCAGCAGAAGAAAGATACACCCGGTCTTCTCCGCCATGATGGAACCAGTAAACCCGCGAATGTTCCAAAAAACGGCCAACGATTGAAATGACCCGAATGTTTTCGCTGACTCCCGGAATACCGGGCCGCAGACAGCAAATGCCCCTCACGATTAAATCGATTTTCACACCAGCCATTGATGCCTTGTACAGGTTCATGATCAGTTCTTTATCCGTCAGCGAATTCATCTTCAGCTTCATGAATCCTTTGCCGTGCTTTTTATGTGTATCCGTCTCTTCTTTGATGAGCCGGATCATTTCATCCCGGATATCAAAAGGCGAAATGATCAAGTGATTGAACACCGGTTTTTCTGTATACCCGCTCAGAAAATTAAAAAAGTTAGTGGCATCAATGCCAATTTCCTGTTTCGAAGTGATAATCCCCATATCCGTGTACAGTTTGGCAGTCTGGTCATTGTAATTGCCTGTTCCCAGATGGACGAATCGCTGAATCTCCCCTTCCGCCCGCCTGATTACCAACGTGATTTTTGAATGGGTTTTCAAATTATGCATCCCGTAAATGACAAGACATCCGGCCTGTTCAAGCTCTTTAGCCCAATGGACATTATTCTCTTCATCAAACCTGGCTTTCAGTTCTACGAGCACGGTCACTTGCTTGCCGTTTTCCGCCGCCTGTTTCAATGCCTGAATAACAGGCGAGTTTCCGCTTACCCTGTATAATGTCTGCTTGATAGCCAGAACAGCGGCATCATTCGCTGCTTCCCTTACAAAGTCGACGACCGGAACAAACGACTCATATGGATGATGAAAGAACAAATCCTGTGAAAGGGCTTTCTTAAACAAGTCTTCATCCGACTGCAAATCAAGCGGCGGCTGAGGGATAAACGCCTCATACCGCAGGTGATTATGATTCGGCACATTCTTATTGAATGAAAAGAGCGCGGTCAAGTCGAGCGGCCCGTCGATGAAATAAATATCTGACTGCTGGATTTCCAGTTCCCTGCATAAATAAGTCAGCAGCTTTTTATCCACATTCCCGCCTTGGACCTCAAGTCGGCAGGCGGCACCCCACTTCCGCTTTTTCAGCTCTTTCTCTATTTCTACAAGCAGGTCCTGAGCTCCTTCCTCGTGAATGGTTAAATCTGCGTTCCGGGTGATGCGGAAAGATAAAATAGAGCGGACGGAATAGCCTTTAAACAGCCGGCTGATTTCCTGCACAATAACATCTTCCAGCAGAACGGTTTTATATACATTCTTGCCGCACGGCACTTCTATAAAACGCTCCAAAATTGGCGGCACTTGCACAATGGCAGTTTTTTCAATCGCTTCTTCGCTCTCCTGCTCTTCAATTGTCACGATGAGATTCATCGTCTTGTTGAACAGTGTAGGAAATGGGCGGTAAGCATCAACAGCGACCGGCGTTAAAACGGGGAAGATTTGGCTTTCAAAATACTCTTTTATAAATCGCTGCTGCTTTTTATTCAGTTCAGTCAATGGCACGACTCCGACTTGCTCCTCCTCCCGCAGCACTTCCATGAGCCGGGCAAACAGCACGGTCTGCCGCCTCACCAGTTTCTGAGTCCGGATTGCAATTCGCGCCAGCTGTTCTTTCGGGGTCATGCCGGCTTTATCTTCCGGTTTATTATACCCTGCCCTCACTTGGTCCTGAAGACCCGCGACCCGCACCATGAAAAATTCATCGAGATTCGAACTGAAGATCGCCAAAAACTTCAATCTTTCCAGCAGGGGGTTTTCCGGATCTTCCGCTTCTTCTAAAACTCTTTCATTGAACGCAAGCCAGCTGAGTTCCCGGTTATTGTAGTAATCTGTTTTCCCTGCGAGCCCTTTCATCGCTGCACTTCCTTCCCACTCTGTGCCAGCCGCCGGAATACGAGTAAAACATCCTGCCCGATGAAATTTTCCAAATGCTTCTTCTGGCGGCCGGCGTGGTACTCCTCTGCCATTGAATTTCCGCTGGCGCCGACATGAAGTTCAAAGCCGTTTGGCGTCTGAACTAATTCAATCTCCCGCGCAACTTGCCGTTTACTGACATTCAATGCGTAGACGAACTTGAGCAGCCTTCCGAAATCCCTGTATTTCTTTATTTCTTCATCGCTGAACCAATCGCCGAAATCCTTCGCATAACGGCTGAATAATTCTTTGTTTTTATAGGAAGCTACAAGTGCCAGCCGCACCCGGTCCTTATGGAACAGCCCATCGATGGACCGGTTAGCCAATAAGTAAAAAGTGTGTTCACTCGCGCCATCCTGATCAATATACTCGCCGAGACTGAACAGCGAGGCGGCACGAGCAATCAGTTCTTCATCTTGCGGATTGCATTGAAAAAAACCCAGATCACAGCATTTCAGATAAAGACCGACTGCCGTCGCTTTCATAAATTCGCTATGTTCTTTATTCACCCCGAATTCAGCGACCAGCTCCTCGTAACTATGCCGGAAGACATCATGTTTATCAAACACCTGCTCATCCTGCTGTCTGATGGCATTGATCATAATGCCTTCCCGGAGACCCTTACGGCTGAAAATGAACTCATTGGCCTGTACTGTCTTAAGGAGAATCCGGAACACTTCAATTGCGAGCAGAATGATATCCGCCCGGTCACTCGACAAGCCTTCCACTTGTTTCATATCCTGCAGGGTTTTGCCTTGGAACCGGTCGCTCATTCGAATAAGGTCACCAGGCTTCATCTGGTACTGATGCACACCTGAAATCGGATAATGCTTTTCTTCCTGGTCAATCTGCGCCACATTCCTGGCGCTCCCGCCAATACCGATGACGGGCAGACCCAGTCCCTGGAGCCATGGAAGAGATGCAAACTGTTCTGTCACAAAAGCTTCCAGCTTCTTCTGATTTGCAGCCGTGAGCCGGTCTTCTTCTATAAACTGCTGCTTCAGTGATACGGCCCCGAACGGAAAACTATGCGTGTGCTGCAATTTCTTATTCTGAAAAAAAGTGATTTCCGTACTGCCTCCACCGATATCAATTGTCACACCGGATTCAGCAGGAATCGAATGGACGACCGCGAGAAAGCCGAAATACGCTTCCTCTTCTTCCGAAAGCACATCAATTGTGAGTCCGGTGGCCTGTTCCATCCGACTGATGATTTCCTGCTGATTTGACGCTTGCCGGACCGCTGCGGTTGCAGTCGTGTATACATTTGTTACAGCAAAATCCGCCAGTATTTCGTTAAATGACTGCAGGATTTCTTCCAGTCGCCTGATGCCTTCTTCTGCCATTATCATACTGTCATCCAGAAAAGTGCGCAGTCTGGCAACAGTCTTGATATTTTGAATTTCATCGAGTCCCCGTTCCTTTGTGTGTTCGTAAATCACGAGTCGCACTGTATTGGAACCAATGTCGATGACCCCGATTTTCCCGTGTTCCATAAACATCCCCCTTTCTTGTTATACCGTATACAGAATCGTCACATTTTGATATGATAGGGCCAACCAAATGACAGGGAAAGGAATGATTCCGTGCCAGCTGCCAGGACAGATTCGGAAATCGCTCAGGCGATCTTCACAGTAAACCGTCATGCAAAGACCGCTCCGGACAATCAGTATTTATACGCCTTAAAAAAAGAAGCGCTTCAGAAGATGGTACTTCAGAACAGAGCTCGCAAAATCGGGCTGCACTTCAGCAAAAACCCCCAAAAAAGTCAACAGCAGTCCTCTGTCCTTGTCCAATGCGGTGAATATTATTTTCACTTGCTGCCCAAAAAAGAAGATTTTAAGCAATTAGAACATCTGGGGGAACTCAACAGCTCCTATCGGAATCCGCCAAGCCGGATGAATCTCCGCAGCGCCAAAGCAATCCTGACGGAATTTACCGGCCTTCACCCGAAAGAACAGAAACCCGTGAAACGCCAGCAGTCCTATACTCCTCCTCGCTCCGATCGCTTTTATTCGAATAAAAAATCCTATTTTGACTGATTGGATACAGCCGGACCAAAGGCGTTATACTCCTGGTCCGGCTTCTTGTTTGCCGCTGTGGCTATTCCTGTATCTGCTTAGTGATCAGTCATAATGGCGAATCAGGGCCTGTGTGCCATTTTCACTGTAGCCTTTTTCCGCAAGTTCTTCATACATGGACAGTGACAGCCGGAGCCCCGGCAGCTTCAGTCCCAGCCGTTCTGCCTCGTCGGCCGCTATTTTCATATCCTTGATAAAATGTTTTATGTAAAATCCCGGCTGAAAATCTTCTTCAATCATGCGCGGCACGAGATTGGAAAGAGACCAGGATCCTGCTGCCCCGGTCGATATGGAGCGCAGGACCGTTTCCGGATCCAGTCCCGCTTTTCTTGCATAAACAAGCGATTCACAAACCCCGATCATTGTGGAAGCAATCGTGATTTGATTGCACATTTTCGTATGCTGGCCTGCTCCCGCCGGCCCCTGATACACGATATTGCCGCCAAATAATTCGAATACTGGATAAAGCCGGTCGAATTCGCTTTTCTCTCCGCCGATCATAATAGAAAGCGTGCCATTTCGGGCGCCGATATCACCGCCGGACACAGGTGCATCCATCGCATGCATTCCACGGTTCTTGGCTTCTTCAGCGATCCGCTGTGCCAGCAGCGGCTGTGAGGTAGTCAAATCGATCAATGCTGCGCCTTCCTTAGCATGCCGTAAAATGCCCAGGTCACTGAAGTATACTTCTTCAACATCTTCCGGATAACCGACCATTGTAAAAACCGTCTCTGCCTCTTTTACGGCTTGTCCGGATGTATCTGCCCAAGCGGCGCCTTCTTTGATCAGATTTTCAGCTTTTATCCGGGTCCGGGTATGGATTGTGACTTTGTGACCTGCTTGTAATAAGTGCCGGACAATACTATTTCCCATTACACCTGTTCCGATAAACGCAATTTTCATTTATTATCCCTCCCGATTTACTTCCATCTTACCAAACCGTCGCTGAACGTTCATTTCAAAGAGCAGACATCGATGGAAAAATCGATTCTTCATGAAGCTGGATACCGCTTTCCTGTATGCCCTTGGAAAATCATTCGGTTCCACAGCAGAAGTCAAAAAGGGATGGACGCTCTTACTTCTCAGCCCATAAAAAAAGGCCAGCCCATCAGTCGGGCCGGCCACAAAAGGGGGAAATGAGAATGTTGCTGTGTTCAATAATAGTATCCCCCGCCTGCAGTTCATCTAAACCTCGTTCGGAAAAAACTTTTTTATTTTTTCGATTTCCTGCAGAAAAGCTTCAGCATCCGCTTCTGAAATGGTACGGCCGCCATACCGGACACTGTCATATGTCCGGAAAAAAGCAGCAGGGCCCGGCCAGTTCATCCGCCTGAACCATTCACGCACAGTTTCAGCTTCTTCCCGCCCGCAGCCGTTTTCCGCCGCCTCCCGTTCAAACTCCCGGAACTTTTCCCGTATAAGAGGCAGATCGACCGCTGAATATTCGATGGCTTCCTGCTGCTGCTCCTGTTGCCCGGAAGCTGCATTTCCATAACTGACTTCCGCCGGGACTTCTGCAGGTGCCATCTCCGCAGGTCTGTACTGCCGCTTTCTCAGCCATAGAACCAGGGCAATAATAACTGCTGCGATAACAGGAACAGCAAGCCATTCATAAGGAAAAGGCGGTGTATAGACCGTCATCTCACCTGTTGCAGTTTCGGGCGGGCCGGGACTTTCCGTTTCTTCACCCGCTTCCCGCGGTTCTAAAGGAGCCTGTTCAAGAAATTGAAGCACATTCTCCATCAGTCCTTCAAACGGCTGCAGCACAAACGCCAAAATCCCTCCAATGGCGCTTCCGAGTGCGACTCGGATTCCATCGATGATCAAATAGAATGACAGCGCACCGCCTGCCGGCAATAAAATAAGCAGACTGGCGGCTTTCAGAAATGATTGCCGCGAAATAGCTGCAGCAGTGGCGGCATATCGGTACAGGAGCCGGCTGCCGGCAAAAAACAGCAGCGTGAAAAAAGCGATCGCATAAAAAGCGATCAACCGGTTCTCTTCTCCCCAGATGATCAGTGCAAACAGGCTGAGCGGGAAAACGAGCAAGAACAGCAAGAGAAAGTTGCCGTCATATTCATCCTGACGCTCAGAAAACCGGGCGTGAAGCCGCTGGAATGACAGAAGCGCAAACAGGATGCAAAGAATAGCTGAAACACCGGCAAATAATAAACTGCTCATGACAATCAGACAAATGCCGGCTGTACGCAGCGGGTTATACGCCCACTTCAGTAAGACACCTGTTATCAGGATCCCTGCAGCAATTGCCGACACCAGGAACAATAAGCCAGGCGGGGCTGCTGCATTGCCTCTTAAAAGCAGCAAAGGCAATGCCAGCAGGCAGGAATCCAGCACAAATAAGCTGAATGGTAACAGTCTCTCTGTCATCCGGCGGTCCCCCCGTTCCGAATGGCTTGAATCTTCAAATCGGTTCTTTGGCTCCATTTGGCGACGAAGCTGCCGATCCGAAGCGAGTCATCAGTCAGCACATAGGTACGGACCGGCAGCTGGACGTGAAAATCCAGATGGGCCAGAATATTTGGCAGGGGTATAACCGAATCATTCTTCGAAATGACCGCCAATAATTCCAGCGCCCGCTGCCGCTGTTTCTGACCGGTCCCTTCCGGCAGATAAAGATACGGCACTTTACCGGCAGACCGCACATTAACAGCGACTGAGAAAGCAATGCCATCTTTTGCGCAGCGGTCAACGAGCGATGCCAGCTCTTCAATCCGTTCTTCAAGATGCGGTATAGTTGAATAGCGGGATGCGACATCAGCGATGAACAGAATGGATTCATCTGCCGTTTTACTGAATACTTTCGTCTGGTACCGCTGAAGGCGGGCACTCGCTTTCCAATGAATATGGTGAAATTGATCAGAGGGCGCATAATCCCGGGTGCCGATCGGCTGAAACAAATCATCAAATACTGAATCCCGCACTTCCAGCTGTCCGGGTCTGAGCTTTGATGAAGAGCGGTCAGGCGATAGCGGATAAAGTTTCGGATAAACCAGAATTTCCTGCCGGACCGGTTTATTATACTTCAACATACTTTGACCCTCGCCGAACGGATGGGGAATATACAATTCCATTGACTGAATTTTGGCCAGTCCCCGCCGTTTGCCTTCTATCGGGAGTCGGACACGGACCGTTTTTCTGAAACCCGCCGTGAACGGGATATCCACTTCCACCAGCTCCCCAAAACGCTTTTCGCCGCCTGTGACCGGTTCTGCAACATCAGGGAAAAACACTTTTAGTTTCCCGCCCCATATCGGAAGTCCGCGATTGATAAACTCCAGATCCCATTCCGAGCTGCCCCCCGGCAATAGCCGCTTTCTCACCCGGCCGCTGACAAGCACCAGTTTCTCGCCTGCATGGTTGATGTAATAGAATTGCATTCCAATGATGATGCCGGCAAAGACAAGCACAGCTGCCGCTATATACAGCCGCATGAAAGTTGTCAGGAAAAGAAACAGCAGCAGGAGCGCCAATACCCGCTTTTCCTCATGCGTCTCCAAATGATCCCGATCCCATTCCATTACATAACCTCTACAGGCGCAGAAACAGAATCCAATACCGCCTCCACTATATCCTTCGGCTCATGCACCAGTGAACCTTCCGGTGTCAGCATGATCCGGTGGAGGCTTACCGGTGCGAACACCACCTTTACATCATCCGGTGTAACAAATGCCCGGCCTTGAAGAAACGCCCAGCCCTGCGCCGCATTTGCCAGCGCAAGCCCGGCCCGTGAACTGAGTCCCAGCTCAATGGCTTCATGCTGGCGGGATGCCCGGATAAGCGCCACTATGTATCTTTCAATATCTTCATGCAGGTCAACATTTCGGGCTTCAGCCATCCAGTTCCGGATATCCGCCTGTGCGGCTGCCGGCTCTTCTGTTCCCGTTCCGGCGCTCCGCCCGCCGCGGAAACCCTGGACGATCTTCAGCTCTTCCTCTTCAGAGGGATACCCGATCTCCAGCCGGAATAAAAAGCGATCCAATTGGGCAGCCGGCAATGGAAATGTTCCTTGCTGCGATTCCACCGGATTCTGAGTAGCAATTACCATGAACGGATCCGGCAACCGGACGGTCTCTCCGTCGATGGTGGCCTGTTTTTCCTCCATCGCTTCCAGCAAACTGGACTGCGTGCGGGGAGTCGCCCGGTTGATTTCATCAGCCAGCAGCAAATTCGTCATGACAGGGCCGGGGCGCAATTCAAATTCGCCTTGTTTCGGATTATAAAATCGGATTCCTGTAACATCTGAAGGAAGAACATCCGGTGTAAACTGAATGCGCTGGAAAGCCCCGTCAAAAGAGGCAGCAAACGCTTTTGCCATCCAGGTCTTCCCGGATCCGGGTACGCTTTCCAGCAGAATGTGACCGCCTTGGAGAAGTGCGATCAGCATAAAATCTATTTCCCGCTCCCGGCCGATTACTTGTTCATTTAATCGCTTTTTCAATTGCAGTAAATCCAACGAAATTCCCCTCTCCCTTACACTTTTCTTTTACTGTGCCGCGATGGTTCCAGCCCCTCATTGGACAGGTGGCTTTTTCTGCTCTTTTCATAAATGTTCATGATACTGTCCAGTCGCTTGCTTAATTTCAGTGTTTCAGGGCTTGAAACTCCATTCCTTACTGCAGATTCGATCATCGCTTTCCGCGTCGCTTCCAGATTAATGACGATAACAGACGATATCATGTGCAGCACTCCCTATGTGCAGATCTTTTTATTCATTATACACCTGAATAAAAAGCATTGGTACTTTTTCAATTTCTTGGAATTTTCGAGAACGTGTACGTGACATTCCCGTGATGGCCAGCCTCGCCTCTGAATTGCTTGAAGTCCGACCGGCTGATCAGCACTGCCCTTAAGTCTTCAAACTCCTCTTTTGTCACAGCAACTTCTGGAATGTCGCCTGCTTTCAATTGATCGAGCATTTCATTATAGTTTTTCATACGATTCCTTCTTCCATAAAAAATTCATAAGAGACCTTTTATCTATGTCCCTCTTTCCGCGCTGCAGCGCTCAGCAAATCGGCGTTTAAAATTATCTGAGTCGCCACATTGCCCAGCCCTGTAATTTACTATACAGCAAAGACCAAAGGATTGAAGTTAGAAGTTATTTGCAGATTACTCTAATGCTGTCTTTCCTAGTTCTTATGCCCGTAATTTAAGAGTCAGTATATTTTTGGTACGACTTTTTCACTGTTTTACTCCTAGACTCTGCCCGCAAGAACTGAAACCTGTCATAATGTTCATGCGTCAACTGTTTTATAAAGGAGGGTCAATGATGAGTACAAAATTGAGATTTGCTGCTGTATTGCTAGCAGCCAGCAGCACACTGGCCGCATGTGGATCAGCAGAAGAAGCAGAACAGACCGAGACTGAAGTCTCAACAGAATCAGTTGAAGCAACTGGGACTGAAGCTTCAGAAACAGTTACCGAGAACGAGGTCTCTGAAGAAGTAACAACGACTGAAGAAACTGCTGATGCTGAAGAAGAAATGGCAGAAACAGAAGAAGCAGCAACTGAAGAAACAGAAACTGAAGAAGCTGCTTCCGCGGGAGAAACAGCTCAAGAAGAGCAGGGCGTCTGGACCCAGAGTCCCGAACAGACATACTCCATTGCATTACAGCCTGGATTTGAACTTTCTTCAGAAGAACCATATAAAGATGCGCTCTATTGGTCTGAAGATGAGTCGGTATTCATGCGCATAGAAGTATATTCGAAGGGTGATATGGATTTCGCATTTACTGCTGACACCTTGGAACAAACTCTTCAGGCAGTTAATCCGGAAGCGGAGCTTACTGAGACAGCTTCTTTTGATAAATCCGGATACATAAATGCAGTCGCAAAAGAAACTGAAACAGCTAATGGGAAAGTAACCGGTATTGCGTACGAAAACGACAGTTCAATCGTCCGCCTTACTATTTTCGATACCACAACGGCTGGTCTTACAGACACGTTCATCCAGATGGGAAAATCAATTAAACCTGGAAAATAAGTAAAAGGCTTGCCGCTTGGGCAAGCCTTTTTCAACGTTTTCAATATGACAGATCTTTGATGGAAAGACCCAGCTTCTTCAAGAGTTCAATCGCTTCTTCCTTTTCATCGGATGATAGGGAATTCGTCAGTTCGTGTAAATGCTGTTCGTGTTCCGGAAAAAGGCTTGCCATGAGAGCCTCACCATCAGCTGTAATCTCCGCATACGTCACCCGCCGGTCAGTCGGACAGTTTACGCGGCTGAGATATCCGCGCTTTTCCAGCTTATCGATGACATACGTAATCGAACCGCTTGCCAGGAGAATTTTCCCTCCAATTTTCTGCAGCGGCTGCTTGCCTTTATGGTATAACAACTCCAGTACCGCAAACTCCGTCGGATTCAGTCCGTTCGCCTGAAAAAACTGATTCGTCTTTTCGGAAATGGCCTTATGCGCACGGGAGAGCACGATAAAGAGCTTCAGTGATTGCTTGATATCTTCATTCATCTGATCCACTCGTTTCAGCTTATTCAATTCCCATTATAACGGCATTTTTCCTGGGTTGTCAAAAACGGGCGAAGACAGGAATTTTTCATGCACAAGCAGTCCTTCTTTTAAAGAGACCCGGCTCCCGGCATATCCCTTTAACGTCTTATCTTTTCCGATCACCCGATGACATGGAATGATAATGCCGATCGGGTTGCGCCGATTGGCCTGTCCGACTGCACGCATCGCTTTCGGATTGCCGATCCGCTCCGCCAGTTCCTGATAACTGATGGCTTCTCCATAGGGAATCGCCTCCAGCTCTTTCCACACTTTCCGCTGAAACTCAGTGCCTTCCACTTTCAATGGCAACTTGAATTTTGTTCGTTTGCCATCGAAGTATTCAGCCAATTGCTTTTTCGTCTGCTCCATCAGCTGCTGTTCTTCCGCTGTCCCTTCGCCGGCTGCCGCCGGCTCTCCAAAGTCAACATGCACCACCGCATTGCCATCCACTGTGATCACCACCGGCTCAATCGGTGTTTCCACTGTTCTTGTCAGCAAGTTCATCCCTCCATCCCTTCTGCTTTCCTCCTATTGTACCTCTGTTCACCGACTGGTAAAATAAAAGCACTCGACAGAAGGAGAACTTTCACCATGACTATCATTTTATCAACACTGAATGCAAAGTTCATTCACACAAATATTGCGATCCGCTATTTGAAAGCTTCAGCTCTTCCCGAGTTTGATGTTACTCTCGCTGAATATACAATTAAAGATCCCATCTATAATATCGTTGCTGATCTTTACCTGAAAAAGCCGGACGTTCTCGGCTTCAGCTGCTATATCTGGAATATTGAAGAGACCATCGAAGTCATCCGGATGATGAAAACAGTCAACCCGGATACAGTGATAGTCGTCGGCGGTCCCGAAGTGACATATGATGCATATGATTTACTTAAACGTGTACCGGAAATCGACTATATTGTAATCGGCGAGGGGGAGCAGTCTTTCAAAGAACTTCTGAAAGCGCTCGACGGCCGTCAGGAAATTGCAGCCGTACCGGGTATCGCCTGGCTGAAGGATAATAAATTTACTGTCCATCCGCCAGCGGCAAAAGCGGATCTCCGGGAGCTTCCGTCCCCCTTCCGTTTTCCGGAAGATATCCAGAACTTGCCGCGCCGCATCACCTATATTGAAACGAGCCGGGGCTGTCCATTCTCCTGCCAGTTTTGCTTATCATCCATTGAAGTGGGGGTTCGCTATTTCAACCGGGAACGGATCAAAGAGGACATTCGTTATCTGATGAATAATGGAGCAAAAATCATTAAATTTGTAGACCGGACTTTCAATATCAGCCGAAGCTACGCCATGGAGATGTTCCAGTTCCTGATCGATGAACACAGACCCGGCGTCGTGTTCCAGTTCGAGATCACAGCCGATATTATGCGGCCGGAAGTCATCCAGTTTTTGAATGATAATGCTCCTGCCGGTCTGTTCCGCTTTGAAATCGGGGTGCAGTCGACGAATGACCTAACAAATGAACTTGTGAAACGGCGCCAGAACTTCGAAAAGTTGAAACGGACGGTTACGATGGTAAAAGAAGGCGGCAAAATTGATCAGCATCTCGATCTGATCGCCGGGCTGCCGGAAGAAGATTATGATTCATTCCGCACCACGTTCAATGACGTATTCGCCATGCGGCCGGAAGAACTTCAGCTTGGATTCCTGAAGCTGCTGCGCGGTACAGGCTTGCGTGTTCAGGCAAAAGAGTATGGCTACACCTATATGGACCGGGCACCATATGAAATCTTTTCAAACAACGTCCTGACATTTGATGAAATCCTGCAAATCAAACAGGCCGAGGATGTACTGGAGAAGTATTGGAATGCCCATCGAATGGACCGGACCATTGAATACCTCGTTTCCATCTATCCTTCCCCGTTCGACTTTTTCCAGTCGTTCGGAACATATTGGGAAGAACGCGGCTGGTCACGCATCGGTCATCAGCCGGAAGACCTGTTCAGGCGGCTTGAGGCGTTTCTAATCGAAGATGGCATTGCCAATCTGGGCATAGTCCGTGATCTCCTTAAACTCGATTACCTGCTGATCCAGAACGGAAAGCCCAGAAAACCATGGTGGCCGAAGGATATGGAAGAAACAGAAAGAACCGGCCTTTACCGGGAAATCGGTAGCCGACCGGAAATCGCCGGCAGTCTGCTTGATGGTATGAGCGAACGCGAAATGATTAAACATACGCTTCTCATACCATTTGGATTCGATTCACAGACCGGCAATCCGGCCGAGTATTCATCCGGCCCCGGTTACTTGCTCGCGCTGTTCAGGCAAGGGCAGTCGCCGTCCATGAAATTCATACAAAAAGAGCAGATCAGTAGCAATCACCCGGTCAGCCGGATAGTGCGAAACCTGGAATAACATGCCGCTCAGACCGTTGATTCGCACCTGAATCAGCGGTTTTTCAATACTGCTGATTCAACGCTTCCCATCGAATGGCATTGGTTTCGATGTCCGTTTTGACAAAAAACCAACGACGAGTCCTGTGGAAATACGAAGCGCCGCAGTTACTTTGCGGGACACCAAAAGGGCCTTCCGCTATGGAAGGCCTTTTTTGAATTGAATACCAACGATTGATTTTTTTGGCGCTTTTTTGTCATCCAATAATGACGCGTTCTTTCGGAAAATGGAAATTGGTTGGATCCGACTTGCCGCCGAGGGTGAAGATGAATGAGATCAGCCCGACCCGGCCGATGAACATCAGGAGCATTACGACTACTTTTCCGATCGAAGACAGCTCAGGCGTCAGTCCAAGTGACAAGCCGCATGTTCCGAATGCGGAAGTGATCTCAAACAATATCGCGATGGCATCTGCTTCCGGCTCTGTGACGAGCAAGATCATTACGGACACCATCACAAGGAACCCCGCCAGAATAATAACGGCAAATGCCCGGAAAACATCAGTCAGGTAAATTTCCCGGCTGAAAACTTTAATACTGTTCTTTCCTCTGCCGAAATTTATAAGAAACAGGATAGCGATGGCAAAAGTCGTCGTGCGGATGCCACCTCCCACAGAACTCGGCGAGGCGCCAATGAACATTAGAGCACTCATGAACACGTTCGTCGCTTCACCGAACAGGCTGACATCAATTGTGGCCAGCCCGCCGGAACGTGAGGAAACCGACTGAAAAAGCGCGGCGAAAAACATCTCATGCCACGCCATGTTCCGGAAGGAATTGCCTGCCTCTAAAATCAGAATGACGACAGTCCCGACTGCCAGAAGCGCAGCGAATGTAGCGGTTGTGATTTTTGTAAACAGCGAAAAACGGAAAGATCCATCCTGATCCGCTAAAAAAGCTTTCGCTTCAATTAGAACGGGAAATCCGATGGCTCCCAGGATGATCAGGAGAATCACGATAATTTGAACAAAATAGTCATTGAAATAAGGCAGCAATGAGGCCCCGGTTATATCAAACCCACCGTTCGTTGTGGCCGATACCGAGGTGAATGCACCATGCAGAAGTGCTTCAGCGAAAGTTTCATAAAACTGGGTAAAATACAAAGTCAGGACCAATGCACCAATTGCTTCAATCAGCAGTAGAATCTTGATGATTTCCTTGATCAGATTAACGACTCCGGACATCTGTGTCTGGTTATGGTCAATCATGATCAGCTGCCGTTCACGAAGGCCGATCCGTTTTCCGACCAGCAGCCAGAAGAATGTGCCGATGGACATAATACCAATTCCGCCGAGTTGCATGATGAACATCAAAATAATGATCCCTTGAACGGAATAAGTGTCTATAATCGAGAGGACTGTCAGCCCTGTGACGCTGACCGCGCTGACTGCCGTGAACAGGCTATCGATAAGAGAAACTTCAATCCCCGGCCGGTGAACGCCTGGAAGACGCAGCAATAAGAACGAAAATCCGATAGCAGCGAAGTAATAAGCTGCAATCAGCTGCGCAGGTGTTAAATTACGAACTTTCTCAAATGAAATATTCATCAAAAAATCCTTTCGGCCTGTCTGTCTCTCACCATTCTATGTAATTCAGCAAAAAAAAGAAAGGGAGAATTTTCTCCCTTTCGCATCATTCCTATTCTTTCGCACGGCTTCTTACACCCGTCAGATATCCAACGACCACGATGGCAACAAGTACACTCCAGAAGATGATTTCCCATGTAGTTGAATGCGGGAAGTGCGGATCAATAATCTGCAGATTCTGGTGTCCAAGTGTCAGCACAGCCAATTTGACACCTACCCACCCGACGATGACAAAAGCCGCGGTTTCAAGCTGTGGATATTTTGCCAGCAACTGTACAAATTTATGGGCGGCAAACCGCATGATGATCACACCAATCAGTCCACCGGCAATCATGACAGAGAATTGACCGCCGTTGATGCCGCCGACCTGGAAATCTCCTACTTCAGTGAGTGTTACTGCGATGGCAACAGCTGCCAGCATCGAATCAATCGCAAATGCGATGTCCGCGAGTTCCACTTTTAATACAGTCATCCAGAAACCGGAGCCTTTCGTTGCTTCCGGCTCTACGCTATGCTCTTCCCCTTTTCGCTGATCATAAATGTGCTTAACAGCGATAAAGAGCAGGTAAGCTGCACCAAGCGCTTGGATCTGCCAGATATCGATCAGCAAGGTCACCATGAACAATGCAGCAAAACGGAAAACGAATGCACCGAACAAGCCATAAAATAAAGCTTTTTTCTGTTGTGCCGGCGGCAGGTGCTTAACCATAACAGCCATTACCACAGCATTATCCGCCGCTAAAAGCCCTTCAAGACCAATTAGCACGAGCAGTACCCATGCATATTCCAAAAAAACTGTTTCCAACAAAATCTCCTCCTGTATTTCGCCCAACAAAAAAGACCCTCGCCTAAAAAAAGGCAAAGGTCTCGCTAAGCAAATTAGTACAACTTGCTATTATAGCCGATGGCGCAGGCCATGTATTGACGACTATAAAATAGGTTTCCCTAAAGCTACTCCCCTTTGACTGACGTCAAAAGTTATTCGGTTTCTAAAATAAGTATACCAGACCCGAAACTGTTGTAAAGCATCTAAGATATCGGAATCTTCTTAGATGTGTCGTTTTTGTGTTGCTGATAGAACCGGACCATCGCCGGCAATGTTTCCAGGAAATCCGCACAGTGAATACCGCTCCCTTTGAGGAGCCGCTGGGCATTCGATGCATCAAAAGAGGCATGCCATTCAAAGTAATCGAGTGTCTCCGCCTCTGTCTGCAGGTACTTCCGGATCGGCCGCACTCCCATACCGATTTCCGCCAATTTCTTGGGCAATCTTCCCTTTGGCGGCTTTCCGGTCATCTCCAGGACCATTGCCCGGTAAATCTCTTCCACCGGGTGTGGAGCCGGGTCGGTCAGATGCACTGTTTCCCCTTCTGCTTCCGCCAGCCTGCTTAAGTACACTGCTGCATCAAGTACATAGTCAACCGGCACGACATTCAGAGACTCGGCAGTGTTCCCGATGTACGGAATGACAGGCAACATCTTCAGACGGTCAATCATGTTCAGAAAAAAATACGGACCATCAAATTTAACGGTCTCCCCTGTTTCAGAATGCCCCCGGACAATGCCCGGGCGGATGATGGTGATCGGCATTTCCGTTTTCCGGGCATCCACCAGCACTTCCGCTTCAAATTTCGTCTCCTCGTAATAGTTCTTGAATGCTGCCGGCCGGATTAATTCATCCTCATACAGCATTCCTTCCCGCAGACCTGCCACATAAGCTGTGCTGAAGTACATGAAACGTTTCAGTTCCGGAAGCTACGCGATAAATTCCAGTACGTTTTGCGTTCCTTCAACGTCCACTTTCCATGCGATAGGTCTTGGCACCGCCAAGTCATAGATGGCCGCCAAATGCCAGAAGATACAGTCATTCTCTGCCATCCGTATTCGCTCAACCGGCGAAATCCCCAAAGCTCCCTTTGTGATATCCCCCTGGACCAGATGTACTTTGGTACCTGTTTCCTGTTCGATTTCCTGTGCCTTGGCCCTCGCTTTTTCCATTTCCGAAGGCAGAACGATTGCCGTCAGCCGGCTGTCCCCCCGGGTATGCCTGCAGATCAATTGACTTGCAATGAACCCCGGAAAGCCTGTAAAAATAATCTCTTGCATGCTCATTCCTCCCGACAAAAAAACCTGTACAGAACTAAGTTCTGCACAGGTCACTGTAATTCCTTGTTATATGAGGAACAAGCATTGGAAGATTTCTGTTACTTCCTCGTTTTTCTTCGCGTTTCCCGGTCAAATAAGCTATAAACGACCGGTACCACGTACAGTGTCAGGAAAGTGGAACTGATCAATCCGCCGATAACTGTAATGCCCATCGGCTGGTTTATTTCCGTTCCTTCCCCGATGCCAAGTGCAAGAGGGAGCAATCCCAGGATTGTAGTCAATGCCGTCATCAGGATTGGCCGAAGCCGATCGCGGACTGACATGATAATCGCTTCGTGTGAGGCAATACCTGCCGCTTTCCGCTGGTTTACGTAATCCACCAGCACGATTCCGTTGTTGACGACGATTCCGACAAGCACGAGCAATCCGATGACCGCGGTGATGCTGACCGGTGTATTTGTCACGAATAGAGCGATGGACATCCCGATGACCATAAGCGGCACCGTGAACATAATGACAAATGGGTACTTAAATGACTCGAACTGGGCTGCCATCACAATGTAGACAAGCACGACAGCAAGCATGACAGCAAGCGCCATATCATCAATGGAATCTTCCAGCAGTTCCCGGTCTCCGCTGAAATTGATTTCCGTCTGATCGTCCAGGTTCAAGTCTGCAATGGCCTCATCGACCCGATCGGACATATCACCAAGGGAAACACCTGACCCGTAGCGCAGTGTAAAGGACACGCTTCTCGCCTGGTTTGACCGGCTGATCGTTACCGGTCCTTCGGTCACTTCAATATCCGCGACGTCTTCAAGCGCAATGAACGTGCCGGATGGCGTCCGGAGAGATAAATCACGCAGCTGTTCAACGCTGTCCCGGTATTCTTCAGCGTAACGGACATAGACGCTGTACACCTCATCTTCATCCGTCACGATTTGAGTGGCAAGAGCTCCCCGGGTTACATTGTTTACGGTCTGGGCGATTTGAAAAGGCGCCAGTCCATATTCGGCTGCAGCTTCCCGGTCGACTGTCACTTGAATTTCTTCAACTGTTTCTTCCAGATCAGTCGTCAGCTCCGTTACGTTCGGCAAGTCGATCAATCTCTCACTGATTCCAGCGACCGCTTCGTCAAGACGGTTGCCGTCCGTATCCGTGACCGTAAAGGATAACGTGTTCGGCGAAGAGCCCGCAGCTGTCTGGAGGTTAAAACTTACTTCCGCCTGTTCTCCGACGGCTTCCTTCACTTCCGGTTGCACGTCATCCACGAATTCGAATACAGAGCGGTCACGCGCGTCCAGTGAGACGAGTTTGACATATACTTCTGCCTGATTCGTTACAGAGGCTCCCCGCGATAAGCTTTCCTGTGTGCCGCCGATCAAGCTGACATAGACATCCACATCTTCTTCATTCTCCAGCTCATCTTCAATGATCTGCACGGCTTCCTCGGTGGCTTCAAGTGAAGATCCGCTTTCGGTCTCGACGCTGATGCTGACGAATCCTTCATCCGTGGCGGGCAGGAATTCTGTCCCAACACGCATGACACCGAAGATACCGACGGCAAGTAAAACGAGCGCTGTGAGCAGCACCAGGAAGCGGTGGCGCAGTGACCAGGCCACTGAACGGGCGAAGCCGGTCATGAACCGGGAATGCTGCCGTTTTTCTTCCACACTCTCATCATGCGGCTTCAGCATTTTGGAGGCAAGCATCGGAATGACTGTAAGAGCTACAGCCAATGAAGCGAAGAGGCTGAACGAAATTGTCAGTGCAAATTCCGTAAAGATCTCGCCGATCAGTCCTGAGATGAAAATAACCGGGACGAATACAGCAACTGTTGTAAGTGTAGACGCTGTAATTGCTCCTGCTACTTCCCTCGCTCCATCAGAAGCTGCCTGCCGGGGATCTTTTTTCATACCGAGATGCCGCTCGATATTCTCGATCACCACAATGGCATTATCGACCAGCATGCCGATACCGAGCGCCAGCGCACCTAAAGTCATGATATTAAGCGCAAAATCCGCAAAGTACATTAATACGAATGTAACAATAACGGAATATGGAATAGCCACACCGATAATCACCGGGCTTTTAATCCCCCTGAGAAATAAAAACAGCACAAGCATGGCAAAGATCCCGCCATACAGCAAGGTCATTCCGATGTTTGTAATGGCAAGTTCAACATACTCTCCCTGATCGAACAAAATGTCCGATTCCACTGAATTGAACCGTTCTGTTTCAAGCAGCTCATCCAGCCGCTCCTGGAACGCTCCGGATACTTCCGCAGTGTTGGCGCCTGATTCTTGCAGTACGGATAACAGAACAGCCGGCTCCTCGTTCGCCCGCGTTTCAGTTCCGCTCTCCTGCTCACCAAGCGCTACTTCTGCTACATCACTGAGCAGTACATTGTCACCGGTAAGCGGATCAACTGTCACAATCAGTTCCTGAATCTCCTCCACGCTTGTCAGCGTGCTCACGATACGCGTTGATAGCTGCCGGTCATCCTCCGTTTCAATGGGATCGCCCGGCAGTGAAATATTATTCGCCTGAAGCAGCTGGACGATGTCCGCCTGCTGTAGCCCATACTCCTCCAATGTCTCCGGATCCAATTGCACCTGCACTTCTTCAATAAGGGCTCCTGAAATATTGACACTGGCGACACCTTCCGCCTGCAGCAATTCGGTTTCCAGTTCCTCCGCCAGTACGCGAATGTCCGTACTGGTATCCGTTGCTCTGAGCGCCAGCTGAATAACCGGGAATTGAGCCGGATCAAATTTCAGGAATTGCGGCTCTCCCGAATCTTCCGGCAGCGGCGTCTGATTCAGCCGCTGCAGCACGTCAGACTGCACATCATCGATGTCTGTGGCCCAGCTGAATTCCAGAAGAATAAAATTGGCGCCTTCCTGGGAAGTGGACTGGATCGATTGGATCCCTGGCAGCGTCGCCAAACTCGCTTCAAGCGGCTCGGTCACTTGCTCACTCACTTCTGTCGGACTGGCGCCTGGATAATTCGTCACCACCACACCAATCGGCGGATTCAGCTCAGGAATCAGCGTAACCGGAATACGGGTGAACGAAACTGCACCTAAAATGAGCACCAAAAACATCACAACGATTGTAAAAACTGGTCTTTTTATTGAGAAATCGCTTAATTTCATTTCGTTTACCCTCTCCTGCCGCAAAATGCGGATACTACCTATTCAATCATAAGAAATTGAAGGACAGACTTCAAATCAGGAAGAAGAAAACCTGCCTGGAAACTATCCGGCAGGTGTCACAGTTTGTTCATATGGCAAGCCATCAGACTGCATTTGCAGCAAATAACTTGCCAGGAGCGGATTTGCCGATATAATAGCCTTGCGTAAAGTCATAGCCCAGCTTCCTGCATACGTGAACTGCTCCCCATTGAATGGAGAGCTTCGAAAGGCAATGACCTTCAGCCATATTTACCAAAATCTATCTTCCGAACTTTTCTGCATATCCTCAGGTCGTCCCCTTCCCCTTTCGGTTCACTGGTTTTATTGATGAAACTCTTGATGCCGGCTTCAATCGCATTTTGCCTGCTTTCAATTGCAGCTTTCCTTGCCCGCTGATCGAGTAGACGGCGACTCCTGCGGAAATCAGCACAAGCTGAAGACCCCGGCCTGAGCGCAGCGAGGGAAGCGGCAGAGGCCGGGCTTGCGGAAAGCGTCCGGCTGGAGCGATTTCTTCAGAGCCGAAATAGCCAGTAGTAAAAAAGATCAAGGAGGCATCCCTTGGTATAGCTGAGGTTGACGCAATCTCGGCTGTTCCCGCGAATAATCCAGGAGATTAAAAAATACATTTCCCTGTCTTCACAAAAAAAGCCTGCCCATGGGCAGACTTTTTTAAAGTAAACTATAAAGTTTTATATCCGGATTCTTATCCTGGAACCAGCGGGTGGCAAACTCATTCTCAAACAGGAACACGAGATTATCATGCCGGTCTTTTACCAGCATCGACCGCGGTCCGGACATGGATTCTTTTACATCCTGTTCATTTTCAATCCAGCGGGCCACTTTTGTCCCGACCGGCTCCATCCGGACTTCAACATTGTACTCATTTTTCATCCGGTGCTCGAACACTTCAAATTGCAGCTGTCCGACAGCCCCCAGAATCACTTCTTCCAAATGGAGTGTTTTGTAATATTGAATGGCGCCTTCCTGCACAAGCTGCAAGATCCCTTTGTGGAAGTGCTTTGACTTCATGACGTTTTTTGCAGTCACTTTCATGAACAATTCCGGAGTGAATTGCGGAAGTGCTTCGTATTGAAGCTTCTTACCGACCGTTACTGTATCTCCGATCTGGTAATTTCCGACATCGTACAATCCGATTATATCGCCTGCGACCGCTTCCGCTACTGTTTCCCGGTCATCTGCCAGGAATTGTGTGGATTGGGCAACTTTGAAAGACTTCCCCGTCCGGGCAAGGGTTACATTCATGCCACGCTCGAATTTACCGGTGACAATGCGCAGGAAAGCGATCCGGTCCCGATGCGCCGGATTCATGTTGGCCTGGATTTTAAAGACAAATCCGGAAAACGGCTCTTCCACCGGATTCACCACTTCTTCGTCCTGTGTCACCCGGCCCTGAGGCGGCGGTGCGAACTGCAGGTATGTCTCCAGGAATGTCTCCACACCGAAATTCGCCAAGGCACTGCCGAAAAACACAGGTGTCAATTCACCATTCGCGATCCGTTCAGCCGAGAAATCATTCCCTGCCTCGTTCAGCAATTCAATGTCTTCGAGGGCCTGTTCATAATAGGAAGTTTCTTTCATCGGATGGTCCCCGATCAGCTGACCGTCTTCGTCCAATTCCATGAAACGGCCTGTTTCTGAACGAAATGGTTCAACGCGGTTATTATACCGGTCATAGATGCCGAGGAATTCTTTCCCCATGCCGATCGGCCAATTCATCGCATAGGATTCAATCCCCAATACTTCCTCCAGCTCTTCCATTAGTTCAAGCGGTTCTTTGCCTTGTCGGTCCATTTTATTGATGAATGTAAAGATGGGGATGCCACGCATCCGGCAAACCTTAAATAATTTGATGGTCTGCGCTTCAATCCCTTTTGCTACATCGATAATCATGACAGCCGAATCGACCGCCATCAATGTCCGGTAAGTGTCTTCACTGAAATCCTGGTGGCCGGGCGTGTCCAGAATGTTCACCCGTTTGCCGTCGTAATCGAACTGCATGACAGAAGATGTAACTGAAATCCCCCGCTGCTTCTCGATATCCATCCAGTCAGACGTTGCAAATTTGCCGGTTTTTTTCGCTTTGACTGTTCCTGCATCCCGGATTGCACCGCCGAACAGCAGCAATTTCTCCGTGAGCGTGGTTTTCCCTGCATCCGGGTGGGAAATAATTGCAAACGTTCTTCTTCTATCTATTTCTTGCTTTAGTTGTTGTGACATATTGTCTTGCTCTCCTTTTTTCTGCCTACCTCATCTTAGTGTGGCCATCTGAAAATCGTCAAGCTAAAACGCCGCATTGCCCATTTCCGGCAAGCAGCGCTTCAGCTCAGCAGAATTTTTTCTTTGCTTCTTCAATCGCGATCTCTTTATCACTGTGCGGCTGTTTCTCGTTTCCGACGATCTGATAATCTTCATGTCCTTTTCCGGCCAAAACGATAATGTCACCTGGCTCTGCCTGCTGAACGGCAAACCGGACAGCTTCCTCCCGATCGCCGACGCAGGCATAATTTTCATGGACCATGCCTGCGGCCAAACCGGAAAGGATACTATCATATGCTTCAAACCGGGGATCATCTGTCGTCAGCACCACAAAATCAGCTACTGATGCTTTTTCAGCCATGACCGGCCGTTTTGTCAAATCCCGATTCCCTCCCGTGCCGACCAGGAAAATAATCCGCTTTTCCTTAAATTGGCTTACGGAATGCAAGGTCTTCTCAATGGCATCCGGTGTATGGGCATAGTCAATGAAAATCGAAACCGGCGCTTCATGCTCCACTTTTTCTAGCCGGCCATTAACCGGCGGAATTAAGGCAAGCGCAGCCGCCAGCTCCTCCATCCGGTATCCTTCTGCATAAAGGGCAGCCAATGCCGCCAAGGCGTTGGAGACGTTAAAATGACCAAGGAGTCCCATGGACACCATCTGTTCTCCCTCAGGATATTCCAACCGGAAAGAAGTGCCTGAAGGTGTCATTTTAATATCACGGGCCATAAATTGAGCCGGCACTGCAATGCCGTACGTATAGACCGGATACGGCGTCATCTCTGCATACCGCTTCGACCATGGGTCATCCGCGTTCAGGACCACTTGCTTTTTTTCCTGCAGGTTCTGCCCAAGCTGAGCAAACAGCAGACCTTTTGCCTGTCCGTAGGCTTCCATGGTGCCGTGGAAGTCCAAGTGATCATGTGTAAGATTTGTGAATATCGCTGTATCAAACTCCACACCGGCAAGCCGGCCTAATATTAATCCGTGTGATGAAACTTCCATCGTCATGTGATTGCAGCCATGATCCGCTGCTTGTCGGATCATCCGCTGGGTCGTCAGTGAATCGCTTGTTGTATTGGCTGACTGGTGGAGCGTTCCGTCCAGGTTAAAACCGATTGTCCCGCTTAGGGCGGATTTTTCACCCAATTGCATTAAAATGGCATGCACCATGCCTGCTACACTTGTTTTGCCATTTGTGCCAGTGACACCGATCATTTTCATCGATTTGGATGGATAACCATAAAACTTGGCGGCTATCAGTCCCATGGCCCGCACAGTATTGTCAGTCAGGACGACAGCAGCTTTCCGGACGTTAACGGGCTTGGACGCAATGATCACTGCCGCTCCTTTATCTTCCGCAGCTTCTGCAAAATCATGCCCATCCACTGTATAGCCTTCAATGCAAACAAACAGCGAGCCTGGCTGCACGTCGCGCGAATCCATTGTAATATGTTCAATGCTGGCCGGCAGCCCCCCGGACAGAAGCCGGTGCGGCAACCCCATCAATAATTCATTAGTTTTCATTACTTATTCCTCCTAAAAAAAGCGGCAGACATAGAAAAAAGCCGGATACTCATTTCCGCCCATCAGCGGCTTTCACCGTCGTGTTTCTCCTTTCCTATCATACCAAAATACACTTTGTTCCGACACTCCCATCTTTATATAGTAGAATGGGATAAAATGATTCCTGAGGTGCTGTATGAATCAGACGATTACAATGTATAAATGGAACCGGCTGCTCTTGCCCTGTTTCTGGCTGTTCCTTGGTTTATATGCGGGTTTCAGTCTTCTGACGCCACTTTCATTCTCGCTGCCGGCGATGCTGATCGGAATTGCCACCGGTCTCTTTCTTCTCGTACTGCTGCGTTTCCGTATAAACGAACGAATTCTTCAGCATGTGTTGCTTTTATCCATGAACCTTTATATTTTTTTAGCTGTCTGGGATTCCACATACCCAACCGCCTATACGTTTCTGATTCTTCCGCTTCTGGCAGCTTCTTTTTATGTGGATGCTGTCCCCGTACTCGTTCTTATGGCAATCACGCTTCCTGAACTGGTGCTGGCTGCGCTGTTCGCCCCGGTCCATATCACGCTGGCAGTTTATCCTGTGCTCGGGCCGTCTGTTCTGCTGCTGATCACTGCTATCGTCATCCTTGTACTTGTGCACTCTGTTTATTCCGGTAAATTCTGGCGGGCTATGGAAAACAAAAACCGCTCAATGGAGCAGGCGCTTCTTTCCAGAGAAGGTTATCTGCAGCTGTTTTTCGGCAATGCACAAGACGCGATTGCCGTCTTTGATCTGAACGACCGGGTAATCGATATTAATCCTGCCTTTGAAGAACTGTACGGCTGGACCCGGGAAGAAGCCATTGGCCGAAAACTCCCTATCGTTCCGCCTGAACACCGAGAAGAGGCAAATGACCGGCTCCGGAATCTGTTTAAGGGACAAAGCTACTCTCTCCTTGAAACCACAGATATGCGCCGGGATGGCTCTTATTTCGATGCGGAAGTGACCTTGTCATCCATCCGGGATGAAAATGGAAAAGTGATTGCCACTTCCGTTATTTCCAGGGATATCTCTTACCGAAAAGAGACTGAGAAATTAATCGTCCAATCTGAAAAACTGAAATTGGCAGGCGAAATGGCAGCAGGGGTAGCACATGAAATCCGCAACCCGATGACGGTCATCTCGGGATTTGTTCAGATGATGCATCATGACACAGGCCATCCTTATCAGCCCTACACCAAACTGATTCTGTCGGAGATTGAACGGATTAATCTGATCATCGGTGAATTTCTTATCCTGGCCAAACCCCAGGCAGTACAATTCAGCAAAGTCAGCCTCCGTCAGACACTGGAAGAAATACTTCTGCTGTACGGACCGGAGTTCAATATGCAGGGGGTTATTTTCCGGGAGACATGGGAGACTGAAGATTTTGCTGTACGCGGTGAAAAAAATCAGCTGAAACAAGTGTTCATCAACCTGATCCGCAATGCCATTGAAGCGCTTGGAAATGAAGGGAAGATTTCGCTCCATGCAGAAAAAGCGGCGGACCGCACAGTGATCATCCGTTTAAAGGATAATGGTTCCGGCATTCCACCAGAGGTGCTCACCAAAATATTCGAACCATTTTATACGACAAAGTCAACCGGCACAGGACTGGGGCTGATCATTTCACAACGGATCATCCAGGATCATGGCGGTTCGCTCAGTGTTCTCAGTGAACAAGGGAAAGGAACGGAAGTGGTTGTTCAGCTTCCGCTGATTTAAAGCAAAACCGGCTCTTCCATTCAAGAGGAAGGGCCGGTTTTCTCGTTACCGCAGAACGGTCCGCACTAATTTCACTTTCTTGCCATAAGGCGGGAACAACAGGTTTACCGGCAATTTCGTCGATTTTTTCATGATCGATTTAGTGTGCGTGAATGCTTCAAAGCTTGTGTAGCCATGATAGGCACTGAGCCCTGATGATCCGACACCGCCGAATGGCAGGTGAACATTTCCGACGTGTGAGACCGTATCGTTGATGCAGCCGCCGCCAAACGGCAACTGATCCAGAAAGAATTGCTGTGCACGCTCGGTTTCAGAAAAGAAGTAAGCAGCAAGCGGTTTGGGCAATTTCCGGATTTTCGATAGCAGGGTCGGCAAATCCTGGTAAGTGAGCACCGGCAGGATGGGACCGAATATTTCATCTTCCATCGCGGGACTGTCCCATGAAATATTGTTCAGTATAACCGGTTCGATATAGCGCTGTGATCGGTCCGTTCTGCCGCCGTATGCGATATGATTTGTCTCTCTGTCGATGATATCCGTCAGCCGGTCAAAATGCAGCACATTCACAATGCGCCCATAATCCGGACTGTCAATCGCGTTTTTACCGTAAAAAGTCTTAATCGCATCTTTCATCTTCTCAATCAGCTCATCTTTTACGGATTCATGAACGCAGACATAATCGGGAGCCACACATGTCTGGCCGGTATTCATCAGCTTGCCCCAGATGATGCGTCTGGCTGCGGTATCGAGATTCGCAGTGTGATCGACAATTGCCGGGCTCTTGCCCCGAGTTCAAGCGTCAGCGGTGTCAGCCGCTCTGCAGCCGCCTTCATGACGATTTTGCCGACTTGGACGCTCCCGGTAAAGAAAATATAATCGAATGGCGCGTGGATGAGCGCCGTCACTTCATCCTTTGCTCCTTCGACAACCCGGATATAGTAAGGCGGGAATGCATCTTCAATGACTTTACGGATCGCCTTTGCCACATTCGGTGTTGTTTCAGAAGGTTTTACAATAGCGCAATTGCCGCCGGCGATTGCACCAAGCAGAGGTTCAATGACCAGTTGGAAAGGATAATTGAATGGACCGATTACCAGGACAGATCCGTACGGCTCCCGGATAATAAAGCTCTTTGCCGGCTGCAGATGCAGAGGTGTTTTTGCCTCTTCCGGCTCCATCCACTCTTCCACATGCTTTTCCATGTACCCGATGGAATTGAGCACAAAGCCCACTTCAGTCGCGTATGCTTCAAACTCACCTTTACCCAAATCCCGCATCAGAGCTTCCGTAATCTGTTTTTCGTTCACCTGAATCGACTGCTTCAATTTTCTGAACTGCTGTTTCCTGAATTCTGCCGGTCGGGTGGTACCCGTGTAAAAGAAATCATGCTGTTCCTCAATCATCCGTGCGACTGTTTCATCTGTTACTTGCATTCCGATTCCTCCTTTGCTTCTTTATAATTGTAGCTTGAATCATCTGACATTACAAAATCCGGCTGTTTAAAGTCCAGTCCCTTCCGGGTATAGAGAAATAACCAGCTATTACAAGGAGGAATTCAACATGAATCACACAGAAAACTGGTGGGAAACAATTTTTGCGGGAACACTTGAAGTCGGTCTTAACAAAGAACGCCTTGAGGACATTGATGAAGAATCATTTTTATATTATGACGCAGATAGCCTGATGCAGGAGCAGCAGCTGTAAATGCAGAACCCACTGGCACTGATCTACCTTGTTACATAGAAACGCCTTTTCCGTTACAATTAACCGGAGAAGGCGTTTTAATATGCAGGGCTTTTTCATGTCCTGCATCCATAGTGAATAACCGAAAACAGGTGATCCAATGAAAACCATTAATAGCTTGCTGTTCAGTCTGCTCTTCCTGCTTGCCGGCTGCAATGCAGCAGAACCGGCTGACAGTCTGGGCCGGATGCCAGCAGAACTGCTGTCTGTTATCGATGGCGATACGATCAAAGTGCTTTATGAAGGCCGGGAAGAGACCATCCGGTACTTATTGGTCGATACACCGGAAACCAATCATCCGGAATTGGGCCAGCAGCCGCTTGGACCGGAAGCAACCGGAAAAAACAAGGATATTCTGAAGGCAGCAGAAATTGAAATCGAATTTGACGAAGGCAGGCAGTACGATGACTATGGCCGCCTGCTCGCTTATGTGTATACGGATGGCGTAAGTGTCCAGGAGCAATTACTGGAAGCTGGACTGGCCCGGGTCGGCTATGTATTCCCTCCAAATACCCAGTATATCGAAGAATTCGAACAAGCCGAGGATATCGCGCAGGAAATGGGAATTGGAATTTGGGAAACTGCGGGTTATGTAACGGACCGCGGGTTCAATTCAGAAGTGTTTGAACAGACAGGTTCAGGAACAGACAGCACCTGCAGGATTAAAGGCAACATCAATCGAAAAGGCGAGAAAATCTACCACCTCCCCGGAGCCTTGAATTACGAACAAACGAAACCGGAGGAATGGTTCTGTTCTGTCGAAAAAGCAGAAAGTGCCGGATTCCGGACATCCCCAAATTAAAGAAGTGGAGGAGAAATGATGCAAGCACTAGTACTCAGGTTCGATTATAAATCCTCTGCCTTTATGGAAAATCTGCAAAAGCAGGCGGTCAATGCCGCTGGGATGTCCGGGCCGCCGCTTCCGCCGCATTTGTCGCTTCTGACGTTGCAGCACGCGGATTCCGCAAGCTTAAAACGCGTGGCCGAAGACAAAGCCCTGCATCTGAATAACACGTTCCTCTCATTCAGCTCCATCGGTTTTTTTAAGCAAAATGGAAGATTCTTTCTGTCACCGGCCGCTTCCAAAGCGTTGATGGATGCGCATTTTAAGATCCAATCAACCGCCCGCGGATACCAAGGCCACCTCCATGAGCATGAACCAGAAGAGTGGACGCCCCATGTACCGATCATTACTGGCATCTTACCTCCATTCCAAGGACCGATGTTCGCCCGACTGTCGATGGAATTTGAGCCTTTTAAAGCTAAAGCTGCCGCCATTGAATGTTGGACGTTGACCGGTGATCATATCGAGACGGATTGGAGTCTGTTCCTGGATTGATCGCTGCAGAATGGATAAAGAAACCGGATGTTAATATAAAGTCTTTGTTGACTTTTATCCGAAATAGGTTATATAATAAATCTTGTCTTAACGAAACGATTCCTTAGCTCAGCTGGGAGAGCGCTACCTTGACAGGGTAGAGGTCGCTGGTTCGAACCCAGTAGGAATCATATGATCATGCGAAAGAGCCTTGCAGAAGTATTCTCTGCAAGGCTCTTTCTATTATTTCCGGCCTGCTGTTTTTCCGCCATTGTGTTTGAATACAGTCTGATGGGGCATATTAACTATACAAGCCGGTTAGCCGGCAACTGAAAAGGTAACTTGCAGACTAAGGGTGTGTGCCATGCAACCAAGAAAAACAGAATTGAATGCCAACGAAAAAAATCGGGACCCATTCTTTGATAATGCCCGGTTTATCCTCGTATCATTGGTTGTCTTCGGTCATTTGATCAGTCCCGGCCGGGAATACAGCGACCCCATTTTCTTTGCGAATAACTTCCTCGGCTCATTTCGGATGCCAGCCTTGATATTGATCACAGGCTACTTCTCGAAGCGATTCATCAAGGATGGTTTCGTCAAAAAAATCACGATGCACGTCCTGATTCCCTACCTTATATTTCAGGGCGTCTACTCGCTGATGAATGATTTCATTTACGATCGTGAACACTTTGTGCCGAATTTTTTCATCCCTGCATACGCAATGTGGTTTTTGCTCAGCCTTTACTTCTGGAACATGATGCTGTTCATTTTCACGAAGTTTAAATATCCGATTTTGATGGCATTTCTGGTTGGAATCGGAGTAGGCTGGCTTGATGATGCAAGTCATTATTTAAGCGTAACCCGGACATTCGTGTTCTTCCCATTTTTTTTGATCGGCCATTATTTGGGTAAAGATCAGTTTGATTGGATCAAACAGAACATGACCAAGAAATGGTCAATTATCAGTATTGCTGTCAGTTGGCTGCTCTTGTCTTTGTTTCCGCTTCAGGAGGCAAGAACGTATTTGCTTGGCAGGTATCCGTATATTGAAATTGCCGATTCTTATTTTGAGGGAACAGTCGTTAGAATCGTCTTCTATATTATTATGCTGTTAGGGATTCTTGCATTTTTGCCTTGGGTTCCAAAAAAAGAGACGTTCTTTACAAGGCTCGGCAAGCGGACGGCCTATGTCTATATCCTTCATATATTCGTGATGAAACTTTTCTATGCGCTTGAATGGACTCCAGACATCCAATGGTGGCATATTATCGGCGTCCCAATCATTTGGCTGCTTATCGTCTACGTTACCAGTTCTGATTGGGTGGCTTCGGTTACCCGGCCATTTATCGAGGGACGGATTGCGGAGCCATTGTTTAAAGATGAACCGAAGACGCGGAAAAGCGAAAAATGACCGGCGCATGCCGGCATATGCCAAGAGAAAAAGGAAGAATCGCAGCGTAAATGCGATTCTTCCTTCTCTATACTAAATTATTTTCATTATTATTCTGCCGCTTCAATCTCTTCGACTGTTCCGACTGTCTCTTCCAGTTCAGCAAAGTCTGAGAAGTCAGCAATTGCCATGTCATATTCAGCTACCACATAATCATTGAATTCGACTGCTGTCCAGCCAAGTGGTGTCAGGTAAGTCGTTTCAAGTTCAGCTTCGTCAATTGCACCGAAGTCCACTTCTTCTGCAGTTGCTTCTTCTTCACCTTCCGCAGCCTGAATCTCTTCAACCGTTCCGACTGTCTCTTCCAGTTCAGCAAAGTCTGAGAAGTCAGCAACGGCCATGTCATACTCAGCCACTACGTAATCATTAAATTCGACTGCTGTCCAGCCAAGCGGTGTCAGATAAGTCGTTTCAAGTTCCACGGGGTCAATGACACCGTAGTCAATTTCTTCGGCCTCTTCACCTTCAACCACTTCTTCTGTTTCAGTGGTGACTGCACCGTCCAATAAGCCTTGTTCTTCCGCCCAGAGATTTACGTCATCTTCTGAAAGATAACCTTGTTCTTCAAACCATGCGCCTACATCTTCTTCTGCAATGTAACCCTGCTCTTCAAACCATGTACCTACATCATCTTCGTTAACGTAACCTTCCAGGTCTGTCTCGGTCAGTCCTCCCGCTGCTTCTTCGCCTGAACAAGCAGCTAGAATTCCTGTGGATAGTACCGCAATCCCTGCCCCTTTAACCATTTTATTGAATTTCATAAATATCGTCTCCTTTCGTTATAAAAAGTCTTATTCACGTTTCATAATATCCTGCTTTGGATGGCAACAGCCACTACACGCAAAGAAGCGTCCAGTGGCTGTATGATGTTCCAGTTCCCAGAATACAATTTTCTTATTCAAACAGGCCTTGTTCTTCAGCCCATGTATTCAAGTCATCTTCCGTATAGAAGCCTTGTTCTTCAGCCCATAGACCGAGGTCCTCTTCCGTATAATAGCCTCGCTCTTCAGCCCAGACACTCAAGTCATCTTCCGTGTAATAGCCTTCCAGATCGGCGTCTGTCAGGTATTCCCCTTCGCCGGCACCTTCTTCAGCACAGCCGGCCAGAACTCCAACGGATAATGCTGCGATTCCGACACCTTTTATCACATTTTTAAAAGCCATTTTCACACTCTCCTTTTTTGTAAAATAATTTTTATAGTATCGTGATATTCTGAGATTTTCATTGGTTATCAATGATTACTCTTTAAAACTGCTGCTTATTCAAAAAGACCTTCTTCTTCAGCCCATGTATTCAAGTCATCTTCCGTATAGAAGCCTTGTTCTTCAGCCCAGATACCAAGATCTTCTTCCGTGTAATAGCCTTGCTCTTCTGCCCATGTATTCAAGTCATCTTCCGTATAATAGCCTTCCAGATCGGCATCTGTCAGGTATTCCCCTTCACCGGCACCTTCTTCAGCACAACCGGCCAGAACTCCAACGGACAATGCTGCGATTCCGACACCTTTTACCACATTTTTAAAAGCCATTATTACATTCATCCTTTCTTTTTGAAATATAATTTTTACGTTACTGTAACATTACCCGGCCCTCATTTTAGTAAACGTGTAATAAGATTTCTTAAAGATAACAGCAGCAAACTCTTAAGAGCAGCATGTAAAAATGCAATAACGTCTGTACACTCCTTCTCCTAAAACAGTTCAGCATATAATGTTATTTTTTAGGTACCCGGCATTCCCTGTACTAAACATCTGCCAGCTGTTCATCTGATACATAACAACAATCATTAAAGTTCCTGGTTGCCTTGTTCCGTAGCCACTTCCTGTATTAAATAGCTTTGAGAAGGGTTCTCCGGATTTCTGCATAAAAAAAACAGACCCGGAGAGGAATCTCGGGTCTGTTGAACCTTTCTATGCGGTTGTTGTTCGTTCCTGCTGTCGATTGCGTGTAACAAATTGGATCGCCAGCAAAATCAGGAAAACAGCGAGCCCTATGGTATCCGACACACTTTCCGGATAAATAAGTGCAAGTCCGGTCAGCACGGCAACAATCCGCTCAATCCAATAAAGCTTCCGGTACCAGAAGCCGATGAGACCGGCACCGATAGCCGTCATGCCGGCGAGTGCCGTAAAGACCACCCATACGACTTGGGGCAATGTTGTATCAATCATCAAGAGTTCCGGTGAGAGAACGAACATATACGGGATGATGAAAGCCGCGGCGGCGAGTTTAGCAGAGTTAACACCGGTTTTAATCGGCTCTCCGCCGGATACCCCTGCAGCCGCAAACGCCGCAAGCGCAACAGGCGGCGTAATGTCGGCGATAATCCCGAAATAGAACACGAACAGATGGGCAGATAATGCGACAACCAGCGGCACTGCTGCACCTGTCGGCTCACCGAGCATCAGCAGCGTAATGATCGCTGGCGCGGCGATTGTTGATGTAATAACATAGTTAGCGGTTGTAGGCGAGCCCATTCCAAGCACGATGGATGCCAGCATCGTGAAGAACAGCGTCAGCAAAATGCTTCCGCCTGAAGCTGATACGAGACCGGTCGCCAAGCTTAGCCCGAGCCCTGTCTTTACCACAACGCCCACAATGATACCGGCAGCTGCAGTCGCCGCAGCGACTGCCAATGCTGTCCGCGCCCCATCCACGAGCGCATTAATCGTATCCTTGATGCCGATCCGCGTCGCCCGGTCAATCGCACTGACGATAATGGTCAGCAGAATGCCGTAGAGTGCGGCCTGCATTGTCGGAATTCCGATCAGGAGGAACACAATGATTGCCACAATTGGCGATAGTAAATATATCTTCTTCAACACTTCTTTACGGTTCGGCATTTCTTCAGCTGGGATTCCCTTCAGTCCAACCCGCTTTGCCTCAAAATGCGTCATGATCCAGACTCCGGTGAAATACAGCAATGCCGGGATAGCAGCCGCTTTGGCGATATCCCAGTACTGGATGCCGCCGCCGATGAATTCGACCATCAGGAAAGCCGCTGCTCCCATGATTGGCGGCATGAGCTGACCGCCTGTGGAGGCGGCTGCTTCCACTCCGCCTGCAAACTCTTTTTTATATCCCAATTTTTTCATCATCGGAATTGTATAAGATCCCGACGTCACAACGTTCGCCACTGAACTTCCTGAAATAGTACCTTGAAGAGCACTTGAAAAAATGGCTACTTTTGCCGGTCCGCCCGTCAGGCGTCCCGCCAGTGTGACTGCTAAATCGTTAAAGTATTGGCCAACTCCTGTCTTGACGAGGAATGCACCGAATAACAAGAACGTAAAGATGAACGTCGCAGACACGCCGATTGGCGTTCCTAAAATGCCATCCGTTGTAAAGAACATCAGCTGAACAACGGATTCGAGATCCTGCCCCCGGTGAGCCAAAAACCCCGGAAAACTCCGCCCAAAAAACGCATAGATTAAGAATACCGAAGAAATGATCGTAATCGGCAAACCGACTGCCCGGCGTGTGGCTTCGAGTGTCAGTACAATCGCCAGGACACCGACAGCCATATCTAAATCGCCGAGACGTCCGACCCGCTGAATAATTTCTTCATAATAGATTGGCCAATACAACCCCACTCCTACTGAGAGGATGGCCAGGATAATGTCATAGAAAGGCACACGATCTCTCCGTGCGCCTCTTTTTCTGGCTGGGAAGAGCAGGAAAATCAAAGCCAATGCAAATCCCAAATGAATCGAACGTTGAATATAGGCTGTGAACTGCCCGAAAATTGCGGTATACAGCTGGAACAGGGCAAATGCCAGCAATCCGAAGAAAATGATGTTTTTCATGATGCCGACTACGTCCCGCGTATTCGACTCAGGGTCGTACTTCTGCAGCAATTCCTTCTGCTGATCCTCTGTGAAATATGTATCTTCCGGCGGCAATTTTTCTTCCTGCCGTTCTTCGTTATCCGGCGGCAATTTATTGCTCATTCAGCTTCACTCCTTTTACCTGTTGATATAAGGAAAGTTTCTCTACATGGAATGTATAGGACTCTCCCCGCTGCAGTACCTCTTTCAAGTCATACACGCGGCCTTCCGTCATCAATTCAAGATCCAGGTCGACATCGCCAACAAACAGACTGAATTCAGGGAGAATCCGATTCATGTTGCGGATAAAGAACTTCCCGTCTTCTTCGACAAACACTTCCCCTTTTCCTGCATTTGCCGGCATACCAATGGCAAAATCCTCATACTGCAGCTCTGTAATCCGGAAATTCCCTTCCTTTGTCACTTCGTAGCTCTCAACCACGTCGGATAAATGAATGGAATGCGTATAGCGGATTTGAAAAAATGATTCCTGTTTCGGCAGATATGCCGCCAGTTCGCCTGTTTCATTGTGGATAAATGCATAACTCGATTGCCAAGGCACAAAAAAAACGAGAGTGTTCAAAAGGAAGAAAATCAGCATATATCCAAAGAGCTTCTGCATTATTTCTCCTCCGCTTCCCTTAACACAAATAACGGCGATAAGGCCATGGCCTTATCGCCTGTCATCAATCCAGCTTATTCGCCGAGCACTTCATCGAAATAGAGCTGTGCTCCTGGATGCACATCGATGCCAACGCCATCCAACGCAGTTTCCGCATTGATCAGCGCCGCTTTCGCGTGTGTGATTTCATCCGTGTTTTCATAAATCGCTTTAGTTGCTTCATAAACGAAATCTGCAGAAAGTTCTTCTGAGACCACCATCATTGCCATGACGGATACTGTCGGCACTTCTTCCGTCAGACCATAAGTTCCTGCAGGAACTACGTCATTCGCATAGTATGGGTACTGCTCGATTAATGCTTCCGCCATATCGGCTTCAACCGGTACGATAACGACATCCGCAACTGCGTTCAAGCTTTCCACTGCGCCGGTCGGTGTACCTGAAGTGATGAAGGCTGCATCAATCTGGCCTGCCTGCAGGCTCTCCTGCGATTCGCCGAAATCCAGGTTCTGGGCTTCGATATCATCAAGAGTCAGTCCGTGGACTTCTAGAAGCTGTTCAGCATTGGCTGCTGTACCGGAGCCCGGGGCACCAATCGAGATACTTTTGCCTTCAAGATCATCAAATGATGTGATCCCTGAGTCCGCAGTTGTAACGAGCTGGATTGTCTCCGGATACAAGACGCCCATTGCCGCGATATCTTCTACAGCTCCGGTTTCTTCAAACATCATCAAACCTTCAGAGGCATAGTAAGCGATATCCGTCTGTACAAAAGCCATTTCAGCATCACCGTCTGCAAGTGCCGCTACGTTTGCAGCAGAAGCCTGAGAGGATTCAGCTGTAACATTGACGCCTGTCGCTTCTTCAATGATCGCTGCCATTGCGCCGCCGAGCGGGTAATATGTTCCGGTTGTTCCGCCGGTCAGAATACTGACGAATTCAGGGAATTCCGCAGCTTCCTCTTCCACCACTTCTTCTTCAGCACCTTCTTCCACCACTTCTTCTTCAGCGCCTTCTTCCAGCGGTGTCTCTTCATCGCCGCATCCAGCCAACAGCACAGATCCAGCGACGGCAAGTGATGTAATCATTCCGAACTTTTTCTTCAACATGCATTTTCCCCCTTCATATTGAATGTTATGTAGCTTCTGTTAATCATACCATGCCATTCACTTTCCATGTCAATTACATTTTACCTAATAGATAAAACTATTGATTTTTCCGAAAAAATAATTATCAAAAATGAAACATGGCCGCAAAAAAACAGCGTTTTTTGGAAATGCCAGGATTTATACTTTTTCCAACCCCTACATTTCTGCGCCTTTTACGTTTGTTTCCGGTGCAGTATCATCCGGATCCACATCTTCAAACGTCCGGCCCTGTTCTTCCAGGTCTCTTGTCCGGTGCGCAATGCGGGAAGATGCACAAGCGGTGACACTGGCCACGAGATCGTCGAGGAAGGTATGGACACCTTCGCCGTGTTTAGTATCAAGTTTATGGATGATGCCGACTTTATTTTTATCCAGATGGCCAAACGTGGTGACTGCAATGCTTCCGTACGTCAGGACAGCACCAAGCCCGATCATTTCGTCCACTCCGAACAGCCCTTCATCCGAATCGACAATTTGCTGAAGCGGGCTCGATAACTTGCCCTGTTCCGCAAGTTCATCAAGTTCGATGCCGACAAGCAGGGCATGTTGTACTTCCCGTTTCATCAGCACGCTCTCAACGGATTCAATGCAGTGCTGCATCGTCAGTCCATTATTATACGGGACCTGCATTTCAAACACGATTTCCGCAATATCTTCAACTGTGACGCCGCGCCTCTCCAGAGCAGTGTGGGTCGCTTTTGTCACTTCATCCGAATGCACCCGCATTTTTCTTCCATCTTGCTCTTTCATTTTTAAAAAACCCCTTTCCTCTGCCAGACTTATGCAGCTTCTATAATTATACCTTGTTCTATCAGTATGTTACAATTTTCATAAAATCCAAACCGGGAGGATGACAAATGGAACGAGGCGTTATACAGGAAGTCGCACTTTACAGCAACGAGTTACAGGAAGAAATGGAATTACTCATTTACGTTCCTGCCAATTACTCCCCGCTTTATAAGTATACAGTCATTATCATGTCCGATGGCCGGGATTATTTTCAGATGGGCCGGGTTTCCCGGACAGCAGATGCGTTGCTGGAAACCAACGAGATCGAGAACGTGATCCTGGTCGGGATTCCTTATAAGAGCGTTAAGGACCGATGGGAAAAGTATCATCCGGATGGCAGCCAGCATGCAGCTTATGTCCGGTTTCTGGCACATGAAGTCGTTCCTTATCTGGATCGGGAGTATCCGACTTACCAGATTGGCAATGGCCGCGCATTGATGGGTGATTCTCTTGCAGCCACTGTTTCATTGCTGACAGCCATAAAATACCCGAACAGCTTCGGCCGTGTCATCATGCATTCACCGATGGTCGATGAAACGGTCCTCGAAAAAGTAAAGAGTTTCACAGAACCGCATGCTTTCTCCATCTATCATGTGATCGGCGAGGAAGAAACGGAAGTGCCGACTACCCAAGGCGGACGGGAAAATTTCCTGGAACCAAACCGGACGCTGCATCAATTGTTGGAACAAAAAGGATTTTCATCATTTTACGAAGAGTTCGCAGGCGGACATACGTGGAAGTACTGGCAACGGGATATGGAACGCGCATTGCGTCTGAACTTCGGCCAATGACCTGTTCACCATCCACCAGCTATATTTGCTATAATGAAAGCGCGAGTAATGATTCAGATGAGGAGGTCATCAGTTATGAAGTATGGCGTTGCAGCATTTCCATCAAAAGAAATGCAGGATATTGCGAATTCTTACCGGAAGCGGTATGATCCGCATTATGCCAAAATCACCCCACATATGACGCTGAAAGATGCGTTCCGGGCAGACGATGCGAAAATTAAAGAAATTGCCATCGAAATCGAGAAGGTTGCAAAACGGCATTCGCCGTTCATGATGCATGTAACCAAGGTGAGCTCATTTGCACCTGTTACGAACACGCTATATCTTAAAGTGGAACAGACACCTGAGCTCATGAGTCTCCATGAAGACCTGCATTCCGATTTCTTCGGAGGGCCGCCGCAATTCCAGTATGTACCGCATATCACGATTGCTCAGCAGCTGTCAGATTCAGAGCATGCTGATATCTATGGCCAGCTTAAAATGGCCGGCATGGATCATAAAGAGACCATTGACCGCTTTCATCTGCTGTATCAGCTGGAAGACGGATCCTGGCAAGTGTATGAAACATTCAGACTGACAGGAGAGAAATCCTGAGTGCTGAAACTGAAGGTTGCTGAAACATCACTGGAAAAAGAACAGGCTTTTGACGTGCGGAGACGGGTGTTCACCGATGAGCAAGGCGTTTCACCTGACATTGAGTTTGATGAGTGGGACAAAACCGCTGTGCATTTTATCGGCTATAATCTTCAGCAGCCGATTGCAGCGGGCCGGTTGCGGATTATCGAACAGGGCATCGGTAAAGCGGAACGGATCTGTGTCCTCCCCGAATTTCGGGGACACGGAATCGGCGCCATGATGATGACTGAGGCAGAAGAATATGCACGGACTCAAAAACTTCATATTGTACGGCTCAATGCGCAGGTTCATGCACTTCCCTTCTATGAGAACCTGGGTTACACGACCGTTTCAGAAGAATTTCTGAGTGCAGGAATTCCGCATAAGACAATGGAAAAAACGCTATAAACCACTCAACCCGGACTGCAGGCAGTCCGGGTTTTTGTGCAGTTTAATTTGGTATTTCTACGAAAAAAAAGCACCGGAAAAATCCGGTGCCTGGATTGAAAGAAATGTCTTGCTGATTTCCTTAAAGAATATGATAGCCGCTGTCCACATGAATGACTTCGCCCGTAATGCCCCGGGACATCTGACTGAACAGGAACGCGGCTGTGTCGCCGACTTCTTCCGGTGTCGTGTTGCGGTGCAGTGGTGCTTTTTCTTCAATTTCCTTAAGAATCGTGTTGAAATCGCCGACGCCTTTTGCTGATAATGTGCGGATCGGTCCTGCTGAAATGGCATTGACCCGGATATTGCTCCGACCGAGATCATGGGCCAAGTAACGGACAGACATCTCCAGTGACGCCTTGGCGACACCCATCACATTATAATTCGGCATTACACGTTCCCCGCCGATATACGTCAGTGTCACAATGCTTCCGCCTTCTGTCATGAGCGGCTTTGCATGCTTCGCGATGATTGTGAGTGAATACGATGAAATGTTTTGTGCAAGCAGAAATCCTTCCCGGGAAGTGTCTGAGAAATCCCCTTTGAGTTCTTCTGTCTTTGCAAATGCGATGCAATGTGCAAGACCGTCGATTTTTCCGGCTTGCTCCCCGATTTGGCTGAAACATCTTTCCACGTCTTCGTCACTGGTCACGTCACATGGCAATGCCAGCTCATGATTCCCTTCTAACGTATCAACGAGATCCCGGACCGGTTTTTCAAACCGTTCTCCTGCATATGTAAAAATCAAGTTTGCCCCCGCAGCGTCCAGGGAGCGCGCAATCCCCCATGCGATACTGCGCTTATTGGCCACGCCCATGATGACAAATGTCTTGCCGGCTAATGAAATAGTCATTTTATTCTCCTCCTGCCTTTTTTATTACCTGGTGCTAATATTACATGATAAAAAAGAAAAGTGCAATTTGCACTTTTCTATAAGTCTCCCAGAAACAGTGTTGCCAATCCCAGGTAAATAACAATACTGATAATATCGTTCAGCGTTGTGATGAATGGCCCGGATGCCACAGCCGGGTCGATTTTCATACGGTGAATCAGCAGCGGAATGAAAGACCCGGCCAGCGTCGCCACGAAAATAGAACTGAAAATAGCCGCACCGACAAGCAGTCCGATCAGCAAATCACCTTTCCAGAAATAAACGAGCAAAATAACAACAGTGGCACAAGCAAGGCCCGTAATGAGCCCTGTCCCCGCCTCTCTGGCCAGCAGTTTCAATTTGCTTTCTTCTTCAATATCTCCTGTTGCAATTCCGCGGACCGCAACAGCTAGCGCCTGCGTGCCGCTATTGCCTGCCATCCCTGCAATCAGCGGGATGAACACAGCCAGCAATGCCACTTGATCAAGTGTTTCTTCAAACAGTCCCATCAGGTTGGCTGTAATCATTCCCAGAAACAAGAGAAGCACAAGCCAAGGCAATCGCTTTTTCGCTGCCGTGAGCGGTCCCCGGTCGAATGTCTCCATATTGGAAACCGCCGCAAGTTTAGAGTAGTCATCTGACGCTTCTTCTTCAATTACATCGATGACATCATCAACCGTGATAATGCCGAGGAGATGGTGCTGGAAATCGACGACCGGCAAGGCCAGGAAGTCATAATCGCGGATCATGCGCGCCACTTCCTCCTGGTCTTCACTGACTGATACACTGACTACTCGTTCATTCATGATGGAACTGATCAGTGTGTCTTCATCTGCAATAATCAGATCCCGGAGCGTGATGATCCCGGACAATCGCTTCTCTTCGTCAATCACGAACACATAATAAATCGTCTCGGCGTCAGGCGCTGCATTCCGCAAAATATTCATTGCAGAACGGACCGTGGAGTTCTTCGGGATGGCAACGAATTCCGTTGTCATAATGGAGCCGGCTGTATATTCCTCATAATGAAGCAGATCTTTGATTTTCTGTGCCGCTTCCCTATCCATGATGGTCAGGTAACTGACGACTTGTTCTTTATTTAATTCATTTAGAATATCAACTGCATCATCCGTATACATATCAGCAAGCAGATCGGCTGCGTAATTTGCATTCATCTCTCTGAAGTATGCTTCGTACTGGTCATCATCCAGCTCAATTGCTTCGTAGATGTCCGCCATTTCGTCCGGAGATAAATACTGGTAGAGCAGCTGCCGTACATCCGGATCTGCCTTCACATAAAAAACGGACTGGTCGTATGGATGATGGGATAAAAACTCTTCCCGGAACGCCTCGACTTCCCGCCGTTCCAGCAAATCCATCAGGAGTTCCTCGTCCAGTTCACGCCCCTGTGCTGTAATTTGTTCTTCCGCCATCAGCTGCTCCCTCCTTTCGGCTCCATCGATTTGTTCTTTCTCTTCAATACGATACACTAAGAACAGAGGTGAGAAAAGATGAAAGTAGATGTAATCGGTGATATTCACGGCTGTTTTGCCGAATTGAATCAGCTTATTGAAAAACTCGGATATAAAGCAAGCCTGAATGGCACATACCGGCACCCGGCAGGCCGGCAGCTCGCATTTGTCGGAGATGCACCGGACCGCGGCCCGGACTCCCTTTCCGTCCTCCGGCTGCTGTTCAGTATGCAGGATGCCGGCAATCTCTCCTACTCTCCAGGCAATCACTGCAATAAGCTTTACAGGTACTTTCTTGGAAACCATGTTCAGATTGCACACGGACTAGAAACGACCATAGCGGAATGGAAAGCACTGCCGCTCAAAGAACAGGAAATCTTCCGCAAGCGTTATAAGAAGTTCTATGAGGCTTTACCGCTATATCAGCAGTTTGACAATGAACTCGTGGTGGCGCATGCCGGGATACGCGAGAATATGATCGGACAGCCGATTTCGAAAAAAATCAGTTCGTTTGTGCTTTATGGCGATGTTACCGGAGGTTTCCATCCCGATGGCCGTCCCGTCCGCCGGGATTGGGCGAAACACTACAACGGAAAACAGTGGGTGGTGTATGGCCATACCCCGACCTCCGAACCATACTTTATGAATCGCACGGTCAATATTGATACCGGCTGTGTATTCGGAGGCGCCCTCTCAGCATTCCGCTATCCCGAAAAAACCATTGTTTCAGTTCCTTCCCGGCAGCCGTTCGAGCCGGACCGGTTCCATCATTATGTTTGAAGGAGATGCTTCATATCTGAAGGAAGCGGCGAAGAGAATACAAAAGGTTCCCGGCTGACCGGGTGGATGAAGGTAAGGCGGGTGCAGTGGAGTGCCTGCCGGTCAATCAGCTCTGTCGGCCCTCCGTATAAATCATCCCCCAGCAACGGATAGCCTGCATGCGATAAATGAACCCGGATCTGATGGGTCCGGCCGGTGCCAAGCTGCAGGCCGACATGCGTATAATTCGGATAACGATTCAGCACTGTTACTTCAGTATGCGCATGCTGGCCGTCAGCGCGGACTTCCCGTTCAATGATAGAGCCGGATTTTCGACCGATCGGTGCTGTAATCGCCCATTCGCTTCTAAGAGGCGTTCCATGGACCAGCGCCTCATACTGCCGTTTCATCTGCCCGTTCTGCTGTTCCTGGGACAGCACATGATGAATGTGACGATTCTTTGCAATACAGACGAGGCCGGATGTATTCCGGTCCAGACGGGTTACGACATGGATTGTCGCAGGTGTTCCCGTCTTCTCGAAATGAGCTGCAACAGCATTTGCAAGCGTGCCAGCCGGATGGTCGCGTGAAGGAATTGTACTCTTGCCTGCCGGCTTGTCTGCAATAAACACTGCCTCGTCCTCGTATACGACAGTTAGCATGGCTTCTTCTGCCAGCAGCCCCGGACTCCGTTCCTCCAGTGGAAAAACGACAGTTACGCTGTCTCCGCAATTCAGTACATGACGCACCGTCTGCGCACAGCCGTTCACCAGGAGCTGGCCTCCTTCAAACTTAACAGCTGACAGCGTCCGTTTTGATATGCCCCATTCCGCCAGTGCTTCCCGAAGCAGCTGGCTTTTTCGGGCTGTAAATGTCAGCTGAAAAGGCTGCATTAATGTTCACTGCCTTCGATGAATGAATCATGCACCCGTTCCCAGAACGGAAATGGCCGAAATCTGGCGAAACGGACTTTCTCTTTTGCTACATCATACTCGATTGCCGTTACATTCTTATGCAGCAGATGCAGGTGGTCGACTGTAATCATGAAATCCTGTACCTTCGCCGGTTTCAGAACGCATTGGTGATGGGCAGGCAACACCAGTGATGAACCCACCGTTCGGAATACACGGTTATTGATCGATGCCATTTCTGTCAGCTGCATGGCCTGAAGTGATGGATGAATGATCGCACCGCCCAGCGCTTTATTGTACGCTGTACTGCCGGATGGGGTCGACATGCAGAGGCCGTCTCCTCTGAAACGCTCGAAATGGTCCCCGTTTAAGAAGACGTCCATAACAAGGGTGACGTCCGGTGATTTTACAGTCGATTCATTCAACGCCAGGTACCGGGCAGAAGCATTTTCCTGTTCACATACCACATTCACTTCAAGTAATGGGTATTCAATTACCTTATATTCTTTTTTAGCAATGGATAGAACCAGTTTTTCAATTTCAATCGGCTTCCAGTCGGCGTAGAATCCGAGATGGCCTGTATGTATGCCGACAAAAGCGACCTGGTCCAGCTGATCCCGGTACTGATGAAATGCATGCAGCAATGTTCCGTCACCGCCGATGGACAGGACCACGTCCGGAGCCGCTTCATCCCAGCTCATACCGAAGTCCTCCAAATATCCTCTTGCTGTTGCAGCCAATTCGTTGGACAATTCATCACTTCTTGATTGGATATAGAATTTCATGCGTCAGTTCGTCCTCCTTCGCGCTTCGAGGAAAATCGGGATCCCGGCGCTTCTTTAAATTCACTGAAATAAGCCTGTGCTTCTTGTATCTCATGCCGGATCAGCGACATTTCCTCATCCAGCCGAAATGCTGCTTCTGCTGCTCCCTGCAGCCGGCGCTGAATCTCCTCAGGGAACGCACCTTTGTATTTATAATTCATCGAATGTTCGATTGAGGCCCAAAAATTCATTGCCAGCGTCCGTATCTGGATTTCGACAAGGATCTTCTTTTCTCCGTCGATGGTCTGCACAGGATATTCCGCAATGACATGATATGAACGGTAGCCGCTCTGCTTCTTATGGGAAATATAATCCTTTTCCTCGACAATATGCAGGTCTCTCCGCTGACGGAGCAAATGCACGACCGTCTCAATATCATCAACAAACTGGCACATCATGCGCAAACCGGCAATATCCTGCAGTTCATGTGCCAGCCGGTCCGAAGGTTCGAACGGGATTCCTTTTTCCAGCGATTTGTCATAAATACTCGGAAGAGGCTTTACCCGGCCGGTTACAAACTCAATCGGTGAATTTTGGTTTTCTGTTTCAAATTGTCCCCGCATGCCGCGGAATTTCACTTTCAGTTCGTCCACAGCCTGCTTGTAAGGTGCCAAAAACTGTTCCCACTGTCCCATCACCCGGTCCTCCTCACTGTCCCCGGCGCCGAAAAGCCACTGCTTCCCGGAACAATTCCCTCTCCTCTGCCGGGAACGCCGTTTCTGTCTGATCTGCGCTGTCCAGAAGTCGCAGGAGCTCTTCATGGAACTGCAGCAGCGGAATGGTCTGATTTCCCCAGACGATGGATGGCAGCCGATCCTGCTGCAGCGCAACGGCTAATGCGTGGTTCCATTTCCGTTCAAAGCGCACATACACCGCTTTTTTTCCTGTACTCAGCCGGTAAATGATTGCGCCGTTTTCCGGATCCGCCGTCATTTCACCGGTTGCTTCCAGCAATTGGAACGGCTCTTCTTCATTGATATAGAACCGGCTCTCCAGTTCATCATGCTTAGCTGACGAAATATCGGCAAACTTGTGCATCCGATCCTCTCCTTTTCCAGCTGCTTCACTTATCGTTATTTTAGCACAGCTTGCCTTTCGTTGCAGATTGCGAAAAGTTAGCTGATAATGAAAGAGTGTTCACAGCACGGAATCCGCAAGACTGGAGTGATAAATGTGACAAAAGAGCTTGAGATCGAATATAAAAATATGCTGACGAAAGATGAATATCAGCGATTGCTCTCCCATTTTAATTTTACCTATCAGGAAGCCCATGTACAGGTGAATCATTATTTCGATACCCCAGACGGCCAATTGCGCAAGCAAAAATGTGCGCTCCGCATTCGCCAGACCGATAAAGAAATTGAGTGCACATTAAAAACCCCTGCTCCCGATGGGAATTATGAAATCACCGACGAATTAACTGAAGAACAGGCAGCTGCCATGCTGAATGGTGAGGGCTTTTTTGCCCCCGAGGTGACTGAAACACTGGAATCGCTCAATATTGCCCCTGCAGATCTCCAGCCCTTTGGCACACTGACAACCCGGCGGCTTGAAGCGCCACATGAAGAAGGACTTCTCGTCTTTGACCATTCTGAATATGGAACCGAGGAAGATTACGAGCTTGAGTATGAAACAGAAGATGCAGTGAAAGGTAAAGAGCGGTTTGAACAGTTTCTGAAGGAACATCATATTCCGGCCCGGCCGGCTGATAAAAAGATCGCCCGGCTGGTCAAATACCTGACGCGGGACTGATTTGGATGCCGGATTGCTTATAAGCGATCCGGATTGCCGGTCGATATATTTGTGAAAAACTGCAAGCGTTGATAGAATGAGTACACAGGTTGAAGCAAAGGAGATTGTTATATGACTGAGAAACCGATACTTCCGTACGAGCAGATTGGTGCGGAAAAACTGTCACAGCTGATCGACGCTTTTTATGCACGCGTCGGCAAGCATCCGAAGCTAAAGCCGATTTTTCCAGATGATTTATCTGAAACTGCCCGTAAGCAGAAGCAGTTTATGACTCAATATTTAGGCGGGCCGAATCTCTACTCCGCCGAACACGGACATCCGATGCTGAAGGCACGCCATTCACCCTTTCCGATTACTCCGGAACGCGCACAGGCCTGGCTGGAATGCATGAGCGATGCAATGGATGAAGTCGGATTGGAAGGAAAGTTCCGTGAAGTCTTTTACCAGCGGCTTGTCATGACGGCTCATCACATGGTGAATCGGCCAGACGAAGAGGAGGTGTGGAGTTGAATTATCAGGACCCATCTTTTGATGTTGTTCCGGCTCCCGACCCAAAAAAACGGCTGGAGCTTTATGTATTTGTGAGTCCACTTTGCGAAAAAAGCTGGAAATTGCAATCCGTCATCCGCAAATTACAGATTGAATATGGCACTTATTTTACAGTACGAACCGTATTGGCCACCAAATTGACCGCTCTAAATACGGTCGGTTTCGAAAAAACAGAGCAGAAGAACAGTTCGACTCACCCTGTGCTCGCTTCAGTTGCCATCAAAGCAGCTGAACTTCAGGGCAGACGCGCTGGCAGCCGGTTTTTCCATAGTCTTCAGGAACATTTATTCCTGAAAACGAAAGATGTTGCCTCATATTCAATTTTGCTCGATATCGCTGAAGAAGCGACACTGGACTTAGATGAATTCCAGCAGGATTTCCATTCCGCTCAAGCAGCAAAGGCTTTTCAATGTGATATGCAGATTACTCGTGAAATGGAAGTCGATGTTGTTCCAAGCATTGTATTCTTTAATGAAAACATTGAAGATGAAGGAGTCAAAGTCGCTGGTCTTTATACGTATGATATTTATGAAGCTGTTCTAAAAGAAATGCTCGGCAAGGTGGAACCAAAGCGACAGGATCCTCCGCCGATGGATGAACTCTTTAAAAAATACCAAACTCTTGCGACGCGAGAAATCGCCTCGATTTATAATATTCCGGAACAGCTGGCTGAACGGGAACTGAAAAAACACCTTCTTCAGCAGAAGCTGACCTGCATTGACCATCCCGAAGGTACACTCTGGAAAGTGAAATAAGAAGAACTGCAGCCAGGAGTTTATTCCTGGCTGCAGTTCTTTTTTGCTGAAACAAGCTGATAAACGAAGAAAAGCTTCTTCCTCTCGGAAAGAAGCTTTTCTTCTGTTATTACACAAAGGGGATGGGAGAAATGTTCACGCTCAAACAAAGGGGTGTATGTTTGCTTGTGATTTATTTCACACCTTAAATTTATCATACTATAATTGTTAATGCAATATTTCACAAACGATTTCACAGTTTCGCCATATCCGGCCAGATTGACAATCATAGTTTTTCTATTCTGCTGCATTCAGTGTAAAAAACGTCAGTTCCGGTTTAGCATTGAATCTGATCGGCACCGCACTCATACCGATGCCCCGATTGATATAGAGCCGGTTCCCTTCAGCTCCATAATCGCTGTCTGCCCATCCGTCTATATGGACTGGCTCTTCTGAAGTCAATGCTACCCAAGACCATTGCGGCAGTCCTGGCAGGCTGATCTGTCCGCCATGTGTATGTCCCGCAACAGCCAGCGGTGCTGAATCTACCGGAATTTCTTCAAAGGAATTCGGATTGTGCATCAGGGCGACCCGCGGCGCTTCATCCGGTATTTCTTCGAATGCTGCAGCCGGCACATCTTCCTCTGCCCACTCTGAACCAATTCCTGCGATATAAAGCCCGGATTCCCCATCAGCAAGGACTGCGCCTTCTGCATCAAGTGCAACAGCTTCGTTATGGAGCACTTCAATACCCATATCTGCCAATGCATTCCGAAGCCTCTCCACTGTTTCAGGCGATGGGTTCCCTTCTTTTTTATCCAGTCCATAATCATGATTGCCAAGTACCGTATAGACTGGAATATCAGCTTCTCCAATCGGGCGCAGCACCTCGACGGCTTGTGCCACTTCCGCCTCTGATTGGTCTTCAGGATGATAGATAAAGTCACCGAGTATCAGGACAGCCGCCGGATCCCGGTCGACAATTTTTTCAACGGCTTCTTCGACAGTACTTTTATTATCCAGCCACATGCCGACCTGGAAATCTCCGAACACTGCGATTTCCTGCCCTTCCCATTCAGCAGGCAAGTTAGGAATTGCAGCTTCTTCTTCTTCTACATCTAAAAGATATGGTTCAATCAATCCATAAATTAGGAAAGCAGCTACCGCTATCACAATAGCTATCAATACCGTTTTCCACGTTTTCATCTCATTTCCTCCTTAATTCAATGCGCTTACTACCTGAATTTCCCCTGTATGGACCTAGTTAAACACCAAGTCAGTCAGCAGGCCAAAAGGACTACGTCTCTTTTTGACCTTCCATAAGGCCTGGACAACAACCTCTCTCGGCCTCTTATTACGCTGGTAAAAACTGAAAAAGACTGCAGTTCTCCCTGTTTAAGACGGGATAAACTGCAGTCTTATTTCTATTATTGTTTTGCCAACAGACTTTCCAGTTCATTCAGTTTTTCTTCAAACACTTTGCATGCCTGCTCAATCGGTTCAGATGAGGTCATGTCTACTCCGGCCGCTTTCAGCACTTCAATCGGATAATCTGAACTTCCTGCTTTCAGGAAATTATCGATGTACCGCCTGACAGCCGGCTCTCCTTCTTCAAGGATCTGCTGGCTTAAAGCTACAGCAGCACTGAAGCCGGTTGCATACTGGAACACATAATAATTATAGTAGAAATGAGGGATACGGGCCCATTCAAGTCCGATCTCTTCATCGATGAATGCTTCTTCACCGAAATACTTCTTGTTCAGTTCATAATAGACCTCAGTCAGTTTATCGGCTGTCAACGCTTCTCCATTTTGATCCATTTGATGGATCACATGCTCAAATTCAGCGAACATAGTCTGTCGGAATACGGTTCCGCGGAAGCCGTCCAGCCAGCGATTCAGCAAGTAAATATGTTCCAGGTCGTTATTCGTTTGTTCCATAAGATAATCATTCAGCAATGCCTCGTTGCAAGTAGATGCCACTTCTGCTACGAAGATGGAATAATTCCCATAGACGTATGGCTGGTTCTGACGGGAATAATAGCTGTGAACGCTATGTCCGAACTCATGGGCAAGCGTAAACAGATTTTCAATATTATCATGCCAGTTCATCAGGATATAGGGATTTGTTCCATAGGCGCCTGAAGAATAAGCGCCGCTGCGCTTTCCTTTTGTCTCCACGACATCCACCCAGCGATTGGTGATTCCTTCTTGCAGGATACCGCTGTAGTCCTCACCAAGAGGCGCGAGTCCTTTAAGCAACATTTGCTGCGCTTCTTCATATGGGGTGTCCATTTTCACTTCTTTTACTAAAGGAGTGTACATATCATACATATGGACGGCATCCAGTTCAAGAACTTTTTTACGGAGTGCGACATAGCGATGCAGAAGCGATAAATTGTCATTCACTGTTTCAACTAAATTATCGTAAACGCTCTCCGGAATATGGTCGGCCGACAATGCCGCTTCCCGGGCTGAACGGTAATTCCGGATACGGGCAGTGATGTTATCCCTCTTCACCGTACCCGAGAGCGTTGAAGCGAACGTATTTCGGAAGTTTCCGTATGTTTCATATACTGCTTGGAAAGCATCCTGTCTGACACGGCGGTCTTCGCTTTCCAAAAAGCGGACGTAGCTGCCGTGTGTCACCTGGACTTCCTGGCCGTCTTCACCGGTAATGACCGGGAATTCGAGATCGGCATTATTCAGCATGCCGAATGTCTGTGCGGGAGCTGCAGCCACTTCGCTCATCTGGGCCATCAGTGCTTCCTGATCGGCCGGTAATACATGCGGACGGAGTTTATTCAGTTCCTCCAAAGACTGGCGGTACATCTGAAGACCTTCATGGCTATCCACAAACTCATTCAGTGCACTCTCATCCAATGAAAGAATTTCAGGTGTCAAAAACGACAGGGAAGCACCGGTCTTGGCGAGCAGTGAATTCATCCGGCTGTCCAGTGCCTGATAATGGGCATTGGTCGTGTCCTGGTCATAGCGCATATGCGAGTATGTATAAAGCCGGTGAAGTCGCTCTGACACCGCATCGCGGTATGTAAGCACTTCAAGAAGGGCATCCGCACTCTCAGTAAGCCGGCCCTGATAGGAGTCCGCCTGTTCCACCATTGCACTGACTTCTTTAAACTCAGTCTCCCAATCCGCATCTGTTGCAAAAATATCCTCAAGTCTCCAGGTCAGTTCTTCAGGGACTTCTTTACGTGTTTTTACTTTATTGTTCATCTTTTGTTCCTCTCTTCCTGTTCGTTGAATATCCATCCTCCCTTATTTTCTCAACCTTCAATATGTTTTGCAACTTTGAGAAAACAGGAATGCAGCCATATCTTCTTCAGAATCCGTGTCTACCAATTGCTGATAAGCCAATGCATATTGTTTGATTACGCGTTTTGCAGTCTCTTCATCGCCCGCTGCAATGCTGATTCTGCCGGAATTTACCAGAAATTCTTCATTAAAATCCCCTTCTATGACAAGCAGCTGCCAAAGAACTGCGTGCATCCGGAAAACTTCTGCATATTGAATCGGCACACCCAGGAATGGAGGCAGCTGTTCAACATTGTACCGCATTTTGTAAATCACCCGCCAAAATGGATCCTTTAAGTGCCGGCTGCCGAATTTGCGGGCTCGGACAAGGCGGTCGCGCTCTGAACGGAACAACAGGCAGATTTGCCGAAACTCCTCCTTGTTTACCGGCCGTGCCCGGGCAAATGGAAATATCTGCTGACTAGCAGGGAGTGATCTCACTTTTCCTGCCCACCGATTCCCGCCTAAATAGAAAAGATTAGAAGCATAGCAAAACATGTCCCGGTCCGGATCAAAGAACAGTACGCAGTTTTGCTGTTTTAGTATCGCCTGTTCAAATACTCTTAGCTTTAGTGCTTGGACTCCTTCTGAAACAGGTGCGGCAGTCCCTGAAATCCAGCAAGGAGTAAAGCCGGCTTTCCGGTAACCCGCTGTCCTTCTCTCCACTTCTTCAGCCGGAATCGGGCTGCATTGATATTCAACTGCATAGGTATCACTGATTAGGAGATCAGCACGTTGAGCAATCGGCTGAATATATACTTCAAGCTGACAGGAAAATTTTCTGCTGGTAAAAAAGGAATGGAGCTGATGTTTGCCGGATAAATGTTTTGGGGATTCAGGTTCACTTAATGATGCACAAAGCGAATGATGCTGATGTGCGAAATGGGGAATTTTCACACTGCCAATCTTCAGGAGGAGTTTTTCGTTGCATAGCGGGCAAAAAAAATATCGGGTCTGTCTCAACCGGTGAAGTTCCGTACGGCTTATCGTTTTTGTCAGGATGATCAATTGATCGTCCTGCGTCTTTGCGGTCAGTATACTAATCACTCTCCTTTTCCGAATTATATGGGAAAGCATTCCACTGTCGCAACCGGAAACAGCCCAATCAAAAAACAAGTCAGATTTTAATATAGACGGAGCAAAAAACTATCTATAAATAATGCACTTTCCTTTGGGTCACCTTGCACAGAGCCCTGTGTTCTGATTACACAGCTGCCTTGTGTCTATACAAAAAAGGCATTTCCGAATGAGAGTCATTCGGGAATGCCTTTAGAAGCTATTTGCTGTGAAACAGCTTAGCCGAAATAATATTCGGTATTGGTCAGTGCATGGTCGGCAAATATTTCTTTGCCGTATTCCTGCAGCCGGTGAATTGTAGTCATTGAACCGTCCAAATGCTCTGAAATGATGCTGACATAATTCTGGACATCTTCATCAGAGTGGATGATTTCGTCAAAACTGACATACAGATAGTACTTACCTTCAAAGAAATAAAGCTTGGAATCCAGCTGAACGTATTTCAGGTTCCTGGCAACCGGTACAAGTTCCTCTACCTCTGAAAGAACGAATGTATAATCCAGACGGCCGGCTGTGTGCTGGTCGAACATGGCATCATAATCGTCAAATTCCGGATTTTCTTCGCCCATGAACATTTTACGGCGCTCTTCCAATTCTCCCGGAATGTCCATTTTTTGTCCGTCTTTCGTCAACTGGGCTTTGGTCACAGTCACTTCAAGTCCTTTGTCCATTGCCTGAACTTGAATCCAAAGCGGACCTTCCATCTCGAAATCTGCTTCCTCGTGCACTTCGTCCATCATTTCCCAGAAAAGCTCTTCGCTTTTTTCCTTGTTAAACCATATTTCATCGCGGGTAAAGCCCCGTTCTTCTACATCGACATAGGAAATGTAAAACTTTACTGTATTGTCATTCACGCGCTCAATGTCCATTTTACATCTCTCCTCTCGAAATGGACCAGGAGAAACGGTGTCTCCAAAGCCGCTCCGTTGTAAATCTCTTGTTGTTTTCTTGTTGTTTCTCTGCTTCCCCGTCTGCCGGCAAACTAAACAGTTTTTAGGAAAGTAAAGAGATTTTAACCTAATTTCCGGTGAGTTGCAACTAAACAGGATAGAAAAAAGCTGCCGGATTTAGTGTATGAGTTTCCAACAGATCCGGTCAGCTTTTGGTTATTTATTCTAATTCACCATGCGCTGCGCTTCAAGCAATTGATACGCTCTTACTTTGCGCGGCAGGAAACGGCGGATTTCATCTTCATTGTACCCGACCTGCAACCGTTTCTCGTCCATGATGATCGGACGGCGAAGCAGACCCGGATGTTCCTGGATCAGTTCGTACAGACGTTGCAGAGGCAAAGATTCCAAATCAACATTCAGTTTTTGGAAAATCTTAGACCGGGTGGAGATGATTTCGTCGGTTCCATCCTCTGTCATCCGGAGGATCTCTTTGATTTCACTGATCGTCAATGGTTCAGAGAAAATGTTTCGTTCTGTATATGGAATGTCATGTTCTTCAAGCCAGGCCTTTGCTTTTCTGCAAGATGTGCAACTTGGTGAAGTAAATAGTGTTACGATCACTGCGGACACTTCCTTTCGGATTCGGGAAACTGTATTTATTTCCAGATTAGAATCACTTTAATTTAGAAGTCTAACATCATTATACAATAAAACCAGTCAAGTTGATACAATATAATCTAAAAAAAGTGAAGCTCCATGCGAATTCATTACGGCAATTATCTTGGCTGTCACTGACGCTTTTAGTAATACTCTCAAGTGGTATTAATTTACCCTTGAACACTGAAAAATAAACTGTTTTCCAAAAAAAATATTCTCAATTACGAATTTCTTTTTGAAAAATTTCTTCCTTATATAGTACGTTCCAGACAGGCAATAGTTTCAGAAAACAGCAAAAAACCGCTCTGTTTTCAGAGCGGCCGTTTCAATTTGATCAAGGGGTATAGTCGACTCCATTTGTGTACTTATTTCCGGCATTCCATAACAAGTACTCATTGATTCCGTTATCTTTCAACGCTTTAATCTGCGCTTCCACTTCCTGCGGGCCATAGACTTTGTAATTCCCTGAACCAAGATAAGACGCAGTGAAGTCCTGGATCCATGGCCGTGATACCGGCGGATTCTCCAATTCGGCAATCCGTGCGCTTTCAGCTTCCGCATAGCCATCGATCAATTCATAAGGGTACAAGTCCGGCTTATCAAGGCCAAAAGAAGGTCCCCAGTGACTCGGATAAATCATCGCCGAAATCACATCTACATTCTCAGAAATTTTAGAGAAGTTCTGTCCGATATTCGGCTCCTCAGGTACCATAGCTGCATAGCCGAATATATCCACAGATACATCGACACCATACGGCTCAAGTCGTTCTTCCGCATAGGCAACGAAATCCGTCACTGCCTGTACCCGGCTCTGGACTGAATCTAAGTCGGATTCCTCATAGTCCCCTCTGGAATAGGTCAGCTCCTCGTCCATATAGCCGAACCCTTCAGGAAAACGCACATAGTCGAACTGGATTTCCTGAAATCCCATTTTAGCGGCTTCTATCGCAATCTGGACGTTATAATCCCATACTTCTTTCATATACGGATTGACGAATGCCTCTCCGCGTCCATTCTTCCACACTTCTCCCCCGGCTGTATAAGAAAGCTCCGGGCGGCGTTCCGCCAGTTCTGTATCCTTGAATACAACAATACGGGCAATCGGATAAATCTCCCGTTCTTCCATTTCCTCTAACAGCGAACGCGGATCAGCGATATACGGCTTGCCGATGTCAAACTCTGCAAGTTCCGATCCTTCTTCCGGCTCATACGTTAAATGGCCGAAATCATCTTTAATATCAATAACCATTGCATTAAGATCAGTCGACTCAACATAATCGGCCAGCTGACTGAACCGGGCACCTCCAGCTGAATGCCCCGTCAGGAAAATTCCCCGGACTGCATCAGGATATGTAAAATCCAAACCGGAATCATAATAAAACAGTTTCGTAGCAGCTACGAGTTCAGGGTTGATTGGAAAATTACTATATGCACGGAGGGCGAAATCTTGCACATTCGCCTGCTCAGCAGCATGCACTTGCGGTACAGCTAGTACACCAGCGGCGATGACAGCAGCAGATACTTGTTTCAGCCATTTCATGTCTTGACAGCACCTCTTCTCAGTATTCTATTCATTTTAACAAGTAACCAAATGAAAGGAAAGGATTTATCGGATGAACCACCGATATGCTTTCTCTTGAGCTGTAAACGGATGATTTCCATACATAACACACATCCCTTGCGACACCCGGTTTACGTTGTCAAACAAAGCCACAGAGACCGATGTTTTCGGATCTCTGTGGCTTGGGTGTTGCTTGGAAACTTATTTATGGTTATGTGATTCAGAACGTGGCTTTTTCCTGTTTTAACGATTCGAATTCCCGTTCAGAACAGAATACATAATGCCCCGATGTCACTTCGCGCATGGCAATCTCTTCACCATCTTCGTATTTGTGTACAGCAGGATCATATGACTTCCGTACGCGGTTCCGTTCATAGTCCGGATCCGGAAGTGGAATTGCAGACAGGAGTGACTGGGTATACGGATGAAGCGGGTTTTTGTACAGTTCATCTGCCGGAGCCAATTCAACAAGCTTGCCGAAATACATAACGCCAATCCGGTCAGAGATATACTTAACCATGGACAGATCATGGGCGATGAACAAATATGTCAGCCCTTTCTGCTGCTGGAGTTCTCTCAGCAGGTTAACCACCTGCGCCTGGATGGATACATCAAGAGCAGAAATCGGTTCATCGGCAATGATGAATTCTGGATCAACAGCCAATGCACGGGCAATGCCAAGACGCTGCCGCTGCCCGCCAGAAAATTCATGCGGATAGCGATTGGCGTGTTCTTTGCTGAGTCCGACAGTCTCAAGCAGATCATGGACCATTTCTTTTCGGTCTGTCTGATTTTTGGCAAGACCATGGATATCAATACCTTCTGCAATGATGTCCATAACTTTCATGCGCGGATTAAGAGAAGCGTAAGGATCCTGGAAAATCATCTGCATTTTACGGTTAAATTTCTTCAAGTCTTTTTTTGACTTTTTTCCATGGACGTTCTCGCCATTGAAGTATACTTCGCCTGCGGTAGCATCATAGAGGCGGATAATAGTCCGCCCGGTTGTTGATTTACCACAGCCAGACTCACCTACCAGGCCGAGCGTTTCACCTTTGTATATATCAAATGTAATATCATCAACTGCCCGGACTTCATTTGCTTTGTCTTTATTGAAATACTGCTTCAAGTTTCGAATTTCCAACAGCTTTTCAGACATTTACTTTGCCCCCCTCATAGTAGCGGCTTCCCGGATAACTCTTCATTCGTTCAATGATCATCGTTGGCGGCTCCACTTGTGGTGCATCGGGATGCAGAAGCCATGTTGCTGCATAATGTGTATCACTGACCTTGAAGAAAGGCGGTGATTCTTCGAGGTCGATTTGAAGGGCATAATCGCTTCGAAGAGCAAAAGCATCTCCTTTAGGCGGTGACAGCAGATCGGGCGGTGTACCTGGAATTGCATACAATTTCTCATCCGCAGTATCAACAGACGGCATGGAGCTGAGGAGCCCCCATGTATACGGGTGCTGTGGATTATAGAAAATCTCATCCACCGTACCGATTTCTACAATTTTCCCGCCATACATAACGGCTACCCGGTCAGCAATATTAGCAACAACGCCAAGGTCATGGGTGATAAAAATGATCGATGTATCAATTTTTTTCTGCAAATCTTTCATCAATTCCAGGATTTGCGCTTGGATGGTTACATCAAGTGCGGTAGTCGGCTCATCAGCAATCAATATTTTGGGATTGCAAGCCAAAGCGACTGCAATGACGATCCGCTGACGCTGACCACCGGAAAACTGGTGAGGATATTGCTTCATCCGCTGTTCAGGATTCGGCATACCAACCATCCGCAGAAGGTCAACCGCAATCCGTTTCGCTTCTGCCTTTCCGACTTTTTGATGTTTTAGAAGCGGTTCAATGATTTGAGTACCGATTTTCATTGTCGGATTCAGCGAAGTCATTGGATCCTGGAAAATCATTGAGATATCTTTTCCTCTGATTTTTTGCATTTCTTTATCTTTCAGCTTTGTCAGATCACGTCCGTCAAACAGAATTTCTCCACTCTTGAATTCAGCAGAGTTTTCAGGCAAGAGACGCATGATCGATTTAGTTGTGACAGACTTACCGGAACCGGATTCCCCCACAATCGCCAGCGTTTCTCCCTTATAGAGATCAAAATTCACGCCACGGATCGCTTTTACTTCACCAGCGAACGTATTGAAGGAAAGCTCAAGATCCTTAACTTCCAGAATTTTTTCCATTGTCTGCTTCCCCCCTTATTAATCTTTCATCTTCGGATCGAGCGCGTCACGCAGCCCGTCACCGATCAGATTAAACGCAATCATGATGATACTCAAGACTATTGCAGGATAGACCAGAATATGCGGCTGGAATTCAATCAGTTTATACCCGTCATTAATCAGTGTTCCAAGTGAAGCTTCCGGTGCCTGCAGCCCCAGACCGATAAAGCTTAGAAACGCTTCAAAGAATATGGCATTTGGAATGGTAAACATCGTGTTGATGATGACAATCCCAAGAATATTCGGCAATAGATGTTTCCAAATAATCCGTGTATTGCTGGCTCCCAGTGTTTTCGAAGCCAGAACAAACTCTTGGTTTTTAAACTTGAGGATTTGTCCGCGGACAACCCGGGACATACCGATCCATCCGGTAATCGTAAGAGCGATGATGATCGCTGTAATCCCAGGATCCATAATCATGATCATCAGGATAACAACAACCAAGTTTGGAATTCCGATCAGGATTTCGACAATCCGCTGCAGAACATCATCAATGCGCCCCCCGAAATAACCGGAAATACCGCCATAGACGATACCGATGCCCATATCGATGATTGCAGCCATGAAGGCGATGAAGAGAGAAACTTGCGTTCCTGCCCAGACCCGGCTGAACATGTCACGTCCCAGTCCATCTGTACCTAACCAGTAATTGACTTCAACGTTTTTCATTTCATATAAATCGACTTCCTGTCCGCCGAGTGTACCGACGCCGTCAAATAACGGAAGAAATTCAAGTCCACCGACTTTAGGCGGCAGGTTGGCGTGCGTGATTGTCTGCTGGTTCGGATCGAACTGGCCGATATGTGGTCCGATGATCGACATGATCAAAATCAAAAGGAAAACAACCAGTGAAACTACGGCCCCTTTGTTTTTACGCAGTCGTCTCCAGGCATCCTGCCAGAAGTTCAGGCTTGGTTTTGCGATTTTCTCTGCTTGAGAAGGGTCAATGGTTACCCGCTCAAACACTCCCTTTGGAAGTTGTTCAGGATGTTGAGTCATTAATCTTTACCTCCAGACAAACGGATTCGGGGATCGATAATTCCGTAAAGAATATCCACCACCAGAATGATGAAAATCAGGAACGCAGAGAAGAAGAGTGTCGTACCCATGATGACCGCGAAGTCATTAACTGTAATGGCTTTGACAAACTGCTCGCCGATTCCGGGTATAGCGAAGATTTTTTCAATAACAAGAGAACCTGTCAGAATAGCAACAGCTAAAGGTCCAAGTACGGTAACAAGCGGTATAAGTGCATTCCGAAAAGCATGTTTGAATGCAACTTCCGACCGGCTGGCTCCCTTGGCTCTTGCTAATGTAATATAATCAGAACTTAGCACTTCAATCATTTCAGTTCGAATGAAACGGGCTGCAACAGCAAGCGGCGACATTGCAAGCGCAATAGTCGGCAAGACACTCGACATGAAGCCATCATCCCAAAGTGCAACCGGGAACCAGCCAAATTTCATACCAAACCAGTACTGCAACCCAGCAGCAAACACGAATGACGGTATGGAGATCCCGAGAATCGCTGCGAATGTGCTGGAATAATCAATCCATGAATTCTGTCTCAATGCTGCAATCATTCCCAGTAAAATACCGATGAATGTACCAAGAATCATTGCCTGAGCACCAATTTGGAATGACGGCCCAATCCGGTCAAGTAGAAGAGTTGTTACTTCCACACCCATGAACTGATTAATTGAAACGCCTAGATCGCCTTGCAAAAGACCAGTTATATACTCAAAGTACTGAACGGGCAGCGGTTTATCCAATCCATACTTTGCCAATACGATTGCCTCTTGTTCTGGGGACAGTTTTGAAGCGGCAGCAATTGGGGAACCAGGCAGAATTTTCATCAAGAAAAACGTGGCTGTCGCAATAAGATACAGCGTGATTAACATATAAATCAACCGCTTAGCAATATACTTTAACATTGTTGCACCTCCTGAAAGTTACTTCTATTATACAAGCATTCTTTTTGTTTAAAAAGAGGTTCTTCCGCTTTTCTAAATATATGTTCAAATTTTTAATGCGGTCATTTAATTTTCTGTGAATTTTTCTCCATTAGAAAAGAGAGTATACCGCGTAAACCTGCGATATACTCTCTTCATTGTGTCGATCAATACAGTAAACTCTTACTCTGCTCCATCGATGTAAGCCCATTTGTAGCTATAGTCGCCGCCAAATGGATGTGAAACGATGTTATGCACATAAGGTTTTTGCAGTGACATCAGACCGCGCTGATAGACTGGTGCAATAGCAGCGTCCTCGAGGAGGATGCGTTCTGCTTCAGCCATAGCAGCCCAGCGAGCTTCAGGGTCTAAAGCCAATTCGTTTTTCGCTGATTCAACAAGTGCGTCGAATTCAGGATTAGAATAGCTCATTTTGTTGTTCGGTCCGTCTGTAACGAACAAGTCGACGAATGTCATTGGATCCTGGTAATCAGGTCCCCAACCAGCAAACTGGATATCGTAGTCCTGTGCTTCATCAGCCTCAAGACGCACGCTGAATGGCACTTCTCTCAGTTCAAGAGTCAGGCCAGGAAGAGTTGTTTCAAGCTGCTGCTTCAAATACTCATCCATTTTCTTGGAAAGTTCTGTGTCTCCACCGAGCAGTTCAAGTGTGATTTCTTCAACGCCAAGCTCTTCAAGTCCAGTTTCCCATGCTTCAAGAGCAGCTTCCGGATCATAGCCGAGCAGATCGCCATTGATATCGCGGAAATCTTCGCCTTCTGCATTGAACGCAAAGTCAGTTGGTACAAGGTAATCAGCAGGAAGTGATCCGTTAGCCAGGATTACAGTCGCCAAGTCTTCTTTGTTGAAAGCCATCGCAATTGCTTCGCGGATATTTTCATTAGCAAGCGGTGTTGGCTCGCCATTGCGTTCCTGATTGAATTTCAGGTAGAACAATGTTGGTTCCAGTTCAGACACGAGTTCAGGATCACTTGCATACTGCATCGCGAATTCACCTGACAGAGCTGTGCGGTCTTTCTCGCCAGACTGGTAAAGGTTTACTGCAGTTGAAGTTTCTTTAACTACATCGTAATTGATTTCTTCAAGGTTAACCGCTTCAGCATCCCAGTATTCAGGGTTTTTCTCAAGTGACCAACTCAGACCAGTTCCGTCCCAGTTTGTCAGAACGAATGGTCCATTGTAAAGCAGGTTTTCAGAGTTTGTAGCATAGTCATCACCAGCGGCTGTTACGAATTCTTCATTCAATGGGTAGAATGTTCCGAAAGCCATCAGTGATTCGAAGTAAGGAACCGGACGCTCCAACTGTACTTCGAGAGTTGAATCATCGACTGCAGTAACGCCGAGTTCAGATGGTTCCAGTTCACCGGCAGCGATTTCAGTCGCGTTGTCAATTACACCGGAGAACATGTATGGGCCGTAAGAAGATCCGGTAGCCGGATCGATCGCACGCTGCCATGCAAAGACAAAGTCATTAGCTGTGACAGGTGTACCGTTTGACCATACAGCATCCTCACGGATTTCAAATGTATAAGTCAAGCCGTCTTCACTGACTTCAGGTTCACCAGCAGCAACTGCTGGTACAGCAATATTTTCTTCATTCAGGCGGTACAGACCTTCGTTGACGTTGTTAAGCAGGTTAAATCCTACTGAATCTGTAACGAGTGATGAATCTAATGTTGGAATTTCTGCACTTTCAATCAGTTCCAACACCTGCGGCTCATCCAGTTCTTCTGGAACTTCAGCCACCACTTCTTCTTCGCCTTCAACAGGCTCTTCCTCTACGACTTCTTCTTCATCCACGACTTCTTCTTCAGTTGCTTCTTCGCCGCCACAGGCTGCGAGGAACATGCCAAGAACAAGAACGAGACCGAGAAGCCAGAAAATCTTGCTGTTTTTCACTCAGTTGACCCCCTTAAGTTTTCTGAAAAATTGGTACAATACTTATTATACAGATTCTGGCGTATATGTACAGACCTCCATAAAAAAACTTATATAAAAATGATATTTAGTTCACATACTTGTCATAAAAGCCTTAATCTTGTCACATTCCACAGTTCTAATTGCATAGCTGCCAGATAATTAATCTTTGATTTTACCATCCGGTTCTTTTACAATAAAAAGAAAATGAGGTGTATATTATTGAAGAAGTTTTTACTGAGCGCCTTAGCTGTGCAAGCGATTATTTTGCTGACGATTTTGTTCCGTGAACAGCAGCTTAGCCTGCTGTCATATATTGATACTTCGTTTATCTATGGCGGTATTCTCTTTTTCATTGGGGCGACCATTTATGTCGTCCAGAGCGGATTTTTTGATATTTTCACAGTCAGTATGCGCAAAGCATTTGACCTCCGCTCCGGTTTTGACATCGATGAAATGCGCACGCCTTCTGAATTGATCGCCGTACCTTTTTTGCCGCTGCTGTCAGTCGGCACGGCAACAATCACGTTGATGGGTGTTGCTTTGTTCTCCTATTATATCTAAAACTTCACAAATGTTCAGTATTGTACTATACTAAATTTCAGTTATTCCGATTACATGGTTCCGGCTGAATGACTTCCCGCTTCCAATCTGCCGGGAATCAGCACCAGAACCTTATAATCTGATCGTGTACGGAGAGCAGCCGGGGAAGAATCATTGCTTCCTCTGCAGACCGCCGGGATGATCTGTCGATAAAGCGCAGATGAAGAGTAGTACAGGAAGCTTCTTCTTATCAGAGAGCCTGTGGATGGTGTGAACAGGTGAAGAGCTTTTTGGAATGGACTTCGGAGCTGAGCCGGTGAACTCAAAGTAGCCGGCTCCGTCCCCTTCACGTTACGAAGTTGAGCGGCCGGCGACGGCAATCAGGGTGGTACCGCGGAACAGCACATCATTCGTCCCTTTTTCCAGGATGAATGATGTGCTTTTATAATGGGGAGGAATTTATGATGAAACGGATTTTTTCAGGGGTCCAGCCCACTGGAACTGTAACACTCGGCAATTATATTGGTGCTTTCAAACAATTTGTGGAGCTCCAGTATGATTATGATTGCGTGTTCTGCATTGTCGACCAGCATGCCATCACCATGCCGCAAGATCGACTGGAGCTTCGCAAAAGTATTAAGTCATTGGCAGCTCTGTATCTCGCTGCAGGCATTGATCCAGACAAAGCCACGTTATTTGTTCAGTCGGAAGTACCGGCCCACGCACAGGCTGGCTGGATGCTGACTTGTACAGCATCCATCGGTGAACTTGAACGAATGACCCAGTATAAGGATAAATCCGCAGGCAATGCGGCTGTTTCAGCAGGTCTTCTTACCTACCCTCCACTTATGGCGGCGGATATCCTGCTGTATCAGACCGACATCGTTCCGGTCGGCGATGACCAGAAACAGCATATTGAGTTGACGCGCGATCTCGCTGAACGATTCAATAAGCGGCATAATGATGTCTTTACGCTTCCTGACATCCGTCTTCCGCAGAATGGCGCCCGCATCATGGCGTTGCAGGATCCCAATAAAAAAATGAGCAAATCAGATCCCAATAAAAAATCGACCATTACGCTGCTCGATGATTTGAAAACCATTGAGAAAAAAATCAAAAGCGCTGTCACGGATTCGGAAGGCATCGTTCGATTTGACAAAGAAAACAAGCCGGGCATCTCCAACCTTCTGACAATCGAAGCAGCTTTGACAGACCAGTCCATTAAATCACTGGAAGCCAAATATGCTGATGCTGGCTATGGAGAATTCAAAGCATCCGTAGCCAAGGCAGTGACCGATCACTTGAAACCGATCCAGGAACGTTATAACGAACTGATCAATTCAGAGGAATTGGACAGGGTACTGGATGAGGGGGCTGAAAATGCCAGTAAAATTGCCAACAAGACCCTTAAGAAAATGGAAAATGCCATGGGCCTTGGCCGAAAAAAAAGATAAAGTGAAAACCACCTTGCCTGTTTTCTGAGGCAAGGTGGTTTTTATTATGCTTCGATTTTTTTAAATACGAGTGATGCGTTATGTCCCCCGAAGCCGAGTGAGTTACTCATAACATATTTCAAATCAGCTTTGCGGGCTTCATTCGGAATGTAATCAAGATCACATTCCGGATCCGGGTCAGTGAGATTCATTGTCGGGGGCATGATTCCCTCTTGCAGCGCAAGAATTGAGAAGATTGCTTCTACTCCGCCGGCCGCTCCGAGAAGGTGCCCTGTAACCGACTTAGTGGAACTCATGCCGAGCTTATACGCATGATCGCCGAAAACAGATTTCACGGCCATCGTCTCGTATAAGTCGTTATACGCAGTGCTTGTACCGTGCGCGTTAATGTAATCGATCTCCTCTGTTTTTACCGCTCCATCTTCAAGCGCCTGTGCCATCGCCCGTGCAGCTCCCTCGCCCCCTGGAGCCGGTGCTGTGATATGGTGGGCATCGCCGGTGGAACCGTATCCGGTAATTTCCGCATAAATTTTAGCTCCGCGGGCCTTCGCATGCTCATACTCTTCGAGAATGATAACCCCGGCCCCCTCCGCAATGACAAAACCATCCCGGTTCTTATCAAACGGCCGGGAAGCCGTAGCGGGGTCTGTGTTGGTTGTCAGCGCTGTATTCGAACTGAACCCGGCTACTGACAGACGGGTAATCGGTGCTTCTGCTCCTCCCGATATCATGACATCAGCGTCACCACGCTGAATCACTTTGAAAGCATCGCCGATGGAATTTGTTCCGGATGCACACGCCGTTACCGTACAGGAGTTGATGCCCTTGGCACCAAAGTAAATTGAAACTTGCCCTGATGCCATATCCGGAATAATCATCGGCACAAAAAACGGGCTTGTCCGGCGATAACCGCGTTCATTCAGAATATCGTGCTGAGTTTCAATCGTTTCCATGCCGCCGATTCCGGAACCGATCCAAACGCCTGTCCGAAGTGCAGTTTCATCATCCAGTTCCAATTCAGCATCTTTCATCGCCATAATGGATGCAGCCAGTGCATAATGCGTGAACCGATCCATTTTTCTGGCGTCTTTCCGGCTGATATAATCTTCTATAGAAAAGTCTTTTACTTCCGCTGAAACCTTTGCCGGGAATTCATCCGGATTCAGCCGGGTCATTGGTCCGATTCCGGATTTCCCCGTTTTTACCGCTTCCCATGAAGCTTCAGCAGAATTGCCGACCGGTGAAACTGCTCCTAACCCGGTGACTACTACGCGACGTTTTGTCATTTCATTTCCGTCCTTTCGCATTTCCCCTTATTTCCCCCACTTCATAGCGATGGCTCCCCATGTGAGACCGCCGCCAAATCCAACCATAACGATTACATCATCATCCTTGATCTTGCCGCTTTCCAGTTCCTCAACAAGTGAGATCGGAATCGACGCTGAAGATGTATTTCCGTACTTATGCACAGTCTTCGACATTCTTTCCGGCGGCAGATCGAGCCGTGTGCGCGATGCCTCCATGATGCGGATATTAGCCTGATGCGGTATCAGCATATCGATATCGTCTTTTGTAAGCCCAGCTTTATTGATAACGCCTTCAGCTGACTCACCCATCTGACGCACGGCAAATTTAAATACTTCCCGGCCATTCATCGAAATGAAGTCACCATCCTGCAGCAAGTATTTCCCGCCTGATCCATCAGTGCCAAGCTCGAAGGATAAAATACCCCGTCCCTCTGATACTTTCCCCATTACAGCAGCTCCTGCTCCATCGCCAAAAAGCACAGCTGTGTTGCGGTCCTGCCAGTCAGTGATCTTTGATAATTTTTCAACACCGACAACCAGAATATAATCGTAGACATTTCCATCAATGAATTGCTTGGCTGTCGTCAGTCCATACATAAATCCTGCACAGGCTGCAGACAAATCCATCGCTGCAGCATTCACTGCGCCAAGTTCCTGCTGAATCATACTGGCGACAGAGGGAAAACCGTAGTCCGGCGTCACTGTAGCAACTAAAATTAATCCGATTTTTTCAGGGGTGATACCTGAATCATCGATTGCCCGCTGTGCCGCCCTAAGAGCCATATGTGAAGTGTTTTCCTCGTCTCGGGCAATGCGCCGCTCTTCGATTCCTGTCCGGGTCCGGATCCATTCATCTGAGGTATCCATCCGTTTTTCCAAATCTGCATTCGTCAGCACTTGTTCCGGAAGATGTCTTCCGATACCGATTATTCCAGCATTCATATGATGACCTCTTTTCATTAACATCAAATACTATTACCTGGTATTAATTTTAGCCCATTTTTCGTTTTTTTACAACCATTGGACAAATTTTCGCCATATCAGGTATGAAAGCTCAACTTTCATTCTCTTTGCCAACACTTTTATGGTATGATAAGATCAGAACTTTTATGCAGAGGTGAAACCGTGTGGCGTATATCATGACATTTGTGTGGTCAGCATTGCTGATCTCAATGGTAAATTATGTAGTAAGCGCAATTCAAGGCGTTCCATTCGACTTCATGTGGGGTATTTACATGTCCCTTATCGTATCAGTCCTTGTGTTCTTGATTGCCGCGTTAATTCCAGGCAATCTTGCCCCAGGAAAAGATCACCATTAAAAAAATGCCCTGAACAGCCGGTTATCCGGCTGTTCAGGGCATTTTATGTGCTGCTTGGCATTACTGGTTAAACAGATGGGACATTAAGAATAGTTAAGTTTCCATTTTCCATCGTCAGCTGGAGAGTCGCGCCTTCCGTAACTCCGCCCTTGATCAGCTCCCGGGCGACCCGCGTTTCGATTTCACGCTGAATGAACCGCTTTAACGGCCGTGCACCAAATACGGAGTCTGTTCCGGCTTCAACTACATATCGGATCACACTGTCAGCGACATCCAGGCTGATGCCTTGCTGACTCACCCGCTGTTCAAGATCTTTCATCATTTTCTTGGCGATCCCATAAAAATGCGCATTGCCGAGTGAATGAAAGATGATGATGTCATCAATCCGGTTCAGCAGTTCAGGGCGGAAATGGTTGCGCAATTCAGCCATGACTAGATCTTCCGTTTCGTGTTCACTGCTATCAGCAATAAACGCCGATCCAATATTTGATGTCATAATGACTACCGTATTCGAAAAGTTCACCAGTCTTCCCTGACTGTCCGTAATCCGGCCGTCATCGAGCACTTGCAGCAGGATATTCGCCACATCGGGATGCGCCTTTTCAATTTCATCCAGCAGCACGACAGAATAAGGATTCCGGCGTACCGCTTCTGTTAGCTGGCCGCCCTCTTCAAACCCAATATAGCCGGGAGGGGCGCCGACGAGCCGGGAAACACTGTGTTTTTCCATATACTCCGACATATCGATACGGATGAAATGATCTTCGGAATCAAACAGATTCGCAGCAAGTGCTTTAGCAAGTTCTGTCTTCCCAACACCGGTCGGGCCAAGAAAAATGAATGAACCGATTGGCTTATTCGGATCTTTGATGCCGGCCCTCGCCCGCCATACCGCTTCAGTTACAAGCTGCACGGCATTGTCCTGACCAATAACGCGTTCTTTCAGCGTATCATTGAGCCGGAGCAGTTTCTCCCGTTCTCCTTCAATGAGCTTGGTTACCGGGATTCCTGTCCAGCGGGCAACAATCCCTGCAATTTCTTCTTCCGTCACTTCCTCGCGCAACAGACGCTGGCCGTCTCCCTGCTGCAGTGCACCTTCCAGTTTCACCAACTCTTTTTCCATTTGCGGAATCCGGCCGTGTCGGAGTTCAGCAGCCCGGTTCAGGTCATACTTGTTTTCTGCATCTTCCAACTGACGCCGGGCAGTATCCAACTGGCTGCGTTTTTCCTGAATGGCCTTCAAGGCTCTTTTTTCTTCATCCCAACGGGCCTTCATATCTTCTGTTGTTTCTTTCAGGACATTGATCTCTGCCTGCAGCTGGCTCAGCCGCTTCTTGCTCGCTTCATCTTTTTCTTTTAACAGAGCCTGTTCTTCGATTTCAAGCTGCATCAGACGCCGGGTTGTTTCATCAAGTTCCTGTGGCATGGAGTCGATTTCCGTCCGGATGAGTGCACAGGCCTCGTCGATCAGATCGATCGCTTTATCCGGCAGGAACCGCTCTGTGATATACCGGTCCGATAATGCAGCGGCTGCGATAATCGCCCGGTCATGAATCCGGACACCGTGGTGCAGTTCAAATCGTTCTTTCAAACCGCGGAGAATTGAAACTGAATCCTCCACAGAAGGCTCACGCACCATCACCTGCTGAAAGCGCCGTTCAAGAGCCGGATCTTTTTCGATATGCATGCGGTATTCATCAAGCGTTGTTGCTCCGATGCAATGCAATTCACCGCGTGCCAGCATTGGTTTAAGCATATTGCCTGCATCCATGGCGCCTTCCGTCTTTCCTGCCCCAACAATTGTATGCAATTCATCAATGAACAGAATGATGCGGCCGTCCGACTCCTTCACTTCTTTAAGGACGCCTTTCAGCCGTTCCTCGAATTCACCGCGGTATTTAGCGCCTGCGATAAGTGCGCTCATATCCAGTTCATACAGTATGTGATCTTTCAGACCTTCCGGCACGTCATTCTTTACAATCCGCTGAGCGAGCCCTTCAACGATTGCCGTTTTCCCGACACCCGGTTCACCGATCAGCACAGGGTTATTCTTCGTTTTCCGGGACAAGATTCGGATCACATTCCGGATTTCCTGATCCCGCCCGATGACTGGGTCCATCTTACCGGACTGGGCTTGTTCAATCAGATTACGGCCGAATTGCTCCAATGGTGTTTTTTGTTCTTCATTAATATTCATCATCTGCTCTCGCCTCCTAATCACTTAGCCTTTAATTATTTGACCTTTTTTGACTAATGTAATTATATGACGCTTCAGACCCTTTTGCAAATGAAAACTATAGGAAAAGCGCAAGCGCCCGGTAGCCCCGACAAACGCTGGAGGGCGCGCCTGAGATGACGGTCTTTGTCATCGCGGGCGGGTCTGAAGCGACCTCGAGGGGCTGGGTGCTGGCGTCTGGACAAGCGGAAAAGCGCAAGCACCCCGGTAGAAGCGCTGACAGCTTTCACAATGAACACAAACAAAAAATAAGGCGATGGGCCATTATAATTTTTCCACGCAAAAACCGCATCTTCCATTACTGGAAGATGCGGTTTCCTCATTCATTATCAATTATCTTACGCCAAGTGCCATTTTTGCATAGCGGGACATGTGATCTTTCGACCATGCCGGCTGCCAGACGATATTTACTTCAACTTCATTCACTTCGGGAAGTTCTGATAAAGCTGTTTTTACCTGATCCACAATCATCGGACCCATCGGGCAGCCCAGTGATGTCAATGTCATCGTCACAACTGCTTTTCCTTCTTCCTGGAGCTCCACATCGTAGATGAGCCCAAGATTGACGATATCGATGCCAAGCTCCGGGTCAATAACCTGCTCCAATGCTCCCATCATGCTGTCGCGCATTTCCTGATCCATTCAAGTTCCCTCCCTTTTCCGTATATCTTCAGTTTAGCAAATTTCATAACTAAAAGAAATCAGCGTGCTTCCTGTTTCATCAAATGAGCTGCCAGCCAAGAAGTGGCTTCAAGCATCCCTTCACGGGAAACGGCATGCCCGGCCTGCCGGTCACGGATGAATCGGATTCGTTCCGGGAACTCCGCGTAATCTTCAAGCAGTAATTGATAGAAACCAAATGTCGGCTCAAACGGCACCGTTACATCTTTCTCTCCATGCCAGAAGTAGACCGGCCGCCCTTCCAGTTTCTGGCGATTCTTCGTCAAGTCAAACTGCGCAAGCGATGTCATCATCGTCTCCCGTTCTTCTTCTGTAAGCGGCAGCTTGAATCCACGGGATTCGAATTGCTGCATTTGTGCTTCTGCAAATTGTACATACCCAGCCGATCCCATCATAATGGCCGCAGTTCGGATCCATGGATAAACTGTCAGTGCACCCAGTGCTGTAATTCCACCCATGGAAGTACCGGCAACGCCAATCTCGCTGTCTGCCAATCCCTCTTGCTGGACATGTGTGTTAAGGAAAGCCAGTTCATCGATTGATGTCAGAACAGTTTCCCAGAATCGCATACTTTGCTGAACCTGATCGATTGGTTCCGTCCGCTCACCATGGAGAATGGCATCAGGCAAGATTGTCCGGATGCCTTTTTCGGCTAATTGGTAAGCATAATGCAGATTATGTTCCTTTGCGCTTGTAAATCCATGAAGAAAAACGACGGTTGGCAGCGGCTCATTGAACTGCGCATCCGGCCCCGTGTGCAGCACAGGGATTTCTCCCCATTGTTCTTTTATCACTTTCATCTACTAATTCCAACTCCTTTCCATTATTTTAACGCCTGATTGCCCGAAAAACAGCTAAAACAACTGAAGTTTTTGACGCGGCAGGCTCTTTATCGATAAACTGAAAGATAGAGAGAAAGGGGATACCGACATGAAACAGCATTTAATTGTCCTCGATTTGGACGGAACACTTTTAACAGATGAGAAAGTCATCTCGGCTAAAACGAAACGTATACTGCAAAAGGCCATGGCGGCTGGCCATCAAGTCATGATTGCAACCGGCCGGCCGTACCGGGCAAGCGGGATCTATTATGAAGAGCTTGAGCTGACGACGCCGATTGTGAACTTTAACGGCGCATTCGTCCATCATCCGTCAGATGCCCGCTGGGGAGTACATCATTCCCCGATCAGCTTGAATGTGGTTCACGAAGTGGTGGAATCTCTGCATGACTTTGATTTCTATAATGTCGTCGCGGAAGTGAAGGATGATGTCTATGTCCACCAGCACGATGAAAAATTGCTGAACATCTTCAAGTTCGGTGATCCCGAAGTTACAGTCGGTGATTTGCGCAATTACTTGAAGGCCGATCCGACTTCCATGCTGATCCACGCACCAGTGGAGAAAGTTCCGCTGATACATGATCATTTGAACGCCGTCCATGCGGAAGCCATCGACCATCGGCGCTGGGGTGCTCCTTGGCATGTAATCGAAATTGTCCGCAGCGGGATGAACAAGGCTGTCGGACTTGACCGCGTCGCCAAGTCGCTCGATATCCCCCGGGAGCGGATCATCGCTTTTGGTGATGAAGACAACGACCTCGAAATGATTGAATATGCCGGGGTAGGGGTTGCGATGGATAATGCCATCGATTCATTGAAATCCATTGCCAATGAAATTACATCATCCAATAATGCGGACGGAATTGCCGAATTGCTTGCTGACCGTTTAAAACTATAAGGGAATCGGAGGAATTTTTATGAAAATCTTTGCTGACAGTGCATCTGATTTACCGAAATCCTTTTTTGAACAAAACGGTGTGGGATTGTTTCCGCTCCGGGTACATATCGGAGAACAGGAATTCCAGGATATCCTGACCATCGATTCAAAAAAAGTCTATGAAGAAATCCGGAATGGCCAACATCCGAAAACATCCCAGGCTTCTCCTGAAGATATGCTGGCTGCTTTTGAACAACTTGCCCAACAGGGTGAAACCGGACTTTACATCGCTTTTTCATCTGAGTTATCCGGCACACACAACACGGCTGTCATGGTGGCCGAGCAAGTGCGCGAAGAGCATCCGGAACTTCAACTGACGATCATTGATACGAAATGCGCATCGCTTGGATATGGATTGATTGTAGAAGAAGCCGTCGATATGCTGCACGCCGGCAAGTCAGCTCAGGAAATTGAAGAACATACCCGGTTTATGGCAGCTCATATGGAACATCTTTTCACAGTGGAAGACCTCGACTATTTAGCCCGCGGCGGCCGGGTCTCCAGAGCCAGCGCTTTTGTCGGCGGGCTGTTGAATATTAAACCGCTTCTTCATGTAGAAGACGGCAAACTGATCCCGCTTGAAAAGTTGCGGGGCCGTAAAAAAGTCATGAAGCGCATGCTTGATGTAATGGCAGAGCGCGGTGAAAAACTGGATGAACAGCGCATCGCCATTAGTCATGGAGACGATGAAGCGGTAGCGCTAGAAATGAAACAGGCGATCGAAGAACGATTTAACCCGAAAACGGTTGAAGTCCACTTGATCGGTTCCGTAATTGCCGCACATACAGGTCCCGGTACCCTGGCTGTCTTTTTCTTGAACAAAGCGCTGTAAAAGGTGTCAGCCGGCTAATATTTTTCAGAAGCTTTATATAGTGTTAAAAATACCCCTCCGAAATGACTTGTCGGAGGGATATTTTTATTCAAAGCTATTGCTGAGCCGGTCGCTTGCCTCTGCGCCAGACAAGCCACAGAAACAGGACAAACAGGACGAAAACAAGTGCCAGTGCAACAAAATACCAGCTGTTCAGTCCCCGTTCTTCCATCACGGTATAAGCTTCTGCCAGTTCCCGGTTCAGTGTAATCTGGTAGTCCCCTTCGTCGTTCTGCCGGACGATATCACTTTCAAACAATCCCCGCATTTCCTGGCTGTTCCCAATTACTTCTCCCGGAATCGTCAAATGTTGCGTATCGGTCGTATTGTTGATCGCGATGATCCATGACTCTTCTTCATTCGACCGCTTATATACGAACCAACCATCATCAGCTGCGAGCACTTCTAATTCACCGGTGCGGAGTGCTTCCGACTCATTGCGGAGAGAGGTCCAATCGCCGATATAGTTGATCAGCTCTTCATCCACGCGCAAATTGAGGATATCGTGTGATTCAGGCGGACCGGATCCAGTAACCGCAATTTCAGAGCCATACTGGACCACCGGTATTCCCGGCATCGACAGCAGCTGAGCAAATACCAGCTTCCACCGGGTAGGCGGATACATCGTTGATTCAAGCACACCCGCTGTAAACCGGGAACTTTCCAGTGAATCAATCCGGATGAGCTGCCCTTCGCTTCTCTCCATCAAGTCGATCAGCGCCGCAGTATCTGTATCCGCTGTCCGGTATGCTTCCCGAAGAACTTCTTCAGCTTCAGGCAATACCGTCGCATCCAGGTCGATTGCAGCTTCCTCAGAAAGCGGACTGTCGCTTAGAATGTAAAGCGGCCGTACTTCTTTCAGCGAATCAGCAAATACGTTGATGAACTCTGGAGCCAATTCATCTGTATCCTGCAGTCTTAGTCCATCAACGTTATAGGTGTTAATGAATTCGCGAAATGCTTCAATCAGCGCTTTCTGTACATCAGGGTTCTCAGTATTAAGTGCGAATGTCCCATCTTCATTTTCTGTGGCCCATTCCGGATATTCCTGTATCCAAAGATGATCTGCACTGAGTTTCTGTGTAGGAACGTCCACGATGATCCTGATTCCGCGGTCATGCGCTTCTTCAATCACCGCTTTCAGTTCTTCAGCTGTACCGAAATGCCGCTCCAGCAAGCTATAATCCGAAACTTCTCTTCCGTCGTACGAATCTGTTGCAAATATTGGCCCGATGGACAACATCGTAAACCCAAGTTTTTCGACGTGCTCCAGATTTTCAAGAAGGCCGGCAAAATCCCCGCCATTGAAGGCATTGGCATCCCGCGTGTCCACGTCATAATCATTCTGTACTTCCTTATTAAAAAAACGATCCACCAGTATATCGTAAACAGTTTCGTCTTCGATTGTGCGTTCTTCCGCCGCCTGCGCAGGCGTCATGACAGACAGCGCCAGCAATCCTGCGAGGAAACCCGTGATCCATTTCTTGCCCAAATCTGTCTCCCCTTTCCATTCAAGACAATCAAAGCTGCTGGTATTATTTTAACAAACCCGATTGGCTACCGCTATGCACAATCCGGAAAATCAACCGGCACATCACCGGTATGCGTCAATCCTGTGAACTAATACGCAAAAAAAACAGACGCCGGAGCGCCTGTTTAAAATGCTAGAAAATCGAGGTTCAGTGGAAGTCTGAATCCGTAGAACAATGTTACAAACAGGAAAACAGCAAACAGCAGCCAGAATAGCCCCGTTGATTTTCCTTTCTTGCCCCGAACCAGTACCATTTCCATCATACCGATCGTCAGCAGGCCGAATAGGAATTTCAGGCCATACTCCATCGCATTAATGGAAGAGAACTCGAAGAACAAGGCACCACCTGTGATGATGATCAGGATGTAGAACACCCGCAAAATCATCTGTGTAATTTTTCGGCCTTTTGAGTCCGCAGCCATGGCTGCCGCTGCAAAAAACAAAATCAGACCGACGACCCATGTTGTGATGTGCAAATGTGTTGATGCTGTAAGAAAGTCCAAATTGTCACCCCATTACCAAGTATGTCGGTTTTCAGTATAGCACACCGGGTTGGGAGAGACACAAACAGCTTTATTCCAAATGTGTCACAAGTGTGCCGATGCCTTCAATCGAGATTTTAACTGTATCGCCGGCTTTCAGGAACTTCGGCGGATTGAATCCTTTGCCAACGCCGGCTGGTGTACCGGTCAACAAAATATCGCCTGGTTCCAAAGCAACATATTTGGATACTTCACTGATCAGGTCATCTACAGCACGGATCATGTTCGCAGTCGTCCCGTTCTGCCGCACTTCATCATTCACTTTCGTGACGATGGATAGTTGCTGCATCGGGGCAATTTCATCTTTCGATACAAGATACGGTCCCATTGGACAGGAACCGGGCAGGCTCTTGCCAAGGAAGAATTGCTGGTGTTTTTTCTGCAGATCCCGGGCGGTCAGATCATTGGCAATCGTGTAACCGAACACGTGATCATACGCGAGCTGCTTGGGAATAGCTCTTCCTGCTTTCCCTATGACGACTGCCAATTCACCTTCATAATCATATTGATCTGTCAGATCTGCATGAACGGGAACCGTTGCTTCATCGCCGGCTATAGTAGTCGGTGATTTTGTGAAAACCACCACGGCTTCAGGAACCGAATCGCCCATTTCTTTTGCATGATCTTCATAGTTTTTTCCAATGCCAATGATATTTTTCAACGGCCGCGGAATTGGTGCCAGCCATTCAATATCCATAAAAGAGTGTTTGAATTGTTCAGGGTGATCTGACTGCTTTGCCGCTTCCGTCAATTTACGGACTTGTTCTACAAATTCCATACCGAGAGAAACCCCTTCAATCAGGGTTTCCGGAAACGACTTCAACGGCTGCAGTTCCTGCTGGATTTTCAGAACATCCCATACTGCTTCTTCCTTTTTTACTTTCGGACCGAATCGCACTTCGCCTGAGTAGCGGAATGATAACAGCTTCATTCAATAAACACTCCTTCTGTTGTGATTGCTATTCATTATACACGTTCACGAACCGGATGGGGTGCTTTTTTTCGTTCCATACGTGACTTTGCGCCATAGCATTTCAAGCGGTCCCTGTTTGAACCGCGTCAGCCATAATTCCGCAAAAATCACAAGAAGCGCATAGATGCCAAATGCCATCCATGTACCGGTGACCACATCAATCTGTCCATACAGCCCGAATCCATACGAATAAAAGATAGTCGTCGCAATGACGGATTCAGCGATGTATGTGGTCAGTGACATACGGCCGGTTTTTGCCAGCGGGCGAAGCAATTTATGAATGTATACATTCTGTGCAAGCAGGGCAATCACTGCGGCATACCCGACAGCAACGAGCGGCCCGCCGATGAAATCCTGTAAATATTGCGTGAAATAATCCGCCTGCCAGAGGAACGGCAGGAACTTCAGCAGCAAACCGGCACCTAGACCGATTACCGCAAGAGCTGTCCATAATTTCCATAGCCGCTTCGCCTGTTCAATGAGGCGTAACTTCCCGGCCGCGGCACCGATCAGCATATACGGCAAAATGGTCACTGTGAAGAACAGAGCATTGCCTAAATTATTTGTGTTGTACCAATCAGCAAAGCGTTGCATGAAAATATCTGAATAAGACCCTTGTGCATATGCCTCATAGGAACTGATCACTTCTTCGATGCCGGTATAGAAAGGTGCCCCGGACGTTGCTGCCATGTAAGAAGCAAGCAAAAACATCGTATGCGGCACAGCATAGATAAGTATCGCACTGACGAGCAATGCAACGGCAGGAAGCCGCAGCAGAAAAATGAGCAAAAATCCGAGCAGCGCATATGTAATCAGAATATCCCCATACCAGATGAGAAAGGCATGGATCATCCCAAATACGAGCAGCACAAGCAGACGGCGTACGGCAAGCGGCAAAAATGCCTGCCCCCTCTTTTCCGCCCGCATGAACTGAATCGCCAGTCCGTACCCGAACAGCATGGAAAACAACGGATAGAAACTGGTCTGTACAAACACATCAATGTATTTGAACGCCGCCCGGTCTGCTGGTGCTTCAAAAAAACTGTATGAATCGATATAAGAAAACGGGGTATGGAATGCGAGCATATTCACCACAAAAATGCCGAGGAGCGCAAAGCCCCTCATCATGTCAATCGCATCAATCCGTTCATCCAACGCTACCGGCTGCAATTTCACGGCAATCCTCCTAAATCCTGACTTCCTGATCCGCATCGAAGAGATACAGCACCCGCTCTTTTACGTGTATCAGCAGAATATTTTCCACAGCTTCTTCATAAGCAGTAAGCTGCACACCGTAACGTTCGGCCATTTCCTTTGGAACATCCGCTATCTGGCGGGTCCGATCCGTTTTATAATCCAGCAGGACCCAGCCGTCTTCTTCCTCAAACAGGCAGTCAATGATCCCTTGGACAATCTGGTGATCACCATCCTGGTCTTCACGGCCGTAAGTGAACGGCACTTCCCGTTTGATGGCTTTTGCATTCCGGAGCCGCTTCCAGATATCGCTGTCATAGAAACGGACAATGCCGGCGGGATCCACCGCATTCCCTTCATCGGGCGTCAATAGTTCACGACCAACCAGCTCATCGATAAATGCTTTTACTTCTTCCGCATTCAGTGACTTGTCCAGCGGCAAATGTTGCATGACAGCATGGACGGCTGTCCCGATATCTGCGGCTGTTAATCGGTCTTCCTGCATGAAATCCGGCCGGTGATACAGCGTGGAACGCATCGGTACAGCGGGGCGCATGAAGATTTCCGGTTCCTCGAGCCGCTCAAGTGCCTGAAGGCGTTTCAGCTCGGTCACCGATTGCTTCGAACGCTTTTCCACTGCTTTCTGATGCGGATAGCGGAAATTGAACCGGTGCTCGATTTCAGCTGCAGCATCCTCCGGTTCACTTTCCTGCCCCTCTGTTTCTTCTGTCAAGACAAGTGTCGGCTTTAGATCAATAGCCTGTTCAACAGAAAGCCGGAACCGGGCTGGATGTGACAATGTTTCCCCATCCAATCCGAGTGAATCCGCCACTTGTGGGTGGCGTGCAAGTGCCGGGCCGATCCAGTCCAGGAATCCCTTAGCCCGGGAACGCACGAAATCAGGCAATTGCTTTCCCGCTGTCATGTGTCGCCATGATTCCGTGAGTTTATCCAGGTCCCGGACAGATGCCGACAGATACAGCCTTTCTTTTGCCCGGGTCATCGCCACATACAGCACCCGCATCTCCTCTGCCCGCATCTGAAGCTGCTGTTTTTCTTTTACAGCCAGAAACGGCAATGAAGTATAAGCGAGCCGGGTATCCGGGTTGACTGCCTTGACGGCCAATCCGAATTCCTTATCCGATAAATAGGATTTTTTAAAATCCATTTCGTTGAACGACCGGCCCATCCCTGCCAGGAACACGACCGGAAATTCCAGCCCTTTTGATTTATGGACAGTCATAAGTCGGACGACATTTTCCCGCTCCGACAATGAACGGGCAGTTCCAAGATCATCCCCTCTTGCTTTCATCCGATCAATGAACCGCAAAAAGCGGAACAATCCGCGGAATGACGTTTTTTCGTATTCCAATGCCCGGTCATGCAGGGCACGGAGGTTCGCCTGCCGCTGCTTTCCGCCGGACATGGCACCTGCCATCTCCAAGTAATTCGTATCCATGTAAACCTGCCAGATCAGATCTGCCAATGAGCCTCTCCGGGCCAGATTCCGCCAGTCTTCCAGCTGTACCGTAAAACGGCGGAGTTTTTCTGCAGTATCAGGACGGATGCCGGTTCCGCCGCGTATAAATTCTTTTAACGCATCATAATACGTTCCTTGTGGAAGTGCAAGGCGGATTTGAGCAAGTTCGTTTTCCTTCAGACCAATGAAGGGTGCCCGGAGAACAGCAGCCAGCGGGACATCCTGGTATGGATTATCGATGACACGCAATGTATTTAGCATGATCATCACTTCCAGCGCGTCGAAATATCCGCCTGTCAATTCGGCATAGAGCGGAATACCGGCCTTTTTAAATTCATCAGCGATATCCCCCGACCAGGTCATGGAACGCATCAGAATAACAATATCCCGGTATTCAAGCGGCCGGTTCTCGCCTGTCCATGGATCCTGCACTGTCGCTCCGGAGTCCATCAGCGCATTAACCTTATTAGCGATCAGCCGGGCTTCCCATTGTGATTTTTCTAATTCTTCGTCCAGTTCTTCTTTATCTTCTTCCAGATCAGGATCATGGATCAGTGTAAGTTCAACCGGCATGCCATTACCGGTATATGGAGCTTGCGGCTTCAAAGCAGCCGCTTCATCATAGTCGATTTCACCGACCCGTTCACCCATGATCTGCGAAAAGATAAAATTTGTGCCATCCAGGATTTCTCTCCGGCTTCGGAAATTGGCATTCAGATCAATCCGGCGGCCTTCTTCTTTCGGGTCGCGCTGAAATTCGGCATACTTTCCAAGGAACAGCATGGGTTCAGCCAGCCGGAATCTGTAGATGGATTGTTTTACATCCCCGACCATAAATAAATTGCCGTTCCGTTCATCTCCGGACTTCACCAATTGCAAAATGGTCTCCTGCAGAATATTGATATCCTGATACTCATCCACCAGTACCTCTTTAAACCGCTTCTGATACTCTTCTGCAATCGCTGAAGGCCGTCCCTCTGAACGAAGGAGCTGCAATGCGTAATGTTCAAGATCCGCAAAATCGACAATTGCCCGCTCCATTTTCAAAAGACGGTACTGTTCTGCGAATTGCTTCGTCAACGCGGTCAATGTGCGCATCATCGGTGCCATCTCCCGCATTTCCTGAAGCAGCCGATCGGGCGGACGGATAAAATAATCATCCCTGACTTCTTCCATTACCTTCTTCAGCTGCGCACGCTTTTTCTTGGCAGCTTCCGCAAGCTCCGGACTGCAGGAGTCTTTTCGGATAGCCGCCGCTTTCTCCAGCCGGAATCCGTTCATGAAACGAAACAGATTTTCCCATGATTCATCCAGCGCACCGAGCGCACTTTGAATCACATCTCCGTCCAGCCGGAACGTTTCTGCCAGCGGGGCAGGACCATCCGGTTCCTGGGCGAGACGGACCCCTTCTCCTGCAATCTGCAGCGCTTCTTCAAATGCATGGCGGATCGACAGTTTCAAGTCGGCTGCGAACTGCAGCTCATCCACCGTAAACCCTTCCGGCACATCGTACAGGGCCGGCACGCTGTCCAGCCAAATTTCAGGGTCCGGATGCACCCGTGAATAATCAAACAAATTGCTGATCAGTGTTTCCATCGCTGCATCGCTCCGATCAGACGTAAAACTGTCCGCAAGACGGTAAACCCCTTCGGCATCTTCGCTATCATATGCCCGTTCAAGTACCGCTGCCATGACATCATCCCGCAGCAATGCTGCTTCCGTGTTATTGGCAATCCGGAAACCGGGGTCAATGTCCAGCAAATAAGCATACTGCCGGACAATCTGCATACAAAATGAATGCAGCGTGGAGATCTGGGCTTTATTGATCAGTCTGAGCTGTTTGCGCAGATGCTGGGATTTCGGATTGGCTGCAAGCGCTTTTTCAAGCGCTGCGGCCATCCGGTGCCGCATTTCTGCAGCAGATGCATTCGTGAATGTCACCACGAGCAACTCATCCACATCCATCGGATCCAGTTCGTCCATGACCCGTTCGATCATCCGATTGATCAGCACCGCTGTCTTCCCGGAACCGGCGGCAGCGGAAACCAATGTGTCCTGCCCTTTTGCCCAAATCGCTTCCCATTGGGCATCTGTCCAAGTGGCATTGGCCGGTTTAGTCGGAATCATCTTCATTCAGCTCCTCTTTCATTAAATCAATTGATTCTTTCGGTGAGTTCGACGGAAGCCGCCGGTACTTCTGATCCGGGTCAGCCGGATCGAATTGGCACACAGGCCGGTAAGAACAGAATTGACAAGGTGTTTTGTCCTTCAGCTTGTATGGATCGATACGGGTATCACCGCCAAGTATTCCATTTCCCGCCTGCTGGTGTTTATGCCGGGTGAATTCACGGATCATTTGCATGTCCTCGAGTTCCACGGTCTTAGACTGGGAAGGAGAGACTTGGCCATCCTTTTTCAGATACACAGGGATAATTTTGGAATGGCCCTCCGCTTTTCCATCCATTGTCCGTATTACTTCCGGATCTTCAACGATCAATCCGTTCATTTTGTAAGCTTTTAACAATTCTGTCTCCAATTCCTCTGCTGTCAGTAATTTCGTCTGCTTCAGCATCGGATTGTGCATATGAAAATACAGGACACCTGCCGGTTCAGCTTCTGTGCCGAGCCAGCGGCCTGAATTTGTCAGCGCCACATCCAGATAAGTGAAAGTCTGCAGCGCGAGACCGCGGTACACTTCATTAAGATCCAGTCCATTCCCCGACATTTTGTAATCGAGCACCCGCATATATGGCTTTCCGTCGATTTCTGCAGAATCGACCCGGTCAATACGACCGCGGACATACATCTTTCGACCGCGCTTGAGATTGACTTCAAGCGGCGGAACAGCTTCCTTCGGTCCGAATGCGACTTCCATTGCAATTGGCGAGAAACCTGTCACTTGCGCATGCTTTGACAGCATCGCGGCTGTCTGGCGAATCACACCTTCTAATTTATGCTGAATGTAACGGTAGCGGGAGGAGCTGATCAGAATCTGATTCACGAAATAAGGAGACAGTTCCTCCATCGCCTGCTTCGCCAGGTTTCGGCACTGTTTCTTTGTAAGTGAAGCCCAGGATACCCCCAGTCTGCCTACCTCATCTGAAATCCATTTGATTGCCGCATGGAATAAATCACCTATCTGCGGTGATTCCAATTCATATCTGCTCCGGTCCTTCAGCTGTAGCCCGTGAGCTGCAAACTGAGCGAACGGACAGCTGAAATACTGCTCCACCCGGGAGACGCTCGAAGAGACTGGTGTCCCGTAAAGCGATTCTGTGAGTTCTTCATCAAGCTGCTCAGCTTCATTGGGCTTTATCGGTGCCAGGATCTTATCTACTACAGATTTGTAAAATAAATCTTTCTTATAATAGTCGAGTACAGCCTGCCAGACGGGAGACAATTCCCCTTTCCTGACTTGACTCGTCAGATACATAAGCGTCGGGCGCGGATGAGAAATATATGCCAGCTGCGTCTGACCCTTCATGTCTTCAGGATCCATGACAGCCGGTTCCGGAGCAATCGAGAACATCTCCAATAATTGCTGAACGTACAAGGACGGCAGCAGCGCCCCGCCCTCTTCGTCCGCAATGGGATAAGAAACGGTTAACGTATCAGAAGCAGATGAGAATGCCCGGTAGACGACATAAGCCTCATCCAGTAGCCGCATCCGGGAAGTCGGTGCCAGTTCATAACCGACATTCATGAACCATTCCCGTTCACTGTCTGTCAGCAGCCCTTCTCCTTCAATCCGCTTTGGCAGCACCCCGTCCGTCGCACCGATCACATACACTGACCGAATGTTAATAAGACGTGCAATATCCACAGTCTGAACGGTCACCTGATCGATTGATGGAGGGATGCGCGAAAATTCAAGGGTTTCAAACCCTTCATCCAGGATTTTGACGGCGGTCGTCAGTTCCAGTTCCTGACTGCCGAACATCAGAACGAACTGATCCAGCACTTCTATCCACCTGTCCCACGCCTGCTCGTGTTCTGTCGCCGCAAGCAGCCGATGTTCCTTTTCTTCACGTTCTTTCAGGCGCTGAATCTTTTCATACACGCCAAGATCCTCAATAAACACAAACAGCGCTTCTGCCACATCCCGACCGGTCCGGCATCCATCCAGTTTATCCCGCAGGCCGGCAAGCGGTGCCAGAATCATATCCCGGACAGCATGCAATTCCTCCTGCTGCGCTTTTTCTTCATCTGTCTGTAAAACTGTATGGAGTTCAAGCCCCCGGTATTTTTTGTAGAACCACCGATTTTCGTCGAACCAGCGTTCTCCATAAATGCCATTTGCGATTATAAAATTCTCAAGTACGTCTCCCCGTTCACGCCATTCATGTACGCTTTCTCCCGGAAAAAACAAATCCGTCTTGACCGCCCTGAAAACCGGTTCATAAGACAGGCCGCTCAAAACCGCTTCAAGGGCCGACCGGCTGAGTTCAATCAGCGGATGGTGAAGCATGGATTTTTTCCGGCTGATAAATACCGGAAGCTCATATTGGGCGAAAATCGTTTCGATCAGCTCATTATATGCTTCAGGCTGCCGGTATAAGACAGCCATATCCCGATAACGCATGCCTTGCATCGCCTGTTCCCGGATCTTTCGCGCCACTGCATGGATCTCAGCCCGCCGATTCGATGCCTCTGTAACGCGGACATATCCTTCTGACTCAGTCTGCACGACCGGCTGCATATCAAAACAGCGTTCAAGATGAGCAGTATCCCGATTATTAAAACGGCGTGGTTCAGTCATGTGGACAGGTGGCTCCGATTCGATTCCATCCTGAGCTGCAAGTTCTGTCAATCGCCGGGCTGTACGGACAGGCTGGTAAAATAATGACTGCTCTTCAATTGTTCCGGTAAGTTCATCCATCGGCAAGGCGATGGTTACTGACTTTGCATACTTCATGAGCTCCCGGATAATTTCATATTCCTGAGCAGTGAATGTCACAAATCCATCGATATAAATATCAGCCGTTTTTATCAGTTCAGAATATCGGACTTTCTCGGCGAGCATCCGCAGATGCCCCTCTGAATCGACATAGGTCGTACCCAGACGGCTCTCGATTTCTGTGAGAATCAGTTCAAGGTCTCCGGCTTTATCAAGCAACGTTCGCGGAGCACCCGCTGAAGCGAGTGCATTCCGCAATTCCTTCAATTCTCCGCAATCTACGCAATAGCGGGCGAACTCCTTAAGCAATTCCTCGATCTGATCTGTAAATCCCCGTTTGCCCGCAGCCCGCCGGAATAGCTGAAAATCTTCCTTGTGTTCTTCCAGTAGGCTCCGGATCAGCATGCGGTAACCGAATGTATTGACTTCCTTCCGGCTGATCCCGCCTACTTCCTGAAGCACGCGCCATGCCAGCCGCTTGAATGTCACCGCCTGTGCCCGGATCAGGCCTTTCATGCTGTATCCGGTGGAGAGTCTGTACTCGGTCGAGAATGACATTTGATCAGGCACCACGAAAAAAATCGGGTCACCATCTGCATCATGTTCGAGCGTTTCTGCAATTTCCTCCTGGATAAAACGGGTTTTTCCGGAACCCGCGCGTCCGTATACGATTCGTAGCGACACAGCTTTTCCCCCTTAAAACAAGAACATTTGTTCTATCAATTATACAACAAAACATCCCTGCATTCCACCGCTTCATGAAATGCAGAGATGCTCATCGATTTTTTTTGTCCGGCTCCTTACTCATTTCCCTGAATTCCTGCTCGGCCTTCGCGTTCAGCCGTCTTTCAAAAAATTTACCGGCAACATACAATACAGCAATCACTGCCACAACTATCGCTGTCCGGAGAGGCTGTGTAATCAAAGCCCGCCAGTCATAACCGACGAAACTCACAAACAGAATCATAACAAACTTACCGGCCAGGAGTGTCAGTAAATAATACTTCTTTTTAATATTTGAAAGTCCGGCCACCACATTAACAATCGACGAGGGCGTAAACGGAAAACAAAGCAGCAAAAACAGCGGACCGAAACCATTCCGTTCAACCCATAAAATCAGTTTCTGCACCCGTTCGTGCCGCGTCATGAAATTCAGAAAGCGGGCTTGTCCATAATTCCGGACCACCAGGAATACGAGATAGCCCCCGGCCACTGTACCGGCCCATGACAGTAAAAATCCAAACCACAATCCGTAGGCCGATGCATTGGCGACGACAAACACAAAAAGCGGTAAAAATGGAAGAAAGGCTTCCAGGAATGGGAGCAGAAAACTGATGAACGGTCCAAATGCTCTATAGGAAGCCATCAATTCTTCTATATTCTCTAGCGTGAAAAAATCGGTCATACCGGACTCCTTTTGCAATAATGGAAGAAATTTTCATGAAATTGTTTATAAACACATGAATCTTTGGTATTGTTTCTTTGGTATTGTTATTTATCAGTTTACCGGACAATATTGCTGTCTGAAAGCATGAACACTCAGGAAAAGGAAGATGCCTATGCAAGCGCGTGACTTCTCCGCGGGTCTGAAAGCAGGTACCAGCATTGCGATCGGCTATTTTCCAATTGCATTGACATTTGGGCTGCTTGCCAAGACAACCGGTTTAACCATTTTGGAAGCAACCGCCATGAGCATTTTCGTCTTCGCTGGTGCCGCGCAATACATTTCGCTGTCACTGATTGCCTCAGGAGTCAGCCCCACAGTGATTGTCCTTAATACGTTCATTGTCAATATCCGTCATTTTCTGATGACCGCTTCCCTGAACGAGAAGATGGAACCGGATTCGAAATGGAAAAAAGCGCTGTATGCGTTCGGAGTCACAGATGAAACTTTTTCAATCCTGGCCACTGGGAAGGGCAACCGGATTCCAACTGCGTTTGCCGCTGGTGTCATCTTGATTGCTTATGGCAGCTGGGTGACTTTCACGGCTGTTGGCCACCGGGTCGGTGCTAGTCTTCCCTTGTTTTTACAGGCGGCGATGTCCATTGCGCTATATGCCATGTTCGTCGGTCTCCTTGTCCCTTCGATGCGCGGGAACCGGAAGGTCGTCATGCTGGCATTGACTGCCGCTCTGTTCAATTCTTTTTTTTATTTCACCGGATTGCTGGCAACCGGCTGGGCCATTTTGGTCGCCACCTTGGCTTCATCGATCTTCATTGAAATCGTCTATGCACGAAAGGGGAAATCATAATGGACGCCTGGTATTGGTGGATGATTTTAGGCATGGCCATTGTCACATACATCCCCCGCGCGATTCCGCTCACATTTTTAGAAGGGCGGGAACTTCCGAAACCGGTACAGAATGTACTTCGCAATATTCCTTATGCCGTGCTCGGCGCCTTAATTTTTCCGGCTATTTTTTTTATCCAGGAAAATATCTGGTTTGGTGTTATCGGGGCAACTGCAGCATTCGGACTGGCATTCAGCGGCGCAAATGTAATGATTGTCGTGCTGGGTTCGATTGCCGTCTTGGCCGGATTCAGTTTATTGCTGTGAAAAAAGCCGATTTTCAGTCAGTCCTGAAAATCGGCTTTTTCGGCTCTTTTCACCATATTGGACGCATACCAAAATCCGGCTGTAAGTGAAAACGCATTGACGGCAAACAATAGCCAAGTGTTTGTATAGCCGGCGTAAACAGCAGCAGCAATAAGTGACACAGTCAAAATGAGACCGACAACATGGTGATATGTCACACGGGTAAACAAGACGACCAACAGACCGGGAACGAAAAGCGACAGCATAAATTTGGTCAGCATGGATTCCATGTGTTCATCTCCTGTCTTTAGATCAACCAGCCTGAAAAGCTGCTTCCAGCTGTTCAAGGATATCTTCAGCGCTTTCGATGCCCGCTGAAAGTCGGACAATCCGGCCGGTAATACCGAGTCGTTCCTTTTCTTCATGGGATAACGCCCGGTGACTCGTGCCGTATGGATAGGAGACTGTCGTTTCAACACCGGCAAGCGTAGGTACGATCAGGATCCAGCCAAGGGAAGAGAAAAAGCGGTCTACATCTGCTTCTTCTCCAAGTTCAAACGTCACCATGGCGCCTTTCCCTGGATACCAGACCTTCAAGCCTTTCGTTTCCAGAAACGCAGCAATCCGGCCGGCATTCCCTGTCTGTGCTTTTATGCGGAGTGCAAGTGTTCGGATTCCCCGGACAGCCAGCCAGGACTCAAACGGACTGAGATTCAGCCCCATGCCGGTAATCGTGCGTTCCGCTTCCGCGATCAGCTCTTCATGCCCAACGAGCACACCCGCAGAGACATCACTGTGACCGCCAAGATACTTCGTGGCACTGTGCACGACAAGATCAGCGCCCAGCTCATACGGTCTGCTCTCACACGGAGTAGCAAAAGTGTTATCGATCATTAACTTAGCGCCATATTGGTTCTTCAGCTGCACCAGTGCCGCAATATCTTCGAGGCGGAGAAACGGATTGGTGATGGATTCGCTGATCAGCAGTGAAATCTCAGGATAATCGATCAATTTTTGTTCCACTGCATCGGGGTCCGCAAAATCCACAAAATGTCCCGTGATTCCCAGATTCTTTAATTCATTCTTCAATAATGCGACAGTGCCCCCGTACACATCCTGAGCGGCCAGCACATGACTGCCAGCTGTGGCTGCCGTCAATATACCGGCCAGAATGGCGCCGGTACCGGAGGAAGCCGCCACGCCGCGCGGTGCATTCTCTAAATCCGCGACGGTCTGCGCAAGCAAATCGGTGTTCGGGTTGCCGTTTCGTGTATACAGATACGAACCATTGCCTTCATAATACCCGTTCATTTCTTCCAGTGAATTAAAGGAAAACGCAGAGGTCTGATAAATCGGCTGGACAAGCGGCTGAATCTGTCGTTCCTTCAATGGTTTGCTGTGGACAGCCCGCGTTTCAATTGATTTCATTCGATTTCCTCCTCTGCTAGTCCGCTTACCAGTTCCTCCAGCATATCATTGCTGAGCGGGCCGCGGATCTGAGTCACAAGACGCCCTTCTTCATTTATGAGAAACGTCGTCGGGATCGTCAGTATTCCGTATGCTTCCCGCACTTGCCCTTCTTCATCCAAAGGGATCGGGAATGTTAATCCGTATTCCTGTACGAAAGCATTCACTTTATCCAGGCCGCTGTCTTGGTCGGTTAAATTGACAGCCAGGATTTCCACATCAGCGTCCGCTGCTAATCCTTCATAATAGTTTTGCATTTCAGGCATCTCTTTTTTACAGGGTTCACACCAGGATGCCCAAAAATTCAGCACGACAGCCTGTCCCCTGTAGTCCGATAACCGGATGGTTTCTCCACCCAGGCTTTGGAGCCTGAAATCAGGCGCCGGTTCCCCGGCTGCCAGTCCCGCCCCGCCCGCTGCAGAAAATTCAACGACGGATCCGAGATCATCCGCCGGAATCAATTCATTCTTTTCCAATCTGTCCTGTACGATGCCGACAATAAAATAAACGATCAGGCCGGCGAGCAGAAGCAGACCAAACACTTTTTTCGCCATAAGGACGCTTCACTCCAATCCCTACTATCATACGATACAAATCTCATCTAATCTACTGCCCATCAAGACAAATTAAAAACCGGGAAGCAAAAGCTTCCCGGCATTCGTTACATTAAAATGATACATAATTCAATGGATTGACGAAATTCGTCCGCGCGCTGTTCCATGGTCCCACGTGCACTTCGAAGTGAAGATGCGGCCCTGTGGAACGCCCCGTGCTGCCCATACCACCGATGAATTGACCAGCCCCCACGGATTGACCCGGGCTGACCGCAATTGAGCTTAAATGCGCATACACAGTCGTATATACCTGACCACCGATCGAATGGGTCAGCATGATCATATTGCCATATGTCCCCATCGGTCCGGCATGAACAACTACACCATCGCGAGCTGCAACGATCGGTGTTCCGGAATTATTCGCAATATCGAGACCGATATGTGTCTCATAACCATCACCGATATCCCGGCCGCCAGCTCCGGAAGAGATGTATCCGGTCGTCGGACGAACCCATCCCGATGAAGGAGATGAAGAACTTGATGCGACTTTGCTTTTAGCCGTTACAGTTGCAGTTTCTTCAACAGGTGCCGGTTCACTGGATGCCGATGATGCCGGTGTGCTGTTCTTTTCTGCGGCTGCCGCTCTTTCAGCTTCAGCCCGCTCTGCCGCGGCCTGTTCAGCAGCCGCCCGTTCAGCAGCCGCTTTCTCTGCAGCGGCTTTCTCTGCAGCGGCTTTCTCTGCAGCCAGTCTCCGCAGGCGCTCTTCTTCCTGCTTGCGCGCGACTTCTGCGAGTCGTGCCTGTTCTGCAGCTACCTGCTGTTCGAGTTCCGCACTGACTTCAACGGATTCAGCATGGGCTACTTCCAATGCCCCTTTTTCTTTTAGAAGCCGGGCCTGCTCTGTCTCCAACTGTTTGACAAGGCCCGCCTTTTCACTTTTTTGGTTATCAAATGATTGCTTTAAGCCCACCAGTTCCGCCCGCTGCAGTTCCTGCTCTGCCAGTTTCTTTTCGACAAGCGTTTTCTGTTCGCCAAGCAGTTTCTTGTCTTCTGCCTGTTGCCGCATGATTTCGCGGTCTGCTTCGATCAGTGTATTGACTGCAGAGAATCGGTCAATGAAGTCAATGAAGCTGTTTGCTCCCAAGAGGACATCGATGTATTCAACCGGACCGCCGCTTTTCTGAATGGCGCGTGCGCGTTCTTTCAGCAGCTCTTCGCGTTCAGCGATTTTCTTTTCAAGTTCAGCGATGGATTGCTGCAGTTCTTCAATCTCAGAGTTCGTCTGTACGATTTCCCCTTCAACAATTGCAACCCGCTGTTCAGTCTCCCGGATCTTGCCGTCCAGTTCCTGGATCTGCGCCATGATCTGTTCCAGTACAGACTGATTCTCGCTGATCTGACTTGTTTTTTCACTGATGCCTGAACGAAGTTCACCTTGCTTTTGCTCCGCCTGTTCCTGGCGTTGCTTCAATTCGTCCAGTTTGCTCGCTTCTGCCGATGGAACCAGCAGACTTGCTGCGAGCAGAGAAGATAATCCAGTCATCATCCACTTTGACTTCACGCTCAAAATCCCCATTCCCCTTTCGCAATCAACCATCTCTATTTTAGACTTTTAAGAATTTCCGTATTGACATAAAGCTGCCCCAGATACCGATAAAGACTCCCATGAGCAGGATCAATGCATTAACCTGATAAATAAATGGAGAGAACTCCAGCAGCTGGATCATCTCACCGCTGAGTCGGGGCTCTGCGTATAACGTGACATTATAGTAAAGCAACGTCACAAGAGCGACCGGCACAATTGCACCGAGAATACCGAGCCACATCCCTTCCAGAATAAACGGAATCCGTACAAACCAGTTGGTGGCTCCTACCAGTTTCATGATCTCAATCTCATGGCGCCTTGCCACAATTGTAATCCGGATTGTGTTTGAAATCAGGAACATTGCAGTAAACAACAACGCCAGAATCAGGCCAAGACCGATATTGCGGCTCAGGTTCAGGAAACTGAAAAGCTTTTCAATCTTGCCTTCTCCGTATTTTACATCTTCGATTCCCTGAAGGCTTGCCACTTGAGTTGCCACTGAAGCGGTCTGCTGAGGATCCGCAGCTTTGATATAGAAAACATCGTTCAAAGGATTGCTTTGATTGAACAGACTGAGTTCATCGCCATAATCCGTAATCAGTTCCTGCAACTCATCTTCTTTTGTAGCATATGCGACCGACTCAACTCCCGGAAGCTGACCGATTACCGTTTCCAGGTTGCCTGCTGTACTTTCATCGGCGGTTAATGTCACGAACGCTTTGATCTCCACATCGTTTTCCAGATCATCTGCCACTTTGTTTAAGTTCATCATAATGACCATAAAGACTCCGACGAGGAGCAGGGTGACAGTCACTGCGCTTACAGATGCGAAAGTCATCCATGCATTGCGGCCGAGGCTTTTAAAGCTTTCCCGGAAATGGCGGAATGTCGTTCTAGGCTTCATAGCCGTAGTCACCTCCGGCTACATCCCGGACAACAAGCCCGTCTTCGATTGCTATGACTCTGTGCCGGATTGCATTTACAACTTCCCGGTTATGCGTCGCCATAATAATTGTTGTGCCGCGTGCATTGATCTGCTCAAACAGTCTCATGATCTCCCATGAGGTATCCGGATCCAGATTCCCGGTCGGTTCATCTGCAATGACCACTTTGGGAATATTGACGATGGACCGGGCGATCGCTATGCGCTGCTGTTCACCGCCGGATAATTCTGCCGGCAGCATTTTCGCTTTATGTTCAAGTCCGACCATCTGTAGAACTTCCATTACCCGCCGCCTGATGGCTGCCGGTGATGTTTCGATGACTTCAAGGGCAAAAGCGATGTTCTCATAAACAGTCAGGCGCGGAAGAAGCTTAAAATCCTGAAACACAACGCCAATCTGACGTCGCAAGTAAGGAACCCGCTTGCTTTTCAGTTTTGCCAGGCTTAGGCCATTCACCATAATCTGCCCGGCTGACGGTTTTTCTTCCCGGTAAATCATTTTGATGAATGTGGATTTCCCCGCACCGCTTGGCCCGACTACATATACGAATTCTCCCTGGTTGATTTCCAGGTTAACGCCGTTTAAGGAGACAATTCCATTCGGATACTTCTTATATACATTTTTTAACTGGATCATGAATTTACCACCTATAAGTAATCAGCCGATTATTACTATATGTAAAACCGGCAGACTCATTATAACATTTGAATCCTCTTGAATTATTACATTTATGTATCAATTCTGCTTCATTCTTTCCTCCTTTTTGCTTCTATAGACTTATTTCTATAATCGGTTGTATGCCCTTTTTCACACTGCTCTTATTCTGTTCGACATATACCGGCTATCTCCTCTTTCCTTAGTCCAATTGACAGGCCTTTCTGAATTTTTTCTCGTTTATTGCAACCGGTCAACAACTCTCCTTTCTTTCGGGCTTGGTCATTGGCTGATGCTATGGCCGCAAAAGAAAATGCAGAAAGCCTGTTAATTCAAGGCTGTCTGCATTATGAATTTCAGCTATTATCAGGTTTTATTGGAGCGTTGATAAATATTCCGCCACTGCTTCCGCTTCTGCGCCGGTAATGATTTCAGCGGGCATGGCTCCCGGTCCTTCGTGAATCACAGTGAGAATTTCATCAGACGACAAGCGGGATCCGACGTCATTCAGTGCCGGGATACCTCCGACTCCTGCTAAATCCGCTCCATGACACGATGAACAGTTTTGCTGAATAATCTGTTCAGCATCAACAGTTGCGACTCCTTCAGAGCCTGCATCCCCTTCCGCGTCATCTTCACCAATTGCATCATCCGGAGATTCAGCCACAATATCTTCTTCATCTTCCTCGACCACTTCTTCAGCTGCTTCTTCTGTATCTTCTTCAACCGGATCTTCTTCAGGAGCATCCTCTGTCAGTTCATCTGATTCTGTGAAATCCGCTTCTTCTTCGCCGCATGCCCCTAATAAAAGTGCTGAACCAAAAACCATAGCCATCAAGTATTTTCTCATGATATACGACTCCTCCTGTCTGTTCTGTATATGCCAGTTCAAGCACGCGTGAAACCTTCCCCGAGCACTTCAGAGGCATCGGACACAATGACGAACGCCGTCGGGTCCACTCGCTTCACCAGTTGTTTCAGCCGGGAAAATTCTGTCTGATGCACGACCACCATCACAACCGGTTTTTCCGTCTCCGTGTATCCGCCTGTAGCTGCCAGTTTCGTTACACCACGGTCAATGTCCTCATAAATCGCATCGCGGATCGCTTCTTGTCTATTAGTTATGATATACACTAATTTGGATCTTCCTAAACCGACTTGCACAAGATCGATTGTCTTTGTTGTTACATATAAACCGATAAGTGCATACAGTCCTTGTTCAATATCGAAAACGGCGGCAGCCGCCAGCACAATCAGGCCGTCAATCAGCGCAACGCTCGTTCCGAGTGTGAAGCCGGTATACTTGGTGATGATTTGCGCGGCAAGATCCGTTCCGCCAGTGGAAGCATTCCCGCGGAATACAGCACCAAGTCCCAATCCGACCCCGATTCCGCCGAATAAGGCACCAAGCAGCGGGTTAAGGGTCCATGGTTCCCATGAATCTGTCATGAATACAATAAACGGCAAAAAAATCGTCCCGACTGCTGTTTTAATCCCAAATTGCTTACCAAGCAGGATTACTCCTGAAATGAATAATGGAATATTCATTGACCATTGGACAAACGCCGGTTCCCACCCCCACAAGCCATACAGAATGGTGCTGATTCCGCTGACTCCGCCGGATGCCACTTCATTTGGCAAGAGGAAAACATTGAACGCAATAGCGACACAGGCGGAACCCGCCAGTACCAGTATGTACTCTGTTACGGCTGATAAGAGCGGATGCGGCTCTTTCTGAATTCGTTTATTTTTTCTTTGCACGGTCCTGTTGCCTCTTTTCTTCTCTAGTTCGGTCCTGAACGAGTATAGCAGACAGATCTGCAGATGTGAACTTCACCCGAATAAAGAAAAAAGCGCCCGAAGACGCAGTTTACTGCATCTTCGAACGCAAATAGGAATTGATGAATCCGTCGATATCTCCATCCATTACGGCTTGGAGGTTTCCGGTTTCATGGTTCGTCCGGTGGTCTTTCACCATTGAATACGGATGGAATACATAAGAACGGATCTGGCTTCCCCATCCGATCTCTTTTTGTTCTCCACGGATCTCCGCCATCTGAGCTTCCTGCTCTTCAATCTTCAACGCATACAATTTAGCTTTCAACATATTCATGGCCTTTTCCCGGTTTTTGATCTGAGAACGTTCCTGCTGACAGGAAACAACTGCGCCCGTCGGGATATGCGTGATCCGTACAGCGGAATCGGTTGTATTGATATGCTGACCGCCTGCCCCACTGGCCCGGTACGTATCGACTTTCAAGTCTTCTGTCCGGATCTCGATTTCAATTTCTTCATTGAACTCGGGCATAACATCAATCGATACAAACGATGTGTGCCGACGACCGGATGAATCGAACGGCGAAATCCGGACAAGCCGGTGAACGCCTTTTTCCGCTTTCAGATAACCATACGCGTTATGACCTTTAAAACCCAAGGTAACGGATTTGATGCCGGCTTCATCACCCGGCAGGTAATCCAGTGTCTCTACTTTGAACCCGCGCTTTTCTCCCCAGCGGGTATACATCCGCAGCAGCATTGAACCCCAGTCCTGCGATTCAGTGCCGCCTGCTCCCGGGTGCAGCTCAAGGATCGCGTTGTTTTTGTCATACGGTTCACTCAGGAGCAGCTGTAATTCAAAATCATCCAATTTCGCTGTGTACTCCTTCAGCTCGGTGCCGAGTTCCTCCTGCAGTTCTGTGTCCGCTTCTTCCCGGAGCAATTCAAGCGTCATTTCCAAGTTTTCCTGCGTCTCCTCGAATCCCCGGTAGGTGCCCACCAGATCCTTCAGACCATTTAATTCGGATATAACGGACTGGGCGCTATCCTGGTCATTCCAAAAGTCAGGATCCAGCATCATTTCATCGAGTTCCTGTATGCGTGCCTCTTTGTTCTCTAAGTCAAAGAGACCCCCTGTAGTCCGCCAATTTTCCGGCTGTATTGTCTAGCTCGTTACGTACTTCTGCTAATTCCATCATGTGTGATGATCCTCCTCATAATAAGACCGAAGAGCACTGGCTCTTCGGCTTGGTGTTACTGCTGGGCAGCTTCTGCCCCATGACAGTTTTTGAATTTCTTGCCGCTGCCGCAAGGGCACAGTGCATTGCGGCCGATGGTCATTGCTTTTCTGGCCGGCATGCGCTTTTTCTTTTCTGTCCCTTGTTCTTTCGGATTCACTGCCTGGCTCTTCGCTACTTCCTGACGCTCCAGGTTATCGCGGATTTCCGCCTTCAGTGCATATTTGGCAACATCTTCATCAATGGATTCCACCATCGCTTCAAACATTGCGAATCCTTCATTCTGATACTCACGAAGCGGATCATTCTGTCCATATGCCCGCAGATGGATTCCTTGGCGCAGCTGATCCATTGCATCGATATGGTCTGTCCATTTTGTATCGATCGTGCGGAGCAGGACGACTTTTTCAAACTCACGCATGCGTTCGGGTGTCAGTTCCGCTTCTTTTTCATTATAGTACCGGATTGCCTCCTGCTGTACAAGGCTGATCAGCTCTTCCTGTGACTTCCCGTCAAGGTCCTGCAGCGACAGTCGGTCTTCAGGCAGAAGATTGGCATGGATTACATCAAGCAACGTCTTTAGGTGCCATTCCGCCTGGCTTTCCCCTTGCGTATACGACTGGACAGTGCGACGGATTGTGCGGCTGATCATATCTTCGACAAGCCCGCGCATGTTCTCTGTTTCCAGCACTTCCATGCGTTCCTTGTAAATGACTTCACGTTGCTGTCGCAGCACGTCGTCATACTGAAGCAGTCGTTTCCGCGCATCGAAGTTATTGCCCTCCACCCGTTTCTGGGCGGACTCGACTGCACGGGATACCATGCGGGACTGCAGCGGCTGGGAATCGTCCATGCCAAGCCGTCCCATCATTGTGCGCATCGAGTCAGATCCGAACCGGCGCATAAGATCATCTTCAAGCGACAGATAGAACTGAGTAACACCCGGATCTCCCTGACGGCCTGAACGGCCGCGAAGCTGATTATCGATCCGGCGGGATTCATGCCGCTCGGTCCCGATGACAGCCAGACCTCCGGCTTCGGTGACCCCTTCTCCGAGCTTGATATCGGTTCCGCGCCCCGCCATGTTGGTCGCGATCGTAACGGCACCTTTCTGTCCGGCATCCAGAATGATTTCTGCTTCTGTGCCGTGGTTCTTGGCGTTCAGCACGCTATGCTTGATGCCATACTTCGTCAGGTAATTCGAGATGATTTCCGATGTCTCGATTGCGACTGTACCGACGAGCACCGGCTGACCGTTCTTGTGCCGGTCCCGGATATCTTCTGCAACGGCTTTATATTTGCCTTCGATGGTCGCAAAGATTAAGTCCGGGTGATCTTGACGGATTACCGGTTTGTTCGTCGGAATAGACACAACATTCATATTGTAAATATTGCGGAATTCCTCTTCTTCCGTTTTCGCTGTACCTGTCATACCGGACAGTTTGTCATACCGGCGGAAGTAGTTCTGGAACGTAATCGTGGCCATTGTCATCGATTCGTTCTGAATTTCGAGTCCTTCTTTCGCTTCGATCGCCTGGTGCAGTCCATCAGAGTAGCGGCGCCCTTTCATGAGGCGTCCGGTGAACTGGTCAACAATAATCACTTCTTCTTCCTGCACAACGTAATCAACGTCCTTATGCATGGTGACATGCGCTTTAAGTGACTGGTTAATGGCATGATTCAGCCGAACATGGGCAATATCGAACAGGTTATCGATTCCGAATGCCTTTTCAGCCTTTTCGATGCCATCTTCCGTCAACACTACACCTTTTGTTGTTTCATCATAGGAATAATCAGTATCCTTGTTCAGCATGCTGGCGAACTGGTTCGCCTGCACATAGAGCTGGGCTGCCTTGGCTGCAGCGCCGGAAATGATCAGCGGCGTCCGCGCTTCATCGATCAAAATCGAGTCCACTTCATCAATGACGGCATAATGAAGCGGGCGCTGCACCATATGCTCTTTATAAAGCACCATATTATCCCGCAAATAATCGAACCCAAGTTCATTGTTCGTGCTATACATGACATCCGTCTCGTAAGCAGCCCGCTTTTCTTCTTTCGTCAGTCCGCTTTGATTTAAGCCGACCGTCAGTCCGAGCCACTGATACAGCTGCCCCATTTCCTCAGCATCCCGGCTGGCAAGGTATTCATTGACTGTAACGACGTGGGTGCCTTTTTTCGTCAGAGCATTCAGGTAGATTGCGAGCGTCGATGTCAGCGTCTTCCCTTCACCCGTCCGCATCTCGGCGATATTACCGCCGTGAAGCGCAGCAGCACCCATAAGCTGAACGCGGAAAGGATAAAGGCCAAGCACGCGCTTTGCCGCCTCCCTTACAGTCGCAAAAGCTTCCGGCAGGAGGTCATCCAGTGACTCTCCTTTTTCATGGCGTTCCATGAATTCCGCTGTTTTTGCCTGCAGTTCCTCATCAGACAGCGCCTCAAATTGCGAGGCGAGCGCTTCAACACTGTCAGCTGTCTTTTCCAGTTTCTTCAGATCACGTTTATTTGGATCAAATACTTTATTTAAAACTCCAAGCATGTATAACCGCTCCCTGCTTAATTTACCTCGATAAGTTTCAACGTACATTTTACCACTTTCACTTGATGTGAAGCAAATAGTTGACCGCTAGTTCTTGCGGGCAGCCAGGAACCGCAAAAGGTCATTAAACGGAAGCGGGCGGCTCACCAGGTATCCTTGCACCGATTCAGCCTTCCAGCTTTTCAAAAGGGCCAGTTCCTCATCCTGTTCCACCCCTTCAGCCACGACTTTCATATCAAGTGCCTTTGCAAGCTCGATAACCGTATGGACAATTGCCTGCATATGCGGTTCTTCTGCCATCCGGCTAATAAATGTGCGATCGATTTTCAAGCGGTCAACCGGAAGTATCCGCAAGTAATTCAGTGATGAATAACCTGAACCGAAATCATCCAATGCCACTTTGATGCCGATTGCCTTCAGTGCATAAAGTGTCCGGCGCGCTTCATTGATACGGTCAACAATAACCGATTCCGTAATTTCAATTTCAAGCGCTTCAGGAGGGTAGCCATAAAAAGCGAGAAGCCTTTCGATTTTCCGGGGCAAATGGTGGTCATGCAATTGCCGCACATTCAGGTTGACAGATACCGTTCCGATTTCAGGATGCTGTCTCAGCAGATCACTTCCCAGCCGGATGCTCTCCTCCATAACCCATTCATCAATACTTGTAATTTGCCCGCTTTGTTCTGCCACAGGGATGAATTCACTCGGACTGATTAATCCCTGTACCGGATGATTCCACCGAAGTAATGTCTCCACCCCATTCAGCCTGCCTGACGCCAGATCAAGCTGCGGCTGAAAGTGCAGCACCAGCTCGTCGTTGTCAATCGCAGTCCGCAGACCCCGTTCAATCGAATTTCGCGCGGCAACTTTCTGTTTCATATCATCGCCAAAAAATAAAATGCGGTCCCGGCCGGCTTCTTTAGCCTCAGACAGAGCCGTGTCGGCAGCAGCCAGCAACTCTTCTTTATTGGCTGCATCGTACGGATATACCGAAACTCCGATTGTCGCTGTCATATACACCAATTGTCCTCGCACCTCGTAAGGCTCTGTCAGCCGGGCATGCAATTCTTTCATATGCAGATGAAGCAGCGCAATATCTTCAACTGTCGCCCGGAGCACAAGGATGAATTCATCTCCGCTGAAGCGCCCGATGAAAGTTTCATCTGTCATAAACTCATTGCGCAGCCGCTGACTGAATTGCACCAGCAGCTCATCCCCGAATGTGTGTCCGCTGATATCATTGATCTGTTTGAAGCGGTCAAGGTCAAGAAAAGCGATGGCGACCACTTGATCTGACTCTTCCGCTTTCCGTATAGCTGCAGTGATCACTTCTTCCGTATGGTAGCGGTTTGGCATGTCTGTCAGATTGTCATACAGCGCCTGATAATTCATCTCGGCAACCTGCTCATGAATCCGCTCGGCAAGACGCTTCACCGCTCTGGCTATCGCTCCGACTTCATCGCCCCGGCTGAGCGCTGCAGAAATCTGATGGCCCGGAACTTCAGCCTTGCTTATGTCATGAAGCAGCACCGGGATTTCCCGCAGCAAATATTTTAATACTGCAAGGATTGTCAGGAGAACCGCCACCACGCCCACCAGCCAGACCAGAAGGGAAAACGACCGGAGTTCCTCGATCGGCTCAAGCGCGACTGATGCCGGAATTGCGCTGATCACAGACCAGTTCAATGTCGGAACCTGGACTCTCTCTGCAAGCAGCAAGCCATTTGCCGTGGAGATCTGCTGCACCTCTCCTACAGGTAAATCCTCATTGTTCAGCACTTCTCCCAAACGGGCGGGATCATAAATCACGTCCCCTTCCTCTGACAGAATCAGCAGTTGCTGATCGAATGACTGAATCGAATCAAGGACAGGCAGAATTGCTTCCAGGTATATATCCAGCCCGACAAAACCGAGTCGTCCTTCTTGGTCTATCACTGGATGTATGACGCTGACTGTCGGTTTCGATGTCAGCAGATCCGTGTAAGGCCGCGAATATGTAGTGTCGAGGCTATTTGTCGCCTCTTCAAACCAAGGCCGTTGGAGCGGCGCAGTTTCGACAAGCTGTTCTCCATGATCAGCGATCAAAAATCGTTCTTCAGTATGCGATACCCAGACCGAGCCGATTCCTTCACTGCTTTCCTGAATCTTCGTTACCGCTTCATTCAGCTGAGAATAATATGGATTTGCTGCTATGCCGTTTCCATCTGCAACAGCCAGGAAATCAGCTGTCAGCGGCCGCTTTGCCAGTTGACGGGCAATTTCCCCATTCAACTCCAGCTGTTTTGAAATATCCAGCGCTGTCAATTCACTTTTCAGCAGCAATTCATGTTCAATATGTTCCAGTAGGTAATTCTCATAGCGTTCTGTTGAGACAGCGGCCAGTAATAGCAGCACTACCAGTACGGCAACCAGCATTACGACCGCCACTTTTCCCGTCAGCCCCGTCTTTACGTCTTTCACTTTCCTTCCCATGCCGCCCTCCTTACCACTAGCCATGTTTTCAAGAACAAAAAAAGCCTCTCCGGGTTTAAGAGAGGCTTTCAACTTCGTCAGCTTGTTTCAATCAGCCCGTATGTGCCGTCTTTCCGTTTGTAAACAATATTCGTGCCATTGGAATCTGCATCTGTAAAGACGTAAAAATTATGACCCAGCATGTTCATCTGAAGCACAGCTTCCTCTTCGTCCATTGGCTTCAGATCAAACTGTTTTGTCCGGACGATTGTCAGGTCTTCTTCATCTTCTTCAGCGATCCGCTGCTGCTGCGCTTCGTTTTCAAGCGCTGCGAAAGCAACTCCGATTCCGTCGCGGTCACGGAACTTACGATTTACCCGGGTCTTGTATTTGCGGATCTGCCGTTCAAGTTTATCAACAATCAAATCTACTGCCGCATACAGATCATTGTGGCGTTCTTCTGCGCGCAGTGTTAGATTTTTCATCGGAATCGTGACTTCCACTTTTGTTTGAGCGTTATTGTATGTTCGCACGTTCACGTTCGCTGTAGCGTTTGTGCCCTCTGGAAAATAACGTTCGACTTTTTCTACCTTCCGTTCAATATGTTCACGGATTGCCGGTGTAACGTCGATGTTTTCTCCTCGGATGTTATATTGTAACATACAAATTCCTCCTTTATTAAATGCATACTGTACCATTCTATTTTTCCCCACCGACCTCCTGCATGAAACATAAAAAGTTTTAGCCTGCGATGTAATAGGTAAACTGACATCAAGGAGGGGACAAATTATGTTCGAGCAAAAGACTGTGATTGTTACAGGTGCCGCACAAGGCATCGGCCGAAGTGTAGCTGAGCACTTCGCCGAAAAGGGGGCCCGGGTCATCGGGCTTGATATTGAAAGTGCGTCGGCTGCGTCCATCGATTTCTGGAAATGTGATGTCGGGGATTTTGAAGACGTGACCCGGACGTTTATGGAAATCAATGAAGAATACGGAGCCATCCACGCACTCGTGAATAACGCCGGAATTTCTGAATTTAAATCGCTCTGGGAAGTGAGTGAAGCAGACTGGGACCGTGTGCTCGATACCAATTTGAAAAGTGTCTTTATCTGCAGCCGTGAAGCTGCCCGTTATATGACGGAAGACGTACGGGCTATCGTCAATATGGCATCAACCCGGGCATTCATGTCCGAACCGGACACTGAAAGCTACGCCGCATCCAAAGGCGGCATTTTCGCACTGACCCACGCCCTTGCCGCCACACTCAGCGAAAGGAATATCCGCGTAAATTCCATCGCGCCGGGCTGGATTCATAATGGAGATCCTGATGACCTGCGCCCGCAGGACCATTCGCAGCATTGGAGCGGACGCGCCGGCCGACCGGATGATATTGCGCGGGCCTGCCTCTTTCTATGCAATCCAGATAATGAGTTTATCACTGGAGAAAACCTGCGGATCGATGGCGGCATGACCAGAAAAATGATTTACGAACATTGAGATTCCCGCCCGCCACCTGGCTGGCGGGTTTTTCTGAATTGATTTCACTTTAATTTGCTGTCCTGCCATCAGAATCATTTATCCGCGAATCAGCGTGAAAACAAGAATCTCTTCAGCACCGGCTTGCCGCAACACTTTTGCTGCATGACGCAATGTCGTGCCGGTCGTGTATAAATCATCAGCAATCGTTACACGTTTCGGCACTTCCGCTCCATTCCATTTGAATAGAAGAGGTGAAGCCAGCCGTTCCTGTCTCGTCTTTTTCCCTTGGATGCCGCCCTCCTTCACAAGGGTTTGCAGATACGGCAGCCTTGCAGCATCGAGCATGCGCTCCACTTGCGGAAAAGTTCGTTCCCGTTCGCGTTCTTCATTCATCGGCACCGGTACGATGAATCGTCCTTTCAACGCGTCATGAAGCACAGGAGCGAAAACAGCAGCGAGCGCTTCATCTTTAAGAAATTTATATTGATGCAAGTAACGTTGCATCGCTTCGTTATACATAAAGAGACTCTTGCCGCCGGAAATCAGTCCGGCATATTTCGTCCGCTCCCACATCCGGCACTCCGGACATAAATTAGCTGATGAAATTCCGCAAACAGGACAGACCGGTCCTGTGATCCGGCTGAATCCCTGTTCACAGCGGGCACAAATGACTTTGCCGATATCCCGGCAGAACATCGTCCGCCAGGAGACCTGCATAGCCATCCGGCGGTCACAGAGCAGGCAATTCATGAAAAGCCCTCCGTATTGTAGAGCCGGATCAGCCGTCGGGCACTGTCCATTTTCCGGGAAATTCCGTTATGGAAAAAAAGCACATCCCCGGTCGGCTGCTCTGCCGACCGACCAGCCCTCCCTGCAATCTGAATAAGCGCGGCCGCCGTAAAAATCGCTTCATCCGCTCCAACGACAGCCACTTGAACGTTGGGAATTGTAATGCCGCGTTCCAGAATGGTCGAAGTCACCAATCCTGGCACCTCCTGATTCCGCAGCTGCAGTACTTTCTGTTTCCGGTCCGGGTCTTCCGCATAAACTGCCTGAATGCGCGGATCAAGTGCCTGGAATAGCGGAATCGTTTCTTCGATGAGTTCAATGGTCGGCAGGAATAGCAGGAACGGCTGCCGGTTTCGCAATTTTTCTTCCAGCCAGGATTTGAGTTTCGGCGGAATGGTTTTTCTGCGGAACGCTTTCCGGTAATTCCATAGAGACCGGTACTCCGATTCAGGAAGCGGATGGCCATGATAGCGCCTGAAGATGCGGGACTGATTTCGAACCGATCGTAGCATTGCATTTGACGGTGTGGCAGTCACATACGCAACCGGGGCATCCGGCTTTTTCGCTTTCTGTACGGCATACTGCAATGCCTGATCGGCGGAGTAAGGAAATGCATCGGCTTCATCGACTATCATGAAACCAAAAGCCTCTTGAAACCGGTACAATTGATGGGTCGTAGCGATGACGAGCTGGGCAAAACCGGTTTCTTTTGGTGCATCGCCGTACAGCGTATGTATGACAGTACCGGGAAAAGCCTCTTTCAGCCGCGGGGCAAGTTCAAGAACGACATCCGTGCGGGGAGCTGCCAGGCATACCCGCTTGTTTTTCAATAATGCCGCATAGATCGGCGGAAACAAAAGCTCGGTCTTACCAGCACCGCATACTGCGTAGATCAAATGGTCTTCGTTCCGTTCAAGACTGGCAAGCAATTCATCAGAGGCCTGCTTTTGAGGTGAAGTGAGCGTGCCATTCCATGCAAATGAATGGACGCATGAAGGGGATAAAGAAGGATCTGCCCAGGTAATCAGTTCGGTGCAGGAACTGACCCGCCCCATGGTAAGACAATGCCGGCAGTACAAACAATCTGCCTGGCACCGGGCACAGCGGAATTTCACAATGTGCCGGGTATTTTTTTCGAGGCAGCGGGCACATTGCTTATCCGTAATTCCAGGAATAACCTTGATTTTTCCGCTGAGGATCAGTGCATCTATCTCATCAGCAGGAAATGGTGTATGTTCACGAAGCCAAATCCGCCCTGTCAGAAACACTTCTATTTCATCCATTCGCAAGTTCCTTTCTTTTTATAGTAGGTTCTGTTAAAGAATAATGTTGTTTTTTACTACAAAAAATCTGGAGCAAAAAGCGGAAACGCCTGCAGAAAAGCGAGGCGCTGAAATCCACTCGGGCTTTTAAGTCCGAGTTAGTTCAGTGTAAGCCCGCGGCAAGTGGAGCTATTTTGCGGAAAATCAACAGAGATATTTAACATAGCTTTGTAGTAAAAAATCTCCCGCCATTGCAGGAGATTCACTGGTTACCGATAAAATGAAGGGCCGATACGCGCCACTCGCCATCTTCTTTTTCAAATACAACAACTTGTCTGCCCGTCTGCTCGATCGTGTTATCCGTTTCTGCATCAACCATCGTAACATCAATAACAGCGAATACTTCCGCCCGATCTTCTTCGTACTTCACAATTGTCATATCACTCGGTTCATATGTTGTTTCATACTGTTCAAATGTATCCAGCAGCAACTCTTTATCCGCTTCCCGGTCAAATCCTTCCGGGTCATCGGCGAGTACGTTCATGAACGCATCAATATCTTCAGCATTGAAGGCGTTAATGTATGCGTTATAAGCTTCAAGAAGTACTACTTCTTCTCCTGCCGGCACATCCGCGGCAATCGGTGTCCCGTCTTCATCGAGCGTAAACCCGACCGTATCATCTTCCACGCCGTGACCTATGGCATCATTTGTATTTTCATACCCGGCTTCAGCTGTATCTGCATTCTGTGTTTCTTCATCTGCTGAACAGCCGGCTAATAAACCCATTGCGCCTGCAGCAAGCAACCATTTTTTCATCATGCATTCCTCCTGCGGTTATTTTTGCACAACCGGAGCCCCTATTCAACTTGCATGCGGCTGGAATATGCAATGTGTGGCAGGATTGTGGCGCAGTTTGGGTATGTTACTTGCGAATTTTTCACAGTTACTTGCGAATTTTTCACAGTTACTTGCGAATTTTTCACAGTTACTTGCGAAAGCGGCTTCGTTTCTTGCGAATTGGAAAACACTTGCGATACTCCCCCGGTTACTTGCGAATGCGCCGGATTTACTTGCGAAAACGGCTTCGTTTCTTGCGAATTGGAAAACACTTGCGATACTCCCCCGGTTACTTGCGAACATGCCGCATTTACTTGCGAAAACAGCTCAATTTCTTGCGAATCGGAAAACACTTGCGAAATTCCCCCCGGTTACTTGCGAACACAGTACATTTACTTGCAAATGCAGCTCAGTTTCTTGCAGGTTCATCTTTTCAATAAATACTTACTATCCCTGAATGTTCCGATGCGTTCCAGATCCATGCTCCGCAATAATCTCCCTGCTGCATGCACACTCGTTAATCCCAGCATTTCCCGCGCGTCCCGGTTTGTTATCGGTTCCCCTGTAATCAGCAGCCAATCCCGCACAGTCCGTTCGTGCGCAGCTTTCTCTTTTGCTCCGCATCCGCAAATCCAGCAGCCATGCAACCGCTTCATGCCAAGCCGGCCGCACGCATTACACCACACACCTGTTTTCATCCTTGAAATGGGAAACCTCTTATCCAAGTGAAACGGCGGATGCACAAAAGGCCGATGGAACCTGATTAGCTCATCTGCAATTTTTTGCATTTCAGCTGGATGCATCATCCAGGCTTCTTCCGCCAGACGACTCATAAAAAGGGGTAGCTGGTGGGAGAATAACACAACCTGCGAAGATGGAATATTTTCCGGAATTTGTTTCGCATAGGAAAACACGAGGATGGACCGGAGCGGCACAATGAGTTTATGGCGCATGAGCCATTCCTCGAAGAGCCACGAATGTGTTTCCATTTGCTCGAGCGGGCTCTTTATGCCGGCTCTTGAACCATCTTCTTTTAACTGAACCGCCTGTTGTGGATTTTGTCTGATCTGCGTGCGGCCACCCAGGTTTTTCACTTCAAATACATAGATGCACCACGGCGTAATCATGACGGAGTCCAGCTGGAACGGAAATACAGATTCCAGCGATACATCATGCAAAATCAGATGCGGAAACTTCGGCTCACACTGCTCCATGTAATAATCGAACCGTTCTTCCCCACCCACACCGGCGCAGACACTCTGGTACTCTTTTTCGAGAGCATCGCTTCCAGGAAATCTGCGCATCAGCACTTCCAGCCGTTCTTTATCCGCCGGCTCACCTCTCATCTTTACAAGCAATAGCCTCCCTCTTTTCCGCTCTAATGTAGCACGCCGCTTATCATTCGCCAATAGCATTCAGCAAACCCGTATTTTCAAGCTATCTATGCCGGCAAATCGGTATTTTCAGACACTTCCATCTGCTTTCCCCACACTTTCTGAATTAAAAAGCCGATATTTTTCCATGCAAAAACCCGCAGCACGATGCTGCGGGTTTATGAAAACTTTATCGAACTTCCACCCAGCCATTTTTGATTGCTGTAACAACGGCTTGCGTCCGGTCATTCACCTGCATTTTCTGCAAAATGCTTGAAACGTGGTTTTTTACGGTTTTCTCAGAAATAAATAACGTTTCCCCAATCGCCCGGTTGCTTTGGCCATCCGTCAGCAGCTGAAGCACTTCACTCTCACGTTTCGTGAGCAAATGGTAAGGACGTCGGATTTCCGACTGGTGGAATGACCCCTTATTTTCCCGCTCGCTCAATCGCCGGAACTCCGCCACGAGGTTGCGAGTGACTTTCGGGTGCAGGTAAGAGCCGCCCCGTGCGACAACTTTGATCGCTTGGACAATCGCTTCTGCATCCATTTCCTTCAGCATGTAACCCAGTGCACCAGTCTTGAGAGCATGCGTTACATACGATTCATCGTCATGAATGGACAGGATGATGACTTTCGCATCGGGGTGCTGTGCGATCAGTTCACCGGTTGCTTCCACGCCATTTTTCTGTGGCATGTTAATGTCCATCAGGACTACATCCGGCTGGTGTTCTTCGTATAATTTACTGACTTCTGTGCCGTCGCCGCCTTCCGCTACTACATCAAACGAATCCTCGAAATCCAGGATTCGCTTAACTCCCTCACGGAACAGCTGGTGATCGTCCACTATGATTATTTTTGTCATTCAGTCATCCTCCTCCACTCCAAAAAATCTATTTCACTTATCTGTCGGTATTTGAAACATCAGGACCGTTCCTGCTCCGGGCGCTGAGTTAATAAACATTTTACCATCAATGAGGTCAACCCGCTCCCGCATGCCGATCAAGCCGTATGATTGCTGTTTAACCGCATTTGGATCAAAGCCGGTCCCGTTGTCTTTCACGATGAAGGTCACTTTGTTTTTCTCCCATTCAGCTGTCACCTGGATTTCACTGGCTTTTCCGTGACGAACGGCATTTGACACTGCTTCCTGCACCATGCGAAAGACCGGAACTTCCCTTTCTGCCGGCAGCCGCCTCTCCCTGCCTTCTGACTGGAAACTGATCCGGCACCCAGGGTTATAATCTTCAATTGTGGCCAAGTATTTTTTCAATGTCGGCACCAGCCCAAGATCATCGAGCGCCATTGGCCGCAAATCATAGATGATACGCCTAACCTCAGTGAGCGCGTCCCTTACCATCTCTTTCAACGACGTTATTTCCTGGAAAGCCTGAGCTGCCCCTTTTTCGCGGTATGTCCGCTCAATCAAATCGGATCGGAGAAGCACATTGGCCATCATCTGGGCTGGTCCATCATGGATTTCACGGGAAACCCGCTTTCGTTCCTCTTCCTGTGCTTCAATAATCCGAAGACTGTAATCTTGTTTCAATTGCGTATTTTCCAGTTCTGTTCTGTCCGACTTTTGATTGGATGTCATATAATTAATGACGAAATTCACCTGATTAACGAATAACTCAGCACGCTCAATCGTCCGCAGCAAATGCTGCAGCCGCTGTTCCAGCTCATCCCGTTTTTGCCGGAGCTGCTTTTCTTCAGAGCGGTTCACTGACAACTGAATTTGAAGATCATTGGCCTGCTCATACACTTTACGCACTTCGGTTTCAGTGTATATACTATTGTCCCGTGACACTTCCGCCAGCCGCCTGCGGGAGACTTGCGCTTTTTCTTCCAGCACATCCCCTTCCGCTATGGCCCGGGAAATATCTGTCCGGATCTTCTCCAGTTCCACATGCAGTTCTTCATAACTTTGGCGGCTCTGTTCACTTATAATGAAAATATCCTTCTTGGACTGGTTCATTGTCTCCATCATTCGGCCGAAAATGAAATCCAGTTCCTGGAAATTCGACTTCTTGGAAGCCATTTGCAACCCGCCTAATCTGTGCTGAAAATAATTCCTTAGCCATCTGGACAGCAGCTATGCAGAGGTTAATCCTAACTGCCTAGAACTTCTTTAGTATAGCATGAAGTATATAGGTATATATTAAGAAACCATTACAAATTGTCTGATTATATTCTACAACAGGAGGTCATAAAATGCGAGCCAATTACAAAACCATCAAAGGTTTTGCCACTGCAGAAATCATCATTCAGAAATCCCGATTCATCGGACACGCAGCGCGCGCAGAAACGGAACAGGAAGCGCTGGGCTTCATCGAATCCATCAAAAAAGAACACAGCAGCGCCACACATAACTGCTCTGCTTACCTGATCGGCGAAAACGACCAGATCCAAAAAGCGAACGATGACGGAGAACCCAGCGGGACTGCCGGTGTCCCTATGCTCGAAGTCCTGAAGAAGCAGGGACTAAAAGACACTGTTATTGTTGTTACCCGTTACTTCGGCGGGATTAAACTTGGCGGAGGCGGATTAATTCGCGCTTATGGCAAGTCTGTGACCGAAGCCTTAGACGCCGCAGGCATTGTGGAGCGCCGGCTTCACCATTTGATGGACGTTTCAATCGATTACACATGGTTGGGGAAAGTAGAAAATGATGTCCGGCAATCCGTGTATCCGCTAAAAGAAATCAGCTATACGGAAAGCGTTAATCTCTTTATTTATGTACCGGCCACTGAAGTGGAATCCTTTACAGCCTGGATGCTGGAACTGACAAACGGTCAGGCGGAAATCGAACAGACTGATTCTGAATTCCTGGAGTTTCCTGGCTGAATTCTTTTATTTTACTCGCCTTTTCAACCGTTGTATAATGGAGTGTAGGAATAAAATTGCCACATGACCGAGTTATGGACCACTTCATTTATGCGGAGGCAGATAAACTGATGAATAGAAAAGAATACCGGCGGCAGACAGGCGGCGGGAAGAGAACCTGGCTTAAATGGATCATCACTATTGCTGTTACATTGCTGCTTGCCGTTTCTGCATATGGTATTTTCTTGATCAAGCAGGCGGAACAGGCCGCAAATGACTCGTTTGAAAGTCTTGAAGGCCGTGATATCTCTGACTTGCGGACGGAAGAAGTTGAACCGCTCGACGATAATGTATCAGTCCTGTTCATGGGACTGGACAACAGTGAAAAACGGAATCAGCAGGACAACAATACCCGGACCGATGCATTGATCCTTGCGACACTGAATAATCAGGATAAATCAGTGAAATTGGTGAGTATTCCGCGGGATTCCTATGCTTATATCCCTGAAATCGGTACGGAGGATAAAATCACACATGCGTATGCCTACGGAGGAGCCGAATCGACAATCGAAACAGTGGAAGAACTCTTCGATGTACCGGTGGATTATTATGTGAAAATGGATTTCAATGCATTTGTGGCCTCGGTGGATGCTCTAGGTGGAATCACAGTTGAAGTTCCATACGCTCTTGATGAAGCGAATGAGAATGATCAACAAGATGCGATTCAACTAAGGCCCGGGATCCAGAAAGTTAATGGTAGCGAAGCGCTCGCTTTAGCAAGAACCCGCTATTACGACAATGATATTGAACGGGGAAAACGACAGCAGATGATTCTCGAAGCAATTTTAAATAAGGTGTTATCTGTTAGTTCCGTTTTCAAATATGGTGATGTTATAGACGCTGTCGGAGAAAATGTAAAGACAGATCTTACTTTCAAGGATATGCAGGCTTTCATTGAATATGCACAAGGTGGCCACTTGGACATAGAGAATTTCTCGCTGGCGGGTTATGATGATATGTCAACCGGAACCTATTACTGGAAGTTAGATGAAGATGCTCTTATCGATGTCTCCAATACTCTTCAGAAACATCTGGAGTTCCAACCGAATCCAGAGAATACATCTAGCAGTTAGGCATATTCCAAAACTGGAAATTGAACAAAAACTGATAGCGGAATTTAGAGCCACTCAGCAAAATGAGATAAGGAAAAGAAGCACTCCCAACGTCGTATGTAGTAAAGACGACAATTTGGGGGTGTTTTTTCTGTAGGTGATCAAAAAAGGGATCATCAAAGCGGTTCTAACAGGAAGAAATCAAACCAGAGGTTATCCGGACAAAGCTCAGCGACGACTATACTAGTGTAAAATCATGTAACTTCCCCACGAGGAAAGGATGCTTTATCTGCCAACCATTCTAAACTTCTATAACAACGAAGTGATTGTTTATCAAATCAGCAAGCCCAGCTCGTACTGGATACGCTGGCAATCGCTTGTCAGAAGAATAGAATATAGCCGGCCGGCATTATTCTGCAAGTTATCCAGGTTCCTCATACATATCCAGCGCTTTTCGGTGACGACAAAAGAAAAAGGCATTATCACTGGCATATTCCAAAAAGGAAACTGCTTTGATAACGCCGTCATCGAATCCTTCCACTCCCCACTAAAGTCGCAAGAACTCCCTGCCCTGAAAAGGGTATACTTAACTAATGCCTTTGTATAATGAAAATCGGAAGATTAAATGTACTACTACAACTACATTGGACCATTTTAAAAGTTAAACTGCCATTCCCCGATTGATTATCGGACAATGGCAGCCTCGGTGTTTTCTTATATCTCAAATTACCGGGTTAATTCATTTTTTGCCTCAGTGTTTTTCAGTTGCTTTACGATTTGCACGAAATAAGTTTAACAATGGCCGGTAATTCTGTCCTGCCAGTCCTATCACCTCAACAAATAACTCAATCACGATAAGCATGACCGTCACTAATAAGACAGCTCCCCAGACTGTTGCTTGTGAGAACAACAGTGCAGCTAAGCCAAAAAGTGCAGCAATTCCATAAATAATCAAAACTGTCTGGCTATGAGAAAAACCTGTTCGTAGCAAACAATGATGCAAATGTGATTTATCTGCAGCTGATAAAGGCTGTTTTGCTCGAAGCCGACGCACGATTGCGAAAAAAGTATCAGAAATCGGCACTCCCAAAATAATAATTGGGATAATAAGCGCAACTGCTGTTACATTTTTAAAACCCATTAGTGCCAACACAGAGATGATGAAACCCAGGAACAGAGCCCCTGTATCACCCATAAAAATCTTTGCCGGGTGAAAATTATAAAACAGAAAACCAAGTGTACTTGCGATCAGCAATGAAGCCATCACTAAGACAAACATATCCCCCATAATGAAGGCCATGCCGGCAAGTGAAATCATTGCAATTGTCGAAACACCTGCTGCCAGCCCATCAAGTCCATCAATTAAGTTGACTGCGTTTGTAATAGCGATGATCCAGACAATTGTCAGCGGAATGCTCAGATAGCCAAAATCCAATTGACCGCCGAATGGCAGATTAATAAATGTTATCTGTAAATCTCCCCACACAACGACAATCCCTGCAGCCAAAAACTGTCCCAAGAGCTTTGCCTTGGCAGTTATTTCTCGCATGTCATCGAATACGCCTGTTATTACAATTACTAATGCTCCGATCAACAGCGGAACAGCAGCCGGATTGTCTGGCCTTGCAACTAAATAACCGATTAAAAAAGCACAGAAAATGGCCAGACCGCCTAAACGAGGCATCACTCTTGCATGTACTTTCCGGTAGTTCGGACGGTCAACAGCACCAACCCGGAAAGCGAGTCGCTTAACTAATGGGGTTAAAACTATTGAGCCGATAAATGCTACTACCAATCCCAGGTAAAGCATGTTGTTCCTCCTCTGGCACCTCTTGTGCACGTAAATCAATTCACTAATGATAACACAATTCCTCTACCTGCCGGAAGAGAAATTTATTACTTTGAGAATATAGACGCAGTGATTCTGCTAAGGTTTCAACCATCAGTAGAGTTTGCAGGTGAAGTTTGTTAAAATATATGACAGTGGTGAATTCAGCAGCGAGAATGAGCAAAAGACTGAATCAATGCTTTTAAGAAACGAAAACAGGAATTAAAATGCGATGGTGTTCATTCACGTTAAGTATACCCTGAACAGGAGGAATTATTCCTATGGCAGACTTTTCACCTTTCAATAAATATGAAAAAAACGGCGAAGATTCAATTGTAGACTCCAACAAAATTACAGAAGGCACTTCTGCAGCTGAAGAGCAAACGGAGCCAGCTGAAGAAGTGAAAACGACTTTATCCATCCATCCTGACTGGGAAATGACAGAGGAACAGGAGCAGTCGCTCGAGATGCTCGGTTCTTTTTTACCTAACCTGAAAGCCGGGCAGCTCTCGCTGTCAGGCATCGAAATCGAGGAAGATGAAGAAACAGGTGATTGGCAGGTCGAAGCCTTTTTCCGGTCTTCTCTTCCAAAAGAGATCAAGCTAGGAAAAATGGAATTGCTGGTCCTTGATGACAAGGGACAGCCGATTGCTGCCCAAGTGTTCGATATGTCAGAGCTCGGCACACTCCCGCCCCGGTCGGACCGCCCTTGGGTTTTCCGTTTTGATAAGGCGAATATCCGGGCAGATAAGGCACCAGAAGAAGGCTGGAAGCTCACTTTCAATTTACGGTCCCTTATGCCCCACCGGCTTGATTTTGATGAAACCTGGAAAGACGCACTGACAGACGAGCAGAAAAAAGTTCTGGTAAAGGCTGTAAGCACACTTCCGGCCCTGAAACCCGGCGAAGTAAACGTTACCGGTTTTCAGATCCGGCCGCTTGAAAACGGCAATCTTGCCGTTTCCCTGCTGATCCGCAACGGTCGGAAGCGGAATCTGGTCATCGAGAAAATCCCGCTGGAAGTGCTTGATGCCCAGCGCCGGCGTGTCGCTGCCGGCTCATTCAATTTAAATAAACTGACAGTGAAGGCCAACACGACAAAACCTTGGAATTTCATCTTTCCAAAACAAATGGTTTTAGTCGATGATCCTGACTTCTCGAAATGGACTGTGCGGGTTGTGCAGCCTAAGAAGCCTGATCAGCAGCCACCTGTCCAATAATTACAAAACGGACTTGCAGCATTTTGCCTGCAAGTCCGTTTTTTTGTGAATAGGAATTTCCTTGTCCCGGACAGATCAGCTGAAACCTGTCGGCAGTAGTGCCCGCAATCTCTTAAAGCTTTTGCAGCACAGATTCCTGTTTGTCAGACAGCCCCGTCTTCAGTTCACGGGATTCTTCACTGAACCACTTCCGGGTGTCTGCCGCCAGTTCGGCAAGCGGTGTAAATTCCAATCCGGCTTGTTTGGCCCGCCTGTTATCTGCCAACAGAAAACCTTCCGGATACTCAGGTGATACGGGAATCCATAACGGAATCTCAAATGGCTGGATGTTTCTTTCCTTCAGTGCTTCATCGGACACCCATATTTTTTCTGCTCCTCCTGTATCGAGTGCATCCACGAATTCACCCATTGCTACAGGATCAGCGGTCACGTTGAACGTCCCTGTTGTGCCGGCTGCTGTTTGAGTGACCGTAAATTGCGCAAGATCCCGGGCCGCGATCCATTGGACTTTCCGGTCCGCACTTCCCGGTATGATGACAGTTCCCTTCTCTGCCAGCTTCACTGCCCAGTAAGTGAAACGGTCTGTCGGATCAAACGGACCTGCAACAATGCCTGGACGGATAACGAGCGCTTTCTCTCCGAATTCTTTCCGGATCAGTTCTTCACACATAATTTTCAGCGGACCGTACGTCTCGCCTGTTACCTGATCGCTGTCCGGTCGGGTTTTATGCAGAGAAGCATCTTCCCCGGCAGGTCCTCCGGAAAAGTCGTCATATACTGAAATAGTGGAAATGAACGTATAGCGATCGGTTTCCACATGCCGGAGCACAGGTTCTAAATCAGCGGGACTGTATGCACTTACATCGATGACGGCATCCCATTTTTCCCCTGCCAGTTTATTTGCATCCATGCGCCGGTCTCCGGTGATCCGCCGAAGTTCCGGAAATGCATTCGGCTGGCTCTTCCCCCGGTTAAACAGTGTGATATCATGCCCCTGTTTCACTGCTGTTTCCGTAATATGCCGGCCAACGAATGAAGTTCCGCCAAGTATTAAAAGCTTCATCAAAAATCCCTCCATAGTCACAAGTGTTTATAGTTTCCTTTTCATAAAAACGTGGTATGATAATTCAAATTCTATAAATAGACTTTAAAAACAGAGGTGCACAAACTAATATGAACGACGAATTTCGCGAGTATGCCATGAAGACGCAATGGTCACCGGCCGATGAAGCAGCTGTCCTCCGCATGGAATGGCTGAAACGCGCAGAACTGGCTAAATCCATCACCTGCCCGGGATTGCTTGTCGATTTGTCACTTGATCAACATGCAGAAGTACGGGAAGGCGCTGCACACAATCCTTATACACCGTTGCCCACACTTCGCCGTCTGGCAGACGAGGATCTCTGCAGCAGCATCCGGAACGCCGCCAGACTGACACTTTCATCACTCGCCGCATCTTCTTCCACAGGATAATAATATAACTAAGCCAATTGCCTCCAGCTGCTCTGCTGGAGGCTTTCAATTTTGGACAGCACAGAACTGGTAAATCGCTGCGGCAGCCAGGCAATCACCAAGTGCATCATGAGCGTGATGTTCCAGCTCGAGAAAGGCTGACAACGTCGTCAGCTTGTAATCCGGGATGTTCCGTAACGTCTGTTTGGCAAGCCGGACGGTATCGATGACGGTATATGCCGGAATAGACGCTATGGAATCCAGTGCATACAGAAATCCCATATCGAACGGGGCATTATGGGCGACAATCGGATAATCTCCAATGAATGCGATTAAATCATCGATGACTTCTTCAATGACCGGTGCCCCTGCCACGTCTTCATTCCGGATGCCAGTGATGGAAGTGATGGTCCTGGAGATATGGCATTGTGGGTCCACCAGCAGGTAGAAGGTATCCGTACGGCGATGATTTTCATACTTAACCGCCCCGATTTGAATGATCTTATCTTTCCAGGCACTCAAACCGGTTGTTTCAAAGTCGAGAACGACATAATTTTTGACCACTTCCATGCTGAGTGAATATTTCTGTTGCCGGTTTTTCCGGCTGCCGCTGTATTGCATTTTTTTCTTTTGTTTAAGTAATTGTTCCGCACTCCGCTTTTCCATCGGTCCCCGCCTTCCTGAACAGTTTTTATTGTACATGAAAGAGTTTGGAATTTCCGGCAAAAGAAAAATGCCTGCACATTTTTCTTTTGTACTCCTTTCTATACCGAGCTGACCAATCAGTCAGCAAAGCCGAAAGAAACTGAACGCTCCGTCATCAACAGACCTTGGAATTGCCATAAAAAAGCTGCCCCACAAGTTTGCAGGGCAGCCTTCGATGTTTCTTCTGCATCTCCATAATTATACCGCAGAAGCATTCAAGTCATACAGCGGTCTTACCTTCAATGGCGCATGTCGTTTAGAATGGCCGGGATGAAGGCGGTAAATCGTCATTGCGGATACTGCGGCGATTTCGCCCATCATCCGGCAGGTCGTCTTCACGATCGCTGCGTTCCCGCTTGTCAGTGACCACTCGTTTTTCCCGCTTTGTTTCCGCAAGATGCTGTTCCTCTGAATCCCGCCCGAATGGTGCCGGACCGAGATTCGGATCGTTGCCGGGTGAAAATTCATCGTCACTGCGGTTCACCCCATCATTGCGGTCTTCATACGGATGATCTTGATGACGGTCGGCTTCTTGTTCTGTTTCCCGCAGCAGACCTGGTTCATGGTTAGTACGGGCACTCGATCGCGGTTCAATATCATCCTTACTTGATGATGGATGAATCGGAGAACCATGCTCTTCTTCATTATTGCTTGCTTTATGTGCGGCTCTCTCACCTTTTTGCACGTCCTTGTCAATGATTCGGGCATCAGGATGCCGCACATCGTCTCCCCGCTCTTCGTGGCGGTCAAACAAAGCATATGCCGTATTGCGGCCATGGATACCGTCATCGTCTTTAATATGCTTCCCTTCGATATACCGGTCATCAACATAACGGGAATCATTCTGCGTCTGTTCCGCTTCTGGTGTGGGCCGGCTTGTATTATCTTCTGCCCGGCGTGTTTCCGTTCTGTTATCAGTTGAATCAATCACGATGCGTTCTGCCGTATAGTCGGTCTCACTGGTCTCATCTTCTTCAAAATTCGTTCCGGCTGCGATCACCCGGCCATCATCGAATTTATCCCCCACCGTCGTTCCCGTATCGTTGATCCTATCACGGCGCGGTACTCCGTGATCCGCATAAATTACTGCTCCACCGCGGTTAAGCCCATCCTTGAACTTTCCCTGATCCGTTTCTGTCAGGTTCAATTCGCGGAAGCGTTCTTCGTTTAAGTCCCTGTCTGTGTAGAAAGATTTGAATCTCTCTGTTCCATCTGAGACGTGTTGAATCAATTCGCTTTCATTGCTTGCAAGTATATGCAAATCTCTTTCGTTATAACCCTGCAACTTCAGCTCTTCCACTTTCCGGTCCAGTTCATCCGGTGTATAAATCACTTCTACTAAACGTTCATTTGACTTCATAGTTAGCCTCCTGTCTTCAAAATATGTCTACTTTCTATGTACCCGGTGCCCCAGAACCATTAAACCATCCTGTGGCGGTGTGAATGACAGATAAATGCAAAAAACTGCCCCCCGTTCGGGAGCAGTTTCAGCGTTATTTGGCTTTGATTGAAGCGACACGTTCCACTGCTTCTGCGACCGCCTGATGTACCGCGGGGTTCAGCGCATTCGGCACAAGATCGCCCGGTCTTGTATTATCCACGATCGCTTCTGCTGCTGCGATCAGCATCGCATATGTGATTTCCTTAGCTTCCGCATTCAATGCGCCGCGGAATATTCCCGGGAAGCCCAGCACGTTATTGACGAGACGTCCGTCAGCAGCAAATGCAGCACCGGCCTCAAGCGCATCTTCCGGTCGGATTTCCGGATGTGGATTGGACAAGGCCAGGATGACTTGCCCCTTTTTCACCATTTCCGGTTTTATGAGCCCTTGTACGCCTGTTGTCGCAATGACGATGTCACATGTATCCATCAAATCATTGAGCGAATCCATTGTTTTTCCGCCATAACCTTTTAGTCGGTTTACTGCTTCTTCGTTCAGATCAATGCCGAATACATCCTTCACTCCATATGCCATGAGCATTCTGCAGATTGCAATGCCGGCTGCCCCCAGTCCGATCTGTCCCACTACCGCCTTTGCAGGATCAATCTCCGCCGCTTTGCAGGCTGTCAGAAATGAAGCAAGTGTCACGACAGCTGTTCCGTGCTGATCATCATGCATGACCGGAATCGGCAGCTCCGCTTTCAGCCGTTCTTCAATTTCAAAACAATGAGGGGATCCGATATCCTCAAGCAAGATTGCACCGTAGCTCTGATGGATGTGTTTCACTGTCTCCACTACTTTGTCCGGATCGCTCGTGTCCAGTAAAACCGGTACACCGCTGATACCTGCAAACTGGTCAAACAGAACAGCTTTCCCTTCCATGACGGGCATACCTGCGACCGGCCCGATGTTTCCCAATCCCAAAACCGCAGTACCGTCAGTCACAATGGCCACTGTATTGCCGATGCTTGTGAAGTAGCGGGCCTTTTCCGGATGCCGCTGGATCTCTTCGCACACATTCGCTACTCCAGGCGTATAAACCCGGCGCAGGTCACTCAGCGACCGGACGTCCGTCTTGCTCTTCATATGAATTTTGCCGCCCTCATGCGCCTTTAGCACATCATCAGTCACAGCAAGGATTTTCACACCATTACCAAGTGCTTCCACTTCACTAACAACCGCATTCAGTTCATCGTCGTCTTCACAGACAACTGTAATATCACGCACCGTTGAAAGCGTGCCGATTTTAATTGTTTTAATGTCACCGATATCGCCGCCGACATTTCCAATAGCCGTCGCCACTTTTGCAAAACTGCCGGGTGCTGATGGGATTTCTACGATCAATGTCCGAATAACTTGTCTTTCTGTCATAAAGACCCTCCTCTGGAATATGCTCTTCTATGTTACGTTATCCCCTTTAAATGGTACAGCAAAAACAGCAAAGAATCCCTTCAGACAATAAGATATCACCTATGAACATAAAAAAATCATCATGCAGCTGTTGCTGCATGATAATTCTGATTCAGCTTCCTATTGTTCAGGATTGGAATTTGTCTCTGTCTTGCTCATTCCAGCGCGGGGTCGCTGAACAAATGGTTTTTCTCCTTCAGTGAACGAGTAATGATTGATATCCTTCAGCAGGATTGGGAATACCATGAAATCACCTGTTGGGATGAAGGTTTCTCCTTCGGCGAACCGCTCTTCCTGCTGGCCGTAATTATTATCAACTGAATTGACATACTGATTCGTTGACGGCGAAATATGGGCATCTGGCGCGTCTGCACCGGCTGCGGATCGGTCCTTGAAGTCACCGTCCCGGACTGCATCAACCGGTCCTCGGTCATGTCCGGTTTCTGCTGCAGCCGCTGCAGTTCCCGCTTCTTCTTCCACATAAAGCAAAACGCCGCCGCTTCGAATAGCTTCCCGGCACTTCTCACGTTCAGCATCGGTCAGATGGAGTGCATTCAGTCCTTCATCGGCCTGATCCCGGCCACTTAAAAAGTTTTTGAATTTATCTGCAAACGAAGAATTGCTATGATCTGATTCCACTTGAATTCCCATCCCTTGTTCCCAGGACCGGAATTTCTTTTCGTCATCCGCAATTACATGAATATCGTGTGCGCGATACCCCTTTTTCTCCAGGTCAAGAATCCAGTTTCTTGCTTCGGCATCAGAAAACGCGATACCTGCCAGTTCTTTATTCACGTGCATAGTGAAAACCTCCATTGAGTCTGATAGTATTATTCATCTTTACCCGACTCCCGAGAATCCCTAAACACAACAGCCTCTCAGCATGAAGAAACTGAGGGGCTGCGCACTGTTTATTATTCAGGCTGGACAGTATCCGGTGTATAATCGTCTGACTGTTGTTTCGTTATCGTAAAACCGGTCAGTCCGTAGATGATGGAAATGAGCGGCACAGTGTAATTGAAGACCGCAAACGCCGCATATTCAAACGCACTGACACCAAGTGTTCCGAGAATAAAGACACCACATGTATTCCAAGCAAAGAAAACAGAAGTCAATGTCCCGCCGTCTTCAAGGGCGCGGGATAAGTTTTTAGAGGCCAAGTTCTTTTCCTTGTACGAACTCGCATACATCCGGGAGGGGACTACGATCGAAATGTACTGCTCGGCGCACATAGCATTCGTTGCAGTCGCTGATAACACAGTGGAAGCAACAAGCCGGCCGCCGGTTTTGGCCATTTTCAAAATCTGGGCCATGATTGCCTTCAGCATTCCGGTATATTCAAGAATACCGCCAAACGACATTGCCACGAGAATCATGGAAACGGTATACATCATTGAATCGAGGCCGCCCCGATTGAACAGATCATCCACGAGAATGTTACCTGTTTCAATAACATATCCGCCCTGCAGAACACCGACCGCTTCCGAAAGCGATCCACCCTGCACGAAGATCTGCGCAACAAAACCAAGGAGCACACCGACCAACAATGCCGGGATGGCAGGAACTTTAAAACCGACCATTACGAAAACAGCCAGCGGAATCAGGAGCAGCCATGGCGAAATAACGAAGCTGTCCTGCAATACAGCCATCGTCGTTGCGATATCTGCTGTGTCAGTACCTGCAGCTGAAAAATCCCGGCCCAAAAACCAGAAAACAGCGAGCGCAATGATGAAACCAGGCACCGTTGTCCACCACATATGCTTAATGTGAACGAATAAATCCGTACCGGTCAACCCGGCTGCTAAATTGGTCGTATCTGAAAGCGGTGACATTTTATCCCCAAAATAAGATCCGGAGATGACCGCTCCCGCAATCATCGCAGGAGGAATTCCCATGCTGAGTCCAATGCCCATTCCGGCAACTCCGATTGTCCCCATCGTTGACCAGGAGCTTCCAATGGCCAGCGAAACCACTGCACAAATTACAGCGATTGACACAAGAAAGAGGGCCGGTGTTAAAATATTCAGCCCATACAGGATCATGGTAGCCACTACACCGCTTCCGATCCACGAGCCGATAATAAGACCGATTAAGATAATGATGATGATGGCCGGCAAAGCAAGCCGGATGCCTTTGTACATCGCTTCTTCAATGTCTTCCCATTTACTTCCGGACCGCCAGGCAACCAGCGCTGCAACAGCCGTACCGAACAGAAGCGGCATATGTGGCCCCTGTTCCAGGTATACGATGGTGATGAGCATAGCTGCAATCATTGCAATCAGCGGCACAATCGCCCACCAGAAAGATATCCGATTTTCCATTCATGTTCCCCTTTTCGTCTATTTTTAATAAAAACCTGCCATTTTAATATTCTCTCCATATTCCGACAAGAAATCAAGCCTATTTTTTATACAGTACTGAATATTTAATTAGATACCAACGGACTACAAGATCGAACGAACTAGTTTGATTTCGAGACTTTCATACGCAAAAAGTTTCATTTTAGGAATTTTCACAAAAAACGTTAATTCATTTTTTGTAAAAAGTGGTAGTATGAAAAATAGAAAACTCTTCGCTGAAACGGAGGCGGATCTCATCGTATTAGGCAGTCGTTTAACCACGTCGGTTACAAAACCATCCGGACGTGTCCTGAATGGAAAACCCAGAATTGCCAGCTTCCTCCCCGCCGGTCCTGAAAGGAGAAGTCGAATGGAAACTGGAGCCCGCATCAAATATCATCGAATAAAACAGCAGCTGGAACTGAGCGACCTGGCAGCAGACCTTCTGCTTCCAGCTGAGCTAAAAAAAATCGAGTTAGGCGAAATTACCCCTTCACCTGAAGTATTAAAAGCGTTATGTGAAAAACTTAAAATCCCGTTAAATCCAATTGAAAATCCGATTGGACAAGAATTGATCGAGCAATTCAAGGAAATGCTGCTGCATCCGCAAGAACGAATCCGGATCAGAGAGCATTACTATTTCATTTTGCAGCACCCTCTGCTCAACATTGATGAAGAAGTAGAGCTGGAATATAGCATTCAATTGATTCGTTTCTTCGTCATCACAGGAGACTTAGATGGCGCTGGAGAAAAGATTCAAGAACTAGAAAAATTCAAAGAATTTATGAACCAAGAGCAGTACTATCTATTCCATAAATATTGCGGGAACCATAATTACATGATAAAGAATTTTGATGAAGCGCTGAATTTATACTTACTTGCAGAAAAAATCGCTCCATCTTCTGTATTACCAACTGAATGTGGTGACCTGTATTATTCTATAGCTATATCTGCTGCACAGTTGCACAAAAATGAAGTAGCTGATAAATATTCTCGAATGGCACTTGCTATCTATGAAGAAGAATTCGTACCTAAACGTATCGTTGAGTGTCATATTAACCTTGGTATTACGCAGCAGCGTTTAAAAAATTTCAAAGCATCACTTGACCATTTAAAAATCGCTTTAAAAATCGGCAAAAAGTTGAATATTAATAATTTACTATATATTTCTGAGTTTAATTGTAGTATTTTCTACTACGCCCACCGAGATTTCAACTCTTCAATTCATCACATGGAAAATTGCCTCAACTATATACCTGATGAATATATTGCTGATAAATTGGCCGCGTACTGTTTACTTGTAAAATGCTGTTTCGAGAAACAAGATTATATAGGACTTCAGAAATGGATGAAGACAGGAAACAATTTAGTAATCGATAATAATATTGATCTTAACTCTCCAACTAATCAAAAGTTTAGCGAAGCCTATTACGAATTCCGGTGTCTACAAAATCTCTATGAAGAAAATTACACTGCATTCGAAAAAGATGCGCTAAAAAGCCTAATTCCGGTATTAGAAACCGATAAAAATTTTCACGATCTGGCATATTATTATGGACATTTGGGTAATGTATACTTGAAATTAGGAAAATTCAAGAAGTCTGCTATAATGCTAAGTGAGGCTCAAGAAGCTCTTAAAAAATTCAATAGTTTTCATTGAAGGAGGATTCTTATGAGAAAAGCAAGCATTTTTGTTCTACTAACAGGTGTTTTTTTTACCAGTTTAGTTTCTCACCCTAGCACACTTGATAGCACTAATACAATTGCAGCTCGGGAGATTATCCCGGAGCCTTGGAGCTCGAAGCATGAAATCGCAGCTCGGGAAATCATTCCGGAACCTTGGAGCCCGAAGTATGAAATCGCAGCTCGGGAAATCATTCCGGAACCTTGGAGCCCGAAGTATGAAATCGCAGCTCGGGAAATCATTCCGGAACCTTGGAGCCCGAAGTATGAAATCGCAGCTCGAGAGATTATCCCAGAACCTTGGAGCTCTAAATACACATCGGTGTAGAGCATAACCTTACATAAAGAGCACTGTCAGTATTCGTGACAGTGCTCTTTTAATATCCACTTATCCTTAACTGCAATTGCTGGCTCGTAGGTTTTCGGAACAGGCTAAGCGACTGCTTTGCACCTTGCCTAAAAAATGAGGCATAACTGATTCCTACCTTTACAGCTACCGGTTAATCGGATCATGATAATATATGTATGCTAAAATGTCTTCCCCTTCTGCGGATTGCCATTCCTTCCACTGCTCTGATTCTTCATCAAAATATTCAAATCCAAAAATGTAATTGGATTTACGGTCCTGCCGTTCGAATTCCATGATGAAAATTTTAATTACTTTTGCCGCCGTTTCGACTGAATCGACCTCATAGTCCCGGAAATGCTCTTTTCGGTTATCCAAGAAAACAGCAAACCAGACACGGTATTTTCCTCCCGCTTCTTTTCGCATGACCTCCAGCCCTCCCCTTTTTTACGTGGCCAGTCAGCCGCCAATCGCAAAATCAGATCCCGCATAGTTCCATTGCCCGTCGCCGGCCGTTGCCTCCGAACTGCTTTCTGATATCCGGGTGCTTCATAAACCACTCGCAATAATCGGCAATCATGTCAGCAGCATTTGCCGGCACAACCATCCCGGCCGGCCCATGTTTATCACCTGCTTTTCCAAACAGCAATTCCACAGCCTCGGCCTCTCCCACCGCAATCCATGGCACGCCTTCAGCCATTCCTTTTAATATACTTAATGGATACTTGTTTGCCTTTCCCATCCACAGGCATACATCCAATTTTTGAAAATGGGTGCCTCCTTCTGCTGTTACCCCCAATTCAACAACTTGCTGCAATTGCTGGCAGTCTTTCTCTTTCTGAAGCCAGCTACTTACCTCTGCTGTCATCCCTTCCTCCAACACTACAATTAACTGGAACCGGCACTGTCTGGACAACAGAATTCGAGCGACTTTAAAGATAGTCAGAATAGCATCGGTTTCTAACCGGTCATGAACCGATCCGATCCTGAACCGGTTAACCTGCTGCTCAACGCCGGCCTTGCCACTTTCTACGACAATGGATTGAAGCAGTTGATCCGGCGGTTTAATCATTTCCGGAATATTACCTTTTCCATTGATCACTGCAGCTGCCATAATTACCAGCCCTTTCCGCTTAGATGAAATTATAAAAACCTGCAGTCCGCCCGATGATCAATGGCATATAAATTATTCCGCCTTTTCATAAACGGATTGTCTCTAATTCCTTCACTGCTCTATCAAACAATTGCTGTTTTGGCTCCAGTCTGTAATAACGTCGCCAGGCGATAAAAATCTCTTTTACCACGCCAAGCTTCTTTGCGCCTTCCACAGCGTTTTTTTGTTCAATTACACAAGTTTCATACATGATTTGCTTGAGTGGTTTGTCAAAATTCCGTTCTACGACTCCTTTATACTGTACATAGCGCACGTTTTTCACCCGCTTTCAATTTTTAGCAGATTCATTTCCCCCGTCGCTGATTTCTCTCTGTCTATTTATTCTCCGGATCATCCGTCGCCTTTTTCCGATACTCGTCCACAAGCTCCGCTGTGAATTCATAGAACGGCAAAAGTCCTGCTTCCGGGTCCAACCCTTCACTTTGATAATGGACTGATTTACAGCAAGCAATTCTGCGGTCAATCATTTCAGCAAACCCGCGAAGAGATACTTCATCTCCATATTGAAGCGGCCGGTCCAAGTTCTCCTCCTGCAGGTCCTGGCTGAATTTCTCTTTCCGACCGGTCAATTCATCTACCGCTTCATCAAAAGCAATTTGCTTAGGTTCCAATCTGTAGTGATGACGCCAATATATAAATATTTCCTTTGGAACTCCCAGTCGCTTTGCGCCTTCTAAAGCACTGACTTTTTCTTCTTTGCATAGTTTATACATCAATTCTCCCAGGGATTGTTCATATTCCCGTTCCACTACTTTTCTGTACTGTCCATACTTCATCGCTACCCTCCTTGCTGACGCAGGATGATAATAAAATTCAGTTTAAAAGTACTAAATTTTTAGAATAGTTTATCACAAAAACCGTGATTTAAAAAGCCTTAATAGCAGTGTTTCAAGTACGTTTTATCTATAAAAAAATCTAAAAAGGTATTTTAAATGAATTAAAAGACCGTACTGACGCTTCATTTACTAGGAATAAAGGTATTTTTAATTATATGTAACGAATACATTTATATTTAAAAAATGAATAATTTGAACTAAAAAAAGAACTCGGAAGCTATAGCTTCCGAGTTCTTTTATGCATCTCCTTACTTCTTCCATAAACCGATGATTCCATTTCTGCGATAGATCAATTCATTATTCTCAAGCACTTTCAAAATTTTGGTCAATGTCTGATGGGGCATATTCAATTCTCGGGTCAATTCCTGGATAGTCCGGAACAATACTCCTTCTTTCGTCGAGTTTGACTGGAAGTATTCAAGGAACCGTTCTCCTTTATCATTTAAAGACGGAGAAGCAGTTTTCAAACAATTCCTGCATTCCTGAATAATCAGCTGCTCCGGGTAATAATTTTTTTCATTATTTTTGTAGCTCGTGGAAGACGCCATGCAAAAACCTCCTAACAAAGTGAGAGTAATTCTCCCTTCTTACTAAACATTATACCCATTTCAGTGCTAACTGCTCAATGAATTTTCAAATTTTTTGATAGTTCTATTTAATTATTCTTCTTCAAGTATTTTTCGTATTTTTTTGAAGACCCGATATATGTGTGAGAATCTTAACAGGAAGAGGAGGCAAAAAGGAGCATTTTTAGGCCCCTCTTTATGCTTACAGGAATTTATCGATCATTAATTCAAAGAAGTTCTTTTCCAAAAGAACCAAGAGTTGCCGACTCACCAAAAAGAATCCATTGCCCTGCAAGCACTAAAAGTGAGCTGTTCCGAAAGTGTCTATTGTGACCGATTGGGATAGCTTTGATTGTTTCAAGTGTTATTTTCTGTTTTTACTGACCGCATTCCTTTTTTTAGAAAAGTTCACTTATTTCTGAAGAAATAAAGAAAACCATCCGGCAAATTTAATCCTGCGGATGGTTTTCTCCTAATTGTTTTGTTTTGTCGGATTCATACAAATGCCAACAGAAGAATCAGCTTCTGCTCTACTGAACCTGTCAGTCGCTGAGCGAGGCTGCGTCTGTCCATTAACCGGCAGTAGCCGATTGCTGTTGCTCAATAAAGTCTTTTAAAATATGCGCTGCCGTGACACAATCATTCAGCGAGGTCCATTCCCGCGGATTATGGCTAATTCCATCTCTGCTACGGGCAAATAGCATGGCTACTGCAATATGGCGCCCAAGGATCATTGCGTCATGTCCGGCCCCGCTGGGTATGCGAATCGGAGTGATATTAAACTTTCTCAGTGATTCCGAAAGCTGGGACTGCCATTTTTCTTCAACGGGGATTGGCTTGATTTTTGTTTTTTGGCTAAGTTTTGCTGCAACGCCGCTCGATTTACTGATCCGATTTGCTTCCTGTCTGACTGCCTCCAGCAGCTGATCCCTTGGTTCTTCATGGATATCCCGCAGATCAACAATCAATTTCACTTCCTGCGGAATAACGTTCGTTCCATTCGGAGACACATCCAGTTTTCCAACGGTCGCCACCGCAGTATCGCTTATCGTAGCCGGCAATTCGGCAACGCGTTGAATGAAGGCAGCGGCCGCTACAAGAGGATCCTTCCTTCCTCTCATCGGTGTATTGCCTGCATGACCTGCTTCTCCTGTAAAAACCACTTCCAACCAGGCAGGTCCTGCGATGCCGCTCACAATGCCGACCGGCTGCTGTTCCTGTTCCAGTTTCTTCCCTTGTTCGATATGCAACTCCACAAACAATTCAAGTTCCTCTGTGATATCCCGTTTCGCCTTCCGATAGCCCTCCAGGCTGCTGCCGTATTCAGTCAGCACCTGTTCAAAAGACGTACCATTGAAATCTGTCAGTGCTGTGAATTCGTCCAAATCCGCTTCACCGGTCATAGCCATACTGCCGCTCAGGCCACTGTTGAAACGGGATCCTTCTTCATCTGAAAAGATCAGTAATTCATATGGTTTTTCAGGCTGATACCCAGTCTCCCGCCAGGCTTCTGCCACTTCCAAGGCCGCAAGTACGCCAAGCGGACCATCGAAATGGCCGCCATTCGGCACGCTGTCCACGTGCGATCCGGAAGCGATCGCTTTCGCCTCCGCATTTTTCCCTTCCAAACGTCCGATTACATTTCCCGCGCCATCTTCCCGCACGTGGAATCCCGCTTCCCGCATCCATTCCTTCACCAGTTCTTTTGCCTTCTTCTCATCTGCTGAATAGCCCGGTCGCCAAAATCGCTGTTCCGACACACCGATTTCTGCAAGTGAAGCAAACCGTTTAGCCAACCGTTCTCCGTTCACACCGTCTTTATTTAGGTTCTGATCATATCCATCCACCAGCTGTGCATAAAAATCCTTCATTTTTTACTCATCCTTTCTCTTTAGCTGCTCAATTCTCCGACACAGTTCAACACAATGAAGAATCCATACGGAATCGGACTTTTACACGAACAGCAGCAATCTTCCTGCCGCCATGCAGGATTACTGACAGCCGGCATTTGAGCTATGGCTCTTTTGCCTGCCCTCCCTCCTCTTTCTGAATCGACCTTCCGTCCATTCTCCATTATCATACTGCGATGTCTTCTACTTTAGCATAGTGAATTGCATGAAAACATAATTTATTGATAGAAAAGATTTGGGCTTTCCCGCCAAGTTCTTTCTATATAAAATTATCAGAGTATTGGAACTGACAGGACCATCATGCTATTCTATCAGCAAGGAAGAGGAATAGAGTGATTGTTATACATAATCTGCAGAACTATGAACATTCCTGTAATCCTATGAAATCAGCTGTTCTGTTTAATGCAGGTATGATACCGGGCAGTCCCGGAACTGCCATTGACCAATCAACAATCATCTTGAAAAAAAGGAGTGACCGCATGACCGTTTCAAAACTCGTATTTGTTCCACTCAGTTACACCGGATGGGGCGCACTTGATCACTTGATTCCTGAAACAAAAAAGCATTCTCCCCGGAAAATACTGATCGTGACCGATCCGATGCTCGAGAAACTTGGATTAACGAAACAAGTGACTGAACCGCTTCAAAATGAGGGTTATGAAGTCATCCTCTATACAGAGGTGGTGCCGGAACCGCCGATCGCCATCGGGGAAAAACTCGCGAAATTTACGCGCAGCGGCGGTTTTGATATGGTGATTGGCTTCGGTGGCGGCAGCGCACTCGATTTGGCGAAAGTCGCTTCTGCAATGGCTGCCCATGAAGGAAACGTGGCCGATTACTTGAACCTTAGCGGAACAAAGAAAATTTCCAAAAAGGGGCTGCCGATGATCTTGATTCCGACAACTTCAGGTACGGGATCTGAAGTGACGAACATCGCCGTATTATCGCTTGAAACGACGAAAGATGTCATCACCCATGATTATTTGCTGGCGGATGCAGCGATCGTCGATCCGGTCCTGACTGTTTCCGTGCCGGCAAAAGTGACGGCCGCCACCGGCATTGATGCGCTGACTCATGCGGTTGAAGCTTACGTTTCGGTCAATGCCAGCCCGGCGACGGATGCGCTTGCGCTCCAGGCGATTCGCCTGATCGCCGGTTCCCTTAGACAGGCGGTTAATAACGGCGAAGATAAACAGGCCCGGACCGATATGAGCCTCGGTAGTTACTTGGCCGGCCTTGCGTTTTTTAATGCCGGTGTCGCCGGCGTACATGCCCTCGCCTATCCGCTCGGGGGCCAATTCCATATTGCCCACGGTGACTCGAACGCTGTGTTGCTGCCGTACGTGATAGGATATATCCGCAAAAGCTGCATGTCACGCATGGCGGATATTTTAGAAGCGCTCGATGGGAACTCCGCGTATCTGTCTGACGAACAAGCATCGCGCCGCTGTGTGGAAGAACTGGTCCGGATTGTGAATGACGTCGGTATCCCGCAGACACTTCAAGGCTTTGATGTGCCGGAAAGCGCGCTGGAGCCACTGACTGCAGACGCCGTCAAACAAAAACGCCTGCTGGCCCGAAGCCCCATGGAACTTGCGGAAGATGACATTCGGAAAATTTACCGGTCGGCCTTTGATGGAATTGTGACAGAACCAACCTGATGGAACTTGTCTTGCCCGGCCGGCCCCCTAAGCTGTTCAAATTATCTGCAGACGTTTGCCAAACATGCTCGGCGGGAAAACAATACTAACCAAACATCCGGGAGGGATCGCATATGTCTGATAATCAGGAAAAAGACGTACTGAAGGACAATCAGGAGAAGATGCGCGAACTGATAGACGAGAAGGAACAAGAAGACGGCAACAACGCCGTCAATCCCGAACAGCAGAAACGCGAGAACCAGTCGCTTGAGGACCAAGCGCGCGTACCGGATCGGAACAATGCCATGAAACCGACTGTCGCCAACCGGAAAGCACCCGGATACGACGATTAAAACGAAAGGGGCTGTCCAAAAAGCCCCCTAAATTAAAAACAGGGAGAGAATAACCAATCGGTTGTTCTCTCCCTGTTTTTTTAAAGTTCGCTTTTTCGGAAAGTGACCGGAGGAAACCGGCCACTTTCCGAAAATTATGCGCCATGGCGATAAGTCCAAATTCGATGTGCACTTTCTGAAGCCCCCGGAGATGGAACCGGCGGAACGCCAAATTGCCCTTGATATCGCCGAAACCGGTTTCCACCTCGATTTTTCTTCGGGCATATACCGATTTTCGGTCCTCACATTCAAGGGCTTCTTTCGCTTTCATTTTCAATTCCTCATAGACCGGGTTCCAATGAACCTGACGGTTCCCCTTTGCCTTGGTACACGATTCTTTCAGCGGACATCCGGTACAGTCTTCACATTCGTAGATTCTATAGGACTGAACAAAGCCCGATGCATTTTTCTTCTCCTGATATTTTTTGAAAACGACGCGGCGGCCGTTTGGACAGATGAATCGGTCATCCGCTTCTTCATACGTCCAGTTTTTCGCGTTCCATTCATTGTTTTTAAACTTCTTCGTCTGCTCTTTCAGATAGGTGCCATACGGGATCAGGAAGCCGGCAAGCGGTTCTTTTTCATCCCCGATCAGGTAGAGGTAGTTCTCTTCGCTTCCATAGCCGGCATCCGCGACGATGGTCTTCGGCATAGGCAGGGCAGATGCCTGCAGCTCTTCCAGATGTGGAATCAGGCAGCGAGCATCTCCTGGGCGCTGATGAATGGTATAGAACAGTACAAATTGATTCTCGGTCGCCATCTGGATATTGTATCCGGGTTTCAGCTGGCCATTCTTCATATGATCTTCCTTCATCCGCATGAATGTGGCGTCCGGGTCCGTCTTCGAGAAGCTGTTGCGCTCTCCACAGACGGCGAGCTGTTCCGCATACGTTTCTTGGCGGGGAATGAAGTTTTCACGAATCAGTTTCACTTTCTTTTTCAGGAGACTGTGCCGTTTGCGGAGTCCTTTTCTGTTTTCCACGAGCTTTTCCTCAGCGATGAGATCCGTCAGGATATCCACTTGGTCTTCCAGCCGGTTCGCAACTGAAGCCAATTCCACAGCCGCCGGCTCCTCGGCCAGCTGGCCCAGTTCCAATCCCTCCGCCTTGGCAATCTCCTGGATTTCCTGAAGCGTTTCCTGGATTCTGATTTTCAGTTTCGCTTCCCGCCCCGTCACCGCCTTACGGAAGACAAAGCTATACTTATTGGCGTCCGCTTCCATCTTCGTCCCGTCCAGGAAGTAGTTCTCAAACTCGACAAACCCTTGCCGGTGAAGTTCCAAAACAGTGAACTCGAATAACTGATCGATGACCGCTCCCATTCGGACGCTCCGGAAATGGTTGATGGTCCGGAAATCCGGTTTCTGCATCGCCGCCAGCCAGATCGCCGGAAGATCCTCGTGCAGCATCGTGGCGATGCCCCGGCAGGAATAAACTTTTTGGGAATAGGCATAGAGAATAACCTTGAGCATCAGTTTCGGGTGAAAGGGTGGCCGCCCGCCGCCAGGGTAGCAGGCGGTCAACACTTCCTCAGGGTAAGCCTCAACCAACTGATCCACCACACGAGCCACATGATGGTCGGGAATCAGGGCGCCAATATCAGGAATGGATAAGGCCTGGGTCGGATCATACGGTTTGAATGCGGGCGCCGGCCGGCGCCCTTGGGTGGAGACTACGATTTCATGTTCAAGTAATTTACCTGACGGAAGAGCCGGTTGCATGGTATAATCGGTAGAAGCAATCGTTGGATTGCGCATAAAAATCGTCCTTTCTGAGTGGTTGTGTGGTAACTCCCATTTTACAGAAACGGACGATTTTTGTATGCATTGATGACTTGACTAGCGGGAAGGCCGGCGGCGACTCCTGCGGGACCAGCACGAGCTGAAGACCCTGGACCGAGTATAGCGAGGGAAGCGTCTGAAGCCGTGCCCGCGGAAAGCGTCCGCCGGGCCGAACCCCAGCTACTTCTTTACGAATAGAAAAAAGGGGCTGCCCCTCGAGGTCATTTTTCATGACCTTTCGGGACAGCCCCTTTTTTTTACGCCTTATGAAACTGTCTGTATGAATTTCTCCATCCGCTTCATGCCTTCTTCAAGCACAGGCAGACTGTAAGCATAGGAAATGCGCAAGAACCCTTCACCGTATTCCGTAAATGCGGATCCCGGCACCGCCCCAACGCCCCCTTCTTTCAGCAGTCGCTCTGCAAATTCAGCGGAAGACAAGCCGAACTTCTTAATGGACGGAAAAATATAAAAAGCGCCGGTCGGCAGCACGACGTCAAGCCCCATGGCTGTCAGTTTCCTGTATACAAAATCCCGCCGTTCGATGTAAGCTTCATTCATCGTTGCCGGGACATGCCGCTGGGTCGTCAGCGCTTCAATGGCTGCATGCTGACTTGGCAACGATGCGCATGTCGCATTGTATTGATGAACCTTTAACACGTGTTGCATGACCCAAGCCGGCCCCAGGACGAATCCGAGCCGCCAGCCGGTCATTGCATGTGACTTCGACAGCCCATGCACGATGAACATCCGGTCGCGCAAATGTGCGAACCGGGCAAATGACCGGTGCTGATCGTCAAAGGAATTCTCGCTGTACACCTCGTCCGATACGATAAACACTTCGTGCCGGTTTAGCACGTCAGCCAATTGCTGCAGTGTTGTTTCATCCAATGTAACGCCCGTCGGATTGGACGGGAAATTCATGAGGACCGCTTTCGTTTTGTCAGTGATCAATGCCTCCAACCGCTCAGGGTCCGGCTGGAAATCCGTATCCGACGTATCGAGATAAACCGCTTTCGCTCCCGACAGCCGAATGAGCGGTGCGTAACCCGGATAAGCCGGCGCCGGAATGATCACTTCATCCCCTTCTTCCAAAATCGTCCGAAAAATGGAATCGAGTCCTTCACTTGAGCCGTTTGTTGCGATGATTTCGTTTGCCGCACTGTATGTAAGGCCGTGGATGTCCTTGAAGAATGACTGGATGGCGAGCCGCAATTCCATCAGCCCGGCATTATGCGAATAGCCGGTCTGGTTGGCTTGAATCGCCCGCATGCCTGCTTCTTTCACTGCTTCCGGCGTCGCAAAGTCTGGCTGCCCGACCGTCAGTCCGACAGCGTCCGGATAATCTGCCAATAGATTGAAAAACTGCCGGATGCCCGAAATCGCGATTTCTTCCGTCCAGCGGTTGATTGAAATCCCCATGAATGCAAAACCTTCTCTCTTGTGTTTCCTTTCATTATCACACAGAACTTCCAATGGAAGAAACCCTTAAAATCCAAGCCGCTTCCGGACGTCCGCTGTATAATTCTGACTGACCGGCAGCAGTGCCTCATCCTTCAGCTTTAATAGGAAACCCGAAGAAATATCCCGGGTGATTTCACGGATGCAGCGGATATTGACGATGTATGATCGGTGGACAGCCAGGAAGGTATCCGGCAGCAGCTCCCGAAGCTGCTTCAATGTATAGGCCGTACTATAGGTGCCTTCTTCTGTGTAAAACCAAGTTTTTTTATGCTGGCTTTCAATGTAGAGGATGTCTTCCACCGGCACCGGATGCCATGTATCCTCCGTTTTTCCTGTCAGGAATGCAACCGGTTCTTTCTGCTTCATTATGTAAGCGGATGACAGCAGCACCACAACCGCCCCGCCCGTGATCGGATAGCCGATGCCGAAACAGGTCTCGCCCGGGAGGAAATCCGTCACTTGCCGTTCCACCCGTTGGCCTGATTCCATGACTTGGCTGGCAATGCTCCCCCTCTCCACAGGCTGGCCGATCCGGATAGATGCGTTAAGTGCACCGGAGCGGAAATACACATAATCCCCGTCTCGCGCCACCGCAATCGCCGCTTCCGCCGGCATCCAGTCCATCCAAAACGTTTCAAACTTCAATACATCCTTCAATTCCATTATACATACCCCTTCCATCCATCCATATTGGCTTTCATCCCGTAAAAACCGTCTTTTGTCGGAAAATTGTTTCAAACAGAACATTCTGTACTATATTAATAAACAAGATAACACACTGTTATAAAACAGTAAATCATTTTCGAAAGGTGAGGATTAATTTGACGACAAAACAACAGCAAATCGATGAACTGAACAGCAAATGGGCAACGGATGCGAGATGGCAAGGGATTGAACGGCCGTATACAGCAGAAGACGTCGTGAAACTGCGCGGTTCTGTAATGATAGAACATACATTGGCGAAACGGGGTGCCGAGCGCCTGTTCCGTTCGCTGCATGAAGAGGAATTCGTGAATGCGCTTGGGGCGCTGACCGGCAACCAGGCGATCCAGCAAGTGAAAGCGGGACTGAAAGCCATTTACTTGAGCGGCTGGCAAGTGGCAGCGGATGCGAACGTCGCCGGCCAAATGTACCCGGATCAGTCGCTATACCCGGTCAATTCCGTTCCGCAAGTCGTCAAACGCATCAACCAGGCACTGGAACGGGCGGATCAGATTGACCAATCCGAAAACCGGGCCGATGGGTTTGACTGGTTCGCACCGATCGTCGCGGATGCGGAAGCCGGTTTCGGCGGACCGCTGAACGTATTTGAATTAATGAAAGCGATGATTGAAGCAGGTGCTGCAGGCGTCCATTTTGAGGACCAGCTCGCCTCTGAAAAAAAATGCGGTCATCTTGGCGGAAAAGTATTGCTTCCAACTCAGAATGCGGTACGGAACCTCATTGCCGCCCGGCTGGCAGCAGACGTGCTCGGCGTGCCGACCATCCTGATCGCCCGGACCGATGCCGATGCAGCGGATCTCATCACAAGTGATATCGATCCGGCAGATCACCCCTTCATCACCGGAGAGCGCACACCGGAAGGTTTTTACCGGACGACTCCCGGCATCGATCAGGCGATTGCGAGAGGACTCGCTTACGCACCGTATGCAGATCTTGTCTGGTGTGAGACTTCGCACCCGAATCTGGAAGAAGCGAAACAATTTGCAGATGCCATACACGCTCAATTCCCGGACAAAATGCTTGCTTACAATTGCTCGCCTTCGTTCAACTGGCAGGCGAAGCTCGACCAGGAGACGATTGCAAAATACCAGGTTGAGCTCGGCAAGATGGGCTATAAATTCCAATTTGTCACTCTCGCCGGCTTCCATGCGCTGAACCATAGCATGTTCGAACTGGCACACGATTACCGGGATCACGGTATGGCGGCGTACTCGAAACTGCAGCAGGCAGAATTTGCAAGCGAAGCAAAAGGCTATACCGCAACACGCCATCAGCGTGAAGTCGGTACCGGCTATTTCGACGAAGTTTCACAGGTAATCTCAGGTGGTACTTCATCCACTGTTGCGATGAAAGGCTCAACGGAAACGGCACAATTCGTGCCGACAACATGAGAGGGGGATGCAAATGACCACAAATCAGACTTCTGTTGAACGCATAACCGTCACAGGCGGCCCGGTGACAGGAAGCGATACAGTCCTGACACCGGCGGCACTGGAATTTTTGATCGGCTTGCATGACCGCTTCGATAAGCGGAGGAAAGAGCTGCTCCACAACCGGCAGGAGCGGCAGCGGGAAATCGACGATGGCAAACTCCCTGACTTTCTGCCGGAAACAGCGCATATCCGGACGGGCGACTGGACAGTTGCTCCACTCCCGCCGGATATGCAGGACCGGCGGGTGGAAATCACCGGACCGGTCAACAGGAAAATGATCATCAATGCCTTGAATTCCGGAGCAAAAATGTTCATGGCGGATCTTGAAGATGCCAACTCCCCCACTTGGAACAATGTTATTGAAGGACAGCGCAACTTGCAGGACGCCGTCCGCCGGGAGATCCGCTTCACAGATCCGAAAAGTGGAAAAGCCTATGAACTGAATGACGAAACAGCTGTGCTGATGGTGCGACCGCGCGGCTGGCACCTGGAAGAGAAGCACATCCAGATTGACGGGCAACCGGCTTCAGCAAGCCTGATCGATTTCGGCCTTTACTTCTTCCATAACGCACAGGAGCTGATCGACCGCGGCACCGGCCCTTATTTTTACTTGCCGAAGCTTGAGAGCCACCTGGAAGCCCGGCTCTGGAATGAAGTTTTCATACACGCACAAGAAGCACTCAGCATCCCGCAAGGCACAATCCGGGCGACTGTCCTGATCGAAACGATTCTGGCCGCGTTTGAAATGGATGAAATTTTGTACGAGCTCCGGGACCATTCCGCCGGCCTCAATTGCGGCCGCTGGGATTATATTTTCAGCGTTTTGAAACGGCTGCGTAACCGGCCGAAAACCATCTTCCCGGACCGGGCCCAAGTGACGATGACCGTGCCGTTCATGCGCGCATATACCCAGCTGGCGATTAAGACTTGCCATAAACGGAATGCCCCGTCAATCGGCGGCATGGCGGCACAGATTCCTGTAAAGAATGATCCGGAGGCAAATGCTGCTGCGTTTGAGAAAGTACGGCTCGACAAGGAGCGGGAAGTGACAGATGGACACGACGGTACATGGGTTGCCCATCCCGGACTTGTAGCTATTGCAAAAGCGGAATTTGATAAACACATGCCTGAACCGAATCAGATTCACCGCAGGCGGGACGACGTGAATGCGACAGCGGATGAGCTGCTGGCCGTTCCCCGCGGCATGATCACCGAAGCTGGACTCCGGGAAAACATTTCAGTTGGTGTACAATACCTGGCCGCCTGGCTGAACGGCAGCGGGGCTGTCCCGATCAATAACCTGATGGAAGATGCTGCAACAGCGGAAATCTCCCGCGCTCAGGTCTGGCAATGGATCCGTCATCCGCAAGGCTGCCTGTCGGACGGACGGAAAGTGAGTGTCCGGCTGTTTCAGGAAGTGCTGGCGGAAGAGTTGGCAACAATCCGGGAAACCATCGGTGAAGAAGCATTCGAACGGGGAAATTTTCAAGAAGGTGCTGATTTGTTTTCATCGCTGATTCTGGAACGGGATTTCGTGGAATTCCTGACGATACCTGGCTATAAAAAACTCTCATAAAAAATTAGGAGGCGATTTATCATGATGGAAACACTCGAATTTTACCGGAACTTGCCGAAAAAGGTCTGTGTCGAATGTGGACAGGAAATCGAAGAACAGCATGAATCGTATCTATATGAATGTGAGCGTTGCATTGGACATGGCAATGATTAAACACAAGGAGGCGGACCTTTTAGAGGCCGCCTCCTTGTTTATTCGCAGCAATGCGCCGTGTTTATAGATGATCGGCATATGATGGGTGAGTTACTTGCGAGCCTCACTTATCCGGCACTTTATCCGCTGCATGGTTGTGTATTGCCCAAATTCCACGGTTACTTCCATGCTTCAAACAGCGGCCCGTCCTCTCCGTAAATCGGGTCCTGCATCGGCAACGGCACACTGGCGATTTCTTCGAGCGCATATGGGCGTTCTTCCGGCTTGCCCAGTTTTTTGTTCGGATTGATGCCGCTCGGGTATGCGCCCACCACTTGGAAATCGTCGGACGCCTCTAATTTCTTATGACCGGTTCCTGCCGGAAGCACGGCGACATCGCCCGCTTCTACCGTTACGGTTTTCCCTTGTTCACCGCCGAGCCGGATTGCCGCTGAACCGGACCGCACGCCGAGCACCTCATGCGTGTTACTGTGGTAATGGTGGTAATCAAATACGCCGCCTTGCCAGCTGTTCGTCCAATCGTGTTTATTGAACGTCTTTTCAATCGCGGAGGGATTTTCACTGAATGCCCCTTTATACAAAAGCACAGGCAGGTTCGGGTTATTCGGGATATTGCCATCATCCTGGAAATTCAGTTTCTGGATTGAGTCCATTTCAAATCATCTCCTTTTTCCTTAATTACCCGGCAGCCGTCCGTTTAATTCGGAAAACAGACGGGAAAACGATAACCAGGAGGGATTTTTGATGAGTGAGAAAAAAGACTACTTTAAAAATGAAAACGGTGAAAACACCGAACAGCAGCAGGAGAACCAGTCCACCAAGGATCAGGCACGTAAACCCGACCAGCAGAACAATATGAAACCGCAGGAAAATCAGCGGAGATGAATCGGAAGCCGCCCATCATCGGGCGGCTTTTGGTATGATACACCAAAGGAGTGAATACAATGCGCGCAGCCATATTCGATTTCGACGGCACGTTATATGCCGGAGAAACGTTTGATCTTTTGATGAATCATTTAAAGTACCATCCCACCCACAAAAACCGCTATCAAAAATTCTACAGAGCCATCATGCCACCCTATATCGGTTATAAACTGAAACTGGTACCTGAAGCCGTCATGCGGGAAAAATCCATGCAGGCCTACCTGTCCGCGTTTCATCAGCTTTCTGAAACGGAATTGACCGACTACTTCCGTGAAGTCGCTGACAAAATGAAGGATAATTTAAATCAGGAAGTTAAGAAACGAATGGAGAAACACGCCGAACAAGGCGATTTCGTCATGCTTGTATCCGGTGCCTTCACCCCGCTGTTGGATGCTGTAACAGCAGACTTGCCGGTCGACCGGGTCATCGGTACGCAGGTCTCCTATCCGAATGGCATATTGGATAAGCGTTCCCCCGTCCGGCATATTCAATCGGAACGAAAAATCGAGGAGATTAAAGCCGCTCTCGGCGATCGTGAAATCGATTGGAATGATAGCTTTGCCTACAGTGACAGTGTGTCTGATTTGCCGATTCTCGAACTTGCCGGTAATGCAGTTGCCGTTCAGCCGGACGAACGATTACGGACCATCGCCTCGAAGCGCGGATGGGAAATCCTGTGAATAAGAAATGCCGACCGGTTGCCCAGCCGGCATTTCTTTTGTTATCATCCTGTTTTCACTTCATCGCGCAGCACCGTCTTCAGCACTTTTCCACTTGCATTGCGCGGCAGGCTATCGATGAATTCCACTTCCTGAGGTAGTTTATATTTGGCGATTTTTCCTTGGCAATAGTCCAGCACTTGTTCTTCCGTCAATCGCTGCCCTTCTTTCAGGACGACGAAGGCTTTCGGCACTTCCCCCATCACTTCGTGCGGTACCCCGATCACGGCAGCCTCCAACACTTCCGGAATTTCATACAGCACTTCCTCGACTTCCAGTGGATAAATATTTTCGCCTCCGCGGATAATCATGTCTTTCTTGCGGTCAACGATATATAAAAACCCTTCCTCATCGAATTTACCAAGATCACCTGAGAACAGCCACCCATCCCGGACTGTCTGATATGTCGCCTGTTCATTCTTCAGGTACCCCTTCATCACTTGCGGGCCTTTTACGATAATTTCACCGACTTCCCCGACCGGGAGCGCATTTCCTTCTTCATCCGCTACCCGGACGCCTGTATACAAGAGCGGCTTGCCGACAGACCCGATTTTCTCCAGCGCTGATTCATCGGTCAGACTGGTGGCGGCCGGTGCGTTCTCCGTCTGGCCGTACAAGTTCTGGACTTTCACGTCCGGGAACAGCATCTTCACTTTCTTCACGAGTTCATAGGGCATCGGAGAAGCACCGTATGTGAATAAACGAAGGGATGATAAATCAGTCTTTTCAAGCTGCGGGGTGTTCAGCAATACGCTGTACATCGCCGGCACACCGAAAAAGATGGTGATTTTTTCTTCCTCCATCGTTTTCAAATTCTTTTCTGCAGCGAATCCCTCTTCGATCACAACTGTGCCGCCCTGGTAAATCAGTGGAATACTGAACACATGACTGGCTGCACAATGGAACAGCGGCGCCACAATCTGCACGCGATCTTCTGCCGTCATTTCCATCGAGGCAGACCAGATTTCCGCTGCGGCCTCCACATTTTTATTCGACAGCATCACGCCTTTCGGTTTACCGGTTGTGCCCGATGTGTAAAAGACGACAGACGTATCTTCCGCCATTCGTTCAATTGGAATCGCTTCACCTTCCTTGCCGGTTACAATCGATTCCAATGATGGCGCTTCCCCCTCACCCGTTCCCCGTACAATCCGGTCTTCGAGTGCCGGTAGTTTCGGCAGCAGTTTCCCGATGAGTTCACTGTAACTCTCATTGTAAATAAGGCCGCGCGCTTCCGAATGGGACAGTATGTACTCGATTTCAGAAGCTGCCAATTTCACATTGACCGGCAATACCGTGAATCCGCCGATCTGGCAGGCATAATAGCAAACAAGAAAATCATCGCTATTGGGTAGATACAATGCCACGATATCATCTGCCCTATATCCCTTGTCCTGGAAATACCGGGCAAGCGATGAGGCTTTCCGGTAAAAGTCCCTGTAGTTCGTTTCCGTTCCATTAAACACGGTAATCGCTTTCTCCGGCTGTTTATCAGCTGCTATTTTCAACTTTTCTGCAATAAACATCTTCCCATCCCCTTTTGAAATCATAAGCTCTTTATTCATTATACCGGAAGCGGTTTTAATTTTGGCAATATTTAATAATGTTCATGCTATACTTTAAATAAGACTGCAAAAGGAGGGAAAAATCATGTCAGCTGCAAAAGAAACCTTACTCGTTAATGAATATGTAAACGGCGTGCTCGACCCCGAACTCGATATGCTCGGTCCCTTGAAAGACGGCGGCCATATTATCGCCCACACCGCTCCCGGCTGTTGGGGTCCGATGATCACGCCGTGCATCCGGGGCGGGCATGAAGTGACACGCCCGGTCTATGTGGAAGGGGCAGAACCGGGTGATGCAATTGCGATCCGCATTAAAACGATCGAAGTCACCTCGCTTGCCACTTCTTCCGGCAACGACCAGCCGGTTGAAGGCCGATTTCTCGGAGACCCGTTTATTGCAGTGAAATGCCCGGGCTGCGACACGCTGTATCCCGACACCGTCATCCAAGGCACAGGAGACGAAGCCATCCGCTGTGCAAATTGCGGAGAAAATGTCACGCCATTCGTTTTCACGAATGGATACACCATGTTCTTTGGTGAAAATGGGGATGTTGGTGTCACACTCTCAAAGGAAGCGGCCGAAACGATTGCGCAGGATGGACGTACCTATATGAAAACACCGGAAAATTCCGTACAGAATCCGATTGCCACGTTTGCACCGCATGACCTCGTCGGCACCATCGCACGCATGCGGCCGTTTCTCGGTCAGCTTGGTACGACACCTTCCCGTCCGATTCCGGATTCACATAACGCCGGGGATTTCGGATCTTTTCTGATCGATGCACCGCATGAATATGTCAGCACGCAAGAGGAACTTGATGAGCACCGGACGGACGGCCATATGGACATCAGCCGCGTACGTGCAGGCGCCATCCTCCTCTGCCCTGTCAAAGTGCCGGGCGGCGGCATCTATTTGGGGGATATGCATGCAATGCAGGGAGATGGTGAAATCGCCGGCCATACAGCGGATGTGGCGGGTGTCTCCCACCTGCAGGTCCATGTATTGAAAGGCGTGAAACTCGACGGCCCGGTTCTCCTGCCGAATACAGAAGATTTGCCATACACTGCAAAGCCTTTTACCCGGGCGGAAAAGGAAGCGGCGAAGAAAATTGCGGAACGATGGAACATTGGCGAACCCGAAGAATCCCTTCCAGTTTCATTCATCGGTACCGGTCCTACGTTGAATGCCGCAACCGACAATGGTATGCAGCGGGCAGCCGATCTGTTCGGGGTGCCGGTGCCTGAAATCCTGAACCGGGCAACCATCACCGGGTCCATTGAAATCGGCCGCCATCCAGGCGTCGTGACTGTGACCTTCCTTGCGCCCCGGCATTATCTAGAAAAAGCAGGTCTATACGAACTGGTCGATAACCAATACCGGGAACGCGAAGAATGACCGGTGCAGGAAGGCGGCTCTGAAGTGCTGTCTTCCTGTTGCTCAGTTACATAATTATTCACATTTTTTATACCAAAATTTAAAATAGCTTTTCTCCCGTATATTTTTCTGGTAAAATTCGTTTTATCGAATATTTATTCAAGAATGGAGGATTTATTCATGTTTAAAAATAAATTGGTTTTTGCCGGATTTGCTTCGGTTTCTCTCGCACTCGGCGCATGTGGCGCGGAAGAAGCGGCAGAGGTTGAAGAAGCGGATGCAGGAGCCGGAGAAGTCACGGAGGAAATGGAAGTTCTGGAAGTGGCGACGTCTGCTGATTTCCCTCCATTTGAATCGCGCAACACCGAAGGGGACTTTGTCGGTTTTGACATTGACCTTGCAAACTACATTGCCGATGAACTCGGTTATGACCTCGAAATCACGGACATGAAGTTTGACGGGCTGATCGGTGCGCTACAGAGCGAGCGGGTCGATATGGTCATCTCCGGCATGAGTGCGACCGATGAGCGCAAAGAGAATGTCGATTTCTCCACCGCCTACCATCATTCCGGTGAAATGTTCCTGACGCAGGCCGGGTCCGATATCGACACACTGGAGGATCTTGAAGGAACAGTGGTCGGCGTCCAGCTCGGTACGATTCAGGAAGACGGCGCACAAAAACTGCTTGAAGAAGAAGATCTTAATTTCGAGCTGAAAGCACTTGATAATGCCGGGCTGCTCATCCAGGAACTGATGAGCGGGCGCATTGATGTCGTGTATATGGACGAGTCGGTTGCTACCGGCTATATCGAGGAACAGGGACTTGAAGGATTTGCAGACCCGACAACGAGCTCGCCAGGCATGGCGGTCGCTTTCCCGAAAGGCAGCGAATTGGTTGATGAAGTGAACGCTGTCCTTGCAGAAGCGGAAGAAAGCGGCTATTTGGCTGAATTAGAAGAAAAATGGCTGTCAGAAGAAGAGTAACCACTGATACTTCCGGGCAAAGTCACCGCGCTTTGCCCGTCTTATTTTTGATTGCAAGACCGTATGTCTTTTGACGGCCTTTTATAAACAGGACTTTTCTAACCAGGATTATTCTGTTAAAATCCGTTTTATTGAATAAACATTCACACAGGAGGTTTTTATTAAATGCTGAAAAATAAATGGATGTTAACAGGAATGGCTTCACTCACCCTGGCACTTGGTGCCTGCGGTGCAGAAGAGGCAGGACCGGCAGAAGAAGGCGCAGCAGAATCTGAAGAAGCTGAAGTACTTGAAATGGCGACATCTGCAGATTATCCGCCGTATGAATCACGCAATGCAGAAGGTGAATTCGTCGGTTTTGATATTGAACTGGCCGAGTATATCGCCGATGAACTTGGCCGTGAACTTGAAATCACCGACATGAAGTTTGATGGACTGGTCGGTGCCTTACAAGCTGGCCGGGTGGATATGGTGCTGGCCGGCATGAACGCAACTGAAGAACGGAAAGAGAATGTTGAGTTTTCAACCGTCTACCATAATTCCGGCGAAACATTCCTGACACTTCCGGATGCCGGCATCTCGTCGATTGAAGATTTGGAAGGACGCACAGTCGCCGTTCAGCTTGGCACAATGCAGCAAAATACGATCGAAGCGCTGGTCGAGGAAGAAGGTATGGACATCGAAATCAAAGCGATCGATGATGCCGGCCTCATGATCCAGGAGTTGATGTCCGGACGCGTGGATGCCGCTTATCTTGATACAACCGCTGCAACCGGGTTTATTGAAGAACAGGGTCTGGCCGGGTTTGAAGATCCGACTGTCGAATCCCCTGGTGTCGCTATCGCTTTTCCGAAAGACAGCGAGCTGGTCGATGACGTGAATGAAATTTTGGCGGAAGCGGAAGAAAGCGGCTACCTCGAGGAATTGCGAAACGAATGGCTCGTCGAATAGAAAGCCGGGTAAATCCATTGCTAAAGGTGTGTGACTAAATGAATCTCGATTTTACGCAGCTTGTTCCCTATCTCCCATTTATCCTTGAAGGGATATGGGCAACCCTGAAATTCGTAGCCGTCGCGCTCGTGTTCGGCTCAATACTCGGCGTTCTGCTGGCGCTATGCAAAATCGGCAGTATCATGTTTCTCCGGTGGTTTGCAGATGCCTATACATCCGTATTCCGCGGCACGCCGCTCATCCTGCAGCTGATGATCATTTATTTCGCGGTGCCGCAACTGACCGGTTATGATATTACTGCATTTACATCAGCTGTTCTTGCGTTCGGCCTGAACTCGGCGGCCTACATTTCCGAGATTATCCGGGCCGGCATCAATGCGGTCGATAAAGGACAAGTCGAAGCCGCCCAAGCGCTTGGAATTCCGTATAAAGCCATGATGAAAGATATCATTCTGCCGCAGGCGTTCAAAAACATCCTTCCTGCCCTGATGAACGAATTTATCACGTTAACAAAGGAATCGGCACTCGTTTCCGTCATCGGGTATCTCGACCTGATGCGGCGCGCACAGGTGGTCGGCGCTGAATTGTACCGCAATTTCGAACCGCTTCTGTTTGTCGGACTCATTTACTGGCTGATGGTGATGGGCTTGACGCTCATTGGCAGACAAGTCGAACGGAGGATGAGAGCAAGTGATTAAGACCGAAAAACTTTTCAAGCAGTTCGGGAAAAACGTTGTCCTGAAAGATATCAATACGGAAGTGGTCCAAGGTGAGGTAGTCGCAGTCGTCGGTCCGTCGGGCTCCGGCAAATCGACATTCCTCCGCTGCCTGAATATGCTCGAAGTGCCCACTTCCGGAAAAATTACGTTCCGTGATCAGGAACTCACCAATCCAAAAACGAATATCCAGAAAGTCCGGGCGCAGATTGGCATGGTGTTCCAGCATTTCTACCTGTTTCCGCATTTGACGATACTCGACAACCTTTCATATGCACCACAAAAAGTGAAGGGCGAATCAAAAGCTGATGCAGAAAAAAAATCGAAACAGTTGCTCGAACGGGTTGGCCTCTCCGATAAAGCGGAGGCCTATCCTTCCAGCCTGTCCGGTGGTCAGAAACAGCGGGTTGCGATTGCGCGGGCACTTGCCATGGAACCGGATCTCATGCTGTTTGACGAGCCGACCTCCGCACTTGATCCCGAGATGGTGAAAGAAGTGCTCGATGTTATGAAAGACCTGGCAAAATCCGGCATGACGATGCTTGTCGTCACCCATGAAATGGGCTTCGCCCGGGAAGTGGCGGATCGCGTGCTGTTTTTGGATCACGGTGTCCTCATTGAAGAAGGCACGCCCGATGAATTCTTCGGCAATCCGAAGACGGAGCGCGCACAGGATTTCCTGGAAAAAGTTTTATAATGAACGCAGAAACCCCGCGAGGCAGAAAATGCCTCGCGGGGTTTTATCGTCCTGGTCTGTATGACAAATTGCAGTAAATCGGTCTGAACGCGGATTAGCGGCTAATCTCGATCCGCCGCTCCAGCTCTCTAGCCTTTATTCACCGCTAAGCCCGTCACGCCTTGCACGAGTTCACGGATATCGTCTTCCCGGCCTTCATGGAATGCCTGGACGATCGTTGAGCCGACGATGAAGCCGTCACACGAGGCAACGAGCCCCGCAGCTTGTTCCGCACTCGAAATGCCGAAACCGGCCATGACCGGCACCGGGCTTTTCGAACGGATCTTCTTGAGGAATGGCGCTACGCTGTCCGAAAATTCCGTGCGGCCCCCGGTGACACCTTTCACCGTCACAGCATACACAAAGCCTTCCGCCTGTGCCAAGATCGCTTCAAGCCGTTCGTCGGTCGTCGTCAGCGTCACGAGTTGCACAAGCGGCACTTCCGCTTCCGACAACGCCGGCTGTACGAGATCCTGATGCTCAAACGGCAGATCCGGGATGATAACACCGGCAATACCGGCTTCCCGGCAGCTTTCAGCGAATGCTTCCGCCCCGTACTGCAGCACTGGATTCAAATACGTCATAATGACGAGCGGCACTTCAGGCGTATGCTTAAAACCGCGTACTGTCGCAAATACATCGCGAAGCGTCACGCCTTCCCGAAGCGCCCGCACACCGGCATCCTGAATGACCGGTCCATCCGCCACCGGGTCGGAAAACGGAATGCCGAGTTCAATTGCGGTCACGCCAGCTTCCTCGAGAACTTCAATCCGGTTTTCCAGCGTTTCCAGTCCGCCGTCCCCTGCCATGATATAAGCAACGAATGCCGGATTTTGTTTTTCAATCGATTCCTGCAAAAAGCGTCCCATCATTCCACCTCCACGTGCTTGCGGATTGTTTCCATATCTTTATCACCGCGGCCGGACAGGCAGACGACGAGCACAGAACCTTTGTCCATCTTCTTCGCCTGGCGCTCTGCCTCTGCCAAGGCATGCGCCGATTCGAGCGCCGGGATAATTCCTTCAAGGCGCGACAATTTCTTCAGCGCATCGAGCGCTTCATCGTCGGTGATCGCCGTGTATTTCACCCGGCCGATCTCGTGCAGATAGGCATGTTCCGGACCGATTCCCGGGTAATCAAGACCTGCTGAAATCGAGTGAGCTTCCTGAATCTGGCCGTCTTCTGTCTGCAGCACTTTCATGAACGCGCCATGCAGCACGCCGAGCTTGCCGCCTGTCAGTGTTGCCGCATGCTTCCCGGAATCAATACCGGAGCCTGCCGCTTCCACGCCGATCAATTCCACGCTTTCATCGTCCACAAACGGATAGAACATCCCGATTGCATTGCTGCCGCCCCCGACACAGGCCACAATGGCATCCGGCAGTTTCCCGGTTTTTTCTTTCACTTGCCGCTTTGTTTCGTCGCCGATGACGCGCTGGAAATCGCGCACCATCTCCGGAAACGGATGCGGCCCGAGCGCAGAGCCGATCAAATAATGCGTGTCTTCCACGTTTGCCACCCAATGGCGCAACGCTTCATTCACTGCGTCTTTCAACGTCGCGCTGCCGGCACTCACACCGCGCACTTCCGCGCCGAGAAGTTCCATCCGGAACACGTTCAGCTGCTGACGCCGGATATCCTCGTCACCCATGTAAACAATGCATTCCAAACCGAACAGCGCGCATACCGTTGCTGTCGCAACACCGTGCTGACCGGCGCCGGTTTCAGCGACGATTTTTTGTTTGCCCATCCGTTTTGCGAGCAGTACCTGCCCGAGCGCATTATTGATTTTATGGGCACCGGTATGGTTCAAATCTTCCCGTTTCAGATAAATTTCAGGACCGTCGAATGCTTCTGTAAGCCGTTTTGCATACGTGAGCGGCTGTTCGCGTCCCACATACTCCTTCAAATAATAATCGAGCTCTTTCTGAAATTCCGGATCCGCCTTGACTTCCGTATAGGCCGCTTCCAGTTCTTTTACTGCTTTCATTAACGTTTCCGGTACAAATTGGCCGCCGTAGCGCCCGAAAAAGCCCGGCCGTTCTTTCGCTGACGTCATCCCTTTTCCACTCCTTTTGCTGCCTCGATGAATGCCCGGATTTTCGCCGGGTCTTTTCTGCCGTCTGTCTCCACGCCGCTCGAGACGTCAACCATGACAGGTTTCAGTATCCTGATCGCTTCCGCTACGTTGTCTGTATGCAATCCGCCTGCAACTGCCAGCCGGTTCTCCGTTTCCGAGAAGCCTTTCAGCACGTCCCATTTAAACGTTTCGCCGCTGCCTCCGCGGTACTCCACGCCGGGCGCATCCGCCAGCACGACCGCCGCTTCGGAAGCGGCCAATTTCGCTCCATCTTCTTCTGTCCGGATCGATACCGCCCGGATGACCGGGACCGGCAGTTCTTTCAGCACATCATCCGGTTCATCGCCGTGCAGCTGAATAAAATCCAGTCCCACTTTGCGGGCGATGCGCGTCATTTCCTCCGGCGTTTCATTGACAAACACCCCGACTTTCTTGATGTGGGGCGGTATTTGCGCAGCCAGTTTTTTTGCTTCGTCAACTGTCACCTGCCGTTTGCTCGGCGCAAAGACGAATCCGATCAGATCAGCACCTGCCTCCATCGCCGCCTGCACGTGCTGCTCTTCTTTCAGTCCGCAGATCTTCACCTGGGTCATCGTGCTTCCTCCTGACGGAACAGCGAGTCGAGGAATGCTCCCGGATCATTGGCACGCATGAGCGATTCACCAATCAGCAGGCCTTTGACACCGGTTTTCACAGCCCGTTGTGCATCTGCCGGTGAATGAATGCCGCTTTCGCTGATGAAGAGCTGTTCGTCTGTGAAGAATGAAGCGAGTTTTTCGGTATTCTCAAGACTTACTTCAAACGTCGACAAATTACGGTTATTGATGCCGATCAATTCCGCACCAAGCGCCAACGCGCGTTTCATTTCTTCTTCATCATGCACTTCAACGAGCGCTTCCAGTCCGCGTTCTTCTGTATAGGCAAACAACTCGTGCAATTTCTCATCGTCAAGTGCTGCCACGATAAGCAATACGACTGTTGCACCGGCATTTTTCGCCCGGTCAATCTGCTTTTTATCGACAATGAAGTCTTTATTCAGTACCGGAACGGCCACTTGTTTGGCGACTTCATGCAAATCGTCGATCGAGCCATTGAAATATGACTCATCCGTCAGCACGGAAATCGCGGATGCACCTGCCTGTTCATAGCGTTTCGCCTGGCCGATGACATCCACTTCCGCGCGGATAACCCCTTTTGACGGGGACGACCGTTTGATCTCCGCGATGACGCCAGCTGGTTTTGCGAGGCGCAATAAATCCGCAAGCCGCGGTTTTGCCGGGTAATCTGTTTCCGGAAAATCCGTTCTCAAACCGGCCAATTCCTGCTTTTTTGTTTCAAGTATTTTCGTCAAAATTGTCATTGAGATACCTCCTGGGCTACAAGCTTCCGGTACACCGCTTCGACACGGCCGGAAGAAAGACTCCTCTTCGCTTCTTTTACACCTTCTGCCACGCACGAAACCCGGCCGGCCACATAAAGTGCAAGTCCGGCATTCAATGCAACCACGTCCTGATAAGCGCTTTCCTTTCCGGCAATCAGCTCCCGGAAGATTTCTGCATTGCGCTGGGCGTCCCCGCCGCGAAGCGCTTCTATCGGCTGTACATTCAGCCCGACATCATGCGGATGGATTATCATGTCCGTCAGTCCGTTTTCATCAAATAAAATCACGTGATTGTCACCTGCCAGAGACAATTCGTCCATCCCGCCAGCCCCGTGCAGTACCGCTCCTCGCTTCCGCCCGAGTTTCACAAGCGCTTCCGCCATCGGCCGCATCTTATCTTTGCGGTATACACCGGTTACTTGGTACGTCACCGGAATCGGATTCGCAAGCGGTCCGGCCAGATTAAAAATAGTCGGCGTATCGATTGATTTCCGCACATCCCGCAAGCGTCCGATCGCCGGGTGGATCGCCGGTGCGAATAAAAACGCGAGACCCGTTTCTTCGATCACTTCGTTGAATCGCTCTGCGGCCACATTCACATCCACACCGATCGCTTCCAGCAGATCGGAACTTCCCGCTTTACTCGATACGCTCCGGTTGCCGTGTTTCGCCACTTTAACATCAAGAGAAGCCAAGACAAACGCGACCGCTGTGCTGATGTTGAAACTATGCGATTTATCGCCGCCGGTTCCGCAGACATCCATCAATTCGTAATCACCGGCATCGATATTCGCCGTCCGGCTCAACAATTCACCCACAAGTCCTGCAATTTCCGGTGCTGCCTCACCGCGCGTATGGAGAGCGATCAAAAATTCCCGGATCTCCTCGGGTTTCGTTTCTTCTGCGAGCATCTGCTGCCCCGCCTGTCTCATCTCGTCTTCCGAAAGAATGCTTCCGCTGTTCACCTGTGCTGTATATTCTCTCATGTTCTCTTCTCCTCTCAGCTCTTTTGATTTCTGATGGCTCCTGGACAACAAAAAAACCGCAGCTGAACGCAAATCGCATTCTGCTGCGGAGGACGGGTCAACCCCGCGGTGCCACCTCACGTTGATGCCGGATTCCGGTCATCATCTCAAATGCCCGTTAACGCCAGGCATACGTCTCCCCTACAAGCCGCGTCTTTCCTGCCGCATTCGGGTAAGCTCTCGAAAGTCCATTCGTGCAGGTGCCGCTCTCCGGCTTCCACCAGCCGCCGGTTCTCTATGCAGCGCACACTGCCTACTCTTCTTCGTCTCCGATTTATCTCTTCTCTGCTCTAAGGTCTTGCTCTCAACTGGTCTCTTGCTCTGAATGAACTTGTTATCCGTACAACAAGTTGTGTCCAATCATATAAGGTTTCAACTATTCTGTCAAGTGACCGGATTTTCAGCGGATGGATATGTTTTTTATCTGGAACTGACACATCTTGAGTAATGAATGCAAGCTTACTTGCGGATTTAGTTTAAACGCGTGCAAAACTTCGGTTATTACTTGCGGATTTATCATAGATACTTGCGAAATAATTCCGTTTGCTTGCGAATCTTGGGCTGTTATTTGCGGATTCACTGGTTTTATTTGCGAAATCGGATTTACTCGCGACGTCCCTTGTTTACTTGCGAATCCGGAGCTGTTACTTGCGAATTCACTGATTTTACTTGCGAATCCATTAATTTTTCTCACAAAATCTCATTAAATACTTACAAAGAATTCAAAACCTTATCCAACCACCAAATTGCCAATAAAAAAGGGAATCCACGCTCCCTGTCCGGAGCGCGGATTCCCGCTTGAGTTCGTCAATTCACATACCGACCGGGCTGTTTACCTTTCTCATTCCAGTACGCGTTCCGCAAATGTACTTTCTGAATTTTCCCGGATGCTGTCTTTGGCAATTCATCAACAAATGCCACACTTGTGACAGCTTTGAAGTGCGCCAGTTTTTCACGGGAAAATTGAATAATATCTTCCGCAGACGCCTCGGCGCCATCACGGAGCACGACATAGGCATGCGGAGTTTCGCCCCATTTTTCGTGTGGCACGGCGATGACTGCCGCCTCCAGGACTGCTGGATGGTCGTACAGAACACCTTCCACTTCAATGGATGAAATGTTCTCACCGCCGCTGATAATGATGTCTTTCTTGCGGTCGGTGATTTCAACATAACCGTATTCATCAACTGTCCCCATGTCCCCGGTATGCAGCCAGCCATTCTGAATGGCTTCCTTCGTCGCTTCTTCATTCTTCCAGTAACCATGCATAACACCGTGTCCCCGCACGACGACTTCGCCCACTTCCTGTCCGTCCGCCGCAACTTCTTCTCCTGTCTCATCCACGACGCGCACATTAGAGCCGATCATCGGATACCCGGCTTTCGCTTTGATACGCGTCTGCGTCTCTGCCGGCAGTTCATGATGCTCGGAGCGAATCGTCGATACAAGACTGAGTGGTGACGATTCAGTCATGCCGTATACCTGGATGAATTCCCAGCCCAATTCTTGTTCAACCCGCCGCACAAACGCAGGCGGCGGTGCCGAGCCGGCAATAACGACACGGACATTCTCACCTGACGCCGGTGCATGTTCTTCAAAGTACTGCAACAGAGCATTCAGAACCGTCGGCGCCATATGCAGGACCGTGACTCCGTGTTCATTGATCGCCCTGAAAATCGCTTCCGGTGTCGCTTTTCGCAAACAGACATGAGTTGCGCCATTCGCCGTGTAATAAAACGGAGAGCCCCAGCCGTTTACATGGAACATCGGCAGCACATGCAAATACACATCCGTATCCGTCACCCGCAAATGATGCATCGTTGTCAGCGCATGCAGGTAATTGTTGCGATGCGTCAGCATCACACCTTTTGGATTGCCCGTTGTGCCGCTCGTGTACAGCAGACTGCAAACATCGTTCTCATCAAGTTCGGCCCGGTTAAATGGAATTGCCGGAAACGCGGAAAGCCATTTATCATACGCCAAGTCCTCGGTTTCGCCGGTCTTGTAATGAACGATAATTTTCTGCACGGTTTCCAGCCGGTCGCGGATCAGCTCGATAAGCGGCAGCAGATCTTCATCTGCAAATAGCACTTTGGATTCACTGTGGTTCAGGATAAATAAATAATCATCCGGTTTCAACCGGATATTCAGCGGCACCATCACAGCGCCCAGCTGGAAAATGCCGTAGAACCCTTCAAGCATCTCAGGTGTGTTCGGTGCAAGATAAGCGACCCGATCCCCTTTTTCCACACCTAGATTTTTGAGTCCGTGCGATAGCTTATTCACCCGATCGTTCAGTTCATGGTATGTAAGTGTCCGGTCTCCTCCGATAACGGCTTGTTTATCACCGTAAAGCCGTACGGCTCTGTCCAGAAATTCCGGAAGCACCAACGGTATATTCATACGATCACCCCACTTCTAGTATATGAATCAGTATACCACTGACTCTTTTCCATTTCTATACTATTCACACTTGTCAGACTTGTAAGCGTGCAGCAGCGAGACGAGTGTTTTAAGCGAATGCTTCCCGCAAAAAAAGCGGGCAGCAGCCCGCTTCATTGTTCATCCGGTATAATCTGTTCCTTTTCTGTTCCATTAAGTTGCAGAACAACCGTCCAGTTATCCGCCTCTGCATTGTATGCGACCGACTGGATTGCAGGGACTTCAAATGATTCTCCACTCATTCCTTCAAGTGCCGTCCGCACGGCTTCTGCCTCAGTCAGATCCGCTCCTTCCGGTTGATATGCCGGCAGTACTTCTACGAATACTGCTGTCCCCTGTCCTGGATAGGATTCCATGATCGGCCCGGCTGCTTCCACCTGCACTCGCTGGCCGACTTCCAGCTGCTCTGCTGCTTGAGGGAAATCATACCAAATGGCGGAGTAAAATTCCTCCTGTCCGCCATTTTCACTGAAATCCTGCGCCTTGGCAGCAATAGCGAGGATACGGTCATCTTCCACGTCCACCAAGTAAGCGCCTTTATCCGACGGTTCTGGTACCGTCGCCGGTTCAGGGTATGCGACTGCCGCTTCTCCCGGCAGCGGCACCATCATGCCGGACTGTTCAATGACCACTTCCTGATCCGGCAGCATGGCAGCCAGCTCCTGTTCCTGCTCTTTCGCAAGAAAATTATGGCCCACTTGGATTTCCCCGGTCTTCACATCAGGTGCGACACTGAATGAGGCTGCGCCATTCGGATGGGCCGTTGCTAATTCATTTAATTTTTCGCCAAGCTCGTTTGCTGCCGCGTTCAAGTCTGCTTCCGCATAAGCACTATCAAAAATGTGAATCGGTGCTGCCAGTATTTCTCCCGCATCCACCTGCTCCTGCAGCATGGAAACAAGCTCATCGACACGCTCATCCGGTTCTTCAATGCCGACCCACACCCCGGGCTCTGCTGCACCGGACTGCGGTGTTTCAATATACAGCACACCAGCTTCACTAAAGTTTCCATATACATCCATTACTGCTTCATGAACAGCTTGTGCCTCGATTTGCTGTACAGCGAGCCCTTCCGCAAGTTCATCCGTCGGTTCCCCAAACGCGCCCGATGTGAATTCTTCCATTTCCCTCACAGCCGCTGCCGCTTCATTCCGCGCTGTCGGCTCTGCCGTCTGCTCAAGCGTCGCAATGATTTCATGGCCACCTTCTGCGGCCGGTTCTTCAGAAGATACCGATTCATCCCCCGGCGTCGTCTCTGGTTGCTCTGTCGGTTCCTCGGAGGATAACTCCCCTTCGGTACCGCATGCCGCCAGAACGAACGCAAAGCTGATTGGCAATACAAGCTTTTTCATTCTTTCCGCCTCCTTTATTGAATCAGACGGATAATGCAGAAAAAAGTCACAGAATTGCCTGAGCTGGAACCTACCGCTTCAGCGGTAGAAGTATCAGACAGCAATGAAATCGCCAAACACGGAAATCAGCACAAGGCTCACCGCACCAACAGCAAATGCTGCGGTAAATCCGATGGCGAATGGTTTCATGCCGAGCCCTTTAAATACATTGAAACTGGTCGATAACCCGATACCGGCCATTGCAATACCGAATAGATAAGTGGAGCCGAATGTGCTGACAGCTACAGCTGCCTGTTCCCATGTCCCAGGAGCCAGCAGACCGAATGCTTCCCCTGAAGCTGTTGCTGTCGCATCTCCGATTGTCCGGAGGAGTGCCATGGCAAAAAATCCGATGATGAACAGCGGAACAAGCTGATGCCATTTCGGCAGCACGGCGGATTCCTTATCCCGCTTCCATAACAGCACGCTGACGAATGGAATCACAGCAATCAGGAACAGGTTACGGATCAGCTTCGTGACAGTTGCCACATCGACGACTTGGGCAGAGTTGATCAAATCGCCGTAAATCAGTGCAGCACCGGTCACTTGTGCAGTATCATGAATGGCGGTTCCGAGGAACAGACCGGCTTTCACAGGGTCATCCGAAAAAAAGAATACAATTATGTATGGATAAATCAACATGCCGGTAAGACCGAATATCGTAATATTGGCCACTGCATACGCCACTTCATTTTCCTTCGCCTTGATCACTGGCGCTGTCGCCATAATGGCTGTTAAGCCGCAGATGCTTGTTCCTGAAGCGATCAATGTGCCAAGCCTTGCCGATTGTCCCAGTTTTTTTGTACAGAACAGCGTAACACCTAAGGCGACAGAAATGCAGGCAATGATCAGCGGAATGCCCCATGCACCGAGCGCAAGGGCTTCCAGCAGACTGAGCCGAAGACCCAGCAGCACAATACCCGCTTTCAATACCATTTGTACAGAAAAAGTCACGCCTTTTACAAAGCGGGAATTTAGTCCGATGGTATTGCGGATGAGAATGCCGAGTAAAATAATAATAAAAATCTCCGATACCGGGTTCACTCCGTCTTCAGGAAGCACACCGGTTGTCTTCAGCAATACACCCAGCGCTTCTGCACCAAAAATACCTGCAAGCATCAGCAGCAGGCACAGGAAGAGCCCCGGTGCGATTTCCTGGCAGTTACGCAGTCTTCCCAATTTGCTCATCTCCTACTAAATTTGATTGTACTCTTCAGTATAACAAGAAATACGTGAAATCGAAAAACTGCATCCGGTACGGCCGGATGCAGTTTTGAGTCTATTTAATGTTCATCAGTTGCCAGCAGGGCGGTAACACCGCTTTTCCTGGCTGTTTCAGCAACTGCAGCAGCAACAGCTGGTGCTACCCGACGATCAAATGGTGCCGGAATCACGTAATCGGCGTGAAGTTCTTCTATAGCCAGCAGGCCGGCAATCGCTTCGACGGCGGCAATTTTCATCGTTTCATTGATCTCTGTTGCCCGCACATCGAGGGCTCCCCGGAAAATGCCGGGAAACGCCAGAACATTATTGACCTGATTCGGAAAATCCGAACGGCCGGTTCCGATAACTTTCGCTCCTGCTTCTTTAGCAAGGTGTGGGAGAATTTCAGGATTCGGGTTTGCCATTGCAAAAATAATCGAGTCCGGCGCCATTGAGCGGACCATATCCTGTGTCAGCGCCCCTTCTGCAGACACGCCAATGAACACATCGGCTCCTCTGATTACATCTTTCAATAACCCTTCCGTCCGGTCACGATTCGTGAATGAACCAATCTCTTCTTTATAAGAATTCATTCCGTATAGCCGGCCCTCAAATATGGCACCTTTTGTATCACACATGACGATATCGGTAAATCCGCTGGCATGCAGCAGTTTGACGATTGCAATTCCGGCAGCACCCGCGCCATTAACTACAACTTTTGTTCCTTCTTTTGTCCGGCCGGTAAGCTGCATGGCATTCAGAAGACCTGCAAGCGTGACAATCGCCGTGCCATGCTGATCATCATGAAATACCGGAATATCCAGTTCCTCTTTCAGCCGCTCCTCAATTACGAAGCAGGCAGGTGCAGCAATATCTTCCAGGTTAATCCCACCGAAACCGGCATCCAGCAGCTTGACCGTTCTCACTATTTCGTCCGTATCGGTCGTCTTCAACGTGATCGGAAACGCATCCACTCCTGCAAATTCCTTGAAGAGTACCGCTTTTCCTTCCATGACCGGCAGGGAAGCAGCGGAACCGATATTGCCAAGTCCGAGTACAGCTGTCCCGTTCGTTACAACCGCTACTGTATTGCCTTTCATCGTATATTCGTAAATTTTCGTGCCATCCTGAGCAATTTCCAGGCACGGAGCAGCAACGCCCGGTGAATAGGCAAGACTAAGATCTTCTTTATTCGCCACCTTCACTTTGGACCGGACTTCCAGTTTCCCTTGATGTTCCCGGTGCAGCTGTAATGATTCATCCCGTAAATCGCCCACTCCATCATCTCCTTTTCAATTCGCAGCCTTCTTTGTGGCGGCTATCCGTTATCCATTCCCGAAATATGACCGGGTTAAGAGTTTAATTTGAATGAACTATTTATTTTCATAAAAAAACCGTCCTTCGACGGTTTTTTTCTACAAATGAAACGATTCATCGTATAATGGCTTCACATGCAGATCATATGCTTCTTTTACTTCTTCGATATCATAGATTCCACCGGGCACTGCTTCGTCTTCAAGCTGTTCGATATGCTTGGCCACTTGATCGGCAAAGAATTTGCCGGCTGCCACTTCATTCGGATAGAGATTGCGGGCGTCAGCCAGCAGTTCTTCATCCAGCATGCGATTGAATGCATAATACACCGCCGCATTGACAACCGTTACATTATCGCCGTTCACGTTGGTAGCCAAATAATAATTGCCATACTCGTCTTTAATCAGGTCCCGTTCTGCTACGATTTTCATGCAAATCGCCTCCTTACTTCTTGTTTTTCTATACCCTTTCCCGGTTCAGAAAAAACAGGGTGAGCCAGCTGGCTCACCCTGCACTGATCACTTATCGTCTTTTCCGTTTGGATGCCCTTTGCCTTTCTTGCTGTACTCAACACCGATAGCAGCTCCATTCCGACTGGAGTCGGCCACGCCCTTAAACAGGCCTAATTCCCGGTCAATCAGGATGCTCTGAACATTTCCCAGAACTACCGGGGAAGAACCGAAACGGTGCCCCATTCCCTTGAGGACAGTAAGCACCTCAGCCGGCACTCCTTCTTCATAGCGATAAGAAGTGATACTGTTTGAATAGATCCGCGGTTCTTCGACGGCTGCTTTCAATTCCATATCGTATTCGATTGCATGGAGAATCGTTTGAAGGACAGATGTGATAATCGTCGGCCCGCCCGGTGAACCTACGGTCAGGACCGGTTCGCCATCATCGAACACGATGGTCGGTGTCATGCTGCTGAGCGGCCGCTTGTTCGGCTGCACTTCGTTTGCGCCGCCTGGGACAGCGTCAAAATCAGTCAGTTCGTTGTTCAGCATGAATCCGTAGTCCGGCACCATGATCCCTGTACCGAATACTTGTTCAATCGTCGTGGTATACGACACGACATTGCCATATCTGTCCGCTACGGTGAAGTGAGTTGTTTCTCCGTACTGGTCATTCGCCGGCTGTGCAACCGGTGCCGGACCCGAACCAGATTCAAATGACCACGGGTCGCCTGCTGTCGGGTTGGTGTTGACTGAGTCCAAGCTGATTAGTGCCCGGCGTTTCGCAATATAGTCGGGATGCAGGAGACCTTCAACAGGTACATCGACAAACTCCGGATCCCCTGCATATGCTGCCCGGTCTGCATAAGCGAGGTGCATGGTTTCCGCTAACAGATGATATTTTTCCCATGACCGAACGTTATACTGGGACAAGTCGAATCCATCGAGAATTCCGAGCATCTGCAGCAGGAACACGCCGCCCGAACTTGGTGGAGGCATCGAAGCGATCTCATAGCCCTGATACTCGCCCCATACCGGTTCATCAACTGTCAATTCGTAATTCGCCAAATCTTCAGCAGCCATGGAACCCCCGAATTCCTGGACCGTTTCTGCAAGGGCGTCGGCAATCGGGCCCTCGTAAAATACATCTGTCCCTTTTGCCCGGATTAACTTTAATGTATCCGCTAAATCCGGTTGAACGAGGAGTTCCCCTTCCTCGAGCGGTTCACCATTTGGCAGGAATACCTCTGCTGCTGCGCTTCGGCTCAGCTTCTCTTCGTTATCAGCAATCGCCTCGGCAAGCACCGAGTCGATCGGGAAGCCCTTTTGTGCAAGTTCGATTGCCGGTTTGATCAAGCGCGGCATCGGCAATGTTCCCCAGCGTTCATGCGCTTCTTCCAGTCCTTTTAGCGTTCCAGGCACCCCTACGGCTGTGCCTAGCATTGAGCGGGTGCCAAATGGAATCGGTTTTCCATTTTCATCGAGGAACATATCCGGTGTTGCGCCAGCAGGTGCCCGCTCCCGGCTGTTCACGATTTGGGTTTCACCGGTTTCAGCGTCATACACCATCATAAATCCGCCGCCGCCGATTCCCGACATCATCGGTTCTGTTACGTTCAAGGCAAACTGAATGGCAATTGCTGCATCAACTGCGTTACCTCCTTTTTCCAATACAGCTGCACCAATTTCCGAAGCGAGCGGGTGGGCTGTAGCAACCATACCGCCATCCGCCACAGCGACTTGGTCGTATTCCTGATAATTTATGTACCCTTTTTGCGCACTGCCAGAAGCCGGGAAAACACCGATCACTAATACGGTGCTCAGCATTGTGACAGCAGTTGAATTCAGTAATCCTTTCATATCTTTCCTCCTCCTTTCAACGTTAATTTTAATTTAACTGAAAGTATTTGCCTTTTTCAATCAAAATTTTCTAAATATTTTAAAATTAATTATAAAGAACTGAAGATTTTACCGCTCCTCCGTCCTTGGAATGAGAAAATCTATGGATAAATAATAAAAAATCGTTTTTACTCATAAACCTCGTTGGGAAAACGAACGAGAAGCGGAAGAACTTAAAATAACGAAAAAAACCGCTCCCACTATAAGGAACGGTTTTAATGGTCGCCAGAGTGAACGGAATAACCCCGATCAGCCAACGTTGTTTTCAAAAGATCATTCATGATTTTATAGCCATCCTCGTTCGGGTGAATCGAATCAAGCCAGATGGAGCGGTTCTTCCCCATGGCATTCAGCCGCGCAACAATGATGTCTTTTTCGCCGATTGCCGTATTCCAAATGGTGATCAGCAAATTGGTGAAACCAAAGTACTGCACTTCTTTCTTCATCGAATTATATAAATTGTTTTGAACAATCATCGCATTGCTGCTGGTATCCCGGATATACCGGTAAATTTCCAAAAGATTCTTCCGGTAATTGCGTTTCAACTGGCCGAACTGGCGGATAAGTTGTTGCGGACCGCCGGTTTTGAAAGCACGCAGCAAATCGTTGCCTCCGATATTCAGGATAACCAGATCTGCCTCCCGGATGGCTTCATCCCATCGATGAAGCTGTAGCCGTTCCACCAGGCCGTCACTTGTCAGGCCGTTAATACCGAAATTGGTCACTTCACTGTCAGGAAACGTCTGTTTTAAATAGGTTGCCAGTCCGCCTTGCGTTCCGTAACCATAAGCAACAGAGTCACCAAGAAGGACAATCCGTTTAATATACAGGGGTTTCATTGCCTGTTTCAACCGAAGAAACGGCACCCCAGCAAAAAGGGCGCCCGTCCGTGAATGCTGTGTCGTTTTCAATACTCCACACGTCCCTTTCATACTAATCTTCTTGTTATTTTAACATAAAATTAGCATTTATTCGATTGGAACGCTTTTATATCATGAACGCTTTATGTTGATCGGCTTGATATTTGCTTCAATCGATGCCCGCTGATTTTCTAAAAACGGCGGCAGCGCCAACGATTCGCCAAGCGTTTCGAACGGTTCGTCTGTTGCAAAGCCAGGACCGTCTGTTGCGAACTCGAACAAGATACCATTCGGTTCACGGAAATACAGCGACTGGAAATAATAGCGCTCCACCAGTCCGGAATTCGGCAGACCGGTCCGGTTCAGTACATCGGCCCATTTTGCCAATTCTTCCTCATCATCTACCCGAAATGCGACATGGTGGACACCGCCGCCTCCCTGCTGTTCAACCGGCAGAAAATCATTCGGTTCAAGATGCACTTCCGCTCCTGAGCCGCCTTCCCCTGTTTCCATGATAATGATTTCGTCCTGGCCCTCCGCAATCGCCGGAATGCGGGACTTTTCCCGGAAACCGAGCAGCTGGAGCACTTGCTGAGTGGGCTGCGCATAACGGACTGTCAGCTTAACCGGGCCAAGTCCGAGTATGCCATGCTCAGTTGGAACCGGACTCTGATCCCATGGCTTGCCGCCTGCTACGCCTTCATTGTGCTCATCCGATACGATTGCGAGCTTCTGCCCTTCCGGATCTTCAAAGAAAATGACATTGCGCCCTGCGAATTCTTCGATCGGTTCATGCTTCACGCCGAATTCTTCAAACCGCTGCCGCCAATAATCCAGCGCCCGGTCATTCGCCACCCGGAGTGACGTGCCTGAGATACTGCTGACGCCTTCCTTTTTCGGTCCTACACCCACGAAATCGAAAAAAGTCAGTTCTGTTCCGGGATTTCCCCGCTCGTCTCCATAAAACAAATGATATGCGGTCGTATCATCCTGATTAACGGTTTTCTTTACAAGGCGCATGCCCAGCACTTCCGTATAGAAATTCACATTATCCTGTGCATCACCGGTGATTGCTGTTAAGTGATGGATTCCTTTAACATTCATCAGCTCACATCCTTTTCTGTAATGTTGACACTCCCACAGCTAAAGCAGTGGGATTCTGAAGTGCCCGAACATCCTCGGTCCATTTCTGGTTCGGATGAGCCTTCAGTTCAGGGCGGTGCCATCAGCCCATCCCGCACCGTTCGGGAAACCGTCGATTTCCGTGTGCCTGTGCGGGCGTCCCTGCTGTGACCACAGGGATAGGTTGTTTCTATCCTGCTTTCTTCGTTGCCGACAGTCCGCTAATCGCCTTGGCGATATTGATGGCGGCGTTCAGGTCGGCGTGCAGCTGGTATCCGCACGTGCGGCAACGGAACACATGCCGCTTCCGGTTCGCTTTTTCGGCGTGTCCACACTTGCAGGTCTGGGAGGTGTAGTCCGGTTTCACGTATTCCACTTGGATTCCCGCCATGGCCGCTTTGTATGCGATGAATTCCTGAAGCTGGTAGTGTGCCCACGAATGCAGGTTCCGTCCCGCTTCCTTCTTCGATTTAGCGGAATGACGGATGCCGGTCAGATCTTCCATTCGTAGCGTGCGAACACCGTTCGCCACTGCGAAATCGACTAACCGACGGCTGATGAGATGGTTCATCTCCTTCATCCACTGCGCTTCCTTGCCTTTGGACTTTCGAATAGCATTTAGTTTCTTCGCCTTGCCGAGTTGCTTTCTGCGGGCGGCGTGGCGTCTTCTGTGGAACGCCACTTCTCTACCAGAGAAGAAACAGGCATGGGTTCCAATGGAGCCGACTGCGAGAAAGTCCAATCCGACGTCGATGCCCATCATTTTTTTGGCTGTTTCTGCCGGTTTTGGTGTAGCGAACGCAAACGAGACGGACACGAACCACTTGCCTTTCTTTTCGTGCAACATGGCCGTGCCGATGTTGGCCCCTTCCGACAGGGCGAGTTCCAGCCGTTTCAGCTGGTGCGCCTTCGCCACGACAGGCACACCGACACGCTTTTCCTGCGTCGGGAATGACACCTTGTACTGCCCGTTCTCGTGTTCAATGCGGAAGTTCTGGTTGTTGTAGACGCACCACTGGCGACGGAAGATTTTGGCTTTTTGGTTTTTCTTTTTGGATGTGACTTCCCGAATCGTCTGGTTGACGATGGCGGACGGCAATTTTTCATCCGAGAACTTCCTGAAATGCGCCGATGTCGCCCTCGCCAATTCCTCATAGCCGAGGAGCCAATTGGCAAATCGGGTATTCAATTCGGTCATCTGGCGGTAGATCGCCTGTTTGTGTCGGGTCGGTTTCATCAGTTCCAGTTTCATCGTCAATGTCGGCATCCACTCACCCCTTATCGTCGGTTATACCGATAACTTACCAGAAATGGGCAATCAAAGATACTTGCTTTCATCCCACCCCTAAAGGAGTGGGCTTTCTCGCTCGTCAATTCTGTAAATTTTCTGTTCGACGCAGAATTTGTTCCGTCCTCATCATCCCACACTTTTTATCTCGATATCAAGATAAGCAATTGAAAGAAGCGATTTTTCGTTTTCTCTTCCATTTCATGTTATAACCGAATTAAGAAATCAGATGTATTCAGTTGGAAAGGAGCTGTCTTTGATGTGTCTTATTAATTTTCAATTCCACAATGACCCGCGCTATAAACTTGTGCTTGCAGCGAATCGGGATGAGTTCTACGGCAGGCCGACCGCACCTGCTCATTTTTGGGAAGATTCACCGGATTTGCTGGCCGGGCGGGATTTAAAAGAAATGGGTACTTGGATGGGGGTGACCAGGAATGGCCGGTTTGCGGCGCTTACGAATTTCCGGGACCCCGACCGGGAAACATCCGGAAAGCGGTCCCGCGGTGAGATTGTCCAGAATTACTTAACGGGCAATGAGTCATCGGAAGCCTTTCTGCAGAACTTGGATCCGTCTGCTTATAATGGATTCAATATCCTTGCAGGTACACCTGATGCACTCTTTTATCTCAATAACGTTGAAGGGAATGTGCAGGCTGTCTCCCCCGGCGTCCATGGCGTCAGCAATCATTTCCTGGATACACCCTGGCCGAAAGTTCAAAAGGGAAAAGCAGGACTACGCGCTGCGCTTGAGGAAGATGACGTAAACATAGAAAAGCTGTTCCAATTGCTGCAGGATGCAGAAGCGGCAGAAGATGTCAGCCTGCCGGACACAGGTGTGGGAATCGAACTCGAGCGGAAATTATCCCCATTGTTTATCCGCATGCCCGACTACGGAACAAGGGCATCCACTGTTCTGACCATCGATCGGCACAATCAAGTGACATTCATCGAACGGATATACGAAGAAGGAATTTTTCAGACCGAAAACCGTTTCACCTTTTCAGCTGGCTAAGTTATATATAAGAAAAATGCCAGATGACAGTAGACTGACATAGCGATTTGGAACACATATAAAACACCATCTTTAGGTTGCCATGGCCCCGAATTCTTTCGGGGTCAGGTAGCCTAATTTTTCTAGGATCCGTTCTTCGTTGTAATACTGGATATAGTCCTTCACTTTTGCCGCAACCTCGATATTGCGCAGGGAATTGAACCTGACGAACTGGAATTCTTCTGATTTGATGCTGGAATGAAACGATTCAATGACCGCGTTATCCCAACAGTTGCCCCGTCTTGACATACTGCTGACCAAGTGTGCCTGTTTCACCAGGTCTTGATAGGCGAAGGACGTATAGACACTCCCCTGGTCGGAGTGGATGATGACGCCTTCAGGGTTTCCGCGCGCTTCCAGTGCCGCCTTCAGTGTGTCCGTCACGAGTGCTGTCTGCTGGTGGTCATCCAACTTGTATGCGACGATTTCGTTATTGAACAGGTCCAAGATCGTCGACAGGTACAGCGTCGAACTGCCGTACTGAATGTACGTGATGTCCGTCACCCATTTCTCATTCGGTGCGGAAGCCATGAAATTTCGTTGCAGGAGGTCCGGTGCCACGATGACCGATTCACCCTGTGATTTCCATTTTCGTTTTGGTTTCACCCGGCACTGCAGGTTGTGTTTCTGCATGATGCGCTGGACGGTGTTGCGATGCCGGTCGATCTTGTACTCCTTCTTCAGCCGCTTCTTGATTTTCCGGTGGCCAAGCCGGTACTTCGTCTTCTTGCACAGTGCGATAATCGCTTCTTCTTCGAACGTCAGGGCATCCGCTACGCCTTCGGCCAGCCAGCGGTAATAGTTGGAGCGTGCCACGCTCAATGCGGACAGGATCGCTGTCACCGTATATGTTTCCCGATACGTTTCCACTAATTGGAGAACTACTTGCTTTTCAACTCCTTTGCCATCTCCAAGTACTTTTTTACGATTTCGTTCTCCATTTCCAGGTTTGAAATCCGCTGGTCTTTCCTCTCCAGCTCACTTGCGAATTCCGGTCCGTGCCCGTAGGTATACTGCTTCCCGATCGGTTGGTCGAACCGGTGGATTTCATTTGCCTTGTATCACTTCATCCAGGTATAGATTTGGGCTTTGTTCTTAATGCCGTATTTTTCCATGATTTCTTTGTTTGTCAGTTCGCCACTCATCTTGTCCTTGATGACTGCCCACTTCGTTTCGCTTGTATACCGGTTTTTGCCCATGCAAAAACACCTCCGATTTCAGTACTTCTTGCAAGTGTACCACTCCGAAGGTGTTTTATTGTGTCTCATTTATTTATGTTAGTCTACAGCTCCCTGGTTGCTTTATCTGATTATCCTGTATTTCCTTGGCGTTACACTGAACAAACGGATCGGCAGGCGCTGGTCCGTTTTTCTGTTTTCCGGATCATGTTTCCTAAGTGAATGTGGTTCTACAGGCTGATTTTTTACCTGCAGCCCGGATTAACGTCCAGTCCGGCATGCGCTACAATAATTTGAAGTGTCATCCCTGAATTGGAGAAATGAGGAATAGAATGAAGAAACACTTGCTTATTTTATTCGGCATCATTTTCTTCCTGATGCAGCCATTCTTTTTATGGCTGTTGGAACCGGAAGAAACACTTGATGTCGCTGTTCTGGATAAAACAGTGCCCCAGGAAAATTACCGGGAGCACCATGGACTCATCTGGCTGCTGCAGCATTACAAGTATAGAGCGGCAGAGGGTGAACCCTACCGTAACATAGCCGACTACTATGGTTTCATACCGGACGAAGCCGATGAAAGTTATGGAATCCGTACGCTTCCGCCTTCCCTGGATGGAACGGACCTTATTTATGTTGCCGATACGTACGGTGTATACAAAGAGGATCTTGCATGGAATGAGGAAATCGCTTCCGGCGATGCGCTGGAATTGTGCTGGCTGGTCAATACTTTTAAGCTTTATGAAAACAGACTGGCAACTCCGCTGGCCGCATTTCTTTTCCCTGACTCCGCTGCAAGAAAACAGGCACACCGTCTGCTGCCAGTGTGCCTGTTCCCTGTCTTCACTTAAGCATTCGTCGGCTGGACGGAATTCTTCAACTTCGGCACAGCATCGAGGAAATTCTGAACGAGCCGGTCGCCATCGGGTGTCCCGATCGATTCCGGATGGAACTGGACGCCGAACAGCGGAAAGCGGTTGTGGCGAATCGCCATGACCGTCCCGTCATCCGCTGTAGCCTGCACGTTGAATACATCCGGCAACGAAGTTTTTTCCGCCATCAGGGAATGATAGCGCATGACCGGCAGCGGATCAGGAAGGCTTGTAAACAGATCCTGTCCTGTATGCGCGATCTCTGATACTTTCCCGTGCATGATCACAGGCGCTTGGATGACATTTCCGCCGAACGCTGCAGCCAGGAGCTGATGGCCTAGACAGACCCCGAGAATCGGGATTGATCTATACACAGCTTGAATCAGTTCAATCGATTCCGGCAGGGCATCCGGATGGCCCGGACCCGGCGACAGGATGATGGCATCCGGTTTCAGTTCGAGCACTTCCTGTGCCGTGATGGCGTCATACCGCACGACTTTTACTTCTGTCCGCCTCGCGACTGCCTGATAAATGTTGTAAGTGAATGAATCATAATGATCAATGAGGAGAATCATCCGAACACCTCCATCAGAGAACGTGCTTTATGCAACGTCTCTTCGTATTCTGCCTGCGGGTCCGAATCGTATACGATTCCGGCTCCTGCCTGCACATAGACCCGTTCGTCTTTTACGACAAACGTACGGATGGCAAGTGCGACATCCAAGTTGCCATTGAAGCCGAGGTATCCGATCGCTCCGCCGTATACTCCGCGCCGCTCGTCTTCAAAATCCCGAATCAGCTGCATCGCCCGGACTTTCGGTGCGCCGGATACCGTGCCGGCCGGCAGACAGGCGACGAGCGCATCGAGCGGATGCATATCGGTTGCAAGCGTTCCGGTCACTTCCGACACGATATGCATAACATGCTGGTATTTCTCGATTTCCATATACTTCGGAATCTGCACCGATCCGACGGCTGCAACCCGGCCGACATCGTTCCGGCTCAAGTCGACAAGCATCTGATGCTCCGCCCGCTCTTTCGGATCCGCCAGCAATTCTTCCGCCAGTGCATCATCTTCTTCTTCAGTTATCCCCCGTCTGCGCGTGCCGGCGATCGGATTCGTCTTGATTTCCCCGTTCCGCACGGACAATAAACTTTCCGGTGAGGCGCCGACGATCGCATAGCCGTCAAATTCGATATAGAATTGATACGGTGACGGATTCTGTTTCCGGAGTTTCCGGTACAGCGTGAATGCATCGCCTTTATAATCCGCATGCAGCCGCTGGGATAAGACGACCTGGAACACGTCTCCCTGACGGATATGCTCTTTTGCCTGTTCAACTTGCGTCCGGAAGGAGTCCCCGGTGATTTCTGAAGAAAAATGCAGCTTTCCCGGTTCTTCTGGAGCCGGTTCATCTTCCGGTATCTGCAATTGCGCCTGAACAGCATCCAGAGCTGCCTCACCGTGAAGCGACAGCACCGTCACTTCCTGCCGCAAATGGTCAAATACGACGACTGTCTCGTATTGCTGCATATGGACGGCCGGCATATCGAGCGTATCCTTGCGCGTAGCCCCGATCGGTTCATATGCCCGGATGGCGTCGTAGCCGATATAGCCGGCGAGCCCGCCTGCAAACGGCACATCAACCGGTGACTCAACGTGCGGCACCCGCTTTTGCAGCAGATCGAGCGGCTTGCCTGTCACTGTGTGTTGTTCACCTGTCCGGTGATCGATTTCCGTCAACTCATTATCCGTGCCGATAAAACTCTTCGCAGGTTCCGCTCCGATAAACGAATACCGGCCGGAAGCTGTATGCTTCAATGAACTTTCCAGCAGGCATTTACGCGCGCCTTCAAGCCGTTTAAAGATGGCAATCGGCGTCAGCCGGTCACCTTCCAGTTTTCTCGTGTACATCTCCACTCTGCTCAGCTCCTTTAATTTCACGCAAACAAAAAACACCCGCCGAATGGACAGACGAGTCCATTCAGAGGGCGCCAGTATGCGCGGTACCACCTCTTGCTGAAGCCAGAAACCGGCTTCCTCTCAAGCCCCGTAACGAGGGGGACGGATTCCTCTACTGATCGATCTGTTCAAGGAATCTCTCATAAGTCCATTCATGCGGAGACCGGTCAGTTTCCACCTGCCACTGACTCTCTGAATTCGGCCGCTCCCGCATTACTTTTCTTATTCAGCGATTTGCTCTGCTATTCTCCGCCTGGCTCTGCTCAGCTGTACAGCGGCTGCACCGCTCCCGGTACATTCTCCGCGTCCGTACAAAAGGTTTGGTTCATCATAAGAAATTTTAGCGGAATTGTCAAACATGGCTGTTTGCATCAATCCCGGTAACCAGCCAGTGATCATTCACCAGCTGACGCTATAGTGAATGGTACGATCAGGGAATCGAGGATTAATCTATATTCTCCCGCCGGCCACTCATCACTTAACTCGGACAGTTCCAATTCCCACTCGCATTTCTCGTACGACGGGCAGGAAAAGGAATCAGCGGAAATGGTTTTTTCGTTTTCCTGATATGGCACCCATTCCAGTTGCTCATTTAACTTTTTAATACGAATGGTTTCGACCTGAAACACCTCGGGCTGCCAGTTTTCCACGTTGATCAACAGAGTGGGCGTGTCAGCGGATAATGCAGCCTGCGGGGAAAAAGCAATGATACCCGCTGGCTGACCTGTTTTCTTCTCCAGCGCCCGGTACAGAATATCTTTGATGGCTGCCGTATCCCCATCATCTAAATAGTACCGCCCGTTCAGGTCTCCAGTTTTCTCAAAAGCTCCTCTTATTTCATCAAAAAAGAAAAAGTAAATCGAATTCAGCGGACCCTCCTTTTGAAAAAGGAGAGTCAGACTTTCGCCGATGGCCGTTACAGGCCCCTCCTTCCGGTCAGCCCGTTCCATAGCGGTGATGATCATCAAGATATCTTCTTCATCCGTTAAAACCACTTCATGGGAAACTGAATGCTGCGAGTCATACGTGGTGAAAAACGCACCCGAGCCAATTACTGATTCGATGCTGTCCAGATCAATTTCCAGGGGATCAGCAGCAGTCTTCGCTTCATCTGTCTGTTCCTGAGGAACCTGTTCAACCGATGGAACAGGTTCTGCTCCGGATGCACACCCGCTCAATATCAGGCCCCCACCGAGCAGGCTGCCCAGCAGCGATGACATTTTCATATTCTTCCCCCCCGATTCTCTCTCCGGTTCTCTGCCTGTACTCAGTAGTCGTGCTGCAAGTCAGTAAGTTTCAATAACCCCCTTGTATACTGAGAAAAGCGCAAGCGCTCTGAAATAGCGAGGAAGGCAACCTAAGAACGCGGCATCGTACCGCAATGGTTGCCTGCGCATCATGGAGATCTCCGACGGGCGCTGAAGGACTGCAGTCGATGGCGCTCTATGCCTTCGTGAGCAAGTACGAAGCGACCTCGAGGGACTGAGATAAAGGGAAGTGGTGTGAGCAGTGAAAGCCCGATAGCAGATTGGAGGGGCCGACCCGAAAACCTATTTCCGGCGGGAGGGACGAAATCAGCATACGGTCTGGCGAAACGAAACTGGATATAAAAAACCACAAACATGTTATCCGTGATGCACCGAACTTATATACTTTCTTGTTCTTGTATAAAAAAGCTGTACGATCTAGTCAATCGCATAGCTTCTCCCCCTCCTCCTTTAAAAACCACCATCAGAGAGAAACAATCAATTTTCCGAGCAACGCCGTCCGGAACGGAATCTGGTCTTTCAGGATGTGTTCATCTTTTGCGTGCATGCCACTGCCTGCCGCGCCGAGTCCATCTAGCGTCGGAATCCCCATGCTCGATGTGAAGTTTCCGTCACTGCCTCCGCCGACCGATGCCTCACCGATCTGGATGCCCAGCTCCGCTGCCACTTTTCGGGCACGCTCGAACAATTCACCGGTTTCCGCTGTCCGCTGCATCGGCGGCCGCATGATGCCGCCTTCAACTTCAAGTTTTACCCCTTCCGCGTGCGGAGTAAGTTCTTCCATCAAATGCGCGATCCGGTCCTGTTCCTCTTCGGTTTCCGTACGTACATCCACTCCAAGCACTGCTGAATCCGCAACGACATTCAAGGCACCACCGCCTTCCATCGCCCCGACATTTATCGTCGTGCCGGTCTCATAATCCGTCAGCGATTCAAGATACAATATCTGTTCCGCCGCTTCCCGAATGGCGCTGATCCCTTCATCATGATGGTTTCCGGAATGCGCCGCTTTTCCGCTGATGCGGACGAAATAGCGGGCAGATCCTTTTCGGCATGTTTTCAGCGCACCTGATTCCTCGACCGGTGGCTCTGTCACCAGCACGAATGACGCCGTTTTCGCTTCTTCCTTGATCACCGTCCGGGCAGAAGGACTGCCGATCTCTTCGTCACTCGTGCAGATGTGGACAATTTTCTTATTTAATGAAATGCCAAGATCGCGGCAGGCTTTAAGTGCCCAGATCGCCTGCACAAGACCACTTTTCATATCGAGGATGCCTGGTCCATAGATGCGGTTCCCTTCTTCCCGGAACGTAAGCTCCCCTTGATCCCATACCGTATCGAAATGGGACAGCAAGAGCAATTTATTTTCTCCGTTGCCATATTCAAAACGAAGATGATTGCCATATTCCTCTTCTTCGATTACGTCCGCTTTGCAGCCGAGCCGTTTTGCGTACAGTTCCTGCACCCGCTTGCCGCACTGGTCTGCCAATTGTTTATCCGAAGACGGTGAATCCGCCTCTACAAGAAATTTGATGTCTGCGATAATGCCATCCAGATGTTCTGCTATGTAAGCCTGAATTCGGTCCATCTTTCGTTTCCTCCTAAAAGTTCATATCATCAGTATTCCACGAACTGCGACCCAGCACCAGACCTCTTCTAATAAAAATTTGATCAGCCCCTTTTGAAAAATCAAAAAACCGCCCCAGCAGGAGCGGTTCCTATCACCATGCCCGGTTATACGGGTAGCGGTCTTTAATCTTTTCGGCAAAGTACTTTCCGTGTGATCCGGCACTCATGAGTCCGCGGAATACATGCTCCGGCACTCCCTGGTAGTCATAGATGCTGCCATCCTGGAATTCAATCCGCAGGATGCCATCAAACGGGTTGTAACCCGCTTCTTTTAAATGGGTTGATAAAAGCTTGAACATATCCATACTCAGCCCTCCTGCCTTGTTTTAATACGCCGCCTTCTGCGTCTGATCAGTTCCTCTGCCGCGCCCGAGCCAAGAAGCACCCCGGACACGATAAAGATGAACCCGATGAAATGCGCCGGCAACAGTTCCTCCCCTAAAATTACGGCTGCACCGAGCAATGAGAACAGCGTTGGCAAATTAAGGAAAATTGCTGTCTCTGCCACGCCGACTTTACCGATCATATGGTTATACGTCATATGACCCACGGCTGTTGCAAGGACCGCTGATATGAAAAATGCCGCCCATACATAGCCCGGTGCATCATCAAATTGCGCAAACCCGCCCGGCTCCATCTGCGTGCCGATCACGAGCAGGATCACTGAACCGATAACCAGCATATAGCCTGTCAGCAAGCGGGGATCAAGCGTTTTTGCAATTTTACTGATGATGATGAAACTGAGTGCCTGCGTGAAGATGGCAAGGAACATATACAAATCGCCGACTCCGATGCCGGCGATTCCTCCTTCGCCTGCCAGTACCGTAATTGTGATACCGATGGTCCCGAGCAGAAACCCGACCGACCGTAAAACCGACGGTACCTGTCGCAAAATGACCGTTGCGAGGAAGGCACTCAGCAGTGGTCCGAGCCCAAGAATCAGTCCACCGTTCGCAGCCGTTGTGATTTCAAGACCGATCGCCATAAAGAAATGGTGTCCGACCACATTCAGCAGACTTCCGCCGACAATAAAAACAGATTCCCGTTTTGTCGGCAGGCGCAGCAGCTTCATGAAACTCAAAATCAGAAACACCACAAAGCCCGCTGTCATGACCCGAAGCGCCTGAATCGTTACCGGCGGCAAATACTCGACCAGCAATTTTACAATTGATACATTTAGCCCCCATATCACCATGACAGCCAATAAAGTAATATAAATTTTCAAAAGATGATTCCTTCTTCCATCAATCCTGTACTATTCCCATATTCTACATGAAACAACTGATCAATTGGCGAAATTCGGATTCCCGGCCATGCCGATCCAAAGGTCTGACTGTTCGATCGCCGCTGCCGTCTGCAGCAGCAATGCTTCATTGCCTTTATTCGCCATGAGCTGGACACCGATTGGAAGGCCGGCCGCCGTTACATGAACCGGTACCGATACGGCCGGCTGTCCCGTCAGATTTGCGAGCTGCGTAAATGGTGTGCAGGTGAGACTCGGAAGGAACATATCATAAATGAGCGCCTGCTCTTCCTGCCAGGTCTTCGCCCGGGCGAGGCGTGCAAGCAGCATAGCCCGCGACTCTTCAGAGTGCGTGAGGTCGCCGACTTTCGGTGCAGCTGAAGCAGTTGCCGGTGTGATATATAAATCGTAGGTTTGGTGAAGGTCCGCCATTTTGGCTGCTGCCCGGTCCCATGATGCAATGCTTGCGGAATAATCAGCAGCCGACACGTTTTTTCCGGCTTCTGCCATCAGCCAGCCCTCGATCTCCAAATCATCTTTCGTAAGCGGACGGCCGAGCATTTGACCGAGCTGCCGGACAACGAGTGCCATCTCGCCGCTGTTCATGATGTAATAATCCTGCATGAGCCGGATGCCGTCCACACCATTCCCTTCCTCTTCTACCCGGTGCCCTTGGCGTTCAAGCCATTTCACCGTTTTCCGCACGGCCTCTTTCGCCTCAGCCGACACCGGCGTCCCGACCGGCGATTCCAGTGAGAATGCCACTGTTAAGGACTTTGGTGCCTGCTTCAACGTTTCCAGGTAACTGCCGGCGAATAACGGCACCTGGAATGCCGCTTCCGGCTGAATGGTCTGCAGCACATCAAGAAGCGCCGCGCTGTCGCGGACCGTTCGGGTCAAAGCGAAATCAATCGAAGCTCCCTGCCATTGCCGGCCGGTTCCCGGCCCTACCGGTGTCCGTCCGCGTGTCGGCTTCAAGCCGAACAGCCCCGTGAACGAAGCCGGAATCCGAATCGATCCGCCGCCGTCACTTGCACCTGCCACCGGCACAATGCCTGATGCGACAGCTGCTGCCGATCCGCCGCTTGAACCGCCCGGTGAATAATCGGGATTCCATGGATTGCGTGAAGCTCCATGTGAGGCAGGTTCTGTGATGTTCTTCAATCCGAATTCCGGCGTATTGGTGTGGCCGATGAATGACACCCCGGCGGCCCGGAGCCGCGCAACGAAATTCGAGTCGCGGTCCGATAAGGCTGATGCCAATAGCTTCGACCCCGACGTCAACGCTTCCCCTTTCAGCGCCTGCGAAATGTTCTTCAATGCGATCGGCACGCCCATGAACGGACCATCAGGCAGATAGGCAGCTTCCGTTACTGCCTGCGGATGCCGCGTTTTTGTAAAAGCGTTCAGTTCAGGATTCACTTGTTGCAGCCGGGTGAAACTCAGCTCCAGCAGCTCAGCCGGCGTCACTTCCCGCTTCTGGACGAGCTCTGCCAGTCCCACCCCATCAGTTTGCATGTATGTAGTTAAATCCACGTCATCCCTCCATCATCATTTCGATTATCTTGTGAAAGAATACCATTTTGTGAACTACCCGCCACTTAATTTTCTTCGAAAATTTGAAGTGGGGGCTTCGGGAAAGAAAACTTCCCCTCTTTTATTGCTTGGTCACCCACGGAACCCACGTTCCATGTCACAAGCCTTGAATTCGTGGCGTCCCGACCACTACTCAGCGGGAAAATACGTTAGCTGGAGACGGGGGCGGCTAAGAACCCCAAATCCGACAGCGTGCGGATGCCGTAGTTCTTGAGGTTGAGGGCTGCGTTATGGTCCCAGTCGATCATGGCTTGGCAATGCGCACACGCATACGTCCGTTCAGAAAGCCGCAAGTTCTCTTTTTTTGTGCCGCAGGCGCTGCACAGTTTACTGGATGGAAAGAAGCGGTCGGCGACGATGTAGTGTTTCCCTTTTCGTTCCGCTTTGTATTTGAGCATATTACGGAACATGCCGAACCCGTTGTCGTGCAGTTTCTTGCCGAGTTTCAGGCACTGCGCCAGGTTTGACAGGTCGAGGTCTTCCACCACAATCGCATCGTAATCATTGGTTATCTGGTCACTTTTCTTGTGGAGAAAGTCTTTCCGCTGATTGACGGCCTTCGCCATCGTCTTCTGGTAGTTCTTGAGCGCTTTCTGGTAGTTCTTCGAATCGATCGGATTTCCGTCTTTATCCTTCGGCGCCCGTTCCTTCTTCCGTGCCAGCGACTTATTCTGCCGCCGCTGCCGTTTCTCGATGAGGCGGTGGAACCGCGGGTATTCCGCCTTTTGCCCCTCGCTGTCCATGTACAAATCGGATTGGCTGTAGTCCAATGCGGTAATTTTGGATGTGGCGACCTTTTCCACGAGTTGCAGCTTTTCAAATGGGTAATCGACGGAAATGGCCACGATGTAGCGGTCACCTTCCCGTTTGATGGTCGCCTTTTTGATCAGGCCATCGGCGGGAAGCGCGCGATGCAGGCGGATCGACACACCCTCGGCGAATTTCGGGATGCGCAGGAACGTCACCCCATCCCGTGATTCGATGCGGATGTTCCCGTTCGTCTGATTGGTCGTATAGCTGAACCTGCCCTGCTTTTTACTGTGGAACTTCGGCAGGCCTTCGACATCCTGAAGGGATGGCGCATAGCCGTCCGTCATCTTCTGACGAACCGACTTTTTATACTGCAGTGGTCGCTTGCCGTATGTCTCGTTGTACTTTTTGATGGCCGCCTGGAAACGGATCTTGGCATCGTTGTACACAAACGAATCAGTCGACCGATCCAGGAAATCATAGCGCTGGGTGATCGTCGTATAATTCGGAACCTTGTACGCCAGGAATCCGCCTGAGAAGCTGATGGCCTCAAGGTGCTCGTACAGCCCCGCCACGTATTCGTTATAGATTTTGCGCTCGCAGCCGAACGCCATCTCGAGGCGCTGTTTCTGTTCGTCCGTGGGGAAAATGGCGAAACGGAAGGCACCCGTCACCCATCCACCAGGCAATTGTTTTTTCGTGCCTTTGATGTGATGTCCGTTTTTGTCTGTCGCCATGCCGCCGCCCCCTTTTCCCATTCGTCACAGGTGTGCCGGAACATGTGTTCTGTTAGTTTAAGTATACACGTCCGCCAAGCGAAAAGAAAACAAAAAACTGTCGGCGAACGCCGACCGACATTCATCCCCACCCTGCTCGCTCCGCTCCCCGAGGATGGGGACTTCTTTCGGAATTCGTTAAAACACACTCAGCCGATTTTAAAGTGAGCTCAGTTGAAATCATCCTTCTTCTGCTGCCACCGAATAGCATTTCAGGCTTATTCCAGACATTTTTTTGCTTGGCACACCAAAATTTTTAAAAGTAAATTTTCTCTGTCCCTCAAATAAAAAAAGAATGCCTATTTGGCATTCCCGATCATACAACGGATTTACAATATGAACGACAGCATAAAAATAAAGCTCCAGTAGCAAAAAGCCGCTGAAGCCGCGAATCAGACTGCTCATCACCATTCCTCCAGATCCTACAGCGGCAGCGGCCGGACATGTGCATCAATTTCTTTCTGATGTTTCCGGTCGTGAGCCACCATGCCGCTGAAGTAATCGAGCAACGTAATTTCAGGATTGCCTGGATACGGCTGCAAAAATCGCTCCTCAGGAATCTTATCGATAAAGGTGACAAGCGCATTGCGCACTAACACGAATTCATCGATGAGGTCTTCTTTTGAAATGCCTGACCGGGCAAAGTCGCTCGCATGTTTATTGAGCGCATCCACATCCACTTTGAGTTTCGGCGGTTCATCTCCGCGCAATAGATAGGAGATCCGGTTTTGAATCAGGAACTTATCCCAAGTAATAAAATGTGATATAACATCTGCCGGCCCCCACGCCCCTTCCCGGAATGGGCGAAACCACAATTCGTCCGGAACCGCCTTCAGTGACTCTGCCCATTCAGCCGTCGCCAATTCTTCTTCCATAATGCGCTTTTTTTCCATAAACATCCCCTCATAATAAGTCTGATACTTTCTTTATTCGACAGAATACCGCCTGCTTCCTGCAAAAAAACAGCCCGGGCAGAGGGATTTCCTCTTTCCGGGCTGTTGCTTCAGTCATCATTACCGCTGTTATTGTCATCGTCGTCTTCATCAAAATCAAAATTCTCCTGGCGCTCAATTTGGCCATCGTCATCATGGATGATGGCAATCGTGCCGGCATCCTTCGCTTTCTGGATAGCATCATCAATCGCTTTATCGCGGTCGTCGTACGTTTCGACCGGATCATCTTCACCTTCCCGTTTGATGGCCCATTCGCCGTCACCGTGCGGCACCATGTGGAACCGTGCATCTTCTGTGCCGGCGCGGTCTTCGAAATACTCACTGCGGTTTTTGTTATCGTTGTTATCAGCCATTCTATTGCCTCCTTGTAATCACGTCTTATCTTCTATATTACCCGGACAGCATACCGGGAAACGTAGCTTGACCGACAAGATCTCCTGTCCGCTTTCCAGCCCTCCGATGAGTCCCCAATTCTTCTATTTTAAAGATGCCAATGGTAAACTAAAGGTACTTTTTATGAATCGAGGAGGAATTCCGGTTGTTTATTGTGACATCGACGGTGACTGTTCCACCGGGGAAATCCGGGGAAGTCATCGATATATACAGAAACCGCTCGCGCCGGGTTGATCGTGCTGACGGCTTCCAGTCATTCCGGCTGCTGCAGAATATGAAAAAGCCGGAGGAACTGACTGTGCAATTGGAATGGGAGTCAAAAGCGGCCTACCTTGCATGGGCGCGGAGTGACGAGTTCAAAGAGATCCATGATCTTGAAAAAAATTACCCGGACCAGGAATTGGCAGGCATCGTGCCGACTGTCCGGCAATACGAGGTTGTGACTGAATGAACGCAGCAGTAAAAGAGCAAATCGCCGATCAAGTGACCGCCGGCATTTATGAAGCCTATCCTGATTTATGGGAACGGTTCGGTGAGCGCGGATATAAGCATACGAAAGAAGACAATCACCATCACTTGGATCATCTGGAGACCGCCTACGAACTCCGACAGCCCCAGCTGTTTCTGGAGTATACTGACTGGCTTGAGACCGTGCTGACAAGCCGAAACGTGGAAACCGGATTAATCATTGATAATTTCGGCCGGCTGATTGATGTAATCCCAGGACAGACAGATCCCGATGAAGAATCATTCATGATCAGCTGTCTGCAGGATGCGGTCCGAAAGCTGGAACGGCCATGAACGGAGAGGAGTCATCTATGTTAATTGAGCCAAAAGCGTTGGCCCGGTTATTCCTTGACGGGGAAGAGACAAAGGCGCTGACAGAAATCCAGGCGTACTTGGCAGAACACTCCAAAAAGGAACTGTATCATGACTTACTGACACCAGCCATGATTCATATTGGAGAACTTTGGGAACGCAATGAAATCTCGGTTGCCGATGAACATCTGGCGACAGCGATCTGTGATTTTGTCATGTCTGCTGTTGATATCCGGCCCGTTTCACTGCCGTCCGATGGCAGCAAAACAGCCCTCGTGCTCGGCGTTGAAGGCGAACAGCATTACCTTGGACTGAAGATGACCGCATCGCTTCTGCGGGAGAATGGCTGGAGTGTCCATTATCTGGGACCGGATCTTCCGCTGGATCATGCATTGGCAGCCGCCGAACGCTGGCAGCCGGATGCCATTGGCTTATCAGCAGCGCTGGCCTACCGGGCGCCTGCTGTCCGCAAATTCGTGGAAGCATTCTTGGAACTTCAGCCGGCCCCCGTCATTTTCATCGGCGGCCGGGCCGTAAGTGCAGCAGACCTGTCCCACTTGGAACAAGAAGGCGTCCTGCTGTTTGACAATCTGCATCAGCTGGAGCGCTGGATCCGGGAAGAAGGAGGAACAGAGCAATATGAAAAATCCGCAATCTGAGGAATGGCCGCTCCCTGTACTGAAAATAACCCGGGATTTCACCATCCAGGACCGGTCATTAGAGGCGGAGAAAATCCTTGTCCCCGCTGCCTCATTTCTTGATTTACTTGATGAAGACAGCCGGCAAAAGGCAGAAAACCTCCTGCCGAAAGGGCTGCCGGGCAAGGGGATTGAACTGAACTTTCTCGGAAGAGGAGAAGAACGGTTTGCTGCTGATGTCCATGTAAACTGGAATGATGAAGAGACCGCTACGCTGGTCATCGTGCCGCACGCCGAAAGCCACAGACGCATCGCCGGCCAGTTCACGAGTCTCCGGCAGCGGCTGAACGAGACGAATTACGACCTGCTGCTGGAAAAGATGAAAGTGGATGAATTGGTGAAACGGGTCCGGGAATTATCAGCTCCGCTCATCCGGCTTGATCGATCGCGCATGCTCATCCCGCTCTTTGGGGATTTGACAGTAGAACAGATGGCTGCAGTGCAGGAGAAAGTATTGAGTGATACATACGCATCCGGCGCAACGAAAATCATTCTGGATTTCACCGCTGTCGATCTAATCGATAATTCCGGTCTCCAGGAATTCAATTCGCTGCTGCAGTCGCTCAGCCTGATGGGCACATCCGTCACGCTGACCGGCCTGCATCCGGATCATGCCCGGCGGCTCAATGAATTGGATGTTCACCTGGGCATAACGTATGCTTCCTCGCTTCAGGATATCCTGCAGTAGCAGGGATCGCTATTTAAAAAAGCGTGAGACCGGTACCGGTCTCACGCTTTTTCGATTTATTATTTCGCTTCAACCGGTTCTTTCTCTACCCAATTCACGCCATACGGCACCGGCTGGGTCGCTTCAAACAGAAGTTCATCCAGCTCTTCGCGGTACAGCTGTTTCTGCTCATCCGTCCAGCCAAACGCACCAGCCATGTAATTGAGGACCGGATCCTTATATGTCCGTACCCAATCAATCTGGAAATAGATGGCCCCGGTCCGTCGGACAAAGAAGTCGACTGGCTTACAAGTCGCTTCATGTTCAATGCCGTACCGCAGCATGGCATACGCAAGCGGATGGATGCCGATCTTATCCGCCTCGTCTTTGCCGGATACGTAATACTCCAGCACTTTATCCACATTTGCGCCGTAGCGCTCCGTCAGCTGGCGAAGAGCGCCTTCCGGCAGACCGAGCGGCTCACCTGCCCGTTCAATATCATCGATGAATTTCTTAAAGCCTTCCGAGCCGCCGACTTCACCGCCTGAAATCGGCAGGTGTTTCGTGTCACTTTTCGGGAACGTCCGCCCCTCTTCTTCCTTCAGCTGGGAAGCGACGAGATCCGCGATATGCTCCGCCATTTTCCGGTAACCGGTCAACTTGCCGCCGGCGATTGAAATAAGCCCGGATTCCGAAACGAAAATCTCATCCTTCCGGGAAATTTCAGAAGGATCTTTCCCTTCTTCGTAAATGAGCGGCCGGACACCCGCCCAACTCGATTCAACGTCTTCCACAGTCACACCAACTTCCGGAAAGATGAAATCGACAGCCTTCAGCAAATAGTCGCGGTCTTCTTCCGTCATGGTCGGGTGTGCGATATCCGCTTTGTATACCGTGTCCGTCGTCCCCACATACACTTTGCCTTCGCGCGGGATTGCAAAGGCCATCCGGCCATCCGGCATATCAAAGTAAATCGCCTGTCGGAGCGGGAACCGGTCTCCGTCAAACACCAAGTGAACCCCTTTCGTTAACTGAAGGGTTTTCCCCTTCTTCGAGCCATCTTTTTCGCGCAGTTCATCAACCCATGGTCCGGCTGCGTTGACGACTTTCTTGGCACGGATGGAGTGGATGGTGCCGTCGATCTGGTCTTCCGCATTGACACCCACGACGCGGCCGTCCTCATAAAGGAACTGGATAACTTTCGCGTAATTGAGTGCATGCGCACCGGTCTCCACAGCCTTTTTCATCACTTCAATCGTCAGCCGGGCGTCATCCGTCTTGTACTCCACGTAATATCCGGCACCTTTCAATCCGTCCCGCTTCAGCAGCGGTTCCCGTTCGAGTGCTTCGTCAATATTCAGCATGCGGCGGCGCTCGCCCTTTTTCACACCTGCCAGGAAGTCATAAACGCGCAAGCCGATATTTGTGCTGTACGGGCCAAAATTCCCGCCCTTGTAAAATGGCAGCATCATCCATTCCGGCGTTGTTACATGCGGGCCGTTCTCATACACGATTTCCCGTTCTTTGCCGACTTCCGCCACCATCTTCACTTCGAATTGCTTCAAATAACGCAAGCCGCCATGGACGAGTTTCGTGGAACGGCTGCTGGTGCCCGCCGCAAAATCCTGCATTTCCAAAACGCCGATTTTCATTCCGCGGGTTGCAGCGTCAAGCGCAATCCCTGCACCTGTGATTCCACCGCCGATGACAAGCAAATCAAGTTGCTGGCTCTCCATCTCTTTGTACGTCGCTGATCGTTCAAAACTGGAAAATCCCATAGACCTTATCTCTCCTTCTGTTGACAGAAAATCGAAAAGAGACCAGACGGCACCCCTCAGAGTAATTCTGCAGGTGTCGGTGGTCTCTCAAATTCTCCATCCAGTTATTAACTTGTTCTGACACCTATTATAGCATATCAAAAGCCAAATAGCGCCGAATAACCATGTGTTACAGTTTAAATGTTCGTGTAGCTTCGACAGCCTGCTGCCACCCATTATACAAGGACGCACTTGTCTCTGCATCCATTTCGCGTGTGAAGCGTTTTTCGAGCTGCCATTGCTTCGCGATTTCGTCCTTATCTTTCCAATAACCAACAGCAAGTCCGGCAAGATATGCTGCACCGAGCGCTGTTGTTTCCTGAATGCCTGGCCGTTCAACCGGAACATCCAGAATATCACTCTGGAACTGCATCAGGAAGTCGTTCGCGACGGCTCCGCCGTCAACACGGAGCGTCTTCATGTCGGTTCCCGCTTCTTTTTGCATAACGTCCACGACATCTTTTGTCTGATAGGCCAGCGATTCAAGCGTTGCCCGGATGAAATGGGCTTTTGTCGTACCGCGTGTCAGACCGAATACGGCTCCGCGTGCATCCGTGTCCCAATAAGGTGTACCGAGCCCGACGAATGCCGGCACCATATAAACGCCTTCCGTTGACTCGATCTGTGTCGCATAGTTTTCGCTTTCCGGTGCTGTGTTGATAATCTTCAAGCCATCACGCAGCCATTGGATGGCTGAGCCGGCCACGAAGATACTGCCTTCAAGCGCATATTCCACTTTTCCGTCCACGCCCCATGCAAGCGTCGTCAGCAAGCCCTGTTCAGAAGCGACCCCTTCTTCACCTGTGTTCATGAGCACAAAGCAGCCGGTGCCGTATGTGTTTTTCACCATGCCTTTTTCGAAGCAGGCTTGTCCGAATAGCGCGGCCTGCTGGTCCCCGGCAATACCGGCGATCGGCACTTCATGGCCGAAGAAATGATAGTTCACTGTTTTTGCATAGACTTCGGATGACTGCTTGACTTCCGGCAGCATGCTTTTCGGTACCGTAAGAATTTCAAGCAGCTCGTCATCCCACTGCAGATCATAGATATTGTACATCAGCGTGCGGGAAGCATTGCTGTAGTCTGTGATATGCGTTTGGCCCCCGGACAGCTTATAGACGAGCCAGGAATCGATGGTGCCGAACATCAAATCGCCATTATCCGCTTTTTCCCGGGCACCTTCCACGTTATCCAAAATCCATTTTACTTTGGTGCCTGAAAAATAAGCGTCGATCAGCAACCCTGTCTTTTTACGGAACAATTCATTATGTCCCTGTTCTTTCAGTTCCCGGCAGATACCATCGGTCTGGCGCGACTGCCAGACGATTGCCCGGTAGACCGGTTTTCCGGTATTGCGATCCCACACGACAGCGGTTTCCCGCTGGTTTGTAATGCCGATCCCTTCCACTTGGCTCGGTTCAATATCCGCTTTGCGGAAAACGCCTGCCACACAGGCAAGAACGGATGTCCAGATTTCATTGGCGTCGTGTTCCACCCAGCCCGGCTTCGGGAAAAACTGTTCGAATTCCTGCTGGGCAGTTTCAACGATTTCCCCTTTTTTATTGAACAGAATAGCCCGTGAACTGGTTGTTCCCTGGTCGATCGCTAAAATATACGTTTCACTCAAATTGATCCCCTCCTCAGACTGTTTTCCCTACAATTTTATTCTCTTCTAAATGATCCGTTTTTTTTCGACCCTTTTTCAGTTCTGTGTTGGCAGCACCGATCAGGATCAACAGCATCACCACGCTCAGTCCCCAGAAGACCGGGCTGTAATCCCCGGTAAAGAAAGCTTTATAGAAAACAGCGCCGTAAACACCGCCGAAGAGCGGACCGACGATCGGCACCCATGCATAGCCCCAATTCGAATCGCCTTTTCCAGGAATCGGCAGAATCGCATGCGCAATCCGTGGACCGAGATCACGGGCCGGGTTGATCGCATAGCCTGTTGCTCCGCCGAGCGACATCCCGATCGCGATGATAAGAGCACCGACGATGAGCGGATTCAGACCTTCCGTGAAATCATTGGCTCCGATGAACAGAAGTCCCATGACGAGCACCGCTGTACCGATCGTCTCACTGACCAGGTTTGAAAATGGACTATGGATGGCAGGATCAGTCGAGAAGACTGCCAGTTTGGCCCCTTGGTCTTCAGTCCGTCTCCAATGCGGCAAATAATTAAGAAAGACAATGAAAGCCCCGATGATGGCACCGACCATTTGCGCCGCAATGTATAACGGTACTTTCTCCCATGGAAATTCACCGACCGAAGCAAGACCGAGTGTCACAGCCGGATTGATGTGAGCACCGGAAAACGCGCCTACTGCATATACCGCCATCGTAACGGCCAGTCCCCACGCAATCGTAATGACGACCCAGCCGCTGCCTTCTGCTTTGGAATCTTTCAACACCACACCTGCAACAACCCCACCACCGAAAATAATCAGGATCATCGTTCCGATTACTTCAGCTACAAACTCTGACATGGTAAAACACCTCTTTTCTCAGTTTAAGCAAGACTGTCAGGCTGATACAGAAAAAGACCCACACCAAACGCACACACTTCCACGGTGAAAGCGGCATTTGATGTGGGTCTCCAGATCTCCATCACAATCTTAACTTGTTAACTACAACTTAACGGATTATGAAAACGCTGTCAACAGGTTTTTATACTTTTTTCATAATTCCCACAGATCACTCTGAGATGTTGAAATGGCGATGGCTCCTCCTTCGAGGGCCCGCTGAATGTCCGCTTCCGTGCGGATAAGCCCACCTGCGATAACCGGGATTTCGATTTGATCAGCAATTTCCCGGATGACAGAAGGAATAACCCCTGGCAGCACTTCGATGTAATCCGGCTGTGCCTGCCGGATGATTTTTAAATTATGATCAAGTGCCTGACTGTCCAGGATGAAGAGACGCTGGATTGCCAGGACCTTGTTCTTCTTGGCCATTCCGATAACATTGGCCCGAGTGGAGACAATACCGTCCGGTTTGATACTGCGGACCAGAAACTCGATTCCCTGTTCATTTGTCTGCAGTCCTTGAACAAGATCGGCGTGCACCAGCACTTTCTTGCCTGCTTTCTTAATTTCACGCACGAGCGGCTTCAGCTGTCCGAGATGGACTTCGAGAATAATGATGTACGGATAATCACTCGCGAGAAGCCGGTCAAATCCTTTCATGCTCCTGATCGCCGGAAGCACACCTTGCAGTTTGTCCATGCATTATTCCCTTCCTTCCGTTTGTCATTTCACTATAATTATGTAAAAAGCATACATCGATTTGCCGCTGCTGTCTTTACGAAACATCCAGCTTATCTTACCAACAGGCTTGGCAATTTGTAAATGAACTGCTTTGTGTGAACCATAGGAAAAACATCAAAAAATAAAAAGCACCATAAACATGAAGTCTATGGTGCAATAAGGTTTAGGTTATGCCATCCGATCTTTAAATGTAATCCGTCTGTATGCTTTATAAATCAGGTATCCGGCCACAGCAAGGACGATGACAGCGAGCACCGGCACAAGAAAAATCAGGACCGGACCGACAATCGCTATGCCATCTTCCATGGCGGATACGACAGGACTTACTGCCGCAGTTTCGCTGACACCTTTGACGATGGAAGTTGTGGCATGGGCAGTCGTCGCAATTCCGCCTCCCCCGATAATGGCGATGCTCCAGCTGACAAACGGATCCATATCACCGATGAATGAAGCCGTCAGCAAAATCCCGGCGACTGTTGCGGCCGGAGTGGCAAGCATTTTCAGGAAAGTACCAAGAACCGGCAGGTAATTGACACCGATTTCAAGCAGTGTCGCAACACCGAACGCAATCAGTGCCGGCGTACTCCCGATCCATTCAAATCCTTCTGCAAGCGTCACCCATTCCGTGCGCACGAACAATCCGGTTATGAGCAGCGGCGTGAAGATGCGGAACCCTGCCGTCGCACTGAGTGCTAATCCGACAATCACAGCCAGAATCGCTTCCATTTATATCCCTCCAAACAACAGCTTTCATCTTTATTAACCTATACCCCATTCCGGACCGATTAAGAGCCCGGCTGGAAACAGAGCGCTGCAGCGCCGATCACACCTTCACTCTGATTCAGTTGGGCCGGTACAACTTGCGTCTGCCGGCCGACAGCATCAAGTGCATAGCGGCTGATATGCGTCTGGACCGCTTTGAACAAGGGATCACCAACTTGTGAAACTCCGCCGCCGATTATGATTGCTTCGGGGTCGAACGTATTGACAAGCGACACGGCAGCAGTGCCCAATGCATGAAACACCCGGTCAACAAACTCCATTATAGCAGCATCCCCCGCCCGGTATAGATCGAATACTTCTTTCGTTGAAAGTGTCCGACCTGAAATCACCGAGCCATGCTTGGCAATCGACGTACCGGAAGCAATCAACTCCAAGCAGCCATAGAGACCGCAGAAACAGCGGCCGAATGACGGATCGACCACCATGTGCCCGATTTCACCGGCATTGCCCCGCCGGCCGCTCACAAGCCGGCCATCCGATACGATGCCGGCGCCGATGCCGGTACTGACAGTTACATAAACAAAGTCATTCAAGCCGCGTGCAGCTCCAAGCCATTTTTCTGCAAGTGCCGCGGCGTTTGCATCGTTCTCCAGTAAGACCGGTATGGAAAATCGCTGCGCCATCAATTGCACAACCGGCACATCGATCCACCTCGGCAAATACGGCGGTGAATGGATGGCACCTCTTTTCGTATCAAGCGGCCCAGGCGCTCCGATACCGATACCGCTTAAGTCGCCTGCCTGAAGGCCAGTCTCCTTGATCAATTTGCTGATGACTCTGCTGATGCGTTCGATCATCTCCTCCGGCGCCACGGTACCATCTGTCGGAATGACCGTTTTTTTAAGAATCTCCCCCGTTTCCGCCACGACTGCCGCTGCTGCTTTTGTTCCTCCTATGTCAACGCCAACTGCGTATTTCATCCCCGTCGTCTTCCTTTCCTGTTGAATCCCGATAGAAATACCTTACCGCATCAATCAAAAAAATGCAGTCCCGGAGACCGGAACTGCAACGCGGGTGTCAGTCTGCCCAGACTGCCTCCCATTCATGGATTTCGCTGTTTCTTGCCCCTTGCCGGATATAAGGATCCTGATCCGCCAGTGCTGCACAGTCCGCGAGCGATTCAGCCTGGTAGATGATCAGTCCGCCGGAACCATCCGGAAACCGGCCGTTCGCACGCACATGTCCCGCGGTTCGCATTTGTTCGAGGAATGCCAAATGATCCGAACGATAGCGAACGCTTTTTTCTTCATCAGCCATTCGCAGAAACACCGCAAATGTCTTCATGACATCACCTTCTTTATTTCTGAATCGAATTGCTGAAACACTTTCCGGACTTCCGCTGCTGACAGATTCGCATATTGATCACCGAGACTCACTTCAAAATAGCAATTGTGGTCGTCTATTTTCCGCACATAGCCTGTAATTCCGATGCCGGTCTGTTCCTGTGCAGCAGCAATCGCTTCCGCTGCCTGTTCTTCGGGCAGAGCGATATGGACGTGGAACATATTCGATACCGGCACTTCCGGCAGCGTCGTGACGGCAGGCACATTATTGAAATAACCGGCCAGTTCTGTTGCATCCTCATAATACCGGCGCATCTGGTTGACCCGCTGATCAAAATAATAGTCGGCACTCACGATGTACGGATACAAGCTGATCAAATCGCCGCCGTGCCTCCGTTTCCACACTTTGGACTGCTGAATGAACTCTGCGTTCCCCGCAAGTACCGCCCCCGCAATGCCGCCGATGCCTTTATAGACGGAGATATACACACTGTCGAACAATGCGCTTATCTCGGCTGCCGTTTTTCCGTAATAAGGCAGGACTTCAAGAAGTCGCGCCCCGTCCAAATGAAGCCGGATGCCATGTTCCCGGCAATACGCAGAGATGTCTTCGAGCGTCTTGTAATCCGGCAATTGACCGCCGATTTCCCGCTGCGGCAATTCAAGCAGGATACAGGCGACTTTTTCCTGCATGTTTACGATATCTTCAAGTGTGATAATACTATTGCGGTCCGCCAGCAATATGGATTGGATGCCGTGCAGCTCCTGCAACCCGTTTTCTTCGTGGATCTCCAAATGACTTAACGGGTGGTAGCCGACTTTCCGGATCCCCTCCTCGTCGCTCCAGATACGCAGGGCTATCTGCTGAGCCATCGTGCCGCTCGGGAAGAACACGGTCTCTTCTTTCCCAAGCAGTTTCGCCATCTTGTCTTGGAAAGCATCAATTACTTGGCCCTCGCCGTAATGATCACTCTTTAGTCCGTCATCCACTTGGGCAAATGCCTCTTTCAATATGCGGGCGGTCCGCTTCCCGTGCCCGGCCAGTTGGTATTCGGTCTCTTCGAATGTATCCCGCAGTCGATTTGTATCCTTCATCCTGGTTCCTGCCCCCTCCGGTTTCCTTCCCCTTACTATACCATGATTATTCTTTCGCTTTGCACTCGCCAAATCCGTCATTTTCCGGCAAACTGGAGGAAAGAATGTGAAGGAGTGAATAGCAATGCGGACGACCACAATTGGAACGGTTCATCAATTATCATTCATGCCCGACGCATTTCCTGTGAATTGCTATTTAATCGAAGAACGGGATTCCCTGACACTCATCGACACCGCTCTTCCTTACAGCACGGCGGGTATCCTGAAGACAGCAAGAACGATCGGCAAACCAATTACACACATCATTCTGACCCATGCCCATATGGATCACGTGGGTTCGCTCGATGAATTGACGGACGCTTTGCCAAATGCCCAAGTCGGTATTTCAGTACGGGATGCCCGCCTGCTTGCCGGTGACAGCGATTTGCTCGCCGGTGAGCCGCAGAGCCCTGTCAAAGGCGGCTTGCCAAAAAAGATCCGGTCACGACCGGATATTCTCTTGAAAGAGGGAGATCGGATCGGTTCGTTGGAAGTGATTTTTTCACCCGGCCACACGCCAGGTTCCATTTCACTGATTGATACGCGGAACGGCAGTCTGATTGCAGGCGACGCTTTTCAAACTAGAGGCGGCGTTGCGGTATCAGGCCAAGTGAAACCGCTGTTCCCTTTTCCTGCCATGGCCACCTGGCACAAAGGAGCAGCCCTGATCAGCGCCAAGCGCCTGCGCGCGCTCAATCCGGCACTGCTTGCTGTCGGCCACGGCCGTATACTCGAACAGCCGGCTCGCGCGATGGATAAAGCGATTGCTGTCAGTGAGAAGAAATTAAAACCTTCAAGATGATGATATGCAGCCGGTCAATTAAAAAAGGCACAGCCCGGTCCTCTGATCGGCTATGCCTTTCTTTTGTTGCAACTGTTCCTTAAAGCGGGTCTTTTTTCAGTTTCTCTTCCAGTTCCGGGCCGAAACGCTGTGTTTTATCCCAAGCGATGGCTTCATTCTGAATCCGACTCCAGACATACAGCACAAAGCTGCGGAATAACAGCAGGAGAAACAGCTGGGCGTAAGTGAAATACATCGTGAGGGCGAGCAGGACATTTTTCAGGGAAACATTCTTATCAACGACAAGCGCGCTCAGCAGCTGACCGACGTACACGACATACGTTAAAAACCACAGCATCAGCACCGGCGTATTCATGTGAGGCAGTTCATACCCCGTGATGCCGAAGATGAAGAACAGATCCGATAAGAGCAGCATCAGCACAAACACCAAATAAGTAAAGACGTGCTGCAGACTGAAGATGAAACCTTTCCCTTTCCAGAGCGACCATTCACGAAACGATTTTTCAAGCAGATAAATGTTTCCGGTCAGCCACCGGGTCCGTTGACGGATCAGTGCATTGATGGTTTCCGGTTCCTGTTCCCATGTACGGGAAGTCGGCACGACCGGGAGCCGGTAACCCGCCGCATTCAGCCGGACCGTCAGCTCGGCATCTTCCGCTAACGCATATACATCATAGCCGCCCATTTCTTCGATTGCAGAGCGCCGGAGCAGCATGTTCGTGCCGGCGAGTGAACCCAACTTAAAGAGCGCCCAGCGGCCGCATTGCATCAGCAGCTGAAATACCTGAAACTCGAGCCCGATCATCCGGGTGAGCACATTCGCGCCGGAATTCCGCGTTTTTACATAGCCGACAGCCCCCGCAGCATCCGGCGTCCGCTCGGCTGCTTGCACCAGCTTTTCGAGTGCATCCGTTTCCGGCTCATTGTCCGCATCGAATACCATGAAGTAATCCGAAGAGATGAGGCTGATGCCATAATTGAGCACGCGTGATTTTCCGTTAGGTGCTCCTTCAGGGACAGGTATGTAATGAATCCGGGAAAACACTGCCGCATATTCCTGTGCAATCGCAGCTGTGTCATCTTCCGAGCGGTCATCGAGCACATAAACATCCAACCGGCCACTGTACCGAAGCCGGTTCATTGCCTGGAGCGTCGCATCAAGAACCAATCCTTCGTTATGTGCCGGAATCAGCACGGATACACTTGGGTAGTTCTCTAACTTGGATGAGTCCCCGGTTCGTGCCCGGTACCAGATGCCGGCAATTGTCAGTACGGAGTAATACAGCAGCAGCAGCCAGAAGAACCCTAAAATAATCGTGATGGCATGACTCATCCGGCCTCCTCCATGGCGAGCGACAGCTGACTTAGATCCCTCAGTTGCGCTTTCTTTACTTGGTACGGCGGTTCCAGCAGATTCAATTCCTGCTGCAGGTTTTCCTGAAACCGCTCAACCACCCGCTGGACGCCTGCCGCATTCGTGTCTTTCAGCAGCAGGTAGAGCGTATCGTCCATACTGGTCGCCAAGTCATATTTTTGCCTGATTGTGTGCTGGATCGTCCGCTCCATCGTGTCCATTACGCTTCGCTGAGCGCCTGTACCGTCTTGAATTAGAGCCAGCTCCAAAAACCAGATCTCCTCTTGATGGCGCTCGCTTGATTTCATAAGCCAAGCAGCCTGCTCGATGAATTCATGGACAGTCAGGAGCTCCGATTCACCTGTGTATTTCTGAAGCAGGCTGATCTGCCGTTTCAGTTCGTCCTGCTCATACCCGAGCTGCTTCACTGCATTCAGCAACACCCAGTACAACAGCAGAAAACCTGTAAACAGCAAGTGACTGTAGATGAGCGGCAATTCATTGGCCGGCTCCTCCGTCGTCACAAATACATAAAACGCCAAAAATGCGCCATAACTCAGAATGGCGCTCATCGCATACAGGAACACGAACCGCTCGTGGATCGCCGCCATGATCAGCAGGGAAATAACCGAAACCGCTGTCAATTCCCGCCAGAATGGCAAACCGGTAAAGATGAGTGCCCATCCGGCCCCTAAAATCAGGACGAGGAGGATTCCCAATTTCAAATTATTCTTCATGGTCTCACCTGCTCTTTCGTTTGATTAAACTGCTCTCTTTAATCTACTCCTGATACCGTTCTGTGACTCCAGTGATCTCCGTCCATCACGGTTCCGGAACAAGGAAAGTCCCTTCTCAGAGATCAGCGGATGCTAAAGACAAAGAAGTTTTTTAAAATTCCATTTAGTTTAACGAATTCCGAAAGAAGTCCCCATCCTCGGGGAGCGGAGCGAGCAGGGTGGGGATGAATTTCGGTCGGCGAACGCCGAAAATTTTTCTTTTCTTTTTGTCAAACCAGCCTGTATACTCGAAATAAACAGAACGTGAGTTCCAGTATACAAAGGGCAATGAATGAACAGGAAGGAGGCAGTGTCATGGCGGCTGACAAGAAGGGAAGTCCTATCAAAGGCACGAAAAAGCAATTGCCTGACGGGTGGATAACAGGCGCGTTCCGTTATGCCATTTTTCCGACGGATGAACAGAAGCAGCGCCTGGAGATGGCATTCGGATGTGAGCGGAAAATCTACAATGAGTACGTGGCCGGGTTGGTTGAACACCTAACATCCATCGAATTCTCAGGCGGTTTTTTGACCTACAAGGTTCCGAATTACACGACGATCACTAATCGGTTTGATTTCCTTGACAAGTCAAATGACGCCTTTGTCTACAACGATGCCAAGATCCGTTTTCAGGCAGCCATCAAAAAATATAACGAGACCTACGGTAAACGCGCCCGCTGCAATACAAGGAATCTGTACAGAAAAAGATGAAAGCCGGCTATGTGCCTTCCCTTCGAGACGTCAAGGGGCTGCCGAAATTTCACAGTAAAAAGCAAGGCAGATTCAGCTATACAACCAACCAGACGAATGGGAATATCCGCATCGAATCGAGGGATGGGGTGACGTTTCTGCGCATTCCGAAATTCCCTGAAGGTATACCCGTTCGATTGCATCGGGAACTGCCCGCCGATGGGCTGATCAAAAAGGCGACCATCAAACGGGAAGGTGACCGCTACATCGTGGCCATTTCCGTCGATTATCCATTTGAAAAGCTGCAACTCGTGGAAAAGGTCGCCACATCCAAAATTACCGCCTTGGACTACAGCCAATCCGATTTGTACATGGACAGCGAGGGGCAAAAGGCGGAATACCCGCGGTTCCACCGCCTCATCGAGAAACGGCAGCGGCGGCAGAATAAGTCGCTGGCACGGAAGAAGGAACGGGCGCCGAAGGATAAAGACGGAAATCCGATCGATTCGAAGAACTACCAGAAAGCGCTCAAGAACTACCAGAAGACGATGGCGAAGGCCGTCAATCAGCGGAAAGACTTTCTCCACAAGAAAAGTGACCAGATAACCAATGATTACGATGCGATTGTGGTGGAAGACCTCGACCTGTCAAACCTGGCGCAGTGCCTGAAACTCGGCAAGAAACTGCACGACAACGGGTTCGGCATGTTCCGTAATATGCTCAAATACAAAGCGGAACGAAAAGGGAAACACTACATCGTCGCCGACCGCTTCTTCCCATCCAGTAAACTGTGCAGCGCCTGCGGCACAAAAAAAGAGAACTTGCGGCTTTCTGAACGGACGTATACGTGTGCGCATTGCCAAGCCGTGATCGACCGGGACCATAACGCAGCACTCAATCTCAAAAACTATGGCGTTCATACGTTGTCAGACTTAGGATTCCTAGCTGAACCTGCATCTGTCTAATTCGTTTTCCCGAAGATAGTGGTTGGAACGCCACGAATTCAAGGCTTGTGACATGGGGCGTTGGCCCTGTGAGTGACCAAGCAATAAAAGAGGGGAAGTTTTCTTTCCCGAAGCCCCCACTTCAAATTTTCGAAGAAATTAATTGGCGGGTAGTTCACTTAAATAGTACTATATGCACCACACTTAATCCATTACTTTCTAATTAATAATTGAAATTTATTAATTGAAATAAACCCAGTATTTTTCATTAAATCCATGCAAAAAGACCTTGCACATTCGTATGTGCAAGGTCTTTTCATAAAATCAGCGTCCGCGGAGAACCCGCTTCTGACGGATGGAAGTGATTACAATCAAGAGAAAGACCAGTATCGGAACCGCGAACCACCACATATCCTTGGCCGTCTGGGCTACAAGCACGCCAACGCCCCGGTCCACCGTGATTTTTCCATCACCCGTCGAGATGGTCAATCCATTCACGACCACCCGGTTATCCAGTTCTTTCATATTCACCCACTCGTATTCGTCATACACCGATAAAACATCCAGCACATCTTTCAAGCCATCGAGCCCAAGATACGGATGATAGAAAAAAGCGAGATAACTGTCTGAAAAACTGGCGGCATAGCGGGCTTGTGCCGTCAATTCCGTTACTGCATCCGGATTGTCTGGTTCAATGTAGCCGAGCGTTTCCGGCAGCACCTGCATGCCGTGCAGTTTAACCGGTTTCGTTTCAAATAGGCTGATACCTGTCCCGTTGAATGTCTTATCGGATAATTGGATTTCACCGACATACGTCGAGAAGTAATCGGAAAGAATTCTATATCCGGTTTCTGACATGGAGTAATGCGGCGCTTCGAAAGCGAGTGGATACAATCGCTGCTCAGTCAATTCCTGAATGCCCCGTTCGACAGTCGTGCGGATATAGGACTCCTCGAATGCCTGTCCCTGTTTAAGGAAAGCGGCGAATTCCTCATCCGTCGAAAAATCCTCCCGGAGCAGTACCGGTTCATCTTTGCTCTGATAGATCGGCCGGTCGTGCTCCACATCCCAATACTCGAATCCCTCGCCCGTTTCGCTGTCCCGGTACTGATGACGGTAGCCGTGCAGAATGATGGAGGCGCCGTTCGCCTGCATCCCAAGGAGAACGCGGACAAGCTCCGGTTCATCTGCCAGTCGGATCTCTTCGTGAGTCTGGGGATTCAGATACACAGGAATCACCGTAATGGCATAGGGGATATTCTGTTCCGCCAAGTAATCGCCGATTGCTCTCAGCTGGATAGGATCGCTCTTTGGATGCACATCCTCAAGCCGGAGAAACTTCTTCGGTGCCTGCCGTTCGGCCTGATAAAAATCAAATAAAGTTTCTCCCAGTGCATCGCTGACCGGTCCGGTAACCGATTCAGCAACAGCGACGAACGTATTCCCTTGCCGGAGTATCAGCGGAAGTTCACCGCCAGCCACCTCTGCTGTATAGAGCACTTCCCAGCCGGCCGTATTTTCAAAGCGGGTCACCAGTTTATCGACAGGTGCTTCCCAGGTACCAGCCGCATTCCGGATGGCTGTGATTTTTTCAGCTCCATCCGGCCCCAGCTTCTCCACTGCCGGAAACCGGTCAATATGCCGGCCGATCAAATACAGAGGTCCGGTGAATTCACGGAATAGTTCAAGTTCTTTATCGGACAGCGCCTCTTCACTGAATCCGGCATACAATACATGCGAATAGCCGGCAATTCCTTCTTCTGCCGCTTCTGATAACGGCAGAATTGTCCTGTCTGACGCAAAATGGCCCGTAGCCAGATCGAGCGCATGCAATTCATTCACCTGCACGCCCGCATCGCCTTTATAGACGATTAGCGTTTTTGCCTGATTGGCTGCAGCCTCGGCAGCAGCCGGTGAGACAGCGGAAAAAATCAGGCTGAATCCCAGTAACAGCATGCTGAATACCGGCTTCATGGCTCAATCCCCCTTTTATCAGTCCTTTTTCTGCAGCAGGAGCTGATAATGAATGTAATCGAAAAAATGCAGTGCATCTTCATCATGTTCGCTGGCGATTACCCGCACATTTGCTGTAACTTCTTCTGCAAGCTCCGGCTCCCCGATTCGTTCAAAATACGCTTGCAGAAAGTAATAGACAGCAAGTGATTCATACGGGACGGTTGCCTGGAGTGAATTCCGATCATACCGGCCGAATACTTTCCCTTCAGTGTTCCACTCCGTCAGCAGCCAGTCATCGAAGCGGTCGGAAGAAAGTCCTTTATCCGCCCGATTAATGGCAATCAGCAATTGGTCGATCATGTGCACTTCGTCGTTTTTTACATAATTGCCTTGCTGAAAATCATAATACTCCGGGAAAAATAGTTCTGTTTCGTCCACATTTTCAAGCAAATCCTGGCCGCCGACCGTTCCGGAAGGATCATCGATCAAATAGCTGAGCGTGATCCGCTGCGCCGGCTGACCGATTGACCAGTCGTAATAATCGACGGGATAGCTTTCCGTCTGCTGAAGGCGCAAAAGCGTAGAAGCGAGCCGGTCGGCCAGCTCCCGGTAAGCCGGTTCCCCGAACCGCTCCGCTCCTTCCCGCAATACGCGGATCAGCCGCATATCGTCTATGAGCGCATTGACATTTGAATTTTCATAGAGTACCCAACGGACGAACGTGCCTCCCTGTTCTTCTGTGATGAACGCTTCCTGAAGGCGCCTGAACTGTCCGGCAAATGCCTCAGCATCGCCAGCTTCCACCAAGTACTGCATATACAGTCCGATGCTCTCGGATAAATAGGCGGAGTCCTGTTTATCCGGGTAGGCATGGATAAACCCTTCCTCATTCATATACTTCGCTGCAACTTCCTGCTGCACAGCCGTCCCCTTCTCCGTATCCTGACTTTGCTGCGGATCATCACCGGCACAGCCGACCAGCGCAACCACGGCCAGCAATGCCTGTAGCCATTTATTCATTCCACCGTTCCTTTAAAGCGCTGGGTCTTGTCCCAGGCGATGGTTTTTTTACGCAGCCGATTCCACGTGTATATACTGATGCTGCGGAACAGCAGGAGCAGAAACAGCTGCGCATATGTGAAATACATGATGAGGGCAAGCAGAACATTTTTCGCCGATACATTCCGGTCCACGACAAGTGCACTCAGCAACTGGCCCACATACAGGATATAAGTCATAAACCATAGCATGGTCAACGGCGCATCCATTGCCGGCAATTGGGCTCCTGCGAGACTTGCAAGAAAAAACACGTCCGACACAAGCAGCGTGAGCACGAACATGAGGTAAGTGAGCACATGCTGCAGACTCAGGATAAACGTCCGGCCGGACCAGAGTGAACGGTCCCGGAATGATTTTTCCAGCAAATAGAGATTACCACTCAGCCAGCGGGTCCGCTGCCTGATGAACGCCCGCAGCGTCTCCGGTTCCTGCTCCCATGTACGGGAAACCGGCACGACAGGAAGTGTATAACCCAAGGCGGTCAGCCGGACCGTAAGCTCGGCATCTTCCGCAAGCGCATTCACATCATAGCCGCCGAGTTCCTGGATGATGAACCGCCGGAGCAGCATATTTGTTCCAGCGAGGGAACCGAGATTGAACAGCGACCAGCGCCCGCATTGCATCAGTAATTGAAACACTTGAAACTCCAGACCGATCATGGCTGTCAGCAGATTGGTGTCCGTATTCTTCGTCTTCACGTAACCGACAGCTCCCGCTGAATTCGGTGTTCTCTCCGCCGCTTCCACCAGTTTTTTAACCGCATCCTGTTCCGGTTCATTATCCGCGTCATAAACAACGAAATAATCCGACTCAGTCATCCCAAGCCCGTAGTTCAGGACACGGGACTTGCCGGATGGCTTCCCTGCCGGTACAGGAATGTAATGGATACGGGAAAACAGCTCTGCGAATTCCTTTGCGATTTCCGCTGTGCGGTCTGTCGAACCATCATCGAGCAGGTAAATATCCAACTGACCGCGATACCGAAGCCGGATCATCGCCCGCAATGTGTCTTCAAGCACAACGTCCTCATTATGGGCCGGAATCAGCACCGACACACTCGGGTAATGTTTTAAGCTTTTGGGCTGCCGGCTTTGCAGCCGGTTCATGATCCCTGCAACAGTCAGCAAAGAATAGAATACAAGCAGCAGCCAGAAAAAAAGGAGGATGGCAATCAGGATCACTGTCATACCGCTTCCTCCTTCACCCGCACAAGCTGACCGATATGGGAAATACGTTCCTTCCGGGCGCGGTAAGGCGTTTTGACCAAATTCAATTCCTGCTGCAGATTCGCCTGATAACGTGCCAGTACCCGGGCAACTCCTTCTTCAGACGTTCCCTTCAGCAATAAGTAAATTCTATCATGAACTGCTGTCGCCAGGTCGAACTTTTGGCGCATAGTCGTTAAAGTGGTCCATTCCATTACATCCCGGAGACTGGAATGCGTGCGCATGGCCCCAGGAATAATTTCGATTTCCACGAGCCATGTCTCCTCCTGATTCCGTTCAGCCGCTTTTAACACCCAGACAGCTTGTTCCATGAATTCATGTACCGTCAGTAATTCGGAATCGGGACCGTATTTCTGTAATTCCCTAACCCGACGGCGAAGCTCATCCGACTCATAGCCGATCTGTTTAATTTCATGCAGAAGGAGCCAGTAAAGGAGCATGAACGCAGTGAACAGCAGGTGGCTATAAATGTAAAGCATCTCCACTGACGAGCGCTCTTCAGCTGCAAAGGCATAAATGGTAAGAAAAGCGCCATAACTTAACACAGCACTCATGATGTAGGCAAATAGATACCGCCCGTGAATCGAAGTCATAATGAGTACCGATATACAGGCGACTATCGCGGTCTCCCGTGAAAACGGTAATCCAGCCATCCCGATTGCCCAGCCTGTGACAAGAATCAGTATTAACAATGTGCTCAGCCTTACATTCTTCCCCATTCCTTTCACCTCCATTTTTCTAAAAATTATAAAAATTAAACCATTTATCTTACATTACTACAACGACTCCTGATTCACCATAACTATATATTCATAAAAAATGAATAAAAAATTGTAATATCAATTGTCCTGCGTTTTAAGTAATAAAAAATTTCAAAAACTGTTCCATTATTGAAGATGTACAGGCATACTGAAAGAAAGAAACAATAACTCGCAGGAAAAATAGTTTTAAATTATTTTTTATTTCATTCAAATGGGAGGTGTAGGAATTTGGCTATCGGCATTTTACTGACTTTGCTTGCAGTCGGCATCGCATTGAAGTCGCCACAAGTGAAAGGGTATTTAGGAGAAATGGGCATCCGGTTTGCCTTGCGGGGGTTAGGAAAGGAAAACATTGAAATATTGAATGACATTACGCTGCAAAACGGGAACAAAACGGCGCAGATCGACCATATTGTCATCGGGCGAAATGGCATCTTCGTAATCGAGACGAAAAACTACCAAGGCTGGATTTTTGGTTCGGAGAAAAATGCCAAATGGACGCAGACCATCTATAAATCCAAGCGGCAATTCCAAAACCCGATCCACCAGAATTATGGCCATATCAAAACACTCGAACAGTATTTGCCGGATTACGTGCAACCGATCGTTTCCATCGTGGCGTTCACCAACAGCGGCACGTTGAAAAAAATCGATGTGACTTCCGATCACATTCACGTTGTCCAGACAGATGGCGTTGTCCCTGTCATCAAGTCGTATACAGAAGAGAGATTCAGCCAGCGGAAAGTGCATGAGATCGCCGATCAGATCCGCACCTTCAGTTTGCGCGGCAGAACTGTCAAACAACAGCATGTGGCGACCATTCAGGCGGATCAGCAGCAGAAAGCAAAAGATATGTCACAAGGCATCTGTCCAAAATGCGGTCAGCCGCTTGTCGCGCGGACCGGGAAACGCGGGTCGTTCACCGGCTGTTCGGCTTTTCCGAAATGCCGGTTCACCGCAGCTTAAAAGCCGATCCCCGATTTTCAGGGGAACGGCTTTTTGCCTGATGTATGCAGTGTCGCGTTTATTTAACGGGATTGCTGAATAGCCAGTTCTTCACAAAATCCGGATCCTCCAGCAGCGGCCGGCCGATGGCGATGCAGTCCGCCCGCCGTGACTTCACAACCTCTTCCGCCAGTTCTTGCGTGTGAATTAATCCCACCGCAATGACTGGTACCTCTGTATATCCCTTAATGGTCGCCGCATGCGGCACCTGGTATCCCGGGCCGACATCAGATGGTTTTACCGGCAACAGTCCGCCGGTCGATACATGGATAGCATCCACTCCGAATGGTTCAAGTGCATTCACCGCTCCCCCGATATCGTCAGGTGTTAAACCGCCATCGACATAATCAGTGGCCGAAAAGCGGATCTGTACAGGATACTCTTCCCCTACCTGCTTCCGCACAGCTTGGAGAACCTCTTTTAGAATCCGTAACCGGTTTTCGAAAGAGCCGCCATAGGCGTCCTCGCGCTTATTGGATAGCGGTGACAGGAATTGATGCAGCAAATACCCATGAGCCGCGTGCAATTCGATGCCATCGAATCCCGCTTCCACCGACCTCCCCGCTGCCTGCCGGAATTGCTCCACGACTTCCCGGATTTCTTCCTGTGTCATCTCGTTCGGCGTTCCATAATCCTCATTGTATGGCAATGCACTCGGCGCCAACATTTCCCCTTGGTTATCCGGGGAAGCTTTTCGGCCGCCATGGCATAACTGGATAAACACCGGCACGCCATGTTTATGGACCGCTTCCGTCACATTTTTCAATGGGCTGATGTGCCGGTCACTGAAAATCCCAATATCATTCTGAAACAGCCGGCCGCTTTCAGCTATACTTGTCGATTCAATTATCACAAGTCCCAAGCCGCCTGCTGCAAACCTGCTGTAATGGCCGGCATGGTAGTCCGTCGCATAGCCTTCAGCGCTTCCGCGATACTGCTGCATGGGTGCAGCAATCAGCCGATTTGCCAATTCAATACTTCCGATATTGATCGGATGATTCAACAAAGACATCGTGCTCCTCCTCTTCTGTCAAGACATTGATGCAACACCATCCTTTACCCGTTTTCCGACCGCATAGTCCAATCATAAAAAAGCCGCTCACCGGACCAGGCGGGCCAGTGAGCGACTTTTCTTGCACGGCCGCTTATTTAAATTCGATCGGATGAATTGTCTCAAGTTCCACGATATTATCTTTCGGCTTTTCCTTATTCACTGTGCGCACATTCATATCCGCACGTCCGGTTTTGTTATCGAAGGTTTCAAACGTTACATGCACCGGCTCTTCCGATTGCAGGTTATCCAAAAACAACTCATAGCGCGGCACGTTGTGCATCACCAATTCGTACTGAACATTGCCATCCAATTCCTTTTCCAGGAATGATCCGGATGCAAATTCAATTTCTTCTCCACTCTTCGTCATTTGCAGTCTTCTCAATTCATATGCAGCCATTGCATAAACTCCTTTCATTTTTCGTCCTATATACTGTTTTGACGTATAAGAGCGAATTCAAACACTTATTTCACCGTAAATGGCACCGCGACGGAAGTTTCGTAGAAAGGTGCTTCGGACGCCGAAAATGTCTTCACAAGCCGATACTCACCCGGCAAGAGAGTCTCGCCCAGCTTCTTGATCGAGAAAGTCTGCTGGATTTCAGCTCCTGCCGGCAACTCCTTACCGTAGTCCTTGAAATCGGCATCCTTATAAAAGACAGCATCCGAATGATCCATTGCGAACCATTGACCATCCTTATTCACTTCGATTGAAAAATACTCGCCGAATTCCATGGCTTGTCCGCTCTCATTCATCATAGTCGTTGTAATTTCAACCGGGGGATCTGTAAATGAATCTTCTGCAAGCGCAATGGATATCCCTTCTCTTTCCATTGGCATCACCTGTTCAGGCACCGGATCAGCGAATGTAGGTACTGTTTCTTCATTTCCGCAGGCAGCAAGGAATACCAGACTTAAAGCCAGGATTCTTTTCATCACGATCGCCTCCTGACTGAAGCCTAGCAGAGGCCATCTTCCGGAACCTTGATGGGCGTCAAGCATGGGATTACTTCCCTCAGTTTCGAGCCGATCAAATTACTTCATCCATCCCATATCTAATAACCAATACCCATTTTTCGTATCTTCCTCATTCACCGGAAAAATCTCAACCCAGTTTTTCCATCTCCCTTTCAGCGCCTGCCGCTTTTATCCACCGGCTTTTTGATGAGTTCGCCCAGATTGTCGTTCGGCAAAGAAAAAATGGTCTCAACCAGTGCATAATTCCCGGCAAGCCGGCCGAGCGGAGCCAGTTTCTCCAAGTTAATCCGTCCGTTTTCGTATAACTCGTCATCCACATGGAACCGTACCAATTGGCCGATGACAAGGTGGTCATCTCCAAGCTGAAGGATTGTGTGGAGTTTGCATTCCATGCTGACGGGCGCTTCCGCAACGCGTGGAGCCCTTACGACTTCACTTGCTGCGGATGGCAAATCGGCGTAGTCGAATTCATCCACGTCAGGCGGCAGCGTCTCGGCGCTTTTTGCCATTTCATTTCCCATCGACGACGTCAGAATATTAATGACGAATTCCTTCTGATCGCGGATATTGTGCAGCGTATCCTTCACTGTTCCTTTCCGTTCCCCTGTCCCTTCACCAACCGAGAAAGCGAGCATCGGCGGATTCCGGGATACCACATTAAAAAAACTGTACGGTGCCAGATTCGGAATTCCCTCCTGCGAAATCGTCGATACCCAGGCAATCGGCCGCGGCACCACACTGCCGACCAATAATTTATACATATCCTTTACGGAAAGTTCATTTGGATCAATGATCATCGTCATCCCTCTTTCAGATCTTGGATTCATTTTATTCCATAGGACAGAAAAACCGCCGCCCTTTTCCGGATGGCGACGGTTTCTGTTACTCAGCAGCTTTCAGTTTCATGAGCGGCCAGTACAGCAGCCAATAGGTGAATTGCGCTTCTTCCTCAACGAGCGAGATCCGGCGCGGGAACATCCCCGGATCTGTGATTGATCGGATACGCTCTTTCACACCTTCGTCGGCATCCAGTGCCAACAGTGCATCAACTGCCGCATCGTAAGAAGCACCCGCTTCGAGTGATTCCCGCAGCTGACTCAGATACAGCCGGGCATTTTCCGCTACACTGTCGAGCACATCGAGCAATTGGCCCGCTTCTGCAAGTTTCCCTTCTGTGAGCAGCGAGCTTGCCAAAAGCCAGCCGGTTCCCTGGTGATCCTGGGAGTTGCGCTCCAGCAGATGAGCAAGCTCCTGCAATGCCCGTTCGGTATCCCCTTGAGTGATTTTCCAGGCTCCAAACGCGAATAAAGCCCGCAGTGCCGGCCGGTTTGGCACGTACAGCCATGAATCATCAAAGTCGGACTCATAGCGGCGAAGTCCGGTATTGACAGCTTTCAGAAAATAGGTTTCCTTCTGAAGGATATCTTCTTCCTGTTCCGCCAGCAGCAAATTCACATCCGGAAGATCCGGTGCAAGTTCAGCTGCCTGCCGGGCGAGCTGCAGCCGTTCTGCATCACTGCCGGAATCATATGCATCATAGCAAAACTGCTGCGCCCGCTCTTCATCGGTCGCCGGTTCGAATGGTTGGTTCTGCTCTTCCTGCAGCATCCGGTCCAGCTCATCGGCAGAAGCACCTTCATGCCGGGAAACCCGCGTGAACATTTCCCACAGCTCCCGTTCAGTCGGCTGTGGGTCGGTTCCGATTTCTTCCGCTGTCCCGAATTGCTCCGAGACAACCTGACTCACACGCTCGGCGATGAAGTCGGCAACCATGTCGCGGTATTTGGCCAGCGTGCCGCCAGTCACATCGAAGTATTCACCAATTTCTTTCTGCGTCACATCCCGGTCGCCGAACACCGCATTTTCTGTTGCACCTGCAATCAGCCCTGCTGCCACTGCTTCGGCTTTTCGGGCATTGACCGGTTCCTTCAGCAGAAACAGCTGGGCAATCCGCATCATCGTATCCCGTTCCAGTCCATGTTCTGTTAAGTAGCGGTCAACCGCCGCCAGTACATCCTGTTCAAATGCGGAAAACTCCAGTTCCCCTTCAAACTCGCCGAATAATTTGTACAGCGAAAGCACATCACCGTCGAAGGACTGCAGTCGCTCTTTAATAGCTTCCATCAGTTTTTTCTGATTCGGCGGTATGAACATCAGTCCGGCTGTTCCTTGAAGGCTGCGCTCACCGCCTCGCGGATCCGGCATAACAGTGCCGAATAGCCAGCCGCCGTTCCCCGATAGGCATTCGCTGCGATTGTGTACAGCTGCTTGCTCACTTCATCCTGAAGGGTCAGCGTAAAGCCGTCGTTCGCCGTCACTTTGCCGAGTGCGATGAACGGCTGCTGCCAGGCAGTCAGCACGTCCCGTACCTGCGGGCGTTGCGCTGTGTTCACCTGACGGATCAGAAACCGCCGCCACAACTCTTGGCGCTCGATATACATGTATGTTTCAAACGCTAGTGTTTCAATAAGTTGTTCATCGAATAGGCCCGTCAGCTCTTTCGACCATTTCGTAATGCGTTCCGATATTTCATTATGCTCACGGTGGCCGAGCCCTTCATTTACGGCCCCTTCCATTACACTTTGCAGTTCTTCATCGATTAACTCATGAATCTCTTTTGGCCGTCCGCAGCATTTCTTATGTTTCTTACCGCTGCCGCACGGGCAAGGCTCATTGCGTCCAGTCATTCCATTCACCTCTTCTAAAAATATCTCGAAATAAGTCTATCATACTTCCCGATGTTTCCTGGTCCACTGAAAGTTTACCCTACTTTTACAGTCTTTAAAATTAATTTCAGTAAACCTGGAAATGGGATTTATAGTCCGTAGCACTTCCCTTCGCCTATTATCTATAATGATTGAGGCTGCGGAACCTGCAGGCTGCAGCCGCCATGTCATTTGCACAGGAGCTGATCAATATGATGGATTTGGAACTAGCCGCTCAGTCGCAAAAAGAGGAAGTTGAGAGAAGAGCTGAAGGAGCTTGGCGTCATCAGGACAAGATGGACAAGCGATTCCTGGAAAAAGTGATGAGACGCCTGCGGACGAAGCGCCGGAAGCGTCTTCTCAATCCGATCTACAAAACACCACTGCTCTTATAGATTTTTATTCAGCCGGACCATCCTCCCGATGGTCCGGCTGCAACTTGTTCTGTATAGCCAGAACGGCCAGCGCATTTTATAATAAATAATAAACGGTTGAAGCGAGGGGCTGCGATGGATGTTTTAAAAGACTTTGGCGTGCGGATGAAAGAACTGCGTCTGAAAGCCGGCATCACTCAGGAATCACTGGCCATCCGAGCTGAACTGGACCGCTCCTATGTCGGTGCTGTCGAGCGCGGTGAAAAGAACTTATCTCTTCTCAATATCGAGAAAATCGCCAATGCATTGGATGTTGATCTGTCTTATCTGTTTGAAGACGAACGATTCGCTCCGCGTTCCACTTCCTTAAAACGGGATCTTAAAAAACCGTTAGAGACCAGGTTCGTTTACGATATTGACTTCGATAATCAAGTTATGGCCTGGAAAGTCACCGGTCCGCTGAACGAGCACGACGTACATAAAATCGCGCAGAACATCAAAAGCCTGGTCCTGCTCCTCAAAAAAGGTGAAGTGAAACTGCTCATCGATAACCAGCCGATGATCATCGACGGCCTTCCTTTCGTCTTCTCCCCTGAAGTGTATGACGTCTGGGAAGAACTTCAGACCTGGCTGCTGCCGTACTTGAACCGGGTGGTCGTCCTCTGCAATTCCCGGTTCATGAAAAACCAGCTGGACCGGCTGGCAAAACGGAGCGGGATTGCCTGTATCTCCAAACACATTTTCAGCCCCGACCTGGAGGGCAACAGCCGAGAAGCGCTGGCCTTCCTTGATATTGAATCTAATCCGATCCTAACAAGTGAACCGAAAGAAGCCGGCTCCGTGTGAGCCGGCTTCTTTCGTTGTGACGTTAGTATGCTTCATGAAACAGCGGGGCTGTTTCTTTGCGAGTTCCACAAGTTGGGGCTTGAGTTCCACCAGTTGTGGCTTGAGTTCCACTAGTTTGTGCTTGAGTTCCATCAGTTAGGGGCTGCTATCTCTAACGCCAAATTAAAAACCCCTCCATAACAACAGGAGAGGTTCACCGCATTCACTTTAATTGTTTTTCGCACATGACCATCCACTCATCAATGACTAATTTTTGGATTGCATCTCCTTGCCCCGTGATGGCGAAATAATCCATGGCAACCGGGTCCGCTCCCAATAAATGCTCGGTGACGCGCCCGATCTGGTCGTCGTTTTCTGCAGTGCGCGCTACCCATACCGGGTAATCGAAGGTTTTCTTGCGATCCAATGCTTTTGTGATCATGAGCCCGTTCGCCGTAAACAATTCCGTCCACTCGTCCTTTGACAGGCAACGCACGTGGCTGTCATCACGCAATTTTTCGGTTTGATTCATGAAAGCGCCAAGTGCCGGATCATTCGGTGCCACGTTATCAATCATCAGGAATTTTCCGCCTGGTTTCAACACCCGTGCAGTTTCCGCAATGAAACGGTCCGGATTCGGGAAATGATGCGGTGCAATCCGGCACGTCACGATATCGAATGTATCCTGCAGAAAAGGCAGCGATTCCGCATCGGCGATAACAAACATGACATTATCAAACGAAGACCGCAAGTACTTGGCGGTATTGTCCAGCATCTTTTCGGTCAGATCGGTCGCAAGAACAAGAGCGGTATGCGGTGCGAGCGCTTTTGCGACATGGCCGCCACCAGTCGCGACGTCAAGCGCAACAGCAGTTTTTGCAGGTTGCAGCCACTCGGCCAGCAACGGTAAATCTGTTCCTTTTGCATGACTATCACTTGTCACGTACTTATCCGCGTTTCTGCCAAATACATGCTTCACTTTTTCTTTTGCCGTTTTTTCCATGTTCATCCCCCCGATTTCCCGTGAATTATTCACCGTACTCGGCAATCGCCGCTGCGATAGCATCTTCAGTGGTTTTTTCATCTTCCAGCAGGTTATTGACCAAAACCGAAAAGATGAGACGTTCGCCGCTTTTTGCCGTCACATAGCCGGATAGCGTAGAGACAGATGTCAACGTGCCTGTTTTCGCCTGAACATTCCCGTTAGCTGCTCCATCCGTCAAGCGGTCCCGGAGCGTGCCACCGACGAAACGCTCTTCCGCGCCTGCAATCGGAAGCGACGCAAGGAACGCTTCATACCAAGGCTTCGCCTGCACCGCAAACAGTAATTGTGAGATTTCATTTGCCGGAATCATATTGGCATGCGACATGCCGGAGCCATCGCGCAGCTGAATCGTCGCCGTGTTGACGCCCAGAGTTGCCGCGACTTCTTCGATGACGCGCAGACCCGCATCCCAGCTGCCTTCCCCGTGCACCTTCCTCCCCATTTCTTTTGTCAGAATTTCGGCATGGCCGTTATTGCTCAGTTTCATGAACGGAATCAGAAGTTCCCGAAGCGGCATCGATTGCCGGTCCGTCAGCAATGCGGTGTCTGCAGGCACTTTGCCCATCCGCAAGCCATTTATTTCGATTCCTTCAGCCGCCAGTGCCTGATAAAAAAGACGCAATGCATATCCTGCCGGTTCCCAGACGGAAATCCATTCCCGTGCTTTTTCGGTGCCAGAAGGTATGCTTCCTGTCACTGTAATTTCATTGGTCCCATGCACCCGAAGAATTTCAATCGAATTCGGTTCATCTGCGCCCGCTGTTATCGCCCGGTTCGTGACCGATACATAATCTGTCGATGGCGATAACATCACTTGCGCCGCGGCCCCTTCCTCTTTACCAGGATGCACTTCCACAAGCACAGAACCGGCATCGTAGTCGCTATTCGGTGAAGCGGTCAGCGCAGATATTTGTGAACCGTAATAGTAAGTTTCATCCGTCCAAGTGATGCCGGAAGATAACCGGACCGCATCAAACCACGTATCATCCCCGATGAGATCTCCGTTCACACGCCGGATACCCTGCTTCTTCAGCTCTATAGCAAACGTGCGGAAATCTCCTTCCACCAGTGTCGGATCTCCTTTGCCGATCAAATACAAACTCCCGTTCAGCACTCCTTCCTCCAAAGTTCCGTCGGTATGTATTTCCGTTGTAAAGCGGTAGTTCTCTCCCAGGATTTCAAGTGCAGCAGCGCCCGAAAACAATTTCATATTCGATGCAGGCCGCAGCCGCATCTCCCCGTAGTGATCATAAATTTTCTCACCCGTATCCGCTTTCCGGATGCTGACACCCGCTAACGCACCCATCAGCCGATTATCGGCAATAATCCGGTTCAGCTTCCCTGCAAGCCCGCTGTAACGCCCTTCTTTCTCTGTGAACAACTCGTCAGCCCCTTTGCGTTTCCTGAAAAAATCATACCATATCAGCAGAACCAATATTCTGATTTTTCTTTCCCTTTTTCTGAAAAACTGTTTTCTCCATAAGCAAAAAAGCCAGCCCGCATGGGAACTGGCTAACTTTATGCTGTCTGAGAGTTATTTTTCTTCTGCGCATTGTCGCTGTACTTCTTGGCTTGGCCTCGGCTTACGGAACAGGGTTCTCCAAAAATAGAGGCCAATCCCCGCTGCGGCTCCAGCACTGTCAATGAGTACATCCGTCACGGCAGGACCTCGCCCCGGCACGAAAGATTGGTGATATTCATCCGATATGGCATACAGAACCGCGATGATAAATGCGCTGAAAATGCTACGGATACCATGGATTCCGCTTTGTCTGAGTGCGTAAAGCGCCAGTACCGCCAATATCAAATACGCTATGAAATGTGCGCACTTCCGGATAAATGTGTGAAACTGTTCTGGATCAATCTCCAGGAACGGCAAGACACTTTCAATTGTGTTCATTACCATTCCGGTGATTCCGGAACTGAGCCCGCCGGATGCCGAGCCCTGCTGGCCTGACAGGAAGAAAATCAGCGCCATCCACAGGAGAACAGGGACCCAGGAAAAAATGTATGTCTTATTCATCTGTTCAATTCCTTTTCTCTACCTAATCAATGTCCTGCAAATCGGCCGGTCAGCTCTGCAATCATCGTCTTGCCTGAATACACCAGCGGAAGCTTCAGCATGACGAACTCGTTCAGCCGCCGATTAATATCAGAGAGACTGACCGATTCCCCGCTGTCCAGAATCGCTTCGATATAAAATGCACTTTCATTCAATTGGCCGAGGATGGACCGCTCACTCGTTTTTGTAAAGCGCACGCCATCCATTCGGGAAAGGTACGCCTTGATCAGTTCCTCATCCGTACCGTCCGCCGCCAGATTCGCCGCCAGTTCCTGTCGCATGATTTTCTCAAACTTAGCCATTTCCTTCTTCGTCACTGGACCTATGAGAAAATTATACCGGGTTTTGTTGTTCATCAGAAGAATGAACTTCCGCCGCTGCAGCATCAGCAGGTTAGCATGCCAGGCATAGAGCGCATCCTGTTCGTCTCCGGGCTTCGGTTCCGGCTTGACCTTCATGCTATCAAGCATTTTTTTCGTGCACTGGATAGTCATCATGTATATTCTGTCCTTTCATACAACCGGTCATACAGATCATACTTCAGAAATATAAACCTCTTTATAATACGCTCCTGTTCTGCTGTTCACCGGTGCGTAAAATTCCATCGACATTAAAACTTATTCAATGATGCTTCATTATATCATTGGGAATCTATATTTTTACATTTATAAAATGAAAAAGCCACGACGGAAAATAACTCACCATCGCGGCTCAATCACTCAGTGGTTCAGTTCATTACGATCATTACTCACTAATCCTTTTCATTTTTTTCCGCTCTTTCCATTCGGCTGATCACCTGCTGCACTTCTTCCATGAATACCGGAATCTTCTGTGAGACATGCGCTTCCAGCACCCACAGAACCTGCAGTGCGCTGTACACTTTCTGTTCCTCCACAGGCACATCGTCTTCAGTGCTTTCAGATGTCAGCATCCGTTCAGCCAGATCGTCCTGGAAAATCGGGTAATAATCGAGCACAGATGCATAGAACTTATCAAGCTGCAGATTTTCAAAGCGCATCAAGTACGTGCAAACGTTGAATTCTTCCGCAAACTCGGCTTGGAATCGTTCCAGCAGCCGGATGTCGGTCTGTTCAAGTGTCGTATAGACAAGATCATGGAATGCCAGGAATTCTCTCACATACACATAGATAAACTGCGGGTTTGCCGCTTTCTCCGGCGGTAGCCCGAACAGGTTATTATCATGGTAATGATTGTGGAGCTGGCGGTACAGATTCTTCAGCTTCAGCCTCTTCAGTAAAGCCTGTTCCGCTTCCCATTCCTGTTTTTCTTTTTCCGCTGCTGCTTCCCGTTCCCGCTGTTCTGCGGTTTGGACTTCTTCCAATTCCAACAGGGCTTGCTCAAGTTCAAGTCTTTCCCTAGCGTCTGTCTCTGCTTGCTTGAGCTGCGCTTCTTCCCGCTCATGCTGCTTCTCTTGCCAGCTGTGAATTGCTTGAATCAGGGCTTCTTCCCGTTCGCGCCGCATTTTTTCCCAGGTGCGCTGCTCATGAGCAAACGCTTCTTCCCGCTCACGCTGTTCGTCAGCCCATACCGATGCCTGTTCCCATTTTTCCTTGGCCAGCCTTTCTGCCTGTTCCCGGTTTGTTGTTTCGTTCACCCGGATTTCCGCGATCAAAGCAGCTTGCCAGTCACTTTGTTCTTCAGCAATCAATTTTGCTTGTTCTCTTCGTTTTTCTTCCAATTCACGCATTTCTTCAATCAGCAAATTTTCCCGCTGATGCCGCATCTTTTCCCATTCCCGCTGTTCCCGGATAAACGCTTCTTCCCGTTCACGCTGTTCGGCAGCCAGCGTTTTTTCACGTTCCCATTTCTTGTCGGCCATTGTTTCTTCCCGGATACGCCGCTTTTCCTCTTGCTCACGTATCTCATGAATCAATGCTTCTTCCCGTTCACGCTGCTCTTTGGCCAGCAGGCGCTCTTGCGCACGCTTTTCTTCGGCCAGCTTTTCCTCCTGCTTCCGGGCTGTATCGGCTAATGCAATTTCCTGTTCGCGCCGTTCAGCAGCCAGCTCTTCTTCCCGTTCATGCTTTGCTTCCCGCTCGCTCACTTGAGAGCGCCGCTGTTTCCGGAATGCGGTCAGCATTATAAGTACGACACCGGCAATGCTCACAACAAAAAACGCGGCCAGCACAATAGCCAGCACCACGAGCACCGTCAGCCCGCTGAAACCGTTCCATAAAATCACCACCGGCGCCACAATCCCGATCAGGAGTGCAGCAATAACGATGGCGATCAATCCCTTTATCGCTGTATCGAATTCCGTTTCCACAGGCGGCCCCTCCCTTTCGTCTCCCGAGGTGAGCCACACAATAATCCCGGTGACCACCAGCAGCAGAAAGATAAAAAGCAATAACATAACAAGTTGTGTCAGTATCATAGGCAGACTTCCTTCCGTCTTCCCTCATTACTCCTTAAATAGCCTCCAAAAACTTTCTTAAACCCATCCAAAATCGGACGACAAGTGCTTAAAGTGCGTTCAGCGATTTTTAAAGTGTATTCATTGGCCCATAAAGTACGTTCACCCAAACTTAAAGTTCACTCAATCAGTCTTATAATGCATTCAGCACATTTTAAAATGCACTCATCTCTTCTTAATCGCCACTGGACACCACCCAACATAAATTCCTCTCATAAAACACAAAAAACCACCCCCGTATCACCTCAGGGATGGCTCGCATCTCAACAATTTATTTCACTTCCAGCGTTACGGTTCCGATTCCTTCATAATCCACTTCATATGTCCCGCGCTCCAGCGGCTTTGGCAGGATGAATGTGCCGGATGATACGGACATTCCTTTCCGGAGCACCATGCCATGCATGGAAAGTTCATTCACCAGCCATTTTATAGCGTTCACCGGATGCCCCAGCACTTCCGAAGAATCGCCGGCTGCGATTTCTTTCCCGTTTAGCGTCAGCACGCCGCGCACCCCATCCAATGCTTCATATGACAGATCCCCGCGCGGTGTGCCCGTCATAATTTTCCCCGCCACCGCACTGTCGGCAATGACTTGACCGAGCGACACATTCGGGAACCAGTCCGTGAAGCGGGAATCGGGAACTTCAATCCCCGGTGCGATGAGTGTTTTCCGCAAAATGTCCTGCTCGTTATCATGAATCGTTAAATCCTCCTGCACAATAAAGATCAATTCCATTTCAATCAGCGGGGAGAACATCGAATCCAGTTCGATTGTCCCGTCACTGATCGCGGATGATGTCAGCGCGCCGTACAGCGGTGTATCGGAGGCGAATAAAGCTTGAGTCTCGTCGCTCGTCAGGCTGATTTTATAACCGATCAATTCTTCGTTCAGCCGCGTGAACTTATGGGATGTCACTTCGTGCTGCACTTTATAAGCATGGTCTTTCTGCAGTGATGCCGGAATGACGCTCTTATCCAATGGCACTTTGCTGCTGTAGGCCTCGAACAGAAGCTCGCCCAGTTCCTGCACACTCGGGGTTTTCTGTGTCATACTTCCACTCCTTGTTTTTCGTCTTTCGGATTATTTTACGCTACTCCGGCTGCAATCACCAGAGCAATCCGATTATTCACTCAGCGCCTGAATCTGATTGACGATCCGGCCGACTTCGCTTAGCGTACGGAAGATTTCCGTGTTTTCAATCACTTCAGGAGCCAGCGTACCATCTTCGATATTCGTCAAATACAAATCGATCCCTTCCAGAGCCCGCTCATTCAAATTGATGGCCTGCTCATGCAGCTGGCCGCCGACCGCCGGCTCTTCAAGCGCATTGAATTCCTCGATGTTCTGCCGCATGTCTTCAAGCTGCACCTTGAGATCGGCGGCCGCCTGCGGATCTGTCACCGCCCGTTCAGCAAGCGCCGGCACCTCATTGGCAAAATCCTGCGCTTCATTTGCATATTCCGTCGCTTCGCTTACATACGTCACTGTCGAACTGACATCTTCGAGCAAAGAACAGCCGCTCAGTCCGATGGCTGCCGTCAGAAATGCAGCTGCCATTGTTTTTTTCATGAAAAACCCTCCTGTATTTTGTTTATATTCTCTACTACGGATGACGAACCTGAAAGATTCATCATGAAAAAACATCCCTTCCGGCTGAAGAGATGCCTTTCCGCTCATCATTCACTTGTCCCGAGTAATCGCCGAGATGTAATAGTAACCGTACTCATCCATCACAACAGTGTATGTCTTTACCCGCTCTTCCGCTGACCATTCGCCGGCTGAATTCTTAAAATCGAATGTTTCGTGCGTATGCACGAGTGCATGGTCCTTAAAAATCTCCACATCCGTAACTTCCAGACTTGTGAATTCGAACTCCATGCCCTGCCCGGCAATCGAGTCAATATACTCCCGGATGCCATGGTAAATGTCACTGTCATAGACGAGCAGATCTGCGACATAGATAAAATCCTCATATTGAAGCGCCATTTCATAAAAGTCCCGGTAACTGCCGATGAACGCACCAAGCGACGTCTCATCATACTCATACGCTGTCGTCTCATCGTAATTATACTCATAAGCTCCATCTTCATAGTTTCCGTAGCCTTCAGAAGAGCCGAACACAGACACAACTGCATCTTCCGACATCGGGTTATCTGCCCAACCCGTCAGCGTGCTGTGCATGGAGTACATCGGAATCGAAAAGCCGATTTCTGGCCCTTCCATGATCAGCAGCGAATTGATGCCGATAACTTTTCCCGTTTTGGCATCAATCAGCGGTCCGCCGCTTGAGCCGGGTGCCACTTGTGCATCAATCTGGTACACGTCCTCGTAGATGAATCCGACTTCAAAATCCCGTTCCGTGCCGGTCAGGTAACCGATGGAAGCGGTATTCTCAAATCCGGAAGGACTGCCGAGCGCAATCACTTCCGTACCGACCGGCGTTGCCGCCAATTCGGTTTCCAGCGGCTCCATGCCGGCAAATGCATCCACCAGGATGAGCGCAATGTCCGATTCATCTGAAATACCGACCACGCGTCCCGACTTTTCCTGCCCGTTCACAGTCCGGACCATAACGTCTGTAACCCCTGCAACCACATGCGCATTCGTGACGACCATTCCTGTATCGGTGAATAAAAAACCCGAGCCCATGCCGGTTTCCGTCAGGATGGTATACACTTTTTGCTGCGCCTCTTTAATAATGGCGGTTTTCGCTTTATGATTCGTTTCCGTTTTTTTCTCTTCATTAGCCGGCAGTACAGGTTCTTCCGCTTCTTCCCTTTCTTCCGGGACTGCCACGGACACCGGTTCCGGTACCGTACCGGCCGGCTCTGCCGTATCCGTTCCGAGCCAGATAGCTGCCGTCCGGCGCACTTCATCCTGGAATAAAAGCGCCGTTCCCGCTGCGATAAAGAATATGGCCAGGAGAAGAACCAATAGACTTCTGCCGACTCCTTTGCTCAATCGGCCTGGTCGGGATTGGTCCGCCAAGGGCAGTCCGCAATTTGCGCAGAAATTCGCATTCCCATCATTTTTCTCACCGCATTTTATACAGAACATGCTGGCTCCTCCTAACCGGTCCTAATACAGCAACGGAGAATTTTTGTATTTATTTGATTCGGCAAAGCACCAAAAAACCCCTGCACCCGGATAAAGAAATCCGGACTTCTTTACGCTTCTTCCTCAAGCGCCTGGATTTCATCCAGGATATCCACTACTGCGCTCAGCGTCTGAAAAATCGTTGTTTCTTCTGCTGCTGCCGCATCCAGTGTATCTTCTTCAATGCTTGCCTGGAATGTTTCAATCCCTTCCAGCGCCTCTTCATTCAAAGCGACCACATCAGCGTGAAGGTCCGCCCCGACTTCCGGTTCCTGAATCGCATTGAACTCTATAATATTGCGCCGCATGCTTTCCAGATATGTCTCCAGTTCGGCTGCCGCATCTTCATCCGTCACAGCTTCATTAAGCAAAGGAGGAACTTCTTCCACGAAATCATTCGCGGCTTCTTCAAATTCCAATGACTCATTTTCATAGGTGACTGTTGTTTCAACGCTCTCTTCTTCGCCGCCGCATCCTGTAAGTGAACTTGCTGTCAGGATGAATAGCGCTGCCGTTATTTTTTTCATCATATCTCCTCCCAATATATGTTCATATACTCACTTTTATTAATCTTTACCTATCCTTTACCCCAGTTGGCAGCAATCTATGACTGCTTTAGGAAAATTGCAACAAGCCTCTTACAAAGAATGGATTGCTTTAAATCTGGTATCTGATTGTAAGCAAGCTTTAATATTTGTAATTGAACAGTAGGATTGCATTGGGAACAAACGGGGGATTTATACTTGTAAGAGGCGCCGATAGCTTAGCAGTTCGCTTCACACATTGAAAAGGGAACGGTGAGATCATGAAAATTGAGAGAAGGCACCTGACAGAAGTGCAGTACGCACGGGCATTTGCTATTTTCGCTGTATTAGCCGTTCATTCATCGAGTACCGGGGTCACATTGGTATCTCACAGCTCATTCACATTTCTGTTCTATAACTTTTTCAACATCGCAGGCAAATTAGGAACACCTACTTTTATTTTTTTAAGCAGTTTCGTTCTTTTCTACACATATTATTACAGGGAATTCTCATTTCACTTACTTAAGCAATTCTACAAAAAACGCCTATTGTACATCTTAGTTCCTTATCTCTTTTTCTCAATTGTTTATTTTTCAGTGGTTCAGTTGATATATGGGGAAGAAACCTCCTGGGCGCTTTTGATCCGTGATTTCTTTATTAAACTTGCGACTGGAGACGCTTACGCACATTTGTATTTTGTTTTTGTCAGTGTCCAATTTTATTTAATGTTTCCAGTACTGCTGTTGCTGTTTAAAAAATCGGCCTTTATCAGGAGATACGCGTTACCCATCGGGATTGCACTTCAATGGAGTTGGGTATGGCTGAATGCCGAATTTTTCCAAAGCCCGATGAAAGGGTCTATCGCATTCTCATACTTCATGTTTTATTTCTTTGGTGCATTTCTGGGCGTCAATTACGAGAAAATCGCCGTTTATCTGTTTGATTGGAAGAGATACACATTGGCAATCGCCGCAATATTTATCGGCTATGGATTCATGATGAATCTGTATGTCGGTGTGTATTACTTGACGCGGACCGGACAGCTTTCTCCCTCTAATGAACTGGTGGAATTTGCTTGGAGCATGCACGCCCTCTTCGCTAGTAGTTCCATTTTTATCGTTGTCCATTTCTTTAAGTTTTGGAAAAACGAATGGGTTAAAAATATGCTTTATGAAATTGGTGCTGTATCGTTCGGCATTTACTTGATTCACCCGCTTTTTTTGCTGTTTCTCCGAGCAGCATTGCCAAGCGGAACACCGATCGTTTTTCATTCCTGGCAGTTGTTCACGTTAATCGTCATCTTCATAGGCAGTTGGCTCATCGTCCGATTGACATTCAATTATCTGCCATACAGCTGGATCATCTTTGGGAAAGATGGCACTCCGGCTTACCCTCCGGCAAAAACCGCAAGAAAAGCGAACGCATGAAAACAAAGACACCTTAAAAAGAAAGAGCATCGGCTTTTAGCCGATGCTCTCTTTGTGTTTCTTTGTCAGGTGCCACGAGTACTTTTTGTCGGCTACGTTTCCGATCACTGCAAACACCAAAACACCGATAACCACAATAGCAGATTCTGTCGAATCAAAATTTCTGTAAGACGTCAGCGTGTTATCCAGCCACCGATAGCCGACCACCGACCAATAGGCTATGAGGAATCCGCTGGCAGCGCCGGCAACAGTTCCCCCTAAACTAAACCATTTCGTATCGCGCTTTATGAAAAACAGCCCCGCCAGCAAACAGACAATAGAAATCACATGGAAATATGTATAAGGCCATTTGAGATTATTAAAAAATGGATATGTCCAGGCGTCAATAACTTTGACAAGCCGGATGAGCTAGAATGCGAAACCTGCTCCGAGCAACAGTCCAAGCAGATTCAGCCGCTTGTAAAAAATCAAGAAAATGATAAATAATACCGGCATCACCGACAAGCCGATTATAATTGCTGAGATTAGAGAAGAAAAAGCCGGGCCGAGCGAGCCGGCTTCCACTGGAGGCAGCTGGGCAATTTCTTGTTGATAAAAGACGCTAACTCCAAAATATGCTAAAAGTATACTGATCCCCGTCATAAAGGTGGCCATCGCTGAAATTACGATTCTTACAAACCAATCCATTGTCATCCCCCTTTTTCTTTAATGGTCATAAGCAACCACTTTCCATTATTATACATACAGTATAAGTCCTGTGCATCAAGGGCAAAAAAATCGCAGGACACTGAGGCTTCCTGCGTCGCTTTTACTTATACGCCAGATGTTCATGTTCCCAAAACGCCTCTTCGAATTTCTCACTAAAATAAAATAATCAAGTCTATCAATTCCGTGCAAGTTACAATTATGATTCTTTTTCAGGATCTTTCATTGCTAACCCCGTGAACGGCAGGAAGACAATTCCCATTGCAATAAACGCGTTCCGATAAATCTCGCTGGCTGTTGATTTATGTAGAGAATCCATAATACGCAAAGGTGAGTGAAGCAATCAGCCCTGACAAAACCAGTAGCAATAACAGGAGGTTCACGCCCCTCCTTCGCTTTGTCCTCTGATTGTCACCTCGCCGGAGCACACAGAATGAAGTGGCAAATCTAACTCCAAATTATACCGTTTTTTCTGATAGCCATCGTATAGTTACACATCGTAAACTGTATTTTTTCTTGCAAAAAACCCTAAAATAGGGGAGGATAAAGAAAGCATTCAGTATGAATTGGCAGGAAGGGATAGTATCTGTGCGAATGAATCTAAAATCCTTGGAGCAAACTACTATGGTCGCGAAATTTTTAAACTCTGAAGTGTTCCGTTTCCTCGTGGTTGGCGTCGCCAACACACTTAACTATTATGTACTGTACCTGCTGTTCAATTATGTGTTCCATATCAATTATTTAACAGCCCATATTACAGCATTCATCATCAGCATGATCGGTTCCTTTTACTTGAACTCCTATTACACGTATCGGTCACGGCCATCATTAAGTAAATTCTTGAAGTTTCCGCTGACTTATGTCGTCAATATTGCGATTTCGACCGTAAGCATCTATATTCTCGTGGATCTGCTTGAGATTAATGAAACGGTATCGCCACTCATTGCGACGTTAATCGCAATCCCATTCACATTCGTCATTTCGAAGAAAATTTTAAAAACCTAGTAAAAGAAGACCTTGCCAAGAAATCAGGAGATTTCACTTGGCCAGGTCTTTTTCATATACAGAGTGTAATTTTTCTTCAGGTGGCGTTGTTTGTGAATAATACTCGTCGATAAGGTAAACCGGCCGATTTTTCGTTTCCAAGAAAATCTTGCCTAAATACTCGCCAATAATACCGAGCGACAGAAGCTGCATGCCGCCAAGAAACAAAATCACAACCATTAACGATGGGTAACCCGGCACCGGATCTCCGAAAAATAGTGTACGCAGGACGATGAACACCATATACACGAATGCGAAAACCGAAACAATGAGTCCGAAGAATGACGACAGCCGAAGCGGTTCTACGGTAGATGAAGTCAAGCCATCAATCGCAAGATTAAAAAGCTTTGGATAGTTCCATTTTGTCGTCCCGGCTGCCCGTGCTTCCCGGTCAAACAGGATCTCTTTCTTGTGATAACCAATCCAACTGAACATCCCTTTAGTATACCGTTGGGATTCCCGCATCTGTTTTAGCGCATCGATACACCGTCGGTCAAGCAGTCTGAAATCTCCGGTGTCGGGCTGAATTGGCACATTCGATACTTTATCCAAAATTCTATAATAAGAATTCGATGACCATTTCTTGAACCAACTCTCGCCTGCGCGGCTCCTTCTCTTAGCGAATACGTCATCATAGCCTTGCTCCCAATAACCGATCATTTCAGGGATCAGTTCAGGCGGGTCCTGCAAATCCGCATCGATAATGATGACTGCATCCCCTTGGACATGATCAATTCCTGCAAGCATAGCTACTTCTTTCCCAAAGTTCCTGGATAAATTAACATAAGAAATTTCCGGATAATCCAGCCGCAGCAGCTTCAGCTTCTCGAGAGTCCGGTCCCGGCTGCCATCATTGACGAACAGAAATTCAAATCGATAATCAGCCAGCGCCGATGTGACACCTTTCAAACGCTTCAAGAGCACCTCAAGCACTTCTTCTTCATTGTATGCCGGGATAAGTATCGTAATCAATTTCTTCAATTTAACTTCACCTTTCATTTCCTTCAACTGGTTCGTCCCTGATTATATCACGAACGCAGCCCTCGATATCGATCAATTACAATGTATCAGACCAAGGGTGTCCTTTTCAAACGAATATCTGCTATGATATAATTTCGAATGATTTTTAACAATACTTTACAGCATCCATCAAAGTACAGAAGGAGAAAAAAATGTCCGATCAGCAATTGTCAAACTGGCTTCAACAGTTGAAACCCCAAACGAAAACCGCTTTTATCTCAGTATTGGTCATCGGATTCCTTACGCATACGTTTGTCTTCACGAATACATTACCAAATCATGACGGACTGGTGAATCTCTACAGTACACAGGATAAGTCAGACCTCGGCCGCTTTTTCCTGTCACCTTTCAGTGGCATAAGCTCTTATTTCAGCCTGCCATGGATCAATGGTGTTCTTTCTGTTTTTTACTTAGCGTTAATGGCAGCTGCTCTTGTGGAACTATTTCAGCTGGAAAAGAGAATTTCCGTTATCCTGACGGGAGGTCTGGTCGTCACTTTCCCGGCTGTTAGCTCTACATACGCTTATATGTTCACAGCAGATGGTTATATGGCTGGAGCAATGCTTACCGTCCTGGCATTACTTATCACAAACAAATACAAGTATGGTTTCCTGCCTGGCAGTCTGTTATTTTACTTTGGCGTTGGAGTCTATCAAGCCAACTTGCCATTCCTTCTTACACTAGTCGCCGTTCTTCTTGTGAGTGATATTCTAATACGCGGAATGAAATTGAAGGAATTTATCATACAAACGATTCGCTGCGGCCTGCTTACGGTAATCGGCATGGTGCTGTACGCAGTAACATTCAGGATTTATAGAAGCAGATCTGGAAATATATCAGATTACCAAGGGCTGTCTGATGTGGGGCTAAGCATTGATATTATCGATGAAGCCATCTGGCAGGTGGTGGGCAGGACTGGAGACTTTTTCTTCCGTGGATTCTTAACTGATATTCCTGTTACGTTATTTGGAATGCTGAATATAGTCGTGTTCCTGCTCATTGCTGCCGGCATTGTGTTGCTCATCATACAGAACCGATTATGGCAGGACTGGCTCATGCTGCTCATCGCATTTGTACTTCTTGCAGCGTTGCCGTTTCTATCCTACAGCCTATACTTCATTTCACCTGGCGTTGTCTATCATATGCTGATGGTGATGGCACTTCTTAGCTTTTATTTACTTCCTGTCATTTTCTTTGACCGACTAGACCTTCAGGTTTTTTCGAATAAGATCTTCTCATGGATGACAATTCTTGCGATGACACTCATCGTATTCAATTTCGCGATCATCGCCAATATTACCTATTTCAATCTTGATTTGAAATATGAAAAGACGACAGCTTTCGCTGGCCGGCTCGTTAGCCGAATCGATCATACTCCGGACATAGATGAAGCAGGTAAACTGGCAATTATCGGCAGAGCACAGACGGATTTACCACTCACTTCGGAGATAATTCCACAAAGCATTCCAGCAATGACCGGTTCATCCGGCGGTCTCCTGCTGACACAGCCTTATCTGTATCAAGCCCTGTTCAATACGTATTATGACCTTTCCTACAGGCTCGCTACTCCGCCTGAAATCCAGGCACTACAGGAGACCGAAGCTTACGAAGAGATGGCTGTCTGGCCGGCTGAAAATTCTGTTCGCGTAATCGACGACATCATCGTTGTGAAATTCGGGGAATAACTATCCGCTCAGTCAAGTAATATAGAATCTCTAAATATTTTCTAATTAACCCGCTAATTCATAATTGGATCGGCGGGTTTTTAAGTAAGTTTAAATGCACACAGTGAAACAATTATCAGTAATGCATTCAAGATAGAGTTTCGACCACGGTATGAGAATCAGCCTCCTTTTAAAATAATTTACAGCTAGTTTAAAAACAGCTGCTTTCCATCTTTCATTCAAAAAAATTTATGCTATAATCTAAATTAGTACAATTCATCCAATACTTTAGTCCTTATGTCAAAGGAGATACCATGAGAAAATTCACCGTCTATCTCATCTTAACGCTGCTAATTATCTTATCTGTTTTGTTACCGGGCACATTGCGGGCGAACGCTGTGGAAACTCCTGTGTCTGTTTATGCGAATGGCAGTCTGATTCAATATGATTCAGCACCGACTGTTGTAAATGGACGGACGATGGTGCCAATTCGCCATACACTTGAAGCTTTCGGAGCGACAGTTCAATGGAACAGCAATACAAAATGGACGACGATCACGAAAGGATCGGATACTGTCCAAATTCGGACAAACGATACAACTGCTTACCGGAACGGGGTGGCTTTCACCTTGGAAACAGCTCCTTTCAGTAAAAATAACAGAAGTTACGTGCCACTACGATTCATAGCAGAGACTTTCGGGTACCGGGTGGAGTGGAACAGCACTTCCCGTTCCGTCTTCATCACCGAGCCTCTGCAGCCCATAGCTGTTCCAGTTCTTATGTATCATCATATTGCTGAGAACGGAGCGAGCGGCTCAATCATTTCACCGGCACGTTTCCGTGAACACATGCAAATGATCCATGCAGAGGGTTATACGACAATTACGGATAACCAGCTGTATGAGAATCTAAAAAATGGCGCACCGCTTCCGCTAAAACCGATTTTAATCACATTTGATGATGGCTATCAAAGTAATTTTACATATGCCTATCCAACTCTGAAAGAATTGGGAATGAAAGCCAGTATTCATCTTATTACAAGCAGGGTTACTGATGGAACTCCTTCATATACGAATGAAATTCCTAAAATGTCATGGGCAGAGGCACAGCAATCAGGAGATGTATTCTCATTTCAAGGACATACAGAGGATTCTCACTTCAAAGGCGTGACAGCGAATGGCACAACCCGAGGTGTTATCACCGGCAGAATTATTAAGGCTGATGGTCAATTAGAGACCCAAGCGGAATTTGAGGAAAGATTGCTTCGGGACCTCACCGTTTCAAAACAAACGATTGAGGAGCGGCTTGGCCAGCAAGTGATAACTCTTGCCTATCCATTCGGCGATTATTCTGCAGATACCATCCGCATCGCCCAAAAAGCAGGGTACAAGATGGCCTTCACCGTCAAACAAGGTAAAGTTGAGTCGACTACTGCGGATCTGTTCCGACTGAACCGCATCACAGGTAATGGTCAGCTGACTGCAGACCAGTTGCGGCAAGTCATAAACCAATACTGAGAGATATAGCAATATTTAATCGAAAAAGAAGCAGAGGATAAGTTTCATCCCCTGCTTCTTTTTTTGATACTATGCCTGCATATTCTGTCTGACCCGCGCCATAACTGCCTCTTTTAATCCTACCAATGCTTGTTCACTGGCCTTTGCTGTAGTTCTTTTGACGCCGAAATAGAATTTAATCTTCGGTTCTGTACCCGATGGACGCAGGCAGAACCACGATCCGTCTTCAAGCTTGTATTTCAGAACATTCGATGCGGGCAACGTAATCGCTTCTTCAGATTGATCAGCAGTGAAAGTCCGGACGCCGGTCTTATAATCCTCAATTTCAGTCACCTGCTGTCTGCCGGCGGACTCGGGCGGTGCCGAACGGAAGCCGGAGAGAATCACATTTATTTGTGCGACACCGTCCTTGCCTTTCAGTGTCAGCGACTCCAGGCCTTCCCTATAGTAACCGTACGTCTGGAACAATTCCTGCAGCCCGTCATACAGGGTCATGCCTTTCGCTTTATAGAAAGCGCCTACTTCAGCAATTAGCATGCACGTCTGAATGGCATCTTTATCCCGCACGAAGTCCTTGACCAAATAGCCGTAGCTCTCTTCGTAGCCAAATAGGAAGCTTTTCTCACCTGTCTGTTCAAACTCCAAGATTTTCTCTCCGATGAATTTAAACCCGGTCAGTGTATCGATCGTATCCACACCATGGGCAGCTGCAATATCACGTCCGATTTCCGAAGTCACAATCGTTTTCAGCACGACCGCATTTTCAGGAAGCGTATTTGATTTTTGTTTTTCTTCGATCAAATAATGCAGCAGGAGTGCCCCGACTTGATTGCCGGTCAGCACCTCGAACGCGCCATCCGCATTCCGCACGGCGACGCCGACCCGGTCGGTATCCGGATCTGTCGCCATGAGAAGATCCGCGTTATGCTGTTCACCGTACTTGATGGCCAGCTCGAACGCTGCATGTTCTTCCGGATTCGGGAATTCAACCGTCGGAAAACTGGAATCGGGCTTTTCCTGTTCCGGTACGACTTTCACATGCTTGAAGCCAATCGCTTCAAGCCCTCTACGGACGGGAATATTCCCGGTTCCATGGAGCGGCGTGTAAATGATGGTGAAATCATCTGCCACTTCACTGATCACATCTGAATTGGCCGTCACTGTCTTCAATTGTTGCATATACGCCCGGTCGACCGTCTCACCGATGACTGACAGCAGGCCGGATGCCTTTAGCTCTTCTTCATTTCCGACATCGATCGCCAATTCGTCTTCCACGGCGTTTACGTTCCCCACGATGGCATCCGCCGCTTCGGACGTCACCTGTGCGCCATCTTCCCCGTACACTTTGAAGCCGTTATACTCCGGTGGGTTGTGACTCGCTGTAATCACAATTCCGTTAAACGCATGCAGATACCGGACGGCGAATGATAGCTCCGGTGTTGATCGCAGCGATTCAAACACATACGTCTGAATGCCATGCGCGCCAAGCGTCTTTGCCGCTTCCAGCGCGAATTCAGGAGATTTAAAACGGGAATCATACGCGATCGCCACACCGCGGGCTTTCGCTTCCTCACCATGTGAATCGATATAGCGGGCAAGGCCTTCCGCAGCTTTTCGGATGGTATAGATGTTCATCCGATTAATGCCTGGTCCGAGTTCCCCGCGGATGCCGCCCGTTCCAAATTCCAATGCCCGGTAAAAGCTGTCCTCAAGCTGTTTCGGGTCCTGTTCCAGTGCATGGAGCGCTGTTTTCAGTTCCGGATCCAATCCGCTGAATTGTTGCCACCTAGTAACTTCTTTCTGCCAATCCATTCAGATACCCCCATCAGCTTATACATAATTATTGTCCGATCTCTTCCTTGTTTAAGATGCTCTCCAGGTAAGCCAACACATCTCCACGCAAATCATCCCGCATAAGCGCATAATCGACCGTCGCTTTAATGAAACCGAACTTATCCCCGACGTCATAACGGAGTCCGGTGAATTCTTTGGCGAGCACAACCTGTTTTTCATTCAGCTTCAATAGGGCGTCCGTCAATTGGATTTCACCGCCAGCCCCTGGCTCCAGTGTCTCCAGAATATCGAAGATTTCGGGACGCAGAACGTACCGGCCCATGATTGCATAATTGGAGGGTGCATCTTCCCGTTTCGGCTTTTCGACGAATGAATCAACATGGATGATGCCGCTGTCCGTCTGCATGCCTTTCGGAGAGATAATTCCGTACTTCGACACATCGCTTTCCGGAACCTGTTGCACTCCGACGACAGACGAATTATAGCGCTCATACGCTGAAATCAACTGCTTCAATGCTGGATTTCCCGGTGAATGAACGATATCGTCTCCGAGTAGTACCGCAAATGGCTCATCACCGACAAAGCGGCTTGCACATGCGATGGCATGGCCCAGCCCTTTCGGTTCTTTCTGACGAATGTAGTGGATATTCACCATATTAGAGATTGACTGGATTTCTTTCAGAACATCATGCTTCCCTTTTTGCGCCAGTGTTTCTTCCAGTTCGTAGGATTTATCGAAATGGTCTTCGATGGCCCGTTTACCACGCCCACTAACGATAATGATATCTTCAATACCAGATGCGACCGCCTCTTCTACGATATATTGGATGGTCGGCTTATCTACAATCGGCAGCATTTCTTTCGGTTGTGCTTTTGTGGCCGGAAGAAAGCGCGTCCCAAGACCCGCCGCCGGGATAATGGCTTTTCTGACTTTCATAGAATCACTCCTGATCGGCCCCTTCTGCAGCAGGACCCTAATTTTATTAAGTTTGTTTCCTGTGCTATTTTACCATAAAACAGGCAACAATTGTCTGAATTCAATATGTCGTTTTTTCAGCTACGCTTGCTGAAAACCGCTTTTAATTGGCAAAGAAACCATATAAAAGCAAGAAATATAGTAAGCTTTGAAAAGCAAATTACCGTTGACTCTATATCAAACAGAAAAGCAAAGGCCGGATTCATCAACAGAATCCGGCTTTAGATTGATTATTCAGTTTCCACTAAAATAAAGGGCTCAGATTTTCGGAGTATACTGTTCCGTGAATTAAATACAGCAAAATGCAGTTCAGTTCGCGGTTCAATCTCTTCTTTACTAATGGTGAAAATAGATAATCCATTGTCAGACAGCATCCATTCCGACGGCAGGCTTTCGTTATCTCCATTCCGCAGTTCAGCATACTTTGGTGCACCTTTAACAAGAATTTTAAAGGCGTTGGCTGTTTCATAGATTTCTTGAACTTTAATAGCTGAATACAGTCCTAAGTGATATGCCGCACTCGGAACTTCCATTAATGTCAAGCTCACTTCCTCTACATAGCGCTTGCCATGCAACAAATCATGCTGGAGAAGCTGCAGATCTTTCATTTCTTCAGTCAAACCACCCATCTCAGCTTGCCATTGGTTATATGGAATGACGGAGTTCCCTTGTTCACGCATTTCATTAAGAATCGCTGTTACTGTATTTCCTTCCACTTCCGCCATATCTAAAACAATAGGCCCAAATTGATTCGGCGTGACATCCAGTTCCTGTGGCTCATCTCTTTCAGAACTCCAGATGAAATACGGCAGTTTATGGGTTGCGAGGAAATCTTCGTAATTCCCTGTCATATCGTTTGCAATATCTGCACCGGCCGCACCGAACACTTGCTCATTATTGTCAAACGACGGATAATGATCCCCAAAGAATACAACAATAGCCGGTTCCTCCCGCTTTTCAATTTCATCAATCAACCGCCCAAGCTCCTCATCGACACTGTGCATTTTCTCCGTGAAGCGGTTTAAGTATTGACGGGTCTCTTTTTGGAGTGTATCGGTTTTCAGAAACTCAGAATCCTCAAGCGGCGTATAAGGCATATGCGCTTCCGTTGACACTGCATGGATAAAGTCCCTCTCTTCACTGTTGTCCATAGCAGCAAGGATTGAATTGGTAATATGCTTGTCATTCGGGAATCCATGTCCTGAGCCATTTGGATAATCAAGGTCCATGAATTCTCCAGAAATGAACCGGTTAAAACCAAGCATTTTATATACATCTTGCCGCTGATAATACCAGCCGTAGAATGAATGGATGGCTGTCGTATCATAGCCTGCTTCCCGGAACTCGTATGCGACAGAAGGCAACGGATCTTTTATATACAATTGGTAGGCAATAGAGTTAGGCGGCAAAAATTGTCTGCTGAAGCCCGTTAGCGCTTCAAACTCTACGTTGGCAGTACCTCCCCCGAACTCCGGCGAATACATATCTCCGTGCAAAGAATCTTTATAAAGTTTACGGAAATTCGGGACTGGATCTGCTGCAAAGTGTTCCTCCCCGAATTCATATGGGTCGACAAATGACTCACTCATCAGAAAAATAACGTTTGGCTTTTCACTCGCTGTTCCTGGTTCTGGTATATAGGTGTCGCTAATTTCCTGAACGGCATTTCTTGAATAGCCGGATGGCGGTTCGATTTGTGTATTTTTCGCTAGTAAGGCAAAATTGCCGAATAGCCCGTTACGTGTCATGCCCACTTCAAGTTGCCACCACGTGTTCTCGAATTTCGCTTTTTGCATTGGTGAGTATGGATAATCAGTCCAAACGACGAACAAGAATGTAGCAGAGATAAAGAAAGCTGTACATTTTATTATCCAGTTTTCCTTATACCTTGGGATGACAAAAAAGATTACAAAAACAACAGCGATAAATGCAAGCCCAATACCAAAAAACATTCCTATATTAAAACCGATTGGATTCTCCAACCCGCCAAGTTCTCCAAGTAATGCAAAATCACCGATTGCAATCGGTGCATGGCGGAGTTCCATTTTCATTTTATTGGCAAAGGCGAACGCGATTAACACTCCGCTCAGCATTAAACTCGTTAACATAAACCATTTACGGGGCAGGATAAATAGCAAATTGAATAGAGCTAGGAGCAGAAGCATATTTAATACAAAGCGTTCCGAGTAATTGACTCTCCATTCCTCAAATGACATTGCTGTTACTTGGCGAACAATCACTTCACTCACAATCAGTGTTAAAACCGGAAGTACAATCATAAAAGAAAATGTTAACAATTGAACAGTCAACTTTTTCAGGCCTTGTTTATTCTTTCGTTGCTTTTGATTAGATGGTTGAGAAGCCATAAGAAGTTTAGACCCACTTTTCTATTTAACTTTAATTTATCCCTTTTTCTGGTACAGGTTTTTCTTTCTTGTATTTTAACATACCGAAGGTTAGACGCAAATAACGGGCAAATCATTTCCCGTATACAAAGATTCCGTTTGACATCCCGAGGTGTATCGGGGATCAAGTGAAGCAGTATTAAGATCAGCAAAAATTGCAATTTTGTTTACTACCCATAGTTCCAATAATTTTTGTTGATTTGGTATGTAAACATAGAAACAGGAGATGAAAGTATATCTTGCTTTAAATGTAAAAGTCGATTGAACCTTATGAGAAAAGAAAACATAATCAGTAAATCAAGACAGCAGCCAAATTCCTCAATTCTACAGAAAAGGTCTAACAAAAACGGCCAGTCCCTTTTCAGGGACCGGCCGATAATCTTCTCTTATTTTATTCCGCTGCAGATTTTCTGCGGGTGAAAAGAAGCACACCGCCGAGTGTTGCGAGCGCAAAACCACCCAGTGCATACGCTGGATTGGCCGTTGCTGTGTCAGGTAATTCCTCGCCTTCCGGCTCTTCTTCAGCAGCCGGCTCTTCTTCGTCCAACCATTCTTCTTCGTCCAACCATTCTTCTTCTTCAAAATCTTCAAAGTCGATCGGTGTCGCACCGTCTATGATTTCCTGCGGTACAGTGATCGGGCCGACGTTATTGAAGTCGCTGTAGGTGACGTCGATGCTTTGCGTGAAGCTGATGGTTTCACCTTCCGCTGAGATGTCCATATCGAGCAGCAGGGACATTTCGTTCACATAGTAAGTCTCTTTGTCGACGACAATTTCATAACCGAGTTCATTGAACGTAATGTCTTCAAAGAAGGAATCGAAAAGCATGTCCGTGTCTTCGCCGGCAAGTCCGGATTCCAGGATGCTCTGTGCGGATTCCATCAGTGATTCTCCGTCTCCTTCATAGGCCAGCAGGTAGGCATCGCCCAAGTCTTCGACAGACCAGTCATCACCGAGCGCCGCTGCCTGAGCCGGCAGATCACCCGTCATCGACATGCCAAGCAAATCCTCGACGCCGCTGAACAGGTCATCCGGCAGTTTTACCCAGCCATCGACCGGATCTTCCTGATAGAAGCCGTCTTCCGTCCAATACAGTTCAATCGTTTCTTCCCCGTCCGGGAGTTCCGTCGTAATGGTCTGATGCAGGGCGAACGGATCAAGTGTCACTTCTTCCTGACTGTAGATTGAAAGTGAAAGAGGGTCCTCCCCCTCAAATAACGGCATGGTCAGCTCGATTTGCGACTCACTCGCATAACTTTCAAGCGAAGCCATCGCTTTGTTGGACTTCTCCAGAATTTCGCCGGCATTAAGGTCTTCTGCTGCAACTGACAAAGGGGCTGTGATTGTAAACAGGGCGATTCCGCCCATCGGAATGGTTTTCTTTAACATCTGCACGCTCCTCTTCACGTTTTTAGAGTTAGCCTGAATCTGGATGACTGATTTATGTAACATTTATGCGGCTCCCCTAGTTCCCGATTCCCTCTTTTCGCATAGAAGAAACGCTTAATTTTCCAGTTCCCATGGACGAGTTGCCTGTTTTGCAGTCATGCCTGTTCCCTGAAAACCGACAGAGGCACAACTGCACTGACGACGTATTGGCCGGCATCGATGATTTCAGAGATTTTCAAATCGACGCATATACTCGACAATACATAGGCATTTTCCGGTTCAAGATTACGCATTTCCGCCAAGTAATCCACATCATTCACTTCTTCTTGTTCACAAATTGCAAAATGAATGAACACATCGGCTGTTCAGAGAGCAGAGAACAGCATATCCAATCAGTCATGACACGCCCGCTACGAATTCCGCCGGACGATAATCCGCCGGTCATCCGCCTGCTTCAATACAACCTTTCCTAATGCACGAAGCCGTTTCGTATCCGGACTGATACCAATTTCCGGCGACACGATCCGCTGCCGTTTCCGTTTCATTTCCTTCTCATACTTCCGTTTCCGCTCCTCGGCTTCCCGGTCCATCCATGTCCCCTCCTTCATCGAATACAGTTGTCAGCAAAAAGACGTTGATCAGGATATCCATACATAAAACATCGGTTTCATTCACCCGTCGTTCCGACGATACAACTTCCAGGATATAAGGTGTGCGATTGAATTCAATCGGGAACAGCGCCACTTTGCTGTCCGACCGGTAAACGGTTTTCATCTTTTTCAAATTCGCTTCTGCAAGCGGCCATTCCTGCGCGTCAAATTGAAGCTTGAATCCGGCAGGTTCGTAAGGGTGAAACGAAATATCCATGTCTTCAAGGTCTGCATATTGCTGCAGCATGCCTTGAAGGCCGGCAAGGTAATTTTGTTCATCCGTATAATACCCGATCACCGCATCGCTATTAATGAGCGCATGAACATTTTTCACACTTTTATAATCTTCTTCTTTTGATTCGGAAAACTCCGTAATGGCATCCGTGACGGCATCGAGTTCATAACTGCCCGCTTTCTTTATATATAACCCCAGAAAAATGAAGGAATCAACGAATGCAAATACGACAAGGACGATCACATAATTTTTCCAGTCCTCAAATAAACTATTCGGTTCTGCGGTTAAATAAATCAGAAAACCAAGCAGCAGAATCCCGTACCAGCTTTTCCGGATGAGCGATACGGTTTCCGGCCGAAAATCGCGCCGGCCAGCCAAAATGACATAAGCAGCAATCAGCAAAAAACAGAGCCACGCCCCAGCAATGAAAAACGTCTCCATAATATTATCAGCCTTCTTCGGTAGTTAGATTATCCAATATACCAGCCATACTTCTCCATCCAGGCATTCCCTTCATCCCGCATGTACTCAGCATACGCTACCGGAGAGGACAGGAACAGATCAATGCGTTTCTTAAGATGGGTGTCATTTCCTTCATAGCGTTTCATAGCAGCGATCACTTGATCGTTCAGTCCCGGGAGGTCCTTGTCGACATCCCGAAGCACTTCATTCGTATTTTCAACGCCTTTGCTTTCAATGCATGAATTTAAATTGTAGAAGTAATGGCCGATCTTATAGGCGTCATACGCCGCCTGCCGCTCTTCAGAGGGAGCAGCGTCGATGAATGCGTATGCTCGATCCAATGCCCCGACAATATCAAGCCGACGGGTATTATAGCTATGCGTTACGGAGTTGCCCCGCTGCAGGTAGTAACTCATGACTTTATTGATGAAGCGGACGGTTTTCGCGCGTCCCAATGCTTTCACCGTGAATTCCTGGTCTTCACCGCATTTATAGTCTGTCGTAAATCCGATACCTTCCCGTTCCAGGAACTCGCGCTTATAGGCGGCACTTCCTGACCAGATCCATAAAGTCTTATGTATCATCATATTATTCAATGCTTCTTCTCCGTACATCCAGTCGAAATCCGACTCAAAGCGGTCGAAATAGCGGCGGTATACGGAACCGTCCTCATTCACTTCATTGTATCCCCAGCAAATGATGTCCGCCTTCCCGTTCTCGTCTGATGCCCGAATCGATTCAATGCAATCGGCTGATAAGTAATCGTCTCCATCAATCAGCAGAATATAATCACCTGTCGCTTCAGCGATTCCGAAATTCCTCGCCCGGCTTACGCCGCCATTCTCGATCGAGAACACCTTGCAATCGAATGCTGCGTTTTCTGTGCTTTTCAGCACTTTCTGATGAGAATCATCCTTCGAGCCATCATCCACGATGATCGCCTCAAAATTTTTATCTGTCTGTGCATGCAACGAGTCCAAAATCGCATCAATATATTGTTCCAAGTTATAAACCGGTACCACAACACTGATCTTCATCGTGCATTTCTCCTTTGATGATTGATTTTTCTTTTTCTCCCTATTCCCGTCTGCCAGCTGCTGGTAAACGTCTATGAATAATGTGCCGATTCCCGCTTCATATTTTTCTGAAATGATGCCACCGTAGGAAGTGCCATTGTTTTACTTAGTCCGTCTTCCCGGAAAACTAAAAAAGAACGGCAAGCCCTAGCTTGTCGTCCTTATTATTCATAATGCTTGTTCAATGACTTCATCATCCTCATCTTCTTCATCTTTAAAGACACCGTCTTCACCTAATCCGTCCGTAATACCAGTACCGATTTGCAGGTTATTTTCTCCCTCTTGGATACCTGGGTTATATTCGTAAAGATCATTTGCAAATAGAAAAACACGCTTCCCAATGGATTTTCAAACCATTTGAGAACCGTATTTTTAATTTATTTACTATAGAGCCGCGAGATATCTCACGTAGTTTGGAAAGCGCCTATTTAAGCTTAATTTTCTCATTTCCGACTTGGATAAACCACTCACCTTGCGCGAACTTCTCTTTGGAAACTTCATAAACAGCAGTATCTGTCACACTAATATCAGGATTTAAATCAGATAGAATCTTAGAATTATCTATCTCTGTTTCTACTGCATAGGAACTGCTTGCATCGATATCAGCAGAATACTCGGTTCCTTTCTCATCCAATAAACTCACCGTCGGGTAACTGAACATTCCCACAGGCTCGTCTGATACATTTTTCAGTGTGTATTGAATAGCAGCAAAAGTTCCACCATCAGATGCTTTTTTGCCAAAGAAATCAGGATCGCCTATAGTATCCAACTCTTCAAAGACTGAAACAGTTACCTCTAATTGGTCGATTGTCAGTACATCCCCGATTTTGTATACTGTTTCTTGTTTTTCAGGTGCTGCGGCAGTCTGAGTCTGAGCTCCTTCTGTGTCACTGTTGGTAACAGTGGCAGTTTCTTCTCCCCCACTACCTAAAATACTGACGAAAGAAATAAGAAAAATAAAACCAATGGTTGAAAGAATCTTATGCCGCATCAACCAGTTTCTCTGGTCCTTACCACAGCTCGGACACTTCTTAACTCCTTTTGCTATTTCTTTTTTGCAAGCTTTACATGCAACTAACTTCGACAAACAATCACCTCTTCTTTTTAATTCCACCTAATGTTACTACATTATTCCAATTTAAACATCTAAAGTCATAAAATTAATAGAAAAATATATCCAAAAATTAGTAATAAAGAACCAAAAAGGTGCATTGCTAGTAAATTAAAGGCTCTGTTAAAGAATAATGTTGATTTTTCACTGCAAAAAATATGGAGCAAACATCGGAAACTCCTGCGGGAAAGCGAAGTGCCGAAATCCACTCGGGCTTCAATGCCCGAGTTAGTTCGGCGCAAGCCCGGGCAGCTGGCAAGGCGACGTCCTGTCGCGCCAGCTGCATGACCCGCTTCCTGCGGGCCCGAAAGTGGAGCTGTTTTTCGGAGTATCAACAGAGACATTTAACATAACCAAATTAAAAGGCAGCTTCGTCAACATCTGCCATGCAAATTCCTCCCAATTTTTTGCCATAACATTTATACAGCGCAGCTACTGAAAACGTTTCACGAAAATAAAAAAAGAACAGTCGGACGGCTCCGGCTGTTCTGCTTTCATTGCTATTTCTCTGCCAGCACACCATTCAAAATGAAATCGGTGTACATGTCCGCGAGTTCGCCAACGGATAATTCACCTTGCGGGTTAAACCATTGGTAGCTCCAGTTTGTGATGCCAAGAATAGCGAAGGTGATCATTTTCGGCTGCAGCTCTTTGCGGAATTCACCATTTTCGATTCCTTCTGCCATTACCTGTTCGATGTTATCCCGGAACTCGCCCCGCTTCTGACGGATGATCGCTGCGTTCTCCGGCGTCAAGTGCCGAATCTCACGGTAATACACGCGTCCGATCGGCCCCTGCTTTTCAATATCCCGGATGACAAGCTCGACGATTTTAACAAGTTTATCCCGTGAAGTTTTCTCCGTCTCCACAATCCGCTTCTGGCGGCTCAGTAATTCATCGATATACTGCAGGTGGATATCCATCAGCAATTCTTCTTTACTTGTGAAGTGATAATAGAAAGAACCTTTTGTGACGCCCAGCGTATCGACGATATCCTTGATCGATGTGGCGCTGTATCCTTTTTCGACAAACAGGTCGATGCTGTGTTTGATCAGTTCATTTTTCATGGAACCCTCTGCCTTTCTCTCCGGTCTTGCGGTTGCTTGTGATGCTAGTATATCACTTCACCTCCACCTGTACCCAAGAAAAAAAGAGAGAGCAAGTCAGCACTCTCTTTCGGCCCGTCATCATTCTCCTTCCATCACTTGCAGTTCACCATCTTCAATATAAGCCATGCGCAGCATGGAGCCGAAACCGCCGTCTTCACCGACGCTCGGGATAACATACACTTGCTTATCCTCCGGCACGTTTTGTGCTCCTGCGTCCATTGCCGCCATGATCGCTTCTGTGTCTTCAACCGTACCGGCTTCTTGCATCGCTTCAGTCAGCACATAAAGAGAGACGTAATGGAACGCGGATTCCGCACTCGGATTCCGTTCATTGCCTGCCGCTTTGTACTTCTCGATGTATTCAGCCGTTCCTGGGAATTCCGTATGGATAAGGGGCGTTGTTGAAATCGCGCCCTCGAGCATGCTGTAATCACCGCCCAGTACGGCCGCCATTTCATCAAGTTTCGCCTGGTCCATGATCAGGAAGCCGCCTTCAAAGCCAAGATCACGCGCTTGTTTTGCGACCAGAGCCGTCGGTTCAGATGGTCCGCCAATGAACATGACATCCGGGTCTTCTTCCAGGGCATTGGCAACAATCGTCTGGAAGTCAGTGTCTTTACTGAAATCGATTGATTCATTGAAGACAACTTCCCCGCCATTTTCTTCCCATACCGGCTGAAGTGCCGCCGCCCAGTCTTTTCCGTACTGACTTGCAGTCGGCAGGAAGGCGATTTTCTCACCGAAACGCTCCATTTCATATTCCGTGAACGGCTGAAGGTACTGGTCATATCTCGGTGGAATCCGGACCGTCATCGGATTTCCCTGCTCGGTCACGCCTGGCTCACTCGTGTAGCCCATGAGGATGAAATCCTCCATTTCATTGAATACCTGAAGCGCATAGACACCGCCGCTATGCGGTGTGTAAATGACATTGGCATCCTGTTCCTGCACAAGCCGTTTTGCGTTGGCAGCTGTTTCATTCGGTAAGTATTTATCATCCAATGTCTCCAGGTTAATGGTGTATGTCGTGCCATCGACTTCAAAGCCGCCTTCTGAATTGATGTCTTCCACGGCCAGTTCAAGGCCTTTCAATGTCTCTTCTCCGTACGAAGCAGCCGGCCCGCTCAGCGGACCGCTGAACCCGATTGTCAATTCTTCGCTGCCGCCGCTTTCATCGCTTACTTCCGCCTCCGTCTCTGCTGCGTCTTCACTGCAGCCTGTTGCCACCAATGCCATTGGAATCAATAAACCAGCAAACAATCCTTTTTTCAATGAATGCATGAAGTTTCTCCCCTTTTGTACGGATTATAATTAATCAAGCGGTCGCCGGTGGCCGGGTTCACCTCCTTAAAATCTCCGGAAACCGCGGCTTTCCTCAGGCGCCGATATAGGCTTTGCGGATGGCATCGTTCGTGAATAAATCTGTGCTATTGCCTTCAAGGACGACGGACCCATTTTCAATGACGTAGCCCCGGTCCGCGATTTTCAGGGCGGCATTGGCGTTCTGTTCAGCGAGCAGCACCGTCGTCCCGCTTTTATTGATATCTTTGATGATCGTAAACATCTGTTCGACGATAAGCGGCGCCAGACCGATCGATGGTTCATCAAGCATCATCAGTTTCGGCTTCGCCATGAGCGCCCGGCCGATGGCGAGCATCTGCTGCTGCCCGCCGCTGAGTGAACCGGCAGCATTGTCCCGTTTCTCGTGCAAAATCGGAAACAGGTCATATACTTCTTCGAGTGAATCCTTCAATTGCGCTTTTTTGCGCCGGTGCACAAATCCGCCCATTTTCAAATTCTGCTGAACCGACATCGCTGAAAACAGCTTGCGGCCTTCCGCGCATTGCACGGCGCCTTCTTTCACCATGCGGTCAGGGGAATTGCCTTTTACGCTTTTCCCGGCGAATTCGATATCGCCGGCTGCCGGCTTATTCAGTCCGCTGATTGTATTGAACAGCGTGCTTTTCCCGGCGCCATTCGCGCCCAGGAGGACCACAAGTTCGCCTTCCTGCACTTCCAGATTGACCCGGCTCAACGCTTCAAAAGCGCCGAACCGGACGGTCACGTCAGTTAGCTTCAGCAACGGAATCCCCTCCCAGATACGCTTCGATGACGACCGGATTATTGACGATTTCTTCCGGTGTGCCTTCGGCGATTTTCGCTCCGTGATTCAGCACCATGATTTTGTCCGCGAGTCCCATGATCATCTGCATCTTATGTTCAATCGTGCATACCGTGATGCCGCTCGCCGCCAGTTTTTTCATCAGTTCCGCAAGTCCCTCTGTCTCTTCCGGGTTGATGCCGGCAGCCGGCTCATCGAGGAACATCACTTTCGGATCCGTGGCAAGCGCGAGTGCGATCGCCACCCGTTTTTTCGCTTCCTGCGGGATGGCCGCAACTTGCGTGTGGGCGAGCTGGGTCAGCCCGACGAACTCGAGCGCTTCCACTGCCCGGTCGTGCGCTTCCGTTTCTTCCCGCTTCTCCCGCTTCGTCCGGAACACAGCATCAAACAATTTTGATTTCGTCCGCAGTCGGTGACCGACAATGATGTTATCGAGGACCGTCGACTGTTCAAATAAATGAGTCGTCTGGAATGTCCGGGCGATGCCGAGACGCGCTCCGATATGGACGGGTGTTTTTGTAATGTCCCGATCTTCAAAAAAGATTTTTCCTGAAGTCGGCCTGTGAAAGCCGCTGATCAAATTGAAGAATGTCGATTTCCCTGCACCGTTTGGTCCGATGATCGCCGTAATCTTGCCTTGTTCGATTTCAAAATCCACGTGATCAACAGCGGTCAGGCCGCCGAATTGCTTCGTGATGCCCTGCACTTCGATAAATGCCATCGTGATGCCTCCCGTCTCATTTTTCCGCTTCTTTCGCTTTCATCGGCTGGAATTGCTGCGGTGCCCGCTTATCCCGTCTGCCTTGGAGCTTTGCTTTCAGCTGATAGAATCCGCCGACGATGCCCCGCGGATAAAAAATGACAACAAGCACGAGCACCGGACCGAAAATGAGCATCTGGTATTCCTGGAACCCTTTCAGGAACTGCTCGAACCAGATGAACAGCATCGTGCCGACAATCGGGCCGGACAAAGTGCCGATGCCCCCGACGATCAAGTACATCAGGAAGTTGAACACCATCGTTGTGCTTGCCACTTCCGGTCCGATAAAGCGGGTCAATGCGGCATACAAGGCACCGGCAAGTCCGGCATAAGCGACCGAGACGACAAATGACACGAGTTTATTCACCCCGGTGTTAATGCCGAGCGTCTGGGCGAGTTCTTCACTATTGCGTATTGCTACATACGTCCGGCCAGTGAGCGACCGCACAATCCGAACGGCGATGACGATGGACAGCAACAGGAAAAACAGCACGAGGTAATACATGGCCGTCGGCGAGTCAAACGCGATCGGTCCGATCGGATCCGGAATCGGGATGCCGATAAGACCGCGCACGCCGCCGGTGAGGCCATCCCAAACATCAATCAGCAAATAAATGAGATAGCCGACGATGAGTGTGTAAATGGCGAAAAAATGTTCTTTCGTCCGAAGTGCGATTGCACCGAGCACCAGTCCCGCCAAACTCGTCAGCAGTACAGCTGCCACAAGAGCCAGCCAGAAATTCATACCGGTGCGGGTCGTCAAAAGACCGAGCGTATAAGCACCGATCGCGAAAAATCCGGCGTGGGCGAGCGATAATTGACCGGTGAATCCGGCAATGATATTCATGCCGTATACACTGATTGTGAAAATGAAACCGACAGTCATGACATGGAGAATGTAGGCGTTGTCGGCATAGATCAACGGAAAGACGAGAGCGAATAAGACGAGTATGGCGATGACGGTCCGCTGGTTCAGGAATTTGTCCATATCAGTAACTTCCCTTCGCGAACAAGCCTTCCGGCCGGACGGTCATGATGATGATCAGCAACAGGAATGCAATCATGTCCTTGTAATCACCGGAAATATACGTCGCCCCCATACTTTCCGTCAATCCGAGAAGAAGACCGGCAACAATGGCCCCCGGAATGCTGCCCATCCCGCCGATGATGACGACAACGAATGCTTTTAAAATAACAAGATGCCCCATTGCCGGGAATACGAGATTAATCGGAGAAGCCAGCGACGCTGCAATGGCGGCGAGCGCACCGGAAATCGCGAAGGTCATCATGGCGACGGCGTTCGAGTTGATGCCGACCAGGAAAGCCCCTTCCCGGTTCTGCGCCATCGCGAGGATTGATGCACCCATCATTGTCTTCTTCAAAAAGAACGTCAGGAGAACGACGCACAGAATGGCGACACCGATAATGAGGATGCGCTGTTCAGTGAGGAATACGCCGCCGACTGCCACCGTGTCGCCGAATGGCGTGATCATGCGCAAGTACTCCGTTCCCCACACAAGTTCGACAAGCGCTTCAAAAAACAAGACGAGACCGATGGCGGCAATTTTGTCATGGATCGGCGGTGCGTCCCGAAGCGGATGAAACACGAGCCGTTCCATCAATACGCCGAGCAGGGCGACAACGATGATCGATGCAGCAATAGCGATAAAATAATGGACACCGGTCGCCTGCATGACCATCAGCGTGACATACCCGCCGACCAGATACAGGGCGCCATGCGCAAAATTTGGAATGTGCAGAATGCCGAAAACGAGCGTCAGGCCAATGGCGACAAGCGTGTAAACGCTTCCAAGAGTGAGGCCGTTAAAAAGTTGCTGTAAGAACAAATCCATCCTCTTTCCTCCCTTTCCTCAAGCGGGCGGATGAGCACCGCCTTTATGAGTACTCCTTATTCAATCGGCCGGCGATGATGTTCTTCTGAATTTCCGATGTTCCTTCGTAAATGCGCGTGATCCGGGCATCCCGGTAATAGCGTTCAATCGGATAATCCGCGATATAGCCGATGCCGCCATGCACCTGCACCGCTTTATCCGCCACCCGGTTATACACTTCCGAGCCGAACAGTTTCAGCATCGCCGCTTCCTTGATCACTTGCTGGTTCTGATCGACCATCCAAGCGACGCGGTACATGAACGACCGGAGCGTTTCCACATCGACCGCCATTTCCGCGAGCATATGAGCGACCGCCTGATGCTCGATGATCGGCTGGCCGAACTGGACGCGTTCTTTTGCAAACTTTACCGACAGATCGAGCAGTTGCTGTGACGAACCGAGATTGCGTGCGGCAAGTCCCGCCCGGCCGTTCGCCAAAATTTTGAGTGCATTGACGTAGCCCTGACCGACTTCACCGAGCACGTTTTCAGCCGGCACTTCGCAGTCTTCCATGATAACTTCGGCGGAATGAGAGCCATGCAGCCCCATTTTCTTTTCTTCTTTCCCGACCGCAAAGCCCGGGAAATTCTTTTCAACGATGAACGATGTGATACCCTTCGCGCCTTTCTCCGGATCTGTCACGGCCATCACCGTAAAGATGTCCGCTTCCGTCGCATTCGTAATGTAATGTTTCGTGCCGTTCAAGATGTAGTTATTTCCTTTTTTGACAGCCGTTGATTTCAGATTGGTGGCGTGTGAACCCGCTTCCGGTTCAGTCAGTGCAAATGCGCCGATCCGGTTGCCGGCCGCCATGTCCGGTAAATACTTTTTCTTCTGTTCTTCATTTCCGAGTTCCACAATGCCGACGGTTCCGATGCCGGTATGCGCGCCGATCAGCGTCGTATAGCCGTTATGCGTGGCGCCGATTTCTTCATACAATGCACATTTTCCGACCATCCCGATACCGAGACCGCCATATTGCTCCGGAATGCTGAGGCCGAACAACCCCATTCCCTTCGACAATTCAATGATCCGCTCGGGGATTTTCTGTTCTTCTTCAATCTGCATGGCGACAGCTTCCACTTCGTTTTGAATAAAATCCCGTACATTCCGCTTCAAAAACAGAATATCTTCATCCAGCGTAAAATCCATTCAGGCATCCCCTTTCCTTAAGCCGGCACCAGGAATTCTTCCAGCATGCCGCGGAGCGTATCCGGAACCGGCTGGGATACTTGATTGATAAAATCAAAACACACGGCGGTAGCGTGACCCGAGGCGATAGGCGTCCCCGTTTCCGTGTCCCGGATTTCATGCCGGAGCGAAAAGCTTTTCGTACCGATCCGGTCGACTGAAGTCGTCACCGTCAGCAATTGACTAGAATAGGCCTGCGCGATGAAATTGCAGCCGGTCGCAGCCATGATGAACCTCATGTTCTCCCGGGACCCTCTGCCGCGGAAGCCGATCGCTTCAAAAAACTTCGACCGGGCTTCTTCCATATAGAAAAAATAACTTGTATTGCTGACATGCCCGCCGGCATCCGTTTCGCAAAACCGCACGTAGATCGTCGTTTCCGGAAGCTGTTTCATAGCGGGTCACCCTTCCCGTTCGATGATCGTGGCGATTCCCTGCCCGCCGCCGATACATGCCGTAATGAGTGCATAGCGGCCGCCGGAACGTGCCAGTTCGTACACTGCTTTCGTAATCAGGATCGCTCCCGTCGCACCGAGCGGGTGACCGAGCGCAATGGCGCCACCGTTGATGTTCAATTTATCGGGGTTCATATTCAATTCTTTATCGACGGCCAGCACCTGCGCCGCAAATGCCTCGTTGAGTTCGATCACATCGATTTCCTCAAGCATCAGCCCCGCTTTTTCCAATACTTTTTGAGTGGCAGGAACCGGACCGATGCCCATGATGTTCGGATCGACGCCCGCAACAGCTTGCGCGCGGATGACCGCGAGCGGTTTGACGCCGAGCGAATCGGCTTTTTCGCGCGACATGACGACGAGTGCAGAAGCTGCATCATTCAGGCCGGAACTGCTGCCTGCTGTGACCGTGCCGCCTTCTAAAAATGCCGGCTGGAGTTTCGCCAATGCTTCCGGTGTTGTCTGCGGCCGCGGATGTTCGTCCGTCTTGAACACGACCGGTTCCCCTTTCCGGACAGGAATCGTGATCGGCACAATCTGCTCATCGAACCGCCCTTCTTCAATGGCCTGCGCAGTCCGGCGCTGGCTCTCCAGCGCAAATTCATCCTGTTCTTCACGGCTGATCTTGTATTTCGCCGCCAGGTTTTCGGCCGTGATGCCCATCGGCGGATCGCCGATCGTGTCGGTCGACAGTCTTGATTTTCGGAATTTCGGCGGTGCTGCGCTGTACGCTTTTTCCGGCCGTTCCATCAAATACGGGGCGCGGCTCATGCTTTCTACACCGCCGGCGATGAACACGTCACCGTCTCCTGCCCAAATCGCATGCGCCGCTTGATTCACGGCATTGATCCCTGAACCACATTGGCGGTCAACGGTCAGACCCGGCAAATGGTCCCCAAGCCCGGTTTCGAGTGCGGTGAGCCGGGCGATATTCCCGCCGCCGCTCAATACGTTGCCCATAATGACATCATTCACTTCTTTTGAATTCACACCTGCGCGTTTCAGCGCTTCTTTGATCACTTCCGCCCCGAATACATGCGCCGGTACCGACGCCAATGCGCCGCCTTGTCGGCCGATTGCTGTCCGGACGGCTGATACGATCACTGCATCCCGCTCCATGTTCTTCACTCCTTCGTCAGTTATAGTTCAGGCAATTCTGCTGAAAACACCACAGTGCCTTTCAGCACGTCCCGCCCGTCTTGATTGACGGCGGCGACATCGAATGTCAGCTCCTGGTCCTGCGTATCCTTCAGTGTTGCGTTCAGCGTAACGACATCTCCGATAAAAACCATCCCTTTAAAGCGAATCGTGTATTCCTTGATGAAGCCTTCTTCCAAATACGGCGTAAACAACTTCGCCAGATTGCCCATCGTCCACATGCCATGCGCGATAATACCGGGCAGACCCGCATGTTCCGCTTCCGCATCAATCGTGTGAATCGGATTGAAATCGCCGGACGCACCGGCATACTTGATCAAATCGAGACGCGTCACAGGACTTAAGCTTACTTCCGGAAGCGATTCGCCGGTTTTCAACTCGCTCAGCTGAATCATGCGCTCATCCCCTTCCGTGCCGCTTCGTTGATGATGACGATCCGCTCTTCGGTGAATAACAGCTCACCATTCGCATTCTCGCCGTACTTTGTCATGATAAGAAAGCCCATATTGCCCATTTTGCCGCTGCGCTCATAGTAATCCTTCACTTCCATCCAACAGTACACCGTCTCGCCAACGAACAGCGGCCGGACATACTGATAAATCTGCTCGCCGTGGATGAGCCCTTTCGCCGGCAGCCGCAAATCCGGAATGACGCCCACATCGAACGTCACCGGAAATGTCGGCGGGGCGATATTCCGTTTATACACCGAATTCGCACCCGCTGCCTCGTCGACGAAAATAGGGGCCGGATCGCCGATCGCTTCCGCAAACTTCCGGACAGCGCCCCGTTCAATCGTATTTTTCACTTTTTCTGATCGCTTCCCGATGCTGTCTTTCCACATCGCGTTCGCCTCCTTTTCCTAGCCTCTTGGTCCGCCTGCCACGTACAGCACTTGCCCGCTTACGAACGATGACTGCTCATCAGCGAAAAAAGCCACCGCGTTCGCGATATCTTCCGGCTTGCCGCTCCGGCCGACCGGAATCTGCGATACGCTTGCGTTGATCAGCTCTTCAAATGAAATGCCGATGCGTTCCGCCGTCGCTTTCGTCATATCGGTTTCGATAAACCCGGGAGCCACGGCGTTCGCTGTAATGCCGAACTTGCCGAGTTCAATGGACAGCGTCTTCGTGAAGCCTTGGAGACCCGCTTTCGCTGTCGCATAATTCGTCTGTCCGCGATTGCCGAGCGCTGATGTCGATGAAATATTAACAATGCGGCCGTATTTCTGTTTCGTCATGTGCTGCTGCGCGGCGCGGGTTGCGTAAAAAGCACCTTTCAAATGTACGTCCATAACGGTCAGCCAGTCCTCGTCCGTCATTTTGAACAGCATATTGTCGCGGATCACGCCGGCGTTATTAACAAGAATATCGAGCGTGCCGAATTTGTCGACGACTTCCTGGATCGCCTGCTCAACTTGATCACGCTCTGTAACACTTGCATGTTTTATGTAGACCGAATACCCTTGGTCGGTTAATTCCTTTTCCGCACCATTCAGCGCCTCTTCATTTACATCGATGATGGCGACATTCGCCCCTTCACTTGCGAACCGCTCGGCAATCTTGAAACCGATTCCCCGGCTGCCGCCGGTCACTAATGCTGTTCTGCCTTCAAACCGTTTACTCATCACTGATTCCCCCTAAATTACTGACTCGTATTGTGGAGCCAGCCGGTTTTTATCCGGCCGGCTCTAAGCATTCCATTTTAAACAAATTGTCCGACTTTCACGTGGCCTTTCAGTAAATTCCGCGCGATGATGATGCGCTGGATCTCGTCCGTCCCATCGTAGATGCGCCACAGCCGCGCTTCCCTGTACCAGCGCTCGATCGGCAGTTCGCGCGTATAGCCCATGCCCCCGTGGATCTGCATCACCCGGTCGACGACGCGGTTGCCCATATTGGCGCCATATAGTTTCGCCATGGAAGCCAAGTGCCGGTTGTCTTCGCCTTGATCAAGCGTGAACGCCGCATTCAGAACGAGCCATTTGGCCGCTTCGATTTCAACCGCGGAATCGGCAATCTGCCACTGGATCGCCTGACGCGTGGCAATCGGCTTTCCGAATGTTTTGCGCTCCTGCGAGTAATCGATCGCCATCTGCAGTAACCGCTCACCCATGCCGACGGCGCGTGCACCGACGACCCAGCGGGCGAAACCGATCCACTCGAGACCGAGCTTGTAGCCGCCGTTGATTTCACCGAGAATGTTCTCTTCCGGCACCCGGACGTTATCGAATACGAGGCCGGCCGGTCCCCATTCGCCCATCGTATCGATATATTCCGATTTCCAGCCCATATCCCGGTCGACGATGAAACACGTCACGCCGTCCCGGCCGCCAGTCGAGCGGTGCAATTCTTTATCAGTCACGGCGATCGCCATCACGAAATCCGCTTCGTTCCCGCCGGTGATGAACGTTTTCTCGCCGTTCAGCACCCACTCGTTGCCGTCTTTCACTGCGGTCATTTTAATGTTTTGCGTATCCGATCCGGCATCAGGTTCCGTCATCGCGAAACAGGATTTCTTCTCGCCATTGATCGTCGGGATCAAATACTTTTTCTTTTGTTCTTCGTTGCCGTAATACAGAATGTTATCGGCCGAACCGCCGAATGAAAACGGCACGAACGTTTTCGACACTTCCATGAGAACGATCGCCAGCATCATCTGACCCAGATCCGCCCCGCCGTATTCTTCCGGTGTGTTGATGCCCCAGAATCCGAAATCCTTCGCTTTTTTCTGCAGCTCTTTCATCTTTTCTTTCGAGATGCCCGGACGGCCTTCCCGTTCGTTTTTCAGCACTTCATTTTCGAGCGGCATCAGTTCTTTTTCAACAAATCGCCGGATTGTCTGCTGGACCATCCGCTGTTCTTCTGAAAGGCGTAAATGCATGATCATCTCTCCGTTTCTATTTTCGGTTCATTTTTATGTTCCTGTTCTGGGATTGGCAGTGAATTCCGCAAGTTTTGCTCTGAATTGCACAAGCTGAGTCCTGAATTACACAAGCTGGACTCCGAGCTCAGTTAAACCCTCTGCTTCACACAGTTTTGAACTGCTCTTTCAGCGTGCGCTTCAAAATCTTACCTACAGCAGTTTTCGGCAGCTCATCCACGAATAAAACCGTGTCCGGCACTTTATACGCCGCGAGTTCAGCGCGGCAGAAATCAATCAGCTCCTGTTCGGTTACGTCGGATCCTTCCTTCAGCACAGCAACCGCCCGCACCGTTTCACCCCGGTACTCATCCGGCACGCCGAACACCGCGGCTTCAAGCACAGCGGGATGCCGGTACAGCACGTTTTCCACTTCAATCGGATAGACATTGAAGCCGCTCGCAAGAATCATTTCCTTCTTGCGCCCGACGATGTAGAAATAACCGTCTTCATCCATCTTCGCAAGGTCACCGGTGAACAGCCAGCCGTCCCGGATCGCATTCGCCGTTTCTTCCGGCTGCTTCCAATAGCCTTTCATCACTTGCGGCCCTTGGATGATGAGTTCCCCGACTTCACCCGGCGGCAATTCCTGCTTGCCGGTTGCGACGTCGACGATTTTCGCGTCGGTATTCGGCAGCGGAATGCCGATGCTGCCGTTTTTCTGCACGCCGCCGACCGGATTCCGGTGTGTGACGGGAGATGCTTCCGACAGCCCGTAACCTTCTGCGACCGATGTGCCGCTCACTTCATTGAACCGGCTCAGCACTTCCGGCGGCAGTGGCGCAGACCCGCTTGTGCAGCTCGCAAGACAGCTCAAGTCGAATTTTTTCTTTTTATGGTAATCAAGGAGCGCGATATACATCGTCGGCACACCCGGAAACGCGGTTGGTTTCGTCTGTTCAATCAATCCCACAACTTGCTCGACATCGAATTTCGGCACAAGGATCAGGTTACCGCCGTTATAGAATGTCACACACATGCCGCTCGTCATGCCATACACATGGAACAGCGGCGAAATCGTCAGCACCCGCTCTTCTCCTTTTTTCGTCTGGATCTCTCCGGTCGCGACACTTTGGAGTGTATTGGCGACAATATTGCGATGCGTCAGCACAGCGCCTTTCGGCAATCCCGTCGTTCCGCCCGTATACTGAATGACCGCTGCATCTTCCGCCGGGTTGATGTCCACTTGCCGCACGTCCGCTACCGTTCCTTCCGTATAGTCTTTTTCCAGGTCTACAGCGAGTGCATGCTCGACAGACGTCCGGTCTTTGATTGCGTCGAATAAAGGCTCGAGCCGGTCGAGCATGATGAGCACTTTTGTACCGGAATCATTCAGAATGTGCAGCAGTTCTGCCGGCTGGAACATCGGATTCAATTGGACGACTGTTGCGCCGCATTTCAAGGCACCATAGAAACTGATCGGATACTGCGGGCAATTCGGCAGCATGATCGCCACCCGGTCGCCTTTTTTCACGCCAAGTTTACTGAGCGCCGCGGCTGCCCGGTTGATCCGTTCCGCGAGTTCGCGGTATGTATAACTTTTCGAAAAAAACGTGATGGCCGTGTGATTCGCGTATGTTTCAACTGATTGATCGAATAAACCGCTCAGTGACACATCCGGTATCTCAATTTCTTTCGGGTTCCCTTCTGCAATATGAGCCAGCCAAGGTCTCTCCATCTCTACTCCCCCTTTATAATGAACTTCCGCCATCGACAGCGATCACTTGCCCCGTTACGAAGTCACTCGCCCGGCTCGCTAAGAATAAGGCTGTTCCCTGCAGCGATTCCGGATCACCGAGACGCTTCATCGGGTTTTTATTGATAATGGCATCGGCATGTTCAGCAATGGTGTGCTTCGTCATCTTCGTCTCGAAAAAGCCCGGTGCAATCGCGTTTACATTAATGCCGTGCCCCGCCCATTTGCGGGCCAAGTCCCGGGTGAAATGGTGAACGGCGGCTTTACTCGTGCTGTAGCCGATAGCGTTCAGCACTTCCGGCGGCTCTGCACGCAAGCCCGCGACCGATCCGATGTTGATAATTTTGCCGTAGCGGTTGCTGATCATGTGGTTGCCGACCGCTTTGGATAACAGGAATGTTCCGGTGACATTGACGTTGATCACTTTCTGCCACGCTTCGAGCGGCATGTTTTCAGTAAACTCACCCCAGGTCGCTCCGCTATTATTGACCAGGATATCGATGCGGCCGAAATCTTTCAGCACCGCTTGCACTGTTTCATTCACTTGCGCTTCCTGACTGACATCACATTTATACGCTTTTGCCTTGATTCCAAAATGCGCTGATAGCCCTTCCGCCGTCTCTTGGCAATTCTCCAGTTTCCGGGAACAAACGGCGATATTGGCGCCGTGTTCTGCAAAAACTGCTGCAATATCCCGGCCTAATCCACTTCCCCCGCCTGTGATCAAGGCTGTTCGTCCTGTTAAATTGAATAATTGATCTGCCATGTTCCACTCTCCTTCACCTAAATACTGACCGACCGGTATTTTGAAGTTAAAAAAATAGCACTTACGGAATTTATTTAGTTTGTAAGCGCTTACTATCAATTAAAATTCAGTATATACTATTTGTTCTGACAATTACAAGATGTTTTTTAGATTATTTTTGTATTACCCTCCGCTGATACCCACATACTCTTCGAGCGTCTTGCCGCTCGCTTTGATCTTCCCGGCTCCGACCGAACCGACATACCGGAAATGCCACGGCTCATACATGTAGCCTGTGATGCCTTCCTTTCCGTTCGGATAGCGAAGGATGAACCCGTATTTATGCGCATTTGAGGCAAGCCACTTTCCTTCTTTCGTCTGGGCAAATGACGTCTTAAGCCAGATCGAACGCCAGGCCGCTCTGGTGTTCACTATGGCCGGGACATGCGCTGAACCGTTCGGCAGCTGTCTTGCCGTATTGCTGGACATAATTATTGTACAGCGCCTTCTGCCGCTCATAGGCCCGGAATCCGCTGAACATCGTCAAATAGACCCCCTGTTTTTTTGCTGCGGCAATCATGGCATCGACGCCTTTTTGTGCCACGGGAGTAACGCCCGGATTATACGCCGATGGCAAAAGGTCTAAAAGGTTTAATTTCACTGTGCCCAAACCAGGTGATTTTGACAACCGAGTCCTGCAATCAGACCGGTTCCATATCTCCCTGCAGATGGCGTTCCATATCATCAAGCCATTTTATGCATTTATCGTGCAGGCGCGGAAACGGGTGGTAATAGTAGGGAGGGCTGTCATGCTGCAGCCCTTCCACTGTACAGAGGGAAGCAAGGACGCCAAGCGCTCTCGTGGCCTGTTGCCGAATCACCGGATTCGTTCCCCAGCCTGCAATGATGCGCTCTGCTGATTGCAAGAGATGATTCAGTTCGTCTGTCCGTTTTGGCGAGAAAATGCTGTGGTACTGCTCTTCCTGTTGCTCCATGAACATCAGCTTTTCTTCAAGCTCAGAGAAGTTCCCGGCCCGAAGATCCGATAGATTGATGACCTCCAGACGTTGCCAATTCATGCGGTCCATAAGCCGCATTAATTGATAAACTGTATTATCCGGATTTGCTTTCAGGTGTGGAATATTGGCCAGCTCTTCCGGGTTCTTCGTGAAGAGTGCCGCCTGGTCGATGGGCATGCATCGGCCGGGACTCGCCAGTACGAACAAGGCATCAGCGCGCGTTGCTTCTGTCCCGATCCGCCGAATGATAAGTGAGCGTCGGCATATTTCCCGTCTCTCACCCGACTCCAGCTCATAAAACGCACCTTCCGTTTCAAAAACTTGTTTCAGTTCTCCCTCTGTCGGATACAGCATCCCCATTCCTCCCTTATCAGTTCTTCCCATCTCTTATATTCATTCGGCACGCGAAATGTAAAATCCTTCCGAGCAATTAAAAAGAGCAACGAGTTTGATCCCGTTGCTCTCTATGAACAGATATTTTCAGCTGGCCTACCCGACTGCCTTCTTAGCCAGCCCTGCCCATGTCCGCACCATTTCCCGGAATAATTTCGTCGTCCCGATCAGCGCCGGGATAATTTCGGTCTCCAGATTGCGGATGAAGTCCGGCTGGAAGCTCTCCATCCAATCCCCTTGCTCTGCGACCCAGCTTCTGATCAGTTCTTCATTGACTTCGGGATGGAATTGTACCGCGTATATATTGTCATTCATCCGGAATGCCTGATTCGAACAGTAAGCGGTGGATGCGAGCAGTGTTGCGCCATCCGGCAAATTGAACCGGTCGTTGTGGTACTCCATGAATGCAAACGTATCCGGCAACGCATTGAACACCGGATCTTCTTTCCCGGCTTTGGTTTTCGTGATTTCCGTGATGCCGAACTCCGGCTCATCCATAACTTCGATTTTGCGGCCGAATGCGCTGGCAATCAGCTGAGCACCGAGACAAATACCGAGCACTGGCTTGCCCTGTTCACTGAAACGCACGATCGTCTGCTTGATGTTCGTTAAATACGGATGATCCGCATCATCATCCGCCCCCATAACACCGCCGAGTACGATGAGCGCTTCAAAGGCATCCGCTTCTTCCGGGAGAACGAAATTCTCTTTTTCCAATAGAATCCGATACGTAATAGCTTCCGCTTCTAACGCAACCAGCAATTCACCCGGCGCAGACCGGTGATCAGGCTGCGCAATCAGAACATTCATCTGGTCACTCCTTTCCACTATTCAAATTATCCCAAAACAATTAATCAAATTTAGGCGCTTTCCGCTTTTTGGTGGCCTGCTCATAAGCGTATGCCAATTCAATCAGCCGTGGCTCGCTGTATGCTTTGGCGCTGAATGTAACGCCGACCGGTTCACCTCTGTCAGTATAACCGGCCGGAACAGTGATCGATGGGTAGCCCGCTTTTGCCGGCATGGCCGCGCCGCGGTTATTCTGAAACAGCAATGCGTCAAGATTGTGTTTGTCCATGGCTACGTCGATTCCTTCTGTTGCGGCTGTCCGGATATCGGTCGCCCGGTGCTCCAGGTAAGTCGGATCATTCGGGTCATCACTCAGCGACTGGGATTTTTCCAGTTCCGATTGCCCGAATTTCATCCGCCGCTCCGGATCTTGTTTGTTAAATGCAATAACGTCAGCCAGGGATTTTACCGGCACTTCTTCAGAAGTCGCGCTCAAGTATTCATTGACCCCCCGCTTGAATTCATACCATAACACATCGGATCGGAACTCCTGAACCGGGATCGTGATTTCCTCGATAATCGCGCCCTGTGCTTTCAGCACGGCAATGGCTGCGTCCATGATGGCCCGCTCGTCCGGTTTCTCATCATTCAGGAAGGTTACATCAACACCGATCCGGACACCTTTCAATCCATCGGCTTTTAAATGCGGCGTGTAATCCGTTAATGCCTGCTTGTCATTCCGGTGTGTTGCCGGGTCCTGTTCATCCACAGCAGTCAACGCACCGAGCGTAATCGCCGCATCCGTAACCGTTCGCGCCATTGGTCCTGCCGTGTCCTGGCTCGCTGAAATGGGAATGATGCCGGTACGGCTGATCAGGCCGACAGTCGGTTTGATGCCAACGATCGAATTGGCACTTGCCGGGCTCAAGATTGATCCGGAAGTCTCTGTGCCGATTCCGACAACGGCAAAATTTGAAGCAATGCTCGCACCGGTTCCGGAACTCGAACCGCCGACGCTGCCCGCTTCAAACGCTCCGACACCATATGGATTCTCCACTTGGCCGCCCAGCCCGCTGTAACCGCTCGGCACATCGTTCTGTGTCATGAAATACGCCCATTCGCTTAAATTCACTTTTCCGAGAATGATGGCGCCGGCTTCCCGGAGCTGTGCAGCCACAGGCGCATCCTCTTTCGCATAATTATTTTCAAGCGCAATCACGCCGGCAGTCGTGGGCATATTATCTTTTGTGTTGATATTGTCTTTCAACAGCACCGGAATGCCGTACAATGGCCCTTGCTCCTCCTGCCCGCGCTTGTCATCCCGTTCCGCTGCCACTTTCAAGGCATCCGGATTGATGGTGAGCACCGAATTGATCTTCGGCCCGTTTTTGTCGAATTTATCGATTCTATCCAAATAGGCCTGAACCAATTCGACGGACGTTAATTGATTGTTTTTAAAAGCCTCCTGGATTTCACTGATGGTTGTTTCTTCTAATTCAAATGCTGTTTTCTCCAAACTGATTGGCCCCTTTTTAGTTGATGAATGGCTTACCTCATGTATCGCTTCCTGTCTATTGAAAGGAGCATTACATTTCCCTAATTCTATTATATCTTTATTTCAGAAATCAAAGAAATATTCTAATTTTTTTAAAATAAAACAGCATAAACTGCCCGCAAAATCCCAAGATTTCACGGGCAGTCATTTTGCATTCAACATGATTCATAACCGTTCAGCGCCTGCCGTTAAGGTTCCATACCGGGCATCTTCAGACGAAATTCATGTCGCCCCAATTCTCACTGTCCCGGAGCATGGCTTCCAGCAGTTTAAATCCATCTTCAAAATCCTGGAGGTTCGCCATTTCCACCGGCGAGTGCGAGTATCGGCGAGGGAAGGTGATCGCGCCGCCAAGCACGCCTTCTTTCACTAAATGAACGGCAGACAAATCGGATGTCCCTCTCGGCGTCACCGATAATTGAACCGGTACGTCCGTCTGTTTCGCATAGGACACAATCAGATCCTTCATCTGCGGCGCCATGATGTTCCCTTGGGCACCACCGCCGGACAAGAGCGGCAGTACAGGCCCTTTACCGATTTTGATCGGGTAATAATTGCCATCCGGCGTATCGGCGCAGGCGATGGTATCGATCACTAACGCATAATCCGGGCTGACTTTATAAGTGGCCGCTTTTGCGCCGCGAAGTCCGACTTCTTCCTGAACTGTGATGACACCGACGATTTTGCCGCCGAAGTTCTTATCCTGCAGCTTCTTGAACAGCTCGACAATTATGACACAGCAACTGCGGTTGTCGATCGCTTTTCCGCAGATCAAGTCCTGGTTCGTAAACCGGTCCAAATCACTGATATATGTAATCGCGTCTCCGATATTGACGCCCATTTCGAGCACTTCTTCTCTCGAACCCGCTCCAATATCCACGTACAGCTCTTCAATCGGGACCACTTTCGTCCGTTCCGCCGCCGTCTGCATATGGCCGGATTTCACGCCAACTACGCCAAAGTGACCGTTCACATTCACTTTTCGGCCGGTCAATAACGAGTCCATCATGCCGCCTGTCCGTTCCATCCGCAGAAACCCGCTGTCTTCAATGGCGCTGACCATGCAGCCGATTTCATCGGAATGCGCCGACACCATGACAGTCGGCCCCGGCCGGTTTCCTTCAAGCACCGCATACACATTGCCCATATGGTCCACTTCCACATCAGCGAGCGGTTCTAATTGTTCAACAACCCGTTTCACTACCTCATGCTCCCGCCCCGGTCCACCGGGAAGTGCTGCCAGTTCTTTTAAGCTTGTATAGAAATCTTCTTTAAACATAGTCTCCCCCTTTTTTCTTGTCCTGCCTTTTTTCTTTTTTCTGTCCCTGTGTCAGGCACAACTTCAAAATAATTCTGACAGTAATTGCTTTAATGTTCAATAGGAAAAGCCAGATTCTCCGCTTCCATTGTGTTTGTCCCTGTGTCAGATACGTTTTTTTCATCCCTGTGTCAGACACAATTATTGTGTCCAGGCATGTACTCGTAGAATGAGAGCGCAAAAATTGTTCGAAACACAGGGACAGACCCACAGGGACAGGTCTAAATTTCTAATTTGACTATAGACATCTTTACCTCCTTTTCGTACACTGACGTAGAAAGAAAAAATTGGAAAGGAATGGATTGCCATAGCGAATTTCAACTTTTCACCAAGTCGAAAACCTCTGCAACACCGGTCGTTAACCCCCATAACGACATGCGCAAGTACTGCTGCATTATCATTTAGTCGTCGGTCAGCAAAAGACCAGTGGTTGGACCTATCGATTCGTCAGATAAGTGCACCTAGATGTAAAGTGTTTTACACCCTCCCCTGTAAACTCTTCTTTTTAATGGAAGCTGCAGTTATCAAGTTGAACTGCATGCCAAATATGCCTCGATTATACGCCTGTCTAGCAGGTAAAATTCCCTTGTTTGCTCCCAAACTTATATTCGGTAATCGTTTTTTCACAGAAAAGGAAGTTCTAGAAATTCGGCGAGTTGAATTTACTGGAGCTAAGTATTCATGACCCGGAAGCGGACATTTCATCCGAGTTCCTATTACCATGTCATCATGCGAGGCAATAACCGGCAGCCGATCTTCAGCAGCAAAGAAGATATGTTCGAATTGCGTCGTGCGTTTTTACATGTTTACCACCGCTATCCGTTCCAAATGCTCGCTTTTTGTTTCATGACGAATCACTATCATTTGCTAATCAAAACAGATGGCGCTCCCCTCCACAAAATCATGGCACTCGTTAACCGGCGCTACAGCGATTCATTCTCAAAACGCTATAGCCATATTGGGCGAATTTATCAGAAGCGATATTTCGCTAGGGAAGTAAATTCCCGCTTCGGGCTTTTGCAAGTCAGCAGCTACATTCATCGGAACCCGATCGAAACGAAAGTGCCGATGGTAGAACGCCTAGAGGACTATCCGTACAGTTCCTTCCCCTCATACTGGTCAGAAGAAAAACCGGCACTGCCATTTCTGAACCTTGAGCTACTTCAGACTTTGGTGCCGGCGCCTTTCGAAAAAACGAACATCGGTTACTGCAAATACTGCCTGACTCACCGGCAGAAAGTGGAAGAAGATTCACATTTGGAAGAGATGGAACCGCCAGTTGTCCCTGTGTCAGACATACTTTCGGTAGATCACCATTACTTTTAAACGTAAAATAGCCGTATTCAAGGATTCTTCGTCCTAAATGCGGCTATTTTTTCGTGAATTGTTTCTAACACAGAGACACAAACAAACACACGGACACAAACAAACATCTCTACTTCTTCAGCACACCGATGACCCGCCCGTTGATGAGCACGTCCTCACTTCTCATCACGATGGGCTCATACGCCGGGTTTTCCGAAATCAGCACAATTTCACTGCCCATCGGCATGTATTTCTTCATCGTCGCTTCTTGGCCGGTTACCGCAATGACAATGTCGCCGTTGGAAGCGGTATTTTGCTGATGAACGATGACAACATCGCCTTTATCGATTCCGGCGTCGACCATACTGTCGCCGGTGACGGTCAGGCAAAAGGTCTCACTCGGAGACATCACCCAATCCCGCGGCAGTTGAAGGGATGCCTCGTAGGATTCAGAAGCCAGCATCGGCATGCCGGCGGCAACGTTTCCGATGAGCGGGGCGGCCACCGTTTCATGCACTTGCAGCAGCACGTCCTGTCCCGCTTCTTTCACTTCGAGGTGGTCTCCCGTTTCGTTATCGAGAATATAATCATACTGCCTGCCGTTTTTCAAATTCAGATAGATGCGCTTATTTTTCGCATCGGGCAGAAACTGCGGTCGGCATTTCGGCAAATCCTGAACTTCCTCGCCGTTCCGGTCGATGATTTTAATCTCGAGGCCATCTGTCGCAATCCCGTAATAGGCCCGGTTCTCAGCTTCCATATAGGATATTAATTGGCTGACCGCGTCATCGATCCCGCTGCCGAAGCGCTTCACTTCCGCAATGATATAAGGAGTCGCTTCACCGCCGGCATAGACCATCACCGCGATATCACAATAACCTTTTTTCGAGAACTGCTGGACTTTGAATTCCAGTTCCATCAATTCATACGGATAGCCGTAAACCTCGCAGAGTTCACGGATCAGCCATTGACGGATGACTTCCTCCCGCGAGTGAAGATCGACAAGTCCGTCCGTCAATGGGTAATGAGCCATGCTGATCGTTTCAAACGGCCGGAGCAGCGCATCTTTCTTCATCCGCAAATGATTCCGGTCGATTTCTTTAACGAATTTCGACGGCCATTTCACAGACGACATATACAGCAATTCGTTGGCCCGGGTCATGCCGACATACAGCAATTTGCGCTCGTCCGTCTCCACCGTTTTCTGGTCATCGGCATCTGAATACAAGTCCTGGGGGATCAATCCTTTATTCAGATCGATCAGGAAAATAACTTTGAACTCCAAGCCCTTGATCGAGTGCATCGTTACAAGTTTCACTTTATCGGACTCGAAATCCGGTTCTTTCGTCTGGAGAACTTCGCAGGGAATTCCGGCATCCGTCAAATCGATGGCGGCGCTCTCAATATTGCGGTTGCCGCGCGCCACGATGCAAATATCGGATAAGGCATAGTCATTCTGCAGCGCTTTGATTTCTTCCGCAAGGAAATGCGCCTGCTGCTTCGGCGTGTTAAAGAAGCGGTAAATCGGCGGATGGCCGTGACGGTCAATCAACGCGGGTTTAACAAAGTCAACGTTCGACTGGATGCTTTCGTCCGCTTCAATCAAATTGAAAGCCGCTGTCGAAATTTCCGTCGTGGTCCGGTAATTCTTACTGAGCGCCCGGGATTTCCCGCTCATATCATAGCCGATTGTCGTGTACGGCCGGCCTCTGCCCAGCCAGGACTGCGGGTAAATGCTTTGCGTATTGTCAGCGACAAACATCAGAGAGGAATGCGGTTTTTCTCTATACAGCTCCTTCAGAAACTCCAGCTGCACCCGCGTCAGGTCCTGACTTTCGTCAATGATGATATGCGTGTAGCGACTGCCGTTGCTTCGCCGGACTTCCTCCAATGCAAAGGCGTTCATTTGCTTGAACGTGATGAGCCCTTCCTTTTCAAGCAATTCCTCAAAATGACATGCCACATCAAAAATCGCCGCCCGGGTCTGTGAGTTCTTCATCAGTTTTTGCGGTGTGCTGCCATCGCCTGATGCCCGGCCGATCCGGTCCGCCGACTGGTATGTCTCTATGTCCTTCATTGAGCATGATTGGATCCATTCCGTTTCCTCTAGCAGAAATTTGCTGTTTTTCGGGGACAGCACTTTCACATCCGGATATGATTTGTTCACTGCATGGATGGCAAGGATCATATATTTATGCATCTGTTCCTTCGTGGCAATTTCGAATTCTTTTCCGTTCCGTCTCGAATAACGGCCGAATGCCTTGAACATCAGGCTATCGATCGTTACAATCTCTACTTCCGCATCGGACGCAAATAAACGGGGAGCTTCAGCCTGCTCCAGATCTGCCATCCGGCCATATTGATGTTTTATGTAATTCAACAGAGTTCTATTATATGTAACAAGGAGAATCTGATCATCGTCTTCATGACAGTAATGATCCTTCAGAAAATTGATGCGCCGGATGGCAACCGTCGTTTTCCCGGATCCGGCAACGCCTTTCACAAGCATCGGACCGGCCGGTTCCAGTTCAACAATCCGCCGCTGTTCCACATTCAGTTTCATGATGGACACCCCCTTCACTTTTTACACATTCTACCTTTATATTAAGAATATTGGATTACAATAGCAAGAACGAACAGCTTTAATGCCGTGCTTTCCGGCCCGCAGCAGGGGAAGATGCAGGATTATTACCAACAGACAGGTTCACTTTCCGCAAATAGTCTTATGGCAATCAAAAATCCTCAGCCAACCGACTGAGGATCCGTACGTGTAATATTCCGTGGTTTTTCATCACTTCCGGTGTAGCTCACGCGTCATTTGCCAGTTCCGTTACTGTTTTGCCTGCTTCGCGCCCGGCTCTTGCAATCCCATCGCATCAGTTATCGGACAGTAATGCGTGATGCCTTCCGCAACTTTTTGGGCGCCCATGACTGTCATGAAGATATCGGTACCTGACGGTTTCTCCCGGGCCATTTTTGCTGTGCAATAAGATAAAAGTGACAAACCACCGGCTATGCGGATCATGGAGTCGATTGTTCCAATGTTCTGTTTCACGATCGTTGCCTCCTTCCGTTTCTCATCGCTGCTTACACTCATATAGTTCCCGTTCCGATTTCAAGTAAACGGTGAGCACCTATTCATTTCGTGTTGTTTGTGTCCCTGTGTCGAAGACAATCTTCGACACAGGGACACAAACATTATCTTCGACACAGGGACACACAAAAAAAGCCGTATCCAGGAAGCTTAGAGACTTCCGGATACGGCTTGAATTGATTCATATGAAGAACGGAATGAAGATACTCGCAAGCAACAGGATCAAGGCACCGCCGAGACGGGACGAGATTTGCGCGAATGGCATCAATTCCATTCGTCTTGCAGCGGACAGGACCGCAACGTCGCCGGTTCCGCCCATGTTCGCCATACACAGTCCTGCTGTGATGGCCGCTTCAATCGGATAGAAGCCCATGAATTTGCCGAGCACGCCAGCACCGATGACCGCGCCAAGCACAACACCGAGGACAATCAGGACGTAGGCGATGCTTAATGCGTTCAAGACTGCTTCAAGGTCTGTGTATGCAACACCGATACCGATCAGCAATGCGTTCGTCCAGTTGCGTGCCACGAATTCGTACCACTGGCTGGCACCTTCAACAATGGATTCCGGCATCACGTTCGCCACTTTTAGTGCCGCAACGAGGATGATCATGATCGCATATGGATGAAGCGGGATGAAATCGCCAAGCAAGTTCCCTATAACATAGAAGGAAACAGCCGCCAGGACACCGATACCCATTTTAGACAGGCTGTATGCCGGCGCTTCTTTTTTCTCATAATGGAAATTCCGGATCAATTGGCCATTCCCTGTGAGATTCGGGTATTTATTCCCGACCATATTCAAGATGCTGGCAAGCACGATGGCAAAGACGTTTCCGAGTGCCAGAGCCGGTACGAGAATCGACAAATAATAGCCGGGTTCATTGCCAAGCATCTCGGAGTAGACCTGCGACATCGGCACAGCTCCTGCTCCCATGCCGCCGCCCATGATCGGCATCGCAATGACAAGGATCGCTTCCTGGATGCTGAAACCAAGGATCATGCCGATCAGCGCGGCAAGCGCAATGGCCCCGGCAACAGCCGCAAGCAATGGGAGTGCATAGCGCACGCCGGCTTTGACCAGAATCTTCGACTCCATACCGAGAATACTGCCGGTGATCAATGCGGCAATATAAAAGTTCAGGAAGTCGCCGCCCCGCATGAATTCAGAAATTACAATCGTCGTACTTTCCGGCATCAATCCGCTGTAAACCATATATGCGGAACCGAAGATGGCGACAATTGCGCCGCCGCCGAGGAACGTGCGGACAACCGGTGTGTGATCGCCCACCCATCCGAGCAATTCACCGAGCACCATCATGATCAGCAATGCGCCAATGATTCCCGCCGGCAAATTCTCTGTGTACATGGCATAAATGGCAACCGCAGCGAAAATACCGAACCATAAAATCGGCATATCAAAAATCCGGAATGTCGCGATATCTTTCTTCATTGGCACTTCTGTTGGAACGTCTTGTTGTCTAACATCTACCACAATGATTCACCTCATCCACTTTTTATTTTCAGGCTGACTTCTGCAGCTGTGTGACTGAAAGCGTCTATAAAAGTAACCGCTTTCAATGGGATGGTCTCATTGTAAGAGAATTTTCAGAGATCAAATACCTTAAAAAATTATTAATAATATTGTAATTAAAAAAAGCAGCCGGCTGAATGGCTGCTTGTTAAATATACGGATCAATCCGGTGCTGTTCCGGTTCATTCAATTGGTACTGATAGATAGGACGGCCGACACCATATACGAGCGTTTCTTCCAAATAAGCAATATCTGTTAAAAACTTGAGGTACTTCCGGACCGATACCCTGGAAATATTCGTTGCCTGCGCGATGTCTTCCGTTGAAAAGACGCCCGGCCCGGCCGCCTGCACAGCATCCCGGACGGTGAGCAATGTCGCTTTCGTCAATCCTTTCGGGAGTGCACCCGGCACCACTGATTCCGGCTTGGCTGCCCCTTTTTTCCGGAGCAGCCGGTCAAGTTCCCGCTGGCTGATTTTGCTTCCGTCATCCAGTTTGGCATACTGATTCTGATAATGGACAAGCGCTTCCTGAAAGCGGCTGAACTCGAACGGCTTGATCAAATAATCGATCGCCCCGAGCCGCAATGCCTGCTGAATCTGATGGATCTCAGAAGCTGCCGTGATCAGGATGACATCGACGTCCTCTTTCTGTTCACGGAGCCGGCCCATAAATTCGATGCCATCCCCACCCGGCATATGGATATCGAGGAGAATCAAATCCACGTCCATCTCCTTCAATAATCCGACTGCGGTGTCCGTGTCACCGGCAATGCCAACACACGTAAATCCATCAATCTGCTGAATATACTGCTGATTCAGCGCCGCGACCATCGGATCGTCTTCCACAACCATCACGTTAATCATTGCCGGCACCTCCTGCTTCATATGGAATGATCACGGTGAACGCCGTTCCTGTTCCTGTTTCCGAATCGATTTCAATGGATCCTTCCAGTTTGTCCACACTCACTTTCGTCAAATAAAGGCCGAAGCCCCGGTGATGCCCTTCTTTTGATGAGACCCCTTTTTCAAATACCGCTTCCTGCATTCCAGCCGGAATGCCGGTTCCGGTGTCGGTAACCGTCATCGTCAGCAGCTCATCAATATATGAAAACTCAACGGTGATGATTTGTTGATCGGCAGTCAGCACATTATCAACAGCGTTATCAATGACGTTCCCAAGGATCGTGATCAGTTCATGGGTAACAGCGGGATCTGCAGGCGCCGGAATTTCCGTTTCGCACGTCACCGACAGATCGACATGCGCTTCCCGGGCATAACTCATTTTGCCGATGACAAAGCCGGCGAACACCGGATCCTTAATATGCCGGGTGACATTGCCGACTTCGTGCGCCTGATGATCAACGAGCCGGGAGATGAATCGCTTTACCTGATCATACTCACCCAGCTTGATCAGCCCGAGCAGGACATGAAGCTGATTCATAAATTCATGGGATTGCGCACGCAGAGTCTCAGCATACATTTGCACGCCCGTCAGCTGGTTTGCAAGCTGGTTCACTTCCGTCTTGTCCCGGAATGTTGCAATCGCCCCGATGACCTCACCATTGACGACAAGCGGCACCCGGTTTGAAATGATCGATACGCCGTTAAGTTCGAGTTCCTCGTCCAGGTCCGTCCGGTTTTCCGTCAATACTTGATCCAGTTTGCTCCCCGGCAAGAAATCATGGATATCCATGCCGATCGGTTCCCGGTGCATCAGGCCGGCCTGCCCGAAAATCCGTCGCGCCGACTGATTGACAAGCACGATTTCAGCCTGCTTGTCGATCGCAATAACCCCTTCATAGACGGAGTCGAGCATCCGGTTCCGTTCCTCATGGATGCGCGCAATGGCGTACGGCTCCAAGCCGAACAGGCTTTTTTTGATGTAGCGCGCCAGCCATAACGCGCCAATGATACCGAATAACAGCCCGATCAATGAACCGATCAGAATCTGCCGCTGGCTCTGATTGATTGCGGCTTCAACATTCGCGAGCGAAATCCCGACTGCCACTGCACCGATCTGATTTCCTTCTCTGCTGAAAATCGGCGTGAATGCCCGCAGCGATTCTCCCAGTGTTCCTTCCGACCGGGATACGTATGCCTCACCCTGCAGCGCCCGCACTTCATCGCCGCCGACGAAATGCTGGCCGATCAGCTGCGGATTCGGATGCGATTGCCGGATGGCATCCATGTCCATGACCACGATGAACCATACGCCGGTGGCTTCCTGAACCGCCATTGTATAGTCCTGGATATCTCCTTCGATTACTTCATTCTGCAATCCGTTTTGGACCACCCGTGACTCTGCGACCGTCTTGGAAACGATGACCGCCTTTTCTTCCAATTGATTTTCTATATTATCACTCGTTGTTTCCGTGATCAGCAAGTTCGTGATCACGAGTGAAATCAGCACGACTGCACACACAAAAACCGTAATCACGGCACTTAATTTAAAACGCCTTGAAGCGATTGCTTTCACCTCGTTCTGTACTTCTGCTTGGAGCAACTGCAAGGATTCCATAAAGCAGCCGCACCCAAATGTTATTCTACTAGGTGCGGCACGGTTTGGGTATGATATTGTGTTTGCCGGCAAGATATACTGGGTGAATGGAAAATAAAAAATAAACCCTTATTTCATTTTTCTTACAAAATAGTTCTGGATAGAAACCATACGACCTCTCTATTTATGAATAACTATTTACTTAAAGTTTTTATAGGTTTTAAGCAATTATTTAGTCCCCTGGTATTCTGTTATCAACTTTTACAGCGTGTTAGTGACAGTAATTTTAAGATCAATTCCACTATCCTAAGTGCTTCTTAAATTACTAATTAATCATGTTGAGAAGTAAAATTGTTTACATAGTAAGTAAGACCAAACATCCCTTGTAATACGAAGGACGCTTGGTCTTACTTCCTGAATATTAGTTACTAAAAATATATTCCCAGTTTAAAGCTATGTTATTCTAATTTGCATAGTAATAGTGAATGTCTCGAGATTATTAATCCTTAGCAGTTACATTAACTTGAAAGCTCGCTTATAAAGCGCATTATAGTATGCTCTATCTCTATGCTTCCTTCATTTTCTTCAATCCAATATAAAGCATCTTCTTCAAGTTTTGACTTAGCGGCTGCTGTATCAATACCAGAATTTACATAATTTAAGTAAGAAGTTTGGATCCACTTTTTGAATTCATCAGTACTCATATCCAAAAAAGCGTCTAAGATACCCTTTTCAACATCAAATTTGATAGTTGTATCCACAGCCATACTACTTCCTCCTTTTAAAACCATTGTATACTCTCAAGTATGATACTTCAATTGAAATATCGTCATGTTCTTTAATGAAGTTCAATAGTTTATTATTACAACTAAGACAAGGACTAAAAGTTGTGAATAATTGAATTTCCCCTTGAATTTCTTCATTTCTATATCGACGAAAGAAGTTCTCAACTAACTTGGACTCAGAATCAACATCTCTATACCATACATCCTTCATCTTTAAAGAATCCCTGAAATATAACTCATCGTTTGTAGAATTAACATAGCCATCCTGGTAATTTGGCTCATCTACTTGAACCGAATAACTTTGCAGTAAATACTCATGTAACTCGGGTGAAATATTCTTATTTCGTTCACTCTGTATTTGACTATGTGCAAACAATTCTACTCTTTGTTCTCTGCCACTAACTTTACCTGTGAAAACTAAATATCCTATGTTAGGAGACTTGGCTAGAGTGTTAAAGTAATCTTGAGTGATTCCTGGATTTCTCTCTAATATACTTTCCAATAACCTTTTATAATTTTCTTCGTATTCTTTGTAAAAATCGCTGGGTCTCTTCCGATCAATTTTAATTAAACTGTATTTACTCATTCCCTAATCCTCCAATTTCCAAACTCCCAAATAAGAAGTTAAGTTTTACCGACATATAGAAGTGAGTATGTGTAAAACCCAAATCTATTAATAATAATTAAAAGATATCAAAGCTACTAAATTCTCCTTGCTTCGCATAAAACACCTTTGCCGTTGTGTCGATTCGCTACTTTTTACTTATTCGGCAATGGGTTTTATTAGCTCGTAAGATAAAAATCTCAATGAATTGCTAGGTATGAAATTGAATGCAAAGTGTTCCTTTGAACCTCTATCTTATTGATTTAACTCCAATACGATAGAGAGATTTCGGAAGACTGGCAAGCCTTTATTATATTTGCAGAGACTACAATGTTATGTACATTTCTACTTCATAATTCTGCGCATCTATTTTGTAATACACCACTTATTCAGTTTTAACTTCTCTATCATTGGATAATAATGTTAGTTATTTTTTCACACTATCTATACCTTCATTTAGAAGGGATTAATCTCTGTCACCAGCGTTTACCATTAAGCAGTTTCGATAGCGTATATGATGAGAGGCGTACAGCGCAAGTAATACCACTATCAGATTGGTGATCTCAACATTATCCTTGACTCTGAATACTCTTCTTCCTCTATTTCTCAGTCTGCTCCTGTAGTACTTTCATTTGATACTAATATTCCAGTTTTTTATTTTACAATTTTTCTCCATTATTCGCTATTTCAGAGTCAATATAAACTCTCTATAACAGGAATATGCTGGATGAATGGCGAAGTAAGTGAAGGCAAAGGGGAAATCCAACCAAAGATGGGAGAGATTGATCAATGCCTGTAAATCCGAAGATCCAGTACATTTTGGACCAGATGGCTGAAATGATGCCTGCTGATTTTTCACTGGACCAAGTATCACCTGAAGCGATGCGCAATTCGAATAGCGCGCAGTTCACTGCGCTGCAGCAAAAAGAACCGGTGGACAACGTCGAAGATCGCACGATCCAGCTGGCAGATCGGGAACTGCCGATCCGCATCTACACACCGAAAGGCGAAGCGCCTCATCCTGCTCTCGTGTTTTATCACGGAGGCGGCTGGGTGCTTGGTAGCATTGAGACGCATGATGCGGTGTGCCGGGAAATTACGAACCTGGCTGATTGCGTCGTGATTTCTGTTGAGTACCGTCTGGCACCGGAGCATAAATTTCCGGCTGCAGCGGAAGACGCCTATGAATCCCTCGAGTGGGTAGCGGCTCATGCGGCGGAACTTGGAATCGACCCAGACCGCATTGCAGTCGGCGGTGACAGTGCGGGCGGTAATCTTGCAACGGTCGCATGTCTCATGGCGAATGAACAAAACGGCCCCAAAGTCGTCCATCAGTTCCTGCTTTATCCATCAGCCGGCCCTGCGTTTGATTATCCGTCCGCTGAAGAGAACGCTGAAGGGTATTTGCTGACGAAGGACATGATGATCTGGTTCCAGTCGCATTATGTAGCGAACGAAGAGGACCGGAATCATCCGTACTTGTCGCCTATCCTTGCGGAAGACTTGAAAGGCATGCCACCGGCGACGATCCTCACAGCGCAATACGATCCGCTGCGGGATATCGGAATCGCTTTTGCCGAGAAACTACGGTCTCATGGCGTGGAAGTATTCCATAAAAATTATGATGATCTCATCCATGGATTCGCGAATTTCACTGCTTATGTTCCAGAGGCGCGCCAAGCTGTGGCAGAGGGAGTCGAGGAATTGAAGAAGGCGTTTATTTCGGCGGAGCGGCAGGTGTAATATCGGCTGTTTCGTCGATGAATAGATAAATAAACCGCAGCCGGAAACTTCCATAGTTTCCGGCTGCGGTTTTTAGCTTCCATCACCAATAAAGAAAAGGAATAAAATTTCTTTATGTCTGAAACAAGTACTTGGCTCCGCAGCATTCGAACCAGCGACCCCTACCCTGTCAAGATAGCGCTCGTCGTTTCAGCTATGGATATCATGCTTATTTACTCTCCCCCTCTTTATGCATTCCCCGCTCCGTAAGCATGCTAAATCCTCTCTTAGCAATTCAACCATCAGACACATGATTTTATTTATAGTGATATTTACACTGCAGAATATAGACGTTTTTTTCATCAATCCGATAAACTAAGCGATCGGTTTCGTTAATTCTTCTTGACCAATATCCCGCCAAATCAAAGCGAAGCGGTTCAGGCTTACCGATACCTTCATATCCATTGCGCTGAATATCTTGGATAAGCAGGTTAATCCGTTTCAACGTTTTTTTGTCCTCTGTCTGCCAAGAAACATATTCTGCCCAAGCCTGTTCTGTAAAGACAAGATTCACTTAATCCGTCTCCAGTAGGTTGCGTGATGCAGCCAAGCCTTCTTCCAACTGCTTTTTGGACTCCATCAAGCGTCGACGGTTCGCTTCGTTACCAAGCAAATGGACATTTTCCATTAAATTATCGTATTCATCTGCAGAGATTATGACAACATTCTTTTCATTTTTACGTGTAACGATTAATGTCTCATAGTCATCTGTCACCCGATCTAAATAATCTTTTAAATTTGTTCGGAAAGTGGAGTAATTGACTGCTTCCATCGTTTCATCCTCCCCAATTATCTTGTACAGTATATTGTACAATCACTATTTAATGAATGCCAGTACCTTTACTTTATCTTTAGGGTGAATGGATTTATAAGACATCAGCTAACTTCTTAGACGACACCCCTTTCTTCTGTCAAACTGAGAGCAGAAGCTTTAGCCAAAAGGAGTCTCACCATGAAACCAATCTTCCGGCCGCTCAGCACTTTATTGATGGGTGGAACTTATTTGCTGTCTGTCTTTTTCCCGATACCGTATGCGACATTCTGGATCAGCCTGTTCGCGCTAACGGCGCTTATTTCCTATTTCCCTTACCTGCACCGGACCCCGAAGAATATGGTCTTGGCACTGACAGTCGGTGCACTTTTGCTGGATTTGAGCTGGAACGGGCTGCAGGCGTTTTTCTTTGGCCTCCAGACGAATGCCAATCTCCTGGCGATTTTCATCTTTGTGCCGCTCTTGGCAATCCCGGTGCAGCAGGGCAATTACTTAACATATATTGAAGTGCTGTTTGCCGCTTACATTAAGAAAACCCACCAGCTGTATTTATTCACGACCGTCTCGGTCCTCAGTGTCGGATCCATCATGAATGTCGGTTCCGTTCCAATCCTTTATCAACTGACGGATACGCGTTCGTTTCAGCCGTATTTAATGAACCGGATCAACGCCATGACCCGCGGTTTCGTCCTCGCTTTCCTGTGGTCGCCGTATTTCATTTCGGTCGGACTGGTACTGTCTTACTTCGATGTCAGCTGGTTTGAACTGTTTCGAATCGGATTCCCGCTTGCTGTTGGAATTATCCTGCTCGGATTTCTTTTTGAAAGCAGGACAAAAAAGCCCGTTCAAACGGAAACCCATACATACGACCAGGCAACTTTACGGAAAGCGAAACGGAAAGTGATGGAATTGATGTTCATCGTATTCGTCATCACGGCCATCATCATGACGATCGAAAACATGACCGAGCTGTCAGTGCTGACCATCATTCCACTTGTGGTCATTGCCGCCTCCGTCATTTGGTCGCTGTTCATCTCATCCATGAGTGATATCAAACAAAATTTCCAGTCATTTTTTGAAGAACGGGTTCCCCGTATGGGCAATGAACTCCTGTTATTCATCATCGCCGGTGCATTCGGCACTGCGCTTCTGAAAAACGGAGCCGATCACTGGATTCAAGTGCTGCTGGAGACGTTGAACATCACGCATGTTCTCATTCTGATTCCGCTTCTCCTGCTACTTATGGCCGTGCCGGCGATCTTTGCGGTTCACCCGATCATCACAGCTACCATTCTGGCCATCACGCTGAGCGATTCCCGTATTTTTGCCGATGATCATCTGTATGTCAGTCTCGGCCTGCTCAGCAGCTGGATGGCAGCGATTCTCGTTTCTCCGTTTTCCGGACTGAATCTGCTCCTGGCCTCTCTCAGCAGGCGAAGCGCGTTCGAAATCAGCCTGAAAAGCAACCTATGGTATGCGCTGTTTCTGTGGGGGATTTGCTACGGGGTGATTGCGGTGCTTTATATAATTCAGTAGAATTGAACTGTTTCTGTCCCTGTGTCAAACCCAATTAGTTTCCAACACAGGGAACACGCAAAAACAGCCATTCCCGAGTCTAAGAAATTGCGGGAATGGCTGTTTTAATTCTGTTTATCATTTTGTGTTTTCCTTAAAAATTTTATCGGTTCGGCTCAGCAGGTTTTGAGACATCTTCGATGACTTCGGCTTGTTTTTCAGCAGATGGCGCATCTACTGCAATATCCCCAAGTGCCACGATACCGACGACTTCATCGCCTTGAACAATCGGTAGCCGGCGGACTTGCGTGTCTGACATCCGCTTTGCCGCTTCTTGCACGTCCATGTCCGGTGTGCCCGTCACCATATCGGAAGAAAGGATCTGATCGACCGGTGTATCAAGTGAAAATTGAGCCGCGATTCCACGGGTAATGATGTCCCGGTCGGTGATGATGCCGCGCAATACCCCATTTTCGGTAACCGGAATTGAACCAACATCGAGCTCCGTCATTCTTCTGGCCACTTCCTGAAGAGGGGTGTCCGGTGAGCACGTTTCTACATTTCTGGTCATGATTTCGCTGACTTTCATGATGAATGCCTCCTTATGAGTTATCATGCTGTTTACGAAATCCAAATGCACTTGTCAGTCAATCAAATTGATTCGGTCATCGAGTCGATTGCTTCGTTTTGTGTCACTTCAGTGATGAATCAGGAAAGGCTTCTCAGCCTGGGATTACACCTATATTGTTCCCGTTTCATGACAGCCTAAACGGAATTTTTTGCAACAGAAAACGTATCATTTAACTATATCCTTCAGTTGGAACCAAGAGACCGATCGAGCAGTTTTGCATGCCAAGCCGCCGGGTAGTTTACTACTAACGCTCGTTATTAAAGTCACGGACATTTGATTTGGAGGCGATACTGTGGAACACATCTACCTGGGAAATTCTGGACTGCGGGTTCCGAAGTACATATTGGGAACCATCCCGTTCAGCGGAACGAACGGCTTTGAACCCGCCGGGAATCTGGATGGGGACGATGCCCGCCGGATGGTCGACATTGCATTGGAATCCGGGATGAATATGTTCGATACCGCCAATCTTTATTCAAAAGGAGATGCGGAACGGGTGCTCGGTGAAGCGATCAAAGGCCGCCGGGACGAAGTGCTGCTGACGTCAAAAACAGGCTTCCCATTGGGTGAAGATCCGAACGCCCGCGGCACTTCCCGCAACAATATTTTAAACTCCATCGACAATTCACTGGAGCGGCTCGGCACCGACCATGTCGACGTGTATTTTGCACATTTATGGGACGGGCAGACACCGGCCGAAGAAACGATCGAAACGATGAACGGGCTCATCAAAGCCGGGAAAATCCGCCATTGGGGCGTATCGAATTACAGCGGCTGGGCACTGGCGCGGACATATTCCCTTGCGGAACAGAACGGCTTCATCCCGCCCATCACCCAGCAGATCTACTACACGCCGGAAGCGCGGGAAGCGGAATACGAATTGCTGCCGGCCGGAACCGAACTCGGCATCGGCAATATGATCTGGAGCCCGCTTGGTGAAGGATTGCTGAACGGCAAGATCGGACGCAATAAACAGGCGCCGGAAGACACCCGTCAAGGCGGCGGCTGGCCGGAGCCTTGGGTGTACAATCAGGAACGGCTTTACGAGGTGATCGATGCGCTGGAAGAAATCGCAAAAAACCACGACGCCTCTGTCCCGCAGATCGCTTATAGCTGGGTCAGAGACCGTCCGAATGTCGGACCGATCGTCATCGCGGCGCGCAATGAAGCCCAATTGAAGGAAGACATCGCTTCATTTGATATCAAGTTAACTGAGGATGATCATGACCGCATCGAGAAAGTTGCCCGCCCCGCGCCGTTCTATCCGCACTGGCACCGGGCCTTGAATTACGCCGATATGGCGAGCCCTTCAGAGCAGACGTATTTGAAGGGATACAAGGAAACGATGGGACTGGATGAGTGAGCAGCAGTACTGTTCAATGATGTGATTTCTCGCTGTAGTAATCGAAATCCGCCCAATTCGAATCACGTGTAAAAACCAAAAGTTTCCTCTATCCTATAATTGACTACCAATTTGGAGGGATACCCATGAAAATTGAAATGTGGACAGACTTCGCTTGACCGTTTTGCTATATTGGCAAACGGCATCTGGAAGATGCCATCAAGCAGATCGATCACCCGATTGACGTGACATACAGAAGCTTCGAACTGGACCCGACAATGGACCGGGATGTAAAAGAAAGCAATTACGAACGATTGGCCAAGAAATATGGCATGAGCATCGAACAGGCGAAAGCGAATACCCAGAACATGGTGCAGATGGCGGAAGCGGCCGGTCTGGATTACCAGATGGATACGCTGATTCTGACGAATACGTTTGACGCCCACCGCTTAGCGATGTTCGCTGAAAAGTACGGATTGATGAAAGAAATGACCGAACGGATTCTTCATGCCTATTTCACGGAATCGAAGCACATCGGCGATCATGAAACTTTAACCGACCTGGCAGTGGAAGTGGGCCTGGACCGGGAAGCTGTCAGCGAGATGCTGGCAAGCGATGAAATGGCGGATGCCGTTCGGGCGGATGAGCAGGAAGCCAAGGAAGTGGGCGTGACCGGCGTTCCGTTTTATTTGATCAACCGGAAATATGCGTTAACAGGCGCTCAGCCGACTGAGGTATTTGTTCAGGCGCTGACACAAGTTATTGCTGAAGATGAAGAGACGACTGGTTAAGCCACAGGGAATATGATTCTCTTATATTGAATAAACAAAGACCGCGCTTAGGAATCGAGTGATTCCTGAGCGCGGCTTTTTCATCTTCAATTATCTGAATTGATCTCGTCACAACAACATAAAACAAAATAGCTCCACTTATTGTCCGCGCAGTTGAAAACGCTGGATTTTGCCGCTCGGTGTCTTTGGCAGGACGTCGACGAATTCAATTTCACGCGGATATTCATGGGCCGATAAATTTCTTTTCACAAACTGGCTTAAGTCGTTGCTCAGTTCATCGCTTGCCGCAAAACCGGACCGGAGGACAACATACGCTTTGACGACTTCTCCGCGCTGCTCATCCGGGACACCGATCACCGCAGCTTCCGCCACTGCTTCATGGCCCATCAAGGCGCTTTCGACTTCAAACGGCCCGATCCGATAACCCGCGCTGGAGATAATATCATCCGAACGACCGGAGAAGTAAATAAAATCTTCTTCGTCCCGGCTGGCAGCGTCTCCCGTGAGGTAATAACGTGATCCAGCCACGAAGCGCTCCCGCGTCCGCTCTTCATCCCGATAATAGCCGCGGAACCAGAAGAACGGCGAATTGTCGGTATCAATAGCTAACTGCCCTTCTTCGCCCGGCGGTAATTCTGTCCCGGATTCATCGACAATCGCCACCTGGAAGCCCGGCATCGACTGCCCCATCGATCCCGCTTTAACCGGGCGCTGCAGGGCCGGATGATGGTGGTTATTCACGACCATGCCCTGTTCCGTTTGGCCGTAATGGTCATAGACGGGCACACCTAAATGCGCTTCCGCCCAAGTGCTGACGTCCGGATTCAGCGGTTCACCGGCACTTGAAAGCACGCGTACCTTCAGCTCTTCTTTCAAGCCTTCCGGCACACCCGTTGCCCGCATCGACCGGTAAACCGTTGGTGCAGCCGCATAATTTGTGACACCATATTCCTTAAGCACCCGGTAAGCTTCATCAACACTGAATTTGGCATTGTACATGATGAACGTCTGACCGAGAAGCAGCGGACCGACGAGGGCATAATAGAGACCATAAGCCCAGCCCGGATCGGCAATGTTCCAAAAGATATCATCCTGTCTCAAATCAAGTCCGAACCGCATATAACCTTCGAATGACGCCAATGCCTTTACAGGAACCTCCACGCCTTTTGGATGCCCCGTCGTACCGGATGTGTACAATAAGATAAACAGATCTTCCCCTGTCACTTCCGCGTTTTCTTCAATAGGTGCTGCCTGCCCAAGAGCATTCCAAAAATGCGTATCCTTCGCTGGTGCTTCCTCTTCCATTTTGGATGTTACCGTAATGATCCGGAATTCCCCTGTATCGTTCGCCTTGGCTTCAATTTCCGTCCCGTTCAGTTTCTCCCGGTTTTCTCCGTCCGTGATAATAACACGTGCCCCGCTATTCCCTGCACGGTAAGAGATGGCTTGCGGTCCAAATGCAGTGAACAGCGGCACATGAACTGCGCCGATACGCCAAATGGCCAACACTGAAATCAGAAGTTCCGGTCCTTTCGGCAGCAGCACCGCCACCCGCTGTCCTTTTTCAACACCGTGATTTTGCAGCACGCTTGCAAATTTCCTGGAAAGTTTCTGCAGCTCGCCGTATGTATACGTCCGCTTATCCCCTGCTGTGTTTTCATAAACCAAAGCCCGCTTGTTTGGATCATGGCGGTCACACAGCAAATGGGCGACCGAAGGAATTTGACGGTCATACTCATCAATCCATTGATTTACTTGTTCTGTCAGATTTTCCGGCATCGTCTTCTCCTCCTGCTTAAATTAATTAATTATTTTAAAAGCAATGACAATTAAAGTATAACGCTAAATCGGGAAGTTCAAAACTTTTCCGGCGTGCAATGGGAAAATCCGTCTCAAGTACACCCATGGCTACTTTTCTTCATCGAATGACCGTCAAAAACAGTGGATTTCATGCCAGATAACTTCTTTGCAACACAGTGATCGTGAATGAACTTAATTACTTAAATCGCAGCGACGCAATATTAAATTGCTTGACAATCTGCCTTTAAATACCGAAAAATGGGAATAATATCTTCCATCGCCTAAAGGACTTCAGAATTGCAGTCCCAAAGGAAGCTATCGCTCGATCGACCTCCTGTTTCAGGAATATTTGCATACAGCCAAATGAACCATGCGATCGAACGCGATTTGCAACCGAACGCTGTCAGAGAAGCTTCAGCAGATGAAATGTTCAAGTGATGCGTATAAAAATACAAATTGAAAGGATGTTTATTATGAAAGACACTGCCGTTATTCCTCAACCTAAAACCTATGGACCGTTAGGAAATATTCCTTTGATCGATCGTGATAAGCCCATCCTCTCTCTAATGGAATTAGCCGAAGAATTCGGCCCTATTTTCCGCATTCAGACGCCGGTAGGCAGATCCATTGTCGTTTCAGGCCATGAACTGGTCAAAGAAGTATGCGATGAGTCCCGTTTTGATAAAAGTGTGGAAGGTGCTTTAGCGAAAGTCCGCGCCTTCACTGGAGACGGACTCTTTACGAGCTGGACCCACGAACCGAATTGGCACAAAGCCCATAATATTCTGATGCCCACATTCAGCCAGCGGGCCATGAAGGATTATCATGGCATGATGGTGGATATCGCCGATCAGCTTGTTCAGAAATGGGCCCGGCTCAATCCGAATGAGCCGGTGGATGTGCCGGAAGATATGACCCGTCTGACACTGGATACAATCGGTTTGTGCGGGTTCAATTACCGCTTCAACAGTTACTACAGGGAAACGCCTCACCCGTTCATCACGAGTATGACCCGCGCGCTTGATGAAGCGATGCATCAATTGCAGCGTCTGGATGTGCAGGATAAACTCATGGTCATAACCAAACGCCAGTTCAATCACGATATTAAAGCGATGTTCAGCTTGGTGGATAGCCTGATTGCCGAACGCAAGGAACGTGGCGATCAGGGAGAAAATGATTTGCTGGCCCGCATGCTGAATGTAGACGATCCGGAAACCGGCGACAAGCTGGATGATGAGAATATCCGCTTCCAAATCATCACCTTTCTGATAGCCGGCCATGAAACGACGAGTGGTTTGCTGTCATTCGCCCTCTACTTCCTGCTGAACAACCCTGATAAATTGCAAAAAGCATACGAAGAAGTGGACCAGGTCTTTTCCGGATCCACACCGTCTTATAAAGAAGTGACGCAGCTGAAGTATATCCGCATGGTCTTAAATGAATCACTGCGGCTGTGGCCGACCGCACCAGCGTTCAGCCTGTATGCTAAGGAAGATACGGTGATTGGCGGAGAATACCCGATTCAAAAAGAGGCGGACAGAATCACTGTCCTGATTCCCCAGCTGCACCGCGATAAAGAGGCATGGGGAGAAGACGCGGAAGCGTTCCGTCCTGAACGATTTGAAGATCCGAAACAAGTGCCGCACCATGCCTACAAGCCATTTGGAAATGGCCAGCGGGCGTGTATCGGCATGCAATTCGCACTCCATGAGGCAGCACTTGTGCTCGGCATGCTGCTGAAACATTTTGAGTTTGTCGATCACAGTGATTACGAGCTCGACGTCAAACAGACACTGACATTGAAACCCGGTGACTTCACCATACAAGTGAAGCCCCGTACTTCAGCTCCTGGCACGCCTTCAGTCGCCGTGGCGGAAGAAAAGGATAACACGGAACTGGCAGCGGAAGATCCAGCTGTTCAAAATGTCTCCGTTCAAGGTCTTAATAATCGGCCGCTGCTGGTTCTGTATGGATCGGATACCGGAACGGCGGAAGGTGTGGCACGTGAATTGGCTGATACAGCAACCTTGCGCGGCATCCGGACCGAAGTGGCATCGCTTGATGACCGGATCGGCAAATTGCCGAAAGAAGGGGCCCTCTTGATCATCACCTCCTCTTATAATGGCAAGCCGCCAAGCAATGCTGACCAATTCGTGCAATGGCTGGAAGAATCGAAACCGGGTGAACTGGCGGGTGTCCAGTATGCGGTCTTTGGCTGCGGTGATCATAACTGGGCCAGTACATATCAGGACGTGCCGCGGTTCATTGATGAGCAGCTTGCCGAAAAAGGCGCTGTCCGGTTCTCCGCCCGCGGCGAAGGAGATGTGAGCAGCGACTTTGAGGAACAGCTCGATCAATGGAAACAGACGATGTGGATGGAGGCGATCGATGCCTTTGATCTCAAAGTGAGCGAAAATCTCGAGAAAGAACCGAACACATTAAGTCTCCAATTCGTGAAAGGAATCGGCGGATCGCCATTGGCGCATTCATACGAAGCCGTCCATGCAACTATTGCTGTGAATCAGGAATTGCAGGCAGCAGAAAGCGAACGCAGCACCCGCCATATCGAAGTGACTTTGCCGGAAGGCATCACTTATCAGGAAGGAGACCATTTGGGTGTATTGCCTGCCAATAGCCGAGAAAATGTCGGCCGCATTCTCCGGCGGTTCAGCTTGAACGGCAATGATCACGTGCTTCTGTCGGCGAGCGGACGCAGTGCAGCCCATCTTCCGTTAAACCAGCCGGTGAGCCTGCATGATGTGCTGACATTCAGTGTGGAAGTGCAGGAAGCTGCCACGAGAGCGCAAATCCGCGAGCTTGTTTCATTTACCACTTGCCCGCCGCATAAGCGGGAGCTGGAGGCATTGCTGGAAGATGGCGTCTATCAGGAGAACATTCTGAAGAAACGGGTTTCCATGCTGGAACTCTTGGAAAAATACGAAGCATGTGAAATGCCCTTTGAACGCTTCCTGGATTCGCTTCCTGCCTTAAAACCGCGGTATTATTCCATTTCAAGTTCGCCGCTTGCCGCACAAAGCCGGTTAAGCATCACAGTAGGTGTTGTGGAAGGGCCCGCATGGAGCGGAAGAGCTGAGTATAAGGGAGTGGCGTCCAATTACTTGGCCCATCGCCAGCTTGGGGATGACATCCTCTGTTTCGTCCGGACGCCACAAACAAACTTCCAGCTGCCGACGGACTTGGAAACACCGATCATCATGGTAGGGCCCGGTACCGGAATTGCACCATTCCGGGGATTTTTACAGGCGCGCCGCATTCAGCAACAGCAAGATAAACGATTAGGGGAAGCGCACCTCTACTTTGGCTGCCGCCATCCCGAGAAGGATTTTCTCTACCGGACAGAATTGGAACAAGGTGAAAAAGACGGCATTTTATCTTTACACACCGCTTTTTCCCGGCTCGAGGGACAGCCGCGGACGTACGTCCAGGATCTGATTGAACAAGACGGGGCTAAGTTAATTTCTTTATTGGACAGCGGAGCCCGTCTGTATGTATGCGGTGATGGAAGCCGGATGGCGCCGGATGTAGAAGGAGCTCTTCAACAGGCATACGAGCAGCAGCACTCGGCAACTGAACAGCAGGCGAAAGAATGGCTGGAAGAACTGCAGCGTACAGGCCAATACGCGAAAGATGTTTGGGCTGGTGTGTAAGAATACAGACTGCAAAAGAAGCTATTCTTGAAACCCGATTTTCCGGTTTTGGTCCCCCTGTTGCGTCCATAACTTCATAGAAAAAAGGAAGAGAGATGCGCATGATGAGCATCTCTCTTCCTTTTTATCAATTGATACATCATGAAGGCTGCAATAACTGTCTTTCCCTGATTTCTGTTCACTTATGAATTATTCCACTTTTAAATGGGCATGCAGAAAGCAGCATTGAAACCGGTTGATTGCACGAAGGGTGGCCACTTGCCCAGATAATTGCCATGACTCAAGTGAACTACCCTCCACTTCATTTTCTTCGAACAATTGAAGTGGGGGCTTCAGGAAAGCAACCGCCTTCCCTCTTTTATTGCTTGGTCACCCACGGAACCCACGTTCCATGTCACAAGCCTTGAATTCGTGGCGTCCCGACCACTACTCAGCGGGAACATACGTTAGATGGAGACGGGTTCGGCTAGGAACCCCGAATCCGACAGCGTGCGGATGCCGTAGTTCTTGAGGTTGAGGGCCGCGTTATGGTCCCGGTCGATCACGGCTTGGCAATGCGCACACGCGTACGTCCGTTCAGAAAGCCGCAAGTTCTCTTTTTTTGTGCCGCAGGCGCTGCACAGTTTACTGGATGGGAAGAAGCGGTCGGCGACGAGGTAGTGTTTCCCTTTTCGTTCCGCTTTGTATTTGAGCATATTACGGAACATGCCGAACCCGTTGTCGTGCAGTTTCTTGCCGAGTTTCAGGCACTGCGCCAGGTTTGTCAGGTCGAGGTCTTCCACCACAATCGCATCGTAATCATTGGTTATCTGATCACTTTTCTTATGGAGGAAATCTTTCCGCTGGTTCGCCGCCTTCGCCATCGTCTTCTGGTAGTTCTTCACGGTTCTTTGGTAGTTCTTTGAATACACGGGTTGTCCATTTTCATCTAGTGGCGCGTGGTTTTTCTTCCGTGCGAGCGACTTGTTCAGCCGCCGCTGACGTTTCTCGATCAGTTTATGAAAACGGGGGTATTCGGCCTTTCGACCTTCGCTGTCCCTATACAAATCGGACTGGCTGTAATCCAGTGCCGTTATGTCCGCTGTCTCAATTTGTGTCTTCAACGGCGCCTGTTCGAACGGGTAATCAACGGAAACGGCCACCATATAGCGGTCGCCTTCCCGCTTGATGGTGGCTTTTTTGATGATTCCGTCAGAAGGCAGCGCGCGGTGCAGGTTGAGCCGCAGTCCTTCCGGGAACTTCGGGATCCGCAGGAACGCTGCGCCATTCTTTTCCCCGATGCGGATATTGCCGTTCGTCTGGTTCGTGGTATAGCTGAATTTCCCCTGTTTCCGGCTGTGGAACTTCGGCAGGCCTTTGACATCCTGAAGGGACGGCATATCGCCGTTTTTCATCTTTTTCCGGACGGACTTTTTGTGCTGCAGGGGACGTTTTGCATACGTTTCGTTATATTTTTTGAGGGCTGCCTGAAAACGGATTTTGGCATCGTTGTACACAAATGAATCGTTTGAGCGGTCCAGGAAATCAAAACGGCTGGTGATCGTGGTGTAATTCGGTACGTTGTACGCCAAAAACCCGCCTGAAAAGCCGCCGCTTTCCAAGTGGGCGTACAAGCCTGCGACATATTCATTGTACACTTTCCGTTCACAACCGAATGCCCGCTCCAGACGGGGTTTCTGTTCGTCTGTCGGGAAGACCGCAAAACGGAAAGCGCCCGTCATCCAGCCGTCAGGCAATGCTTTTTTCGTTCCTTTGATATATGTTCCCTGTTTGTCTGTCTTCATTGCCATCCGTCCTTTCCGCCAGCCATTTTAAGAACATCTGTTCCCTTGGTTTCAGTATAGACATTCGGCTGGCAAAAAGAAAGACCAAAAGAAAGCTTCGGATACCGCCGAACGAATTCATACCCACCCTGCTCGCTTCACTCCTTGAGGATGGGGACTTCTTTCGAAAAATGTTAAACTGTTACGGTCAGTCAGACTTTTTTAAGCGGGATTGCTGCCGATCAATAACCGGTAAAACATGAGATAAGTGAATATGGCCGGAAGAACAAGTAAATCAGGCAGGCCGGCAAGGTCACTTGACCGAATCGGCCGGCTGCTTCAGCCGCTCCCTTCTTCTTTGGCACTTACCAAGAGATCACACAGCCGATCAATTTCAGCATCCCTGGAACGGATCATTTCTTCTGCCATTTCTTTTAGTTTATTGATGTTGTCCTTTGAGACATTATCCAACGCGTCATCCGGATGTTCAAGCGGGGACTGGAAACGGTAATACCGTTCAACTCCTGCTTGCAGAGGCAGGAGTTTCCTAAGCTGATAATCCACGGTTTCACTCAATCCATCAAACGCGATACCGATGATAGCCGGTGCCCAGTTTGCCACTCCCCAGTCCTTCGCTTTCTCATATCGGATCGGTTCAGTTTGACTCCCGGTTCCAAGGGAAACGACCAGCAGTTCTTCCTCTTCGGGATATAATACTTTTGCATCTGCATAGGCGCACATTGCCGGATTATTTGCAAAAATCCCGCCATCCACAAACGCGAATAACTCCTTTCCGATCTTGATCCTTTTAGGTTCAAAATAGGTGGGAGCCGCAGAAGTCGCCTGTGCCACATCCTTCATGAACAGATCTCCGCTTTGTTTTGTGAAATTGGGATGTTCATTCCCAAAACACTTAAAAAACCAGGGTGTTCGCTTTTCGATTTCATAAGCAATTATCATCACATAGGTAAGCGAATCAGAAAGTCGGTAATCCCCGAAATACTCTTCCAGCACTTCTTCAATGCCTTCATTTGAATACCGTTCATCGAACAGACCTTTAAGGCTGTAACGGATGAACTGCTTATCGAAAATCCGCTCACTTTTATCTTCATAAAGCGTCGCAAGCTTAGCGGCCGTGTACGCCGGCTCGCCATTTTCATTCGGCTTCACAAGCCCAAGAGCCAGGATTCCGCCTGTAGAGGTACCGGCAATCAAGTCAAACAGCTCACAAATTCTTTCACCCGTGCGCTTTTCAATTTCGGCCAGGATCAGTGCTGGAATGATTCCCCGAATGCCCCCTCCATCTATTGTAAGAACTGTTTTCATATAATCTGCTCCTCTTTCGTCACGTTGAATCAAAGCGCCATCTCTTTAACTTAAGTAATAACGTTACTCCACTTATATGTAACACTTCTTTTTCAAATAAAGACTATATTAAATCTCTCTATTGATATTCCGCTAAACAGCCCACTTGCCTGCTGGCGCGTGTTTGCGCTATTTACTCCATATTTTTGCAGTGAAAAAATCAACTTCGTTCTTTAATAGAGCCTAAATAAAAATACAGAAACTGCCTTCGCAGCTTCTTTACTTTACCGAAGAAGGCAGTTTTTATATTTAACTAACGCTCACCATCTGAATAACTTCTGAATAAAAGAGAACGTTGGAGTCGCTCTTATGTAATTGATTTTTTGAAAGACTCGAATTCACCGGCCTTTACTGGATTTATGTATGTTAAGTTAAAGTTCTTTTTAATATATAGAAAAGCTTTATCATTATTGCTGTATAAAGTAGCGTCATTTATAAGAGCAGAAGCTGCGATTAGTGCGTCTCCGTGTTTCAATTTCTTGTCTGTCTCGCTGCTCCATTTTCTTCTGATTTCAGCAGCTTTCAAGGCTATATCTAGCGTGATGTCCATGACTTTATCAGCTGCTTCGATATAACCTTGTCTTGCTGCCTTTATTTTTTCGTCGGTCTCTACTTTGCGATACCACACTAATTCCATTGCAACAATCGCTGGCATGTGGATTTCATTGCCCTCATCAAGCACTTCGTCAAAAAGATTGACTATAGGCAGAAATCCTAAGTAGTGATTCACATATACATTCGTGCCGAAAATCACAATCTTTCGGTTCACTCTTCCTCATGCCTCCATGGCTCTTCACGCGTGCTCAGTTGCTCGAGTTCATTAAGGTCTTCTCCTAATTCTCTGGCTTTGCCGGCGAGTATTCTATAGCGATTCTTTTTTTCTTCACACGCTGCTTCAGTCATCTCTTCCTTTTCATCCTTTTCTTCGCCTATAATCCGCACTTCAGAAAAATTATTTAATATTCTTGCCACTTTTTCCTTATCACTTGTTTTAACGGTGTATTCTTTAGTTGCCACTCTCACCACCTCATTCCTGTTGCTTTTTATTATATCATCAGCTTGCAATCCATAAAATTTAAATACTCAGAAAAAACATGCGCTATTCCTCCAGTTGGAAAGACGGGTATGCTATCTTTTCCTCACTGACGATTCGCTCATGATGCGTGTACAAGTTAAACGAACCATCCCGGATGAAGCCGACGGTCGTGATGCCAAGCTCTTCGGCAAGCGTCAACGCGAGATCGGTCGGTGCAGATTTGGAAAGGACGATTTCACAGCCGATTTTCGCCACTTTCATGAGAATTTCGGAAGAGATGCGGCCGCTGAAGACAACGACTTTATCATGGACAGGAATGTCATTCCGAAGACAATGGCCGTATATCTTATCAAGTGCGTTATGCCGGCCGATGTCCATCCGCGAAAGCACAAGTCCGTGTCGATCACAAAGTGCGGCATTATGAACGCCGCCGGTTGCATGGAATGTCTCCGCTTCCTGCTCCATCGCCTCCATCATCCGGAAACAATCGGCTGGTGTGAGCCTAATCCGCGTTTCCGTCATCTTCTTCACCCGCAACGCATCATGGGCGAACACGAAGCCTTGCCGGCTCATCCCACAGCATGACGAGACGAAGCGTTTATTCAGAAGCTGTTCGTAGAATGGATAGACTTTATCCGTTTCGACATGAAGTACACCCGCTTCTTCGTCCAGGCGCAGATTCCGGATGTCCCGATGGTTCGGAATGATGCCTTCAGACGCAAGAAACCCGACCGCCATATCTTCCATATATTCCGGCGTGCAGACAATCGTCATGAATTCCTTGCCGTTGATCTTGATGGTCAGCGGCTGTTCAATGGCCACCCGGTCCTCCACTTCCGCGAAGCCTTCTTTCGTATAGCGGAGCACCGCCCGTTCTGTATCCCGTTCCATCCGAGTTTCCTCCCTTCTAGTACGAATCCCTCTTATTTTTTGACAATTTAAACACTTCGTTGTTTCTCGATAATAGATTGACTATAATAATACCATATCGCAATATTGAAGCGCTTTCATTTCCCGCTTCATCAAATTAAAGGAGGTACTGCCATGCCGATCCGCATCAACGGTTCAAGCTATGAATTCCGGGAAGGCCAGACAATCCTTCAAGTCATCAATGAACACGGTATCACCCATCCACAAATCTGTTACCTGCCGGAAGTCGACCCGATCGAAACGTGCGATACATGCATCGCGGAAGTCAACGGAGGGCTCCGGCGGACGTGTTCGACACCTGCCCATTCCGGTATGGATGTCCGTCTCACGTCGCCCCGGGCGAAGAGTGCGCAGACGGAAGCGATGGACCGGATCCTCGAGAATCACCTGCTGTACTGCACCGTCTGTGACAATAATAACGGCAATTGCAAAGTACATAACACCGTGGACATGATGGAAATCGAACATCAGAAATACCCGTTCACGCCGAAATGTTCGACCGACCAAGTCGACTTCACCAACCCGTTCTACCGTTATGACCCGAACCAGTGCATCGCCTGCGGGCAATGCGTCGAAGCCTGTCAGAATCTCCAGGTCAATGAAACACTGTCAATGGATTGGGAACGGGATCGCCCGATCGTTCTTTGGGACGGCGGTGCAAAAATCAACGAATCCAGCTGTGTAAGCTGCGGTCATTGTGTCACCGTCTGCCCGTGCAACGCGCTCATGGAAACATCGATGCTCGGGAAAGCGGGCTTCATGACCGGGATGAAAGAAGAGCACCTCACGCCGCTAATCGAGCTCGTCAAAGACGTGGAACCGGGCTACAGCGGCATCATGGCCGTCTCGGACGCCGAAGCGGCGATGCGCGACACCCGGACGAAGCGGACAAAGACGGTGTGCACATTCTGCGGCGTCGGTTGTACGTTTGAAGTATGGACAAAAAACCGGGAAATCCTGAAGATCCAGCCGGTCTCCGATGCACCGGTCAATGCCATCTCGACGTGCGTGAAAGGGAAATTCGGCTGGGATTTCGTCAATAGCGATGATCGGCTGACCACGCCGCTTATCCGGCGCGGGGACGAGTTCGTCGAAGCCTCTTGGAGCGAAGCGCTTGACCTGGTTGCGAATAAACTCGGGTCCATCCGCACGGAATATGGAAAAGACGGCGTCGGATTCATTTCCTCATCGAAGATTACGAATGAAGAAAACTACATCATGCAGAAGCTGGCCCGTCAGGTATTTGAAACGAATAATATCGATAATTGCTCGCGCTATTGCCAGTCTCCTGCGACGGATGGCCTATTCCGCACCGTCGGCATGGGCGGAGACGCCGGAACGATTCAAGATATCTCGAACGCCGGACTCGTCATCATCATCGGAGCCAATCCGGCTGAAGGGCATCCGGTCCTAGCGACACGCGTCAAGCGGGCGCATAAGCTGCATGGCCAGAAACTGATCGTCGCGGATCTCCGTAAAAATGAAATGGCGGAACGCGCTGACTTGTTTATCAGCCCGACACAAGGAACGGATCAAGTGTGGCTCATGGCGGTTACGAAATACTTGATCGATCAAGGCTGGCACGATCAGCGTTTCATCGACGAGCATGTTCATCATTTCGGGGAATTCCAAGAAGTGTTGGAACGTTACACGCTCGGCTATGCCGAAGAAGTCACAGGTATTCCACAGGCGACACTCATCCAAATCGCTGAAGCGATCCGCGATGCAGACGGGACATGCATCCTTTGGGGGATGGGCGTCACGCAAAATGTCGGCGGTTCCGATACATCCGCAGCGATTTCGAATTTATTGCTGGCAACCGGCAATTACGGACGGCCCGGTGCTGGCGGCTATCCGCTCCGGGGCCACAATAATGTGCAGGGCGCCTGTGATATGGGCTCGCTTCCGGGCTGGTTGCCAGGCTATCAGCACGTATCGGATAATGCGACCCGGAAAAAATTCGAGGAAGCTTATGGCGTGGAGATCGGGGATAAGCCAGGCTTTGACAACGTCTCAATGCTGAACGCAATCAATGATGGCGTCATGAAGGCGATGTATTTGGTCGGCGAAGACATGGCGCTTGTCGACTCCAATGCCAACCATGTCCACGATACACTGTCGCAGCTCGACTTTTTCGTCGTCCAGGACATCTTCTTTTCGCGGACCGCCCAGTATGCCGATGTCATCCTTCCCGCTGCCCCGTCGCTCGAAAAAGATGGCACATTCACGAATACCGAACGCCGCGTCCAGCGCCTGTATCAAGCGCTGCCGGAACTCGGACAGGCGAAACCCGATTGGTGGATCATCCAGGAAATCGCGAATCGCCTTGGCGCCGATTGGGACTATGGCCACCCGGGTGACATCTTCGAAGAAATGGCCAGCCTGACACCGCTGTTCGCGCAAGCGGATTACGCTGCGCTCGAAGGCTGGAACAGTTTCCTGTGGGGCAGCCTCACCGGCGAAAGCACGCCGCTTCTGTATGTGGATGGCTTTAATTTCCCGGACAAGAAAGCCCGATTCGCTTTATCCGACTGGGTCGAGCCGGTCGTCTATCCGGAAGAGTTTGATCTCCATATCAACAACGGCCGCCTGCTCGAGCATTTTCACGAAGGGAACTTGACGGACCGGTCGGCTGGTATTCACGAAAAGATTCCGGAGAACTTCGTCGAAGTGTCACCGGAACTCGCGAAAGAACGGGGACTTGAGAACGGATCGACCATCCACCTCGTCTCCCCTTACGGCGCCGTGAAAGTGCCGGTGCTCGTGACTCACCGTGTGAAAGGCAAGGAACTGTTCCTCCCGATGCATACCGTCAATAAAGAACGGGCGATCAACTTCCTGACCGGACCTGCCACGGATCACCGGACGAACACGCCGGCTTATAAGCAGACGAAAGTTCGGATGGAAGTCCTCAAAAAAGACGGGAAGAGCCCATTGTCGAAATCGAACCCGCGCGACAAGAAACGGAATCCGCAGATGGGCGTGGAAGTCGAACGGAAATGGCGGCGGCCGGATTACTTCCCGCTGACGGATTAATCGAAAGAAAGGTGATGGCAATGGCAGCACCGATTACGCGAATCGCAAAGCGTGAACCGACATCCGAAGAACAGAAGCAGCAGAAACTGGCTGAACTCGAGACATTACTTACCGAACAGGACGAAGCGATTAACAAGATCCTGCAGCTCACCGGGGAACTGAATGACGCCGGCATCCTTGATGCGGTGAATGCGATGGTGAAAGCTAGAGATAACATCACAGGGATTGCAGTCCAGCAAGCCTCTCGCAAGCCGGTCACGAACCTGCTCAATCACTTGCTGAATGCAGCCGGTGCGCTCGCTGCCATCGATCCGGCCGCTACGGCTAAGCTGTCTCAAAGCGTGCGCCGAGGGTTGGACGAAGCGGATCGGGAGCGGCAAAGCGACAAAAAAATCGGCGTCTTTGGAATGGTGAAAGCTGTGCGAGATCCGGACATCAACCGGTCCATTCGTTTTGGAGTTAGTTTTCTAAAAGGGATGGGAAAGGGGTTAAGGTGAATGCGAGATATTTTCGCACTTTGACTTGCATCCTTTGATATCTCTTCCCTGCCTTCTGCCAAGTATGACTGATTCTTTTCCCATTAAACACATAGAAGCCACCCTCAAAACCGTTTGATTTCGGTGGTGGCTTCTTTTCTATAAGAATTCTTGCGTCTGAACAAATAATTTGGTTTCCAAGATTACAATTAATGAAAGACAGTTTATGCAATTGCTCGCTGAAGTACATGGATAAGTGTAGATTTTTCGAGTGATTCAGCATCCTGCAAATCCACTCGTGCTTCAAACGAAACTTCCACCCACCACTGCGGTGCAAAGGAAGGGCGAATCTTTTTCACTCGAAGGGTCAATGGAACTCCCCGTGTAAGTAAAGCATGAAGAGCCTGATTATATACGCCAGGTATATAACCGAGATGAAGTCCTTGCTTTGTTAAAACCCGAATTGCATGCGGATCTATTTCGTTTTCTGGTTCCAACTGCAATAATAGTAGGTCACCTGCTGTGACTTCATGCATCCAGCTATTCTTTAATTCATCTCGATGCCGCATACCATTTATGAAGAAACTGGCACTTAACTTATCCCCATTCAATCGCAGAGGTTGTTCGAATGTATACGGATCGTTGGCAAGCGCTCCGCGAGTAGCTTGCAGGATATCCATTCGATCTGCACGTTCAGTCAATCCATAATCCTTAATAAAGTCCCCGTAGCCTACTCGCGAACGGTCAGGGATTCGACGATTAAATGCCTCGAATAAATGAGCAGCTTCATACTTCACTTTCAGTAAAGGGAAAGCTGGAAGAAGTGAGTACCCCTGCTTCATTGCTGATTTCACATCACGAGTCGACTGACTGGCGTGCGTATATTCGAATTTATACAGATTGCCGTCGTAGCTTAATGTCCCGACGTGGTAATATAAACTGTCTTTTTTACATTTCCAAATAAGCAGAAGTGATTTAACAAAATTCAAATCAATTACCTCCTTCCATTTTTCGGAGTAGTTGTTCTTTTCTGTAGTCAATAAAATGGGTTAGAAATTTCTTTCGTGTTTCCGAGATTAAAGGTACTGCTTGGCAATACACTTCAAATGCTTCCATATCAAACGAGAGTAATTTTTCATAAAATGCCTTCGTTTCTGACGGATAGCTCGTGATAAGGTATTCAATCACAGATGAGGCTTTTATCTTCGGAGTTTCACGGTTATCTAAACCAACCTTTAACAGCGTTTTTTTATATAGCTTGTGCATCTTTTCTGGTGAAGAAAGGTACTCCAGCAACTTCTCATCCGGTAGCTGCCAGCCAAGCGAAGCTCCATTATCATACAAGGGACTTGGCGATGGTTCTCCTTCCCGGAATAACAGTTGCCAATTATGACCATGCCGATCCTGATTTCCAATGAGAATATCGAAAAAGTTCATATGGACAAAATATTCTTTTACAATTGGATAATAGTTAAATTGGTTAAAGAGACTAAGAAATTCTTCTAAGCGTTGTAAGTTGGATAAAGAAGAATCACTTATATCCTTGTATTCTTCCCCGAATTGACCAATCAATAACGCTGCTACAGTCTCCCGGTCATCCGCTCCGAATTGAAAAGCGAAATGTTTCATCAAGCAGGCCCTTCGATCACCATAATAGGCAATCTCAGCATCGACCGCCTTTAAACCCAACATAGAAGCAATTTTAGCGGCTATTATTTCATTTAAATCTTCCCAATTCGTACGCTTTTGGTCGAATTCTCTTGGAAACTTAATTACGTAAGGGACACCTTCAGGAGAGAGCAGTTCAAATTTTTCTAAAGTACTGTTTTCGCCGTAACCCGTAATTGGCCAATCCGATACATCCATCAAGCAAACCCTCCCCTTGCTATCTCCTTTACTTCTCATTTTTTGCAAACAAAAGTGAATCACTTATACGTATTGTAACATTACTTGCCAATACAAGTGCAAAGTGATATTTTGCTGCGATTTCCAAGTTATCTATTCCTCACACTATCGCTCGCCACTCTTTTAGTATAGACAGCTCTGTTTAATGCAATTACTAAGAATGACTACATTACTTTTGTTGGCAAAACATGACTTCTGATTGGAACGTTAGTGTCGATAAAACGAATAAATTATGCTATAACACGATTAAGTAGAGGGACAGGAGGAAAAACAGTGGCATTCACAGAAAGACGCATTGTACAAGTTGGCAACTCACTGGGCCTTACATTACCCATCGAAGTACCGGAGGAGTTGAATATCAAAAAAGGGGATAAAGTCCAAGTTGAACTGGTCGGCAACCAGCTCGTCATTAAAAAAGCTCCTGAAACAATTGCACAACTGGATGGCATTCCTCCAGATTTTTGCACTATCCTTAAAGAAGAGATGGAGACGCATCACGAAGCTTTAAAAGGACTCGTTGATAGATGAATCGTTTTTTCTTGCTGCTGAAAGGATAATCCATATCGATCAAAGTGTTATATTGCCGTATCGTGAACATGGATGTTATAGAATGTTACAAACCCGCTGGTAGACGTTGGAGGAATAAAAGAAAACACCCAGGTATCTTAAAAGCTTCATTAAATTGGCCTTTCCTCGTGTTCCACTCGATTAAGATTATTTATATCAATAAAGATTCAAAGCCACCTTCAAAATCAGTTGATTTCATTAAGGATGGCTTCTTTTTCTAAGATTCTCCTTACATACTTGGATTCATTTTCAACACAAGACTTCAATCTTAAACAAAGAGTTACTCCTAAATAAATCAACTATGCTACACTACTGCTAATCTGAATAAGGAGTGATTCTTTGTCCGGCATTTTTATTACAGGTACCAGCTCTAATGTTGGTAAAACCGTTATCACCACATGTCTTACATACGCTTTTCAAAGACGACAAGTAAATGCGGTTCCCTATAAACCGGTGCAGTGCGGAGCGATTACGGATGGTGCGGAATGGCTGGCTCCGGATGTGGAACTTTACCGGAAAGTTTATACATCAAAAGATAACGAGCAGCTTAATTCTTTTCTGTATGAACCCCGGTTTTCCCCTCATTTGGCTGCCCGATTAGCTAATAACCCGATCGATCCGCAAGTGATCAAACGGAATTATCATGCGTTGCAAGAGACACATGACCTGGTGCTAGTAGAAGGCGCAGGCGGACTGGCTGTTCCGTTAATTGATGAGCAGTACGGAACCCCCGAACTGATTATAGAGTTGGATATACCGATTATCATTGTTACTCATGCTACTGTCGGGACACTTAACGCTACTACGTTAACAGCTCACTATGCTCAGAGCAAAGGCCTTAACATAAAAGGAATCATCATAAACGGTTATCCGGACAATCCTACTGAAGGGATTAAGCATAACCCGGCAATGATTGAGAAAGTGACAGGAATACCGGTTATTGGGATTGTTCCCCAGGTCGAAAATGTGGAAGCTCGCATAGGTGAAGAGGAAGTATTGGAGGAACTGATAAGAGGAATTGATTTAGATAAATTGTATGGTTAGTCCTTTCTTAAAGCACTTATGCCTGAATTAGGAACCAAAATAGAGCCATCCTCAAAATTCGAGGATGGCTCATTCGCTTTTCAGGTGCCATATGTTGTTAACTTCACCTACAGGATAACCAATAAAACCGGAATAGTGATAACACTCACGACCGTACTGACGAACATCGCACTTGAAACCATGTCCGGATTCATCCCGAATTTGATAGCCAGTAAAGTCGTTGTCGCAGCGGTTGGCGTGGCAGCGGCGACGAGCAGCACCTTCGATTCGAGCGCATCAGCTGGATAGATGACAAGCAGCAACAAAAACGCCAACACAGGGAAAGCGACCAGTTTGAACAACGTCGCCGTCCCGATAAACCGGATGACGCTCTTCAGCTGAATTGACGCAAGCGTAATACCAAGAAGCATCAGCATCAGCGGGATTGCGGCTTGCCCCAAAAGTCCGGTCGCATTTTCAATAGCTCCCGGCACCGGAATGGCGAAGATTTTCAATCCCAACGCAAGCAGGATGGCAATGAACCCCGGCATCCGCACAACTGTCAGAAGAATCGCCTTCTTCAGCATCTCACTATGATTCGACGCATAATACACACCTGCCGAATTCATTAATAGCGATTGCATGACCAAATAGATGATGCCGATCGCCACTCCTTCTTCCCCGAAGGCGAAAAGAATAATCGGCAGTCCGTAATTCCCGGCATTCGGAAAGCCGCTCGCCAGCATCAATGTATTTTGATACGCCTGATCCCAACCGAGAAGTTTCCCGGCCACAAAAATAAATAGGGCAAATAACAGGAACAAGGCAAAGGCAAATAGGACGATTCGCCCCAAATCTGCCAGATCCATCTCTGAAGTCGAAACAGAGTAAAAGAAAAGTGCGGGACTGAAGACATAAATCGCAAGATTAGACACCGACTTCGAGTCCACAGGCAAGTACTTGCCCACGATAAAACCGACACCTAAAATCAGGAACACCGGCAAAACAACATTTAAAATTTCTGCAATGACCACAAGTTTTCACATCCAATAAAAGTACAGGGAAATTCTCCGTTTCCCTATATCTATCCATTTTACGGAAAGCTTACTGAAAAAACCAGCTAACTTTACAGGAAGCTCTTCTTTCCATCCATAAGTTCTATTTAGTTACGGCCACCTCTTTCATCCAATAAACATACGAAAGCCACCCTCAAAATCAATTGATTTCATGGAAGGTGGCTGCTTTTCTACTATAAATTGCAGTTCAGTTTTCAATACAGAAACGAAATGAATCATACCAGTCTATTGAAGCAAGTGAAAGGTGGCGACTCCGGCGGGAACAGTACAAGCTGAAGACCCTGGACTGAGCAAACGCGAAGGAAGCGGCTGAAGCTGTACCCGCGGAAAGCGTCCACCTTCAACTGCTCCGATAGAACAATAATGAACTTATAGCAAAACCCTACATATACAAATTCACCAGTAACCCCTTAATCTCCCCGACAAGCCGCAATGTCTCCACACCATCCGACTCGCTTGCCAGCACCTCATCCTGCAGCTCGATCAGCTTTTGATCAACGGTTTCGATGACTTGATGCTTCCGCATGCCACCGTTGTAACCAAAGCTTTGTTTCTCACTCAGCTGCAGCCCGTAATTCACCGATTCCCCGATGAACTGCTTCAGCACCTGCTTATAAGCCATCAGATTTTCAAGGGTCCGCTGCTTGGCGAGTTTTTCCCCTCGGGCATCCACTTGCGTCATTAATTGCGTTAACGACTCGAATTGCAGTTTCGCCTGCGATTCCTTCATGGCACTAGCGAATAAATCAGCCGGTTTACTGCCGGCTGTACCTCTATGTATCCGTTCGTTCTGGAAATTCTGCTGGCCCTCAATACGCAAAGCGCCCACCTCACCCTACTTCTGATAGCTTCGTTTCCTGTTCAGCATGTTCACGATCAATTCCGTTTTGCCCAATTCCAGTCGCAGCACTTTCGCAATCTGCTCCGGTGAAAAGCCTTGCTTATGCAGGGTTTCCACTTTTTTATTGTCTTCAAAGCCAGCATCCAAACTGGCTATATCTTCATCAACAACCGGAGCATCATTCGGCTGAGAGCCCAGTTTCTCTTCCAATTCCAGCAACCGCTCATTAAATTGCGCCTCTTTATTTTCAATATGTACAAGAAATTCCTTGTACAGCTCTTCGTTTTTCTCTTCAATGTCTGCTGTGAACATTTCCAAATTCCGATAAATATCAGCTGTCTCAGAATCGAACCGGCTCTTCTGCTGCTTCAATTGATTCAGCAGGACAAACGATCTAATATTCACCAGTATAGCGAGTACAAATAACCCGATTAACACCCATTCCATCCGTCAACACCTTGACCTTCATTAAATTGTGTCTGACACAGAGACAACAAAAATTCCGAATCCTCTCTGACACAGGGACACCAACAACTTCCTCTCCTCAATATGCCTCGTTCACCGACAGCACGGCCGCCTGCAGCCGCAGTATCGCTTTTGAATGCAGCTGTGAAATGCGGGATACGCTGACACCGAGCACTTCAGCGATTTCGGTCAGTTTCAGTTCTTCGTAATAGCTAAGCGCGATAACGATCCGTTCTTTTTCCGGCAGCCGCTCGATCGCCCGCATCAGTGCTTCTTTGATCAATTGCTCGGACAGGTGATGTTCCGGCGATCCTTCTTTCCCGCTCTGGATCAATTGATGCTTTCCTGTCGATTCGGAATCGTCGTTCACGGCTTCGTCGATGGAGATCATCGCCGACAACGCCGCTTCCGACACCGTCTTATTCAGCTCTTTCACCGTGATGCCCAAATACATGCTGACTTCCGCATCGGTCACCGACTGGTTGTTCTGCTGTTCGAGTAACGCATACGCCTGCTCAATTTTTTTGACCTTATCACGCACCGAACGGGGCAGCCAGTCGCTGTGCCGCAACCCATCAATGATGGCGCCTTTGATCCGCCAGGAGGCATACGTCTCGAATTTCAGGCCGCGTTCAATATCGAATTTATCAAACGCATCGAGTAACCCCTCATACGCCAGGCTGCGGACGTCATCTTTGTCGACCGTTTTCGGTAAATTGATCATAAAGCGCTGAATGACGTAGTCGACCAATGGCAGGTAGCGCTCGACTAAGTCATTCCCTGCATCGGGATCCCGATGCTGCTGCCAGCCTTCCCAGCTGACCAGCTCTTCTTTTGATGCTTTGCTGCTCATTGTCATCTGTTTCACCACCACGTCTAAGATCCACCGGCCTGTTACTTGAAGAGCATTTTCAATAAAAAGCCTTTGAGCCCCAATTTATATGGAACCGGAAGCTGCAGGTATTCCCCCGTAATGCGGTGAATCGCCTGTGAGGCATCGCAATGCGGGTATGCCAAGAGAAACGGGCTTTGTTTTTTCACGGCACTCGGCACATTGCCGTCGCTTGGGATGCATCCCAGTGCCCCCAATTTCTTTTCAAGGAATTGCTCGGTCACCCGCTGGAAATTCGCAATCGTGTCATGGCCTTCTTTATCGTTCGTACACTGGTTCACCACGAGCTTCAAGTGAACATTCGGATCTTTGGCATGCACCATTTTCACAATCGAGTACGCATCCGTAATTGATGTCGGCTCCGGCGTTGTCACAAGAACAACATCATCCGCCGCCAGAATGAACCGGAGATTTTCATACGAAAGCCCGGCGCCCGTATCAAGCAGAATATAATCGACGACGCCCTGCAGCACGCTTAATTCTTTGAAGAATTTATCCATCCGCTGTTCATCGAGCCGGAACAATTCGTTGAAACCGGAACCGCCTGAGATGAACAGCAGCCCCTCCGGCCCTTCCTCGATGATGTCCCAGACGCTTAAATCCTTCTCAAGCATCGTCGCAATCGTTTCTTTCGGGGACCTGCCGAGCAGCACATCCACATTCGCGAACCCTAAATCCCCATCGAACAGCAGCACTTTCTTGTTCTGCCGGATGAGGCCCAGCGCGAAGTTCAAGGTGAAGTTCGACTTGCCGACACCGCCTTTGCCGCTTGTCACCGCGATGGTCCGCGTCTGCCGGCGCTCTTTTTTGCTTTTCTTCTGCATGACACGTTCGCGCAATTGATTCGCTTGATCAACCATGGTTATCTTCCCCTACTATAAAATCTGCAATCAATTCGGGCGTGGCTTTCAAAATATCGTCCGGAACGTTTTGACCGGTCGTAATATAACGGATCGGAATGGAATAATGGACAAGCAGATTCAAAATCGCCCCCGCGGAACTCGTTTCATCTTTTTTGGTCAAAATCAGTTCATCAATCCCGATCGTCTTGAAATTCGCCAGGATTCGCTTCATGTCTTCATATTTAGAAGCAAGGCTCAGCACCAGGTTGATCTGGATGCGCCCTTTGCCGGCAAGCAACCCTTCCAAATCATCGATATAATTTTTTTGCTGATAGTTCCGGCCGGCTGTGTCCATCAAGATGATGTCGCAATCGCTCAGCGCGTTCAGCGCGTGAGAGAGATCATTCGGTGACTCCACCACTTCAATCGGCATGTTCAGGATGGACGCATATGTCTTCAATTGCTCGACAGCCGCGATCCGGTACGTATCGGATGTGATCAAGCCGACCCGCTTGTCCTCTTTTAGCATATAGTCGGCCGCGATTTTCGCGATCGTCGTCGTCTTTCCGACGCCGGTCGGACCGATAAAGCAGACGATGTCCGGGTCTTTCACAGCGGGCTGCTTTTGATGAGCAGTCACGAGCCGGATGATTTCTTCCCGCGCCAGCTGCTTCACTTGCCGTTCGGTACCATCTCCCCGCTCGTTCAGCGTCAACATCAGCCTGGAATACAATTCCGACTGGATTTCCGCCGTGACTTCTTCCTGATTCAAGTGTTTATTCAACGCTTTTAAAGACGCCGGCATCCGGTCTTCATCAATGACCTGCAGCATGAATTGCTTGATGTGTTTCAACTCATCGAGCAATTCGGTACTCGACACGTTCGCCTGCGGAACCGGAGCCGCTTGTTCCGCCGCCTGACGCGGTTCCGGCCGCTGAACCGGTTCGGGCTTTTTCCGGGACGGCGCTTCAACCGCCGCTGTCACTTCCAGCCGTTCTTTTTGGAATAAACCCAAAAATCCGCCGGTCTTGATTTTTTTCGTATTTAAAATGAGTGCATCGGTTCCGAGATCCCGTTTGATCAGCGGGATCGCTTCCGTGGTATTTTTGACGATGTAAGTTTTTAGTCTCATGATACGCTAACCGCTTCCGTTGAAAGATTGATGACGCCTACACTCTGGATTTCAATATCCGATTCCAATTCGTTATAGGACAGAACCGGCAGATCGGGCGCAAAGCGTTCGATAAACTGCCGCATATACAGCCGGATGGACGGGGATGTCAGCAGGATCGGCTGGATGCCGGTCTGCTGTAGCTGCGTCGCCTGCTGTGAAATGCTTTCGAACACTTTCTGGGACGTTTCCGGATCCATCGATAAATAATTGCCCTGCTCGGTGCGATGGATGGAATCCATGAATTTCTTCTCAAGACCCGCTCCGGCCGTCAGCACCTGAAGTGTGCCGCCCGGATTCACATATTGCAAAGTGAGCTGACGTGACAGCGCCTGTCGCACATACTCCGTCAGCAACTCGCTGTCTTTCGTATGGCCGGCATAATCCGCCAAGGTTTCCAGGATCATCAGCAAATTGCGGATCGACACTTTTTCCTGCAGCAGCTTCATGAGCACTTTCTGCACTTCACCGATCGTCATCATGTGTGGAATCAATTCTTCCACGACAGCCGGCGCCGTTTCCCGCACATTGTCAATCAGTGATTTCACTTCCTGGCGGCCGACCAATTCATGCGCATGCCGTTTGATGACTTCTGTCAGATGCGTCGACACGACCGACGGCGGATCGATGATAGCATAACCCGCCATTTCCGCTTCTTCTTTCATGTCTTCGGTGACCCACAGCGCCGGCATGCCGAACGCCGGTTCATGCGTCGCGATTCCTTCAATGCTGTCGTCATCCACTCCGCCGCTCATCGCCAAGTAACGGTCGAGCATGATGTCACCCGATGCGACCTTATTGCCTTTGATCTTGATGACGTATTCACTCGGGCCAAGCTGGATGTTATCGCGGATGCGGATGACCGGAACGATGATGCCGAGTTCCATCGCGCATTGCCGGCGGATCATGATAACCCGGTCGAGCAGATCACCGCCTTGGTTTTTATCGGCGATCGGGATGAGGCCGTAACCGAATTCGAACTCGATTGCGTCGAGATGAAGCAGGTCCGTGATGCTTTCCGGCTTCTTCATCGCTTCGAGCGCTTTATCATCGTCCGTCGCTTCTTTTTCTTCTTCTTCCAAATCATTTAAAGCCCCTTGCATCTTAAAGGCACCGAATGCGATCAGGCCGGCGACCGGCAAAATCAACATAGGATTGATCGGCGTCAGGAACGCAATCAGGATCAAGGTTCCGGACACGACATAAAGCATTTTCGGATAAGCGAATAATTGCTTTGTAATATCCGAGCCCAGATTCCCGTCGGACACTGCCCGCGTGACCACAATTCCCATCGCTGTCGAAATGAGCAATGCCGGAATCTGGCTGACCAGTCCGTCCCCGATCGACAGGAGTGTGAATAATTCGGCCGCTTCCCCGATCGGCATGCCATGTACGACCACACCGATGATGAGGCCACCGATAATATTGATGATGGTGATAATGATTCCGGCGATGGCATCGCCCTTGACGAATTTGCTCGCTCCGTCCATCGCCCCGTAGAAGTCGGCTTCCTGACCGATTTTCTCGCGGCTTTTCTTCGCTTCCTGGTCGGAAATCATGCCGGCGCCCAAATCTGCATCAATGCTCATTTGCTTGCCGGGCATGGAATCGAGCGTGAACCGGGCGGCAACCTCCGCCACACGCTCCGAGCCCTTCGTGATGACCAGAAACTGAATGATGACGAGAATCAGGAACACCAGAATCCCGATGATGACTTCACCGCCGACAACAAACGAACCGAATGTTTCGATGACTTCCCCGCCTGTCTGGTTCGACAGAATGGAACGGGTGGTGGATACGTTGAGCGCGAGGCGGAACAACGTGGTTAATAGGATCAATGAAGGAAAAATTGAAAATTGCAGGGCTTCTCGTGTGTTCATCGCCACGAGGATAATCGTCAAAGCGATACTTAAATTGGCGATGATCAAGAAATCCAGTAACAGTGGCGGAAGCGGAATCACCATCATGATGACAATCATGATCACTGATAATAAGACAGCATAGTCTCTCGTTTTCAAACGGGCAGCTCCTTCCGGTCGGTTATCCGATCTTCCCTTTTAGTCTGTATATGTATGCCAACACTTCAGCGACGGCGATAAATAAATCCTCCGGCACTGAATCGCCCACTTCCACTTGCTGATACAAAGCGCGGGCGAGCGGTCTGTTTTCCATCATGACAATGCCGAGTTCTTTCGCTTTTTCTTTTATTTTCAGCGCGAGGTGGTCTTTCCCCATCGCGATGACAATCGGCGCTTCCATCGTTTCCGCATCATACTGGATGGCGATGGCGTAATGCGTCGGGTTCGTGATGAGTACGTCGGCTTTCGGCAGATCCTGGATCATCCGGTTCATGCTCATTTGCCGCTGGCGTTCCTTGATCTTCGACTTGATCAAGGGGTCCCCTTCAGCCTTTTTAAACTCGTCCTTAATATCCTGTTTGGACATCCGGATGTTTTTTTCGAACTCGTATTTCTGGTACAGGTAATCCAGGACAGCTAAACCCATCAATAAGAGTGATGCAGCCAGCCCCATTTTCAAAACGAGTGATCCGATAAACGATAAGGATTCCCCGATGCTCTTCTGGGACAATAAAAACAGTTCGCTTTTTTCCAGCCATAGCACAAGAAATGCGGCTGTGCCGATAATCGCGATTTTCAGCAACGATTTGGCCAGTTCAACAAGCGCCCGAACGGAAAAAATCCGTTTCGCTCCCTGTACGGGATCCAGCCGGTCCAACTTCATTTTTAACGGTTCGGCTGTAAACAAGACACCGATCTGTACGTAATTGCCGGCAATGCCGAGAATGAGCGCAATAACCAAAATCGGGGCCATCATAACAAAGGCATAGACGGTCATTTGTTCAAACAACGTCTGGATTGACGCTTCGGTCAGCTCCCAGCTGATGTACTGACTGAAATGGATGCGGAAAACGGTCAGCAGCCGATCCAGCATCCAGCCGCCTGCAAAATACAACAGCAGAATGCCGCCGAACATGATCAGCGCGGCCGGGATTTCTGCACTTTTGGCAACTTGCCCTTTGCGTTTTGACTCCTGGCGTTTTTGCGGGGTCGCCTTTTCCGTCTTTTCGCCGGCAAAAAATTGCAAGTCGAGCGGATAGCGTTTATTCACTTAGCGTCCCCCCTAACAGGCTCATCAAGTCCATCATGCTCGTCACCATTCGTTCGAACAAAAACTGCAGCAGGTAAAAATAAACCGGCATGGCCAGAAACAACAGGATAAAACCGACGAAAATCTTCACGGACAGCCCGACCGCAAAAATGTTCAGCTGCGGCACCGTCTTCGCCAGAATTCCCAATGCGATATCGACTAAAAACAGCGCTCCGACAATCGGCATGGCAATTTGCAGCGCCGTCAGGAAGATGAACGAAAACAAAGTCGTGATGAACTCAGCCGTTCCGTCGAATCCGACCGCAAAATCGATGCGTTCCACCGGAAAAATCATCAGGCTCTGCATAATGCCATCAAGCAGCAAATGATGGCCGTTCACCGAAAGCAAGAACAGCAATGCCATCATGTACTTGAAATGCCCGATGATCGGAACTTGGGCTCCCGTCTGCGGATCAATGACATTGGCAATCGCAAAGCCCATCTGAAAATCGATGAACGCACCTGCAATCTGAACCGTATAAAGCACAAGTGTTGCTGTGAACCCGAGTGCGACACCGATCGCCAATTCCTTAAAAATAAGAAGGGCGTAATAGGCATCCAGCGCAATAATTTCATCAGTGGAAACGCCGCCCAGGGCAATGAGTGATAAAAGTGCAGCCAGGCCGATTTTGAATTGGGTCGGGATGCCTTTCATTGAAAACAGCGGTGCAATGAGGAAGAAACTGGTCAGCCGGATCAAGATTAAAAGAAAATAAGGCAGCGCCTCGACAATGGAAGTCATTTCACACTCCTTATCCGATCATGTGCGGGAGATTTTGGAACAAATCCCGTGTATAGTCCACGATCATCGTCAGCATCCAAGGCCCGAAGACGACCAGCGAGACGAACACCGCAATGATTTTCGGAACGAAGGCCAATGTCTGTTCCTGTATTTGCGTCATGGCCTGGAAAACACTGACGAGAAGTCCGACCGCGAGTGCGATGAGCAGCATCGGCGCCGACAGCAGGATGACCATGTAGATCGCTTGCTCTGCAAGTTTTATTACCGTATCCGGAGTCATTGGTTTCTTCCCTCCCTCAAAAACTGAGCAGCAGTGATTCAACGATCAAGTACCAGCCATCGACCAGTACAAACAATAAAATTTTGAATGGCAGTGATATCATGACCGGCGGCAACATCATCATCCCCATCGCCATGAGCGTACTGGCGACGACCATATCAATGATCAAAAACGGGATGAAGATGACAAAGCCGATCTGAAAGGCGGTTTTCAGTTCACTGATGGCGAATGCCGGCACCAGCGCGGTGAGCGGTATGTCTTCGATGCTCTCCGGTTTCTCGAGTTCCGCGTATTTGAAGAACAGCGCCAAATCCTTTTCCCGCGTATGTTCCGCCATGAATTCCTTCACAGGCAGTATCGCCGTTTCAAACGCTTCTCCCTGCGTCGCCTCGCCGGCAAGATATGGCTGCAGCGCCGTGTCATTAATTTCTTCGGCGACGGGCGCCATGACGAAAAACGTCAGAAACAGCGCGAGGCCGATCAGCACTTGATTCGGCGGCATGGATTGCGTGCCAAGTCCCGTCCGGACAAATGACAGCACGATAATGATCCGGGTGAAGGAAGTAAGCATGACCAGGATGGCCGGTGCAAGCGACAGAATTGTCAGCAATGCCAATAGCTGGAGCGTTACGGCGACGTCCTCCGGGTTATCGGTTCCCGCATCAATGCCCGGGATGCTGATTAGCAGCAGTAATTCCGGCATCATGATGACCGCTCCTCCCGCTCCTCTTCTGCCTGGTGCAGTTCGGACGTCAATTGCTCGCGGCTCTCACGCTGGCGGTCGAGACTTTGCTTGAACAGCGATTCAAACCCTTGGCTCCATTTCGGCGTTTCTCCGTCGCTCGCCGGTTTACCGAATGTCAGCGCGGATTTCAATGAAAAGGAAGACGGGGTTTCCAGGCTTTTTTCGATAGCGCCGATTTCGGCTGCGTCTGAAAACTCTTTGATTAACGTCACTTCATCCCCGACGCCGATTAAATATACCTGTCCGCCGACTTTAACTAATTGCAATGATTTATTATTACCGAGCGGCGTCCCGCCCATGAGCTGCACAGCTTGATTCGGCTGCAGTTTTTGCTGACGCAGCGCCAGAAACTTGATCAGCGCATAAATCAGCACTACGATTAATGCGGTATAGAAGACGAGTTTCACAATCACCGAAATGAGGCTCGTGTCATTTTCACCGGTTGTTTCAGTTTCTTCGATCGCTTCATCATCAATGGTCCCGTTCTCTAAGGCGTCGCTCACACTTGGCGCTGCACTGGCTGCCGCCGGTGATAAGATGATGGCGACACTTATCAGCAGCATGCACAGTAACGATGCAGCAGCCGGTTTTAATAAGTACCTCATCAGCGCAGTTTCGAAATGCGGTCTGCTGCACTCAGAATGTCTGTTACCCGCACACCGAAATTTTCATCGATGACGACCACTTCGCCCACTGCTATCAATTTATTATTCACAAGAATATCCACCGGTTCACCCGCCAATTTATCGAGCTCTAAAATCGAACCTTGGGAAATGCCCAGTATTTCTTTCACCATGCGTTTCGTCCGGCCGAGTTCGACCGTCACCTGAAGCGGCACATCAAGCAGCATGTCCAGATTATTCGGTTCAGACTGATTCGGTGCTTCGTCATCGAAACTGGCGAACTGAACGGATTGCACGTTCGGTGTTCCGCCTGGTTTTGGCTGCGGATTCGATCCGTTTGATTGATTATCCGATTGAAATGGCATCGTCTGTGTCTCCTCTTGCATATCCTCATCTGCTGAATCGTCCAACACGGCCGCCAGCTGTTTCGCCAGCCGGACCGGGAGGCAGAAATGAAAATTCAGGTTTTGCCGGCTGCCGACTTTTGCCTGGAACTTGAATTCGACGGCCCCGTCTTCCTTGATAAAATTCGCGGCTTGGAACGTTCCCGGTTCCGTTACAAGATCGACGCCTGACAAGGAATGCGCCACCTCTTGCTCGAGCAGCGCCGATAGGGAATGCGCCACGGCATCAAACGCCATTTTCACGGCTGTCTGCACCGTTTCCAGTTGAACGGCCGGGTCTTCCGAATCCCCGTCATTCATTATTTCCGCCATTGCCCGTCCGTCTGCCTGAGAAACGGTCAGGAGCTGCACGCCTTCAAGGAATTCGCTGTAATCGCTCAGTACCACGAAATAGGGAACGGACGCTTCCTGGAACATGTCCGCTGTCCGTTTCACTGCCAGTTCCGGTGCCGTGATCAGCACTTGGTCGCCAAATAGCCTGGTGAATGGACGCGCGGCACTGCCCAGCGCTACGCAAAATGTTTCCTTCACGATTTCCTGTTCGGTTGCATTTAATGTATCCGGTCCATTCGCCGCCTCCGGTTTTCCTTTGCGGCCCAACAGCCCGTTCATTTCATCTGGAGATAATTTTTCATTTGTCATCGTATTCATCCCCTTCTGACCGGACTTCTGTGATCTGGACCACCATCCGGCCTTTCGCGACCCCCGGCTGCCCGAAAAACTTCTGTTTTTCATCGACCCAGACGGTTACCGGATCATCATATGCTTCGTTCAGCCGGATGATATCTCCGTTTTTCAGGCTCAGAAAATCGCTGATGTTGATCGTCGATCTGCCGAGCACCGCTTTGACATCGAATTTTGTACCCTGCAGTTTCTGCTCGATTGCTTCAACTTCCCGGTCTTCCACCGCTTTTTTCTGGTTTGCCAGCCAGTGGCGGGCCGACAGTTTCGGCAATACTTGTTCGAGCACCACATGCGGCAGGCAAATATTGATGACCCCTTCCACTTCACCGATTTTAACGTTCAACTCGACGAGAATGACGGTTTCATTCGGCGGGGACATCGTCAGAAACTGCGGGTTCACTTCGATTTCCTTCAATTCCGGCGCCAGCCTGATGACCGACGACCAGGCTTCCTGAAAGCTGTCGATCGCTTTTACAAACACCCGCTCGATCAAACTGATTTCGATTTCCGTTAAATCGTTATGTTTCTGGAGCACTTTGCCTTGGCCGCCGAGCAGCCGGTCGAATGTGACATAAGCCAGGTCCGGTGAAAGTTCCATCACCATGCTGCCTTGAAGAGGTTTCGCTTCGAACACGCCGAGAATGGACCGCTTTTGGACATTCTGGATGAATTCCTCATACGGGCATTGCTCGACCGAATCGACAGTGACCTGGACCATCGTCCGCAACTGAGCAGAGAAATACGATGTCAGTAACCGGGCGAAGTTCTCATGGATCCGGGTCAGTGTCCGGATCTGATCTTGTGAGAACCGGAGAGCTTTCTTGAAATCATATGTATGCACGCTGCGCTTCCGGCTGTCGGCATGTTTTGCGGATTCCTCTTGCTGTAAGGAAGAAAGGATGGCATTCAGCTGATCATCCGATAATGTATTCATCGTGTTCTTCCTCCTTAATCCGTTCCGGCTTGCTCTTGCAGCCCTGTTAATAAATTGATTTTCCTGTAGTATTGCGTCACCAGATCAGCCACCTGCTGTTCCGTCTCCAGCACATGCATCTTTTTGCCCGACAGCAGCGAGACGACCGTATCCGGCGTGGATTCAATCCGTTCGATATAGACAGCATTCAGTGTAAACGTCGTATTGTTCAGTTTCGTTAATTGGATCATACAGTCAATGATGAAAGAAGGCGTCAGCCTCCCCTCATCCTGTCCCCCTCACCTTATCGCTTCAAGTTCACGACTTCCTGCAGAATCTCGTCAGAAGTGGTGATTGTCCGGGAATTGGCCTGGAAACCGCGCTGTGCGATGATCAATTCCGTGAACTCTTCTGTCAGATCCACGTTTGACATCTCCAGCTGGCCCGAACCGATTTCGGTGTTCTGGTTGGCCGGTGTGTTTATCACTATGACATCGCCGCCTGCTTTCCCGGTCATTTCATAGAGCGAGCCGCCGAATTTTCTGAGTCCCGCCGGATTGGCAGGCGTAGAAATTCCGATGAATCCTTCCGGCACTTCCGTTCCATCCGGCTGTTTGCCCATCACTTGACCTTGCCGGTTGATGGTGAATGAATCATATACAGTCGGATCAATTTGAAGTGCATTGCCATCGCTGTCCAATACGTTATAGCCTTGAGCTGTCACCAAAAATCCGTTGGCGTCGGTCGTGAAATTCCCCGCCCGCGTCAGGAAGCGCCCTTCCTGGCCCTGTGCTTCCGGGTCTTGGACCACAAAGAACCCGTCTCCCATAATCGACAGATCCGTTCCGACTCCTGTCGTCATAATTGACCCTGGCGTGTGCTGAACGTTTATCGCTGCAATCGTCGATCCTAATCCGACCTGCATCGTGTTGGCTCCGCTGTCCGATAAATTCTGGCTCAATAAATCCTGGAAATTAATCGTACTTTTCTTGTAGCCGATCGTATTGGCGTTCGAGATGTTATTGCCGATGACATCCAATTTCGTCTGGAAGTTTTTCATACCTGATACACCTGAATACATGGAACGAAGCATATGTTTTTCCCCTTTCGAGTATCATCCGTCCCGCTTGGGATCAGACGATCTCCTGTCCGATTTTTGTGGCTGTGTATTCCTCAATGCGGCGGATTGCATCCAGTGAAATTTTGATGTCTCCCGGTTCGAGTTCCGCTGTCAATCGCCCGTCTTTCACCGTCAGCGCTTTTACCACACCTTCACCTGACTGCAGCTGTCCGTCCATTTCCTGTTCCCAGAACACTTTATTTCCGATCAAGTGCGCCTGTTCCATAAGGGAAGGCTTTCCAGCGATTTCAACAGAGCGGTTCATCGTCTGATTCAAGTTCGTCAGCTGTTCGAGGCTACTGAATTGCGCCATCTGCCCGATAAATTCCGTATCTTTCAATGGCTCAAGCGGGTTCTGATTTTTCATCTGCGTCACCAAAATTTGCAGAAACGCATCTTTTCCTAAAGCGCTAGCCGACTGAGCCGGCTGCCGGCTGCCTGCAGCCGGCATTGTTGCAGCTGATGGACTGTTTACATTCATTGGAATCGTCCTTTCTTAATTACACGCTGTAATCCACTGCCATGACGCCAGCAGAAGATCCGGTTCGTTTTCCGGACTCCTCTTCCACTTGTTCATAGCCGCGTGCCGCACTGGGTTTTTGCTGGCGGAACGGCCGCTGTTCAGGCTGGCTGTTATGCTGCCCGGCGAATCCTTGCGGCTGCTGATAAGACACATTCAGTGTATCGACTGTGATTCCTTGCTGAGTCAGGGAAGTCCGTAATTGATTCAGCTGAAAATCGAGCATTTCCTTGGCAGCGAAACTGCTTGTGAAGATCTGGGCGATAATCTTGCCGTCAGCGGCATTGAGCCGGATGTCAAGATGCCCCAAGTGTTCAGGAAAAATGGACACTTTAATCTGGGTGCTTTCCCCGTTCCCCGTCAGCCGGATCGACTCATGAAGCACCGGGGCTAAATCGGCTGTAAGCTGGGAAGCCCGGACGACCGGTTGAGGAGTTGCAGGCGGGAGCGGCCGCTGTAAGTTCGGTTCCGCTTTGACTGTCTCCCCTCGGGATTCGGCAGTTGATTGATTTACCTCTGGTGACCGGACCGTTTCCAGTGATTGGTCTGTTTCTACAGATGAACCAGCTACCGGTGATGGCTTACTTTCTATAGCTTGGCGTGCTTCTGGTTGCTTGTTCTCTGCGGTCCGAATTGCTTCCGGCTGCTGTTCCGGCAAATTCGGAACAGCAGGATCTGTAACCGGAATACTAGTGATGGCTGATTGCTGCGTTGGCGTTTCTGCCTTTAAGGTCAGCGGAACCATTTCTTGGACTCGTTGCATCTGCCGGAATTGCCGGGGCGCACTCGCGAGTTGCTGTTCGGCTGAAAGACGCTGGAGGAGATCCGTCAATTGCTTAAAGATCGCTTCTGACTGGCCTTTAGCGGCAACCGGGCCAATGTTCTCTTCTGTCTCAGATACCATAGGTGTATTGCTTTCTTTAATTCCTTCAATCGCTTTCGCACTTGCTTCCTGCAGCTGTCGAACCGTTGTTTCCAATAGAGCGAGCAAGCGCTGTGAGTTCTGTTCTTTCGGCAAAACGCCTACTGTTCCTCGCGGTGGCTGTTGTTCAAGCTGTCCGAGTTGCTGAAGCAATGCCTGAACGGCGCCGGCGACCACTTCTCGCTGTTGTGGTGTCAGTTCATCTGCCGGCAACTCCTCCAAGATCTTCAGCGCTTCCTGAAGCTCATCCGCCGACTGCCGGCTGTTTTCAGCAGCCGGTGCTTCCGCAGTCACAGCGGCAAATAATTGGGCAAACACATCAGAAGTCCGAACCGGATGTCCGCCAGTCTTTTGTTTGGCATCCGCTGCTGATCGGGTCTTCACGCTATCCGACAGCAGCTTTGGCACTTCAGCCAGGACCGTCTTCATTCACCTGACCCGGCTCTTGAAGAACGGTAAAAGCGGGTGCTTGCCAACTCGTCAAAAAAGTTCTGCTCTTCCGCTTTGCGCTGTTCTTCAAAAAGCGCCTTTTTTTGCTGTTTCATATGTTCCCACGTTTTTTCTTCCTGCGCTTTCCGGTTCAATTGATGCTGTTTTGTGGACACATCATGGTCCAGGCGGTCCAACTCCCGGTTGTAAGACACCAATTGCTCCTGAAGCTGCTGTATGTAATTAACGAGTGAACGCAATTCTGATATGTGGACGCCACCCTGCTGCTTTTCCTTTTTCAATCGTTCGGCATCCTGAATTTTTGAGTGGATGGCTTCCTGATGGCGTTTCCCTGTTTCTTGCTGGCGAATCGCATGTGCCATTTGACTTTGCGCAATGCTTTTTTCATTTTCTTTTAACTCCAGTAACCGCTGAAATTGAAAATTGAATGTTGTCACCCTATGCACCTCCAAACTTGGATGTAAGTTTCCTGATGCTTTCATCCAGTCCATTCTTTTCAAAAATGTCCTGCTGCAAATACTCCCGGATAAACGGATATGACCGGATTGCATCATCGATTTCCCGATTGGCGCCGCTCTTATAAGCGCCGATGTTGATCAAGTCTTCCGATGAATCATATGCGGCTAACAGTCGTTTGAATTCCACTGCCGCCTGCCGGTGTTCTTTTGATACGACTTCATGCATGACCCGACTGACACTCGCCATCACATTAATGGCAGGAAACTGGCCTTTCTGGGCGAGTTTCCGGTCCAATACAATATGGCCATCCAGAATTCCCCGGACCGCGTCAGCAATCGGTTCATTCATGTCATCCCCGTCCACGAGAACGGTATAGAACGCAGTGATGGAACCTTTTGCGGATGTGCCTGAGCGCTCCAGGAGTTTCGGCAAAAGCGCAAACACGCTCGGTGTATACCCTTTACTGGTCGGCGGTTCACCGACTGCCAAGCCGACTTCCCGCTGCGCCATCGCAAACCGCGTGACGGAATCCATCATCAGCATGACGTTTTTACCCTGATCGCGGAAATACTCTGCGATGGCAGTCGCCGTCAGCGCGCCTTTGATCCGTTGCAGCGGGGTCTGATCAGACGTCGCGGCCACAACGACCGATTTGGCCAGTCCTTCCGGGCCGAGATCCCGTTCAATGAAATCCCGGACTTCCCTTCCCCGTTCGCCGATCAAGGCGATGACATTGATATCCGCTTCCGTATTGCGGGCAATCATGCCCATCAAAGTGCTTTTTCCGACGCCGCTGCCGGCGAAGACGCCGACCCGCTGACCTTGTCCGATCGTCAGCAGCCCGTCGATCGCCCGGACACCGACTTCCAGCGGTTTTTCAATCCGCGGACGCTGCAAGGGATTCGGCGGTTTGTTGCTCGTTGAGTACTTCTTCAGGCCCGGCGGCAATTTGCTGTCATCAAGCGGTTTCCCGGTGCCGTCCAGCACTTTCCCTAAAATGGACGGCCCGACTTTGATCTGAAGCGGTGAGCCGGTCGCGACGACGAGACAGCCGGGACCGATCTGTTCGATATCCCGGAGCGGCATCAGCATGAGCTTGTTTTCCCGGAACCCAACGACTTCCGCTTCGATCGGTTTCTCGTAATGATTCGGATACAGGAGGCAAAGTTCGCCGAGTTTCGCGTTCGGCCCCTTGGATTCAATGGTCAGCCCGATCACCTGTACGACTTTCCCGTGCTTTTTCACCGGTTCGACTTCGTCCACCAATGCGAGATAATCAGATTCTCTGAAGATCATGATTCACCTTTTCTTCGCAATAAGCGAGCAGGCTTTTCTTGATTTCATTCAGCTGACTGTCGACCGTAACGTCATAGGAACCGTTCGACGTATGAATCATGCAGCCGCCTTTTGACAAAGCTGCCACCGGGATGAGCCGCAGTTCCGCGTCCGCTTTGACGTACGGTTTCAGCTCTTCCAAATACGGTGATATGATCAGGAAGTCTTCCAGCGACACGTGCATGATGATGTCTTCTGATTCTTCGACACTCTTCAATGCCTGCTTGACGATTTGAAGCAATTGATCATCGTGCTGCTGCAATTCCCGTTTGAGAATCTTTTCCGCGATTTTGACGCTGAGGTTCAGTAAAAACGGTTCTGCCTGCTGAATGATGTTTGCTTGCTCTTCATGTGCTGCAGTAACCAATTCTTCCATCGCTTCCCGCTGCTCGCGGAAATCCGATTCCGCCTGGCGGGTACCTTCCGAGAGGCCGGTCTGATAACCTTCCGTCTTCGCTTCTTCCGCTTGACGTGCTGCTTCCCGTTCCGTTTCCCGGCGGCTTTGTTCCTGCCACTGCCGGATTTCTTCACGGGCTGCCGCCTGTTCTGTTTCAATTTGTTCCTGCAATTGTCGGTACCGTTCTTCCAATGTCCGGATCTCTTCTTGCAGCAAGCGCCGCTGCTGGGCCGGTGTCAATTCGGACTGATCAAAATGCCGCTTGGGTGTTTCGATTTTCTTTGCAGCGATGAGCCGCTTTTCCGTTCCAACAGTACTATGGAAGCGAATGACGTTAGACAACGAGCTCATCTCCTTCCCCGCGGGCAATGACCACTTCACCTTGTTCTTCCAAATCCCGGATCAGCGTAACGATCGTTGTCTGAATGCCTTCAATATCCTTCAGCTTCACAGGACCCAGTACATCGATTTCTTCGCGGATCAGATCCGCACGGCGCTCAGACATATTGCGGTAAATGCTTTCTTTGACTTCTTCGCTTGCCACTTTCAATGCATACGTCAGATCAAGATCCCGCACATCGCGGAGAACCCGCTGAATCGAACGGGCATCAAGCTGGGCAATGTCCTCGAATACGAACATGCGCTTTTTGATCTCTGCAACCAGTTCCGGGGAATCCGTTTCAAGTTCCGACAGAATCGCTTTTTCGGTGCTGCGGTCCACTTTATTGAGCACTTGGACAATCGCTTCAACACCGCCGGTAGCTGTATAATCCTGTGAACCGGATGCAGACAATTTCCGCTCGATGATCTGTTCCACCTGGTGGATCACTTCCGGGGATGTGCTTTCCATCAACGCAATCCGCCGGGCCACTTCCGCCTGCTTATCCGGATCGAGCTGGGAAAGAATGTGGGAAGACTGTTTCGGCTCCAGATAGGACAGCACGAGTGCGATTGTCTGCGAATGTTCATGCTGCAGAATATTGTAAATCTGATTCGGATCGGCCCGCCGTGCAAAATTGAACGGTTTGACTTGCAGCCTGCTCGTCAGTCGGCCGATCGTGTCCAGCGCTTTTTCTTTCCCCAATGCTTTTTCAAGCACATTGCGGGCATAATCCAATCCGCCTTCACTCATATAATCCTGCGCAAGGATCATCCCGTAAAACTGATTCAGGACATCTTCCATTTCACTGCTTTTCAAGTGACGGATGTTGGAAATCTCCAGCGTCAGCTGATCGATTTCCGGTTCCGACAGCTGCTTGAAAATTCCTGCAGAGGCTTCAGGCCCTAAGCCGACCAGCAGGACTGCCGCTTTTTGAAGCCCGTTCAGCCCTGTAATTCTTTTCGCTTTTGCCATACGTCACACCCCTACTCTTCGTTCATCCAGGAACGCAATAAATTCGCAAAGTCTTCCGGCCGTTCCTTGGCCAATTTTTCGACAGTTTTCCGTTTCGGATTTGCAATGGAATCGAACTCGGACAGATCAATCTCCGCTTCTTCGGGCAGACTGTCATCCGGCGGCGGCTGGTCGAATATCCCCATGACATACTCATTCTCCTCCTGATCCCGTCTCCGCTTGCGGATCAGCAACACTGCAACAACTAAGACAACCAGCAAGGCGGCAATTCCGATACCGGCATACAGCAGGAAGTTCGCCGGAAGTACAGTCCACCATGGCGCAACCGGCTCTTCCGCTTCGACGACCGCTTTTCCTTGGAATTCGGTTGCGAAGATGGAAATACGGCCTTCGAGTTCTTCTTCAGTCATTTCAGTGCCGTTCATGCTCAACGTCGTGCTGACAGTATTCGTTAAAATACTGCGGATATCATTGATGTTCTGTAATGTCAGACTTTCCGGATCAGCCGGAACCGGCGGCTCTACACCGACATTGATCGTAATGTCATCAATGACATAAGGGCTCAATTCAATCTGGCGGTTAATTCGGTTCACTTCCGAGTTGATCCGTTCCTCGGTGCGTTCGGATTCGCTGCTACCGATGCCATCAGCGCCCGGATAATTTGCAATTTCGGTCTCTCCTGCCCCTGTGGCATCTTCGACGACTGCCCCTTCACTGGAATAGGATTCGACAATCCGTTCGACACTGATGGCAATGCCTTCATTCGTTTCTTCATTCACGGGTTCGACGAGATTTTCTTCGCGCCGTTCCTTTGTGAAATCCATACTCGTCATAACGGAGACGACGACTTTGTCCCGTCCAAGTGTAAGTCCAAGTAATTGCTGAAGTTCCCGTTGGATATCCTGTTCGATGTCTTCCTTGATCTCCCGTTGCTGCTGATACACGGACAGCGTCGTATCCACTACGTCTTCTTCCAAAATCTCGAACATCTGGCCATTCTGGTCCATGATCACAATCTGATCTGCCGGTAAATTTGGGATACTTTTACTGATTAAATGATATAACCCGTTGACCTGCTTTTGATCGAGCTGAAAGGCGGGATCACCGGTCACCACAATCGAAGCGGTGGCCACTTGTTCTTCATCTGTGATCCAGATGTTTTCTTTCGGCAGCGTAATCATGACGTTGGCATCCGTCACGCCATCAATCTGGCGAATCAAGTATGCCAGTTCGTTCTGCATCGCATCCCGCTCAACCACATCGAAATGGCGATCCGTCATGCCGAGTCCCATGTTTTCGCTGAACACGCTGTAATTGACGTTGCCGTTTTCAGGGATTCCTTCCGCAGCCAAAGCGATTTTCAAATTGGCCAATTCGTCTTCCGGCACGCTGATGATGCTGCCGTCATTCGATACCTCCACGAGAATGCCGCGTTCTTCGATGGCCGCTTTGATTTCCCCGGCTTCCGCCGGTGCAAGATTGGAATATAACGGAGCGAAATCGTCCCGAGAATTGAAAAAGAAAAACACGGAAAGCACGAGCGCTGTCAAAACGAAAGAGCCGATCATAATCCACTTCGTCAGGCCTGAAAATCCCGCCCATGCCCCCTTGAGTTTTTCGGTGTAAGCCGATACTGTTTCTTTCATTTGCCATTATCCTCTGCGCTTGTCTTCATACTTGCATCCTCATCATTTCCTGGTAAGCTTCGACGACTTTATTGCGCACTTGCATGGTCAATTGCAGGGATAAATTCGCTTTCTGGGAAGCAATCATGACTTCGTGGACATCCTGAACTTGCCCGGTCACAAGTCCCGTCGTCAGTTTATCCGATTCTTTTTGGGCGCTATTCACTTTATCCAGCGCCTGTTTGAACAACTCGCCGAATTCGCCTGTTTTATTGTCTGTCTGGACTTTGGGACTTTCCTGAGGCTGTAAGAATGGGACTTGAATCGAACTAATCGTGTTCATGGGAACCTCCTAAAATCTCCGATCAACGGGACGGGTTATTTGCCGATTTCCAACGCTTTCATGAACATGCTTTTGGATGCATTCAATGCGGTTACATTCGCTTCATAAGAGCGGGTCGCAGACATCAGATCCACCATTTCCTTCACCGGATCCACGTTCGGCAGCCGGACGTAACCATCTTCATCCGCTTCCGGATGAGTGGGATCATACGATAACGCGAACGGCGTCCGGTCCTCTTCGATTCTTGAAACCGATACACCGGATACATGAGCGGATCCTCTGCCCATCGCCGCCTGAAGATGCTGGCCGAATGGCGACACACCGCTTTGCGACAGCTCCACCGTTTTCCGGCGGTACGGCATCCATTCGCCGTTGACCCGTTCGGCCCGGGTTGTGTTGGCATTCGCGATATTGGAAGAAACGACGTCCATCCGGAGCCGGTTTGCCGTCAGGCCGGAAGCGCTGATATTAAGTCCGTTGAATAAGCTCATCTTCCTTACCTCCCATCGCTGATGACAGAGCGGAGACTGTTGAATTTCCCATTGATCCGCTCGGTCAGCGCGTTATTCCATAATTGGTTTTTCGCCATTTCGGCCATTTCGTAGTCCATATCCACGTTATTGCCATTTGTTTTGAACTTTGTATTGGTGTTCACTGTCACGGAAGGTACTCCTGCTGAATTTTCCGTACTGAATGGGATATGACCCGCTGCTGTTTTGAAGCTTTTCAATGATCCGCTGCTATCCATTGCGTTCTGCAGTGCAGATTGGAAGTTTACTTGTCTGCTTTTGTAGTTCGTCGTGTCGACATTCGCAATATTCGCCGCATGCGTCCGTTGCTTCAAAGCCGATGTCGATAACGCCTGTTCCAATGACTGGAACGTCTGAGGAAATATATTCATTGCTGAACTCCTTTATTCTTAATTTGGCCACAAAAAAACCACCCCGAAAAAAGGGTGGATTATGCATCTCCCATCTTTCGGTAACCCGGCTGCCAAGCACAAAAGATTGTGCGTAGGCCCGTGGCTTTGCGTCCTTTCCTTTCGGAGAAGTTTGCCGTTATCGTGACGATTGTTGTATTCAGTTTTTTAAATGTTTTAGGTCTTTTTACTGATTTGGATATTTTGTGGAAAAACATTACTTAACTCGATAAAAACCGGACGTTCTTATAATCAATTACGGCTTTTGATACTGATCTAGCTTTTAAACTCAATAAATTGACTCATTTTCAACTGTTCTTGATGGTGATAATAGCACGTTTTTTTGATTTTGGCTATTTTTTCTTGGAAAAATGATTTTGTTTTAATTTTCCTTTTTCTATATATTTTATTTAATTATAGTGGTATGCTAACGCCAAATTGCAAGAGTTTTTTAAGAAAGGGTGAATTTTTTTTATGTTCCGCGGATTATATATTGCAACTTCCGGACTTATGGCCCATAACCGTAAACAGCAAGTACTCACGAATAACTTGGCGAATGCGAATACGCCCGGATTCAAACAAGACGAGACGGTGCTTCGGGCTTTTCCTGCCCAATTGATCCAAGCCATGCAGGCGGGCAAGCATCCAGCTACTATTGGCAAGCTCCATACCGGCGTTTACGCCCAGGAAGGGATTCCGTCTTTCGTGCAAGGCGCATTAAAGGAAACCGGGAATCCAACCGACATTTCCCTGCTATCCGGCGCATTGCCGGTCGATCCCGAAACACAGCAGCAAGGTACACTGTTATTCGCAGTCAATGCCGGAGACGGGCAAATCCGGTATACACAAAACGGTCAGTTTGCAGTCGACCAGGATGGATTTCTGACGACAGCTGACGGGCTGAATGTCTTAGACGCGAACTTCCAGACGATTCGTACGGATTCAGAGAACTTTACAGTCCAAGGCAACGGTGAAATTATCCGGGAAGACGGAACGAACGCAAATCAGCTTTGGGTCGGGTATACAAATGATCCTGAACAGCTCGTAAAAGAAGGCCATAATCTCCTTCGCTGGGAAGGTGATTTCGAGAATGCGCCGCTTGGGATTGAAGCGGCCGGACTTCCGAACATGCCTGGAGATTTCGTAAAGCAAGGCATGGTCGAACAGTCGAACGTGGATCTGACCCGGACGATGACGGACATGATGAGCACGTACCGCAGCTTTGAGTCGAGCCAGAAAGTCATCCAGGCTTACGACCGGAGTATGGAGAAAGCGGTCAATGAAATCGGAAGGGTTTGATGTATTAGTCAGATTTTTATCAGTACTATTTACTAAAGGAGAATTATGCCCATGAATATCCAAATGAATTCTGCAGCTACATCGATGCGGGAATTGCAGAAGAAGATAGATTTGATTGCGAATAATATTTCGAATGTGAGCACGACGGGATATAAGCGGCAGGAAGCGAATTTTTCCGACGCGCTTACCGTATCGATGGAAAAGCAGGCGGGGCTTCAGCATGAAATCGGGCGGCAGACGCCGAATGGACTGCGAATCGGATCAGGGGCTATCCTGTCCCAGACGAATTTACGAATGGAACAAGGTTCATCGCTTCAGACGGGTCGCCCTTTCGATTTTATGATTGGCGGCAATTCCGGATACTTCCGGGTCGCATCTGAAGGAAATACATATTACACAAAAGACGGTTCTTTCCAAGTTCAGCCGGTGCTGAACTCCGATCAAGTCGCCTTGGTGACGAACGCAGGAGATGCGGTTGTTGACGGCAATAATCAGCCGATCGTTTTTGAAAACGATTATGATTCCGTTACTGTCACTGAAAATGGCGGACTGGAAATTACATTTAAAGATCAAGCGAAACAGCCGGCCCAGTTCCAGTTGAGTATCGCTAAAATTCTGCGTCCGGACCTTCTTGAAAAAGCGGGCGGCAACCGCTATCAGCTGCCTGGTACAGAAGCTGAACAGATGGCAGCCGGTGCACTTCAGCTTTTTGGAACAGCGGCAGAAAATGATGGCAGCGCCCGGGTGATGCAAGGCGCGCTTGAAGCATCCAATGTAGATTTGACTGAAGAAATGACGGAACTGATTACTGCACAGCGACTGCTCCAGTCACAAGGAAAAGCGATTTCGTTCGCGGATGACATGATGGGGCTTGTTAATACGATGCGGGGATAAATGGAGAAGCTGACGCCGGAATTCCGGTGTCAGCTTTTTTTGATTTATGCTGGGAGTTTGACTGAATGATTATTAAAATTGGGTGAGTGCACTTTAAACGCTGGTGAATGCACATTATACTTTATTGAATGCGTTTTAAGAAAAGTTGAGTGTACTTTAAGGGCCAGCGAATGCACTTTAAGACCGCAACTTGAGTCAATATGCGTGGTTGAAATTCCCAGGAAAGCTGATGCGGGTTGCCCGGTATCAACTTTTTTTGATTTGTGGTGAAAATACGGTTGAATGGTGATTAAGATTGGCTGAGTGCACTTTAAGCGCTGATGAACGCACATTAGACTTTAATGAACGCGTTTTAAGAAAAGCTGAATGTACTTTAAGAGCCGGCGAATGCACTTTAACCCCCACCAGTTCCCAATCCTCCTCTTTAAAAAACAAAAAACCACCATAAATCCAAAATTCATGGCACCATCCCCGTTACACCTCAAAAAAAGAGCGGGTGCCGGATAAGGGCAACCGCTCTTCAAATTATCTCAGGAAATCCATCAAGGTTGGCTGAATGATTTTCGCCGTAGCAGACAGACTTGCCTGGTAGATGCTTTCTTCGCTTTTCAGTTTTGTAATGGTTTCTGCATAGTTGACATCTTCGATTTGCGACAGCATGGTCTGTAACGCTACGTTACTGTCTTGCACGCGATTGGTGATGGCTTCGACCCGATTTTGTCTGGCACCGACTTCAGCTGCAGTGGTCAAAAGCCGCTCCATTCCTTGGTCGATATGGTCGAGCGAGACGGTTTCACCTGCTTTTAATGCGGCTGCTACACTGTTCAGTACGTTGAATAAATTATCGTTTTCGTTAGCATTTCCGATCAATTTGTCTGCCGTAACGTTAATGTTGACCGCTGCACCTTCCCCGATGGTGAACTTCCTCTGATCGGTGTTGAAGGTGCTTTCGGTATAGGCACCAGATGTCGGAAACGGCGGATTTTTTGTATTGGATCCATTGAACAAGTACTGGCCGTTCACTTTCGCATTGGCGAATTGATGGATTTGTTCATGCAACGCTTCTGTTTCCGAGGCGATCATGTTGCGGTCCTGGTCGGAAAGTGCCCCGTTGTTTCCTTGTACGGCCAGTTCACGAACCCGCTGCATGACTTCGACCATCCCGTTGATGGTCTGATCGGCTTCCGACAGCCACAGATTCGCTTCATCGGCATTCCGTTCATATTGTTTATTGGCAGTGAGGGCACTTTTCAAGTTCATCGCTTTGCTGACACCGTTCGGATCATCCGACGGTTTATGTAATTTCTTGCCTGTTGACAAGTCGAGATTGGTTTTTTCCATGCGGCTTAAATTCTGGTTCATGTGCCGCAAGGAGTTTTGATGCAGCATTTGCTGGGAAATTCTCATCCGGGTTTTCCTCCAGTCTCCCGGTTAGCGAGCCATCCGGTTGATAAGCGTGTCCAGCATTTCATCGGCAGTCGAGACAATTCGTGCCGCTGCGCTGTAGGCGTGCTGGTATTTCACTAAGTTCGCCATTTCTTCATCCAGTGAGACACCGGTGACAGATTGCCGGCGATTTTCTGTTGCGTTCAAGGTAGCGTCAAAACTGCTGACGAACCGGCCAGCCGCTTGTGTTTCAGCTCCGAGTTCACTGACGAGTGTCTGATAACCGCTCTTCACTTTTTCGGTTGCCGTATCGGTGTCGGTCGGTAACGCATATTGACCGCTGTCTTCATTCACCGTTAACCCGGCAATTGTGAAATCAGCCTGATTTCCTGCAAAGAGATTCGTGCCAGCCGATCCATTTTCAGCCGACATGCCATTCGCTTCAGCAAATCCTTTTACGGTCTCGTGCAACTGGCTATGGTATTTCTCCACGGTCGCAATCGACTGAGCCAAACCGGTCAGTTTGCCATTTGCCGGCTCGCTGTCCGTTGTCAACGTCGAAACAGTTTCAGTACCGGATACAAGCAGTACCGGCGCTCCTTCTTTTTGCAGCAAGCTGACCGAGTATGTACCGTCCGTCTGCTCTTTGACTTGGACGCTCACGAGTTTCGACAAGCTGTCCACGGCCAGATCCCGCTGGTCCTGCAAATCGTTGGCATTCTTGCCGGTCCGCCGGATGCTGTCATTAAGGGCGGCGATTTGTTTCAGGTAATCATTCGCTTCCTGAACAGTGGCGACTGTTTGCGATTGAAGATCCGTTTTCAGACTGGACAATGAACGGTCCATTGCCTGAGCTGTCTCTACAAAAGCTTGAGCCCGTTCTTTAACAACGGCCCGCGCCGGCTGGCTGTCCGGATTCAATGCCAAATCCTGCTGCGCGCTCCAGACCGCATCCATTGCGGAATTAAGGCCGGTGTCACTCGGTTCATTGACGACTGTTTCAATGCGGCTGAGCGCAGTTTGTTGGGTTTGCCATTTAGCCAGTGTTCCGGCGCTGTCGCGGTACTGCTGATCCAAAAAGCGGTCCCGGACACGCGTGATCGATTCCACCAGGACACCGGAACCGAGCTGGCTCGGATTGGCATCGCCATTCGTCCAGACGTCCAGTGGTGGTGAAGTGACCGTATTCACTTGCTGGCGGGAGTAGCCTTTCGTGCCCGCGTTCGCGATATTGTGCCCGGTTGTGGCGATGTTCGCCTGGCTCGCCATCAGGCCGCGTTTTCCGAGTTCTAATCCATGGAATGTTGAAACCATTCAATTCCCTCTTTTCTCATGCCGGTTATGCTTTCGTATCAAAAAAGCCGGTGCCGCCGGCCGGTGGAGTTTGCTGTCCGTGCGGTGATTGGTAATTGTATTGCTGCTGGCGTGAGCGGGTCACTTCTTCGATCATGTGATGAACGAATTCCATCGCATCTTTCAGCAGCTGTTCGTTGATTTTATTTTTGGCCTGTAGTTCAACGAGCAATTCTTGCAATGTCTTCATGCGCGACTGAATGTTCTTCCGGGCGATTTCATCCGGTAACCGGTCGATGAATTCATGGAAACGGAGTGACGGATGCGCCCCCATGAGAGCCGTCACGGCCTGTTCCCGTTTGTCATCCGCCTGGTTCAGCTGCCGGACGAGCCGCGCTTCCTGCTGCACGAGTTCATTGAGATCATCAATCCGGCGGTCGATCAGAATGGTTTTCTTCTCGTCCGCATACACAATCAGCTGTTGCTGAATACTGATCAATTCTTCCAGAGCTGTAATGACTGATTGGGGCACCTGTATACCCTCCTCTGTTAAGGGGTGAATTTATTTATCAAACCAAAAATCGTAGAATTTACCGGCAAGTTTTTCGTTGCTGACCTCATACTCACCCGACTGGATCCGGGCCTTCAGCTCCTGGATCTTATCTTGCCGTTCGGCATCGATATCGTCTTTCTTTTCGAACAGTTCTTTTGCTTTATCGGAAATTTGCAGCTGGTCTTCTCGCTGGAGGGGATTCGATTTTGCAACCGGCGTTACTTGCGTCTGCTTATGGTAAGACTGCACAAATGCAGACCCGTTCGTCTTATCGATATTCATCTCCTCGCCCTCCTTTCTAGTCATTTATTGCGCTTCAGGCGCCAGTACTGGGCTTCGTTCTGATGGCCATGCTGGGCTTTTCTGATTTCGTCCTTCGCTTTTTCCCGAGTCATCATTTCGTCGACAGCGGTGGAATAGCGCTCATAGCAGTCGTTGCACAGCACTTGCCTTTTGATCAATGTACCACATTGCGCGCATTCATAGCCTAAATTGGGATAGTCCTCCGCGAAAATCCGGCCCCCACGAATAAATTCCATGATCCGCTTTTCAGAGACTTCTGCAGCCTTACTTACTTCTTGAAGAGTCGCATAGCGATTCTGCTCCTTTTTCAGAAAGTCGGCTACATATTTAAAATCCTGTTCTATATCTTCAAAGCAATTCAGGCAGTAATCAGTGTGGTCCTTCAAAAAAAGCCGTCCGCATATTCTGCAGTTCTCCAGTTCTCCCTGCCCCATGATTCATCACCCGTTTTCTCTTATGTCTATCTTTTATATCGGCATTTTATCTCAAAAGTTTACGGTTATTTGAATTACTGCACTTTAAATTCCGTCACAAGCACCCGTTCCACAGTTCCTGTCTCCATGATGCTCTCCAGCTTGAGCGTCAATTGCTGTTCCAGCGCATCAATGCCTTCGACGCCGATCAGCTGTTCTTTCGAAAAGCCTGCAAGCGTCGAGATCGCTGCGGCCCGGACTTCTGCCGCCCGCTGGTCAGTTTCTTCTTTCGCTTTTTTATTGCTCAATAAAATATTAAAACGCACGACCGCAAAGCTGTCCGGATTGGCCAGATTTGTCGTGATCGTATCGGTTTCCGTACTTAGCACCGCCAATTCCTCGGCAGCCACACCGGTATGTTTGGCAGCACTTTCAGCGTTTTTACCGAAGAACACAAACGCGCCTGCGCCGATGATGAGAATCACGGCCAAAGCTCCGAAAATCACTTTTAAATTTTTCATTCTATACCTCCAGTTTAGTCGTCCTGCTGTTCGTATGGTGAGATCAGGACCTCCACCCGGCGATTATTGGCTCTGCCTTTTACTGTATCGTTCGGGGCAATCGGTCGGTATTCCCCGTAGCCGGTGGCACTGAATTTCTGCGGTTCCAGCTCATCATTCTTCAGCAGGATTTTCATGAAATTAATCGCCCGGGCGGCGCTCAATTCCCAGTTAGACGGAAACTCAGCCGAGTTGGTCGGCACGTTATCCGTGTGCCCTTCTATGAAGATGTCCCGCGCGGGATTGGTGATCAGGAGCTCCGAGATCTCTTCCACGAGCGTCACGGCATCAGCTGTGACCGTTGCGTTCCCCGGGCTATATAGAATGCCGTCTTTTATTTTCAATATGAGCCCCTTCGCCGTCAACTCTGTCTCCAGCCGGGCGGATAACCCTTTTTCTTCGATATAACTTTCTATTTTTTTCTGCTGTTCAGCGAGTGCCTCGAAGTCTTCTTCAGCAGACATGACCGCTCCTGTGCTATCACCGGTTAACTCACTGTCTTCAGCTTCAACAGCATCCGGTTCGGCCAGTTCCATCGAGTCGGCCGATTCTGTAGTCGGCTCTTCCGGTTCCATGGGTTCAACCGGCGTCTGGTACTCTAGCACCCCGGTTCCGCCTTGCAATTCATTATTGAATGAATTTGAGATTTCCTTGAATTTTTGTGAGTTCACTTCACTTGCTGCATACAATACGATAAACAAAGCCAAGAGAAGCGTGAGGATATCGGCATATGGAATCAACCAGGATTCGTCGACATGCTCATCGTGTTTTTTCTTACGCTTCAACTTGAACACCATCCCTGTTGTTCGCTGCTTCTCCTTCAAGTACTCGGTCTCGGGCCGGCAGATATGTCAGTAATTTCTCTTCCACTGTACGGGCCGGCAGTCCTTCTTGCACAGCCATCATGCCTTCGAGCATAATATAGCGCATTTTGATTTCCTGTTCGGATTTCCGTTTGAGTTTATTGGCGAACGGATGCCATAATACGTAGCCCGTGAAAATTCCGAACAGCGTGGCGATGAAGGCCGCTGAAATCGATTTTCCGAGTAACGCCACATCGTCCAAATGGCCGAGCGCTGCTACGAGACCGATGACCGCACCCAATACGCCGAGTGTAGGTGCATACGTGCCGGCCTGAGTGAAGATCTTTGCACCAAGTTCATGCCGTTCTTCCATCGCGTCAATGTCTTCTTCGAGTAATTTCCGGATCTGTTCTGCCGGCTGTCCATCGACCATCATTTTCAAGCCGCGCTGCAGGAACGGATCATCGATTTCGTTCGATTCCTTTTCCAAGGCGAGCAAGCCGTTTCGTCTGGCAGCGGTGGCCCAGCCGGTGAACAGCGGGATCATCTCGGTGATCGACATGATTTTCTGGCCGCTGAACAGCACTTTGAACAGTGCAGGGATTTTCTTCACTTCATTCATCGGAAATGCGATCAAGATGCATGCTGCTGTCCCGCCGAAGATGATCACCAATGCAGCCGGGTTGACCAGGGCGATCGGGTTGGACCCTTTCAGCATCATGCCGCCGATCAGTACGACGATTCCGAGCAATAAACCTAAACCTGATGTCTTATCCAAATCGTTCCCTCATTTCCATCTATGTAAATTGGGAGTTAAGTCTGCTAATGTTTCACAAAACAGCTGCGCTTTCGGGCCTACCGGAAGTGGGTCATGCAGCTGGCGCGACAGGACGTCGCGGTGCCAGCTGCCGGGCTTGCGCCGAACTAACTCGGGCTTTGCGCCCGAGTGGATTTCGGCACATCGCTTTCCCGCAGGAGTCGCTGCTGTTTTGCTTTTGTCACACGTTGACGTCTGGGGGGATGCCTTCCTTTGCATCTACCTTTCAGCCAAGTTTTTTCTGCTTACGTCAGCATAATACTTGAAAAATCGTTACACTCTTGATGTTTCGATAATCTGTTTCCACGTGTCTCGCAGTTCGCGCATGAGTTCTTCAACTTCTGTCAGGATGTCAGCGTCGTTTTTGGTGTTGGCTTCTACGAGCCGGGTGTACATGTAGTCATAGAGCTGGCCAAGGTTTTGGGAAAGATCGATGTTCGGATCAAGTGTGACTTGCAGTTCCTGAATGATATTTTGTACTTTGATCAAGTTGATGTTCTTTTCTTCGAATTTCTTGTCAGCGATCGCTTTTTTGGCGAGCCGCATGAATTTCATGGAACCGGTGTAGAGCATTAATGTCAGTTCCTGCGGAGAGGCGGTCATGACGGAATTTTGCTGATAGGTCTGGTATGGACTGATGATTGCCAAGAGAAATCCTCCTCTTTCTATTTTCGCTGGTCGATGAATGAACCTTCTGTGGCTTTGTGCTGATAGACTGCCATGTATTTATTGGAAGTCTGTTTAGTTTGAGCGAGCTTGTTCACCTGAGTGGTAAATGAGTGATGCAAGTTAGCCAGCACCGGTTGAAGCGACTGATCGATCATTTTTAATTGACTGATAATGCGTTGATCTTCTTCGGTCCATCGAAAGTCTGGCTGCCGGGTAACTTGTTCCAGCTGCTGAATCACTTGTCCGCGTCTATCAAATAATGCCGGTAAGGCTTCGAGCTGGCCATCAGGATTGTCTTCCATTTTCATAGCAATCTTACTAGCTTGAAGCTGGATTTCTTCTGTCAGCGTCAGCATCTCGAGCAAGATGGAATGATAATTATTCATCACATGCCACCGAACATGTTCTGTTGCATCCATGTGCTCTGCGAGTTCATCTGGCTCAGCGCTTTTTCCATGGCGGTGAATTGTCGCCAATAGCGGTCTTCGATTTTCCCTAACCGGTCCTGCCAGCGGGTGATTTCTTCATCCATTTGGCGAAGCCGCTTGGAAATGGTGCTGTTATCGACAGTATAGGAAGGGTTCCCTGCCCGTTCACTCAGACGTTTGACGGTATCGTTCAGCTCACCATATACCCGTTGCCCGATTCCACCACCGCCAGCGTTCGTGCTGAACAACTGCATGACTTCATCCGGTTTATCCGTAAGTGCTTTTTTCAGTTTGTCTTCATTGATGAAAAGCTTGCCGCCTTCCCGGTAATCACCGGTTGAGATGCCGATTTCAGCGAGCGTGTTGATGCTGCCTGTTGCCAGACTACTCACAGGGTCCATGAATGCCCGCCGCAAATCCTGCAATGCGCTTTTTAAAATCGGGTCATTGCGCAATAACCCGCTTTTCGATTTTTCCTGCCAGAGTTCGATTTCCGTTTCGCTCATGTCTTTCTTTTGTTCATCAGAGAGCGGCTGGAAATCCCGATACCGTTTCTCGACCAACTTTTTTTCAATTGCCTCAATCGTTTCATTGTATTTTTCCACGAAGCTTTTGATGGCCTCAAATGGCTTGGTTGCATCTGATTTCACTGTGATGGTATCTGCGCCTATCTTCTCTAATGTCAATGCCAGTCCGTTGATTGTCGTTTTATTTGAAGTGAGATTATCGATCACAATACCCTCAAAAGTGACTTTTCCGTTTGTCGCAGTCGAGGTATTTGTGAGCGCTGTATCGGCAGTTGAGAATGACGTCAGTCCTGGCTTATTTATAATTTTATCGGCCAGCGCCTGGGAACTGAAATCCAACGAGAAGTTCTGTGCAGCTCCCATTTCCTTTGTAGAAATGAAAAAACTCGATGTCGTGTCGTCGAAGTTCACACGAAGAGCAGGTACAGAACCTGCGGTTGCGTCCTGAAGTTTCTTCGCCACATCTGCAAAGCTCATAGTTTCTGTGATATCTACAGCTGTGGCTGTTCCACTTATAGTGATTGTCCCAGCAACACCAATCTTATCCGTTGATTTCGCAGCCGAACCAGTAGAGTTCTGGACACCAGCAGCAGAATGCATTTTTGCGGCCTTTGCCACGCTATGTACGTTCACTTCGTAAGAACCGCTCATTGCATTCGCAGTCGGTGACACGGTCACATTGCCGGCCAAAGTGGTAGCGCTGTACGCATTAAACGTCCGCTGCAACCGTAAATTGCTGGCCAAATCACGCAAGCCGGACAGTGCCAGATTGGATTCACGGTAGGACTCCTGCTGCCATTCCGTCCACGTTTTCTCCTGCATCAATTTATCCAGCGGCAATTTCCGCACTTGCATCATTTCTTTTACGATTGAATCTGTATCCATCCCCGAGGCTAATCCACCAACCCGCATACTGCTCACTCCGTTCCCATGTTCGTTACACTTCCTGTTATGCTCTATGGTTATATATCGGCAATAAAGAGAGAAATTTAATAGCCATTTCAGGTTTTCTTCATTTTTCCGCAAATAAAAAACAAGAGGAGCTCCCGGAGGAACCACTCTTGTTTACGTAAGACTGTTGTAGTAATGGGAAACACCTTTCGTCCAATGGTTGTTCAAGCCCGTCGGATCATTGGCTGCTCCAACCGGCGCATACTTGGCACCGATTTTAGCAATGGAATCTTTTCCTTCATTCAAATAGTTCTGACGCAGGTTACGGGCCATATCGAAAATGCTGTCTTCGACAGTTGCATAACTTCTCAAGCCGTTCTTTCCCATCATGCCCGCGATATTATTCTTATCATTAGCGGCTCTTGAACCGCCATTGCCTGTTTCATGGATTGCAATGGCTGATAATAAATTCGGATTGATGTCATATTTCTTGCCGGCTGCAATGAAATGTCCAGCCGTTCCTTCCAGTTTCCCTTCTAGGTTCTGATCCAGCTTCAGAAATTGTGTCGGCTGAAATTTGAAATCACTCATATCTCCTGCTGATGTGGGAACATCTTTCCTGACAACTGATTGTACAGTTGGAATGGCAGGATTGTAAGCATTGGAAAGCGGCGCTGTGAACGTGATCGTCATCGATGGAACTGGCGATGTCTGGTTTGGCGCTTGGTTCAGCATCCCATTTGATTGAGGAGCGACTGCACTGGTTTGCCCCATATTGCTCATCATGGCATTCATAAGCATGAAGAAAAATGAATTCGGATCCGCAGCACTGGTCATCGGATTGTTGGTATTGCCCATAGGATTGGCAGTCGGCATCATCCTGGACATCGAACTCATCATCATGTAAGAAAGTAAATTAGAAGAAATCGGAGACGTCATGGAAACTGAACACATCCTTTATGTAAGTGAAGATGATTTCATTATACGGATTAAGAAAGAAAAAAGAATGGGATAATTGAGGGGAGTAAAAATGATAACAAGAGAGAAATGAACGAAAAATAGACAATAATAACTACTTCGTCACATAATAGATTAAACTCTGTTATTCCAAAAAGGAGAGGATATCTATGCATGATTTACTTTGCGGGAAATTACTGGGTGATGGCTGTTTGACCAAGCAGTTGGGCAGAAAACCAAGATTTCAATTTACGCATTGTAAACAAGATAAAGGATGGAGTGAACATTGCTATGAGTCCCTTTCTTCTTTTCTTCCTTTAAATCCTCCTAAATATAGAAAGTTAATTGATTCTCGAACTACTGCAGGCTATACAGAGAGTTATATTGTTCAATCACGTACTTCTGAAGAATTTTGTCGACTTTATGAAATTTGGTATCCTCTATCCCAAAAAACTCTTCCAATACCTTACATCCAAAAACACTTTACTGATAGATCCCTTGCTTGGTGGTATCAAGATGATGGACATCTTAAACAGCAAAGAGGAATTCCTCGAAAAATCATTCTATCGACTGATAGCTTTTCTAAGAAAGAAAATCTCTTCCTGATTGATTTTTTAAAGAAAAAATATGGTTTAGCATTCTCACTAGACAATCAAAATCGTCTGCTTTTGTACGACCAATTTCAAATCATCTACTTTTTAAAATTAGTTGATCCTTATCTTCATGAATCAATGAGCAGGAAAAAATCTCCTCCAGGAACTCAGAGAAAAATTGCAGCTCGTACTTCTATCTATCTACCCAACAATATTGTTCTCATAAAACCAACTTCAGAAATCAATTCTCAATATGAAAAACTCCCATTATTAATCAAAATAATTTCGGATCATCACGGATTTTTCAAGTGGTATAGCTTTATCTCTAAACAAACGAGAATCACAAATGGCTATCAAATCAGAATTGAAGCTGATCATAGAAAAGTTTTAGAACGGTTAAGGGTTGAAAGTGGGTTAAGTGTCAGTCAATTGACGATGTGCTGTTTTAATCTATAGGTAAAAGCTGCAAGGCGTTAATCTACCTGTTATCGCCTTACAGCTTTTCAATTAGCCTCTGCTATCTATGTTGCTTCCGATATGCGGCTGCACAGATAGCTCCATCGCTTTTGTATTGGACTCTTGGAGCATCTTGATAACGCCTTGCCCATTCGATTCTGCCTGATCCATCACTTTTTTCATAACTGACACATTTGCTTCCTGCCGGACATTTACTTGGCTTAACGTCATTGATAATGCAGCAATATCCATTTGATGACCTCCCTATCATTTTAATCATTGCCGTAGTAATTGAAGCACAGCCTGCGGTTGCTGATTGGCATGCACCAGCATCGCCTGTGCTGACTGGACAAGAATTGAGTGCTTTGTTCGTTCAGTCAACTCTTTAGCTATATCTGTATCCCGGATACGAGATTCCGCTGCAGTCAGATTCATCATTGTGTTGCCAATATTGTTCTCGGTATGTTCCAATGCATTTTGATAAGCACCGAACTTAGATCGTTCTTCAGTCACTTTCGCCAATGCTTCATCTATTATTGAAATGGCTTTTTCTGCCTTTGTTTGCGACGTGAATTCTAGTTCGTCAATTCCCAAAGCAACTGTCCGAACATCAGTGAGTTCCACTTTCATATGGTCTTCTGTATTTGCACCCACTTGGAATGTTAAACTGTTTTCATCTTCATCAGCGGAAGTTACCGATTGTGAAGTCAATTGAATTCCCAGATTCGATTTTAAACTGAATGTGGAAGAGCTTATACCTCCAGTGTTTCTGATTTCCACTTGCCATATACCTTCAATCGGATCATTAAAGGTCATAGCCTCATTCGAAGCCGCATATCCGTTATACGTTGCAGAAGATGCCGAATCAGTTGCACCAATTGTTTGAGTACTACTGCCTCCCATTGTGCCGCTGTATCCGAATTCGTGTCCTGTAGGTGAAATAATATTCATATCCGGCCATTCCGCCCCGGAAATAGTTCCGAACATGGCTTCCACTGTTAATGGCTCAGTATTTGATGGCAATACATTAATATAGCCGGCGACTAATTGTTCTCCAGGCTGAACAGTCACTTCAATCTCTTTCGCCACTTTCACCGGCTCTGATTTCCCCACATTAAGCAGTTTAATACTATTGAATTCCGTGTTATTTGCTATGTCGTTAATACTTTTCTTTATTTGACCAACTTCTGCTTGGATTTGCACTCTATCCGTATTGGTTAAAGTTCCGTTTGCTGCTTGAACAGCCAATTCCCTCAAACGCTGAAGATGAGGGTTACTTACCTTTGCCAGTCCGCTTTCTGCAGTCTGAAGGAGGGAAATCCCATCTTTCACGTTTCGCTCAGCCTGTGCCAATCCGCGGATTTGTCCCCGCATTTTTTCAGATATGGCTAATCCGGCTGCATCGTCTTTAGCCTGATTGATCCGCAAACCGCTCGCTAGCTTTTCAGCGGAATTCATAGTCTGTTTGGAAGCGTTGGAAAGCCGATTATATGTATGTAATGCTGCGATGTTATGATTTATACGCATCTTCTTATGCTCCGGTTCTGATTAGTTTTAATGGAAAAGAGACTCTAGCAAAACTAGAATCTCTTTTAACCCTTTTGAAATTAACGCAGTAATTGAAGTACAGCTTGTGGTTGCTGGTTGGCTTGCTTTGCCGCTATATCTTTCGATCATAGAATAGACTATATCTTCACCCTTAAGTTCTTAAGGGGCTGGGCACTTCGAATGGCGCTTGCCACCCTACGGATTTCATCGTCATAGCTTAGCCTTAGACGGTTTATCCTAGTCGTTGAACCTTCTCCACTCTTTCGAGACAGGAGCTTGGCTGCTGATTATCCATTGGTCCATCCTCATCATTTTCAGACCGTCACATCTGCCGTTTCCAGCTTTGTTGTGGTTGATGAAGCTTTAGGAAGTTCCAGCAATTCACCCAGTTATGCTCTGACCCGTTACCCGGCCAGACGCCCTGCAATCATTTATCTCAACAGCTGTAAAACTGCTTGAGGTAGTTGATTGGATTGAGCCAACATTGCTTGTGCTGCTTGTGCAAGAATCGAGTTCTTAGTCTGGTTCATCATTTCTTTCGCCATCGTGCGAACATTTACTTTCATAAATGACTAGACTATATCTTCACCCTCTAGTGTCAGTAGGGGTCGGGCACTTCGGATCACCAATGCTGATGTACACTGATTCCCCTACGGATTTCATCACCATAGCTTGCGCCTTAGATGGTTTATCCTAGTCGTTGAACCTTCTCCACTCTTTCAAGACAGGAGCTTGGCTGCTGATTGCCCAATCTTTCATTTTTTCAAGCCGTCACGTCTGCCGTTTCCAGCTCCGTTGTGGCAATAAAAGCTCTAAGGGATTTCCAGCAATTCACCCGATTGTAATCTCTGGCTGTTACCGGCCAGGACGACTGTACCTCTGCCTGCTTACGCGGCTTTGGCATAATCAACGTCGCGAATGCGTGATTCCGCTGCCGTTAAGTTTTCAGCAGATGTTCCAAGATTGTTGATTGTGTGATCTAAACGGTTTTGGTTCGCACCAAGTTTAGATCGTTCAGAAGAAACTGTTTCGATTGCGTTGTTAATTGTTGTAATTGCACCGTCAGCAGCTGTTTGTGATGAAATATCAATACCAAGAGTTCCCTTGACACCATCAGCTAGCTTTGCGTCAGTCTCTATAAGAAGGGCTCCAGTACCATCCCCTCCATAGTAACCTGCCGCTGCTGTTTCATCGACATCAACAGTTGTTGTATTATCCGCCACAGCAGCTTTCCAAGTTGCAACTACAGTTGTACCATCACTTCCAATAAGTGTCCCAGCAGTATTACTTGAGGTGTACTCTGTACCTACTTGAAGTGCTTCAGAACGCATATCATTTACAGACAAAGTAAGGTTTTGACCTTCATTTGCACCGATATGGAAAGTTCCAGTAAATTTGCCATCTAGCAATGTTTTTGTGTTGAACTCAGTATTATTGCCAATTCTAGAGATTTCTGACGCAAGTTCATTTACTTCCTTTTGAAGTTCCTTACGATCAGTGTCTGTGTTTGTATCGTTGGCAGATTGAACAGCCAATTCACGCATACGCTGCAGGATATCGTGAGTCTCGTTCAATGCGCCTTCAGCTGTCTGCATTAACGAAATGCCGTCTTGCGCATTTGCTGAAGCTTGCTCCAACCCGCGAATCTGTCCGCGCATTTTTTCAGAGATTGAGAGTCCAGCTGCATCGTCTGACGCTTTGTTGATCCGAAGACCAGAAGACAATTTCTCCATGCTGTTTGACTGAGCGTTAGTTGCACTGCTCAACTGACGGTGCGTGTTCAAAGCTGTGATGTTGTGATTGATAATCATTTGTTCATTACCTCCGTGTAATTTGATTTGTATTTTGTAAGAGCCCAAATCCGTTTGAACTTCCTTACACTATCTTTATCGGAGAATTGGAAAGAATGTTTAGCGTTTTTTGAAATTATTTTCAAACAATCAAAAAAGAGGACTGCAATGACTGCAATCCCCTTCCATTCACTTATTCCGCAAGCTTAAGAAATCACTCAAGTTAATAACATTCGATGTCGCCCGCCTGTTTTCTTCCTGAATCTCCAAATACACTTCTTTCCGGTGCACGGTGATATGTTGTGGGGCGGTGATTCCGAGTTTAATTGTATCCCCATCAACAGCGGTGACGGTGATTTCGATATCATCATCAATGATAATCGATTCACCTTTTTTTCTTCCCAACACAAGCATCCCTTACACCTGCCTTAGGGCAGCTTTTGGTTCCGGCTGGAATAGCGGCTGTTTGATCTGGTAGTCTTTATTGTTCAAGACGACTTGCATGCCTTGCTGTTTTTTATTATTGATAATCAATGGTGCTTTTAAGTTCGTGGTCGCATCTTTCATTTCATCTTGTACGGTGACGGTTGTCAGCACGATTGCATCTGACGGATTCACCAGCTTAAGCCGTTCCACTGCCTGTTCTTCGAGTTTTACATCGTACTCTCCGAAAAACGCAAATGGGTCAACAAGAAAGAAACTGATTGCCCCTTCTTCAATGGATTGCAGGAAAAAAAACGGTGTATCTTTCTGTGCATCCGCCGGAATCAATGCATACTGCTTAAATTCCTCGAAACCCGGTATACCTCGCTGGAATGTAATGATCCGATTATTCGCTACTTCCAATTCACCAAACCGCTCTGTCTGAACTTTCATGGATGACTCCCTTCTGATTACATGAAGTTTATCTTTATTGTATCTGTCTATCCCCTGCTATACCAACGGCTTTTTTCTGTTTATGAATCTGTGTTCTTTTGCGCTTTTGCCAGTTTTCGATAAAATCCTGCACATGGTGTCCATCCAAGAGTTCGACGTTCAGCCCTTCGGCAGCTTCTATAGCGCTTTTTGTGTAACCGCTCGTTGTGATGCACCAGGCATCAAGGCATTTATGTATTCTTTTTCCTGCGTTCAACCGCAGAATCGTATCGTTCCCCACCTTTTTCGTTTTCCAATGTTTACATTGGACTGCGATCCTCATATTATCTTTGGGGTTGGTAAGAATAACATCTACCTTCTGATCTCCAAATCCGTCAACAATCTGCGAATGATATCCTTTTTCTTTATAGTACATGGCAATCAGTCTCTCGAACTCGCCACCGGTAAGTTCACTTAAATCAGCGTCTATGATCTGATCGTCATCCAGCTCTCTCTTCACATCAGCAGGCAACATTTGGCTTTTCTTGCTTTCTTCGCTGATCGGCTTTGAGCTGTTTTTTGGCTTTTCCTTATCTTTAGAGGGCAACAGTAGTTCAAGCAGGACTTTCCCTGCATGCAATATCATATTCAAGAGTTCTTTCATTTCGCTTACCTCAGTTCTGCAATCGATTTTCCTGCTCCGATATAGTTCAGTAAATCTTCAAAAAGCAGGGGCTTGCTAAAGTAAAACCCTTGCCCTAAATTGCACTTATATCCATGCAATAAATCCGCCTGCTCTTCCGTTTCAATTCCTTCTGCTACGACTTGGATATTCAGGTTATGTGCCACTTCAATAATCGATTTGATGATCGATTTCTTTGTATCATCGGCCTCCAAATGCCGAATAAAGGATCGGTCCACTTTCAGGTAATCAATTGGTAATTTACTGAGATAACTCAAGGACGAATAGCCCGTGCCGAAATCATCGAGCGATACTTTCACACCAAGCTTATTCAATTGATTCAGTTTATCCATCGTTTTTTCAACATCGTACAGGGCCACCGTTTCTGTAATCTCCAGATTTAACCGTTCCGCAGGAAACCCGGTTTCCTGTAAACGCGCATGGACGTTTTGCACGAAGTTTTCCTGGATCAATTGCTTCGCCGAAATATTAACGTTCAGCAGGACAGGCTGTTCAAATGCCCGCATATCACGCATCGCTTTTTCCAGCACCCAATCCCCGATCCGGTTGATCTGCCCGCTCTTTTCTGCCAAGGGAATAAAGTCCATTGGTGACACATTGCCATGCTCGGGATGGTTCCATCGGAGGAGTGCTTCCACTCCCTTCAGTTCAGCCGTTCCTAATTCAACTTTTGGCTGATATACCAAATGGAATTGATTCAACTCAATTGCTTTACGAAGCGCATTCGTCAATTGAACACCCTTTAGCGCCTCACTGCTGATTGCGTGATGGTAAAATGTATAGCGTTGCAACCTATCATCATCCCGTTTCGAGTGGTACATCGCTACATCAGCGAACTGAAGCAAGGAATTGATATCTTCACCGTTCTCGGGGAACAGACTAATTCCCACAGAAGGAGTCACAGTCAATTCACCTGAAAGGGCCTTCGGAACTTCCGTAACAATCCGTTCCGCAATTGCCTCTACTTCAGCCGTGTCTTCATACGTCAAGAATGAAACAAACTCATCTCCGCCATACCGGGCAATGAAACCACGGTCTCGTAATAGTTCATCCAGTTTGGCTGCCACTTGCTGAATCAACCGGTCTCCGACATGATGGCCTTGTGTGTCATTCACCAATTTGAACTGATCCAAATCGATAAACAATAATGCCAATTTCTGCTCATTTACTTTAGCTGTTTCTAATTCCTTATTGATGGTGCTGTAAAATAAGTTGCGGTTAGGAAGACCAGTTAACGAATCGTAATAAGCCAGGTAATTCACCATATGGAGCGCATCTGTTTTCGCCGTCACATCAAGGAGAGTGCCCATAAGCGCCGGCCTGTTTTGATAGATGATAATGGACGACCGTAACTCCACCCGAATTTTCGACCGATCTTTTCTGATGATATTGATTTCCTGGACGCCATTTTCTTTTCCATCGAGAAAAGCGGATACCCGGCTCAGTACCAGTTCAATACTTTCTTCGTCCAGCAATTGATCATAACTCATTCCCAGTAATTCCTTTTCACTGTAACCCGTCATGTTAACCATTTGGTTATTTGCGAATTCGAGCTTACCGTCTTGCGATATGTATACACCTTGAGCACCGTTTTCCACAATGCTTTGATATTTTGTTACAGACTCGGCTAACTCGATTTCAATCTGTTTCTTCTCAGTGATATCCCGGGTGGTTCCGTTAATCCGGATGATATCGCCATTTCTATCGAGGACGGGTTTCCCTTTTGTCTTAAGCCAAATCTCTGAGCCATCCTTTTTCACAGTGCGATATTCCTGATCGAACGACGCCTTGGCATGCAGAAACTGCTTTACAATGTCTTCTCCTTGCTTATCATCCGGACCAAAAAAACTCTTCAGCAAATTATCATCCGGTAAGTCCTCAGAAGAAAATCCGTAGATCTTCTCTAATCCCCCTGTTATCGTCACTTCACCGGTCTTACTTTCATAAGACCAAAAGATGATTTTTGTATCATCCCCGAAAAAGTCCAAGTCATCTTGCTCCGTATAGTCGAAAAACGACCGTACACTTTTCACTTCCTTGATTTTATTGCTCCCGAAGTTCATCTCCTTACCCCCTGTATGTGCCTCCATTTATAATTGGAGGTCTCTCTATTTATTATTATATATCGGTTATGTTTTCCATTTATTTAATAAAAATGGGTAGAATGAACGAAAGAACAGAAATTTTTTCAAACAAATGAAAGCTATATAGCTTTTTCTCCTTCATTAGCCCAAATGATAGCGGCTCAGCTTTCCCGAAATTCACTTTAATCAAGAAATAAAAAACATAAATCATAACCCTAAATAAATTCTATTGAACAAAGTGATTTTTGAATGATGAGCAAATGAGTCTTCCATTCTTGTCTGATCAGTCTTTGATTCCGTTCTATCCCTGTGTCAGGTGCAATTAACAAAAAGAAGAAAAACACGCTACTTAATTTGGTTCTGACACAGGGTCACACACAATTGGTTCTGACACAGGGTCACACACAATACACAATTCAATTATGTAACCTGCACCGTCTCCTGCACAGGTACCAGCAGCTGTTCGAATTCTTCCGGCGCAACCGGCCGGGAGAACAGGTAGCCTTGCCCGATCCGGCATTTATGGCTGGTGAGCACTTGCACCTGGTATTCTTCTTCGATCCCTTCTGCAACAATATCCAAGTTCAGGTTTAGCCCCAGTTCAACGATAGTTTTGACCATGGCATGCTGGTTGATATCCGTAAGGGCGTCGATGAAAGATTTATCGATTTTCAGTGTATCAATCGGCAGGTTCTGAAGCACATGAAGTGAAGAGTAACCGGTTCCAAAATCATCAAGGGAGACACGCACCCCCATCTTCCGGATCCGTTTCAGGATTTGCGTACTTTCCCATACGTTCTGCATGACACTTTCGGTTATTTCCAACTCCAAGCTACCCGGGTCAAGCTTGGCATCCGTCAGTGCCCGGTCCACGGTTTCCAGAAAATCCTCCCGCTGAAACTGCAGAACAGAAACGTTTATGGAAATACACATCGGAGCAAAACCCTTTTCCTGCCATGCCTTGTTCTGCCTGCTCGCTTCCCGCATGACCCATTCACCGATGCGGATGATTTGCCCTGTCTCTTCCGCTACCGGGATAAATTCGCCGGGTGATACGAAACCGAGTTTGGGGTGCCGCCATCGGAGTAGCGCTTCCGCTCCGATAACTTCCCGGCTCTGCAAATCCACTTTCGGCTGATACACAAGAAACAGTTCCTCTTTTTCAATGGCCTTTTTAAGTTCGTTTTCGATTGTCATCTTCCGTTCCAGCGTCGCATTCAGATCAGAACTGTAAAACCGGAAGCCGTTCTTGCCGTTCGCCTTCGCGAGATACATTGCTGCATCCGCATTTTTCAGCAGTTCTTCGCTGTCTCTTCCGTTTTCCGGGAAGAGGCTGATGCCGACACTCGGTGTGACGTTGACTTCATAATCGTCAACCAGAAACGGCTTGCTGAACGTTTCCAAAATCGCTTCAGCAACCGCAGCATATTCAGCATCCGGCATATCCGGCAGCATGACGATAAACTCATCACCGCCCAACCGGTATGCTGCTCCTTCTGTGCCCAGCACTTCATTCAGCCGGGTAGCTGTCTGAACCAGTACCTTATCGCCCACGAAATGACCGAGCGAGTCATTGATCACTTTAAAACGGTCCAGGTCGATCAGCAACAGCGCACGCCGAGCGTTCTGCGTATCATCGATCACCGCTTTGATATCTTCAATGAACCCAATGCGGTTATTCAATCCCGTCAGCTGATCGTGATAAGCGAGGTGCTTGTACTCGTCCGCAAGCTTTTTATTTCGATTGATGACCAATAACTGGCGGCCCATCACCATCATGAAAATGATCAGCAACCCTAAACTGAGCGCATTGAGATCCCATCGGTAACTGGCCATCACGGCGATAATGAGGACAAGAATGCCTATATACGGAAAGAGGAACTCCAGTCGGTCAATCACCGGGCGTGCTTGCAGACTCGGCTCTTCTCTGTCCCATTTTGCCTGGTAACCTGCAAAACCGATGAAGAGCATCGCAATGACCCACAACAGGTCGACGACAGTACCGGATTCCAGTACTTGATGCACAGTAAAGTACGCATACAGTGAATCCGCTGTGACTTGAAAACTAAATGCGATTACGATATAGATTCCAACCCGTTTTTCTTTCCGTTGCTGATTCAGGTAAAACAGAAGTGTAATAACGAACAGGATACTTAAATCGACGACCGAATAGAGTAGTGTTGACAGGTTCACCACGAATGAATTTTGCGATATCACTGTTGGATTAACCAAATAATGAAGGCTGAATGATGTAGCCGCAATCATATACACAATGATGTTGAACAAATACGGATTTTTGGATGCAGAAGTGCTCAATTCCCTGACCTTATAAATAAGGGCAGCCAAATAGCACAAATAAGACAGCAGCCAAATCACATAGGAAGCTGACTGATAATCCACTGCCGAGTGGATCACCTGCTGATATAGCCAGGTTAAATTAGAGGAAAAAGACAAAGTGGCGCCGATGCCTAACAGCAGCCAGAAATTCCGTTTTGGCGGGTCTGTGTAGCGGAATGCGCCAACCAACCAGTACAGCGTTATCAGTACCGCTCCGATTTGAAACAGATTCACTCCCAAACTCCGTATCCACTCATCGTCCTGGAATATAACCATCCATGAGCAGTAGCTCACGATAACGCCCAATAAAATAACTAACCGTAAACGCCCCAATTTCAGCATATGAATCCCCCTGCCGGCTTGTCTGGCACAACTTTTCATCACCTGACGCCGTTTCTCTATCTATAGTTTTTCTTTTTGTAGTACTATTGTATCTTAATTTCATTTTCATAAATAGATATTATTACTCAAAATTATTTAATCTTCAATTATTGTCTAATGCTCGATCAAGTAACTCTTCCTTTTCGTTTAATGATTTGCAGGATTTATAGCTGAAAAGCCGCCCGGGAAGTAACTTCCCAAGCGGCCCTTTTGTGCTGTTGCAACGATTAATATGTATACGAAGAAGCGGCCATTCCGATTAAAACAAATAAAATAACATACAAAAACAACACAATAGAAACGACGATCAACGAGGCTCGTGCAAAATTCCGAAGGTTCACGTTTGTACCAGCGCTGAATGACCAGACCAATATCATGATAAAACCGACCACCGGGATTGCCATGAGTATAAGTGCCACAACCCAATCCCTCAGTAATACGACCTCTTCACTACCGGCGGCAGTTTTTGTTTGCTGTTCAATTGTTGTCATATGGTGTTCTTCCTTTCTTTGTCCTTCTGATTAGTAAGTTATTGATGATATTAGAGCTTGAAGAACTTCCTCTCTTTATTGATTGGAATTTTTGCTTTCCTCGAGCATTCAGTTCATCGGTGGGCTCCCGTCAAAAGAATTAAGACACTCCCCCAGAAACACAATTACTTCTTTTGCATAAACCCTTTCATCCACTATGTATGTAATCGGTGTTTTCGTGGATTAATTAACCCTTATCCAACGCACCGCATAAAAAAAGAACGCCCTCATGGACGTTCTAATTTCAGCTCTATTTGGCCTTACTTACCCGACATCGATCATTTCAGGCTTCACATTAAAGCGCACAGCGACATCATGCACCACTTCTTTAACGCTATTGTAATTGAATTTGAACAGGCGTGAATGCTTCTTGAATTCCCCGTAGTACTGCACAGCTTTTCCTTGCTTATCATAACAGTAGATTTCACTGATTCTGATCAAATCTCTGAATGGATTCGGCTGTTCATAATCATCGCCCGCAAGAATCACTTCCACTTTCTTCACTTCCACTATTATCCCTCCTCATATCCATAATAATACAAAAGAAAGGACTTTATTTACTTGTTTTGAATAAAAATTAATTTTTCTACGGGATAAGATGGTATCTAAAGAAAGAGCTATAATCCTCTTATTCGAAAATATCCGCCATTATGATTTCTATACTTCTTTTCTATATGTCCATCTATTTATGATTGGTTATAAGTTTCTTTTGCTACTGTTATGGTAAATAAAATTCCCTTTTCTCTATAAACCGCATGAATCCAACATTATGGCAAGCACAAAAAGCACAGCACCTAAACAGCCCAAGCAACTTAAGACGGATTTTATTGGACCGGCGAAAAAGTACCAAACGATTCCGATAACAATACCTAAGAATGGCTCTATGGAGAACGCGATGACCAGGCCAAAAATAATTGCCCATAAGACCGATCCTCTGACTGGTTCACTCGAATCTCCTGTTGTGTGAACCTGTCGTCGTGGCGGAGATTGGTTGTTTGCACGTGGCAATGGACTTGGATCGGCTTCAGGCTCTTCAAGCGGGCCTACTTCTATTTCTACTTTTTTTATCCACCTGGACACTTGCGCATCCGAATTGCGATTTATCTTCTTTATAGTTTGGACGAGTTCTTTCAGTAAATAATTATCTGTATCCAATCCTACTGCCACATCGATCATTAATTGCAGTAGTTTTTTTCGGTCTTCTGCATTTTCGGCCAAGGATTCAATTCGACTAATGATATTTTCATGATACCGTTGATCATTTTTGATCGCTGTTAGAAAATACAGTTCTGATAACAATGGAAAATCATAAACAGTGACAGTCGACATCCTCAATTTGTTTTCCAATACTTGGCACGCTTCATCTAGCTCCCCTAGATGAAGGAAACAATTGGAAAGATTAATAGAATAATTGTTCTCTTCTGGATCCTTTTCGACTAATCGCTTATAGAGAGCAGCAGATTCTCTGAATTCATCTTGAGAAAAGTAAAGCGATGCTAACTGAGACAAATATAACTCGTTTTGCGGATACTCTTCCACAAGAAACAATAAAAGTTCTTCAGCTTCTGATGGCATATCTAAGAAAAAATAACATTGAGCTTGTAAATTCAACATTCTTTCATCGTCCGGATAGTTTTTGATTGTTTGCCTGATCAATGTCATTGCCTGATTATACTGCTCATTCCTAAAGCCCACCTGAATCTTTTCTATATTTTCCTGATACTGCCCGCCGTCCTGAATCGAGAGGTCATATTGCTTCCTTCTCTCAGGATCCTTTAATGTCTTATACACTTTTGTATAAAACTCGAATTCTTCAGGGTGTGCTTCATTCGTATACTGCCTGATCATTCTTACATAGGCCCGTTGCAATTCCACAGCGGTGACAGTTTCAGATACACCCAGCGATTCATAATAATTCCCCGAACTCATGCTCTTGCCCCCGTTACTAAAACTTATTGGACTTAGTTACACAAAGCAACGCTTCTGCTGTGATTCTAATGACGTAAAATCCAGTCTTACATCTCTTTCTCTTGCATAGTGTCTAATAATTTTTCAGCGTATGTTGCTGTCCATTCTGACGGGTACTCGTCTTGAATTTGAGACAAAACCAGTAAAGCCTCATCTTTTTTACCCTCGCTGTGATAAGCATCTGCTTGGATTACTAAAAGATCATCTTGGTATGGTGATTCTAAAAAGTGTTCGGATTCAGACGTGAGGAATTGGTTCAATAACTCCGAATCTCCTGTAAGAGTACTCAATTGTTGTGTGGATCTGATTAAATAATATAGACTATCGTCGCTAAAGTACTCAGACGGACTTAGTTGGAGACTCAACTCGAACCTTTCTTTTGCTTTTATGTACTCCCCATTCTGATATAGCGCGTATGCCGCATCATATTCCTTCTTTGCTTCCTCTGTTCGCAGAGAAGTCAGATCAAGGTCAGCTTCCTTAAACAATTTTTCCGTTGCTTCATATTCAGACACTCTCTCGTTACTTGCACCTAATTCTTCTTGCAGAATTTCTTTTTCCGATTCCAGACTTATAAGCTTTGATTCCAGTTCATCGATAACTTCTTTAAGCCCCTCAGAATCGCTGTCTAGTTCTTGCTGGTCGGCGAAGGCACTTTCTTGTTCAGCCGTATCGATTTGACTGACAATATACGTTCCACCGATAAAGGCTGCCACAATAGCAATCGCTGTCGCTCCCATTCGGCGCTGCCCTTTCTTCGTCTTTAACGGATGCACGATTTCATTTGTTTTTTTCCATTCCCCTGCTGTTTCTTCCCTTAACAATTCATCCCTTAATGCATGGACAAATCGAATAATAGACGGTGTTTTTTGGATAGAAGGCGGTGAATCCAGGATAAATGAGAATGCTTCTTCCGTCTGTCCCTGTTCCGCCAAAATGAGAAAGTAAAGCCGGTATACATCCGCCGGCAATGGAAAAGTGAAATCGCGGTTTAGCAAGGGTACCATCATACTTCTTGCTTCTGAAAGTTTCCTTTCTCTGACCAACGACAAAGAATGGTTATAAATAGCGCGGATCTCTTCGTACTTTCTCAAGGTTGAAAGGACTTGTTCCCGGCGCTCAGGCAATTGAGGGAAATCTGCTATCTTTACGCGTTCCCAATGTGTTAGTCCGGCAACCGGATTCCCCATCATTACTTCCACCAGTCCGGCCAGCCAATTTGTTCCGGAATGAAAAGGGGCAGAAGCTAAAATGGACTGCAAGATCCATTTTGCTTCTTCCAATTTATCTTCTTGAACAAGTGCTACTGCTTGGTTGTATCTCTTAGATAGTTGTTCCATCATACAACTCCTATACTAGCTCAATTAGTAGATCCGTAAGCTCTTCCTCATATTTCCGGACTAATTCACGGTCATTCTTCTCTAAAGCGAATTTGATATTTTGAAGAAGGGACGCCAGTTTTTCTTTTTCAAGCCCTTCCGCTGATTTCAGCATCCGTTCACCACGAGTAATTACACTTTTCACTTCTTTATAGAGTTCGGATTGCTGATAATCCTTTTCGACTTGAGATTTGGCCAGCTTTACTTCCTGCTCAGACATTGTTCCCGCCTTTGTCTTTACAACGGAAGACGCTCTTTTACCCGTGCTTACAATTGTCGCTTCCACTTGAAGGGTTCCATTGATATCATACGAGAACTTCACTTCTATCGGCTCTTGGCCCATTGGCGCTGACGGAATTCCTTCCAACATGACATTTGAAAGGAAAATATTTTGATCTGCGTATTGGCTGTCGCCTTGGAATACGTTTATATCTACGCTGGTCTGGTTATCATCTGCGGTGTAATATATTTTTTTCTCGCTAACTGGGATTGTACTGTTTCTTGGAATAATCGGATCAAAGAAACCCGGAACAATCTGGCCGCCAATGTTCTTTACGACTTCAGTTCCCAATGTGTACGGGCAGACATCAATGACCATAATTCCTTTTGTAGTATCAATCTGCCCTGACTTGATCCCTGCCTGGACTGCCGCACCAAGTGCTACCGCCTCATCGGGATTAATGTCCTTTTTCGCCTTCTTGCCGAATTTCTCTTCCACCAACTTTTGAATTAAAGGAATCCTTGTAGAGCCGCCGACAAGCAGGACTTCATTAATTTCGTCAATATTAAGGTTTGAATCTTCCAGTGCTTTATCAACTTCCGTCAAAGTCTTCATTGCCATTTTTCTGATCAGATCCTCAAATTCATCTCGTGTGATATTCAGGTTCACGCTAATGGGTGCATTATCATATACAGCGATGAATGGAATGTTAATGTTTACATTTGTCTGGCTTGAAAGATTTTTTTTGATATTTTCCGCTTCCAGCTTAATTTTTGCTCTGCGCTGATTGATTTCTACTGCTGAGCCGAAATCGAGCAGATCAATGCCTTCTTGCTGCTTGAAGTTCTGGATAATCCAGTCTGCAAGCGTGTTATCAAAATCCACTCCCCCGAGACTGTTATCACCAGCACTCGCTTTTACCTCGACAACCCCTTCAAATATTTCAACTACCGAAACATCAAACGTGCCCCCGCCAAGATCGTATACAAGGATGTGTTGATTTTTATCCATATTTTCTAATCCATACGCGATTGCGGCAGCTGTCGGCTCGTTGATGATCCGCTCCACTTTCAAACCTGCGATTTCTCCCGCCTTCTGCGTCGCTTTTCGCTGGGAATCTGAAAAATAGGCGGGAACTGTAATGACTGCTTCTGTAATAGCTTCTCCTAAATACTCCTCGGCACTTTCCTTCAGGTATTTCAAAATGTGAGCTGAAACCGTTTCAGGCCGGTACTCTTGGCCGGCGACCATAACCGTTTCATCACTCCCCATTAACCTTTTCACCTCTGTTATTGTACGATCCGGAAAACCTGGCATTGATGACTTTGCATTTTGTCCGATCACCATCTCATTGTTAGGGCTCATTTGAAAAACAGATGGAGTCGTACGTCCACCTTCTATATTTGGAATAATTTCCGGTTTTTCGCCCTTTAAATATGCGATTGCTGAATTCGTTGTACCTAAATCGATTCCGATGATTGCCATGTAAGTTTCCCCCAAAAAATTAGATTTAGAATTAGATGATTGATGTGACGCTTGCTTTTCGCAGGACTCTTCCTGTTGTTCTATCCATGAACCCCCGCTGGTGGACTGCAAATACTTGATATTTTTCCAGAGGTTCTTGAACTTCATGTTGAGGAATGGTTCCTATACATTCCATCGTTTTTCCATCCAATAATTTCTTCATGACTGGAATCTCAATAATCCCTCGCATTTCCAGCAATGATAGCGTTTTAGTAACTGCCTTTTCTATCTCTTGGCTCCATCTTATTTCATTTGCTTTTAACGCAGATTGATAAATTAAGTCCAACATATCAAAAATTCCAATGGCGACAAGCATCATCTTTTGATGATCTTCCAGCGCCTCTTTTTTTACTTTTTCGATCTCATCGCTTTGTTCTTCATTGGATATTTGGGTGAATTCTTCTAATTGCTGTTGAAACTCTTGCATAAGCTTATAAGTGACCCGGTTGCTGTTTTTAAAATCACCTTTGATCTGTTCTTGTAATTCAAGCAAAGAGTGTTGAATACCAGTTAGAAAATTAGGTTCACTCTCTCTTGGGTCGTAATAAAACTCCTCTAAAAACTGGAGACTTTCTTTTTCTTTATCAATTATCTCTTGGAAAGTCATAGTCAAAATATTCTCTCCTCCTTCGAAAAGACTGGCTACTTTACTCTTTAAGACTTGCTCAGTTTCATATAATTCGCTTTCCCACTTTCCAATGGGGAACTCGTCACTTGCTATGTGGTGTGCCATCGATTCCTTAACAATGCGTATAGCGCATACAGCCCAATGAAACAGACTATATACCGTCACTTTTGATACTAATTTTAAGTAAGCAGTTATTCCTTCCGCTATTTCTAAAAGCGATAACGTACTTCCTGTTCTTGGTTCCTCCTGAACGGATTTAACGGTATTTTTCGAAATCTGCGGAAAGGTAAATGTTCGCCAATCATTGGTCCGGTGCTGATCCGCTTTTAGTACATTGCTCTGAAACGGATAATATGACTTTCGCGTTTGATACTTCTTTCCAGTTTTTACGTCTTCTCTGTAAAGACCTATGGCCTTCAGTAAATCTTCTGCATCTTCGTCATATATTGAATTTCTCCAAAGACTCAATGTAACACCCCCCTTGAATCAAATTGGAGATCATTGTCCACTGGTTTATTTGCACTTCTTGAATTTTCCATGTTAGCCAGGACATGATGCATGACAGCTTGCTCGATCTGATCCAACTGGCCATAAGGCAGACCGTTTTTCTTGGAAGATACGACGAAGTCAGCCTTACAAAAAATTGCTTCTTCGATAATATTTCGAACTAAACGTCCATTTCCATGGTTTTCCGGCTCTTCACCAATTTTTTGCATAATAATTTTTCTGAAAACTTCTCCCGCTTTTTCTGTCATTTCATACTGCTTTTCTTTCAGCATCTTCTCTCCAATTTCCATCAACTCATCAATCTGATAGTCATCGAATGTGATTTGGGTACTGAATCGGGACTTCAAGCCTGGATTGGATTGTAAGAAAGCATTCATTTCTTGGGGATATCCAGCTAAGATAATGACTAATTCCTTTCGCTTGTCCTCCATTTCCTTCACTATCGTATCAATTGCTTCTCTCCCGAAATCATTCGCCTGACCACGAACCAGAGAGTAAGCTTCATCGATGAACAGTACACCTTCTTTAGCTTCTTTTAATTTGCCTAATGTTTTGATGGCTGTATGCCCGATGTATTCGCCGACCAAATCGGCTCTGCCCACTTCCACCAAATGGCCACTTTTTAAGACACCTAAAGACTTAAACAGCCGTGCAATAATCCGGGCAATAGTGGTTTTACCTGTGCCGGGATTTCCTGTAAAAACCATATGCAGACTCGGCTGGTCTGCCTTAAGTCCTTTTTCCTGACGCAATTGGTTAAAGATAACTAAATTGCAAATTTCGTTAACTCGTTTTTTCACCCTTGTAAGTCCAATATATGAATCAAGTTCTCTCAATATGTCTTCTGTAGCAGGCTCCTTGGCAGATGTTTCTCCATGACCCTTTAAGTCTTCTCGGGCATCAAGGACTTTTTCCATTTCATCAATCCAACCTAGGATATAACTTGTAGAATCATTGATTCCTGATCTTGAAACAGCGGTACGAATAGAAAACCTTGCTTTACGTAATGATACCTGAATGCTTTTTACGTTTCTTTGAGTTATGTAAGGCATATGCTCGTCAATATCCCTGGCAACAGACAAGTTCTGTACAGCTAATGCAGCATGCGCAAATTGAACATACGGATTCCGGTCAGCATCACCTGTATGGTAAGAGATAGAGGACAGCCACTCTCTTTCCGCTTCTTCTGTTTCCCCTTTAGCTTCATGAAACTGAGCCAATTTTTGATGCCAGTTGCTCAGATAATGATAGAGCGGAATAAGTGAGTGGTGATCGGCTAATTGCACTTTCTCAATAAGCCTGTAAGCGCGGAGCAGATGATAACGGAACATCGATATATCTTCTACTGCCAGCGCCTCTTGTACTTCTTCATCAAGCTCAGCCATTGATTCATACAACATTCTCAATCTGGATGATTCCATTTAACCGTCCGCCTCTCTTCTGAACGTCTCAAAAAGTTGATCATTGAGTCTGTAAAGGGCCGGATAACGGGATATCATCTGTACTACCGATTCCTGTAATGCGTAATCGGTCTCTTCCATGATGTCCAATTTAATAGAAGTCATCATTTCTTCTTTCTCATCTTCCGTATCAAAATACCGGAGATAAAACAAGACTAATCTCTTCACAGGGTAGCAAATGTCACTATCATCCATAAGAAGTTTCACTTCTTCGTGGCACTGTATAATATGATTACACATATCCATGAAGTCATTCAGCACATCTTCCCTCGTCTCAAAAAGAGTCGGATACTTCACTAAAACTCTTTTTATTGACCTCAATGTTTCCTTAGGGTTATAGAATGAACTGTCATGAAGATTCTCAAATGCTCTGTCTGTGAGTTCATTGAATTCTTCCTCTAAAAACTCATCACTAAATAGATACAAAATGAATAGATTTTTAACCCATTCAATAACCTTTTGATCACGCTCAAGCTGATCAAATTCCCTATATATATCCGCTCTGTGAATAGCAGTTTCAACAAAATGATCCAGCTCTTCGGTTGATCCAGCCTGTTCCTTTTGTATAAAAGTAAGTAATGAAGCTGCATAGCTATAGAATTTCTGTCTATACAAAGCGAATCCTACATCCATTAATTCTTCCAATATCACATTTTGTTTGCCCTCATGTTTATTCAACTGTTTCTTGCATCGAGCGATTGAAACTTCAAATTCTGATTGATTTTTTAAATAAGCAGCTATTTTTATTCTTTTCACCAAATAGTAGAACGCATGAAAATTCCCAGTCTTTTCTTGGCTAATGAAGGCTTGATCCAATGTCTTGAACGCCTTGTTTTCTTCGCCTGCTCTATTTGAATACAAATCAGCCAAAGCAAACAAATAGCTCATCTCATTTGGCATGCTGATATACATTTTTTTATAATACCTGATTGCTTCTTCCGTTTTCCCACATTTCTCAAGTGCAATCCCATAGTCCAGTTGGTATGTCTTGTTATCAGGTTCCTCTTGGATAGCGATTTTGAATTGCCGAAGGGCTTCTGCATACTCTTCCAGATACAGAGAACATAACGCGCTGTAATGGCGGGTCTCTGTCTGCATGGGTGCAATCAGCAGAATTTCATTGAATAACCGTTTTGCATCTTCAAAGTCATCGGTTGCATAAGATTCCATTGCCTTTTTCTGCAGCGCTTCCAAACGATCTCCATGGATGATTGTTGCATCATATTTCTTTCGGGATTGCGGATTTTTCAGAAGATCATAAGCATTCCGGATCGACTTGAATTCTTCCGGATATTGATCAACCGGGTATTGCTTTACCACCTTAAAGTATGCTCTTTTGATTTCGTCGCTTGTGGAAGCCGGTTCTATTTCCAGTACCTGATAATGTGTCCGTTCCAAGCTTTTCACCTCCAACTGAAACTTTCCCGTTTATTCCTCAGTCAAGATCACCCGTCAATTTCAGGAACTATCATTCCTTCAAAAAATTGCATTTCGATATAATTATTCAACTTGGAATCGGCTCTATCGACTAACAAGAACAAATTATTCTTTCGACACAGACCATAAAACAACCTACGCCCCCTCCACCTCTTGATGCAGCCTGGCAATCTGTTGCAACCCCGCGTTAAGGAGCGTAAAGATAAACACCCATGCAAGTAGGATCAGGACGATGAATCGGAAGTAAAATTGGTCGAAGGAATACAGTGGCATATCCCATACGGCATGCAGGATAATGGCGACACCCAACAGCCGGACAAACCGGAAGTCGAATAAATGATCTTTCATCAGGGAATGTTGCCCCTTCACATATACAAGTGCTGCCCCCGCAATTGCCGACCAGGCAACATGGGTACCAATTGCCATCCATGCCCGAAGGACAATCACATCGAGCATCATTTCATCTCCGAGGATAAAACCGGATGCACTATAGGCGTACCAAGCGTAACCCGCAGATTCAAAGGCTGCGAAACCTGCACCGATCGTGGCACCGATCAGCAGACCATTCAATATAAACTTGGGATTCAGCTTTTTGATGAAGTATGCGATGATTCCGAGTTTCCCTGTTTCTTCTACAATTCCGATGATCATGGCTCCTGAAAAATCCACATCATCTACGGGGAGAAATGAATAAAGCACCAAGGTCAGCACAAGCGAAGCGGCTCCGCCAACAAAAAACATCTTTGCAATCTCGTAAATGCTAATATTGCGGGGTGCGTTCATTTCCCAGAAGAAAATCAGCAGGGAAAACGGCACCGCAAAGGAGCCGATCGTAATTAGTCCCGGAATCGATAACGGGTTCTCGAACATGAATGTACAGATATAGAGCAAAGCATAAGTCAGAAAAAAAGTGATGAACACCCGGGAAAACAGCCATGGTTTCGGCCACGAAGAAGAGATTTCATGTTCCTGCGGCGTCGTTATCCCGGTTCCCGCGATGAACAGCAGTTCCCCTTCTTCTTTTGAATGCTTTGCCAGTACAGCAGAGAACACTTCCCGCAAACTGACTTTCAGTTCCCCCTGTTCCCCGACGAGTGCATTCAGTTTTCCTGTCGCCTGCAATAATTGTTCCTTTACATGAAGCGGCTCAGGAGGAACCACTTTCCTTTCATCCACGAGAACCGGCTGCACGTAGGAATGGTGACTTGGGACACGTTGCGGGAGAACACAGCCGCAAGATGTACAGAATTTCCCGTCTGTATTGATTTTCTCACCGCAGTTTCCACAAAACACGATCAATCACCTGCTCTCTTTCCATTCTGCCGATACCATCCGGTTGACGCACCAGGCCCCGTATTCGGCAATTCCTGCAATTTCCCACCCAGGAATCCATTTAAAAAGCCGCCCAGCCAGACGAAGACAAGCGCAAATAATGCGGAAGTGATAAATACATTGACCACATCAGAATTCACTTGAAAAAGCATGGCTTCGTAACCATATCCCCACAAATCATCACCACTCGTATTCACTGTGAATTTCATACCGGTAAACAATTGGATAACCGTCATCACAGCCGCATAGACCAGACTGAACTTCAGCAATTCGACGAACTTTTGTCTGTGCGTCTGGAATAACAGGTATCCGACAGTCGCAAGAAGCAGGGCTGGCACAACGAGACTCATTTTCAACAGAATCGGAATACCCCCATTGATGAAAAACAATTCACCGATGAAGCTTAAGCTATACAGATCATCCAATCCCTTTAAGTCGTAATAGGAGCTGAATAATTGAAGCGAAAAGAATTCCCGATCTTCCCATTCAAGTGCACTGAAATCAAGCGGTATGAGATGGCTCAGATTCCAGACCCACATACCGAGCGGGCCGATCAGCAGCTTTTCTGCAGGAGAGCCATAGAAATAATCCGATGTTCCATAAAACTGGTCAAAGAAACCGAAAAATACGAGATTAAAAAACGTGACACCGGTTAATGTGACAGCCGATGCAAGCGCAATATACTGGACAATCGCCGGCTGCCGCTGCAGGAATGCCAATGTCCCTCTTCCCTGCAGGGCGAGTATTGCAGTCAGTCCTGATATCCCTGCCGCCATCAACGTTCCGATTGCGAACGATTCGACTAAGGGGAAAGTGCCGATCACTTCCACTTCAATATAGGAATAATAGACATCAAGGCCATCACTGAAATGGAAACCTGCAACATAAGAAGCGATTGTAAGGAACACGCCATATGTAACGCTGAACAGCAGAATAGAGTTAAATACAGGCAGACCATTGCGCTTGATAAACCGGCTCAGGATCAAGCCGCCTGCGATCAACAATATAACCATAACAAGAAAGAAGGACATCGACGGATTTTGAATCAGCACTTCCATCCGTTCTTGGAAAAGTTCGGAGTCGTCACTGCTGATGACTTCGCCGCTGAACTCAAAATCGACAGTATGCAGGAGTGACACATAGGTAAAAAGGTTGTAGACGTCCGGAAAATCGATGTCCATCCCGGTCTCTGCTGCCATTTCTTCCGAAAGCAGATTATCTAAATGCCGGATTTCTGCAGTTGATATCGCCCCGGCTGACTCCTTAACAATCGCTTGTTCCACTTGATCTTTCAAGAGAAACGAGGCAAGAAGCACAAGCAGGATTGTCAGTCCAGCTGCAGCCAACACTGCGGGATAAGACGTATCGGCGAAGAAACGACTGACTCCACCAGACACTGCTTCCGTTTTTGGATGCGACGGAGCGGGCGGTACAGGAATAATGGCGGCAGATTCAATGATGCTATGAGAAATTCCGCAATGCTGGCAATATTGCCCTGTTGAAGTGATTTCATTGCCGCAGCCGCCACAAAAACCGGTCGCTTTCCGGCTTATAACTGAATTACCAGATGGCAGGATCGCCTGTCCGTCAGCGGTACAATAATTTGAGAAAGCCGGATGCTGAAGACCGCATTCTTTACAGAACATGATACCTGCCCCCTACTCTCTCGTACTGCCACAGCATGGGCAGAATTGAGCAGAAGCAGGCACCGTTTCAGCGCAGTACCGGCAGTCTCTTGTTTCTTCAATTGTTTTCTTCAATTGCTGTACCGGTGTACCACAGGAACCGCAAAATTTACTGCCGTTAAGGATTTTGGAACCGCATTGCTGACAGCTCGTTTGCTCGGCTTCCAGCCTCATCGCCTGTTCTTTCCCCAGCTTGTAAATCTTTTTGTCGATGTCCAGAATAGCCTCACTGTACTCAGCAAAGTCCGGGTTGATGACCCGCTGAAGGCGTAACTCGCGATGCATTTTATCGCCCATCCGAAAAATAAGATGCTGCCGTTCCGTTCGCAATTTATCCACTGTCTTCTCAAGCTGGCCTGCTTCCTGATCTGAATGCACTTCAACCGTTTTCAGGGCGGCATACCTTCTCTGTTCTGTCTTATTCGCCACTTGCTGCATGTCCCGTTTCTCCCTCCATGGTGATTTTCTTGTTTTATAGTTAAATAATAACATATTGAATAATCCTTTATTCAGTAAAATTTACTATTTTTATTAGACCAATACATTCATTTAGACACACTCACATGGTATATTTAGCATAACTAAAACAAAAAATGGAGGAAGCGAAATGCAATGTACAAATTGTGGAGCGGAACGCAACGAATCACACAAGTTCTGTTTAAATTGCGGCACAGAATTCAGTCAAGCGCCGCTAGAACCTCAAGCACCACCTGCTGTCCGGAAACCGATTTCATCAAAACAAAGAAAATGGAGAGTGGCCGCTATCATCGCAGGAGCTGCTGTGCTTGCAACTGGGGTTGGCGGCCATCTTTACATGGAGGCCAAATATGATCCAGCGAGAACAATCGCAGCTATGAATCAGGCCTTCAGCACGAATCAGCCAGCTGAATTTCTTTCGTACTTTACTGTTGGAGAAGGCGTGATTGTGGATGATAAAGGATTTTATGCCTTTATGGAAGATCAGGACTGGCCGTACATCCGGGACTGGATCCAGGAAGAAACGAATTTGCTGAAGAATGAAGGGCTTGCCAATATCATCGAAGATACTGACGGCAATAAACTCATAACCGTTGTAAGCGAACCGGTCCTGTTCGGACTCTATGAGGACATCTCTTTCCTCGTCCATCCCGTCAATGTATTCACAGAATTCGATTTTGATGAATCGACGCTAACCGTCGGAGAGAAACTGATCGAAGGCAATAGCGGAGAGCGCATGGCGGTCGGCAAATTTCTGCCCGGGAATTATAAATGGAAAGCTGTTGCAGCGAGTACATATGCTCCAATCGAGGGATCAGGCACCGCTCACGTAAAAGGAAACGGATCAAACAGCTTCACAATCGAGCCGGATTTGAATGCCGGGATGGTCGAGCTTTCATCCGATGTTGCAGATGCCGTTTTATGGGTTAACGGAAAATCCACCAAAAAGACGGTGAAAGAGTTAGCTGAGTTTGGTCCAATACCTTACAACAAATCCGTTGAATTAACGGCGGAAACCAAGAATGAGAATGGAGAGCTGGTAAAAGGGGAATTGGTCAAAATCGATTCCGGAAAAGCGCATATTACGTTTGCACATGTTCAGGAACGACAGGAAGCACTGCGACAGCAAGCACGGGAAGAAGAGCAAATGGAGGAACTGGTCTATGAACACGAGTATTACATCCATGACTTCATCGATTCATTCCGATACGAATTCGAGTCCGCCTTAAATTACGCTGACTTTTCCTACATCGCCAGTTTTTTCCCGGCCGGCAGTAAAGTTCAGACAGAATACAGAGCAGATATCGACCGGCACGGACGGATGGACGAGTACTATAATTACTACTTCGACTCCACGATTGTCACCGATATTGAAGCAGTCGACAGCGAGACACTCGTCGCTACTACCCAAGAAACATTCACGTTCGAAAGCGGCAATGATTATTATGACTACATTAAAACGAAAGCTTATACAATCGACGTAGATGGCGGGTATTTCATCACGGACATTGAGACACTGACTTCTGATTCGGAGCAGTATTAATAAACGCGGTTTAATATTGGTTGAAGAATAATTACTTGGAATTATTCTCCTTAGTAGCTAGCGCAGCCCGGCCTATATCCTAGAGGCATTGCCGACGATCACCGTGGTGATTCTCGTAACCGGTCTCATCTCGGCCATTCTGTCAACGACCGGCAGCTTCTACTTGAACATCGCCAACAGCCTCGGTTACTTCTGGAAAAAAGCCAATAAAGCAGGCGCCATCTCCTCTGTCGTCTTCGGCTCCGGGTTCTTCATGACGCTGATGATTACAGAGGCGATCGCGCATGTTTACCAGGCACCGCTCTTTAGCTCGCCGGTTGGCTACTTCACTATGATTACTGGCAGCCTGGTAGCTGAAGCTGTTGTCAGACGCACTAAATCAGTACAGGTAGGGCAACAGGCATCGCAACTTAACGAGTGAACACTCAAAGAAAATCCCCATTGTCAGCGCTAACTGACAATGGGGATTTTGACGTTGGAAATGTCGTTGCTCATAAAAGTCATGTCTCAAACACTCAATTAATTCAACAAAACCGGCTTTGGTTATTCACCAATGAAACCTTCCAAGTTCAGTCACTTTCGTTGAACCTCATCCGACGCCGATTGCAGTACTCGTTCTCAGTGTACTGTCTCGAAGGTGTTTTATATTACTCCAAAAGTTCATTTAAGTTCAGTAAATGTTGCTCACTAGGAGGTGTGACAACTTATTTTACGCTGATGCGGTCTGTTGCAGGAGCTTCGATCGCTCCGCCCTGTTCAATAATGTACGCTTCAAGTGCATCCAAATCGACTGGCCCGACTACTGGGTCAGCGCCATCCAGCAGTTTTGTGAACCCGTCTCCGCCGGTTGAAAGGAAATTATTGACGCTGACTGTGTACGTTTGATCGGCAAGAATTTCGTTTCCGGCTGAATCCCGTAAGTCTGTCACTTTATTGCCGATTGCTGCATTTTTATCATAGGTGTAAGTCAGACCGGATACTTGTAAAATGGTGGTTTTGCTTTCTGTAAATTGCTGTTCAAGCACTGCTTTGATTTGTTCACCTGTATACGTCATGCTGACAAGGTAATTGCCGAAAGGCTGAATCGTATACAATTCGCCCCATGTAATCGGCCCGGCATCCAAGCTTGCCCGGATTCCACCCGGATTCATAAGGGCAAAGTCTGTTGCCATCGCCACCCGCTGTGAATCAGCGATCAAATTGCCTAAAGGCGATTCGCCGCTGTCGTCACCGGTTCTTGTAATCGTTCCCTGAGATCCGCCGACTATGCGGTTGATCAAAGGCGCGACATTTTCTTTGTATTGGTCAACCATCGCTTTTACTTCAGCGTCAGGCTCAATGCCATCGTGGAAAGTCGTGACCACTTCAGCTGATTTTTGGACAATGTCTTTTGTCTTTGGGTCAATGACGAGGTCGATGTCCGTGAATGCCGTTCCATAGGAATACGCTTGGACGACCAGTTTATTATCGACAATAGCATCGGAATACGCATGATTATGTGCGCCCAATATAATATCCACTTCATCGTCTATGCTGTTAGCCAGTTCAACGGCTTCGCCCGTCGCGTTTGTGCCATCTGTGTTTGAACTAGCAGGAGCGTGTGCCAGGACCACAATCGATTCAACTCCCTGTGCTTTCAACTCGGCAACCGCTTTGTCGATGGCTTCTGTTGAATCGGTAACTTCGATATTTTCCAGGGCACTGGCGATAACGACTTCCCTGATGTCTTCTGTCACGACACCGATAAAGCCGATATCCATGCCATTAACTTTTTGGATTTGGTAGGCAGGCAACAGATTTTCCCCGGAATTCTTGTAGACCACGTTCGCTGCTATGTAAGGAAAACCCGCTCCTTCGAACTCGCCGGTCGTTTCATGGTAGCCGCCGAACAGAAGACGATTGAGTTCATCCACGCCTCTGTCGAATTCATGATTTCCTAATGTGCCGATATCAAAGCCAAGTGCATTCATGATTTCAATCGTGGGTTCATCCTGCAGAAGAGCTGAAGCCGGCGAGCTTCCGCCCGTCATATCTCCGGAATGGATCAGTAATGTATTTTTATTTTCCGCTTCTCGTTGCTTTAAATAAGCGGCCAAATACTCAGCGCCGCCAACATATCTTCCAGCAACTTTTCGCGTGACATCAATTTGTCCATGCCAGTCATTGACACCCAATAACTGAACTTCAATCCCGCGATTGGATACTTCCGCATCTCTTCCGGGTTTAGCTTCTGCCACGCCTGGCGCCACGGAAGTTACGAGTAATCCTAATGCTGCAGCTGTGCTTGCAATCACATTGATTTTTTGTTTTCCATTATTCTTCATGCACTGATACATCCCTTCGAGGTCTGCTATATTTGAATGAAAGCGCAGACAGTTAAAGAATACCATAAGACTTTATCCATAGAGTAGGGTCACTTAGACCTAATTGCCGATTGACCTTGTATTCCGCTCAAGTATTTCACATATTATTTCAAGTTATTAAGAGAGTTGCCATCCGGGTTTGAACGGATGTACCCCCCTCCTTGGTCTATCGTACGGTCAACCATTGTATTTCCATCTCCATCACGGAAGTAACCATCCACCATAGTGCCGTCTGCTCGAATATACGCATCCACGTAATGAGGCTGGACAAAATGATTATTACCCAAATCGAGGTTCAGTGGCTCAAACTGAAATAAATGCGCATGCTTCAATGGATCATTGAATGAAAAAACATCTTGCCCGCCCGAAAAAGACGTTGGTTGAATCATTTCAGCTTGCACTGAATGATCAACTTCCACAAGGTCAGTTGTTTCACTGAAGCTATTTTCCGTTTCGATTCCGTTAGATGCGTTATCCCAATTGTTCATATAATTCTTTGCCCCCTTCTTGTGTTTCAATCCATAGTTTTAATGCAATCTGTTTCTTATTTTGTTCACTTAAGTTTCTGGCTTTGCTTTTGTGCTGTAAAGTTTCTTTTTGCAGAATTGCTTCATATGAATTGAGAAGGCGATTAAATTCTTCAATTGAACTAGCGCTGATTTGGTTAATCGACTGATTGATGTACATTTTCAATTGAGCTTCCAAGTCATTGATCATACTGGTCAATTTCTGACGGACATTCCGTGTTAGTTCTGGCTTGATTTTGTTTAATTGGTATTCTGCAAATGTTTGAGATACGAGCGGCAGGCCAGCCATACCGATTAAAGGCAAGAGGATTGGCGCGCCTACTATAGCTACCAATGCGCCAGCACCGCCAAGAACGAGTCCTGCTTTAACATTGGCGTTTCCGCTTTTTGCCTGAAAAATCGGAATCGTTGATAGATGGGTGAATGAATCCATACGCTGGCCCTGTAATCGGATACTTTGATTGAACGAACGCGCTAATCCCTGAGATACTTCTTTTTCTAATTTTAATAGCAATTGCTGGATGGCATCTTCGTTTTGGTCGAGCCATTGCGTGATTTGCGAACGGATAGCTGTGGGCAGCTGAACCTTCACTAAATTTTTCACATCAGCTCCTTGAAACATTTGAATCCGTGTGTCCATATCGTTTATAAGCCGGTCGCCGAAATGATGCACTGATTTGCCTACCATGAAATTGATTTCAGCTTCTCGGTCGTACAGGTAGTTTTGTAATTGCATTTCCTGATCGGACAATTTCCGAAACCACTCTTTTACAGCCTGCAATTGATTTTCCAAATCTTCTTCAGTTTGCCGGGCCAGCAGTTCGGCAGTAGCAATTTCCTGTTGAATGACTTCGTTAATCTCCATCAAGCGGATATAGAAATGATTGATTTTTTCCTGGCCTCTGGACCCTGAATCGATGCGCCGTTTAATTTCTTGTTCCAATTCAACAATTCCCGAATACTTCGTTAGTTCACTATCATTTTGTAACCGCCCATCTAGTGCTTCTTTCGCAGAAATAGGGAATAACGCATCCACTCGTTCCTCTGTAATAAGCTCCAAGCGCCGTTCGACGAATTCAACCAACTCTTCCTGTTCGTCCTCGTCAATGCGATCCATAAAGTTCGCCGCATAAATGATACGGTCCCTTCCGCTTTTCATCAACCGTTCTTTGATAAACTTCTCTTCTGACTTCTTAATCGGCGAAGTTAATGAACACATGAAAATCACTACATCAGCTCTTGGGAGGAATTGATGGGTCACTTCCGTGCGCTGTTCACTTAAATCATTGACTCCTGGCGTATCAATCAATACTACCCGGTTCTCAAGAAGCGGCGAATTGACCTCCAGATTGATCAACTTGACGTTGTCAGCATCAAAATTCTGAGAAGCTGTATATTCGTGCAGTATGTCCAAAGAATCATAAGATTCCTCGGAACCGTCTGTCTTCATCACTTGTACAAGGTGTGTTTCACCATGACGAACCACATTAATTGTTGCGGTTGTCGGAGTGACGCCTCTTGGCATGACATCCTGACCTAAAAGTGCATTAACAAAAGTAGATTTTCCGTGCTTAAACTCGCCAACAACCATGACGGTATAATGATCTGCTTCGATATCCTCTTTCAATTCCTTGAGTTGCTTCAATTGGGAACTGTTTGGAATTGCAGCAGCGAGCAACTCTTCTGTCCGCATAATTTTTTCGTTCAGTTGGTCTTTTTCCTCTTGATAATTCATCATGCCGCACCGACTTTCCCAGCAGCTTGTTGCTGAAGTTTATTTGCGAGCTGTTCCAAGTTCGCTTTGATGCTATTCAGTTCTTGTTCTTGTAAATCAAGGACAGACAATCTTTTATCAATTTCTTTTCCTTCAAGTTCCGTTGATTTGATCAGTTGCTTTAATTGACCTTCAACCTGTTTCAACTGTTCCTCAATGATGTCTTTAAATTGTTCTTCAACCGAGTTACTCATCGTCTGATATTCAGCTTTCATAATTTTCATTTTGTTTTTGTTATTATTGTTATAGTAATCCAGGAGTTCTTTCTTGAATTTCTCCTTTTCATCCATTCCTTTAATTTTCGACCAGCCCCAGCTAAAAGCTTTTGTCAAACCATATCCTATAGAGTTCACAATCATCCCGGCTCCCACTGCTGCCTTTACAAAAAAACCAGTAGGACTATGCCAGGCCTCTTCTAAACTATCGTGTATCGAACCAAACAAATCATCGATTTTGCTTTCTGCTTCTTGATGATTGTAGACCGCTGGAACCAAGGAACCTATGCTTTGCGGAGCGGTCATGTCCGTCAACTCAATATCCATGCTTGCCCATTCTGCATTCACTTCTTTGGAAGTCGTTTCGAGCGCAGCTTTTGCAGTTGCATTCATTTTTTCTTTTTTCGCTTCAAAAATGGAACGTTCCAGTGGGGCGACGGCAAGCTCAATTTTTTTGCTGATTTCTGTAAGTTCAAGGCGACGATTTTCCTCAAACGTACAGAGTGCTAAATCTGTTACTTTTTCGAGCTCCTGCTCGTACCACTTCGTTAGTTCTTTTTCTTCAAATTTCAATGTTTTACCTAAATCCTTACGGGCCTTCTTGCCATTTTCACTCGCAATTTTCACTTTAGGTCGGAAAGCCGCTACTTTTTCCTTTAAGTTTTCAGTCTGCGAATTGAGTGCATTACGTTCAAAATCGACCTTTTTTTTCTTGACTTCCTTTATACTTTCCAATGTCCTCTTCAACGGCTTAAGCAATTTGATGCTTCCTCGCTCGTACTGAAGAAAATCTGCTAGGTTTCTCTCCAGCTCCGGAAACCCGGTATCCTCGAAATTCCAGACTTCAATCGGACGTCCTCTTTTCGTGACAATCTGTTCCCCGTTCAGCTTCCGGCGTGAATTCAGCGCATGTTTTGCTGAAACCATGAAAATTTTAGGGTCATAGAGAATTTCTTTTAAATGCTGGTATGCAAACTTCAGCACCTTCGATTCCTCTTCTTTCGATTCCAAATGATCTTTGAAATTGACCACAATAAAAATCTTCTGAATATCGTTGGCTAAAAGTCTGTCTTTCAATAAACTCATTTCTGATTCTGATAAGATCTTCAATGCACTAAGCAATAGAATCGCCGCATCGGAACGTGGAATAATGGTGTTGGTAATTTCCTCGCGAATCGGGTCTAAGTCGTTTGTGCCGGGAGTGTCTATTACTTCCACGCCATTCGCACAGAGCGACAAATTCCGTCCGATTTCTGCGTATTTGATTTTTTTCATATAATCCACAATTTCTTCATGTTCTTTTTCAGATGCCGCATCGCCGATTACCGGTTCCATCGGTGCCACCAATTTCCTGAAATCTTCTTCAGTAATCACATCCGGCGCTTTTATGCCATTGTGATAATGCAATTTGATAAAAGAGTGTGGGCTGTACACGATTTTATTCAAAATCGTTGTTGTAGGCTTGGCAGATGAAGGCAGTATCTGTTGACCTAATAAAGCGTTAATAAACGTCGATTTCCCTCTTGAAAATTCTCCTACCACGGCTAATTGAAAATTATCATTCAAAATATCCGATTTATAATGGTGTACTTTCTGCTGTTCGTCTTCGAGCTCCATATCCTGCAACACCTGATCATATTTACTTAATTCGTTAAGTAAGCAAGAACGGTTCTCCTTGTACTCATTCAAATCGATTCCCATGACAAATCCCCTTTTGTTCAAAATTCTGTTTCAGATAAAATCTCCAAATTCAGGAGCTTCTCTATCTCCAGTAATCCTTCTTCCGTCACTTTGACCAAGTAATTAACAAGAACTTCTTTCAAATCACCGGCTCCATTTTGGTAATGATACTCATCATGTACATAAAGTTCTACTACGTAATGAGACGAATCCCAAACCTCAACCGATTCGATCCTAATTTCATGGTTTCTCATCTGCATATTTTTCTCTATTGCGTTGGAGATGTATGACTCCGTCGCCTCATATTCCGATCCGTCTTCAGCATAGTAATGGGAAATTGATTCAAATCCGGAACCATTGAACGCCATTTCAGAATCCAGATAAAAATTACTCATCATACGAGCAACTTCTGAATGTTCCACAAGTCCGACGGTATCTTCAGCCGGTTCTTCAACAGTCTCCTGGTCTTCGGAAACTTCCTCTTCAACAGTATAGTCAAGCACTTCTGCTGATTCACTCAGCGTTATAATATTTTCGATTAGAAACCTGTTGTCCGCTATTGCGGATAGTAAGTACTCTTTTGTCCGTTCGTTATAAGAAGCTTCACCTTCAATGCTCGCGATTGTATAGGTCTCAGCCGTGGTAACACTGTATCGGTTCGCTTCCAGTTCTTCTATCGCAAGAACTTCAACAGAGTGAAAGTCATAATACAAGCCCCTTCCATCAAGCGAAACGATATAATCAGCCAAGTCTCTATAAATGACTGTCTCTCTATCTATATAATTTGGAAGCTCTGTTACAGATGCCTGGTTCAAATCTTCCATATAAGCCGCACGAAATTTTTGGATGAATGAAACAATTTCTTCTTCATCTGTCCAATAAATTGGCATATCTTCTTGTAAGGCAGGTTCAGCTTCCGCTACCGGTTCAGCTTCCGTTTTCGCTTCTATACTCAACGGCACAGCTTCCTCCTCAAAATCACTCAATTGCCATTCTGTTTCCGGCTCTTCGAATTTTTCATAAATCTCATTAGCCGTATCCTTCGCTTCATTCCAATTAGAAATCCCATCGACAGTTAAAAACACCGGGTAAGACAAGAGCAAAAGAACCGAGCCCACAGCAGCTCTTCTTCGTTCCACTAATGTTGAACGGGCGTCTTTGATTTCCTTTGCATTTTGTTTCGTAGAGACCGACAGCGGTAAGTATTCCGTCGTCTTGAAAGAAGAATCACTTACTGCTTTGAAAGAAACCGGTTCAAGTCCCGGCTTATGCTCTTCGAAGGTATAGAATGATTTCATCTGTTCGATCAGTTCAACATAATCAATATCGGCATAGACAGCTTCCACTTCCTCAAACAGCTTCATCGCCTGTTTGTAGCTCTTCAACTGCAAGACCATTAGTCGCTGCGCCTTGAATAAAGGAAATACTTCTGTCTGGAATTTTCGTTGTCTTTCCAGATGACGTTGTAGATTTAAGATATCGCTTATACTAATGGTTCCATATTCCTCATACATATCCATCCGGAATTCCTTAAATTCGGCCAATTCTTCGCTATAAGCCTCTCGTTTCTGCCGAATTTTCTGTTCAATTCTCTTCCTCACCGCAACGTTAAATTTACCGATCGATCTTTTCAGTGTTATTGAATTTTCATTAAGCTTTTTTATCTGCGAATTCCATTCTCGAATTTCCTTGTTTAACAGCATTTCTTCTTCAGCAAATTTAACTTTCTTTCCTAGGGAAATCCACGATGAATTGATATTAATCCATTTATCGTCCAGTTCCCGCCGTTCGTTCATAAGTTGCATGCGTTTTTGGAGTAACGCTGATTCAATCTGCCGATGCGAATTCAGTCCCAATTTTAAGTTGTTATTCCAAGAGCTTACCAAGTCTTCTGGCGATCCGAGTTTTTTGATCACTTGCTCTGTAAAATCGCTATCCTGCCCTTCCTCCATGTGAAAACTTCGCCAATCGGCTAAGTATTTGGAGAGTTGATTTTCAAGGTACTTGATCTTTTCACCTTGTTCAATGAACTCAGGAAAATGCCGGTTTTGGAAAGACCAGACTTTATCGGTACTTTTCAAAAATGCAAACGAAGTCTTTTTCTCTTGAACATGATTCAAGTATTCCTTAAGCGGCTTCTTGAGTTTCCGGTAAAAGCCTTCCATCTTTCGCAGATGGACAGGAGCGATTTCATCAAATATTTCATCAATGGCTTGTCCATTTCCCCACTCGAACAATTGAGCGTCTTCTTCCAATTTTCCTTGCAGAATATCTTTTGCTGAAATTCCATACAATTTTTGAATAAGCGGATACATGCGTCTTTCGTTAAATTTCAAAAAAGAATCGATGTCTTCTTCTTCATCAAGAAGGTCGATTGCATTTACAACACCCAAAACAGGCACTTCTAAATCTTGCATCCGCTGCAGCAAACTCATTTCAGAAGCTGTGCCGACACTCATTGCATGAAAAAGCCAAATCCCCATTTCATTTCTTTCCATAAAACTTTCCGTGACACGTGTATGATGTTCATGAAGAGCCGTCAATCCAGGACTGTCGATAATCGTATAAGTTTTCAGTAGTTCTGAAGGCAGCTGGTACTCGACATAGGATAACTGACGGCGAATATTTTCCCCTTTCCCGCTCCGCTCCACCGTTAACTGTTCAAGCCATTTCCTGTCATAAGCAGCCGTTGTTCCGTCCTGATAATGAGCCACGACTTTCTTCTTTTCACCGTATGTTAGCTTAGTGATAACTGCAGTTGCCGGTGTAATGTCTGCCGTTAATAACTCCTCACCAAGCAACGCATTGATAAATGTTGATTTACCGGCATTAAACTCCCCGCTCACCATCACCATTAGATTATCCCGTAAGTCTGTCCCGACTATTTTCAACGTTTGTTCAAGGGATTGAAGTTCTTCTTGTCGGGCAATTGTTTTCCACTTATCCAAACCACTTAATAGTTTTTCCTTATCCATACGATTCCTCTTATCCACTCTTATTTGTTATTAAAATATACTCATCACCACGGCCACACTCGCAGCTATCACTCCTGGATCTTTTATCAATTGAGGGCTCAACTTGACCAGTTCCTGCTTTAGATCTAAGGGAACTGGCATGAATTCACTGGATTGCATATATGGTCGATGGTTACTGGTAACAGCTCTTACCTTGAATTCTGCTATCGGATTCTTCAAGGATCCCATCTGTATAATTCTAGCCAATACACTCGTTTCATCCCTCTCCTTGTAAAGAGTACTTAACAGACCTAACATGTGTTGTATATCTCCTTTTGAGAGATTCGCTGCATGCTTTTGCACTGCAAGATAAAGATATGGAAGCACTTCCCGTTGAAAATCTCTAATTTCTTCTGCATAGTCTTCCATCTTCACAAGATCTTCAACTGCCCATTTACCCACCACTTGTTTAATAGGAAGTAACACATTTCTCCAATCCATATTCAGTCGTTTAATTCGCTCATTTACCGGTTCAATTTCTTTTTTGACTTCTTGCTCCACAACTTTAGTAAATGTTTTCAAAGATTTTTCCACTTCTTCTTGCTTCGAATTTAAGATTTTGATTTTTCGCTTCACGTTTTCAGCGTATATGCGGTATTCTCTATCTGCTTTAATGTACTTATATGTTTGGAAAAACTTAAAATAAACTTTATTTATATCTTGAAAACATTCTTCTGCTGCTACCTTTTTCACGTTTAATACTCTATCCTCTAAATTGACCTCTTCGAACCACTTTATGTAAGCATTTAACTGAGGTAGCACAATTGACTCCCATTCTCCCCTTAATTTTATCGGTTTTTTAAATTTAGTGATGAAGGGCTCGATGTTCGTTGGCTCAAGCAGGTTATTTTGCAGAAAAAGATTCCATTCAGCGATAAGATCTTCTTTCTTTTGATACTCCGCTTTCAGTTCTTCTGCCAAATCCAATGTTATTTTCTCCATTTTTAAGAAGTGTGTAAGCAATAGCTCTCTGTTCTTTAAAAACACCGAGCTCTCTTTCTCTCTTAATAGAGATTTATAGAAATCATTGAGCGCCGTTTGAACTTGAAGGAAAACTAACTCCAGCTTTTCATTTTCAAAACTTACAAACAAAGATTCTACCGCTTCGAGATTACCCCATTCCTTTAGCTGTTCATCATCTTTAAGTTTCCCCTCTAGAATATCCTTAGAAGAAATACCATCCAGCTGCGTAATCATTGGAGTTAACCTCCGAACGTTATACTCATAAAACGCATCAAGATCTTCATCCTCATCCAGTCGGTCAATTCCATTTATCAATCCAATTGTTGGAATCCCTGATTCATATAGCTTCTGGAGCCAAGTTACCTCTGACGCTGTTCCAACATTCAAGCTGTTGAACAGCCAAATTGCAGTATCCGCTTCTTCAAAAAAATGATTCGTCACATCTGAGTGTTTCTGAAACAAGGAAGTAAGACCTGGACTGTCTATAAGCGTATAGAACTTCAGCAGCTCAAAAGGCAACTGGATTTCAATGAAAGCCAGCTTACTCCTTATGTTGTCTCCATGTTTATCTCCTTCTGCAGTTACTTCCTTTAAAAAAGAAAAATCACACTCTTGGATTGTCTGATCTTTAAAATGCAGAAACAATCGCTTTTCATGGCCGTACGTCAATTTTGTAATCATAGCAGTAGCAGGTGTGACATCACTAACTAACACCTTTTCACCCAGCAATGCATTGATGAAAGTCGTTTTACCTGCATTAAACTCTCCTGAAATCAAAATCGTAGGTTTATCCTCTAGCCCCATCAATATTTTTTTCAATTGCTCACGTACTTCCAGCTTAGCTTTTCCTTTGAGTAAGTGGCTGTGCTTGAGAAAAGCTAACCAATTTCTCACTCCATGCAACGCTCTTTCTCTCGCTTCCATCTCCGTCTCCGCCTTCACTAAGTTATACATAAAATCATGAGGACTTAAGAAAAACAATATCTAAAATCATCCCTAAGTAGCTGTGAAATTTTAAAGAAAGCTCTTTAATTTAGTTTTCATGAATTGTATGCTCTGTTTTACTAGTTCCTTTCCTAATTCACCTCCTTTTTGTTTGTCAGTCTCTTTTCCTGTAGTTTTTCCGACATTCCCTAAAATAAGTTCTCCTCAGTTGAATTTACTAGCGAGTCGCCAACCGGTGAACCAATCGGTCCACCTACTGTCTTTCTGACAAATCCACCTATACTTCTTCCAATTATTTCTCCTGCCCTCTCTCCAACCTTTCTTACTATGTTATTAACAGATTTATCAATCACTGTCTCTAACATTTTTTAAGTCTCTAATTCCCCTCTCCTTCTTTTGCTTTACAAACCTTCAATCTTGGAATTGATGCCCAAGAGCTTTAACTTCAATGGCTTTTCCTCCGTAATGGGATAAATGTTTTGATGGTAATAGACAAAATTATTTTGAACACTGTATAACGGGAAGATTAAAACAAATTTATTTCTCACTTTTATTATGTAATGAATAAAGTAGTGTTCTAATCCCTATCAACTTCTTTAGTGGTGGATATTTTCTCCAGTTCTTTAGTATATCGGTTAATTTCCCTTGAAATTTAACAATGAAGTGCAAAAAGTTTAGGAACGATAGTTCCATAAAAAGCTCGATGTCCCTTGGAAAAGACGGGAGTTTTCTAGCAGTTGGCCACAGCATTCCAGCTATTTCTCCTCAAGTTTTACAATTAATGAAGCATTGATAGAAATAGAAGCCATCCTCAAAATCGGAGGATGGCTTCTTTGCTTTGCAATGGCCTTGAATATACTGAAGAGTTTCTGTTTAGAGTTTCTGTCCCAAGGACGCATTTATAATAAACGAACTGGAGAAACTGGGCGCACGGACTGAGCTGGTCAAAATTCCGTCTCTCGCGCAAGCGGAATTTGCCGAACTTGTCACCATTACATCAGAAACGAGCGCCGTCCATCACCCAAACTTGATAAACAGCCCGAAAAATTCGGAGAAGACACGCGATTTTTGCTGGAATTCGGTGAATTGGTAAGTGCAGTGGATTATTTGCAGGCCCAGCAAATCCGCCGGAAATTAAATAAAGACTTTGCGAAGGTATTCGAACGTGTGGACGGCCTCATCAGTCCGACTTTGCCGTTCTTGCCACCTCCAATTGGTGACAGCACCGTTGACATCAACGGCCAAGCATTGAGTTTCCTGGATGAAGTCATCCGCTTTACCGGTCCCGACAATTTAACAGGCCTCCCGGCTTTGAACATCCCGTACGGTGTCCGCGACGGACTGCCAATTGGGCTGCAAATATGGGCCCTGCCTTCGAAGAAGAAAAAGTATTGAATGTCGCTTATGCTCTAGAAAAGCTTCAATTAATGAAGGGCCAAAAACCGGGCTTGATTGACACCGCCTCACGTTAACCGACAGCTTTCAGAACACTTTATTGTATGCTGTCGATAATAATCACTTTTTTTCAGTAAACATTCAAAAGCCATCCTCGAGGTCCGTTAATTTCACTGAGGGTGGCTGTTTTTGCATACAATTGTTGTGAATAAACGGAAGAGTTTCTGTCTTAGGCACGCAGCCGCCCCCCTAAATCGCTCCCTTATTAGAGCAGCAAGTTAAATTGTTTCTGTCCCAGGGACGCGATTTCCCTCATCTTTCAAAAGTGTTTTTCCGTCCCGCCGTTTCGTAACGTTTTCAAGTTCCAGCACCTTCATAAAACCGCCCCCTTCCATTAAATTATAACTGTTTCTTTTTTTGAATAGACATACAAAAGCCACCCTCGGAATCGGTTGATTTCAATGAGGACGGCTGTTTTGGCATACAATTGTCGTGAATAGATTGAATCGGTTCTGTTACAGGGGTGCACTCAAAAGAAATTATCGATCCTGGCTATTGTAAATTCCTATTCTTTCTATGTAGACTTTTATTATGGATTGCAAAAATGGAGGAATGGAAATGATTTCACGTGTAGAATATGAACAAGTTAAAAAAGAAACACTAACTTTTTTCGAAAACGCTAATATTAAATTGACTGATGAAGAAGTGAACAAAATAGAGGTCACGGATTTTGGATTAAACCGAATCCGAGAATTGGGGCTGCAGCTGGTGGAGTATGTCAATACAGAGCGTTGCTGCGCAAAAGATCTGATCTTGCTGCCTCGCCAGACATGTCCTGAGCACCTTCATCCACCAGTAGGCGATTCTCCCGGAAAAGAAGAAACTTTTAGATGCAGGTTCGGAACGGTCTATCTGTACGTACCTGGTCCAAAGACAGAACAACCATTGGCACGCATTCCCAAAGGAAAAGAAGAAACATTTACAGTATGGCATGAAATTGTTTTACATGAAGGCGAGCAATACACGTTAGAACCAAACACACTTCATTGGTTTCAAGCAGGAGATAAAGGAGCGCTTGTATCGGAATTTTCGACAAAGAGTACAGATGAAAATGATATTTTCACAGATCCTAGTATCAAACGTATTCCAGTAGTGGAATAAATTAATTGTCTCTTATACTCATAAACTTATACTGATTCTTATACTAAAAGTAACAGCACTTAGTGAAGTTTTTGAGTGATCCGCCTTTGTATTCCGTTCAATTATGGCCACTTCTTTTTTCTATAAATATACAGAAGCCATCCTCGAAATCGGTTGGTTTCATTGAGGATGGCTCGTTTTCTATACAATCGCCGCGAAAAATTGAATTGTTCTCATCCCAGGGATACGATTTAAAAAACTGAATTGTTCTTATCGCAGGGACGCGGCAATGAATCACTCTAAATTCTGTAAAATCCCTTTTATATTTGCTTTCCCATTTTCATCCACTTCACTGAATGGCCCTAACGAAGAAGGAGAGAGGTTAAAGTCTTTTTGAATTAGACATTCCTTTATGACACTTAAAATGGATGCATTGTTTTTGTAGATCTGGCTAAGTCGAAGAATTTGATCGTTTTTCTTTTTTACCTCTTGGAAATCGTTTGCCTGGTAGGCACTATACAGTCCGGTGAACAACTCAGGAGCAAAATTGCTTGTGCCAATGATCCCTCCGTCTCCGCCCATAAACAAGGTGTTCAGCAAATGGTCATCATAGCCGCATAGCACAGCGAATTGCGGATGGGCTGATTTAACCGTTAAGATTAAATCCTTTATATGCGCGATTGAATCAATCGTGTCTTTGATTCCGGCAATGTTCGGATTGCTGTCCACCAACTTTTTGACGAGGTCTGCCGATAAACTTTGGCCAGTACGTTCCGGGAAGTTGTATAACAGCATCGGAAGTAACGTGCTGTTTGCAATCGAATTAAAATAACGCAGCAGTTCTTTTTCGCTTAGTTTCCAATAGTATGGGTTGATGACGACTATTCCGTCTGCACCCATCTGCTCTGCAAATCGGCTCAGTTCAATTGATTCCTTGATCGTGTTGCTGCCTGTCCCTATTAATACAGAGGTACGTTTGTCCACATAAGCTGTTACAAACTCTGTAATTTCTTTTCGCAAGCCGGTGTTCATCTGACTGAATTCACCAGTGCTTCCTAAGAAAAAGAGTCCGTCTACTTTCGCCTCTATCAAATGATCGATGATCGCTTTGGCAGAAGTTTCATCAAATTCCCCATGTTGATCGAACGGTGTAACAACCGGGGGGATGATGCCAGAAAAAGAAGGGTTCGTCATTTCATTCACTCCTATGGTTCATAAGATTTTGATGCGATATGAGTTAATTAAAGGCGCTCGCCCGCACACAATGACAATTGGATTCTCTTTTTCTAATCCGACTGTTGGATCATCACTCGACAGCTAGTTGTTCAACCTCATTATTCCCTGAGACTTTTTCCTGATAAAATTCCCCTAACGCCTCTATGCCTTCTTTCAATTTCTCTTCGTCTCCCGCAAAACAGATTCTGATCATGTTATCACCGGAAGGACCGAATGTAGAACACGGGGCAACCGCCACTTTCCTTTCAATAAGCAATGACTTGGCAAAGTCCATGGAATCCATGTTCGTTTCTGAAATGTCGATGATGATATAAAAGGCCCCATTCGGTTTTACAAATTTCGTTTCGTACTTATCCAGCAGCTCACAAGCCAGGTCCCGCTTCTTTCTGTAGAGTTGATTCATTTCCTTCACGAATTCATCGGCCAACGGAGAGGTTAATGCGGCTTCCCCTGCTTTTTGCGAAATGGAAGAGGCACATGTCGTAATCGGCTCTTGCAATTTTGTCGTGATGGAATATAAATGATCCGGTAGTATGGCATATCCGAGCCTCCACCCCGTCATGGCGAATGTCTTGGAGAAACCATATACGCATATAATAAAGTCATTGTAGCTTGAATCTACACTCAAAGCAGAAATATGATCCTTCTCGTATACCAGTTCGTCATAGATTTCGTCGGAAATAATATAGATGTTTCGCTTTCTCGCTATCTCAATCAGTTTTTTGTATGTATCTTTTTCTAATACCGCACCTGTCGGATTGCTGGGTGAATTGACAATGATTGCTTTCGTTTTCTCCGTAATCATGTCTTCCAGTTTATCAAGCTCCGGTAAGTACTCGTTGTTTGGATCAGTCGGATAATATTTTGGAATGGCATTCTGTATTCTGATCAAGGAATCGTAGTTCGGATAAGCAGGATCAGGTATCAGCACTTCTTCACCTACATCGACAATGGAAAGTAAAACGATATTCAGCGCTGCAACCGCTCCTGGAGAAACGACCACATTGTTAAGTCCGATTTCTACCCCATATTTCGATTGCATCCTGTTAACGATCGCTTTTCGCAATGAAGGAATTCCCGCATTAGCCGTATAGCTCGAAAAATTGTCTTGGATCGCTTGAATCGCAGCGGCTTTCACAAAAGAAGGGATTTCAGCAATCGGTTGTCCTATCTGTAACTCAATGACGGGGCCATCAATGGCTGAAGCCAATTCCATAATCTCTCTTATTCCGTTTCGTTTGATCTCATCTCTTTTACTGAGCAAAGACATTTAACCAACATCTCCTTTAGGATATTCCTTGATCAATGAGCTGTATTCACAGATATGTTCAATAAATTTTTAATACTCCCTTTATTTTATCAGCGTCAAATCTTTATTCAACTTCTAGTGCCCTTCTTCTATTTCTTCTGGAACGCCACTATCCGCCCCTCTGTTCCATCCAATTATGACCACTTCTCTTTTTCAATGAGAACGGCTGTTTTTGTATCCAATTACTAAGAATAAACGATGCAATTTTTGTAACCCCATATAAAATTTTTCAATATTTTGTATTTATCCCTTGTTAAACCCATTTTTTAAAGTAAGATAGTAATGTACGACAATTACATAGGATAGGAGATGTGAGCATGGGGAAGAACACGTTTGTTTTAACGGTTTTGGCAGCAATGTTAACGCTCAGCTTTTCTTTTTCACCTTCTAATGTAAGCGCTGACAGCAAGAGCGGTCATTGGGTCGGGGCTTGGTCGGCAAGTCAGACAGAGGCTTGGACAACAGTGGATTGGGACGGAGGATTTTCTCAAAACGGTTTCGAAAATGAAACAATCCGTATGATTGTAAACCCAACGGCTTCAGGTAAAGAAGTAAGAGTTCGCCTGTCCAATGAATTTGGAGAGCAGCCGTTAACATTTGGAAAAGTAACCGTAGCGGATACTGCTGAAGATGCTTCGGTGGTCGCGGATACGGTTGAACAGTTAACCTTCAACCAAAGTGAATCCGTCACGATTCCCGCAGGAGAAGCTATCGTCAGTGATTCGGTTCCGTTTGATGTGGCCGACGGAGCGAATTTAACAATCAGCTTATATATCCCCGGCAATAGCGGACCGGCTACTTGGCACAATACAGCGAATCAGCAAAGTTATTTCGCTGATGGCGATGCTGCATTGAACATAGACGGGGACGGATTTGAAAACAGTTCCGATTCCTGGTTCTATTTGTCCGGTGTCGATGTCTTAACAACGAACAACAAACAGACAAGGACGGTTGTCGCATTGGGGGATTCCATTACAGATGGGTACCTGTCCACCTTGAACGCGAACCACCGCTATACTGATTTCCTGGATGACCGCTTGGACGAAGAGTTTAAAAACCAGACCTTCTCTATTCTGAATCAAGGGATTTCCGGCAATAGAATCCTGACCGACTCCCCGATTTTCGGAGAAAAAGCACTGGACCGGCTGGAGCGGGATGTTTTCTCTCAAACAAATGTAACTGATATCATTCTTTTCGAAGGAATCAATGACATTGGCCATAGTGATCCTTACCATGTGTACGATGCCGACCTGATTATCGAAGGAATGAAGCAAATTGCCGAAGAGGCGCATGAGCGCGGAATCAATATTTACATTGGCACACTGACGCCGATGAACGCGTTCACAGGTGACCCTAACTACTACACAGAAGAAGGGGAAACAACACGCCAGGAAGTCAATGAGTGGATTCGCAGCCAGAATGTTTTTGACGGCGTGTTTGATTTTGATCACGTCCTCCGTGACCCGGAAAATCCGGACAAAATCTTGCCGGCATATGATAGTGGGGATAACTTGCACCCGAACGATGCAGGCCTGAAAGCGATGGCTGATTCTATCGATCTTTCCGTTTTTGCCCAAAAAGAAGGCGAAGAACTCCCTGATACCGCGACAAATACATTGAATTATTTGCTGGCTGGCTTGATGCTGATGTTGATCGGCGCAGGACTTTTCCTCTCCAATAGAAGAAAAGCATAAGAAGTGAAAAATGATAAAAGTGGCATCTCTCCTGACGGGAGAAATGCCACTTTTATATTTACCGATCGGCCGCTGTCTGCCGTTCAATTATGATTACTTCTTTTTTTCAATGAAAATGAAAAAGCCATCCTTGGAATTGATTGGATTCACGAAGGATGGCTTCATTTGCATACAATTATCGTAAATTAACTGCGTTGTTTCTGTCACAGGGATGCAGTTCAACCGCAACAACCAAGCCTTTCAGGTCTTCAAAGTTACGCCTGTGTTTTTGTGCGTCTATGTTTCCACATTATATAGCGATAACGGATCGTACAACCAATGCAATAGCCCATCAAAGCCATGCCGGCTGCGATGATAACCATGATGCTGAAGGCATAGGCAACCAGGTGAATGTCGAGAGAAAAGGAAATGAGCGATAACCCTAAACAAATCGTCGCAATCCATTGATTAAATAATTGCTGATCCTTGTCTTCCTGCAAATAGCTTGTCAGCGGCTTTTTCAAAAAGCGTCGGCTGAATTGAATCACCGGATTTTTCTTTGTCATCAATGTATAAGCTCCAATAGCGAACGGCAAAAACAGAATGGCCGGCTGAAGCCAGAGCGCCGCTAAAACGGTAACGACGATAAAAGCCTGGTTGATCTGTACAAGGGGTTTCGGAATAGTCATGCATGCCCTCCTTCTCTATTCGCTTATTATACCAATTGACTTACTAGGTATAAAATGAATTGCTTGACGACTGGAATCATCTGCAGCACTTCGTTTTATCGAAGAAGGCATTAATATCCCGATAAGCGGTCTTTCCCTATTATGTAAAATAGGTGGACGATGCAATTATGTCTACTTCATTTTTTTAACAAATACGCAAAAGCCATCCTCAAAATCAATTGATTTCACTGAGGATGGCTTCATTTGGACACAATTATTGACCTCACCCTGGGTTCGGTCCAATTATGTCTATTCAATTTTTTCAGTAAACACACAAATCCGTCCTTAAAATCAGTTGATTTCTCTCAGAACAACTTCATTTAGATACAATTGTCGTGAATAAACTGAATCGTTTCTATCCCAGGGATGCATTCAGATCAGCAAGTTAAATAGCAACGGGTCATTATTGATTTCCTTATAGGGAAATCCGTTTTCGTCCATCCTTTTCACAAGCGGTCCGTAGTCTTCCCGGGCCTTCAATTCAATGCCTACGATGACAGGTCCTGCCTCACGGTTGGTCCGCTTGGTGTATTGGAAATGCGTGATGTCATCCTGCTCCCCCAACACTTGTTCCATAAACTTGCGCAGCGCACCGGCACGCTGGGGAAACGTGACGATAAAGTAATGCTTCAACCCTTCATAAATCAGCGATTTTTCTTTGATCTCCTGCATCCGCTCAATATCATTGTTGCCGCCGCTGACGACACACACCACATTTTTCCCTTTAATTTCTTCCTGATAGAAATCCAGCGCCGCCACCGACAAAGCACCCGCCGGTTCCGCGACAATTGCATTTTCGTTATACAGCTGCAGAATGGTCGTGCAGACTTTGCCTTCGGGGACAAGGACGATATCATCCAAAACATCACTGCAGATTGCCACCGGCAACTCGCCGACCTGTTTGACCGCTGCGCCGTCGACAAATGTATCAATCGAGTCGAGACGGGTTACTTTGCCGTTGCTAAGCGACTTCTTCATACTGGCGGCGCCCGCCGGCTCAACGCCAATCAGTTTCGTGGACGGGCTGATCCCTTTTAAATACGATCCGACGCCTGACGCCAACCCGCCACCGCCGATGGCACAAAACATATAGTCGACAGGCTCCTGCATGTCGTTCAGGATTTCCACAGCTACGGTGCCTTGGCCCGCTATAATCCGTTTGTTGTCAAACGGATGGACAAACACCTTTTCTTCGGCTGTACAATATTCCATCGCCGCTGTATAGGCATCATCAAACGTGTCTCCTTTGAGGACGACCGATACGTATTCGCCACCAAAGCGCTTTACTTGAGAAACCTTTTGGCTGGGGGTTGTCAGCGGCATGAAAATCTTCCCTTCAATCCCCAGCGCAAAGCAGGAATACGCAACGCCTTGGGCATGGTTGCCGGCGCTGGCACAAACGACTCCTTTATTTCGTTCTTCTATTGTCAGACTGCGGATAAAGTTATAAGCGCCACGCAATTTGAATGAGCGCACCACTTGCAAATCTTCCCGTTTCAAATAGACGTTGCAGCCGTATCTGGCAGAAAGAATTTCATTCCGCTGCAGCGGCGTTTTAATCACGACGTCTTTGAGTGCCTGATTCGCTACCATAATCTCTTCAACCGACACTTTTGACGCCGTCACTTTTCTTTCCAACTCTTCGGTGTTGCTTCTAGCCATAGGTGTCACCTTCTTGGTTTAGTATTTCCTTACTCTATCATAATGTACAGTACAAGTGAAAAGAAAATTTCGACAATATCGTCACTGCTCTTTAAACAGCTAGAAGTGGTTCTTATGTAAAGTTGGTGAAGGAATTTTTGCCCCTCTTTCCCTGTGTCCTGTGCAATGATGTCTATTTCATTTTTTCAGTAAACATACAAAAGCCACCCTCGAAACCAGTTGATCTCACTGAGGATGACTTTGTTTGGATGCAATTGTCGTGAATAAACTGATTTGTTTCTTTCACAGGGACACGATTTGATAATGTCGATTTTATCTATATCGCTCGTCAGGTAAAATCCACGTTGATGGAGAGTTACCTGATTTCTCGATAGGAGGGAATCGAATATTTTCTTTTGGGTCATACAAGGAAACACCAAAGAAGCGGGAAATATGAAAATCTCTTGTGTTATTAGTCACTATTTCCGCATTTTCATTGATTGCATCTACCGCAATTTTAGAATCTGCTAATCCAGGCAATCTGGGTAAAAACGCTTTCTTTTCTTCTTTGTGGAGTTCTCGTATACACCTTCCCATTCTTCTATAGGCATGGGCTTTCCGGTCCGCTGGGTCAGTAACTTCTACTTTAGGAAATGCTTTGATCAAACGACGTACAGCACCTCTCTGTCTCTCACTGATTTCCATAGCTTGTGACCTCAATTCGCCGACAGTCACCATAGATAATAGTAAAGTATCTTCATTAGCCATGCAATTATCCAAAAATCTCTCTACGTCTCGCTGCTGCTGTATATAAAAGCGAATAATATTCGTATCGATTAGATAACGAGTCATGAGTGGCTCTCTGATTTTCTGTTGTCTTCAATTTCTTTCAATCCCTCAATAAACTCAGGGCTGTCTTTTAAAACTTCTTTAGCTTGTTTAATTTCTTTCCACATGGTTTTTTTACTTTTTAACCAGCGTTGGACAATAGGGTTCTCCAATTCTTTTTCAGGAATTATCCAACTATTCCTCGTGCCTTTTTCAGCAGTGATGCTCCCTCTTTCACATTCTCTGCGTACTAACTGGACAGAAACGCCACAAATCTCTGCAAACTCTCCAGCGTTAAAAGTCCGATTTGTTTCTTTTACAGGAACGATTTGAGTTTTCTCATTTGATTGATTGATTGCACTTAATAATTCTACAATTTCCGAAGCTCCAACTTTTCTGGAGTGCTCTGTCAATTCTGTTATATCCGACTTCTCCAGCATGTTCTGTGTAGCTATAAAGGCCTCAAGCGTTTTTATAAAAGCTTCCTGCTTAGGATTGTAAGTATATCCACTCCGCTTAATGGTTTCAATTTGCTCAGTGGTAACGTCCTTTATCACTACAATCACCCCTTTGTATTTATTATACCGCTAGTTTCCCCTAAAATAAAATTAACGAAACTAGCGAAACAAACACAAAATGCAGAAAACATACTTGCAACACTATTGGTAATGCAATGTAAAAATTGTTTCTGTCCCAGGGACGCACTCAAAACCGTCCCGCCATCGCTTTTTTCAGCCGCTCCAGCTCCGGCAGTGTCTTCTTCATCACTACACGCAGTTTTAATTCCTCAACCAGCGGCCGGACGAGCCGTTCGGTTTCGGCTGTCACCCACAGCGATTCCGGTATCCCGCCCTGCTGTTCGATGAAGTCCCGAAGCCCTTGCTGGGCAGCCTCCGCTTTCGCTTTTCTCCCTGTGATGTCCTGATATACAGTCAATCCGCTCGCATGGTCCATCCCGACAATGATCAGTGGAAAATACGGCCGTTCATCCGGTTCATCCTGGACGGGATAATTGACGTGGAACAGCCCGAATTCCGCCTGAAGAGCAGATGCTTTCAGCTTTTTCAGTCGGGCGATATCTGTCTCCGGCACTATCAATTCGGCAGCCGTCCCTTCTTCTGGATCCGCCGGCTCATCGATGACAAATCGGCCGGCCTGCCATTCGCCGCTCTCGTTCATCCGACGGCCGAAAAACGCGCGGCTGTGCGGATCGACCAGGATTTCCAATCCACCCATCACGCCCTTCAAAACCGCTTTTGTCTGCCCGATGACTTCGACCAACAGACGCGCTTCTTCCGCGTCGATCGTCCATGGATAATACCCAGGCACGAAGCTCCGGAACATCGGCCACTTTTTCTTGCCTCTGAACGATCGGCCAAGATCTTTCAATAGCTGGAGATCGTCCTTTTCGAGTTCATCACGATCCGAGAAGGAAGCGAGGATGCTCCGTTGTCCGAACACCAGCTCTTCAGTCGGCATCGACTGGCTCATCGTGTTCAGTAAACTCTCGTAACCTTCTTCCCCGATATAGACAGCGAGTCCGAACTCCTCGCCGCCGGCACCGAGGACCGATACGAACAGCGGCGTCCCGTGCACCGGATCCTCCACGACAAAGATTTCGTCATCATACAGCCACTTCCACGGCTCCAGCTCCCGGAGCTCAACCATTTCGGTGAGCAGTTGCTGCCAGATTCCCGGATTCGCACCGTTGTCCTCCGGTTCCTCTTGAATCGGATCAGCATGCAGCATTTCCAGCAGATCATTGACAACATCCGTCATTTCTTCCGGAGTGGCTTCCCGTTCCGGATCTTCCGGTTCAAAATCGTACTCATCCGGCGCTTCCCCCACCGCTTTCACACACCACGGATAATACATGGCCGGATCGACCGGCAATCTTTTTTTCAGCACGATTTCATGCTCCCAGTCGGCACCGAAATCATACGTATACACCGCCCGGTCCTTTTCCACCCGGAACCAGTCTGCAAGCCGCTCTTCCTGCTCTTCCAAGGTGTCATCCTGCAAAAGAAATCCTACATGCTCATCCGATGGCTCGATCAATGCTTCTTTTCCCGATTTGCCGTCGATGCGCGTCATCCGGAAACTGTGCAGATGATCACCGTCCCAATCGAACGCCGCCTGCAGCACGTGGTGAAAATTTGCAAAACTCATCCGGCTGTCTACCAAGAGCCGGCGCCACACCGGCGGACTCGTCCGCATCAGCTTCACTTTGAACTGCAGAATCCGACCGGTGTTACCATCATCTGGCTTATTGCCCTTCCTGCCACTCTCACCCTGTTCAAGTTTCACTTCGTCGGATCCATCCTCTGCATCACCGATAAAATCGATAGCGATGTCCCGGTACTTCAGCATGGTCGCCACGGAAACACCGAACTCAGCAGCCAATTCCTTCTGCGTAAGCCCTTTCGGTACAACACCAATTTCCGTTGCCGCCTGTACGATTCCCGCGGCAACCGCTTCCGGCTTCCGGGCATTCAATTCCATCCTCCGCAACAATTCCTCTGTGAATTCAGCCAGCCCCAATGCGCCCGGGTGTACCGCCAGATAGCGTTCCACGGCCCCGAGCACTTTCTGCTCGAACGGCGGCAGTGCCGCTTCGTTCTCTTCATCGTTCAACCGGACGAGCAGTTTCAGGAGTCCCAGCAAATCCCCGGACGGCATGTATTCCTTCAATTGCCGGATGAAATGCGGCGGCGTATCCCTTTTCAAATACATCGTTCCGTATGTGAAGGTGATGGCGTCGTCTCCCATTACCGGGTAAGGGAAAGCAACACCGAGGAACCATTGTCCGACATGGTCCGGATCTTCCTGGACCGCTTTGTAGAATCGCCCGTCCACTTCATCTTTCACAATCAGCCGGCCATCCTCCACCCGTTCCGCCTTCGCCAGCAGAAGAAACGGACGCCGCCATGCCTCAAGCGTTTCCGCGACCTTCCCTCCCGGATGCTTCCTGAGCTGTTTATCAAGAAAAGCCCGCCAGTCCGCCGGGTGCTCCAGGAACATATACGTATCGTACGCCGCCTGCTCGATGAACTCATCCGGAAACACGCCCCGCAGTTCATCGAGCCACTTACTGATCCTTCCCTCAATCCAGATGATCGTTTCTGGTGTAAGCCCTTTCGACTGGAACTCCTCATTTATGGCGAGAAGTTCCGTCTCGATCATCCTCGACGTTCCAGCAGCCTGTTCTTTTCCACAACATTTTTTGAACTTCTTCCCGCTGCCGCATGGACACGGCTCATTCCGCCCTGGCATGGCCATCCGCCTCCCTTTCAGTTAAATGTGTATCGTCTGTCTTCTTCCTTATATCTGCGCTTCACCAACAATCGCCCATTTTCCACGGTATTTTTCCACCAAGTCGATCTTTTCGTTCCAATACGGCACATACAGCCGGTCCGCTTCCGGCAACGTGAAAAACCGCCGGTGCTGCTCGGCCGTTAAATAATACGCCGGCAACTCCTTTACGCCCGACCGCCGCGCCTTCGCCACCCGGTGATTGCCATCGATCAGTCGGAACACTTCCGGCCGCATCCGGACCATGATGACCGGCTTCGACAAATCCGCCTTCGGAATAAAATCTGCGTCCAGACTGTCAGAATCCGCCCCCGGTTCAGGCGGGCCGATTTGCACGACGGACAGCTGCACTTGTTCAAGGTTGGCTTCAATCCAGGCTGTCGCTGTCGTGATGTTCCACCTGAACGGATAGCCGCCCAGCACCTCGTCTCCCTCAACCGGTGTACATGGAATAAATTCCGGATTCTCTATTAATCTGCTCATTTCCGTCCCTCGATTCTTCAGTCTTTATTATAAAAATACCATATTGAATCAGGCCTGTAAGTGGTCCTTCCCTGGGTTCGGTTCAATTATATCTATTTCAACATTTCAATAACTATACAAAAGCCGTCCTTAAAACCAGTTGATTTCACTAAGGGTGACTTCATCTGGATACAATTGTCGGGAATAAACTGAGTTGTTTCTGTCCCAGGGATGCAATTTATTTTCCAATAAAAGTACGAAAGCCACCCTCGGAATCGGTTGAATTCACTGAGGGTGGCTTCTTTTCTATTTTATGCAATTGCCGTAAATAAACAAAGAGTCTCTGTCACAGGGACATGATTCAATCCACTTTTTTATAGCTGATGTGGTCTTTCTCTAACATGAATTTAGCTACGTTTATGACCGGCATCGTCAATGAAGGAAACTCATTTGAACGAGAAGTAATATCCGAGATTAAGGATCGAACATAAGGAAAGAGGATGGCAACAGCATTAGTTGTTAAATAATTCTCAAAAGGAATGCCATTACTTTCTTTTTCTTGGTATTCAAAAAAACCTACTACTTCTATGTGTACAAAAAACGGGGCATCCACCTCTTCCAAGCTTCCTATTTTGCCGACCAGTCTTACTTCAGCACGTTCATTCATTTCAATAATTTCACATGAAAAATCTGGAGAGATGTTTATCTTTTTACTTTCAGTATCAAATTTAAAATTTTTTTCATATGAAAACTTTGGTACGATATAATCTTCAAAAACAATACCTGTCATTATATTTCCACTCCTACTGTTGCTTCATCAGTTACTGTATAGTCTCTACGGAGAGTATTGTAAGTATAAGAGCCTTCTGTTGTATATTTGCTCTCATGAACGGATATATTTTGCTTATTAAAAGAATGTTCAACTTTGATTTCTATATTAGCAATAGAGTTAGAAGATAAATTATTTATATTATAAATTTGCCTTTTACTCTTGTTAGTAAGATAACTTGATTCTGGCACAATCTCCTTGTTGATCAAAATAGACATATTTAACCCTTGCGCAATTTTAGATAAAGTATCTACAGAAGGACTCGTTAAACCGGCTTCAATTCTTCCGATTGTCGACTTTGGCACGCCTATTTTATGAGCTAATTTTTCTTGAGAGAGAGAAAGCGCTTTTCTTTTAGTTTTAATTTGCGCAGCCACATTCCCTTCCTCTCTCAATTGATTGACACGGTCCTCGCCTAAAATTTGCTTTGCTCTTTCTAAATAATTATTCATCGAATCTTCTCCTTACTTGATATGATAAAAGACTAACGCAACTTGCTTTTCTTCAAATTTTAAAGCTTTCTAATTGTAGTAGTTAATTCAAAACTCAAATGTTTCACTGCTTCGTCACAAGCAATCCAGACAAGGTACCTCGTCCAAATTGCTTGTTTGGATTTCGCAGTTTTTATTTTACTGTTCAGAATCGAAGCAGTGGTGACCATAGCCTAATAGATGCTTGGGTGTTCCTGTAAATAAAGTTCATATACCGTTTCTGCTGGTTCAATATCCGACCTTCTTATGTCTCCATTATACTGCTTATCAAAAACGTGCAGTAGGAGAACTGTATGAAAGTCATGAATCACATAAATGACGCGAAAGTTGCCAATCGAAAAATCTTCCATTCCCCATCGATATAACTTTGCATGATATTCTTCACTCACGTTACGCTCAAGACGTTTGATAGAGGGAGGTAATTCATCCTCACTCACATCTTCATCTTGTTCGGGATAAGGATTTATAGAAATGATTTCTCTTTGCCTAATGTACACCTCTAAAAGCAGAGTCCATTTTCCTTGTCTGCCAGTTATCTTTTCCTGTTCCGCCATTTGAAATATTCTTTCTTCAAAAAGCAGCAAATTGCCTAATTCTTCAACTCTATACTTCTTCACAGCCCCAGTTCCTTTGTTAATTGATATCCCAATGATAGCAAATATGCTATCAAAATTCAAAGATTGTATTAATTCTTTCAGTTTTTTGTTATAGTGCTCTTCCCTTTGCTACGTTTAATGACGGCGCTTCTCTTTTCCAATAAAAGTACGAAAGCCACCCTCGAAATCGGTTGATTTCACTGAGGGTGGCTTCTTTTCTATGCAATGGCCTTGAATAAATTGAAGAGTTACTGTTCCAAGGATGCAAATTAAAGAATTGTTTCGACAACTACTCCCCCTTCCCGTACACTGAAATAGCGGTCAAGTAAATTCAGAAAGAAGGGATGGCTATCGCAAATTATGTATACAGTGTCGGGATGACCGGTTTGAAAGGCCAGGTCATCAAAGTGGAGGCGACGGTTCGCGATGACAAGGAACAATGTGTGATAATCGGGCTTCCGGATGCCTCGATCAAAGAGTCGAAAGAGCGGATCCTGAACTGCCTGCACGCGCTGAATGAAGATATCGACATGAAGAAGATCACGATTCACTTATCACCCGCGGATATCCGGAAACAAGGCACATCGTATGATGCCGCGATGCTGCTGGCCGTCCTGCAAGCCATGACAAAAAAACCGGTCGTCATCCCCGAGACGACATGTGTCATCGCCGCGCTGACACTCGGCGGTCAGCTGACCACATTCCACAGCATGATTCCGACGATCCATCAGGCGATCCTGCTCGGTTTCAAGAAGATTTACATCCCACCGATTGATATTTCCCTGTTTGCGAAAGCTGCGGATAGCGAGTTGATCCGCATGCCGGACATGCCCACACTGCTTGCCCATCTGGAAGGCAAGCCCTCCCTGTTTACAGACGACTTCACCCTTTTACCACCTGAACCGATTCCCGAAGAAACGGACAACGTTCCCCATGTCTGTTTTTCAGCCATCCGCGGACATGCGGAAGCGAAACGGGCACTCACGCTTGCGGCGGCGGGTGGCCATCACGTGCTCATGACCGGTCCGCCGGGCTGCGGCAAAAGTCTGCTCGCCAATGCGTTCCATACCATCCTGCCCGATATGACCCATGAGGAACTGCTGGAAGTATACAGCATCTACCAGCTCGCCAAGCAAGCGCGCAGTCTGTCGGAACGGCCACCATTCCGCAGTCCGCATCATTCGTCGTCCGAAGGGGCAATCATCGGCGGCGGTCGGCACCCGAAACCCGGCGAACTGTCACTTGCGCATCGCGGCGTTTTGTTCCTCGATGAACTCGGCCATTTTCCGCGCCGGGTCATCGATACGCTGCGTCAGCCGCTCGAATCCGGCTTCGCGGTCATCAACCGGGTGGAAGGCTCCGATCAATTCCCGGCTGCCATCAACTTGATTGCCGCGACGAACCCCTGTCCGTGCGGCTATTACGGATCCAATGAACGCTACTGCACATGCAGCGATAAAGTCCGGCTGAAATACATGCAAAAGATTACTGGGCCGATCATCGACCGGATGGATTTCGTGTTGAGCATGAAAAGCCAAAGCGTCCTGGCCCAATCTACCGCCGAAACGTCTGAAGCGATACGGCGGGAACGGGTAACGGTTGCCCGTGACCGCCAACGGACGCGCTACGGGATGAACACGACGAATGCAATTGTTCCGGTGAAACTGTTCGAAGAGCGGGCCGGCTTCACCGAGATGCAGCGGAAGAAAGTTGCTGACATCTCCTTTCAGGAAAAACTGAGCAGCCGGGCTTCACTGAAAATCATGCGGCTCGCCCGGACGATTGCGGATCTGGAAGGAACGGAATGGGTGACCGACCCGGCAATCGAGGAAGCACTGCAGTGGAAGCTCCAAGCCGGACGCGTCCACGGCGCGCTGATACGGTAAACGGAATGACAAAGAAACGGACATTCAATCCGAATTCCTATTACCATGTCATCATGCGCGGCAATAACCGGCAATCGATTTTTCGGACAAAAGAAGACATGTTCGAACTGCGCCGGGCTTTTCTCCATGTGCACCAGCGCCATCCGTTCACGATGCTCGCTTTCTGTTTCATGACGAACCATTATCATGTGCTGATCAAGCCGCAGGCCGAATCGTCGCTCAGTAAAATTATGGGGCTCGTCAACCGGCGCTACAGCGATTCCTATGCGAAGCGGTACAACCACATCGGGCAGATCTACCAGAAGCGCTATTTTGCAAAAGAAGTCGACTCACGCCTTGGCCTGCTTGCCGTGAGCAGCTATATCCACCGGAACCCCATTGAAACGAAGGTGCCGATGGTGGAACACTTGAGGGATTACCCGTACAGTTCCTTTCCGCTGTACTGGGACGAGGTAAAGCCCGCTCCCCCGTTTCTCGACCGGGAGCTATTGAAGAATTTGCTGCCGCCGCCTTTTGAGAAAACGAATGCCGCCTATTGCCGGTACTGCCTGACTTACAGGCAAACAGCAGAGGAAGATCCTCACGAAGAAGAGATGGAGCCGCCGGTGATGTGATCACCTGGCGGTTTTCTTCTAGGAAAATCCGGCTCAATGCCTTGCTTTCCAAAATCCGTATTTTATTTTGTGTTAGCACTTAATCTTAGTATCAGAGACAGAATTAGCTTTTTGCCATAGAGACAGCCTACCGTTATAATAGTTATAACAATAAGAGTATGTTCTAATTTATGAGCACCAACAATTAAGGAGGATTTAGCGATGGCGGCAACTGAAAGACGCATCACCAAGATCGGCAACTCGTTGGGATTAACCTTACCGAATGAGGCGTTGAAAGCATTGAATATCAACAAAGGCGATGAAGTTCAAGTTGAACTGGTCGGCAATCAAATCATCATCAAGAAAACACCGGAGATGATTCCGTTACCCGAAGGCGTGCCCGCTGATTTTTTCAACGTACTCGAAGAAGAAATGGAAGCTCACCGTGAAGCATTAAAGGGACTCGTTAACCGGTGACTCTGTTCTTCCTTACAGTAGAAATGGCGATCCTCATCAATCAAAAGGTGATATTGGAACATTCCGCAGATGAACAGACGGGTGTGAAAGATCATGCCTTACTCGATTCCGCATTAAAAAGACCGCAACAGTCAGTATTCGGTGAAGATGCTTATCCTACATTACACCTTAAGGCCGCAGCTTTATTGGAATCCCTTGCACAGAACCATGCGTTCCACAACGCTAATAAACGGACAGCATTGGTGTGTACGGCGGTCTTCTACCGTTATAATGGCTGCAGCCTGCGTTTCCCTTCTTCTAAGACCGAAGAAGATTTCGTGGTCGATGTCGTGAACCATCGCTACACGTTGGAGGAAGTGGCTGATATTCTAAAAGCGAACAGCACAGAGAATCAGATATTCTAAGCTGTCCCTGTATCAGGTGCAATTATGGCTATTTCTCTTTTTCAATAAAAATACAGAAGCCTTCCTCGAGATCACTTGATTTCACTGAGGATGACTACTTTTTCATGCAATTGTCGTGAATAAACTGAATTGTTCCTGTCCCAGGGATGCGATTTCAACCGGCGCTACAGTGATTCCTATGCGAAACGATACAACCACATCGGGCAGATCTACCAGAAGCGCTTTTTTGCGAAAGAAGTCGACTCGCGCCTTGGTTTGCTCGCCGTGAGCAGCTACATCCACCGGAACCCCATCGAAACGAAGGTACCGATGGTGGCCCACTGATTATCCGTACAGTTCCTTCCCGCTGTATTGGGAGGCGGACAAACCCGCTCCCCCGTTTCTCGACCGGGAGCTGTTGAAGAATTTGCTGCCGCCGCCTTTTGAGAAAACGAATGCCGCGTATTGTCAGTACTGCCTGACCTACAAGCAGGAAGCAGCGGAAGATCCGCACGAAGAAGAAATGGAGCCGCCGGTGATGTGATTACCCGGCGGCTCGTTTCATTGCTCTCTTCTGGCCCTCATTTTCTCCCTGTTATTGTTGTGAGTAAACTGAATAGTGCCTGTCACAGGGACGTGTCTAGGTTTTTAATGCAGAAAACATGGGAAAAGAATCAGTATTAACTTCTGATAACCACTCATGCTGTATTTTCTTCGGTTAATAGCTGAAGAAGATCTTATGGGAGGTAATTATTATGAGCAAAGTTCAGAATGTTAAAAATATAATCGGTTACCTTTAGATAGCGGGATTTCCACTGACAAAAGAACAGGTGAACCACTTGCTGTTAGATAAGAAGCTTCCACATATCCGTTATGGTTATGTCATCTTGATTTTTGAAGAACACATCGATTGGTGGATATACCAGCAAAAACGAAAAGAAGTTCAGAAATAGCCTTGCGACAGCGGGGCTATTTCTATAGAACAAAAATCCCCGGTGTGGAGTTCACTCTTTTGTTTTCCGGCCAATGTCAATTCATTGATTTCAATCAACTAGGAGGAATAGTGACATGAAAATTAGCGTATTAAACATCACTTTGTTGGCGACATTGACGCTGGCTGGCTGCGGGGAAGAAGCGGAACCGGTCGAAGAACCACCAGTCGAGGCTGAACCGGCCGTGGAAGAATCAGCTGCGGAAGAACCCACTGAAGAAGAACCGGCTGTGGAAGAACCCACTGAAGAAGAATCGGCTGAAGAAGAACCTACTGAAGAAGAAGCCATGAGTGATCAAACACCAGAAGGACTAGAAACGGAAATTATAAACGAAGCAGTAGAGGCCGATTTTGAAATGTTGACCGCAGGGGAATATGGGGAGGAAGTGCTTTATGTGACAGGTGAAGCTACCGAAGTGGAGAATGAGCAGGCAGACGGTGCCACATTCACACTTGAAACGGATGGCGGGCCATTGGTGATCACGAATATGTCTGAGACCGAAGTGACAGCAGGAGACAGCATAGTTGTTTATGGAACATACGGAGGTGAAGACGAAGCGTCGGGCCTGCCGAACATCATTGCGACCGTCATAACAGGCGTCACTGAAGAAGATGACGCTAATTCATGATAAACCGGAAATTCGTTTTTTGCTCCCTGTGTCCCGCTCAATTATGACTACTTCTTTTTTCCAATAAACATCCAAAAGCCGTCCTCGAAATCGGTTAATTTCATTGAGGACGGCTATTTCGGCATATAATTGTTGTGGCTAAATTGAATAGTGTCTATCATAGGGATACATTTTTTAGTTTTTTCGGAATTTCTACTTCGCTATTCTATTGACAACTTGTTCTGAAAGGGTCTGATGAATTTTTTTGATTACATTGAATAACCCTTGATAACCCTTCCCTGTGTTCGGTGTAATTATGTCTATTTCATTTTTTCGGTAACTATACAAAAGCCGTCCTCAAAACCAGTTGACTTCATTGGGCACAACTTTATTTGGATACAATTGTCGTGAATAAACTGAATTGTTTCTGTCCCAGGGATGCGATTAATCAATTCCCTGAAAAGCAACAGTCGGACACCCGGAGGCGTCCGGATGTTGAAGCCATTCACAAAGAGATGGCGAAAAGCGGCGTGACACTGTCTCTTCTCTACCACGAATACACAGCGGCTTGTCGAAACAGCCGTGAGATTCCTTGTAGCTACCGCCAGTTCTGCCGGTTCTATCGTCAATTCGCGATGACGACGAAAGCGACCATGCGCATCAAACGGAAACCCGGCGAGATTTTGGAAGTCGACTGGGCTGGTCAGACGGCTGAACTGCAGGACCCGGTTACAGGAGAAATAGCTCCTGCCTATGTATTTGTCACAGCGCTTCCGTGCAGTCAGTATGCCTACGTTGAAGCGTTTCAATCGATGGATGCCGAAAGCTGGATTGCGGGTCACCAGAATGCGTTCCGGTTCTTTGGCGGCGTAACGCGAACCATTGTGCCTGATAACTTGAAAACGGGTGTGGAGAAGTCGTCCCGCTCTGAACCGGTCATCAACCGGACCTATCAGGAGATGGCTGAACATTACCAGACGGTCGTCATACCGGCTAGAGTGGGCCGGCCGAAAGACAAGCCGAGCGTGGAAGGTGCCGTCGGCATCATCTCCACTTGGATCATCGCGTCTCTCCGGAATGAAACGTTCTTCTCATTGCGGGAGCTGAATGCGGCAATACAGGAAAAACTGAAGGAATTCAATGAACGGCCCTTCCAGAAGCGAAAGGGAAACCGGCTTACCGCTTTTCTGGAAGAGGAAAAATTCGCTCTCCTGCCATTACCGACTCTCCCTTATGAGTTGGCAACGTGGCAGAAGATGACCGTCCAATATGACTATCATATCCACGTGGAGAAGATGTACTATTCCGTTCCCTATGAATACATCAAGCATGTAGTAGATGTACGAATTACACGAACAATGATCGAAGTCTTCTTCAACAACTTCCGGATCGCTTCACATAAACGCTATTACGGCAACGAAGGTCATCCAACCACGGTTTCGGAACACATGCCGGCCCAGCACCAGCAGTATGTCGATTTCAACCGTGACTATTTCTTGGAGTGGGCGAAGACCGCCGGTCCTTACACAGAGACGACCATGAAAGCTATACTCGCCGCCTACAGAGTGGAAAAACAGGCACTGAAATCATGCCTGGCGCTCACCAAACTGGCGGACCAATACTCAATCGAGCGAGTGGAAACGGCCTGCGGCCGGGCGCTCGACTATTCGCCGCGACCCAATCTAACCAGCATCAAAACGATATTGAAGACCGGACAGGACCGGCTCCAGTCCTCAGAATCCGACTCGACAGAAAAGAATCAGGCAACGTCCTCACACGGATACACAAGAGGCGCAGCTTACTTTGGGAGGAAAGAGAAATGACAAAAGAAAGCACAGTGACGAAATTGCACGAAATGCGGCTCAGCTCAATGGCAGAACAGTTTCAGAATCAGCTGTTAAGCCCCGAGTACAACGAATTATCCTTCGAGGAACGCTTCAATCTGCTTGTGGACGTGGAGTGGTCCCGCCGCAAGAACAATAAGCTTGAACGCCTGATTCGAAAAGCGGATTTCCGTTATGGCCAGGCATGTATCGAAGATATCGAATATCACGCGGACCCGAAACTCGACAAGGCACAGATTCTCCGGCTCGCATCCGGCAATTACATACAGGAGAAGCAGAATCTCATCATCAAAGGCGCTTCCGGTAACGGGAAATCCTACCTCGCCTGCGCCTTCGGCGTAGCAGCCTGTCGGCAATTTTATTCAGTCCGCTATGTCCGACTTCCGAACTTACTAGATGAGCTGGCGGTCGCAAGGGGCGAAGGCATTTACCAGAAAGTGATGAAAGTCTATAAGAAAGTGGATCTGCTTATCTTGGATGAGTGGATGCTTACTTCTTTGCGGGAGAGCGAGGCACGGGATGTCTTGGAGTTAGTTGAAGCACGCCAACAAGTCGCATCCACCGTCTACTGTTCCCAATTCGATACACAAGGCTGGTATGAAAAGATCGGTGAAGCGACACTGACTGACGCCATCCTGGACCGAATCATCCACAGCTCCCACAGCATTCTGATTGACGGCAAAATGTCGATGCGGGAACGCCATGGATTAAATGCCTAAACTCTAGTGGACCGTCACCGTCAGGTGATGGTTCTTTTTGTCAGTTGCCTGTCCCTCTGCCTGACCGCAGTGTCCCTCAATCCTGTCTCGGCTGTCCCTGAAACTTGGCACAAGTGTCCCTATTTGTTATTGACGTCTGATTTTGTCTGGAAATTGACGGTTCTTTTTGTCCCCAACCTGACGGTTTCTTTGTCCGGAAAAATAGAGAAAAACGAGGGGGAACTAGGCCAGTTCTCCCTCGATCACTTTCTTCACCATCCGGTCGTCGATGATGCGATTTCCATTCTGCGCCGCAAACAACAGGCAATGCGTTGCCAGCTTGTTGATGAGGCGCGACGCACCACTCGAATAGCTGAACACCTCATCAATCGCGGATTCGCTGAAGATATCCCGTCCGACACCTGAGAAGGAAAGATGTTTGTTCATGTACTGTTCGGTCTCCGCCCGGTCAAGATGATGCAGCCGGAATTGGATATCAATCCGCTGGCGGATAGCTGCGAAGGATTGGAGCTGAAGGCGCTCCCACAGTTCGTTCTGCCCGACCATGATCAGCGCCATCGGACTCTGGGCATCCATGCGGAAGTTCAGGAGGAACCGCACCTCTTCCAACATCTCCCGGTCGAGTAAGTGGGCTTCATCCACCACACAGACGGGCGTCAGCTTATGGATGCCTTTCATCAGTTCGATTTCGCGATGCAGTTGCCGCTTGGCATCGCCCCGATAAAACTTGGACTCGAGTCCCAATTGTTCCAACAGCCCCTTATAGAAATGCCGGGGCGTCAACTTTGAGTCTGACAGATAAAGCAGCTTAAAGCGCGAAGGATCCAGTTGATCCGTAAACCGGCGGATGGCGGTGGTCTTTCCGAGTCCGCATTCACCGGTCATGACCGCGAAGAGCTGCCGTTCTGCGGCATAGTTCAGCCGGCCAAGGATTTCTTCCAGCTGATTCGATTCGTACAATTCGGCGGTCGGGATGTCCCGGGAGAACGGCGTGGCACGCATCTCAAAGAACGATTCAAACATGTTCCGCACCCCCTTTTCCGATGTGACGGAAGCTCACGGCCGGCACACTCGGTGTCACGGCAGCTGCCTTGCGGTCCGCGTTCACTTTTTTGGCCCCTTGCAGGAGGCGAGATGAACCGGCAGGTTCTTTCGTCATCTTTTCCGGTAGCGCTGGTCGCTTCCCAGTCTTCTCGGTGATGACCATTTCCCGCGCTTTCCAGCTATCATAACCTGGATAGTCGACGGTCAGTTCGCGGGTGTCCTGCGGATCAAACGTAATTTCCACCTTGCAGCCGACAAAGTTGAGACCGACTTCATATTTGCGGTCCTGGAAACTGATGCAGCCCGATTTATCGACTTTCCGCGTCTCCGCATGCAGGAAGGCATGGGCCAGCTCTTCGGCTGAGACCGAACGGAGCTGGGTCGATTCGTTGCGAAACGCTTCAAATGGCGTCTTGCCGTCCAGTGCGCTGTGTGGTTTGTGGGCGTAGCGCTCTTTCACCCAGACATCCAACCAGCCGTTCAGTTCATCGACGGTCTTCGGTTCTTCGAGTCGCACTTCCTGCAGGAACTCGTCAAAGGTTCGATTGAACCGCTCGACCTTGCCGGTCGATTCTGGTGAATAGGGGCGGGCATATAAAAGCCGTGTGCCGAGCTTGGAACAGGTTCGCGCCATCCATTTGGTGCGATATTGCTTGCCGTTGTCGAAGTAGACGCTCTCCGGTACCCCATGCTTCCGGATGGATTCACGAAATGCATCTTCCACGCAGCGCGCATCCAACATCGGATAGAATGCCACATGGAGCGGGAAGCGGGTCGCATCATCCAGGAACGCCACCATGTAGACCTGTTTCTTCGTCCCGTTTGGCCCGATCGGCAGGTAGGGTCCGTATTTGATATCCGAATGCCAGAGGGCATTCCGACGGCGTTTCTGAAATCGCCGCACGGCGCCCGATGTCTCATGATACATTTTCATCTGACGGGCGCTATACCCTTGTTTTGACAGGCGTTCCTGTAACGTGCTGCGCTTCAATTCGCCTTTTGCGACGACACCGTCCCACTCAAGAATCTGGATAATCGAGGCGATGCTCCGGCTCGGAACCTCTCGTCTCAGGAGGATTGCCTGCTCCACCACGTGATCTTGAAGCTCCCGGGGAACCGAACGGTATGGTTTCTGCTTCAGCCCTTCAAAGCCTTCCTTCTTGAACTGCGCGACGTAGCGTCGGATGGTGCGTTCGGAGAGGCCGTGCCGCTCACAGATTTGCCGGCGGAGCTTTTGCAGTTCCTGGGCATCCAACTTTTCATTCAATAGAGGCGCAATCATCTGAAACCGATGGGTTGCGAGTTCTTCCGCTTTTGTCCTTGCCACTTTCAACACTCCTTCTTGTTCGGATAGTTGAAGTGTAATTCACGGACTGTTGGACAAAAAGGCAGAACGGGTATGTATCCAAAAATGATGGTTGGCAACCGGGCGGACAATCTTTGCCAGCCATCCGCCTTCTGCACCAAACCATTGTCCAATTCGCTCATGCGCAGGCAGCTTCCGACTGGACAGGTCGATCGCTGAGGTCTCATTTTCCCGGAACTGGATGAAGAGAGATTGAAGGATAAAGAGCCAGTAATCGATCAGATCAAAGAACCAATACCGCCAACGATAAAGGGTCGATTCATCAGCTGCCACCGTCAGGTGGCCAGTGGGGCGGGTCGCCTCCTCGATGACATCCGCACCGTATCGTTTATAGGGCACAATCACATCCGGTAATTCATGATGGATCTTTTCACATCCCCTGCAGCGCAACCGTCTAATGATGAATGTACGGGATTCACCGCTGTCTTCTCTTACTTTCCGTTCTCTGGAGCCAATGACCTTGTACGCTGTATGACTGCAACAGGGACAAGGAACCTTTTCTGCACACCTAATAAAAAACGCCTTTCGAGGTGCATTCTTCTATGTTATAATGAGAGACGATTATCATATCATGTCAAGAGACGTCTCCCGTCGAGCTACTGGTAATAGCCGACACCAAGGGAGGCGTCTTTTCCTTTCTTCAGGATCGTTAAGGACATTATATCCGTCAATTCCTGGACAAACAATACCATCAACTTTTGGACATTATGAAATAGCATTAACACCTATTCAATGGCCATACTCAGATGGCAGACATGGTAAAAATTCATGGCCGTAATCACTGTAATCGCCGCTTTATCTGAAATATCTTCTTTAATGAACGTAAATTCCTCAAAAGGCTGCAGCAATTCCAGCCGCGTTTCCTTCAGTTTCATATCGTAATAGTCATTCAGGTTATCAATCCCCACTACCCGGCATCTCTGCTCAAGCAGTCGCTTTGCCACATAATAACCAATAAACCCCGCTACGCCAGTAACGAGGTATGTTTTCTTAGGATCGAGTGTTTTGTAAGGCAAGCTTCACCGACTCCTTTGCGTTCTCTCGGCTCACAGGTCTGCGGCCGATCGAATGATATTCCACGCCTGCTTCTTCCATTGCTTCTACCGTGTAAATATTCCGCCCATCGTAAACTAAAGGCGTTCGCATCAGCTTCTTGTACGCATCAGGCAAGACGGCTTTCACTTCTCCCCATTCGGTAAAGATAAAACAAACATTAGCATCATCCAACGCGGCTTCAGGATTTGAGACGTATGTCATACTGCCGCTCCCAATGTTCCCTTCCGGAAATACTTTCGCAAAGTTTTGTGCGCCTGCTGGATCAAACGCATAGACATCAGCACCTTGTTTGAGCAATAAAGGAACGTTTACCAATGAAGCGGCTTCTCTCAAATCATCTGTGCCAGGTTTGAACGTCAGTCCCCGCACAGCGACTTCCAATTCTCCAAGGCATCTCGATACTTAACTTAACAGCGTTGATATCCTGCCATATCCCTTGGGCAAATGACTGAATGAAAGAGAAGTTCTCCATTTGATCATTTTCCAGCCAGTCTATTAGATTTTCTGATTGTTTTTCCTCGAATAGTTTCCGAAACGAGTAGATGAGCTCGTTGAGTTCTATGACTTGCGGAAAGTTGGTTAATAACTTATGAGGTAATTTTTCCATCTGTTCTCGATGTGTTTCTTTTTTTATATCCCAGAGGATGGCAATTATTTTTTGTCGGATTGAGATCGGTGTAGGCCTGTCTAGTTTCATTTGCTTCCGTTCTTCCGTTCCTCGGAAATCATATTGTTCAAAGTTGAGACTGAGCCCATATATCCATCAGAACGGCACCCTTCTTCAATGGTTTTACTCGATTGTTTTTTTAGAATCAAAGTGCGAATTAAGGGGCGAAACTGCTGAAAGGCAGAAGTGCGTTGGGGCAGAGGCTTCTCAGTATACTTCAAATCCTTGCTCACCGTTCCACTTGAAATGCCGAGCAGCTGCTGAATACCTGTCTTGAAGTAGCCTTCCTTATACAGCGATTGCACCCGTTGAATGCGGTTCCATCTTTTCTCTTGATTTTGAATGCGCTGATGTTCATGTTTACGTAATTTCACTGTTACTTCTTCCTGACGGCATGTGGATTTGTCTGTGCTTGGGGGTGCCCATTTAGCTGGAACAAGTCCTTTGATTGTGTTCTTTAGTGCTTCAAAAAGCTAATGGAGAAGGTGCCAACGGTCTGCAACTTGTAGAATGTTCGGAGAAGCTTCTTTAACGGCTACGGCATACAATTTAGATCCATCGCGTGTGATCAATTCAATTGGCGGATGTTTTTGAAGCCATTCAATTACCTGGATAGGCTCTCTAATTTCCAACATATCCATAGGTTCGTGTGTTAGTAAATCGATAAAAAGAGTTCCATAAGTAAATCGTTTTTTAAACGCAAAATCATCAATGTCGACGAAAGGGAGATGGAGCGAGGTCAAAGGTCATTCCCTTTACTCGTCTGAGAAGCGTATCATGACTGACTGGAATGTGTATTGCTCGGCAAACCTTTTCTGCCGTCGGACAATTCATTGAAAAGGCGATTTTTTCAATAGCGCTCTCTAAGCGATTGGTCTTTCGCTTATGAGACTGGAGCCACGGCAACCGTTCCGTAAATACCTTTACCGGACAATCTGGATGATCACAAAACCACTTATGGACTATAATTTGGAAGTGTATGTGCCGGTCAGCGACTGGCAAATCGTCTACATTTCGGCAATAACGGCTATGTGTGCGATGAGAAATTCGATGGCAGAATGGACATGGCGAGGAAGAGGACAAGCGTTTGACAACGAAAAACAATTCTTCCTCCTTCTGCTCTTGATAAAGCAGCCGGAGATCCTGATCCAATTGAAAAAGCAGCTCTTCCAAGGAGCTTCCTATCATCTCGTTCGACACTCTTTCCGTTTGGATATTCTTATACCCCAAAATTATTAAAAAGTAGCATCCCCAAAAGAGCGTAAGAACCCTTTTCTATTGCAAAATACAGTTGTATGCATATAAGAGAGGCTACAGCAATTTCAGTAACTAATCTCCATATAAAAAGGAGACTTCTTAGCTCTTTTTTCAAAAACAAGAAATTAAACCACTAAAACGCAATAATTATTTATACTTGAATTCGGTTTCATACTATACTTGTACTCCTTTGTTTCTTACTATACTTATATTCCTTTGGAGAATGAATAGACTTATTACTAAGCGCACCATCATACCAATACATAATGCCATAGCGCCTCCTGGTAGCCCAAAAGCTGGTATTAAAAAATATGAAGACAAGGAACACGCCCCAGTCATAAGCATATATATAGGTATTTGTGCAATAAATTGTCTTGTTGCATTTATACTCGTTCCAACAGCAGAACTGACATACCAAATTGTTGCAGCCACCATTGTCCAGTTTAAGGTAGTAGAAAAAGCCGCATATTCAGGACTATAAATCAAAGCTAAAGCCTCTTTCCCTATAATAACAGAGATTAATACACCAAATAATCCAATAATGAAAGAAAAAACAATGAAAGAAAAAGTGAATTTTATAAATGCATTAAATTCCTTATTAGAATATAAGATAGAAAGCCTTGGCAATACTGCTTGTCCAATAGCTCCAATTATAGTACTTCCTATTACCATTAAATAAGTTACTGCTACAAAGAATCCTAACATTTCCTCTCCGTATAAATGTTCTATGAAGTAACGAGGTACATTGAGATGTAGAGAATCAAGACCTGCAACTACTCCTAACGGAACAGAAATACTTAATAACTCTTTTAAGTTCTTTCTTGTCCAATAAATTTTATATTTTTGTCTATTGTTCTTGGGCATCGAACTTACTAATACAGAAAAACAAGCTTTGTAATCATAGAAAAACAAAATTGCTAGCCAACTAAGAACCAACCCTGCCAAAGCAACTAACAAGTTGCCTGTCTGATACATAAAAAAAACGATAACAAATAATGAAATAATTCCTTTTAATATCTTTGATACTGCAATTAACCGCATTTTTTCCATAGATTGAAACGTGCCGTGGAAAATATCACTTATCGATTCCACAAGCTTAGACAGAGACACTAAAAGAACAACAGCTAACGTTACTAAATTTAAAGTAAAAAATAGAGAAGAAATAAAACTAACCAAAAGGGCAACGATAAGCATCATGATTCTTAAAGTAAGATACTCCCTAAATGCATATTTTTCAGTTTGGTATGTAACCATAACAGTTCTTAAATTCATATTAAAGAATATGAAATATGGTGCGGCTATTGCCAACCCTAGCGCATATTGTCCTACTATTTCTGGTGATCCTAATTTAGTTATAGAAATAAGAATTCCCCATTGACATATTGCATACACTAAATTGCCCAGAAAGACCCAAAGGATGTTTTTTTTTAATGATATTTTAACTTTTGTTCTATCAAATAATAATTCAGCCAATAGAATCACCCTAAATTTCCCATTTAATCTCTAACCTATCTTAAATTTTATTATGATTACTAAGCAAAAATCTCTCTTATATAATTCCAAGTTCCATCTAACTCTTTTTCAATATCAAATCAAAGTAACTTTAAGTAGTAGAAACTTTTGAATTATTATAAACATAGACAGGACTTTAACTCTTATTACCACAACTTTTATGACAACAAATAAACTTGGGATGGATCACTAATCCTTCATTTAAATATTTTAAAATTAGTAACGATAAAACCAGAGATAAACTCAGCCAAATCCTAGAATAATATTATAAGTTCAAGAAGCTTGGTTATCATTTAATTTTGACTATATAAATTGAGTTAAAGAATTTACATTCTGACGCACAACCGGTCAATCACTTCTGCCCGGCGCTGATCCACGTCCTTGAGGAAAGTGCGGACAGCGAGTTTGATCTTCTGAACATTGCCGAAAAAAACGTTGTGGATGACAGCTTCCTTCAGCCACTTCCACACGCCTTCCATCAAATTCAACTGCGGACTGTAGGGCGGCAGGAAGACGAGTTCCAAGCGGTTACGGTGTTCGTCTAGGAATGGCTGGATCAGCTTGGCATGGTGGATCCGGGCATTATTCAGAACCATGACGATTTTACCTGTTGGGTAGACAGTTAGAAGTTTCTGGAGGAAGTGCAGGAACGTTTTAGCATCATAGTGTTCTTCTTCGATACAGAAAATTTCACCGGTCCCGTAATCCAGCGTGCCAATCAGTTTGACGCCCTTGTGCTGGCCGAATGTCGGAATGATCCGTTGTTTTCCGCGCAAGAACCAGGTGCGGCCGATCGCCTGATAATCCCGAATCATCGATTCATCCTCGAACAGCAGGTGGTCAATCTGGCCGTCCATCAGTTTTTTTTAAGATCCGGGAATGTCTCGTTCTGGAAAGCAGCCTGTTTTTCGGGATCAGCTTTCTTCAAGGGATACGTCGAACGCGTGAAGCTGAGGCCAAGGGATTCGAACAGCTGGGAAAGTCCTTTCGGCGAATAGGTCTCGCCCCATTCCCGTTCGATCAGCTCGACTGCGAGCGCTAACGTCCAGTTAGCGCGTGCCGGGAACCCAACATCCGCCGGCGTCTTGTAGGCGATGATCTCCCGCAGTTCCTCCTGCTGTTCGCCCGTCAGTTTCGGTGGTCTTCCAGTGGATGTGCCCCGGCGGAGTCCGGCGAGTCCGTTTTTCTTATAAGCTGCCACGTAGCTCCCGACAGTGTGCTCCGTGCGGCCGATGACTTTAGCGGCCTCTTTCCGGGTTTTGCCTTCAAGGACCAGCTTGACCGCCTGAAACCGTTCAAACATCCGGCGCTCCTTTTCCGTGTTCATGGCTATCTGCAGTTCCTGGATTTCCGCTTCCCGGTTCATGGCTGACCATTCCTTTCAGGCGTTTTTCCCAGTATACAATGTAGATGAAAAAATGAAAAATATTTATCTCAACTTATATAGTAAGTTTACTTCATATTATTTCAAATACTCTAATTAACTTTTCTTAGTCTTTGCTTCCGTAATTTTATTGTTATCTACTCTTTCTATGTGAAAAAACTGGAGTAAAAGAACAATAAAAATCCACATTACTAAACTAACTCTATTCAAAGTCAATGTGGGACTTCCAATTGAAGAACCAATTATTAGCAAATTTATGAGCAAAAAAAACTTAGATTCCTCTTGGAATCTATTTTGTTTGATAAAAATTGCGCTAAGAATCGATAAATATAATAATAAAAGTATAAAAAGCGTGAAACCTATGGATCCACCTACCGCGAAAAACTGAAAATAACCACTGTCATAAACAGGAGTTTGTCCGAAACCTCTTCCAAAGAAAGGACTCTCTTTCCAAACTTCATTAAAAAGCAATACTTGTTGAGAATCTTCGCCTCCAAATCTCCCTGCAGTAAGCAATTTAATCCAGTTATCACTAGAGTTGAAGAAGCGCAGTAAGTAATTTAAACCTGACCATTGTTTAAGCAAAAATATATAAGTTAAAGATCCTACGATCACTGACAGATTGATTAACCAGAAAACTAATGTGCCCTTTTTTTTGCTAAATAGAATTCCTACTAAAAATAAAAAAATTCCTCCAAATAAGAAAATTTTTGAAACAGTAATAAGACCACCTATCAAAATCAAAAATAAACTCGTAATGTAATTTATCTTTAACACTCTCATTTTACCACTAATATAAATCCAGCACAGTAGACCCAAAGAGTACATTACTCCTGCTTCTAGCGGTTGATTGAAAATACCAGAATAACGACCATTAGTTGCCGCTCTCGCCGCTACTGAATCTTCGCTTCCCCAAAAATGTTTTCCCACTTCCGAAATATCTACAAACAAACTAATAAATATGAAAAGGGTATTCAAAGACAAAAGAAATAACAGTATTTTACAAGACAATATTAAATTGTTTTCTACTTTACCTATGCTGTAAGTTCTGTAGGCAAACATAAAAATAGAAATAACAACTAAAGGTTGTATAAAACTCTCCATATCCGCTAAAGCTTTGATAAATAAATATTCACCATTTCCAATCAAAGTTGCTAGTATTGCAACTATTAAAAGAAAGAGCCACAGTAAATGTATGAATAAATGGCTTATAAAAACAGGAAGTTTATTTCTAATAGCAAATCCTATTAAAATTACTGCAATCGGATACAGTATTAGGTGCTCAATTCTTAGGCCACCTATTATATAAAAACCAAATGAGGAAATAATTAAAGCATAAGGTAAAACATCGTAGATCTTTAAAATATTCATTCTCTTCTCCTAATTATATTATATGAATCAATTTCATAATTATGAGGCCTTGCGGCTCTAAGGCGGTTAGAAGTGAAAAAAGGAGCACCTCCCCAAATCCTGTATAATGGTAGTCACCACAACACACCAAAACAGGAGGGAAAGCGCTCTATGCCTATTATAAGACAAGATAACCTGTTTGACATGCAGGAATTATTCGAAATGGCACCTACCCATCGGTTCAATGCCATTTTTTCAACATTAGAACTGGGTCCGCTTCTTCGCATCTTTGATAAAAAGACCCATCGAGGGGCTCCTCGGGAACTGAATTACGGCGCCATGATCTATTCGTTGATCGCTCGTGTGGTGGAGCGAATCCCGACGATTAAACTATTGGTTAAACGCCTGGAGCAAGATCCGTTCTTCCGGTTCGACTGTGGATTTCTATTATCTGATGACATGCCCTCTGAATCTTCCTATTCCCGGATGATCGCAGCGATCAGCGAGACGGATGCATTGGCGGACATCCTGGATGTCCTGGTCGCCCAAGCCATCCTGGAAGGCTTCATCATGGAAGAATCGCTGGCGATTGATGCGACTCATTTTGAAGCACGTGACAAAGCGATCGCTTCACCCAAAAAAGAGAAACCTGCCCCGAAGAAAACTTGGACGCAAGTCCAAGAGTGAACGAGATGCCTGGCTCGCCGAACAGAAAGCACAGGAAGAAGCCAAGACCCTTTACGAAAAAGAGATGATCCATCTGCTGGATGAATCGGCCGATACACTGGTGCGCGAGATGCCGATTGCCCCGAAATGGGGCATCAAGAAAAACAGCGACGGCAAGAATACGTTCTGGTTTGGGCAGAAGGCACACCTCGCCGTCAGTACCGAAAGCCAGTACATCATTAGTGGGCTCATGAGTTCCGGCAGCCTTAATGACGGAAAAGCTGCCATTCCACTTCTGAAGCAGATTGAAAAGCAGATGCCCGGCCGATTTTAGGCCGGCATCATGGATAAAGGTTACGACTTCAAGCCGATCTACGAGCAGTTGCGCCGGATGAATCTCCAAGCCGTCATTGCCTATAATCCGCGCCAGGAAGGGGAAGTGCTTGGATTCAATGAGCACTTCGCGCCAACGTGTGTCCGGGAACACGCGTATCGATATGACAGTTTCGATGCCAAATACGAGACCCTGAAGTACACCCGGCCATCCGAATGCGTGACTTGTCCCCTGCGGCATGATTCCCTTTGCCAGAAAGTCTATAAGATTAAAAGGTCGATCGACCTTCGGAAGTATACCGTGCCGGCCAGAGGTTCCGTGAAATGGGCTATCGCCTACAAGACGCGGGGAGCCGTTGAGCGGGTCAACGCCTATCTGAAGCAATCCTTCGACTTGAACAATGTGCGGCATCGCACCGGCAAAAAAGCAAAAATTCATTTTCAATTGGTTACACTCGTCTACAATGCCTGCCGGATGGCAGCCGATCGGCTGAAACTGATCAGTGAAGCAAATCCAGCCGCTGCTTGACGTTTATCCGATGATGGAAGCCGTTCCTTTTTTTGTCTAGGAGGAACGGGAACTTGCGAGACTCCTGCGGAACAACTGGCGGGCAAGATCCCGCCGCACGGAACGGGCGGTGAGGCTTGCCGGTCAGTCCGCGGAAAGCGAGCGGGTTCCTGTCCGTCCAACTTTTCGGTAAATTCATAGATCCATTTTTTTAGAGAGAAAATGACCAGAAAAGCAGTCTGCACTTTTTTAAACAGGTGATTTATGAAATTAGCTCATATAATCCGGATTTCGTTTATTGAAAATCAAAATTGAATAATATATTTTAAGTACCTGTACACTTTGCCCGAGGAAACTGAGAAAACTGACTTTGTAATCCCTTCTTTAAACAAATACAAATCTGAATAACAGCAGTTTCAAGCTTCGAAATCTACATTAATTTCACTTAAATTATGAGCGAATCTGTTCCTGCTTGATAGGGCTAAGCCTTAGTAATTTAGTTTTAGCAAAGGCTGCCCAGTTTTTATCTTCAAACATATACAAGAAATCTTTTTTGTAACCTTTTGGTTCATTACCAAAAGACGGGGGGATAGTCAATTAACCGGTCTCCAGGTAGATTCGCAGAAAAAGATGGGCATCATTTCGATAGCCGTATCCTCGTCTTTTGATAAGCTTGATTTTATTGTTGGTTTCTTACATAATACCGTTTGACAGCGGCAATAAAATGGTTTCCAACAGTGCGGTTTCCCAGATGATCAGGCTCTTTGCAATTTTGGCCACTGCTCCGCATGCATGGAACTGATAGCGCTTCATCCAGCCGGAAAGCCGGCGGGCCCGCTTGGGGGGCGCATCGTCGCTTTGAAGACATACCGGATGTGCTGTAAAGCGACGATAGAGATGGCATAAATGGCTGTCTTCCTTTAGCCACCGAGACACGTTTCCCCGTTCCTCTTCTGTGAGAGCCGCCGGCTCACAAGCCAGGCACCGGTCGATGAAGCGGACGGTGTGATGCTTTTTCGCTTCCGTGAGATACCGATGCCTTCTTTTCAGCGCATCCGTGAAAAACTGGACGATATGGAAACGGTCCAGAATGTGGATGGCGGCCAGTAAGACGGTCTGAATCGCTTTCGCCATGGCGGGTGCCAGGTCGCTCACTGCCGCTTTGACGGATGGATCCCTTCACCTCGGAAAGGACCGGGCCGACAGCCGTGTCTCGTCCCGTCCGCGGGCAATGGTCAGCACAACATGTCCCCGGTATCGGCATTCAGCACACTGGTCGCATAGGAGTGCCCTTTCCGAAAAGCGAATTCATCGACACAGATCCGTTCCGCTTTTTCCTCTTCCAGCTGTTCCGGCGCGTACCGTACCGGTAGAACCAGCGTTCCACTGTCGTATAGGACAGCTGATACTCACATGCCACATCCGAAAGGGTGCGGCCATGGCAGTGGCGGACGATTTCCCGCCGGTAGACGGTCGTCGAATAGCGGACGAGTCCAAGCCCGTAATCATAAGTGAACGTGTATGCGCAATCCAGACACCGCTGCCTTGGAACGGCTATCTCAATCCAAAGTGTACCGATATGCCAGGCATATCCATGTCGGAAATGGCGAACCTTCCGATCATGGCGGTGGGTTCTTCCATGGCAGATCAGGCATAGGATGCAACCGGCAGGCGCCTCGACGGGAAAAACAGCCAGCGTTTCATCGGATGGCATGGACACCATGAAAAAAGGTGGCAATGGATCAGGGATTTGATAAACTGGGTGTACAAAGCGAAAACTCCTATCGTGGTTTGTCTAGTCAACAATTACGATAATGGGGTTTTCGCTTTTTTTCTAATTTTCGCATCCTGTTTACGTTTACTTAGTCAACCCCACGTTTCGGTGATGAGCCAGCAAACTGTTTCATTTTTCATTTTTCATTTTTCATTTTTTCAACGTATCTATTTTTAACAACCAAGGATTCTTTTCTCTATTCTCTATACACCTTTTATAAAAATTACTTATCACTCTTTTTCAAGTTACACTCTTCAAAAATTACAGCGCATTTTCACTTAAGTTTTTAGACATATTACTAGCTAGTTCCTCGCCATTAAAAGGATTAAAAAAGGTAACATTCTTATAATCATCTAAAATTTCATGAGAAAACGCACAATCGGAAGCAATTATTGGAGTCCTATGCATTTTGGCTTCTAGCAAAGGTAAACCGAAAGTTTCAACATAAGAAGGAAATATTAAAATAGATTTGCTATAGTATTGGAAAACTTCTTCTCTACTAATTCCACCAATAAATATGATCGGTAAATGATTATTTTCCACGTCTTTGAAAAGAGATTTAATAAAATTGGTTTCTTCTCCTGTAAGTGTAAATATAACTTTGAAGTTTTCGATTTTTCTTTCTTTTAGAATTTTAACTGCTTGAACAATAACATCATGGTTTTTATAATGTATTGCATTTGCAGGATAAAAGAATAGGGTTTCTTTTTTTTGATCGTCTTTATAGTAGTTTTTAATTTTCACATCAATTTTTGGTCTTTGTAACTCGAATTTACTTTCATCTTCTTTTGTTTTTTCTATACAAGCTTTTTTTATCCAATTTGTTTGGACTTTCACTTTATCAGCTTTTTTTATTGAGCTAAAAATCATTTTACCTATTATATTTTGGTAGACCCAAAATTTAAAATTCTCGTTAATCTTATACTTCTTTTCAATAAATGGTAAAGGCTGATGTAAATATAAAACTTGTTTAGTTTTTACTTTAGGTATTATTAAATTCTGCAAAGATAAAACTTCAGAAATTTTGTATCTACTTACTAATTTAGGAGCTATAAAATGATCAAAATATAATCGATGAAACCAACTCCGTTTTACCCAACTGTATTGAAGAACCTTTGTGTTGCTAGTTTCTGGTAACTTAGGGGTACTAACTACAAAAAACCAATCATTTTCTTTATCTTTAATTGCTCTTTCATAGAATTCATTTAATATCGATAATGCTCCCCCTTTTTCAGCAGGCACATCAAAAACCATTATTTTCAACTAATTTTCCCCCATACAACTCTATTAACATAATCTGTATAAGATAATAAAATTCTAAGAACTTTATCAGATACATTAGGCCTACTATAATCATTAACAAGTCTTAATATCTCATTCTTCTGTGCTTCAAGTATTTCTAAGCCCTGTAAAATTCTCTCTTTCTTTAAACCTACCATTATAACACTAGCTTCTTCCATTGCCTCCGGTCTTTCGTGAGCCTGTCTAATATTAAGTGCCTTGAAGCCAAGTATGGAAGATTCCTCACTTATCGTCCCGCTATCACTAAGAACCACTTTTGCTTTCATTTGAAGTTTCACATAATCATTAAACCCTAAAGGTTTCATAGTCTTAATTAGTGAACTGAATTTAATACCCTTAGCATCAATCATTTTCTGAGTTCTAGGATGAGTACTAATGATTATCGGCATACCATATTGATCTGCAATTGCATTTAAGCTCACACATAGATCCATAAAGTTCTTTTCAGAACTGATATTTTCTTCCCGATGAGCAGATACTACAAAATATTCATCTTCTTTAAGATTCAGTTTCTCAACTATATTTGATTTCTCAATATCTTCTTTTTTTGAGTTGAGAACTTCAAGCATTGGACTTCCTGTTTTAATAATACGATCTGCCGGAAGACCTTCTCTTAAGAGATATTCTCTAGCAATATCACTATAAGTCAAGTTAATATCTGCAGTGTGATCGACAATTTTACGATTTGTTTCTTCAGGAACACGTTGATCGAAACATCTATTTCCTGCTTCCATGTGGAAGATAGGAATTTGTCTCCTCTTTGCAGCAATTGCACATAAGCAACTATTTGTATCGCCAAGTACTAGTAATGCTTCTGGTGTAACTTCTTCTAAAATCGGATCGATTTTCACAAGAATATTACCGATCGTTTCAATTGCTGTACCATTCGCTGCATTTAAGAAATAGTCAGGTTTCCTCAAGTTAAAGTCCGCAAAGAAAACTTCATTCAATTCATAATCGTAGTTTTGGCCAGTATGTACAAGAATATGTTCAATTGCATTAGATTCCTCTAATTTATTGATGACTGCTGAAAGTCTGATAATTTCTGGTCTTGTTCCAACTACAGTCATTACCTTTAACTTCTTCATCTTTAAACCTCCAAATAATGAGTGTCCGGCTTTTCTGGATCGAAGCTTTCATTCACCCACATAACTGTGACTAAGTCTGTTTCTCCTACGTTAACGATTGAATGTGTATATCCTGTTGGAATATCGACAACCTGCAGTTTATCGCCATTCACATAGTATTCGATAATTTCTTCTGAATCAATATTCCTTAATCTGATTAAACCATTGCCACTTACTACTAGAAATTTCTCGTTTTTAGTATGATGCCAATGATTCCCTTTAGTAATCCCTGGTTTTGAAATGTTAACCGACACCTGCCCGCGATCTGGAGTGCGGAGGAACTCAGTAAAGGAACCACGATTATCGACATTCATCTTTAAATCATAAGAAAAATTATCTCCTGGCAAGAAACTTAGGTAAGTACTGTACAACTTCTTCGTCAGTTCATCGCTCATTGCAGGAACAGCTAAAGAGATTCTGCTTTCTTTAAAGCTTCTGATTCGATCAGCTAAGTCACCCAATTCAACCTCATGAGTAACTGGTACAATACAGAATTCTTCTTTGAGAGTTGGATTTCCTTTGAAAGTTCTTAGAAACTCTTCCAGCACGTCATCAATGTAAGCCAACTCCAGTATAGCAGAAGGATTGTTTACCTGGATATCCAAATCTCTGGCGACGTTATAACAGAATGTAGCAACTACTGTATTGTAATTTGGCTTACTCCATTTACCAAACAAGTTTGGCAACCTGTATACAAATACGCTTGTGCTTGTTTCTTTTGCATAGGCAAACAATTCATCTTCCCCAGCTTTTTTGCTCTGACCATATGGATTATCTCTTTCCGCTTGAATCGAAGAAGTGCTCAATACTGGAGCCTTGTTTTCATTTTCAATTAAAAACTGGAGCAATCGAGAAGTTAAGCCTTGGTTTCCTTCCATGAATTCACTTTCATTTATAGAGCGGTTAACGCCTGCCAAATGGAATACAAAATCACAGTCTTTCGTAAATTGTTCAAGGTCTTCTAAAGAGTTCTCTCTATTAAATAGATACATTTCCTCGTGCCCTTGATTTCTTAATTCTGCAACCAAATTTTTACCGACAAATCCATTAGCACCTGTCACTAAAATCTTAGTCATTGTATCACACCCATTTTTGCCAATTCTTCTTTTACTACATCAAGTGTGAGTAATAAATCTTTAATTTCCTGCATTGATAAACGATGCGTGTTGTGAGAATTGTACTCCCAGCCTTCTGATATTTCTTCTTCACCTTCAGTGAAGTATTTATTGTAGTTTAAGTCACGGTTATCTGCTGGAATACGATAATAGCCGCCCATATCTGTAGCGACAGCCATCTCTTCTCTAGTAAGAAGAGTCTCATACAATTTTTCTCCATGACGAGTTCCGATTACTTCAATAGGATTATCTACTTTAAACAGTTCTTTAAGTGCTTGAGCGAGTTCACCAATCGTAGAAGCAGGAGCTTTTTGAACAAAGATGTCCCCTTGATTTGAGTTCAAGAAAGCGAATAGTACTAATTCAACCGCATCTTCCAACGACATTAGATATCTTGTCATTTCTGGATCAGTGATGGTTAAAGATTTACCAGCTTTAATTTGGTCAATGAATAGTGGAATCACTGAGCCACGTGAAGCCATAACATTACCGTACCGGGTACCACAAATATTTGTATCATGAACACTAACAGTTCTTGATTTTGCCACAGTTACTTTTTCCATCATTGCTTTTGAGATGCCCATTGCATTGATTGGGTAAACAGCTTTATCAGTGGAAAGACATATAACTTTTTTAATACTATTTTGAATAGCTGCATTTAGAACATTTTCGGTACCAATGACATTTGTCTTAACTGCCTCCATTGGGAAAAATTCACATGAAGGAACTTGCTTTAATGCTGCTGCATGAAATACATAATCAACATTATTCATTGCAGTATTTATGCTATTTACATCTCTTACATCGCCGATGTAGTATTTCACTTTGGAATTATTTAGTCTTTTACGAATGTCTTCTTGTTTTTTTTCGTCTCTTGAAAATAAACGGATTTCTTTAATATCTGTATCTAAAAATCTATTTAGAACAGCATTACCGAACGACCCGGTACCACCCGTAATTAACAATGTTTTACCTTTAAACATTTTTTAACCCCTTTCCTTTATCCGAAATGACTCATAATAACCTCATAAGTGTGTTTAGAAGTATAATTTTCTTCTAAATATTTTCTGGCGTTATTCCCCATTTTTTTCCTCACTGCTTCATCACTTAGTTCTTTGATTTTTTGATTAAATGCTTGCACATCATTACTCTCACACCAGCAACCAAATTGGCCCTGTTCAACTATTTGCCCAATATCAGTATTAGGATCGGTTGCAGCAAGCACTGGCATAGCAGCTTGCATATAAGACAACAATCTTGACGGAAAATTGGGAATTGTAAAACGATGATCTAAGAAAATTAGTCCCACGTCACAAGAGTTCACTAAAATCTCATAGTCCTCTTTAGGAAGTTCGCTAAATAATTTTGCATTTAAAGGCTTGCTAGCTTTAAAGTAAGTTTGTATTTTATTAAATTCAGTTCCAGATCCTGCTATAACAAAGTAGACATTACTATTTTCTTTATTTACTTCCAAACATTCTATCAAAAAATCTATTCCTTGAGGTTTTCCTAAATTCCCACCATAGATGAATACTGTTTTATCAACTGGTATATTATATTTGTCTCTAATTCTCTTCTTGTCTCGATCATCAGTATCAATCTTTACAGGATTTATACTATTAGGACTTATTTCAACTATCTGAGCATTTAAATTTGGATTTTGGTTTAAAACAAAATTTACGTTTGCTTGAGACATGCATCCAATATAGTCTGATTGCTTATAAAGCTTTTTTTCTTTTATTCTAAAATATTTATATATAATACTTTTATTACTAAACATATTTAAATCTACTGCATTTTGAGGGAAGATGTCTTTTAGTAATAAATATGATTTAGCATTGTCTCTTTTTTTAATATAACTAATAACTTTCCCAAAAGTTATAGGGGGGGTAGAGTAAATTACTAGATCAAATTTAATATTACTTAAGTGATCTTTGATTGCTTTTAAAAATTGATTTTCAATTCTCAAAGTTGAAATTCCCTTTTCGAGACTTCTCACTTTTGTTATGTTTCCGATTTTAACTTTTACAAATTTAACACCATTTTCATTAACATAGCTCGTAGCTTTATTTAATCTCTTTTCTAAGGGGGTCACAACGTATACTTGATGCCCTTCATTTCTAAAGCACCTTAATAGATCAGTGTAAATACCTTTATCTTCTATACTATTCAATCTCCCAATAGATAAAAATAATATATTCAATTTTCCACCTTCCTTATTAAAAGCTAGTTTAAAACAAGTTCGAATTTTAAAATGATATTATTTAAATGCTTTATAATGCTATATAATTTGAGTTAAAAAATCAGCATTTTTCGGTTACCGGCATTAAAGGCACTACGCTCGCTTGCCGCAGACGAACGGCCAAGCCTCCTCTACCGGCTGTGCCGACTGCACTGCACCCCAAATGTTGGACACCCACATTGGAGGTGCAGTGCTAATGAGGAAATTCACAGAAACCGAAAAATTCGAAGCGGTCCAGCAATATCTGAATGGGAATGCCTCCTATCGGGGCATCGCTGAACAGATTGGGATTGATCACAAATCAGTCCGGAAGTGGGTTGGTCTGTATCGGGCGCACGGGATGGATGGTCTCCGGCTCCGTTCTTCATGTACAAACTACTCGGTTACGTTTAAACTGGACGTACTCAAGGACATGATGGAGACGGGCGCCTCCCTCCTGGCTACGGCTGTCAAGTACAATATCTCTTCCCCGCAGACCGTGCTTCGCTGGAAACGGCAGCTAATGGACCGGCCAGAGACGCTCCTCTCCCTCGAGAAGGAGGAGTCGGCGGTGAAACGGGACCAACGGAAGACGTCAGATCAGCAGGATGCACTGGAAAAGGCGTTGGCAGCTGCCGAGGCGGAGAACGAGCGCCTGCGCATGGAGCTTGCCTATTCAAAAAAGCTGAGAGCCTTAGCTCAGAAAAAGGAGTCATCACCAACCAAGAACGGGCGCAAGCCGTCTTCGAGTTAAGGCATGAATTTCCGGTGAATCAACTGATCAAGGTGGCGGGCATGGCCCGCAGCACCTATTATGCATGTGTAGCGCGCATGAACCGGCCAGACCCGGACGCGGCACTCAAAGAACAGATCCAGGCCATCTATGATGAACACGACGGCAATTACGGGTATCGCCGCATCTGTGATCAACTGGTGAACCAGGGGATACGGGTGAACCATAAAAAAGTACAGCGCCTCATGGGCGAACTGGGATTGAAAAGCACCTTTCGACCGGTACGGACCCGGAAGTATAATTCGTATCCCGGCAAAGGCAGCCATGTGGCGCCGAACCTTCTGGATCGCCAGTTCACAGCGGATCAGCCGAACGAAAAATGGGCCACCGACATCACGGAATTCAAAGTGTGCAGCCAGAAGCTGTATCTGTCACCGGTGCTGGATCTGTTTAACGGTGAAATCATTACGTATACCTTAGGCGCGCGTCCAACCTACAAACTGGTGTCCACCATGCTGGACCAAGCGCTCGAGCGCTTAACACCGGGCGATGACCTTCTTCTGCATTCCGACCAAGGCTGGCATTACCGGATTGAGCCGTACCGTGAAACGCTTGTGGCGAACCACATTACCCAGAGTATGTCCCGAAAGGGTACCTGCTTGGATAATTCGGTGATGGAGAACTTCTTCGGCATCATGAAATCCGAATTTCTGTATAAGCGGACATTTGCGACAGTTGAGCAGTTCGAACGGGAATTGGCCGACTACATGGAGTACTACAACTGCAAGCGCATTAAGAGCAAACTGAATGGCCGGAGTCCGGTTCACTACCGACTCCAGCTACAGGCCGCTGCCTGAAAGCAAATTCATGTCCAAGAATTGGGGGTCACTGCACGACATGCGGGGTCTTGTCCTGTCCGTTTTTCCGCAGGCATCTCGCGTTTCTCCGTTTTAACGCCGTTTTCAATGTAGAATATTTAGCTCAACTCCCTCTATAAATGTTGATGTATCAATGGTTCAAGCCATCCAAGGGTTGCCAAAAAAATATTTTCAGCCCATCTGGTTTCCGATACTTTCTAAACCTGCGAATTTCCACCCGGACCATCGATTGGTCTTCCGTCAGGCCGATGGAATCATGCGCTTGTTCAATGAGCTGTTTCACTTTCAACTTTTGGGGCAATTTCAATCCCTCCACCTGCCGGTACAGCGCGAGCACCTCTTCCGGCTCCTGTGCTGCCACGTCACTCGGAAATGGCGTACATTCCAGTGCAGCGAGCGCCATTTTCCCAAATGAGGGGAACACAATCCGGAATTCCGGAAAGTAGCGATCAATCCAACGGATGAGCTTGTTTTTAATCTGGCTTAGCTCATCGGTTAGGTTCCCACGGAGCGTGGCGCCGACACGCAAATCCGCTTCGGTCTCTTTCGGAAGACGCGGATGGCTGTATCGCCCGTCTTTCGCCAGCCGGGTGATGACCAGCGCGTCTTTCGTATCGTTCTTTGTTTGCAGGTTGTCATCCAGTTCCTTTATCCGTTTGACGTGCATCAGGTTGCACCACATGACGAGGGGAATGCCCCGCTCGTTCAGAAAGCAGGCCAGGTTGAGCCAGTAGCCAGTAATGACCGGTCGGTTCAATCCCGATAGAACGTCGGTCTTCCCGAACGCCTTTAAACACGCAGAATCTGATCGTAGAAGAGTTCGAATCCTTGTCGGGACTGATGAACCGGAAAGGACTTCCTTAAAGAGCCGGCGCGCTCATCGACCATACAGGCGTAATGTTTCTTTTTGGCGATGTCCATGCCAATGACCAGCGTCTGGTCGGTAACTTTGCGTAAACTTCATAGGAAGTCTTCCTTGGTATTCAAATCAGGGGTCAATTCTGCAGATTCGACACCCCGCATCATACCAAGAGGTTTTTTTGTGTTCAAGTCCCGAAAAAGTTTGTAACAGAAATGCTTATATAATAAACTTTTAACCTTTAATTTTTTTTGCTGGAGTACCAACATATACACTGTTTTTATCTGCATTTTTTAAGAGAGTACTTCCAGCACCAATAACAGTATTTTCTCCAATAATATCCACACCTGTCACAACCTTAGAACCCATACCAATAAATACTCTTCTTCCAATATTTATTGAAGCCCCTATACCGGTTAGAGTAGAAATTAGACAAGCAGTACCAATATTAGTGTGATGAGCTATAACAACTCCTGGGCTTAATATGCAGTAATCTTCTATTACTACTTTTGTCCAAACGAAGACGTTCGCATGAATATAAACACCTTTGCCGACAATCGCGCTTTGGCTGATATTAACCGAAGGATGAATAAGGGAAGGAGTTTCTCCTTGGAAAGAGTTAATTTCAAGCATTATTCGCTCTCTCACTGTATTATTTCCTATAGCTACAATAAATTTATGGTTCTTGATTTCATTTTTGTCTAAGTTTGAAAATTTCCCGAGTATATCAATACTCATAACTTTGGAATTCATTTTTTGGATATTATCATCATAAAAACCTTTGACTTTATATCCTAAAAGTTGAGCTAATTCGCACATAACCTCACCATAGGTTCCAGCTCCGATTATATATATATCATTATTTTCCATAAAATACTCCTAACAAAGAAAATTCTTTAATTACATAATTTTTCTAACTAACATGAAAGTTTCAGCAAATGGAACTCCTATAGTTGAACCCCTAAATTTCGCTAAAGACTCAATTATTTCATTAGATCTAGGATGCGGAGCTTCATTTAGCTGTGACTTATAAGAACTCATAGCTTCTAACTTCTGTTTAAAATAGGGAGAGATATCACTCCATACGTTCGGTATATAAGCATTATCAACAGTAGGAATATTCCATTCGGTTTCTGATAACGTTTCGTATACAAATATATTTTCGATGTTCAATCCATTGATTGGCCTCATTGCCACCATAGCGCTGTGGGATACGATCCCATGATCCATATGCATGTCTCCTTTATGTGGAATAAAGGCCATATCGGGCTTAACTTCTTGTACCACCCTATGAAATTCTTTATTTAAATCAATTAAGGGAGTTTCTTTCAATCTTACTACCGGAAAGTCAAGAAAGATTGTTTCCTTTACGCCTAAAATTTTATGTGCTTCTAACGCTTCACTTCTAATCACATTTAATTTTTCCGCAGTTGCACTTTTAGTTACTTCACATACAACTACTTCATGACCCAAGCTAGAATATTTGGCAATTGTACCACCTACACCTAAAACTTCATCATCATTATGCGGTGCAAATACTAATATTTTCATAACTTTTCATCCTTTTTTTATCCCTATCATGTTGTACCAATGGATAATATTATTTGAATTTCTGTCCAACAATAAGTTCTTGAGTAATTTCTAATTCATATTCATACACTCTTAAAAGACCGTCTTTACAAACAATATCAAAATACCCGTTTTTAATATTAGCTATTTGCCCTGGAAAGCCAATGTACTTAGGATTTTTAAAAAAATCGGCTTTCCAAATTGTACATTTATACTTTCCTTTGTAAAAAGAAAAAGCACCAGGATAAGGTTTTGACACAGCTCTAATTAGCCTTTGTATGTCTCTGGATGATTTGTTCCAATCAATGCGTCCATCTTCTGGAGTTCTTTTCAATAAATAGGTTGCTTCTTTCTCATTTTGCTTAAGGGGTACTATAGAATTCTCCAGCAACTTAGGCAAAGTTTTTTTTATCAACTTTCTAAATGCCTCGTGACACTTCAGTTGAACATCCGATGCATAATCTAATTCACTAATTTGATAATCTTCTTGAGCAATTATATCTCCAGAATCCATACCTTCATCAATGAAAAAGAGAGAGCACTTGGTATTTTTAACATCTAAGATAATTTGCCATACTAATGCAGCTCTACCTCTGTGCTTTGGAAGTGGCGTTGGATGAAATCCAATCGTTCCCTTTGAAGCAAGATCAATAATTTCTTTTTTTACTAATTGCGATAAACCGATTACAAATATGTAGTCTGGAGAAATTTGTTTTATTACATCAATATGTTGCTCATCATTGATATTTTTGAATTTCCGATAAGGTATATTGTTTACAAAAGCTAACTCATGGATAGGTTCATATCCAGAGACATTTGCAGAATATTTCTCATCAAGTGAAAAAATCATATCAACCGAGAAGTTTATGTCAATCATTTCTTCAATTAATGCTTTAGTAGAACCTACAGACCCAATTACAATCGTTTTCATAATCTTCTCCTTTTAGCAAGGCTTTTTAAAATAACTATATGAGCCAATTTCATAAATCGGCCTTTTAAAAAAGTGTAGACTGCTCTTCTGTTTGTTTCGTCCTTTTTTAAATCATCGTGTCTGTCTTACTGATTGCGGAAATCATCCGGGAATAGGAAGACTTGGATGGCACGTCATCAAATAACAGAAATGCACAGTCGAACCGGAAGAACGGGTCTTGCCCCAGGCGTTTAACCCATAGTTTAATCGTCGGAATTCGCTTCACCACACGAACGATCAACGAATAGATCATGGCACCGTAATTCAGTTCCCGAGGAACCCCTCGATGGGTCTTTTTATCAAAAATGCGAAGAAGCGGACCCAGTTCCAATATCGAAAAAATGACATTGAACCGGTGGGTAGGTGCCATTTCGAATAATTCCTGCATGTCAAACAGGTACTCTTATCTTATAATAGGCATAGAGCGCTTTCCCTCCTGTTTTGAGTATGTTGTGGTGACTACTATTATAGAGGATTTAGGGAGGTGCTCCTTTTTATTGCCGTTTTATGCTTAGAGCCGCAAGGCCTCGCAATTATGAAATTGATTCATATAAGTTGAGATAAATCTGGCTCTTCACCAAGAAATGCACTTGGTTTCTTTTCGACAACAAAGAAAATCGCATCATCCTTTAAAAAGGTGGAGAGTTGCTGCAGTTGTATCTGGAAGAAAGAGCAATAAGCGGCGACTCCAGCGGAATCAGAGGGCCAAGCGAGACCCTGCAGATCTCGTAAGCGAACGAAGCGGCTCGCGGACCGCGTCCGCTTTAAGTAATTTCTTCTTGTCAAGTACAGACTTTGGTGAAGAGCCATAAATCTTTTTCATTTTTTCGTCTACATTGCATACTGAAAAAAACGCCTGAAAGGAATGGTCAGCCATGAACCTGGAAGCGGAAATCCAAGAACTGCAGACAGCCATGAACTTAGAAAAGGAGCGCCGGATGTTTGAACGATCTTAGGCGGTCAAGCTGGTGCTTGAAGGCAAGACCCGGAAAGAAGGCCGCTGTCATCATCGACCGCATGGAGCACACCGTCGGGAGCTACGTGGCAGCTTATAAGAAAAACGGACTCGCCGGACTCCGCCGAGGCACATCCACCGGAAAACCGCCGAAACTGACTGACGAACAGCAGGAGGAACTGCGGGAGATCATCGCCTACAAGACGCCGGCGGATGTTGGGTGCCCGGCGAGCTGGTCGAACGGGAATGGGGCGAGACCTATTCGCTGAAATGACTTTCCCAGCTGTTCGAATTCCCTTGGCCTCAGCTTCATGCGTCCGACGTATCCCTTGAAGAAAGCTGATCCCGAAAAACAGGCTGCTTTCCAGAATGAGACATTCCCGGATCTTAAAAAACTGATGGACGGCCAGATTGACCACCTGCTGTTTGAGGATGAATCGATGATCCGGGATTATCAGGCGATCGGCCGCACTTGGTTCTTACGTGGAAAACAGCGAATCATTCCGACATTCGGCCAGCAAAAGGACGTCAAACTGATTGGCACGCTGGACTACGAGACCGGTGAAATTTTCTGTATCGAAGAAGAACAATATGATGCCAAAACGTTCCTGCACTTCCTCTAGAAACTGCTGACTGTCTACCCAATGGGTAAAATCGTCATAGTTCTAGATAACGCCCGGATCCACCATGCCAAGCTGATCCAGCCATTCCTAGACGAACACCGCAACCGCTTGGAACTCGTCTTCCTGCCGCCCTACAATCCACAGTTGAATTTGATGGAAGGCGTTTGAAAGTGGCTGAAGGAAGCTGTCATCCACAACATCTTCTTCGGCAGTGCTTCGGCAGTGTCCAGAAGATTAAACTCGCTGTCCGCATCTTCCTCAAGGACGTGGATCAGCGCTGGGCGGAAGTGATTGACCGGTTGTGCATAAGAATATAAATTCTTTAACTTAACTTATATCACTAGTGTTGCATAAAAGTAGAAGAACAATCAATCGAAATATTTTGAATCATTTTCGCCAAAAAAGAACACGCCTGAATAAAGGTAGCACTATCCACTTGGTAATTTTATACAAATAGCCCAGGAAAACGGTGACCGACCATTCGTTTTACGGAACCGATGTTCCTTCAATCCGGCGAAGCCAGTCCCTGGCATTCTTCCAGAGCTTCGCCGTTAACAGGCGCGTGATGGCCAGAATTGACTTTTTGCTTTCTGTTTCCAGCTGGATCAGTACGTTCAGGCAGTAGGCGATCAAGGCGAGGTAGATCTGATTTTTTACGGCATTTTCGCTTTGTCCGTAGAAATGCTTGATCTTCACGTGCTGCTTGAGCCATTTGAAGAACAATTCGATGGCCCACCGTGACCGGTAGATGTCACTGATTTCCGCTGCAGACAAGTCGAAACGGTTGGTGACGAGGCGCAACTCTCCGCCTTTGCCATCCGGTATGACCACAATCCGAAAGACGTTTTCCGTACAGTTTGTGGCGTTTCCGATAAAAGCCATCGTATCTGAAATGGCATCACAACAGACGGAAGTGCGAATTTTTCTACCGGACGTACGACGGAATTTTTCTTCAGCCGGCTGACAAAAAAGAGGCCGTCGTCTGTAAACGTGTCAAAGCGGACGTAATCCATATAGCCCCGGTCGAAGACATACATGGCTTCCTTGTCGTCAACGAGCACTTCCAGCTGGTTGCGGTCGGATTCCTTGGCGTTCGTGATGATTTCCTTGTCCGGGTAATGGGTTCCCTTTTCATCGAATACCAGACGCAAATGCAGTTTGACACCCGATTTGGTCTTCCGGAACTTCGCCCACTTAAAGTGATTGACGTTCAGGGGAAGCGTGGAAGAGTCGATGACTTTCAAGGGCATCCCGTTGGGGGATGGCATCTTCTTTCCTTTGATTCGGCTCACAAGCTGTAGGAAGAGATTCGAAAGAATCACTGGGTCCAAGCCGTTATTTTTTCTCGACAGCTGGGAAACACTGATGGATTGAACGCCGGCAGCCCGTTGGAGGTCAGTATTGGCCAAAGCAGCTTCCAGCGCATGAAGGCTGTCCGCTTTCATTAATTGGGCATGCAACATCAAAAGCAGGTACGCCTGCGTCGTCAGTTTTTTTGTATAGCGATCCTGTCGATGATTCTTCACAATTTCGTTGAATTTCTCAAAATTTATGGGGTAAACCCATTTACCAAATGCCGTTTTTTTAGTATTCTTGTCCATGCGTGAGTCCTTTTTAGTGGATTTGGACAGGAACTACCTGTGCTTTCCATTATGAAGGACTTTTTCTATTGGATTTAACTGATTTTCGAAGATTTGATGAATTTCTAATGTTCCAGATAAATTAATGCAACACTAGTGAACTTATATAGTTAATCTGTATTATTCATAACTTTTTCTTTTTTAAATTTCTCTTCTCCCATAGATACTATGGCGAGAGTTTTAGTAAGGATTTTAAAGTCTAAAAACAATGAAAAATTTCTGACATATTCTATGTCATACTCTATTCTTTGTTCCCAGGGCAGAGTTATATTCCCATTAATTTGCGCTAATCCTGTCATGCCTGGTTTTACATTTATACGCTTCAATTGATGCGGGGTATATTCTAATACCTGTTTCATAATAGTTGGTCTCGGGCCAACCAAACTCATATCGCCAAGGAACACATTCAAAAGTTGAGGTAATTCATCAACCTTACTTCGCCTTAGCAACTTTCCGAGCTTTGTTAAACGATCCTTATCCTTAGAAAAATCTAATTTGGACTCTGCTTCTTTATTTACTTTCATTGTACGAAACTTCAAGATATTAAATTCTACCTGGTTTTTTCCAACTCTTTTTTGTTTAAAAAAAATCGGACCAGGCATAAAAATTTTCATAAGAATAATTACAATAATAAGAATCGGAGACAAAAGAATTAATCCTATACCACTACCAAACAAATCAATAACTCGTTTAATGAAAAATTTCATCTTCTTTGTAGAATCCATTACTTCCACAACCCTCGAATTATCTTAACAACTCTCCCCAACTCCTCATCCTTAACCTTTGTATCACTCGGCAAACAAACCCCAGTCTCAAACAATCTCTCTGAAACATTAGAACCAACGAAGTCATACCTCTCAAAATAAGGCTGCTTATGCATCGGTTTCCAGATTGGACGGGACTCAATATTCTCTGTTTCTAATGCGTTCATTACATCAATCGGCTGTACTTTACCTTTCAACGTCAAAGTACTTAACCAATAGTTCGGTCTGTTCCATTCATTGGTTGGCATGAATGAGAGCCCCTCAAGATGACTAAGTTCCTGCTGGTAAAATTCAAAGATTGCCCGTTTCTTCTCAACCCGCTGATCTAGTACTTTTAACTGACCTCTACCAATTCCAGCTACCACGTTACTCATCCGGTAATTATAACCCAGTTCACTGTGCTGGTAATGAGGTGCTGGGTCGCGACTCTGCATTGCCCAGAATCGTGCCTTTGCAATTCGTTCTTCATCATTAGAAATCAGCATTCCTCCACCAGACGTCGTGATAATTTTATTGCCGTTAAAAGAGTAGATACCGTAGTCACCAAAAGTCCCTGTCTGTTTTCCTTTATAAGTTGTACCAAGACTTTCGGCTGCATCTTCAATTAAAGTGACATTATATCTCTTGCAAATTCCCATGATTCTATCTAAATCTGCTGATAATCCATACAGGTGAACAACAATTACCGCTTTCACTTCTGGGTATTTGATAAAGGCTTCTTCGAGCGCTTCTGGGCACATATTCCATGTTTCATAATCGCTATCGATGAAAACCGGAATCGCATTTTGATAAATGATTGGGTTAGCAGTGGCCGAAAACGTGAGTGACTGGCAAAATACAATATCTCCTGCGCCTACGCCTGCTGCCTTTAATGCAAGATGAAGTGCCGCTGTTCCAGAGGATAAAGCGGCAGCCGCTTTTGTTCCTACTTTCAAAGCGAGTTCCTTTTCGAATCCATTTACATTCATTCCGAGCGGCGCAATCCAGTTCGTATCAAATGCTTCTTTTACATATTCCATTTCGTAACCTTCATCGCTCATATGAGGAGATGAAAGGTAGATTCGGTTCATTGTCTTCATTACGGTCATAAAAGTGGCCTCCCTTTCATCAATATTATAGGAAAACACACATCCAATTTCAGGGCTGTGTGTATGGTCATTTCGTCGCTTGAGCTGGCTCTCGCTGCTGTTGACTTGTCATTAAGAGCGTTGGTACTGAAACCCCATCTGTATCTACATTCTTCCTATTTGCCAACCCAACTAGCAATTCTTTGATTTCACTATCACCTAGTTGAGGGATCTTCTCTAACACATATAACAATTCGTGCTGACTAATCGGATTAGCTTTTCCGATATAAATTTTCGGGAACACTTTCTCTTTCTGAATCTCGTTTTCATTCAACAATTCCTCAAACATCTTCTCACCTGTTCGGATGCCGGTAAACTGGATCATGATCTCATCTTCTGAGTAACCACTTAAGCGAATGAGGTTCTTGGCAAGATCTACTATTTTAACTGGTTCACCCATATCAAGTACGAAAACTTCCCCACCTGCCGCAAGTGTCCCCGCTTGGATGACAAGACGTGAAGCTTCTGGGATAGTCATGAAATAACGGGTCATTTCAGAATCCGTCACGGTTACCGGTCCGCCTGCTGCAATCTGCTTCTTGAATAAGGGCACCACACTGCCTCGTGAGCCAAGGACGTTCCCGAACCGGACAGCTGCGAATTTTGTATCGCTTTCCTTCGCCAAGTTCTGGACAATCATTTCCGCTACCCGTTTCGAGGCACCCATGACGTTCGGCGGGTTTACGGCCTTATCTGTTGAGATCATGACGAAATTTGAGACGCTAGCAAAATGAGCAGCTTCTGCCACGTTGCGTGTGCCGTAAATATTGTTCTTCACGGCTTCAATTGGATTGATTTCCATTAATGGGACATGTTTATGCGCTGCGGCATGGTATACTACATCCGGTCGATACTGTTGCATGACTTTCAGAATACGATCTCGGTCTTGAATATCCGCAATTACAGGAATGAGCTCCGTATTATCTCCGATTTTTTTCTGCAATTCCATATGAATCGTATAGATGGAGTTCTCTCCATGTCCGAGTAAAATCAGTTGCTTTGGGCCAAAACGAGCTACTTGCCGGGATAGCTCCGAACCGATGGATCCGCCGGCCCCTGTCACCAAAATTGTTTTACCGGAAAGCTGAACCGCGATTTTGTTCATGTCAAGCTCGACTTCTTCCCGACCGAGTAAGTCTTCGATTCTTACATCTTGGATATCTGTAACAGATACTTTACCTGTCATAATATCTTCAATTACAGGAATCGTCTGAGTACGGATTCCCGTATCGACACAGCGTTTGATGAGCTCTGCCATTCCTTGTTTGCTCATGGACGGGATGGCGATGATAATATGCTCGATTTCGTTATCCCTTACGGTGTCTGCAATGATATCCGTACCGGCCAATACCCGGACACCGAATACTTCCAGTCCGTGTTTCCGGGAATCGTCATCGAGAAAGGCAATCGGCTTTAGGCCCGACCTCGGGTTACCAAGAAGTTGTCGACCGACTAGTGTTCCCGCCTTGCCGGCACCTATGATGAGTGTTCGTTTTGTCTCATATTGTTCTTTTTGTACTTTGTTATCACGGAAAAAACGCCATGATAAGCGAGATCCGCCAATAAGTATTACATGAAGCATCCAGGTAATTGCGAGGGCACGAAGCAGAATATCGTTGACGGCGATCAGTTGCATTGCCGCCACTGTTGCAATAGACCATGTGACTGTTTTAAAAATTAACGCTAATTCACCAACAGATGCATATTCCCAAACTTTTCGATACAGCCCATAGTATGTAGCAAAGATGTGATGCCCTACAAATATTGTGATTGCACTTACAAGCAATACCCTGCTTTCCAGTGGATTGGTCCAAGGGTGTAAAAGATAATAACCTAGAAAGATTGAAAAGAAAACAATGAGGGAATCCAATCCAATCAAGAGAGATAAACGATTTTTCAATGACAAGTATATTCGCCTTCTTTCAATATGTAAAAAGTGTTAATTATTATTTTAACAAAAAAACACTAACTTTTATCCCAATTATAGTATTACTAAAGATATAAATCATTAGCACATTTTGTCGAAGATGGCCTTTCTTGTCTATTACTTAAGTACTCTCCACCATTTAGAATCACTTATTTCTTCTGGTTCCAATTGAATCAGGAACTCATTCCGTATTATTCGATCATTATTTTCCAGGAGAATATCAATAACCTCGTGTTTTTTTCTTTTTTCCAAATGATCAAGTCCTTCATTAAACAAAGCCGGACGGGTTTTTATATTATGTACATCTGATCCATATGTATGAACAAGATTAGCTTCGACCAATTGCATTGCTGTTTTTTGTATTGCTCGCCCGAAATGTCCTGCAAGACTCCCCGCTGTGATCTGCCCAAGTGCACCATTCGTGATGAGCCGATAAAGTCTGTTCGGTTTTTCTGCAATAGCCTTATTCCGTTCGGGGTGCGCAATGATCGGTATTAAGTTCATACCGAGAAGCTGCTGAATAACTGGAATAGTATACGCCGGCACGGTGTTGGACGGAAGCTCGATCAGCACATACCTCGACCCAGCAAGCGTCAATGCTTCTCCTTCTGCAATTTTGTCTGTAAGTACATCCTTCAGCCTCAATTCCTGACCCGTATGGAGTTTTAGCGGAATTTGTCGATCTTGGAGTTCTGTCGACAACTCTGCAATTTGTTCTCTAATAGTAGTAGCTTGAACATGGAATTGCGGATGAAACGCATGAGACGTAGCAATGATATCTGTAACTCCTGCATTTACGGCTTGCTCAATCAAATGGAGTGATTCTGTCTTTGTTGTGGGTCCATCATCTACTCCATATAGTATGTGACTATGCATATCCAGCATTCAACATGCCCCCCCTAAAAGAAGCAGAGCAGAAAGGAAGACCTTTCTTACTCTGCCGTTCCGTAGTATTGGTAATACCCATTCTCTTTTTCAAATTTAAAATTATTTAACACTGTGCCGAGGATTCGACCATTTGTCTTCTGGATCGCTTCTTTCGCCTTTAGCGCATTCTCTTTTTCTGTAGCGCCTGAGTTCACGACAAGAATTGTCCCTTCGCATTTATTTGCGAGAATTTGTGCATCTGTCACTGACAGGACAGGAGGTGCATCAAAAATGACGAGGTCGTATCCGCTGAGCAATTCCTGTAACACTGCATCCATCGTCCGGGAAGCCAGAAGTTCTGCCGGATTTGGCGGAATGGGTCCGCTTGTAATAAGATCTAGGTTCTCGATGTTCGTTCGCCGGATTGCATCTTCCATATTCGCCTGTCTTGTTAAAAGGTTTGATAAGCCGATTGCGTTATTAACGTGGAACGTATAATGGGAAGTCGGCTTCCGCATATCTCCATCAACAAGCAGCACACGTTTTCCAGACTGTGCAAACACCACGGCTAAATTGGCGGAAGTGGTTGACTTCCCTTCCCCTGGTACTGCGGAAGTGACCAGCAATGTGCTCACTTCTTTGTCTGCTGAAGAAAAAGAGATGTTTGTCCGGACGGTCCGGTACTGTTCGGACACATAAGACTTTGGATTCGAGTTTGCAATCAGTTTCCGGGCTACTTGCTGTAGCCCTTTTTTTGTTGTCTTTGCCATGGTGTCTAGCCTCTCCTTCTCCGGGTCGGTACGTCTACGGTAACCATTTCTTTATCTGGAATGGGACTGATGAGGCCGAGTACCGGAAGATTCAATACGTCTTCGATATCTTGTTCATTTTTCAGTGATGTATCCAAGTACTCCAGTAAGAAGGCAATCCCTACGCCGATCATAAGACCGATCACACCCGCAATCGCCATATTGAGCAGTGGATTCGGTTCGACTGGAGATAACTCATCTGTGAAAACAGCCGGCGTTAATATCGTAACGTTATTTACATTCATGATTTCGCGGATGTCTTCTTCAAATACTTCTGTAATCGTATTGGCAATTTCAACCGCGAGTGCCGGATCGGAATCTTGTACAGTCAGATTCACGACTTGTGAGTTCTGAGCAGTTGCTACGGTGATTTGATCGCTGAGTTGTGCAGCATTAATTTCCAAGTCTAACTGTTCAATCACTTGATTCAGAATAGCCGGACTTTTAATGATCACACTGTATGTATTGATCAATTGTAAGTTCGCCTGGATGTCCTGATTGCTTACGGTGGCCGTTTCCGTGTTTTCCTGATTCACGAGGATTTGAGAGGAGACTTGATATATCGGTGTGAGAATCAGGAATGACACGATGCCAGCAATGGTAATCGCTAAAATAGTGGTTAATGCAATAAGACCTAACCGTTTCTTTACGGTTTTAAAAATATCCTGCAAACTGATTGTTTCTTCCATCTGTTGCTTATCTCCTTTAACTGGGCTTTTACAATAGCTTACAACAGTATAGCAGATAATTCGAGACGAAATCGGGATTTTTTTGAAAAGTCATATAGGCTATTTGACTGAATTATGCTATCTTTATCATAAATCGTTTGGAAAAAGAAAGGAGTTTGGTATGAAATTGCGTTCCATGGGCACAGCCTTGCTTGTGTTGTGCTGTCTGACCGTTTTAACTGTCAGCTATATTACATATAAGAATAAGATTGATTTAACAGACGCGCTGCCAGTACCTGAAGTAACGGAAACAGCAGTAAAAGAAACTGAGGAAACATTGCCTGATGGTGAAGTTGCAAGCGCTGGATCGGAATGGGATTCATTGACTGCAAACATGGACGAGTCAGTGCAACAGCTTTTCACTGCCCGTCAAGAGGCCGGTGAATCGATTCAGTTCCTGATTACCGGATCTAACACAATGCTGGATGGCGAACCAGGCTATGCAGCGAGACTGAAAGATGCACTCGAGGAAGCATACGGAGATCTCTTGGAAGTGAAAGTCATTTCATTCGGCGGGACTTCCCAGACATTTTCTGATCAGTTCGTGGATCTTTCTTCCGGCTATGACGTTGTATTACTTGAACCATTTACGCTGAAGAATAACGGAGTAGTGGCGATTGAGGACGAAAGGGCTGCAATCCAGAAATTTTTCGGACAAGTGCAGGAAGTCACACCGGATGCTGAACTTATTCTTCATCCCCCGCAGCCGCTGTTCGGCGCGAATTATTATTTGACCCAAGTCGATGCGTTAAAAGAGTTTGCTTCACTTCACGAATACGGGTATATTAATCATTGGGACGCCTGGCCGGCGACCGATGATGAAGCACTTAAGGAATTTTTGACTGATAGCGCCAGTCCGAACAATGAGGGTGCCCGCGTATGGGCGACTGAACTGATCGACTATTTTGTCGCACAGTAATGGAGGAACCACATGAAACGAAGTGAACGCAGGGCAACGGTAAAGAAGAAAAAATGGCCCTGGATTGTCGGGATTTTAGGAATTCTTGCGATTGGCGTAGGCTTATATCTGTTTTCTGTCTACAACAGCTTTTCTTCTACGTTAGATGAAATTCATGCACCAATTGAGCGCGAAGTATCCGATATGCGTGTCGAAAAAGTAGAACTGGAAGACCAGGACCCCTTCTCTGTATTGATGCTTGGTGTTGACGAACGCGAAAATGACCGCGGCCGTTCAGATACGATGATTGTCGCGACGATCAATCCTGAGACACAGTCCATGAAAATGGTTTCCATTCCACGGGATACGTACACGGAAATCATCGGCTATGGAACGATGGATAAGATTAACCATGCCTATGCTTTCGGTGGTATCGAAATGTCGATGGCGACGGTTGAGAACTTACTCGATATTCCAATTGACTATGTTGTACAGGTGAACATGGAAGGATTTAAGGATATTGTTGATGCTGTGAATGGCGTCAACGTAAACAATTCACTTGCCTTTGATGAGTTCCCTGCAGGAGAAGTACACTTGAACGGCGAGGAAGCACTTGCTTATGTACGGATGCGTAAAGAAGATCCGCGTGGTGACTTTGGCCGACAGGATCGCCAGAAACAAGTTATCCAAGGCGTTATGAAAAAAGGAATGTCAGTGAACAGTTTAACGAATTACAAAGACATCTTTAATGCCCTTGGCGATAATGTAAGAACGAATATGACCTTTAACGAGATGGTTGAAGTGCAGCAAAATTACCGCGGCGCTGTTCAGGAAATCGATCAACTTTCGTTTGATCAGGGACAGGGACAGACGATTGATGGTGTTTGGTATTACATGATGAATGAGCGGGAACTTGAAGAAGTTCAATCGGTATTAAAGAGTCATTTAGAATTGGAATAGGAACATTCTAACCCTCTGGTGGACTCCATTAAATGGAGTCCACCAGAGGGTTTTTAATGACCATATACCATTTAAATCTTCAACTCCTATTCCTACTCTGACTTCCCCCTACCTAATGAAATTCCTTGATTTGAAATCTTTGATAGTCGGTATAAAAGAAGCAACTTATTTATATTCAGTTTTACACTCCGAAGCTTATTGTTTAAAGAGATACGATGAATTTCTTTCTTGTACTTCATATAATATTCCAATACCTCTTGTTCAATCCCTCCTAGTGAAATCGCTTTTAATAACCGATAGGTAATTAAAGCAGATAATCGATAGTTTAATAATGCTTTTCGCGCTTTCAAGTTTCGGCTAAATTCTTCTTTCTCCAGCAACCGATTAATAAAATTTATCTCTTTATCGATTTTATCCATCGTAAAAGCTGATAGTTTTTCTCTGTCTTCAAATATAGTGTAATTCGTTAAATGCTCTTTTACACAAGTAACCTTTACTGTCTTACTTACCACTTGGGCAAAGAACTCAACGTCCTCTCCCCACGATACGCCCTCTGTAAATTTCAATTTGTTCTTTTCCAAGAAATCTCTTCTCACCATATAGGCCGTCGTGTGGACATCCACATTTCCCAGTAAATAATCCAGGAATACATCTCCTTTTCTGAACGTCGTTTTTGACTTTATTCGCCGTAATGGCGTTACATTATAATACCCACAATAACAAACATCGTTTTTACGGTCTGTCAATTCTTTGTACATCTTTTCGAGAAACGCGGGTTCATAATAATCGTCAGAGTCTAAAAAACAGACGAAATCTCCTTTTGCTTCTGCTATCCCTTTATTTCGGGCCGCTGCAACTCCAACATTCTCCTGATAAATGTATCTGAAATTAGAGCAGTTATAGCTTGCTATCGTCTCAGCTGTTTGGTCTGTACTGCCATCATCAATAATGACTGCTTCAAAGTCTTTGAACGTTTGGCTTACTAAAGAATCCAAAGCTGTCTTGACTATGACCTCTCGATTGTAGACTGGAATAATGACCGAAATAGAAGGTTTCATATTTCACCTCGATGGAATAGATGGAGAATAACTTAACATGGAATAGAGACTAAAAAAGTTTTCTTAATTGCTGTTAACTCTTTTATACCTGTTAGCAAGATTCCCCTTTAACGTAAGCCTGCCTTCCAGAGAACTTAAATAGATTTTTTGCATATCTTTTAGTGCTAAACCGATCCCGTAAGCTTTTGCTAACTCAATATTCCGATCACTGAATGTTTTTCTTAGTTCTGGATATTTGTATAAGCTATTTAACGAATTTGCGAAACCTGAGTAATCCTTTACTCCCACTACGAAGCCGTTTTCACCTCTTGACACTAGATCGCGGTTTCCTCGGCAATCAGTGACTACAAGTGGCAGCCCTGTCGCCATAGCTTCCAGTATATTCACTGGGAGGCCTTCTTGCCTTGAGGAAGAAACAGCAACATCCGCCATGCACATAAGTTCAGCAACATCCCTCCTGTAACCTAAGAAATCCACTGACTCGTTAACACCGAGTTCTTCTGCCTGTTTCTTATACTGTTCCAGTAAATCTCCAGTTCCAACCAGTAATAACTTTACGCCCGGAACTTTCTCTTTCAGCAGAGAAATCGTTTTTAACAATAGATCTTGATGTTTTCGGTAACTGAGTTCTCCGGCATATATTAAAATGAAATCCTCTTCTTTATATCCATACTCTCGCCTCAGCTTTTTTTTCATGTTCAGCGTCCGGGGGCTGTACTTTTCCAAATCGACGCCTACTCCCCGCACATGCTCGATTCTGTTAGCTCTGAAGTTCCTGTCTATCGCTCTTTCATAATCTTCTTTGTTTATCGTTACTAAGGTATCCGTGTACTTGGCTAGCCAGCGCTCCGCTGGATAATAGAGCAACCAATTGATCAATGGAGCCCCTCTATAATAATGGAATCCATGAGCCGTATATATCACTTTTGTTCCTTTAGTACGCGCTTCCCTGGATGCCAGCCTAGCGACAGCCCCTCCCATGGGAGTATGGCAATGGATAATGGAATAATTATTTGTATCGATTAAGTTCTTCAATTCTTTTAAAGCGAATATATTTTTCAGTTTGAATGGGGATTTCTCAAACGGGATATCGAATTTTTCATCAACAGACGCAAAGTGTTCCTGTCCATTGCTGGCAACGTGTACTTCATAATCACGCTCCTTAAACCATTCCAAAAAAGGTAAGTGGAAATGCCTGATATGTTGATCTATCGTTGCTACGAAAAGGACTCTTTGCATACTGACACCTCCTTGAATATCAAATGAGCGGCTATCGCAATATCACTAATGTGCCAAGAAATCACTTGCCCTGTCTGCCGGATTTCCTTTTAATATTAATCAATTTTCCTTCTTGGTAAAAATTGTTTTTTGTAAGATGTCCATTCATAGAGGGCTGGTTTGATATCCCGCCAGTCTTCAACGTCCAATTTTTCCTGACCTGTTAAAAGATACTTAAAATCCGTCAGCCACTCGCTCATCACTCGGAGTTTTCCAGATTCATTTCTTAGTTCTCTTACCAACCAAGCCAGATCTTTCTTTAGATTACGCTGCCGAATATGGAGAGTAGGTAATCGGAGAGTTTCTGCCATCAGATCATTTCGATATAATTGATAGAGCCAGAACGGATAATCTAAACCTGAAGAAATTGTCAGCGGGAGAGATCCCCAAAACCGCCCGTTTATCTCCATGATTGCCCAATTGTCTGTTAGCGGATCCCCCTTAAATTCCACCATCGCGACACCTGTCCAATTGATTCGCCGGATCAGTTTTTCCGTGTATTCTTGTAATAGCGGATCAACCGGTACAGTGCATCGATAACTGCTACCCCCTCCGTCACGGGGCTCATGTAACCTGTTTTGCTGAGTAACAGAAAGGATTTCCCCGTCTTTTGCTAACAAGTACAGACCGGCTCCGGTTCCTTCGCATGTCTCTTGGATCATTATAGGTGAAACCGGCAAAATCTCCTTGCAGAATCTTATCATTTCTTCCTCGCCACTCACCTTTTTCACCGTGAAGTTCAAAATAGTATCTTCCTGGATTAGAGCACTGGACACTGGCTTCACATAAACTGGGTATGGAATATCCTTACACCGGATAAGATCCTCTTCTGAATGAACGGTTTTATATGCTGGAAAAGGAATCCCAAGTTCCCCGCTGAGTTCCAATAGCTTTTCTTTGTTATGTGCGTAAATTGCTGTTTCTCCGGGAGGCAATGCTATAATCACGTTTTTTTCAATTTGTTTTCTAAATACTGAACAAATTTGACACCCGGCGTCATCAATAGGAATCAAGAGATCGTAATCGATATCGTGCAGCAGTCGGCAAAGCTCATTCATAAATTTCCGAGCACTCTGTCTAGGGTTGCCGATGGTAAAAACATTCTTTACATACATTGATTTCTCTGCGCTTGTTTTTGTCCCCATCTGAACAATATCAATAAAAACCCCTTTTCTTCCCAGTGATCTGCAAACAGCCAGTCCAGCCCGTTCATTGCTCCCCAATAAGAGTACTCTTGTCAAAACGCAGCACCTCTTCTCTTGAATCCCTTTTCATCTGAAGCTCTGGGCGTAAGTATATAATCATCAATGACAGCACAAATGCATAGATGAATACGTTGATGAAAACTGCATCCAGAAAAAAGTAACCTGCTCCCATAATGACGATAGGCAGTAAACCGATCATGTAAATTCCATATACGCCACTCACATCTTTAATGATTTTTGCTAGATTCACAAAAGCAATCCCAATAAAAATTAAATTGATTCCTCCGCTTTGCGCAATCGCTCCTAAGACCAAATTATGTGCGACAATCACGCCACTCCCTTGTTTTGGATAGACATTTTCATGAGGACCAAGCAAGAGCTGTCCGATATCCTGTGAGTAAAGATGGAGATAGGCCATCCAAATATCGAGTCTTCCACTTCCTCCGTCGCTATCTGCGTTATCAATACGACCAGTCAAATTTTCAAATACTGAATCTACAAATACTCTATTCTGATTGGTAACATAGACAAGGAACAAGGTGACTACCGCTGATACTACTACCTGCCGCTTATCTACTTTCAGCATAAGATATGCATAACAGAAAAAGTTTGGTGTGAAAGCCAAAAGTCCGCCTCTTGATTGCGTCAGCAAGACACCCGCCATGAAAAACAACATGAGTATATTGCATAAAATCGGATTCATTCGCTTTTGGTGCAAATTAATTAGACATAGGCCTGTTGCAATCGAGAACATGACCGCAATGTAATTCGGATCTTCTCTTAATCCATAGAGCCTTGATGCCAGCAAGTCAATCTGGAGTGTGAAAATTGTATAAATCAGTGAAAATAATAAAAGAAGCGCTGTGCCAAAAATGAAGTATTTCGTAATAATCAGTGCTTTCAAAGTGAGTGTTCGTTTATAAACAAGAAACAAAGAGCTAATATAGACGATATTTACAAAAAAACGCAGGTTATCAAGATCAAATAATCGGCTATATACTAACGTATGCAATCCTAGGAAGAAGACCATGAAAACAATCATCATAAACATCACAAGATCAAGCTTAAATTTCCGCTGAATGAACAACTTGAGGAATAGGAGGACGATGACGACTGAAACAATACTGAATGGAGCACCTTCCATTCGGAGCATGTTTTCCAGCGGCAACAGAGCAAATAACATGCAGAAGGCAATGATGTCGCTTTTAGAAAGAAAAATAATAACTAGTAACGCTGCGCCGGCAAAGTATAAAGCCGCAATTCCGGTATACCAGTATAGAAAGACTAGCAGCAGCGGTACGGCCAAAAACGCAGTATTTATAAAATGCCGTTGGCCAGTCAGAATCTCTCCCATATTCCTTCCTCCTTCCTTGAGTTAATTAACTCTACTTCTGATCTTTTGCTGTTTTTTCTGCACCGCCGCCAAATGGCCAGTACGGAATTCCCGAGCTTTCCGGATTCCTTTAAAGGTGGTTTTTAATAAAAGATGATTTATACTCGCCATAGGATTAAACCTCTCTTCTTGTATAACTCCACTGAATGTTGTAGCGTCTGCTACATTCTCTTCTAAAAATCGCTCTACTTGGACAATGTCTTCCGCTGTCATCGTGTTCAGATGAAGACAAAAGGTATACGTGCCCAGGGGTAATTTCTTGGGTTTCGCAAAAAGTTGAGGAACAAATAACATCTTATTTCTTCTATATGCTGATAGTCCAAAACCGTCTGTAACTGAACAGATCCCGACTCTCCGCAATGCCCGGATTGTATTACTATCGAAAGAGTGAGAGGGTGCCATAAATGTGATATATTCAACTTTGTTTTCTCTAAAAATTTGCGTAGCCTTCTTCAGCTTATCCAGCTGCTGGTTATAAGACAACCCGGCGAATTCGCTTCTTGCCTGCAGTCCGATAATGCCTGATTCATTAGTGGCGTATAAATGTTGATATCCATGCACTGCCACTTCCCATCCGGCTTTTTGTCTGTCCCGGATCTCCTCCCAGAAAATTACGGGATCGATCCCAGGATGTCCTTTAAGTTCTAAGTCCTGATTATCAGGAATAACGCCTAAAAGAGGTTTAATGCCATAATAAACAAAAACTTCTTTAAGCTTTTCATAATTCGTCCAGTTCATATTCGGTGCAATATCATCTAAGCGGAATAGAAACTTAAAAGCCACTGAACACCGCTCCTCTCTACTTAAATGCTTTTCTTAGCTCTTTTCTGACAGTTTAACTTCGTTTTGCTTATCACACGATAAATTCCTTAATTCATAGTAATCCGTATACCACTCAATGAACTTTCTGATCCCCGTCCGAATCTCCGTCGATGGCCGAAAGTTGATATCACGGTATAAATCCTCCACATCCGCATAAGTTTCAGGTACGTCGCCCGCTTGGAGTGGTAAGAATTGTTTGATTGCAGTTTTGCCGGTTGCCTCTTCTATTGCGTGGATAAACTCCATTAAATTAACCGGATTATTATTACCAATGTTATACACTTTATAAGGCGCATAGCTGGTCCCTGGATCTGGCTGCATACCATCCCATTTCGGGTTTGATTCCGCCGGTTTGTGGAGGAGACGGAAAATGGATTCTGTAATATCGTCGATATACGTGAAGTCCCTTAGCATATTGCCGTTGTTATAAATCTCAATTGGTTCCTCTTCAAGGATGCTTTTCGTGAATTTAAACAATGCCATATCCGGCCTGCCCCAAGGCCCATATACAGTAAAGAACCGGAGTCCTGTTGTCGGCAATCCATATAAACTGCTATATGTATGTGCCATCAATTCATTTGCTTTCTTTGTCGCTGCGTATAAACTGAGCGGGTGATCGACGTTATCATGCACAGAAAATGGCAATTGACGATTCGCTCCATAAACTGAGCTTGATGATGCGTAGATGAGATGGTCAATTTTATGTCGTCGGCAAGCTTCCAGCACGTTCAGGAACCCATTGATATTTGAATTGATATAAGCCTGAGGGTTTTCAAGACTGTACCGCACACCTGCTTGGGCAGCTAAATGGATGACTTTTTTGATGCCGGTCTGCTTTAAAATCCTGCTTAACTCTGCGCCGTTCTCCAAATCTAGCTCGATAAATGAAAAATCCTTGTGGGCTGTCAGTTTTTCAAGCCTTGCTTCCTTTAAGTGAACGTCATAGTAATCGTTTATGTTATCGATACCTACGACTTCATGTCCCGAATTCAATAGTTTTTCAGACATGCTGTATCCGATAAAACCTGCTGCTCCTGTCACCAATACTTTCATCTTCTCTGCTCCTATCATCTGGCTCCACTTCCTGTGAAGATAATTTTCCAAGTCTTATAAAGTATTTTCAAATCGAAAAATAGATTTTGATTTCTAATGTAAAATAAATCGTACATAAGTTTTTGTTCTGGAGATAAATCGTATCCACCATTGATTTGAGCTAATCCGGTAATACCCGGCCTCACTCGAAGCCGCTCGACGAAATCTGGAAGTTCTCTACGAAACTCTTCAGTGAGTTCCGGACGCTCCGGACGTGGTCCGATGAGGGACATATCGCCCTTTAAAATATTCAGCAATTGTGGAAGTTCATCAATTCTTGTCTTCCGAATGAATTTGCCGACTTCTGTAACTCTGCAATCATCCTTTTCTGCCCATTTTGCCCCTTCCTTCTCTGCATCTGAGACCATGGAACGAAGTTTATAGATCGTAAACACTTGTCCTTGCATCCCTAAGCGTTGCTGTGAATAGAATACGCTTCCTTTGCTCTCAAGCTTAATGGCGATACCTGCAATCAAAATGATCAGCAGGATCAATGGCAGTCCAATGAAAATAAGTGTCCGCTCTATCGCATACTTCATCACTTCATAAGAGCGATTCATGTTTCCGAAGTAGATAACACGTTCCCGTTCCCTGAAATTCTGATTCTCCCAATAGTCCTCATTCCGCAATTTCATTTTCCACCCCACCTAACTTGGTCTCTCACGTGCGAGCAGGATTTTAGTGCTTTACCAATTTAAGATTAGTGTTGTGGTATTTCTCGTTCTCTATCGCCATACCAATTCTCTGTTACATACACCATTCTCTCACCCTAAGCTTATTCACTATATCCACCTGCTCATACGGGACTCCTTTTCTCGATTGATGAATGAAAAAGCAATGACAAGTTATTCACTTCTCACGAAATCAGGCAGCCTCTCCAAAAAGAATGTTTTTTGTCTTTTCATTTCTTTTTCCCAGCGCCAAGCGTCGATGCACATCTCCCGGATTCCTCTAATCGCTTTCCAGTTCAGCACTTTCTCTGCTTTAGAAGGATCTGCATAACATACTGCAGTGTCTCCCGGGCGCCTCGAAGTGACTTTATACGGAACCCGCACGTTATTTACCTGTTCGAAAATAGTCACCATATCAAGAACAGAATATCCCTTACCTGTTCCAAGGTTGAATGTGTGTTTGCCAGCGTGGTTTGTCAAATAGCTGAGCATCTTAACGTGCCCATCTGCCAAATCCATGATATGGATGAAATCACGGACCCCAGTGCCGTCTTTTGTCTCATAATCCCCTCCGAAAATACTTAATTCAGAGCGTTCACCACTTGCCACTTGCGTAAGAAATGGCATCAAATTGTTCGGTGTGCCTTGAGGATTTTCACCGATCAATCCGGATTCATGGGCACCAACCGGATTGAAATAACGCAGCACACCAATTCGCCAAGTAGAATCTGCTCCATACAAATCCTCCAGCATTTCTTCAATCATTAATTTTGTCCGGCCATATGGATTTAAAACACTGGTAGGCTCTGTTTCCCGAATTGGCGGCTTGCTATTATTTCCATACACGGTAGCAGAACTGCTGAAAATCAGTTTTTTCACGTTCATCTCATCCATCACTTTGAGCAAATTGATGGTCATACCGAGGTTATGTTCATAGTATTTAAGTGGTTCCTTGACGGATTCGCCGACCGCCTTCAATCCTGCGAAGTGAATGACCGCATCGAATTGGTATTGCCTGAAGACTGATCGGAGTGAATAGATATCCAGCAAATTACAATGCACATACCGGACTGGTGCATCACAGGCCCTTTCCAGCTTTACTAATTTTTCCTGCCAATCATTCACGCAATCTAGAACTACACTATCTATTCCGTTTCTGCATAGCTCTGTGACAGTATGACTTCCGATATAGCCTAGTCCTCCTGTTACAAGTACTTTCATTTTCCGATCTCCCCTTCATCTCGGATTAGATAACTACCGGTTTTTTACCGTTGCCTGCCGAATCGGACAGCATTATGCGCATATTGCTCATCGGGTTGGAGTTCGATCCTCTGAAGAGTTGTCTGATAAAAATCATACATTGCTGACCAGACGGCTCCGTTACTGAAGTTCTCTTCTGCCCACACTTTACCTTGGACTGCAAACTGCTGGCGCTGATCAGAATCCATGAGAAGTCGGCGAACTTTCGCTTTCACATCTTCTAAATCTCCAGCTTTAGTAAGATAACCGGTTTTCCCATCGATGATTGTGTCTGTCGTCCCGGTTACGGCAGCTGCTACAGGAGGGACTCCTGATAGTGTCGCTTCTATAAGCACATTGCTGAATCCCTCTCGCTTTGACAGCAAGACGAATACATCCATTAAGTGAAAATACGGGACTGGTTCTGGTTGGTAGTCGAAATGTATGATATCCCGGTGGTTTTGAATTATATCTTTTGTCGTCTCTTCTACAGAGTCTGCCTCCTCAAAATCTCCAATCAGCAAAAGTTTTAGTTTGGGAACTTCCTGCCGCAGTTGGACGAATATACTTACCAACTCATCGACTCCTTTGTCCTTCGTCATACGGCCTACATACCCAAGAACCAAATTGTCCTTAGACAGGCCTATCTCTCTGCGTTTTTCTTCTGCCCAGACACGGGACTGTTCTGTTCTTTCAAATTTGGATATGGCGAAACCATTGCTGCTGCCTCTTCCTAATACATGGATCTTTCTCTCCTCTGCGATATCAAGATCGATGAGTTGGTTCTTGATGCTCTCAGAAACAGCAATTACATGGGTCGCTGCCTTTGCTGCTGTTCGTTCGGCATTAAGTAATAACAATCGTTTTACACCTTCTGTTGTTTCCAATCGCAGTCCCCTTACTGTATAGATTCGAATTGGGACACCACATATTTTAGCCGCCATTGTGAGAATCAGTCCTGCTTTGGGAGTCCCGGCGTTCACGATCGCCGGTTTTTCTTGATGAAGCAATTGGATGGCATGGTACAGGGAAAGGGAATCCTTGAATGGGGAAATTTCCCGCTCCATTTCTATTTTTAAAATGTCGACTTGTTCTGAAGCTCTGTAAAATTCTGCATGGTCGCCCGGTGAACAGAGCGCCTTCACGTCGAATCCTTTCTCTTTCAGGTAACGTAGCTGTCCGTCCATCAAATCGAGACTGCGTGGCACTGTCACTCCATGGATTATTTTTGATCCTATGATTTCACCCTTCCCCATTTATCCAAGGACCTCCTCTTAAAGTCTCCATAATTCCATCTTCTCGGGCTTTTCGTGTCTCTTTAGTACACATTTTACATCTACAATAAGTCCTTCCTGATTATCCAGAAGACGATTGAATTGCATCCATCCAGCTTCCTTATAGCATTTATGTGGCACCGCCAAAATCACCGCTGAAGCTGGTAATAAGTCTTGCTCTGCCGTTAGCATCAAGCCATATTGCCGTTCAGCATCTTCTGTCTTTGAAACTGCGTCTGTCACTTGGACCTCGACTCCGTACTCTTGCAGTTCTTGAATGATGTCCACCACTTTTGAATTCCGCAAATCCGGAACATCTTCTTTGAACGTAAGGCCCAGGACTGTGACGCGAGTACCCTGCACAGGCAGATTACGTTGAATCAGTTTTTTGACGACTGCCCTCGCAATGTATCGGCCAATCCCATCATTAATCCGTCGCCCGGCTAGAATCACTTCCGGGTGATGGCCAACCGCTTGCGCTTTATGTGTCAAATAGTACGGGTCCACCCCGATGCAGTGTCCTCCCACAAGTCCCGGGGTGAATTTCAGGAAGTTCCATTTTGTTGCTGCTGTTTCCAACACATCATTTGTATCGATATTCAACCGATTGCAGATCAGCGCCAATTCATTCATCAATGCAATATTGACGTCACGTTGCGTGTTCTCAATGACTTTTGCCGCTTCAGCTACCCGGATAGAAGATGCCTTGAAGATTCCGCCTTCAATTACAGTCCCATAGACAGAAGCAATAAATTCGCACACTTCTTCATTTTGTCCGGAAACCACTTTTTTGATTTTCGTAAACGTATGGGTTTTATCTCCAGGGTTTATCCGCTCCGGTGAATAACCGACAAAGAACTCTTTTCCTGCTTCGAGTCCTGAATACCGCTCCAGAACCGGAACACATTTTTCTTCTGTAGCCCCCGGATAAACTGTCGATTCATAAACGACAACAGCTCCTTTCCTCATATGCTGCCCGATCATCTCACTGGCTTTTATGAGAAGAGATAAGTCTGGCTGATTGCTTGCGTCGATCGGTGTCGGAACTGCCACGATAATAAAGCCAGCTTTTTGAATAGATGAAGGGTCAGAAGTGAAATCAATGCCGGCAGCCCGCAACTCCTCTCGGCTGATTTCCCCCGTATGGTCAATCCCTTCCTTCAAACTACTAATTCTTCTTTCATCCAAATCAAATCCGATAACCGGGAACTTCCGGGCAAAAGCAACCGCAACAGGAAGTCCTACATAGCCCAGTCCGACTATGGCAATTACCAGCTTATCAATCGTCATAACTTCATCTCCCCTTGTCTGCGCATCAGGCCACCCTTTTATTGGTCCATTCCTTGATTCAGAGAAAATTTTCGGTTTTCTTTTCACTTCTTCGCAATCGTCCATATCCGCATTTGATATCGAATCACATCATTCTGCCGAAGCAGCCACAATACTCCGCCATAGACCAGGACTCCGGTTAAAATCCCGATACCTAACGCAATGATTCCCGGCGTAATTTCTCCCGCTGCTTCATACATTCCTTTCGCCGCTATCCCCATAATTCCAGAAGCAAGTAGCGCCTTCCACAGATCGGCCACTGTATCCTTTGTATGTAACGTACCGATTTTCCGGACAAGAGCGGCATATAAAAGGACGATACTCGTTAAAGCAGAAATACTTGTTGCCAGTGCCAAACCGTTGATTCCCATTGTTTTGGATAACACCAGATTTAACCCAATATTCAAAACAACTGTACATGTCGCATTGATCATAGGCGTCTTTGTGTCTTCGAGAGAGTAAAAAACCTTTGTAAGCACTTCTCGCAAGCCGTAACCTAACAGTCCTAGAGAGTAAAAGAACAGTACCCCTCCAGTCATTGCTACTTCAGCTTCACCAAAAGCTCCTCTGCCGAACAATAGTGCAATAATCTCTTTTGAAAAGAGCATCATGCCGATCGTTGACGGAATTACAAGCAACATTGCCGCTGAAATCACTTTTCCTACAATTTCTTTCAGCTGCTGCATATTTTTTCTGGCCGCCAGTTTTGTGATCTTTGGAAACATGACCGTCACAAGCGCTGTGATGAAAATACCTTGGATAAAGTAAACAACTCTATCTGTGTAAGCGATCGCTGATATTCCGCCTTCAATGATTCTGGAGGCAAGTGTCCGGTCTACAAGGACATTCAATTGATTGACCGATACACCGATCACTACTGGCATGGCCATATAGAAAATATTACGGATGCTTTTCTCTTTTAGAGAAATTTTCCATTTATGCCGGTAGCCGATTTTCCATAGAGCGGGACCAAAAAACAAAAACTGACCTGCTAGCGCTACGAGTGTCCCGACTGCTAAAAGATACAGATGATACTCAACACTGAGGTAAATGAACAGTATGGTCAGGATGTTCAATGGCAAGCCGCTTAATGACGAGAGAGTATATCGGCCATGTACCTCCAGAAGACCTTGAGAAATGAAGATCAGTGCAGTAAACATCATGCCAATTGCTGAAATCCGCGTGAACGTGATGGCCAATTGCCTCGTTTCTTCATCGAATCCTGACGCAAACAACTGAACCGCCACTGTTGGAAACAGCATCAGAATTACCGTCATGAGCACTGTGAAAAGGAGAACAATATTGGTTAGATTTGAAGTAAACAGTGCTGCGGCTCGTTCTCCCTCGTTTTCTCGCAATCTTGTATAGACAGGGATGAAGCTGGTATGGATTCCGAGTGCCACAATCGCAAAAAAGACGGAAGGAATCGTCATTGAAATCAGATAGGCATCAGATATATTTGAAGCTCCGTAGAAATATGCCAGAATGATATCTCTCGTAAAGCCAAGTACTTTAGTCATCACGATGACAATCATCATTGATATTACTGTTTTCTCCATGCTCTCAACCTCGTTCTCGGCTAAATCGGAGATTATTCTCTTACATTAGCTTAGTGCTGTTTTTAGGAGGCTGAATGATTGATTATTAACCGGAACTTGCTGTTCTCTGGTACCGGTATCCGATCGGTAAACTGAATTTCAATATCCATATCTCCTTCGAAGGTGTAATCAAGTTTTTCTCTCATTACAGCAGTTGCCGCATCCCTGTTGTTCTCGTGCGCCTCCATGAGAGCTATTAACCTGCCAGGCTTATGCTGGATGAATTGCATTTTATCCACAGCCGCCACTAAAGCGGGGCTGGTGGTCGATAGGTGAAGGAAATTAAATCTCCGCCCACTTTTCGACTGGACGAAATCATTTGAGCGTCCCTGAATCCAGTCCACTAATGGAAAAGCAGATCCACACGCACATGTCTGCTGGCTATCGCTCAATTTCACTGCATCTCCAATCCGGTAACGGATCAACGGCGTGCCATATGTAAAAAAACATGTGACTAGCATGTCCCCGTCTTCCGTTACCTCAATTACGCCAGTATCTGTATGGTAGTGCAGGTTCCCCTGTGTACACTCGGTGATAAAAGGCGATCCCTCCGACGAGCTATATTGATCTCTGACAGGACATTTGAATGCACGTTCTATTTCTGTCCGATAATGCGGATATAGTGTTTCAGAAGTTGGAAAGATCGCTATCGGTCTGAACTTCAATTGAATATTGTTTTTATTGATCCAGCGGGCAATCTCATATATTGACGATGGAAGGCCATCCAAAAAATCAGGCTTGTAGTGATTCAAATTCTCCGCGAATTTTTCCGCTGTCTGTTCATTACAGTAATAAGTGGAATAGAGACGCTGTTTTGCAGTTGCATTATCCCGCCAAAATGTCTTTTTTTGCCCTTTCGGAATAAACTTTTGAGGACTGAATGAAGCACGCTTCATTTCAAGTCCAATTACTCCATGCTGCTTTTTAAAAAAATCCAAGTGGGCCATCCGCTGTTGAAAGTTTTCTTTCGTGTTTAAGAATTTAAGCGGAATTCCAGTTGTTCCGCTTGTCATAGAAATAACCGAATTCTCTTCAGATACCGTATAAATTTCATCTGCATTATTACGGAGAATTTCCTTCGTTAGTACCGGCAGCTTCGGAAGATCGCTGACGGACTGAATCGTTTTGATATTGATTCCTTCATAAAACTTTTTATAGAAAGGGCTATGGTTGACTGCGTGACGGAGTAACTTTCTCATTTCCTCTTCCTGGTAACTTTTCGTCGTTTCCTTATTCATATAGTCACGCTGTTCCAAGGCTTTTAAATGGCGGTAATAAATTGGTCCGAACCGCACTTTGTTTTTGCGGTATCCTTCCAGGTTGGTCAATATATTCTGAACAAAAACCGGTGAATTCCAGTAGATTTTCATTTGCAGTTCTCGCACTTGCTGTACCTCCAATCAGGGCAGTCATTCACTTATGAATTCGCAATATCCAAGATCTAAGTAATAACCTGTTAATGACCGTAGACCCGGTCTTTGCTGAGCCGATAGTTATTCAGGACAACGCCTAGCAGATTTCCTTTTGATGAGTGAAGAGAGTCGCGTGCCCTTGCTGTCGTTACTTGTTCTGATATCCCCGCGCGGACAACCAAGATGGTACCATCGCATTTGTTCGCCAAGATTCTTGAATCAGTCACCGATAAGAGCGGTGGTGAATCAAAAAGCACAACATCATACTGCTTCTTGAGTTCCTCGATCAACTGATCCATCCGGGAAGAGCCAAGTAACTCTGCCGGGTTGGACGGCAACGGACCACAAGGCAGTACATCCAACCCTGCAATACGGGTTTCGCTGATCGCTTCACTAATTGTCGCTGTTCCCATAAACAAGCTGGAAAGCCCCACCTTCCCATTTTGGAGAAAAGTGAAATGAACGGTGGGACGCCGCATGTCAGCATCGACTAACAATACTTTTTTGCCCTCTTCCGTGAATGCTATAGCCATATTACAAGCCGTTGTCGATTTCCCCTCTTCCTTTAATGCCGAAGTAACAAGGATTGTTTTTATCTTTGCTTCTGTTCTAGCAAAATTAATATTTGTTCTGATGCTGCGATATTGCTCAGCCACAACTGATCTGGGATCAGTATGTACGGCCATTTTTCTTGCTGTCTGGTAAATCGATGGCAGTTTATTACGCATATGGATCCTGCTCCTCTCCAATGTTATTCATCGTTTTATATTTCGGAATCGGACTCACAACCCCCAGAACAATCAGCCCCATCTCTTCTGCATTGTCTTCTGTCCGCACTGTTGTATTAAGCTGATCAAGCATGACTGCAGCTCCTGTTCCCAGCAAGAGGCCCATAATGGCACCGATTGTCATATTAACGAGCGGATTAGGTTTAACTGGAATCGGTTCTGCCGGGATATTAGCAGGCGAAAGAATATTTACATTATCTGCATTCATTAGATTCTGAATCTCCCGCTGGAATATTGTGGCTGTTGCGTTTGCAATATCCACTGCTGTTCCCATACTTTTATCCTGCACATTAATCATTACAACCTGAGAACCTTCTACACTGCTGACTTCAATGCGCTCTGTCAATGTTTCTGTCGTTTCTTCCAATCCTAGTTCGTCAATGACTTGTGAAAGGATCGCCGGACTTTTAATAATAATATTGTACGTACTGATCAATTGAACGTTGGCTTCAATGTCTGCTGCAGTGAATCCCTGTTCGGAAGATGAAGTTTGATTTACTAAGAGCTGTGTTGTTGCTTCATATGTCGGTGTCAGAACTTTATAACTGACAATTCCAGCTATCAAGACCATTAACAGTGATGAAGCCAAAATCAATGGCATGCGCTTTTTGACAACTTCCAGGAAACGCTTTAAATCGATTGCATTACCCACTTTCAGTCACCTCGTTTATTTTTGTTTGTTAAATCGAAAGTTCCGTTATAAAAATCTTTTCAATCCTCCTTTTTGTTTTTTACCTTTCTCGTGTCATCACTGGTATTCATAGTAAAGTTAATAGGTTAAAAGTAAGTTAAAATATTAATTTAAATTAAAAATAAAAAAATATTAGGCCATTTGATTCTAAAAATCAAATGACCTAATCTTAATACTTTTAATTCAGTTATTTAATTTTCCGCTTTTTTGACTGAGCTTGAGTATAAATATGGTTTAGTTCACTTCTATAACCACCTTCATTATTCAACCGTTCAAACTTCATAACACTTGCCTCTTTCATTTTTTTCTGTAGGTTTGGATCAGTCAGCAAGGATTTCACCGCTTCTATCAATCCCTTGTTTTCCTGCCTCAAATAACCGGTTACTCTATCATCCACCATATCAACCATACCGTCGACAGATGTGCTAACAATAGGCACACCCAGCGCTAATGCCTCAAGAGCCGCAATCGGCGTACCTTCAAAGCGGGAACACATTAACATGCATTTCGCCTGTTTTAATGCTTTATATGGATAAGGCAAGTTTCCGGTGAACACTACTCGATCCCGCACCCCTCTACTCTCAAATACCCGAACCATATCTTCCTTTAATTCCCCATCCCCGATAACCCCGAAAGTAGCCTCCGGTAGGTCTTGCAGCACACTGGCTGCTACCTCAGCAATTCGAGTAGGATTTTTAGGATAAGATAATCTGCCAAGATAGACAAAGTCAAACGCATAGTCATTTGAATCCCGTTGCACCAATTTATGAACTCTCGGTACATATATGATGTTTCTCATGAAAGTATTCCGTCCTTGGATAAAAGTCCCGAATTTATATTCTTGTGCAATACTCTCTGATACAGTAATGATTTTTTTCACTTTTTTAACTGATAATAGATATGCGACAGATTTAGGACTTACCCTTCGCATCTCCTCTCCATTGCCATGCAAGTGTGAAATCACCGGTATTTTTCCAGAAACGAACGCTGCTACCGTCGTTGCTCTAATATCATGCGCATGAATTAAATCCGGTTCAAACTGCTGGATCGCTTTTCTAACTTCTGTAGGAGTTACTTTTTGCAACGGAACGAATTGGATATTTCTGTTCCCGAGCGCTTCCCGGATCGTCCCATCCGGTGAACAATATGCTGATTCATGTTCCCCTTCAAACATCATACATATATCTGCTGCTACGTTTTCCGCTCCTGATAACCGGTCACTACTCAAGATATGCAAAATCCTCATATAATAGTCCCCCCTTAATTTTAAATTAGATAACAAACTTATATCCAAATCCTCGAACGGTCTGGATATAAGTAGGCTTTGTTGGATTCCGCTCTACTTTGCGCCTTAGGTTACTAATATGCACCTTGACTGTTTGTACATCACCTTCTGAAAGACAACCCCATACCCGATCATATAATTGCTCGGCTGTCCAGACCCGATTCGGATTTTGTGCAAGCAGGAGGAGAAGTTGGAATTCCTTACTGAACAACCGGACTGGTTCGCCCTCACATAAAAGTTCTTTGGCGTCAATATTGAGTGTGAAATCACCGAAGTGAAGCATGGATAGAGCATCTGTTTCTCCAGCAAGCCAACCCTTCCGTCGAAGAATCGCTCGGATTCGAGCTTCTAGTTCATTGAAGTCAAAAGGCTTCGTGATATAATCGTCCCCTCCCACTTCAAGCCCCTGAATCTTATAAGCCAGCTCCTTTCGGTAACTGACAAATAAAATCGGCAATTTGGCATGAAGACGGATCTTTTCACATACTTCCAAGCCACTGAGACCAGGCATCTCAATATCCAGCAGCATCAGGTCCGGCTGTTCTTTCGCAAGAAAGTCCATCGCCTCATATCCGTCTTCCGCTAAAATGACCTGGTATCCCTTCTTCTCAAGAAACAGCTGCATCAATTCACGGATGCCAACTTCATCTTCGGCAATCAGCACTTTTACAGGTTCCATGTTCATTCCCCCCTCTTTGCGCTTCCATTTCCAGTGGCAATGCAATTGTAAAGCAGCTTCCACGACCGAGTTTGCTTTCTGCCCTGATTTCTCCTTGGTGGGATGATACGATTTCCTTTGCGATCGCGAGACCGAGACCGCTTCCTTTTTTGACTGATGTTTTGTTCCCTTTAAAATAACGGTCGAATATATGTGGCAGCACTTCCGGCGGAATGCCGGGTCCGTTATCTTTGATGGTGATGATGAGTTCGCCGTCTGACGCTGTATTTTCCAGTATGGCGCCGGTTCGGCTATCCGTCCGGACTACCGCGGAAAGCGTGATCTCCCCGTTATCGGCATCCGTGTGTTTGACGGCATTCCAGATAATGTTGGAAAATACTTGTCCGAGCCGTTCTTTGTCACCTGACAGCGTTAGCCCTCCCACTTCACCGGTGAGCCCATCAAAACAGAATAGCCGGCCACTCTGTTCAATATCCGCCCGCAATTCATCCGTCAGCTTGCCGAGCCATTCCCGGATATTCAAGGATTCAAAATGGAGCGACATATGACCGGACCGGTATGTCGATAAATCGGTCAGATCTTCCGTCAGTCGTTCGAGCAGGACGAGTTTGCTGTGGATCATATCGAGATAGCGCTGATCCCCTTGGCCGATGAGCCCCGCTTGTGTTGCCTGGATGTAGGAGTGGATGAGCGTAATCGGTGTACCGAGCTCATGCGAGATAGCCGACAGCATTTCATTGCGCGATTTTTCCACTTCCTGCATTTCTTCATTGAGCGTCAGCAAGTTCATATGCGCGATTTCCAGTGCCATTGTCCGCTCCTTCACCCGCTGCTCCAGAACGAATTTCGTCTCTTCCAGTTCCCCTGTTTCCTTCCTGATGTTCGTGAGCGGCATGGTCCAGAGAAGCAGTTCTTCCGGATCCGGCCGGTACTGAAGGCAATTATTCGCCCCTGCTTTAAGTGCTTCTCTGATTGTATCGGATCCCGCCCCAACAGCAACGATCAGCACCGGGAGTTCGATGATCGAGAATTGCTGACGGATAATCTTGCAAAGCGCTATTGCTGTCGTATCCGGCAGTTCCTGATCCAGGATTATGATGTTAGGCTGCTGCCCCTCCAGTGAAAGGAGCAATTCTTTTCCGGTCGGTACAATGGATGTGATAAAATTTTCTTTTACAGCACGCTGACTGAGAGTTTCTGCAGCTGTCCTGTCATTCAGCGCAAGCATCATTCGCAGCTGCTTATTCTGCCTTCTTCGGATGCGCCGGGAAGGAAGGGATGCCACTTCTTCGGCGGCCGGAAGGGAGAACCGGTAACAAGTGACCGGGCCGGGGCCCGATTCCATTTCCAGTTCACTGCCGTGCAGTTCAATCAATTGCCGGACAACCGAACAGTCCGGCCCTTCCGCTCTTATCGGTTCCGTCGATTCCAGCGTACCGCAGATGATGACAGTAATCCTTCCGTGATCCAGCTTTGCCGAAATCTCAATTTGCCCCGTCACCGCTCTGCGGACAAGCCGATTCGTCAGCAGCAACAGCACTTGATGCAATCTGTCGAAATCGGCCAGGGCAGATGGCAGATCTGCAGGTACCGTATTCAGCAGCCTGACTTGGGGATTCTTGATAAAAGGTTTTGTCGCCACAATCACACCGTCCGCTGCCGCCTGCACTCTGACCGGCCGGAAGTTCAGATCCAGGCCGCTCAATTTAATTTCCCGGGAATTCCGGAGCTCGTTGATCATATCGGACATGCGGTGCCCGCTTGAGATAATGTCGCCCAATTGGTCGGACATGCCGGATGACGGCATGGTGGCCGTCACTTGCCGCAATGACTCTGCAATGCTGACGATCCCATGAATCGGCGTCTGGAGATTCTGCGATAAGAGAGCCAGCAACTCTTCCTGGTGTTCATTGGTCCGCTTGAGTTCATCCATCAAATGCTGCTGACGTTCTGTCTCCTTATGCGTCCATTCCTCCCGGAGATCCCGTTTCATCTGCGTTTTTTCTTCAATCGCGATTGCCAGCAGCAATATCCCGAGCGGAATCAATAATGGATCGATCAGCGGGCTTATCCCGAGTAAAAGTAAACCAGCCAGGAAAAAGCGTATGTATGCTAATTTTTTAAGCTGAATGGCCATCGAAATGAAGATCAACATAAGGGTTGTCACAGCAAGCGCAATGGGCACAGCCACCTCTGCCGCTTCTATTGAAGCAAACGGCACAATCACCATTGCGATATTCACAGCGAGCAAACTCTGGATTAGCCATTCCGTCGACGGGTAATGACGGCGTGCATTCAGAAACCCCTCTGCCAGGAAAATCGCGATTATCCCTGCCGCCCCGCCCATCCAGAAGATAGCATCGGGGGTGAACGCAACATATAAGAGTACCGCTCCGAGCAGCACGAAATAGAGATACTCCGTTTCCCGCGTTTCCGTGAATTGAAGAAGCGCCAGTGAGAAAACTGCGCCGATTCCTCCGATTACAATGCCGGTATACAGAAATGATACTGGGGCGGCCGGTGTGGCGAAGAAATAGATTACTGCTATCGCAGCTGTTATGCATATTAATATGTAATAGAACTCTTTAATCGCTTTCGGCATAGCTATTGCCACCTCGCTTTATTAGTTCTTTTTACTTAAAATATATGCAAAAATGTATACTACAGGTGCAATTACAGGTTCATTATACATAGAAATGATAACACCTACACATTGTTAAATATACTGATATTTTAGAATTAATTATAAATGAATACTTCTGTCTAAAACGGAATGGTTGATACTGAAGGCAATGCAACTTCTCTTATTGGCTTTTTGAGTTGTGATGGTTGCTTGCGCTGTCTCGCTAGTAGGTTTTTTGTCTTATATTTCATTAAGAGAATTTATTAGCAGAAAGAATTAATGACCGGTTACTATAATTATATTACCGTCCGGAAACAGGTGCGCTATACTGAACCCGAGGGGTGAGCGCATGATCATTAAGGACCGCACGCCCCCGGTGCCATTGGAGGCACTTCCGCGGCTGCAGCACCGGCTCCCCACGGCGCATGCCGCACAGACGGCAATTCCTGAGCAACTTTATCAGACGAAAGCGGGTTTCGGCGGCGAATCCTATGTCGATGACGTGCTCAGGCAGGTTCGGTTGTATAGGCAACCTGTGATTGTCCGTGATTTATATTTTCTTACGATTGCCCCCTGTCAGATCGATACCCTACTCCTATTTCCCCATTTTGCTGTTGTCCTGGAGATCAAGAATTATACGGGCATCCTTCATTTCTCGGATGAAGGGCGCCGGATGGAACGTGAGAAGCATAAGACCGGCGAGCGGCAAGGCTTCGATTCGCCGATTGTGCAATTACAGATTGAAATGGAAGAATTGTCGCATGTGTTCCGGGAGCTCGCGATTCCGCTGCCGGTGATCGGTGCGGTTGTGCTGCCGCATACGAAAACTCTCATGCGCGGCGATACGGGCGGTGTTCCTGTGATTTATGCGAAAGCGCTTGGGCGCTGGATTGCCGGGTTGCCTCGCGGGAAGGAGTGGTTGCAGGCTGGTGACGTACCGAAAGCCGGTGCCGCGCTTTTGCAACGGCAATTGCGGGATAAAGTCATCGATTTTCAGAAGCGTATCGGCTATTCGGCCGCGGATGTGCTGGCCGGTGTGCGGTGCAGTGGGTGCGGACGTGTTGCCGTGCGCGTCAGTGAGCGGATGCATCATTGCACGGCGTGTGATGTGGCATTCAGCGATGGATTCAAAAGGGCGCTGGATGACTGGTTTGATTTCAAGCAGCCGGTGATCAGCGTGCGGGAATGTCAGGTGTATTTGGGCTTGAAGGACCGCTTTGCTGCCAGCTATTTGTTAAGAAAAATGGGCTATATCGCTGAAGGCAACACATCCAAACGTGTTTATCGAAGAAAATGAGGGCCATCCGTGACAATGCGGATGGCTTTTTGGGATGGAAATTAAGTGAGTTACACAAGTTACGTTGCGAGTTATACAAGATTGGCTGTGAATTACACAAGATCGAGCACGAGTTACACAAGTTAGCTTGTGAATTACACAAGTTGAATATAAAAGCAGAAAAGCCACCCCGGCGGATGGCTTTTCTGCTACTAACTATTTGTTCTTTGCTTTTATTCTTTATTTGATGCACCAGTGGGTGTGCTGCCCCCCTGTTTATCTTGAGAGCTACTGAAACGTCAAAAATGCCTTCCGAATCGGAAGGCATTTTGTCTTAATACGGTCGCATTGCAAAGAAATAACAATTGGCAAATTACCCAGCACAGGCTGTGTTGCTTGAAGCTTTATACTACTTGATATCGAGAGTTACAGATTCTTATTCTACTGTTATTTGAACAGGTTCGATTGCTAACACGCTTTTCACGTGACTATGGAATTTGGCTGGCGCCTCGTCCATAAGTTCTTCATATCCTGCTCCCTCAATGTATTCTCCGTCAACTGTAAGCGTGGTTGTTGCTCCTCTTAGCGAATAAGTTCCCTGTTCCGTTAAATTAAACGTTGACTTTATAACGAGCTCCTCTCCTGGACTCATTTCGGTTTCCACTATCATATCCTCTTGTCCCCCTCCTTGCTCGTCAATGGATAATAGAATAGGAGGTTGGGCGTGACCTAATTCAATCGGCTTTTCTCCATTGTATTTCAGCGTGCCAGTGACCTCAAAGTCCTCCCCCGCTTGCACCGACGAAGAAGGCGCAGTAACTGTAAGCGAGAAAAGGTTTGATTCAATAGATTCCCCAACAGGCTCAACGGGTTCAACATTCTCCTCGTTTGCTGTGCATCCAAATAAATAGAGTGAAAGAATAGTTAAACTTAACATTAATCTCTTCATGCCTACATTCCTCCTACACCAGAAGTTCCGCCGAACAGTGAAGCTTTCTGCCATTGAATTGCCCCTCTACTTGAGTCGTCGTTTCTAAATTACTTTAGTTTCAATTCCCCCTTTATTACGTTTAGTTTTTTACATATTTTACCGATTACCCGCTGTATAGGCTCTGTTAAAGGGTAATGTTGATTTTTCACTGCAAAACTTTGCGGAATTTCAACAGAGACGCTTATCACAGCTAATCAATAAAGAACAGATGCCCAAATAGGTGGCAAGTGACGTGAGTTCCACAAGGTCGGCTGCGAGTTACACATGATAGTTCATGAGTTACACATGATAGTTCACGAGTTACACAAGATCGGGCGCGAGTTACACGAGTTTGCGTATGAGTTACACTAGCTGAACATAAAAACAGAAAAGCCACCCCGGAGGATGGCTCTCTTTGTTCCTTATTTCTTCAATTGGCCTTTATTTGATACGACGGTGTATGTGCCGAGTTTGTTGACGCTAATGGTGAATGTGCCGTCACCTTGTTCGCCTTGGAAGATTTTCCATTTGCCGTTGTCGGCAAGGAATGAACCGAACTGGATTTTCACATTGGATTTGGTATCGAATGTGATGGTGGCTGCTGAACCGAATGTCAGTGCCAGTTCGTCGCCTTCCGCTCCGAGGAGACCGAAGTCGATTTGGTCAGCGATGGCCGGGCGGTTGTCGACAGTCTCTTCGCTGCCCACACCAATTTCGAGGGTGAATTCACCGCCGGCAGCTTCAGCAATTTGCGCGATTTGTTCAGCCGTCAGTGTGAGCTCGGCTGTCGGTGTGTCGACGAAGAGATTCTTGCCGCTCACGAGCAGTTCCGTAACAACGTCTTCACTGAAGTGGATGTTGAGATTTCCTTCTTCATCGAATTCGCCTGTAACGACAACCGCCTGTTCACCGGAGAAGTCCGGTTCTGCATGCTGTTCGCCCGGAATGACTTCTTCTTCAAAATCGATCTGGATGAGCAATGGATCATGGTCGGATGCGCGGCCATGTTCTTCCATGAACATCGCGTTGATATGGACCATATCGATGTCTGTCTGTTCAGCCAGGTTGTCTGTTACGAGAATGTGGTCGAGCACTTGCGAGTTGCCCTGATAAAAGTACGAGAAGCGGTCTTCGAGCGGCACATCTTCAACTTTATTTACGAGAATATCACCCGCCAATACTTCAAGCGGCTCTGAGAATTCAAAGTCGTTAATATCCCCTGCAACCACAACATTCAGATCAGGGTCTGCTGCAAGCCCCGCTTCAATGAAGTCATTGATCGATTGGGCGAGTCGGATCCGTTCTTCTTCCGAACCAAGATACGGCGGTTGGTTGTCACCGAATAACGGCTCGTCTCCTCCTTTCGAGTTCAAGTGCGCGCCGATGACGACGATTTCTTCACCTTGGAACGTGAATTCCGCAGCGATCGCTTTCCGAGTGTTCGGTGCCTCGTCCGGTGCGATGCGACCCGGGTTCAGCGCCAGGTCACCGTCTTCTGTCCAGTAGTTGGCGTCATCAAAGTCGCCGACTGCTCCTGTGTCATTCAACGTCACCCGTTCCGGATTGTAGAGGAAACCGACGCGGATGTTACCGCCCGGCTGTCCGCCGTCCTGGTTGTACTCCGGATCGATGTTCACGAATTCGTATTCGGGACCGCCCGCTGCCACGATTTCCGCAATGATGCGTTCATAGCTTTCATCCGCCGCGGAAGTTCCGGATCTGATCGGACCGTCGTTGTCCTGAACTTCAACGAGCGTGATGATATCCGGTGAATTCAAGTCATTCACGAAAGACTCCGCCACGCGCTGCGCTTTCGCATCAGATGTGTGACTCGGGTCGGCCGAGAAGTTTTCGACGTTGTATGAAGCGATCGTCAGTTCATCTTCTTCCGGCACAATCCATGTTTCTTCCGGTGTCACGCCGCCATCAATCAGTTCAGGCAGGCTCTCGGAAGTCGCTAGGATTTGATAGTTGCTATAGCCATAGGAAACCGGTCCAGTAACTGTGCCATCGAGGTAGTCGCCCGCTTTTGCAATATAGTCTTCATCGTCGATGTTGATCTTCACTTTTTCCGGGTTGTAGTCGTTTTCCGAGATCAGGAGGCCTTCCTGCTTGTGAAAGTTCTTTTCCGGATAAAGATCAGACACGACCCACAGCTCGCCGTATTTCTGCGGCCCGATGATTTGCGGATTCGGCACTGCTACGAGCATGCCTTCAAGCGATTCCCAGAAGTCAATGCCGTCTTCCGCCGGTTCGAATTCCGTCAAATTATCATTGTCTATGATTTCGTACGGCGGGATGATATCCTCACCAAGCACAAGCGCTTCCGGCACCGGAGCTGTGCCAATTTTTGTGACGGTAACGTCCGTCAATTCGGTGACCGGAAGATCCGTCTCAAACTTCTCACTGTAGCCATCGCCGAAGTATTCAGTGACTGTGCCGTCCAATGAAACAAGGTCTCCAGGCGCGAGGCCGTGGTTCCGGCTGTAGACGACGATTCCTTCAGAAGTCGCCGGGTTATCATCCGGTGTGATGTCTTGGATATAGAAATTGCTGCCGTCGACATATGTCACGACGCCTTCTATGTCATTGACGGTCACGCCCGCGTATTTCGAGAAGTGGCGCTCCCCTTGAATGTCGCTGATCTGCAGATCTTCTGTCTTGATGACCGCGTAGTCGTACGTGAACACTTCGGATGTTTCCGCGCTGACCGCAATCGCTTTGATCGTCACGTCTTCCGTCAGCGTGATCGGACCTGTGTATTCTGTGCTGGCGGTCGTCGGTGTTGTGCCGTCCGTTGTGTAATAAATCGTCGCATCTTCCCAGCCGGACTGCAAAATGATTTCCGTTCCGACCGCTACCGTGCCTGGATAGATATCCGGGAAGACCGCGGGTTTATTGACCAGCTCAAAGCTTTCAAAACCGAGCGTCTTCAGCTGATATGTACCATTGAATTCGGAAGCGATTCCGGATACATGGATCAGGTCGCCTTCACTGTAGCGCGCGGCAAAGTCCTCATAGAGGAGACCATTTCGGTTATCGTTGCGGACCAGGACTTCCTCGCCATTTTCCGCCGCTGCTGTGAATTCGAACGTTCCGTAACTATTGACTTCTGTCAGGTTCGAGATGGTGACGTTCTCTACGAGTACGCGCTCACCCTGCGTTTCTTCATTGATTCCTGAAGGACTGACGGTCTGGACTGATGGCAGCTCGTTACCTGATGAGACGACTTCAACTTCTGTCGCTTCAATCTGGAATTCGCCCCGGTATTCATCAAGCGGACCTGATACGATCACTTTATCGCCAGGCGCCACATCGGCTGAATCCGGATAAACGTAAACCCCACCCGTTGCATCCTGCAGGTAGAAGCCATCACCGCCCCATTGGCCGGAAGCCGTCGTGACGATCGCTTCCACTTGGACGATGGTGCCGAGTTCAGCGGCGCGGGCATCGGCGATGGAAACCGTTTCAAGCGGTGTCTCCGGGTCCGGCTCAACCGGTCCTGTCGTTGTGCCGTCCATTGTGTGCGCGCCGAGATTAGAAAAAGTGTCTTGTGGAGAAGCTGAATATTCGGCAGTCGTATCAAATGCATCAGTCGGATCCATGTCGCCCGCTTCTATGGATTCATTGCGGACGAGAGTAATATTGGCCGCGAAATCCGCTGCGTTCCCGAGCTGGCCGAACGAATCGATAATCGCATCGCCTTTTTTCAGAACAACGGTATCATTGCCGTTGAAACTTGCTACCCCGGATGCCAAATCACCGATACTTGTGATTGCTGCCACTGCCTGGCTATTATAAACAATGAATGTATTGTTATGCGATAACGTGCCGGAAAGCTTTTCGGTTCGGGAAGGCGTTAACCCGCCGTTCGAGTAAAGTTCGAGTGTATATTGGCTTAAATCGATATCAGCGCTTGTGCCATTGTATAATTCCAACGCTTTGTTATTCGAACTTCCTTCAATGTATTCCGAGAAAATCAGGTCGGTCGCATCCGCTTCCGCAAACACCGCAGTTCCCGCAGTCGGTACGATCACACTGCCGGCCAGACCTGCAGCTAAAACAAACTTCATCGTCTTCTTCCACTTTTTATTGCTCACTCATGATTCCTCCTAATGGGTTCATCTAGATCGCCAATTGACTAAGCGTCAGACAGTTGCCGGCTTCTTGAATCGTTGGCACATAGCTCTATTATACAAGGAAATTGGAAGCGTTTTCTTAAGAGTTTGTAAAGAAATGAACTTAATGCCCTAAAGTCCTTTTGATCTGTAAATCCATTAGTCATAAAGTATGTAACTTCACGTTTTATTTTCACACCATATTAAGTTAAGACCGCCGGTTGGACTAGTAAAAAAATACCTTTAATTTTAAAAAAATAGTTAGTGCTTTTTTTCAGCGGATGGATTACAATCCTATCATACCCATATTCCAGGAGGAATTTCATTGAAAAAGACAGTTACATCTCTTCTTTCCGTTGGCCTTATTGTTTCTGCTTCATCTGGTGTACAAGCAAGCACTGACCTTGAGCAAAATCACCCATTTTACGATGAAGCTTCTTATTTGATCAATGCCGGCGTCATTAAAGGTTTCCCCGATGGATCGATCCGTCTTTCCAACCAGGTTACCCGCGAACAGACCGCCATCATGCTCGGTCGTTTACTGGAACTCCCGACTACACAAGCCACATCCGGCTTCAAGGATGTCGCTGCCGGCAGTGAAGCAAGCCCTTATATCGCCCAACTTGAAGAAGCTGGTGTCATTAATGGATTCCCCGATGGAACATTCAGACCGAAAAGTGTCCTGACCCGTGGCCAAATGGCATTGGTTCTTGACCGGGCTTTCGATTTACAGTCGGCAATCCCGTCCGCTTTCGCAGACACCCAGACTACTGCAGAGCTTTCCGAAGCTGTTTCCAGCCTGGAAGCGAACTTGGTCACAAACGGCTATCCGGATGGAACCTTCCGTCCTAAAACCGAAATTACACGCGGCCAGTTCTCCGCTTTCCTGGCACGCACGGTCGAGCCTGGATTCAAAAATGAAGTGCGGGCAAGCAATCCGAATACATTCCTTCGGGATTTAAGCAAAACTTATACGTATTCCTATGACGGTGAACTCGTTTCTGAAACATTTGCTTTTTCAGAGCCATTCAGCGTAGACGAGCCAGTCGGCTTTGCCTGGATTTCAGAATTCGCTGATGGAAGTATCTTCCCTTACTATGAGCATGAAACCAAAGCCGGTCTCGCACACAGCGATCCATATGATGACAGCTATCTCGTCATCAAATATCCGGTCAAAGCCGGTTCATCCTTTACCTATACATACTGGGACGTGGACTACACTGGCACCTACACGAATACAGATGTGCAGGTTACAACCCCATATGGCACATTTGATCACGCAGTGGAAGTCACTGAAGACGGGATCAAATATTACTACGTAAAAGGATTCGGTCTTGTGAAAGAAGTGGATACAGACGGGACTGTTTACAGTGAACTCGTCAGCATTGAAGAATCTGTAAATTAATTTAAAGAAGAAGCCGGCCCCATTTGGGACTGGCTTTTTTCATGCATTCAAAAAACGCCTGGCAAATGGGTCATCCATTTGCCAGGCGTTGCCGTTTTAACTTATTTGATATCGATGCCGTATTTTGCAAGTCCGTCAGTAGCCAGTTCGATGAAGGAGATATTATCATCTTCCAATGCGAATGGCTGAGCGGATGGGCTGGACAGGAATGTCAGTTCAGCATCAGCGACTGTCGACGCGAGTTCCCAGTTGCCATCAGCGGATGGGTCAATGACTGGGTTTTCCACGAGATAATCCATGATTGCGAGTCGGTTTTCGTAAGCGAAATCGACTTGCGCGATGGCGTCACGCACGCCTGGGAAGTTGCCGCTTGCGCGGTAGTTATTCGTTACGACAAAGAACTGCTGGTTCGGATCGATTGGCTCCCCATTGTATGTCAGGTTGACGATCCGGTTGGCATCTGCATTGATCAGTTTGCCGTCGCCATCGTATTTCGCCGGTTCCGTGATATCGATGTCGTATTCCACGCCATCAATCACATCGAAGTTATATGACCGGAAATCCGGGTTGATGATGTCCTGCTCAGTTGCAGCAGATGCATTCACCTGGTTGAACTGGCCTGCAGACATTTCGAGCCATTCTTTCACACCTTCACCAGTCAGAACAAGACCGAAGATCGTATTGTCAAAGACATATAGATCCGCTACGTTCTTGATGGCGATTGTGCCAGCCGGGATATTCGTATAGTATTCCGCCCCGTAACGTCCGCCCGCTTTAAATGGTGCGGCTGCGGAAAGCACTGGAAGGTCTGTGAATTCACCTTGATAGTTTTTCTCCACATACCATTTCTGCGCTGTATTCACGAGCTGGATGGATGGATCATCCTGTACTTGCGAGAAGTAGCTTGTAATCGGTGCAGTTGTTTCACCGATCGGTGTGTTGACGTAATTGATTGTTGCTTGATGTGTTTCCTGGACGGAATCAATGACGCCTTGATCTACAACATCAGCCGGCAAGTCTTTAATCGACCGGAGTTCAGCGTCCCCGTCGATCACTTGCCATTTGCCGCCGAGCTGCTTCAGGTGAAGGTCGATGACACCGAGGTGGCTGCCGAATTTACCTGGCATAACGACCGGTGTGCCGTTGATCGTGCCTTCTTCCATATTCACGCCTTCGAGATCACCGTAGCTGCCCGGGAACGTCACATGATTGTGCCCAGTGATGACTGCATCAACGCCTTCCAATTCAGTGAGCTGGTACGTGATGTTTTCTTCGCCGACTACGTGTTCTTCATCGCCCATACCGGAATGCGAAAGAACGACAACGACATCAGCGCCAGCCGCTTTCACTTCCGGAAGGAATTTCTCGACGGTTTGCACAGCGTCTTCCGCGATGACTTTTCCTTCAAGGTTGATCTTATCCCACTTCATGATCTGCGGTGCCACGACACCGATCACGCCGACCTGAATCGTATGTTCACGGCCTTTCGCATCTTTCACGACCCGGTCTTCCACGACGTATGGCGTGAATTTATTTTCTTTTGTTTCTGCATCGTAGACGTTTGCGTTCAGTACCGGGAATGGCGCTTCTTCCAACGCATTTTCAAGGTAATCCAGCCCGAAGTTGAACTCATGGTTACCGAGCGTTGTTGCATCGAAGTCGAGTGATTCGAGCGCAGCGAAAGCCGGGTGTAATTCGTTTTCTTCAATCGGGTCTTCCGTCACTTTGTAGCTGCCAAACGGTGTGCCTTGGATCAAGTCGCCGTTATCGAATAGCAGGGAGTTTGCACTTTCCGCGCGTGCCTGTTCAATCAGAACGCCGGTTTTAGCCAAGCCGAGGCTATTATCAATTTTATCTTGGTAGTAGTTGTAGTTCACAAAATTCGTGTGAAGATCGGATGTGCCCAGAATGCGGAGTGACACTTCTTTGCCTGTGACCGGCTTTTCGATTTTCACCTGATCGGTGTTGCCTTTTGCTCCGTTCCCCGGTGCAGCCAGTACACCAGTTGATGCGGAAAATCCACCGATGGTCAGTGCAAGTGCTGTTGATACGACAGACGCTTTTTTGAATACGTTCACTCGAGTATCCCCTTTTTGCTTAAGTTTTCGCGCTATACATATGCCTTTGTATAGCCACCGAACTCTACTATAGCTGCTTTTTCAGAAAAGTAAAGGCTTTCATTCGACGGGAACTTCTGTTTTTCGACAATTGAGCAAATGCTCCTAGAGGTCTGACTTCTTTTTCAGGACTTCGGAATCCCGAATTTTTCATTGCTTTTTCTTAGAGCGGTTGTAGGGGGATCTCCGATTTCCGCAAAAGGGATTGGGTGCCTGGAAATGATCTCATCAAGGAAGGCGCAGATGGAAAAACGGCATCATTTTTTATGATTTAAAGCAAGAATCCGGCTTAGTTGCATTTAAGATTGCGTGAAGAAACTTTAAGCGCCCGCGAGTTCACTTTAAAGCCTTTTGAATGTGCATTAAGAGAATCCGAATTCACTTTAAGGCGCTGTGAAATTACTTTAAGATTCCATAGGCAATCCAAATAGGCAGATAATCTTTGATTGAACACAAAAAAGCCACCCCGGAGGATGGCTTCAAACTCATTTCTTTACTTCAGTTCGTCCAAGAATAATGAAACGATTTTCACTGCTTCTGCATGTGAAACGGCTGCATTCAGTTTGAACTGTCCGTTATGACCTTCAACGATTCCGAAATCATATAGCATAGTGATCGCTTTTTGTGTTTCAGCATCTGCCCGTTTCAGATCTTTGAACGGCGCAAGTTCGCCAGCCACGTAGTCATCACCGGCATAATCGAACGCGCGGTTCAAGAGAAGAGCCAAGCCCGCCCGTTTTACAGCTTTATTTTCCTGGAACTTGCCATCACTGAGGATGCCTGCTTCCACTGCTGCAGCGATTGCTTCTTCGACAGTTGCCGCTTCAATTCCGGCCGCCCGGACTGCGAGTGCTACGGCTTCGCCTTGTTTCAGCGCTTTGTCCGCTTCGAATTCTTCACCGAACAGGCCATCAAGGAGACCGTTGTAGTAAAGGTTCTGCACGTACGGGTAGATTTCGTCAAGGATCGAGATATCCGCATATGGCACTGTCAGGTTAATGCGCCCTTCCACTTCAGGGCTGACTTTGCCGAGTGTTGCAATATAATCGATGAACATCTGGTAGTCGATATTGCCCGGTTCGCTCACACGGCCATCCGCGTACGCTGCAGCGAAAACATCATAGCCATCGCCGCCTTTAGCGGTGAATGTGTTTGTTGCGACTTTATAAAAAGCGGCCGGGTCCAGTGCTACCACTTCGTCATTGCTTGTGATGTAGACCTCGCTGATGCGCTCGCCTGCAGGTGCAGTCGGATCAAACGCGAATTTCAGGCCCGCCACTTGGAGGAATCCGCCGCTCGTTGTCGGATAGGCGCTTACGCTGTGCTCGAGGGCCGCGATGATTTCCGCGCCGCTCAGCTCCATAATCGCAAGGCTATTGCCGAACGGCATTACAGTCAGGACTTCACCCACTGTAATATCTCCCGTGTCGATTGATGCCCGGATTCCACCGCCGTTTTGCAGCGCGATGACGGTTTCAGGGTCGATTTCCTGAGCTGTCGCCAGCATACCGTCAGTAATCAGGTTACCTAGGTTTGTTTCAGAAGTCCGCACGTCTCCGCGTGCGCCGTTCAGTACAACTTCCGCTTCCGCACCGGTGGACTGGTTTTTCAATCTTTCAATTGCCGCTGTGTATGGTGCCAGAAGTTCTGCAGCTTCCGCATCGGCAACTGCGCTTCCAACCGGGTGAAGCGTTCCGTCGAATGATGTGATGACACCCGCCTCGTTGAACGTGACGTCCAGTTCACCGACTGCGTTGCCATACTGGCCCGCCTGGACGATGACAACCGGTTCTCCGTCTTCATTAAAGACAATCGGTTCCCCTAACTCGGTGTGCGTATGTCCGCCGACGATCACGTCAATGCCAGCCACTGCTTCTGCAAGCAATCGGTCATTATCGTATAACCGTGAGTCATCATATCCGAGATGCGTCAGTGCTACGATTTTATTGACACCGGCTGCTTCGAATGCCGCGACCGCTTCTTCAGCAGCAGCGATGTAGTTTGAGAAGTCCACTTCACCAGGGCTTGAGATATCGGCCGTTTCTTCGGTTGTCAGACCGAAGATCCCGACTTGTTCCCCATCAATTTCTTTGATGATGCCGCTGTAGATTTCACCGTTTTCAAACTCGGATGTATAAACATTATTCTCGAAAGCCGCCAGGTTGGTGTCTTGTGAGAAGTCCGTATTCGCGGAGACGAACGGGAACTCAGCTCCAGCGATGAATTCAGCAAGGGCCGCATGTCCTTCAGGGCTCGCGCCAAGATCGAATTCGTGGTTTCCGAATGTCATTGCGTCATATTGAAGCAAATTCATGAAAGCCAAATCCGCCTGCCCTTCAAACTCGTTGAAGTACAGCGTTCCCGAGAATACATCTCCAGCGTCCAGCAAAAGATTATTCGGATTCTCCGCCCGAAGCTGTTCTACCACTGTCACCCGTTTCGCGACATTTTCCAGATGTGCATGCGTGTCATTCGTGTGCAGAATCGTCAGTTCGAAATCCCCTTCTGCCGCTGTTGCCGCTATCGGAGCCTGAAGTCCGATTGCACTGATCGTCACTGCCGATGCAATAGTCGCCTTAACCGCTTTACTCTTCATCTGACACCATCCTTCTTAGTTTTCGAATAATTGCCCTTAGAATAACTCCTGAATTAAATTTCATACCGGCAATTCAAAGGACAAGTAACCGCTTTCAGTTTAGCATGCCGAAATTCTTCCAACAATAAAAAACTTATTTATTTATGTTTTTTACAAATCGCCTATTAATTGAATCAATTTCATAATTATGAGGCCTTGCGACTCTAAGGCGGTCAGAAGTAAAAAAAGGAACACCTCCCCAAATCCTGTATAATGGACGTCACCACAACACACCAAAACAGGAGGGGAAGCGCTCTATGCCTATTATAAGACAAGATAACCTGTTTGACATGCAGGAATTATTCGAAATAGCACCTACCCACCGGTTCAATGCCATTTTTTCGACATTGGAACTGGGTCCGCTTCTTCGCATTTTTGATAAAAGCCGTTCCTTTTTTGTCTAGGAGAAACGGGAACTTGCGCGACTCCTGCGGAATAACTGGCTGGTAAGATCCCGCCGCACGGAACGGGCGGCGAGGCTTGCCGGTCAGTCCGCGGAAAGCAAGCGGGTTCCCGTCCGTCCAACTTTTTGGTGAATTCACAGATTCATTTTTTAGAGGAAAAATGCTCAGAAAAGCAGTCTGTGCTTTTTTAAACATGCGATTTATGAAATCGGCTCAATTATATCGCCATTTTACAAGCGAGCAACAGACATGAATGCTTCCCCCTTCATATAAAAAAAGCACGCCTACAGAAGCTGCGGCGTGCAAATCAATCTTTGTTTATTTTCGCAAAGCATCCAGAACAAGGTTTGCTGTCCCGGCGGCTTGTTTTTGCAGCGGAAGGGCTTTCTCATTAAGCTTTTCCGCTTCTATAGCATAGTTTTTCAAAATACGCTCAGCCGCCGCCGTAAGATCTTTATGATTCCAATCCTGCGGACTGACGCTGCCGATCACTCGCTGGCCTGTAATGGAAGCAAACGAATCGATTTTCGGATCATATGAAAGTGCGAGGAATGGCGTGGAGCCGGCTGCAGCAAAAATCAGCGCATGCAGCCGCATGCCGATCAGCAGGTCCACTTCGCTGATGATGGCCATCTTTTCTTCTATCGAGCTGTCATGTGGTGCAATCAATGCTTCTTGTTGCATCATCGCCGCCGTGCGCTCCGATGTTTTTAAATCATGCTCACCGTGCATCGGCACGAAGACAATCCGGTTGCCGCGTTCTGCGAGTTCATCGAGCGAAGCGGCGATATCATTCAAGTAGTCCAGGTTTTCTGTCCAGTCCCGGACAGAGACAGCAATAGTCTGGATTCCCGGGTCTTTTTCAAGCCAGTTGCTCTGGAAATCACCAGGATTCAAGCCCATAACGGGATCAGGAACAACGGTGATCGACCGGGTAATACCGATGTCTTCCAACAACTGCTTTGACTGGCTGTCTCGTACGGTCAGCAATTCAGCTTTCTGAAGAACTTTCTTCATCAGCAGACGGTTGGCTTTTCCGCTCACTGGTCCCATACCCTGGGCATAGACAAAGACCGGCTTTTTCATCCATTGCGCTAATTTGATGACACCAAGATAATATGGAATGCTTTTAGGGCCGGTCTTGTCCTGCAGCAAGCTGCCCCCGCCGCTGATCAGCCCATCCGACTGCTTCAATGCGGCTCTGACTTCTCCTGGTTTCCAGCGGTTCACTGCGTTGACGCCGTAGGTTTCTGCGGTGTAGGCAGGATTATTCGAAAGGACGGTGATCTCCACCGCCGGATCCCACTCCCGCAGCGCCCGGATGATGGCGAACAGGATGGCCTCATCTCCGACATTATCAAATCCGTAATAACCTGACAGTACAATATTCATGTCTGCCACCTCGCTTTAATCTGATTCACGACCCAGTCCCCGATCAGTTTATAAATCCCAATCAGCCCGAGACCGATCAGGAATCCGAGCACGATGCTATAGAAACTTCTGAGTACAGAAACCAATAGCGGGATATGGAAATGCGTGAATGTGTTGACCAGTGATAAAAAGCCGATTACCGCCGGTATCAAGATGAAATAGCTGGCCCGTTCATACCGTTTGGCAATATAGAGGGCGAAGACGAACAATGGAAGCCCGATCAGAAATTCCTTTGTCCGCGGTCGCACATAAAGCAATTGCTCCAGCAGCTGCCTCGCCTGAATTTCAAGAGTGCTCACCGTAGCGGCGTTCCCCGTCCGTTGGATGTAATAAAAACCGATTGCCGCAACCAGACCGAACAGCAGGATATGCCAGTATTTTATATCGAGCTTAAGTATATCCGTAATCTTCCCCCAGAACGCATAAAGCGCAACGAAAGCGATCGGCAGGATATACACGAGCTTCACCCCTCTGAACAATTCCGTTCCAAGGATAAATTGGTTGCCGTTCAGCAGAACCACGATGAGCCAAATGCCGGCAAATGTAATTCCTACTGCTTTCAAATATGAAAATAGCAGGTAACCCTTCTTGTCAGGATCCCGCGGAACCAGCACGGCGAACACTGGTGCTGTAACAGCGACGGCGAGTGCCATCCCTTTCAGCAGGATGCTTGAGCCAAGGACAAGATATACCAAGGAAAGCAACGAAAACAATGCAATGGCGCCGATGGTCAGCCAGCGCCGGTTGAAGACAGCTGCAGCGGCCAGACCGATGAAGGCGACAGCTCCCGCTAACGCAATCGCTATCTGCCAAAGCGGCACATCGATTTGATCAAACGTAACCGCTTCCCCTCGCATATAACGCGGGAATATCCCGGCATTCACCGCTGTCTCCAATTCAGACAGTGTTTCAATCGCTTCGCTGTATTCCGGGATGCCGACATTCAGGAACACCACTTTGATATTCCGTTCTTTGACCGCCCGGATGATCCGATCAGCCATTTCGTCGACATTCGTTGTGTACAGCGGAAGGCTGTGCAACCGGATGACGTCGAATTCGGTTATATATGCCGCCGTATTGAAGCCTTGCTGGGTCGCCAATTCGATGTTCAGCAAATCGAATCCGGCATTTTCAAGTTCACGGACAAAGTTCTTCAACCGGACGGGGTCATCGTAAAACGGCAGTTTGTGTCCCGAAAACAGTACGCTGTCCGTATTTTCGCTGTAAAGCGCAAGAAGCTCTCCTATGTTCTCGTCCAGCCGGTCATCATCCGACTGATGAGCGATTCGCGGAATGACTGCCATTCCGGCGGCTTCAATCGCCGAAATTGCTTCCGTATTATATACAAGCGGAGCCGACTTAAGTTCATCCGGTTGGCCGGGCACGAATATGTATGAGACCTCCCCGATTTCCGTCGCCCGTGTGTCCGTGAAGTTATCCCTGATCACTGACCGGTAATCAGGGCCATTTTCCATGTAGACAAAAATCCCTCTCGTATCAAAGAAATCCGAAAGTGGTTCTTCTCCATTCAGTAGAATATGCTCCCGAATTGTCGCAGAACTGATAATGGAAATCTCTCCCCATTGTTCGAGTGTCCGCAAATTGATCGGCTCTACGCTAATGCTTTGAACGCCCACTTCCTTCAGACCCTCGAGCACTTGCTCCAACTCAAGGTCCGGCTCTCTCGTAAGCCATCCGTCGATTACATGAAACGGAATGGCGGTTTCAATTGTCTTACTGCCTTCTTCCACAGTGACGCGTTCATAGATAGAAGGAATGGTTAATATAATGGCTGCAAGAACTATACCCATTAATGCTTTCTGCACTGACTACACACCTTTGATTGTTTATTGTCCCAAAACTGTTTCCGACTGTTATACATACCCTCTTATTTAATGAATGACCGGATTACCGGAATTTTATTCAGCAAACGCTTATCAATGACGTTCAGCATCAGCAACAGACTGCCGTAGATGACAGCGCCCGCTGACGCAGAAGCGGTCAGATACAAAAATGCGATGCCGCGTGTCCATTCTGCCACTTCGAAAAACACGAGCGGCAGCCAGACGATCCCGCCCATCACAAGCGCGGCGATGATCCCTGCCACTGCCTTTTTCGATAAAAAATTAAATTTCGTGTGTTTCCAAATGAAGTACGTATTCACCAAAAATAGAAGAAGATAGACAGCAGTTGTGGAAATAGCCGCGCCGAGCAACCCGTACCATTGGATGAACAGGAGGTTCAGCAGCGCTTTCACCGTCACCCCTCCAACGATAATCCAAGCAGCCAGTTTCGCTCTATTGATGCCTTGCAGAATGCCCGTACCGAGAACCGTCATGGACGTGAACAATGAACTGAATGCGATGACCGCCAGCACGGCACTGCCTTCCAGGTTCGTAAACAAGGCCAAATTGACTGGCAATGTCAGCACGGTCAGTCCGATGGCAGCCGGCAATGAAATGAGGTAACCGAGAAAATATGTATGCTCAAGATCGCGTTTAACTCCCAGGGCATCACCGGCCGCAAGTTTGGCGGATACGGATGGAATGAGCGGCAAGACGACGGATGTCGCGAATACGGAGACAATTTGCACAAGCGCAAGTCCCCGGCCATATATACCGTATAGATAGATAACATCGTCATCCGAATTACCGAATACCCGCAATGCGTTCGGTATGGTGACGGAATCCACCAGATTGAGGAGCGCCATGGTAATGGAACCGATGCTGATCGGAATGGAAATCGCAAGAATCATTTTACCTGTGCGCGTAAACTGGCCTCGGATGCGATTTGCATTTTTTTTGACGCGGAAATCGGAACGGCTGTATAAATACCGCAAATACATGAGGGAAGCGGCTGCCCCAATGACCGAACTGATCATGATTCCGCCGGCTATTTCCCGGGCGCTGTAGAGCTGGCTGACCATATAGACCGCGATGACAAGGATTAAACCGACCCGTATGAATTGCTCGATCACTTGTGAAACAGCTGTCGGCGTCATATCGCCATGCCCTTGAAAAAATCCCCGGTACACAGCCATATACGGAGCGACCAATAGCGTGCAGCCCACCACAATGAGCGCCGGGCGGGTCGCCTGTCCGCCAATCACGGCAGCGATCTGCTCCGAGAAGATGAAAATCAATGCGAAAAACAACGCTCCAAAAACCAGTGCTAAAATGCCGGACGTATGAAAGATCTTGCCGACCTCGTCCGGCTTATCCTGTGCCCGGGATTCTGCAATCAGCTTCGAAATAGCGATCGGAATACCTGCTACCGACAGTGTCAAGGCAACCATATAGACCGGGTAGACGAGTGTGAAAATCCCCAGCACTTCATCGCCGGCGATGTTTTGCAATGGAATCCGGAAAAGGCTGCCCAACACTTTTGATAACAGGGCCGCAATGGATAAAACCAGCGTCCCTCTTATTAATGCGTTGTTCATTTCTTCCGGGAAGCCTTTCCACGCAAAATAACCAGCGCAAACTTCGGCAATACAAGCATTCTTTTCCAGCGGGAAGGTTGCTTCGCGAGCCGGTAAAACCACTCGAGATTCAGTTTAATCCATACATCCGGCGCCCGATTTACATTGCCGGAAAACACATCGAAACTTCCACCTACCCCGATGAATACCCCTTTATCAAATAACGGCAGGTATTTGCCGATCCATTGCTCCTGTCGGGGGAAACCGAGCGCAACAAAAACCAGATCCGCACCTGATTCTTTAATCGCTTCAGCCACGCCAGGATCCTGGCGGTCAAAAAAGCCGTTCTGGTGTCCGGCAATCTTGACGTTCGGATACTCCTCGCGCACCTTTGCCACTGTAGCCTGCAGCACTTCCTCCGCCGCTCCCAAAAAATAGACGCTGTAACGCTGCCGGTCAGCCACTTGAAGCAGATCGAGCATGATGTCATATCCGCTCACCCGTTCCGGCAGTGGATCACCGATGATCGAAGCGGCTTTCACAACACCGATTCCGTCGGCTGTGATGTAATCCGCCTGTTGAAGGATTCCCCGATACTGCTCGTCTTGGAGCGAATGCATGACAATTTCCGGATTTGCAGTCACGACAAATGTTTTACTTTTTTGTTCCACATGCCGCTGCAGCGTTTCTATGAACGCCTGTCGGGTCGTGTGCAGAAACGGCACTCCTAAAATATCAATCGTTTTCTTCATCTTGTTTTTCTCCTTAACTTGACGCCTTGTTTCTTTTTCCTACTATAACACAATTGAAGCATAATAAACCGGGTGAAACGTATGGTATGAGCACCTCCGACTCTGCTTAAAACGGCAATCAGCTTAGACAAAAGTCCTCCCGCTTTAGTTGAAGAGAGCAATTACACGGAATTTAACGCCGGCACCTTTCTTGTAAACCATACAATAATGAACAAAGGTCGGAGGTCGCGGACAAGGAAAAAAGAAATATCAAGCGGAAGAAAACAAGCAGGGTCAATTGAAAGAACTTCTGCAATAAATCAAAAAAAGAATACCGCACAGGAGACCGCAGCCTCTTGCACAGTATTCTTCTTTTTTGCCGTCCTGATAGTTACTTCGCAAGCGGAAGAGCTTTAACAAATTCTCCATACGCGCCATTTCCATAAACATGCGCATCGTCAAATGCCTTGTCTTCAGACTGGACATGGAACCAAGTTGCGCCGTTCACAGTAGCCTGTCCTTTGATAATGACCGGGACGTTTGTATGAAACAATTTATACATCACGGTATCCGGCGCTGTTGCTCCGGCGATTGTCCGGAAGTTTAAACCCTCCACATTCGTATAGCCCAGCTGATGCTTGTAGATATCTTTTTTGCCAAGGTATAAGTCGGTCCGATACATATGGCCGGCGATCTTTTCACCCCAGTATGGATCTGATGCATAGCGCACATTCATACCGATTGCCTTGTTGCCAAGAATAGATCCGTTATAGAAACTGCCGGTTACTTTATGGTAGTTTGCATTGATTTTCTTAGCAGCATCTTCAATGGATTCCTTGAAAGTAGCGTAGGTATAAGCGCCATTGTACGCGTCCCCGTCGACTGCCCCGTAGCCGAACAGGTTGTTTTTATCCTGCGCAATTTTACTGGTTCCCCAATTGCTTTCATGAATTGCATGGGATAGTAAGTACAATGCGTTCACTTTATACTGCGCTTCGATGTCTTTGAAGAATTGGCCACTGCCTGCAAGCGGACTTTCGGTCCATGTTTTTCCGTAGATCGCTTTCCCGTAATACGGGAATTTATCTGTTAAGTATTTATCGAGTTCTTCAGCCGTGTAATTCGTTGCTGACGAAAGCGGCAGTTTATTGAAATACTGATGCGCCTCGACCACTTTTGCGCCGGAAGCGTTGAAGAAGACCGCGCCATCCTGGCTGTAGTATTTTGTTCCTGGCACAAGCCCAGCCGGCGCTGTACCGATTACGCCAGTCGATGAATATTTTTCACTCAAGTGATTGAATGGCCGATGAATGAGTCCACCGTTTGCCACTTCATAGTAGGAACGGCCTTTCATCATTTCATATGGAATCAGCATGATCGTGTTCGATTTCACATAGCCTGGTTTGCCTGCAAGTTCCACTCGTGCGTATCCGGCTTCAGCGTCGATATACTTCATTTCCGTTCCAGTCGGAATATACGGGCGGTACTGGCCGCCGAGCTGACCGGAACTCCATTGGAGACTAGCGCTCGGATAGACATAGGAGAATGCGCTGCTGACTGCGACTCCATTCTCCATCCAGACGATCTGGCTGCTGTGTTCAACCACTTCTGCTGATGCATCCGCTTTGGCGAATTGCTTCGCCTCTTCAAAAGTCCCGAATTGCTTAACCGCTTCTGTCTGTCCATTTGTGATGGCTGAAGCTTGGTACGGGAGCGGCGCCGGCGGATAAATAACTTCTCTTCCTCTTAAAAGCACAAGAGCCACCATCCAGCGTTTCGAATCTGCTTTCGGTTGAAATTCTCCAACCAGATTCCCTTCCATGATTTTTAAATGACCCAAAATCCGGGCATCTTCAGCATGATACTTGGCGATGCTGGCTGTATCCACATACGTCAGCGGTGCGATTTCAGCGATATTCACGACAATCCCTTTCGCTTCCAGCCCTCTCGAAATCATGCTTGCCATCTGCTCGCGGGTAATCAAAGCATTCGGCCGGAAAGTGTTATCCGGGTAGCCTCTTACAATCCCTGCATCCACTGCGGCAGCAATCGGCTTAGCGTACCATGCGTCCGCTGAAACATCGCGGAAAGTGGATTCTTCAGTCGAATCGCCTGCCGGCAGTCCCGCTTCTCCACTTCCTCCTAATTCAAAAGCCTTGACGATCATTTTAGCGAACTGGGCTCTACTGACTTCCCGGTCCGGTCCGTAACTGCCATCCGGATACCCGGTGATCGCCCCGAGAGCGATCATCTCCCGCATCGCCTCTTCATATTTATGACCTGTCAGATCATCGGCCGCATTACTATTCTGCGGGAATATCAGTGAGAATATCAAGCTCGCTATAATGGCTGCACACAACATTTTTTTCATTTCTCTTTATTTCCTCCCATATGTTAATATTTTTCTATTTTTTACCTTTTTATGTATTAAAGTTACTTAAAAATGCTCCTTTCTATCGTTTATTCTTTTCATAAATAAGTAACTATGCCTTTATCCTCCTTTGCCGATAGCTGGATTAAGTCGCATAAGACTAAGGAATATGAAGCAACGATCCTTATCTATTCTAATCCTTTTTACTGCTCAATCTTATTTTATTTATCGGTATTTTTGGCCTATTTTGTGCTAAAATCTCTTTAAAGCAATTTATATCGGGATACTATATCCTTATTTTCACCAAAACCGGTTGTTTTTTACGAAACAGAACAAATAAACTGTGTGTATACCCGTTGTGGACAGCGGGTAAACAAATAAACAATTAAAGGAGAAATTTCGCCCACATGAAGAATGCTAGTACACGACTTTTGGCGCTACTCATCCTCTCGGTTTTTGTGATTTTGAATTTTGGTACCTCACAGGTATCTGCCAGTAATCCATTCACGGATGTCTCCTCATCAGACGAGGAAATTATTTATCTATGGAACAAAGGACTTATCAACGGAACATCCAGCACCACATTCAGTCCAAATAGTTCTGTCACTCGTGAACAGGCTGCCATCCTGATCGGTCGAATTTTGGGCTATGCGTCAACACCGCGGGAAACGGATTTTTCAGATGTTCCATCATCCCGTTATAGTTCCGGATACATTCAGACAGCAGTTGAGAATGGCATTATCACTGGTTATCCCGATGGTACTTACAAACCTAAGGCAACAATGACACGAGGCGAAATGGCTTTCCTTCTAAGTCGAGCATTCAACCTGAAAAACACAGGGCCTGTCTTTTTTAGAGATGTTAATGTAAGCACAGATCCAAAGAGCTTATATTTAGCAGTCAATAAGATAGCTACTAAGGGAATTTCAAATGGTACCGGAAATGCGAATTACTCGCCCTCACTTAAATTAACGCGCCGCGATTTTGCAGTTTTCGCAGCCCGGGGCTTGGAATCTTCATTTAGAGTTACATTCCAGAATGCGACAATCGATGAATTGGCCGCTACTGTGGATAGCTTGAATATCAGAACCGGCCCAAGCTCGACTTACAGTACAGTCGGAAAAATCAATAAAGGCACAGTGGTTTCAGTTTATGGCTATCATGGCGATTGGGCGTACGGTAAAACCGGAAGCTTATTGGGTTATATACATAGCGCATATCTAAACGAACCTGCTCCACCCGCTCCTGCTAAGCCTGCTTACATCGCTGAATTGGTCTCAACAACAGACAATTTGAACATCAGATCCGGCCCTGGCACGAGCCATGGAGCGATCGGTCAAATGGACGCCGGTGATAAAATTCAAGTCCTCAGTTATGATGGAAGCTGGGCGTACGGACAGATTGGAACATTGAAAGGTTATGTCCACTCCGCTTATCTTGTAAATCCGGCAGCTCAGAAACGTTACATCGCGATCGATCCAGGCCACGGCGGATCTGATCCGGGCGCTGTTGCAAACGGACTTGTGGAAAAAGAAATTAACCTTGACGTCTCAAAACGTGTACAGAAGCTATTGCTCGCTAAAGGAATCTCGGTCTATATGACACGTACAACAGATGTTTACCCGACACTCTCTCAACGCGTCACCAACAGCGTAAACAGCGGTGCCAATGCATTCGTCAGCATCCATGCTAATGCTTACACGCCGGCAACAAGCGGATCAGAAACGTTCTATTCCGCGGCGCTTGATCAAGTTGCAACCGACAGCAAACAACTGGCGACTTTCATCCAGAACCGCTTGTATGTGGCGATGAACAATAATAACCGCGGTGTGAAAGAAGCATCGTATCAGGTGCTCCGCACCAATCCGATGCCTGCCGCACTGACGGAACTCGGCTTCATGACTAATACGTCCGATGCAACGAAGCTTGCCTCTTCCACTTACCGGGACCGGGCAGCAAGTGCTATCGCTGAGGGTATCGAAGATTACTACAACTGGAAAGCAAAAAATTAAAGTTAAAAAGACGAACGGTTCTCGTTCGTCTTTTTGCTTAAATTGTATTCGCTGACCTATTACGCCTTGCATATGTGATATCCATAGGAGTGATTGTATTGAGAACCAATCTGCTTTTTGTTATTTTGCTGCTCGTCTTTTTTCTGTCTTTACCGATTTCCCCCAGCGCTGAAATGGCAGGATCCGAACCGGTCATCATTTCTTTTGAGGAAAAAATCGACTACGAGTTACTTGAAGAGCTCGGTGCCGTCATCCACGAGGAACTCACTGAGATTTCCACCGTCGTGGCGACTGTGCCCGAACGGCCACTTGTGACGGCCGCAGCTACTTCAGCTGACATTCATATTGAGGAAGACCAAATCGTGCAAGCGGCGGTTCAGACTTCTTCCTGGGGCCTTCAGAAAATTGGCGCCTCCCACGCAGCCGCGCTCGGCTACACCGGAAAAGGAGTTAAGATCGCTGTTTTGGATTCCGGGATAAACGGCTCGCACCCTGATCTCAAACTGGCCGGTGGCGCTTCATTTATCAGCGGCAGTGATTATTTCAATGACCTTTTAGGGCATGGAACCCATGTCGCAGGCATCATCGCTGCACTCAATAACGATATCGGCACAGTCGGTGTTGTACCGGATTCTTCATTGTATTCTGTAAAAGTATTATCGGACACCGGAAGAGGGTCGCTGTCCACAGTATTGAGCGGCTTGGACTGGGCCATCGCGCAGCAAGTTGATTTGATCAATTTGAGCCTCACCACAGAATCGGATTCACCCGGATTAAAAGCAGCGCTGCAGAAAGCGTATGATGCAGGCATACTCGTCGTTGCCGCTTCCGGAAACAGCGAACAGCTGGATGGCACTCAGGTTGATGTACTTTATCCCGCCCGCTACTCTTCTGTTATTGCAGTTGGTTCCATCGGCAAGGACAATAGCCGGTCGTCGTTTTCTTATTATGGCCCTTCCGTTGAATTCGCCGCTCCCGGTGAAGCTGTCAGAAGCACACACACTAACCCTGATACATTGACGCATAATGATTACGGTTCGCTTAGCGGCACTTCTGTCGCAACACCTTTTGTTACCGGTGTTTTCGCCCAGTACATCGAAGCGTATCCGTATTTATCGAATAAACAAATCCGGGAAGTAGTCAAACGCAACGCGCTGGATATCGGTCCTACCGGCAAGGATATACACCATGGCTACGGACTCGTGCAGTCTCTCCATACACAAGCATCGCTGTTCCCGGATCTGCCGCTTGTAAAATGGTACTTGCCTGCTATTGAAAGCATTGTCAGCAAAGGTATCATCACCGGTTATCCGGACGGTACTTTCCAACCTGAACATGCCATCTCCCGCGAACAAGCCGTCGCCATGATCGGCCGAGCAGTTAACCTGGAACCTGACACATCCATTAACGTCTTCAGCGATGTGCGGCCGGCCAGTTTTGGAAGCGGCTATATCAATAGCGCTTACAAGCTCGGTTATATCGAAGGCCGACCGGACGGAAATTTTTATCCGGCTGATTCAGTTACACGAGGAGATGTCGCAGTCATTCTGCAGCGCGTCTTCAATTTCTCGAAAAGTGGCGAAAGTTCCTTCCGGGATGTGCGGCCGACGATTTACTATGCGGATGCCGTGCAAGCCGCTTATGAAAACGGGATTGTAAATGGATTCGAAGACGGCACTTTCCGGCCAGGTGAAGCAATCACCCGCGCCCAATTTGCAGCCATGCTCCATCGCGCCTTGCTGCTTCCGTAGAAAAAGCAAAAATGGCCCTGTCCGGATGGTTGGACAGGGTCGTTTTTTCAGTTTACCGTCAGGGTTGACTGGAATGGGACCTTGTAGTTAAGCATCATAATTCCCTTGCTCAAAAAAAAGAACCAGTTACAGTGAGAGTGAGCTACACCCTAGCACAGATCATAAGTATTGAAAACAAAAAGGGGCTGTCCAAAAAGCCCCCTAAATTAAAAACAGGGAGAGAATAACCAATCGGTTGTTCTCTCCCTGTTTTTTTAAAGTTCGCTTTTTCGGAAAGTGACCGGAGGAAACCGGCCACTTTCCGAAAATTATGCGCCATGGCGATGAGTCCGAATTCGATGTGCACTTTCTGAAGCCCCCGGAGATGGAACCGGCGGAACGCCAAATTGCCCTTGATATCGCCGAAACCGGTTTCCACCTCGATTTTTCTTCGGGCGTATACCAGTTTTCGGTCCTCACATTCAAGGGCTTCTTTCGCTTTCATTTTCAATTCCTCGTAGACCGGGTTCCAGTGAACCTGACGGTTCCCTTTCGCCTTGGTACACGATTCTTTCAGCGGACATCCGGTACAGTCTTCACATTCGTAGATTCTATAGGACTGAACAAAGCCCGATGCATTTTTCTTCTCCTGATATTTTTTGAAAACGACGCGGCGGCCGTTTGGACAGATGAATCGGTCATCCGCTTCTTCATACGTCCAGTTTTTCGCGTTCCATTCATTGTTTTTAAACTTCTTCGTCTGCTCTTTCAGATAGGTGCCATACGGGATCAGGAAGCCGGCAAGCGGTTCTTTTTCATCCCCGATCAGGTAGAGGTAGTTCTCTTCGCTTCCATAGCCGGCATCCGCGACGATGGTCTTCGGCATAGGCAGGGCAGATGCCTGCAGCTCTTCCAGATGTGGAATCAGGCAGCGAGCATCTCCTGGGCGCTGATGAATGGTATAGAACAGTACAAATTGATTCTCGGTCGCCATCTGGATATTGTATCTGGGTTTCAGCTGGCCATTCTTCATATGATCTTCCTTCATCCGCATGAATGTGGCGTCCGGGTCCGTCTTCGAGAAGCTGTTGCGCTCTCCACAGACGGCGAGCTGTTCCGCATACGTTTCTTGGCGAGGAATGAAGTTTTCACGAATCAGTTTCACTTTCTTTTTCAGGAGACTGTGCCGTTTGCGGAGTCCTTTTCTGTTTTCCACAATCTCTTCCTCAGCAATGAGATCCGTCAGGATGTCCATTTGGTCTTCCAGCTGGTTCGCAACTGAAGCCAATTCCGCAGCCGCCGGCTCCTCGGCCAGCTGGCCCAGTTCCAATCCCTCCGCCTTGGCAATCTCCTGGATCTCCTGAAGCGTTTCCTGGATTCTGATTTTCAGTTTCGCTTCCCGCCCCGTCACCGCCTTACGGAAGACAAAGCTATACTTATTGGCGTCCGCTTCCATCTTCGTCCCGTCCAGGAAGTAGTTCTCAAACTCGACAAACCCTTGCCGGTGAAGTTCCAAAACAGTGAACTCGAATAACTGATCGATGACCGCTCCCATTCGGACGCTCCGGAAATGGTTGATGGTCCGGAAATCCGGTTTCTGCATCGCCGCCAGCCAGATCGCCGGAAGATCCTCGTGCAGCATCGTGGCGATGCCCCGGCAGGAATAAACTTTTTGGGAATAGGCATAGAGAATAACTTTGAGCATCAGTTTCGGGTGGAAGGGTGGCCGCCCGCCGCCAGGGTAGCAGGCGGTCAACACCTCATCGGGGAAAGCCTCAACCAACTGATCCACCACACGAGCCACATGATGGTCGGGAATCAGGGCGCCAATATCAGGAATGGATAAGGCCTGGGTCGGATCATACGGTTTGAATGCGGGCGCCGGCCGGCGCCCTTGGGTGGAGACTACGATTTCATGTTCAAGTAATTCACCTGACGGAAGAGGTGGTTGCATGGTATAATCGGTAGAAGCAATCGTTGGATTGCGCATAAAAATCGTCCTTTCTGAGTGGTTGTGTGGTAACTCCCATTTTACAGAAACGGACGATTTTTGTATGCATTGATGACTTGACTAGCGGGAAGGCCGGCGGCGACTCCTGCGGGACCAGCACGAGCTGAAGACCCTGGACCGAGCCCAGCGAGGGAAGCGTCTGAAGCCGTGCCCGCGGAAAGCGTCCGCCGGGCCGAACCCCAGCTACTTCTTTACGAATAGAAAAAGGAACTGCCCCTCGAGGTCATTTTTCATGACCTTTCGGGACAGCCCCTTTTCAGATTTATTTATTGCCAAGCGCCCGGTAAACGAAGAGCGAGAATTCTGCCCGGGTCGCATTGGATTCCGGATTGAATACTCCGCTTCCATCACCTTTTGCAAGTCCGTTCGAAGCGACGATCAAGATATCAGACTCTGCCCAATGACCGCTGATATCCGAGAATGCGACTGAGCTTCCTGTCATTTGCAAATCGAACGCCCGGTTCAGGATCACGGTGATTTCCGCGCGCGTGATCGGATCTTCCGGATCAAACGTACCGTCACCGCGACCATATACGATTCCAGCTTCCGCAACTGCGTTAATATAGCCTGATGCCCAATGGCTGCTGGAGACATCAGGGAATTTGGATCCGCTGATTTTACTTAACCCCAGTGTTCGGGCGATCATTGTCGCCGCTTGCGCTCGGGTAACTTGATTATTAGGGCTGAAGTAGCCATCGCCCGTTCCAGTTACAATGCCTCTTAATGTCAGATCTTTGATCGCCGCTTGTGCCCAGTGTCCGCTGGCTACGTCGTGATATTCCCCAGCAGCAAGTGACGTCACTTTCGGTTCTTCGACTCCATTAACGCGTCTGGCGCCTAGGTATCTTGGCTTCCAGTAAGGATTGGTATTGATATCCGAAATCGCGATCCCTTCACTTTCGGCAGAGATGACATCGCCGTTTCCGATATAGATGCCGACATGCGACAAGCCGGACTTATATGTATTTTGGAAAAACACAAGATCGCCTTTTTGGAGATTGCTTTTTGAAACGTAAGTCCCAACTCCGTACTGAGAGCTTGACGATCTTGGAAGCGAGATACCGAAATGCGCGAATACATAACTTGTAAATCCGGAGCAATCGAAGCTGTATGGCCCATCTCCTCCATACTTGTACGGTACACCAAGGAACTTCAGTGCATAATCAGCGACCTCATCAGGGGTTGCAGTTGCCGCATTGGCTTTGGTGGCAGTAAATACATTCACAGGAATCAGCAGCGAGAGTACGAGCATTAACATGATAAGTTTTTTCAATTAGTCACCTCGAGAGTTTTTTAGTTTCCGCAAGTTGATCAAACATGGAAACGATTGTTTTGTTAACTATATCCTTAGTCTAATATAAAATTAAGAAACATAATGTTACTTTTAGATTACAAGTATGTAACAAATGAATCAGATAAATGTATTCACTCTCCTCTTCCAATGCTTTGTAATTTAGTTCTTAATCGCTTCTGCTGTAAGTAAAAACGCTATTTTACGTTTTCTTTTTCAAAAACCTTTTATTGTTACATTTATATTACAGCCTTGATTGTACTTGCGCTGCTAGGTATTGTAACCTAAACTAAGGACACTACTAGTTACTTTGGAGGAGTTTAATAGGATGAATAAAAAGACCTTATCTGTTGCCGCTTCTGTCATTTTATCGATTGCTCTTTCAGCGAACAGCGTATCCGCCAGCAATTACACGGTCCAAAGCGGCGATACACTGTGGGGAATCGCACACAAGCACAGCATTTCCGTTTCCGCCCTGAAACAATGGAACAGCTTGACGGATAACACCATTGTGCCGAACCAGCAGCTGCGCGTTTCAGTTGACAGCACCGCGCCTGCAGCTTCGCCTTCTGTACCGGCAGCTCCTGTCTCTTCCGGCACTTATACCGTAAAAAGCGGCGACACGCTTTATCGCATCGCCCTTGAATCCGGTTCTTCACTTGTTGAATTGCGGCAATGGAATAATTTGCAGACAGATGTCATTTATGTCGGACAGCAGCTTAAGGTCTCTTCATCCTCCGCTCCGGCTCCCGCTTCTCCCGCGCCGGCAGCTCCGGCTCCGGCACCTGCACCTGCACCCGTTTCTTCAAATATCGTTACGTACCGAGTTGCGGCAGGCGATACACTGAACCGGATCGCCGGGAAATACAGCGTCAGCGTAAGTTCCCTCAAAACGTGGAACAGCCTGACTTCGGATCTGATCTATATTGGCCAGTCCTTGAAAATCAATGGAACAGCCGCTGCCGTCCCGGCTCCGGCATCTCCGCCGGAAGTCGCGGGAGAAAGCAACCGGAATCCGATCAGCATCGCGACGCCCCTCCTCGGAGCGCCATACGCATGGGGCGGCACGACACCTGCCGGCTTTGACTGCAGCGGCTTTATCTATTACGTATACAAGCAGGCCGGATCGTCGATGGGCCGGACCAATACGACCGGCTATTACAATTACGCCGTATCCGTAACTGCCCCTCAGCTTGGCGACCTGGTCTTTTTCCGGGATACATACAGAAGCGGCATTTCCCATATGGGCATCTACCTGGGCAATCGTGAATTCATCCACGCCGGCAGCTCGGGCGGCGTGCAGGTGTCCAGTCTCGACAATTCTTACTGGAAATCAAAATTTGACAGCTTTAAGCGATTCAACTAATAAAACACAAAAAAACGCGGCAACCGGCAATCGGTTTCCGCGTTTTCATATTTTATTGACGGGAGAATAAGTGAACCCAATAATCCGTACCGGCTTCATCCACTGCATGACCAACCCCCATTTGCGTATAGCCCGGGTTCAGTAAATTCGTCCGGTGGCTGTCCGAGTTCATCCAGCCTGTCATGGCTGCGCCTGGTGTCGTATATCCGATCGCCAGATTTTCGCCGTACATCTGGTAAGAATACCCGAAGTTATACGCCATCTCAAACGGCGATCCGTATGTCGGAGAAGTATGATCGAAATAATGATTCGCGGCCATGTCTTCCGCTTTCACCTGCGCAATGCGATTCAATTTTTCATCTGCAATCACAGGAGATGCGCCTGTTTTGCTGCGCTCCAGGTTAACGAGTTCAATGCTGCGCTGCTCGTCTGCCGACAGCCCTTCCTCGCCGCTGATGATCGGCTGTGATTCTTCAGCCGGCGCCGCTTCTTCAGCCGGCTCTTCTTTCGCCGATGTTTCTTTCACTGGTGTTTCTTTTGCCGGTGTTTCTTTTGTCACCGTTTCCTCTGCCGGGTCAAAAGAAGAAGGCACTTTCAGTTCCTCTCCGATGTCGATGATGTTTGACTGCAGGTTATTCCACTGCTTCAATTCATCGACCGATACGCCGGCATCCAAGGCAATGCTGTAAAGCGTATCCCCACTTTTAACAGTATAGGCACCAGCCGGAGCGGCAGATTGTTCTTCCGCTGGAGCCGGTGGTTCTTCAATTGCCGGTTCTTCATCGGAAGGCTGTGTTTCCTCTGCCGGTTCAAAAGAAGAAGGTACTTTCAATTCCTGCCCGATGTCGATGATATTTGACTGCAGGTTATTCCACTGCTTCAATTCATCGACCGATACGCCGGCATTCAATGCAATGTCGTACAGCGCATCGCCACTTTTAACGGTATAAGTACCGGTCGGCACGGCAGATTGTTCTTCCGCTGGAGCCGATGATTCTTCTTCAGCTGTTTCAACCTGCTTGTCTTTTGTACTTTCATTTGCAAGGGAAGCGGCATAATCAAGCGCCCGGTCGATAATGACTGCAAAATATGCCCGGGATATTCCTTTATCCGGTTCAAATGTATCCGCCGTCGAGCCTTCCAGGATGCCCAGGCCGGCTACAATTTGTGTATACTCATGCGCCCAATGCGGGCCGGGTACGTCTTTGAATACCGGCGTCTCTTCTGACAGCTGCAGGTCAAATGCTTTAACGAGCAGTTCTGCCGCTTCACTCCGCGTCAATGTTTCATTCGGATTAAGCGCTTCTGTATTCGTCAGAATGCCCTGCTCGACCAAGGCAATCGCTTCCTCGTATGCCAGGTCGCCCGGCTGCAGATCCAAAAATTCCGGCACAGCGGAACTGTCGAATTTGCCCAATTCCAGATTCAAGGCGTTGGCAAGAATCTGTATCGCTTCATCCCGCTCAATCGCTTTATGCGGATTGTATGTTTTATCCGGCGTTTCCCCGATAACTTCAGCGTCTTCCAGTTCATATATCGCATCAGCTGCCCAAAAATTAGCCGGCACATCACGGAACGGCCCATCCTCGGCAACAGCTGCCGGTATTGCTGCCCCAAAAACAATTGCGAGTGCAAAAACCCATTTCTTCATGCAGAACTCCCCTTACTTGATCGATTTCCCCATAACCCTCTTTTCCAGATACCCTTATATTATCGTTAAAGTACAACAAAAATAACCGACTTTTAGCACATTTTTAAGAAATAAATTGGGTGTATCGGCTCTTGAATCAACGGAAAGCATCTCAAATAGAAATAGGAATTTTCTTCACACCCTGCGTCTTGGCATCGGTTTTATTACTAGCTCCTTATAGCTTACCATGGATAGCGGTATTTAAATACTTTAAGGGTTATCCTCCTTAGAACTTTCCCTTCGCAATTAAGACGCAGCAAATACCTGGAAGTTGCCGGGAAAAGAAAAGTTGTATTCGCGGCCCGACTCTCAGGTGGGCACACTGGAGGGAGCGTTCAGAGTTTGAAGTATATTCGGATCTCCCTACTGCGCACCCGGCTTCTTTTAAAGGTGTTTCCAGGTTTTAAAACGCACTCAACTTTTTTTAATGTGCACTCATTTCTCCTTAATGTCCATTCACTCAGCTTTAATCGTCACCCAGCCCATTTTAAAATGCACTCGTCCTCCCGGTGAAGGTTCTTCAAATTTTAATGGTCATTCTTACTATAATCTCATCTGCTTCATCGCTTCCCCCTCTTGATTCCAATAAAAAAAGCCTTCCGCTCAGGAAGGATTAATGCTTTTTCGCATATCTTCTATACTTCTTACTTCCGCTTTCCGCCAAATCAAAGCTCTTCAGCATACGCTTGGCGACATCGGCTCGCTTCACACCAAGAAATTGCTGGCATTCGCGCGTGGAAATGTCTGTTTTCAGGAGCATGAACCAGTCGTCGATCGCCTGATAGTGAGCGTCTGTACTATAGGCATGACAGCTTCCGCATTTCCACCGCCGCGCAGCATATTCCATGCTGAAACGGCCGCAGTTGGAACAGCAAACGCCCACCGTCACATCATCCGGGTGAATTTTAAATGTCCGGATGACCGGAGATGGATCGTAATCCCGGTGCGCTGAAACCAGCAGCCTGCCCAGTGTCAGCATGTCTGCTTCTGAAATCAGCGCCTTGCCCAGGTCCATCTTGGACAAATGATAATTGACTTCCCGGGCGGCGAGCAGGCGCATATCAGCAGGCGGCTGTTCGACGACTTGCGAAGGATAGGCGACGACGATCAATGGGATGACAGGCAATAGGATGCCCGCATTCCGCATGAAGCGCTCGATTTTCAGCATGGTCGTCCGCACTTGGATGACCGGACAGTCGTGGATTTTCAGCGTGCCGTCCGATTTCACCTGATGCAGTGCCGCCGGATTCGACTTGAAATACAGCTTCCCCTGCATGTTCTTGACTTCGAGCAAAAAAATACAGCTTCGGGTGATGACGAGCGTGTCCGCCTGACACCAGTACGGACCGGGCAATGCCAAATCCCGCAGAACCACGTGCGCATATGCCGGACTGAAATGATCCATGATGCCATCAAAATGCACTTCACCGCCGAACCCTGCACGCACCGACTCCAGTCCTTCCATGATACGCCCCCATTCTGGATGCTGTTCCGGCAGGCGCCGGAGCAATGCTTCATAGGCCGCCAGTTTCTTTGGCGGTGTCCGGTATTTGATGATCAATCGCTTCTCTCCTTTTTGATTCGAGTGTACCGCGTTTATTCGAATAAATCCCGTTTTTTTCCAAATTAAAAATTTGCCGGCGCTATATGGGGCAAAACGGGGATTTGACAGCAAAAATAAAAGCCGCATCAGCTGCGGCTTTTCACTAAAATGGTTTTGATCATATCTTCAAGCAGGACTGGCATTTCGTCAAAAGCGTTGCGTTTATGGAGACGTTCGCTCCGCTTGTGGGCATCTTTGCCGAACGGACCGACGTTCATGACCGGCGCATTCAGCCGCTTCATCGTTTCAAACGGAATGCTATAGTCATCACCATAAATCGGCGTGTTGTTCTCGTAGACGATCCAGCCGTCGCCCCGATCTCCATAATTGACGTAGCTGAGATCCGACATGCCGTTGAAATAATGTGCCTGCGTGATGGCCAGCCCGAATTTACTGCGTGCATTTTCGGTGATTTGTTCCACGCATGCCTGGACGAGCGGGTCACCCGTCGAATTCACCGGCGGGTAGAACGGCGGCGCGAACAGCAGCACGATGGCCGGCGTCAGCTCCTGGCAATTAATGAGGAGAACGTCGGTGATGTGCATCGATTTTTCGCGGACGTCCCAGCCCGGATGCATGACGGTGTCCGTCAGAATATCCTTCACGTAATCGCGTCCGAATTTACCGGTGGCATACTCGACGAGCTCATCGAACCGGAGGACGCTCACTTCACCGACCGGCTGAATGCCTTCCCGCATACACATATCGAGATAATCCTGGTTGCAGTTTGCCGCTGCTTCGCGTGCGACCGCTTCGAATTGCTCGAGCACATCATCCGCATCCTTTTTCATCACAATCACGTTATAGTAGGCGCTCGTCCGGTACGGTGTCTGCGCCGAATAGCCCTGTTTCAGGTCCTGCTGCATGATCGTGACTGGAAGCGGCGTTGATTCGCCGTGATCCGTTTCCCGGAATGCTGGATTCCATTCCATGAGCCGGGTCAGATATGTGGAAATATAGCTTGAGCTGATACCGGCGAGCGGTGAGCCGACATGCGTTTCCCGGCCATAAAATAATGCGGATGGCAAAATCTTGCCGATCGAGCCGGTGTAGACGTAATGGTTCTCGTCGCCGGGCTGCATCGGAAATACCGGTTCGGCATTCAGGAATAACACATACTCAAGCTGATAATGACGCGCGAGATAGAGCAGTTTTTGGGTGCCATAGCGCATGCCGGCCGAATTCACTTCTTCATCCGGCACCGTGATGAGGACAAGGTTGATCGGCCATTGTTCGGCTGCCGCTTTTTCGATCATCGCCATATGTAAAGCCAGTCCTGCTTTCATGTCCATGATGCCGCGTCCAAACAAGTACTCCCCTGACTTGAGATCCGCCAAGGCATCCGCATATAATTCGCCCGGAACGTTTTTGAAGGCAGCCGTTAAGGCCTCCGGGTAATAAGCCAATTCCTCCAGGTCACCGTACTCCTCAGTACCGACTGTATCGAAATGACTGATCAGCACGATCGTCTCCGCCACATCCGCATGCTTGTACAACGCCGTCAAATACTGACGCCCCCAATTCACCTGGCCCAGTTCGAGGTGTTCCGGGTTCTCCTGAAAATATGGAATAGCTTCCATCTTCTCTTTCAATTTATACGGAAAGACCTCTTCTCCCTCAGTCAATGAAACACTTTGCCAGCTGACCAATTCGCATACAAGCTGCTGCAGCTTATCCGGTGTGTCCCAAAACAAGCTCATATCCCCGCCTCCTTCAGATTGCCTTATTCCCTTTCATTATAGCGAATTCATGCAATCGATGCTGACATTTATCTGCGACAGGTAGTCAAGCGGGTACCTAAGTGAGTGACGGCGAGAATGTGATTGACCAGGCGATTGTGATTGATGGTGAATTCATGAGTTTATATTGAGTCATGTTTTAAGGTGGAAGTGAATTTGCTTTGAAGTTCCTTTGGGAAAAGCTAGTGGGCATTGAAAATTGAAGACACTGCTATGACAAGCTGAATGCATTTTAAAATCGGCTGAGTGATGATTAAAGCCGGGTGAGTGCTCTTTAAGGAGAACTGAGTGCTCTTTAAGAAGAACTGAATGCTCTTTAAAAACCCGAGATACTTCCAAGCGAATTACCATCCGCTTCATTCCTTTTACAACAAAAAAAAGCCCGCTTCCGCGGGCTTTTCATCGTCTTTTATTCAAATAAATAAGGCACGTAGTCTTCCCAATAGGAGTTCCCGACCAGATCCCAGTCCGGCCATTCAAGCGGCATCGGCATGAAGATGGCCGGCGCTTCCCGGTAGTCGGCGAGCTGGCTTTCATTGAGCACGACGATTTCGGGCGGCACGCCGCCTGCCAATATGGTGCGGCCATACAAATCGAAGTCGATGGTGATTGGCACCGGAGCTGCACGCCCTTCCGGTGTCAGCGCAAATACGTAGCCGGTGTCATTTTCCAACCGGCCAACGATCCACGATTCCGGCAGGGCGACGGCTTCTGCCGCTTCTTCGGTGATGATGGCGGCAGTGGCCGTGCTGCCGAACGGCAGGCCGGCCGCAGCGAGCCATGGATCCGTCACTTCGGTGTCGGCTGCTTCTTCCGTAACGGTTTCCTCGTCAATGACAGGTTCAAAGTCGGCGACGATGTCGAAGTCAACGGCGTAGAAAGCCATCGGGTTGGCCGGCGTTTCCGGTTCCAGCACACGGTAGGCATGGAACCATTCGTCACTGCCGGCCGGCACTTCGGCGATTTCCCGGATGACGGCCGGTATGGCGGCATCGAGGCCCGGCGCTTGGATGTATGCTTTGTCGCCCGGCTGTATTTCGAGCCACTGGTCTTCTGTGACATACGTCCGGAAGCTGCGGTCTTCAGAATAAACGACGAGGCTGTTATCCTGGATTTCCGCTATGGTGCCGTTGACCGGGCTGAGCAGTATAGGTTCTGTAATCGTTCTGTTCAGCTGGGCTTCCACCACTTCAATATCACGGGTGATGGCAGCGATTTGCTGTTCGAGCTGAGCAATTCCCGCTGCGTAAGCCCCTTGCTGCGGCACTTCAATATTGATGTCGACATTCACTTCTCCGCCACCGGTGGTTCCATTTCCGTTGGTGCCGGTTCCGTTTGCACCATTCCCATTGGTGCCGGTTCCATTATCAGCAGTTCCATCATTAACAGTTCCATCGGAGCGGGCTCCCGGTATGCGGGTCGTCGTTGATTCGCTTGCAGTGGTATCCTGCCGGTCGAGTTCGTCTTCCAGATTATCAAGCGCCGCTTCGACTTCATCCCGTTCCCGCTCGAGTGCCGCAAGTTCCGTTTCCCAAACCGCACGCTGTTCTTCGGCTTCTTCGGAGTCCAGCATGGCCAGCTCAGCACCGATTTCAACGGGGTCGCCCTGCTTGGCGATCCAGTATTCGACCGCGCTGTCGCCTGGAGCTGAGATGACCGTTTCACTCGCCGGGACTGTGAGCGCAGCTTTTGGAAGCGTTGCTGTGTAAGTGCCGGTATACGTCTCTGCGTAATCGTGGACGTATACCCATTTCGGAAATACGCTGTCTTTTCCGAACAGCAGGATGGCATTAACAGCGATAAAGGCAATGAGCGATATAATCAGAATGGTTTTAAGGAATTTATTCAACTGAACCGCCCCTTTCCATGAAACCGGTCAGGATGTCATCGAACGGAACGTAGCTCATGGATGCCGTGATAAGTGCGCCGACGATATGCGCGAGGATGAGCACCGTCAGAATGAGCCACGGCTTCCATGTCGTGAACGCCCGGGCATAGCGGTATTGAATGCCGATGATGAGCGCCGTGATAATGGTCAGCTGATTGAAAAATAAGATCAGGAACGGTTCATGCAAAAATGTCGCGGCTAACGGTCCGAGTGACAGGAACGATAGCAACACGGTATAGCCGAGTGCGGAGAATACGGCCAGTATAAGCGCTTTTTCGAAAATCAATAAGCTGACGGCGTATGCCTGCATGACGAGTGCCGCCCGCCAAGGCATACGCATGAACAGCCGGAACAGCAGGGCGATGATATATGTATGGAATGCCAGGTAAAGGACTGCCCAAACCAGTGTGCCAAGGAGTGAGGTCCAGCGGGCGATCGTATATGTATCCCATTGACCCGCTGCAAGGATCGGCGTCAGTCCGGCTGTACCCAGCCCCCAAATCTCCCGGACGGCAAACACAAGGAGGCCGATGAGCCAAATCCAGGCGAGCCGGCGACCGAAGTGGCGCATTTTTGCTTCTTGCAGATGACGGACCAAAGCGTGCTGCCGGAAAGCATAGCGCCAGAATGAAAAGTCGAAGACCATATCGCAGTTCCTTTCAATCTCTGTAACGAGTTTAGTTTCTCTTACTTTACCAAATACAGGAGAATTTTTAAATGGCAAATCAATAAAGAAACTCCCGCATTACGCGGGAGTTCGCTTATTCCATGATTTTATATTTCTTATGGGAGATGACAGTGAGATTGGAAGCCGCTCCAATTTCTTTTGCATCTTCCGGTGAGATCTCAACGATCACGGAATTCTCAAGAATTTTGAAAATAGTGCCGGGAACTTCCACTCCATTGCGTGTGAATTGGATCCATTCCCCGATTCTGCGGGCTTGGACAAATTCCGATACTTCTTTTTCGTTTGGTTGAAATGCCATTCCTATCCACGCCTTTCTGTGCAAACAAGCTTACGCTATTATATCACAGATCGCATGTTTCCGCCATTTTACCGGATGCCCGGAAGCACGGTCAGCGTTTTGGCGTCGCCATCAAGCCGGGCGTCTGCTCCGAGCGGCACGGCGAAATGTGGCTCGCAATGCCCGATCTTAAAGCCGCTGACGACCGGCACGCCAAGATTGCCGAAATGATGGCGGAACACTTCCTGTAATGCCCGGCCCGATGGATCGGCTGACTCGGCGTCTTCCTTGAAGTCGCCGATCACGATTCCTGCTGCATCCTCGAATTTCCGGGCCAGCCGCAACTGGGTCAGCTGGCTGTCCGCCCGCTCCGGATCATTGCTGACGTCTTCAATGAGCAGAATTTTGCCGGCCATTTCAAGATCGAATTTCGTGCCGATCAGATCACGGATCCGCGTCAGATTGCCGCCGACCAATTCCCCTTGGGCGATACCGCCCCGGATGGCCGTCAGCGGTGAGATCGCTTCATTATAATGGAGTTCCCGGGGCTCGAGCAGCTGACCGAACATCTTGGCGCTCAATTCCGTGAATTCCGGCTTGCCAACATTTGATGCCAACATCGGACCGTGAAACGTGACCAGGTCTGCATATTGGCCGATCGCCGTATGCAGGACCGTGATATCAGAAAAGCCCCAGAACACTTTTGGCTGTTCCCGAACGAGCTGATAGTCAATCCGGTCTACAATTCTTGCTGCACCGAATCCGCCGCCGGCACAAATGATGCCTTGTACGTCCGGGTCTTCAAACATGGCATGAAAATCAGCAAGCCGTTCGGCGTCCGTCCCTGCCAAATAGCCGAGATCCCGTTCAGCCGCCTGGCCGAGCTTCACATTGAGTCCCATATCCCTGAGAAACGGCAAAGCGCGCTGCAGGCTTTCCCGGTCGACCGGACTTGACGGGGAAATGACTCCGACCGTATCCCCTTTTTTCAGTCTTTCTGGCTGTTTGCGCATTCTATCCCTTCCTTTCAATACGGCAACTGTAGCCGAACCGTTCAGAAATTGCAACACCGTCTCTTATTTCCGGCACCCGTCCACTGGATTTTGCCCATATGAAAACGCCTGCCACTCCATCGCCTGGCAGGCGTTCTAGCAATCGGCTTTATTCACTTGGGCATCCTCCATTCATTTGCCGTGATATCAATTCATGAAACATCACTTCATCCCGCTGTTCGAGCGCATAATCGATCATGCGCGAAATATTTTCCATTTCAAGAAATTCAATCGCCTCTGCCGCTTCCCGGATGGATTGCTCGGTTACATCAGCGGCATGCGCCCTTTCGCCTTCCAATATGGTCTGAAGGTGCAGATGAATATCGGATATGAGCAGGAGCTGATACAGCGGAAGCCGGATAAACCGGTTGCCTTTCTGAAAAACAAAGACTTCTGACAGGTTCTCGACTTGGAAGGTATTCAGATTCACAACGATCTCTTTTCCTTCCACTGGTACAAAGTGGAACAGTTCATCATCTTTCAAAAGTGAGAAATATTGATACGCGAAGACAAATCGGATGAGGTGTTTTTCTTTTTTTGTATAGAAAGGTTTCATCAGCTTAACGTACATCATGGCTATTCGCCCCCTTTTTTAAACGAATTTTCTGATTACTTATATCATACCATAGTTTTCCTGAAATGAATATTAAAAAACACAAGGCGGTCACCTTGTGTCGAGGGAGTTCTTTTTTCGATTCGCGGCAGATGACATGAATACGAGCCGCTTGCTGTCTGTCCGGAGAATGAGTTCCTCCATCATCCGGTTGAAACAGCGTTTCACTTGCCGCTCGTCCATCTGCAGTGACCAGAAAAGAATCCGCCGGTTTTTCAAATCCACCTGGATTTTCTCAAAATACCCATCCTGTAACTTAACGCGGGAAATTTCCAAGCGGTCACTGGTAATTGATACATCGAGGGTCAGACAATGGTATTCAATAGCTGATTCCCGGATAAATACACTCCATCGCTCTCTTTCCTGCTGTTTAGTGCCCCGACTCACTACCGGTATCGTCAACATGTAGACGCACGCCAAGCTCATTCTCCTGTCTTGTTGGTTTTTTTTGGATAAAACTTAATCTTATATTACTGTATAAGTTTCAAAAATCAAAAGGTATTTACATAAACTGCCTTAAATTGACGTTTTGTCAATTTTCCTCACCTCTTCCCTCTTCTTTCGTACAGTTGGCACAAGAGAGGGTTGACAATATGGAATTTTATCAATTGCTGAAAACCTACCGGGAAACACTCGGCATCCCCCAAAAAGAGATTGCCCGCCGGCTTAACGTTACCGCTTCGACACTCAGCCGTTATGAGAACGGCTCGCGCCGCATTTCCACCGAGGCCATCCCGGAATTCCAGCGCGCTTATTCGCTTCCCGATCAGCTGGTCATCGATGCGCTGTTCGGCAGCCGGGATAAGCTGCGCCTGCAGCCGGATCAAACGAAAGAGCTGCAGGAACAGTATTATAAATCCTATTTCGATTTGTATCAAGATGTCTTGATGGACGCTTCGTTCCGCCGGTTCATCACCGAGTTCACGGAGCTTCCTTCTGAAATCCGGCCCATCCTGATCCGCAAATTCACCGATGATATCCGGCGACAGCGTGCAGCGAATCCGAGTGAATGATCCCTTACTCGTTTACGGCAGGCCCTGAAAGTCGTATAATAGAGGGATAGTGCAGCAAAGGCTGCCGTATGACCCGCTTCAGGCGGATATTCAAAGTTTACATTTTGGGGCGATGTCTATGGCCACCGTTCAAGCGCTGGCAAAACGATTTGAAGAAACGATCTCTGATTTCATGACTGCTGTCGACAGCACACTTCACCCGTCCAGCGAACGGGATGAAGAGATGGTTCGAAAAGCAGTCTTTTTCGTGCGCCATGGCGGCGTTACTTTTCAGTCTTTTAATGAAGAAACACAATTGCTCGAAGCGACAGTCAAAGACGTGCATACCGTAAAAGTCGTGCTGAATTTCAACGATCTGCTGTCCAGCTGCAGCTGCCCGGAAGAAGATATGTGCCGGCACCGGCTCGCGGTCATTTTTGGGCTGTATCAGAAAGTCGGATCGCTCTCAGGCTGGGTGGCAGACTGGCGCGCCAAGAAAAATGAGCAGCTGCTGCTGATGCCCGACGAGCGGTCGCCCGCCCAGTGGCTTGCGATCGTGAAGAGTGTCTGGCAGGAACCGATTCCCGAATACACCCGGCGCAACTTTTTTTATTTTTCCCAGCTGTATGAAAACCGGTTGAATGCCGTGCTGGCTTATTTGCCGTTCGAGCGGGAATGGAAGACGCTGTTCCGCGTCTATGCGCATTTTTTATCGCTCGTCCATGCTTGGGAATTTTACCGGGACGGCATCCACGAGATGCATCATTCCTTTTTCGGGCGCTGGCTGGAAGAAGAAATTCAATCGCTGACTTCCTTGCTGGAACAGCTGAGCGTGCAGCACCGGACGTTTGCACACGATCCGTTTTTCGACGTGCTCGAAGAACAGGTGCACCGGTTCGCTGAAAAACAGGATGAAACGTTCGCTGCCCGTTTCAGCGTATACCGGCTGTTCTGGGAATTGCTGTTCACCACTAAACGGCTGCGCGAACAGGAAGCGGCCCGTATTGCGGGAACCGATAATCGGCTGGAAGTCTTCTTCGACCTCTTGCTGAACCGGGAAATCGGCGATATCCAGCCGGCTGCCGATGAATTGTCCGTATGGATCGAGCTCGCTGAACTGGCCCGGGAAAACGGCCGTCAGGATGCGATGCAGCGGATCCTTTCGGGTATCCGGCCACACGTGGAACGCTTTTTATTCAATGAAATCCATCCGCAGTACCGGGAAGCGAATGTGAAAACGCTGAGCCGGCTGTTCACAGCGGCAGAACTCAGTGAATCGGAATGGGAAGAGCTGTTCAGCCAATTCGGCCGCTACGGGCTCCCTGCCTACTCCGCTTATCTGATCGACCGGCAGGAGTTCCGCAAATGGGCTGAACTTCATCAAAGGCACCGGTCGCCGCTGTATTTTGCGGAAGAATGCGGACTGAAGGAAGTGCAGGCTGCTGCGCCTGACTGTGTGCTCCCGCTTTATCATTTTTACGCGCTGCAGCATGTCGAGGAACGCAGCCGATCCGGCTACAAACAGGCCGTCCGCATATGGAAACGGATGAAGACCGCCTGCAAGAAGAGCGGCCAGCTGCCGTTTTTCGAATCGTATATGAATGAAATCAAACTGCGGTACAAGCGGCTTCGGGCCCTGCAGCAGGAAATCGAGAAAGGACAGTTGGTATGATGCGTTTTACAACCGACAGCAACATGACATACTTCCTCAGCATCGACCAGGGAATGCCTTTCCGGGTGACCGCAGTGACTGAAACCGGTCAGCCGGTCCCGCCGGAACAATGGAAACCGTATTTGTATTTCTGGGATAAAACAAGCTTTTTCGGAATGGGCGCGGAAGAAGACGGACTTGAACTGCTGATGACATCGGCGGAATTCGTCCGGCTGTTTCAGCGTCCACCGCATCATTTTGTTTCTTTTGAAGGTTTGCGTTCAGAAGACCGGCAGCTCTTGTCCCTCGCCGAGGAGTCGGCGAACCGGATGGAAGATCCGCTGCTGTGGGATGCTGTCACAGAACAGGACGGACAAGTTGTAATCGGCGATTCCTACGCTTCTCCGGAAGTCCGCCGGTTCCTGGAACAGGCGATTGAACAGCAGCTGCAGGCGAAAAACCTGACATCTGCCCTATTGCCTGCCCTCCTGCCATTCCTGAAAGAAGCGGGGTGGGATGGCCTGCCGGAAAATGATGATTATGTGATCGGCATGCGGCTGAGCGAACCCGAGGAATCCGCCTATTGGACGTTCGAAACGGTCATCCGTTCAAAGCGCGGTTCGGTCTACTGGACACCGCCAGCCAGCCGGAGAACGGCACCGATCGATCAGGCGCTGCCGGCGAAATGGCGGGACCATGCTGAAGAGATCCGGCGCCAGCAGCAATTGATGCTGAGTCTGTGTCCGACCACGGAACCGCCAAATCCGGACTGCTTTTATTCGACGGATCTGACTGATGCGGATGTCCTGGCTTTTTTGCGGGAAGATGCAGAGCTTCTGCAGGCGTTCGGGGTTGAATTGTCACTCCCCGCGTGGCTTCGGGCTGTGCAGGAATCGAAAGTCCGCGTCAAAGCGAACGTCGGCGGACCGGTTAAGAAGCAGTCGGCAGTCGGCCTTGATGAATTGGTGAAGTTCGACTGGCAATTTTCATTGAACGGCCATGAAGTGACCCGGCAGGAATTTGAGAGCCTCGTCGAAGAAAACCGGCAGTTCATCCGGGTCGGCGGCGAGTGGGTCCGGGTAGATCCGGCCTTGCTGCAAAAGCTCCGGACGCTGATTGATGAAGCCGACGGCGAGAACTGGACCATCAAGGATCTATTGTTCAAGGATATGCCGGAACTGGAAGAGCAGGGAGATGAACTGGAGCTGGAAGATCCGCTCGTTGAGTTCCGGCTGCATCAGTCGCTGCAGGAACTGCTCGACCGGTTGCTTGAAAAGCGTGACTTGCCGGAAACCGTCATCCCGGCCGGCCTCCAGGCGGATCTTCGGCCGTATCAGAAAATCGGTTTCGATTACCTCGTCTTCATGCGGGAACAAGGCTTTGGCTTGTGCCTGGCAGACGATATGGGTCTCGGCAAAACCGTCCAGCTGATCGCCTACCTGCTCCATGTGCACCGCACCCCGCAGGCCAGACCGTCGCTGATCATTTGTCCGACAAGTGTGCTCGGCAATTGGCAAAAAGAATTGGAACGGTTTGCACCGGATCTCCGGGTGGTGTCGCATTACGGAGGGAGCCGGGCGAAAGAGGAAGATTTCCAGTCTTCCCTTACCGACTCTGCGCCTGATGTTGTTCTGTCGACTTACGGCATTGCCTCATCGGACGCCGAAGCATTGCAGGCAATCGAGTGGACAAGCGTCACGCTCGATGAAGCGCAGAACATCAAGAACATCCAGACGAAACAATCGCGCGTTCTCCGGAAACTCAAGGGACAGCACCATATCGCGCTGACCGGCACTCCGATTGAGAACCGGCTGAGTGAGTTATGGGCGATTTTCGATTTCATCAATAAAGGCTATCTGTACCGGATCAGCCGTTTTAAAGAGCAATTCATCGTTCCGATTGAACGGGACGATTCCGAATCGCATAAAGAACAGCTGCGCCGGCGCATCCAGCCGTTTCTGCTGCGCCGGACGAAGAAAGATCCGGAGCTGCAGCTGAACCTGCCGGAAAAACAGGAACAGCTGGAATATTGCCCGCTGACACCTGAACAGGCGGCGCTGTACGAGGGACTTGTACAGGAAACGCTCGGGAAAATGGAGACGCTGTCGGGCTTTGAGCGCAAAGGGCTCGTGCTGAAAATGCTCAGCAAGCTCAAACAGCTGTGCAATCATCCGGCTCTGTATCTGAAAGAACCGTTCACGACTGCGGATGAAATTCTGCCACGGTCACAGAAGCTGGAGCGGATTGTGACGATGGCTGGTGATATTGCCGAACGCGGGGAGCAATGCCTCATTTTCACCCAGTATATCGGCATGGGGCATTTCCTGCAGGAAGCATTGAACGAGCTGTACGGCTTTGAAGTGCCGTTTTTGACCGGCAGCATGCCGAAAGCGAAACGCGATGCGCTTGTGGCCTCTTTCCAGGCAGGCGACTTTCCGGTGTTCGTGCTGTCATTGAAAGCCGGCGGCACGGGGCTGAACCTGACCGCTGCGACGCACGTACTTCATGCGGATCGCTGGTGGAATCCGGCCGTTGAAAACCAGGCAACAGACCGGGCGTACCGGATCGGCCAGACGCAATTCGTGCATGTGCATAAATTTGTGACGATCGGGACAGTCGAAGAAAAAATTGATTCCCTGCTTACGGAAAAACAGGCGATGTCGGATCAGTTCATCCAATCCAGTCAATGGATGACGGAACTGTCTGACCGGGAACTGGAAGACCTCTTTACCTATACACGTTAAAATGATCCGGCCCGAATCCCCATTCGGCCGGATCTCCCTGTTTTACAGCCCCAAACCTTTCAAACCTTCCGAATCTCCTGGAATGCCGGTGCTGATTTCAGTTCGCGCAGCTCCCTTTCGGCTTCGGAGAGGCGCCGATGCAGCAAGGCGGTCATCTTGATCAATTGCTCCATATGCGCTTCAAGCCGCCGTTCTTTTTCATCCGACATTCCGTTTCCTCCTCATCCGCGTCCGGCTAAAGTCTCCCCGCTTCAGCCGGCGCTTCAAAATCAAAATGTTCATCCCGTTCTGCCCCGCTGACGGTTTCCGCCTCGTCTTTCTGTCGCCTGTCCAAGAATCGGATCTGATCGCCGACCACTTCCGTGACATACATGCGGGTTCCATCTTCTTTATCATAATGACGGGATTGCAGGCGTCCAGTCACTGCGACGAGCGAGCCTTTCACGCAGTATTTCGATACATTATGCGCCGGACGGCCCCATGTGGAGCAAAGGACGAAATCGGTATCCATTTCGCCGCGCTGGTTTCTGAAATTCCGCTGGACGGCCAGGATAAATGAAGTATGTACACGGCCTTCCGCCAGGACCCGGGTGACTGGATCCTTGGTCAGCCGTCCCACCATTCCGACTTGATTCATGCGCTGTTCACCTCCTTTCCGCTTCAGCATACGGCGACCGGAGCTTTTTCAGCAACTGCCGAAAAATGGAAAATGGCGGGAAAATGCTTGTTCAAACTGCGATTTTGGGAATTGTTTCTCCGTGTTCTCCCCGCTATCGCTAACATTCTGATGGGATGAGCCCGTCCTGAAATCCCGAATTTCGCAGTTCTGCGTTTTTTTCTATGCTATACTGAAAAAAAAGTCATTAAAGGAGCAGACGATGAAAACGTTTAAAATGATTTCGCTCGGTATCATTCAGGACGATACGTTCGTCGATTACCCAATAAAAGATGGCATTATCATTAATCAGGAAAACAGCCAGCAATCCTGGGTGCTGGAATTGCTTCTCGACCGATCGTTCATCGAGACGTTCGAGGCCTTCAAAGCTTCCGGCGAAGTGGCTGACGTGAAAGTCGTCATTTCCTATCCGGGAAATGAGCCCGCGACCTTCCGCGTATCGGTCAGTGATGTCAGTGAAATTGAAGAGAATATTTCAGTGTTGATGATCGGCACACTAAAGCGCGGCCGCCGTCGCTACGCCGAAGAGCTCTTGTCGGAACTGCTTCAGAATGGACTTGAAGGTGATGAGCTGCTGGAGCGCTTTGAAACGGATATGCTGGCCCGGCCGCGGCTGCGGGTTGACGAAGGCAAAGAACAGACGAAAAACAAGTAAAAAAACAGGATGGCCTCATGGAGGTCATCCTGTTTTCATGTCTTTACTTTTCTGAAACCGGCCCGAGTGCAAACAAAATGTCACATTCACATACGAGTTCTCCATCGACGGTTGCGACACCATGGCCTTTGCCCATCGGTCCGCGGAGTTTTGTCATTTCCACTTCGAGCTTCAGCTGATCGCCCGGCACAACTTGCCGCTTAAAGCGGCAATTGTCGATGCCTGTGAAAAAGGCCAGTCTGCCTTTATTTGCTTCCATGCTGAGCACTGCGACTGCACCGACCTGCGCAAGTGCTTCAACGATGAGCACACCGGGCATCACCGGATAATCCGGAAAATGACCGTTGAAGAACTCTTCGTTCGCCGATACGTTCTTCAGTCCGGTCGCTTTCTTGCCCTCTTCCAGTTCTAAAATCCGATCCACCATGAGGAATGGATAGCGGTGGGGCAGAATCGCTTTTATCTGTTCTGTTGTCAGCATCCCATGACCTCCTTGCCTTCCGTTTTTTCAATTGCCGCAGTTTACTCAACCGCGTCTTCTTCGACAGCGCCGTCTTCTGTCGGCACATCCGTTTCTGCCGGAACTTCACTTCCCTCTAACTCCGTGCCTTCCATGATGTCAAAAATGTGCTGCCACGTTTCCCAGCGCAGCGCATCCCGGGGTTCGCCGTCGCCGATTATTCCATAGCCGACCATCGCGCCGCCTGCTGCTGCAAGCCCGAGGAGCACCAGTACAAGTACGACCCGCAGCCAGATCGGAAAGAGCCGGATCTGGACCCACCAGGTCTTTTTGTTTTGTCTATCTTTTTGAACAGCCGGTTTTCTTTTTGTTCTTACTTTTCTTGTTTTTGGCATTCCCACCGTCAGCCTTTCCTTTACGAATTCCTGCGTTTTGAATGCATCTTGAAAGCCGGAGCGGTAATCTCACCATCTGTCTCCACGGCTTTTCCACTTCGCCGGGCATTGCTCTAAAGCCGTTTATCGCAGCAAACGACAGAAAAAAACACGGGCTGAAAGATGCAATTGATCCAGTTCGACGCACATGATTTGTATGTATACGCCGGTATCACTGCCGGCATGCCTAATTCACGAACATTAAAATGATCAGGCGTCTTCAAATAACAGCCGGATCAGCTCAGCCGAAGCGCCTGCTTGATCTCCTGCGGGCGAATCCGGACCGTTTCAGGCAGACCGGAAACAAGGTTCCGCCCACGGATGTCCAATTCTCCCGCAGTCTGCAGAAAAGCAGTTGATCTTCTTGCAGTGTCTTTCATCGAATTTGCAGTCGGATCATCGATCAGCAACCGGTATGTGTGTTTTATATACAGCAGGATTTCACGGGAAATCGCTTCTTCCAGCTCCATGAGATTGTGTTCCTGTTCAGACAACGTGACTACCCCTTCCGCTCCCTGATTGCATTCTGTCATCGAAGCGTTGCACTAACGCATATTTTATCACAGTCGCAGGGTGAAATATACAATGAAGATACGGGAAACCAGTCGATCGGGCAAACTTTCCAGCTTTTTGATCCGGGTACTCTAGGCCGTTTAAAAACCCCCGCAGACAGGCAGTCTGCGGGGGTTAAGCCATGGTATTAAGCAGGCTGACCTTCTTTTTCTTTTGATTCTTCAAGAGAAACGCGTTCAATATCCGCTCCGAGAGCTGCGAGCTTCTGATGAAAATTCACATAGCCGCGGTCGAGATGCTGGAGTTCTGTGACGCGGGTGATGCCGTCTGCCACGAGACCTGCCAGGATCAATGCTGCTGCCGCCCGGAGATCAGTCGCTGCAACTTCTGCTCCCTGCAGTGTTGACGGTCCCTGCATCATCACTGAACGGCCTTCGATTTTCACGTTTGCATTCATGCGACGGAATTCTTCGACATGCATAAAACGGTTTTCAAACACAGTCTCAGTCAGGATTCCGGTCCCTTTTGCCGTCAGCATCAATGCCATCATTTGTGACTGCATGTCCGTCGGGAATCCCGGATGCGGCATCGTCTTAATGTCGATGGAACGCAGCGGGCGAGTTGCACGTACCCGGACACCTTCAGGAGTTTCTTTAATATCGACGCCCATTTCACCAAGCTTGGAAATCAGCGCAGTCATATGCTCAGGCATCGCATTTTCGATGATGACATCGCCTTCTGTAATCGCTGCTGCAACCATGAATGTACCGGCTTCGACCCGGTCCGGAATGATTGTGTGTACAGCGCCGTGAAGTTCACGGACACCTTCCACCCGGATTGTATCTGTTCCGGCGCCAATTACCTTACCGCCCATTTCATTGATATAATTCGCCAAGTCCACGATTTCCGGCTCTTTTGCCGCATTTTCAATTACAGATACTCCATCAGCCAGCGCAGCTGCTGACAGGATATTTTCTGTTGCTCCGACGCTCGGGAAGTCGAGATAAATCTTCGCTCCGCGCAGGCGGCCGTTCGTCTTCGCTTCAACAAAGCCATTGCCGACTTTGATGACAGCACCCATTGCCTCAAACCCTTTCAGGTGCTGATCGATCGGACGTGAACCGATTGCACATCCGCCTGGCATTGCGACGCGGGCAAATCCGTTTCTTGCAAGAAGCGGACCCATCACTAAAATGGAAGCACGCATTTTACGCACATATTCGAACTGCGCTTCACCGGCAAGTGTCTCGGATGCATCAATTACCATTTCAGTATTTTCAGCTGTATAAAGTGCATCCGCGTTTAAGCTTCTCAGCACTTCCTGAATGGTATAGACGTCCGACAGATTCGGAACCTCCCGGATAATGCTTTTGCCTGTTGATGCCAGTAATGCGGCTGCCAATACCGGTAAAACTGCGTTTTTCGCTCCTTCAACCCGAACTTTTCCTTTTAATTTATGTCCGCCTTTTACAATGATCTGCTCCACTAGAAAACCCTCCAAATAAAAAATATTGTGTATATGTAACTTCGAAGTCAAATGTCATAATTTAGTAATAAAACCGTTTTAATTTTACATCTTACCCATATCCTCTACAAGCGGCAAAGCACCTATACTTATTAACATTCTCTGACACAATCGATTTTTTTGCAGGTAATTTGCTATATTGCATCAGATGTCCGTACCTTTTTATTACAGTTTGATTACAAAAAACGATTATATTAGCACAATTCCCGATAGCCAACAAAATAAACCTAAAGTTATCATTGACAGAACACTCAATCTATCCGTTTTGCTGTTCTGACGGAGCTGCGGGCTCCCCAGCGCCGTCAGAACACCAAAACATTAAAACAGATATGGGAGCTGTCTAGACCATGCCGATATATCCAGAAAGAAAGTCGAAACCATTGTCCCGATAGCGATGCTTAAAAAGATATAGAGAATTTGCGCCTGCAGCACATGCTGTTTGCGGATCCATTTATCAAACATGACCGCACGCATGGCGTAAAATGCAACACCCGTGAAAAAAATATGGCTGAAAATCGAAATCAATGCCGTTTGGCCAATGAAGAGATCCATCGGTTTATTTCCCCCTTTCTTGCAATGGAAAGATGAAAGCTGGTTGCAGCACCGAAGTTCAAAATATAACAGTATTCATGCAAAATGTATATTTTTTTGCCTCATCCGGCTTGCCGGTACTGATAAAAAAATCTAAGAAAAAGACGAGCAGGAACGTTTGTCCCGCCCGCCTTTTGGTTTATACCTTACCCTCATAGACTCTGATACGGTTTGTTGCACGCTGAAGCGCAAGTTCCGCACGTCTGAAATCGGTGTCGTCTCTTCTCGCTTGAAGCAAGGCTTCCGCCCGCTTCGCTGCTTCCTGTGCCCGAGCGACATTGATGTCTTCGGCCAATTCAGCAGATTGCGCAAGAATGGTGACTTTTTCAGGACGGATTTCCAGAAAGCCGCCGCTCACAGCTGCAATTTCTGTCGCGTTATCTTTCTTCAGGCGCACAGCGCCGATCTGAAGAGGTGCAACTGTCGGAATATGGCCGGGGAGAACCCCCAGTTCACCGGTTGCGGTAACCGCGATCACCATGTTGACGTCTGAATCGTATACCGGGCCGTCGGGAGTGACAATACTGACTGCAATGGTCCTCATTTTTTCCCCTCCTAAACCCTGGTTTTAGACTTCTACGCCCATGTTTTTCGCTTTTTCGATAACTTCTTCGATGCGGCCGACAAGACGGAATGCATCTTCCGGAAGCCGGTCGTACTTGCCTTCAAGGATTTCTGCAAATCCTTTGATTGTTTCCTGAACCGGTACGTAAGACCCTTTCTGGCCTGTGAACTGCTCAGCCACGTGGAAGTTCTGAGACAGGAAGAACTGAATGCGGCGCGCACGCGAAACCGTCTGCTTGTCTTCTTCACTCAGCTCGTCCATACCGAGGATCGCGATGATATCCTGCAGTTCGCGGTAACGCTGAAGCGTCTGCTGCACTGCACGGGATACGCGGTAATGTTCTGCCCCAACGATTTCAGGCGACAAGGCGCGTGAAGTCGATGCGAGCGGATCCACAGCCGGGTAGATCCCCATCTCGGACAGTTTACGCTCCAGATTCGTCGTTGCATCAAGGTGCGCGAACGTTGTTGCCGGAGCCGGGTCCGTATAGTCATCGGCAGGTACGTAAATCGCCTGGATGGACGTTACAGATCCAACGTTCGTCGAAGTGATCCGTTCCTGCAGCTGACCCATTTCCGTTGCCAGTGTCGGCTGGTAACCTACCGCAGACGGCATACGTCCGAGGAGAGCGGATACTTCCGAACCTGCCTGTGTGAAACGGAAAATGTTGTCGATGAATAAAAGAACATCCTGTCCCTGCTCATCGCGGAAGTATTCAGCCATTGTCAGGCCGGACAGGGCAACACGCATACGCGCACCCGGCGGCTCATTCATCTGACCAAAGACCATCGCTGTTTTCTTGATAACGCCTGAATCGCTCATTTCATGGAACAAGTCATTTCCTTCACGCGTACGTTCACCAACGCCTGCGAATACGGAAAGTCCGCCATGCTCCTGTGCGATATTGTTGATCAGTTCCTGGATAAGAACCGTCTTCCCTACACCCGCTCCGCCGAACAGACCGATTTTACCGCCTTTGATGTACGGTGCAAGTAGGTCAACGACTTTAATGCCGGTTTCAAGAATTTCAACATTCGTTGAAAGGTGTTCGAACGTCGGCGCTGAACGGTGAATCGGATCGCGGCGTTCAGATGCCGGGATTTCCTCGCCAAGGTCGATTACTTCTCCGAGTACGTTGAAGACGCGGCCGAGTGTTACGTCCCCAACAGGAACAGAAATCGGCTGGCCTTTATCGATTACAGCAGCACCGCGCTGAAGACCGTCAGTGGAATCCATTGCGATTGTACGGACTGCATCGTCGCCGAGGTGGAGCGCCACTTCAAGTGTCAGTGTCTGCGGCTCCCGGTTCGGACGATTAATAGTAACAGTCAGGGCATTGTAGATCTCAGGAAGTTCGTCGTTACCGAACTTCACGTCTACAACCGGACCCATGACTTGAAGAACTTGTCCTGTTTTCATGCTGTTCCCTCCTATCAAACTAAAAGTTCATCCTCTATTCAAGGGCTGCGGCACCGCCGACGATCTCTGTGATTTCCTGTGTGATCGCCGCCTGGCGTGCGCGGTTATATGAAAGCGTGTAATTACGGATCAGGTCCGCTGCGTTGTCGGATGCGCTCTTCATCGAGGTCATCCGGGCAGCATGCTCGCTTGCTTTCGCATCAAGAAGAGCACCGTAAATCAGGCTCTCAGCGTATTGCGGAAGCAGCACTTCCAGGATTCCTTCAGCCGACGGATCGAACTCATAAGTTGCCGTCGAACCAGTCGGTTTAATATCCGTCAGCGGAAGCACTTTCTTTTCCGTCACTTCCTGTGTCATAGCAGACACGAAGTGGTTGTAGAACATAAAGATCTCATCGTACGCACCATCGGCGAACATGCCGACAGCCTTATTGGCAATATCTTTAATATCAGCAAAAGCAGGCTGATCCGGCACACCGATTGCGCTATCGATGATCGTATATCCGCGTCTTGCAAGCAAATCGCGGCCCACACGGCCGACAGCGAAGATGACGAATTCGTCATTGGACGCATGCCGCTTATTGATTTGGTACATGACTGCCCGCACAACGTTTGAGTTGTAGGCACCGGCCAGACCGCGGTCTGCTGTAATGACGAGATACGCCGTCTTTTTCACGGGACGGGTCACCATCATCGGATGGCTAACATCGGATGAACCTGAAGCGATGGATGCCACGACATCCTGGATTTTGTTCATGTAAGGAACGAATCCTTTCGCGTTCGTCTCCGCACGGTTCAGCTTGGCTGCAGAAACCATCTGCATCGCTTTTGTGATCTGACTCGTTTTCTTCGTTGACGTAATCTTGTTCTTTATATCGCGTAAAGATGCCACCGGTATTTCACCACCTTCATGTTTTTCACCGGATTCCGGTACAGGAGCTATTATTCAGATTTGGCGAATGTGCGTTTGAATGCGTTGATCGCTTCTGCCATTGCTTCATCTTCAGGAAGGCCCTGTGTTGTCCGGATATGATCCAGCAATTCCGGGTGGTCAGCATCCAGGAAGCTCAGGAGCCCTTCTTCAAAGCGGCGGATATCTCCAACCGGGATATCATCGAGGAATCCTCTTGTCAGTGCATAAAGGATCGCTACCTGTTTTTCAACTTTCAATGGCTTATGAAGATCCTGTTTCAGTACTTCTACTGTACGGGCACCACGCTCAAGTTTCGCTTTCGTCTGCGGATCCAGGTCAGAACCGAACTGGGCGAATGCTTCGAGCTCACGGTAGGCTGCAAGGTCAAGACGCAGTGTACCTGCCACTTTCTTCATCGCTTTGATCTGGGCGGAACCACCGACACGCGATACAGAGAGACCCGCGTTGATCGCCGGACGCACGCCCGAGAAGAACAGGTCGGACTGAAGGAAGATCTGTCCGTCTGTGATGGAAATAACGTTTGTCGGAATATATGCCGAGATATCGCCAGCCTGCGTTTCAACGAACGGCAATGCTGTGATGGAGCCGGCACCGAGTGTTTCATTCAGCTTCGCTGCACGCTCCAGAAGGCGCGAGTGCAGGTAGAAGACATCCCCCGGATAAGCTTCACGGCCCGGAGGACGGCGGAGCAAGAGGGAAAGTTCCCGGTATGCGGATGCCTGTTTTGTCAGGTCATCGTATACGACAAGCACGTGTTTGCCTTCAAACATGAACTCCTCGCCCATTGTTACGCCGGTATACGGAGCCAGGTACTGAAGCGGAGCCGGTTCGGAAGCGGATGCTGAAACGACGATCGAGTATTCGAGTGCGCCATTCGCCCGCAGCGTTTCGACGAGTCCGCGGACTGTCGATTCTTTCTGGCCGATTGCAACATAGATACAAATCATATCCTGGTCTGCCTGGTTCAGGATCGTATCGATTGCGACAGAAGTTTTTCCTGTCTGACGGTCACCGATGATCAGTTCACGCTGTCCACGGCCGATCGGCACAAGGGCATCGATCGCTTTGATGCCTGTCTGAAGCGGTTCATGCACCGATTTACGCGCCATAACGCCTTGCGCCGGGCTTTCAATCGGACGGGTTTTGGTTGTTTCAATCGGACCAAGACCATCAATCGGCTGTCCGAGCGGATTTACAACGCGGCCGATCATTGCTTCACCGACCGGTACTTCCATGATGCGTCCAGTACGGCGCACTTCATCGCCTTCACTGATATCTCTATACGGTCCAAGAATGATGATACCTACGTTATTGGCTTCCAGGTTCTGCGCCATTCCCATAATACCGTTTGAGAATTCCACAAGTTCCCCAGCCATGACGTTATCGAGACCGTGAATACGGGCAATTCCGTCACCGACCGAAATAACTGTACCAATGTCGCTGACTTGCATTTCCGATTGGTAGTTTTCAATCTGCTGTCTGATCAGGGCACTGATCTCTTCAGCTTTGATGCTCATATGTGTCACCCTCTCATAATTTGGTGGAACGACCGCTCAGCTGACGCTGCAGGCTCTCAAGTTTCGAGCTGACACTGCTGTCAAAGATACGGTTTCCGATTTGCACACGCAGTCCGCCGATCAAGGACGGATCAACTACGTTTTCAATGCGCAGGGCCTGCTTGCCGACTTTCCGTGCAAATGTCTCAGAAATGGCTGCAGCTTCAGTTTCTGTCAGGAAACGCGTTGAATATACGGTTGCTTCTGCGATTCCCCGGTCTTCATATGACAGATGAATAAATTCATCAACAATATCTTTTACTTCATTGATCCGTTTGCGTTCCACTGCGAGAAGCAGCGTATTCAGGACGTATTCATTAGCTCCGGCAAACAGCTGCCGGACAAGCGCCTGCTTGTCCTTCACGCCCATCTGCGGAGAAGCGAACATATCAAAAAAGTCCGGATTGGTATTGAGGACTTCCTTTACTTCACGCAGATCCTGCTCGACGCTGGCAATTTCACCGTGCGCTCTTGCTACCTCATAAAGTGATTCAGCATAGCGCTGGGCTGCCTTCGACCGGCTCATTGAATTTCGCCTGCCTTCGCAATCGTTTCATCGATCAGCTTGCGGTTTTCTTCTTCCGTCAGTTCTTTACCAAGCACCCGTGAAGCTGCGAGCATCGACAATGCCACCACTTCATCACGCACTGCTGCCAGCGCTTTATCGCGTTCATTGCTGATTTCAAGAACTGCATTATCTTTGATGCGGTTTGCTTCCGCACGTGCCGAAGCGAGGATTTCCTCACGGGAAGCTTCCCCTTGGCGTTTCGCGCTTTCCACGATATCAAGCGCTTCGTTGCGCGCTTCTTTCAGCATGCTGCGCTGTTCTTCCAGATACTTCTGTGATTCTGCACGGCTTGCTTCAGCCGATTCGATCTCACTGGCAATCAATTCTTCACGTTCCTGCATGATGCCCATGAGCGGTCCCCATGCAAATTTCTTCAACAGCCACATCAACACGAGGAAAATCGCCAGTGTCGCCAGAATATCTCCAACATTCAGGAATTCATGATGTTCTGCTTCCACTTCCACCGCGCCGAATACGAGATGATCAAAAAACACGATTGTTTCACTCCCTTCAAGAGCTCTGAATCCTAGTCAGTTTATAGTCGGATTGTTGTTTTCAAAGGTAAAATATGCAAAGTTTTTTCTTACTGTCCAGTTCCGCCGCCCAGCTCCTCGGGGTCATAAGTCGACCCGCTGCGGAAATCAGGATTTCCTGCGCGTTTCGCCTTATGCCTGTCGGAGCTTGCATGGCCGGCTTCACTTTTCTTACTTGTCCAACTTGTTCGCCAGACCGTACGCTGATTTCGCACCCTCCTCCGGAAACAGGTTTCCGGGTCGGCCGCTCCAATCCGCTATCGGTCTACCGGCTCACTTTGCTTTCCTTACTTAAACGCAAATGGCGAAAGATTTGCACTCCGCCATTTACGTCCTGCTGTCCAATTGTCTCTTATTACTCAGCGTTCATAACGATGAACGCGATAACTGTTGCGATGATCGGAAGGGCCTCAACCAATGCAACCCCGATGAACATTGTTGTCTGAAGAACGCCGCGTGCTTCTGGCTGGCGGGCGATACCTTCAACTGTTTTAGAAACGATAAGTCCGTTACCGATACCTGCGCCAAGTGCGCCAAGACCAACTGCGATTGCTGCTGCCAATAAACCAAGTGAACCTGTCATTATTAAATGTCCTCCTCAGGATAAGTAAATTTTGCTCTTAGAGCAGTTTATATTTATTAATGGTCATCTGCAACTTTATGTGAGATGTAGACCATCGTTAACATAACGAAAATAAAAGCCTGGATCGATCCGACGAAAATTGAAAATCCTTGCCATGCGAGTGTCGGCAGGATAGCTCCCAGGAAACCGAGCGCTCCGGCACTGGCCAGACCTGCAAGAAGTCCCAGCAGGATTTCCCCTGCGAAGATGTTCCCGTAAAGTCGGAGACCGAGTGTAAGTGTGTTTGCGAATTCCTCAATGATCTTAATCGGCGTGAGGAACCACATCGGCTTGGTAAAGCTTTTCGCATAAGATCCGAAGCCGTTTGCCTTGATGCCGTAGTAATTGCTCAAAATGATGATCATTGCTGCGAGTGTCAGCGTGACGCCCGGATCTGCCGTTGGTGATTTCCACCACAGGTAGCCGTCGACAACGATTGCAAAAGGCAATCCCAGCATGTTCGCCACGAAAATGAACATCAGAAGCGTAATTCCGAGCACGTGGAGGCTGCCGCCTGTTCGCCAGTCCATGTTGCTCTTGATGATGCCTTTTACGAAATCCATGATCCATTCCATGAAGTTCTGCATACCGGTCGGCTTCAACTTCAGGCTGCGTGTCGAGATCAACGCAATCAGAAAGACGATGGCCGCTGCGATAAGCAGCATCAGGACATTAGATAAGTTAAACCAAATGCCTGTACCGGGCAGTTCCCATGTTGGAGACAGATGTTCCACGATAATTTCACCTCTCTTTCCCCTTTGCGTTAATGATGCCGCACCTGATGGATGATCCGTTCTGTCAGCAACAGAAGGTATGGAATCATCAGACCTGCCGCTGTACTGATCAAGTCAAGATGTTCGGCGAACGTAATCGCGAGTGCGACTGCCGCCACACCTGAGGCAAACCGGATGGCAGTTCCGAGTGAACGGACTTGCGATCCTGCTGTCACCGCCCGATCAAACTTTTCCAATCGCCGCTTCAATATCCAAAAGTTATACAGACCGAATGCCGTACCTAGAGCAAGCCCTGCAAAAACAGACGGGTACGGGGTAAATCCCCACCCCAGAGCAAAAAGCGCCAGGATAAAAAATACCATTTTCTTGAGCTTTTCGTAGATTTCATGAAAATCTGACATTCACTGTTTATCTCCTGAATCGAATTTTTGAACGGTGTACATCATTGCTGCTGCACCGGCGGCAACGCCTGCAAGCAGGAAGATGATTAGAAAAAGTGGGGCGGTTCCGAGTTTCTCATCGAACCACATTCCTGCGAATGTGCCGATCAGAACGGACCCGACAAGTTGTGAGAGGATGGCACTGTAAAGCGCCATCGCTTGCAAGGGACGGTTTGGTGGGCGCATGTTACCCCCTTGAAATCCACTGGAAATCCAGCAGTTTTTTCAACTGGCGGAGCATCGCATCAGGTCTCCTACAACAAGAAATTTATGTATGAAAACCCTGTCATGCATACCCTTTGTAAGCATACAATAGGGGCAAAATCATGTCAATCAACTGAAGTGAAATTGTTCACAAGCGACATGCGGCTGTCATATTCCCGACAAATTTCACGCCAGCTGAAAATCCGGCTGTGGAGGAGGAACTGAGGATGGTAACAATATGATAATTGTAACACAGTTTGGAATGGGGTTTAGCAAATCTTTTTAATTCAATTAAGAAACTTCTTCCAGATGAGCGGCGGGCCGGGAAATTGAATGTTCATGGCTTTTGGAGGGAAAAAGCGGATTAAGATGCGTGTTTTCTAATGAAATATTCATTTTACATCCCTCTCCTCCTGGCTTCTGGACTGACTGCCATGAATTTATGATATTGGGGGAAACAAGGCGACAGGGAGCCCAGGCATATTAAGAGCTGGTGAACGTTCTTTAAGAACATCTGAATACACTTTAAGCCTCCACCTTTTCTTGCTGGCTTGATTTATTGATGTGGATCTGCTGTTTCGAATAAAAAACCGGGACACCAAGGGGCGAATGCTCTTTAAGAGCTGGCGAGTGCTCTTTAAGAAAGATTGAATGCACTTTAAAAACCGGCGAATGCTCTTTAAAAGCTGGTGAATGCTCTTTAAGAAAGACTGACTGCTCTTTAACCTCCACCAATCTCCATAAAAAAAGATGACCCTTGTTCAGGGTCATCTTCCTTTATTCGTTCCCGAAGTATTTATGCAAAGCTTCGACGATCCGGCGGGATGCCTGGCCATCTCCATAGGGGTTGGAGGCATGGGCCATTTTGGCGTACTCTGTTTCGTCGGTGAGCAACTCGGTCGCCATCCGGTAGATTGTTTCTTCGTCGGTACCCGCGAGTTTCAAGGTGCCGGCATCGATGCCTTCCGGACGTTCGGTCGTGTCACGGAGGACGAGGACGGGCTTGCCGAGCGACGGCGCTTCTTCCTGGATGCCGCCGGAGTCGGTCAGGATCAGGTATGACCGGGCCGCGAAATTATGGAAATCGAGCACTTCAAGCGGCGGGATGAGATGGATGCGCGGGTCGTTGCCGAGAATTTCGTCCGCCACCTCCCGTACTGCCGGGTTCAGGTGCACCGGATAGACGACTTGCACGTCGCCCTGTTCTTCGATGAGGCGTTTGATCGCTTTGAACATACCGCGCATTTTTTCGCCGAGGTTTTCGCGGCGGTGGGCGGTAAGCAGGATCATGCGGTCATTCCCGATTTTATCAAGTACCAGGTGTGCGTAGGCATCGCGGACAGTTGTCTTCAGCGCGTCGATGGCGGTATTGCCGGTGACGTAGATACGGTCGGCGGGTTTGTTTTCCGCCAGCAGGTTACCTGCTGATTTCTCGGTCGGCGCAAAATGGATATCCGCCAGCACGCCAGTCAGCTGCCGGTTCATTTCTTCCGGATACGGTGAATATTTATTGTGCGTCCGGAGGCCGGCTTCCACGTGTCCGACTGCGATCTGGTTATAAAGCGCAGCGAGGCTTGCCACGAATGTCGTCGTCGTGTCGCCGTGGACGAGGACGATGTCGGGCTTCGCTTCCTGCATGACACGGTTGAGTCCTTCCAGGCCGCGGACTGTGACATCCATCAATGTCTGGCGGTCTTTCATCATGTTCAGGTCGTAATCGGGTTTGATGCCGAACGTGTCCAGCACCTGATCGAGCATTTGCCGGTGCTGTGCGGTTACAGTCACAATCGATTCGATGGTGTCCGGGTGTTTTTGCAGTTCAAGGACGAGCGGAGCCATTTTGATGGCTTCCGGTCTCGTGCCGAATATGGTCATTACTTTCCGTTTTGCAGTCAAGCGGTGTGCACCTCCAGTTTATTTCGTACCGTACAGCCGGTCGCCTGCATCGCCGAGGCCCGGTACAATATAACCTTTTTCGTTCAGCTTTTCATCGAGGGCGGCGATGTAGATATCGACATCCGGATGCGCTTCCTGCAATACTTCCACGCCTTCCGGTGCTGCGATGAGGCACATGAACCGAATGCTGTTTGCGCCGCGCTTCTTCAGTGAGTTCACTGCTTCGACGGCAGAACCGCCGGTCGCGAGCATCGGATCGACGAGGATGAAGTCCCGCTCTTCAATATCCGACGGCAGTTTGACATAGTATTCGACGGGCGTGAGCGTTTTAGGATCCCGGTACAGGCCAATATGTCCCACTTTCGCTGCCGGAATCAATTTCAGGATGCCGTCGACCATGCCAAGGCCGGCTCGCAGAATCGGTACGACCCCCAGTTTCTTGCCGGCGAGCACTTTGGCGCTGGCCTGCTGAACCGGCGTCTGCACTTCGATGTCCTGAAGCGGCAAATCGCGGGTGATTTCAAACGCCATGAGCGTCGAGACTTCGTCAACCAGTTCACGGAATTCTTTCGTGCCCGTCTTAACGTCACGGATGTATGTAAGCTTATGCTGAATAAGCGGATGATCGAATACATATACTTTTCCCATTGGGTTTCTCTCCTTTTTGTTGCGTTATCTTATACAGTATAACAGTTTTTCATTGTCCGTCAGCCCTTAAAACAGGTAAAACCGGCCCGTTGAACACGGTCCGGTCTATAATTCATCCGCTTCTTCCACCGGGAGCGGCCGGTAGAAATAATAGCCTTGTCCGACCGCGCAGCCGGCATCCAGGAGAAATTCACGCTGCGCGTCCAGTTCAATGCCTTCTGCCACGGGTGTCATTTTCAGGTTCCCGGCCAGTTGAATGATTGCCCGGACAATGGCCTGCGTTCCTTCTTCTTCAAGGTTCAAAATGAAAGAGCGATCAATTTTGATTTCAGAGACCGGCAGCATCTGCAGGTAACTGAGCGATGAGTAGCCCGTTCCGAAGTCATCGATCGAGCAGGCAAACCCATCCTGCTTGAGCTGGCAGAATACGCGGATGGCCGCATCGAAATCTGTGAACCCGATGCTTTCCGTCAATTCGAACCGGATGAGTTCCGGCCGGATGCCGGCGAGCGTCACCAGTCGCTTCATGTCTTCCGAGAATGTGCAATGGAAGAAATGATCCGCTGAAATATTGACCGCCACCTGCCGAAGACAAAGTCCGCGGTCCTGCCGGCTCCGCAGCCATTCGAGCACCTGATTCAACATCTGCTGTTCCAGCAAGCGGATTTTCCCGGTCCGTTCAGCGGCTGAAATGAACACATCCGGTGATACGTGACCGTATTCAGCGGAGTACCAGCGGGCCAACGCTTCAAAACCGATCACTTCCCCGGTCGATAAATTCACTTTGGGCTGCAGGTACATCCGCACTTCTTCCCGCAACAGTGCAGGCGTCAGTTCCTGGGCCAGCTTCTGTTCCTGCAGCAGGTGTTCGTTCCATTCCGCATCGAAAAAAACAACAGCCTCTCCTGGCTGCTTTTTCGCTTCAGACAATGCACTGTCAGCAGAGCGCAGCCATTCCTCGATGTTTTGTACAGCTGCCGCCAGCGGCACCACCCCGACTTTCACGGTTGGAAACAACCGCATATCCGCCACTTCAAGCGGCTCAGTCAGCACTTCTGAAATCTTTTTCAGGGCCCCATCCATCCCGGCCGCTTCAACATCAGAATAAAATGAAAGTGTCGCACCCGAAAAGCGGGCCGTGCAATCCGCAGCCGATAAGTGCAGCGCACCGAGCCGCCTGCCCAGCTTCCGGATCAGCGTATCGCCGGCCCGATGCCCGTACTGGTCAATAATATCGGGATACTCCAAGATGGAAATGAAGGCGATGAACCCAGTGGAATTGACCACCCCGCGTTCCTGGAGCTGATCGAGAAAGAAATGCCGGTTCGGCAAATCCGTGCCGGGGTCTTTATAAGACAGACGGAGCACTTCCATTTGCTGTTCCCGGTAATTGACAGCCAGTGTGATGAGCGGACTGATTTGGCTGATGAATTCAAGTTCTTCCGGCGATGGCGCATGCCGGGAAGAAAAATAAATACCGAATGAGCCGAATACCAGCTGTTCCGATTTAAAAATCGGCAGCGACCAGCAGGAGTTGAAACCGTAGCCCATTACCATGTCTTTCAGCGATTTCCATAACGGGTCGGTACTGATATCTTCTGAAATCACGATCGTTTTCCGGCTATATGCCGCACCGCACGATCCGATTTCGCCATCCGCCCGCTGCCCTTTTACCGCCTGCAGCAGTTCATCCGGCAAGGAATTCCCAGCACCGACTTGAAAGCGGCCGTCCCGGTCAACCGTCAGGATGGAACAGGCGGTCCCCTGCTCGAAAAAAGATTCCACTGTGTCACAAATTTTCTGCAGGAGATCGGCAAGCGGCGCCCCGGATTCAATCCCTGTGTACATCGCCCGCTGCAGGCCGACGAGTGCTTCCGCCTGTTTGCGCCGCGTGATATCCTTGGCAGCCACAATTGTGAAGAGAATGACATCCGACTCTCCGAATACCGGCTGCAGGGTCAGCTCGTTCCAGCATGGACGCCGGTTCTTATAGCAGATCATCCGTTCAAATGTACCAGCCTCCCCTTGCCGGATCGCGCGGCAAAGGTCCGCAGCATCAGCCTGGTCAATGTTTTCTGTCCCCAGAAATCGCGCCGGCAACCCGACGATTTCTTCAAGGGCATAACCGGTCATGGCACAGTAAGCGTCATTCGCATACACGACGGGCAATTCTTCCCGGTGCGGATCCACAACGCTGAAACTCGTGTGGAAACTCTCCCCAAGCCGGCGGAGCCATTCAATTGTCGCTTGCTGTTCGTTGCTGATTGCCTGCAGCTGCATCGGGCGTCTCTCCTTAAATTAACCATAGGCTTCAATTATAGTTAATGGAAAAGACAAAAAAACACCGCCGAAAATCCTATTTTCGGCAGTGGTGGTTTTTACTTGTAAAGCGGGTAATTCGATGTAAGGTTTGCAACCCGTTCCGCAGCTTCTTTCTTTACGTCCCCGTCTTCCGGATTCTTCAGAATCGATGCGATGACGGCCGCGATTTCCTGCATCTCCGCTTCCTTGAAACCGCGCGTTGTAACGGCGGCTGTGCCGATCCGGATGCCGGATGTGACGAATGGGCTTTCCGGGTCGAACGGAATGGTATTTTTATTCGTCGTAAGGCCGACTTCATCAAGCGCATGCTCTGCCACTTTACCCGTAAGGCCGAGTGAACGGAGGTCGATCAGGAGCAAGTGATTGTCCGTGCCGCCAGAGACGATATCGATGCCTTCCGATTGGAGTGCGTCAGCCAGCGTTTTTGCGTTTTTTACGACTTGCTCGATGTACGTGTTGAACTCCGGCTGGAGCGCTTCGCCGAACGCGACTGCTTTCGCGGCAATGACATGCATGAGCGGGCCGCCCTGAATCCCCGGGAAAATCTTTTTGTCGACTTTCTTCGCGAATTCCTCTTTGCAGAGGATCAGACCGCCGCGCGGGCCACGGAGCGTTTTATGGGTCGTGGACGTCACAAAATGCGCATGCGGCACCGGATTTGGATGTACGCCTGCTGCCACGAGCCCGGCGATATGCGCCATATCGACCATCAGGTAAGCGCCGACTTCATCTGCAATTTCACGGAATTTCGCGAAATCCAATTGACGCGGATAGGCACTTGCACCAGCAACGATGAGTTTCGGTTTATGCTCCAAAGCGATTTGACGAACCGCTTCATAATCGATGAGCTGCGTTTCTTTATCGACGCCATATTCCACGAAATTGTACTGAATGCCGCTGAAATTGACCGGACTGCCATGCGTCAGATGCCCGCCGTGCGACAGGTTCATGCCGAGAATGGTATCGCCCGGCTCAACAGCTGCCATGTAAACGGCCATGTTCGCCTGTGAGCCGGAATGCGGCTGAACGTTGGCGTGGTCGGCGCCGAATAATTTCTTTAACCGGTCTCGGGCGATATTTTCCGCCACATCGACGAATTCACAGCCGCCGTAGTAACGCTTGCCCGGATAACCTTCCGCATACTTATTTGTCAGAACAGATCCTTGCGCTTCCATGACGGCTTCTGAAACAAAGTTCTCCGAAGCGATCAGTTCAATATTCGCTTCCTGCCGATTTTTCTCGGCCTGCATTGCGTCAAACACTTCCAGGTCCTGCTGCTTAATCAATTCCATCTCCATGTCTTTTCCCATGCCCCTCTCGTAAATGAACTGCTTCACGGTCATATGCAGCGCGGGCTCCGCCAATCAGCTTCGGCCGGGTCTTTGCTGCCGTAATCACCGCTTCCCCTATCAGTTTAACAGAAGTGCGCACCGGAACGGCGACATGTTTTAAATGCATGCCGATCAGCGTCTGGCCAATATCGATCCCTGCATGCGCCTGAATGCTTTCCACAACGACCGGGTCTTCCATGACGCTGTACGCATGGGCGCTCATGGAACCGCCTGCCCGCGCAACCGGAATAACGGTAACTGGGTCAAGGTTGAATTTTTCCGCCGTTTTCCGTTCGACCGTCAACGCCCGGTTGATATGTTCGCAGCCCTGAAACGCAAGATGAAGGCCATGCTTTTTCGCAAAGCGTTCCAGCGGTCCGTACAGGCTTTCCGCTACATCGAGTCCGCCGGCCGTGCCAATGCGTTTTCCGACGATTTCTGACGTCGAGCAGCCGACGACGAACAGCTGCCCTTTGCGGAATTCCATGTGCCTTTCCAATTCATCCAACACTTCAGCCAGCTGTAATTCCCAAAGTGTATCCATGCTGTTCACCTCTCAGCTCTCCAGTGCAGTTACTTTGGCGATCCGCCGTTCATGCCGTCCGCCTTCAAATTCCCCTTCAAGCCAGGTGCGGGCGATTTCCCGTGCAAGCCCCGCGCCGATCACCCGTTCACCCATCGCCAGGATGTTGGAATCGTTATGTTCCCGGGTCACTTTTGCCGTGAATACATCGTGGACAAGCGCACAGCGGATGCCTTTGACTTTATTGGCCGCGATCGACATGCCGATCCCTGTGCCGCAGATCAGAATGCCCCGATCAAATTCACCGCCTGCCACGCCATCCGCCACCGGTTTTGCAAAATCCGGATAATCGACGGAGCCATCATCCTGCGGTCCGAAATCTGTATAATCAATGCCCATTTCTTCGAGCAGGCTGATGATTTCTCTGCGGAGATTATTGCCTCCGTGATCTGATGAAATTGCTATATTCATTTTCTGTGCCTCCGTTTCGGTTTGGTTACGTCCAGTTTACCATTTCAGCCGTAAAAAAACATGCAGGCCAATGCGGCATGCATGTGAAATACTGAAGTCCATTCTATTGATTGTCCAGCCGTTGTTCCAGACCGGCCAGCAGCCCCTTCAGCTCCCGGTACGTCTCTCTGTACTGCGACTCGGAGCCGCCGTACGGATCGGACACATCATGTTCTTCCCCGTACACATATTCCTTCAGCGTGTATATTTTATGCCCGGCACCCGGATAGCTCCGGATGAGGGCATCTTTATGCGCTTTCGTCATGGTGAGCACCAACGTCGCCCAGTCGATATCATCAGGTGTCACAGAGCGGGACTGGTGATCCGTGTCGATTCCTTCTTCCGTCAGAACATTCCGGGCATGGCCGGAAATCGGACCGCCGCCCGCGAACAGACCGGCAGACCGGGCATCCATGCCATCGAGTTGTTTGGCTTTCAGAATCGCTTCCGCCATCGGACTCCGGCATGTATTTCCGGTGCAGACAAAGAAAATATTCATGGTGTCATCCCCTCTCGCTTTACTGAATGCCCATCAGCTGAACCACTTATGATCCGCCGCTTTTTCCAGCCGGTTCATCAACGCGGCGTCCTTTTTGTGTTCCGGTTGAATCGCCGCCAGAATCAGATCGGCAGACGTCTCATCGCATTTCCGCAGTCCGGAATACAGCACGTCGGCACTCAGCGGAAAATAATAGTCAGCAGCTTTCGAGAAATCCGCACTCAGGACCGCGACTTTCTTTCCTTTACTGTGCAAGTGCTCGATCGCCCGATCCACGATATCGCCTTTTTGTTCGATCAAATAAACAGGAGCATCCGGTGCGTAATGCGTATATTTAACGCCCGGTGAACGAGGTACTGTCCGTTTGCCTTCACAGGAAACACGCAGCTGTCCGATCACATCTTCAATCATATCCGCCGTGATGCTGCCGGGCCGCAGGATGGCCGGCGGTTCCGCTGTCATGTCCAGCACGGTCGATTCGATGCCGAGCGCCGTCGCCCCGCCGTCGAGAATAAGATCGATTTTGCCGTTCAAGTCATGCTCCACATGTCCTGCGCATGTCGGGCTCGGCTTGCCGCTTACGTTCGCACTCGGTGCAGCAAGCGGCCGGTCCGTCTGCTTCAGCAAGTTCAGCGCAATCGGATGATCCGGCATCCGGAGTCCGACAGTCGGCAGGCCGGCCGTTACATTGTCCGCAAACACGCCTTCTTTCGCTTCAAGTATGAGGGTGAGCGGTCCTGGCCAGAATGCATCCATGCATCTGATGGCTTTTTCCGGCACATTCGCTGCATAACGCAGCGCCATTTCTTTTGAATCGACATGGACAATGAGCGGGTTATCAGATGGACGCCCCTTCGCCAGGTAAATTCTCTCGACGGCTTCTGCATTCGTTGCATCCGCTCCAAGGCCGTACACCGTTTCAGTCGGAAACGATACCGTTCCTCCGCGCTGCAGGATCTCCGCCGCCTCTTCATAGTATTCCGGGTTGCCGGCATCATTGCCCACTTCCACGATTCTGGTTTTCATGCTGTATCCTCCTTGCTTCTGCAGTCACCGGATGATGCAGAACACCATCCGGTCCTTGCCATTGATATCTTGTTTTACCGAAGTTTCCGCTTTCGGAAATGCCTGTTCAAGCAGTTGTTTCACCGCTTGGCCCTGCATATAGCCGATTTCAAAACCGATGAGCGCCGGCCGGTTCATGAGTGCCGGCAGTTTTTCCGCCAGTTCCTCATATAGGGAAAGACCATGACGGTCGGCGAACAATGCGGTATGCGGCTCGTGATCTCTGACCGTATCAGCCAGCGTATCCGCTTCTTCCTGTCCGATATACGGCGGGTTCGACAGCACTACATCCCATTTGCTGCCGGCGAGCGGCCCGGTAAGATGACCGAGCCGGAACGCGACTTCCGCATCAAGCCGGTCGGCGTTTTTTTGTGCCGTCTCGAGTGCCGGCCGCGAAATATCCGTCGCTGTTACTTGCGCTTCCGGCAGTTCGCATTTCATCGTGATGCCGATAATGCCGCTCCCCGTTCCGATATCCGCAACGTTCAGCTGCCGATTACCAAACACTTCCGGAATGAGCCGGAGTGTTTCTTCAATTAATTCTTCGGTTTCCGGACGCGGAATGAGGACATCCGGATTCACGAGGAATGTCCGGCCGTAAAATTCTTCCTGTCCGGTCAGGTGCTGCACCGGGATACCCGCTGCATGCTGATTGATTAATTCAAAATAACGCTTTTCGGTTTCATTGTCCAGCGGATCGCGCAAAGAAGCGAGCAATGCAGTCTGATTCAGACCTAATACATGCTGCAGCAGAATGCGCGCTGCGCCCTCTTCCCGGCCTTGCGCCTTTAAATAAGAAGAAGCCCCGTTCAGGGCCTCATAAATTCGTTTATCCTTGCTGTTCATTCAATGACTCCATTTTCGCCGATTGTTCTTCCACAATCAATGCGTCGATGATTTCATCCATCTTTCCCTGCAAGATCTGATCCAATTTCTGGATAGTCAACCCGATGCGGTGGTCTGTCACCCGGTTCTGCGGGAAGTTGTACGTCCGAATGCGTTCCGAGCGGTCGCCGGTTCCGACAGCTGACTTCCGTACAGCATCATATTCAGCTTGGGCTTCCTGCTGGAATTTATCATAGACGCGGGCACGCAGCACTTTCATCGCGGATTCCTTATTTTTGATCTGCGATTTTTCGTCCTGGCATGTTACGACAGTACCCGTCGGCAAATGTGTCAGCCGGACTGCCGACATGGTCGTATTGACCGACTGGCCGCCGGCGCCGCTTGATGCATACGTGTCCACCCGGATGTCGTTATCATGAATCTCAACTTCCACTTCTTCCGCTTCGGCCAGACAGGCGACTGTCGCCGTTGACGTATGGATACGTCCGCCTGATTCCGTTTCCGGCACCCGCTGCACGCGGTGTGCCCCGTTTTCGTATTTCATGCGGGAATAAGCGCCTTTCCCGGTAATCATGAAGACCACTTCCTTGAATCCGCCGAGACCGGTCGGAGAAGCGTCCATCACTTGAACTTTCCAGCCGTTCGCTTCCGCATAGCGGCTGTACATCCGGTACAGATCCCCTGCAAATAATGCCGCTTCGTCTCCGCCCGCTGCCCCCCGCACTTCCATGATGACGTTTTTGTCATCATTCGGATCTTTCGGCAGCAGCAGCATATGCAGTCGTTCTTCCAGCTGTTCGCGGCGGTCTTCGAGCTCGTTCAGCTCTTCTTTCACCATTTCGCGCATATCCGCGTCCATTTTATCATCCAGCATCGTTTTCGCGTCGCTCAGCTGAGCTGATACATCTTTATATTCCCGATAAGCATCCACCGTAGCCTGCAGATCCGACTGCTCTTTCGAATACTCCCGCAATTTGGTTGTATCATTAATAATATCCGGATCGCTCAGCATTTCATTGAGCCGGTCATACCGGTCTTCGAGCGTCTGCAGCCTGTCAAAAATTCCACTCATCTTCCATTCACACCCCGTTCTAAAATTCCGTAACCGTTACACCTGCGGGCACCTCATGATGATGCCGGCAGCGGGGCTCGTAGGCTTCGGATGCCCCGACAAGAATGATGGGATCATCCGCTCCGGCAGGCCGGCCGTCGATCAGCCGCTGCGTGCGGCTGGCAGGTGATCCGCATACCGTGCATACGGCCTGCAATTTCGTCACTTGCTCGGCAACCGACAATAAATCCGGCATCGGACCAAACGGTTTGCCGCGGAAATCCTGATCCAAGCCGGCGACGATCACCCGAAAGCCATGATCGGCCAGCTTTTGTACATTTTCTGTAATCGCCTCATCAAAAAATTGGGCTTCATCTATTGCAATGACATCAAATTCATCTGTGATATACTTCCACATCTCATCAGAATGGCTGATCGGATGGGCAATCACCGTCGATCCATTATGGGAAACGACCGCTTCCTTGCTGTAGCGGTCATCGATTCGCGGTTTAAAAACGGCGATTTGCTGTTTGGCAAATTGCGCCCGGCGGATGCGGCGGATCAGCTCCTCTGATTTCCCTGAGAACATGCTGCCGCAGATCACTTCCACCCAGCCCGATTGTTTCATTACGTACATTGTTTCTTGTGCTCCTTTCGCCATTCGGTCTATCTCTTATCATACCGAAAAATGACGCCGATTTCCGCACTTATTTTTAGAAACTGCCCGGACTCCTTGGGCGGCCTGCCAAAAGAAAAATACCCGGCGTGCAGTGATCTGCATGCCGGGTACCGGTCGTCCAACTTATTCGTTGTCTGATTTGATGCCATATTTTTTGTTGAAACGGTCAACACGGCCATCCGCAGCTGCGAATTTCTGGCGGCCTGTGTAGAATGGGTGGCATTCGTTGCAAACCTCTACACGGATGTCTTCTTTAACGGAACCAGTATGGAACGTGTTTCCGCAAGAACATGTGACTGTTGCTTGTTTGTAATCTGGGTGAATTGCTGATTTCATAGTATTAACTCCTCCTGCCCTGATCCATCCGGAACAGAGTTTAACGGTTGATGACCTTTGCCTTACACGGCTCCTTAGGCCGTATATGCACGGGTTCCTTTGACTTACAAAACCTAGTATAACAAGGATAGGATTCAGGTGCAAGATGTTTGCTCGGATTTAAAGAATGTATTTTGGCATGCAGGAATGCGGTGAAAATGGAAACTCATGGCTTCGGCGGAGAAAAAGACTATTGAAATCACAACAAGTTTTGTAAGTTTCGTTGTTTTTTTGTTAATAGCGATTAAAAGCGGCTGAACGCTCTTTAAGGCCGGCTGAACGCCTTTTAAAATCGGTTGAGTGCATTTAAAGATTGCTTGGACGCTCTTTAAGAACGGCTGAACGCTCTTTAAGACCATATGAGTGCTCTTTAAGATTTATCAGAGAGGAAACTCGAACTATTATTCCATAAAATGGATTTCATGTTTCATCGTACATGCGTTTTAAGATTAAATGAATTCACTTCACTCTCATCCATAATAAAAACCCGCCGATTCAGACGGGAATCGGCGGGTTCATAAACTTATTTAATTAAAGTAACCCTTTGCTGCTTTTATGGGCCCGGATTTCCCCGGTCAGCTGGTCAAAGAACTCTTCATTGGTCTTCGTCTGTTTCAACTTGCGCAGGAAGCGTTCGCCGAAATCATGGGAATCAGAGAAAGTTTTGCGGATGAGCCATAGTTTTTCAAGCTGATCGGCATCCAGCAGCAATTCCTCTTTCCGGGTGCCGGAGCGGCGGACGTCAAGCGCCGGGAAGATGCGCCGTTCGGCAAGGCTCCGGTCCAGGTGCAGTTCCATGTTGCCGGTTCCTTTGAACTCTTCATAAATGACTTCGTCCATCCGGGAGCCGGTTTCAACAAGGGCAGTCGCCAGGATAGTCAAGCTGCCGCCTTCTTCAATGTTCCGGGCAGCACCGAAAAAGCGCTTCGGTCTGTGGAATGCGGCCGGATCGATTCCGCCGGAGAGGGTACGGCCGCTTGGCGGGATGACCAGATTGTACGCACGGGCCAGGCGGGTGATGGAATCCATCAGAATGATGACATCCCGTTTATGTTCGACAAGGCGCATCGCGCGCTCGAGTACGAGTTCTGCAACTTTTACATGGTTATCCGGCACTTCATCGAACGTCGAAGAGACAACGTCGGCATCGACGGACCGCTCAATGTCCGTTACTTCTTCCGGACGTTCATCGATCAGTAATACGATCAATTCCGCTTCCGGATAATTGACTGTGATGGAATTGGCCACTTCTTTCAGCAACATGGTCTTTCCGGCTTTCGGCGGAGCGACGATGAGTCCGCGCTGACCGAAACCGACTGGCGCAACCAGATCAATGATGCGGCTCGATAGACGGCCGGACGTGGATTCCAGTTTGATCTGGCGATCCGGATACAGCGGTGTAAGACCCGGGAAATGGACGCGTTCTTTTGCGACTTCCGGATCTTCCCCGTTAACCGCTTCCACTTGCAAGAGACCGAAATAGCGTTCATTTTCTTTTGGCGGCCGTACTTTCCCGGATACTTTATCTCCGTTCCGTAGATCAAAGCGCCGGATTTGCGATGCGGAAATGTAGATGTCTTGTGAACTCGGGGAGTAATTGATCGGGCGCAGGAATCCAAAGCCTTCCGACTGGATGATTTCCAGTACGCCTTCCATGAAGAAAAAGCCTTCCTGTTCCGCACGGGTCTTCAGGATTGCGAAAATGAGTTCTTTCTTTGTAAGTTTGCTGTAATTAGTCAATTTGTATTCACGCGCCAGAGCATACAGCTCTTTCAACGTCATATTCTCCAATGAGGAGATGGTTATTGTTGCCATGATGTACACCACTCTTATTCATTTTTTGGAATTATCGGGATGGAAAACAGGATTGGGGTTGATAAATCAGTAATAGAAGGAGCCCGGCGGTCAGCCGGGCACAGGTTTCAAGATTAATCGTTCATCACAAGATTCGGTTTTTTCTGGAGGCTGTGCTGTCCTTCGACAAAACGGACAGTGCCGGATTTTGCACGCATGACGAGCGAATGGGTCATGCTGGATGCCCCTTGGACTCGAACGCCGCGGAGCAATTCACCATCCGTAACACCGGTCGCAGCGAAAATGGCATCTTCACCTTTCACAAGATCATCCATGTAGAGAACTTTATTGACGTCGAGTCCCATCTGTCTGCAGCGCTCTTCCTCTTCAGCATTCTGCGGCAGCAATTTTCCTTGAAGTTCTCCGCCGAGGCATTTGAGGCCCACTGCAGCGATGACACCTTCCGGAGCGCCGCCGGATCCAAACAGAATGTCTACACCTGTCTGTTCAAAAGCGGTATTGATGGCTCCCGCTACATCGCCGTCGCTGATCAGCTTGATGCGCGCGCCGGCTTCACGGATCTGTTCAATGATCTCCGCATGGCGTTCCCGGTTCAGAATCGTTGCCACCACATCTTCAATGTTTTTATTCTTCGCTTTTGCCACTGCCCGAAGGTTGTCGATCACCGGTGCGTTGATGTCGACTTTGCCGACCGCTTCCGGCCCGACAGCGATTTTATCCATGTACATGTCAGGTGCGTTCAACAGGTTTCCGCGATCTGCAACGGCCAGTACGGCCAGCGCATTCCAGCCGCCGGATGCCACGATGTTCGTGCCTTCCAGCGGATCGACTGCCACATCCACTTCAGGTCCATGACCGGTTCCAAGCTCTTCGCCGATATAAAGCATCGGCGCTTCGTCCATTTCGCCTTCTCCGATTACAACCACACCCTGCATCGGAATCGTATCGAAAACTGTCCGCATGGCACTTGTCGCTGCATCGTCCGCTTCGTTTTTCAGGCCGCGTCCCATCCATCTGGCTGAAGCAATTGCTGCCGCTTCAGTCACGCGGACCAACTCCATCGATAAACTTCGCTCCATTTTTCCAGCCCCCCGTTCACACTATCTATACTATTGTAGCATATTCCCAGTGGCCGGGAAGCAGAATTTTCAGCCGTTTCTGCTGTTGAATTTCATGCCGGGCACCGGTTCCGCAGTCTCTTTCCGGATGTCGGCTCCAAGACCCTGAAGCTTATCGGTCAGGTTGGAATAACCGCGCTCCACATGGTAAATATCGCGAACTTCCGTTTCCCCTTCCGCAAGCAATCCGGCAATGACGAGTGCTGCGCCTGCGCGCAGATCACTGGCTTTCACGTTTGCCGCGTTGAGCGGCGTCGGTCCGAACAGGACAGCCATCTGGCCTTCCACCCGTCCTTCCGCGTTCATCCGGCGCAATTCATCAATGTGCTTAAAGCGCGCGGAGTAGACGGTGTCCGTAACAATCGAGGCACCTTCCGCCTGGGTCATCAACACGGAAAACGGCTGTTGCAGATCCGTCGGAAAACCTGGGTAGACAAGTGTCTTTACATCAACGGAACGAAGGGATTCGGCCCTTGGGATAAAGATCGACTCTTCGCCTTCTTCCACTTCGACACCCATCTCCCGTAATTTGGCGATCAGCGCTTCCAAATGAAACGGAATCACATTATCGATTTTGATGCCATCGCCAATGGCGGCTGCCATGATCATGAATGTGCCTGCTTCGATGCGGTCAGGAATGATCGTGTGACGGGTGCCGTGGAGTTCATCCACACCGTCGATCCGAATCACACTTGTGCCGGCTCCCTTGATTTTTGCGCCCATATTGGTCAAAAGCGTGGCAACGTCAATGATTTCCGGTTCTTTCGCCGCGTTTTCAATGACAGTCTGTCCTTTTGCCCGCACAGCTGCCAGCATGATATTAATGGTCGCACCGACACTTGCGACGTCCAGGTAAATCTTGGCGCCGCGAAGTTCGTCTGCCCGGAGATAGATGGCTCCGTGTTCATTGGTGACCGTTGCACCGAGTGCTTCAAAGCCCTTGATGTGCTGGTCGATCGGCCGCGGTCCAAGGAAACAGCCGCCGGGCATACCGATGACTGCATGTTTGAACCGGCCGAGCATCGCCCCCATCATATAATAGGAAGCGCGCAGTTTTTTTACGTTGCCGTTCGGCAGCGGCATATCTGTCATTTGAGAAGGATCGATTTCCATTGTGCCGTCCTTGAACGTGACTTGTCCGCCGATTTCTTCCAGAATACTTTTCAGCGTCCACACATCCGAAATTTCCGGCAGTCCGTCAATCTGTACAGGTGAACTCGCCAAAATCGAGGCGGGAATCAATGCAACTGCACTGTTCTTCGCGCCATTCACTTTAATGGTTCCGGAGAGGCGTTTCCCGCCCCGGATTTTGTATACATCCATTCTGATTCCCCTTACTCTGACTTCCGTTTTTCCCAATCGGCCAGGAATGCTTCGATTCCTTTGTCCGTCAGCGGGTGCTTGAACATCTGCTGCATGACTTTGATCGGCATTGTGCCGATATGGGCACCGTTCAGCGCCGCGTCTGTCACGTGCTGCGGATGGCGGATGGAAGCCGCGATGATTTCCGTGTCAATGTTATGCACAATAAAGATTTGAGCGATTTGATCAATCAGATCCATGCCGTTATGGCCGATATCATCCAGACGTCCGAGGAACGGCGAAACGAATGTCGCCCCTGCACGCGCAGCAAGCAATGCCTGGTTGACAGAGAAAATGAGTGTTACATTCGTTTTGATGCCTTCAGATGTAAGAACGGCACAGGCTTTCAGACCTTCCGGTGTCATCGGGAGTTTTACAACGATATTCGGTGCAATCGCCGCCAGTTCCCGGCCTTCTTTCAGCATGCCTTCCGCATCAAGCGAAATGACTTCTCCGCTGATCGGGCCGTCGACGAGGTCTGCAATTTCTTTCAGGCGGTCATGGAACGATACGTTTTTCTCTTTCGCCACGAGTGACGGGTTTGTTGTGACCCCTGAGAGGATCCCCCATGAATGCGCTTCTTTAATTTCATCAAAATTGGCTGTATCAATAAAAAATTTCATTTGTATACCCCTCCTGTAATATTGTAAAAGAGAGAAGATACCTGCTGGCCCTTCTCTCTTCTATTCCATTTATGTTAATGAATACAATTATGCTTTTTGCGAGCTGCCGAAATCGCGCATTTTGCCTTTGACGGTTTCTTTGATCGCTTCGCGGGCAGGCCCGAGATATTTGCGCGGATCATAGACGTCCTGGTCTTTATTCAGCGCATCACGGATTGCCTCCGTGGCTGCAATCTGGCTCTCTGTATTGACGTTGATCTTTGAAGTGCCAAGGGAAATTGCACGCTGTACATCCTTCACCGGAATGCCGGTTCCACCATGCAGAACAAGCGGTACGTCCGACTGCTTCGAAATGATTTCCATTTCTTCAAAACCGAGATTCGGTTCCCCTTTATATGGACCATGAACAGAACCGAGTGCCGGTGCGAGACAGTCAATGCCTGTCTGTTCGACGAGCTGGCGGCATTCTTCCGGATCGGCATAAATAACGCCATCAGCGATCACATCATCTTCCTGGCCGCCGACAACGCCCAGTTCCGCTTCAACTGAAACGCCGCGTGCATGCGCATACTCCACTACTTTTTTCGTGACTTCGATGTTTTCTTCGACAGGATGATGCGATGCATCGATCATGACAGATGTAAATCCTGCATCGATCGCTTCCTTGCATTTCTCGAAGCTTGAACCATGATCAAGGTGAATCGCAACAGGAACGGTGATCTTATAGTCTTCCATCAGACCTTTCACCATCTGAACGACCGTATAGAATCCGCCCATATAGCGGGCAGCGCCTTCTGACACGCCACAGATCAGCGGAGAGTTTTCTTCCTGAGCAGCCTGCAGAATCCCTTGCGTGAATTCCAGGTTGTTCAGATTGAATTGGCCGACGGCATAACCTTCCTGTTTTCCTTTGATCATCATATCTTTCATTGACACTAACGGCATTATTGTATCCTCCTAAAAAATCTATCGCATAATTCCTTTCCTATCATACCAAAAAGCATGGCGGTTGACCACCAGCCAGCCACCTCAAGGATTCAGGAGCTGGATAACGGCATCCCGGACTTCGAATATATCGAACGGCTTTGTGAAATAGCGGACGGCCCCGAGCGATACAGATTCTTCGATCAGGTCGAGTTCACCGTATGCAGTCATCATCATAATGGGCAGGTCCGGCTTTTCAGCTTTCAGCCGTTTCAGGATTTCGATTCCGTTCATCCCCGGTATCTTCATATCAAGCAGCACGGCATCCGGTGCTGTCTCATCTGTCTTGCGGAGCGCTTCGATGCCGTTCGACGCAAGCACTGTATGATAACCTTCTTTTTTGAACACTTCAGCAAGCAGCAGCCGGATGCCCGGCTGATCATCAACAATCAAAATGGTTTTCATTTCCGGAGCCCCCTTTTGTTCCCATTGTACCTGTTTTTGATTCACTCCGCCTTTCTGGTATACTCTTGCGGTGAGGTGATCCCAATGAAAATACTGACAACCCAGCTGACCGGCTTATTCCAGCGCATCGGCAAGCAGGAAGAAGCGATAGAAGATACAGCGCGCGTGCTCGCACAGGCAGCCATCGGCGAAGGCATCATTTACCTGGCGGCATTCGGTGAAATGGAAGCCGTAGCAGCAACGGCGCTGGACGGGGCAGAACCGCTCCCGTCCGCCGCACGCTGGCAGCCCGGAACCGAACTGGCAAGCGCCGACCGGGTATGGATCCTGGCCCGGAACGATGAAGGGGCGGCGCTGGCGCAGGACCTCGCCGGCCAGTTCATCCCATTCGCTTATTTAAGTGCAGAAACATACGACAACCCGGATGCGGATGCGTTTCTGTCTCTTGGCATCGACAAAGGCCTTCTGCCGGATGATTCCGGTGGCCGGACCGTCGTACCCCATGCGCTCGCTGCCCTCTTCGTTTATCATGCGGTGAAAATGGACATCGACGAAATGCTGGGAGAGTAGAAAAGCGGAGTGAGCTGTGAAAGACTCGACAGGCATAAGGCGACGCACAGAGGAAATCCCGATTTCCGGCGTGCGGTGACTTATGACCCCGAGAGTCTGAGCGCGGAAACTGGACAAAGGAAAAGCGGAGTGAGCCGTGAAAGACCGATAGCGGATTGGAACGGCCGACCCGGAAACCTGTTTCCGGCGGAGGGCGTGAAATCAGCGTACGGTCTGGCGAATGAGCTAGACAATGAGAAAAGTTGAGGCGCTCGTTTTGAGGAGCGCAACCTAAGAGCGCGACATCCTGTCGCAACGGTTGCATGACCCGCTTCCCGCGGGCCTTCGACAGGCATAAGGCGACGCACAGAGGAAATCCCGATTTCCGGCGTGCGGTGACTTATGACCCCGAGAGTCTGAGCGCGGAAACTGGACAACGAGAAAAGTGGAGGTTCCTTGAAAGCCCCGACAAGCGCTGGAGAGCCTGCAAGCGATGGCGTTCTTTGCCATCGCCGGCAAGTTCGAAGCGACTCGAGGGGCTAGGTACCGGAGACTGGACAAAGGAAAAGCGGAGTGAGCCGGACTGAGGAACGCAACCTAAAAGCACGACATCCTGTCGTAACGGTTGCATGACCCACATTCTGTGGGCCTCCAACAGCGGATTGGAACGGCCGACCCGGAAACCTGTTTCCGGCGGAGGGCGTGAAATCAGCGTACGGTCTGGCGAATGAGCTAGACAAAGAAAAGCGCAGGTACCTTTGTAAAAAAGCTCCCCGATCACAAATTGTGATCGGGGAGCTTTTGACTGTTCTTATGCTTCTTCACCGAGCGATGCCCGGATGAATTCACGGAACAGCGGCTGCGGACGAGTTGGCCGCGACACGAATTCCGGATGGAACTGCGAAGCGACGAACCATGGATGATCCGGCAGCTCGATCACTTCGACAAGCCGGCCGTCCGGGCTCGTGCCTGAAAAGATGAAGCCGGCTGTTTCGAATTCTTCACGGAATTCATTATTGAATTCATAACGGTGACGGTGACGCTCGTAAACGAGTTCCTCGCCGTACGCTTCAAACGCCTTTGAATCTTTCTGGAGCTTAGCGGGATAAAGGCCGAGACGGAGTGTGCCGCCGAGATCTTCGACATCTTTCTGCTCCGGCAGCAAGTCGATGACCGGATAAGCTGTTTCCGCATTCAATTCTGAGGAGTGCGCAGCATTCAACTTCATCACATTGCGGGCAAATTCAACAGAAGCCAGCTGCATGCCGAGACAAATGCCAAAGAACGGAATTTTGTTTTCCCGTACATGACGGATTGCCGTGATCTTTCCTTCGATGCCGCGGTCGCCGAAACCGCCCGGCACCAGGACACCATCACAGCCCGCAAGCAAGTCGGCTACGTTATCATCATTAACGTGCTCCGCGTTGACCCATTCCACTTCGACTTCTGCATCAAAAGCGAATCCGGCATGCTTCAGTGATTCCACAACGGAAATATAGGCATCCTGCAGCTCCACATATTTGCCGACGAGTGCGATGCGGACCTTCTTTTTCAGTGACTTCACGCGGTCGATGAGCGCTTTCCACTCTTCCATATCCGCTTCCGGTGCGTCGATGCCCAAGTGATCGAGAACGATCTGATCCATGTTCTGTGCCTGCAGGTGAAGCGGGATTTCGTACAATGTTTCCGCGTCGCGCGCTTCAATGACTTCATCTGCCCGGATATCACAGAACAGAGCAATTTTATCTTTCATTTCCTGCGGTACCGGCTGTTCTGTCCGCACCACGATGAGGTTCGGCTGGATGCCGAGCGAACGCAGTTCTTTTACGCTGTGCTGCGTTGGTTTCGTTTTCAGTTCTCCCGCAGCCCGAATATACGGAATCAGTGTACAGTGAATGTACATGACATCATCGCGGCCGAAATCCGACCGCATCTGGCGGATCGCTTCAAGGAATGGAAGGGATTCAATATCACCGACCGTGCCGCCGATTTCCGTGATGACGACATCCGCGTGGGCTTCTTTGCCAGCCCGTACGAGCCGTTCCTTGATTTCATTTGTAATATGCGGAATCACCTGCACGGTGCCGCCAAGGTAATCGCCGCGCCGCTCTTTCCGAAGGACAGTCGAATACACTTTCCCTGTCGTTACGTTCGAGTATTTATTCAGATTGATATCGATAAACCGCTCATAATGGCCGAGATCAAGATCCGTTTCCGCGCCATCGCCTGTCACGAAAACTTCACCGTGCTGATACGGGCTCATGGTACCCGGGTCCACGTTGATATAGGGATCAAATTTCTGGATCGTTACGTTCAGTCCCCGATTTTTCAGCAGGCGGCCAAGCGATGCGGCCGTAATCCCTTTTCCGAGTGATGAAACGACACCGCCAGTCACGAAAATGTACTTTGTCACACTTTTTCCTCCTCAAAATAAAAAAAATAAATGCGCTCCGCCTGCAGCTGCAGGGGGAGCGCATTAACTGTATCCTTCGTTTCTCCTTTTTAAGGAGCCCAATAAAATCTTATCCGGTCAGCGGCAGGAAGTCAAGACGAAATGACCTGTTACTTCTGTTCCTCGTCCTCGTCTTCGCTGTCGTCTTCATCTGCATCGTCAAAATCTTCATCTTCAACGACGAGACCTTCAATTTCATCAACTTCCTCGTCATCGTCATCATCAAAGTCCAGGACTTCGACGTCTGCGACAGCATCCGGATCGTCAGCAGTTACAGCAGGTGTGACATCATCGTCATCATCGTCATCGTCATCGTCGTCGTCCACGTCATCAAAGTCGTCGAAGCCTTCCAGTTCGTCCTCATCGATTTCCAACTCTTCGTCTTCCTCTTCAACAACCTTTTTCGCTTTCTTCTTACGCGTTTTCACAGTCGGTGCAGATTCTTCTTCAATCTGTTCAACCGGATACCATTCCCGGATTCCCCAGCGGTTTTCCCCAAGAATAAGAAAGCGACCGTCGATGTTCAGGTCCGTATAGAATTGGACGAGCCGCGCTTTCAGTTCTTCCGGCGGCAGGCCCTGCAGCGTTGAAATTTCCGCTACCAGTTCCTGATATGTCATGGTTTCACGCCGCTCCTCGAGCACCGCAAACGCCAGATCGATCAGCGCTTCTTCCTGCATTTCTTCTTTCGTCATTTCACGTATATTCAAAACTTGCACTTCCCTTCTCCTCGCATTAACTCATTCATTATATACAAACCGGACCAGCTCTGCTACCGTGATTTCTTTTTAGCCCGGTTCAGTAATTTCCAGCCTGCGTAAAATAAATAGATGGACAATAACAAAAATGGAATGGCGCCGAATTGCTCATTATACAATAAAACAACCAAGATGATGCAAATAACGGGTATTAAATAAAAAATTGCCTTTCGCACGCGACGCCCTCCTTGCCAATGTATTCAGTATACCCAAAAACGGCTGGTATATCGACTGAGTTATAACGGAATGACAGTGGCTGGCGGGTTACTTGCGAAATGCGGGCGTTTACTTGCGCATTCCACCTCGGCACTTGCGAATCTGCCGGGTTTATTTGCGAATTCGGTTTTACTCGCGAAACGTGTGCGGTTACTTGCGAATTCCACTTCGACACTTGCGAATTCGCTGGGCTTACTTGCGAAACCCGGTTTACTTGCGAAACGTACGCGGTTACTTGCGAATTCGCTGGGCTTACTTGCGAAACCCGGTTTACTTGCGAAACCCGATTTGCTTGCGAAACGTACGCATTTACTTGCGCATTCCACCTCGGCACTTGCAAATCTGCCGGGTTTATTTGCGAAACCCGATTTACTCGCGAAACACGTACCATTTATAACATGAAACAGCCGGTCGTGATGACCGGCTGTTTCGTTTTACTGCCTGATTACATGTTTCTACGGTATTGTCCGCCGACTTCGTACAATGCCGTGGTGATCTGACCGAGACTCGCGTATTTCACAGTGTCCATGAGTTCCTCGAAGATGTTGCCGCCGGTTTTGGCGACTTCTTTCAGCCGGTTGAGCGCTTCTCCCGTCTTATCTTCATGGCGCTCCTGGAATCCGCGAAGATTATTGATCTGCGTTTCTTTCTCGTCTTTCCCTGCCCGTGCGATCTGCATGGAGTTGATCTCGTCTTCCGATGTCGGATTCGGGTTGATGTACGTGTTGACTCCGATGATCGGCAGTTCGCCGGTGTGCTTTTTCATTTCGTAGTACATGGATTCTTCCTGAATCTTGCCGCGCTGGTACTGGGTTTCCATTGCACCCAATACGCCACCGCGGTCGTTGATGCGGTCGAATTCCTGCAGCACTGCTTCTTCGACGAGTTCCGTCAGCTCTTCCACCACGAACGAACCTTGGAGCGGGTTTTCGTTTTTCGACAGGCCGTGCTCTTTCGTGATGATCATCTGGATCGCCATCGCCCGGCGGACGGATTCTTCCGTCGGCGTCGTGATCGCTTCATCGTATGCGTTTGTATGCAATGAATTACAATTATCCTGCAGCGCCATCAGCGCCTGCAGCGTTGTGCGGATATCGTTGAAGTCGATTTCCTGTGCGTGCAGGGAACGGCCCGACGTCTGCACGTGATACTTCAGCTTCTGGCTGCGTTCATTTGCGCCGTATTTGTCACGCATCGTAACGGCCCAGATGCGACGCGCCACACGACCGATGACGGTATATTCCGGATCGAGGCCATTCGAGAAGAAGAACGACAGATTCGGAGCAAAATCATCGATGTGCATACCGCGGCTTAAATAGTATTCGACATATGTGAAACCGTTCGACAGTGTGAACGCGAGCTGGGAAATCGGGTTCGCGCCCGCTTCGGCGATATGGTAGCCCGAAATCGACACCGAGTAATAATTGCGCACTTTGTGATCGATGAAGTATTGCTGAATGTCGCCCATCATACGCAGCGCGAATTCCGTCGAGAAGATGCACGTGTTCTGCCCCTGATCTTCTTTCAGGATGTCCGCTTGAACCGTACCGCGCACGACTTGGAGCGTCGCTTCGCGCACTTCCGTGAATTCGTCCATGTTCAGCATGCGGCCAAGTTCTTCTTCGCGTTTTTTGACTTGCTGATCGATCGCCGTGTTCATGAACATCGCGAGGATGATCGGCGCCGGCCCGTTGATCGTCATCGAGACGGATGTGGTCGGTGAACATAAATCGAAACCGGCATACAGTTTCTTCATGTCTTCAAGCGTACAGATCGATACGCCTGACTCGCCGACTTTTCCGTAAATATCCGGCCGGTGATCCGGATCTTCGCCGTACAGGGTCACTGAATCGAACGCCGTCGACAGCCGTTTTGCATCATCGTCTTTCGACAGGTAATGGAAACGGCGGTTCGTCCGCTCCGGTGTGCCTTCGCCTGCAAACTGGCGTTTCGGATCTTCCCCCGCCCGTTTGAACGGGAATACGCCGGCTGTGTAAGGGAATGAACCCGGTACGTTTTCCGCGTAAACCCAGCGCAGGATTTCACCGTAATCCTTGAATTTCGGCAGCACAACCCGCGGAATCTTCAAGCCGGACAGGCTTTCTGTCCGGAGGATCGTCCGGATTTCTTTGTCGCGCACTGTTGTGACAAATTCATCTCCGGTATAGGCTTCCTTCAGCTTTGCCCAATTATCGAGGATCCGTTTCGATTCGGCGGTCAGTTCATCACGAATACCTTCTGCCAAAGATTCGAGTGACGCCACAAGCGCCTCATCCGGATTCTTTTTCTCCACTTCATCGATTGCGCCTTCTAGCTGGAACAGCCGGCGGGCGAAATCCGCCTGCTCTTCCGACTTGGCATGATAACCGCGGACCGTATCGGTGATTTCACGCAAATAATGCCGGCGGTCATTCGGGATGATGACGTTCTGCTTTTGGGTTTTCACGAACTGCTCGTAGCTCGTTTCCCAGTCGGTCCCCAGTTTTTCATTGAGTTCCCCGACGAGTGCCGCAAACAATGAGTTCGTGCCTTTATCGTTGAACTGGCTCGCAATCGTGCCGTATACCGGCATCGCATCGAGTTCCTGATCCCATAACAGATGAGAACGCTGATACTGCTTCTGCACTTGGCGCAACGCATCTTCCGAGCCTTTGCGCTCGAATTTATTAATGACAATCAAATCCGCATAATCGATCATGTCGATTTTCTCGAGCTGGGACGGTGCCCCGAACTCGCTTGTCATGACGTACATTGACACATCGGCGATTTCGGCGATATCCGCATCGCCCTGCCCGATGCCGCTCGTCTCGACGATGATCATATCGTAGCCGGCTGCTTTGACGACATCAAGCACATCATTGATCGCTCCCGACAGCTCCGATTTCGAACCGCGTGTTGCGAGCGAACGCATGAACACGCGTTTATTGAAAATCGCGTTCATCCGGATCCGGTCGCCAAGCAGCGCGCCGCCCGTTTTCTGCTTCGTCGGGTCGACCGACAGAATGGCCACCCGCTTGTCCGGGAATTCGGACAGGAAGCGGCGGATCAATTCATCAGTTAATGAACTTTTCCCGGCGCCGCCTGTTCCGGTGATTCCGAGGACCGGTGTGTTTTTTGACTGCGCACGCGCTTCTTCAAGCAGTTTTTTCGTGTCGCCGCCTTTTGTATGCGCTTCTTCCGCCGCTGTGATGAGCGGCGCCAGTTTTTCCGGCGTTTCCGCGGATACGCCGTCCAGTGTCAGTTCCGTCTTATCCGCTGTTGAGAAATCGCATTTTTGCACCATGTCATCGATCATGCCCTGCAGGCCTTTCGTACGCCCGTCTTCCGGCGAATAAATGCCTGTGATGCCGTAATCGTGCAATTCCTTGATTTCGCGCGGCAGGATAACACCGCCGCCTCCGCCGAAAATCTTGATATGCGGCGCGCCTTTTTCCTGCAGCAAGTCGTGCATATACTTGAAATATTCCACATGGCCGCCTTGGTAAGAGGAAATGGCGATGCCTTGAACGTCCTCCTGAATGGCCGCATTCACGACTTCTTCCACGGATCGGTTATGGCCGAGGTGAATAACTTCGACGCCGCTGCCCTGTAAAATCCGGCGCATGATGTTGATCGACGCGTCATGGCCGTCGAACAGGCTTGAAGCTGTCACGAAGCGGATATGGTTCGTCGGCTTATACGTTTCTTGCTTTTTTGCCGCTGTTGTCATCGGGATTCTCCTTTCACGTACTGATCTGCTTTCGTGATTCCGTTGAAGAGCAATTCCGTCTGGGTATCGATAAATTGTTCAATCGTATAGTCTCCGTGCAAAGCCCAGCGCCGGAACGCCCACATCTGGCCCTGCACCACTAAATGATGAGCTGCCAGTTTCACTTCTTTCGCCGAGAGTGTCAATTCACCGCTCCGCACACTTTCTTCCAGCAGCCGTTCAAAAATCGCCACCATTTCCACTTCTTTATCGAGCACATATTTCAGCGCATCTTTCGGCAATGATTTCGACTCCTGGTACATGACGACAAATTCATCCTGCATGTCGTCGATCAGCAAATAATAATTGCGGATCGCCGTTTTCAGTGCCTGTGCCGAGGGGGCGCCGTGTGTCAGTGAATCAAGACGGGCATGCACCTCATCGTAAATGGCATCACAGACGAGAAACAGCACATCTTCTTTCGTGCGGATGTACTCGTACAGCGTGCCGATCGAAAAGCCGGCTGCTTTTGCAATTTCCCGCGTCGTCGTGCGGTGGAACCCTTTTTCCTTGAACAGCATGACCGCGCCGCTGATCATCTGGGTACGCCGTTTTTCAATGAGTGTTTCGTCTTTTACGGACGATTGGATTTCCCGCTTTTCAGCCATACCTCCACCTCCGGTTACTTCGTCAGCATCCGTGAAATGACAAGGCGCTGGATTTCCTGGGTGCCTTCATAAATCTGGGTGATTTTTGCATCGCGCATATAACGCTCCACCGGATAATCTTTCGTATAGCCATACCCGCCGAATACCTGGACCGCTTCTACCGTGACATCCATCGCCGTGTCGCCGGCCATCAATTTCGCCATGGCGGATGCTTTCGCGTACGGCAAATCATTCGATTCGAGCCATGCCGCCTGATATGTCAGGAGGCGGGAAGCTTCGATGGACGTGGCCATATCCGCGAGTTTGAACGATACGCCTTGGTTCGCTGCAATCGGCTTGCCGAATTGCTCGCGCTCTTTCGCGTAGCCGACCGCCGCGTCGAGTGCGCCTTGAGCGATGCCGACTGCCTGTGCTGCGATGCCGTTGCGTCCGCCATCGAGTGTCTGCATGGCAATTTTGAAGCCTTTGCCCAGTTCGCCGAGCACGTTCTCTTTCGGCACGCGGCAATTATCGAAAATGATTTCTGTTGTCGGGCTCGAGCGGATGCCGAGTTTCTTTTCTTTCTTGCCGACCGAGAAGCCTTCAAATTCTTTTTCAATGATGAATGCCGTCGGTTTGCTTTCCTCTTCCGTAATCGCGAAGACGATGTAGATATCAGCGATGCCGCCGTTTGTAATGAAGATTTTCGAACCGTTCAGGATGTAATCATCACCATCGCGTTTCGCGTTCGTTTTCATGCCGCCCGCATCCGATCCGGAAGCCGGTTCCGTCAGGCCATATGCCCCGATTTTTTTGCCTTCCGCCATCGGACGGAGGTATTTCTGTTTCTGTTCTTCATTGCCGAATTTATAAATCGGCCAGCCGGCCAGCGATGTGTGTGCGGATAATGTAACGCCTGTCGAGGCACAGACACGTGACAATTCTTCCACCGCGATGCAGTAAGCGAGGAAATCCATGCCGCTTCCGCCGTACTCTTCCGGCCATGGAATCCCGGTCAGGCCGAGTTCCGCCATTTTATCGAAAATATCACGGTCAAAGCGTTCTTCTTCATCGCGCTCTTCTGCAGTCGGCGCCACTTCGTTCTGCGCAAAATCACGCACCATTTTACGGATCATTTCATGTTCTTCAGACAGTTGAAAATTCATTATTAGGTTCCCTCCCGGTCATTTGAGCAGCTGTTTGGATACGACAAGCCGCTGGATTTCACTTGTGCCTTCATAAATCTCTGTGATTTTTGCGTCGCGGAACAGCCGCTCCACAGGATATTCTTCCGTATAGCCGTAGCCGCCGAACACTTGGACGGCGTCGATCGCCACTTTTGTTGCCGCGCGTGAGGCGAACAGTTTCGCCATCGACGCTTCTTTATTGCAGATTTTTCCGCGGCCGTACAGATCTGCAACCTGGTAAACGAGGAGCCGGGCCGCTTCCACATCGGTCGCCATATCGGCAAGTTTGAAGCCGATGCCTTGGTTCGCCGCAATCGGTTTGCCGAATTGTTCCCGTTCTTTTGCATACGCCACCGCGTATTCCAGTGCCGCTTCCGCGATGCCGAGCGCCTGGGCCGCAATGCCGATCCGCCCGCAATTGAGGTTGGCCATTGCCACTGTAAAGCCTTCGCCTTCATTGCCAAGCAAATTCTCTCTCGGCACGCGCAAATCTTCAAGCGTCAGCTGCACCGTCCGGGAACCGTGAAGTCCCAGTTTTCGTTCATCTTTTCCGATGATCAGTCCCGGAAAATCCTTTTCAACAATAAACGCCGAGATGCCACGGGAGCCTTTTTCGGGATCCGTTGACGCGAACAAAATGTAGACATCCGCCTCACCGCCATTTGTAATGAAGACTTTGGAACCGTTGATGACGTACTCATCGCCTTTGAAGACCGCACGCGATTTCAGGCTTCCGGCATCGGATCCGGCGGACGGTTCCGTCAGGGCAAAAGCACCGAGGTGCTCACCGGATGCGAGACGCGGCACGTATTTCTGAATCTGTTCATCCGTTCCGAAATTGAGGATCGGCGTCGTTCCGACGGATGTATGAACAGACAGGATAACACCGACCGTCGCACTCGCTTTTGACAATTCATGGATCGCCGTGATATAGCTCGTGAAGTCCATTTCCGATCCGCCGTATTTCTCCGGGACGATGATTCCCATCAGTCCGAGTTCCCCCATTTTGTTTAAAATGTTGCGCGGGAACTCTCCTGCTTCCATCCGTGGAATGAACGGCTCGATTTCTTTTTTTGCAAAATCGCGGACCATGTCGCGCATCATGCGCTGTTCATCTGTAAAACGCAACTCCATGAAGGATTGCCTCCTAAAATGGTTCGAATTGGTCGTGCTTGAATGGCTGAACGCGGATTAGGCACCTCTGAACGCGGATTAGGCACCTCTGAACGCGGATTAGACCTGCCTGAACGCGGATTCCCGTTCACCTGCCATCAGCTATAGTCGTAGAACCCTCTTCCGGTTTTCTTGCCGAGCCAGCCGGCTGCGACGTATTTCCGGAGAAGCGGGCTCGGGCGGTATTTGCTGTCGCCAAAGCCTTCGTACAGGATTTCCATAATGTAGAGACAGGTATCCAAGCCGATGAAATCCGCTAACGTAAGCGGGCCCATCGGATGATTCATGCCGAGTTTCATGACGCTGTCGATCGCTTCTTTCGAGGCGACGCCTTCCTGCAGCGTGAAAATCGCTTCGTTGATCATCGGCATAAGAATCCGGTTGGAGACGAAGCCCGGGAAGTCCTGCACTTCGACCGGCGTCTTGCCGAGTTTCGTTGTCATGTCTTCAACTGCTGTGTACACTTCATCCGTCGTGGCAAGCCCGCGGATAATTTCGACAAGCTGCATGACCGGGACCGGATTCATGAAATGCATGCCGATCACCCGTTCCGGCCGGTTCGTCGCCGCTGCGATTTCCGTAATCGGCAGCGAAGATGTATTCGTTGCGAGAATGGCATGTTCGGGTGCCGCCGCATCCAGTGTTTTGAAGATGGAATGTTTAACGTCCATGTTTTCGACTGCCGCTTCAATGACGATGTCTGCGTTTTTCGCATCGTTTAAATCGAGCGATTTGGTGATGCGGCCGAGAATCCCTTCTTTCTCTTCTTCCGTTTTGCGCCCTTTTTCTACATCGCGGGATAAGTTTTTCGTGATGCCTTGAATGCCGCGGTTATAGGCTTCTTCTTTCATATCGTTCAATGTCACATTAAAGCCGGCTTGCGCGCAAACCTGAGCGATACCGGATCCCATCTGGCCTGCTCCGATGACCATTACGTTTTCAATTGTCATTACTGAGCCCCCTGTTTCGGTACTTCAATCATGATGGCATCACCTTGTCCGCCGCCTGAGCAGATGGATGCGATGCCGATGCCGCCGCCGCGGCGCTTCAGCTCATAAGCAAGTGTCAGCACGATGCGCGCGCCGCTTGCGCCGATCGGATGTCCGAGTGCGACGGATCCTCCATTGACGTTCACTTTTTCCGCGTCAAGATCGGCGATTTTCGAACTGGCGAGTGCAACTGCCGCGAATGCTTCATTGATTTCAAATAAATCGATGTCTTCAAGCGTCTTGCCGGTTTTCTCCAGTAATTTATTGATGACAAGACCCGGGGTTTCCGGGAATCGGTTCGGTTCAACTGCCACTTCAGCGTGTCCGAGCACATAAGCGAGCGGGGTCTTTCCGTCCCGTTTTGCGCGTTCTTCACTCATGAGGACGAATGCAGCGGCGCCATCATTGACGCCCGGTGCGTTGCCCGCAGTGATTGTGCCGTCTTTCCCGAATGCCGGCCGCAGTTTTGCAAGCGACTCGACGGAGGTGTCGGCACGCGGCGCTTCATCCGTATCCACTGTAATCGGATCACCTTTGCGCTGCGGGATGTCGATCGGCGCAATTTCCTCAGCCAGCAGTTCACGGGAGTTGACGGCGCGGTCATGGGAACGGTATGACCAACTGTCCTGCTCTTCCCGCGACAGGCCGAATTTTTCGGCAGTTTCGTTCCCGTAGGTGCCCATATGGACGCGCTCCGGACTGAATGAACAGCTGAGTCCGTCATACACCATGCCATCCACCACTTCGGCATTGCCCATGCGCAGGCCCCAGCGCGCTTTCGGTAAATAATACGGCGCATTGGACATCGATTCCATGCCGCCTGCGACGATCACTTCTTCGTCACCGAGACGAATGAGCTGATCGCCAAGCGTAACGGAGCGCATACCGGACGCGCAGACTTTATTGATCGTTTCTGTTTTCACGTCAAATGGGATGCCGGCTTTGTCAGCTGCCTGGCGGGATGGAATCTGCCCCTGCCCCGCCTGCAATACGTTCCCCATGATAACTTCATCGACTTCTTCGGGTTTGACACCGGCCCGCTCGAGCGCTGCCTTGATTGCGTATCCACCAAGATCGCTTGCAGTTAAAGAACTTAAGTTTCCTCCGAATTTGCCGAAAGCGGTGCGGGCTCCATCCAAAATTACGGTTTTTGGCATGTTAATTCTCCTCCTCCTAATGTAAACGCATACAAAAAAGCTCAAAAAATAGTGACTGAACGCTCGCTCGGAATAATGGCAGAAAAAAAGGGAGCTGATCCACTCCCTTTTTCTGATTACTCTTATTGTACCGAATCACTTCAACTTCGGCAATGGTTATTGAACGACCGGCTCTTCTTCCGGTGCAGTCGGTGCAGTCGGTTCACCGATGACAGCCCGTTCCAGAATTTCCGCAACGTCATAAGTGCCGACCATTTCTTCAACTTCCTTCGCTTTTGTGCCGTCTGACAGCATGGTCAGGCAGTATGGGCAACCGGAAGAAATCATGCTCGGGCTGACAGCCAATGCCTGCTCCGTCCGCGCTACATTCACGCGATTCCCTACATCTTCCTCCATCCACATCAGCCCGCCGCCGGCTCCGCAGCACATGGCGTCCTGACGGTTACGGACCATTTCAACGAGTTCCACGCCTTCAATCGCACGGAGAATTTCCCGCGGTGCGTCATAGACGCCGTTGTAACGGCCGAGGTAGCAGGAATCATGGAATGTGATTTTTTCATCAACCCGGAATTTCGGTTTCAGACGGCCTTCCTGCACGAGGTCGAACAGCATTTCCGTATGGTGGAATACTTCCGCTTCGAATCCGAAATCCGGATATTCATTTTTAAAGATATTGTAGGCGTGCGGATCGATTGTGACGATCTTCTTCACATCGTTCTTTTCAAATTCCTTGATATTTTCCGTCGCCAGTTCCTGGAATAAAAACTCGTTTCCGAGACGGCGTGGTGTATCACCGGAATTCTTTTCTTTATTGCCGAGAATCGCGAATTTCACGCCAGCTTCGTTCATCAGGTTAGCGAATGACAGCGCAATTTTCTGCGAACGGCTGTCGAATGCGCCCATTGATCCGACCCAGAAGAGGTACTCGAAGTCTTCACCGGCTTTTTTCAGTTCTTTCACCGTCGGGATTGAGATATCCGGACGCTCATCGCGCCAGTTTTCTTTCTCTTTCCGGTTCAGTCCCCATGGATTGCCTTGCTTTTCGATGTTTGTCATCGCGCGTTGTGCATCTTTATCCATGCGGCCTTCTGTCATAACAAGATAACGGCGGAGATCGATGATTTTATCGACATGCTCGTTCATAACCGGGCACTGGTCTTCACAGTTCCGGCACGTTGTGCACGCCCAGATTTCTTCTTCCGTGATAACATCGCCGATCAGGGACGGGTTGTAGATGTCATCGATGACGGCACCTTCAGCACCGGCGGCCAGCGCCAGCTGATTGCCCTGTGTATTACCGAATAAAAACGCAGGCACCCACGGCTTTTGTTTCGTCTGTACAGCGCCGGTATTCGTCAGGTTATCCCGCAGCTTCACGATGAGATCCATCGGTGACAGCATTTTCCCTGTTCCGGTTGCCGGACACATATTCGTACAGCGGCCACATTCAACACAGGCATAGAAGTCGATCATTTGCGCCTGGTTAAAGTCGGTCACTTTTCCGACGCCGAATGTCGGCATTTCGTCAGACTCGTCGTCTTCCAAGTCCTCAAAATTGAGCGGCTTAAGACGTCCGACATGATCCAGCCGGTGGAAATACGTGTTGACCGGTCCGAAAATGAGGTGTGCGTGTTTCGACTGCGGCACGTACACAAGGAACGCGAGCAGGAACAGCAAGTGTACCCACCAGGCAATATAGAACACAGTAATCGCGAACGTTTCCCCTGCCCAGCCAAATAATGTAGCGACAATTGAAGCAATCGGCTCCGTCCAGCCAGTCGGATGATCCAGCCATACAAGCGACATGCCATTTCCGACCAGTACAGAAACCATGAGACCGCCGATAAAGATGAGCACAAGACCTGATTTCCATGTGCGCTTCAGACGGACAAGTTTCTCAATGTAGCGGCGGTAGAATGCCCAGACGACAGCAACAAGAATTACGAATGTCACGATTTCCTGGAACAGCGTGAACGCCGGATACAGCGGGCCGAACGGCAGATGCGTACCCGGATTAAGGCCTTTGATAATGAAATCAATCGCTCCGAACTGCACGAGCAGGAAGCCATAGAAGAACATGACATGAATCGATCCGCTCTTCTTATCCTTCAGCAATTTTTTCTGGCCGAACACGTTGACCATGATTTTACGCATACGTTCCCGAACGTTCTCTTCAAACTCGGCTTTCTTGCCGAGCTTTATGAAATCGCGACGCGTTTTGAGCACGTAAAGAAACAGATAAATTCCGTAAGCGGTTACAGAGAGAAATAAAATCCAGTTAGCAATGAGCAGCGGCTCCATCGCGTTGCCTCCTTCAAAGGTTTGAAATTTCCTGAAAGCTTTCAACAAGTTTACAAGAAAGCTTTACAGATGTCGATAACTACTTCTAGTTTAAAACTGAATGAGCATTCAGTCAATGGTAAAGTTGAAAGAGTTGCCTGACTTTTCTTCATAGGAGTTTTGTACAAGTCAGCAGTTGATTTTCAGAAAGGGTTAAGACTGTTTCTTAGAAGGGGATAATTGTTACTTGCAAAGCTATAAATACTTGTGAAATTCCTATGGTTACTTGCGAATCCCCCCTTCTTTATTTGCAATAAAAGCACTTGTCCCGGCAAACTCGCAATAACATAAAAAGACCAACCACAGGGGCTGGTCTCAGATTGGTGTTTATTCATAAAAAACGAGCGGGACGACCGCTGTGCCCAAATGCTGCTGGAGTTCTTTAACATCCTGCAACACTGAGCCGACAAGCACGCATGTTGCCGGACCGCCGGACGCGTCCACATCAAGCGTTCCGGCTAAAACAGTGCCGCTGCGCCCTGTCAGTTGCTGTGCTTCATGAGCAACGCCTTTTGATCCAACCGGCCATATCCGAGTGATCGCATTCTCATTAAATGCATTTCGAATCTTGCCGAGATCCGCCATCAGCCCGGTCTTAGTCAGGACATCTTCCCCGACAAGCGGCACCCCATAGACGTACCAATGCAAATCAGCCCAACCAGGAAGCTGTGTGTGCTGCCGGCCGAACATTACCACTCCGATGCCGGACTGCATCGTCGTCATATTCGTTTCGGAACTTCCTGAAATTGGAGGCGTCACTGTTTGCGCCTCACTAAACAGTTCGTCAAGACCGGCCATATACCGGAGCCAGTGAGTTTTTCCGCTGAAATTTTGCATGATCACTGCTTCCGGTTCGCTTCCAGCCGCCCATTGTTCGAGCAATGCGACCCGGGCCGCCAGTTTTGCAACCAGTTTATCCGGTGCCCGCACCACATCTTGCGGCTTGTTTCCAATGCCTGCTGAATTATCAGCTGTAATGATCCATTCCGAGGCGTTCAATGCATGCCGCATGTCTTATCCCTCGATTTCCTATTCAATAAAACCGGCAGCACCAACCCGGCAGCCAGTGCATTTCCCGCTGCTGCAAGCAGCAGGCCCGGTACAGCGGCAAAGAAAAAGGCGGGTGACAGCAGAAAATAGAATGGCACAGCGGCAATAATCCCGTTACCTAACACAAAAAACAGCCATTTCAAACCGGGGATTCCAATCTCATTCAGTTTGGCGAAACCGAAAACAACTATGAACATTTCCGCTGCGATCAGGAAATGGAACGGTCCGAGCGGCATTCCGCCATAGAGAGCTGACAGCAAATGTCCGCCTGCGCCGACAATCCCGGCAACCGGTGCCGACAGAAACAGTACGGCAACCAGCGCCGGAAAGGAGTCAAAGGCGATGGATGAGGGTCCGACTGGCAGCTTCAGCATCCCGCCGACCGCCGACAGGCTCATGAACATCGCTGCTGCCGTCAATGTCCGGATGTTCATTCTTCCGCTTTTTTAGCGCGTCCATTGTTCTTGAACACTTTTGCACTTCTTACATATTCATTATCCGGAATGCCGGCCCTGGAATTGATGACCCGGGCCGCTGCGAATAAATAATCCGATAGCCGGTTCAAATAGCGCTGAACTACGGCGGGAACGTTTTCATCCGCTTTCATCAGCGTTACGGTCTGCCGTTCAGCACGCCGGGTCACCGTCCGTGCAATATGCAGCGTCGCAGCAGCCGGCGCACCGCCCGGCAGGATGAAGCGTTCCAGTAAAGGCGGTTCTTCCATCAGCTCATCGATTCGTTTTTCCAGCACTTCCACCGGCTCATCCGTCATTTTATATTTCGGCGACTTTCGTACATCAGCCAAATCGCCGCCGCAGTCAAATAACTCGTTCTGAATGTTTTCCAGGTCCTCAAGCAGGTCTGCGTACCGCGCTTCGTCAAGTTCAGTCATAGCTTTTCCGATAAAGGAATTCACTTCGTCAATGGTTCCGTATGCTTCGATGCGCGGTGCATCCTTGTCTGCCCGGGCACCGATCAAACTAGTCTGCCCCTTATCTCCTGTTTTTGTATAAATCTTCAAGTGGTTCATCCCCTTTCAAAATTTGTGGAATACCGTACCAAATACGGGTAACGCCGGCTGCTTGGCTGAATAACCGCTGGTAGAGCCGGCCTGTCGCATCCCGCATTTTCCGTTCAAGCGGATCGATCGGCACAATTCCGCGATGAAGATCGGTGAGAATCCAGATTTGATTGTCCTGCACCGCTTTCAGCGCATCCCTTGCCACTGCGTTTTCCGTCGAACCGGCTTCCAGTTGCTGTTTTATCCATTGTTCCACGCCCGCTATCACGGGCAGCCCATCAGCCTTATCGGGCAGCTTTCCCTCATACCAGCTGTACCGGCATCCTGTAAGCTGCCGTTTCACATACTCCCGCTTGCCGTTATAGGCGCCGCCGAATATGATATGCATCGCGCTCCCTCCTCACATTCCTTCCGGCTGTTCCATGTAAGTGTATAACAAATACCATGCCGGGCGGGCTGTTCCCAAAAAGATCCGCCATTTCCCTGCTTGAGCAGCAGACGGATCGGACCGCCGTGGGTGATCACAATGTGTTCTTTGCCATGCGGCAATGCACGAACGGCGCGATTGACGCGTTCCGCTACATCCGATAAGCGTTCACCGCCTGGAGGAGCGACTTCATTTGGATCATTCAGCCAGCGCTGATACGTTTCATCATATTCGAGCTGCGCATAGGTTTTTCCTTCCCAGGAGCCGAAATAGCATTCCCGCCAATCCGGATTCACACGGTACTGCGCTGCCGGAAACAGCTGGTCCGCCGTCTGTCGGCAGCGCTGCAGATCGCTGCCCCATATCTCTTGAACTGTGAAATCAGGCAGCGCCTGGAATGGCACTACCGCTTCATCGGTCCAGCCAATGTATTTTTTTGCTTTATTGCCGGCCGTCGGTGCATGCCGGATTAATTTAAGAATAAAAGCACTGTCCATAGCAGCAATTCCGTCCCTTCAATATATGCCCCGAATAAATCACCGGTTACGCCGCCAAAATGGCGGCTGCACCAGCGCCGGTACCATAATAATGACACCAGCAGAATGCTGCTGAGTATAAGTAACGGCAATGCATAATTCAGCAGTGCACCTGCCGCAATGACGATCAATAAGTACAGTGTCGCCAGGAACTGGAGCAGTCGCCGGTTTGCGTGCTGCATGAAAAAAGCGGCCAGGCCGGTGTTCTTCGTGCTGGCGGTTCCGCTGAACAACAGCAGCAGACCGATCCGTGAAAGAACCGGAACAGCCGCTACCGCCAAAAGCGGCACATCAGGAATAATTTCCGCAATGATCACCAGTTTCCCGAGAAGCGCGAATATCAGCGTCAATGTGCCGAACGCACCGATTCTCGGGTCTTCTAAAATGGCCAGCCGCTTTTCCTGCTCCTGATAAGAAAAGAAGGCATCGCCTGTATCCGCAAGCCCATCCAGATGCAGCCCGCCGGTTAAGACAGCGCTTAACAGAACCAGCAAAAAGGCTACAAACAAACCGCTGAACTGCATTGTTTCCGTGAAAAGAAAAACTGCAAGAACCAACGTACCGCCCATACCGGCACCGAGAACCGGCAACGCGGCGTACATCCCCGTAATACTTTTCCGGTCCATCGGCAGCTGCCGGTTCACCGGAATGGACGAGAAAAACTGAATGGCCAGCGCCATGCCGATAACCCACTGCCGCATCAGCTTTCCTCCTCCATCATCTGACTGACCGCCTGCCAGTCAATATGCGATTTTACGTGTTCTGCCCACAAATCGTAGCGGTCGACCGGATCCACTGCAGGCGGCTCGGATAATCCTTTTCGTTTCCGGATCGGCGCAAGAAATGCCCGCCGGCAGTCCGGCCGGTCAAATAAACCATGCAAATGCGTGCCGATGATACCCTCGCGCCAATAACCTTCTGCCGCACCGTCATATATGATGAACGGCGCTTCTGTCTTCGAGGATACTCCTGTATGGATTTCGTACCCTTCAACGTCCACTAGTCCTGTTGGAAACAACGCCTTGCCGCTCCGTCTTTTCACATACTTGTCAGCTGAAAAACGGGTTTCCATTCCAGGAATGAGTCCGAATCCCGCTTCATCGGCTGCCGGCAGTCCATCAAACCCTTCCGGATCCTTCAGGCTGGCACCCATCATCTGGAAACCGCCGCATAGACCAATTATCAAGGTATCCGGTGACAGATCTTTCAGCATCGCTGCAAGTCCCTGTTGTTTCCAGTGCCTCAGATCCGCGATCGTGCTTTTCGTCCCTGGCAGCACAAGCACATCCGGTTTGCCGATTTCACGAGTGGTGCGGACCCATCTGACCGCAACATCCGGTTCCTGCAGCAGCGGCTCGAGATCGGTGAAATTCGACAGATACGGATGGTGCAAAACGGCCAGATCTATCGGGCGCGATTCCGAAGAAGACCGGACCGAACTGACACCGAGCGAATCTTCCTGTTCGATGCCGTGATCCGGCGAATACGGAATAACGCCCAGCACAGGGATACCCGTATAGGATTCCAGAAACGCCACACCATCTTCAAACAAGCGGATATCCCCCCGGAATTTATTGATCAGCAGACCTTTGACGCGTTCGGGATTTGGCATGAGGGCAAGCGTACCGACAATGGATGCGAATACACCGCCCCGTTCAATGTCAGCGACCAGGATAACTGACACATCCGCCCGCTCGGCAACTGACATGTTCACGAGTTCCCGATCATTCAGATTCACTTCCGCCGGGCTTCCGGCTCCTTCGATGACGATATGACTGTAGGTCTGACCGAGCGCTTGAAGCGCCCGGTCGATCGCCGTCAGCCCTTCTTCGTAAAAATCCGTCCGGTACGCCATGCCATCCATCGCCTGCCGCTTTTTACCGAACAGGATGACTTGGGAGCGCATATCGCTTTCCGGTTTTAAAAGAATCGGATTCATATTAACCGTGGCCACCGTTCGGGCTGCTTCTGCCTGTACGCCCTGCGCCCGGCCGATTTCTTCACCGAGCACTGTCACGTACGAGTTATTTGACATGTTCTGTGATTTGAATGGCGCCACCTGTTTTCCTTCATCAGACAGAATCCGGCATAACGCCGTGCAGATCATGCTCTTGCCGACGTCAGATGAAGTGCCTTGAATCATAATCCCTTTCACCGGTTCACTTCCTTTTCTGTGCCATTCCGAATTCAATTTCGATCGCTTCATCCGCTTCAGCGGCGAGCCATCGGTGCATCATGCCGAGCCAGCGCTGATAAATTTCGCTTTGGACCGGTTCATCCAGCACTTCATTGGATACGATAACCACAAGCCCAGCTATCTCGCGTATATTTCGGATCGCCTCCTGCAGCAATCGCCATTTCCTGTCCATGCAGCCGGGAATGGTTGCGCATTCGGCACCTGTCTCCCAGCCATCGTATAGCTCGTTTGCCAAATAGGTGGTCAGGCAATCCCAAAGTACAGCATCCCCTTTTTTCAAATGAGATATGGTCTGAGCAAGGTCGGTCGGCTGCTCGATCGTCAGCCAGCCTAGTCCTTCCCGTTCATTGCGATGCCGCTGGATTCGCGCTTCCATTTCAGCATCGCTCGCCTTGCCGCTCGCAATATAAATCCGGCGGGCTGAATCCACTTCCAAGATTCTCTTTTCAGCATAATTGCTTTTACCGCTTCTGACGCCGCCGCACACAAAAATTAATTTCCCCGCAGCCATCCGGCGATCGCCTCCCGTAAGGCTTCCATATCAGCCGATGATTTCATGCCGATCCGGAACCATTCCCCGTCCATTCCGTTGAATGAATAGGTATGCCGGAGAATCAAACCTCTTTGCAACATATCTTTTAAAAAACGGGCGGGATCATACGATGGAGGCAAACGGAATGACAGAAAGTTCACTGCAGAATCTGTCACTTTGCAGCCCGCGCCTGAGAGAAATGCGGTCATCTTTTGCCGTTCCGCCACAGCCGCTTCCCGAATCATCCGCCGGTACCCGCTTTCTTTGAAGCATTGCGCCCCGATTGCCGCTGCCAGTGCATTCACATTCCAGTGCGCCGCGCCGGCTGTGAGTTCTCTAATTACATCCCCCTGGCCAAGAACATAGCCAAGGCGCAGTCCTGGCAATGCGTACATCTTCGTCATGGAACGGATGATTGTTACATGCGGATTGGCGGACAGTTGCGGAACAAAGGAAAAGGCCTCTCCGGCAAAATCCATGAACGCTTCATCAATGACGAGCTCACAATCGGCCGTCCTGCATATGCCGGCAATCCGTTTCATGTCCTCAGGCCGGATCAGCGCACCGGTCGGATTATGCGGATTGCAAATATAGAAAGCCGCGCAATCAGCCAGTAAGGGAGCCAGCTCATTAACCGGCAATGCCCAGGCGTCATCCGCCTCCAGCTGAATCGTTTTCACTTGTGCCCCTTCCGCTTCCAGCGTTTTCCGGTATTCAGAAAATGCCGGCTCCGCGAGCAGCACCCGCTTTCCGCGGTAACGGCGGGCAAGCCACGTGAACACTTCCGCAGCGCCATTTGAGGCAGCGACTTGGTCCGGACTGACGGAATGAAAAGAAGCGGCAGCCGTCCGGAACGGTTCGGCTGCCGGGTCCGGATAGCGGGTGATGGCCGGCAGCAGCGCCGGCCATTGCTGGCGGATGAAGTCAGGCGGCCCGAACGGATGGACATTCTCACTGAAGTCCAAAAGCCGCACCGGCGGTTCCAGATTCAATTCTTTATAAAGACGGAGCGGGTTAGCTCCATGGTCCGGCAAATTCAATGCACAGCCCTCCTAACGCAAAAATCAGTAAAAACAGCAAAGATACCCGATGCATATGTGTGACGGTTTGCGGGATATGCTTTGCTTCAAGCGGGAATACCAGTGTGCCCATATGTGCTCGAACGGATGGTGCACCGTTATATGTATTGGTGCCGCCGAGCCGGATGCCGAGTTGAACAGCGGTCGCCGCTTCCAGCCAGCCGCTGTTCGGGCTCGGATGCTTCCGGGCATCCCGCATCCATTCAGTGAAGCGCTGCCGGATGGTCAGCTGCCGTTCATTCCTGGTCGCCAGCAGCAATAATGCCCCGGTCAGCCGGCTCGGCACGTAATTCAGCACATCATCCAGTTTTGCCGAAGCAAAGCCAAAATGCTGAAAGGCTTCATTTTTATAGCCCACCATCGAGTCACACGTATTGACGGCCTTGTACAGCCAGATGCCCGGCGCTCCAAGTAAAAAAGCCCAAAACAAGGGGGCGGTCACACCGTCACTTGTGTTTTCCGAGACCGTTTCAACCACACCGCGCACAATTTCACTTTCGTCCAGTTCTCTCGTGTCCCGCCCGACAATCCAGGATAATTTTTCCCTCGCTGTCCCGAAATCCTGCGCGGCAAGCGGATGATAAACATCGGCGGCCGCATCCCGCAGACTTTTCTGTGCCAATCCCGAAGCGATCAAAAGCGTTTCAGCAGCGAATCCGGCCATCCAATGGACAGCTGATGCCGCCCAGACAATGGAGGCAGCTATACCGGTTGCGGCTGCCGTCACTGTCAGGACCAGAAAAAATCCGTTGCGGAATGCATGCGGCGGCCGGTTCCATCTTTTCGTCAATCGCGCGATCAAGGTGCCGATCCACCTTACCGGATGTGGCCAGCCCGGCGGATCACCAATGAGGCGGTCCAGGAGAAAACCGGCTGCGATGGCGAAAATATGACTTACCATTTTTGTTTCGCTTCCATATACAGCCGGATCGCTTCCACCGTACATTCAAATACCCCCGTACCGATGAGCGCACCAAGTTCAGTCACCGGTCCGGCATACGGCAGCTTCTCTCCTTGCTGGGTTGCAGCGATCAGACAGCTGTCCGTCGATGTACCTGTAGCGATTGTGTTCGTCAGCGGATCCCGCACTTCTTCCTGGAAGAGCGCTTTTGTTTTCGCTTCGGTCGCTGTGATCATCGCCTGGATGAACGCTTCATCCGACAGTGTGCCGTTCACGAGTACCCACGTATTGATCGTGCCCACCTGCACAGCGCGCTCAGCAGCACGCGAGACATCCACCGCGTTTCCAACGCCGGCTGTGACAGCGATGATAACCGATCCGAATGCCCCCTCGTATTCCTTAACGATTGCGTCTTCTGTCCTGACCGCCGTCATCATGGCAACGGTATCCGTCACTTTATAGCCGCATTTTTCAATGAAAGCCGTCATTTCTGCCGTGCTGTCATCGCAATTATAATCCACGGACACATGGCGGTTCAGGAATGTCCGATACCAGCCGGCGCCCGCATTGACGACTGCTGACGAAACGGTCTTTAATGGAACCGGGCTTTCCAGTGTCACCATATCAACAGACAGCTTCAGGTCTTCGGCATGGATGCGTGTCCGCGCCGATTGCCGCTTCACTTCCGGAAGCAGGGTGATCTGCGGTTTCGGCAGCTCCGGGTGGGGGTGATTGCTGATGCGGGTCCGGTACACCGCCTGGATCTCTTTTTCTTTCACGACTTCGTGTGGCTCTCCATATCCCGCAACTTCTCCTTCATTCAGCAGTAACAGCTGGTCACAGTACATGGAAGCTAGATTCACATCATGGAAAATTGACACCACTGTCAATCCTTTATCAATTGCTTGTTTTTTTATTGTATCGAGCAGTTCTTTCTGGTGATTGATATCGAGATGGTTGGTCGGTTCATCGAGCAGCAGGACCGGCGCATCCTGCGCCAGTGCCTGAGCTACAAACACCCGCTGCTGTTCACCACCCGACAGCTGATCGAGCAGCGTCCGGCTGTAGCGGGTGATATCCATCAGCTGCATCGCTTCCTGCACGGCAGCTTCATCTTGTGCTGACCATCCGGACAGCCAGCCGCCCTGATGCGGATAGCGGCCGAGTGCCACGGTTTCCTGAACGGTATGCGAAAAGGCATGCGGATGAAGCTGCGGCAGGACCGCCATTTGCCGGGCCAGTTCTTTCGCTCCGAATTGGGCCAGCCGCCTCCCGCCGATCTCGATGGTTCCGGATTTCGCCGGCAGCACGCCGCTGATCATTTTCATCAGCGTGGATTTCCCGCTGCCATTCGGCCCGAGAATGCCCAGCACTTGCCCTTTTTCCACTTCAAAAGAGATGCGTCGGATGATTTCACGTCCGCCGTACCCGCCGGTTAACTCTGTAATCTTCAGCACATTAAGCCCTCCCTTGTCTTTGCCGGAAGAAAATATACGCAAATACCGGTGCCCCGAGCAATGCCGTAATGACGCCGATCGGCAGTTCCGACGGCGAAATGATTGTTCTTGAGACAAAATCACATAAAACGAGCAGCGTCGCTCCATTAATAAATGACAGCGGAAGCACATGCCGATGATCCGCTCCCCAAAGCAGGCGGACCATATGCGGCACGACGAGGCCGACAAAACCGATCGTACCGGATACCGCTACGGCAGCACCGGTCAAAAGCGAACCGCCGACCAAGATCACCAGCTTCCGTTTCCGGACATCCACGCCCAAATGCCTCGCCCGGTCTTCCCCGAACAGCATGGCATTCAGCTCCCGGCGGTTCAACCACAGCATAAATGAACCGATGAACACAAACGGCAACACCATCCAGACATGCGGCCAGCCACGCATTGATACGCTGCCGAGCAGCCAGCTGATAATCTGGCGCAGCTCCTCGCCGCTCAGGGCGACAACGAGGGAAATGACCGATCCAAGAAAGGCGCTGAAGATGATTCCCGTCAGAATGACAGTCTCCATCTTCATCGCTTTATCCACCAATTGGGCGAATCCGATCACGGCAATCATGGTGATCAGTGCACCGGTCATGCTCATCACCGGCAGTGTGAACAGTCCTAAAACCGGAATGGAAAGACCGAAAAAAAGCGTCGTCACAGCGCCGACTGAGGCACCGGACGACACTCCGAGCGTGTATGGATCCGCCAATGGGTTCTGAAGCAACCCTTGGAATGCAGCACCGGCGATTGCAAGGGATGCCCCTACAAGTCCGGCCAATATAACCCGCGGCATCCGGATATCCCACAAAATACTCGCAGCCGTTTCATCTGCTCCCGGATTCCACAAGATATGGAATGGAATCGGGACTGTCCCGACTGTCACGCCCAGAACCACCGATCCTGCCAATAACAGGCAGGAAACGATGTAGGCAATTGCTGTTTTACTCACTGTAAATTTCCGGATAGACAGCTTCCCCAATAGCCTGAAGCCCTTCTGTCAGACGAGGACCTGGACGGGAAACGAGATCTGAATTGACATCGATTACCGCTTCATTTTCCACGGCCGGCACTGTACCAAATCCTTCTCGGGACATTACCTGTTCCACTGCATCCGGAACGAATGCGCCATATGTCGTCAAAATAACTTCCGGATTCCATTCGACGATTTGTTCCGGATCCACATTAATCCAGCCTTCCTGGTCACCGGCGACATTCTCAGCGTTGATAATTTCCAGCATCTCGTGCATGAATGTATTTGATCCGGTCGTATAAATGTCCGGCGTTCCGGCCACTTCAACAAATACGGATTTCGGCTCTTCCACTTGCGCTGCCTGTTCGGCAATTGCTGTGACTTCTTCCTGCATTTGCGCTACGATTTCTTCCGCAGCTGCCGTTTCCCCTGTCAATTGACCAATTGCTTCAATCGAAGCGTATACTTCTTCGAAATTCGTCGCATCGTCTACTACATATACCGGAATACCGGCGTCACGCAGCTGCTGATAGCCTGCAGTTCCCAATCCCAGTCCGGATTCATGCCCCAAGACGATATCCGGTTGCAGACTTACGATTTTTTCCACGTTGAATTCCTGACCGCCGACTTTCTCTACGTCAGCCACTTCTTCCGGATAATTCGCAAAGTCGGAGACACCGACGATATTTTCACCTTCGCCAAGCGCATAAGCAATTTCCGTATTAGAAGGAATCAAAGATACGATTGCATCCGGCTCTTCTTCAATCACGACTTCTTCACCCGTTACATCCGTGACAGTCAGCGGATAGGCTACCTCCTCAGCCGCAGCTTCCTCTTCAACAGGTTCCGCCTCTTCCTCCACCACTTCTGTTTCTTCTTCCGTGACTTCAGTTTCTTCTTCGGTGACTTCAACTTCCTCTTCTGTCACTTCAGTCTCTTCCGCAGTATCCCCACAGCCGGCGAGCACCATCGCAGCAACCGCGCTGCTCATTCCGAATTTCCAATAACTCTTCATATTTTCTCCTCCAATTCAAATAGAAAACGTCTCCCGCGGGCATGCGGGAGACGCTGAAAGTCACGTGAAAGAACTACGCGCACTCAGCCTGTTTCCCGCAGGCTCTTGGGTGTGGCTCATAAAGGCAGGTCTCCTGGCTCGTGATCAAGGCAGTCTGCACCTTCCCGAAGCAATTGCTTCAGTGGTTTTTGCAGACAGCTCACACTTACAGTGGCGGGACCGCGCCGGAATTGAACCGGCTTCCCTTTTAACCTGCCGTGTTCAGCGGCAGGCACCTTTATGCTGTCAAATTCTATTGTTCAGTTGTTTATTATACACCAAAAACCGGAATCCGCACTACATTCTTTCCGGAGCTGCGACACCGACGAGCCGCAACGCGTTGGCAATCGTCGTTTTCACGGCCACTGCCAATGCCAGACGGGCGCCGGTCAGTTCCGGATTTTCCGGATCCACCACTTTGTGCGCACCGTAGAAGCTGTGGAATGCAGCCGCCAGTTCGTGGATGTACGTCGTGATGCGGTGAGGTGCCCGGTGTTTTGCCGCTTCTGCTGTAATCTGAGGGAAGTCGCCGATTTTCTTCAGCACATCGATTTCCTTTTCTTCAGTCAATAAATGCAGGTTATCTGTCGATGCGGCAACCTTTTGTTCATCCGCCTGGCGGAGAATCGAGCAAATGCGGGCATGGGCATATTGCGCATAATACACCGGATTGTCGTTCGACTGGGATACTGCCAGGTCCAAATCGAAATCCATATGGGAATCGACGGAGCGCATCGCGAAGAAATACCGGACAGCATCCAAGCCGACTTCCTCGACGAGCTCACGCATCGTCACGGCTTTGCCGGTCCGCTTGCTCATCTTCACTTTTTCGCCGTCTTTGTACAAGTGCACCATTTGCGATACGAGCACTTCGAGCGTATCCGGCCCGTAGCCTAGCGCTTCGATCGCCGCTTTCATGCGCTGGATATAGCCGTGATGATCCGCTCCCCAAATATTGATAAGCTTATCGAACCCGCGCTGCAGCTTATCCTGATGATAGGCGATATCCGGCGTGAGGTACGTATATGACCCTTCCTGCTTGATCAGCACCCGATCCTTGTCATCGCCAAAATCGGTCGAGCGCAGCCATGTGGCGCCGTCTTCTTCATAAATATAGCCGTTGTCTCGCAATTTATTGAGCGCTTCTTCAATTTTGCCGTTCTTATAAAGGGACGTCTCCGAGAACCACACATCGAATCGCACGCGGAAATCCGCCAGATCCTGCTGCAGTTTCGCGAGTTCCACTTTCAGTCCGTACTCGCGCATTGCGTTAATGCGTTCGCCCGGTGACGTATGGACATATTTATCGCCCACTTTTTCCACCAGCTGTTTGCCGATGTCTTTAATGTCTTGCCCCTGGTAACCATCAACCGGCATCTCCGCATCGATGCCGAGCGCTTCAAAATACCGGACTTCAAGCGACTTGGCAAGATTGTTGATTTGATTGCCTGCATCGTTAATGTAATATTCCCGGGACACGTCATACCCGGCAAAATCTAGCACGTTGCTCAGGGAATCGCCGACTGCCGCGCCACGCGCGTGCCCGAGGTGCAGGTCGCCTGTCGGATTTGCGGACACGAACTCCACTTGGATTTTCTCACCGCCACCTGCATTCGAACGGCCGTAATCGTCCTGCTGTTCAAGTACTGCCTGGACCGCTTCAAGCAAATAATCTTTTTTGATTGTTAAGTTAATGAAGCCGGGACCCGCCACATCGATCGTCTTGATATTCGCCGCGTCTTTATCCAGATTTTCCAGAATCGCTTCCGCAATGGCACGCGGCGGCTTTTTCGCAATGCGTGTCAGCTGCATCGCAATATTCGTTGCATAGTCGCCGTTTTCTTTATTTTTCGGTGCTTCCAGCTGCACATCAACCGGTTCGTCCGTAAGTCCCGCTTTCTTGACGGCCTCGGCGAACGCGTCCTTGATCGCCTGCTGTGCCTGTTCTACTGCATTCATGATGTAACCTCCGTGTATATGATTTCCATTTTATATTCACCGACCGCTGAAGCGCCCATCGCCAGATCATAATGGACGAAAAACCGGGTGTCACTTGCGACTAATTCATGGGTCGCCGTCGTCAGCAAAAATGTGCCTTGTTCGTTTGTATAATTGCCCTGCTGCTCCGCGTCCAATAAAAACGGCAGTCGCATATCAAGTCCGCCGCTCCGCAGAATCAGCGCTTCCGTTTCTCCAATCTTCACGGTCGTCCTGATATCGAGCTCATCCTGTTTTTCCTCATACTGCAGGTACCGCTGGCCGTTTTTGACCGTCATCGTCCCCGATGACCACAGTTCAAACGTTTCCGCTTCCGTTCCGGGCTGCTGGATGGTCGTTGTAAGTCTGATTTTCACCGGTGTTCGCATCGCCGGCCGCCTCCCTCCGCTGAATGATAACCTTCTTATTATAGCGCGACGGAATTGTGGTTTTCAATCATATTAAGACGGGGATGCAGAAGATTCAATTCTCTGTACCGGGCCTTTGAAATGAATTCAGCGAATTCTTCTCCACTCGTGCTGCGTCATTGGAATTGTTGATAATGATATCGAATTGTGCGCTGTACGTATGCATGAACACTTCATACTGAATCCGGCGCTCGGCGTGGGACTGCCGCAAATACGTCAGGTCCATGCCCCTTTCTTTGATATCACGACCGGATCTTCTCTGAAATTCCGTATCCCCGTCCGTGTAGACGTAGAGGTTCAAGTCGAATAAATCCGGATTGCTGAAGGCGACAGACATCCCTTCGACAATCGCCACATTCCTGTCCGCAGACAGCACTTCACTTTTCATGAACGACGTATCGATTGTAAAGACGTCAAGTCCTGGGCGGAGCATTCGGATATCCCGCTCTAAAGCGGCCACATGATGGGCTGCCGGGTGGCACGCTGTCATTTTGTCCTGATGTTCTTCGTTCTCGTATGTATAGGAAATCCGTGTGTGCTTCCGCACGTTCGAGCTGATAATATACGGATCCGTGTTCATGTAATTTACTTGCTCCCGGTTCAGCCGGTTCATCAGCCCATTCGCAAAAGTCGTTTTCCCGGCCGCCCCGTGCCCTGAAATGCCGATAACCAGCCGTCTGTCAGCAGCATTGAGCCAATCCGCGATTTCTCGTACTAATCGATCCATCCTTCTTCCTCCCTTAATCTGCAGTCTTTATTATAGGCTAACGCACCCGGTACAGAAAAGAAGGCATGGCCGCCGCCACACCTTCCCGTTTAAATCGCTTAATTCATTTTATCAAAGTCCGAGTTTCCGGATCAGCGGTTTGATGGTCAGCCCTTGGACGATTAAGGAAAACAGCACAACCGCGAATGTCAGCAGCAGGATCGTCTCCCGCCCTTCAAATGCCGGCGGCAGGCTGAGCGCCAACGCGATGGATAGACTGCCTTTCAATCCGCCCCAATTCAATAGAATCCGCTCTTTCCGGTTCAGTTCCTTTGCCGGCATCGTGCTGAGGAACAAGGCAATAATTCTCGCACCGACCACAATTACGATGGCCAGCAGGATGACACCCCATTGTCCGGTAAAGTCGATATTGCGGATTTCCAGTCCGACGATAAGAAAAATCAGCGCATTCGCAATAAGTCCGATAACATCCCAAAATGAATTGATATTGCGCTCGGTAATCTCCGACATGCCGATTTTACCGCCATAGTCACCAAAGACGAAGCCGCCGGCGACAACGGCGATAACGCCTGAAACGTGCAGCTGTTCCGCAATGAAGAAACTGCCGAAGAATAACAGTGCGGAAACGGCGATTTCAAACGGATAATCATCGTAGAAGCGAATCACTTGGGAGAAGATGAAGCCAAGGATGACGCCTACCAAAACGCCGCCAATAGCAAAGCGCAGGAACATCCAAATGCCGCTTCCGAGTCCAGCCCAACCCATTTCCAAGTATGTAAGTAAATAAAGAGAAGAAATCTGGAACAGCACGACGGCAATCCCGTCATTGAACAGCGATTCGCCTTCCATGATGGTCGACAGCTTTTCCGATACACCGACCGATTTGAAGATGGACAGCACGGAAATAGGATCGGTCGCACTCATGAGCGCTGCGAATGTGAAAGCAACCGCAATCGGCAAGCCGATCAAATAATGGGTGCTGAAGCCAATGATGAGAAACGACAAGAGCGTACCGCCGAGCGCCATGCCGACGACCGTTTTCCGGCGTGCATATAAATGATGAAACGGCAGTTTCAATGTCGCATCCCCTAATAAAATCGGCAGGAATAATGAAATGATGATAATTTGAAAGACGTTCGATTGCGTAATGAACGCTTCTGCCCGGTCGATAAATGGAAAACTGGTGATTCCGAGAACCAGGCCAACAAGCACGAGCGCGATCGTGTCCGGCTGGTTAAGTTTTCTTGCAATGCCAATGACTGCAATGGCAATGGCAAGCAGCAGTAAAATCTGCATGAAGGTTTCGTTGAATTCGTGCATTCCGTGTTCCTCCTGTTCTGAAGGGTCCTCTTACAACCATTTCTCTAATTCCCGGCCGATAAACCTCCGGGCGGCAGCTGAATTAAAAAAACGGCCCCTGATCGGAGCCGTTTGTAATCAATCAGCGCACCCAGCCGAGCAGCATTTCCCGGATGAGTTTGCTTGCTGTGTTTGCTGTCTGATCGGAATGATCATAGACCGGTGCCACTTCAACGAGATCGAATCCGACAACGTTGACTCCTGAAGCCGCAATAGCATGGATGGCGGCGAGCAATTCGCGCGACGTGATGCCGCCAGCGTCGACTGTGCCGGTTCCAGGCGCGTGCGCCGGATCCAGTACATCAATGTCGATCGTGATATACACCGGACGCCCGTCAAGCGTCGGCAGGACTTTCTTCAACGGCTCAAGCACTTCGAACTTCGAAATGTGCATGCCGTTTTCTTTTGCCCAATCGAATTCTTCTTTCATTCCGGAACGGATGCCGAATGAATACACATTCTTCGGTCCAATGACGTCCGCGATTTTACGGATCGGCGTGGAATGGGAGTATTCGTAGCCTTCGTAATGTTCACGAAGATCGGTATGGGCATCCATATGGATGACGGCGAGATCGTCGTATTTCTCGGCGACCGCCTTCATGACCGGCAGCGATACGAGATGCTCGCCGCCGAGACCGACCGGGATTTTGTCGTCTTTTAATAATTGATGAATGTAATTATTGATGATTTCAAGGCTCTGTTCCGCGTTGCCGAACGGCAGCGGTATGTCCCCTGCATCGAAGAATTTCACGTCATCGAGATCCCGGTCAAGATACGGGCTGTACTCTTCCAGACCGATCGACACTTCGCGGATCTTGGCAGGACCGAAGCGGGAGCCCGGACGGAAAGATACCGTCCAGTCCATCGGCATGCCGTAAATGACCGCTTTGGATTCTTCGTAATTCGGATGGCTTTTAATGAACACTTTGCCTGAATACGTATCGTCAAAACGCATCGCTTATTCCTCCGTCAAATCTTTCACGAATTTCGGGAGAACGAAGGAAGCATTATGCAGTTCTTTTGTGTAGTATTTCGTGTCGATGTCATGGAACCGCTCTTCTTTCACAGCGAGCGGATCATACTTTTTCGAACCGATCGTGAACGCCCACAGACCGCTCGGGTACGTCGGGATATTCGCCGTATACAGTTTTGTAATCGGGAAGATTTCCTTCACGTCTTTCTGCACCTGTCGGATAAGATCCGCTTTGAACCACGGGTTATCTGACTGCGCGACGAAAATACCGTCTTCTTTCAGCGCTTTCGAGATGCCTGCGTAGAAACCTTTTGTGAATAAATTCACGGCAGGACCCACCGGCTCGGTCGAATCGACCATGATGACATCATAGGCATTTTCCGATTCCGCAATATGCAGGAAACCGTCGCCGACCATCACTTCCACGCGAGCGTCCTCGAGCTTGCCGGCAATTGTTGGGAGGTACTTTTTCGAGTACTCGATCACTTTGCCGTCAATGTCGACGAGCGTCGCTTTTTTCACTTGCGGGTGCTTCAGCACTTCCCGGATGACACCGCCGTCACCGCCGCCGACAACGAGGACATTTTCAGGGTTCGGGTGCGTGAACAGCGGCACGTGCGCAACCATTTCGTGGTAGACGAACTCGTCCCGCTCGCTTGTCATAACCATGCCGTCGAGGAACAGCATATTGCCCCATTCTTCCGTTTCCGCCATTTCCAAGAGCTGAAAATCCGTCTGCTCTGTATGTAACGTCTTATTGACTTTTAATGTGATGCCGAAATTATCTGTCTGTTTCTCTGTGTACCAGAAACCAGCCATGTAAACATCAAACTCCTTTACTTGTGCATATAGTTTAAAAGTATAAATGTTTTCATTGAAAGTGCAACCGTTACGGCTGCGGATTGGAGGTGTGCCGGATGGTGTTGTAAGATAGCCGGGACTTGGTGTGTTTGTTTTTAGTGGAGTCAAGCGGGTGCTGCTTGCTGGAGTTGATTTTTGTATGGGGATAGCGGTGATGATAAAAGATTTTTGATATTCGATTTATGATTTTGATTCTCGGACGGGTGAATGCATTTTAAAACCAGCTGAGTGCTCTTTAAGATGCCGTGAATGCGTTTTAAGATGATTTGAGTGAATTTTAAAATCGGGCGAGTGCTCTTTAAGATTGGTTGAGTGCACTTTAAAGCTTCTAAAATCGTTAACGGAGCGAGGTTCATGCTTGGGAGTGACAAGTTATTGATTTTTCGCTTATGAATTTGGTTCTCGGACGGGTGAATGCATTTTAAAACCTGCTAAGTGAATTTTAAAGCATTCAATCAAGCGGGAAATTCTTATTTGCTAAAGCTGTCATGTATGCTGTATAAATACAGCATACTTTCAAAGGAGCTGACGCGGATGCTGATCAGAAAAGCACATGAGACGGAATACGATGAAATCCGGCGCGGACGGATTCATGCATATGAGCAATATATGGAGCAATTGCCGGAAGCCCATTGGTACGCATTGAAAGGAACGCTGTCTTCCGGAAGCGAGCTTCACGCCGGCGCTGAACTATTCATTGCGGAAGCAGCCGGTGACATTGCCGGAAGCGCAGTGCTGTTCCCTTCTCAAAAAGCGGCGTATGAGTGGGAGACCGGCTCGCTGGATTATCCGGAACTCCGCATGCTGGCGGTTAACCCGTTGTTCCGGAACCAAGGTGTGGGCAAGTCACTTGTGCTGCACTGCATTCAGGAAGCTAAGGAAGCGGGGCATTCGTTTATCGGCCTCCATACCGGTGAATTCATGACGGATGCTATCGGGCTGTATGAACGGCTCGGTTTCGAACGTGTCCCGGAGCTGGATTTTTCACCACTGGACGACGGAATTACCGTGAAGGCGTTCCGCCGGGAAATTTAATCAATATAAAAAAGGTTTTCTGCAGCAGGGAAATAATTCCCGGCACAGAAAACCTTTTTTGCCTGACAGCGCAAGGCAGGAAGCATGAGCCCGCGGGCTTGGGAGTTCTCACAAGCGCATGCGCCCTGTCTGCCAGTCAGGTGTCCTAGCTTTCTATTTGAAAGCACTGTACTCAGTTTACTTATTTTTTTCAGCAACTTCAACCGCCGGACGGTCTTTGGCCGAAATGTCATAAATCGTTCAAGGATGGTTCAGACGGTCAGCGCCTCGTGCAGTTCTTCCGGGCTGCGCTCCCACATTTCAGGGCTGTGGCCTTTCAGATATTCCCGTAGCACTTGTTTTGATGCGGCATCCATGTCAGCGACCATGATTTTCCGCTTCATCGACTTGTCCATGCGGTTCACATGATCAGCGAGAATTTTGTAACCGCGCCGCTTTTCACGGTTCACGACCATCTCGCATGCGGTGACGCCCGCGTAATACGGCCCTTCTTCCAGGTAATCGATTGTCACCCAGACCAGCCAGTAATCCTTGCCGCCTGCGGAATCTTCCCGGTTTGTGGTGAATTTGATCCCTTTTTCCGTGACGCTTCGCGCATGCATTGCCCCGATATCGACTTCTGCTGTCTTTTCTGCCACGTCGATAATCACCGGCGAGACATTTTCAAGCGTTAATGAGCCGATGCCATACCCCTTGTGTCCACCGGTCGGGTCATTTTTTATAATTGTAAAATCAAGTTTCTGTTTCGGTGTCGGCTGATCTTCACTGTTTGCCATATCCGGAATTCCTCCATTCTGATATGATTTGAGTAGTCCAACTAAAAAGGAGCTGTTCCTATTATGCCATATGTGACGGTTAAAATGCTCGAGGGGCGTACGGAAGATCAGAAGCGTGCGCTGGTTGAAAAAGTGACGGCAGCGGTATCGGCAACGACCGGTGCGCCGCCTGAAAAAGTAACTGTCTTCATCGAAGATCTTAAGAAAAGCAATTACGGCGTCAACGGCAAATTGCAGAGCGATGTGTGAAAACTCCCATTACGGGAGTTTTTTCATGGTCTGCAGGCTGTCAATAAAGGAAAATGCCTCATCAATTTCTTCATCTGTGAAATTCAGCTTTCCTTTGACGATATGCAATTTTTCAACACATTCTTCCCGGGACAGATCTTCGAAATAAAGGAGCGTCGCGGTCAGTTCCAGAAAACGGGAACTTCTTTCATTGAGTGCTGCCGCCAGCTTTTCGTCACCTGTCTGCGCCCCAAGCGCCGAGCGGAATTCATGCCCTTCATCGGTTACAGCATATGTATACTGAATATAGGAGCCTTTGTCCTCCAGTGCTTCGGCCAAAAACCCCATGTCGCAAAGTTCCTCGATCCGCACCGCCAATTCCTGTGAATACGGTCCGTAAATATGGAATTCATATTTCTCCTGAAACGGCAGCTCGAGTTTCTTCGCAATGTAGATCATTTTCTGAAGTTTTTTACGGCCGGTCACACCTTCCGTCAGCGCGATAAAGTCCACAATGTTTGCATGTCCTTGCAGCACGTTATCTCTCCCCTTCCCTGATCATGTCCCGGATCTGCTGTTTGACTGCTTTCTTTTTACCGTCGGTCAGCAATTCTTCCGGAAAATATAATTTATAATCTGTCCGGCGCTTGCCTGAAATCGCGTCAACGATTTGCGAGGAGCGGGACAATTCCTTGATTTCATTGTTCGGCATCAGCAAATGAATCGGCAGCCGCTCGCCTTCTTCCCCCGGCCGGTAAAAATCGTATGGCAGATCCGATGAGGAATCATCCACGAGGTAATATTCCGGATCGATGCCCGCTTTTGTGAATAAAACCGCGAGTTCCGCCAGCTTCCGGAAGTCCTTGCCGGGATCGAACTCGATATATTGAAACAGGCGCCGGTTGACGAACCGGTCACTTAAGTCAGACAGAATCGGATCATCTTCTTCCATCCACAGCTGAAAATATGTCATGAGGATGGATTCATCGAGCGCCAGATACTCTTTGAGTGTAAAGGTCCGGTCAAAAAATGACTGAAAATGACGTAGCGGCTGTTTGAATTCATAGCCGTTCGCATCCAGTTCCTTCGCCCGCTGCAGGATTTTCCGGAGAATGACTTCGGCACTCCGGGCAACCGGATGGAAATAAACCTGCCAGTACATCTGATATCGGCTCATGATGTAATCTTCGACGGCATGCATGCCGCTCAATTTGATGACGACCTGATCTTCAAGCGGGCGCATGACACGCAAAATCCGCTCCATATCAAAATGACCGTACGATACCCCGGTATAATAGGCGTCCCGCTGAAGGTAATCCATGCGGTCGGCATCAATCTGGCTCGAAATCAGGCTGACGACAAGTTTATTCCGGTACGTTTTTGCGATGACGTCCGCCACATCCTGCGGGAATCCGGATGACACCCGGGCGAGCACTGCGTTGACTTCCGTATCGCCCAGCAGGATGCGGCGCGTGAAATCCTCATGATCCACATTGAACACTTTTTCAAATGCATGCGAAAACGGTCCATGCCCCAAATCATGCAGGAGCGCGGCACACAGGCTGACAAGCCGTTCCCCTTCGTTCCATGCATCCCGTCCCGGGAAGACATCATCGCAGATCCGGCGAACGATTTCATAGACGCCGAGCGAGTGATTGAAGCGGCTGTGTTCCGCTCCGTGAAACACCGTATAAGATGTGCCAAGCTGTTTGATGCGGCGGAGCCGCTGGAATTCCCGGGTGTTCACGAGATCCCAGATGACTTGGTCCCGCACATGGATATAGCGGTGAACCGGGTCTTTGAATACTTTTTCTTCCGCCATCTTCTGCGTTGCGTAACCCACAGGCACACCTCCCATTTCCTTCAAGTATAGCGAAAAAACCACCTCCGAAAAAGGCGATTTTTTCACACGCCCGCTTCCAGCATTTTCGCATTGCGTTCCACGACGCGGTTCAGGTAATACGTATAGCGTTCCATTTCTTCCGGTCGCAGCATGCCCGGCTGCGGCCGGCCGAGCAGTTCATGAAGGTTTACAACCGTCTCCTGAACAGTAACGGAACGGCCGAGCAACTCGCTCAATGATGACATGACATCCGGTTCGATGACCGGATAGGTGAATTTGGTCGGCTGACCGGCAAGACCGGCCGCATAGAAATCTTTAATCAATTCCGCGCGCGCCGATCCGCTGCCTTCGATGCATAAATACACCTGCACGGCGATGCCTTTGCGGATGCGCCGCTGTGAAATGCCGGCGAATTTCTTTCCGCCGATACTGAGGTCGTACGTGCCTGGGCAGTAGGAGCCGATAATTTCATAGGCGTCGATCTGCGCTTCCGGGAATAATTGCCGGACGAGGTCCACCATCAGCTCATAACCCGCCGGAATGTCAATCGGGGTTTCCCGTTCGGACAGCACGAGCGAAATATTCAGCACCCCGGAATCGAGCACGACTGCGAGACCGCCGGAATTGCGGACGATCGGCTCATAGCCCCGCTCCCGCAATACGTGAAGGCCTGCGTCGATTTCCGGCAGCCGGTGATCCTGGATGCCGAGCACGACCGTGTCATCATGCACCCACGTACGGACAGCGGATATACTCTGTCCGCTGCCCACCAGTTCGCACAGCGTATCATCCGCCGCGAACGATTCGAGCGCGGAACGGTTCCGGCCGCTGATCGACTGGTCCCAGAACCGCCACTCGTGCTCCGTAAAAAATGAATCCATCATTTATTCCCCTTCAGGTAAACTTTGTGCTGCCGTGATAAGCGCCAAGTTATAGGCATCTTCCACCGAGCAGCCGCGCGACAGATCATTCACCGGGGCATTGAGCCCCTGGAGGATCGGGCCGACCGCTTCCATGCCGCCGATGCGCTGCGCGATTTTATAACTGATATTGCCGGCTTCAAGCGACGGGAAGACGAATACGTTCGCCTGCCCTTTCAGCGGGCTGTCCGGTGCTTTTTTCTCGGCAACGGATGGCACGAACGCAGCGTCGAACTGCATTTCGCCGTCGACCGGCGTATCGCCAAGCCGCTGTTTAGCAAGTTCTGTCGCTTCGGCGACTTTTTCCGTTTCTTCTGTGACCGCCGAACCTTTTGTGGAAAATGACAGCAGGGCGACTTTCGGATTGATGCCGAATGCCCGTGCCGTTTTCGCGCTTTCCGCTGCAATTTCCGCCAGGTCTTCTGCTGTCGGCGCAACCGTGATTGCACAGTCGGCAAAAATGTAACGATCTTCACCTTTTGTCATGATGAACGCCCCACTTGTTTTCGACACGCCTTCTTTCGTCTTGATGATCTGAAGCGCCGGGCGCACCGTATCGGCTGTCGTGTGGGCGGCACCGCTCACGAGTCCATGGGCATTTCCGGTATAGACAAGCATCGTTCCGAAATAATTCGGATCCTTCAGCTGCTCGCGGGCTTGTTCAGCGGTCGCTTTTCCTTTGCGGCGCTCAACGAACGCTTCGACGAGATCTTCAAATCCCGGATAAGTATCCGGTGAGACATGCTCACAGCCTTCAATTTCCTTTGAGGCATTGATGACGACGGGCGTGATCAGCCCTTCTTTTGCCAGGCGTTCGGCCGCTTGGGCGATCCGTTCATCTTCCCCTTCCGGAAAAACGATGCGAAGCCTTTTGCCTGTGATTTTCTGTGCCAGTTCGTTAAATAAATCCGCCATGATTATTCATCCTTTCCGTCCTGTCTTCTTCCATTCAGTTTACCCGATGGACCGCTCCCTGAAAACAGCGGGACGCGTGGCAATCCGGTGACAGCCGCTGCCACCTGCAGACGGGACCTGCGGTGTATGCTAAACTGGAAAGGTGAAAGTTTTATTTAAAAGGAGTGTTTGGTCAATGAATGAAGCCGCAATTACACTGGATGGCTGGTATGTGCTGCACGATTTCCGTTCGATCGACTGGGTCGCCTGGAAAATGCTAGACGAAGATGAGCGCCGTGCCGCCGTTGAAGAGTTTACCGCATTTCTGAATAAAATCAATAAGACGGATGAAGCAAAAACAGGCGCGCACGCCCTGTACACAATCGTTGGACAGAAAGCTGATTTCATGCTGATGATCCTGCGCGAGACGATGGACGAGCTCCAGGAGATTGAAACGGAGTTCAACAAACTGACGCTTGCTGCTTTTACCGTCCCGACGTACTCGTATGTATCCGTCGTGGAGCTGTCGAATTACCTGGCAGGCAAATCCGATGAAGATCCGTATCAAAACCCGCATGTCCGCGCGCGTCTCTACCCGGAACTGCCGCGTTCGCAATACGTGTGCTTCTATCCGATGGACAAGCGCCGCGAAGGCAACGACAACTGGTACATGCTTGGAATGGATGATCGTCGCGCCATGATGGCGAGCCACGGCAAAATCGGCCGCGGGTATGCCGGCAAGGTGAAACAGATCATTTCCGGTTCGATCGGTTTCGATGATTACGAGTGGGGCGTCACGCTGTTCTCGGACGACGTGCTGCAGTTCAAGAAACTCGTGTACGAAATGCGTTTCGATGAAGTGAGCGCACGTTTTGGCGAGTTCGGTTCGTTCTACGTCGGCACCTTGCTTGATGCTGATAAGTTTACGAAAATGCTGGAAGTTTAATAATGGGGGAAGCTGATGCCGGATATCCGGTGTCAGCTTTTTTTGATTTGTAGTGGAAAAACGGTAAAATTGCGATTGAAATCGGCTGGATGCTCTTTAAGATTCCGTGGGTGCTCTTTAAGCCGTCGCGAATGCACTTTAAGATTCTGTGAGTGTATTTTAAACGCCAGCCGACAATCAATACGGGAACTTCAATTGTACCTTTTTCGCAAGTGTTTCTCCGTTCGCAAGTATTCACCATGCTTTAGCAAATAACCTCCGCTCTTTCGCAAGTACTCACCAAGATTTCACAAGTAATCACGGAAAGCTTGCAAGTATACAGGTATCTTTCATTAATCGGCCCCCGAGTTTTGCTAGTTGTCTCCTGAGTTCCACTAGTTGGCTCCTGAGTTCCGCAAGTTGAACCATGAGTTCCACTAGTTGTCTCCTGAGTTACGCAAGTTGAACCATGGGTTCCACTAGTTGGCTCCTGAGTTCCGCAAGTAACCTCCTGAATTCCGCCAGTTGATACTCTTCATTTTCTCCTCCCACTTCCTCCCCTTCTCGCCGATCGTCCACAAAACCGCATTAATTTGTCCAAAACAAAAAGCCCTCTGAATGTCAGAGAGCTTTCAAAGCGGCGACGATCAGCATGATCCAGCCGGCGAGGAACGCCAGGCCGCCGATCGGTGTGATGGCGCCAAGTATGCTGATGCCGGTCAGGCTGAGAACGTACAGACTGCCGGAGAAAATCACGATACCGGCGAGTAATAAGTAGCCGGCCCAGTTAAGTGAAGAGATCGGTCCGATGAACGCGGTGCTCATCAGCAAGCCGACGATCAAAAGACCGGTCGCATGGAACATCTGGTACTGCACAGCGGTCTGCCAAGTGGCAAGGTATTTATCCGCCACGCGCCCTTCCAAGGCATGAGCGCCGAATGCGCCGAGTGCAACCGATAAAAACGCATTGATGGCACCGGCAATCAAGAAAAATTTCATGTAAACCCAACCCTGCTTTCCTCAATTAAAAATCAAACAGTGAATCCCCGTTCGCATCGTCTTCCTGAAGCGGCGTCTCGTAAAGGTCCCGTGGTGCTGCCGGCTGCACAGACGATTGCGGTGCCGGCCTCGGAGCCGGTACCGGCTGCTGCGGACGCTGTGGCGGCTGATCCTCCAGTACGATATCGCATAATGCGCGGATGGCCGCAAGCGTTTCCCGCACATGACCGGCATCTTCCGGGCGCACGCGCTCCAGGTGCCGTTCGATTTCCGTCAGGACCCGGTCGGAAGGAATATTCATGATGTGTCACTCCTCCCCTTGTTAGCCTGCATTCACTTTCCGTTTTCTATCGTACCATGAAGTCAGGCGAGGCAGAAGTCGATTGGGTCTTCTCCGCGTTCTTTTAACAATTCGTTCACTTTTGAGTATGGCCGGCTGCCGAAAAAACCGCGTTTTGCGCTGAACGGGCTTGGGTGCGGCGCTTCAATCACATCGTTTTTATCCAGATCGATGAGTTCTTTTTTCGCTTGGGCCGCTTTGCCCCAAAGGACGAAAATGACCGGTTTTTCACGCTCGGACAGTTTGCGGATCACTTCATCCGTAAATTGTTCCCAGCCTTTGCCTTTATGGGAATGTGCTTTGCCTTTCTGTACGGTCAGCACTGTATTCAGCATCATGACGCCTTGTTCAGCCCATTTTGTCAGCGTGCCGTCTTCCGGAATTTCACAGCCGAGATCGTCTTTTAATTCCTTGAACATATTGCGGACACTCGGCGGTTTTGTAATCCCCGGCTGCACCGAGAAGCTGAGGCCATGCGCCTGGTTCGGCCCGTGGTATGGATCTTGCCCGAGAATGACGACTTTCACGTCATGGAAGGGTGTTGTCTCGAATGCTGTCCAGATTTTGTCCTTTGGCGGGTAAATGGTTTTGTTTTCGTACTCTTCCTTCAGAAATGTGCGGAGCACCTCATAATACGGTTTGTCAAATTCCTCTCCGACCACTTCCTGCCAGTCGTTTGATAAAATTTGCTTTGTCATCGCACTCATCCTTTCCTTATTTGAATCGGACGGTCACGTCATAACCGACGAGTCCGAACATATCCCGCACCGAGCGGGAAGCATTGTCTTCTGCCAGCTGCAGGACTCCTTGTGCCTCGGCTTCTTTTTTCATAAGTTTTTGTGCTTCTTCCGCCAGCGTGTACGCCTCGGACAGGTCAGGGTCACCGCGGAACATGCCTTCATGTGAATAAATCTTGATGTCTTTCAGCATCAGTTCTGGTTCACCGAGCAGTTTCGGTTCAGGCAGCAGGAGAATCGCAGTCTGTGCCTCTTCGTCCACCGTAATGTCATCCGCTGCTATACTTGAGAAATCAACACCCGCACGGACTTTCCCCGGTATTACGACGAGCAGCTGACGGTCGGTTCCCGGGACATCGAATCCAATATCCCGGCCGAATAATTGATTGTCATCCTGCTCGATAATCACTTTTGTGTACGCTTCTGCCGTTGACAGCTCGTTCAAGTCCTGCAGCCGCTCCACAATCGAGCTTTGGGACTCCTGAAATGTATTGCCGCTCTGTAAATACCAGAACACGCCGAACGGCAATGCCGCAGCGAGCAGCACAATGAGCACCGAAATCAGGAAAATCCAATTGCGCCAACTGCTTTTCGGCCTGCCCCTCCTTCCCTCTTTTTCCCTGTCTTTCACTTCGTTAAGCTGCCTTTCGATTTCTTTGTAGCGCTCGTCATCTGACAACAAAATCCCTTCCTTCCTCGATATGATAAGATAAACACAGCAATTACTTTTTGAGGTGATGCATGTGGACGACTTCCGGCAAAAAATCAAAGCAATTATACAAACAGACGGATCCGCGGCTCCTGAACCGGTCAAAAAGGCGGCAATGGGCTGCCTGTCAGTAGTTCTGCTTGTTGTGTCCGTTTTGATCCTATTAATCAGCATGGGCCTTTTTCAAGATGGCAGCTGGCTGTTCGGCAGTGTGCTGTTTCTGTTTTTCCTGCTGACCGCAGTCATGGCTGTCACCGCTTTCCCCCTGAAGCAGGATTCATTGTAAAGCGCCGCCTTTTTGTTAAAATGAATGAAGAATACAATTCACTGATGGAGGTTTTGGAATCATGACGCTAAAAAAAACATTAACGATCGCAGGATCGGATACATCCGGCGGCGCCGGCATACAGGCTGACTTGAAAACATTCCAGGAATACGGCACATACGGCATGACGGCATTGACAGTCATCGTGACGATGGACCCGGATAACGGGTGGAGCCATGGCGTCCACCCGGTACCGGTCGAAACGCTGCCGCCTCAGCTGAAAACCGCTTTCTCAACCGGCGTGGATGCTCTGAAGACCGGCATGCTTCCGACAGTTGAAATCATCGAAGCTGCCGCAAAAGGCATTGCGGAATCCGGCGTTGAGCAAGTAGTCATTGACCCGGTTCTCGTATGTAAAGGTGAAGATGAGGTGCTGTTTCCGGAAAACGTCGACGCCATGGTGAAACATCTGCTGCCGATTGCCCAAGTCGTTACCCCGAATTTATTCGAAGCGGGCCAGCTATCAGGTCTCGGAAACCTCGAATCGATCGACGACATGAAACGTGCAGCTGAGATCATCCATGAACGCGGCGCAAAAACAGTCGCCATCAAAGGCGGCAAGCAGCTGCCGCACGATAAAGCGGTGGATCTGTTCTTTGACGGCAGCAAGCATTATCTGCTGATTACGGAACGTTCGGATACTTCATATACGCATGGTGCCGGCTGCACATTCGCTGCCGCCATCACTGCCGGACTCGCAAACGGCTCTTCCGTTTACGATGCCGTCGTTGATGCGAAAGCATTCGTATCTGCGGCCATCTCACACGGCTGGAAGCTCAATGAATTCGTCGGTCCGGTCATGCACGGCGCAGTGAACAGCTTCGGGTATCCTGAAGTGACTGTTGAAGAAGCATAAAATGATTCAGGAAGGCGGCCCCGTGTCGCCTTCCTTTTTTGTTTAACCTTCTTTAAAGGAAGTTATACCTGTTTCACGGGATTTTTCCGCTTTCAGCCTTTGCACACAAAAAATCCCGCCGATTCTTGGCGGGATCTTCTGTTTACAGTTCTTTCGCCATATCGACTTGCTCTGAAGTGACTTGGAATCCCCGATCGTGCAATATTTTGAGTGTATCTGCACTTCTGGTGACCGGAATATTCACCGCTACCCGCTTGATTTCTCCAGTAAATCCGTCGAAGGTTTCAGCGAGCAATTGTCCGATCACTTTGCAGGCGTCCTGAATGGCAGGATCGGCCTCGCATTGCAGCAGGACCGTAGCGGTATGCATACCAGTTTCATCATAAGCTTTCCGGAAAACGGCATACCCTGCAGGCTGGCCCGTCTCATCAAAAGCGATGAGCGCTTCGCCGCCTTTCGCGCTTTGCCACAGCGTCTGCCATGGATAAGCACTGCGGTAGAACGGAAGTTCACCTGCTTTTTCCGGGATCGTTCGTTCAGTCCGGAAGAATCGGGCCGGCTCCATGCTGTGCTCCACTTCCCCGTGCAGATGAAGAAACTGCAGCCGGTCGATGATCCGGTAGCCCACCTTCTCATATAACGCGATCGCCGGGTCATTTTCCTTGATGGCTTCGAGTGTCGCTGTCTGTACACCATTGGCCTTGAAAATAGCCAGTGTCTGTTCCATCAATTTCTTGCCGATTCCGCTGCCCCGTAAGGAAGAGGCGACGCCCGTCCCCCCATTCCAGCCGATTTTCTTGTTTCCGGATTTTCGGATGCCATTGAGTACGAGCCCGGCCGGTTGCCCGCCATGGAAGACGACGAGCGACAGTTCCGGAGCCAGACCTTCCTGATCCAGCCGTTTTTCAAATGCTTCCGGGGTGGTAGTCATATCGAAAAAATAACCTTCAAATCCTCTGTTCCATGCCTCGGCTCCATCAGCCATCGTACAATCGGCCAGTTTTTCAATGCGGATCACGGGTCACCGCTCCTTCCGATTCCTCCATGCCGGCAAGCCGTACCATCTTCTTCCGCAATTCAGTGCGGTTCCACTCGATGACAGTTTCTTCTTTTGCAGACAGCTTCCGTTTTTTCACCTTCGGATTTTTAGACCGGATATAGCCTTCCATCATGAGCGAAACGGACAGGATCGCGATCGCGATGAAGAGGACCGGTATCAGCGGCAGCCACGGAGCTCCTTGCAGATAGCGGAATGAAGAACCGAACAGGCCGGCCCATTCGAATGAAATGGACATCGGCGGATCAGCCAGCATCGGATCATAACTTACTTTCGTCCCGCCCAGGAACAGATCGAGCAAGCCGAGATGCGCCAACACGATGAATGTCTCGATCACTTGTTGACCGTAGAGAACAGCCAGCTTTTCCCGCATTTGCGGAAATAAATGTTTCCGGATCAGCCGGAATTTGCTGGCACCGAGCGTCCGGGAAGCGAGCACGTATTCTTTCCGGTAAACAAGTGACGCTTCGTTGCCGATAAGTACGGCAATGACCGGCGCCGTCAGCAGCGCCATGATGACAATCTGAATAAAAATCCGCTCCCATAACGTCGTTGTAAAGCCGCCTTCCGGCATCCAGAGAACCGGAAACAGAACGAATGCCGCAAATACACTCAGCGGGATGTAATGCAATGAATCAGCAAGCCCGCCGATCCACGTGCGGTGCCGCCGGAGATAAGTCGCCAGAAAGTAGCCTGCCGGAATGGCGATCAGCATGCGAAGCGCTGCAACCAGCAGGGCAGCAAGGATCGTATATTTCGCGCCCAGCACAATCTTCCCGAGAATGTCATAGCCGAATGGATCCGAACCGAACGGCATGCTTGCATTCGGAGAAATGGGCGGTGCTTCAACTACCCGCCCATTTTCAATCAGAAACTGGACCTGACGGGGTGTGGTGCCCCAAATCCATTCATAAGCAAAGCTGCTGGCTAAAAGCAATGCCAGGACCGAAAAGCCGATGATGAAAAAAGGCTGTTTCCACATTCAGACAATCTCCCTTCCATACAGACGCCGCAGAAAATACCATTCACCGATACTGTACAGGATGAATACCGGCAGGAAAAAACTTAGAACAGTCACCAGGAATACTTCTGGCGTCATATTCTCCTGCCAGAACAAAATGATGCCAGGCAAATTGAACATGAGTTCCAGCACAAATAAATTGGACAGCATGAACCAGACCGTTTTTTTCGATTGAAAAAAAACGCTGGTCATGGCATTGCGGAACATGTGCAGCAGCACGGTGATCGCTTTTGAATAGCCGAGGGAACGCGCGAATTCCACATACAGCTGCCGCTCTTCTTCCTGAAACGTCAGCATGCTGAGCCGGTATAGCTGGATCATCGGCAGAATCATGAGACACAGCACCGGAAGCCAGTAAATGCGGTCATCCCCGAGTACGGCAATGCTTGAGACAAGAATCCCGGTTTTCTTGAAAAATGCGATAACCGCCAGCTGGGCAAGCATGATGACGAGAAGGTCCGGAATGGACTCCAGGAAATACAGGGCCAGCTTGACCTGTTCCCGCCATCGGTCCGGCAGCATCATCGTCAGAACGGTGAATACGAGTGCAGTGACAACTGCCGCGATGATGGCCAAGGTGAGAATTTGCAGCGAGTAACTTATGTACGCGAAAATATCCGGAAACAGCGGCATCTCCTGCTGCGCCCGAAAGTTCATGATGGCGATATCCTGAACCGGCCACAGTGATTCAAGAACGTCCCGGATTGTCCTGAAGTAGATTTCGAGCCGCAGTTCCCCTGCCGCGAACCCGCCTACCAGGACCGGAAGCCCGCTCGCCAATAAAATAACGATCAGCGAAAACAGAAACTTCAGTAAAAATTTCACCCAACGCACCCCTTTGTTTAAACATTCGTTCTTATTTTACCAGTTTTTTCTGGCCAATAAAGCTGGACTGTCGCTTTACAGGACGAAATTTCCTATACTAGGTTTCAGGGGAATTTTCGGAAGGAGGAACTGCTATGGAACTTGTTGAGCCTAAAAAACTCCAGACGGCACTGGATGCCTTCGCCGGCAAGGATGTCTATCTCCACCTGGAGACAACAAACGGTGCATACGCCAGCCATTTCAATGAAGGCTTTTTTAACGCCGGTGCATTCATCCGCAATGTGCTGATCAATTTTGAATTGGGAAAAATCGTCGGTGACAGTCCGCACCGCGTAGGATTAAAACTGCCGTATGGCTGGGTTTATGCACAAGGCATTACCCATTATGAACTGGATGACCACGGCCGTCTGTTGCTCGCCGGCCATGACGCATCCGGAAAACTCGCGGTGGCGCTGGAACTGAGCGAAACACCGTTCGCTTATTAAGGAGGAACTTATGACAATAGAAGCAGAACGCCATGTACTGGTTGTATTTCCGCACCCTGATGATGAAGCCTTTGGTGTATCCGGAACGATTTCATCTTATATTGAACAGGGAACACCTGTTACATATGCATGTCTGACACTTGGTGAAATGGGCCGGAATCTCGGCAATCCGCCATTTGCCACCCGGGAATCACTTCCTGACATCCGAAAACAGGAATTGCTGGCTTCCGCAGAAGCCATGGGACTGGAAGATCTGCGGATGATGGGACTTCGGGATAAGACACTTGAGTTTGAAGATGACGAAAAAATGGTGCAGCTCATCACAGAATTGATCGATGAAACGAACCCTTCCCTCATCATCACATTCTATCCGAATTATGCCGTGCATCCCGATCACGAAGCGACCGCACGAGCCGTCATCCGCGCTGTCCGCCGCATGAAGGACCGCCCGAAACTGCATTGTGTGGCGTTTGCCAATGATACGCTGTCCGGCCTCGGCAAGCCCGATATCGTCCGGGATATCTCGCCCGTCCGCGAACGGAAAATGAATTCCATGAAAGCCCACATTTCGCAGACGGCCTGGATGCTTGAAGAAATGGAGCATAAACTTGCACAGGGAGATACAGAAACTGAGAGCTGGCTTGTCAATGAACGTTTTTACACGTACCGGTGGGATGAGGACTTTGAAGAATCATTTTAATCGTGCAGGGCTGTCCCGAAAGGTCATGAGCGATGACCTTTCCGGCGGCTCTTTTTGATTGGCTGGAGTCGCCGCCGTTCATTCGTCAGCCAAGTCATGGACGGATATAACGACCTTACAGAATGGCAGCTGCCGTGATATCTTCAAAAAGGCTGATGCTTATGCGGAAATCGCAGGAAGAGAAAACTGGCGGATTTTTCTCTTCCCTGCCTTCATCATTGATTGCAAGCGGAATCTTTTGGTCAAACCCTATAATTATGCATAAAAATTTTTATGCAGAAAACTGCAAGTAAACAATTTCTGCCCACGAGTGAAATCTGCCGATTCTGACAAAGGTGTTCCGCTTTTTTAAGAACGCTCGCGGGAAGCGATCAAAAGATGCGCGTGATGGATGACCGCGTCCTTTGATCCTCTTCCCCTGCCCGCCTCTTCTTTCCAAACCGGTACCCATTTCTTGATAGCCGGTTCTTCTTGCAGGAAAGACGGCACCTTTTCCCGTTATTCTTCTAATGGAGTTATTGGAGCAAAACAGGTACAGACAATCCGTTGAGGCCGGCGGGCTGCCAATAATTATGTACAGAACGATGTCTTGTCCCGCTCACTGACTGGCCTGTTTGCTTCAGGACCAGGAAGCAAGCGGAACGTTTTCGGCTGGCGACCGGGAATACATGTTTATGCAATTTACAGGGTTTTATCTATAGCTCCAGTTCCTGCCCTAATGGAAGGGACTATATTTATTCGACAAATTCCGCTACTATAATAGAGGATGTTCACACAAGAGAAAGTGAACACGGCAATTATTTCAGTTACATAGACATCAAGGAGGAAAATCATGAAAACGCATTCAGCATCAACGTGGGCATTGTTCCTGATTCCGTCCATACTCGGAATTCTGCTGTTCATGGTGCCGCTCCAGACAGCGGAAGGTGTTCAGGTCGTGGTCGCGATTCTTGCAAGCTGGCTTGCAGAATATATTGCACCGTATGTATCGTGGATCGTAACCGGGCTGCTCATCATCGCAGCGGTGGGATCGCTGGTTTTTGTAGCGAAACGGCCACCTGCAGCAGACGAAGAGACAACGTTTATCGAAAAATTATTCAATGTTCATTGGTTCTGGACAATCGTCCGTGTTCTCGGTGCAGTTTTTGCGCTGATGGTTATGCTCCAGGTGGGACCCGAAGCGGTATGGAGTGACGTAACGGGCGGACTTTTGCTGTCGGCAGAAGGCTTGCTGTCATTCCTGTTCACCATCTTCCTGTTCGCCGGCCTCCTGTTGCCGCTCCTCATGAATTTTGGCCTGCTGGAGTTCTTCGGGACGATGATGGTCAAAATCATGCGGCCGCTGTTCCGGCTGCCGGGCCGTTCTTCCATCGACGCACTGGCCTCTTGGGTCGGTGACGGAACAATCGGTGTCCTGCTGACAAGTCAGCAGTATGAGCAGAACCGCTATACGAAGCAGGAAGCTGCGATCATCGGGACGACTTTCTCAGTCGTATCGATCACGTTCGCCATTGTCGTCATCTCAGAAGTGGGTCTCAGTGAATACTTCCTGCCTTATTACGGCACTGTCATCCTGGCAGGTGTTGTACTGGCACTCATCATGCCGCGGATTTATCCGCTCGCTCAAAAAGAGACGACATTCGCAGACGGCACGCCACAGGAATCTCAGCATGAAGATGTGCCGAAGGGATACAGCTCTGCAAGCCATGGCCTTGAACTGGCTCTTGAAAAAGCGGACCGGAACCGGTCGGCAGGCAAGTTCTTCACCGATGGATTCAAAAACGTGCTCGATATGTGGATCGGCGTTGCCCCGGTTGTCATGGCATTCGGGACAATCGCATTGATTCTTGCAGAATTCACACCGTTCTTTGCGATTCTCGGTGCGCCGTTTGAGCCGCTTCTCACCTTGCTCGGTATTCCCGAAGCAGAAGAAGCCGCCCAGCTCATGGTCATCGGCTTTGCGGATATGTTCCTTCCGGCGATTCTTGGAGCGGGATTGGAATCTGAAATGACCCGCTTCATTGTAGCTACAATGTCGGTCACTCAGTTGATTTACATGTCAGAAGTCGGCGGTTTACTGCTCGGTTCGAAGATTCCGGTCAATATCCTTGATCTGGTTGTCATCTTCCTGCTCCGCACATTGATCGCATTGCCCATCATCACTGGCGTGGCACATTTGCTGTTTTAAATGAAAAAGCTGTTGTCGGAAATCCGGCAACAGCTTTTTATGATTTGTCATGAAAATCCAGCTGGTCTGTAAATAATAATCGGCTGAAATCCCTTCAAATAATAACGAGCATCCCTTGAACCTCCATAAAACACCTTACGAACCCGTGATTCCGTTCAAGAGGAATTTGCCTGCAACCGCTTTTCGCTTTCCGCACTGAGCTGCAGCTCTTGTTCTGTGTCGGCTGGCAGATGAGCAGCAGGTTTCTTTGCCTTCACTGCAGTAAATACATAGCATCCTGCAATGACGATGGCACTGCCGGCCAATTGTGTACCGGTCATTTGTTCGCCCAGTAAAAGGAATGCCAGAATAGCAGTAAAGATTGGGTTAAAGTTCAGGTAAATGCCCGCTGAAGCAGCGCCGAGTTTCTGCACACCGATGTTCCAGAGCACAAAACAAACTACTGTAGAGATGACGCCAGTATAGAGCAGCGCACCAATGAACGGTCCCGTTATGTCTGTCACGTGAAAATCTGCAGCGTTATAGGGCAGGAGCACCAACAGACCTGCGATGCCTGAGTAGAATGTGGCAGCAAGCGGCGTCACATACATCATCGCCCATTTGCTGCAAACGGAGTAAATTCCCCAGATGCCCACCGCAGCCAGCATGTACACATCTCCCCGGTTGAATTCGAGCGACAGAAGCACCTCACTGCTTCCTTTCGACAGCACCAGCACAACACCGGCCAGTGAAAGAGCGATCGCAACCGTCTGGACAGCGCTGATTTTATCCTTCAGGAGCAGGACTGAAAATATAGCGATCGAAACGGTATTCAGCGTAGAGATCAAGCCTACATTTGTGGCGGATGTGTGATCAAGCGCTAAAAACTGAAGCGTATTGAATAAGGCGACACCTGTAAGTCCCATCAGCAGCAACGGCAATAATGCCTGACGCGGCGGAAGCGCCGTTTTTCCCTGCCGCATGATAAACGGTAAGAGACAGACGATTGCAATCAGCCATCTGAGGCTCGTCAGCGTGATGGGTGAAGCATGGCCCACCAGCCATTTTCCCATCACAAAATTCCCTGCCCATAGCAGGCTTGTCAGCAGCAATAAGATTGAATACTTATAACGCATAAAGAACCTCCCCCGCTTCAAGTTAAAACCTCTTTATTAATAATTTTAACTTTTCTACTCATAAACTTACAGGTTCTTTACCTATTGCGTTTTAATTCAATAAAAATTAAAGTGTTACTAAGGAATACGTTATTTTATTCATCTGGCAAATTGAGATTTCCATCATCACAAAACAATCTTAAAGGAGACTTGGCAATGGAATCTGTTTTCAGTAAAGTACTCGATTCAATCGATGTCCAGCTGCTTGATATACTGCAACACGAAGCCCAATTGAGCAATGCGGAATTGGCCCGGCGCGTCAGCCTCTCCTCCCCTGCTGTTCATGCACGTGTCCGCCGCCTGGAAAACGAGGGATACATCAGCCGGCAAGTCGCCATTTTGAACCAGGAAAAACTCGGCTTCGATCTGTTATGTTTTATTTTTATCAGCACGACTGTTCATCAGGCAGAAGAATTGCATGTGCTGGAATCCGCACTGCAGGCGATGCCCGAAGTGCTGGAATGCCATTGCCTGACGGGTGAATATGATTATTTGCTGAAAGTCGCCAACCGGGACCGGGCGGATCTGCAGGCATTCATCCGCAAACTGAACCGGCTTGGCGTCACGAAAATCCAGACTAGTCTCGTGCTGCGGGAAGTCAAAGATTCAACTGTACTGCCCATTACCGGCGGGCCGGATGCCATTTAACGGTTTTACGGCATAAAAAAGCACACGCTCAGGCGTGTGCAAATTTTTCCCGTAATTTATTGAGCATGTCAGCTGTCATGGCATCCAGGGAATACTTCACTTGGAAGCCCCATTCCCGTTCAGCTGCAGATGCATCAATGCTGTCCGGCCAGCTGGCGGCAATCCCCTGACGGACCGGATCGACATCGTATGTCAATTTAAAATCCGGGAGGTGTTTCCGGATGGACGCCGCAACCGCTTCCGGGTCCACGCTCATCGCCGTCACATTAAAGGCATTCCGGTGCTCAAGTTGCGCTGCGTCCGCTTCCATTAGATCCACAATGGCCTGCAGGGCATCCGGCATGTACATCATGTCCATATGCGTCCCTTGCGCGATATAAGAAGCATAGCTGCCCTGTTCGAGCGCTTTGTAGTAAATGTCCACTGCGTAATCGGTCGTTCCGCCACCCGGGGGTGTTACATAAGAAACGAGGCCCGGAAAGCGGACACCGCGCGTATCAACGCCAAATCGGTGAAAATAATAGTCACACAGCAACTCCCCGGCGACTTTATTGACCCCGTACATCGTTGTCGGCCGTTGCAATGTATCCTGCGGGGTGCCGATTTTCGGTGTGGACGGGCCGAACGCACCGATCGAACTTGGCGTAAAAAACTGCAGACCCAGGTTTCTGGCCGTTTCCAGCGCATTCATAAGACCGCCCATGTTCAAATTCCAAGCGAATAACGGATTTCCCTCGGCTTTTGCTGATAATAATGCCGCCATATGCATGATTGTGTCCGCATTAAAATCTTTCGCCAATTGCTGCATCCGTTCCCCATCCGTCACATCCAATAATGCGAAATTACCGTCTTTATTTTCAATCGGACGAATATCCGTTGCCAGCACGTTTTCGACTCCATATATTTCTTGGAGTTTCCCCGTCAGTTCAGATCCAATCTGGCCGAGCGCACCAGTTATCAGTATGCGTTTCACCCAATTTCCTCCTTTAAGTAAAACCATGAACGCCTTTACGCATCTCAAATTTCAATCCTTATTCATTATACGGGGGACGGCATGGGAGAACAACCGGAAATAAGAAGTGAGCCGTTTTTCCTGACTTCCAGTCCAATCTATGTCTCTTCAATTGGCCGGCACGCGCACAGACCTGAAAATCTAAAAAGCGCACTGCCAAAATGGCAGTGCACTGCTTGCGTCATTGAATAACGCCCAGTTCTTTGCCGACTTTTTCATATACGGCAAGCGCTTCATCAAGCATGTCTTTCGTATGGGCGGCCGTCGGCATGTTGCGGACGCGGCCGGTGCCTTTCGGAACAGTAGGGAAAACGATCGATTTTGCATACACGCCTTCTTCGAACAGGCGCTTTGAGAATTGCTGGGTCAGCTTCTCCTCACCGATAATACACGGCGTGATCGGCGTTTCGGATTCCCCGATATTGAAGCCCAGCTCTTTCAGGCCTTTTTTCAAATAATCTCCGTTATCCCACAACTTATCATGGAGCTCCGTGGAATCGATGATCATCTGCAGCGCCGAAATGATGGCCGCTGTATCGCCGGGCGGCACTGCCGTGGAGAATAAAAACGGACGTGAGCGCACGCGCAGCCAGTCGATCAGGTTCTGCTTACCGGCAACGTAACCGCCGACCACACCGACCGCTTTTGATAGCGTGCCCATCTGCATATCAACTTCTTTTTCCAGACCGAAATGCTTTACAGTTCCTTTCCCTTTGCCGGTCACGCCGGATCCATGGGCGTCATCGACATACGAGATGAGGTCGAATTCCTTCGCGATTTCCACGATTTCCGGTAGCTTAGCAATGTCGCCGTCCATTGAGAATACGCCGTCTGTGATAACCATGACTTTATTGTACAGACCGGATTCTGTCGCTTCTTTCGCCTTCGCCCGCAAGTCTTCCATATCGGAATGCTTGTACGCGATGATCTTCGCTTTCGACAGTCGGCAGCCATCGATGATCGAAGCATGGTTCAGCTGATCGGACAGGATCGCATCATTCTTATCCATGACTGCAGAAATCGCCGCCATATTGCAATTGAAGCCGGATTGATACGAAATCGCCGCTTCCGTCCCTTTGAACTCGGCAAGCTTATCTTCAAGCTGCACGTGCAGGTCGAGCGTACCGTTGATCGAACGCACTGCACCTGCGCCAACGCCGTATTTGTCGATCGTTTCTTTTGCGACCTTTTTCAATTCGTCGTTCGTTGCAAGGCCCAGATAGTTATTGGATGATAAGTTGATCAGTTCTTTCCCGCGGACTTTGATGATCGGGCCATTCGGGCCTTCAACCGGATCCACTTCATTGTACAGCCCCTGCTCTTTCAATTCCTGCAGGTTATCGTTCAGGAATGCATCAAGTGTTTTTGACAATGTCCTCTTCCTTTCGCACAAAATTCTCTTCTTCATCTTACCATAAGGGGAATTGAGGCAGGAAGGAAGGGACTGCCGGGATTTGCGAGCTTTATTTCTGGAATACGAGCTTTATTTTGGATTTACGAGCGATAGAGCGGATTTTCATTCCAAAGACAAAAAAGTGTTATGTAAATCAATCCGGTGGTCTAAAAAAAGGTGGCATACCCCAAGTATGATCGATAACCACCTGTTTATGATCGTTATTTTCCGTTTATGATCGATAACAGAGACTTATGATCGTTATTTTCTATTTATAATCGATAAGGTCGAAATCTATTTTATTTCGCAGATTAATGATACTCATCCATAAGAAAAAGCGGGCTTGTGGCCCGCTTTTCGTAAGACTTATTCGCCGCTGTTGTTTCCTGCGCCTTTATTCGGATTATCGATCTTGTACTGTACTTCGTACGTGAATTCCTGTGCATTGCCCTGTCCCGGCTGCGCGGCGTATGAAGTAATCATTTTCACGTTGCCTTCCCGGAAGACGTTTTGAAGGTCCAATGCTTCTTCTTCCGTTACATTGAATGGGTCCACATGGAAAACATGCTGCTGACCATTCTTCTTTGTCTGGACGAATGTCGTCGTGAAGTCGACATATTCACCTTTCAATTGGCCAAGTGATTGGAATGGCTCTGTCGATGACCCGTCTGCAAAGAAATCTCCCAACGACACATTCTTGATGAACCAGCCTGTGTCGTTATAGCCCCAGTCCGTGAGATTACGGAATGAAACCAGAATGTCGCGGCCTGCATACGCCGAGAGGTCGAATGTCTCTGTTGACCAGTTCAGCTTATGACCAGTGAAGCCCGGAACGTTCTCTTTAATTTTCGGGTACCCCTCTTCCACGACATCTATGCGCGTGTTTTCATTGGCTAACGACGTCCATGTTTCCCCATTATCAGTGGAAACTTGAACGACCCCATAATCCCATTGTTCTTCGATGTCATAATAATGATCGAATGTCAGGACTGGATTGTCTGCCGGTACAGTAGCCCCAAAAATCAACGCCTGATCCACTTCATCTCCGTTGTTTGCGTGCAATACCTGCTCGGTCTCATCCAATGGGTTAGCTGCAGTACTCCATTCCAGCGGGAGGAAAGCGACGCCATCGAATTCCATACCGCGTACTGTGGTATCGAAGTTGAATTCCTTGAAATCGCCGCCCCATGCCGGAACGCCTTCTTTTTCGAATGTAATGGCTTTTTCAAAATCGACCGTCTTGCCGCGCACGGTGCCTTCTGAATCAACCGGCAATGTGCGAAGGTCGATGCTGTCGATATTGTAATCACTGCTGACTTTCGAATGGTCGAGAGTCAGGGCTGCCATGAAATTCTGGTAGAGCGTATTGAATGATTTATCCGAACCAAATTCGGCAAGCTTTTGGTCGATGCTGGCCATGCCTTGATTTTCCCCATCCGTTGCAAGCTCACGGATGAACTCTTTGCCGAATTTATCGTGCATATAAAGTGTGAACAGATAGGTCTGGCCGTAATCAGCGATCGTTTCAGGACCAGTTACCGCTCCATAATGCTCATCCCAGTTCACGAGTGAGTTTTCCGGGTGATCCAGATAGAAATTGATCGAACCGGCATCATGCCCATAGCCGCCGAGGTATTCAGAGAAAGTCGAGAACCCTTCGTTCAGCCAAGTTGTCTCCGCTCCGTCGTTATCCGCCTGAATCAAGTGCTGCAGTTCATGGATCGTTGTGCCAAAGAAGGTGTTTTCGAGACGGGTATCCCACGAATTCGTATCAATCGTAATGATATTTCGGTCGATATAATTTTCAAGCGTCTGCCAGAAGAAGCCCGCGACGAAGAATGGATAATCCGGATTGTTCCAGCCTTCATCGACAATATTATCAACGAGCATGATCACTTTATCGGAACCCTCATAGTAACCCTCAGGCAATCCCACTATCCCCGGAAGAGGGGAATTGGAGCCATCCAGTGGATCCGGTATTCCGAAGAACTCAGTCGCTTTCGGATAAATATTGCTGTCAAATTCATTGCGCAGCTTATCAACCTGTGCTTGTGTTACTATATCAGCCGGCTTTGGATTGTTAGGGCCATAAGCAAGATCGTTGGCCACCCAAATTTCGACATTCTCCCCGACGCTGCGAAGTGTGAATTCTTTGAACGCAAGCTCCCGGGTAAGGAATAGTTTTGTTCCGCCGTCAAACGTGAATGGGTTATCAGCAGTTGTTTCAGATCCATCACCGGCAGTCCCATCTCCCGGTTGGTTCTTTCCTTTACCCGTCTGGGTTTTGTCATTGCCGGCATCTTTCCCTTTCGTTTTACCACCCGTCAGCTTGTCCTGCACTTGTTCAGCCTGTGCTTTGATTTTTTCAGCTGCTTGCTGCTGGAACTCTTCGCTTTCTGCTAACTGGTTCAGCTTTTGGTCAATGTCGACCCGGTCACCATAGCGTTCTGTGTTCCAGTTTTCGGTCTGAACTTTCGGCTCTTCCACGTTTGCCGTGGCCGGCGCTGCAAGTGAGAGTGTCAGGATGCTGGCTATTACGATTGTGCCCCATTTACTTTTTCCCATTTCCCTTCCCCTTCCGAATTCAGAATTTACCGCTAAATTAAGATTATCATTTCTGATAATTCAGAAACATAAGAAATAGTGACTATTTTCTCCGTGTCCACAGCGACCATGTTCCTTTTTCTCCAATTAGCACTTGAGTCACGAAATTGCCTGACTGCTTTTTTGCCACAAAAAAACAGGCAGATCCGCTTTGTGCGAATCCGCCTGCCCTCTATAGTTATCCTGTTCACTCGCCAGCGAGTGCATTCTCCAGATCTTCAATTAAGTCTTCCACATCTTCGATTCCGACCGACACGCGCACAAGGCCTTCGGAAATACCGAGTTCCGCACGGCGTTCCGGCGGGATGGACGCGTGCGTCATGAGTGATGGCACAGAGATCAGGCTTTCCACTGCCCCTAAGCTTTCTGCAAGTGTGAAGTAGCGGACTTTGTCGAGCAGTTTATGCGCTGCATCCACGGTACCGACATCAAATGAAATCATGCCGCCGAAACCGGTCGCCTGTTTTTTCATGATGTCGTGGCCGCGATGGCTTTCAAGGCCCGGGTAGAACACGTTTTTCACATTGTCATTGCCGTCCAGGAATTCCGCGACGCGCTTCGCATTCTGGTTGGTTTCTTCCATGCGGATACCGAGCGTTTTCAGGCCACGGATTAAGAGCCAGCAGTCCTGCGGTCCAGGCACTGCGCCGACCGAGTTCTGGATGAAATGAAGATCGGAAGCGAGCTGTTCGGAGTTCACGACAACAAGACCCGCCACGACGTCACTGTGGCCGCCGATGTATTTCGTCGCGCTGTGCAGCACGATGTCAGCGCCGAGTTTGATCGGGCTTTGCAGATATGGCGTCATGAACGTGTTATCCACGATCGTCAGCAGGTTTTTCGATTTAGCGAATTGTGCCACTTCTTCGATGTCCGTCACTTTCAGAAGCGGATTGGTCGGCGTCTCGACGAAAATCGCTTTCGTGTTGTCGCGGACCGCCGCTTTCACTTCGTCCAGATTGCCGGTATCGACGAATGTATGTTCCAGACCGAAGCGGTTCAGCACTTTCGTCATGACGCGGTATGTCCCGCCGTAGACGTCATCTGTCAGCACGACGTGATCTCCTGCAGAGAACATCATCATGACCGACGAAATCGCTGCCATACCGGAACCGAATGCAAACCCGGCATGCCCGCCTTCGATATCCGCGATCAATTCCTCCAGCGCGTGGCGGGTCGGATTGCCTGTACGGGAATACTCGTACTTGAAATTGCCGACCCCTTCCTGCTTATACGTGCTTACCTGGTAAATCGGCGTGGAAACGGCACCTGTGTGCTCGTCGCCGAAAATGCCGCCGTGGATCAGTCTCGTTTTCGGTCTCATTTCGCTTCCTCCTCTTCGAATGTCTGTCCGTATATGTTCTGGCTCAAATAGCGCTCGCTCGAATCCGCAAACACCGTTACGATATGGCTGCCGGGTGCTGCAGTTTCCGCTTCCCGCAGTGCAGCCGCAAACGCCGCACCGGAAGAGCTGCCGACAAGGAGCCCTTCCTTGGCCGCCAGCACGGTCAACGCCGCGAATGCTTCCTTATCATGAATCGTGTGGATTGCATCAAAATAGTCCGGATCCATGTAATCCGGCAGGAACTCCATGCCGATGCCTTCTGTGAGATGTGGTCCCGGTTCGCCGCCATTCAAGATGGAGCCTTGCGGTTCAACGATGACCGTCTTTACATCCGGCTTTTTGGATTTGAGAAAACGGCTCATGCCCATGAACGTCCCGCCGGAGCCAGCGCCGGCGACGAAGATATCGATCTCGCCGTCAAGCGCATTCCAGATTTCCGGTCCCATCGTCCGGACGTACGTTTCCGGATTGGCCGGATTGCCGAATTGAAGCGGCAGAAACGCCTGCTCTTCTTCCGCGATCTGCTGCGCTTTTTCAATCGCGCCTTTCATGCCCTCGTCCGTCGGCGTGTTAATGACTTCCGCGCCAAGTGCCCGCATGAGCGTCTGCTTTTCTTCACTGAACCGCTCCGGTACGACGAACTTCACTTTATAACCTTTTCCGATTGCGGCAATCGCCACACCGATGCCGGTGTTGCCCGCTGTCGGTTCAACGATCGTACCGCCCGGTTCCAGCACGCCGCGCGCTTCAGCGTCTTCAAGCAGTGACAGGCCGAGACGGTCCTTTACACTGCCGCCCGGATTAAAGTATTCCAGTTTCGCAAAAATACGGCAGCCGTTCGGGATTGCCACATGGGTCAGTTCCAGTAGTGGCGTATTCCCGATCAGCTGCTGAATGGAAGTTACATATGTCATCTCTTTTAACCCTTACACCGTTTCTTCTTCAGCGAAGACGACGCGCCATTCATCTTTTTTCTCGAGCATTTCACGCGCGAGTTCCTGTGCGTCTTCCAGGCTGTGGCTCGCTGCCCATCCGCACTGCACTTCATTGCTTGCCGGCACTTCCGTCGCTTCGAGAACATCTTTCAGTGTCGCTTCGATGATGTTCAGCACGTCCTCGTAATCGTCGTGATTGATGAGGGACATATAGAAGCCGGTCTGGCAGCCCATCGGTCCGATGTCGATGATTTTATCGGAATGGTTGCGGCTCAGTTCCGCCATCAAATGCTCAAGCGAATGCAGCCCTTTCATTTCCATGTGCTCTTTGTTCGGCTGTTTGAAGCGGATATCGTATTTGTAAAGCGTATCTCCGCTTGCCCCTTCTTTGACGCCTGCCAGGCGGATGTAAGGTGCCACTACTTTCGTGTGATCGAGGTTAAAGCTTTCAACATTCATTTTTTTCATGGAAATCGCTCCTTTTCGAGTGAGTTACTTCTTCGTCGCGTCCATCAGCCAGACATAATCATTCAGTTGTGTAAATTCTACCGCAAATCCGACTGATTCGAAAATGTCCTGCATAACCGGAAGTGTCGTATAATATTCCCGGTTCAAATCTTCGACAAGGTCCTTGAAGCCGCGGGATTCCTCGTAGCGGATCCGTTCCTGCTTCGCTTCTTCCGACTCGAATACCGTGTCAGCAAACACCACTTTGCCGCCTGCCGGCAGTTCGGAGGCATAGCGTTTGATGGCCTGCGCTTTTTCCCCGTCTGTCAGGTGGTGGAACGCATAACTGCTGACAAATGTGTTCGGCTTGGTATCCAGCTGATACTCGATAAAATCTCCATCAATGATTGTCGCTTCCGGATATTTTTCAGAAGCGGCTTTTTTCATGGCGCCATTCGGCTCGACACCGACTGCTTCCAGTTCCCGCTCCTGCAATTTTTCCAGCAAATTACCTGTCCCGGTCCCAAACTCAACGACCGGGCTCACAGCACGCGCGGCGACCGCTTCAAGAATGGCTTCATAATGCGCAAACACATCCGCGTATTGAGGGTCCTGCCCGCCAACCGACTCATCATACGTGTGTGCCCACTCATCAAATATTTCTACGAATTCGCGTCCCATCCGGTATTCTCCTTTTGTTTTTCCGTCTTTTTCTAATAAAACCTATAAGACTACTAGGGTTTATTATACTTGATTTGACGGGTTCCTTCAAACATCCGGATTATATTCACAGGCGGACAGCGCTTGGCGTTTCCGGTTTACCGGGCAGCAGGCGCAACAGCAGGCTGCGGCATTGTGGAATCGAATATTGGGCGATGGCGCCGGTTCCGAATGCCACAATGACTGTGCCAATGCCGACCGGGCCGCCGAGCAGCCAGCCGAGTGCTGCGACGGTCACTTCGATCATCATGCGCACCGTGCGGATGCTCCATCCGGTTTTTTCAACAAGGAACAGCATAAGCCCGTCACGGGGACCTGCCCCCATTTGCGGTGACACATACACGCCGATACCGTATGCGTAAACGAATAAGCCGGCCATGAAGATCACAATCTGGCCCGCCAGCGCATCGATATCCGGCAGCAAGAAATTGAAAATATCGATGAACACCCCGACGAGAATCATATTGAGGATCGTGCCAAGCTGCGGGCGCTGTTTCGTGACAGCCACTGTAATCGCAACGATGGCCAGCCCGATGAGGATTGACCATGTGCCGATTGACAGCCCAAAGTTTTTGAACAGCCCGATGGCGAGCACGTCCCATGGACCGACGCCGAGCAGCCGGCCTTTGATCATCATCGAAATGCCGAGCGCCAAAATAATGAGACCCACCGTGAAAAATCCCCATTGCAGCACTGTTTTCTTATTCAAATCCATTCCTTCTTTCTATGTGCAGCTAATCAGTCTCTGTCAATTCCGCGTATTCGGCAGCTGCCGCTTCCAGAAGAGCAGCCGGTGCGAGTTTCAGCTGCATGCCGATTTTGCCGGCTGACACAATAATCGATTCAAGTTCCTGGGCCTGCGACGCCACGTAAGTCGGGAATTGTTTTTTCATGCCGAGCGGTGAACAGCCGCCGCGCACATAACCCGTGACAGCCGTGATGTCTTTTGCCGGCAGCATCTCGATCTTCTTCTCTCCTGACGCTTTCGCCGCACGTTTCAGATCGAGTTCGTCCGCCACGGGGATGATGAATACGTAAGGTTGTTTATCCTGCCCTTGGGCAACCAGGGTCTTATACACTTCCGCAGGCGCGGCGCCGATTTTGGCGGCAACTGATACGCCATCAATTTTTCCGTCCTCTGTTTCATACTGCAGCACTTCGTAATCGATGTTCTCCCGGTCCAGCAGCCGGGCCGCATTCGTCTTCGCCGGTTTCTTCGCCACGCGTTTTCCCCCTAGTCGTTCTGCTCGAGCAGTTTTTTCAAGGCATCCGCCATTGCGGTATTTTTCGGTTCATCCTGCTGTTTCAAGTATTTATTGACATCTTTTTTCGTCGCTTTCGACTGCGTCTTTTTCTTCTTCTGTTCAAAGACGGACAGCTTCTCACGGTGACCGCATTTGCATGTGAAGATTTTGCCTTCCCCTTCGCCGCGCAGTTCCATGCGCTTATGGCATACCGGACAGCGGGCATTCGTCTGGACCGCAATATTCTTTTTGAAGCCGCAGTCGCGGTCCTGACAGACGTGCATCTTCCCGCGCTTGCCGTTCACTTCCAAGAGCGGCTTGCCGCAGTCCGGACACATCTTGCCGGTGACATTGTCATGCTTGAACTTCTGGTCGCTTGATTTGATTTCCGAAACCGCATGCTTCGCAAATGAAATCATTTCACCCATGAAGACGTCTTTTTTCAGCTCGCCTTTTGCGATTTTCGTCAGTTTCTGTTCCCACTCCGCCGTAAGTTTCGGCGATTTCAGGTCCTCCGGAACAAGATCGAGCAGCTGACGGCCTTTTGACGTGACGTGCAGGTCATTGCCGCGCTTTTCAATTAAAAATGTGTTGAACAGTTTATCAATGACGTCCGCCCGGGTTGCAACGGTGCCGAGTCCGCCGGTATCTCCGAGCGCGCGGATGAGTTCTTTGGATTCACCGGACATGAAGGAAGACGGATTTTCCATTGCGCCAAGCAGCGTCCCTTCATTGAAATACGGCGGCGGTTTCGTCTTACCGTCTGTCAGCGTCACCGCTTTGATCGTCAGTTTTCCGCCTTCCTGGAATGGCGGCAACGTGCTTTCGTTTTCTTCCGCATCCGCATCCGCAGCACGTTTCCAGCCGGCTTGGCGGATGGTTTTGCCTTTTGCCTGGAACGTTTCTCCACCGGCAGTGAGTTTCACCGTTGTCTGATCGTATTCATGCGGTGGCAGGAATACCGCCAGGAAGCGAGTCGCGATCAAGTCATACAGCGTTTTCTCCCGGTCCGACATGTCATAGAGCGGTGGCGCTTCCTCGGTCGGGATGATCGCATGGTGGTCCGATACACGGGCATCATCAATGACACCTTTCTGCGGATTGACTTTCCCTTTCAGAATCATGTTCACTGCAGCCCGGTTCGGTCCGGTGCCGGCGGCTTTCACCCGGTCCTTCAACGTATCCTGCATATCGGATGATAAATGCTTCGAATCGGTCCGCGGATAAGTGACCGCTTTATGCCGCTCATACAAATTCTGAAGCGTGTTCAATGTTTCTTTCGCTGACCACCCATAGCGCTTATACGCTTCTTTCTGGAGTTCGGTCAAGTCAAATAAAGGCGGTGCCGGCTGTTTCTTCGGTACGGTTTTGATTTCCGTGATGGTGCCTTCCGTTACTGCATCTAGTTTCCGGAACAGTGCATCGATCTTTTCCTTGTTGAACGATTGCGTATTATTGCCGTCCGTCCAAGTGAAGACGGCTTCCGGTGTGATCGCCTGCATGCCCCAATACGGTTTCGGCTTGAAGTTCTTGATCTCTTCTTCCCGATCAGCGACCATTGCGAGCGTCGGCGTCTGCACCCGGCCCGTCGACAGCTGGGCATTGTGTTTGACGGTCAGTGCACGTGTCGCGTTGATGCCGACGACCCAATCTGCTTCCGAACGGGCAACCGCCGCTTCGTAAAGGTTGTCGTATTTCCGGCCGTCTTTCAGGTTATTGAAGCCTTCTTTGATGGCTTTGTCCGTGACGGACGAAATCCACAGCCGTCTGATCGGCTTTTTCGTTTTCGTCTTCTCCAGGATCCAGCGGGCGACGAGTTCCCCTTCGCGCCCCGCATCCGTTGCAATGATGACATCTTTCACGTCACCGCGGTGGAGCTGCGCTTTCACCGCATTGTACTGCTTCATCGACTGCTTGATCGGCACCAGCTTGAACGGATCCGGAATGATCGGCAGCGTCTCCATTTTCCATTCTTTCAATGATGCGTCATACTGCTCAGGCTGGGCCTGCGTAACGAGATGACCCAGCGCCCACGTTACGATATGATTTTTGCCTTCGAGAAAACCGTTGCCTTTCTGATTGGCGCCGAGGACGCGGGCGATATCGCGCGCGACCGACGGTTTTTCTGCCAGGACGAGTGATTTAGACATATTTTCTACCCCATTTCTACCGGATTATTATACCATGGCTGCACGCAGCATAAAAAACCTCCTGCGCTGATGGCACACAGGAATCGGGTTATATCGAGATACAGAACGAAAAATGCAGATTTGGCAGAAGCGCCAGTCAGTTCTGATTAAAATTCACAGAAAAAGGCATTTCCGGACAAATTGTCTGGAAATGCCTTTCAGTTAAACCGCTTATGGGTTATCGATCGTTTCTTTGGATAATTTCTGACTCATTTCCGCGTATTGCACGAAGACACGCGCCAGTTCTCGAAGCCGATTCAGTACATCGTCCTCGATAATCTCATTGCCTTCACCGAAATGGGATGTGTGGGTGTAGACATAGTTCGGTGTCACGAGACAGCGGAAGTAATCAAGGATGGGCTTCAGCTGGTTTTCGATCACGAGATGATGCTGGTACGTCCCGCCGTTTGCTACGATGGATACGGGTTTGTAGCGCATCGTGCGCGGATGCAGGAGATCAAATGTGTTTTTCAGCACACCCGGAATCGAACCCTGGAAAATAGGGGATGCAATGATGTAACCGTCCGCCTGTTCAAAGCGGCTTGCCAGCGCCTGCATGTCTTCGTTATATGCTTCCAGCGGCCGGCCATCGACAAATTCATGGTCGTAATCTGAAAGGCTCAGCAATTCAAGCTTCAGACTTGGCCCATATTCCTCAATATATGCTTGAACCTGTTCGAGGACGGCTCCTGTCTTGCTGCCGACGATTGTGCCGTCTACCAGTAAAATGTTCACTCAAGTACCTCCTCTTCTGCTGCTATACCTTCACTATACCAAACACCTGCAGCTGATGCCCGGCAGTGCGCCCGTCGGCCTCAGCTCTGCGTGCCGTTTTTCACGCGTGAACTTTGGAGGCGTTCCTGGATGCGCTGCTCTTTTTGCGCTGGAGGCGCAAGGCTGATCAGCGTATCCCCAGGCTGCGGTTCGGTATGCTGGTCGGCAATATAGAAAGCGATCGCACCTGATGCTCGAATGATCAGCAGCAAAATCGTTCCTTCATGCCAATTTTCAAGAAAATCTTCATACGTATACTGTGCGGTAATGGTGGTTTTTCTGATTTCATAGCCTTCCGTGATTTTTTCTTCCAGCTTATGCACATTCCATTCATTACCGAACAGGACCCGGACACTCATCGTAGCCCGGAAATCTTTAGGATCCGCCTGGTGAATCGCTGTCTGGTACAGATTTTCCCGTCCGAAATCCGGAACGAAATTATTGACGACCAATGCGTTGTAGGAATCGATTTCCGTCGCTGCGACCAGCGTCGGAAACGGGGTGATATCAATATCGTACTCAGTATGTTCAGACAGCACTTCACCGGCATACGTGGGCACTCCCGCCTGCCGGGCTGCCTGAAGCCGGCCCCAGGATCGGTCCATGATGAGAACCCGCTTATTCATCTCTTTCAATAAAACAGCCAGTTTGGTTGTAAACAGATTGGCGCCGACAAACAGGACACCCGGCTCATCTGAAAATGCAAGATCGAGTTTCCGGGCGACCCAGCCGATGCTGAAGCCATGGGCAACAACCGTTGAAAACACAAGCGCCAAAGTCAATGCAGTCAGGATTTCAGCATCCGGATATCCCGCTTCAAGCAGGACACTGGCAAAATACCCCGATACTGTAAGCGCCACAATTCCCCGTGGGGCTATCCAGCCCACGAGTACCCGCTCTTTCCACGTCAGATCCGTGCCGATTGTTGCAATGCCGACTGCGAGAGGCCGCACGACAAATAACACGACCAGCACGAAGGCGATGATGCCCCAATCGAAAATCGAGATTAACACGTCGACAGAAAGCGATGCCGTCAGCATGATAAAGACGCTCGCAATGAGGAGAACGGAAATGTTCTCTTTAAAGTGGCGCATATCCCCGATCGAGGAGATGTTCATATTCGCCATGATAACGCCCATTGCTGTTACAGCAAGAAGTCCGGTTTCATGCATGATGGCATCCGACAACGCGAATGTGAAGAGCACAACCGCGAAAACGACTGGAGCTTTCAAGTATTCCGGCACTTTTCCGCGCTCGAACATCTGCCCGAGAATCCAGCCGGCTCCTGCACCCACCAATGCTGCGAACAGAGAGGCCAGGAAGAACAGACCGAACGATCCGGCTGTCACTTCCCCTTCAATAAACAATAAGCTGTGATAAGCAAACAGGGCGAGCAGCGCGCCGAACGGATCGACGATGATCCCTTCCCATTTCAGCAGTGCAGCCGGACGCGGCTTCAGTTTCGCCTGCCGGAGCAGCGGCATGATGACGGTCGGCCCCGTTACAATGAACAGGCCGCCGATCACAAATGCAACCGGCAAGGACAAACCGGCAATGTAATGAGCGGCAAGCGAACCTGCTACCCACGTCACAAATGCCCCAACTGTCACAAGACGGATGACCGGCCGGTTAAAGCCCCGGATTTCCCTGAAGTTCAAGTTCAGGCTGCCTTCAAACAGGATGATGCCGACAGCCAGTGAAATGAACGGTCGGAATAGCTCGCCAAAACTTTCTTCAGGAGATATTATGCCGAGCAGCGGTCCGGCAATCAGTCCGGCAATCGCCATGAGAACGATTGCTGGAAGCCGGAACAGCCAGGCAAGCCATTGTGAAAAAATTCCAAGAAAAATGATCAGCATTAATTCAAACAGCAAAGAATCTATGGGATTTCCCCTCCTCATTATGTGCTTAACTAAAAAAGAGCAGATGCACAGATTTTCACCGCTTTTCTGCTCTGTATTCGACTAGTATATCTTTTTTATTACCCGAGGGGAAAACCTTTAACCTGAAATATCTCCTTTTCGTATGTTATACTGATATCAAAAATTAGGTGATTATGATGACTAGACAGGAACTGGAACGGGAAATTACCGAGCTGAAAAATGACTATATCCGCCAGCAGGGGGATATCGAAAAATTGGAGTCAACCGGCCACGGCCAAATGGTAGAGAAAGCGGAAGCGCGTCTCGAGGCGATGGAAAATCGCCTGGCAGAACTGAACCGTCAGCTCGCGAACTTGTGAGCGGCGGATTTTTTATGAAAACGCAATGGAGGAATACATGAAATGAGTTTATTGACAGTAGAAAATTTAAGTCATACATTCGGCGATCGCACGCTGTTTAAAGACGTATCATTCCGATTGGTGGAAGGCGAACATGTCGGGCTTGTCGGCGCAAATGGCGTCGGCAAATCGACGCTGATGAATATCCTGACCGGTGAATTGATCCATGACGGCGGAAAAGTCGACTGGCTGCCCAAAACACATTACGGTTACTTGGACCAGCACACCCGGCTGCAGCCGGGGCAGTCGATGCGTGAAACGCTGCAGGATGCGTTTTTGCCTTTATATGAGAAAGAAACGGAAATGAATGAGATTGCCGGACAGATGGCGGAAGCGGATCCGGATCAACTGGAAAAATTGCTGGAGGATATGGCAGAAATCCAGGATGCACTGGAAGCGGGCGATTTTTATTCACTGGATGTGAAAGTGGAGGAAATTGCGCGCGGACTCGGCTTGGATGCCATCGGTCTGGACCGGGATGTATCGACATTGTCCGGCGGTCAGCGAACGAAAGTGCTGCTCGCCAAACTGCTGCTCGAAAAACCGAAAGTGCTGCTGCTGGATGAGCCGACCAACTATTTGGATGAAGAGCATGTCACGTGGCTTTCCAATTACCTGAAAAATTACCCGCATGCTTTTCTGCTGATTTCACATGATACTGAATTCATGAGCGGGGTAACAGACGTCATTTTCCACCTGGAATTCTCAAAGCTGTCCCGCTATACTGCGACATATGAGAAATTCCTGGAATTGGCTGAATTGAATAAGCGTCAACATATCGATGCCTTTGAGAAACAGCAGGAATTCATCAAAAAGCAGGAAAATTTTATTGCCAAAAACAAGGCCCGCTACTCCACAACCGGCCGCGCGAAATCCCGTCAGAAACAGCTGGATCGGATGGAGCGGATCGACCGCCCGGAAACAGCAGCCAAGCCACAATTCGGTTTCAAGGAATCCCGAAGTCCGAGCCGGTATGTCATTGAAGCGGAAAACCTGCAGATCGGCTATGACCAGCCGCTTCTGCCGCCGTTGACGTTTGAAATTGAACGCGGCGAAAAAATTGCATTGGTCGGCATGAACGGCGTCGGAAAATCGACGTTGCTGAAAACAATGCTCGGAAAAATCCAGCCGCTCGGCGGCGACGTCATCCGCGGCGATTATTTGAATCCGAGTTACTTCGAACAGGAAGTGAAAGCCGATAACCGTACGCCGATTGAAGAGATCTGGTCAGCGTATCCGTCGATGGATCAAAGCCAAGTGCGGGGCGCGCTGGCACGCACCGGCTTGAAAAGCGAGCATATCGGCCGGCCGATGAACCAGCTGAGCGGCGGCGAGCAGGCAAAAGTGCGCCTGTGCAAGTTGATGATGGAAGAAAGTAATTGGCTGATCTTTGATGAGCCGACCAATCACTTGGATGTTGATGCCAAAGCGGAACTGAAACGCGCCATGCAGGATTTCAAAGGGACGATTGTGCTGGTCAGCCACGAACCCGAATTTTATGATGGCCTTGCGACGAAAGTCTGGAATGTCGAAGAGTGGATCAGCGCCGGCACAGTAAAATAAGTTACACAACAGGCAGTCACCAAACAGGCAGTCAATCAGCAAACTGATTGACTGCCTGTTTTTCGTTAAAGGTGAATCTGAATTGGACAAGAAAGGAGTAGATTTCCCTGCTACGGGGAAAACTAACCAGAACAGTGCAAAATAAGACAGAAAGACCGGTGTTGTTTCCTGACTGTGCCAATAATTGACAAGTGAGGTGTGAATCATGATTGCGACCGAGAGCCAACCGTCAATAAAGAACCATGTCTACGCGCTGATTGTCTTGAATATGCTCGACGGGATCCTCACATATATCGGGATCACATCGGGCTTTATAACAGAAGGCAATCCGCTGTTAAGTGCCCTCTCTCCATTGACCATCCTGATGGGCAAGCTGCTGCTGTCACTTTGTCTCTATGGGTTGCTTTTTACGTCGTTCGCTTCAATCCGGTCCCGCTTGTGGCGCTACGGCCTGATCGCGGCAAATTCATTATACTCCATGATTTTACTTCTCCATCTGCTCTGGCTCTATCTACTGCTCCTGTAATACCTTGCCCAGCATGAAAAAATCTTGAGCCTCCACTCCCGCCTCCAAGTTAATAGGTCGTGAATTTCAGCAGTTTCTGAACGCCGTAAACGCCGCGCTGAAGAAACGTCAGATCGCTTTGATATGCTTCTGCCTCCAGTGTATAAAGGGCATCTTCATTATTCCAGAGCCGGGTGAAATATGCTTCCATGCTTCGGACGAGTTCGCTGTCGTTCGGCGCTTCGATCCGGAGATTGCTTTCCACATTGTAATCGTCGAGCGTCCGTTCCGTGTAATTCGATGAACCGCCGGAAATGACCGTTCTGTCATCGGTCCGGATCATAATCGTTTTTGTATGGTACTGGCCAACGACCGTATTATACCAGCGTACCTGCAGGTTATCAGATGAATCTTCCATAATCTCATGAACGACAGGCCGGTTTGGCAATCCGCTTTTTTCCCTGCCGAATGCGTTTTTATTCGGATCAAGAATGATCCGCACGTCCGCTCCCCGGTCCGCTGCTCCTTCCAGTGCTCCGATGATGTCCCGCTTCGCAAGGAAATACATGCCCAGCCAGATTTCGTTACCTTTTTCAGCTGTTTCGATGTCTCCCAGCAGCGATTTCAGTGTCTGCTGCTCTGTCAGATATTGCACGCGGTACGGTCCTTCTTGCGCTTTGCTGTCTGTCCGCGGCAGTTCCGGGCCGCCCGAAAATAGGGACACCGCTTCTTCCGCTTCCAGCATGTCATTCAGCACCGGGCCGCTCACTTTAAAGGCCATATTCCCATGGAAACCACTGGCATTATGGGGGTTTGCCGAACTGACAATCGCTTCCGATTCCGTGATCACTGCCTTCCGATGATTCGCTTTAATATTGAGCATGGTTAAATAGGAAGGAAGCGTCATATCCGGTGCATCTTTCGCCATCGGATTTGAGACGCCCCACTCGCCGGGATTATACGGCCATTGAAAAAATAGCCGATACAGCCCTGAATACAGGGGAAAGGAATCACGCAATTTATCGAGATCCGTGTAGATCACTTCAATTCCTGCCTGTTCCAATTCCGCCAAATGCGGACTGTCATAGGAACCGTAGCCGGTATTTAAGGGATCCGTGATAAAGTAAATCGGCATATCCGGTTTCTGTTCTTTTTTATCGACCAGGCGGGCAGTCAGCGTCTCTGCGATCGCCGGATATTCTTTTCCTTCCATTCCATAATGATCAAATAGGAAGAAATCGAGAACGATAAATTCTTCTGCCCGGTCGATCACTCCGTATACTTCCTCGAAAATCCGGAGTTCATGCTGCAGATCAGTCCCTTTCTCGTCCTGGGCAAATGACAGGTCCGCAATCATCTCAACTGTTTCGGCTTCCCGGAGTTCTCCCGCATATGATAATCCAGCCGGCAGCGGCTTAAATGTATGCCATGCGATCACAGCCAGATACAGAACGGCGAATAAAGCGATTCCAACCAACAGGCCTTTCTTTTTACCGTTCATTTTACGGGCCGGCTTTCGGCTCATGGTCCATCTCCTCCTGATTCATCATCATCAGCCGACTGATTACAGAAAGACCGGTCCCTGACAGGCGGAACCGGTCTTATATCAGTATGTGGTGATTTTCAATAATTTCTGCACAGCATAGACGCCCCGCTCCAGCGGTGTCAGCCGGCTCTGATAAGCGGTATCATCCAGCGTGAAAATGCCGTCTTCATTGTTCCATAACCGCTTGAAATAGGCTTCCAGGCTCTGTACCAGATCACTGTCATTTGGCGCCTCAATCCGGAGATTGCTTTCGATGTTATGGTTATCGAGCGATCTTGACGAAAAATTGGAAGATCCCCCGGATATGACGGTTTTACCGGCCATCCGGACCAAGGTAGTCTTCGTGTGGAATTCTTCGTCAATGACGTTATACCAGCGGAGCTGAAGATTCTCCAGCCCTGTCTCCCGCAGTTCTTTCGCGACTGGTCGGTTCGGCAGCCCCCGCTGATTTCTGCCGAACGCAGTTTTGTTCGGATCGAGGATCAGCCGCACATCCACACCGCGTTTCGCTGCACTTTTCAACGCATTGATCACTTCCCGTTCCGCCAAATACAGCATTGCCAGCCAGATTGCATCCCCTTCCTCAGTTGCTGTAATGTCCTGGAGCAGGGCTTTCAGTACTTCATGTTCCGTCAGATACTGCACTTTATACTCCCCGCGTTCTTCTCCGGGCTCCGTCCGCGGCAGTACCGGTCCGCCGGACATCAGGGAAACCGCTTCTTCCGCTTCCAGCAAGTCCTTCAGCACCGGCCCGGTGACCCGAAATGCCATATTATCATTATAGCCGTCAGGGTCATGCGGATTGGCTGAACTGATGATCGCTTCGGATTCTGTAATGATCGCTTTCCGGTGATTCGCTTTGATATTCAGAAGCGTCAGGAAAGATGATAGGGTCATATCCGGCGCATCGCCTGCGATGGGATTTGAGATCCATCCCTCTCCGCCGTTATCCGGCCATTGCACCAGCAGCCGGTACAGGCCAGAATACAGCGGGATGGAATCGCGCAATTTATCCAAATCAGTGTAAATAACCTCCACACCGGCTTCTTTGAGTTTGCTGAATTCCGGCAGTTCATATGAGCCATATCCCGAATTAAGCGGATCGGTGATGAAATAAATCGGCATGTCCGGGGATGCTTCTTTTTTAGCTAACAATCGGCTGACCAGGTTTTCCGCAATAGCCGGATACTCTTTTCCTTCCGCGCCGTAACGGCCGAGCATGAAAAAATCGAGTACGATAAACTGCTCCGCCCGGTCAATCACTTGATAGATTTCCTGAAAAATCTGCGCTTCACGTTTTGTCCGCTTGCCTTCCCGGTCTTCCACGTATGTAAGATCCGTCAGCATATCAATCGTTTCCGCCCGGTGAAGTCTCCCCTGATAGGCCAAGCCTTTCGGAATCGGTTTGATAAATGAGTTCCAGGCTGCAGCCGCCACGTAAGATACCGCCAGTACAGACAGTGTGCCGGTCAGCCACTTTCTGCCGTCAGTCAGTTTCGCTTTCATACGTCAGCCCCCCGTCCTATTTATCTATACAGTAGCAGAAGCTGTCTGCATACACAAAAAAGCCGGCTGAACCGGCTGCTGTTTAAGCGGTCATCACATAATCCCGGGTTTGACTGTCTGCCAGCAGCAATTCTTTCAATCGCTGTTTTGCCCGGAAGAGGCGGGATTTCACTGTTCCAACCGACACTTTCATTTCATCCGCAATTTCATTCAGTGATAATTGGTGCACATAGAAATAAAGAATGGTCGTGCGGTAAATGCCATCAAGTTCGGCAATTTTATGCTGCAGCAGAACTGCCGCGTCATGTTTTTCCGCAGTTTCTTCCGCTCCCGCTTCATCTGAAGGCACCAAATCCAGAATCGAAATATCCAGGCCTTCCGGTTGCTGCATCACGTGTTTCGAACGCCGGACATTTTTACGGTAGCGATCCCGGAATGTATTCATGCAGACTGTCGTCAGCCAGGCTTTGGCATGTTCAATCTGATCGATCTGTGACTTCGAACGCACGACTTTCAGCCAGACTTCCTGCATCAGATCCTCCGCTTCATCCTTGTTGCGTGTCAGTTTCAGGCAAAGGTGATAGAGATAACGGTTATATTCATTATATAGGCTTTCCATTGTATTGCCCCCATTCGGTTGTTCTGTTAAGACCAGTTTGCCAGAATGGTGCCTTACCCTCTATCGGATTCGCTTTCAATTGACTTACAAAAATGTAAGCACAAAAAAAGCCCTCACATCCTGTGAAGGCATTAAACCGGAACTTCCATTGAATTTTTCGTAATGGTCAGCCGCACAATCTTATTGCGGTCGACTTCATTAACTGTCACGTGAAGATTTTCGAATTCAAATTCTTCCCCTTCATCCGGAACATGACCCAATTGCTGCAGCACGAACCCGGCTACTGTATCGTGGTCATCCTCGGGCAGTTCAATATTGAAGATTTCATTGACATCTTCAATTTCCAGCCGCCCGTGACAGGAAATCCGATTTTCTGTCACAGTATAGATAAGCGTTTCATCTTCTTTATCGGTTTCATCTTCAATGTCTTTCCCGATCATCTCTTCGATGATATCTTCCGTCGTCACAAGTCCAAGCGTCCCGCCGTATTCATCCAGCACAATTGCCATGTGCTTCTTTCTGGCCAGCATCATGCGGAACACTTTTTCGACACTCACGCTCTGTACAACGAATAACGGGTTTGCATCCATCAATTCTTCAAGTGTCAGGCCCGGATTCATCGACCACTCGATCAGCCGCTTCGTAAAGAACAGGCCGACGATATTATCCATATTTTCTTCATAAACAGGATAACGGGTATAGGAATGGCTCAAAATGATATCCCGGACTTCTTCATACGTCGAATCAGCGGGGATGCCGACTGTATCCGTCCGGTGTGTTTCCATCACGTCGGAAACATCCTTGGAGGAAAAATCAAGCATACCCATCAGGCGAAGGGATTCTTCTTCTTCAAACGTCCCTTCACTCGATGCAATGTCAACCATTGAACGCAGTTCTTCTTTCGTTATCGTCGCTTCCTTCACCTGTCCCCGCGAAATAAGGCGGATGAAAATGTTGGTGAATTGGGACAGAATCCACGTCAGCGGACGCAGAACAACAACCATCGCGGATATGACAGGCGCAACGATATAAGCGACCTTGTCTGCGAATGTGGCCGCAATCGTCTTCGGCAGCACTTCACCGAAAATGATCAGGATCACTGTCAGCACACCGGTCGCCACTCCGACTTCCCAGCCTCTCGTGATGGCAATTGTCGTAACCAGCGTCGGCAGCATAATATTCGCGATATTATTTCCAATCAGAATTGTCGTGATCATTCGGTCCGGCTTCGATATAAGTTTCAGCAGGCGCTGAGCTGCAGCATCATCATCTCCCTGCTCTGCCCGAAGCTGGACCTTCATCCTGTTAACTGCAGTGAGTGCAGTCTCGCTTCCTGACAGGAAAAACGACATCATCAAGAAAAACGCGAGTGCTATGAACAAATTTGTTTCCTCCAGTATAAAATTCGAAAATTAAAGTAAGCTTTCCGCTCTGCGGAATTTCCGAGCTCTTTCTCTGTTCCTGATTATATCACAGGTCTTTTGCTGATGTCGAAAACACTGTTCGGTATGCTATACTATTTCCAAACTCGAACCATTTTGAATTGGAGGCATAAATTTGAATCAGGAACTGGATCTTTATTTCAAACGAAACCGCGAAGAACACTTGGATGAACTGAAGTCATTCCTTCGCATCTCTTCCATCAGTTCACTCAACGAGCATAAACAGGATACGCGGAAAGCTGCTGAATGGCTGAAAAACGCCTTGGAACAGGCGGGACTCGAACATGTTTCCATTGATGAGACAGCCGGGCACCCGGTCGTCTATGCCGACTGGCTGAACGCACCCGGCAAACCGACCGTCCTTGTGTACGGCCATTACGATGTGCAGCCGGTGGATCCGCTGCATTTATGGGAAACCCCGCCGTTCGACCCGCACGTGCGTGACAATAAATTGTATGCGCGCGGCGCAAGTGACGACAAGGGCCAGACTTTCATGCATATCAAGACTGCTGAAGCGCTGCTGAAACTGAACGGCGAGCTGCCCGTCAATATGAAATTCATCATTGAAGGCGAAGAAGAAATCGGAAGTCCGAATCTCCCGGTTTATGTGGAGGAAAACAAAGAAAAACTGGCAGCGGATCTGATTGTCATCTCCGACACCGGCATGCAGGGGCCGGGCCGGCCGGCGGTCTGCTATGGACTGCGCGGTCTAGCGGGCATCCAGATTGATGTGAAAGGGCCAAAAGGCGACCTCCACTCCGGCTTGTATGGCGGCGCTGTTCAGAATCCGATTCACGCAGTGGCAGATATTGTCGCTTCGTTCCATGATCAGGAAGGGACAGTTCAAGTTGATGGTTTTTATGATGACGTGCGGCCGCTGAAAGATGAAGAACGCACAGCTTACCGTGAACTGGATTTCGACTTGGAAGCGGAAAAGAAAGCGCTTGGCATTACGGAGGATTTTGGTGAATCCGGTTATTCATTCCTTGAACGGACATGGGTCCGCCCGACACTTGAAATCAATGGCATCTTCGGCGGGTTCTCAGGTGAAGGCATCAAAACAGTCATCCCATCAGAAGCGGGGGCAAAGATCACATGCCGGCTCGTCCCTGACCAGAAACCCGATGACATTATTGCGAAACTCCGCGCTCATGTGGATGCGCATCTGCCGCCGGGCGTTACAGTTACTATTACGGAATTCGACAAAGGAACGCCGTTCATCACGCCATTCGATCATCCGGCGATTCAGGCGGCCGGCCGTTCTTATGAAAAAGTGTACAATGTGCCGACTGTTTATACGCGCATGGGCGGATCGGTTCCGATTGTTGCGGAATTCGACCGCATCCTCGGCCTGCCGGTCGTGCTGATGGGCTTCGGCTTATCCACTGAGAATTTTCATGCACCGAATGAACATTTCCACCTGGAGAACTTTGACAAAGGGCTCCGGGTCATCGGAGATTATTTATCTGAAGCCGCTAAACTTTAATAGGGCTCATTAAGAAAGGACCGGGAAAATCTCCCGGTCCTTTCTGTATTAATTAAAGCGGGACACCGCCGTTGATATGAAGCACTTGTCCGGTTACATACGATGAGTCATCCGATGCAAAGTAGACATAGCCCGGTGCCAGTTCGTCCGGCTGGCCCGGCCGTTTCATCGGTACGTTCTTACCGAATTCATCCACTTTTTCCTCTCCGAATGTTGACGGAATGAGCGGAGTCCAGATCGGTCCCGGCGCTACGCAATTCACCCGGATGCCTTTTTCGACAAGCGACCCGGAAAGCGAGCGGGTAAATGCCAGAATCGCACCTTTCGTCGAAGAATAGTCAATCAGACTCGGTTCCCCGCGGAATGCGGTGATGGATGTTGTGTTGATGATCGAGCTCCCTGACTTCAAATGCTTCAGTGCCGCTTTCGTCAAGTGGAACATGCCGAATACATTAGTCCGGAACGTTCGCTCCAGCTGCTCTGCGGTTATATCTTCAAGAGAGGGCTGCGGATGCTGTTCAGCTGCGTTATTAACTAGCACATCGAGTTTACCGTATTGGTTAATTGTCTGCTTCAGCACTTCCTCACTGAATGACTCTTCGCCTAAATCACCGGAAATCAGCAGGCAGCGCTGCCCTTCCTGTTCGACCAGCTTCTTTGTTTCTGCTGCATCATCATGTTCATCCAAAAATACAATGGCCACATCAGCGCCCTCTTTTGCAAAAGCAATGGCAACTGCCCGGCCGATGCCGCTGTCCCCTCCGGTGATCAATGCCGTCTTCCCTGCCAGCCGCTGCGCTTTGCCGGCTAAGTTCTCCCGGAAATCCGGACGGGGCGTCATGCCGGATTCTATACCCGGCTGTCTCTCCTGCTCCTGCGCGGGGATATCTGTCGGTTTATTTTTCTCCATCATCAACTCACCCTTCCTGATCATTTTACTTTCTTTGGTCAGTTTTCCCCTTCTTCCTTTACTTAAACCGGCAGAATGTGCTGAAATAAAGTACAGTAGCAACGACTGACTGAAAGGCGGGGATTCCCATTCCATTTGTTACATTCGAGGCCTGGCGTAATATTGCAAGCATCTTCTTCTTTTTGAATATCATATTGGCAGTAATTATCGTGTTTCGTGAAAGGAAAACCCCTTCGTCCACATGGGCATGGCTGATGGTCCTGTTCTTCCTGCCTGTGATCGGTTTCTTTCTTTATCTATTCTTCGGCCGCTCATTTAAAAAAGAGAGACTCAAACAGCAGTCCACTTATTTTAATGATGAGCTAGCAAAGGCGGCCGATGATCAGCTGCATGCAGTGACCACTGGCGCTTTTCAGCACCCTGTATCCGTTACGCAGGAGCTTGAAGGACTGGTCCGGATGAATCTGCAAACAGCTCCAGCCCTGCTGACGTTCAATAACCGAATCAGTATTTTTTCCGACGGCAGAGATAAATTTGATGCGCTTTTTGAAGATATCCGGAACGCCAAAGATCATATTCACATGGAATATTACATCATCCGAAAAGATGCGCTGGCTCAGAAACTGCTGGATCTGCTGACTCAAAAAGCAAAAGAAGGCGTCAAAACACTGTTCTTGTATGATGATGTCGGCTCGCATTCGGTCAACGATGCGTTCCTGGCGGAATTCAGAGAGGCGGGCGGCAAGGCTGCACCGTTCATGCCTTCCAGGCTGCCCGTCATTAATACGAATATGAATTATCGGAATCACCGGAAAATCGTAGTCATAGACGGAATGATTTCCTATACCGGCGGGTTCAATGTCGGCGAAGAGTATTTGGGGGAAAAACCGAAGTTCGGCTATTGGCGGGATACCCATCTTCGGATTACAGGCGGTGCTGTACACACACTTCAGCACCGGTTCCTGCTGGATTGGAATGAAGCTTCAAACAGCCATCCGGTTAAATTTGCCTTTGAATACTTCCCCCCGTCGCCTGACCGCAAAGGTGCAGCCATGCAGATTGTGGCGAGCGGGCCCGATGAACGGCATACACAAGTTAAAAACGGCTTGCTGAAGCTCATAGCCAGTGCGCAGCAATCCATTTATATCCAGACCCCTTATTTCGTGCCGGAACAGACGATCATTGATGCCTTGCAAGTCGCATCGCTGAGCGGAATCGATGTCCGGATGATGATTCCGGACAAGTCGGATCACCCGTTTGTCCATTCGGCAACACTGTCATTTGTAGGCGATTTACTGGATGCAGGTGTACAGGTATATGCATACCATAATGGTTTCCTCCACGCTAAAATGATGATAATCGATGGCAAAGCCTTTACACTCGGTTCTGCCAATATGGATGTCCGGAGTTTTAAATTGAACTTCGAAGTTAATGCATTCATTTTTGACCGGGAGACAACGGAAGCGATGACAGAAGTATTCTTCCGGGACATGGAACTCACCAGTCAGCTGACCCAGGAGTATTTTGACAGCCGGTCGCTGTTCAAGCGCATCAGGCATCGTTTCGCCCGGCTGATGGCTCCGCTGCTGTGAATTTCCAAGACTGCTCCTATTATAAGGGCCAGTCTTTCTTTTATGATTCTTTTGTCACAACTAAACTTACTGTAAAGCCAGGAACCCGTTCCGAAAGTGATCATATCCGTCTAAACTCCCGTTTTTTCTCTGTCCCTTTTACGCATGGTATGCTATATTTTGGTTACTGAATCTTCAATAAGATGGGAATGGTTCCGATGAAAAAACCGCTTGCTTGGATTACTGATTCGATGGGATTCATAACAGAAGAACTGAAAGAGCATCCGGATGTATACGTAGTGCCGCTTAATATTCATTTTGGGCAGGAAACTTTTGAAGATGCAGTTGATTTAACTTCAGAAGAATTGTATGACCGGCTTCGGGGGGCTGAGGAATTCCCGAAGACCTCTCAGCCTTCCGCCGGAAAATTTGCCGAGCTGTATAACCGTCTGAAGGAAGAGTACGAGTGCGCGATCGCCGTTCATGGCTCTTCCCGGTTAAGTGGCACACTGGCCTCTTCCGTCGCCGGTGCCGAAATGGCGGACTTTCCTCTCTATGCCGTTGATTCGCTGGCCCTCTCCTATGGGATGACAGGACTGATTGAACGCGGCTTTTACCTGCAGGAGCAGGGATTGGTGCCTGAAAAAATCGCAGCTCAGCTGCAGAATGAGACAGTGGATTTCCGGAATTTCATCACGATCGGCAACCTGTCGCAATTGTATAAAGGCGGACGGATGAATGGGGTCCAGTATTATCTGGGAAGCCTGCTGAAAGTGAAACCGATCGTCCAAATTACGGAAGAAGGTGAATTGGCACCAATCGACAAAGTCAGATCACAGAAAAAAGCGATGCAGTACCTCGTTGACCGGGCAACCGAAAGTTACCGTGAACACGGTTCTTCCAAGTTCCAGATATTGCATGCCAATGTCATTGCGGAAGCTGTAGAACTGCGTGAAGAAATATTAAAAGTTGTGCCGCACGCCCATATACTGATCGGTGAACTCAGCACGGTGCTGGTCGTCCATGCAGGTGAAGGAACAATCGCCCTTCTCTGGCGCAGTGAGCCTGCCATTTATAAGTAAGTCGAACAGGACTCACTATGCCATCTGTCAACAGATAGTCCAGCATTCATCTGCTGCAATGGCAGCAGCAACGTATCGCGTGAGGTGGTAGACATGCAACACTTGGAACGGGAAATCACAGATCCTGTTTTGCTCTGTGACACGAAAGGACAGCTGAACCCAAATGCCATTGGATTCGCCCGGAAGCCGCTGATTGAAAGCAATTTACGGGGGCATTTTCTGCGGAAGAAAAGATGGAATTACTGGTGCATTTTCGGAACTGAAATCGTGTTCTCTGTCACTGTCAGTCATTTTGATTATGCCGCAGCCTGCTCTGTGTATTTCCTGAATTACGAAAATCAGCGGTTCTATGAAAAATCTCTTATCCTGCCTTTTGCAAAAAGCATGAAACTGGCACCGAAAGCTTTTGAGGAATACCGCTTTTCCCATGAAGGACTGATAATTGAATTGATTGAGCGAAAAAATCAAACATTCATGTCAGTTAAAACGCAGGATTTTGACGGGGAACCGCTGCAGGCTGATCTTAAGATCGATCACCCAGCTTCACGTGATTCACTGAATGTCGTTATTCCAAGGAACCGCAATCTATTCCAGCTGACCGGCAAGCATCTTAATTTACCCGTTAGCGGCATTGTCCGAATCGGAGATCAGCCCTTTACATTCGATCCGGCTGACAGTTTTGCTGTATTGGACTGCAGCCGCGGTGTGTGGCCCCGGGAAACGGCAAAAAACTGGGCTGTGGCCTCACAGCTGGTATTCGGTAAAGAAATCGGACTGAATTTTGGCGGCAAGTGGACGGATGGAAGCGGAATGACAGAAAATGCTTTTATCGTGGATGGCAGACTGACAAAGATCCATGAAGATGTCTTATTCAATTATGTTAAATCCGATTACACCGCTCCCTGGGAAATACAGACGAAATTCTCAGATGATGTCCACCTGACTTTCACGCCTTTTTTCGAACGGACGGCTGAAAGTAATTTACGGCTTCTGAAATCCGAAGTCCATCAGCTGTTCGGCTACTTTAATGGTTATGTCCGCTATGCGGATGGCCGGAAGCTTAGAATTCGGCAGCTGCTTGGCGCTGTGGAAGAACAGTATGCCAAATGGTAACCAGAAAAGCTGCTGTACAACTCGCTCTAATACTAATAAAAGTGGACTGTCCAAAAAGTCTAACCGACATGCTGACACAGCTTTTTTATCCCCCGGCCCGGGTTGCAAAACCGGACGCTTCCGGAACGGCCACAATCCATCTGAAAAAAAACCAAAAAAAAGCGGGAAGGGGAACAAATTGTCCTCTTTCCGCTTTCTGTATGATCAGGCTGATTCGTTCGAGCAAAAACAGGACGGCCGAGCGTTTGCGCAGCGAGTGCCGTTTCAAAAAGTTCCGCGGATATGATGAACTGCAAAGCTTTTTGGATACCCTCTTTCAGGTGCTGGTTAAATTGATTGGCCGGCCGGATTACCGGCACTGTCACAGTTCTGTGCGAATGGCCCACAGTTCAGGGAAAAATGATTGATCCAGTACTTTTTTCAAATAACCGACACCGGAAGAGCCACCGGTGCCCGTCTTGAATCCGATGATCCGTTCGACTGTTTTCATATGCCGGAAACGCCATTGCTGCATCCAGTCTTCGATGTCGACCAGCTTTTCTGCCAATTGATACAGTTCCCAATAAGTTTCAGTGTTCCGGTAAACCGTTTTCCAGGCACTTTTCACACTATCATCCGGGCCGTAGGAATCGTCAGTGCGTCGGTTCAGGACAGATGAATTGATAGCAAAACCGCTTCTGCTCAATTTCCGGATGGCTGTATCATACAACCCCGGAGCATTATATGCAGCAACAAGCCCGCTGTGCAAATCTTCGTCTTTTTCATAAATCTTCAGTACATGCGCCGTTTTATAACCGAGTGCGAATTCAATCAGCCGGTATTGGTATGACTGAAAACCGCTTGCGTTGCCCAGCGCGTCACGAAATCCCATATATTCAGCAGGCGTCATCGTCGCCAGCACATCCCAGGCTTTAATGATCTGCTCCTGAATTTTTGATACCCGCGCCAATTGCTTGAATGCCGGCTGGAGATCATCCTGATCGATGTGCCGGACGGCAGCACGGAGTTCATGCAGAATGAGTTTCATCCATAATTCGGAAACCTGATGGATGATGATGAACAACGTTTCATCATGATGACCGCTCAGCCCCTGCTGCGCATCCAGCAGCTTGTCCAAATGCAAATACTCGCTGTACGTCATTTCATCTTTAAAATCGGTACGGATGTTTCCATCACGATTGGTCATGCCCTGACAACCTTTCTGTCTCATCTTCGGCTCGGCTTCTCTTCATCCATTGTACCCTTTTCGACGGGGTACCGGCATCCGCCTTATGATTGATTTGGCGAAAAACGGGAATACGTACTGTAACGAGAATTGTTTTTTGAAAGGATGAGGATGAATGGGACGGAATAAATACCGGTTCATGGCCGGAATTGCCATCTCCTCTGTCATGGTGCTTGGTGCGTGCGACAGAGGTGACGTAGTAACTGAACATGTCGGTGATGAGTCGCCGACGCCGGCAAATACACCGGAGGAAGCAGATCCTGCGGGTGGGGTCGATGAGCCGGGCGGCGTTACTTTCGGCTTTACTGATTTTGTCGTGGAAGCGGAGTTCGCTGAAGGTGAGGAATTGTACGCGAGCTATGAAGAGGAGCGGGATCAGGTCGTAGCGGAATACAGAAATGACCTGGAAGGCGAGACATTTGAAGGCAACGAAGCGTGGGATGAACTCGAACCCGTCATTGAAGGAATTGAAATCGATCCGGAAACCCCCGACGAAGAAGTGATCGCCTCCGTAATGGATGCTTTTGAATTGGGTGACAATGTAACTTCGCTTACGATTTCAGTTACGTATGAAGACGGAACTGACGAAGAGTATGAACTTGAAGAATAATTGATTCCGGTCGGTCGGCTTATTACTCCTTTTACCGATCGGCCGATCAATACCGATGATTCTGATTCATGTCATTTAAAGAAAAACCAATCCCCGCCGGGCAGCCACTCTGCCCGGCGGGGATTGGTTTTTTGAACTTTTTCAATCAGCCTGTGCTCTCTGGTTCCCAATAGGCCACCGTTGTTACGGGTGTAAACCCTGATCGCTCGTATAAGGCAAGCGCTTCATTTTCAGTTTCCACATCAAGCATGACATCCCGCAGTTCCATGCGGGCTGCAAGCTGCCTGCACCAGTGCAGAAACGCCTTGCCATATCCTTTTCCCTGTTCATCAGGATGGGTGCCAAAAGCTGTCACCCAAAGGTGGCCGTCTTCAGCCAGTGTAGCAGCGGATGCCACAGCGCGTCCGTCTTTTCGCATAAGCCAAACCTGCCGGGATTCATCCGCCATATTATAGGCGATCACCGGTAGCATGTTTTCATCGAACGCCGCTGTCAGCACACGCTCTGCTTCCGCCTCTTCTTCGTCAGCCAGCACAACCTCCATCCCGGAAGGAAGCTCGTAATCCCGCAGCAGCGGCGCGGCTAATTGAATTTCTTTAAAGGCCGGCTTGTATCCGAGGCTTTGAATGAACGCTGCGGCCCCTTCTTCTTCCACACATGCCGCCAATTCTCCTTCCGCCCCCCGCTGTTTAAGACCGTGACGGATTCCCTCAGCCAGCGCTGCCCCCACCGACTGCCGGCGGATATCCGGCGACACGACGGCTGACCATTCATACTGATCGAGGTTGACAATATCGATGGCTGTAGCAAATCCTTTCAATTCACCTTCCTCCGTATAAGCCAGCACAGCAAACCCCCGCACATCCGGCAGCCGCCATACGGAGGCACCGGTGACTGTGCGGTAATCGGTTCCCAGTCCGTCCAGCAGGTTGTTCATATCCCTGTCCGTTTCTTCGCTGAGCGGAAACGATTCAATGGAGAGTGCCAGTTCCATCTGCCTCTTCCTCTCTGTTTTTGTTAATCCTATCATATTTCACCGCAAAAAAAACCAGCCCCTTCAGGAGCCGGTTATAATTTAGCATCTTCCAGCATGGCTGCATAGCGGCCGCCGCTCTCAATCAGCTCCTTCTGTGTGCCGGATTCCACTAATACGCCAAGATCCATGACAAAGACAAGATCCGCCTGCCGGACCGTATTCAGCCGGTGGGCGATAACAAAGCTTGTCCGGCCTTCCATGAGGCGTTCAAGCGCTTCCTGGATTTTCAGTTCAGTCACGGTATCGATGCTGCTTGTCGCTTCGTCAAGAAGCAGAATCACCGGATCTGCCACAAGCGCCCGGGCGATGGACAATAACTGCTTTTGGCCCTGACTGATCATCGCACCGTCACCTTCAAGCACGGTATCATATCCGTCCGGCAGTTTTTCGATAAATTCATGGGCATTCGCCTGCTTGGCCGCTTCCATGATTTCTTCGTCCGTTGCGTCCAGTTTTCCATATCGGATGTTCTCCCGGACGCTCGCTTCGAACAGGAACGGGTCCTGAAGGATGAATGCAATCTGACTGCGCAATGTCTGTCTTGGCATGTCAGTGATCGGAATGCCATCCAGCCGGACTTCCCCTTCATTGGCGTCATAAAAACGGGCAAGCAGCTGCATGATGGTTGTCTTGCCGGCACCGGTCGCCCCGACGAACGCCGCCGTCTGCCCCGGTTCCACCGTAAAGCTGATATCCCGTACGGTCCAGTCTTCTTCCGCTCCTTCGTACTTGAAAGAAACATGATCAAATTCCACATGACCTTTCAAGACAGCATCCGTGTTTTCCGCCGCGTCGTCCCGCTCCGTCTTTTCGTCCATGATAGCGAATACGCGCTCAGCTCCAGCAATCGCTGACAGAACTGTATTAAACTGATTGGCCAAGTCGTTCAGCGGCCGGGTGAACTGCCGGGCATACTCGGTAAAAATGACGATTACACCGATGGTCACTTGCCCGTTCAGCGCTAAAATACCGCCGACGCCGGCAACAAGTGCGAAACTTGCGTTATTCAGGAAGTTCATCACTTTCGGTATGAATCCGGCATACGTCCACGCCCAGAATGCCGTTTGCCGGAGATTACCGCTTTTTTCAGCGAACTCATCCAGCACACGCGGTTCCTGGGAAAACGCCTTGATGATGCTTTGGCCGGAAATCGTCTCCTCAATATAACCGTTCAGTTCACCAACCGCTTTTTGCTGCTGCTTATAAAGCCGGCTTGTCCGCTTGGTGATCCAGCGCATCGCGATGAACATGACCGGAATGATAATAAGCGTCAGCACAGTCAGCAGCGGACTCAGGAATACCATAACCACCGCTGTCCCGACCAATATGAGTACACTTGAGAAAATTTGGATCAGAGAACTATTCAATGTCACGCTGACGTTTTCAATATCGTTCGTCATGCGGCTCATCAATTCCCCGTGCTGCCGCTTATCGAAAAAGCTTACCGGCAATTGCTGCAGATGGCTGAACAGCCGGGTCCGCATACGGTAGACCACCTGCTGGGCAATCCCCACCATCCAATAATTCTGCAGGTAAAGTGAAACCGATAAGCCCGCATATACCGCAATCAGCCAAAAGATTATATTTTGCATCCCGCCGAAAGAGCCGGGAACGATATATTCATCAATGATGTAGCCGATCAGGAACGGCCCCAGTAATGTGAGCGCTGAGCTAACGACGACCAGGCTCAATACAGCAATCAACAGCATCCGCTGCTCATCCACGAGCCGCCAAATATTGAGAAGCGTTGATTTCCAGTCATTCGCCCGCTCGGTCTTATTGGCCGGCTTTCCATTCAATTCCTCTTTTTTCAGTACCGGTTCATAGCCGAACGGCCGCCGGATTGCATCAAACATACTCATTCACCTCTTCTTCCTGCTGGGAAACCGCAATTTGCCGATACAGTTCGGATGATGCCAGCAATTCCTCATGGGTGCCATATGCGGTGATTTCACCGTCATCTAAGAGCAGAATGCGGTCCGCTTTCAATGCAGTCCGGACTTTTTGCGTAACGACAAGCATGGTGGCATGTTCCTGTTCAAGCTCTTCCCAAAGTGCCGCTTCCGTCTTCACGTCCAGCGCGCTGGTCGAGTCATCCAAAATCAGGATGGATGGTTTCCGGACCAGAGCCCGGGCTATCGACAGGCGCTGCTTCTGCCCGCCGGACAAGTTCACACCTTTTTGTCCGACACGCGTCCCGTATCCTTTCGGAAAACGTTCCACCGTTTCATGGATCTGCGCTTTTTGGGCAGCCTGGAACAATTCAGGTTCCGCTGCCTGCTCTTTTCCCCAGGACAGGTTATCTGAAATCGTCCCGGTGAATAGCATGGCCTGCTGCGGCACAATGCCGATCGTCTGCCGGAGCGACCGGAGTGACCAGTCCCGCACGTCACGGCCGTGAATTTCGATCTGTCCGTCCGTGACATCATAAAAGCGCGGCAGCAGTTGCAGGAGCGTCGATTTTCCCGAGCCGGTCGCCCCCATGATGGCCAGCTTTTCTTTCGGCCGGATACGGAATGAAACATCCTTCAGCACCGGCACTTGCGTTCCAGGGTAGGTGAAAGATACATGATCGAACACCACTTCCCCTTCATGCAGCGCTTCATCTGTCCCTTCCGCTTCCTGCTCCCGGACGTCCTCTTCTGTCAGCACTTCTTTGATCCGGGCGGAAGACGCTTTCGCCCGCGCATAAGCCATAATAATGAATGCGAACATGGAGAATGCGATCGTCATCCGGGTTGCGTAATTGATGATGGCTACGAGCTCACCGACTTGGGCGCCGCCGGTTTCAATTCGGCTGGCACCGATCCAGATGACCGCCAAAAGTGACACATTCATCCCGAACATGAGCACCGGCAGTACGACTTCCATGATCCGGAACGCCTTTACTGTGTCTGTTTTCAAAAGACCGGCCACTTCATTAAAGCGGCTCGATTCATACTTTCCGCGCAAATAAGCCTTAATGAGCCGGACAGCCTGCAGATTCTCCTGATTCACCCGGTTCACTTTATCAAGCCGTTTCTGGACCCGCGCGAAAACCGTGACACCCTTGCGGACCATGACCACCAGGAAGATAAGCAAAAATGGAAAAAGAATGACCAGATAGACAGCCAGCTCGGCATTGATGACAAATGCCATGATGATGCTTCCGACTACCAGCAGCGGTGCCCGGAGCATGATTCGGAGACTCATATACAGCACGTTCTGGACCATCGTGATATCGCTGGTCAGGCGTGTGATCAGCCCGGATGCCGGGAATTTATTGAATGTGGCCAATGAGAAGGATTGAATGCGCCGATAGAGGGCTTCCCGGAGATCAAACCCGAAGCTTTGGGCCGTGTGGGCAGCGAAAAACGAATTGACGATACCCGCCAGAAAAGCAGTCAGCGCAAACAGCATAAGCGCTGCTCCCCACGCAATGATCGCTTCCCGGTTTCCGCCCACGATCCCGTAATCAATGATCCGGGCAATGACAAACGGCTGAAGCAATTCAACCGCAAGCTCAGTCAGCATCAGCAGCAAAGCAATAATGATGAATTTTTTATAGGGCAAGGCATAAGAAAAAACAGTTTTCACGACTGATGGCCTCCTGTTCATTTCGTTACTCGAATTATCTATCTAGTATGCCACATTTCATCGAAGAACTGTAGTTTCGGAAATCCGAATTTATTAAATTGAAAAAATGAGCCTATCTTTCATGTCAATTCCGGAAACTTCAGAAAGACCAGAACAATCAGCATACACAAAACAGCGACCTGTCTGCAAAAATCTATTGGAATTCGGATAAAAATTCTGCTTTAAAATAGAAATTAGGGATTTTTGGCAGGTATCTGCCGGAAAAGGATGACTGTCCATTCATTTTTATCTATAATAAAACCTAGAACATTCAGAAGGAGCGTCACGTGATGAGTGAATGGCAGGAATTATTATCCAGCAACCTTGTATTTAACCATATTCCGTTCCCGATTATCATTACAGATAAAGACGGCCGTGTTGTCTGGTGCAGCCAGCATGCAGAACGGGCCTTTCATATAAAGCTTGATGAAGTCAAAGGGGAACTTTACCCGTTTATGCGCCAGGAAAAGGCTGCCCAATTCAAAGCATCGTGGGAAAAGATCCTGCGTAGCCGAAACCCTGTACGATTCGAGAACATGGAGGTCCATCTCCACGATGGCACGGACACCGTAACGACAATGGTCGCAAAAGCGTTCACTTCCGGAAGCACCCGGTATGTCATGACGCTGTTTGAATTGGACGAGTTTGAAGAAAGCAATACAGCTTTCCAGGAATTAACGAGCCTGCGGGATGGGTTGAGCGATTCGTTCATGATGCTGTATTTCGATAAGGATCATCTGATTACATATGCCAACCCGCTGTTTTTGAAAACGAGCAAATGGACCCCGAAACGGATCATCGGGCGTCCGGTTTGGCAAATGTTCGCCGATACACCTGAAGACCGACAATTTGTCGAATCCATCCTTAATACGCTTGAAAGCGGTAAGACGTGGACAGGTGAAGCCAGAAAAATGAAAAAAGACGGTGAGAGCTACTGGGTGAACTTAACCGCAATTCCCATGGCGCTACCGGAAGAAGAAAAGTATTACATGTTTCTCGCCCGGGATATTACGAAGATTAAGCAGTTTCAGGACCATTTGGAAGAAGTGGCTTTCATCGACCCGGTCACCGGCCTTGAAAACCGGCACCGCCTTGAGCAGATCGTGAATAATGCCATTCAGGATGGCCGGCATTTTTCCTTCGTTTACTTGAATATCGATCAGTTCTACACACTGACGGATGTCTCCGATCCCGATGTCGAAAACGAATTGCTGACGGAATTCACGAATAGGTTACGGATGTATTTTTCGGACACTGCCATCACCCGGACAGGCATTCATGAGTTCGCACTCGTCACCCCGCTCAGCGACTGGTTCATTGAAGGGTTCGTCCCGTACTTGCGGCAGCATCCGATCTACATACGGGGAACCGCGATTCCGATCACCATCAGCGGTTCGATCACCCGCTATCCGGAAGACCAGCAATCGTTCGTGCATTTGATGAAAGCTTCCCATGTAACGATCGATAAAGTGAAGAGCCAGGGCGGCGGCAGCATTGCCGCATTGTCTCCGGACGATCACGGGCGACTTAACCGGAAAGCCCTCATTGAGAAACGGTTGATGCATGCCTTGGACCGCAATAATATGCAAGTGCTGTATCAGCCGCAGGTTGATATCCTGACCGGACGCATCACCGGCGCTGAAGCGCTCGTCCGCTGGCGTGATGAAGAAGCCGGGATTGTGTCCCCGGAAGAATTGATTCCGATTGCTGAAGAGACAGGGCTTATCCATGACATCGGCCTGTTCGTCCTTGAGAGTGTCTGCCAGCAAATGAAAGACTGGGCAACCCGCGGCATCAACCTTCACGTCAGTATCAATTCATCTGTCCGGGAATTCCGCGATAAAGATATGGCCAGTCTTATCCAGGAACATCTTGATCAGAATAATTGCCGGCCGGATCAGCTGACTGTGGAGATAACGGAAAAATTTGCGCTTGAAGCTGAAGCTGAACGTTCAATCATCCGGCAGATGATGCTGCTCCAGCAGAGCGGTGTAACTTTCGCCCTTGATGATTTCGGTACCGGATATGCCTCATTCCGCTATATGCAGCTGCTGCCGATTTCTGAACTCAAGATCGATAAACAATTCATCCAGTCACTGAGCCAACAGGAAAAAATGCCGAAACTGGTCAGCGGCATGATTCAATTCGGAAAATCGATGGACTTCCGGGTCATCGCGGAAGGCGTTGAGACGAACGAACAATTCGAAGTCCTCCGCACGCTCGGCTGCGATGTAACGCAAGGCTACCTGTCGGGTCATCCGGTGGAAGCCGCCGAACTGGAAAGATGGCTGAAATCAGCTGATTGATAAGTGAATCAAATACAAAAAGGCGCTTCCCGAACGAATGGGAAGCGCCTTTTTTTGATCCAGTCTTATATTACACCACTTTACAAGTTATGAAAAAGCTCTCCACCCAGCGCTATTCCTAGTCAAAAGAAATCGCTTCCGTCGGACGCTTTCCGCGAGCCCGGCTTCAGCCGCTTCCCTCGCTGCGCTCAGTCCAGGGTCTTTAGCTCGGTGCTCCTGCGCAAGCTCGTCGCAATAATAACTGCTGATCCCGCAGGAGTCGCCGCCTGCCGCTCTTTCTTCTGGAGTTCAGCCGCCGATTGCTCCGCTCGGCTGCAGCTGACGGGAAATGCGAGATAGTGTGGCAGCAAAGTGCTGTTTCATCTATCTCGCTCTTTCTTGTCCGTCTGTTACCTGAATGGATATGCCGGAATGGTCATGAAGATACCCAGCACCGGCGCGTCCATGGGAGAGGCGAAGCCGTAAGACTGGCGGGTTTTGCCAGGCTTGCGGCGAGAGCCCTTCCCTGAGCGATCGGTGCGGATTTAGAGAGAATCTTTACTGCGTTTCATATAATCTATTTAATTTCTCCAACAATACCCAAACCCGCCAGCCCATTTCCGCTAAAGGGAAGCTTGTTTTTTGCTTTTTCGCGTCCGCAGCAAATTGAATATCAGCTGCATGAATACCTCCGCGAACACCAGTCCCATCGCAATGGCCCCGGAAATCATCAAGGCTTCCCCCGCGTAGGACAGTGCAGACAAATAATCGTTTTCCACTACGTTCAGCATGGCGTTGAATGCCCGGCTTCCGGGTACAAGCATGATGATGCCGGAAACACTGAAAATGATCATCGGCATCCGGTAACTCCGTGCCAGCAAATGAGCCGCAATTGCAATGACAAACGCGCCGAAAAATGTTGCCTGTACGGGATCTCCGCCAAAACCCACATACATACTGTGAACCATATAGCCACTTGTACCAACGAGCCCACAACTGATCAGTGTCCTGGTTGGTGTATTAAAGAGCACGCTGAACGATACCCCGCCGATGAATGCGACGAGTGTTTCTATTGCCCAGTGCATTATATCCCTCCTAAAATGACAGGACGAGCGCAATCCCGGCACCAATTGCGAACGCCGTCAGGAATGCTTCCGCTCCTTTTGATAACCCCGATACAAAATGGCCGGCCATCATATCCCGGACTGCATTTGTAATCAGCAGTCCTGGAACAAGCGGCATGACAGAGCCGATAATGATTCCATCCAGTTCTTCACCGAATCCAAGGAAAATCACCGTGTATGCGAGCGTGCCGATGATGACTGCCGCTACGAACTCTGCAAAAAACCGGATGCGCGTCAACCGCTCGATACGATCCGTTACAATAAAACCGATACCGCCGATGAGTATAGCATACGGCACATCCGGCCATGCTCCGCCGAACAGCAGCAGAAAGCAGCCGCTTCCAATAGCAGCCGCAAAAATCTGAAGCCGAAAGCTGAATGCAGTGTGTGTACTTTCAATTGCCATAAGTTCCTCATATGCTTCCTGCAGTGAAAAGCTGCCGGCGACCAGTTTACGGGAAACCGCGTTGACAAGAGCCACTTGTTTCAAGTCGGTTCGTCTTGAACGGATGCGCACGAAGCGGGTCGGCAGTTCATCGCTTGGCGAGAACATGATACCGGTCGGTGCTACTGAGCAATGAGATTTAGGCATCAGCTGGGAAGCGGCCATCCGCTCCATGGTGTCTTCCACCCGGTAAGTCTCCGCACCGCCTTCCGCCATCAGCCTGCCGGCGAGCAGGCAGCAATCAAGGGCCAGTTCGCGTCTTGTTTCACCTGTCTGTACCATGCGCATCCCTCCTTTCCTTTAACATCTTAACGCAAACACACAGAAAAAACACGCTTCCATCGAAGCGTGTTTTTCATATCCTGCAGCATATGGGTTTCTACGGTTTTAAAATGACTTTTGTGCATTCATCCTGCTTATCATTGAACACTTTATAGGCAGCGGAGGCCTGCTCCATCGGAACGATATGTGAAATGATTTCCCGCGGATCAAAGTCTCCCCGGTTGATCATTTCGAATAATTGAGGCATCAGGTGAATGACAGGCGCCTGCCCCATTTTCACTGTAACGTTCCGTTCCCACATATTGCCGAGCGGGAACATATTGTATCGGAGTCCATAGACGCCAGTCAGCTGAATCGTGCCGAATTTCCGGACTGCATCTTTCGCGATTTCAATGGCGCTCAAGGTTCCGCCTTGCAGCTTCAGTTTCTGTGCGGCTTTTTCGATGGGATTCTTTTTACCGTCCATGCCTACACAATCGATGACGACATCGGCTCCGCCGTTTGTCTGATCATGAAGGAAATTACCCGCATCCACATGCTTGGTGAAGTCATACACTTCAACATTATTCATTTCTTTCGCTTTCTGCATGCGGTACATGACATGATCCACTGCGATGACCCGGCTGGCCCCTTTCATCCAGGCGAATTTCTGTGCGAGCAATCCAACCGGCCCGCAGCCCAGAACGATGACCACGTCTCCAGGTTTTACGCCTGCATGCTCGACACTCCAATATGCCGTCGGAACAATATCAGACAGAAACAGCACCGACTCATCGTCAATTTCAGCGGATTCCGGAATTTTAAATGGCATGAAATTACCGTAAGGCACCCTCAGGTATTCAGCCTGTCCCCCTTGGTAATTGCCGTAACGCTGAGTGAATCCGATATATCCGCCTGTATCCAAATGCGGATTGTCACTTGCATTGTCGCACTGGCTTTCAAGATCATGTGTACAGTAGTAGCAGTGGCCGCAGCTGACATTGAAAGGCAGGACGACACGATCGCCTTTTTTCACTTTTGTTACTTCAGGACCCACTTCTTCAACGATCCCCATCGGTTCATGTCCAATCACATAATCATGGTATGTCGGAATATTCCCATTATAAATATGAAGGTCAGATCCACAAATGGCAGTTGAAGTGATCCGGACAATAATATCATCGCGGCTTTCGATCTTCGGATCGGCGACTTCTTTTACTTGGATATCTTGTGCACCCTGATATGTCACAGCTTTCATCATTTATCCCTCCGTCTATTTGGAATATGATTCACAATTCCCTGTTTATTCCGAATAGAAACATAAAAGATCCGGACCTTTTCAGGCTGCCGGATCTTCTGAAGTCAGTAATTGAGCTGATCTGTAAGTTCGAATGAGCCGAGATTATAGCCGGCAATGCTGTTATATCCGATCGTGTAAAGCGCATCCCCACTGTAGATGATCCGCTGTACCGCTTCAGCCGGATCCTGATACAGCCCTTCCGCTTCTTCTGTCAGGTCAGCCGCCAATCCAATGCCTTCTTCGGTAATGCGGTAAATCATGGCCCCTTCCGCCTTCAATTCCAATCTGCCGGGACCGCTTTCTTCATAAATCGTCACCGGGAAGCCATACAGGCTGCGTTCCGGTTCTTCAAAAAGTGCTTTGTGGTCATACTGCAGCGACGAATACGTCCCTCTGCCTCCGATGACTTCCGTGTCTTCTTCGATCGGCACCGTTACATCTGTGATATCGAACAGGGAAATTTTCATGCCGCCCGTCACGACAACCGGTTCGCCTTCTTTCACCGGTTCCAGGTAAGTTTCAGAACCGAAGCCGATCAGATGATCCTCTCCAAGCGGGTGCAGGTAATTGGAGAAACCCGGAATTTTCAGGAGTCCCAGCACTTCAGGCGAAGCGGGATCCGCCAAGTCAATCACAAACAGCGGATCGGTCTCTTTGAACGTCACCATATACGCTTTATCCTCCATGAAACGGACCGAATAAATCCGTTCACCTTCACCTAAATTCTGCAGTGAACCGGCTGTTTCCAGCTGCTCATCCAAGACGAATAAATGATTCCGAGACGGCTCTGCTCCAGCCCACCAGCCGCCTTCCGTCGTGGCGACCCGCAAGTACCCGTCCTGCTCATCCAAAGAAAACTGATTCAGCAATGTTCCCGGCACTTCAGCAGATGCCGTGAATTCCACATCTGTCCCGTTCAGCAGGAATTTGAAAATTACAGTATTCGCCGCTTGCGGAGCCCAGACAACCACTTCCGCTTCCTCTGCCGGCTGTTCCGGAGGCATATAAGCAGAAGCCGTTAAATAAAGCGTATCTTCCGTCATATACAGCTGTTCACTGGCACCGAGAAACCCTGTCACTTCCAGCTCATTTTCCGACGGCGCGCCCAAATCAATCGCTGAGATGATACTGTACGTACCTTCCAGCGTTCCGGGCAGGATGGAAATCTGCTCATACGGCAGCAATGTCTGTGCACCGCCAGCGCCGGAATCATATATGAAAGGCCGTAACTCCCCTTTATCCTCCGGTGCACTGGGCCAGATCATCGGACTGACAGTCGTCACATAGTAAAGTGCTCCATCTGCCAGACGGGCGCTGTTCAAATGGCCTTCTGTCCCGAATTCACGGACGAGTTCAGGAGCAGCCGGATTGCTGACATCATATAAAAACACTGAGGTCATACCGGTCTGCGGCAGTATGTCATGCATTTCCCCTGCAGGAGGCGGCGTATAGCGGCTTCCGAAAATCACAAGGGTTTCTTCTGATAGCAGGAGGGTTTCCGGAAATACTTCTTCTCCGAATTCCAATGTCGCAGCTTTCAGGATATCCGCCGGGTTCCTGACATCTGTAATCACCACACGTTCACCGCTGACAGCGTAGATGAACTCACCATCTGTCTTAACAAGGTCTGCTTCATCCACGCCAGGTTCCTGGATATTGGTTGTCGAATGGCTATTGCTGGTTTCTTCCGTTCCGGCCGCAGCGCTTTCAGCAACTCCTTCATCAGTCGAAAACGCACCATATCGCTCTCTGCTTTCCATCAGCTTCATGAGCCGGTCGAAGTAGGCCTGCACTTCTTCTTCCTTCGACAATGTCTGCACTTCCTCTTGGATCACAAAAGGAATCTCATCCATGGCAAGGGTCTTAAAGAAACTGCCTTCCAGCGCCTGGCTGCTGATATGGAGTGTGTATTCTCCTTCAGGAAGAGAGGTGATCTCGAGGGTCCGGCCATTTTCCCGCAGAACCATTTCCACTTCCAGTTCCTCTCCTGCTGCGTCTCTTACAACGAGTTCACCCTGCTCAATGGCGTCGGAACTGAGCGGCGCAGAAAAGTTCACCCGTAAACCGGCCTCCTCCAGCGCAACAGAAGAGGCGCTGACCGACACCTTATCCGTCATCAGTGCAAAACCGATTCCCAGAACTGCCATCACCGCTGCCACGATCAGCCATCCGGCCCGTTTGCTCATATCCCGTCATCCTCTCTTTACCGGTATTTTACCATTAGACAGCCGGTTTCAAAATAAGTTTCACTTCTTGGACTCCGGAATTTGCTGACTGGTACGTATGAGCCTTTCCCGCTGCACCAGGTATACGGGAGAAGCAGCGGTGGAAAATGGATAACAGGAAGGATGACCAAGATTCAACGGAAGAATCTATCTGGAAAGGCGGTTCTGGTTTTAGTCATGAGCGGGAGATCCGTCGGAACGCACCGAGTTCCGCTCGCTTCATTGCCATCCGACGGGTTGCCGGACATTTCCGTCATTCAAGCTTCTACGCTCGCCATGTTGTCCGAATGGTTTTCTTTATGAGATTCCGACATCGCTGAAGAGAGCTCGAACACGTCTTATGCTTGCAGGGACGCCACATTTCCATTCAGACCGTTTCGGCCAAAGAAGTGGATACCGGCAGCGAGATTTATTTGCATACGCCTATCAAGAGCTGTCTCAAAAGCTGAAATGCTGATGCCTTCCACAACAGGGTAAGCGGAAATTCAGCTATCCTGTTTCTGTCATTTAAACGGCCATGACGGCAGCATCTCATTCAGCGGCTTGTCTTCCCGGCTGCCGAGTACATAATCCGCCTGCATGAGCGTATGGATTTCCCGTGTGCCCTCGTAGATGACCGGTGCTTTTGAATTGCGCAGGAACCGGGCGACCGGATACTCATCCGAATAGCCATAGGCGCCATGGATCTGTACGGCATCATCCGCCGCTTGATTGGCGAAATTGCACGCCTGCCATTTGGCAAGCGACGTTTCCCGAGTGTTCCGGACGCCTTTGTTCTTCAGTTCTCCGGCCCGGTACACGAGGAGCCGGCTCATCTGATAGCCCGCTTCCATATTTGCAAGCATTTGCTTGACGAGCTGGTGATCCCCGATCGGCTTGCCGAACGTCTCCCGCTCCCGGCAGTACTTTACGCTTTCTTCAAGGCATGCCTGAATCAGCCCGCACGCTCCTGCCGCGACCGTGAACCGACCGTTATCAAGTGCCGACATAGCAATTTTAAATCCCTCACCTTCCTCACCGAGACGGTTGGCTGCAGGAATGCGGACATCTTCAAAGAATAGTTCACCGGTATTGCCTGCACGGATGCCATACTTGCCTTTGATCGCTTTTGATGAAAAACCGGAACGTGTCCGTTCGACAATAAATGCGGAGATCCCTTTATGTTTTTTCGCTTTGTCGGTATAGGCGAAGACAAGAAAATGGTCAGCTGAATCGCAAAGCGAAATCCAGGTTTTCTGCCCGTTCAGCACGTATTCATCCCCGTCCCGCACCGCACTTGTGGTGAGCGCGGCAACATCGGAGCCTGCTCCGGGTTCAGTGAGCCCGAACGCACCGATTTTCTCACCCTTCGCTTGCGGAACCAGGAACTGCTGTTTCTGTTCTCTTGTCCCCCATTGCATGAGCGTCATGGAATTCAAGCCGGTGTGTACCGATACCGCTGTCCGAAAAGCGGTGTCCCCCCGTTCGAGTTCCTCACAGACAATGGCAAGGGAATTATAATCCATGCCGCTTCCGCCGAGCCGCTCCGGAATGCAGACACCCATCAGACCAAGATCGGCAAGACGCTGCCAGATGACGGGATCAAATCCGCCTTCTGCATCCCATTGCTGGATATACGGATTAATTTCCTCATCCACGAATTTCCGCACTGTTTTTCTTAAAAGGTTTTGCTCATCAGAAAATGTAAAATCCATATTGGGCCTCCTTTTTATGTAAACGCTGACAATATAGTTATTCTTCAAAATACTGTTTTTTCCTCTATTGGATTCCGGAGTCTCTTTCGATTCAAGCAGTTCTATTCAAGAGTCGCCGTTTGCTGGCGGGTGTCCTCCTCTGTTTCTGCCCATTCATTGCGGCAGGAACGAAATACACTGAGCGTTTTACTGACAGCCGGGCGGGGTATGCTTGAATTAAGTTAGCATTGATAACTTGGCAGCAGTCAATGAACAGCGAGAGGCGACTGCCTCTTTTTTTATTGACACCTGCTCAGAGGAGGAGGGAAATAATTGGATTCAATTTGGGTGGAGTATCTATGGACACTACTGGTCCTGATCGGGCTGGAAGGTCTGTTATCAGCAGATAACGCATTGGTACTCGCGGTTATCGCCAAACATTTACCGGAAGACCAAAAAAGAAAAGCGATTAACTACGGCATCATCATGGCATTTGCTTTCCGGTTTGTTGCACTTTTTGCAATTTCATTTATCGCTAATGTATGGCAGATTCAAGCGATTGGTGCTGCTTACCTGCTTTATCTCGGGCTGAAGCATGTGGTCCAAGCAAAGTTCGGGAAAGAAAATGAGAACATTGAAAAGGACATCGAAGAAGAATCTGCGGGCAAAGGTTTCAAAGCAACAGTCGGGAAAATCGCACTGGCGGATCTTGCATTTGCGATTGACTCAATTCTTGCGGCTGTCGCCCTTGCTCTTGGCTTGCCGGATTCCCCGCTGGGTGATTTCGGCGGTATGGATGGCGGTCAGTTCATCGTTGTCGTTATCGGCGGTATTGCGGGCCTCATACTGATCAAGTTTGCTGCAACATGGTTCGTGAAACTGCTGAGCCAGCGTCCTGCCTTGGAAACGACTGCTTATGCGATCGTGGCATGGGTCGGTGTCAAGCTCGCCGTCATCACGCTGGCCCATGAAGATATCGCTGTGCTCGACCACGACTTTCCGCACAGCACGGTCTGGACGCTTATTTTCTATGGAGTCCTTGTTGGCCTTGCTCTCTGGGGCTGGTTCGCACCGAGCAATAAACCATCCAGTCATGCAAAATCCTAATATCGCATAATTGAAAAAGCGTTTCCGGATCAGAGAGCCGGAAACGCTTTTTTATGATCATATTATTCCTATGCTGTCTTTTTCAGCTTCCAGATAAACCAGATGCCGGGCACAAGCAGCAAGGCCGATGCGGTGATACCGCCCGAAATGGACGTGTAGAGCGCAATGAGTCCAACGATCGGGCCGCCTGCAATCTGGCCGAACGCATCCAGCTGCCCGAACATCGACAGCGCCGTCGCCCGCCCTTTGGATGCCAGCCGCTCGTTCGTCATGATATTCATGAGCGGATAATTGATATTCCGGAGCGCGCCGGTTACAAAATACAGCAGAACGGCTGCATAGAACGCCCCTGCCCATGCGAAGCCGAGCATCGACGCGACGAGAAGCGTATTGGCGATCAAAAGTACAGAAGCGTAGCGCCCTTTAACGTAGCGTTCCACAATCTGCAGAACAATGATATTCAGCAGGAACGCAAGCGCATAAAAAAAGCCGAACCAGTAAATGGCTTCTTCATTCAGCAAATTGAAGTCTTCGATAAACAAAGCACCCCACAGCCGGTCATAGCCTTCCGAGGCCAGTCCCCACATCAGTGTGACGATCGCCAGTGCAGTAAGCGTTCGGCTGCCGCGAATCTGCCCGAACCCGCCGCTCAAAGCTTCTGCTATATCCGCAAGACCCGAGCTGCCTTCCCGTTTCGTTCTAATGAACTTTGTTTCCGGCACAATGAAAAACGCGCCGGCAGCCAGTGCGGTCAGCAACGCACCGGCAATGATAATCGTCGCCTGGACAGTGAATAATGTGGCGAGCCCAACGCTCAGCACAATACCGAGAAAGCGGCCGAACGAGCTGTACTGGGCACCGCGCAGGAACACCTGCTCAAGCTGTCTGCCTTCCAGTTCATCTGCGATCCATGCCTGTTCCGCTCCGCTGATGAATGTCCAGCCAAGTCCCCATGATGCAGATGCCGCTGCGATCGCCCAGAATTCCGGGATGCTGCCTTCCAGGATATGAGCGAAACCCAAAACGCCGGTACCGATGACGAGTGACAGCTTCCGCCCAAAGCGGTCGGCTGTCAGGCCGGTCGGAAGCTCAAACAGCAGAACCGACAGTTCCATAATCGTACCGATCAGCACCAATTGCAGCGGGTTCAACTCCGCTACTGACACGTAATAAATCGCGTTTAACGTAAAAACCATTTGAATGAGCAGTGAACGTGTCCCTGTCACCCCGTAATAAATATGCTGAATTGCCAATGTGCTGTTCCTCCGTTTAAGTTAAGATAACGGAGGTGTTGTCTGAATCAGTACAAAACCTCCGATTGATTGTGAGGTTGTACCAAAAAGACTGTCATATTCGTCCACTCCTTTGTTCAGATAATTCAAGTGTATGGAAATTCCGATTTCTTGGCAATCATTAATTTGCAATCGAAATATTCCAAAAAAGGTTGACGCTTACGCTTCGTGATTGTTTAATGGAGGAATAGCACAATGCGAGGTGATGACAGTTTGTATAAAGTTCAGGAAGCCGCAAAAATGGCAGGCATCAGTGTCCGCACACTCCACCATTATGACCATATAGACCTGCTGAAACCGTCGGATGTCGGAGAAAACCGCTACCGGTACTACAGCGATGAGGATTTAAAATCCCTTCAGCATATCCTGTTGTTTAAAGAGCTTGGCTTCCCGCTGAAAAAAATTCAGGAGATTGTCAGCAGCGGCTTTGACCGGGATCATGCGCTTACCCAGCACGCCGAGCTGCTGCAGCTGAAAAAACAGCGGATAGAACGGCTGCTCGAAACGATTGAGCAGACAAGGAGTGAACTGCAAGGCATTACCGTCCTCTCCCACGATGAGCGCTTCAGTGCTTTCGCTGCAGATACCGCGAAAATGTCATTGGAACGGTACATAAAAGAGGAACCGCCGGCACAGGCTGCTGAAGCCAAGGATCCAACCGCAGATCAGACAGGCACCGATGATGTGGGTGAAACTGCCGACCGTATCTACCGGTCCATCGCCGGCCGTATGCATCTCCCGCCGGATCACCCCGACGTGCAGCAGGATGTGGATGATTATTTCGTTCTGCTGAACCGGTCATTCGACTGCACGCCGGCTGTATTCCGCCGGCTCGGAGACCTGTATGTGAACGACAGCCGGTATACCGCGAGTATCGACCGGCACAAGGAAGGGCTTGCCGCTTATTTGCGCGAAGCCATGCTCAGTTATGCGGGGAGGCTGCATTATGCGTGAACTCCTCGGCAGCTGTACCGATTGCGGGAAAGATGTCTACTGTATGGACGGATTTTTAAACGGAGTCTATATTGAGAATCGGCTATTCTGCTTCGAGTGCGCGGACCCTGAAGAGAAAAAAGAACAGGAAAAAGAACAAGCATAAGAGCTGCCCCGCTTTTATGCTTGTTCTTGCTACTCGTTCCATATCGACTTTCAAAACAGAAATGAGTGGAACACCCATGCCTTTACAGCGAAGAATCTTCTTATTTGGTGCCTTGTTCGTATCCGCCATCATGATTCTGGCAAGTCTGTCATTCTACTTGACCCTGTCAGATGCAGTTGAAGAGCAGATCGGTATTCGGGCACTCACAGCCGCAGTGACTACTGCCGACAGACCGGATATTGTAGCCGGGTTTACAGCGCCAGACCCCCATGCTGCACTTCAGCCGATCGCAGAAGAAATACGGATCCAGTCCGGAGCAGAATATGTCGTCATCGGCAATACAGAAGGAATCCGCTATACACATCCCCTGCCGGACCGGATCGGACAGAAAATGGTAGGAGATGATAATGAACGGGCACTGCTGCAGGGAGAAGCTTATCTGTCATCCGCAACCGGCTCTCTCGGACCCGCGCTTCGGGGTAAAGCCCCTGTCTTCAATGAGTCAGGCGAAATCATCGGAATTGTATCAGTCGGCTTTCTGAGCAAGGACATCACATCCGTCTTTCTGAATTATGCTGATTCCGTGGGAGGCATCGTGCTGCTTGCGATAGCAGTCGGCATTATTGGATCTATGCTGCTTGCCCGGAATATTAAGAGAACCATGTTCGGGCTTGAACCAGCGGAGATCGCGGCGCTCTTCACTGAACGGAACGCCCTCATCGATTCCATTCGGGAAGGGATCATTATGGTCAATAAATCAGGCGAAATTACAATGGCAAATGCCGCAGCGCTTAATGTTTTGTCACTGCCAAAAGAAACAGTACTGATTGGCAGTAAGATTGATGATGTTCTGCCGAATACTCTTCTGCCGCAAGTACTCGAAACAGGCGAACGGCAGTTGGACCGGCCCATGACAATCCGTGGTAAAAAAACTATCGTTAACCGGCTCCCGCTTATAATCGGCGACGAAATTGCCGGTGCAGTTTCCAGCTTCAGACTGCAGTCGGATTTAGACGGGCTTCGGGATGAGCTGTCACAAGTCCGGCAATACATTGAAGCACTTCGGGCGCAAGCACATGAACATCAGAACTTTCTCTATACGATATCCGGTCTGATTCAGCTGAATTCACTTGATGAAGCCATGATGCTGATCCATGATGAGACGGTTGAGCAGCAGTCCCTGGTGCAGTTCATAACCCAGCGGCTTAAAGACCCTTTCCTTGGTGGAATCGTCATCGGACTGTTTAACAGAGCCCGCGAACTGAAAGTGCGACTTGTGCTGGATGAGGAGAGCTACCTGGAGCAAATTCCCGCTTTTCTGGAAAAGAGTTTATTTGTTTCTGTCCTCGGGAATCTTGTGACGAATGCTTTTGAAGCAGTGCAGCATCTTCCTGAACAGCAGCGGATTGTCAGACTGCTTCTCAGTGATAACGGCGATGAAATTCTGATTGAAGTTGAAGACTCCGGACAAGGAATCGAAGCGGGACTGCTCCCGTTGTTGTTTAAGGAACGGATATCCACCAAGTCAGGGGAAGACCGCGGCTATGGCATGTTGAAGATTGCCGAAAATGTTGCTGATCTGCGGGGGGAAATCGCATTGGAGAAAGGCGATCTTAGCGGCGCCTTATTTATTATCTCCATTAGAACTGGAGGAAAATTGAATGATTGAAGTGCTGATTATTGAAGATGATCGCCGGATCGCTGAGATCCATAGACGATTCATTGAACGGATTGATGGGTTTCAGACAGTGGGGCTCGCTTATACTGGCATTGAAGCCCGGGATTGGATTCAGTCGCTGACCCCGCATCTGATTCTGCTGGATGTGCACCTGCCTGATATGAAAGGCACTGAACTGATGCCGTTCATCCAGCAGCACAGCCCTGACTCAGACATCATTTTCATCACTGCCGCTTCAGAAGCAGGCATTGTAAAAAAAGCGCTCCGGAGTGGTGTGTCCGATTATATGCTGAAACCGCTGACGTTCGACCGCTTTAAAGACAGCCTGCTGGCTTACCAGGCAAAACGGCAGTCCCTCGATTCAGCGGATCTCCTTGATGAAGAAACCATTCAATTCTTATGGAATAAGGCACAAGCTGCAGAAACAGAACAAGCGGCTACACCGAAAGGAATTGATCCCAGCACCATGGCAAAAATCCGTGAACAGCTCGGACATGCTGCAGCTGGGTTCACTGCGGAAGAAATGGGGGCCGCGTGTGGAATGAGCCGTTCTACTGCCCGCCGTTACTTGGAATATCTTGTTTCGGAAAAACTTGCCCGGGCTGAACTGTTGTACGGCACGATCGGGAGGCCGGAACGCCGCTATTTTCCAACTGTATGAACTTTATGAACAAAATAGCTTAAATGATGTTTATTTCTCTTATGACCACAAACATTGAATTGAATAAGACTTCTGATAAATTGTAGACAGCGAATGAAAGCGCTGTCTTTTATTAATTTTCAGGAGGAGATAATTATGTTGAAGAAATGGATGTCCATCCCACTCGCCGGAATCCTTGCCGTTGGTCTTGCTGCCTGTTCACAAGAAGAAGCTACAGGCGGCGACGTTGCGGGTGCTGAATACCCGAGTCAGAATCTTACAATTGTTGCCCCATCCGGTGCTGGCGGCGGATGGGATCTTACAGCCCGTTCAATTGCTAAAACAATGAATGGAACAGAATTGGTCTCGGCGCCGATCACAGTTGAGAACAAGCCAGGCGGAGGCGGCGCTGTCTACATGGCAGAATATGCAACCAAGGAAGCAGCAAATGATCACGTGCTGCTTGTCAATTCCCCTCCGATTCTGATCAACAGCAATAAAGCGGAAGGCAACAGCCCTTATGGTTATGCAGACACCACACCGCTGGCGCAGCTTACACGTGATTACGGAGCCATCGTTGTCCAAGCCGATTCAGAATTCGAAACGCTGACAGATGTATTGGATGCAATTAAAGAAGAACCAACAGCCATCACACTGGCCGGCGGTTCAGCCCCAGGTTCTATGGATCACTTAGTTGGCATCCTGCCCGCTTTTGAATATGGCATCGACCCGAAAGCCGTAAAGTACGTTTCTTATGATGGCGGCGGCGAAGCCATCGCGGCGCTTCTTGGCGATAATGCAGATGTGATTGCGACAGATGCCTCGACAATTGCTGAGTATGTAAAATCCGGTGATGTACGCGTATTGGCAGTGAGTTCCACTGAACGGCTCGGTGGTGAACTGAGTGAAGTACCGACATTCAAAGAAGCTGGAGTCGACGCGGAATTTACAATCTGGCGCGGAATTTTCGGCCCGAAAGACATGTCTGACGGCGCTTATGACTACTGGTCTGAAAAGCTGGCAGAAATGACGGAGACTGAAGAATGGCAAACGGAACTTGAACAGAATGGCTGGCAAAGTGAATATAAAGACGGCGAAGAATTTGCAACATTCCTGGAAGAACAGGAAAAAGTGATTGTCGAGCTGCTGACTGCCCTTGAAATGCAAAAATAATTAGATGCAAAGCGGCTCCGGCCGCTTTCTTCTTTCAACTAGAGAGGATGAAAGACAATGAGTAAAACGTTCGATCGGTTCGCAGGCATCGCCTTTTTACTGATTGGCCTTTTGTTTGTCATCGAGAGCCAGCGGATTTCCGAGAGTTCTTATGGCTCAGCAGTAGGCCCTGATATCTTCCCTATCGGATTGGGAAGTTTACTGATCTTGCTCAGTGCGCGGCTTGTGTATGAGACCATGCGCTACGATGTTTCCGGAGAAAAAGGGGAATCCATCAATTACCGGAAATTTATTATCATTTTCGTCAGTGCTGTAGTATACGCTGCGCTGCTTGAGCCATTGGGTTATGTCATTACGACGTTCGCATTTCTGTTAGTCGCATTCCAGACAATGGAACGCGGCAAATGGCTTCAATCGATCGTTGTCGCAACTTTATTTTCTGTCGGTGTCTACTACTTATTTGCGACATTCCTGGGAGGCTCCCTTCCCGGATTCCCGGTATTCTAACATGAAAGGCTGGTTCCTATGAGCGCATTAAACTTCTTATTCGACGGATTCCTCGTCGCTTTCCAATGGCATAATATCCTTTTCGCATTCGTGGGTGTACTGATCGGGACGGCTGTCGGCGTGCTGCCCGGGATCGGCCCGATGAGCGGTGTCGCACTCCTGATTCCAGTCACTGCCACACTGACCGGCGGACTCCCGCCTGAATCAGCTGCAGCAAGTTCCATTATTCTACTGGCAGGTGTTTACTACGGGGCTATGTACGGAGGATCTACCACCTCCATCCTGCTGAATACACCCGGTGAATCCTCCTCGGTTGTCACCACACTTGATGGTTATCAGATGGCCCAGCAAGGCCGGGCAGGTGCTGCTTTATCCATTGCGGCCATCGGCTCATTCGTTGCCGGCATCATATCGCTGATCGGGCTGGTTCTGCTTGCAAAACCGTTATCGAATGTGGCGCTTGAATTTGGTCCTGCCGAATACTTTTCACTGATGCTGCTCGGACTTGCTGCTGTCAGCGGGCTTGCCGGCAAATCGATGACGAAAGCACTGATGATGACGGTGTTCGGTCTGATGCTCGGCACGATCGGCATCGATGCCGTTTCCGGGATCGCCCGGTTCACCTATGATCTTCCGATTCTGTATTCCGGCTTGGAATTCCTGACGATTGCAGTGGGACTGTTCGCACTGGGAGAAGTATTCAAAACGATTTTGGAACGGGAACACGAAGATGGGGCCATCGCCAAAATCAGCCGGATTCTTCCGACAAGACAAGACATGAAAGACAGCACTGCGCCGATCTTGCGCGGGTCTTTCCTCGGCTTCTTCATTGGTGTCCTCCCGGGAGCCGGTGCGACGCTCGCTTCCTTCTTTTCATACATCGCAGAGAAGAAATTCAGCAAGTTCCCGGAAAAATTCGGCACCGGAGCCATTGCCGGCGTAGCCGGACCCGAGTCAGCGAATAACGCGGCATCAGGAGGCGCCATGATCCCACTTCTGACGCTCGGAATCCCTGGTTCCGGTACAACTGCTATTTTGATGGGCGCCCTCATTATGTACAACGTTCAGCCGGGCCCCCTGCTGTTCAATGATCACCCGGAAGTCGCCTGGGGACTGATCGCCAGCATGTTTATCGGCAATCTCATGCTCCTTGTTCTCAACATGCCGCTGGTCAAAGTGTTTGCGAAAATCATTCAGACACCGAAACGGTACTTGCTGCCAATCATCGTTGCAATCTCGTTCTTCGGTGTATATGCTGTCCAGTACACAACGTTCGATTTGTATCTGCTGCTGGCATGCGGCGTGCTGGGCTATCTGCTCACACGCAATGACTTCCCGGTTGCTCCACTTGTCCTGGCGCTGGTGCTCGGACCAATGATTGAAAATAATATGCGGAGAGCGCTGACCATATCCAATGGTGATTTCTCGATTTTTGTCACAAAACCTCTATCGCTGGCATTGCTCTTGATTGCAGCCGCCTGGTTATTGGTTCCACTCCTTCTGAAATTTAAAGGCCGGGCTATTGTTGTAAACGAAGAGGATTAATTATCGAACACAAAAAAAGCAGCCGGAGAATTTATCCCCGGCTGCTTTCGTATTTCATCAAACTGACGCTTCTTCTTTTAATGCATCAAGGCGCGCCTGTACTTCTGCTGCTGTCAGGCCGTTTTCTGCCGCATAGCGATTGCGTGGATGTTCCCGGCATTCGTCTGAGCAAGAACGCATGTACTTGTACTCGTTTTCTTCTGAAGCCAGGATTTTTTTATTGCATTCCGGATTCGCGCAGTTTACGTAGCGTTCGCAAGGTTCGCCGGTGAAATGGTCGCGTCCGACGATAACATGTTCCACCCGGTTGACCGGCACGGCAATCCGCTCATCGAACACATAGAGCTGACCGTCCCATAATTTACCCTGCACTTCCGGGTCTTTTCCGTAAGTGACGATGCCGCCATGGAGCTGACCGACATTATCGAAGCCTTCCCGCTTCAGCCAGCCGGAGAATTTCTCGCAGCGAATTCCGCCTGTGCAGTAAGTGAGGACTTCTTTCCCTTCAAGCATTTCCCGGTTCTCCTCTACCCATTTCGGCAGATCGCGGAAGTTCTCGATATCCGGACGGATGGCGCCGCGGAAATGTCCAAGGTCGTACTCGTAATCGTTCCGTGCGTCGAGGACGATGGTATTCTCATCCTGCATTTTTTTATAGAACTCTTCAGGCTCCAGGTAATTGCCTGTCAGTTCGTTTGGATTGATGTCATCTTCGAGGCTCAAGTTAACAATTTCATTGCGGAAGCGCACGTGCATTTTCTTGAATGCATGGCCGTCCGTTTCATCGATTTTGAAGACGATGTCCGAGAAGCGCGGATCCGCCTTCAGCATGTCCGTATACTTTTCAGTCTGTTCGATTGTGCCCGAGCACGTCCCGTTGATGCCTTCATGGCCCACGAGGATGCGCCCTTTCAGTCCGAGTTCTTTACACACTTCGAGGTGCTCGGCTGCGAACGTCTCCGGATCTTCAATCGGTACATATTTGTAGAATAATAGTACGTTGTAAGTATGATTTTGCATGAATCATACCTCCTTGGATAATGTGTTTACTTACGAATACACCCGTAAAAAACCTTCCCTATTTTATACTAAACGCTGGAAGAATTCAACTTTCCGGAATGGTGGTTTGGAGGTCATTATAAGTAAGTGGCTTTGTTTAGGGAGATTGGCTGTTTAGCGAATAGCCCGCCTGTTTCAGCGAATAGAAACCGAATTTGGCGAATAGCCTGCCTGCCTGCCTGTTTCGGCGAATAGAAACCGAATTTAGCGAATAGCCCGCCTGTTTCAGCGAATAGAAACCGAATTTGGCGAATAGCCTGCCTGTTTCAGCGAATAGAAACCGAATTTGGCGAATAGCCCACTTGTTTCGGCGAATAGAACCCGAATTTGGCGGATAGCATCTGGTTTTCAAGATAATCTTGATCAACAGCAAAACAGCCGCCAAACCGGCGGCTGTTTCAGCAGAAGTTGATCCTTCGTTAATTCAGAATGTACTTCTCAAAGACGTCAGTGAAATCTTTTTTCGTATACATATCGTATTTGCTGGTCAGCCAGTCAAAGACATGTTCATTGATCGATGCGTATTGCTCAGCGGGACTGCCGCCCTGTCCGCCTGCGCGGCCGATCGAGCTGGCTGCGACTTCCAGGCTGCGGTTGGCGAATTTCAGCATTCTGCCGTTTTCTTCCGCAATGTGGGACAATGCTGTCAGTACTTTATACAGGTCTCTGATTTCAGTCAGGAATTTTTTGTGAACATCGATCGACATGGCTTCATTGCCAATGTTGAACTTGATCTCCACGTCCAAGTCGACGGTCCCCGCTGTCTCAAGCGCCACGTTGGTCACCGGATTCAAGTAATACTCATAGCGTTTCAGGTTCCGCTTTTTGCTGACGGCATTTGCTCCATCCACATGGATCAGCGCTTTATTCGTAAAGCAGTACTCGTCTGACTTAGATTTAATAAGGAAGAAAATCTTCTCCCCATCCTCATGCATGACGTAATCATCTGATTCGACTTTGTCGAAATCCTCCTTCTTGATGACCGAGCCGATATCACTCAGACCAAGTGCATCGGATGCCACTTTACCGAACATTGCCATGTTCCTCTCTCCTTTAACAGACTCGATTTTTGATGTCGTTTCCAGTGAGGCAGGCGTGGATCGCTTCCGCGTTCAACTGCATCATCGCGTGACGCGCCTGGACGCTCGCGCTTCCGATGTGCGGAGTCACCGTGACATTCGGCAGCGACAGCAACGGATGATCAGTCGGTACGGGTTCCTCTTCGAATACATCAAGACCAGCTGCCCAAATGTCACCATTCTTCAACGCTGCTTCCAGTGCTTTTTCATCGACGATGCCACCGCGTGCGACATTGATGAGGCTCGCCGTGTTTTTCATCAATCCGAGTTCCCGTTCTCCGATCATGCCGGCTGTCTGATCGGTGTATGGCGTTAGCAGGACAACGAAATCCGACCGGGACAGCAATTCATCCAAATCCGAATAAACGAAGTCCTCAAACCGCCGGCGTGTGCGATTATGGTACAGGACATCCATATCGAAACCTTTCGCCCGCCGCGCCACCGCTTCACCGATGCGCCCCATGCCGATGATGCCGATCGTCGCGCCATAAACATCATGGCCGGTAAAGCCGAGCGGCGTCCACGCTTTCCATTCGCCTGCCCGCAACGCCCGGGAAGCTTCCGACAGCCGGCGTGCCGTTGCCATCAGCAGCGCGAATGTCAAATCTGCCGTCGCTTCCGTCAGCGCATCAGGCGTATTTGTCACACAAATGCCCCGCTCGCGTGCTGCATCCAGGTCGATATTGTTATGTCCGACCGCCAGATTGGAAACAATCTTCAGATTCGGCGCATTATCCAGCACTTCCCGGTCGATGGAATCTGTCAGCATGGCCCAGATGGCGCTTGCCTCCTTTACTTCTTCCAATAGAACCTCGCGCGGCACCGGCGTCTCTTCCTCTTCCCACATGCGCACTTCATATGATTCCCTTAAGCCAGCCACTGCCTCATCAGGTAATTTACGTGTTATATACACAATCGGTTTCACAAATTCAGCCTCCAGTCAGTCCGTTTTCTTTTTAGTGTAACAATTAAAAAAACTGCCGGCAAATGCCGGCAATTGTCAAGTTCTGTCTTTCTTTCTTCGGATGAACCAAATGAAGCCAATTACAAGCAACAGTGCCAGTAATGCGTACATGATATTTGAATACACATCGAATTTGCCGACGACCTCTTCCCAGTTTTCGCCGACTGAAGCGCCGAGCCATACGAGGACAGTGTTCCAGATGATGGTTCCGAGCGTCGTGAAGATCAGAAACGGCACAAGGTGCATGCCGGAACTGCCCGCCGGAATGGAAATCAGGCTCCGGATAAGTGGAATAAAACGGCAGAAGAACACCGTCCAAATCCCGTACTTCTCAAACCAGCCATTCGCTTTATGTAAATCCTCCCGATCGATGCGCAGCCATTTGCCGTATCGGTCGATCAGCCGCTCCAGCCGGGGCACACTCATCACACGGCCCACACCATATAGAATGACAGCTCCGGCCACCGAACCGGCCGTCGATGCCACAATAACGCCGAATATCGTCAGCTGCGTCGTCGCTGTCATGAATCCCCCGAATGTAAGAATCACTTCAGACGGGATCGGCGGAAATACATTCTCCAGCATGATGAGGAGGAACACACCCCAATAGCCGTAATTCGCCATCACGTCCGTAATCCAATTTTCCAATTTAAATCCTTCCTCTCATTACACAAATGCAGCAGTTCCGAAAATCGAATGCCTATCTTTGGTCATTTACCCGTTATCATACCAAAAAAACAGCCGCTTCGGTGAACCGCCTTTCAAATGACGACACAAAACAGCAGAAGTTTCACATTTTCAGCCGATGTTCACTAGTCGAAAGATGGGTCCTGATTGTCCCTACGCCGCAAGTCTTAGACGAAAATGCAGTCCAGGCCCGTATTGGCGGATTCCTGCCGCTGATAAGATAAGGATGTAAACAAGGCAGCCCCTTACAAGCTGCACACTATTAAAGGAGGCAACACCCATGAACAAATTTTGGCTCGCAGTAATCGGCATCACTGCAGGAATCGTGGCTTTGGCGAATCTCGGTTCGCTCCTCGGCCTGATCGTTTCGGCTGCGGTCGTCTACGCAGGTATTCATTTCTACCAGCGCAGTGTCTCGACGCCTGCAAAAGTCTGGTGGGGAATCGTCATCGTAATCGGTGTAGTTACAGCGATTGCAAATGTCCCTGCATTTTTCGCAGTAGCCGGCCTGATCGTTCTCTGGATGGTTTACCGGAGATGGAATGGCGAAGAGGTTTCGGTATCCCGCTCAAAAGATCCGTTCACGAATTTCGAAAACCAGTGGAAGCAACTTAAAAAATAAGGAGGAATTGATCATGACAACAGCTTGGAACCGTTTGAAATTCGCATTGGAAACTGACCTTGATGCATTGATTTCGAGAAAAGAACAGAAAAACCCGCTTGCCCTGCTTAACCGGTACGTGAAAGAAGCGGAAAAGCAGACAGAAGATACCGGCAAATGGCTCGAACGGCAAGCACAGCTGAACGGGAAACTTGAAAAGGAACTGGAAGAGGCCGCTGCGATGCTGGAGAAACGCCAGCGTCAGCAGGAATTGGCCGCAGCTGCAGGTGAAGAAGACCTCGCACAATTCGCCGAACGGGAAGTAGCCGCTTACAGCCAGCGGACCGCTGTCCTGAAAAGCAGCATCGCTGACAACCGCAATGAGTACGAACAGATGGAGCGCAAGTACGAGGAAATGAAGCATAAAGTGAAAGACATGAAGATCCGCCAGCTGCAGCTGATGGGTAAAGAAAACGCAACCCGGGCCAATGTCTACATGGATCGCGTGCTTCATCCCGAACACGGCGAAGCTAGCATCGGCACCAATGATGAGATGATGTCGTACATTGAACGGCTGAGCGGCACGATCGAAGAACAGCATGAACAAAATGTCCTTGTCCACCGGCTCGAAGCGCTCGAAAAAAACAGCGCACAGGAACAGGAAATCCGATAAACTAACAATAAGAACAATCCGGAAGCGAACCGCTTTCGGATTGGCTTCGTTCAATAAAAGTCCAATGAAGGGAGGAACTGAGATGATGCGCCAGTTCTCGACGAACCAGCAGGCTTTTTTTCTGTTGCTGCTGTTTGTCCTGCTGTTTATCGAATCCACGATTTTTCAGAACGGCTCCGTCTTCCTGGCAGTGCTCGGCTTCATTTTCATCTATATCGGTGTGCGCAAATACTACCGCTTCGGCAAAGTGATGTTCTGGATCGGTGTCTTCTTTCTGGCCATCGCAGTTCTCTCACTTTGGACGCTGCGCCTGCTGGTGCTGGCCGTGGCGATCTCGCTTATGGTCCGGCTGTGGAAAGGCGAGGAGTGGCAACAGGAAATCCCGCTCACTGCAGGTCCGGATTCCCGAACCGATCCGGCTTCACGCAAGCTGATCCACAATAAATTATTCTCTGCACAAACCACACCTGCCGAGGCATTCGAATGGAAAGATATCCACATTCAAGGTTTGGCCGGGGATTTACTGATCGATGCCACCCAAACTGTCCTGCCGAAACGAACGTCACTCATCTCCATCCGCCAAGGATTCGGCAAGGTCCGGATTGTAGTGCCATACGAGGTTCCCGTGCGCGTGTTTTATTCCACGCTGTACGGGGATGCCCGGTTTTTCAACAACCCAAAACAGCGGATTCTCTACAGCACCGTTCAAACGCATGACGGATACGAAAATGAGGAACCGAACAAAGCGCAGGCGGAACTTCTCATCTCGCTCACCACCTGGATGGGCGATGTGGAGGTGATCCGGCGATGAAATCGCTCGTATCCCGCACATTACTGCTGGGTCTGCTGTTTTTAGCTGTGGCCTCTTCCCTGCTGGTTTCATTCCTTGGCGTGTCATCGGTCGATCCGTGGATTGCGCTGGGGACGGATATGGAAGCGGGACTCCCTGTCGGCGGCTGGCTGCTGCTACTCATCGCAGCGCTCGCTGCCGGAATCGCCTGGTGGACAGAGCTCGCGAACCGCAGTTCCGTCACGGAAACGAAACGTGTTCTGGAAGCGCTCGTGCTCAATGAAGACAAGGTGATGACAGTGAACGAGATGCGGCATATCCCGGCTGAGCTTAAACCATCGCTCATGCGGGTGAACCGGCTGCTCAAATCCCAGCGCACCAGTCTAAGCCGAATTTCGAATGAGCGTGCGGAAAATCAGGAAAAACTCATCCAGGAACAGCTTGTCATGGAACGGCAGCGGCTCGCGCGTGAGCTGCATGATTCCGTTTCCCAGCAATTATTCGCCGCCTCGATGCTCTTGTCGTCGATGACCGAGGGACAGGAAGCTCCTCCCCTCCTCTTACAGACGGAAAAAATGGTGCAGCAGGCGCAGCTTGAGATGCGGGCCCTTCTCCTGCACTTGCGGCCAGCCGCTCTTCACAATAAATCCCTGCGGCAGGGGCTATTCGAGCTGCTGACTGAATTGAAGGAAAAAGTCTATTTCACAATTGAATATAAATTGGAGGATGTCCCGCTGCCAAAAGGTGCGGAAGATCATTTATTCCGGATTGCCCAAGAAACCTTATCCAATACGCTGCGTCATTCAAAAGCGACGGAAGTTCATGTATTATTTGTTGAACGCAACGGGCTGGCGATCCTCCGCGTTCAGGACAATGGAGTCGGGTTCGGAAGCGACCAGGCAAAATCGACCTCATACGGACTGAAACATATTGAAGAACGGGCGGTGGAAATCGGAGCTGTCAGCAAGATCGTATCCGTTCCTTCTGAAGGAACAATCGTGGAAGTGAAAGTGCCAATTGAAAGGAGAGAAAGCGATGATTCGAGTGCTGCTCGCGGATGATCATGAAATGGTGCGGATCGGTGTATCGGCTTATTTGCAGGCGCAGCCTGACATGGAAGTGATCGGTGAAGCGACTGATGGAATAGAAGCGGCAAAAATGGCGCTGGAACTGCGCCCGGACATCATCCTGATGGATATGGTCATGCCCGGCATGAACGGAGCTGAAGCCACGGACGCCATCATCCGGGAATGGCCGGACGCTAAAATCATGGTGGTGACCAGCTTCCTGGATGATGATAAGGTTTATCCTGCGTTGCAGGCTGGCGCAGTCAGTTACATATTGAAGACATCAAAAGCTTCCCGCATTGCCGCATCCATCCGCGAAACGGTGACCGGAACCCCGGTACTGGAACCCGAAGTGATGAGCAAAATGATGAAGCAGATGCGCCACGCCCACGTGCCGCACGAAGAACTGACGGAACGGGAAATGGAAATCCTGCTGCTCCTGGCGAAAGGCTATTCCAATCAGGAAATCGCCGATGAGTTGTATATCGCGCTCAAGACGGTGAAGACCCATGTCAGCAACCTGCTATCGAAACTTGAAGTCCACGACCGGACGCAGGCCGTCATTTATGCGTTCGAACACCGGCTGATCACGCCGGCTGACTGATCAACCGTCTTCTTGAACACCGGCTGCCCGGTGTTTTTTCTTTTGGAAAGGGATTGGGAGAGCTGATGCCGAAAAACCGGTGCCAGCTTTTTTGATTTCCTGATGAGCATGCGGCTGAATGGCGATTAAGATTGCGTGAATGCACGTTAAGAACTGCTGAACGTGTTTTAAAACCAGTTGAGTGCACTTTAAGAAAGGTTGAGTGCACTTTAAAAACTAGTGAGTGCATTTTAGAAGGGTCAGAACTTCGAAGTCAACTGCTGGCAATATGCAAGTCTTCCGCTCCAGTGACCGACTGAAACCGGTATCAGCATTTTTTGATTTACAGCAAGGAATCTAGTTAAATTAGTGATTAAGATTGCGTGAACGCATGTTAAGAACTGCTGAACGTGTTTTAAAACCAGTTGAGTGCACTTTAAGAAAGGTTGAGTGAACTTTAAAGCCAACTGGGTGCACTTTAAAGTCTTACAAACTTATTTTAAGCGACAGCGGGAGAGTGCAGCCTGCTACTAAAACAAAAAAATGCCATGAACACGAGGTTCATGGCACGATGGAATTTATTGGGTGATTTCGCATCCGTGTTCTTCAACCCGGGCTACGAGCTGGTCCAATGACACTTGCTGGGCATTGTATTCAATCGTCACTTGCTCTTTTTCCATATCGACCAAGGCACGTTCCACACCCGGTGCATCAATCAGCACTTTCTCCAGCTTTTCAATGCCTTTTTTCCCCGTGACATCTCTTACGTTGAATGTAACGACTTCCATTCATCTCATCCTTTCCGTATATCATCTTCTCTATTTTGTATACCCGAAAAAGGCAAGTGGAAATCAGCCGGATGGAACTGTTACCGTAACTTTGAATAAATCGCCGTCCACATCGATCTTCAAGTTCCCATCATGCAGGTCGGCAATGGACTGTGCGATGGCAAGACCGAGCCCGGACCCTTCCGTCCCCCGCGATGTGTCGCCCCGCTTGAACCGTTCGAATAATTCGTCGGTGTCACTGCCGATTTCATGGCGCGTGATATTTTTGATGATAAATTCCGCCTGGCCGTCGCTTTCCCGTAAGGAAACATACACCCGAGTGCCCGGCAATGAGTATTTGAGAGCGTTCTGGATCAGATTATCCATCAGCCGCCACCATTTTTGTCCGTCCACCCAGATAAGCAGCGGATGATCGGGTGCAGCTACCCGGAATTCAAGGCCCGATGCTTCAATTTCCTCCTCATGCTCGGCAAGCGCCTGCTGCATAAGCTGAATGGCGTCCACCCGCTGCCGCTGCAGCTCGACAGTCCCGGAAGCCATTTTGGATACTTCGAACAGGTCCTCGATCAACACTTTCAACCGCTGGGACTTCCGGTCCAGAATCTCAACATATGACCGCCGTTCTTCTTCAGCCAGTCCCTGATTTTTCAAGAGATCGGTGTACGTAATAATCGAAGTGAGCGGTGTCCGGAGATCATGACTGACATTCGTGATCAATTCCGTCTTCAGCCGCTCGCTTTTCGCCTGTTCCGACATGGACAGGCGGATGCCTTCTTTCAAGGAGTTCAATTGCCGGGCATGTGCAGCGAGCGGGGATTTCCCCCGCACGGGCAGCTCTTCATGCAGTTTGCCTTCCGACATGGCCGCAGTTCCGTTCATAAGTACGTTCAAATAACCGAAGCGGCTGACCAAGATGAACAGCACCGGAATTCCGATAAACAGACTTGCCGGCACAAGCACCACTAACAATGGCGGAAAAGCGATTGTCAATGCGGTTCCCGCTCCCCAGAAAAAGACGACCGCCAGCAGAATCAGCATTTGGATGCCGACAGGGCGATTCCGGAAAGCCTCTCCTGAATTGCGCACGAGCCGGGCACTGATGCCGGTTTGCAATTCAGCTGAAAGCCGGTCCGGATGCCGGTACCAATTCCATAGCCAGATTGTCTGCAGCACCAGCAACGACAGGAGCACGAGTACAGATACAAACGTAATGACAGTTTCGGCTCCGTTTACGATTCCATAACCGAACCAGCCGCTGTAAAACCAATCATAGAACAGGCTGTCCAGTGCGAGCAATGCCAGAAAGCCGACTGCTACAACTACTCCCGCTTTTGCTTCGATTGCCCAATTTCCGGCAATGCGCTGGTAATATACAGGTGGAAACCACTCTTTCTCAAATTTAACGGAGATGAGCGCACCAGTGGCAGCTGCAATGATCGCCAGAGAGACAAGTGAGCTTACCAGGTTTCCGGCACCATAATTCAGAAAGCCCAAAACCCCAATAAGCAACGCATCCATACTGACAAGCCATATCCATTTTTTCACTTACAGCCCTCCTCCTGACCCTGCCTGCAGATGTGCAAGCAGTTCGGCCGCCCGCTGCGCCATGACGACATCAAATAACGAACCGAGACAATACAAAAGGCTGAACAGCCCGATCACCACAGCCACAATCGACAGCACATCATTTTTCCATCTTGTAGCCAATGCCCCACACCACCTTCAAGTACCGCGGATTTTTCGGGTCCGCTTCGATTTTCTCCCGGATTTTCCGGATATGCACCGCGACAATATTTTCTGCGTTATATGCAGGTTCATTCCAGACCCGCTCATAAATATCCCGGATGGAAAACACCCGGCCGGCATTTGCCATAAGCAGTTCCGTAATTCTGTACTCGGTGGGCGTCAAGCGGATCGGCTCTCCATGCAGTGTTAACTCTTTGGCTTCCGGATCAAGCACAAGCCCATCAATTTCGTACTGCCGGTTTTTATTTTCATATGTCCCAAGAGTGACGTAGCGTCTGAGCTGTGACTTCACCCGGGCGATAAGTTCCATCGGATGGAACGGCTTCGTTACATAATCATCCGCCCCAACTGACAGACCATGGATCTTATCGGAATCCTCGGCCTTGGCGCTCAGCATGATGATCGGGATGTTCCGCTCTTCCCGGATTTTGAATGTGGCGGAAATCCCGTCGAGTTCCGGCATCATAATATCCAGAATGATGACATGGACTTCCTGCTCGGTCAGCTTTTCCAGTGCTTCCATACCATTGTCCGCTTTCAGCACCCGGTACCCTTCATTTTTCAAATAAATCTCGATGCCATCCCGGATATCCTGATCATCATCCGCCACCAGCACAGTGAATTGCCCCATCCCAGTCACCCCCGTTTCACTTCTGAATTTATTGTAACCTGAAATTCTTAACGCGAACCGTTGGAATAAATGAAGAAATTCTTAAGATTTGCGCTGTCGTGCCGTCACAGCGATGATTCCGCCGAGCAGCAGCGCAACGCCAGTCCACGACAGCGCACTTAAGGTTTCACCGACCAGGAAAACCCCCAGCAACGCAGCGGTGAGCGGTTCTGCCAGCGATAAGGTGACGGCAGACGATGAAGGGATCTCCCGCAAGCCGCTTGAAAACAGCAAATAGGCAATCGTGGTAGCTCCGATCCCTAAATAGATAAGCACCGCCAGATTGCCCGGTGCTGCTGCATAGCTGAAGTCAAAAATGAACAAAAATGGAATCAGCAATACGGCAGCAAATGAGAAAATAACGGCCACCGCAGACATCGATTCGGCTCGTTCCAATACTTTTTTGCTTGCGATGGTGTAGGTGGCGAATGCAAGTCCCCCGCCAAGCCCGGCCACAATGCCGAACGGGTTGATGGTGACGGTATCGCTTTCTGCAAACAGCAGCACACAGCCGGTAATCGCGAGCAGAGTAGCAGTCACCCAGACCCGGTCCGGCCGCTGTCGGAGTACCAGCCATTCGATAAGCCCTGATAAGACCGGTGCACTGCCGATGGTGACGACGGTGCCTACTGCGATTCCAGTCAGCTGAACCGCTGAAAAAAACAACGGCTGAAACAGCGCCATACTGACAGCGGATAGTATTGTTGCACGCCAGACAAGCCCGCGGAGTTTCAGTTTTTTCATCAGTATTGCAAATCCGAGCAGTGAAAAGCCGCCGATTGTCAGCCGGACCGCACCGATCGTCAGCGGATGCGCGTCCCCATCGATGAATGATTGCGCAGTACCCGTCGTTCCCCATAAAACAGCTGCAAAAAGTACAAATACATATGCCATAGCTTACCTCCGAATTTTTCCCCTTAATTGCACATTACCACAAAGCGGCGGATTCGGAGATGGGTGACTGGGAATTTACGTAAAAAATACGGTTCCGTCAATGGAATTTCGTATTCACAGCTAACGCCCGCTGTACCGGTCTCCGCCTATTTCATTGTATTTTCAGCAATTGACTTGTTTGAGCTGTGCCCCTTTTCGTTTTATACTGAAAGAAAAGAGGAGGTGGATCACATGTATCGGACCATCCCGGAAACTGCCGCCTTTTTATCGATGCCTGAAGAGCAAGTGAATCGCTATGTATTGGAAGGCCGGATTCGCGCTGTCCATGACGGAACCCAGTACTTGATCAACACCTCTCAATTCGACCGGCATTTTGAACAGCTCGAGATCGCGAAACAGGAATTGGAAGAATGGCGCCTGACGCCGATTCCGGAAGACCCGGACATTAAGGACGAAGATTAGAAAGTATTACTGCGAAAAAAAGCTGATGCCGGAAAACCGGCATCAGCTTTTACGTTCCATACTAAAGTATACTCGTCCCTCTTACGCACGCAAGCTTTCACCGACCCGGTGCAAAGCCCCCAGCTTTCCGGCAATCAGATGGCCCCACTGACTGAAGTCTGTCAGGAATCCGTCATGGCCGTATATCGTTTCCACCAGTTCATGGGTCGCATCCGGCTGCTTTTTCAGCCAGTCACTCATGGTCGTAGACGGATACAGCAGATCATTTGTGAATGACAGGGCAAAGATCTCTGTTTCGATTTTCGCTTCCGTCACATCGTGCGTGTTCATCGCCTTCAGCAGTACGATATAGCTATTGGCATCGAACCGGGCAGCCAGCTTCTGTCCTTGGTAATCCAAGTACGATTCCACATCGAAGCTGTCTCCGTTATGGCCGCGGCCAAAGCGCTCTGTGAACAGCTTTTCACTCCGGTACGTTACCATGCCCGCCATTCGCGCAACTCCCAGCCCTTTTAAACTTGCAGAAGACGCATAATTACCGCCGGCATACAGCGGATCAGTTTCGATGGCAGAAATACCGATTTGATTGAACGCAATGCCATATGCACTGAGTGCCGGCGTAACAGCCATCGGAACGATCAATTCCACCGTTTCCGGAAATAAATGCCCCCATTCCAGCGCTCGCATTCCACCGAGTGAACCGCCGAGGACAGCCGCTACGTGATGAATCCCCATCACTTGCAGTGCCTGTTGTTCCGCCCGTACCATATCACGAATGGTGATCGCCGGAAACGCAGCCCGGTATGGTTCCCCGGTCGCCGGATTCACTGAAAGCGGGCCGGTCGAGCCATGGCAGCCGCCGAGCGCATTAAATGCGATGACATGAAAACGGGCGGTATCCACTGCTTTTCCCGAACCGATCAGGCCTTCCCACCAGTCACCGGCTGCATACTGATCGCCGGTCAGCGCATGACAGGCCAGAATGACCGGCCCCTGCAGGTTTCCCGTCTCTTCGTAAGCAAGTGTGACTTCCGGCAATACAGCTCCGGATTCAAGGTGTAATGAACCGATCTCGACCGTTTTCATTGTCTACGTCCTCCTATACATTTGCTGGCACAGCAGCTTCGATTGCTTGTTCCAGATCACCGATCAGGTCATCCGCATTTTCCAGTCCCACCGACAGCCGGATCAGTTCATCTGTCACGCCGGAAGCTGTCCGTTCTTCCTGGGATAACTGCTGATGAGTCGTCGATGCCGGATGGATGATCAGTGACTTCGCATCGCCGACGTTCGCGACATGCGACCATAGCGATACATTATTGATCACTTTCCGGCCGGCCTCCAATCCGCCTTTCACACCGAAGTTCACAATGGAGCCGAACCCCTGTTTCAAGTACTTCTTCCCATCCTCGTGTGAAGGATGATCTTCAAATCCGATATAATTCACCCACTCAACCTCCGGATGCCCTTTCAGGTATTCCGCTACCCGCTGCGCGTTTTCATTGTGTTTCGGAATTCGCAGGTGAAGGGTTTCCAGTCCCTGCAGGAAGGCATGGGCGCTTTCCGGGCTGAGTGACGGGCCGAAATCGCGCAGCAGCTGAACGCGCAGCTTCGTGGCGAATGACGCACCTTCAGCGTCAATCGCATAACGGATGCCGTGATAGCTTTGATCCGGTTCCGTATAGGACGGGAATTTCGGGTTATTCCAATTGAACTTGCCGCCATCCACTACGATGCCGCCGATTGTTGTCCCGTGTCCGCCGATCCATTTTGTCGCCGAATGAATGACAACGTCCGCTCCGAATTCAATCGGGTTGCTGCCGTATGGAGAAGCGAATGTGTTATCGATCAGGAGCGGAATATCATTTGCATGGGCGATTTCCGCCACCCGTTCAACATCAAATACATTCAGGCTTGGATTGCCGATAATTTCACCGAAAATCGCTTTTGTTTTATCCGTAATGGCATCCGCAAAATTCTCGGGATTTTTCCCGTCGACAAAGCGGACCGTAATGCCATAGCGCGGCAGTGTATTGGCGAACAAGCTGAATGTGCCGCCATATAAATTTTCATCCGCAATAATTTCTTCCCCGGCTTCAGCCACGTTCAGAACCGAGAATGCAATCGCCGCCATACCGGAAGAAAGGGCCACTGCAGCTGTCCCGCCTTCGAGGAGAGCCACCCGCTGTTCAAATACATCGACTGTCGGATTCATGATTCGTGTATAGATATTGCCGGTTTCCTTCAGGCCGAATAAGTTCTCCGCATGTTCGGCACTTTTGAATACGTAAGAAGTCGTTTTATGAATCGGAACCCCCCGTGCGCCTGTTACCGGATCCGGTTCCTGTCCTCCGTGAAGCAATTGAGTTTCTGGTTTGAAGTTCGTCATTCGTCTTCCTCCTTAGTTTTTGTCCGATGGAAAGCAGATGAGGAGGAATTAAAAACGGCCCTCTTCGGTTAAGAAGAGGGCCGCCATTCTCAGACAAACCTCCTCTCATCTGTCAGATCAGTTGCAATCTGTAGGACGTAGCACCATTCCAAGCAGCAGCTTGGTGGTTGCCGGGCATCATCGGGCCTATTCCCTCCGCCTCTCTCGATAAGAGTATTCAGATTCAGTTTTCCATCTTAGTGACCAAGTATAGAGAACCACGGCCGCCATTGTCAAGAATTTTCAGCATCTTTTTGAAACCTTTTTATTATCAGGAGCGTTACATGTAAAGAAAGATGCGGAAATCGGAGGGGTTTGCATGACAGGCTGGCTAGCAGCAGCACTTATTATCGGTTATTTGATCGGTTGCCTGCATGGTTCTGTTGCGGCGCGATTTATTTCTGGGGTGAATATCAAAACGGAAGGCGTAAAAAATTCCGGCGCTTCCAATGCGGCTATTGTGCTCGGCTGGAAGTATGGCGCACTGGTGGCGGCCATTGACATCGGAAAAGGGGCTGCTGCTGTGCTGCTCATGCGCGGGCTCTTTTCAGGTTCGGGATTATCCCCTGAAATGCTCTGGATATTCCTGTTCTTTACAGGTAGTGCTGTCGTCATTGGCCATAATTTCCCATTCTATATGGGATTCAGCGGCGGGAAAGGAACTGCCGCCCTCATCGGTGTCTTGCTGGCACTTGACTGGCGGCTCGGGCTCACCGGTCTGCTGCTGCTTATCATCGTTTCATTGATCACAGATTACCTCGTCATTGGAGTGCTTTGCCTGTATGCGGTTCTGCTGCTGGCTGCGTTCCTGCCGGCTCAGGGAGAATGGCCTGTCATTACAGCCGCAGCGCTGTTCGGGATGGCGCTGTGGAAGCACCTGGAGAACATTAAACGGATAAAAGAAGGAACCGAAAACAAAGTGTCGGCCGTCTTCCGGAAGAAGCCGGCAAAAGCAGCTTGAAAATTTTTTTCGATAAAATGGTTGACTTTTTTATACCCAAGCCATAAAGTAGGAATCACGAATTGAATAGCACACATTACTTTCTTATCCAGAGAAACTGAGGGACAGGCCCTATGACGTTTCGGCAGCGGGTTCGCATTTATGCGGACACTGTGCTAATTCCTGCAAATGCGCATCGGCGTATTTGGAAGATGAGAAGGAGTGATTTCATTTATTATGAAGCTCTCTTTTTTCTTGCTGGTAAAGAAAAAAGAGGGCTTCTTTTTGTTTTATTCAGCAAAACCACTATTGAGGAGGCATGGATATGATCCAATTTGAAGGGGTCGCAAAAACGTATCGTTCAGGAAAGCGGGAAGTACCCGCACTGAACGGCATCGATCTGACAGTCGAAACCGGCGAAATCTATGGTGTGATCGGTTTCAGCGGCGCCGGCAAAAGTTCTCTGATCCGGACCGTCAATCTTCTCGAACGGCCGACGAAAGGAACAGTCAAGATTCACGGCAAAGACATCTCCGCATTGTCCGCGAAAGAAATCCGGACAACGCGAAAAGATATCGGCATGATCTTTCAGCATTTTAATCTTTTGACTTCAAAGACCGTATATACCAACATCGCCATGCCGCTGATCTTAACCAAAACGCCAAAAAATGAAATTCAGCAGCGGGTTACGGAATTGCTGGACTTTGTCGGGCTCGGTGATCAGGCGGATAAGTATCCGGAACAGCTGTCCGGCGGTCAGAAACAGCGCATCGGCATCGCCCGGGCGCTCGCCACGAATCCGTCCATCCTGCTGTGCGATGAAGCAACGTCTGCTCTGGATCCGCAAACGACCCAGTCAATCCTGGACCTGCTGCGGAAAGTGAACCGCAAGTATAAGATCACTATTCTCCTGATCACGCATGAAATGGCGGTCATCCGGGAGGTGTGCGATAAAGTGGCTGTGCTTGAAGCCGGCCGGATCATCGAACAAGGAACGGTATTCGATGTATTCTCGAATCCGCAGCATGCGACGACGCGGCGGTTTGTCCGCTCGGTTATGAATGATGAACTGCCGGAGGCGCTGCTTAAACAGATCCGGAACACGAACAGGAGCCAGCCGATTTACCGCATTCAGTTCACAGGCGATTCCGTAGCCCATCCGCTCATCTCACGGATTTCCCGGCGCTATGATCTTGAACTGAACGTTCTGTTCGGCAATATCACCGAGCTGCAGGGCATTCCGTACGGCAATCTGATTGTAGAGTTCAACGGCAACCCAGCGGAGATCCAGCGGGCATTGATCGAAATCCGGAATAATTACGTCTTAGCAGAGGAGATGAGCAGTTATGCTAGTTGATCAGGAACAAATACTGGAAGCGTTATGGGAAACCATTTACATGACCGGCGTTGCGTTCGGCTGTTCATTGCTCATCGGCTTCCCCCTCGGTATCCTGCTCGTTGTCACAAGGCGCGGCCATCTGCTTGAGAATGAACCGGTATTCAAAGTGCTGAACGCCATCGTCAATATTTTCCGGTCGATTCCTTTTATCATTTTGCTTGTCGCGATCATCCCGCTCACCCGGCTGATTGTCGGCACTTCCATCGGAACGACAGCAGCGATTGTCCCGCTTGTGTTCTATGCAGGACCTTACATCGCCCGGCTTATTGAAAATTCATTGCTTGAAATCGATAAAGGCGTCATCGAAGCGGCCCAGGCAATGGGTGCCACGCCCGGCCAGATTGTATTCCGTTTTCTGATTCCGGAAGCCCGCAGTTCACTTGTGCTGGCTCTTACCATTGCAGTCATCGGACTAATCGGCGCGTCAGCCATGGCAGGCGCAGTCGGTGGCGGCGGGCTCGGCGATCTGGCCATCACGTACGGTTATCAGCGGTTCGATACAACGGTTATGTTCCTGACAGTCGCCATTCTCGTGGTGCTCGTCCAAGGGGTACAGACCGGCGGCAACATCCTTTCGAAGAAATTACGAAGAAGCTAACCACACATACAATTGGAGGAATTATTCATGAAAAAAACAACAGCGATCTTATCAGCAGCAAGCGTGGCACTCTTACTCGGAGCATGCAGTGAAGAAGGAAGTTCAGCAGAAGGACTGACGGAAGTGACACTCGGCATCAGCGGTTCCGATACGACAATCTGGGATTACATTGCCGATAAAGCGGAAGAAGAAGGAATTGATCTTGAAATTGTTACATTCTCTGATTATGTGGCACCGAATATCGCCTTGGCAGAAGGCGAACTTGACTTGAACGCATTCCAGACCATCTCGTATTTTGAGGCTTTTAAAGAAGAACACGGCTTGGATAATATCGTGCCGATCGGTTCGACAGTCATCGCACCAATGGGATTATACTCCGAGAAGTATGAATCGCTCGAAGAATTGCCGGAAGGTGCACAGATTGCTGTGCCGAACGAAGCAACGAACATGGGGCGCGCCCTCCTGCTGCTCGATGAAGCGGGACTTATCACTTTATCCGAAGACGCCGGTCTGACCGGAACGGTGGATCATATCACGGAAAATCCGAAAAACATTGAAATTGTCCCGATGGTGGCAGGTCACACACCACGCGCACTTCCGGATGTGGCAGCTTCCATCATCAATAACGGCATCGCTGTTGATGCCGGATTGAATCCGACCGAAGACCCGATTGCCCGGGAAAGCGACACTGCAAAACCGTATATTAACCTGATCGCTGCACGCGAAGATGAAGCAGATAACGAAGCATTCCAGACGATCGTTGACCTGTACCAGCAGGAAGACACAGCTGAATTCATCGTTGAACATACAGAAGGCGCACAGATCCCGACATTTGTATCAGTCGAAGAACTGCAGGATTATAAATAAACCGAGGGGGATTTATCATGACATTGGCAGCTGAAACGAAGAACATTATTGAGCAATCCATTGCAGCAGGACGGTCCCGCTACATTGAGACAAGTCAGGCGATCCATGCCCGGCCGGAAATCGGCAATCAGGAGTTCTATGCAAGCGAGACACTCAGCCGCCTGCTTGAAGAAGCCGGCTTTACCGTCGAACGGAACGTGGCTGGACACGAAACGGCATTTTTTGCCAGCAAGGAAAGCACACTTCCCGGTCCGACGATCGCTTATTTGGCCGAATATGATGCACTTCCCGGACTCGGGCATGCATGCGGCCATAACATAATTGGCACGACGAGTGTGGCGGCCGCCATTGCCCTGTCGGAAACGCTGCCTTCTGCCGGCGGCCGCGTCGTCGTTCTCGGCACGCCTGCCGAAGAAGGCGGACCAAACGGCAGTGCGAAAGGCAGTTTTGCCAAACATGGCTTGCTCAGCGGCATCGACGCTGCCCTCATGATTCACCCTTCCGGGAAGTCGGCAATCACAGGTCCTTCGCTCGCTGTTGATCCGCTCGATTTTCATTTCTACGGCAGGCCGGCTCACGCCGCTGCCGCTCCGGAACAAGGCATCAATGCCTTGGACGCGGTCATTCAATTGTTCAACGGAGTGAATGCGCTTCGCCAGCAGCTGCCGTCAGATGCCCGGGTTCATGGCATTATCACACATGGCGGCGATGCGCCGAACATCATTCCGGAATACGCCTCCGCCCGTTTCTATATCCGGGCGGACTCCTGGAAAAAGGCTTCGGAAACTTCCCGGAAAATCCAGTCGATTGCAGAAGGCGCAGCCCTTGCCACCGGTGCAACGGTGAAAATCGACCGGTTCCAGAACGAAGTCAAAGACCTTGTCCTGACCGGCGCACTTGATGCATTGGTACGTGAGGAGCTGCTCGCTGTCGGAGAATCGGTCTCCCCTTCCCGCTCCCAAGGACTCGGGTCGACAGATGCAGGAAACGTCAGTTATGAAGTGCCGACCGCCCATCCGTATATCAAAATCGGACCGGATGATTTGATCGCACACACGGCTGAGTTCCGGGAAGCCGCGAAATCCGAAGCGGGTAACGAGGCACTGATCCGGGGAGCGACAGCTTTGGCAAAAACCGGATACCGGCTGCTGACAGATACCGACCTCCTGCAGTCAGTCAAAGCGGACCATGCAGACGCAGTAGCTGAAAAAAGCTGAATGCTGGTGGAGACAGGCGGGTTCCTTCTAAAAAGGGATCCGCCTTTTATCATTTACGCCGAGAAGACTCCCACCTCTAAGTGAAACGCAGGTGGGGGATGAATCGGCTTCGGGCAAGGGGTGTCTTTCGACGCGTCAATTGTCCGACGTCTATCCATCTATATTAAGCCCTCTACTTGAAAACGCAGATGATTGGCTGAAATTTAAAATAATGGCTATCATGGAAGTAAAGATAATCCAAAAAGGCGAGGTGAAAACGATGGTGCGACACAAAGCATTCAAGTACAGAATCTACCCGACCAAAACCCAGGAAGTCCTGATTGCGAAAACCATCGGTTGCAGCCGCTTTGTGTTCAATCACTTTTTGGATAAGTGGAACTCCGCCTTTAAGGAAACAGGCAAAGGGTTGAGCTACGAGAACTGTTCGACTCAATTGACGCAGTTAAAAAAAGAAATCGAGTGGCTGAAGGAAGTGGACAGCACCTCCCTCCAGTCGGCATTGCGGAATCTGGACGACTCCTTTAAGCGTTTTTTCAAAAAGCAGAATAAGCTTCCCCGCTTCAAGTCGAAGAAAAACGCCGTCCAGTCCTACACGACGAAGCATACCAATGGGAACATCGCCATCGTCGGAAACAAATTGAAGCTTCCGAAACTGGGCTTGGTGAAACTGGCAAAGAGTCAAGAAATCGACGGCCGCATCATCAGCGCTACGGTATCTCGGAAAGCGAGCGGGAACTATTTCGTCTCCGTGTTGGCCGAAGTTGAGATTCAACCACACGCCAAGACCCATTCAGCCATCGGTGTGGACGTGGGCTTGAAGGACTTTGCCGTCCTGTCGAACGGAACGGTCTATGGAAACCCGAAGTATCTGCGCCGAATGGAGAAGAAATTGGCTAAGGAACAAAAAATTCTTTCGCGACGAATGCGTTTGGCACTGGACCGCAAGCAGCCGCTTGCTGAAGCTAAGAACTACCAAAAACAAAAGAAAAAAGTCGCCCGTATCCATGAGAAAATCACCAATTGCCGAACCGATGCCCTACATAAAATCTCATCCGAGATTGTCAAAAACCACGACATTATCGGAATCGAGGATTTGCAGGTATCGAATATGCTGAAAAACCGACACTTGTCGAAAGCCATCAGCGAAGTGAGCTGGTCCACCTTTCGTTCCATGCTTGAATACAAAGCTGAATGGTACGGCAAACAAGTTGTCGTTGTAGCGAAAAACTTCGCTTCGAGTCAGCTCTGTTCAGCATGCGGCCATCAGCACAAAGACGTTAAGAATCTCGCGCTACGTGAATGGGAATGCCCATCGTGCAAGGCACATCATGACCGAGATGTTAACGCAGGAATGAATCTCCGAAACGAAGCGATTCGTCTCGTAACCGCAGGAACTGCTGGGGATAGCCTAATAAATTTCTGCCCGTGAGGGCGGATAACTTAGGAATCCCCCACTTCAAGGAGCTTTAGCGAGTAAGTGGGGGTTGTTCAATATTCCGGCAGATTGCCTTGTGCTAAACTAGAAGTACTTGTACATAAGGAGGAAATTATGTGAAAGAACAATTGATCGAACGCCTGATCCGCTATGCAAAAATCGATACGCAATCTGATGCGGAAAGCACGGAAACGCCATCGACCCCCGGACAGTGGGATCTCCTGCGCGTGTTGGAACAGGAAATGAAAGACGTCGGACTCGAAGAAGTGGAGACGGATGAATATGGCTATCTGTTCGGCACGTTACCAGCCAATACAGAAAATGCTGCGCCGGTGATCGGTTTTCTGGCGCATGTTGATACAGCAACCGACTTCACAGGGAAAAATGTAAACCCGCAACGTGTGGACAAGTATGACGGTGGTGATATTGAGCTGAATCAATCCGTCACGCTGTCTCCTGCTGATTTTCCGGATCTGAAAAACTACGTCGGCCATACATTGATCACAACGGATGGCACGACACTGCTTGGCGCAGATAATAAAGCCGGCGTTGCTGAAATCATGACAGCCATGGAATATTTGGTGACCCATCCGGAAATCCCGCACGGTAAAATCCGCGTTGCCTTTACGCCTGATGAAGAAATCGGACGCGGGCCGCATAAATTCGACGTGTCGCGTTTCGGGGCGGATTTCGCCTACACGATGGACGGCGGCCCGCTTGGTGAGCTTCAGTATGAAAGCTTTAATGCAGCTTATGCCAAACTGACTGTCAATGGCAAGAGCGTCCACCCGGGATCCGCGAAAAATAAAATGGTCAATGCAGTGACTGCAGCGATCGAATTCCAATCCCATATGCCGGCTGATGAAGTGCCGGAACGGACAGAAAACTATGAAGGGTTTATTCACTTGAACAACTTCAATGGCGATGTCGAAAAAACGGTGCTTTCATATATTATCCGGGACTTTGATGGAGAAAAATTCGAAGCAAAAAAACAGCTGCTGCAGGATACTGCAAAACATTTGCAGACCAAATACGGCGAACAGGCGATTCAGCTCGAGCTGGAAGACCAGTATTACAATATGCGCGAAAAAATCGAGCCGGTGAAAGAAATTGTTGATGCGGCCGAGCAAGTGCTGCGTGACCTTGACATCGAACCGCTCATCGTGCCGGTACGCGGCGGCACCGATGGCTCCCAGCTGTCTTACAAAGGCTTGCCGACACCAAATATTTTCACAGGCGGCGAGAATTATCATGGCAAATATGAATTTGCATCAGCTGATAATATGGAAAAAGCTGCACACGTCATTGTTGGCATTGCAAAATCGTTTGCACAAAAATAAAGCGCTCCTTGCTAACCCGTTCAGTTGAGCTATACAACACCACACTTAACAGATAAATAACAAGGCGCGTAGCAATAGCGAATCAGCATCCGTTTTAACACACCGATCAGCAGCTCAAACAGGGCCTTCCATAACGGAAGGCTCTATTTATTTTGTGAGACGAGGCTGACTGACATGGTTATGATTCCGCAGAACCGCTCCGCTTTCAACGGGCTTGCGCTGAACTAACTCGGGCTTTTAGCCCGAATGGATTTCCGCGCTTCGCATTCCCGCAGAAGTCGCCGCTGTTCTGCTCCTTCTTTTGAAGCAAAGGTCCCTCAATGGGATTCGTTGATATGATCTTCGCTAAAGGAAATGTGAGCAGCGGAAATACGAGACGCCTGAGAGAATAGCGGACCAGTCAAGACCCTGCAGGACGCAGCGCGACCGAAGCGGCTTGCGGACCGCCCGCGGCAAGCGAGTGTTTGTGCAGCGAACGTTCCTGTGATAGAACCGCAGTTCTTTAATTCAATTTTTTCGGCATAGCAGCGAGTGGATCAGCAAAAGTTCTCTTACTATATCAGAAGGAATTTTCACAACAAGGCTATTTGATGGCAAACGCTGATTTAGCAACATTCGAAAGACCGCTAATTCAGGTGCGAATTAGCGGTCCAGATAGCATGTCATTCCATGTTTTATCCTATTTAACTGAACGGAACGCTGATTGCGCTCCGCTTTTTTTCATCATATGATGCTTTTCCCCCGCTGGGCCAGCGCATAGTAAATGCCGTGCTGCAGTGTCTGAAAACACTGAAATCGCTTCAATTCAATGCCCGTTTGAGAGATGACGACGCCCATTTGGGCAGAGATACCGACCAGGACGGTTTTCGTTCCGATCAATGAGGCAGCAGAGCCGATTTTATCGATTAGGCTGGCTGTCTGTTCTGAGAAGTCATTATTCAGTCCAGTCAGATCCAGCACCAGGTTCTCCGCCTGATGTTTGGGCAGATTGCTGAGCGTTTTTGTGATCAATTCATCCGCCCGCGTCTCATCGTATGAGCCGAGCAGCGGGACAACAACGATTCCATCCAACACCGGAATCAGCGGGGATGAAATTTCTTTGATCAGTTCATTCAGTTCTTTCGTTTTTTCATCGACGGATTGCTCCAGCAGCTGGATCTGTTCGGCTTCTTTTGTCCGTATCAGCCGGTGGATATTTTCCTGTACGGTAGTATCCGACGGAAAATACCGGACAATGCTCTGTTCATTTCCCTCGATTTGATGGTGAACAACTTCGTACCATATATTCTGTTCCATCAAACCGGTAAAAATCCCTGCATAATGGGCAGGCAGAAAGGAACCGCCGGACGTTTTCCCTTGTGCAACGTTGATCTTATGTTCCCAACTGTCTTTCAAATGCACTTCTGCAGTGGCCGTTTCGACATCCAGCTTTTCCACTGAGATCATTCCCCAGCCGGCTGATCCGTATGTATTCTGAATCAGGTTCGTCGCTTCTTTCAGTGAAATGTCCTGCTGCTGGAAGTATTCGCCGACAACAAGTCCCTGTCGGAATCCGGTCGCCTCAAGCACGACTGTCGCTGATTCTTCTCCCGCAATTTCTTCAATCGAATCAAAAAACGTCTTCATTGCAGATGATATCCAGAAAAGCACTGCATCATCCTCTTCGAATAAAAAGCGCCCTTTATCCAATTCCCATGAGAACTGGAGGCCGGCCACGTTAATGGATGGATTATTCTCCATTAGAGTACACCTCATCTCTGAAATTCTTTGTCTGTTTCTATTGTACTATTCATCGGCTCTTTTTTACACATCTCGAGACCTGAAGCAGTTTTACCTCTCCCATTTCCGGGAATATATCTGTTAATGAACTTTCTGCAGCAGATCAGCCTACAGACTTGCGCCGGCAACGATCCGGCACTTATTTCACAGAACGGGAGATGATTGCATGGCTCAAAATGAGCAGAAACAGCGGGCACTCAAAATTCTTGAGGAGAGCATGATCGGGACATTGGCGACAGTGGACAATAATAAACCGCACTCGCGCTATATGACATTTTTCCATGAAGATTTCACACTGCATACCGCTACAAGCAAAAAAACACATAAAACGGAAGAAGTAAAAGCAAATCCGAACGCTCATATCCTGATCGGCTACGAAGGGGAAGGATTCGGGGACGAGTACTTGGAGATCGAAGGGAAAATTTCCGAATCGGATGATGACAGCCTCAAGGAAAAAGTATGGAATGATAAGCTGAAGGGCTGGTTTGACGGTCCTAATGATCCGGATCTTATCATTTTGACCATCCAGCCGACTCACGTCCGTCTCATGAACACGAAAGGTGAAGAGCCGCAGACAATCGAAGTGTAGGAAAAAACGGCTCTCACCGGAGCCGTTTTTTATGTGTTTGCTTTATTGTCGACTTGCAGCAACATGCGCAGCCCCTGTTTGTTCATGAGAAGGTCCGCAAGTGTATAGCCGGAAAGCACGTCCAGATAAGCTTTCAATGCCTGAGCCAAAACACCTTTCAATCCGCACACCGGCGCAATCGGGCACGTATTGCCTTCCGCACTGAAACACTCCACCAGATGAAAATCGTCTTCCATCTTTTTGACGACCGCCCCGATATTGATCTCCTCCGGCGGTTTGGCCAGACGGATTCCGCCGCCTCTACCCCGTACCGTTTCGATGAATCCCTCTTTTCCAAGTTCGTGCGTGACTTTCATCAAATGATTTTTCGATATATTGTATGAAGTTGAAATTTCCTGGATTGTTGATAATTGTTCCTGTTCTTTTGTACCTATATATAAAAGTACCCGCAAAGAAAAATCAGTATACATGGTAAGACGCATGGTTCCCTCACCTTCCTGTCCTGCATTATAGCATAACCTTTTTCTTTCAGTCTTATCTTTGATTCACAGCGTCGGAACGAGTGACTTTAAAGATCAGGCAATTCTGTTAATTGTGTCGATTGTGTTAAAGATGTATTTATAATATATCTTTTAACGCCGATGTATCGTATAGTGAACCTGTAGAAGATAAAACAAAAAGGAGCGATTCACTATGCTATCACAGGAAACAAGAGATATCGTCAAATCCACTGCACCGGTACTCGCTGAACACGGCACGACCATCACTACTGAATTTTACAAAACGATGTTTGAAGCACATCCCGAACTTTTAGATATCTTCAATCATGCGAATCAGTCGCAGGGCCGCCAGCAGGCAGCGCTTGCGAATACAGTATATGCGGCGGCGGTACATATTGATAACTTGGAAGCGATCCTTCCGGCGGTTGTACAGATTGCCCATAAACACGTCAGCTTGGGCATTAAGCCTGAACACTATCCGATTGTCGGGGAATACTTGCTGAAAGCGATCAAGACCGTACTCAGTGATGCTGCGACAGATGATATCATCAATGCCTGGGGCGAAGCATATGGTGTGATCGCGGATGCGTTCATCGGTGTGGAAGCCAATATGTATGAGCAGACGGAAGAAAAAGAGAATAGCTGGAGGTTCTTCAAGGACTTTAAAGTTGCCCGCAAAGTAAAAGAAAGTGAAATCATCACTTCCTTCTACCTGCAGCCGGCTGATGGCGCCAATGTTCCGGAATATCAGCCAGGCCAGTACATTTCTGTCCGCCTGTCGATTCCCGGAGAGGAACATACGGTCATTCGCCAGTACAGTCTGTCGCAGGCGTCCCGTCCGGATGAATTCCGGATTTCTGTTAAACGGGAAGCTGACAATGACCCGAACGGTGTCGTTTCCGTCTACCTGCACAAAGAAGTCAATGAGGGCGACACAGTCGAAGTCAGTGCTCCAGCCGGTGAATTCGTGCTGGATGAATCAAAAACAACACCGGTCGCGTTCATTTCCGGCGGAGTCGGCATCACCCCGATGATGAGCATGTTCGAAACAGTGGCCACCACAACGCCAGACCGTCCGACCGTCTTCCTTCACGGTGCACGCAACGAAGCACTTGCGGCATTCCAGGACGATATCGCCCGCCAGGTTGCGAACATGAGCCATGTGATGTATCAGACCTTCTATTCGGATGAACCGAATGGTTTCATCACCCGTGAAGTGCTGGAGCGATTCATTGCAAAAGACAGCGATGTCTATGTCTGCGGACCGGTTCCATTCATGGAAGCGATGATCCGGGAACTCCACAATATCGGATTGGACGAAGACCAGATCCACTATGAATTCTTCGGCCCGTCTGTCCAGCTTCAATTGAGCTAAAGATGAAAAAAGGCGCTCTGCTTATCGAAGGGCGCCTTACAAAAAATTGTTTGAAAAATATTTATTCCATTTGAGTAACGGAGAAATCAGGAAAAAGGCCCCCGTCCTTTCCGTGAGGCCCGCAGGAGCGGGTCAGGGGACCGAAGCGACAGGATGTCGCGCTCTTCGGTCTCCTTCCTCTCGAGCCTCCCCGTCCTGAAGGACTCGGGAATCTCGTCAGCCAGTTATTCCGCTGGAGTGGCGGGGGCTTCCCCTTTTTCCTGTCTTGTCTTATAGGAATCCATTAGTATAGTAAGCGTTCTAAAAAGCATGGATTCGCCAATCGAGACCGGACAGTAAGCGATGAAAATGTCTCTATTATCTGGTATTTTTCCGTGTAGTACAGTCAAAGCAGCAAATTATGCAGGTCTCTGTGTACCTTGTTTTCTACGAGCTTGCACAGGAGCAAAACGCTTTTGCCGACTGCTACCGAAAGAAACCCGTTTATGTAATTTGAAGGGAGTTGGTCTACAACTCGAGGCGCTCTTCCTATCGCAGGGCGCCTTTACTGTCTTTTCATTTAGCGCCAATTCAGCCTTTCATCAATTCGATCCGGTTACCGAACGGATCTGAGACATACATCCGGACGACTCCCGGAATGTTGTCATCATCCTGGAACTCCACGCCTTTCGATGTGAGATACTCACGCAGTTCGTCGTATCCTTCCACAAGAAAAGCGGGATGCGCTTTTTTCGCTGGCATAAACGGGTCTTCCATGCCGACATGGAGCTGACAGCTGCCTGACTTGAACCAGGCACCGCCCCTCGCTTTAAGTGCGCCCGGTTTCTCCACTTCTTCCATGCCAAGCACACCGCTGTAAAAAGAGCGCGCTGCTTCTTCTTCCCCTTTTGGTGCCGCCACTTGTACATGGTCAATCCGCTCGATCAAAAACCTCATATTTCCGCCCCCTTTTTTCCATTTTATCGAATATAGAAAGCAAATAATATTCGAATAATCAAGGGTTTTGCCATAAGCTGTTCTTATACACTATATTTAATCGGAGAGGGGAAATTCCATGGAACTGCCTTTTGCCTTTAAACATCATCTTGCGAACCAATCCGTCATCGTCGGAAAGGAAGCCGTACAGCCTTTATCCGGCTTTCCGGAAATCATTGAAGAGTTGAAGGCTTGGAGCGGCACGGAAACGGATGGCGTGGCCATTTCTTATTTTTTCCGTCAGTACGCTTTGTTCATCACCGCCCAATTCGATGCCATTGCCACTTCCGGTCTGTACTTCAGCGGAACTTGGAAAGACCTGCAATTCAGTCGGATCCGAAAATACGGCTATCCACTTTTGGAAACGCATACCGATCCGGCTCTATTCGTTCCGGTCACGCAGTCCGACCGCTTTAAGGCATTCCATCACATTCTTTCTGAACAGACAGATGCGTTTATACAGGAATTCCGGAAACACGCAAAAATCTCACCGGTCATTCTTTGGGAAAATGTTCTCGGTTCCGTCCTTTGGTTTTATGCCAATCTGGAGCAGCGTGATCCAAGACGGGCAGCCGAAGACATTGAATGGCTCATGGACAGCGGGAACTGGGCACCTGTCCGTAAATCTTATCTGGCCGCCATGGTCGGCAATGCAACTCTTCAGCAGGCTGTCACCCAACCGCTCAGACGGACTTGCTGCCTTTATAAGGAACTGCCCGATTTTGACACCTGCACGTTCTGTCCCGTTGCAACTTAACGAGCATTACCAAGGAAAAAAGATTCTTGCCAGTTCATCAAGACTTTCCGCTTCCAAGGCGGCCGTGTTCCCCTCCATGTACGCCGGCAAATCACTGAAGCGGTGCAGCAGCAGAAGAGCCATAAGCTCATGCCGAAGCCCATCAGTCAATTCAAGGCCATATGCGCGGAGAAAAGTTTCCGTCAGCCCATCTTCCCGATGAAAATTGAACAGAATCGGCCCAAGTAAGTCATACTTCGGATTACCGACGAAACAGTCTGCAAAATCGATGAGACCGGAGAGCCGCCAGCCATCCGCCTGTTTTTTCAGGAGCAGATTAAAAGGGGTATATTCCCCTGTCAGCAGCACCTGCCGCTTCGTATTCAGGTCAACGCTTTCTATGTATGAAGTCATTTCACTGATGAGCGATTCCCTCATGTCTGCCGCCCGGTGATACGCCGCGGCTTTTTTCTTTCGGGCTTCGACAAATGCCGGCCAACTTCCAGGCAGGCTTTTCATCATCGAAGCATCCAGCCGGTGAACTGAACGGATCAGCCTGCCTAGATCTTCTGCATGATCCAGCTTCTCTGTCCTGGAAAGCTCGTCCCATAAATCGACTGCCAACGTCCCCTCAAGAAATGTCATGATCAGGTAGGGCCAGCCTTCATAGGCACTCGCCCGCATCATCTCCGGTGTCTCCGCCGGCAGATTCACCCATTCCAGCAGTTCCAGTACCGCTTTTTCCGACTGGAAGCCCTCGCCATGGAATGGCGGGAACAGCTTGATTACATGGCGGCCGCCTATCTTATAGACAACATTGGCACCCAGCTCAAATTTCTCCACCGTTCCCTCTTCCATGCCTTCTTTCAATAAAATCATATGAATCGCTTTATCCCAAGTTTCCTGGGGAACATCCGCATAAGTCTCTCTTGTGATGCCCTCGAACATGTCCTCACTCCTTCCCGTCCATTGTATCAGAGGCTGCTGTCTTCGCAGCGGACTTGTGCAGGTGCGGTATCGATTTTTTCGCGCATAAAAAAGCCCCGGCATCCTGGCCAAGGCTTGTTGATGTCAATTATTGAATACTTCATACAGCACTTTTTTGGCTACTGCATTGTTCAAGTTTTTATACTTGGTGCTGTCCGGTTTTCCCCGGAGCGATTCGGCGAACGTGTTGGCGGATTCCGTTTCACCGATCACATGGATTTCCTTCCAGCCCCGGCCCTTTTTCATGTCCTCTACTTTAGAGGCGATTTCTTTGTAAAAACGGTTCAGGTTCTCGCGCATGCGTGCATCCAGTTCCGGCATCCGGTTATTGCCGGCGCCTGTTGCATTGTTGCCGCTCCGTTCATGCCATACTTCAATGCCGGGATCGAATTCATAAAACAATTCTTCTTTCACAGAACCCATTTCTGTATCCAGCAGGCGAATTTCCGCATAGCTTGGCAACACAACGGCAGAACTTGGATACGCTTTCAAAAGCTGCTCAAGCTGTTCTGTCATGGGCCGGTCTTCCCAATGGAAATTGGTCTCCACCGGCACTTGCACGTAATGGACCGACCACAGATCTTTATGAGGAGAGGCGAAAAGAATAACTCCTTTATGGAGTTCACCTTGATTGTCTTCAATCGCTTTTACCACTTGTTCTTTCAGCGCTTTAAACTTTTTCAGTTCCTTTTCGTCTTTGGAAGCAGTCAAATACTGATCAAGCCGTTTCATTCCGGATTTCAATTCAATTCTCCATGCGCCATTCTGATGATCACGGTCTGCAGGGTCGGTGTTTAAATACACGGTTAAGACACAGCGGTCATCACACCGGAAATCTTTCAATTCCTGCAGTTCATCGTATAATGTCATACACTCCTCATCCTCCTTTTTCGTGCTTGTTAATTTGTTACCCGAAGCCCTACCCGCTAAACGGTTTTGAGGCATTTTTCAGACATTAATGTGTTTGAGCAGCTGAACGCACCGGGTAAACAGATAACAGGTCTGATGCTGGCGGCAAACAAAACAAGAGGAGTGAAAATTAATGGAGAACATGGATAAACGTGTACAAGAAGAACTGAAGAACTTTGATAAGGAAAAGAAAGCAGAGATCCTCGAGAATTTCGAGAACTTTAAACAGTACTTAGGCGGCAAAGTGGAATTGGGTGAGAAAATGGGCTTGAGCGAAGAACGGATGGCTCATCTCGCTGCAAAAGTAGCGGATTACTTGGCGAAGAAAGAGGAGCCGCGCAACCGGGAAGAACATCTGTTGCAGGAATTGTGGAAAGTCGGCAAAAAAGACGAACAGCACATGCTTGCCCACATGCTCGTACGCATGGTCAAACAAGATTCAAAATAAGTAAAAACGGCCGCCCCTCAATGGGATGGCCGTTTTTCGTATAGCGTAAACATCAGCAGGTAGACAACGCCGCTCGCCACCGACAGAACCGCCAGGATGGCAAACGTCCAACCGAAGCCGATCCAGGCGGTCAGAGGAATGGACAGCGGTGCGATCATCCGGCCTACGGTATACCGAAGACTCGCCGCTGCGTAATACTGACCGCGCATATGGTCCGGTGCCAATTTGGAAATGAAACTTTGCTGAAGTCCGGCTGTCAGCAATTCACCAAATGTGAAAATCGCCATGGCAACAACCAATAGCCAAAACAGATTGGTGAGCGGAAACACAGTCATGGCGACCGCATACAGAATAGCAGAGAAGAAAAACACCCACTTTTCCGGGTACTTTACCGCAAGCCGGGTCAGGACAACAGTCAGTAAAGCCACGAGCAATCCGTTCTCTGATAACAGGAAACCGAATGCCTCTTCCCCTGTAACCGTCCAGTCCCAGCCGAACAGTGTGGCGACAAGCTGTTCATCAATCGCTTCTTTCAGATAGATCGGTATCAGCAGATCCAGCTGCATGAATGTCTGGGCACCGAGAATTCCTGCACCGACGAACAGTAAAAACAGCCGGTCTTTCAAAATGATGCCATATTCTTTCAATTGCTTTTTAACCGCTCCTGTCCAGCCTTGTCCAGGTTCTGTCGCCAGTTCCCCTGAAGGCGCATACTGAAGGGTTTCCTTTGTCAGAAGCTGCAGTGCGATTCCAAGGGCAACCGCGACAAGCGCAACAGACAGCAAGAGTTCAAAACGGTACGAGAAAAACAGCACTGCACCGATGATCGGACCGATGACGACGGAAATATTAATCGACGTATAGAAAATCGCAAATACATCGCTTCTGTATTCTTCCGGGATAACATCTGCCACCATCGCCTGGCTCGCCGGCCAGTAGAGGGAGCTGCACATGCCTGCAAACGTGAACGCCGCGAAGCCGAGTGCCGGCGACTCATACCACGGCGAATTGGCGGCGGCAAACAACAGAAAAGCCGCACCTAAGCCGAACGAGGAAAGAACGAGCATCGTCCGGCGGCCGAACCGGTCCGCACAGTATCCGCCAACCAAGTTGGCGGCAACAGAAAATACTTGAGACAGCACGAGCAGCAGCCCTGCCGCCTCTTTTCCGAATTCCTCTGCAAAATAAATGGCGAGAAACGGAAACACCATCCAAAAACTTGTATTCATGAAAAGCTCGCCGATCAGGCGGATTTTCAAACTTCGATCCCAATCTCTGATTCTCACTTCTGATTCCCCGCGTTCTGTTCAAATTTCCCTTTCCTATCATAGTACAAGGGAAGCCGGAACAGAACCTTTTTCTGTCACTGAGCCATTTCCAACAGCTTATGGCTGAGACAAATCTCAATTGAAAACTCTCTGTGCTGCTTTTCAAACTGAACCGAGATCCGGTCGGCTGTCCGCTCGGTGATTTTCCCCAGTCCGAATACACGGTGGCGGATCCGGGTTCCGGCTGTCAGCACGTCCGCGCTCCGGATGGCATTTGGATTAACCGGTACTTTCAGACTGGCCGGAGCCGCTGCTGATTTTACCTTTTGTACCGATTTATGCACGCTCTCGGGTTTTTCCGGTTTTCCGAGGCGGTTGCCCACTTCCCGCACCTCTGCTGTAAACTGGGATTCTTCATCGTAACTGAGCAATTCCAAATGGGCTTTCGCACGGGTCATCCCGACATAGTACAAGCGCCGGGCCTCTTCCAGGAGAGCCGGTTCTTCCTGATCCTCTTCCGCTGGAATCACTCCTTGGTTCAGATCCACCATGTAGACCCGGTCAAATTCGAGTCCTTTTGAGCTATGGAACGTCGACAGCGTCAGCATCTCATCCGTTTTTTCGTTTTTCGCTTCCTGCGTCACTTCCTCAAGTTCCCGCAGGCGTTGCGCGAAAGCAGCCATGGACGGAAGCGGTTCTGCAATCTGTTCCAGCGTAGCCAGGATCTGCGTCAGGTAATTCAGCCGCATGCCAAATTTTTCAGCCCGGCTCGTAAGCATCTGGTCATATCCGAGTTCTTTGCGGATCGTCTTGATCGCTTTTGACGGTTTCATCTCCTGCATCGACTGGAACCATTTTTTCTGCTGCTCCACGATTTTAAGCTGATAATCTTTCATCGTGACACTGCGGGTGATTTCATCCAGCCCGTTGCGCTCTGCCGGCTTCACCCGGTTCATCGCTTTCAACTGGGAACCGGTCCAGTAAGCATTCGTCTTGGCAGCGATTTTCGCATAAACATCCGCCCGTTCCGGTTTCAGGCTGAACCGCATGAAGTTCAGCATGTCTTCCACAATCCAATGGGCGAAAAAGCGGTTATCCGCATCTTTCATATAAAAAGGAATTCCCAGCCGGTTCAGTTCAGCCATCAGGATGGTGGAAGATGAATTATTGCGGTACAAAATAGCCGTATCCCCGTAATGATCCAGCTTCTTCAATTCCTTCAGCACGTACTGAAGCTGAGTTTCTTCTGATGCAAAGCGCCGCATGACGATGGGATTGCCTTCTTCCCGGTCCGTATGCATATTCTTATCATGGCGCTGTTTATTCGTTTTGATGAACTGATTGGCAGCATCGACAATCGTTTTCGAGGAGCGGTAATTGCGCTCCATTTTCATGACATATGCATCCGCATAGACGGTCTTAAACTTCAGCAGGTACGTCGGTTCTGCTGCGCGCCATGTATAAATGGACTGATCATCGTCCGCCACCACGCATAAATTCCGGTGGCTCGCCACCAGTTTTTCCACGATGGCATGCTGTACGAGCGACGTATCCTGGCTCTCATCTGTCATGACGTAATCCCACATGTTCTGATACTTCGCCAGCAGATCCGGCCGCCGCTCCAACGCCTCATTGGCCAGTGTCAGCATATCATCGAAATCCACAAGCCGGGTATCATAGTTTTCCTTGAAGGCCTCATAGGTCCGGAGAATATCAGCCGCGCCATCAAAAGGCCCTTTCAATTTACGCCATTTTTCTTTCGGCATCATTTTATTTTTCACAAACGAAATGAATGACATCAACTCATCGAGTTGATCTTCTGTGATCTGTTCGTCCATTTCGGTCTGATACATTTCTTTCAGCAGCTGCCGCTTATTCAGGCCCTGCTTCCCATTCCCCTCGATCATCACGTATGGCTTACCCTGAAAGTAATCTCGGACAATCCGGAATGCAAGGCTGTGAATGGTCGAGAAATCCACCGCTGGAAGTCCCGGAAAAAACCGCTTATAGCGCTCAGCCATGTCCGTGGCGGATGCTCGGCTGAATGTGATGGCTTTAATCCGGTTGGGCGATGCATTTTTTTCCTCAATCAAGTACCCGATTCGCATGATCATCGTCGTCGTTTTTCCGGAACCCGGACAGGCGAGCAGCAATAGCGGACCTTCCGTCCGCTCGACCGCTTTGCGCTGGATTTTATTCAGCTTTACGCCCAGTTCCTGCTCTTTGCGCTGAAAAAAATTACCCATGTCTACTACCCCTTACATAATTTCCTGCTGTTTATTTTACCACAGAAAACCCGGCTCACGTTCGGTGAGCCGGGTTTCACTGCATGAAATTTCACTTTCTTTTCTTATCCGGGTCTTCATCGTATCGGTCCTCTTCCAAAAGAACTTCATCCACTTCGGAATTCGGTTTTTGAAGGGGATCCGCTTCATGCAGCTGTTTCTGCTGAAACTCGGATTTTTTCGTTTCGGAATCCAAGTACGAGTCATTGCTCTCCGGATTCTCTTCCCCGAAATGCTGATCGAGGATAACGTTATGATCGTCCTCATCCGCATCCGGCAGAATCTCACTGACCCGGCCGACCTGCCCATCCGCAAGCCGGACTTTGATGCCATGCGGGTGGGTCGGTGATTTTGTCAGCAAATCTTTCACAACACCTTGCGTTTTCCGGCCTGTCCGCTGGTCTTTCTTCAAAATGATATTCACCTTTTTGCCCGGCTTCACATCCCGGCGGTTCCGTCCATCCATTCCAAGCCTCTCCCTTCTTCTGCTGATTTGACTGCAATGAAAAAAGGCGGGGAATCCCCGCCTCGTTAACGCCTTTAATTAAAGGCGGCCTTTTCTTTCATTTTCTCTTCTCAGACGCTCAGCTTCATCGATTTCAACGTCTCCTTCGATGTCCGCTTCTTCGTGTCGTACTGTTTCATCGACGACTTCAGTATCTTGTACTTTGCGTTTGCCGACAACAATCTCTTCACCCACGACGTCTTTTTTCGATACTTCTACGCGCTCTTCGGTGAGCGGGATATGAATTTCTTCATTATCATCATAAGCCCGGTCATTCACGCCAGCCTGTGTTTCTTCGTTGACTGGACGGCGTTCGACAACAACCTCTTCATGCTCTACCGGCACTTCTACATGCTGACGCTCTTCGACAGTGTGTTTCCCGACATTGACTTCGCCGGACTCAACGCGTTCTTTGCCTACATTCAAGCGTTCCTCGTGCAGACGGAGGCGTTCTTCTTCCGTTTCAGCTACTCGTTCTCTGTCTGTTTCTACTACTGGATCTACTGCGGGTTCTACTGGTGTTCTGTCTTTTTCTACCACGACTTCATCCACCTCTTCTTCCCGGATTCCGCTGTCGATTCGTCCTGTATCCAAGCGGTCATCATCTTCCACCAGATTGCGGTTTGTATTATATGCTGTGTTATTCGATTCATTTGTATCGACAGTCAGACCTGGCGATGCAACTGCTGCATCATCGACATAGCCTTCAGTCTCATAATGTGTACCGTAGTCACGGTCAACGTACAGCAGGATTTTGCCGTTCTTCACTTCATTGTGATAGCGGTCTGCCTCTCCTGCATCAAGACCCATTTTATCGAATGCTCCGCGTGTCGGTTCTTCACCGGACAGGAAGCCCATGAACTTATCCATCCAGCCGCCGCCGGAAGACTGGACATCCACATCTACATCAGTACGGCCGCGCACCATGGAAATCTGGTCGCTGTCACTCGTCATGACGTACATGTCGTTCTCTGCATAACCTTCCGCTTTCAGTTCGTCGATCTTTTGCAGTACTTCTGTTTCCGTGTCGAACGTTCCGATAAATTTGTTATCAAAGTTTCGCATTCCGAATTCCTCCATTTTTTATAGTTTCGTATTTGCGTGTTCTATTATTGAATTTACCCTTGGCATCGCATTTAAAACATTCGTTTTATTACGATTTAATTACTGTGCCTGATAAAAACCGCGACTGCAGGAATCCTAAACCAGGAAATCAGCTGCCTTGAATCATGTATTTTTGGATGGCATGCGCCACACCGTCTTCATTATGGTGCTTTGTGACATGTGTGCTTGCCTCTATTACCTCTTCTTCAGCGTTTTCCATTGCGATTTTCATGCCGGCGATTTCAAACATCGACAAATCGTTTAAGTTATCCCCATCGCCACAATGTCCGCCTGTGTGATTTCCATCATATCTGCCAGTGCCAGCACGGCGTTCCCCTTGCTGGTTTCGGGATGTCCAAGTTCCAGTTTGACGTCCCCTGAGGAAGTTATGGAAATATCAGCCCGGTCGGATAACCGGTCGCGGAGTGAAGCGAGTGCGTCTCCATCAAATGACATAACAAATAATTTATACGGAGCGACATCTGCATAATCCACGCTGCCAAAATCGCCCATCGTTGTCATTCCGTGCTGGTTATACTGGATTTCGATTTTCCGCTCAGCCCAGTCCACCGGGTAATCCGGATCTTTTTTCAGTGCAGCTTCAATCTCCGCCTGCAGTATATCCCGACCGTTTTTCAGGATATAAATGCCCCGGTTCGTATAGATTTCATAATAGAACCCTTCTTCCTCCAGAATTCCTGCAACATCTGCTGCTGTTTCAGGTGACAATGCCAAGTAGCGGGCCTCTTCGCCCCCATGCCGGGTAACTGCGCCATTTCCTGAAATGATTGGGCATTCCAGCCCGGCCTTATGCAAAATCTGTTCGATATCCGGAACGGACCGGCCGGAACAGGCAACGACTATGTCTCCTTGATCCTGCACCTGCCGGATTGCTTCGGCGTTAATCCGGCTGATGGTGCAGTCTTCGGAAAGCAGCGTATCATCAAGGTCAATCGCAATCAGTTTCATTAAAATCCACATCCTCTCATCTGGCATTTTCATGCCGTTACTGTTTATGCATGGCAGGTAACTTCTTCCCTGATGCATTTAAGTCAAAACAAAAAAGCAGCGAAATCGCTGCTTTTCATTGATCTCATGTATTCATAATTTGCTGTACCATTGTTTTGCAGCCTGAACTTCAGACATTGTCAGCTGATGGCCCTGATTTTCCCAATGAAGTTCGACGCTTGCGCCTGCATCCTTCAGCAGCCGATTTAAATCCTCCGATTCCTCGGCAGTACAAAGCGGGTCATTCGTACCTGCCCCGATAAAGACCGGCGTGCCCGTCAAATCAGGCAATTCCATATCCCTTACCGGAACCATCGGATGATGCAGGATAGCTCCGCGCAGTGCATCTCCATAATGGAACAGCAGACTGCCTGCAATATTGGCACCGTTTGAATAACCGATCGCAATAACGTTTGAGCGATCGAATTTATACTCCTTCGCCGCATCCTCGATAAACTCATATAATTCCTTCGTGCGGAATTTCAAGTCTTCGATATCAAATACCCCTTCGGACAGCCGCTTAAAAAAACGGGGCATCCCGTTTTCTGTCACGTTGCCCCGGATGCTTAAAACGGATGCTTCCGAATCAATCTCCTGGCCAAGTCCGAGCAAGTCCTGTTCAGTTCCCCCTGTTCCGTGCAGCAGCAATAACGTCGGTTTTTCCGGATCGGTTCCCGGTTTAAAAATATGTTTCATGAATGTATCTTCCCCTTTCTCGTGCGATTGATTGGTATCTAAGCGATTCTATATAGGTTGAACAAAAGAATCTTCAGCGAATTCGCATTGGTCGCTCGGGGGAAGACTCTCGCAGGAAGCCAGGCAAAGACCCGTCTGTCTTCCTGCTTCGTCTACCCCACGGACGCGCCAATGCTTAATGTAACTCGTTAATTGACCGCTTCCAGCCCCTGTGGAGGAAACAGGCGGTTTCTGTTTCTCCTCTAGTCTATAAATACCTGGATTCTATAGTGATATGTGGATTCTTTAACTCAATTTATATAGTATACTCCCACTGCTGTTCATACTGCGGTAGCAGCTCCAGCTGTTCCCGAGCATTTTCCGGTGTTGCACCAATCAGGAAGCCGGAAGAATCTCTCGTCACTTCTCTTCACAGCCCGATACTCCAGTTGATACCCAATAATTACCGGTGCACAACGAATTTTTTCAGTTTCAGCCGGTTTCATTCCGCCCATATGCTTACCTGGAGATTACCGGAACAACTATCTCGAATTAAAGGTAATTATACCAGAACAAAAAAGAATGTCCATCAGAGGACATTCTTTTTTCAGATCAAGCCGGTTATTCCTCCGTAGGCCAAGGCAAGCAGAATAACAAAGGCGGGATGAATATTTTTGATTTCAAGCAGAAAATAACTGACTGCAGCGATTGCGGCAGTTTCGACGATGCCGGCAGTCGCTGCTGATTCTGTGAAAAACTGAAGCGCCATGACGCCGAGCAACACTGCGATGACCGGCCGGACAAGCTTCGTGATGTTTTTGACTTTCGGGGAATCTTTATACTTCAGAAGCGTCACCATCAGACCGATCATCAGGAACAGAGAGGGGCCGACAGCGGCAAACAAGGCAATAATAGCGCCAAGAATGCCGCCTTCCTCAAAACCGATATAGCCGGCCATTTTCGTGGCAATCGGTCCCGGCAATGCGTTCCCGAGTGCCAGCACCTCCCCGAATTCCTGGGTAGTCATCCAGCCATACCGGTCGACGACTTCCGCTTCAACAAGCGGAATGGAAGCAGGACCACCGCCATATCCTAAAATTCCGGGAATAAAGAAAGCGAGAAACAATTGCCAGAAAATCACTCATTTTCGCCTCCTTTTTTCAGCGGCAGAAACACAAAGACAAGCACAGCCAGAATTAAAAAGGCCGGATGGACACCGAGGGCTTCCATCAGAACAGCAGCCAGCACAGCCAAAACCACTGCCCGCGTCCAGCCGAGGGACTGGCCGGATTTTTTCAAAAAATCCCATGTCAGGACAGCCAGCATGACTCCGACTACCGGAACAACTGCAGCTGACATGCTGGCAACCCATGGCAGGTCCTTGAATGCCTGCAGCGTACTCAACAGCAGAATCATCAGCAGAACAGTCGGCACAACGTTTGCGATTAACGCTGTCAGGCTGCCGGTCAACCCGCCGAGCCGGTAACCGATATAGCCGGCCATTTTTGTGGCGATCGGTCCCGGCATTGTATTAGCCAATGCCAATGTATCACCGAAATCATCATCTGACATCCATCGGTATTTTTTAACGACTTCCTGGTGAAACAGCGGAATCGAAGAAGGTCCGCCTCCGAATCCCAGCATGCCTACACGGAAAAAGGCGGCAAATAAATCCGCATACAGCCGGGATCTGGACGGTTCCCGCTGTCTGACTTTCGGTTTTTCTTCGGTCACCACACAGACACAGCTCCATCGGTACGGGGTTCTGTGCCGCCTGCAAGGACACCCGTTTCCGGATTGCGCCAGATAATCTGACCTCGTCCGAATGCGCCGCCATCCGCCATCACTTGTACATCATGCCCTTTGCGGATCAGTGCCTGCGCCAAGTAATTCGGGAAATGCGCTTCCACGATTATTTTCTTGCCGCCCATCCATTGCCAGCGCGGCGCATCAAGGGCTGCCTGTGGATTCAGCAAGTAATCAACGGTATTGGTAACCACCTGAAAGTGACCTTGCGGCTGCATATAGCCGCCCATGACCCCAAACGGCCCGACCGCTTTTCCGTTTTTCGTCAGGAAACCGGGAATGATTGTATGGAATGTCCGTTTGCCCGGTTTCAGCACGTTCGGATGGTCTTCATCCAGCTTGAAATCCGCTCCCCGGTTCTGCAGGCTGATGCCGGTGCCCGGGATAACAATGCCGGATCCGAAACCCATATAATTACTTTGGATGTAAGAAATCATATTCCCTTCCTCGTCTGCAGCAGACAGGTAAACCGTGCCGCCTTTTGGAAGTTCATACGGTTCCGGGTCACACGCCGTTTCACCGATGGCAGCTGCACGCGATTTGGCATAGTCATCCGACAGCAAGTGTTCAGTCTCCACCGGCATCGCTTCCGGTTCTGTGATGAACGCCTGTCCGTCCGTAAATGCCAGTTTCATCGCTTCGATCTGCTCGTGGAATGTGTCCGCTGACTGCCAGACCGGTTTTTGCTGCTGTTTGAAAATATTGAGTGCCATCAATGCGACCATGCCCTGTCCGTTCGGCGGGATTTCCCATACATCATAGCCGCGGTAGTTGGCGGACACAGGCTCCACCCACTCCGGTTTATATGCGGTCAGATCTTCCTTGCGCAGAAAGCCGCCGTGCTTCTGCATAAATGCATCCATCTGATCAGCAAGTTGCCCTTCATAGAATGAACGGGAATTTGTTTCGCCAATATCCCGAAGCGTCGACGCATGACCAGGCGATGTCCATACTTCGCCGATTTCCGGCGCCCGGCCATTCGGTGCAAATGTGTCAAACCACGCCTGGTACTCTTCCGATGTGAATGTTTCCTTGAACCGGCTGTATGCCAGCTTCCAGTACTTTCCGAGAATCGGTGTAAGCGGATAACCTTCTTCCGCATAGCGGATCGCCGGTTTCAGTGTTTCTGACAGCGGCAGTTTGCCAAATTTTTCAGCGAGCGCGGCCCAGGCAGCCGGTACACCCGGTACTGTTACAGGGATGAGACCATGGACCGGCATCTTGTCGTGTCCGCGTTCTTTGACAGCTTCCACGGAAATGCTTTTTGGCGCCGGTCCCGAGCTGTTAAGTCCATGCAATTTATCCTTCACCCAGACGAGTGCAAACGCATCACCGCCGATGCCATTCGATGTAGGTTCCACCACCGTGAGCGCTGCAGCCGCAGCGATGGCTGCATCGATCGCATTGCCGCCTTTTTGCATCACTTCAATTCCCGCCTGGGCTGCAAGCGGCTGGGATGTCGCCACCATTCCTTTTTTTGCAAATACCGTGTTTCGTTTCGATTCAAATGGGTGATTTAAATAATCCATCATTCATCCTCCTGTCTAAATAACTATCCTTTATGGGAAAAGCCCGGCAGTTCACCGGCTAGTTTTGTGATTTATCTCTGTTTACTGATTCCGGCCTCGCTTATTAACAAATGAATACAAATAGTTGAATAATAAGGACTAAGTTATACACTTGTTAAGTTTTTAATTCGTTTTAATTAACAAAAGAAAAGCTTACTGCCGATTATAAAGCATAAAAATTAAGAAATCTATATGAATTTTCCAAAAATATATTTAAATCCTTCAGCAAATCCTTCAACTATAGTAAGAACGAGCAACAGTCCGCGGCAAAAAGTTCTTATAATTTCATTCCGCTTCTGCTTTTAAAGCGTCGGAGTAGAATATGGCTTTCCACCCGCGTAATTCCTTCCAGCGCATACAGTTCTTCATTAATGAATTTTTCAAGCGCAATAAAGTCCTCAACAAGCACATGCATATGAAGCGTTGAAGGACCGGTCATCTGGTAGCAGCTCGCAACCAGCGGATTATCTGCAAGCGTCTGTGCCACTTCAACAAGTGAAGCCGGCTCACAGTCCACTTCGAAAAAACCGGAAACACTTTTTCCGATCTTCTCGCTGTTAATTACAACTGTAAATTTCTCAATAATGCCTGCTTCCGTCAATTGATGTACCCGTTCCCTTACCGCTACTCGGGAAAGATTGAGCTCTTTGCCAATATCAACATAGGAAGTGCGTCCATTCTCTGTGAGCAATTCAAGAATCCGTTTATCCGTTTCATCAATCTTCATATAGACACCACCTTCTTACCTGTATTTTGTTAATTATTATACGCATCGCCCTTTCTTTGCGAAAGGTAATTTGTTTTTTTACATTCTTATTGTCCGTTCCCTCTATGTCTGATAAATTAGACTTATTTTAATAATACCTTGTATTAAACAGTACTGTCCGTTATATTGTTCTTAAGCAAGTATTATTCATTAAACAGTAGAGGGGTGACAAAATGAATGTCCAATTCAAAAAAGGCGCGCTTGATTTATGCGTCCTGGTTTTGCTGGCCAAGGAAGACCGCTACGGATATGAACTGGTCCAGAAAATTTCCGATCGCATTGCCATTTCTGAAGGGTCAGTGTATCCCCTTCTCCGGCGGCTCACGAAAGACGGGTTCTTCACAACGTATCTTCAAGAATCAACCGGTGGTCCACCCCGCAAATATTACAGTCTGACAGAAGCGGGCAGAACATATCTCCAGGAACAGCTGGATGAATGGAAACAGTTCACGGAAGGCATTAATACACTCATTGAGGAGGGAATGAAACATGATTGAACAGCAATTTCTGCACACACTGGAAAGTACGCTGACAACACTGCCGAAAGAAGAAAGAGAGGACATTCTCCAGGATATCCGGGAATACTTCGCCAATGGACGGCAGGATGGAAAAACCGAGGAAGATATCGCCCAGGAACTCGGATCTCCAGAGACCATCGGACAGGAACTGCTCCGTTCTTCCGGTTCGGGACTGGAACCGAAACTCGCGCATTCTTCAGGGGAAGCAGAATTCGAACGCGTCCACGCAAAAATCGAGAATGCAGCTCTCGTCCTCTGTCCCTCTTCTGATGATGAGCTTCATGTGGATGTACGGGATAAAAGCTACCGACAGCAATTGACGACAGAAATCAAAGACCGGACGCTGTATATCACTTTCCGGGAAGAACAGACCAAGTGGGGGCTTTCCAATTTCGGTATCACTTCAAAAAATCCAACGGTCGTCCTCCAGCTCCCTGCTAAAACGTACGAGGAACTGGATTGCACGACGGATAACGGACGGATTGAGGCAGACAGCGTAAAAAGCGAGTCCATCCGATTGAAGTCGGAAAATGGGCGGATCCGTGCGCAGCAGCTGGTAGTAGACAAACTGCTCGCTGAATCTGATAACGGACGGATTGATCTGGAATCTGTCGATGCAGCCGAATTGATCGCCACGTCCAGTAATGGACGGATCGAGATGAACAAAATCACCAGCACGTCGGTTATGGCAACCTCTGACAATGGCCGGATCGGATTGGCAAATATCAGCGGAACAGTCACCGCAAAAACCGGAAATGGCCGGATCCACTTGACGACCGATCATTTGGAACGCAATATCCGGTTGAAGACCGATAATGGCAGCATTACTGTCCAGACTGCAAGAGAGCCAGAAAATACCGCTATTCAGACAAAATCCGATTGGGGGAGTATCTCTGTATTCGGGGAAAAAACCAGAAACAGGTTATTCGGAAGTGGAGACCACACACTACAGTTGACGACCGATAACGGCAGCATCACTGTCGAAAAGCTTTAATGATTACTGACTCATTCATTTCTAAAAACGGCCTGCACCGGTGTTTGCCGGTGCAGGCCGTTTTTAGGCTTGAAACGAGTACATCAGCTGGCCTTAAAATGCATTCGGCTGTTCTTAATGTACATTCGGCAAATTTTAAAGTGTGTTCGCCCAATCTTAATGTGCATTCAGAGAATCTTAAAGGTCATTCAACTGGCTTTAACATGTACTCATCCAATTCCGCTCACAGCTCAGCTGTATTTTCACCAAAAATCACAAAAAGCTGACGCCGTTTTTTCCGGTATCAGCTTTTTTACTCAACTCACCTGTTCAATGAGTTCAGGTCCTTTGTTTTTCGGGGAATTGACTTCCGGCGATACCGGGTATGCTTCCATTTGATCGGCATCATATGGCTTCAGCATGTCCTGCAGCGCTTCTGTGTCCTGAACATCAGGGTCGATCCAGCGCTGTTCATCTTCTTTGGACAAGACAACCGGCATGCGGTCATGGATCGATTCCATCAATTCATTCGGCTCCGTTGTCAGAATGGAACAGGAATAGACCGTTTCTCCTTCCGGCGACTTCCAGGCCTCCCACAGACCGGCAAACGCGAATGGCTCTCCAGTTTTCATACGGATCAGCATAGGCTGTTTTCCATCATCAGTCCGCCGCCATTCATAAAAGGAGTCAGCTACAACAAGACAGCGCTTTTTTTTGAAGGCGCTCCGGTAACTTGGCTTATCAGCTGCGGTTTCTGAACGCGCATTAATCATTTTATAACCGATTTTCGCGTCCTTCGCCCAAGGCGGGATAAGCCCCCAGCGCAGGAAACCGAGCCGATTTTCCTTACCGTCACTGATGACAGCGACGACTTGCTGGGAAGGCGCTACATTATAACGCGCCTCGTACTCCCCTTCATCAAACGATACATTATCCACATTGAACCGGTCCACAATCGTCCGAAAATCCGAGTACAGCGAAAATCTGCCGCACATTGTGATCACCTCATTTCCGAATAATGGTTTAAAAGGATGTTCACTTCTCTCTCCTGTATTCCCTTTCCATCTGTCTGTTAACCGCTGTGGCCTTGGCTAAGACGTTCGACAACAGCCGCCCATTCCGGCATGCCGGTCTGGGCACCGATCTTTTCGACTGACAGTGAAGCGGCCGCGTTCGCAAACCGGATGGCCTCCCGGAGCTCCATCCCTTCGGACAGTGCAACACCAAGTGCTCCGTTGAATGCATCACCGGCTCCAGTCGTGTCCGCCACTTCAGCTGCAAATCCTTTTACAGAAACATGCCGCTCCCCATTAAAAAAGCGGGCCCCTGCTTTGCCAAGTGTCACAATGAGCCGGTTCGGATATTCTTCCAGCGCCCGTTCCCATGCCGGGCCGAATAATTCCTCTGCCTCGGTTTCATTCGGCGTGATGTAGGTTGCCAGCGCCAACAGATTCCGGGCAGCTTCAGCAGCAGGAGCGGGATTCAGTATAACCGGCACCTGATGGCTGCGGCACAGCTCCAGAGTCCTTGTTACAAGGTCCAGCGGCACTTCCAGCTGTACAATTACGATGCTGCTTGCTGCCAGCTGCTGTTCAAATGCCTCTGCCTGTTCAGGTCCAATAGTGTGATTGGCTCCCGGCACTACGATAATCCGATTGTCGCCTTCTGTCAGCAGAATATTCGCAATACCGCTCATTCCTTTTGTCCGGCTGACTCCCGCTGTATTGATCCCTTCGCCGCGGAGTGTTGTGAGCAATTCCACTCCGAATGCATCGTTCCCCACCGCTCCGATCATGTGGACATTTCCACCAAGCCGTGCTGCTGCGACCGCCTGGTTGGCGCCTTTGCCACCAGGTGCTGTCGCAAACAGATCGCCAAGTATTGTCTCCCCCTGCTTTGGAAAACGCGGCGCACCCACAACAAGATCCATATTCATACTGCCAACAACTGTGATCATTCCGATACACTCCCGACCGTCTCTCACTCTGTTTTCCATAAACTGAAAAAAGATATTTTGCACTGGGCGGATGCAAATTTTGCCCCTTATTGATCAGGAGGAATGCCGCACACGGAATTTTTCTGCTACGTCTCTGATCAACTGCTGATCCAGGTACTGCTTCATATGCTGTTCTGCCCGCTCCATGACTTCATCGATCAGGCAGTCCTCATCTTCTTCCAGCTCCGCATGATCCGCCGTACAGCTGAATAAAGCCATCTCTCCTTCAATCGCATTTATAACATCCAGAAAAGAAATTTCCTTGGAACGCTTCATGAGCCGATAGCCGCCGTTCACACCAGTGGCTGATTCAATTAAATTCGCTTTTACAAGTTTCGTTAAAATTTTGGACAGATAGGTCGCTGATACATCCTGCTTATCAGCCAGCGGGACGACACCGAGTGTCTGCCCGGCCGGCTGATTCGATAAATGCATCATTGTATGCAAAGCGTAATTCGTCGCCTTAGAGTACTTCATCCATTTCTCCTTCCGCTGCTTTCTCACACGTAAATCCGGTATCGCATATCCATTTTTTTGCCGCGGCTGCGCAAGATACCGGGCATTTCACCACGCAGACCGGATAGCAGCTGGAATCAGTATAACATTTGAAGTTACGGCTAAGCAGCAGCAGTTCCAGCCGGTTGATGCACGCATGATCAGCTGAAGCAAAAACCGCGATGTCAGGCGTGAATAAGTTCTTCAGAAAAAGCATGTCGCCGACCTCCGTTCTTTTATTCACTAAAGCAGCTATTAAAGACACTTTATATCTATAATTGAAATATAGCATGTTCTGTCCGGATTGCAAAGTGTCCGCTAAAACATAATTATTCTTTGAATCAGGCGGTTTCTGCGACTTTCCAATTTCTGCTACAATAAAATTCAAGTTGATTTTTGCACAAGAAAGGACGTGACAGCATGCCGCAGCGCTATTCAGTGAAGGATCGGATGTTTTGGCGAATCGCGGTAAGCCTGTTATTCGCTTCGCTTTTTGTCTTCGCCAATATGTATGCAGTGCAGCCGCTGCTTCCGGTATTCACGGAAGCATTCGGCGTTTCAGTATCCGTCTCAAGCTTCGCGATGTCCCTGACAATTGTTGGAGTCATTGTCGGACTGATCCTGCTCGGATTTCTGTCCGACCGCAACGGGCGGCGGGGATTCATCACCTTCTCCCTTATCGGGGCAGCACTTCCGTTTTTCCTGCTGCCATTGACAGATTCCTTCGCTGTCTTCCTTACGCTTCGTTTTCTGCAGGGAATAGCACTGGCTGGAGTGCCGGCGGCTGCACTTGCATATATCAGTGAAGAGATCGAAGCAAAAAGCGTTGGCTTTGCGACTGCTCTCTATATTTCAAGCAATGCGCTCGGCGGCATGCTCGGCCGGGTGCTGACCGGGTATTTAACGGATCGCTACTCGTGGGAGCTATCGTTTGTTGCTTTCGGTTCTGTCGGCCTCCTGCTGTTTATGGCTGTGCTTATTCTGCTGCCGAAATCCCGCAATTTCGAACCAAGCAACGCGGGATTCCGTCAGGATCTCGAAGGATTCATGTTCCACCTGAAGAATCCATCTCTGCTACTTGTTTTTGGCCTGGGCGCGGTCCTCCAAATTTCGTTTACTGGTGTCTGGACATATTTACCGTTTTATTTGCAGGGACCGCCGTTCGTTATGTCCCTCGAAGCAATTTCCTACTTGTTTTTTGCATACGGACTCGGCGTGGTGGGATCACCGGTTGCCGGCCGGCTTGCAGGAAAATGGGGTATCGGACCCGTCCGGCTCGCCGGTGTCTTTACGCTGTCAGCGGGTATTTTACTGACACTTAGCGGTTCGATCACCTTAATTACAATCGGCCTTTGCCTCACTTGCCTTGGCTTCTTTACAGCGCACTCACTGACTGCCGCTTCTGTAAGCCAGCAGGCTACACACCATAAAGGCAGTGCATCAAGTCTTTACCTTGTCTCCTACTATATCGGCGTCACGCTCGGCAGCTCAGTGCTTAGCCCTGTCTGGACCGCTGGCGGCTGGACTGCACTTATCCTGCTGATTGCAGCACTGCCTACCGCCTATGTACTGATCATTACATTGACCGCAAAAAGAACCGGCACAGTATGATTGCACTGTGCCGGTTCTTTACTTATTGCAGCGTCTCTGGAAGTACGGTCAGATCAATACCGAAAACAACCGGAAGATAGAAGTAGACGAGCAGACTGCTGATTACGATTCCAATAACATTCAGCAGGAATCCGGATTTCGCCATATCAGGAATCCGCAAATAACCGGAACCGAAGACGACAGCATTCGGCGGTGTTGCAACGGGCAGCATGAATGCACAGGATGCAGCGACTGCCGCTGTGACCATAAGGGCAAACGGATGAACAACCAGCGCGCTCGCAAGTGCCGCCATGATCGGAAACATCATGGAAGCTGTTGCTGTATTCGATGTGATCTCAGTCAGGAAGATTACAAGCGTTGCCACAACAAAAATCACAAGCAGGATATGGACGCCTTCAAGTGCCGACAGCTGGCTTCCGATCCATTCCGAAAGACCTGAGCTGACAAATCCGGCAGCAATGGCAAGGCCGCCGCCGAATAGGAGCAAAATACCCCACGGCAATTTGACGGCAGTCGCCCAGTCAAGCAGGTTATCGCCTCTGCGGTTTTTTGAAGGAATTGCAAACAGGATAATAACCGCAATCAGCCCGATGATGGCATCTCCGATTTCCGGGAGGAACAGCGAAAGTAAAAATGAGCGGCTGATCCAAGCAAAAGCGGTTAGCACGAAAATAGTGAAAACCACTTTTTCTTCAAAAGAAGCGGCTCCTAACCGCCGCTTCTCTTCCCGAATCACCGCGTTGCCGCCAGGAAGTTGCTTCAGCTTAAGCGGATGCGCCAATTTGACAAGATAGAACCAGGCAAGAAAGATGAAGCCCCAGGCAAACGGGACACCAAACAGCATCCATTGGCCGAATCCGAGTTCTATGCCATAAATTGTATCAAGTGCGCCAGCCAGGAGCGCATTCGGCGGTGTTCCGATCAACGTTGCAATTCCGCCAAGTGAGGCGGAATAAGCGATTCCGAGCATAAGCGCTTTCCCGAATGCAAAATTCTCTTTCGAGGTGTCGATCGACGGGTCATCCTTGAGTGCATCCGATACTTGATAAATGATCGCTAAACCGATTGGCACCATCATCATGGCCGTAGCGGTGTTCGAAATCCACATGGAGAGAAAACCGGTGGCAATCATGAAACCCAGAATGATCCGGTCCGTATTCGTGCCGATCAGGCCGATAATGGTCAGCGCAATCCGCCGGTGCAAATTCCACTTTTCCATAGCCAGAGCAATCATGAAGCCGGCCATGAAAAGGAAGATCGTATCATCCCCGTAGGCGGCAGTCGTACTTTCAATATCGAGCCCCCCTGTGAGCGGGAACAGGATAATCGGCAACAGGGAAGTTGCGGGAATCGGAATCGCTTCCGTGATCCACCAAATCGCAATCCAGAGAGTGCCAGCTAAAATGGCCTGGGCTTCAGGAGTAAGGCCTGGCGGTTCAAAGAACAGTAAAGTCAGGATAAAAAGCAGCGGTCCGGCAAACAATCCGATCAATTGCCCGGTATTGTAACTCCGGTTATCCCCGTCTCCCGGCCCGTGGGTTCCGCCGCTGACTGACACGCTATTCTCGGGAACTCCTTCGTCCGGCCTGACAAAAAAGCGCAAGGTCTTTTTTGCTTCATCGTGCTTTTCCCACATCCAGTCCCAAGCAGCTGTAATCATTGGGCTACCTCCTAATAACAAGAATTTTTGAAAAAAGTAAACTATTTTATTATAAGAGGAAAGCGTTCCCAACAACAACAGGTTTCTGTAAATAATCGCAAAAAAGCGGCTGCACCTTGGAGGTACAGCCGCTGCAGCCCGACTTAAATCGGTCCACCCTTCATTTTTTCACCATGATTGCTCAGCTGAGTGATGCGAAATCAAATGCTATATAGCCAAAGTAAACGGTCAGCAGCGACAGAATGGCGAATACTGCATTTTCACCGGTCCCGCCTGTCTTAACAGTAAGCGGCAGGCGAACGGTCACACTGACCGGAAAAAACAGCTTAATTCCATTCTTTGTCGCCATATCGAGCAGCAGATGGCTCGCCATTCCGACGATAATGCCGGCTGTTACAGCAGCATTATCCGGCCAACGGTCCAGCAAAGTTCCGATGATCGCCAGAAACAGAAGGCTGTGGGTGAACGTCCGGTGGCCGAATATCGCATTAATGATTTTCGACAGCGGTTTAAGTTTTCTGCCGATCATGCTGCCGCTATGGCAAATGTCCGGCAGCATCGATCCAATAATTCCTGTGCCAAGCATCAGCAGCGGCTGCGCGCCTGTTACTGATGCAAAGGCCAGCCCGGCAGCCATGCCGCCGAGCATATGTGTTTTTCCTGTCATGTTGTTCTCCCTCTAAGATGCGATTACGTGATGGTTTCAAGCAGGCTTAAACTGCTGATCATGATGAAGGCCAATACGCCGATCAGGCCGATATACAGCAGGGCCCACTTCACTTTTGTTTTCGTGCTTGTTACGTAATACGTGCTGATCCGGTGAATCTCTTCTTTCCGTTCAGCCCGCATCCGTTCAAGCTTGTGGCGCCTGGCGAGCAGACTGGCCGCATCCTTCACTTCCTCTTCCGTTTCCGGCACCGGCGATATATCCAGCTGCCAGGCCAGCTGGCGGATTTTCCGGTCAATCTCTCCGATTTCATTTTCAAACTGCTTTTTCTTCCTTCCGCGCAGCAAGTGGGTAATCCAGGAAATCCCCCCGATCACCGTAATCAGCAACAACATCGGTCCCGGCATTACAAAGTTCAGAACGATCAGCAGCACGATTCCGAAGCCCCACAATGCGGTGGACAGAGAAGCCACGATCCGTCCCCCGTCAAGCGGACTGACCGGCAGCAAATTGAACAGGTTCAGGAAAGCCCCCAAATAGATAATTAACGCAAAAAGCGGTTCATCTGTATAGAGATAAAGCGGAATGGCTGGTATGATGGACAGCAGACCTGCCAGCGGTCCGCCGTACGCGATAAAACTTTCCGTCTCCGCGTCTTTAATCGCTTTCGGGTCAATGCCGATGACGGCACCCATGAACGGTACAAAAATTGCCGGAGATGTCCGGATCCCTTTCACCCGGGCAGCCACGAGATGACCCATCTCATGGATAAACAGCACATAAATTAATGCGACACCGAATTTCCAGCCGAATACAGCTGCATAAAAGCCGAGTGACAGAAACATCGAAATCAATGTCTGCAATTTCGCGAACTTCACAATTGCAAGGACAAATTTCAGTTTAGTTGCCAGAAAAATACCGATAACGCCGAGAGTTCCCAGCACCCGGTTTTGTTTTTTGGTCGCTTCCAAACGGATCACGCTCACTCTCCACTCCATAATTGGGGATTGGCCCTTATGAATAATTATACCTGAAAATTGGGTATAGAGCAGGATACAGACCTTAACAGAAAGGGGAAATGACTATGGGTATCCATAAATTTTTCACATCTTTAAATGATTTAGAGCGGATTATCCGCGCGCCGGGCCGTTTTAAATTCGAAGACCATAATGTAGCGGCGCATTCCTGGAAAGTCAGCCAGTATGCGATGTTTTTCGCCACAATCGAGGAACAGGCTGGAAAAGAAATCGACTGGAAATCGCTTTATGAAAAAACCATCAACCATGACTTTGCGGAAGTGTTCATCGGCGACATCAAAACACCCGTCAAGCACTCCTCGCCGGAATTGAAAGAAATGCTGGCCCGGGTGGAAGAAGGAATGATGGAGAAGTTCATCCTGAGCGAAATCCCGGAGGAGTTCCAGCAGATTTTCTTTGACCGGATGAAAGAAGGAAAAGATGAAACCACAGAAGGCCGGCTGCTGGAGTTTGCCGATAAACTGGACCAGTTCTATGAATCCTTCGCCGAACTGAAACGGGGCAATAAAGATCCCGAATTCGTGATCATGTACCGGACTGCGCTCCGGAAACTGCTGGATCTGCCGCTTAATGCCAGCGTCTCCTATTTTAAAGATACCATTCTTGATGACGTGATCAGTGAAGACACAGTCATCGATGTACGGGAAATTACAAAAGAAGTGCTCGAAAGCTGAATGGCTTAAGCTTGCCGGCCGCCTTCCGGTTCTGTCACCGGATATGTGATGATTCCACCTTTTCCCACTAAAGGTGGCGCTCCCCATATACCGAGCTCGTGATCAACGAGTTCGATTGTTTCTTTCTTCCCATCGATGATATGTTTCACTTCATGTCCGCCTGTAGTGAGCCAATTGCTGATCAGCAGCCGGTGACAGCGCGCCGGATGACGCTCTGAACAGCAATATGCCACCTGTTTATCAGCGGCAAGCGTCAGCAATTCATCGATGCCTTCCTGAAACTCTTCTGTCAGGCAATAATCAGCGTAATTATGGAATGAGCGGTTGCGCCATGCGGCATTCACCTCGGCTCCGATCACTTTTGACTTTCGCCGCCGGCCGCCCAGTTTCGGAAAATGCCGGTATGTGAAACCGTCCGCTTCCAGCCACTCCGGGAACTGGTCTCTTGAAAATTGCGGCCATTTCCGGCTGCCTGGATAAGCGCGGACATCTGCAAGCACTTCAATCCCATGTTCCTTCAGCATCCGCCGGAACAGTTCCCGCGAATGGCCCGAATGGCCGATTGTGTAAAGAATCACCGTTACCACACTCCTTTCTCCTTTCTTTCCTGAAGTCGGAAAGGTGTAAACAGACAAAATGCGCGGAAGAGTCTATCCTCTTCTGCGCATTTTTGTGTTTATTCGTAAATTCCTACGCCGTCAAAACCATTTTCAACAGCGGTTACTTCAGCGCTTTCCGTTCCATATAAGTCAATCGCCGATTGGACGATTGCCTTTCGTGCATCACTGAAGTTCGATGTCGCCGTTAGGTATACCGTCAATGCCCGGTAATAAATCTGGCCCAATTTTTCTTTTCCGATTTCTTCTCCGATCAGGTAAGCCGCATGGTTCGTGATGGATGAATTGATATGCACCCCACCGTTATCCAGCTCTTCCGGCAACTCGTAGTACTCGTCCATATGTGATGGGTAGTTCCCTTCACCGTCTCCATACGGCGCATATGTCGCCCCCACGGGATATTTAGCCGGATCACTCAGACTTCTGAGTGAAGTTCTGCCGTCAGCAACAGCGCCAGGGCCCATGATATCTTCGCCCAGTTCCCAGTCTCCTTCGTCGATCAGGACGCCAAAGATATCTGCAAACGATTCATTAAGCGCACCGGACTGGAACTTATACTTAAGATTCGCCGAATGTGTGATAACACCGTGGGTCATTTCATGCGCCGCCACGTCCAGGCCGGCTGAGAGCGGAATGAAGAACGAACCGTCGCCATTCCCGTAAACCATTTCATGTCCTGTCCAAAACGCATTATTATAATCATTTCCGAAATTGACATACGAGTTAATGGCCATACCCTTACCATCCAATGAGTTACGTCCATGCTCATCCAAATAGTATTCATAAACCTGTTCAGAGTTGTAATGGGCATCCACAGCCGGTTTCAATTCATCGGCTTTCCAGGAAGCACTGTCATTCGTATAAATTTCCCAGGCTTTCGCATCAATCGTGTTGATTCCGTCCAATCCCTCATGGGAAGTATCCGTCAGCGAGAAGATGGCTCCCTCTTTCGGATTTTTCACTTTCGTAGTGTGAATCTTATAACTCTCCCCCAACACGCCCGTGCCGACCGCCTGCTGGTGATCATCACCTGTATGCATGATGGCATTATACTGATCGATCACTTTTCCTGTGTTGGCATCCACAAAAACAAACCAGTTTCCCGGCTCTTCTGTAAGGAAATTGACATTCACTTTATAAGCCAGGTAATTGCCATTGCGAGTCGGATAAACAACCAGCTCGGAAGTAGGAGCTGCACTCAATTCCGCCGGTGCATTTACGGCTTCTTTTGCACGCTGCAATGCAGCAACGCTGCTTACTTCCGGTGTTGTATCTATCACTTCGGCCTCCGGAACATGATGGCCATTCACCGCCACCACTTCATTGTCTTCACTGTAATGGACAATTACTTCTGCCCCTTCAACCGGCACACCGTTCGCTGTCTGGTTGAATCGGATGTGTGTCATGCCAAGTTCATCTTTTTGAACTTGCTTTACATGCATTTTGCCTTTCGGATTCTTAATGCCTGTTTCTTCCGTATTTTCTTCCAGATAATTAAATGCATCTTCAGCGTTGTTCGCTGTTCGCTTTTTTGCAATTTTTTCTTTTACGAACACAGGCACATTGGCATTGTCATTCCAGTTCTTAGCCGCCTTTGATGAGTCTGCCAGAACATTAGTCGCTGAAAAGGAGCTTGCTATAAGGGCTGATGATAATACAGTCGAAACGAGCATTTTTTTGTTCAAATATGATTCCTCCTAAAAGGTGATAATATCACTATAGGTTATATTTCCTTTTTTAGCAAATAAATGAACTTAATATTCTATATAGTATTTATTTTCCATTTTTTATTCAAATCCGACAAGACCGCTGCCCGTTATCCTGCCTTCAATATATTAAAGGATTGAACCCCCGCTGTTTTGGGAATAACTATAGCAATTGGACTAATAAGGAGGAGAAGAAATGGACTACTTAAAGAAGCTGGGCAAGGAGCTCGGAGACGATAAAGCCACGACGCTCGCAGCAGCACAGGCATATTACTACATGCTTGCCATATTCCCGCTGCTGATTTTGCTTCTTACGATTTTGCCATACTTAAACATCAATCCGGACCAGGTCACGATGTTTATCGAAGACACACTGCCGCCGGAACTCGCTTCAACTTTCACTGATAATATTGTCAATCTGGTCACCACTCCGCGCGGCGGATTATTGACACTCGGGCTACTCGGGACATTGTGGTCGGCGTCAAACGCAGTCAACGCTTTCATACTGGCGGTCAACCAGGCGTATGACGTGGAAGAGAACCGGTCATTCATCAAAAAAACCATACTGCGGCTTGTACTGACACTCGGCGCCATCATCGCCATTGCAGTGGCACTCGCTTTGCCGATCTTTGGCGGTGTCATCATTAACGCACTTGTGGACGCAACCGGATTAAGTGCCGGATCGACGACATTATTGCATGTGCTGCGCTGGGTCATTTCGATTGTAGTGATCAGCCTTGTCCTTGCTGCAATGTATCATTTTGGACCGGATGAACAGTTCCCGTTCAAGGAAGTACTGGTAGGAGCCATAGTCGCGACAGTGCTCTGGCAAGTCGTTTCTTTGCTGTTCTCTTTTTATGTATCGAATTTCGGAAATTACACAGCCACGTACGGAAGCCTCGGCGGGGTCATTATCCTGCTGCTTTGGTTCTTCCTGACTGGCCTGATTCTCGTGATAGGCGCTGAAATCAACGCAATGAATCATAAGCGAAAAAAGATCGAGAGACAGAATGTAAAAAATCAGCCGGCTCAAGTTACTGAACCCAAAACCGAATAAGAAATGATAAAAACGTGCAAGCCGGCTCCGGCTTGCTCGTTTTTTATGCCCCCTCATTTCCTGTCATTTCGGTTTCGGTCGGTAAAACTTCATCAGCAAAAACAATTTTTCCCGGCACAATTTCCTGGAATGCAGACGACCCCGATTCTTTCTGTCATGCTCCCCCCCTTTTTACTTGCATCGTTTTCATACCGGACCCATAGTACAACGACCTAAAAAAAAGCGGATGGCCCAGATTCTTCTCAAAAGCCGAGTTTGTTTTCTAACAATTCAAAACAAAAACAGGGCTTTTGTTTTAGCAAAAATAAGAACGTATGTTCTAATTAAATGTTATAATCATTACAAGAACGGCACTTCAGCGGAATGGAGGCGAAAGCAATGACCAATTATGAGGTATTCAGCCTGCTCATGCAATTAAGCGGAATTTTCATCGCCGCTTTTTCTGTCATCGTATCCATCCTCTTTTTCACAATGAAAAAGAAATGAAACCGGCTTCCGGACTCTCCTTCTTTCTCGCGCTTTGCCTGAAACTGGTTTGACCGGCAGTGTTTTAGTGAATTAATAAGTAAACGGTACTTTCGAAAGGAGAGAAAGCAGATGAAAAAACAATGGCTGCTGGTTATACTCGGCCTTGTTTTACTCGTGCTGCTCGCAGCTTGTGGCGGAGAAGACGGCGGAGAAGGCACAGTGGACGAAGAAGAAGTCGCTGTGGATAATGAAGAAGGAACAGATACTGAAATAGTGGACAACTCAGAAGAAGGCGACGAGCCTGAAGCACCGGTGCTCGGTGAAAATGAAGAAGATGCGGATACACCGGTAGAACAAGGCGACGGCGGAAACGACGCAGACGCAGAAGGGCCGACCGATGAAGGCGCTGACCCGCTGAATGAAATTGAGGTTGACAGTGAAACAGGCGAAGTTGAATCGCTTCGGGTTGATCTTTTAAACACAGAAGCCGACCTTGTCGGTTATGCGGATATTATTCAGGAGGAACGCGGAATTGTTGTCCAGCTGGATATCGCCGATCTTGAACCCGGCGTGCATGCGATTCATTTCCATATCGGAAGCACTTGTACACCGCCGGATCAGGAAGGTGAAGGAGAGCCTATGCTGACACCAGGCACGCTGCCTGATATAACGGTTGAAGAAAACCGGACAGCTATGGCAGAATTCGCTGTGGAAGATGCGACACTTCAGCCTGATGATGCAAACTCATTAATGGCAGAAGAAGGAACTTCTTTTGTTATCCACGAATCACCGGCTGAAGCCATTACCCTCCCGGAAGCAGAAGCTGGAGAAGCTGACATTCTTGCTTGCGGTACGATCACACCATAATGAGCAATTAAGAGCGGAAGTTTCCGCTCTTTTTTCTGTGCCTGTTCTTAAGCTGTTCAGCAGATTTCTGAATCCTGCTACACTGGAATCATTACGAGTTAGGGGGATACATATTTTATGATTCAAAAACCGATCAATACATTTTCTATTGCAGGCTTTGATCCGGCAACCGGTGAACTCGGCATTGCAGTTGCGTCCAAATTCCTTGGTGTCGGCGCAGTGGTTCCGTTTGCAAAAGCAGGCATCGGGGCAATCGCAACCCAATCCTGGGCGAATCTGAGTTACGGAACAGACGGATTGGCATTACTGGAACAGGGAGCTAGGCCTGAGGAGGTTATTCAGCAATTGACAGAGAAAGACGAGCAGGCTGCTTTGCGTCAAGCCGGCATTGTCGATGCACAAGGCCGCAGCGCCACATTTACCGGGGAAGATTGCTACGATTGGGCCGGTGGTATTGCCCGGAGGAATTTCGCTGCCCAAGGAAACATCCTTGTGAGTGAAGAAACCGTCCAAGCGATGGCAGCTACATTCGAGAACACGGCGGGCTCACTGGCTGAGCGTCTTCTTGCCGCTCTCGCAGCAGGCGAAGAAGCCGGCGGCGACAGCCGCGGCAAACAATCAGCCGCCCTCCTTGTAGTGAAAGAAAACGGAAGTTACGGCGGATACAATGACCGCTATATCGACCTTCGGGTGGATGATCACCAATTGCCCGTCCAGGAACTGAACCGGATCTTCCGTCTCCATCAATTATACTTTGAACCTTCCAGAAAAGAAGATATCATAAAAATCGAAGGGGCAACGGAAGAAGAACTTGTTGCTGCCCTGAAACGGGCCGATTTCTTGAAAAAGGATGAGCCAACCCGCGAACAGCTGCTGGAAGCTGTTAAATCTTATCACCTCATTGAAAACTTTGATGAACGTCTGCAGGAAGAAGGCTTTATCGACAGAAAAGTACTGGATTATATGAACGTTCAATTCTAATGTAAAAAAAGGATGCCGGATGGCATCCTTTTTTCACATTATCCTCTCAATAACCGGCGGGTAAAACCACACTTTTTCAAACTTCGAGTAATGAGCAAGCGGTTCACCCCCACGCCAGTCAGTCCGAATGAATGCAGCCAGTGAATTGCAGCGGATATTGTAAGTCACCGGCTGTAATTTCCATGATTCGTGCCGGATATCGACCCGGATAAGCTGCCTGGCTGGTTTTGTCCAAAGCGAGTAGCGCTCAGTCAGCCAAATATCAAGCGAAGAGCGATTTATGAATTTGGGCATTGCGGTATAGTCAACGCCAAACCTTTCAGGGAAACATCCTTTATGCACCCGCTCGCTGCTGAATCGCTGATTACAGCCGGCTCTTTTGAAATCCATTGCCGCACGCCTGTACGGCAACAGCATGCCGGCAGTCCATACAATCGGCCTGCTGTCGGCATCAAGCGAAAAAAAATAGACACCGGATCTTCCGCCGTACCGGACGTATGTCCGCACATTCAATTCCAGGTACCGGCACCCGCCAGGCACCGGCGGCATATATCGGGGACACGTCTCTCGTGCTTCAAAAGGAACCACACTAAGCCAAGCCTGCCCGTTGAATAAATCCAGCTCCAATTCTCCAGGAATATGGGGACGCAAGTATTCAGGATCGATTGGCCAATGAAAAAACGTCAGATCGTGCCATTCCTGTGTCATTATCCAAGCCGTTTCCATGCTTTTTCTCTCCTCAAAAAAGGACCTCTTAACTAAAAGAGGCCCTCGCTCGATTAAGCGTTATTGTCGCCTTGAATATCTTCCATTGGAAGTGTATCGTGTGCTTTTGGAGACGCAGGCTCAAGTTTCGGAATACCACCGAATGGGCGGCCTTGTTCATACTTGAATTGCGAGCCGTCCGGGGCCGGCATCTTAAGCCAGTCCAGTTTTGAACTTTCTTCCCCTTCCGAGCAGTTATACAGCGTATGAGAGTGCTCGGATGGTTCGATATTGGCCGGGAATGTCGATGGTGTCACGACACCTTCTTTCGATTCCAGGTCTCTGATAGACGCGATCCATTGGTTCTGGTGCATGGTATCCCGTGCAACAAGGAATGCCAGTGCATCTTTGACTCCTTGGTCATCCGTCATGCCATAAAGACGAGCCACTTGCAGCCGACCTTGGGATTCCGCATTCAGGTTTGCACGGAAATCAGCCAGCAAATTGCCGCTTGCAATGATGTAACCGGCATTCCATGGCACACCGACACTGTCCTTAGGTGAAGCACCAAGTCCGTGTACAATCGCATGTTGCGGATTGCTGCCGCTCAGAATCGCATTGATCGTCGGGTCACTGGAAGCTTTCTCCTGTTCGTAGACGGATCCGTCCAGCAGACGGGCGATCAGCGTTGCCAGCAGCTCCACGTGCGCAATTTCTTCGGTACCTATGTCCATTAATAGATCTTTATATTTTTCATTTCCACGGAGTGACCACCCCTGGAATAAGTATTGCATGAAAATTGTCATTTCACCGTACTGTCCGCCAAGCACTTCCTGCAGTTTTCTGGCAAACACCGGATCCGGCCGTTCAGGCTTCGCTTCATATTGCAGTTCTTTTCTGTGGAAGAACATACTGTATTGCCTCCTTATTATGGGTTTATTTTCCGTGACTTTCAGGTTCAATGACCGTTTCAAATGCTTCAGGACTTGCAGTACCGGAACTTTCTTCCGACTGTACCAACTCCTGTATCAGTGACTGTCAGCCGCTGATTCAGCTATTCGCGCATTCATCTTTACCGTCTTTTGTTCAGCGGAATTCCCTTCCTCCTTCCATTTTCAGCCATGCTATACTTTTACCCAGCTCCTTACTATTGAAACGCTTCCCTTTGTAAATAATGAAAGAGAGCGCCCCAGCGCTCTCTTCACTTTTCCTCATTAAAATTAATCAACTATTGTCGTTGTCGCCGCGGCGTTCTCCGCCTTTTTGACCGATCTCTTCATAGAACTCACGGTCATGATTCTCAGAAGTGGCTTCGCCGCCTTTTTTTCCGATTTCCTGATAGAATTCTTCATCGTGATTTTCGGAAGTGGCTTCGCCGCCTTTTTTCCCGATTTCCTGATAGAATTCTTCTCCATGGCTCTCAGAGGTAGCTTCGCCGCCTTTTTCACCAATTTCTTTGTAGAAGTCCTCTCCATGGCTTTCAGAGGTAGCTTCGCCGCCTTTTTGGCCGATTTCCTGATAGAACTCTTTGTCATGATTTTCAGAAGTCGCCTGGCCGCCTAAGCGTCCTGCTTCCTCCGTGCTCATTTTGCCGTCATCATTGCGGTTGTTGTTTCCTTTGTTTTGTGCCATTTTCAATTCCTCCTTCAAAAAATTTGTTAGTGAATCACTCACACTATTACTTTAGCCATAAGTGCTTCTTTTCAAACGAGTTAATGGAAGATGTAATATATCTGTAATATTATACCATCTTCTATAAGTGTTTCAGTCTTTACAGGTCTTAAGGTATAAGTGAAAGAAGCGGAAAAGAAGCTTGATATAGCAGTACTTATTCTTTTTTTCCTAGTTTCTCTGTATATTTCTATTATTTTTATTGAGTACTTCTGTAAGAAAAAATATTCTGGACTTTTTTGTAATATTACTGTAATAATATATGAATACTTTGGAAATAATTATTTTTAGGTCATCTGGTATAAGTGCTTCTGTAAAAAATATACAAAAAAACAATGTTGATTTTGCATTACAAAGACAGAAAACAAAAACGGGAAAGCTGATTCATTTGCAGCCAACAAAGCAACGGTGTATCCATGAATTGGACGTAACAATGAGACGGACGTCCTTTTCGCCTCACTGTAAAAACCAAGGAGACACCAAAAGAATGAGGGGCCTTCTTTGCGCCGAAGCGGTCTGTAATTGTTTCGTTCTTTAATCCAATTTTTACAGACATCAAAAAAGAGCATCCGGCCGGATGCTCTTTTTCGAGAGTTCTTCATCTTGTTTTAGACGACATGCAAGTTTACGTCAATATTGCCGCGGGTTGCTTTAGAGTACGGACAAACTTGGTGAGCTGCTTCTACAAGTTCTTGCGCTTTCTCTTTGTCGACACCGCTGACTGTCACATAGAGATCTGCTCCGACTTTATATCCACCATCCGATTCATCTTTCAGAAAGTGAACTTCCGCCCGTACGGATGTGTCTTCCACTTCCTTCACTTTCTGCTGTTTGATGACCAGATTTAATGCACCATCGAAGCATGCAGAATACCCTGCTGCAAACAGCTGCTCGGGATTAGTGCCTTCACCGCCTGGTCCGCCAAGTTCTTTCGGAGACACTAAGTTCAGATCAAGAACACCATCTTTTGATTTTACATGTCCTGCGCGTCCGCCTTCTGCAGTTACGGATGTTGTAAATAATGCTGCCATTCAGTTTCCCACCTTTACTGTTTTTATTTTCCACATTACTGTATTTACCCTAGCCGTTTGCAGCGGAAACCTACTTTATGGAAGGAAACGCGTTTCAGTCTATCAGACGGAGGGGTAAACAGGAGAATAGACATGACTCAGGGAGGAATTGTGATGGCAAAAATACTGGCTGTTCTGTCAAGCGGTTATGCAAACGCAGAACATGATTACGTCACCGGCTGGTGGGCGAAAGAATTATTCATGCCCATGGTTTACTTGGAAGATGCCGGACATGTAGTGGATATCGCTTCACCCGACGGCAACAAACCGGTTATAGACCCGAAAAGCCTTGAAGATCAGAATGACCCGAAAGGTATTTACAATGATATGTATAATTCCGGCCGGGCCGATAAGACCCAACGGATACTGAACGTGCCTGCCCGTGAGTATGATGCCCTTTATATCGTAGGAGGCCACGGCGCGATGTTCGATTTGGTCCGGGACGAAAACCTGCGGACGATCGTGAATATCATTTACGAGAACGGCGGCACCATCGGAGCAATCGGCCATGGCGTTGCACCGCTGCTATTCACAAAGACATTTGAAGGGAAAGGCATCCTGGACGGTTTAGAAGTGACCGGGTATCCGGAAGACCGGGAACCGGAAGAAGTTAAACCGCTGCTGCCGTTCAGTCTTGAACAGGAATTGTCTAAGCGGTCCCGTTATCATAATGATCCAAACAAGGACGCGGTCGCGATTTGGGGCAATGGACAGATCCTGACAGCCCGGGATGCAGCATCCGCTAAACTATTCTCTATTGAACTCGTCGAAAAAATCCCAGGACTTGCAGACTGACCGTGTAAATAGCGGTCAGTTTTTTTATTTAATTGCCAAGTTAACTTCCTATGTAAAAAGCTGGCACCAGAACTCCGGTATCAGCTTTTTTGTTATTTACAGTAATGATATACCTGATCTGCAATCAAGAGGGAGCAAAGTCACTTTCAGGCCAATGTGTTAACTTTACAACTCGCTGAATTCACTTTAAGCTATTAAACTGACCCCAATACGGAAAATGATTTCGTTAATAAAAAGGCTTTATTAAATAACAATGTTGATTGTTTTACTGTAAAAAATATGGAGCAAACAGAGGAAGCTCCTGCGGGAGAGCGTCCGCCTGGAGCGATTTTCTCTGTAAAAACGAACATTTTTATGCCTTCACCAATACTGCGTAAGAATCAGAGGTATTTAACAGAGCCAATAAAAAAAGAAGCTTAAAGAGGTGCGTTCTCTTTAAGCTTCTTCCGTTTTATGACAAGGTTTCTGTCAGTACCAATTTGACAGTTTGGACTTGTCCGTCCCGCACTATTTCAACATCCAGAGTATCACCGATTGCTGCTTCTGTGTATAAGTACTGACGCAGTTCGAGGCTGGATGGAATGTCTTTTCCGTTGAATCCAATAATGACATCAAGCGGCTGCAGGCCTGCTGCATCTGCAGCGCTGCCCGGCTGAATCGATTCGAGCACAACGCCCTCTTCCACCCCTTCAGGCAGATTCAAGTCGCGTTCCTGTACAGCCGGCTGCACGTTCGCAAGGTCCATAATTGTTACGCCAAGCGATGGCCGCTGTACTTCTCCCTGATCTTCGAGATCTTCGATAATCGGAAGTGCTTCATTGATCGGGATTGCCAGCCCCATGCCTTCAACAGCTGCCGTGGCAATCTTCATCGAGTTGATGCCGACAAGTTCACCGGCATTGTTCAACAGCGCACCGCCACTATTACCCGGGTTAATCGCCGCATCCGTCTGAATGACTTGTGCCTGCCAATCTTCACTGCCGTCTTTATTTACATCGACCGCGATTGACCGGTCAGTTCCGGATACAACCCCGGTTGTTACGGAGTTCGAGAATTGGAGACCGAGCGGGTTACCGATTGCAATGACGGGTTCTCCGGCTTTAAGTGTAGAAGAATCCCCGATTTCCGCAACTGTCTCGACCGCTTCTGATTTCACTTGGACAACCGCCAGGTCCGTCAGCGCATCACTGCCGAGCAGCTTGCCGTCGATTTCCGTGCCGTCGCTCAGCGTAATCTTCACTTCTTCAGCGTTTGCTACGACGTGGTGGTTGGTCACGATGTATGAATAATCGCCCGTTTTCTTATAAACGACACCTGATCCGGTTCCGGCAGCCTGCAGTTCAGAAGATGTCTGCATAAATGCGTTGCCAGGTGCTGTCTGCAGGTTCGTTACACCTACGATTGCCGGAGATGTCTGTTCAACTACTGATGAAACATCTGTTACAGTATTGCTGGCAGCGCCAGCCACGTTACTTGCACTCTCGACAGGTGCCACAGCTGTTACTGCAGGCTGTTCATCAGTCACGCCCGGAACCACGACGCCGATGAGCAGTGCTCCTGCCAGCACGCCTGATAAACTTGAAGCGAAATATCCTCCGCGTCCTCCGCGCTTTCTCCGTACTTGACTCTGATCATAGTAACCCATTAATAATGGCCCCCTTGATTTGTTGGTAAGACTAGAATAACAGGCAGTTATGAACAAACTATGAACGGGGTGTGAAGAGAGTAAGAAACTTTTAACGCAATGAAAGAAACGCTTGCAAAGCCCGTTCCATCAAGGTTTTCAGCTGAGTGAAAGGCAGATTCTTCTTCCGGTTTTCCTCTGCGGATGGAATTCTTCCCGGTTATTGTGAACGCTGCCTTTTCAACCGTTCCAGCGGGCTGGGTCCCACATAAAAAATGGCTGCAGAAGCAATCTGCAGCCGGTTCTGTTCACGCTATTCAGTTTTCATCGTTTGGCAGCCGGATTTCGAACCGGGTACCTTTTCCTTTTTTGCTTTCAACATGGATCGTACCGCCATGGAGGGTAACGAGCTTTTTGACAATCGACAGACCTAAGCCGAATTGCCGGCTGCCGCGTGATGCATCCACTTTATAATAACGCCGCCAAATGGAATCAATTTCAGCGGCATCGATTCCCGTACCGGTGTCTTCCACTTCCATGACCGATTCACCCGCTTCCATCCGGGCGCTTAACCGGATGTCACCGTTTTCTGTAAACTGGATCGCATTTTTTACGATATTCGTCAACACTTGAATGAGCCTGTCCATATCGCCATAGATGATGGCACCCGGTTCCGTTTCAACGGAAATTCGAGTCCCTTTGGCAGCCGCCTGTCCTTCCAGCTGTTCCTGAATAATTTCCAGAAGTTCATCCGCTTCAATTTGTTCTTTTATCAGCGTCACCTGATTGGAACGGATTTTTTCGTAATCGAGCGTTTCATTGACCAGCCGGATCAGCCGCTTCGTTTCCCCGCTGACAAGCTGGATGCCTTTCTCACGCTGTTCGCCGTCAATGACACCGCTCTGCAACCCTTCCATCACACCTGCGATGGTCGTTAAAGGTGTCCGCATTTCGTGTGACACATCCGCCATGAACTGCCGGCGCCGATTCTCCAGCTGTTCGATTTCATCGTGCGACATCTGCAGCCGCTTTGCCATATGACCGAAATCCTGTGCCAAATCCCCGATTTCATCGAAATTGGAAGCCGGTACACTGACGTTATACTGGCCGTCCGCAACAAGGGATGTCGCTTTCCGCAACCGCTTGATCCGGGTGACGTGCCAGCGTGACAGAATCATGCTCAGCACCAGGGCAGCAACAAGTGCCAGGAGCATCGTCGTGATAAGTCGACGATTCAATTCGCTGATCATTTCACTCGTTCCGGTAATTGGAGCGGCGAGCAGGACACCGCCGACCAGCCGCCCGTTTTCCGTATAAGGCATCGCAACGAATGTGACAGTATTTTCGAAACGCTCGAAATCCCGGTTTACGACAAGTGTTTCCCCATCTTCAATGACGTTCCATTCCGCGTCTGTCAGGGCAACTGCCGGGAAATCACCCGACAGCGGATACAGCACCCGGCTTTGCTGGTCAAAAACGATAAAATTGATATTGCGGGCTTCCAGAATAGCGACATAGGATTGAAGGTACGGAGCCGGCTGCTCCCGTTCAAGGTCCTGAAGTATGCGTTCCCCATACATAGTCAGCTCTTCCGCTTTCTCATCGAATGCAAGCTCTTCGACGAAGCGGGTAAACAGCAGACTGAGCACAAGAAAGGCCGACAGCAGGACAATGAGGAACCCTATGATTAGCTGGACACTGTATTTAATGCGCATCCTGCCGCTCCTCAAGCTTATAACCCACACCCCACACCGTATGGATCAGGGATTCACCGGCCGGAATTTTCTTCCGCAGCCGCTTGATGTGCACGTCAACTGTCCGTTCATCGCCATAAAACTCATATCCCCATACCCGTTCCAGCAATTGCTCCCGGCTGAATACCTGCCTTGGATGCTGGAGGAAATACACCAGCAAATCGAATTCCTTTGGTGTCAGATTGTCAATGGGCTTCCCGTCAGCGATCACTTCACGGGTTTCCATATTTACCCGGAAATAAGCGGTCCGGATTTCATCGGATGCTTCCGGCTGCCTCGACCGGCGGGCGACCGCCCGGATGCGCGCCATGAGCGCCAGTGGGCTGAACGGCTTCGTTACATAATCATCCGCGCCCATCTCAAACCCGATCACCTGATCCGATTCGCTGTCCTTTGCTGTCAGCATAATGATCGGGACGTTGCTGCCTTCTTCCCGGATTTTGCGGCACAATGCCATTCCATCCATTCCCGGCAGCATCCAATCCAGTATGAGCAGGTCAAAATCATCCTGCTTAAACGCTTCATAACCGGCCAGTCCGTCTTCCGCAAATTCTCCGGCGATGCCTTCCTTCGAGAAAAAAAGCTCCAGCATCGAACGGACTCCGGGATCATCTTCCACTGCTAATATGCGCATCATGCACCTCCTCTGCGGAAAAACGGCTAGGACTGTTCCCGCTTCGCCTGGTCTTTGTACTTCTCGTATAAATTACCGATCATGTCGTAATCCAATGCAATGTTATTTTCAAATGCATATCTCACGCCATATCCAAGTGCCAGGGTCATCGATGAAGCCACAACCGCGCCGGCTACTGAACCGGCACCCGGAATGAATTTGACAGCCTGACGGTATAGTGTATGGCCGACTGTTCGGGTGGCGGTTATCACAATCATATTTTTGGCGGCACGCCGGGAAATCGGTTTATCGTAGAGTTTAGCTAACCGGATAAGCAAGCCGACCTGCAGTGTCGTAAGCGGAACCACATCAGAACCGGGAATCGGTGAGGCTCCAATAGCGCCGGCGGAAATGCCGGAAGCGATGATCCAGCGGTTTGCAGCCGCCGATTTTTCCTTCATGCTTCGTGCGAACAGCAGGTCCTTGCCCTTTTTTTCAAGCAGATACAAAATCGCTTTCTTCAGGGATTCCAGGTTTTCACCCGTCTTCGATGAAATTGGGATCACTTCGTATTTATAGCCGGTCTGGTCTTGAACGAAATGCAGGAGTGCCGGGATGTTTTCGGCAGCATCGATCTTATTCAGCACGATCAGGATATCCTTGTTCAGTTTCTCGATTGCCCGGAACTTTTCTTTCTCGCTTTCTGAAAACACAGTCCCCGCCGCATTGAGGAAAAATAGAACAACGTCGGAATTCTGGACGAATTCAAGGGTTTTCCTCGGGTTTTCGTCATTGGGATCATTGAGGCCGGGCGTATCCATGAATTTGATCTTTTCCAGACCGCGGATGTTATACGGATCGACACTGACGGTTTCGCCGGGTTTCGGATCCGTTCCGGCGATCTCTTCACCGATGATCTTGTTTACAGTTGATGACTTTCCGGCGTTCACTTCACCGATGAGTGAAATGAGCAATTCCTGATCGAGTGCATCATGCACATGTTTCATCTCTTCTTCAAACACATCATCCAGCGCGTCATCCACTTCGCGCTCAAACTGATTTTCCATTGAATTTCCTCCTTCTGCAGCTGCTGTTTATGCATCTATTTTATCAAACGCCATAAAAAACCGCACATTCGGCATGTGCGGATGAATCAGTCATGCCAGATCCGGCTGACATTCTTTAAGGCTCCCTCGATCTCCATCCGGTATACGTCCGGATTCGAAAGCTTCTGCCAATCCCCGAATCCGTATGCCGGGTCCGCAGACTGCAGCATGAGTGCCAACAGGTTGCCGTGTGTCACAAGGACCGTACCGTCGACGGCATCAGCCAGCACGCCGGCCGCCCGGTCTTGGGCTTCCCCGCCGGACTCGCCGCCATCCAATTTCATATTGGCATCCATGAATGATTTTTCCAGCTGATCGAGCCAGTCCGGCAAATCCCCTTCCGTCAGCTTGCGCTCCTCCAGCCGGTCGTCCGTCCGGACAGCAACTCCGAGCCGTTTCGCAGCCGGCTCTACGGATTGCAGCGCCCGCGTAAATGGACTGGAAACAATCTCCCTAACGTTAAGTTTCTCCAGCAAATCCGCCAGTTCTTCCGCTTGAATCTGTCCTTCCGCTGTCAATTCCGCATCCGGCTCCTGTCCCGATGCTTCGCAGTGTCTGACTATATATACCGTCTTCGTCATGCTTTCCCTCCTAATTGACTTATCCTGTCCGTTCCCCTGCCTTCAGACTCTCTATTCCCTTTTCCATTTTGTTATAATCAACCTGCGGAAAGAGTTTTCGGATACCAGTTTCACAGGAGGCTACTGTATGTTAACAATCAAAGGAATCGGCATGGACGCCGAGACGCGTTGTGCGCATTACCATTCAGCGATCGACCGGATCGCCATCAAGTTTTACTGCTGCGGCATTTATTATCCCTGCTTCGAATGCCACACGGCGACAGGCTGCGACAAGCCGGCTGTCTGGCCAAAGGAGCGATTCAGCGAAAAGGCAGTGCTCTGCGGTACCTGCAGACATGAATTGACTGTACAGGAATATTTGGACTGCGCTTCTGTCTGTCCGAATTGCGAAGCTCCGTTCAATCCGGGCTGCAGCCTGCACAAACATCTGTATTTTGATGTCTGAGCCTGTTACTTAACCCGCATGCTCATGACGAGCTGCTCGCCTTTTCTCCCCATGAACCGCCGGCCCGTGTCTTCAAACCCCGCCCGCTGATACACGCGCTGCGCCGGAGTATTTCGCGCATTGACGCCAAGCACCACTTCATTGATATCCGGAAAATGTTTCCGGATGAACGCAGGCAGCGCCCGAATCGAGCCGGTTGCCACACCCCGGCCCTGCAGTTCCGGATTCACTGAGTATCCGCGGAGTACCAGGGTGTTCGGATTATCGGTATACGTCTTCCGGTCCTCTGACGCATCCAGTTCAAAGAAGCCCGCCTCTTTGCCGCGTGCATAAATGATGACCAGATGCCGCAGCGGATTCGCTGCATCTTTCTTTATTAAGTCCTGTGGAAGTCCAGTGAATTCCAGCTGTTCTTCAGGCAATTCATACGTGATTGCTGCTTCCGGTGTATACAGGCGGAGCGCCACCTCTTGCTGTTTGATCATTCCTGTCCGTCCTTCCTTTCTTATTCACGGTTAAGTGTCACGGTTACAATTTCAGGCCGGTTGAAGATGCGAAGCGGGAAACTGCTGTTACCAAGCCCCCGGCTGATGACGAGCTCGGTATCCGCCAGTTTGACTGTTCCTTCTGTCAGCTCTGGGAAAAACCCTTGGCCAGGCGCAAACACTCCGCCGATTCCCGGGATACGGATCTGGCCGCCATGCGCATGTCCTGAAAATACCACATCAGCTTCAGTTTCAGCATACTCGTCGATGTATTCCGGCCTGTGGGCAAGCAGCAGCGTAAATGTATCCGTAAAGGGAATCACTTTAAGGGATTCCTGTACATACTGACCTGCCCGTTCAGCGTATGCGATTTGCGGGTCATGAAAATCAACACCCACCAGCGGATCGTGCATGCTGGCATCTATCAAAGGATCATGGATGCCGGCGATATAAATCGTCTGCCCTGCTCGATTCCACTCCATCATTTCATTTTCAAGCACAATGATATTCAAGTTCTCGAGGGCGGAAACGTGTATTTCCACCCGGTCCTTTGAAATCTCCTGGTTGCCTGTCGCAAAATATACAGGGGCAATCTCCAGCAGTCCCTCCATCAGCGTCAAGGCTGTTTCCAGATCATAACGGGCACTATCCACAATATCTCCTGTTACGAAAATGATGTCCGGTTCAGCGTCGGCGGTCTTTTCCAATATGGCGGATTGCCCGACACCGAATGTGGCGCTGTGCAGATCTGAGATTTGAGCGATGCGCGCACCATCAAACGCGTCCGGAATTTCCGGGGAACTGATGCTATATTCAGTAACAGTGATCCACTTATTATTCGCCCAGACAAACAAAACGGCACTTAGCAGCAAGATGACCAAGACAATAGCCCATTTCTTCATTTCAACCCTCTTTTCCGTTCAGCGTCAATTGTCTCACTTTAACGCCCCAAGGTTAAAAAGAAGTAATGCATGATGGAATGTCTTCACCCCTCCTGCTGTTTGATGCCGCTGCCATCCTTCTTTATTCGCGGTCAAGTGTCACAACGACGATTTCCGGCCGGTTGAAGATGCGAAGCGGGAAACTGCTGTTGCCGAGCCCCCGGCTGATGACGAGCTGCAGATCATTAAACCGGGTAACCCCTTCCGTCAGCTCCGGAAAGAAACCTTGCCCGGGTGCATACAGACCGCCGAGGCCCGGCAGCCGAATCTGGCCGCCATGCGCATGCCCCGAGAATACGACATCCGCTTCCGTCTCCATATACTCGTCGACCAGTTCCGGCCGATGTGCGAGCAGCAGGGTGAATTCAGCGGTAAACGGAATGGCTTCCAGCGATTGTGTACTATACTCGAAATTGCCAGCCGCATAACCCAGGAGCGGATCATGAACTCCCGCGATATAGATCCGTTCCCCTTTCCGCATCCACTCGACCATCTCATTCTCGAGAATCGTAATGCCCGTTTCTTCAAGTGCAGACAGGATTTCATTCACGCGTCCCCGGGAAATTTCATGATTCCCGGTAACAAAATAAACCTCCGCAAGCGTTGAGAGCCCATTTATCACTTCTATCGCCACATCCGGATCATACCGGTCGTTATCGACCAGATCGCCCGTCACAAAAATCACGTCCGGCTCTGCTGCTGCCACTTTTTCCAGCAATGCAGCCTGATCACTCCCGAATGTCGCGTTATGGAGATCAGAAATCTGAACAATGCGCGCGCCGCTGAACGCCGCCGGAATGTCCGGGGAACTGATGATATATTCTGAAACAGTGATCCACTTATTGTTTATCCAGACAAAGAAAATAATGACCAGCAGCCCAACGACCGCTGCTACAGCCAGTCTCTTCATTCCACCCCTCTTTTCCATTCAGCGTTATTTGTTCCATTCTAACGCCTTCCGGTCAAAAAAGAAGCAATCCGCTATGGAATCGCTTCATTTTCTTCTATACTTTTGTTTTTGCCGCGTTTCGGTGCGACAGCCAAACACCGAAGGCAACGAGTAAAGCGATCAGTACAGCAGTGATTCCGGCCGACCACCAAAAATCACTCAAGTCCGGCGCTTCAATCAGCCAGCTGCCAGCGTAGGCAGGCAGTTTGAGTGGTGATACGTTCCAATAGGCGCCAAGCAGACCATCGATGATCTGGGCAATAAAAATCAGAACCAGCACTGCCGCTGCAGTGAGACCAGGTCCGGGAAGAGCAGCGCTTGCCGCCAGGATGATCGAGACAATCAGGAGAATCCACAGACTGTAAGTCGCTGTGAATTGCACGGTCTGCCCCATATCGACCGCATCAAACAGAAGCCAGATATAGTAATAGGAGGCGAAAAATCCAAGCCAGATGCTGACAAGCGCCACCGCACCGGCCATAACCCATTTGCTTATGAAATAAGCCGGATAAGACAGCGGCCGAACGTATAACAGCGTCGCCGTCCCGCTTTTCCTCTCCCCGGACACCGATCCCATATAGGCAAGAATCAGGATCAGCAATCCCATGAACTGATATTGCCCCATAACCGAGATCAGGATTTCTTCCGGTGCCGGCACCGGGAACCCGGCGACAACTTCCTCCGGCACATTGCCGGCAGATTCCAGTATTTGCGGCAGAAAGTATTGCGTCACCGGCTCGATGATCCCGAACAGGATAAATACGACAGGTATCCAGAACACCTTATAGTTGCGGATGTTTTCCCGCCATTCCTTTTGAAGGAGCACGCTGAACTGGTTCATCGGACACCCGCCACCTTTAAAAAGATTTCTTCCAGTGAGGCCGCTTGGTGTTCGATTCCGGTCACCCCTGCACTGTTTGCCGCAAAGTAATTCAGCACTTCCTGAAGTGCTGGCCGACCGTCAATAACTGGTATGTATACCGCATTTCCCTCATGTTTAATTTCCCAAGGCGCTTTTTCCGTGAATGCCGCAGCGGCTGCCGTATCTGAAAACTTCACCCGTATTCTCGGTTCCGCATAGCGGGACCGGACGTCCGCTAAAGATCCCTGTTCAACGAGCCGGCCATTCTGCAGGAACAGCAGCTGATCCGTCATTTCTTCCGCGTCATTCAGGATATGCGTAGAATACAGGATGGTCGTATCCTGCTGAAGCGATTTCAATAAATCCATGATTTCCCTTCTGCCTGCCGGGTCAAGTGCTGAAACCGGCTCATCCAGCAGCAGCAGCTGCGGCTGATGGACGATGGCTTGAGCGAGCCCGAGCCGCTGTTTCATCCCCCCTGAAAACGCACCGGTTTTTTTCTTCATTTCTCCTTTGAGACCTACAAATTCAAGCGTTCGCATGGACTGGGCTCTGGCATGTTTGGCATCAACTCCACTGATTTTGGCAGCCATCTCCATAAATTCGAGCGCTGTCAGCCATGGGAAGAACCGCGGATACTGCGGCAGAAAACCGATCCCGCTTCCACTGTTCCAGTTGATCGATCCCGCAGTCGGCCGAAGCAGTCCGCCCATCATGGAAAGCGTGGTTGTCTTTCCGGAACCGTTCGGGCCGATCAGGGCAGTCGCCGTCCGCTCCTCCAGAAGAAATGTAACATCATCCACTGCCAATTCGTTCCCGTATCGTTTTGTCAGGTTTTTCACTTCCAGCAAACTCAATAATTCCGCCTCCCAATCACAAAGTACAGAATCGGCCCGATAATCTGGAACACAACGATTACAATGCCCCATAGCCATTTCGGACCGTTCGGGTTCGGATTTTTCAGCAAATCCACAAGCGCGAAAATGAGCGATGCAAACTCAATCAAAATTACCGGCAGCAGTGCTAAAATCACTGTCATGGTATCCATTCCATTCACCTCTCTTCATATTACGCAAAGAGCAGGCGCCGGGTTTCACCGGAAAGGAGGAATTTTCACTCGGCCCCGTGCTTTGCGATTGCCCGGCCCGCTTCACGTCCGGTAAAGAGGCAGCCGCCAAGAAATGTGCCTTCAAGCGATCGGTAGCCGTGGACACCGCCGCCTCCAAATCCGCAAGCTTCCCCGGCTGCATAGAGCCCCGGCACGGGTTTTCCCGCCGTATCCAGCACCCGGGCTGATAGATCGGTCTGCAGGCCGCCGAGCGTTTTCCGGCTCACGATGTTCAGCCGCACTGCGATGAGCGGCCCCGCTTTAGGATCAAGCAATTTATGCGGCTTCGCTACCCGGATCAGCCGGTCGCCCCGGTAATTCCGGGCGCCGCGAAGCGCAGTGATCTGCAGGTCTTTCGTAAACGTGTTATCCATTTCCCTGTCCCGCGCTTCCACTTGCCGCTGAATGTGCCCTGCGTCCAGCAGCCCGCTGCCAGTCAGTTCGTTCATGCCGGCTACGAGTTCTTCAATCGTTGCCGCCTGGACAAAATCTTCGCCGTTATCCAGAAACGCCTGAACGGGCGGCGTCGCCCCTTTTTTCACGCGGGCCAATACCTGCCGCAGACTTTTGCCGGTCAGATCGGGGTTCTGTTCGGAACCCGACAGCGCAAACTCCTTTTCAATGATACGTTGGGTCAAGATAAACCAGGAATAATCATAGCCCGTGTCCTGAATCGTTTTCAGAGTGCCGAGCGTATCAAATCCCGGAAAGTTCGGTGCCGGAAAGCGGTTGCCCTCGGCGTCAAGCCAGAGTGAAGACGGGCCCGGTAAAATGCGGATGCCATGGACCGGCCATACGGGATTCCAGTTTTTAATGCCTTCCGTATAATGCCACATGCGGTCTTTATTCACGAGCCGGGCTCCTGCCCGCTCGCTGATCGCCAGCATCCGGCCATCAACGTGAGCCGGAACGCCTGAAATCATGTTTTCAGGCGGTTTGCCTAGACGCAATGGCCAGTTTTCCCGGATTAGATCGAAATTCGCTCCGATGCCGCCGCTTGCGACAAGCACAGCCGGCCCTCTGTATTCAAAATCATCGATTACTTCCCGGGAACTGGATACGCCACGCTCTGATTCGCTTTCTTTCAGAACAGCACCCCGGACCCCGACCACAGCCCCTTGTTCTGTGATCAATTCATCCACCCGGTGACGCGGCCGGTAATCGACCAAACCGCGTGCAATCCCTTCTTTCACCCGATCTGCGAATGGCTGGACGATGCCCGGACCGGTGCCCCAGACAATGTGGAACCGGGGAACGGAATTTCCGTGCCCTTCCGCCAGATAACCGCCGCGTTCAGCCCAGCCGACAACCGGAAAGAAGCGGATGCCCCGGCTCCGGAGCCACGCCCGCTTTTCGCCGGCTGCAAAATCGACATAGGCTTTTGCCCATTTGAACGCCCAGGAATCTTCATCATCCAGCCGGTCGAATCCTGCAGTTCCGAGCCAGTCCTGCCAGGCGAGTTCTTTCGAATCCTTTATACCGAGCCGGCGCTGCTCCGGTGAATCGACCAGGAATAACCCGCCGAATGACCACCACGCCTGTCCGCCAAATGACGCTTCCGGCTCCTGATCCAGCAAGAGCACCTTTTTTCCTGCCTCCAGCAGTTCGGAAGCTGCCACTAATCCTGCCAATCCGGCGCCGACTACGATTGCATCATATGCCATCATTTTGCCCCCTTTGTTTCCTGTTTCTTCTAGTATCCAGAAATTTCTGAATGAAAACAACAAAAATTTGCCGGCCCTTAAGTAAGGGCCGGCAATTGCTGTTCGATAAATGATTGTATTCTTACAGGCGCTTGGCTGTTCTACTCGACTTCGCTGAATAAATCAATAATGTCCTGCTTGGACTCAGCAGTGAGAATGTGATCGATCGTCTTCGGATCTGAACACACGATTGCAATATTCGCCAGCAGATCCAGGTGCTCGTCGTTTTCACCGGCAATGCCGAAAATTACTTTCGCCGTATTGCCTTCCCCAAAGTCGATACCTTCCGGGACAACAGTGATCGCAATGCCCGTTGCATGCACATACTGTTTGGCATTATCCGTCCCATGCAAAATCGCGAGAAAATTGCCCATATAAGTAGTTTTTTGTTCTTCGCGTTCCAGCATTTTATCGATGTATTCTTTATCAACATAGCCATTAGCCACTAAAATTTCACCGGTGTTCCGGATTGCTTCCTCTTTACCTGCCGGCGTGGCATTCAACTCGATATTCGCCGCCGTTAATACATCTTTACTCATCCTATCCCTCCTATTTCTATTCCGCTGTCAGATTCAATTACCACTTCATATTCTGAATGCGTTCCTGCAAGACCGCTCTGGCTTCTTCCGGTACCGGCCAGCTGCTGATTTCATCCAGCAGACCAGCTTTCGTCCCGAATCCTTTGACGAATCCATTCAGCCGCGCGGCGAATGTGGAATCCGTCATATCTTCCGGCCCCACGTACAGATCGGCCAATTGAGAGAGTGCTTTCGGGTAGCGTTTCAGGTAATACTTCTGATGCCGCTCTTCTGCGAGCGTGAAGTTTTTAAATGGCGCAATATCTGTACCGACTTCTTCGCCGAGCTCCGCTTCAACTTCCGCTTTCACCCGCCGGATCGTCTCTTCCTGTTCGTCACTCCGGTAACGGAGCAGCGAGATATACTGCCGGCCTTTGTATTCGTCCCGATTCGCATAATGATTTGCCCAAAAATAGCGAAGGATATCTTCATATGGCAATACTGCCGGATCAAAATCGATTTCCACCGTCTCTGTATGATCGCCCATTCTCCGGTATGTCGGATTTATCGCTGTCCCGCCCGCATAACCGACACGGGTTCGGATAACGCCCGGCAAGGCGCCGAACATGGCATCCGGACTCCAGAAGCAGCCCATGCCGAATGTCGCAGTTTCGGTTGCGGCGACCCCGAGCCCCGCTTCAAGTTTCTGAATCGTATTGGATGTTACCGTCACTTCGTCTCCTCCTTTGGAACGCTTTACTTTCTCTTTACCCTCTTCGCCCGTTGCGATAAGCGTTCGTTTTCAAATATCGGCAAATGCAGGCTGAAATAAATGAGATTTGCCTGAACGCGGATAAGCACCCGCTGAACACGGATAAGCACCCGCTAAACACGGATAAGCACCCGCTGAACGCGGATAAGCACCCGCTGAACACGGATAAGCACCCGCTAAACACGGATAAGCACCCGCTGAACGCGGATAAGCACCCGCTGAACGCGGATAAGCACCCGCTGAACGCGGATACATACTTCCTACCACTCACATTAAGAAGCCGCACGCAGGCTGCATGCGGCTGTCTTTTATGTCCCCGTTAAGATGTCCGCTTCCAGCCGCACTTCCACATTCCCTTGAATCGCACGGGTGATCATGCAGGAACTTTCCGCTTTTTCCGCGAGCCGCTGACAGAGCGCAACATCCTTTTCGGATGCGTCCGCCTTCAGCACAATGCGCGGCCGGTGGATGATCGTCTTGTATGTGATAATGCCGTTCGTCACATCAACAAGCCCTTCCGATTCCATCGTCAATGATTCTTTGGCAAGCTTGCTGCGTTCCATCATCGCTGCAAGCGTGATGATGTAACAAGTGGCAGCAGCGCCCAGAAGCATCTCGTCCGGATTGGTTCCGACACCGGGTCCGTCCATTTCCGGCGGGATAGAAATCTGCGTCTTCAAATTCCCGGTTTCAATGGTGCCGATATCGTTGCGGTTGCCCGGCCAATCGGCCTTTAAGTGAAAACTATGGATTGCCATCTGCATCTCTCCTGTCTCAAACGTTTTTGGAATTGCTTTCCTTCAATAGTTTGATGATCTCTTCATTCTGCTCCTTGATATCTTTCAAATGCTTGTCCCGCTTATCCGTCGTCAGCAGCATAATGACGATAATCGCAATGCCCATGATCAGAATCATTCCACTTCTCCTTCCAAAAAAGCCTGTGCTTCTTCCAGTCTCGGCATCGCCGTCAATGCGCCTCTTTTCGTCGTGCACAAGGCTCCGAGTTTATTGCCGAAAGCGGCACAGCGAATGATCTCCTCCCGCGTTCCCGGAAGTCCGTACAGGTGGATATGCCGCAGTACGCCTGCCACAAATGCATCCCCGGCACCTGTCGTATCGACCGGCGGCACAGGCACCACCGGTACATGGATGCTCTCACTGCCACTCACAGCACGCGTACCATTCTCACCGTCCGTAATGAACAGCAGCGGAATCTTGAATCCCGCCAGCCGGCGAAGCCCCTCATCAATCGACTCGGTCTCGGTTAAAAACGCCAATTCTTCTACTGTCATCTTTACGATATCCGCCTGCTGCAAAAATTCATTTACCGTCCGGCGGCACTGGTCTTCGCTGTCCCATCGGAGGGGCCGGATATTGACATCCAGTGAACAAAGGACGCCATATTGCTTGGCAAGACGGACAGCGGACCGCGTCGTTTCCAATGCCGTCGGCTGAAACATAGTGCCGGAACAGAAATGAAAAGCGCTGGCTGTCTCGAAAGCTGCCGCTGATAAATCGGCCGGTGCCACTTGGATGTCCGGCGTTTCGTTTTCGTAAGATGCGAAGACCCGGTCGAATTCCGGCGTCAGATGCACATAAACGCCGCTCACCCGTTTTTCAGGCACCGACACAGCGAATGCCAGATTCACATTCTCCTGTTCCAGTTGCTCCCGGAAAAACCGGGAATCCCCGTCGTCTCCCGTCACCGTAATGAAAGCGGACGGCAGGCCAAGCCGACCGGCACCAGCTGCCACGTTAACCGTTGCGCCGCCGAGATGCCGGCTGAACTCAGTGTTGTCCGTCCCTTTGCTGAAATAATCGATAAAGGCATCCCCATAGGTTACGATACTTTTTATATCCTTGATGAACTTTGCTTCCCCGTCACGGACAGCGATTTCCCGGTAGCCGAGCGCGGCATGAGCATGCCGGCTGTGCTCGTTGTCTTCTTCCGAGTCCGAGGCCATCCGGTTCAGGCCTCTGGCGGCAGCCCAGATTTCTGCCGCTTCCGCCAATCGCCGGCCGGCCCCTTGCCCCCGGCATTCTCCCCGGACAAACCAGCCTTCCATATATCCGCAACAGCCGGCTTCTCCATGTGCATTTCCATGAATCGATACTTCAAGGAAACCGGCTGCCTCTCCATCCTTTTCTGCCAAGAATGCGGTCAGATTGTCCGAATTCAACTGTTCCCCGATTTCCGCTTGGTGTTTTTCTTCAGGGCAATGCGGCCACAGCTGTCGCCGCATTTCAAGCCACATCTCCCTGTCTTGCAGTTCCATTTGTCGAATATGCATATCTGCCCTCTTTTTCACTGTTTCCTGCTATTCTACCACAAGAAAATCCGGACGATAAATCGCCCGGACTTGACTGTAAATAATTGATTTTCTTATTCAAAAGGAAGAGGCAACATGAGTCCCAGCTGTACATACTCTCTTTAGAATTGACTTGGTTAACCGACAAGAGCCGTGTACTTTTCATATGTCAGCATCGCATGCAAAACTTCCCGAGCCGTTACTCCATCCTTCCGCAGATTATGAATGGTTTCGTTTTTGGCTGTCGCTTTTTCCGCCACCGGCTGCAGTGATTCTTCCGTCACTGTTCCAATCCCCAAATCTCTTAGCGATGTCGGGAGACCAATCTGCCGAAAGTATCCGGCAAGCTTACCCGCTTCATCCCAGCGGTCTTCCAGAACCAATTGAATCAAAATCCCGTACGCCACTTTCGCACCATGCTGGACATGATGAGTTTCATCAAGTGCCGTTAATCCGTTATGAATAGCGTGTGCTGCCGCAACGATCCGGGACGGATCACTGAACCCGCCAACCATTCCCGCTGTCATGATGATCGTTTCAGCTGTCTTGATGAAGCTGTCGTTCAGTTCCTTTTGCCGGGCTGCGGCCATTGCCGCTTCTCCATGCACGAGCAGTTCATCATAACAAAGTTTAGCTGCAAACCGGGCGATTGTAACTGGAGCTGTGAAGGTATCCAGTTTTCGAAACTGCACATCCGACTCATACCATTTGGCGATTGTGTCTCCAATGCCGGCCGCCAGCATCTCCTCTGGTGCCCGTAAAAGTATATCCGGTTCCAGCAGGACCAGTGATGCATTTTTGGGGTGGATGTCGAACCGGACATATTTGCCGGCATCATAAATCACACTGAGCGGTGTCCAGGCAGCACAATTGGAAGCAACTGTCGGAATCAGTACTGTTTCCTTGCCGGCAACACGGGCTGCCGCTTTTGCTAAATCCAAAATCTTCCCGCCTCCGATTCCGATAATGGCGTCTGCCTGTCCGGCACGCAATGCGATACGTTCAATTTCCGCAAGTGAACATTCCCCGCCATACTGGATGAACACAGCATCAATCTGTTCAAACGACGGGAAATAAGGGCTGGCTGACTCCCACGACTTTTTCCCATGGATGACCAACACAGTTTTATAGTTGAGAGCGGTCAAATGCGCTTCCAATCTGCTCAAAGCACCCGTTTCACATATATACGCATTCGGCGCTCCCTGCACAATCAGGTTTTCCATCGCTGCACCTCTCTCCGTCCGTTTATTCCTCTGTCATCCACTCCGGCTTGCCGAAGCCTTCAAATTCTGCATCGATCACTTCTTCAAATTCCGGTGATTCCACAATTTCCACCAGATCCGCTGCGAGTTCGCTGTCTTCATTGTCAGCTGTCACGGCGACCACGTTACGGTACTGATCCGGCATGTTCTCAAGTGCCAATGCATCCAGCAGGTCCATTTCTGAAGCAAGTGCATAATTTCCCGGAACAGCTGACAGATCAGATCCTTCCACTGCCCGCGGCAGCTGGCCGGCATCAATTGGCTGGAATTTCAGATTCTTCGTGTTTTCAATGATATCCTGCTCGGATACCGTCAGTGTCTCCGCTTCCGGGTCAAGTTGGATCAGGCCTTCATCCTCAAGAATCAGGAAAGCACGGGCTGCATTCACCGGATCATTCGGAATGGCGATTGTAGCACCATCTTCAATGGCATCGATTGAATCAAAAACATTCGAATAAATCCCCATTGGTGCGGTCGGAACCATAATGAGTGCCGACAAGTCCATGCTGTGCTGTTCTTCAAAGCTTTCCAGATAAACTGTGTGCTGGAACAGGTTCGCATCCAAATCGCCGTTGTCGAGTGCGATGTTCGGCTGGATATAATCGCTGAATTCCCGTACATCTACTTCATAGCCCAGTTCTTCAAGCTGCGGAACAATCGCTTTGTTCAGCATGTCACTATAGGGTCCGGCCGTCGCACCAAGCGTGATCGCCTGCGTTTCCCCTTCAACTCCTGCTTCTGAAGTAACTTCCGCCGCTTCCTCTTCCCCACACGCGGCGAGGGCCAATGCGCTTGCTGTCAATACCAATCCGAATTTTTTCATTTTCATTCTCTCCTATCGTTTATCGATTGTTTTGGATGTCCAGTCGCCCGCTTGCTGAATCAGCTGAACGAGCACAATAAGTATGACGACGGTCACAATCATGATGGTGTTGTCATACCGGTAATAACCGAAGCGGATCGCGAGGTCGCCGATGCCTCCGCCTCCGACCACGCCTGCCATCGCAGAGTATGCGATAAGGCTAATCAATGTGAGCGTAATCCCTTGGATCAGACTCGGTTTTGCTTCCGGCAGCAGCACATCCTTGATAATCATGAATGGCGTCGCCCCCACCGCAATGGCGGCTTCAATAACGCCTTTATCAATTTCCCGGAACGATGTTTCAACAAGCCGGGCAAAAAACGGGATGGCTGCGACCGATAGCGACACGCTTGCCGCATATGGGCCGATCGTCGTTCCGGCAATCAGGTTCGTCAGTGGAATCAGGGCCACCAGCAAAATGATGAATGGAATCGACCGGATCATATTGGCGATGAATCCAATTACCGACTTGGCAAACCGGTTCTCCCAGAACAGTCCTTTATCCGTTGCAAAAAGCAGGATTCCGAGCGGCAAACCGATAAGGAAGGCAACGCCGAAGGAAATACTGATCATGATCAGCGTTTCAAAAAATGCCTGCTGGATATCCGGCATCAGCTCGATAATGCGTCCCCATTCAACGCCCATGATTCATCACCTCCACTGCTGCCCGTCGGCTCTGCAGATACTCAAGGGCATCGGTGACCGCTCCCCGTTCACCTGTGAGTTCCATAATAAAGATGCCGAGCGGTCTCTCTTGAATGTATTCAATGGCCCCATGAAGGAAATTCCCTTTTACCGCATGCCGCTGCAGCATGTCTGCAATGACGCCCTCTCCGGCGACGTCTCCTTTAAACAACACGCGGACGAGGGTACCCCGTACGGAGGCCAGTACCTGTTCCGGCACATCAAATGACACCACACTTGAGATGAATTCCCTGGTCAGCTCTGTTTGCGGACTCGCAAACACATCGTAGACCGCTCCTTCTTCAATTACACGTCCACCTTGCATGATGGCCATCCGGTCACAAATTTCCTTCACCACATTCATTTCATGCGTGATAAGCACGATCGTAATGTTCAGCTTCCGGTTAATTTCCTTCAGCAGGCGGAGAATCGAAAGCGTTGTATTCGGATCCAGCGCTGATGTCGCTTCGTCACACAGCAGCACTGTCGGATCATTCGCGAGCGCCCGGGCAATTCCCACCCGCTGCTTCTGGCCGCCGCTCAGCTGACCCGGAAAAACATCCCGTTTATCTGCCAGACCGACCATCTCCAGCAATTCCTCAACCCGGGGCCGGATCTTTTTTGCCGGTGTACCCGCAGCCCGGAGTGCGAATGCAACGTTGTCGTAGACCGTTTTTTGGCTGATCAAATAAAAATGCTGGAAGATCATTCCGATTTTCAGTCGGGATTTCCGCAATTGGCCGCTGCCCAGTTTCGTCAAATCGGTCCCGCCAATCCGGATCACACCTGAAGTGGGACGTTCCAGTAAATTGATGCAGCGGATGAGTGAACTCTTCCCGGCGCCGGAATACCCGACGATCCCGAAGATTTCCCCTTCCCCGACCGTCAGGGAAACATTGTCCACACCAGTCACGGTTCCATATTTCGTTTTATATGTTTTCGTCAGTTGTTCAATCTCAATCATAATTTCACCCCAAAAATAAAAGATGCCCCTTTCTTTTAATCAAGAAAGAGGCATCGAAACGGTTAAGTTCTCGACTTATCTCTCAGAATGCGGATGCATTCTGTAGGATTTGGCACCTTCCCATTGCTGGGGGTTGCCGGACGTCACAGGGCCTGTCCCTCGGTCTCTCTCGATAAGATCGTATGCAATTGTTGATTATCTTACTCACTTTTTTCCGCAGTGTCAATCACTTTTTCAAAATACTCGAATAAATCCATTCCCGCCGGTCATCAAACACCGGAATCCGCCCGCGCACTTCGTCCACTTCGTCCAATGTGATATCCGCATAGCCGATTTCTTCTTCGGTCCCGAGTTCCATCCGCACGTCACCCCACGGGGCAATGACCATCGAGTGACCGCCGAATTCGTTGGCCGGATCACTGCCGACCCGATTCACCGCCACAATGAAGCATTGGTTCTCGATTGCCCGCGCCTGCAGCAGAATGCGCCAGTGATCAATGCGTGGCGCCGGCCATTCCGCCGGTACGAACAGCACTTTCGCTCCTTCGAGCGCATGGCGCCGGAGCCATTCCGGGAATCGGAGGTCATAGCAGATGACACCGCCGGCCGGAATGCCGTTCAGCTCAAACAAATTGGCCGACTCACCCGATTCCAAGTGGATGTGCTCATCCATCAGTCCGAACAGGTGCGCTTTGTCATACTCCGCAATCGTTTCACCGCTGCTGTTTACTACGTACATGGTATTTGTAAATCCATGATTCTTCTTCGACGATACGGATCCGCCGACGATGTGAACGCCATGCTCTTTGGCAAACGCCGCCAGGAAAGATTCCGCCTTTCCATCTCTGTCCGCGAGTTCTTCAAGCTGCGTCAGCGCGTATCCGGTATTCCACATCTCGGGCAGCACGATGACGTCCGCCCCGTTCGCTGCCGCTTCCCGCATCCGTTCTTCCACGTGCGCAAAGTTCGTTTCAGGTTCGCCGAATACGATATCCATTTGTATGCAAGCTATTTTCAATTTATACGCCTCCAGTAGACAATGCTACGTAAAATGTATAAGATTCTGAGTACACATGCAACTTTTCTGACAAATGGAGGTTTAGCAATATGGAATTTTCTAACCGGCTGCAGCAATTGCCGACCCAATTTTTCGCCAAGCTGACGAAAGACGTCCGGCAGGCTGTCGCAGAAGGACGGGATGTCATCAACCTTGGACAGGGCAATCCGGATCAGCCGACACCGCCTCATATCGTAAAAGCGCTGCAGGACGCAGCAGCGGATCCGCAATCGCACAAATATTCCCCGTTTCGCGGCACCGATGAATTAAAAGAAACAGCAGCTGCCTTTTATAAGCGGGAATACGATGTTGATATTGATCCCGCCACCGAAGTGGCTGTCCTGTTCGGCACGAAGATCGGACTGGTCGAGCTTCCGCTATGCCTTATGAATGAAGGCGAGCTGATGCTGCTGCCGGATCCGGGTTATCCGGATTACCTGTCGGGCACCGCCCTCGCCGGTGTGCAATATGAAACAATGCCGCTGACCGGGGAAAATAATTTCCTTCCCGACTACAGCACCGTTCCTGAATCCATCAGTGATCAGGCAAAGCTGCTGTATCTCAATTATCCGAACAACCCGACCGGCGCGACTGCCACCCAGTCGTTCTTTAATGACACAGTCGCATACGCGAAGAAGCACGACATCGGTGTCGTGCACGATTTCGCTTATGGCGCAATCGGCTTTGACGGCATTAAACCGCCGAGCTTCCTGCAGTCCGAAGGCGCCAAAGACATCGGCGTCGAATTGTACACGCTGTCGAAGACGTATAATATGGCCGGCTGGCGGGTCGGCTTCGCGGTCGGTAACGCGCAATTTATCGAAGCGCTCAATCTGATTCAGGATCATTTATTCGTCAGTCTGTTCCCTGCGGTTCAGCATGCAGCGGCAGCCGCATTGAGCGGCAGTCAGGAACCTGTCGATGAACTAGTCGCATTGTATGACCGCCGCCGGAAAACGCTCGTGCGGGAAGGTGCGCGCATCGGCTGGAATTTCGATGCACCAAAAGGGTCCTTCTTTGCCTGGCTCCCGGTTCCGGAAGGGCTCACGAGCGTTCAATTCGCTGACCGGTTATTGAAAGAAGCCGACGTCGCGGTAGCGGCTGGCAGCGGGTTTGGAACGGGCGGCGAAGGCTACGTCCGGGTCGGCCTCCTTGTGGATGAAGACCGGATCGCAGAAGCGATGCAGCGAATTGCCAAACTGGATTTATTTTGACCGGCCGGATACGGCTTTCCGATTAACTGTTCAGAAAATTATAAACTAAGTGTTGACATCTTCAATTCCTAGCATTATGATAGGTTTTAAATTTAATAATTTCTTATCGAGAGAAGCCGAGGGACTGGCCCGTTGACGCTTCAGCAACCTCTGACATCGTCAGAAAGGTGCTACTTCCAGCAAGATTTATTCTTGAGAGATAAGAGCAGCATAATGCGACCCACTGCCCTCTTTTTCTCTTAACCGGAGAAAAAGAGGGCTTTTATTTTTCAGCCCACTAAAGAAAGGAAGATGAACATGAGTGAAATCGTCATATTATCCGGGAGTCCGTCCGAATCTTCACGGTCGGAAACCGTTCTGCATTATTTAGGTTCACTGCTCCAACAGGAAGGCTTTTCCGTCACCCATTTATCAGTCCGGGATGTGCCCCAGGAGGATTTATTCACCGGCAGGTTCGACAGCCCGGCCATTGCGGAAATCAGCACGTTGATCCATGACGCGAGTGGCGTAATTGTCGGTTCCCCCGTCTATAAGGCAGCTTATTCCGGCGTCCTGAAAGCCTTGCTTGACCTGCTGCCGCAGGACGCGCTGCAGGATACACCAGTCCTGCCATTGATGACCGGCGGCAGTCCGAATCACCTGCTTGCGCTCGAATATTCGCTGAAACCGCTGCTCGCCACATTGAAAGGGCAAAACCTGAAAGGCGTTTATCTGGTGGACAGCCAAATCGACAAGTCGAACCCGGCGCAGCCGATCCTGGAAGATGACGTCCGGCAGCGGCTCACGAAGCAGCTCGCCTATTTTGTGAAAATCATCGGTAAACAGCAGGAAAGCCTGCGATAGCACATACGAGCAAAAGGAGGAATCATACATGACCAATAAACGGATCTACTTGAACGCATTCGATATGAATTGCGCGGGACACCAATCGCCCGGACTGTGGACACATCCGGAGGACGAATCTCATAAATATAAAGACAGTGAATACTGGATTGAATTGGCGAAGCTGCTGGAGAAAGGCAATTTCGATGCCGTTTTCCTAGCGGATGTCCTTGGCACTTACGATGTCTATGACGGATCCCGTGATGCTGCGGTCCGGCAAGGCGCCCAATCACCTGTCAACGATCCACTGTTGGTCGTGCCGCTCATGTCAGCTGTGACTAAGCATTTAGGGTTCGGTGTAACGGCTTCGGTCACACACGAACACCCTTACACGTTCGCCCGCCGCATGTCGACACTCGATCACCTAACGAACGGCCGTGTCGGCTGGAACATCGTCACTTCTTACTTGAAAAGTGCAGCCGTTAACATCGGTAAAGAAGATCAGATCAAGCATGACGAGCGCTATGACATTGCAGAAGAATACCTTCAAGTCGCCTATAAATTATGGGAAGGCAGCTGGGAGGACGATGCGGTCATCCTCGATAAAGCGAATGGCGTCTACACGGATCCTTCAAAGGTCCATGATATCGGCCACGAAGGGTATTATTATAAAGTTCCGGGTGCTCACTTGACGGAACCTTCCCCACAGCGCACGCCTGTCCTTTATCAGGCAGGTGCTTCCAAAAAGGGCGTGGCGTTTGCCGGGAAACACGCCGAATGCGTCTTTATCGGTCCGCCCAATATCGAAGCAGCCAAAGGGTCTGTCCAAAAAATACGGGCAGAAGCGGAAAAAGCGGGGCGGAACAAAGAGGATGTCAAGATTCTCAGCCTGCTGACACCGATCGTCGGAAGAACAGAGGAAGAAGCACATGAGAAATTCAACGACTATAAAAAGCACATCAGCCACGAAGGCGCACTCGCCTTGTTCGGCGGCTGGACCGGCATTGATTTGTCCGCCTACGCACCGGATCAGCCCCTCGAGTATATCGAAAACGATGCGATTCAGTCGGCGCTCGAGAATTTCACGAAAATCATTCCAGGCAAAAAACCGACCGTCAACGATATCAAGGAATTCGTCGGCATCGGCGGACTTGGCCCGTACACCGTCGGATCTCCCGAGCAGATCGCCGACACACTGGAACAATGGGTGAACGAAGCGGGAGTTGACGGCTTCAATATCGCTTATGCGATCACACCGGGAACTTTCAAGGATTTCATCGAACTTGTCATCCCGATCCTTCAGGAACGCGGACTGGTCCGGACGGAATACGAAGGCACTTCCCTTCGCGACAGCTTGTTCGGTGAAGGTGACCGTCTACCGGACCGGCACCCGGGCAAGCAATTCGCCTGGCAGCAGCTGGCCATAAATAAATAAACACAGCCAAACAGCGGCCCGGAACTGTTCCGGGCCGCCTTTTGGCATCAAACTGAAACTTTCATGTTTTATCGGTCTCCAGCCGGGTGTTTTTCGGCGGATGCGACCGCATTCCATACTTGATGTCCTGCTTTCTCTGCAAGTACTCCGCATTCAGCAATCCGGAAAACAGCACGATCGTCGCCGTCAGATAGAACCAGCCGACCAACACAATAATTCCGGACAATTGCCCATACAGGCGGGAGTAGCTCACTTCAGCCGTGTAATAGCCAAACAGCAGGGACGCAATCTGCCAACCGACTGTCGACAAAATCGCACCTGGCAGGACGGTGCTGAACCGGATGGGCTGGTTTGGCACAACCCGGAAAAATACGAGGAAAAACAGGAAAATGAACAGCGTGCCAAGTCCCCATTTGATGATCCGCCAGACATAGAGCGCACCGGACCATTCATCGAGCACATTCAAGTAATCAGCAGCCCAGCGCAGCCACTGCTCTGCGAACGGCAGCAACAGCGAGACCGGAACGATGATCATAAACAGAAACGTAATGCTCAGATCCCGGGCAAGACCTTTAAGAAATGGCAGTTTGCTCGGTGCCCCGTAAGCATGATTCAATGTGCGGGCCAATGACTGGACTGCCATGGAGCTGACCCAAAAAGCACTGATCAGGGAAACGGACAGGATCCGCCCCTTCCCTTCATCGAGAATTACCCTTACGTTATCAGCGATGAGTGTAAACGATTCGCCAGGCGCGAATGGTTCGATGAAGTTCAGCACCGCTTCCTGGTCCACCGGAAAATAACTGATGAGTGACAGCATGAAAATAAGGAACGGTAAGATGGAAACAAGCAGATAATAAGCCGTTTGCGCGGCCCTGTCGTAATAATGATCTTTGAAGAACCGCCGGCCGGTCCGTTTGAATAAATTCATTCACACTCCTCCGTTCTTTTTCCCATTCTTATTTCCATAGTAGCGAACAAGCGGCACCAGTTCCAGTTTTGCCAATGAAGACAGCGCTTGGTACAATTATTGCAATAGTCCAAAAGGAGGCAGACCTCTATGAATACTGTAGCGAAAAAAGATGCCGTTTATGCATTCTCGGCAGCCAATGAACCGGTGCTGCACGTTTCCCCGGGCAGCACGGTGACGCTTGAAACATACGACTGCTTCACAGATCAGATCCAGTCAGCTGATCAGGAAGTGGCAGCAATTGACTGGGACCGCATCAACCCGGCGACCGGTCCTGTTTTTGTGGAAGGTGCCAAACCTGGTGATGTGCTCCGGGTATCCATCGATAAACTTGAAATCGGCAGCCAGGGTGTCATGGTGACAGGGCCGGATCTCGGCGTCATGGGACACCGGATGGAAAAGATGGAATCGAAGATCATTCCGATTGAAAACGGCAAAGCCGTATTCAGCGATCAGATTCACCTGCCGCTGAATCCGATGATCGGTGTGATCGGTGTCGCCCCGGAAGGCAAACCGGTATCCTGCGGCACGCCGGGCGCTCATGGCGGGAACATGGACACAAAAGAAATCACGGAAGGGGCGGCGGTCTACTTCCCCGTCTTCACAGAAGGCGCATTGTTTGCCGCCGGTGACTTCCATGCAGCCATGGGGGACGGTGAAATCAGTGTCTCGGGGATCGAAGTGCCCGGACGGGTAACAGTGACGCTCGACCTCACAGAAGGACTTCACTTGAATTACCCGCTGCTTGCCAATAAAGACGGCATCGCGCTGCTCGTTTCCGCAATGACGCTTGATGAAGCAGTGAAAATTGCTACAGAAGAGATGATCGACCTGTTGCTGCCGCACACGGATCTCTCCGTCAGCGAAATGACGATGCTTATGAGCGCCGCCTGCCATGTCCAGGTGAGCCAAGTCGTAGATCCGCTCATGACCGTGCGCTTTTTCGTACCTCAGCATATCCTGGATTCATTGACCATCCGGCTGCTCAGTGGAAGAGAGTCAGAATCGTCCGACTTTTGAGGAGATGACGAGCGCATCCGCCTTATTTCAATGAGGCGTAAGTGAGTCGGTTTTCTTTTGATTTCGATAATTCCGAACGGTATACTGAAGATAAGAAAACAGGTGTTCGGGATGCGGTTGGATGAAAAAAGGAGAGCAGTTCGACCATTACGGGGTCAAGGTTCGCCTGCAGTTGAACGAAGACCAGCTGATTCAAGTGAAAAAGACCTTTGTCTGTCGGCGTTTCCTTTACAACCACCTGCTCGACAAGCGAAGCAAGGCGTGGGGTCGGCGCAACGAATCGCTGAATTTGAAGAAGCAGAAAGAATTCTTGAAGAACATGAAAGAGGCCTTCCCATGGCTGAAGGAAGTGGACAAATTTGCGCTTGAGAATGCGGTCTTTGATCTCGACCGGGCGTACCAGAACTTCTTCGAAAAACGGGCGAACTACCCGGTGTTCAAGTCGAAGCACAAAAAACAATCGTACAAAACGAACCAGACGAACAACAATATTGTGTTATCCGCAGAGTTCAAGCAGGTAAAACTGCCGAAACTCGGCTGGGTGGCCTGTGCAGGCTCGGAAAACGTGCTGCGGCGGGCGAAAAAGCAAAACCACCGCATCAGCAGCGCGACCATCACCGAGAAAGCGGGCGTCATCACCTGTTCGCTTTTGTTCGAGAAGGAGAAAGCGAAGCCGGTCCATCGGCGTTCTGCTAAAATCGGCATCGATATGGGGCTGACGTATCTGTTCATCGATTCCAACGGCCATAAGGAGCCGAATCCCCGCTATTACGGGAAGGCCCAGAAACGGCTGGCAAAACTTCAGCGGAAACTCGCCAGCCAGCAGAAAAGCAGCCACCGCTACGGGAAGACGAAACGAAAAATCGCGAAGCTGCACGTGCTCATCGCCAACCAGCGGAAAGACCTGCACCACAAACTTGTCAAGCGCATCACCGACGACAACCAAGTCGTGTGCGTGGAGAACCTGCACATCCGGGGCATGGTGAAGAACAAACGGCTGGCAAAGCACATCCAGGACGCCGCCTGGTATCAGTTCCGCCGTTTCCTGACGTACAAAGCGGAAAGAAAAGGCGGACAGGTCCTGCTCGTCGACCGTTGGACAGCCACGTCCCGCGTCTGTTCGCATTGCGGAAAAAAGAAGACGCTTCTGAACCTGAACGAACGGAAATGGATCTGTGCGGCGTGCCGCACCGAGCACGACCGCGACATCAACGCAGCGGCCAACATTTTACGTGAAGGCTTGAAACAAATCGGGTAACCCCCGCTGCCGCTGGAACAGCGGCCGATGCGCATGGAGGGCCGGTAAAACCAATGAACCGAAAGGGGAAGGGGACGACCCGATGAAGTGCAGAAAAGTTCGGAAGGCCCATCACGGTAAACATGGCCGAGGGTCATTGCCTTTCGAAGCTCCCCATTTCAATGGGGAGTAGTTCACCGATCAGCCATAGTATGGTACACTCAAGGAAAATGACAGATTGGGTGATCATGTGGTAGGACGTAATGATCCGTGCCCTTGCGGCAGCGGAAAAAAGTATAAGAAATGTCACGGAGGGATCCAGCAGGCGACCTCCGTCAGTGATCTTGTGAGAGACGAACTTTTCAAAGTGCGGCAGCAATTCTTCTCGGAGTACCCGAATCGCAGCCAGCTGCAGGAGTTCCGGCAGCTTCAGCAGGAATGGCAGCCCCGCCTGATGCAGTCGATGGATGAAACCGATGCGCAGGCATTCGTGATCGAAAACTTCCTGTTCTCGGAAAAACCGGAACTGTGGCAGGAATTCATCCCGAAACAGACGGACCTTGCACAGCGGCCGACGACGAAGGAAGTGCTCGCTTCCTGGACAAATGTCCAGCTGTTCCTCGGTCAGTTCATCGGAGGCAATGAGCAATCCGGCCAGTTGCGGGATGCCTTTACAGGCGATACGTATACTGTAACGGATGAGCCGCCAACCGATATGGAAGAAAATCAGGGACTGATCGCCATTCTGCTCCCTGATCCGCGTGCAGGTGAAAACGGCCGCCTGTTCCTGAACGGATATTTGACAATCGTCGGTGACTTTGTTCAGTTCTTCGAAGAGTTCAATGCAGCGGTTGCGGAAGCCGGCATACAAAATGGAGCCGAATACCTGGCGAGCCATTATCTGAATACAGTTGAACTCGCCGTTCAGTTCTCCAACCGCTCGACAAAGGAAGAAAAAATCGAGTCGGAGCTGACACCTGAACAGCAGGCAGTGCTGGATGAACTGGCGAAACATGTAGCAACAAGCGATTTTGATGATGAAACAGCCGCAAAAGTAACCGGTATGCTATCCGATTACCTGGTCAACGAACAGCCGGCTGTTCTGAAATCTGAAACGCTCGCTGCCGGTTTCTGGCGCTTCCTGCAGGATCAGGAAATCATCGCAGGGCCGCAGCTTACTCAAAAAGAACTGAGTGAGAAATTCGGTGTTTCAACCGGAACGATCCTAAAGCGCTCAAAGGAATTCAATGCGTTTTTCGGAGCCCGTCCCACAGCTCAACAGAAGTAACATCAATTAGAAAAGCCCCCGATCAGCTCATATAAGCTGATCGGGGGCTTTTCCTGTGACTCACTATGCCATCTTAAAAATTCTCTGCTTCCTCCAGCAAAGTCTTCACTTTCTTCAAGAGCCGTTCCCGCCGCTTTTTCATGCCAGCCAATGTTATGCCGAACGCCGCCGCAATTTCCGCATTGGCAAAACGCTGAATGAATAAGTACTCCAGCAACCGCAGTTCTTCTCTGGAAAGTCCCAGTTTCTGCACCCAGTCCGGCAGCATCTCCAATTCCCGAACCGGTGCCGGAATCTGTTCAAGCACGGCCGTCTCACCCGTTGTTTCACGTTCCATCAGCCGCGTTTCTCTTTTCAATTCATCCAGCATGGCCCCTTGGATGCTGCGGTATGCAAACGGTGCAAACTCCCCTTTGGAAGGATCATACCGCCGCCATGCCTGCCATAATGCAATTCGGCCAGCCTGCCGAAACCCATCAAAATCACGATAGATGTTCAGTCGCCGGATTGTTGCCGAAATCATCGGTTCATACTGCATTGTCACTTCTTCAAAGCTTTCCATCAGTCCGTCCATTCGACTGTGCACGAGCCGCTGTATTCCCGGGTACAGTAAGCATAAGCAAGTAAGCAGGAGCAGGCGAATACGCATTTAGAAAGAATCCAAAAAACAAACGCACGGTTCAGGAGGTGAAACTTCGTGTTTTGAGGCATTTTAGGTCAAAAAACGCTATATTTTCAGGAAAGTTATTATTGTGAGAAAAGTTAGCAAATGGTAGAATTTTCTTGCAAAGCTGTCTTCGGACCAGCGGAGATAGGAGGAGGAATGAGGTTGAAGAAATGTGATTCGGAGTTTATCGATCACAATACGCTGGCAGTGACAGCGCTGTTTACACATGGCATGAGATCAAGAATTTATACACGGAACGGTATCCGTGATTCCGCATTAACCCCGCTTCAGTTGATTGACCGGGCCTGCATGCGCTATGCCTCCACATATGAAGGCCGAGTCGCCGCTATCCGTTATTCATTGGACCTGCACAAGAAGACACCCGTTCTTATTTCACCAAATGACCTTGGTGCGTTTCCGACGATGTCACCGAAACACCTGGAATGCGCTTGGATATTCAATCACGAGTTCATGCTGGAACCGGCAGAAATGCAGACCCGGCTTATCTTCGAACAGAATATCTCTGTCACATTGAATGTTTCCATGCATACGATAAAGAAACAGAAATCCAGGCTTTACGAAATCTTGTACTTCTACTCCAAGGACCGCCGCCCCATCCGGCTGTAAACTCCAGCTGGGACAATACTTTCAGCAAAACAAAAAACTCCCTGAAGGACAGGGAGTTTTTTGCCGTTATGCAGCCTGCTAGACAATAATTTGGATGATGAGCAGAAGTGTAACTGTCCGCAGGAGCGGCTTGATATATTGCGGTTTGAGAAGTGCGGCAAGCCGCACGCCGACCTGGGCACCGCTCAATGAACCGAGGAGCAACGCAATCGTCATGGGCCAAATGATTTTATCTGCCGCAATGTAAGTCGCAGCAGCACCAATACAGCTGGAGAACACGGCAATCCGGCTCAGTCCGACCGCACGCATATAGGAAAGGTCAAGCCGGCCGAACAGCATCATCAGAAGGGTGCCGCTTCCGGGACCGAACATCCCATCGTACATGCCTGTCCCAATCAGTCCCGCGCCCCCTTTTCCGTTTAGTTTGAATTTATTGGCCCCGCTGAATCCCCGCTTACCGATGAAAGAGACGATGAAAGCGAAAGTCAGCAGGACCACGGCCATCCCATACATCGTTTTCTCAGAGAGACTGACAGCCAGCGAACCGCCGATGATCCCGCCAGTCAGGCTGAGCGGAATTACCAGCAGCGCTTCTTTGAAAGTTACTTGTTTTCTGCGGTATACCACCAGAAAACTCGACAGCGAAGAAACGGTATTCGAGACTTTATTGGCTCCGATTGCCGAATGGACCGGTAATCCAAGCATTAACATGGCCGGCAGACTGATCATTCCGCCGCCTCCTGCCATTGTTCCGAGCGTCGTTGCTGTTAAGCCGATGAAAAATAGGGTAATGAATTCCATAGAGGTTTCCTCCTTGCTTCCTATAGCATACGCCTGGAATCCATATAATAAAATACGATTGTTTTTATAAAAAATGATCGAAAAAACTTATGAAAGGAAGACACCTATGTTTGAAATCACTATGCAAAGCGCGACACGGATTCTTACAGTCGGTACGCTGGCTTACATAGGCCTTGTCGTCTTTTTGCTCATTTCCGGCAAACGGACATTGTCTAAACTGAATGCGTTCGACTTCATTATCACAATTGCGCTGGGCTCAACGCTCGCGACCATCTTGTTAAGCAGCTCTGTCAGTTTGCCTGAAGGGCTCCTTGCACTGGCTTTACTTGTCTTTCTGCAGTTTGCAGTTACGTTCACCGCATCGCGGGTGGATTGGTTCAGCAAGCTGATAAAAGAAGAACCGCAATTGCTTTATTTAGAAGGAAATTTTCTGAGGGGATCCATGAAAAAAGCGCGGGTGGAAGAAGTGGAAATCCTGCAATCGATCCGTTCCCAAGGGATCGGTTCACTGGATGAAGTATCAGCAGTCGTGCTTGAAACGGACGGCAGTATGTCCATCATCAAAAAAACTGCCGGCAATACACTCTCGAACGTCGAAAAGCCATCTATCTGATGGCTTTTTCACTGTCTTTAGAATTTCTTCTGTTGTGCTATAGTATTTTCAGGAGGAATGGATATGACAGAACTGATGACAATTATGGCGACGAAAGAATTTCAGGAGAAACAAAAATTGAAAAAGCAGCTCGTTGCTCTGGGCATCAGCGCGGGAGATTCCATCATGGTACATTCATCACTCAGTGCAATTGGCTGGGTTGCCGGCGGCGCCCAAGCAGCAGTGGAGGCACTTCTGGAGACTGTCACCGAAACGGGAACCGTCGTAATGCCGGCCCAGTCCCCGGACAACTCAGACCCGATGTACTGGATGGCGCCTCCGGTACCGGAAGACTGGCATCAGGCTATCCGCGACAGCTATCCAGCCTATGATCGGCACCTGTCATCACTTCGCGGAATGGGCCGGATCGCTGAGTGTTTCCACCGCCATCCCGGCACCATCCGCAGCATGCACCCGGCTCACTCGTTCATGGCGTGGGGACAGCACGCTGCTGAGTGGATGAGTGACCATCCGCTCGAAGACTCATTCGGTGAGCACTCCCCTCTTGGCAAGATGATGAAAGCCGACGTGAAGATTGTGCTGATCGGCGTGGGCTTCGATTCCTGCACGGCCTTGCATTTCGCGGAATTTGCACAGGACAATCGGACAGTTTCTCCGCAGGGAGCAGCAATGATGCATAACGGGCAACGGGTTTGGCGGGCGTATGACTGCGTCGACACCGATTCCGACAGATTTCCGGAGATTGCAGCCGCATACCCGGGCAGCATGACTGAAGGATTTCTCGGACAGGCAAAGACGATCATCATTCCGATGAAGCCACTTGTGGAATTCGGCATTACCTGGCTGAAAGATCATCCCGCAACAAAAGAAGAAAGCTGATGCCGGAAAAAAACGGCGTCAGCTTTTTTAGTCCGCAGTGAAAGCAAGCCAAAAAAAGAAAAACCATGAACATTCGGTTCATGGCACAGGATGACTGCAGGGTTTTTTACTGGATAATCTCCGCTAAAATCCCTTCCAGTTTTTCATTATTACCATAGAATGAGTCCACAAATGCATTAATGATAAAAGCTGGCTCTTCAACCTGTTCCCATCTCACTTCATGCCCCGCACCCAACATCAATTGACGGGCAAATTCACGGATGGTCCGCCCGTTCCCTTCCCGAAACGGATGCAATGCATTCAATTCGCTCAAGTAATAGGCAAGCCGCGGAATCACTTCGTATCTGTTTTTCCCTCTTAAATACCGCTCCTGCTCAAGCTCTTTAAAAATCCGCTTCAGCTGAGGTTCGATGAAATCCGGATGCGCGAAAGACGAGTGGCCTTTTGAAATCATTTCTTTCCGTAATTCGCCTGCGAACGCATAGATATCCTGAAAGATCTGATAATGAATTCGAATCAGCGCATTCAGGTCCGCCGGGACTGCCGGTTCACTGACATACAGCTCGGACAGCCGGTACAGTGTATAGACTTTCTCCACTTCCTTCAGTTTCTCTTCATCCTGAATGCCGAATTTGTTGACCAGCACGTCTGTACCAGGATAACAGTACATGGACGTATGCCGGTACTTAGACATTGTACCGGTTTTTTACGGCTTCCTGAAATTGCCGTTCCGTCCACTCGCCGGTCAATAACAGACGTACAAGATTCCGGTCCTCTCCTGATACTTCAAATCCTTCAGTCACAAGTGAATGAGAAGCGCTGAATAAGGCCTGTTCAGCCTTTTCCGGAGAGACTTCCTTTACTGATTTTGTCAACGGAACAACCACCTTTCGTTCCATCCATTATAGCATTTTCCCGGCTTGGCATCCATGAAAATCAGCTGTTTCTCTCTCATTAAAAGAACATGTATTCCCTTTTTTCGCTCAAAAAATAACAGCTGTTCCAGCAGATACAGCCATTGGGTTTCTAAGACTTGAACTGCAGGCCACGAGAAAAGGGCGCACCTGAACGGCCGCCCTTTTCCTTCTAGATTTTCTGTTCCTGCAATGCTTCTGTCTCTTCTGCCGAAAATGGACGCGACCGGGTCAGGAAGCGCTTGCCTTCCACGCCTTCCAATGAAAACATGCCGCCTCTGCCGTCCACGACGTCGATGATCAGCTGGGTGTGGCTCCAGTAATCGAATTGGGATTTGTGCATATAGAAGTTGCTGCCGCCGATTTCCCCGAGCAGCACATCCTGATCCCCGATCAGAAATTCCCCTTCCGGAAAGCACATCGGTGAACTGCCGTCACAGCAGCCGCCCGACTGATGGAACATGACCGGTCCATGCTTATCCTGCAGCAGCCGAATCAGGTCCAGCGCCGCCTCTGTCGCTTTGACGCGTTCAACCATCTCTGCTCTCTCCTTTCAGATCAAAAGAATCCAGCCGGATCTGTGCTATAGCTGACGAGCATATTTTTCGTCTGCTGGTAATGATCCAACATCATTTTATGGTTCTCACGGCCGATGCCGGATTTTTTATAACCGCCAAACGCCGCGTGTGCCGGATACTGATGGTAGCAGTTCGTCCATACACGGCCGGCTTCAATGCCGCGGCCGAAGCGGAACGCCGTGTTCATGTCGCGGGTCCAGATACCGGCGCCGAGTCCGTACAGTGTATCATTGGCGATTTCCATCGCTTCTTCTTTCGTCTTGAACGTCGTAACGGATACGACCGGTCCGAAGATCTCTTCCTGGAAGATGCGCATCTTGTTATCGCCTTTGAATACAGTCGGTTTTACGTAATATCCTTCGCGGAGGTCGCCTTCCAGCACGTTCCGTTCGCCGCCGATAAGCACTTCCGCACCTTCCTGCTTACCGATATCAATATACGAGAGGATCTTCTCGAGCTGTTCACTCGATGCCTGCGCACCCATCATCGTATTCGGATCGAGCGGATCCCCAATTTTAATGGCTTCAATCCGCTTCAGTGCCCGTTCCATGAATTCATCGTAAATGTCCTCGTGAATCAAGGCACGGGATGGACATGTACATACTTCCCCTTGGTTCAGGGCGAACATGACAAAGCCTTCGATCGCTTTATCCAGGAATGAATCGTCTTCATCCATTACGTCCTTAAAGAAGATGTTCGGTGATTTCCCGCCGAGTTCCAGTGTCACTGGGATCAGGTTCTGGGAAGCATACTGCATGATGAGACGCCCGGTTGTCGTCTCACCTGTAAATGCGACTTTACTGATGCGCGGATTGGACGCGAGCGGCTTGCCGGCTTCCAGACCAAAACCGTTCACGATATTCAACACACCCGGCGGCAAGAGATCTTCAACAAGCTCCGCCCATACCATAATACTCGCCGGCGTCTGTTCGGCTGGTTTTAAGACAACACAATTCCCTGCAGCAAGCGCAGGTGCCAGTTTCCAAGTGGCCATGAGAATCGGGAAGTTCCAAGGAATGATCTGTCCGACAACACCGAGCGGTTCGTGGAAATGATAAGCCACTGTATCCTTATCGATTTCACCGATCGATCCTTCCTGCGCCCGGATGACTCCTGCAAAATAGCGGAAATGATCGATTGCGAGCGGCAGGTCGGCATTCAGTGTTTCACGCACCGCTTTCCCGTTATCCCAGGTTTCGGCGACAGCCAGTTTTTCCAGGTTCTGTTCCATGCGGTCTGCGATTCTCAAAAGAATATTCGACCGTTCCGTCACCGATGTCTTGCCCCATGTCTTAAACGCGGCATGGGCCGCATCGATCGCCGCTTCGATATCTTCCGCTGTCGAACGGGCAATTTCGGTAAATGGCTTGCCGGTCACAGGTGACACATTATCAAAGTACTGGCCTTTCGCAGGTGCACGCCATTCGCCGCCGATAAAGTTCTCGTAGCGATCCTTGAAAATGATTTTCGTTCCTTCTGAATTCGGTATTGCGTATACCATTCCTTCATTCCTCCCTTTGTGATAAATGAATTACAGGCACATGTATGCGCTTACATACAGGCTTCCTCTCTATATTGTCAAAAAAATCGTAACTTTACAACTACTAATCTTCCTATTTTCGGGTTATTTTTTATTTCAGTCCTTTAAGGGTATACTCAAACTATGACCAACCGCAGGAAAGGACGACATTATGCGAATCAATAAATACTTAAGTGAGACCGGCATCACTTCCCGGCGCGGAGCTGATAAATTCATCCAGGACGGCCGGGTTACAATCAACGGAATCCCAGCGGAGCTCGGCAGTAAAGTGGAGGATGGAGATTTGGTGCACGTCGACGGCCAGCCGGTCCATCTTCCGGAAGAAGAGTATGTGTATATCAAGCTCAATAAACCGGTCGGTATTACGAGTACGACCGAGCGGCACATTGAAGGCAATATCATCGATTTCGTCAATCATCCGCTCCGGGTTTTCCACGTGGGCCGGCTCGACAAGGAATCCGAAGGCCTGATTTTATTGACGAATGACGGGGATATCGTCAATGAGATTTTACGAGTGGAAAACGGCCATGAAAAAGAGTATATCGTGACGGTGGATAAGCCAGTCACCGATGCGTTTCTCCAAAAAATGGCGGCAGGAGTTGAAATCCTGGATACGAAAACACTGCCTGCAAAAACCGAACGGGTCGGGAAGCATAAGTTCCGGATTATTTTGAAACAGGGGCTGAACCGCCAGATCCGCCGGATGTGTGCCGCTCTTGGATATGAAGTACGGGCACTCCGCAGAATGCGCATTATGAATATTCATCTCGGTGACCTGAAAACCGGGGAATGGCGTGAACTCACCAACCAGGAACGACGTGAACTTTTCAAGGAATTGAAGTATGAACCAAAACGCTAAGGAGGAATGCATGTGCTGACCATTACAGCAACACCGAACCAGGCAGGAGTAAAAATAAGCGGCGATTATTTTGATCTCGATGAGCTGAACATGGCCATCTACCGGGTGATCGGCGAAGAAGGGAAGTATTATGATTATCAGGGTGCCCGCATGCGGATTCTGGGAATGTGCTATGAAATCAGGCATGCGGCACAAGGCGACCGCAATATCGAGTCGGTCTTTAATGGGCTGCATGAACATACGAAAGTGCAGCACGGGTTCATCGCCCCCGCTAAAAATATCTATTTTTCGGCGGAGGTGCTATGGCCGGAAGTATTATTCGCCGTACTGGCGCTGAAGGACTTTGCGGTCCTTTATGCAAAAGAACAGGGTCACACCGACTGGGACCTGAACCTGCCAGTCATCGCAAAATTCCAGTCACTTGTGTTGGACTGCCTGCAGGGCCATGTGCCGGACGAGGTATTCAGTACGGTACGGGAAGCATTCTCCGGCCCTTCCTCGGTTGAGGAATACGCCATTCAGTATATCGATATGCTGAACCTGCAAATAATCGACATGGAAAAAGCGGACCGGGAAAAAATTCTGCCGGCAATTGCCGTAAAAGTCGCCCGGCAAGATAAGGATTACCAGGCATTCCGCAGTGAAGTTCTTCGGGCAGCCGGTCCCGGCAAACAGTCGATCCATGAAATCCGCATTGGCCGGGAATACCCTGAAAACATCAATTGGTGATCAGCCGTCACCGGTTCCAGGAAGCATGAAAGGCATGGCCGGATGAATTTATCCGGTCATGCCTTTACTTCTCTGTCGGTATGCGGAAATCTAAATGTTAACGGCCGATTTGAACAGCAAGCAAGTCGGTGTCTTCCTGTGCCAGCAGATCATGAAGTTCACCAGGTTCCAACAGCAGCAGTTTTCCGGCTGTCAGTTCCACTGTTTCTCCTCCCACAGTAAAAGTCACTGCCCCCCGCCGCACGACAATCAATACATCGGCATCGGATTTATGTTCAGGAATGGACTCACCGGCTTTCAATTGAATGTTCAGTACATTGGTTTTTGCAAATTCCAAAACGGTGCTTGTATGCTTCGGCAATTCATCCAAATAAGATGGAGTCTCGATCACTTTCATGCAGTTCACTTCCTTCTGATGGAATTGGTGCCGCTATTGAATAGTATTTCTTGCCAGCCGCCTACTCTAAACATAGGAGCTGTTGCCCGGAGAGAAAAGACAACCCCATCATCAGCGGCTGATGATGGGGTCTTGTTTATCTTTCAGGCTCTGCCGGTTCTGATACTTCATCCAATGCAATATCCGCATTACTGTACGTCTTATCTTTTACTGCAATGTCACCCAGCGCTACAATACCGATCACTTTTTCGTTCTCTACGATTGGCAAGCGGCGAATTTGATGGTCAGCCATTTTTTCCGCCGCATCTTCAGTGCTCATATCAGGAGACCCGGTGACCATCTCAGCAGACAGAATTTCCGAGACCGGGCGATCCAGTGATTTTTTTTCGGCAATGCCGCGGATCACGATATCCCGGTCCGTGATAATACCGATCAATTTATCATTATCCGTTACTGGAATGGATCCGACATCCAAGTCCTTCATTTGTGCCGCAACTTCCTGCAGTGACGTTTGAGGCGAACAAGTTTCCACATTTCTGGTCATGACTTCTGTGACTTTCATGGATTTGCCTCCTTCAGAATTGAACTTAGTATCCTTTTGCCTTTACAGCCCGAACAAAACATTTTTTTGCGAAAAATAAAAAAATGGTTCCAGTTGACTAGCTGGAACCATTTTCCGTCTGATCGTATTGCCTTACTTAACCATTTGAATGAATTGCTTTGTCCGCTCGTTCTTCGGATTTTCGAAGAATGTCACCGGATCGGAAGATTCAATGATCGTCCCTTTATCGAGCATGATGACGCGATCCGCGACTTCTCTCGCGAATGTCATCTCATGCGTTACAACTACCATGGTCATACCTTCCTGTGCAAGCTGTTTCATAACCTGCAGCACTTCCCCGACAAGCTCAGGGTCAAGGGCCGATGTCGGTTCATCAAACAGCAGTACTTTCGGCTCCATTGCCAGCGCCCGGGCGATTGCCACCCGCTGCTTCTGTCCGCCGGATAGCTTGCTCGGATACACGTCTGCCTTATCGGCCAGTCCGACTTTATCCAGCAGTTCCCGGCCCTTTTTCTCCGCGACTTCCTTCTTTTCCTTTTTCACGATGATCGGCGCTTCCATCACATTCTCCAGCACTGTCTTATGCGGAAAGAGATTGAAGTGCTGGAAAACCATGCCGACTTCCGCTCGGATCTCAGAAAGATTGTCTTTTTTCGGATTCACGGACTTCCCGTCGATTGTGATCTTGCCGCTGTTGATCATCTCCAGAAAATTAAAGCACCGGAGCAATGTACTTTTTCCTGATCCACTGACGCCGACTAGGACGACCACTTCCTGGGGCTGGACATGAAGATCGATGCCCTTCAGCACTTCCAGGTCGCCAAAAGACTTATGGATGTCTTCTCCAATAATCATGTTTATTCCCCCTTACGCTTTGTCCACATCAAGCCTGTTTTCATACCATCTGAGAAGGGCGCTGAAAATCAGGACGAGAACTAAATAATACGCGCCGACTACAATGTACGTCTCAAATTGCTTAAATGATGCGGCAGCTTCCCGTGTCGCGATTGCAAACAGCTCGGAAACACCGATCAGGTAAACGAGTGAAGAATCCTTCAGTGTAATGATGAACTGATTGCCAAGCGGCGGAATCGAGCGGCGGAGCGCCTGCGGGAAGACAATTCGGCGCATGGTCTGCGTGCCTGTCATCCCAAGGGCCCGGCTCGCTTCCGTCTGGCCATAGTCGATGCCTTGGATTGCTCCGCGGAAAATTTCGGCGATATATGCTCCGTTATGGACACCAAGCGCAATCGCCCCCGCCCAGAAAGCATCGAGGACAACGATCTCCGTAATGCCGAAATACAGGAACATAATCTGTACGATCAATGGCGTTCCCCGGATGACGGTGATATAAAAGTTTGCAATGGCTTGAAAAATCTTTGATTTTGAAATTTTCATTAAAGCAAAGACGAGCCCGAGCAGCGTCCCAAGAACGACGGAAACAGCTGTAAGTTCAAGCGTTATAACTACCGCTTTCAGAAACCCGGGCCACGTAGTAAGAAAAATGTCAAAAATCGTTTGGATACTTTCCATCAGGCTTCCCCTCTTTCAGCTTATCGCAGGATTTCGACGCCTTCAGTTTCTGTTTCAAGAAGGTTTCGGCCGAACCATTCTTCAGAAATCTCGGCATATGTGCCATCTTCGATGATTGCATCGAGCGCGCGATTAACTTCTTCGAGAAGCGCTTCGTCTTCCTGACGGACCGCTACTGCCGCTTCTTCAATCCAGAGGTTATTCCCAACATCTTTGATCTCGAGTCCCGCATCCATTGCTTCATACCCGACGATGTCAGCTGTGATAACGGCATCAAGTCTGCCAGTCGTGAGATCCTGCAACGCAGTTACGTCACTGTTGTAGTACTGGATATCTTCTGTATATTGCTGTGCCGCTTCATCGTAAGTCGACTGGGCAACAACACCGATCGTCGTTCCTTCAAGATCTTCAGGTCCTGCGATTTCCGAATTATCGGCAGCTACGAAAATTTTCCCGCCGGACAGGTAATACGGATCCGAGAATGCGACCGTTTCAGCGCGTTCGTCCGTAATGGCCATCGAACCGACAACCGCATCGAATTTTTCACCCATCAGCGCTTGAATAATCGTTTCCCATGGCGTTGTCACCGGGTTCGGCTCCAATCCCATTTCTTCAGCCAGCGCTTTACTGATCGCGATGTCAAATCCGGTCAATTCGCCATCTTCCGTGAAGTTAAATGGCTTGTATAAGCCGCTTGAAGCTGTCGTGAACTGACCTGGATTAACCAAGTTCAGATCAGCTGCCGCGACTTCTTCCCCTTCGACTGCTTCGGTTTCTTCGGTCTCTTCAACGCCTTCAATTTCTTCGACTTCTTCAATCGCTTCTTCTTCTGTCCCCGCTTCTTCTTCACCGCATGCGCCTAAAATCATACTTGCTGTAACTAACATGCCTAACACAGGATACGTCTTTTTCATCTTTGTTCGCCCCTCTTCCAGTTTTATGCATCGCAAACCGCCGGAGCGATTTGTGCGTGCCGAAGATTAAGTATTCCTGATCCTCAACAGGATCAATGGTAAACATTCTTTCTTAAGTACATGGCTTCTGTCCGGTCATAATTCAGCTTTACTTTATCATGTTCTTTCACGGAGAGGAACCGCATGATGGAGGTGAGAAGAGCGCTGGCTGCTGTATACGAATCAATGCCGAGATCCGAATTCATCGGAACTTCCAGTACAATATCCGCGTACTTCACAGCAGGCGCCGATACGGAATCCGTAATCACAATGACGCTGGCTCCCTGCTCCTTGGCTGTGTTCAGCGTCTCGGTCACTACCTTTTCATAGCGCGGAAAGGCGAAAGCAATCACTGTACTGGCTATACCCAGTTTTGAAAGCTGCAAATAGTACTGCCCGTCTCCGTATATGAGCATCTCGGTGTGATCTAGCGTATGATTCAGCCACGTCGTGAAAGAATACGCCATTCCATAATCAAATGTATTGCCGGTAACATAGATCTGCTCCGCCTGGCTGATCAGATCCACAGCCTGCAGCAGCTGCTCTTCATCCAGTGACTGTTTCAGCTGCTGAAGGTTACTGATATCTGAATTGAGCAGATTTTTCAGGAGGGATTGCCCCTCCGTCTGCGGCGACACATCCGTAGTCAGCTGCTCCAGCCGTTCTTGTGCCAACTTCTGCTGCACAATTTGCTGAAATTCGGCATATCCCTTATAGCCGAGTTTCTGCGCCCAGCGAATCACAGTGGATTCACTTACATTCACATTGCGACCAACTTCCAATGCAGATGAAAAAGCAAGAAAGATTGGTTGCTCAATGAACAGATCAGCGACTTTTTTTTGCCCCGTACTAAAATTCTTATAAGAATTTGCGATGTTTCGCAGTATTTCCTGCAAATTTTCCACCTCCATTGCAAGAAACCGCTCAAAATCCTGTTTTTATTATACATCCATGCAGGAAAACCTGCAACATTTACCTGAAAATTTAACTTTTATCCGCGCGTTCAAGTCACCAGATTCCCCCTTGCCGGCATCATGGATTTTTGAAGCTAAAAGCACCAAAAAAGCTTTCCGGCTGCTGTCAGCCGGAAAGCTTTTTGCACATTAGCTGTCGATCAGACTGACAGCCACTTTTACATCCAATGTCTGGTTGCCGCCCCGGTACACGCCCTGCACCGGACTTACGTCGTTATAATCCCGTCCGACGCATACGCGGATGTGATTTTCGAGCGCTTCCACGTTATTTGTGGGATCAAGGCCGACCCAGCCGATCCCAGGCACCATGAATTCAACCCAGGCATGACTCGCTGCATCCCCGACAAGCGCTGAATTCTCTCCGACATATAAGTAGCCGCTGACATAGCGGGCAGGAATCATCTTACTGCGGAGAATTCCCAGCATCACGTGCGTGATGTCCTGGCACACTCCTTTGCGCAGATTGAAGGATTCCTGTGCCGGTGTTGATACATTTGTGGATACTTCGTCGTATGAGAAACGGTCGTGCACCAAATCCATTACATTCAGTGCATACTGGACCGGATTCGTCATTTGGCCGAGTTCTTCATCCACTTCTTTGATCTGGTCCGGCGTCAAATACGTATAGGATGTATTGCTCAGATAGGCGAAATAATGCTCTCTGAATAACTGGGAGTGGAAGATCGCATTCATTTCCGGTGAGTAATCGATCCGGCGGACAAACGGGCTCCGCTGAATGCTGACGATGGACGTCGTCTTCACTTCCAGGTGCTGATGGTGTTCAGCGATATAGAATGTTTCAACACTATTGCCCCAGATGTCCGTGTACTCTTTCGTAAGCGTGGCGGGCTTTATATCCGCCCGGTACGACAGCAGCCGCTGCACTTCATCCGTCCGCGGCTTCAAGCGGATCGTGTTCATGCTCTGATCCACGATCGTTTCATAATCGAAAACATTCGTATGTTCGATCTGGTACTTCATCGTCGCGTGTTCGCGGAATTGCGTGATCGGCACAAAGCCACTCGCTTGACTCTGGAATGCCGGCTCACTCAAATAATACGTTTTCGAGAAAAGCTGGCCGATCTGGTTGCAGTCATTCTGGAACCCGTTCAGGAAGTTCATCATTTCCCCGGAATCCATTTTTTCCACGTTCAAATTCTTCAGCACTTCAAGCAAGCGGTCAAGCGCGGCGAACAGATCCTGCGAGTAATGCATGATCTTCCCGTTTTCGATTTCCGATACTGAATCCCGGACATGTTCCATGCAATAGCGGATGGAACGTGGAAATGTAGGATCCGATACCAGGAAATCCAGAACCGGTTTCGGATCAAGTTTCGGCGGGTGATTTTTCAGATATGCCTCATAGCCATTGCTCATCCGAAGTGCGGCCCGCCAGTAATAATAGTCCTCCACGCCCGCTTCCAGCTGCCGTTCCCGTGTATGTTCGCACACCACATTCAGGATGCGGGCTGTTTTTTCTGCCCGTTCCAGCCATTTGCCGATTTTGATGATCTGGTAAGGCATGGCGCGCGACATGGCCGATTCGATGATCCCCTGCGACAGTAGGGAAGTCTCTCTCACCTTCTCAAGAAAAGCGCGCATTTCCCGGACGGACGCGCTCGCCAGTTTCCGCTCTTTCAACTCCAGGTGACTGGAATTCCAAGCCTGCCAATAATCTTCCGGAATAAGATCGCGGCTTGTGCGCGCATTTTCACGCGTATATCCGACACAATTCATTACGGAATTGGGATTATCTTTTGATAGGGCAAGGAACCGGGCAAACCGGTCTTCGTCTTTCGAAGTAGCCGTCAGCTCCTCCAGTTCTTCAGTGGAAGCGCAAATTTCGAAAATCAGCCGCCAGTCCCGTTCCCAGCTCAATTCTTCTTCTGATGTCTCAATTTGCTGCAGCAATTGCACGTCCAGAATACGCGCGTTATTCTCTGCCCGTTCTGCATTTCGGGACATCCAATACAGCGAGTTCGCTACGCGACTCAGCATTAGTCATCCCTCCTTTCCTGTTTAAACACCCATGTATCCTTGCTGCCGCCGCCCTGTGAGGAATTGACGACGAGCGATCCTTTTTTAAGCGCTACGCGTGACAGTCCGCCCGGCAGCACATGGGATTTCTTGCCCCGCATCACAAAGACGCGAAGGTCCACGTGAGCCGGGTAAAATTCTTCCCCTTGATAAGCAGGCGCTCTTGACAGCTTCAGTGTCGGCTGCGCAATGTACTGGTTCGGCTGCTCGATGATTTTTTGTCGGAACGTTTCAATCAGCTCTTTTGAGGCATGCGGGCCGATCAGCATATCATATCCTCCGGAGGCACCTACATTTTTCACGACCAATTCCTCCAGGTGTTCCAGTACGTATTCCCGTTCATCTTCGCGGTCAAGCATATACGTCTTGACGTTGGCGATGATCGGTTCTTCCTTCAGATAATAGCGGATCATTTCCGGAACGTAAGCATAAATCGCTTTATCATCCGCGACTCCGTTCCCGACTCCATTCAAAATGGCGACATTCCCCTGCCTGTAGGCGCCCATCAGACCGGCGACGCCAAGTTCGGAATCTTCCCGAAACGCTTCAGGATCCAGGAAATCATCATCAATTCTGCGGTAAATGATATCCACTCGCTTCAGACCTCGGGTTGATTTCATATAGACAACGTTATCTTTAACGATCAAATCCCGTCCTTCGACCAGTTGCATCCCCATCTGCTGGGCAAGAAAGACGTGATCATAGTAAGCGGAATTATAAGTCCCCGGCGTCAGAAGGACTGCGAACGGCTTTTTGTTTTTTCCGCCGGGCGCTGTTGCCGGCGCGTGATCAAGCACCGCTTCGTGCAGGTAAGAAAGCTGATGTTCAAGCGTCTGGATCCTGTATTTGCCGAACAGTTCCGGATAGATCTGCCGCATCACATATCGGTTCTGGTATACATAGGACATACCGGAAGGGTTGCGGAGATTGTCTTCCAGCACATGATATTTACCGTGCTCATCCCGGATTAAATCCACACCGGCCAAGAAAATATGATTATTGAGCGGGATATCAATCCCTTGAACCTGCTTGGCGTAGTAATACGGATTGTTCTCGATCAGATGCCGGGGAATCACGCCATCATTCAGAATCTGCTGCTCTTTATAAACATCATCCAGGAATAGATTCAGCGCCTCCACCCGCTGCACCATTCCCTTTTCAATGATTTCCCACTCTTCCGGCGGAATAATAATCGGCACGAAGTCAAATGGCATTGTCCGTTCCGTGCTGCCGCTTTCCTCATTGTATACAGTGAATGTAATTCCTTGTCTTAAAAAAGACAGCTGCGCAGTGATATGCTTTTCCCTCAGTTCCTCCTCGGAAAACTGCTCCAGCAAATCACGGAATTTCCGGTAATGCCGTTTAGGTGTTCCATCTGCATCGAACATTTCATCAAAAAACGGTTCAATCGAATATGAATCGAACATAAACATTCCCCTTTCGTAAAATTCTGAAAAACGTATGTAATAAAAAAGCTAAGGTCCGTCGCTACGGACAATAGCTTTCCTGCAAACTATTCCGTTATTTCTTTTCTTCTGAACTATTGAATGAAGTTGTATGCGGAGGCTCGAAATGGTTCACATTGCTTTCAGTGGAATCGGGTTTCACGGTTGTACCGTCCTGCCGTTCTGCTGTGCCTTCCCCTACACCCGTCGGCGCATTGCTCACTGAAGTGCCTGCCGGTACGCCAGCCGCTTTGCTGTTCGTAGTGCCTGTCCCTGGCGCTCCTCCGGGGGTCGGCGTGCCGGTTGGTGCACTGCCGGATATTCCTGTTGTGCCAGTTGAATTCGTCGTCTGCTGCTGTTTTTCGATGGCTTCCTTCGCTTTGTCGAGCGCCTTGCTCACTTGCGGCATCGCCTTATCAACCATGCCGCCGGACTTTTTGTTCAGTGTATCAAGCCCTTTTTGCAGCGTGTCTTTCATGTTGCCCTGCCCGGCGCTTCCTGTGCTGCTTGACGTTGAGCCCGTCTTCTTCTTCTTCGACGCCATTGAACCGATCAGTGCGCCCGCTCCAAGCAGTGCCAATTTGCCGAATTTGCCTCCAGATCTTCTTTTGGCCACCATAACCCTCTCCTTTTCTAATAAAAAGCATTATTAATCTATTATAGACTAAATACTCAGTATTTAAACATATCGAAGGTGAATGGACAGTTTATTATTCAAAATTGAAAGTTTCTGCACACCTGGTACATCGGCAATTTCACTCGTAACTTTTCTTATTCTCATTTTTTTCCGGGATAGTAAAAAAGAATGAGGATTCCTGCATCGCCTGCCGGATTCCTCATTCCTGCTGTGTCAGTTTCCCTTCTTCTTTCAGTACTTCCATAAAAGCTGCCACCACTTCAGGGTCATACATAATCCCACTGAGTCGCTGGATCTCATCGACAGCCGTCATGACAGAAAATGCTTTCCGGTATGCCCGGTCTTCGGTCATTGCATCAAACGTATCGCATACCCCGATGATCTTAGCTTCCGTCAGAATCTCTTCACCCTTCAGTCTGAATGGATACCCGGAACCATTCACCCGCTCATGATGCTGTTCGATAATCGGAGCAATATGGGCATAAGCCGTCTTCCGGACCATGTCCGCCCCGTCCACCGGATGCTTTTTCAGCCCGTCGAACTCTTCATCCGTCAGCTTCCCTACTTTATTCAATACTTCTTCAGGGACGTTGATCTTGCCGATATCGTGGAGGACAGCAGCGATCATAAGATTTCGAATTTTCTCTTTATTATGTTGCATTTTAGTTGCAGTTTTTACTGCATAATTAGCCACACGAGTACTGTGATTAAATGTATAACGATCTTTCTGCTCGACCTGTTCACCGACTTTTCGCAGTTCAGCCATCTCTTTGCTTACGAGATGGAAAAGCGGCGTTGATGTAACGACGAGTACACTAACTTCTGTTTTCACTTGAAATTGCACAATCTCAGATAACCCTTGTGCACTGAAAAAGTCCCCAGCATTCAATTCAATAGTTTCTCCGTCTACAACCCCTTGAATAACTCCACTGATAATATAATAAAACTCGACTGAGTCAAGATCATCGCCAGGAAACAGAGCTAACTGTTTTCCTTCAGCTGACGTTAGTTTCGTCACTTCTATTCCATCTCCATGGCCTAATAATGACACAGACGCAGCACCTTGCTTTACTGTCTCGAGATAGGAATTTTTTAAAAAAGAAAAGCCCTTCAAGAGCTACACCCCTTACAGAAAAATTAACGAAAATTCCTCTAAAGAATATATTACTCTATCGGGCTTTTCTTCTCAATACAGTTTTACCAGCCAATCGGAATAAGTGGCGCACTTACCGGTCCGCTTGTTGCAGGTGCTGCCATTGCAGACGTGCCGAACAAGCCCATAACTACAGTTGATAGAACAAGAACTTTTAAAGTCTTTTTAATCATAGCAATCTCTCCTATCCTATTAGGTGTGAAACATTTCCAGTATAATTGAATCATTTTAAAAGAACAATAGTTTTCAAAAAATTCGTTTTTACTTATTTTATATTTCGTAATTTTAAATAATTAACCAATACTTTAGATATAAAATTACTACCACATCAACGTTCATCAAACTTATTTGAATATACCTCTAGGTCTGTAGACTTTAGGTTTTTAAACTATATTAATGGGCTTATTGCCATAACTCCTTCTCTTCATATATAGAAAACCTTTTCACTGGTCGGCAGCTTTTCCGTATAACTCTTCGACGTTGATTCGCGTTTCTCCCAACATGCACAGCTTTTTATCTTGTATGAAAGAATGTTCTGCTCCTGTGCCAACTGTTTCTAAGCCTGACGATAGAAAGCAGGATGATTGAATTCCTTATCTTGGCTGTTCGTTTTCGATATAAAGACCATCCACTGCAAAGTCTAGGCCCATGTTTTTGGCCCTCTGCTTCTTCTAATCATTATTTACGCAACCTGCTTACCTATTAAAAGACCACATCAGCTTTTCTCCAATTATTTCCCTATTTAATTAATAATTTGGATAATTTTATTGTTAATTCAACCGTTTATAAAGTCTAATTACCTATATACCATAGTATTTATGGTTCACATGTTGCGATTTACTTTTTTTCATAATGTTTTTGTAGCTTTTTTCCAAACTGCGATATATATTGTAATAGTTAGAAAATTGGACATCAATTTCAGGGAGGAATCTTGTTTGAACAAGAAATTACTCACAACCACAGCAATCGCTGCAACAGTAGGATTTAGCAGCTTTTCCGTCGGTGGTTACTCATCCGTACCAACTGCACAGGCAGAAGAAAAATTAACAGAGTTCCAAGCAACTCAAGGCGGATCACCAGTTGATATCGGTCTTGCTAATGACGAAAAGCTCATTGAGATGCTGAAAAAGGATGGACGCATTGCTGAAAATGCAAGTCCTGCAGAAGCACAGAAAGTCCTGAATGCCTTCCTCGCTAAGAAAGAAAAAGCGAACAAAGTAGCAAATAAGGAAGCCTTGGCCAAGAATGGTGCCAACCAGCTGCAAGATAAAAATAGTAAGAATGGTGTCTTAAACGGCAAGGGGAATAAGCTTGGCCAAGCGAAAAAAAATCAAGTAGATTCAGTTAATCTAGAAAACTTTGATGGCGAAGTACGAGAAGATAAAGTTCTTGTCTTAGCAATTGACTTTCCTGACTACCGAGCCAGCTCAATTACAAAAGAAGAAACAGACATGTTTTATGAAAACTACCCAATCAGTCATTTTCAGGACATGGTGTTTGGTGAAGATGGTTATGCCGGTCCCAATGGTGAAGATTTCGTCTCCATGAAGGAATACTACGAACAGCAGTCAGGCGGAAGCTACACAGTTGATGGTGAAGTAGCCGGCTGGTATACAGCAGAACACAATGCCGCTTATTATGGCGCTAACGTTCCTGCTCCTGATGGAAATGACGCCAATGCAGCTTTGTTAGTTTATGAAGCATTGAAAGCAGCTGCACAAGATCCAGCAATTGATCTTTCAGAGTACGACGAGTGGGATCGTGACGATTATGATGGTGATGGCGTGTATGCTGAACCTGATGGTATCATTGACCACCTCATGGTCATCCATGCAGGTGTCGGTGAAGAAGCGGGTGGAGGATTTCTCGGCGACGATGCAATTTGGTCCCACCGCTCGAGCCTTGGACTGGTTGCGGTACCTGGCGCCAAATCGAACAGTGACCGTTTTGGTGGTTTGTTAGGAGCAGCAGATTACACTATCGAACCTGAAGATGGAGCGGCTGGCGTATTCGCTCATGAATACGGCCATGACCTTGGCCTACCGGATGAATATGACACAATCTACTCTGGTGCAGGTGAAGCCGTTTCTTATTGGTCTCTTATGTCCAGTGGCAGCTGGGCAGGCGATATTCCTGGAACTGAGCCTCCTGGGATGAGTCCATATGCAAAAGAGATGCTCCAGACAATACATGGAGGCAACTGGCTGAGCGGAATTACGCTCAGTGCAGCAGAAATCACAACAAAAGGAACAGACATTCTGTTGGATGAAGCTGTTACAAAAGGAACCAATAACGATGCCGTGCGCATTGATCTCCCACAGAAATTGAATGTCCTGAATACACCTGCAGCCGGTGAATTCGAGTATTATGGCGGTAAAGGTGACGAGATTGACCATAGCATGGTTACTTCTACAATCGATCTGACCAACGCAACTGAAGCGTCTCTTACATTTGACACCTGGTACAACATCGAAGAAGATTGGGACTTCGCGATGGTACAAGTTTCCGCTGACGGAGGTCAAACTTGGACTTCACTCTCTAATGAGAACACAGTAAGTGAAATTCATCCACAGGGATACTCTACAATCAAGGAAAACATTCCAGGATTCACTGGTTCCAGCAATGGATGGGTTAACGAAACCTTCAACCTGAATGATTATGCCGGTCAAGAAATCCAAGTTCAGTTCCGTTACATGACAGACTGGGCTACGAACATGGATGGATTTTTCGTGGATAACGTCACAGTCACCGCTGACGGCGCTGAAGTCCTTTTTGATGGCGCAGAAACAGACAGCCAGTTTACTTTCGATGGTTTCAAAAAACATGATGGAACATACTATACTGATCAGTACTACCTGCTTGAATGGCGATCTCATAATGGCGTGGATGAAGGACTTTCTCATATCCGCCGCGGGGCCAGCCTTATGAGCTTTGACGACGGACTTGTTGTCTGGTACGTAGACGAAGCTTATGATAATAACTGGACAGGTCTTCACCCTGGAGATGGCTTCCTCGGTGTAGTCGATGCGGACCAGCACACGAACTTCTGGAGCAATGGTGAAGTTGCTTCCACTCGTTATCAGGTTCACGATGCAGCGTTCAGCTTGGAGAAATCCGACAAAATGCTCCTGGATTATTCAGCTATCAACGGAACCACACTGAAGGATTACTTCACACAGCGCAATCCATTGTTCGACGACAGTGCTGATTACAGCAATGCCGGCCTTGTAGATGCAGGACGCAATGTACCAGAATACGGTCTGAAGTTCCGCGTCACTGGCCAGAGCGCTGATGGCACTGTAGGTAAAGTAACAGTTTTCAAGTAAGAGATTAAAATAAAGCTGATTCAGAACCGGATACCCGGTCTCTGAGTCAGCTTTTCTTTTGTTCTAAGGAAGTATGAAGCAAAACAGCGGAGACTCCTGCGGGACAGCGCCGTGCCGAAATCCACTCGGGCGCCATGCCCGAGTTAGTTCGGCGCAAGCCTGCGGAAAGCGTAGCTGTTTTGCGAAATACCATCAAAAAAGACACCCTCTCCCGAAGGTGCCTTCTCCTGCTTATATCTCCATATCCCAGCGTTCCTGCTGGGTCTTCTTCAGCTGCTCTTCTGTCGCTTCCGGATAAACCGTCCGGAATTTATGGTGATCCGCCGGAATAACCTCGATCATTTTCGTGATCATCCCTTCCGGATCATACTCATCCTTCAGGCTCTCTTCCGCTTTCTCCATGCTCTTTGCCGGTGTGAAGTTCTTGTCTTCACTGTACCATTCCCATTTCTCTTCAGCTGCCCGACGGTTGAAACCTGTTTCAAAGGTACCGGGATTGATGGTCGCCACTTGAACCCCGAAATCCTTCATTTCTTTCCGCAGCGTTTCAGCCATCGCTTCAATCGCATGCTTCGTTGCACTGTACGGTCCGACGAATTTTGAAGCAGCGATACCGGCCATCGAACTCGTGAATACAATTTTTCCGGATCCTTTTTTCACAAAATGCCGAATAGCTGCCTGAGCCGTCGCCAATGTGCCGAACACATTCACTTCAAACAGCGCCCGGAACCGGTCCATCGGCACTTCTGCGAGCGGCCCTTCTTCATTGATGGCCGCGTTGGCCACGAATACATCAAAATCGTAGTCTTCAATCCTTGAGACATCCCGTGGATTCGTGACATCCAGCTTCAGGACTTCTAAATCCAGCCCTCGCTCGCCCGCTTCTCTGATCAAGTCTGTCTTCTGCGGGAGAATTTCCACGCCCGCAATCACTTTATGTCCTTTTTCAGCAAGACCCAGTGCAGTTCCTTTGCCAAGTCCACTGCCTGCCCCTGTGATGAATATCGTTTTCGCCATTAACTTTCGCCTCCCAAATTTTCACTGATAGTCCTTATGTTCCCGGACTGCAGAAGCGTAAACGAAATCCAATCAAAACGGAGAGCCTATGGAGATCTTCGGATTAATCTCCGGCAACTGCGCGATAAAAGCGTTCTGGCCTTTTGGCGAAATTATAACCGTACCGCAAATCTCCTTGTTCCATTTCCAGCCGGTCCAGCGACAGCGCTGGAGATGACAGCGGCAGGAGGAATATTGCGGCAACCCAATCTCCTCTCATAACGAGCGCACCTGTAAAGACGATTGCGGTGCGCCAAAAACCACTGCCAGCCATCCTTTTTTTGATAAAAAAAACGATACTACCCTCTCCAACTTCTAAGCTAAACCACAGCAACTATTATTCGGGCAATCAAAAGACCTATCCGGCCGGCTGCTGCCGTCCAGATAGGTCTGTACATTCCATTTATAGATTCCCGTAATTGCCCATGCGGCGTCTCACTTGGATGTATGAGGCCGCATCCGCTATTTCATCCTCATTCATCGGTCGGTTGTCGACAACGAACGTATAGCCACTCAGCCCTTGTTTGTTCTGCAGATCAAGTTTGACCTGGTCAGTCGAGCGATCAAGCAAATAATCTGCCGAAACACCGAAAAAGTCTGCAATATTTGTGAGGTGGGTAACCGTGATCAATTTCTTTCCGCCTTCATATGCCCATACTGTACTTTTTGCAATGCCAAGTGCTTTTGCGAACTCCTCATCCGATAAGTTCCGCTCTTCACGAAGCGCTTTTATTTTCTTGCCGATAGATTCCATTCTCTCTCTGCCCTTCTATTAATTAACTGACAATTTAAAATTTACTGTTCACTTTATTCATTCTATCATAGAAATGAGTTATCTTGTTTGAATTTTTTATGAACGTTTAGAACTATTTTTCTTTTCTTTTATTCGTTCATTATCTTTATTATATCAGACTAGGGAATGTTAGTAAAAATATAAGCAATTGTCGGAAAAGTATGATTTGGAAATAATGTTTTTTCTTTCGTTTGGCGAAAAGCATTATTCCAGAAACTGAATGATACGTCAGTCAGTTTCTTTCACAATCAGGCCTAATTGTTTCGCAAAACCGATCGCTTGTTGAGAAGTGACGATGCAACCCGCCAGTTTTTCTGTGGTCACTTGGATGGAGTCATAGTGGGAAGCCGTTAAATCGATTCCGGCTAAATCCGTCTCCGCAAAACTGCTGCCGCTCAGCTCACATTCATTGAACCGGACGGCATTCAAACCAGTCTCATAGAAATCGGCGTTTTCCAATAGGCAATCCTGATATGCGGTTTTTTGCAGACGAGCGAAACTGAACATTGTGTAATTCATCTTGCAGCCGCTAAACATTGCGTCTTTAATGGAGCTTTCAGTAAAGTCCGTCCCCGCCAGCCGGCAATTCCAGAATTCCACCCGGCGGAAAACAGATCCTCTAAGATTGAAGTTGGACAAGTCACAGTTCACGAATTTCACATCCAGCCACTCACTGTCCGGCCAGCCGCCTTCCTGAAATGTCACGTTTTCAAAAATGACCCCATCAAACCGCAACGGTTCCTCGGGTCCATGTGAAATCGTTTCTTCTGTAATTCTGCAATTCGTTATGTATCGGTTATCCACTGCCTCCCGCCACTTTACTTCACTTAATTTTGCCGGCAGTTTCGGCGCCTGGAATTTTACAGATTTCATGCAGCCCACATCCTTTTCTGTTTCTTCCATTGTACGCCGGAAACAGTAAAAAGGACTGAAATCGGTTGATTTCAGTCCTTTTTGCTTATTTATCCTAACGGAGATTAAACACTGTCAGCAGCAGCAGCCATAACTTCACTCGGGCGGATGGTTTGCCTGTTCGCTGCTGCCAGCGGTACCGATGAATGTCCGTGTGCATTTCTTCCCTTTTCAGACGCAATACCAATTCATCCAAGTGGTTCATGAAAAATTCCTCCTTTTAGTTTATAGCGATAATTCGCCAATGTTCTGCAGACTGCTTGTTGGCACTTGGCGGATCTCTGATATCAGTCCTTCGTTCACCCGAAGTTTCGTCCGCAGCGCCGCCCGGACTTTCGCGTTGTCCGTCTGCAACTCGCCAAACAGATCGAGCGTACTGATCTTCTCTCCCACGCTCGCCGGCTCCACATCATCCATGAAGGTCAGCTTCCCTTCAATAATGACGGCTGATGGCTGCCCGATCGCCTGCAGCTGCGCTTCATCCCACTCCTGTTCACCTTCAATGAAAATGAAATCGGTTTCGTACGGGAGAATTTCCGTCTCAAGATTTTCGAGTTTTTCATACATCAGATCTTCCAGTTCGTCATTGCAGACAATGTACGAAGTCGACCGGATACTGCCGATTGCCGCTGCCTGCTCACGCCCGATACCTGCCTCAAATAAGAGTGGCTTTTTGGTGAAGATGTTCTTTCCAGCCAGACTTCGGATAGAGCGTGCATTCAGCCGCCGTGTTTTTTTCAGCCGCTCATAACCTGCCGGCAGTACTTCCATGGCACCGTGTACCCCCGATTCCATTTTGCTGTGGACTGCTGTCAGCTGTTCCTCAAACAGCTGGATGAGCCCGTTCACTTCCATCTTTTCAATCTTCTCTGTGAACAAATCCAAGTCAAGCTCTTTCGACAGCTCCAGTTTCCCGTTAACCACCAAATGGACCGCTGTTTCAGCTGACCGCAAAAACGCGTTGGTCATCGTGAAATGGCCGTTCTCCATCCGGATATCTCCTGAATAACTCTTCACATCCCGGCTTCCTTCAGGAAAACGCTGACTGATCATGCCAACGAGAGGGGATGGCGCATATATATCACCGTGGACGATCAGCTGCAATTCCTCACGGTCGAGCAGTTCCCCGGTCACATCTTTCCTGATGATGACTCTGCCGCTGACGACAAGCCGCAGCGGTTTCTTCAGCGACTCCAGGTAATTGCGGTCGATCTCCAGGACGCCAGTGAGATAGCTGTAGCCATCCGGCACTTCAACGGTCGATCCGATGTTCTCGGCTGTCAGGGAGGAAAGCAAATGGCCTTGGCCACTGCGATAAAGCACGACACCAATATTGCCGATTGCCCCTGCTTTTCGGATACTCTCTTCAGTCGCCTTCAATAAATTCAGCACACCCACGTTGCCAATTTGTTCTTTCATATCACTTCAGCCTCCAATTGTTTTCTCAGTTTTTTGATTGCAAAATGCAGTTTGTACCGGACGGTCGCGGCGGGCATTCCAAGAACCTCGCCAATCTCTTTGCTGGTCATCTGCAGCCAATAGCGTTTGAAAACAATATCGCTCAATTCGGAATCGAGTGTCGACAGTAATTCCATCGTTTCCAGCCGATTGCCCATGAATGATTGCTCCGGGAATTCCTCTTCTTCTTCTTCTTCCCAGCCCGACAGGCGTTTTTCTTTACGTCTGTCATCAATCAGCCGGTTTTTCATCACCCGGAAGAACCAGGCCCGCTGCTTGTGGACGGGCAGATCAGCTAACCCTTCCTGTTTTAATGATTTTTCTGCAGCATCCTGCACGAGATCAAAAGCTTCCTGCTCATGCCGCGCGATGGAACGGGCGAAGCGCAAGAGATCCTCTTTCAGGTTTTCATACATCTCAACTGCTTCCACGCCGCCCCTCCTTTCCGCTTATTGCCTTTTTCATTAAGATAACGGCTCAGAGGGCAAAAATGTTTGAACTAATTTAATTTTTTTCAAAAAAAATCCGCCAGACCCTTTTCAGGTCTGACGGTTGGCCAGTCAATTAATGACGTTTCGCCGGGTGTCCTTCTTCTTCAGCTTTGTTGACACCTTTATTCGCTGACAGGGAGCTGTCGCCAACTTCCATTTCATTCATCATGTTCATTTTCTTTTCGATCGCTTCTTTTACACGGCGGCCATAATCTTCGTCCGCTTTCGTAAAGTTCTCGATCATCTGGTCTTGGATACGCTTATCGCTGACAGCGAGTGCATCACCCAAGTTGTTGATCAGTTCATCACGCTCAAAGTCGTTGAAGCTGCGATACGTTTCGCCTGCCTGACCAAAGTTATTTGTGCGGTCGATCGGCTGGCGCACGAGACGCGCATTGTACTCTGGCTGATACTCTTTGTTATCGCCCTGGTCGGCTTCTTTCAGACCGCCAATGACAGATGGCTCATAATTAATATGCGGGTTTGAACCGGCTTCGTCTGAACGGTGCACATCCATCGCTCCTCGCTGCTGGTTAGTGTTCACCTTGTTCTGCGGTGCATTCACTGGCAGTTTCAGATAGTTGGCACCAACGCGGTAACGCTGTGTATCCGAGTACGAGAACGTACGCCCCTGAAGCATTTTGTCATCCGAGAAGTCGAGTCCATCAACAAGGACGCCTGTTCCAAATGCCGACTGCTCGATTTCTGCATGGTAGTTTTCAGGGTTGCGGTTCAGTACCATCTTACCAACCGGCAGCATCGGGAATTTATCTGTCGGCCACAGTTTTGTATCATCAAGCGGATCAAAATCCAGTTCCGGATGTTCATCGTCGCTCATGATCTGAACCTGAAGTTCCCATTCAGGGTAGTCTCCGCGTTCGATTGCTTCGTACAGGTCCTGTGTCGCATGTCCAACGTTTGTCGCCTGAATTGCATTCGCTTCTTCCTGCGTCAGGTTGCGGACACCTTGTTTCGGCTCCCAGTGATACTTGACAAGTACTGCTTCACCATCTTTATTGACCCATTTGTACGTATTGACGCCCGAGCCTTCCATTTCGCGATAGTTCGCCGGGATTCCCCATGGCGAAAACAGCCATGTGATCATGTGTGTTGCTTCCGGTGTGCGGGCAACGAAGTCAAACATACGTTCAGGGTTCGGGATGTTTGAAGCAGGATCCGCTTTGAACGCGTGGATCATGTCCGGGAATTTCATCGCATCACGGATAAAGAAGATTTTGATGTTGTTGCCGACGAGATCCCAGTTGCCGTCTTCTGTGTAGAATTTGACTGCGAATCCGCGCGGGTCGCGTGCCGTTTCAGGTGAATCCTTTGCACCTGCCACTGTTGAGAAGCGGACCAATGTCGGTGTCTGTTTGCCTTTGCCTGAAAATACTTTTGCACGTGTGTATTTTTCGACCGGCTCATCACCGACAGTGCCGTATGTTTCAAAATAACCGAAAGCTCCTGCTCCGCGTGCGTGCACGATTCGCTCGGGAATTTCTTCACGGTCGAAATGGGAGATTTTTTCAATGAAGTGATAGTTCTCAAGAGTTCCGGGGCCGCGGTTGCCGACAGTGCGGATATCCTGGTTATTAACGACCGGATGCCCTTGCCGGGTAGTGAGCGTTTCACGTTCCTCATTGTTGCCAGACTGATTATTTGTCTTGTTTTCGTCCTTCATTAAGTAAATTCCTCCTTTAGAATGATTATTATCTTGGAATCATACTTCCTTTCTAAAAATAACATATACTTTAAAAAAATTCGACTGATAACCCTTCTTTTTTTCTCTTTGTAGAAGATGGAAAAAGCATGTCAGCAGACTCCCAAACAGTCGCTTGTCCGCAAAACACCGGAATGCATAACGTTGCGCAGAAGCAGAACGGCCGCCTTCCCAACGCCGGTCAGCGAATCTGTTCCTGCAGGTCGTCAGGCCACAGCCAGTCACTGACTTTTACCGCATCGGTTATATGATGCGGCTTGCTTGCACCGATGATCGCCGAAGTGACGCCCGGCTGATTCAGCACCCAGCCAAGTGAGAATTGCGAGAGATTGACGCTGTGCTCCTCAGCCAGCTGGCGATAGATCGCCACCTGTTCAAAATTTTCATCGGTGAAGTATTGCCGGATCAGTTCTTCGCCGAGTGCGGCCCGACTGCCTTCCGGCAAATCGCCGGCTGACGTATACTTGCCTGACAGCATGCCGCGGGCCATCGGACTGTACACTAGAAGTCCCATGTTCTCTGATTGGCAGAACGGAAGGATTTCCCGCTCGAGCTCACGGGACAGAAGATTATATTGAGACTGGGATGAAACGAAATGCTCCAGCTTCAGCATATCGCTGATGCCATTCGATTTCGCCATTTGCCAGGCAGCGAAATTCGAGCAGCCGATATAGCGGACCTTCCCCTGTTTAACCAGTTCCGTCAGTGCAGTAAGTGTTTCATCAAGCGGCGTCCGCTCATCAAAGCGGTGTACTTGATACAGATCGATATAGTCGGTCTGCAGCCGCCGGAGTGATTGTTCCGCTTCCCGCATAATATGAAAACGGGAAAGTCCGCGGTCATTGACCCCCTGCCCCATCGGCAATCCCACTTTCGTTGCCAGGACGACGCTGTGCCGCCTGCCTTTCAATGCCCGGCCGATAATTTCTTCCGACTCCCCGGTACCGCATTTAACAACTTCATCCTGGCCTTTTCCATAAAAATTCGCCGTATCCACCACGTTAACTCCCGCTTCAAGTGCCGCATCCAGAATATCAGCAGATGCCTCTTCATCGATCCACCGGCCGAATGCCATCGTGCCAAGGCTCAGGTTTGATACCTGTAAACCTGTTCTTCCCAGGTTCGAGTACTTCATACGCATCCTCCTCTTATCTTTCATTGTAGGCTGAATGTTTTAATTTTTCCAATAAGCACTTTGGAATCGAAAAATTTCTTGTGCTATAGTTAGTAAAAACAGTCAAAAGGACAAGGGGTGAATGCAGTGACAACAGAGCTCTATTTGGACGACAGTTACTTAACAATGTGCGAAACGACAATCATTGCTGTGGAGGGCAATAAAGTGCAATTGAGCGGCACTGTCTTTTACCCGGCGGGCGGCGGACAAGACAGTGATACGGGCATGCTGATGCAGCTCGGAGAACAGGTGGAAGTGCTCCGCGTCAAAAAAGAAGCGGGCACCATTATCCATTATGTAGAGGAACCGCATAAACTGGCACTCGGGCCGGTGACGGCTGCCATCGACTGGGACCGCCGGAGCGGGCTGATGAAGCATCACACCCTGCTGCACGTGCTTGCAGCCGTGTGCCACCGTTCGTATAATTCCCTTTGCACCGGAAATCAGATTTATCCGGACAAAGCCCGCATCGACTTGACCGGAATATCCGAGCTCAGCCGGGAAGCCATTGACAGACTGATCCAAAAAACGAATGAAGAACTTCTCGAAAACCATGAAGTCACCGTCCGGACCGTCCCGCGCAGAGATGCCGAACAGCTGTCCGGCGCCATCAAAACGGTCGTGAACCTGATTCCGGAAACGGTGCAGGAAGTCCGGCTCGTAAAGATCGGGGATATCGATGAACAGGCGTGCGGCGGAACGCATGTTAAAGAGACCGGCATCATCGGCCAGTTCATATTGGAGAAAATGAAGAATAAAGGAAAAGGTGTAACCCGCCTTGAGGTTCGGGCCATCTGATATGCAGAAAGCGTTCCCCCTATACCAGGAGAAACGCTTTTTTTGCTGATTACAGCCGGATCTGCAGTTCAATCGGACAATGATCGGAACCCATTACATACCGGTGGATCACCGCATCGATCAGCCGGTCAGCCAACCGCTCCGATGCGAGGAAATAATCAATCCGCCAGCCGATATTCCGCTCCCGGCAATTTGTCCGGTATGACCACCATGTATAGCTGCCTTCCTGCTCGGGGTAGATGTAACGATAGGTATCGATCAACCCGCCGGCCAGCAGATCGGCAAACTTTCCCCGTTCCTCCGGCGTGAACCCGGAGTTTTTCAAATTCGCTTTCGGATTGCGTAAATCAATCTCCTCATGCGCCACATTCAAATCTCCGCAGAAAATCACCGGCTTGTGATTGTCCAATTTCTGAAGATGATTCGCCAATGCCTCTTCCCAGCGAAGCCGGAAGTCCAGGCGCAGCAACCCATGCTGGGAATTCGGTACATAGGCGGTAACGACATAGCATTCTTCCATTTCCAGTGTAATGATCCGGCCTTCCGTATCAAATTCCGGGATTCCTAATCCATGGCGAACAGACAGCGGACGCTGTTTGGTGAAGATCGCCGTGCCTGAATAACCTTTGCGTTCCGCATAATGCCAGTAGGAAAAATAACCGGGCGGACTGAAATCGATCTGCCCTTCCTGGAGCTTGATCTCCTGCAGACAGACAACATCTGCATCCGACTGTTCAAAAAAATCAATGAACCCTTTTTTCATAACGGCCCTGAGTCCGTTCACATTCCATGAAATCAGTTTCAATGCCATTCCCGCTTTCTTTTTGCCATCCTTTTATCTTACTGGACCTCTTATCCTGCCACAATCATTGAGACAAATATTAAATCAGCATTAATTTTCAGATTCTTGTACCCTCAAAGCGGTTTTCTCTAGTAAAATAGGAGTATGTTTAAGCGCAGAGGGGACGAAACTTTCCATGAAAAATCTCTACACGAAGGAAGAACGCAGCTGGATGCTTTATGACTGGGCAAGCTCTGCTTATTCCATCATTATCACGACTGCCGTCTTCCCGATTTTTTATAAAGCGGCGGCAACGGATGCCGGTGTTGCCAGTGCCGATTCCACCGCCTACCTCGGCTACACCATCGCAATTTTCACGTTCATTCTTGCCTTGATCGGTCCCATTCTCGGAACCATCGCCGATTATCAGGGAATGAAAAAGCGGTTCTTCGCCTTCTTCTTCGTCCTTGGTGTAGGAGCCACCGCTGCCCTTGCCTTCATCCCTGCCGGTGAGTGGTTTCTACTGCTTGCCTGTTATACGGTTGCAGCGCTGGGTTCTACAGGTGCAAACGTATTTTACGATGCCTTCATCACGGATGTTACAACAGAAGAGAAAATGAACCGGGTCTCCGCACGGGGGTTCGGCCTTGGCTATATCGGCAGCACAATCCCGTTTTTGATCAGCATTGCCATCATTGTGCTGGCGCAGCAGCAGCTTATTCCGCTTTCTCCGTCAAATGCCAGCCGGCTTGCCTTTCTGATTACAGCGCTTTGGTGGGCCGTATTCGCTATTCCCATGCTGCGGCATGTGCGGCAAATCCATTTTATCCGCCGGGAACCGAAACTCATCGCAGAAAGTTTCCGCCGGCTTTCCAAAACGGTCCGCGGCATCCGGCAGTATCAGGCGCTGTTTCTGTTCCTGCTTGCCTACTTCTTTTACATTGATGGCGTCGGGACCATCATCTCGATGTCCACTGCATACGGAACCGACCTCGGCATCGGAGCCATCAGCCTGCTTATCATCTTATTTGTGACTCAGGTAGTCGCAGCTCCGTTCGCCATTCTTTACGGGCGGCTCGCCGAGCGGTTCGGCGCGAAACGCATGTTGTATGTTGGGATTATCGTGTATATTTTCGTCTGCATCTATGCCTATTTCATGGAAACCGTTACCGATTTTTGGGTGCTTGCCATGCTGGTTGCAACGAGTCAGGGTGGCATCCAGGCGCTCAGCCGCTCGTATTTCGGAATGCTCGTCCCTAAACAGAATTCCAATGAATTTTTCGGCTTCTATAATATCTTCGGTAAATTCGCTTCCATCATGGGTCCATTGCTGGTTGGCGTCACAGCTCAAGTAACCGGAGATTCAAGCAAGGGCGTTTTCAGCCTCATCATCCTGTTCGTCATCGGATTGGTGATCCTGTCCTGCGTTCCGGAACCGGAAAAAATCGCTGAACCGGAAACGGTCCTATGAAAAATGGCGCCGGGCAAAATGCCCGGCGCCACTTTCTATTCAGTTATTTTTTCTTTTTCACTTCAGTTTCCGTCTGCTTCACAACGACTTCATTGTCATCGTGTTTCACTTCAGCATCGTCCAGTTCAAACACTTTCACGCCGCTGCCCTGGCCTTTCTGCTGTTCTTTTTCAGACTTCTGCATTTCCTTTTCAGCCTGCTTTTGAGCATTTTCATGCTCTTTGCGGGCTTTTTGTTCCGCTTTCACTTCTTCAGCAACTTCTTTCTGTGCCTGCATCATGTCTTTCTTTTCTTTTACTTGCGCAGCTTTATCGCCCACTTTGCCAGACATATCTTTCGCTTTTTCTGTTACGCCAGACGCTTTATCGCTTGCTTTTTCTTTGACGTCTTTCGCTTTATCGGTAAGACCGGAAGCTTTTTCTTTTAATTCACCAGCTTTTTCTTTCAGCTGACCCATTTTGCCGCCGGAAGACTGACCTTGTCCAGAGCTGCTTTTTTCCTGCATAGTTTCTTTCTTTTCTTTTACCATTTCTTTCATTTCTTTACCGCTTTTCGGTGTCAGAAGAAGTGCGGCTGCTGCCCCGGCTGCTGCGCCAGTAGCAAGTCCCGCTACAAAAGTACCGCCGGAAGATTTCTTCGGTGGCTGCTCTTCAATTTTACCGGCACGTGCCAAACGTTCTTCCACTTCTTCCACAACTTCGTTTACCGTACGGCCACGGGCTTCAACAAGTGATCCGCTCATACGGAAATCAGCGAAATCTTCATGATCACGCACGACTACTACGTCATAGCTGACTGCGTCTGTTTTCTGTTCAATCATATCCGCCTGATATCCTTTGTTCTCCAATGAGCGGCGAATGTCTGTGAATGGGTGTTCGACTGCGATTCTAATCATAATTGTTATCCACTTCCTTTACAGATATTTTATACTACTATGTAATTCCCATACATCCCGCCTGCTTAAACATCCATTCTGCGGATAAATAAAAAAAGAGAGCCTCAGCTCTCTTCTGATTCCTCATATTCAGCTTACGCGTTTTGCAAATAAAAACCGGTCAGCCCAGTAGCCCTCATCAACCGGCGCGTACTTCACGCCGCCATTCTGGGCGCTGACCATTTCACCGTTCCCCGCATAGATCCCGGCATGGCTGACACCGCCTGAACCTGAAGTGGCAAAGAAGAGCAAATCTCCCACTTGCAATTCATCCATTGCGACAGCTTCACCGATCTGTGCCTGCGCCGAAGAAGATCTCGGCAACTCAATACCGAGCTGAGAAAAAACCCGTTTTGTGAATGAAGAGCAGTCAAATGCATCTGTCCGTGATGTGCTTGCCCCCAACAGATAATCCGCTCCAAGATACTGTCCTGCAATATCCAACACTTTGGAGGAAGCCTGGCTTGTGCTTACCCCTTTTACTGCAGGCGCTGCCGGCAGCGCTTCAAACACCACTTCCCTGCCTTGAAGAACCGCAATATCATTTTCTGCCGGTTCAGTATTCCCTGAAACGACACCAAAAAGAATAGAAGTTCCCAGTGCAGCTGCTGCGCCTGTCAGTAAAAGAGTTTTTTTCAAGATTGGTTTCCTCCAAATTATTTAGTATTTTTTTGTTACTATTATCACTATTCATATTGTACAAATTACTTCTAAAGAAATACACCAATCTGCATATTAAGAATATGTTACAAGTATTGCAAAGAAATTACCGATTTCTATTAACTTCTGAAATTGTTTTTTAAAATATGATATTCTTTACTTTTTTTGGGTATAAATCTATAAGTTAGTTTTTTGAATCCATCCCATTAATCCTTTGCAAATTATTAGATTTTTTTGTTACTATAGCCGTTATATTGTTTTAAGTTGTATTCATCAAGCTGTCAGAATCTGATTGTATAGACGAAATTCACAGAGAGGAGCGTGCATTTTCCAGTTACTTATCCAGGAACTTATATCTCCTCTTTCCCTTTTCACGTGAATGGCTGCAAGAAGTTTTCAGTGGCCTTTTTTGCTTCAAGTCTGTAATTTCTTTTTAAACAATGGATCACTCAACGAACTTTACACCAAGATAGGATGTGGAAAGATGAAATTACTCCGGCAAGAATGGCAAAAAGTTTTTCAAAACAAAATGTTACTTCTTTCAGTGATCGTTATGATGTTCATTCCCATTATTTACACAGGAGTAATCTTAAATTCTTACTGGAATCCCTATGACAGAACTGATAATTTGGCGATTGCTGTTGTTAATCAGGATGAACCGACCCGATTCGAAGAAAAAACACTTCGTATCGGTGAAGAACTGGTCGATCGTCTGAAGAACAGCAATGATGCCGACTGGCATTTTGTGAATGCAGAAAATGCGAAAAAAGGCTTTGCGCGCGGTGATTACTATATGGTCATCACCATACCCCCGAATTTTTCTGAAAATGCTTCCACCGCTTTCAGTGATACCCCCGAGCAGATGAATCTTCTCTATGAAGTGAACCCCGGACGGAATTTTTTCTCTGAAACGCTTGGCAGAGAAGCGATCAACGACATCAATATCGAAGTATCCTCTAACGTTACAAAAGAGTATGTGAAAACTATTTTTGCCCATTTTGAAGAAGCGGGCACTGATTTGGACCTGGCAGCCGATGGGGCATCTCAAATTGAAAAAGCCAGCGATCAGCTGCAGACAGGAAACGAACAAATTACAGCAAACCTGAATGAACTCTCCGCCAGCACTTCGGAATTTGAAGATGGCACAAGTGAAGTCGATTCCGGCATCAGTGAAGTTACAGATGGCGCTGAAGAACTGAATACCGGTGCAGCCCAACTGAACGGTTCCCTCAATTCACTGGCGGCAGGAAGCGCTGATTTGCAGAGCGGCCTGGAAGAGATGAACAGGCAGCTGCCTTCTGAAAGCGAGATCAGCCAGCTGACCCAAGGGCTTGCCGAAGTCCAGTCTGCTGTAAATCGGCTGCAGGCGATTGCCGCAGAATCAGATCTTGCTCCTGAAATGCTGCAGCAAGTGAATGAACTTGCCAGCTCCGTCAATTCCACCCAACAGGGAGCAATTGATGCACTCGGAGGTTATTCAGTCATCCGGACAGCACTGGAGGGCGAAGGCGGGCTCATCCAAGGATCATCACAGCTGACGAGTGGACTGTATCAGGCGGCTGACGGAAGTGCCGCTCTGGCTGAAGGAACCGGGGAATTGACAGAGCAATTGCCTGCACTGGAGGCAGGTGTCAGCCAACTGGCTGATGGCGCATCTGACATCCACAACGGATCAGCTGCATTGGCAGACGCATCCGGCCAGCTTGGTGAAAGAATTGAATCATTGAACGATGGCACAAGCGCACTTTCTTCCCAATTGAATGAAGGCATCAACACCATTAACAGTACAGCAATGATAGACGGCAACTACGACATGATCGCCAATCCGCTGACTGTTACGGAAGAGGAGACGAACACAGTTCCGAATTACGGACATGCACTTGCCCCTAACTTTTTGTCGCTTGGTCTCTATATCGGCGTCCTGGCATTCAACCTGGTGTTTCCAATCCACGCTGCCATTCACGGACCGGCCACCGGCAGAGTCCGATGGTTCAGTAAATTTTCGCTGGGGTTTGCTTTTGCAGTTGCCGGAGCGCTGATTCTCGATATCATCATGATTTTCGGCATGGGGCTGGTCGTGGAAAATGCTTGGAAATTCATCGTGATTTCGGTGTTGGCCTCTCTCACGTACATGTTTATCGTCATGCTGCTTGGAGTCGCTTTGGGTGATCTTGGACGCTTTTTATCAATGATTTTCTTGGTCCTGCAAGTTGTCGCAAGCGGCGGTATGTTTCCGGTTGAATTGCAGGGCACTTTCTATCAGGCAGTGAATCCTTATTTACCGATGACTTATGTCATTTACGGATTCAGGGAAGCAATGACGTCCGCTCTCGGAGACGGTATTTTTATAACCAGCGTTTCCATTCTTATAAGCTGGATTATCATCTGCAACCTGCTGCTGTATTTGGTCGTTCGCAGACGGAAGGAAAATACCCCTTTCCTGCTTATCAGAACTTGAAGAAAAGCCCGGTTTCTCTGCGTAAGAGAAACCGGGCTTTTAGCTTTTTCGGTATCATCATCCTGTAAATACACACCCGGATATCCAGGCGCTAAGTTTGATTCTATACTATCAAACGGTTTGTTTTTTCTTGATCTGCTTGCTGCGGAGCTGTCCGCAGGCAGCATCGATATCCGTGCCGTTCTCGAGACGGACACCGCAATTGATGCCGTTTTTCTTCAATGTTTCATAGAAAGCTTTAATCGCTTCCGGCGTGCTGCGCTGGTATTGTCCATGCTCATCAACCGGGTTGTATGGAATGAGATTGACATAAGATAAATGGCGCTTATCCTGCAGCAATTTCGCCAATTGGCGCGCTTCCTCTTCGTGGTCGTTCACATCGTGAAGCAGGATATACTCAAACGTGATCCGCCGGTTCGTTTTCTCCAAGTAATAATCGATTGCCGCCATGAGTTTTTCGACCGGATACGCCCGGTTGATTTTCATGATGCGTGTCCGAAGTTCATTCGTCGGCGCATGAATTGAAATGGCCAGATTGATCTGAAGACCTTCTTCTGCATACTCGTAGATTTTCGGTACGATGCCGCTCGTCGATACGGTAATATGACGGGCGCCGATGGCCAAGCCTTTCTGATCGTTCACGACGTTCAGGAAGCTCATCAAATTCTCGTAGTTATCGAATGGTTCACCAATTCCCATTACGACGATATGGCTGACCCGTTCGTTTTTCTCTTCCGCATCAAAATGCTTCTGCACTTTCATGATCTGCTCAACGATTTCACCTGCAGACAAGTCCCGGCTCTTCTTCAGCAGCCCGCTCGCGCAAAAACTGCAGCCGATATTGCAGCCGACCTGTGTCGTTACACAGACGGATGCCCCGTAGCTGAAGCGCATAAGTACTGTCTCGATGAGATTGCCATCTGCAAGGCGGAACAGGAATTTGATCGTTCCGTCTTTCGATTCCTGTTTAACAGCGACTTCCATTGTGTCGATATTAAAACTGTCTTCCAGAAGCGCAATCGTCGCTTTGCCGATGTTGCTCATCTCTTCAAACGACGTTACCCGTTTTGTATATAACCAATCCCAAACCTGCTCTGCCCGAAACGGTTTCTGACCTTGATCAACAAACCACGTTTTCAGCTGTTCCATGGTCATGCCATAGATGGATGGTTTCATGTTTTAGCCCTCATTTCAAAAATTTCACTGCCACCTATCTTACTAAAAATCTGCCGCACATACAACTTTCCGGCTTCTGTGATGGCTGGTATGGTAATTAATCCGCATTCAGCGGTCGCTTATCCGCATTCAACGGTCGCTTATCCACGTTCAACACACGTTTATCCGCGTTCATAGAAAAAAGACGGCCGCAGCCGCCTTTTTGCCATCAGTTATTTATCGTCTTCAACCGGGAACCAGCCCGGGGCATTCATGATCGTGTTCCATAAATTATCCGGTACAACCAGCCGGTCCTGGTCATTCGGGTCGAGGGTCACTTTGATGGAATCCTCTTCGCCGTACTGGACTTTCTGAACCCACGTCGGCTCCATGATCAGTTCACGGCCGAGCGCGATAAGCGGCACGCCGGTATCGAGTGCCCGCTTCACGTCTGCCGGTGTATGGAGTGAGCCGACTCCGATTACTGGAATCTTGTCACCCACTCGCTCCTGAATCATCATAACACGTGATTCCGTATCCTCTTCATCGCGGATCGATCCGCGCCAGAAATCCTGAACCGACACGTGAAGATAATCCAGTTCCTGCTTGGCGAGTGTATCCACCAACTGCAGGGTATCTTCCATCGTAATGCCCGGCTCTTCGATTTCTTCCGGTGACAGCCGGTAACCGACGATGAATTCATCATGCGAATGCTCTTCAACGGCTGCATTCACGCGGTCAATAACAGCGAGCGGGAATGCCGCCCGTCTGCTGATCGTCGTACCGCCCCATTTATCGGTCCGGCAATTGGAATGCGGTGAGAAGAATTGCTGGATCAGGTATGTGTTGGCACCGTGAATCTCCACACCGTCAAATCCGGCTTCAATGGCCCGGCGTGTCGCATCACCGAATTCCTGAATAATGGTTTCAATCTCTTCTTCCGTCAATTCACGCGGTTTAACCAGGCCCGGCCGATTCGCCTGTACGGCGCTTGCACTGACCGACTGGCCATCCGGCAGCAGTTCCGGCGGCGCCATGCGTCCGGCATGGAAAATCTGCAGGATCGCTTTTGCGCCTTCCCCTTTAATGGTTGCGGCAAGCCGGCGCAGACTCGGAATCATGTCATCCGAGTGCGCAGAAATTTCACCCGGGAATCCCTTGCCGCCCGGCGTAATATACGCAACAGCCGTCACGACTGCTCCGACGCCTCCTGCCCGCTCTTTATAATAAGCCAGTTCTTCTTCCGTCACTTTCCCTTCGTCATCCGATGAATAATTCGTCATCGGCGCCATAAGAATCCGGTTTTTGAGCTCAATACCGTTAGGCAGCGTGAAGGGTTCGAATAATGATTTATACGTATCGTTCATTGTTCGCGTGTTCATATTGATTTATGGCCTCCTCGTTGGAATAAAATCCCTTTCTGTTTTAGGACCTGTTACAAATATTCCCGATAAGCCCTTGTTTAATCCTTGAACTCGTGATTTATTGTTAACAATTCACGGGGGTTATCACATTTCTTTCACGAGCAGCAGATCGGTTTGCCGATCTCCACCCAATTCGAATGTGTGGCGGCCACGCTCCTCGAATCCGAGTTTTTTATAAAACTGAAGAGCTTTCTCATTCTTCTCCCACACTCCGAGCCAGATATGCCGCTTGTCGAGGTCAAAAGCCGCCTCCAGCGCCTGTTCGATCATCGCTTTGCCGAAGCCCTGCCCCTGAAACTTCTCCTTCACGTACAGCCGTTCAATTTCAAGCGAATTCTCAATCACGTTTTCAGTTTGCGCTTCCTCATCATTCAGCTTTAAATATCCGGCAGTTTCGCCGGCCGCCTTCAGGAAATAAAACAGGGAATTCGAGTTGACGAGTTCATTCGTCAGTTGATCCAGGCTGAAAGCCTCTGCTGTATAAGCTTCCAAATTGCCAGCCGTATTCCCGTCCCGGAAAGTTTCTATGAACGTTTCCCGCGCCACTTGCTGCAGTTCTTCCAAATCTTCCGGCGTCAATTTCACAAATTCCGTCTCCATATTCTCCAGCTCCTTCCGGTTTATTCAACTAACAGAAAAACCTGCTCCGGCGGAACAGGCTGTTCTCCATTATTCATCTCTTCCCGTTTAACATCGGAATTATTCTTCCGGTATCAATGGATATCCCTTTTCTTGAAACTGCCGCCGCGCACTTCATTAATATCCGCTACCGCTAAAAATGCAGACGGATCAAGCTCTTCGACAATCGATTTCAGTTTGGCTTCTTCAATTCGGGTGACTACACAGAAAATCACTTTTTTGTCCTCTCCCGAATAGCCGCCGATACCGCTAAGATAGGTTACCGTGCGTCCCAAGCGGGCGACGATTGCATCTCCCACTTCTTCGGGATTATTGCTGATGATCCAGGCTGACTTGGACTGGTCGAAGCCGTCAATCACGATATCAATCGTCCGAAAGGCGATGACATAAGCGAGCACGGAATACATGGCCCGGTCCCATCCAAGGACAAAACCGCCCCAGCCAAAGATGAATACATTAAAGAACATGATGATTTCGCCTACGGAAAACGGGAATTGTTTATTCAGTAAAATCGCGAGGATTTCACTGCCATCAAGTGCGCCGCCATAGCGGATGACAAGTCCGACCCCCGCGCCAAGGAAAATGCCGCCGAATACAGTAGCCAGTAACTCATCTTGTGTAAAAGCGGCGACACTGTGAAGGTAGTTTGTTGCCAGCGACAAAACAGTGATTCCGAATACCGTTGAAATCGCAAATGTCTTACCGATCTGTTTATAGCCTAAAAAGAAGAAGGGAATGTTCAGCAAGAAAATGAACAGCCCGAGCCTGACATCCGTCAGAGTATACAGAATGATGGAGATACCGACAATGCCGCCATCCATGATCATATTGGGCACAAGGAACACTTCAATTCCCATCGCCATCAGGACAGCGCCTGTAAAAATGAACAGCATCCGCTGGAGGATTCTGCTCTTGCCCAATCGCCGGTGCTGCTGTCTGCGCTTGATCTGCTGGTATATCTCCTGGTTGTCGCTCAATCGATCAGCCCCTCTCATTCCAGTACTGGTCCAAAACGGAGGGCAGACCCGCCTGCCTTGACCGCAGAATATCCTTGTTCAGAATTTTTCTGTCGCGCATCGATGTCCGCTGTCTGAATTAATGCAGGGTTTACAAAATATATCTTAATTATAAAGCAATTCAGACTTATTTTTAAGTTTTTGGGCAGAATCTTTTTGCTTCCCCGCAAAATGGAGTTTTTTAAATTTTCACCATCAAAAAGACCTGTCCCACAGATTGGAACAGGTCCTTATTATTGAATTGCCGATTCAACTGGTTCCGGTTTTCTGAAGGGGATGAAAGATCACCACTTATCAATGTCTTTCCGTTCGCCTTTGAAATTATTTTTAACCGCATGCCGCGCATGAAGCACGTCTTCCACTTCCCGCAGCGATACTCCCTGCTCATGCAGCAACACAGTCAAATGATATAAGAGATCCGCGGTTTCATTCACCACTTCCCCGCGGTCCCGGTTTTTCGCCGCAATCGCCACTTCGAAACTTTCTTCGCCGAATTTCTTAATGATTTTATCAATTCCGGCTTTAAGTAAATACCGGGTATATGACGACTCATCTTCCGCCTTCGCCCGGTTTGCCACTGTCGTTTCAAGTCCTTGAAGCGGTTCCGGTGTGACTTCACCAAAACAGCTCTCTGTCCCCAAATGGCATGTCGGTCCGGCTGGTTCTACTTGAACGAGGAGCGTATCATCGTCGCAATCGAGCGCCATGCTTTTTACATGCTGCACGTTGCCGCTCGATTCGCCTTTTTTCCAAAGGCGATCCTTGCTACGGGAGAAGAACCACACGACCCCATCCTGCTGTGTTTTCTCAAACGCTTCTTCGTTCATATAGCCAAGCATGAGAACCGTCCGCTTGGTCCAGTGCTGCAGGACGACCGGCAGCAGGCCTTTCGAAAAATCAGGTTTCACGTACTGCCACCCCGTTTCGTTTGGATAACGCCTTCACTTCATTGATCGTTACTTCTTTATTGTGAAAAATGGATGCCGCAAGCCCTGCCGATACATCCGTCTCCAAAAACATATTGGCAAAATGTTCGGCGTTCCCGGCTCCGCCCGATGCGATGACCGGCACAGACACACGCTCTTTCACGCGCAGCAATAAGTCATGGTCGAATCCTTGCTTCATGCCGTCCGTATCCATGCTCGTCAGGAGAATTTCCCCGGCGCTGAGCGCTTCCGCCTGTTCGACCCAATCCAACACCCGGACATCCGTCTGCTGTCTCCCGCCGTGCGTATAGCAGAACCAGTCGCGGGCTTCCTCGTCCCATTTCGCATCGACCGACAATGCGATGCATTGACTGCCATAGCGTTCGGAAGCTTCCCGGATCAGTTCCGGGCGTTTCAGTGCCGCTGAATTGATGCTCACTTTGTCAGCGCCCGCGTTCAGTAGCCGGCCGACGTCTTCCGCTGTCCGGATACCGCCGCCGATACCGAGCGGGATGAACAGCACTTCCGCCGTCCGCTGGATCACTTCAAGCATTAGATCGTGCCCCCGCTCTGTAGCCGAAACATCGAGAAAAATCAGCTCATCCGCGCCTTCTTCGTTATAGCGCTTCGCTAATTCGACCGGATCGCCGACATCCCGCAATCCTTTGAATTGGATTCCTTTAACAACGCGGCCGTCTTTTACATCAAGGCATGGGATAATCCGTTTTTTGATCATCGGATATCCCGCCAGAATTCCGGTGAATTGGCGGCTTTCCCGACAATCGCTGCCGCAACGCCTTCCGCTTTCAGCCGGTTGATGTCATCGATGTTCCGGACCCCGCCCGATGCGGTCACCGGCCATTTCGATGCGCGTGCGAGGCGGCCGGTCATTTCAACGTTCGGCCCTTCCATGCGCCCGTCTTTTGAAATGTCCGTGTAAATGACACCGCCGATTTCCGAACCGGCCAGCTCGTCAAGCACATCGAAAACCGTTTTTTTCGATTCTTCCTGCCAGCCGTTCAGCGCGACCCGTTCGCCTCGCGCATCGAGCCCCAGGTAAAGCCTGCCTGGATACTTTTTCGACAGCCCGGTCAGCCATTCCGGATCGGACAGCCCCTTTGTGCCGATGATAAGGTACGTCGCCCCCATATCGAAATAAGTCCGGACAGTTTCTTCCGAACGGATGCCGCCGCCGATCTGCACCGGTTTTTTCGCTGCTTTAATCAGCTGTCCGAACAGATCCGCTTCAACCGGCGCTTTTTTCAGCGCGCCCATCAAGTCGACTGTATGGATGCGGCCGACTTGTTCAAACCCGCTGTAGAATTCGACTGCTTCCAGCGGTGTCCGGCCCATTGCCGTCTTTGATCCGTAATCGCCTTCCGTCAGGCGGACGTTCTGTGAATTGATAATATCGATTGCCGGCCAGATCTCAATCACCGGAATCCCCCTTTCATCGCGCGGTCCAGGATTTCCAGCCCTGCGTCTCCGCTTTTTTCGGGATGGAACTGGATGCCGATCAGATTGTCTTTCTGCACAATGCCGACGACTTCCGCGCCGCCATACTCGGCAGACGCCACTGTCAGGTCATCCGGCACCGCCCGGTAGGAATGAATAAAATACACGTCTTTGTGAAGGGTTTCGTCTTCGCTTTTCAGCTGATTCCAGCCAAGATGCGGCACGGGCAGCTTCGTCCGGATGCGTTCGATTTTCCCTGGCAGGAAACCGAGCCCTTTCACATTGCCTTCTTCACTTTCTTCGTACAGCAGCTGCATGCCGAGACAGATGCCGACAAACGGTTTCGCGTCTTTCAGCTCTGCCAGTACCGGAATCAGCCCATCCGCTTCAAGTTTGCGCATCGCGTCACCGAAATGCCCGACGCCCGGCAAAATGAGTGCGTTCGCCCGGCGGAGCGCGTCGGGATCTTTCGTCAGTTGCACTTCATAACCCAAGTACTCGAGTGCCCGGCGCACGTTGGCGATGTTCCCGAGGCCGTAGTCGACGATGGCGATCATTAGAGAACCCCTTTCGTCGACGGCAGGCGGCCGTCCCCCGGTTCCATCGCTTCGCGCAGCGCACGCGCGAACGATTTGAACAGCGACTCGATTTCGTGGTGGGCGTTCCCTCCGCGAATCAAATCCATGTGCACAGTCAGTCCTGCGTTTATGACGACCGCCCGAAAAAATTCTTCGGCAAGTTCCGTATCGAACGTTCCGACTTTTTCCTTTGAAATGACAGCATCATATACAAAGAACGGCCGGCCGCTGATGTCGACGACCGTCCGGCTGAGTGTTTCATCCATCGGCACATAGCTCATGCCGTAGCGCCGGATGCCGGATTTGTCTCCGATCAATTCCTTCAATAGACCGCCGAGCACGATGCCGGTATCCTCAGCTGTGTGATGATCATCGATGTGCGTATCACCTTTCACCCGGCACTCGAGTTCCAGGCCGGAGTGAAAGGTGAAAAGCGTCAGCATGTGATCGAGAAAGCCGACTCCCGTGTCGATGACCGATTCTCCTGTCCCCCGCTGAAGCGTCAAGTCGATGGCTGTTTCTTTTGTTTCCCGTGAAGCTGATACTTTCATTCTGAATCCCTCCGTTTTCCAAAGCGCGCTTCAATGGACGCGGCATGCGCATGCAGTTCTTCAGAGCGTGCAATCGGAAGCGCCGCATCTGCCAGCCGGCTATAATCTGTTTCCGCCACGCGGATCACCGCATTGGCCGTCAGGAAATCATTGACGGATAACCCTGACTGAAAACGCGCATTGCCGTTCGTCGGCAGCACATGGCTCGGTCCTGCCGAATAGTCACCGAGCGCTTCCGGTGAAAAGCCGCCGATGAATAATGCGCCGGCATTACGGACGTCCGCCGCGTATGTTTCCGCGTCTTCCGTCTGGACCGCCAGATGCTCCGGCGCAATATCGTTCAGCAAGCGGATGATTTCCGCCCGGTCTTCAGCCAAAATGGTGTAATGATTGTTTTTCAGGCTTTCCTTGATGATCGCCGACCGTGGCGCTTCTTCCGCAAATTGTGCAGCAAGCCGGCTTACTTCTTCCAGTTTTGCCCGGTCAGTGGACAGTAAAAACGTTCGCGCCATTTCATCATGCTCCGCTTGTGCCAGCAGATCGAGTGCGGCCCATTCAGCGTTCGACGAGGCATCGACGACGACCGCAAGTTCGCTCGGCCCCGCAATCGAATCGATGCCGACGTCGCCGTATACGAGTTTTTTCGCCAATGCGACGTACTGGTTGCCCGGTCCGACGATTTTATCGACGCGGGCAATGGACTCCGTGCCGTAAGCGAGTGCGGCGATAGCCTGCGCGCCGCCCACTGTATACACCCGGTCAATGCCGCACATATAACAGGCAGCAAGGGTTGCCGGGTTAACCGGCGGTGGTGTGACTACGGTCAGTTCTTCCACACCGGCGACACGTGCCGGCAGTGCTGTCATGAGCACCGTCGACGGATAGCTCGCTTTGCCGCCGGGCACGTAAATGCCGGCGCTCCGGATCGGATGGAGAACCGGATACAGGCCTTCCGCTTCCGGCTGCGGCCATTTGATTTTACGCTGATATGCTTCGATGTTCTTTTTTGCCTGGGTCAATGCCGCTTTCAGATCCACAGGCAGGGCGTCATGTGCCGCTTTCAATTCCGCTTCCGGCACCGCCCGGACTTCGGTTTCCGCACCATCGAATTGCTTCGTGTAGCGGTCAAGCGCGGCATCACCTTCTGTCTGCACCGCTTTAATGATTGCCAGTACATCATTCACTTTCGACCAATCAAACTGGTTCTGAGATGTATAGACGTCGTCAAATTCTTTTGCTGTCAACATTCAATTCACCTGCAATTCATTGATAAAGGCGCGGATTTCCGCCGATTTTGTGAAAAACGCGTGTTTATTGGCCACAAGCCGGGCGCTGATCTCATCCAGTTGAATCCGTTCTTCCAGCCCGTTCATGCGGAGCGTCTCGCCGGACTGGACGATATCGACGATGGCATCCGCCATACCGATGACGGCAGCCAGTTCGACCGATCCGTTCAATTTAATGATTTTCACCGGCTGTCCGGCCTGATCGAAATAATCGCGTGTCACGTTCACATATTTCGTGGCGATCGTCCGGTATGCCGGCAATTCTTCTTTCGAAGCGATCGCAAAATGGCAATGGCCGAACGGCAGCTTCAGCAGCTCGTTCACGTCAGATGACTGTTCGGCGAGAATGTCGCTCCCCGTGATGCCGAGGTCCGCGATGCCTTCTTCAACATAGGTCGGCACATCGTCTCCTTTGACGAGCAGGAAGCGGATCTCCCCTTTTTCGACAAGCAGCTCGCGCTGTGCGTTCGTCAACGCATCATACCAGCCGGGATGGCCATTCTGGTTCAAGTAATCGAGGAAGCTCTTCAGGAGCCGCCCTTTTGATAATGCGATTGTAAGCATAATTTTCACCCTGACTTAATACTCTAAATGAGTGTATTTAGCTAAAGATAATTCCATCGTTGAATGTCTGCAATCTATGAATGAAGCGGTCAATTGATCCTCTTCAGTGTTAATGAAAGGAATCGCTCGAGCCAGACGCTTTCCGCGGGGCGGTCTGCAAGCCGCTTCGATCGCTTTGCGATCTGCAGGGTCTTGCCAAGCCCGTTGATCCCGTCGGAGTCGCCGTCTCTCGCTCTCCCTTTCAAAAAATTGTTTCTGAGAAGGAGATTTCCGAAAAAGGACAAGAAGCTAGTGACAGGCATAAGGACTTTGGAGTCGGTTTGTTCAGCGGACTCCAAATCCTCCTCACTTGTAAATTGTCTTCTTTTTTCACTGTGCTTTGTGAGCAGCAGCTCGGTGAGTCGCCTGCGGAAGACCGGACGGAAGAGACCCCGCAATGCTGCACTGCACCCCAAATGTTGGACACCCACATTGGAGGTGCAGTGCTAATGAGGAAATTCACAGAAACCGAAAAATTCGAAGCGGTCCAGCAATATCTGAATGGGAATGCCTCCTATCGGGGCATCGCTGAACAGATTGGGATTGATCACAAATCAGTCCGGAAGTGGGTTGGTCTGTATCGGGCGCACGGGATGGATGGTCTCCGGCTCCGTTCTTCATGTACAAACTACTCGGTTACGTTTAAACTGGACGTACTCAAGGACATGATGGAGACGGGCGCCTCCCTCCTGGCTACGGCTGTCAAGTACAATATCTCTTCCCCGCAGACCGTGCTTCGCTGGAAACGGCAGCTAATGGACCGGCCAGAGACGCTCCTCTCCCTCGAGAAGGAGGAGTCGGCGGTGAAACGGGACCAACGGAAGACGTCAGATCAGCAGGATGCACTGGAAAAGGCGTTGGCAGCTGCCGAGGCGGAGAACGAGCGCCTGCGCATGGAGCTTGCCTATTCAAAAAAGCTGAGAGCCTTAGCTCAGAAAAAGGAGTCATCACCAACCAAGAACGGGCGCAAGCCGTCTTCGAGTTAAGGCATGAATTTCCGGTGAATCAACTGATCAAGGTGGCGGGCATGGCCCGCAGCACCTATTATGCATGTGTAGCGCGCATGAACCGGCCAGACCCGGACGCGGCACTCAAAGAACAGATCCAGGCCATCTATGATGAACACGACGGCAATTACGGGTATCGCCGCATCTGTGATCAACTGGTGAACCAGGGGATACGGGTGAACCATAAAAAAGTACAGCGCCTCATGGGCGAACTGGGATTGAAAAGCACCTTTCGACCGGTACGGACCCGGAAGTATAATTCGTATCCCGGCAAAGGCAGCCATGTGGCGCCGAACCTTCTGGATCGCCAGTTCACAGCGGATCAGCCGAACGAAAAATGGGCCACCGACATCACGGAATTCAAAGTGTGCAGCCAGAAGCTGTATCTGTCACCGGTGCTGGATCTGTTTAACGGTGAAATCATTACGTATACCTTAGGCGCGCGTCCAACCTACAAACTGGTGTCCACCATGCTGGACCAAGCGCTCGAGCGCTTAACACCGGGCGATGACCTTCTTCTGCATTCCGACCAAGGCTGGCATTACCGGATTGAGCCGTACCGTGAAACGCTTGTGGCGAACCACATTACCCAGAGTATGTCCCGAAAGGGTACCTGCTTGGATAATTCGGTGATGGAGAACTTCTTCGGCATCATGAAATCCGAATTTCTGTATAAGCGGACATTTGCGACAGTTGAGCAGTTCGAACGGGAATTGGCCGACTACATGGAGTACTACAACTGCAAGCGCATTAAGAGCAAACTGAATGGCCGGAGTCCGGTTCACTACCGACTCCAGCTACAGGCCGCTGCCTGAAAGCAAATTCATGTCCAAGAATTGGGGGTCACTGCATGCGCAGAGCGCATGAGGAGGCTCGACCGTTCGTCCGCGGCAAGCGAGCGGGCTGCGTGAACAGAGAACTGAAGGTATCCTAGTGAGCTTTTTAACGGATAAAAGAGCTTATTCTCACATATTATCTGTAAAAGCATAGAATAAATATGCTTATTTAGATTTAATAGAAGATTCCCATGCCGAAAGCTTTCGACTGGGCTGTATATTGGCCGCCGGATGCGAACGGTGTCGTCCGGCCCGGCTCGTAAAATTGAATGAAAGCGCCATCGTAATAAGACTGCGAAGGCAAAGCCGTGATATCTGGATACACCGCTTCAATGCCGGATTTCCGGATCTCCTCTTCCCAGTCGACCAGTTCTTCTAGGATCGGCTGGAGCTGCGGAAACAACTCGCGCAGTTTATGAAGCTGGGACTCCGGCTGCAATTCCAGCAGCTGCGGCAGCGGATGATCGCCGAGCAGCTGGCGGAGCCTGGAAATACTGCGCTGGGACAGTGCCCGGCGAATGTCCGGATTCTCATACTGTTCAGTAGTCAGAATCGATTTCAGCAGCGCATAATGGCTGATCACCGCTGTGCGGATATCTTTTTGCATCCGTCTCTGGATAAATTCCAGCAGCAGTGCAAGCCCCCGCTGCTGGCTTGCCGGGTTATCGGAAAACACTTCCATGCCGAACTGATGGGCGCCTTCCCCGTTCTTGTAAACAGGACCTGAATAGGCCACTTGTTCAGATTGCAGCCGGTATTTCTGCAAGTAACGCACAATGGCATTCGTCCAATCATGGCGGAGCGTATGAACTTTTCCGTTCTGCACCCATGTTTCACGGCTTGGCATGAGCTGCAGATCGTCCGGTGTCATGCCTGCCCAGTCGAACACTTCCACGACCGGCAGATCAATGACATCAAAATGATGCGAATGGAAAAACGTCAGAAATTCCACTTCCTGCTCTTTCTGGCGAATCAATGACGGATTGAAGATGAAGGCGGTCATAACAGGCACTCCCTTTACTTTAGCACTCTACCTTGTTAAAGTGTTTATTAGGTGAAATAGTATCATATCTTATTTTTCTTTGCAACGGCATAAAAATTCTTATACGATCATGGTACCAAAAGGAGGGATCACCATGCGAATCGACGGACACGTTCACTCTCATTTCTGTCCCCATGGAACAGATGCGCCGATGGAAGAGTATGTCCAAAAAGCAATCGGGCTGGGACTTGAAGTTATTACATTCACAGAACATGCCCCGCTGCCTGAAGGATTTGCCGATCCGGTACCGGGACAGGACAGCTCAATGCGTGCGGAAGACGTGCCGGCTTACCTGGCGGAAGGCCGCCGCCTTGCCGATAAGTATACCGGACAAATCGAGGTGCGGACAGGGTTTGAAGTCGACTACATTGAAGGGTTTGAAGAAGGCACCAACGCATTTCTGACAGCTTATCCGGACGCCGCCCGCCATTCAATTCTGAGCGTGCATTTCCTGAAGCTCGATGACGGCTATTTCTGCCTGGACTACAGCGCAGAAATGTTTGAAAGAAAAGCGGAAGAAGTCAGCGTCCAATCATTGTACCGGGCATATGAGCGGACACTCCGCCTTGCCATCGCCCGGCCGTTCGGTGATTTGACGCCGCCGGTGCTCGGTCACATCAATTTAATCCACAAATTCCGGAAGCGGGTAAAAGCGGATGATCCGATCGACTGGGAAGACGTGCTGCGGCAGGCAGAAACAAACGATTTTACACTCGATTATAATTTCGCCGGAATCGACAAAGCGGATTACGGCGAAGCTTATCCGGATGCAGACATTCTGGCTATTGCCCGGCTGTATTCAACCCCTTTGCAGACCGGATCTGACGCCCATCATCCCGATGACGTCGGAAGGTATTTTGCCGGCGATGACGAATTGCAAAAGCTATAGCAAAAGGACCGCTGCGGCGGTCCTTTTAAAATAAGATTGATTGTTCACGTAATGCCGACCAGGATATCCGCCTCTCTTAAAAATGCGGCTGTTTCCTGATGCACCAGTTCTGAGCCTTTCCCGAACCAGATAAGATGTCCCCACGTGTCGACGATAAGCATCAGCGCGTCCGGAATCGCTCCGCTCGCATGCAACGCGTGATCCAGACGGACTGCCTGGTCATGCTTGCTGTGGATGATCAGAACCGGGCAGCGGATTTGCCGTGAATGGGCCGGATCCAGCTGGGCGGTTTGCTGAAGATCGATAAAGAAGCCGCTGCCTGAACGCTGCCGGCTGTTCATTTTCCGGAACGCCTCGAGATCCCCTTCTTGTATATAGGGCTGTACCTCTTTTAATTTCAGCGTGCTAAATGACGGCAGCATTTGCCGGAACAGAAATTTCGGTGAAAGATTCGTACAGAGACTGACCAGCTTCCAACTGTATTTCTCGCGCGCCGGATGAAATAGAATTCGGGCTGCTTTATATTCCTTGTCCTGAGGAGTCAGCCATTCTTTTGTGACAGCCGACTGCAGGGTCAGACTGCTCACCCGGCCGGGATAAAGAGCCGCAAAGGTGATGGCGCTTGGCCCGCCCGCAGACATTGCGACGAGATGCACACGTTCCACCTCCAAGTGATCCAGCAATTCGGCGTAGGCCCGGCAGGCAGATTTCAAACTGTTGCCGATTAACCGGTCGGTCTTTCCATAACCCGGACGCGAAGGCGTGATGATCGCATAGCCTTGATCCATTAATTCCTGATAGCCAAATTCTTCCTGACAATTCGAATGGCCGCCATGCATCATGAGGATGGGTCTCCCTGTACCGGCCACTGAATATTCCAGCTGCAGGCCGTTCCTGGTCTGAAAATAACGCGCCTCTCTCATTACATCACCCTTCTTTCCTTTATAGCTGTTTAATTCGATATAGAATTACAAAAAACCTTTACGGAAAATAAATAACTCATTCAAGGCTGCGGACGCAGCTGTCGGAGACCGGCAATTCCGCTATGGAAGGCAGCGGTATCGCACAACACTTGCGGGTTCGGGAAAACCGCTTGCGGATTTACAGGGATTACTTGCAGGCGAATCCGGCCCGCTGAAAATCCCGGACTGCTTGAAGTAAGTTTGCAAAAGATACCGTAGTATTCCCGAAATTTCCGATTTTATTCAAGGTTCCCTGAAGTTCCTGGAGCACCAATGATCAATTGCTTTTTCCGTCCACGAGAACACTTCCTTTGCTTCCGGTCCGCGCTTCCTCTATGTTAGTAGCAGACACAGCGACAAAAGGAGGGCTATGCAAATGCGTTTTCATCAAAAACCCATCATGCACGTTTCCCAAGTGAATTTGAAAGTGCAGAATATCGACCGCTCATTGGCGTTCTATACGTCGGTCATCGGACTGAGTGTGCTAAACCGGACCGAAACATCCGGCCAGCTTACTGCGGATGGAAAGACGGTTTTAGTGTCTCTTGAACAGCCGGAGGGCGTCACGCCGAAACAGCCGCGCACCACCGGCCTTTATCATTTCGCTATTCTGCTGCCGGAACGGTCGGATCTTGCGGCAATCGTCCGCCACTTCACGCAAATCGACCTGCAGTTCGGTGCCTCCGACCATCTGGTCAGTGAAGCCCTGTATTTTTCTGATCCGGACGGAAATGGCATTGAAATTTACAGGGACCGCGATCCCGATGAATGGACATGGAATGGAGAAGAAGTCGTGATGACGGTTGATCCGCTCGATTTTGATGATTTGCTGGAGAACAGTGAACCGAAAGAATGGCAAGGCTTGCCGGCGGATACGGCAATAGGCCACATTCACCTGCATACAGGTGACTTGCAGCGGTCGGAACAGTTCTACACCGAGGGGCTCGGACTGGACATTGTGTGCCGATACGGCAGTCAGGCTTCCTTTATCTCTGCAGGGAAGTATCATCACCATATCGGGATCAATACGTGGAATGGAGTCGGCGCACCTCCCCCTTCGCCGCACAGCGCCGGGCTGGCGTCCTACTCGCTTATGCTGCCGGATGAAAACACGCGTCTCCAGATCATTGAGCGTTTGAAAGCGAAGGAGGCACCGGTTTCCGAGGCGGATCACGGCTTCACGACGGAAGATCCATCAGGCAACCGAATACAGCTTCTGGTCTAATGACGATAAACAGTTTCCCGGAGATTCGGCGGACCATGTTAGAATCTCCCTTTCTCCGGGTATAGTAATAAAAATTTGTTCAGAGTCGAAGGAGGATGCGGAATGGAAGAAGAAGTGTGGTATTACATAGCACTCGGAATCATCGTCGCGGGGATTGCGGCAGTCATCATCGCTGCTGCCATGTCAATGAAAGCGATCAAAGGACCCATGAAAGAAATGAAGAAGTCGGCGGATGACCTGAAGGAACGGATGGACCGGTTTCAATTGGAAACGACTGCCCTGCAGCATAATGTGCAGGAACTGACAGATGACATGAAGTATAAAACAACAGCGATTTCTGTACTGACCAATGCAGTGAAAGGTACGGTCAACTCGGTTCTGGATTTGAACGCCTCCATTCGGTCGATTACAGCGCATATTACCGAGCGGACAGACCGGGATCCCAAGCAGCAGAAAGAGACGAACCGCTTCGTCGATACAGCGATGGATCTTGTTGATTTGGTGAAAGAGTCAAATACATTGAAGCCCCATTCGTACACGACGCATTCGGAACGGATCATCATCCGGGAAGAACCATCAGATAGAATCCGTTAATCCACATGCGAATAACAAAAGGGTGACCCCTCCAGTTTTAGGGTCACCCTTTTTCATTTAGCCCATTGCATGAAACACGAAGTTCATAAAGAACAATGCAGCAATGATATATAGCGGAATCGATACGTCACGCGCTTTGCCGATCGCGATTTTCAGAATCGGATACAAGATGAAACCGACTGCGATTCCATCTGCGATGCTGTACGTAAACGGAATAAGCGCGATGATCAGCAATGCCGGGAAGCTCTCACTGAAATCCGACAGATCCAAGTGACGGATGTTCTGCAGCATCAGCCCGCCAATGATGATCAGGATCGGCGCAATAGCACTGTCCGGAATCACTTTAATAAGCGGGATGAAGAACGTCGATAGCAGAAACAGAATCCCGAACACAATGGCTGTAAGGCCGGTCCGGCCCCCTGCCGCTGTGCTTGCAGTCGTTTCCACCGTCGCCACTGTCGGGCTCGTGCCGAAAATGCCGGACAGCATCGTCGAGATTGACGTCGCCTGAAATGATTTCTTATACGCTTCCGGGCGGCCGATGAATGCCGTATGGCCATGGACAAGTCCGATGTTTTCAAACACAAGGACCATGGTCAGTGAGAACACAGCAATCCAGAACGGGAACGTCAGCAAGCTGTCGAACGACAATGCACCGAATACGCCAAGGTAATCGGATAACACAAATGGCTGCTGTTCCTGTCCCACACCGGTGATTCCAAACAGGAGACCGATGATCGTTCCGGCTACGACAGTGATGAGGAAATTCCCCGGCACATTGCGGACAAATAAAATGATGGCAATCAGGAAAGTCAGCGCTGTCGCCTGCACATACGGATCCGTCAGTGAACCAAGCACGAGAATGACGCCGTCCCCCTGCTCCACGATGCCGCCTTTTTCAAGACCGACGAGAATGAGGAACATTCCGAGCCCGACGGTGATGGCTTCTTTGAGCGAATGCGGAATCGCCGCACTCAGCAGCCCGCCCATGCGAGTGAACGCCACCAGCATGAAAATCAGGCCGGAAACGAATACTGCAGCGAGCGCTTCCTGCCACGTCAGTCCCATTGACTGGACCATCGTATAAGCGAATAACGCATTGATCCCCATGCCCGGAACGAGCAGAATCGGCGCATTCGCCCAGAAGCCCATCAGAAATGCGCTGACGACCGATACGAAAATCGTTGCCAGTATTGCGCCTTCCAGCGGGATTCCCGCTTCCGATAAAATCAGTGAATTTACGGCAATGATGTAGATAAGTGTGAAAAAACCGATCAGTCCGGCCATGATTTCCGTCTTCACATTCGTGCCGTACTTTTCCAGCCCGAATCGGTTATTTAACCAATTGTTCATTCATATTCCTTCTTAAAAAAATAGCCCTCTCCCTACCCGCTTTTCCTGAAACAAATCAGGCAAGCCAAGAAATAATATTAGGGACAGAGCAAAGAAAAGTCAAGAGAAGAGCTTACCGGCTGTCAAAAGCGGAAATTTTAGATTAGCAGAGATTAGGGACTATTTGCCAGAAGTAGAGGGTTATTCGCCAAACTCCGGTTCCATTCGCCAAAACTGGCAACCTATTCGCCAAACTCCGGTTCTATTCGCCAAAACTGGCAACCTATTCGCCAAATTCCGGTTCCACCTGCCAAAGCCAGGTTCCTGGCCCCGTTCTCTTGAACTAAAAAATCGCCGGCCCGTTTCCGGACCGGCGATTCTCTTTCATTCAATTAAACGAACATACCTGCAATCGCTGCGCTCAGAAGTGATGCGAGCATACCGGCTGCAACGGCACGCATGCCGAGGCGGGCAATATCCGGGCGTCGGGATGGTGCAAGACCGCCAAGACCGCCAAGCAGAATGGCGAGCGAGCTCAAGTTGGCAAATCCACACAGAGCGAACGATACAACGATCACCGTCTTCGGTGACAGTTCTTCGATCATCGGCGCAAACGCAGCGTAGGCTACAAATTCATTGAGCACAAGTTTCTGGCCGATAAAACTTCCTGCCAGCACGGCTTCATCCCACGGAACACCAATTGCGAACGCGAGCGGCGCAAAGATGAAACCGAGAATGCCTTGCAGTGTCAGATCACCAAAACCGAACGGTTCACCGATAAAGCCGATAATTCCGTTGACGAGTGCGATCAATGCAATGAAGGCAAGGAGCATCGCGCCAACATTAAGCGCGAGCTGCAGACCGACGCCTGCACCGCGCGCGGCTGCGTCGATAACGTTGACGGTTTCTTCGTCTTTTTCAAGTTCTACAGGATCAGTGTGCTTTGGTTCTTCTGTTTCCGGTAAAATCATTTTCGCCATGATCAGACCGGCTGGCGCAGCCATAAAGCTCGCCGCAAGCAAATATTCAAGCGGAACTCCGAGAAGTGCATAACCAGCAAGCGTAGAGCCGGCGACTGACGCAAGACCGCCTGTCATGATAGCGAATAATTCCGATTGCGTCATATTTCCGATGAACGGCCGGACAACCAGCGGCGCTTCAGTCTGGCCGACGAAAATATTCGCAGCAGCCGACATGGATTCCGGACGGCTCGTGCCAAGCATTTTAGCCAGCAATCCGCCCAATAATTTGATAATGACCTGCATGATTCCCAAGTGATACAGCACCGCAATTAAGGACGAGAAGAAGATGATGATCGTCAGCACCTGAAACGCAAAGACAAATCCGAACTCCTCTACGTTCGCTGCAGGACCGAATACAAACGAAATTCCCTCACCTGCATAATCAATGATATTCTGGACGCCTTCAGCGAATGTCTGGAGCGCCGCTCTTCCGGCTTCCCATTCCAGCACGACAAATGCAAATGACAGCTGAATCGCCAAGCCCACTAAAATCGTGCGCGGGTTGATCGACTTGCGTTTTGATGACAATAAAAACGCGATACCGAGTACCACGATAATCCCTAAGATTCCCCATAAGAAATTCACAAATTTACACCTCGATTGAATGATAGTTAAAACGCTTCCACAAGAGAGTATAACAGGTTTTCCTTGGTTGTCGGTCGTCAGACAACCGATTTAGTGAATTAGGTGCATGAGAATTTGAAAGGTTTGTGAACTCTCGAAACCAATAAAAAAAGAACCTGCTTGTCAAGCCGGTGCCAAAAGGCTTTTCAGCTTAACAAGCAGGTTCAGCGTTTTTCATTTTATTTGTGCCTATCGAGTGTCGGTCAAACTGCAAAAAGCAGCATCAGGGAGCCTCATTCCGCTGACCGTTTCTTTTCCATCTCTTCCTGGCTGATCCGCTCCACCGGAAATTTATCCGATAATTGATCGATTTGCTTGAGGGCTTCTTTGTAAAATTCCATATCCGTGAATTCATCCGCATAGTAAAATGAACCATTCCCGGTCTCTAGCAAGAGGCGAACGGCCTGCGTCGCCTGATTGCCGACATCTTCATCCCCGACAACCGGACCGCCCGGCTGTCCATCGATCTCCAGCAGATAAGCCGTGCCATTCACGCCATCCTGTTTCGCTTTATCTGCAAACTCAAGCACTTCCTGCATATCTTTTGCTGTTTCCCGCATCGTATCCGCTCCTTTCAAAACTAGCTCTAATTTAAGTATTCACTTTCGCTTCATTCCCTAAACCCGTATACTTGTCAATGAAGTCAGAAAACTCTGCGTAAGGAGATATGCAAATGACTTACACATTTACGTCGCTTGGCGACCGGGCAGTCATGATCGAAGCCGCCTCTGAGATCGGTTCCGATGCACAGCGCCAGGTCCGGATGATTACAGCCTTACTGGAATCAGAATCCCCTTCCTGGGTTCTTGAATACATTCCTGCCTTCACAACAGTCGCCATCTTCTATGATCCCATGCTACTTACATACCGGCTGGCAGTTCAGCAGCTGCAGACATTGCTGAACCGGCTGGCAGAGAATCGGCTTCCGGCTGCACGCACGATTGAAATTCCGGTATGCTATGGCGGTGAATTCGGACCGGACTTAGCATTCGTCGCTTCCCATAACAATCTCACTGAAGAGGATGTCATCCGCTTGCATACAAGCGGCGAATATTCCGTCTATATGATCGGCTTCGCACCTGGCTTCCCTTTCCTTGGCGGCATGCCGGAACAAATCGCTGCACCCCGAAAAGATTCACCGCGCCTTCGCATTCCGGAACGGACAGTCGGAATCGCGGGCAAACAGACCGGTATTTATCCGATTGAGACGCCTGGCGGCTGGCAGCTGATCGGCCGAACTCCACTCCGCCTTTTCTTACCGGAAAATGAAGTGCCAAGCCTTCTTCAGGCGGGCGATTCAATTACATTCAAAGAAATTTCAAAGGATGAGTACTATGCATATAAGGAGCAGTCCCATGCTGAAGATCAATAAAGGCGGCCTCCAGACAACGGTCCAGGATTCAGGCCGCTATGGCTTGCAGAAATTCGGCGTTATCACAAACGGTGCCATGGATCCGTATGCATTCCGCATTGCGAATATCCTCATAGGGAACACAGAATTCGAAGCGGCTCTCGAAATCACGCTCGCAGGACCGGTGATTGAGTTTGAGCAGGACGCTATGATTGCGTTATGCGGCGGAGACCTCTCACCGGTAATCGATGGACAGAATGCAAAAATGTGGCGGCCGCTGTTCGTTCCAAAAGGCAGCACATTAACATTTGGCGCACCGCGAACTGGCACCCGGGCTTATTTAGCGGTTGCCGGGGGAATTGATGTGCCGGAAATCATGGGCAGTAAATCGACGTATCTGCGGGCGGGCATCGGCGGATTCAAAGGGCGGGCACTTGAAGCGGGAGATGAACTGACTGCCGGCCGGCTCTCTTCCCGGCAATCCGCCCTCCTGGCTGCCCATAGCAAGAATAATGTGTGTCAGCCCAGCTGGTCTGTTGCATCTCTTTCTTACTCCGCTGAACCGGTGATTCAGGTAATGGAGGGAAGACAATTCAGCTTGTTTGACAGCCGGAGCAGAGATCATTTTTTCCAGGAGACATTCTCCATATCGGTCCAGTCTGACCGGATGGGCTGCCGGCTGGAAGGTGTGTCATTGCATTTGGAAGAAACCCAGGAATTGATCTCCGAAGCAGTTGCGTTCGGATCTGTCCAAGTTCCGCCGGACGGCAATCCGATCGTTTTATTGGCAGACCGGCAAACAACTGGCGGTTATCCGAAAATCGGTCAAATCGCTTCTGTCGATCTTCCGCTGGTCGCTCAGTTAAAACCGGGCGACCGGCTTCACTTCCAGAAGATCAGCCTCGAAGAAGCCCAGCAGCTTTACCGGGCACAAGAACAGCTGATCCGGCAGCTTAAGACCTCAATTCGATTAAAGCAGGAGGAATGGATATGACATTTCAAGTGGACATAAATTGTGATATGGGAGAAAGTTTCGGTGCCTATTCAATGGGACGGGACGCGGAGATTCTGGACTATGTGACATCGGCTAATATTGCCTGCGGGTTCCATGCGGGTGACCCGCCGACGATGCGAAAAACCGTAAAACTCGCCCTCGAGAAAAATGTCGGGATCGGCGCTCATCCGGGGCTTCAGGATCTAGCCGGGTTTGGGAGGCGCACGATGAATATTTCGCCCCGGGAAGCATACGAACTGACGGTTTATCAAATCGGGGCATTGGCGGGTTTCGTGAAAGCGGAAGGTGCACAGATGCAGCATGTAAAAGCACACGGTGCTTTCTATAACATGGCCGCAAAGGATGCCTCCCTTTCAGAAGCAATTGCAGAAGCCGTATACGATGTGGACCCGCAGCTGATTTTATTCGGCTTGTCGGGGAGCGAATTGATTAAGGCGGGGAATAAAACCGGACTCCGGACAGCGAGCGAAGTGTTCGCAGACCGTACATACCAGCAGGACGGCTCGCTCACTTCCCGGTCGGAACCGAATGCGTTACTGACCAATACCGAGGCTGCCATAAACCAGGTCATCCGCATGGTCAAGGAGCAAAAAGTACATTCTGTTCAAGGTCTGGATATCGGGTTGCAGGCAGATACGATCTGCATTCATGGCGATAAACCGACGGCACTTGATTTTGCTATGCATATTTCAGCATCATTAAAAGAAGCCGGAGTGGACGTCACAAAAATACGGGATGTTCTTTAATCCATCAAGCAAAAGGAGCATTTATGAAAAATTCTAACCGCAGTATTTTACTGGGAGCCGCATTTCTGATGGCCACTTCCGCTATCGGACCCGGATTCCTGACTCAGACCACTGTTTTTACTGAAACCCTTCTTGCATCATTCGGTTTTGTCATCTTAATTTCCATCATTATTGATATTGGCGCACAGATGAACATCTGGCGGATTATCGCCATGGCGGAAATGCGGGCACAGGACATCGCAAATGCCGTTCTTCCAGGGCTTGGCTACTTCCTGGCTGTACTGGTTGTCATGGGTGGCCTTGCATTCAATATCGGGAACATCGCCGGCGCGGGCTTGGGGCTGAATGTATTGTTCGGCATCTCTCCTGCAATGGGGGCACTGCTGAGCGGCATTCTGGCGATCGGCATCTTTCTGATCAAGGAAGCCGGCCGGGCAATGGACCGGTTCGCCCAGCTGCTCGGCTTTATCATGATCGCGCTGACCCTGTATGTGATGTTCACGGCCCAACCGCCTGTTGGTGAAGCAGTGGCCAGAACATTCGCCCCTGATACGATTGATATTCTCGCTATTGTTACGCTCGTCGGCGGAACAGTCGGCGGCTACATTACATTTGCCGGCGGGCATCGCTTGATTGATGCCGGATTGAGCGGTAAAGCTGCACTTCCTGAAGTGACTCGGAGCTCCGTCTATGCAATCGGTGTCGCTTCCATCATGCGGGTCTTTCTGTTTCTTGCTGTTCTTGGCGTTGTTTCCCAAGGACTGGCACTGGATCCTGATAATCCGCCTGCATCGGTTTTCCGGCTGGCGGCCGGCGAAGTCGGCTACAAGATCTTCGGCGTGGTCATGTGGTCGGCGGCTGTCACTTCCGTCGTCGGAGCAGCGTATACATCCGTTTCATTTATCCGGACATTCAGCCCTGTACTCGAGAAGTATCATCGCTGGCTCATCATTTCATTTATCATCATCTCCACCATTGTCTTCGTGTCCATCGGGCGTCCGGTTCTGATCCTGATTCTGGTCGGTTCGCTGAATGGCCTGATTCTCCCGATTGCGCTTGGTGTCATGCTTGTAGCTGCACACCGCGCTGATATTGTTGGGGAGTACAAGCACCCGGTGTGGATGACGGCATTTGGTGCAATTATCGTGATAGCCATGGCCATTCTCGGAGCCTATGCACTTATGAACGGGATTCCGCAGCTCTTCCGCACATAAACGCCTGTCATGTACGCAGGTTCTTCCTGGCCCTGTTGCAGTAATCTCCCTGCAACAGGGCCTTATTTGCTAAAGTTCTACTAAAAAGTATATAAAAGTGGTTTAATAACTCCCTTTTTTGGTTATACAGTAGTATTACACGTTATGTTATGCAAAATTGTCCAATTGAAGAGTTTTCTGCCCACAGTCCATTTTATTTGTGCAGATAAATCCCAATTGCCGCCGTTTGAATTTTAAACGAAAGGGGTTTTTTTTAATGAAAAAAGTAATTACGTACGGCACATTCGATCTCCTGCACTATGGCCATATCAACATTCTGAAGCGGGCAAAACAGCATGGTGATTTTCTTGTTGTTGCGCTGTCCACAGATGAATTTAATGCTATTAAAGGAAAGGAAAGCTACTTTAAATATGAAGAACGAAAACAGCTTTTAAATGCGATCCGCTATGTCGATCTGGTTATCCCGGAAGAAAGCTGGGATCAGAAAGCGCGTGACATTCAAAAATACGATATTGATTGTTTTGTCATGGGAAATGACTGGGAAGGAAAATTTGATTTTCTGAAGAAGTATACAGAAGTCGTCTATCTCCCCCGGACACCTGAAATTTCAACAAGCAAGATCAAAGATGACCTCGGATTCGGCTCCACCGGCTAAGTCCGGGGCCGTTTCTCAGTTAGGAGCGTGAAGGAAACCCTTGATGACACAATTGGCACGCTGGATCGCTTCATTCCTGGCCGTATTCGTACCGATCAAGCGGGGTACTGTGCTGCTGCTCGAGTACAGCTATCCCTCCGGTTCGAATACAAAAGTGCTTGGTGAAGCATTAGAAGAAGAATACATAGTATATACAACGGATGGCGCTGCGTTCCTCAAACCGATTGAACATATCAGCGAGCTGCTGCCGAAAATCCGGCTGTTTGTGTACACAGCGCAGTTCGAAATCCTTGTATCGACGCACGGACTGAAAAAGATCAAAAAAAGACAGCTCATGATTGAGCTGTGGCACGGCATCCCGCTGAAAGCGATGGGGTCAATGGAAACGACGGATGCCGACAGTGTCAACAAACGCTTTAATATGGATTTCCTGATGACCACATCCAAATTGCATTCCCTCCAGCTTGATGCCTGTCTGCATATCGATTTCTACCGCCACCGTATTCTTGGCAACCCGCGCAATGATTTGCTATTCCGTGAACCCGCCGGTCTGATCGGCCAGCTGCACATCAGGCAGGACTTCGACCGGGTGCTCTTGTACATGCCGACCTTCCGCCAAGGATACCTGGACCGGACAGAAGGCAAAGTCGGCCCGGATCTGTTCAATTTCGGCAGCTTGGAAGAAGAAGCGGCATTCCTGCAATGGCTGGAAGAACAAAACATGCTGCTGATGGTGAAATTGCACCCGATGGAAGAGGAAGTGCTGATGGAAAAGGTCCGCAGACTCAAATCGGACAATATTCTTGTCCTGCAATCATCGCTTCTGAAGCAGCACGGCATCGATTTATATGAACTGCTGCCGGAAACCGACCTGCTCATCACTGATTACTCAAGCATTTACTTTGATTATCTGTTGCTGGACCGGCCGATCGTCTTCACGAATGCTGACCTTGATTTGTACCGGGCGGCACGGGGCTTGCTTCTTGAACCATATGATTACTGGACGCCCGGTCATAAAGCACAGAGTTATGCTGAGCTGCAGACTGCTATTTCTAGAAGTTATGCCAACGACAGTTTCGCAGACAAGCGAAAAGAGATTAAAGACCTGTTTCATGCCCACCAGGACGGTCAGACATCCAGAAGGATCACAGATTTTATTCGCGGAAACCGGAAAATCTAATAAAGCGACGGGCATATCGGTAACCCGCTCGATTGAATCGCATGAAATCTAAAGGACCACGCTGCCCTTCCCGCTAATTCCAGTACGAATTAGCGGGCCTTTAACATGTTGCATACTGTCCGTGTAGCGTTTCCAAATAAATCGCATCGTTAATCAGCAATTGCCAACCAATCAAATTAACCATTGATGTTACGTTATCGTTTTTCCAGGGACAATATGCATAAAAACCTAGACGAACCTATTGGGCCAGATTATTATACAACGTTTTCTAACCCTGTAGAATGTAAGTTAACTGGAATAAAGCAATTTGACAGTTCTAAATATAAGTTCGGTAAAATGCGGCAGACGATAGCGCTGCCTGCAAAGCCGCAAAGGGTCATTGGATCCTTTGCGGTTTTTTTATCCTATTTAATGAATCAGCACCAAGGCCACGGCAGTCACAGAGCAGCGGATGAGATGAAATCAACAGAAACAGCAACTCGGTCTGTCATTGTTCCTCTTGATATGGGACAGGAAACGGACCCAGGAAAGTAGATGTTCAGTTAAAGGTGAATTATGTTTTGCAGTCTCCTTTGAAAAATCTTTCTCTCTTGTTCATTCCTTTTAAAGAGATTAAAAGCAATAGTCCGGTCTGTTTATTGATGAAGTGAGACCCACTCAACCAAATCAGCGAACAGGAGATGATCTAAATGCCATATGTCATAATTGCAGTCAAATTAATCATGGGATTGGCTGCATTAGTTGCAGTGGCGCGGCTGCTTGGAAAGAAGACGATGTCTCAGGTGACACCATTCGATTTTGTTTACGCCATTGTGCTTGGAGGGCTGCTGACAGAGACGGTTTACGCAAAAAACGCATCGATCTGGCAGCTATAGTTCGCTGTAGTCGTATGGGGTGTATTGATGTACGCAATCGAATTAGGGACCGAAAAATCCGATAAATTCCGGATCTGGATTAAAGGAGAAGCCGCAGTGTTGATGAAAGATGGCGAATTCAATTACAGTGAATTGCGAAAGAACGAATTGGACATGGAACAGGTCCGGTCAATGCTTCGCCAGCAAAGCATCTTCTCCATCGATGAAGTAAAAGACCTGATTTTGGAACCAGGCGGGAAATTCAGCGTGAACAAATACAAAAAGCAGGGATCCGTAACACCGGAAATGCTGGGATTGAAACCACTGGACGACCCTGTGACCTATCTCTTGGTCGATAAAGGGGACCTCGAAGAAAAGATGCTGGAACGGATGGGCAAGTCGGAAAATTGGCTGCGCGAACAATTGGAAAATCGCGGGTATCCGCCACTGGAGAAATTGCTGTACGTCGAGTGGTGCCCGGAAAAGGGATTTTCGGTAAAAACGAAACTGGATGATAAAATACAGCGGGACAAGCTCAATTAACAACCCGATTGAGGTATCACCTGAGAGCAAAAGGCAGAACTATTTTGCAGAAGGGCAATGGAGAGATTTAACCTAGCTCAACAAAAAGGAGTGTACTTATGACAACGACAAATTGGATCAGTTTATTGTTCATCATCGGCTTGATTATTCTTCACTTCAGCGAGAAATACTTGAACTTATCAACTAAGGATCCGCGCAGTAAACTATTGTCATTCGCTGGCGGCGCAACCATCGCTTATTCATTCATCTTTCTCATTCCGGAGCTTGCTCATTATAATGATGTATTGAAACGGCTGATCGGATCAGAAAGCTGGCTGGCATTCTTCGAGGAATACACATATACCCTTGCGTTTCTCGGACTGCTTATCTATTATGGACTCGATCTATTGATGAGCGCGCGGAAAAAAAAGACTGGAGACACTGGAAATGGGTTGTTCGCAGTCCATATCGCCGCTTTCTTTTTCTATAATTTTTTCATCGGTTACCTTTTAGTCATCCAGGACTTCAAGAGTTATTGGGCCATGATCGTTTTCTTTATCGCATTGGGACTCCATTTTATCGCCTCGGATCACTCGCTGAAAGCTATTCACGAGGAGGACTATGACAAGTACGGCAGGTGGTTCCTCGTAGCCGCCATTTTTGCCGGCTGGCTGACTGCAGTTCTGTTCAACCCGTCTGAAGCCTTTGCCGCAGTCGGTATCTCATTTTTGGCAGGCGGACTTCTTTTTAATACATTTAAGGATGATGTGCGAGAAGGCAGCTCCCACAATTATTGGGCATTCGCAGGAGGAGCGGTTCTTATTGCATTCCTCTACATGCTCACCCATTGAGCCAACAGCAAAGTAACCGTATTATCGATCAGCAAACACAGAAAAACCCGGCAGGTTCGCAAATAAACAGGCTCACTTCGCAAGTGTTCAAATGTGTCCTCTTTCAATATAACGAAAACAGCCTGCTGATCCGCATATGGATCAGCAGGCTGTTGCTATCGAATATTTATAAATTCTCAAGGAAAACCCGGATAACATCCGCTCCCCCGATGAAGGTGCCGATCGAGCTGCCGACATTCGACAGGACGACGACAAGCAGCACCCGGGTGACTTTATTGTCCCAGAACCCTTTCACTGTAAATACATCTTCTGACAGCCGCTCGAAATCTCCAACGTTCGGCCGGCGGAAGTAAGCCTGGGCGAACCCGGCGAACCAGCCTGCCGCAATCAGCGGATTGAGCGATGAAATCGGTGCGGCGATGAATGCTGTCAAAATGGCCAGCGGGTGCGCGAAGGCAATCGCCGCACCGAGCGCCGACAGTCCACCGTTCCATAGAATCCAGCTCATCGCCTGATAGAGCCCGTCCTGCGGATTGGTCATGAACGTATACGCAATGATGGCGATAATCGACAGCGGGATGAGCCAGCCGATGACTTTCGGCCATTTCGCTTTCGGTGGCCGCTGCGATAACGCCGCTAAATCATGTTCCCGGTGGATTTCTTTTGTGATTCCCGGTACGTGAGCAGCGCCGAGTACAGCCACCACTTTATTCCCCGGCGCCTCTTTGATCTTCTGCGCCAGGTACTGATCCCGTTCATCGATAAGCGGTGTTTTCAATTTCGGAAATGACTTCGTCATTTCCGCAAGTGCGGCATTCAGCGTATCCTGCGATTTCATTTTCTCGAGTTCTTCCTCGGAAATCTCTTCCCGGCTGAAGATGCTGTAGAAGACGGAAGTTAGGAGCTGAGACTTGCCCCAGAACCCGATATTGCCCCAAATGCGTGAAAACGTCACTTGGATATTGCGGTCTGCGAGTACAAGTTCCGCGCCTGTTTCTTTCGCGGACTCGATGCCTTGGATCATTTCCTGTCCGGGCGAGATGCCGAATTGCTTCGCCAGCCGGTTCTGGAATGACGAGACAGCCAAGTTCATCAGCAGCAGCGAGGATTGCCCGCCCCGGATGACTTTGAAGATATCCGTCTCTTTCCATCTATTCTTATCCGTGACCGATTGATAGCGCTGTTCATCCAGTTCAATGCAGACAGCATCCGGACGTTCCCGCTCAATCACTTCTTTTACCTGTTCGGCACTCAATTTCGAAACATGTGCAGTGCCGATCAGAATTACTTCTTTTCCATCTAAGTCGATTCGGGTCACATTTTCTTCGTGCATAGTTGCCGTCCTTTATTTGAAAGATTTTCTGTCTATTTCAATAATGAACGAACGGACGCCGGATTTCAATCAGCTTCCGCATGTCCGTGAGAAGTTTCTCTGTCGGCAGCCGCTTGGGGCATGCTCTTATTCCCTTTCGGGTTTGGCAAAAGAAGGGCGACGATAATTCCGATCGCACTTGCGACACCGACCGCCATGAATGTAACGTTGACGCCCCGGACAGCTCCTTCAGCTCCATAGACGTCGGGATTCAGTGCAGCGCTTGCCATAATGGTGACCAAGAGTGCCGTTCCGATCGAACCGGATACCTGGCGCATTGTGTTATTCAATGCTGTTCCGTGCGGGATAAGGCGCGCCGGAAGCTGATTGAGACCGGCCGTGGTCGCCGGCATCATCACCATCGCGACACCGAGCATCCGGAACGCGTTTACGACAGCAAGGTAAGTAAATGATGTCTCTGTCGACAGATCGGAAAACATGAACGTCGTAATGGTCACAAGCGACATGCCGCCGATTAAGAGCCACTTGCCGCCGCCTTTATCGAAAATACGGCCGGTGATCGGATTTGAAAGTCCCATCACAATGGCGCCGGGAAGCAGCATCAGCCCGGATGCCAATGGTGTAAAATTGTGCATCTGCTGCATGTAAATCGGCAGGATGGTCGCCCCGGAAATCATGGCGACGAACACGATGATGCCAATAATGGTCGCCAGTGTAAACACCCGATACTGGAACACCTTAAATTCAAGCAGCGGCTGTTTGAGCTGAAGTTGCCGCCGGATGAACCAGATCAGCGTTACTGTCCCCACCCCGATTGAGGTCAGCACCGGCCAGCTGCCCCAGCCGAAGTCGCCTGCACTGCTGAAGCCGTACAGAATGCCGCCAAAACCGAGTGTCGACAGGATGACCGATAAAACATCCAGCTTTGGATAGGACTGCTCGGTTACATTTTTCAATAAATAGTATGCTGCTACAAGATTGAGCAAAGCAATCGGAATGATGATGTAAAAAAGCGACCGCCACGGATAATGTTGCACAACCCAGCCCGATAGCGTCGGTCCGATTGCCGGCGCAAACGAGATGACGAGACCGAAGAGCCCCATCGCCTGGCCGCGTTTTTCTATCGGGAAAATCACAAAAAACACTGTCATGATAAGCGGCATCATGATTCCTGCTCCGGCTGCCTGGACAATCCTTCCTGTCAGCAGAACCGGAAAACCCGGCGCAATGGCGCATATGACGGTCCCGACCGCAAACAGGCCCATGGCGGTCAGGAACAGACTCCTCGTTGAAAACCGTTCAATCAGGAATGCTGTTACTGGAATCATGACACCGTTGACGAGCATGAATCCGGTCGTCAGCCACTGGGCAGTGGTTGCATCAATCTCGAGATCGTCCATGATCGGCGGCAATGCCGTGGCCAGCAGCGTCTGATTCAAGACAGCGATGAACGCCCCTGCAATCAGGACGGCCAGCAGCGGCACTTTATTTATTTCCTGCGGTTCAACCGCATTTGTTTTCACCATAATTAAAACCCTCTTTGTTAAACTTCCTCATGTCTTCACAAAAGAAGCAGTGTTTTTTCGGGAAACGAACTTTCTCCTTGTCTGTCTGATTATACGCATTTTCCATGCGACGGGCAAAGACCGCACTCCAAAAGGGACGGAATGCGGTCTTTTTAAAACTGACTGACATCTTACAGTTCGATTGCGTTGAATGTATCACCGGCTTCAATCGTCCCCGACTCGAAACCCCGGTAAAACCAGCGCTGCCGCTGTTCACTCGTGCCATGCGTGAAACTTTCAGGTACAACATAGCCCTGCGTCCGCTGTTGAATCGTATCGTCTCCGACAGCGCTCGCCGCTGCCAGGGCTTCCTCCAGGTCCCCTTCTTCCAAATAGCCCATGCCTTCCGCGTAATGCGCCCAGACACCGGCGAAATAGTCAGCCTGCAATTCAAACCGGACTTGGTATTGATTGTACTCTTCCTCGTTCAGCCGCTGCCGGATTTCCTGTAATTGTTCCGTCGTACCGAGAAGTGTCTGCACATGATGGCCGACCTAGTGGGCGATGACATATGCCATCGCAAAGTCACCCGGAGCCTGGAATTGCTGACGCAATTCCTGATAGAAACTCAAATCGATGTACAGGTTTTGGTCCCCCGGACAATAAAACGGTCCGACAGCAGCATTTGCCGTCCCGCAGGCGGAATCGACGACTCCGGTATACAGTACAAGAGACGGCTCTATGTATTCAAGCCCCTGTTCGGCAAACAATTCACTCCAAACTTGCTCTGTATCTGCCAAGACGACCGATACGAAATCGACAAGCTCCTCTTCCTCCGCCGTTGCTTCGTATGGTACGTCACTGGCAGGTGCCGGGTCATTACTGCCCAGCAGGACGCCCGGGTCACCGCCAAGGAACACGAACAGCAGAACGATCAGGACACTCCCGATTCCGCCCCCCGCAATTACTGTCCCGCCGCGGCCACCGCGGCTGCCGCGCCGGTCTTCCACGTTCCTGCTCCCTTTTCTTCCCCGCCATTTCATGTCAGTTCCTCCAATTCTGGTTGCTTGTCTTTCGTCTATACCCGGAATGGACGGACATTAATTCACTTTCTGAAAATCATAAACCGCTCATTGCTGTTGCGTTCATACAGGCCCGGCACTTTCACTTCACCGATCAATTTAAATGACTGTTCCGCAAACTGAATGTAATCTGCCGTCGGGAAATAAAGGATTAGTGTAACCGGACGTGGATTCTGTTCTGCCGATTCAAGAATCCGGCTGATCACAGTCATGAAAATTTGGACAGAAAACGGATTGAAAAAGTAAAACATGCTGTCCTCGGGATTGATGGGATACTCTTCTGCGAACGTCCGGATAAAATGGACACTCCCTTTTTTCTGTTTTGTTTTTGCCATATAGCTTGCCTGGTTTTCCAACGCTTCCTGATAGAGGTGACCGCTCATCTCAATACCGGTCGCTGTTATACCGAATTTGCGGTGTACATAAAAAGGCACCCGCCCTTTACCGCAGCCAAAATCGACGAAATGCCCGTCCGGCTTTAGCCCGTACTCTTCAAATAACGCCTCAAGCCCTGCATAAGGCGTGGCTTCATACCTGTTATAATGCGCTGACTGGTAAATGCCGCTCAACGTCCCGGCTGTTTTAATACGGAGTGCCCGGTCCCATTCATGTTCTGTCATGCAGTTCCCTCCAGTTTCTCCTCTTTATCCATTATACAGAGCCGCCAGCCGTCAGCGAATTCTTAAACTGAAATTGGAATGATGTGGAGAACGAAAGAGCTGATGGACCTGAAGAAGGGGTATGCAGAAAAAGCGAATCAGCGCGTAATCAGCAAATACCTGTCATTTACTTTAAAAAAATACTTCAGTTTCTATAAAAACTGATATGATTACTTTACATTGACATTTCAAATGATTCAGACAGGGTGATATGATATGAATACTGTTCCTTATCGGAACCGACTCGCGCAAGTTTATATGCTGATCATATCGGCTCTTGGCTGGGCAGCTGCTGCATACTCACTGTTTCATCTGCCTGCAATCGGAGAGCCGGTTGAACTGCTGCTTCTTTTGGCGTTTCTCTTTGTCTGTGAATTCTATCCGATGCCTTTTCCAAAAGGCAGCTCATCGCTGTCTTTTCCGGTAGTGTATTTGACGTATTTGATATTCGGACTGGAGATAACGGTCATGTTGCATTTCATCTCTGTGCTGCTGGCCGCCCTGATCAATCGACGGCCGGCGCGCATCGTGTTTTTCAATCCTGCTCAGTTTGTACTGAGCCTCCTGGTTGCACATTTCGCATACAGCGGAGTTGCGGTTTTAGACGCGGCAACTCTCTGGCCGGTCTTCGTTTCGTTCCTGATATTCATCTGCACCTATTATACAGTGAACAACGGAATTGTGGATTTCGTCCTCCTGATTCGCCCGGAGAAGTACCCGCTCACTGTATGGGCGGCGAAAACACGCGGAGAACTGTTCAGTTTCACCATTTCTCTCATCTATGGCTTCCTGCTTCATTTCCTCGGCAGTCAGGCACGGCGGGAAGCCGATATTTTTTCTTATTTCTTCTTTTTATCACCACTTATTTTCCTGTCGATCTTAAGCTCGGTGATTATCCGGCTTCGGGCTGACAAACAGCGGCTGAAAGCACTGTTTAATTTTTCGTCAGAGCTCAATAAGGCAATTCCAGTGAAGCGCTGGGAAACCGATATCCAGCAGCTGATCGGCCAGATCGTATCTTACGAGGAGTGTTTTCTGTTCCTGACGGACGAGAAAGATGGCTGGCGGCTCGCGTTTGCCAACGGCTCCTTTCAATTGCCGGAGGACCGGTATAAGGAGTTAGATGCACTTCAGCAACTGCAACAGACTACTGTCTTCAATAAACCTGATTGGATGTACGCCCCGCTTTCCCAATATTTTGAGGAAACGGTCCAGACGGCGGTGTACGCACCACTCACGCTGGACTCCGAATCGGTCGGCTGCCTGATTATGACAAAGACCCGGACCAAGGGATTTTCAGGTGAAGATGTGCAATCCATTGCAACGATCGCCAATCAGTTGGCCATCTTCCTGAAGACGCAGCTGTTATTCAGCGAAAAAGAGCAACGGATGCTGCTGGAAGAACGGAACCGAATTGCACAGGACATTCACGATGGCATCGCTCAAACGCTGGCCGGCGCTATTATGAAGCTCGATACTGCCGCAAAGAAAATAAGCTCCCGTCCGGCAGATGCCCGGCAGCTTGTCATTAGCAGTAATGATGTTCTGCGGGATGGGCTGAAAGAAGTGAGGAATTCAATTTACGCCTTGCGGCCGATGCCTACTGAAGAACTCGGATTGCACGCAGCCATTGAGCGGAAAATTGAGGAATTTGCACGGAACGGCCCAGGAGGCCCGGCAATTTCCTTCAGTGTCCGCGGTGCACAGCAGCAGCTTAGCCTGCTCACTGAAAAAGTCATCTTCTCTGTTATTCAGGAAAGCATCCAAAATTCCTTAAAGCATGCTAACGCCACAAAAATCGATGTTCTCCTGCGCTATCAGCGGGAAGAAATTTTCCTTAAGATCAAAGATAACGGCATTGGTTTTTCTCTTTATGAAGCCATGACGAAAGCGATGAAAGAACCACATTACGGCATCATTCAAATGAACGAAAGCGCCGCAAAAATCGGTGCTGCGCTGCAGATCAGCAACAGTGGTGAAACAGGTACAGAAATCATAATGCGCATACCGAAAATGGGATTGGAAGGAGCGGAGGCTGTTGATTAACGTCATACTGGTAGACGATCATGCCGTTCTTCGGGACGGACTGAAAACGATTATTTCGCAGGAAAATGATATGGAGGTCGTCGGGGAAGCGACCGGAAGTGAAAAACTGCAAACGATGCTCGAAAACGTCACCCCGGACGTCATCATCATGGATATCAATATGCCGGACATGAACGGCATTGATTTGACCAAATGGGTAAAAGCCCGCTATCCGGCTATCAAGATTATCATGCTGACGATGTACAAAAACGATGAATACTTCATGGCAGCAATACGGGAAGGCGCAGATGGTTACCTGCTGAAGGATTCGCCATCGGAAGATGTTGTCGCGGCCATCCGCACAGTCAGCAATGGTGAGTCGGTGATTCCCCAAGCAATGACTAAAAAACTGCTGTCACTGCACCAGGCGGAATCGAAACCCGAAGATAACGCCTTGACGCCCCGGGAAAAGGAAGTGTTGCTCGGGCTCGTGGAAGGGTTGTCGAATAAAGAAATCGCAGACCGACTGTTCATCAGCGACAAAACCGTCAAGATCCATGTCAGCAATATCTACCGGAAACTCGACGTCAAAAGCAGGTCCCAAGCGATTATTTATGCAGTGCAAAACAGGCTCGTGCCGCTGCTGTAGAAGGAGTACATAAAATCCCCCATGCTTTTCTCAGCATGGGGGATTTTAATTTGCCCATCAGCTTTTCTCTCGAAGTCGAGCCTGATTCTAACGAATGAAGGATAGCGATGTGCAAGCAGTCATTTTTATACTTTCGAACAAGCCAGTTTACCTGCCCTTTCACTGCTGCTAAACTCATTTTAGTGAACTACCCGCCACTTAATTTTCTTCGAAAATTTGAAGTGGGGGCTTCGGGAAAGAAAAATTCCCCTCTTTTATTGCTTGGTCATTCACAGGGCCAACGCCCCATGTCACAAGCCTTGAATTCGTGGCGTCCCGACCACTACTCAGCGGGAAAATACGTTAGCTGGAGACGGGGGCGGCTAAGAACCCCAAATTCGACAGCTTGCGGATGCCGTAGTTCTTGAGGTTGAGGGCCGCGTTATGGTCCCGGTCGATCACGGCTTGGCAATGCGCACACGTATACGTCCGTTCAGAAAGCCGCAAGTTCTCTTTTTTTGTGCCGCAGGCGCTGCACAGTTTACTGGATGGGAAGAAGCGGTCGGCGACGATGTAGTGTTTCCCTTTTCGTTCCGCTTTGTATTTGAGCATATTACGGAACATGCCGAACCCGTTGTCGTGCAGTTTCTTGCCGAGTTTCAGGCACTGCGCCAGGTTTGACAGATCGAGGTCTTCCACCACAATCGCATCGTAATCATTGGTTATCTGATGACTGCGCTTGTGAAGGAAATCGTTCCGCTGGTTCGCCGCCTTTGCCATGGTCTTTTGATAGTGTACAACTGTTTGCCGGTAGTTCTTCGAATAGACAGGCTGTCCGTTTTCATCTTTCATCGCGCGTTCTTTCATCCGGGCCAGTGATTTGTTCAGCCGCCGCTGCCGTTTCCCGATCAATTCATGGAACCGCGGGTATTCCGCCTTTTGCCCCTCGCTGTCCATGTACAAATCGGATTGGCTGTAGTCCAAGGCGGTAATTTTGGATGTGGCGACCTTTTCCACGAGTTGCAGCTTTTCAAATGGATAATCGACGGAAATGGCCACGATGTAGCGGTCACCTTCCCGTTTGATGGTCGCCTTTTTGATCAGCCCATCGGCGGGCAGTTCCCGATGCAATCGAACGGGTATACCTTCAGGGAATTTCGGAATCCGCAGAAACGTCGCGCCGTCCCTCGATTCGATGCGGATATTCCCGTTCGTCTGGTTGGTTGTATAGCTGAATCCGCCTTGCTTTTTACTGTGGAATTTCGGCAGCCCCTTGACGTCTCGAAGGGAAGGCACATAGCCGGCTTTCATCTTTTTCTGTACAGATTTCTTGTAGTGCAGCGGGCGTTTACCGTAGGTCTCGTTATATTTTTTGATGGCTGCCTGAAAACGGATCTTGGCATCGTTGTAGACAAAGGCGTCATTTGACTTGTCAAGGAAATCAAACCGATTAGTGATCGTCGTGTAATTCGGAACCTTGTAGGTCAAAAAACCGCCTGAGAATTCGATGGATGTTAGGTGTTCAACCAACCCGGCCACGTACTCATTGTAGATTTTCCGCTCACATCCGAATGCCATCTCCAGGCGCTGCTTCTGTTCATCGGTCGGAAAAATGGCATAACGGAACGCGCCTGTTATCCACCCGTCAGGCAATTGCTTTTTCGTGCCTTTGATGTGACTTCCCTTCTTGTCAGCCGCCATAACGATGCCTCCTTCCTGTTCATTCATTGCCCTTTGTATACTGGAACTCACGTTCTGTTTATGTCGAGTATACAGGCTAGTTTGACAGAAAGAAAAGAAAAAATGTCGGCGTTCGCCGACCGAAATTCATCCCCACCCTGCTCGCTCCGCTTCCCGAGGATGGGAACTTCTTTCGGAATTCGTTAAAAATACGCCATCGGTAGTACTGGGACTAGTCCATCCGGATTTTTAAAATACGCCATTAGCGGAATAGGAAATGCTCTCCAGTACCCCCATAATCAAAAGTAAGAATTTTAAACCAATTATGAAAAGAGGCGGAGAGATGAAAAGATTATTTTCCATTGTATGCACCTTGGTCCTGGTGCTATCGCTGGTCCCTGCAGCATTCGCAACGGGCCTTGCCCCTGCTGCAGCGGTCGATGACAAAGTGTGGTCTGTGCTTGAAGAAAGTGAGACAGCGCAAATTGTCATCACCTTTAAAGGAGATTCAAAGCCGTCCGCAGACCAGCTGGCTCTGCTTGAGAATCTCGGCATCGATTCAGCAATTTCAATGAAGAGCTTGCCGATTGCCGGTGCCATAGCAACAAAGAGCCAAGTGGAAAAACTGGCAACAAATGACGAAGTCCTTTCGGTTTATTTGAATGAAAAGCTTGCGTACTACAATGCGGACGCCACGCAGATTACGGGTGTCGATAAAGCCGCCGCCGACCGTACATTCCAGGAACTGAACGGCGGATTCCCTGTCTCCGGCAAAGATATCGGCGTTGTCGTCAATGACAGCGGCGTGGATGGCGCACATAAAGATCACGAGTTTGGCCGTAATCTTGTTCAAAATGTGCTCGGGCAGACAAATCTGCAGAGTATCGTAGGAATTGTTCCCGTCTCTTATACTGAAGGAGTCATCAACACAGATACGAACTCCGGTCATGGCACCCACGTCGCCGGCACAGTCGGCGGTACAGGCGCAATGTCAGGCGGTGAGTATGCAGGAGCGGCACCAGGTGCTGATTTGATCGGCTACGGTTCAGGCGCAGCATTATTCGTCCTTGACGGCATCGGCGGATTTGATTATGCCATTACCCATCAGGAAGAGTATAACATTCGAGTGATCACAAACTCATGGGGTTCTTCCGGTGATTTTGAACCTCTTGCACCGATCAACGTAGCCAGCAAAAAAGCTTATGATCGCGGAATTACTGTTTTGTTCGCAGCTGGCAACTCCGGCCCTGGCGAAAACACACATAACCCTTACGCAAAAGCACCTTGGGTCATCTCAGTAGGTGCCGGTGAAAAAGACGGCACATTGGTTGATTTCTCCTCACGCGGTACAGAAGGTGTCGGCGGCACATTCGAACTTGACGGCAAGACATGGACTTGGAAAGACGAACCGACACTCGTAGCACCTGGTGTGGATATCGTCTCAACTCGCACTGTCTCACCGGTCACTTCACTAGCCACTGAGCAAGATGTAAATACATTGGATCCCGCTCACCTGCCGTATTACACAATCATGAGCGGAACATCGATGGCGACACCGCATGTTGCCGGTATCACAGCTCTTCTCTTGGATGCGGATCCGACACTGTCTCCGGATGAAATTAAATCGATCCTGACACAGACGGCGACGAACATGCCGGGCTATGAGACATGGGAAGTCGGCGCCGGGTATGTGAACGCTTATGCTGCACTCGATGCGGTATTTAACGGCAACACGTATGGCGCAACGCTGAACAGCACGAAGGACTTCAACGCGGATGCGGTTGCAGAATCCAACACACAGGATTTTGCAGTCGACTACACAGTGAACGTTAGCACCCAGCATAAGTTTCCGGTAGCGGAAGGCACGTCTGTCCTTTCGGCTACTGCGAATGCTCAGGGACTCATTGAGCAGACTGGCAATCCGGTCAATCTTGTACTGATCGCTCCAGATGGAACGGAATACAGTTCCGGCATCAGCCTGCTGTTTGCCACCACCTATGAGCGGACAGTCGTTGTCAATGGTCCACAGACAGGCGAATGGACACTCGAGGTCCGCGGCTTGAAAGGAACAGCGGAAAATCCGATCGCCCTTGCCGTTCCGGAAACTGTCCAAGGTACGGTTAAAACAACCCGTATCAGCGGGATAACCGGTGCGGCGGATATCGCTGGACATGAAGCGGGAGAAGCGATCGCATCAGGCATCGAGAACCGCTTGTTTGATTCTTATGAGAATGGTCTGTTCAAACCGGATTCTAAACTGAGCCGCGCTGAACTTGCGACTTACCTGGTAATGGGTGCCGAGGTTCGCCAGAACTTATCTGAGGCACCAAATTTCACAGATGTTTCAGCCGAACTATCTCCTTATGCAGAAGCAGTCACAGCCCAGGGAGCAGCGTTCCGTGATTATGATCAGTTCAATGCAGGCGTCATGACTGTCAAAGCAGACGGCACGTTCGATCCAAAAGGAACTGTTTCAAAAGCGGAACTCGCTTACTCACTTGTTCAGAGCCTCGGTCTTGAAGAAGAAGCTGAAGCATTTTCAGGAGATGTGACCGTCCAATACGGTGATACACGCGTTGCAATTACTGACCAAGGGGATATCCCAGCTCACTTGAAAGGCTATGTGCAGCTGGCACTTGATCTGAATATCCTGAATGCGCAATTCTCTGTAACTCAAGGCACATACGACCTGACACCGACAGTACAGGCATCATTCAGTCCGGCTGAAAAAGTTTCGCGCGGTGATTTTGCTGTAGCGTTCACACGGTATTACGAAGTGTTCTTTGCACAATAAGAGATTGATCGAAGCCGGCTCCTGGAGTCGGCTTTTTCATTGCAACTATGGTGTATTTGCTGCGTTACCTATGAGTTCCGTTAATCTCTTCCTAAATTCATAAGCATTCTTTATTTGTGCTAAGATAAAAGAAGCTTGGTATTGAAAGATTCCTTCACGCTGAACTGATATTAGAAAAAACAAATGTGAAAATGATTCATTTATTCAGCATCGATTTGCTGGAACTCGAATGGAACAATGGCTCCAGTTTGGGAAATGAAGCATTGACAGCGATTAAGAGCTTCGATGCCTGGAATTTCTCTCTGGAGCAGTACACAGAAACGGCCTTGGAGAACACGTAGTTTTTCGATGCTCTTCCAAGCTTTCAAGCAAAATTTAAGAGGAAGGCAGATTCCTCATTAGTCCTGAAAACAGGCGCCTGATGCCTCACATCAACAGAAACGAAAAGAGAGGAAGTTAGCGATGCGCCTGACAGAAGAACGAATTGTTCCGGATAATATGGATCCGATGAACGGTATGCTGCTTGAACACATCGCCCGCTATCATTTCGCAATTTACTATTGCCGCGGCACTGTGCTCGACATTGCATCCGGTGCAGGCTATGGAACACAATTGATCGCAAAAACATGTAAAGACAAAGTCACCCAGGTCATTGGCGCGGATTTGTCACAGGAAGCAATCACTTATGCACGCGGCCGCTATCATCATCCCCTTGCATATTTCCGACAAGGCGATGCATTGGACGACTCTTTCATGGACTCACTCGGTCAATTCGATACAATTTTAAGCTTTGAAACCATCGAACATGTCCCCGATGACCGTTTGTTTTTGGAACAGCTGATGAAGCGTCTGAAACCCGGCGGCACGCTGATTCTGTCCACTCCGTTCGGCCGCGGCCGCGGACAGCCAAGTAATGACCCTTTTCACGTGCATCAGCTCACACCCGGAGAATTCCGCAATCTCTTCAGTCCCTATCCCGGGACTGAATTCTATTACCAGCGGGGCGTCCTGATCGAACCGCCGCGCGAGAATATGTATCATCCGATCGGCATTGCCTTATATACAAAAACAAGCGGCCGCTGACTGCGGCCGTCTGCCTGTTATTCACTGGAGAATTCCTCGTTCAGCCACTCTTTGAATAATTCATAATCCTGTTCCACCTGCCGCTTATAAAACAGCGCCAAATGTGAAATATCTTCTGCAAAACGGTTGATATCGCCGATCGCTTTCAGAATTTCCGTTTCGCTGTCATATGGAAGGGCATCGTCCACATCGTGGTCGGCCCGCGCATGGATTTTCGCAGTCACTTTCCCCATGGCTTCTATCGTGTCAAGCATGCTTTCAGTGCTCTGCAGCGACTCCGGATCAACACCTTCATCAAACGATGAATTTTCCCGCACATAGAAATGGCGTTCACCGATCGAAAAGAAACCAAGATACGGGTCCTGCAAATAATGCATCGCTTTTTGCGTTCTGATTACGCGGCGTCCCTGATGCATGACTTCATCCGGACTGAACAGGTCATCATAAGAGAAATAATAGCCCGTTGCGGGATAACGCGCTTCTTTTGCTTCCAGGATGATATCATCCAGGTGGTCCTCCCCTTCACCTTCAATCAGGATGAAGTAGCGGTTCAGGCCGATTGACCCTGTCCCTTTCCCTTCAAGCCGGACGGCATCTTTTATCTTAAAGTAATTATTGACGGTCTCTTTATTTTCATCCAGTGACCGGATGTATTCCGGCCAGGCAACTTCCAGCTCTTGCCGTTCCGTGTCAGTCAGTGCCTCAAGCTCTCCATCCGTCTTAAACTGACGTTTACCGTCTTTCACCGCCGTCATTTCCTTCAATTTCTCTGCAGCTTCACGCGCCTCAAGACTGCTCAGCGCATTGGCGACAGGTCCGCCTGTGTTGTTTTTGGTGAACAAAAGCGTTTTCGGATCCTCTCCCTGTTTTGCAAAAATCTCAAGCTGCTGGTGGTACATCTTCAGAAAAGTAACGATGAATTTCGCTTCATCAGCCTCACTGTAATCCAGCTCTTCCGCATACAAGCCGATGCTGACAGCCATCCGGAAGACATCATATAAATAAGATCCTAGATAGCCTTCATCAAAATCATTCGAATCGAACACCATCTCGCCCTGCTCATTCCGGAAACCGCCGAAATTATCAAAATGCAGGTCCCCCTGAATCCAGGTCGGTTTATCCTCGGGCGTATGGTAGGAAAGTGGGAATCGGGAAATATCAAAGTAAAACAAATAGGCGCTTCCTCTGTAGAACCGAAACGGATTCCGGCTCATCTTTTTGTATTTGACCGAACGCTTTTGCCGGTCCAGGCCAAGGATTTCACCATCATAATGATTCAGCACTTCAGCGATCGTATACTTGCGCAAGCGCGCTTTCAATTTCTTGGTGCTTTCCATATTCACCCTCCTTTGAGTGATTTTCATTCATCATACCATCATTGCAGGGTGGCATCTAAAGCAAGGAGTTGAACATGAACTTATCTCCTCTACGGGCACCGGCGTTTTTCTGATAAATACAGAGGGTATTGAAGAAGAAATGCTTTTGGAGCGGCGACTGTGCCAGACTGCTGGGTAAACTCGCTCTGTTCCTTCAGCTGCGTGCCGGAAAGGGAGGAGAACAATAGTGCATGAACTTTACTTTATTTTCGGCGTTTTCATCCTGCTTTTCGTGATTACGGATCTGCTCTGGACTACTTTATGGGTGGATGGAGGTGCTGGACCGATTTCAAGCCGGCTGACAACAGTCATTTGGAAAGGGCTTCGGTTCATCACCAAAGACAGATCAAAACTACTGAGTCTGGCAGGGCCGATCATTCTGGTTTCCATTTTATTTATGTGGATTTTATCAATATGGGCAGGCTGGGTCTTCCTGTTCACAGGAGATGAAAATTCATTGATTGATACCCGTGATGATGAACCGATTACCTGGGCAGCCCGAATATACTTTGTGGCATATACAATGTTCACCATGGGAAATGGTGACTTCTCTCCCAAAGACGGCTTCTGGCAGATCGCCACTTCGCTGACAACAGCAAGCGGTATGCTTTTTGTAACGCTCAGTGTTTCCTATGTCCTTTCCGTACTGGGAGGCGTTACACAAAAACGGTCATTTGCAGAAGGTGTTACCGGTCAGGGAGAAAAAAGCGAAATCATTGTAAAACAAGGATGGAACGGCAAGGATTACAGTAATATCGACCTTTTCCTGAAAGATTATTCCGCCCAACTCAGCACACTGACTCAGCAGCACAAAGCTTATCCTATCCTCCACTATTATCACAGTGAAAAAACGGAACAAGCCTCCGCGGTGGCAGTAGTGGTATTCGATGAGGCGCTGACGCTGTTCAAGTATGGAATACCCGAACACCGGCAGCCAAATAAAGTCTGGGTTAGAGAAGCCCGTTCAAGTGTGCAGAGCTATTTGAGTACCCTGAACTCCGCTTTCATCAAATCTGCGGATCACGCACCCCCGCCGGTTGACCTGGAAAGCCTTCGATCAGCCGGCCTGCCTGTAACTTCAGAAAAAGAATTTGAACAAGCACATTCCAAGCTTGAAGAACGGCGAAAAAAACTGTTAGGGATGATCAGAGCCGATGCTTGGAAATGGCCCGCTGAACAGCAATGAACTCAGAAGGCATCACGCCAGCCCAGCAGAAATGGAGGTGGACACACATGAAGAAGTATCTATTCGTTTTAACGCTATTTACAGCTTCACTGACAGCTGCCGGATGCGGCGAGACAGAGGAAGTCCCTGAAGAAGAAGTCACTGAGGAAGAAGTAATTGAGACAGACGGAAGTCCCCTGGAAGATCCGGATGCTGAAGCTGTAGAAGAACCGATCGAAGAAACGGAAGAAGAGACAGTGGAAGAAGAAACGGATGAAGTATTGGAGGATGCGCCGCCGGTTGAGGAGTAATTTACCTGTGCGCTATTTAAAACCGTGCCGGTCTCATGCCGAAAATACACAGCTTCTTTTCTACAACATAGAAGAGGGGCTGTGTATTTTACTTGCCCGGTAATTTATCTATTACTCCTTTATGCCTCTCAACGTCTCTTTTGAGCTGTCTTCTTCCTTTTTGACAATTGACAGTGAACCGTTTCCTTTGAGCACGATCGCTTCCACTTCATCCAATGAACTCATTCCATGTTTTCGCACTTTTGCATACAGATCCTCGATACGGATCTGCTGCTTCTGCATCTGTTTTTCATTGAACCGGCCGTCAGCATACAAAAAAGCGGGAGAAGCTTTAATAAGATCAGCAATTGCATTGAAATTTGTCGTTAACTTCGCTACGATAAACTGCAGCAGAGTCAGCATGAATAAAATGACTGCTCCCTCCGCAAACGAAACCTTGTCATTCGTCAGAACACTTCCCAGTGTCGCGTCATATGTAATGGTGATGATGAAATTGAAAATGTTTATTTTAGTGAGAGTGCGCTTTTCGAATAGCCGCAGCAGCAGAATCAGAAAGGGATATGCCAGCAGGCCATGAAGAAGGCGCGCATGAGACTGTTCCAGCCGTCAAACACTAATGTATCAAGCATACATATCCCTCCTTTTGATATAATTCTGCAGAAAACATCCTAGCCCAATGAGACTTGAAAAGTTCCATTTAAATCAATCGGCAGAGCTGAACACGCCCGAATCACCCTTATTTTGAGTTTTCCTCTTCATCCTTACCATCCGGCCAGGGCCGTGCATCAAGTTTTACCAGTGAATAAAGAGATTTGCGACGGTCATTCAACTTATCGAGCGCATTCAGAAACTTTTCATCAGCCACTGTCGGCAGCCCTTTCTCTCTAAGATGGGCTAGATTCGGATGTGGGGGAACCGAACTTTCAGACCCATCAATTTTTGCCGGCAACGCTTCCAAATAGCTTTTAATGCCGGAACGGGTGTCTTCCAGGAGGAAGCGGTTCGACTGATGGGTCTCCGGTACGCCAAACTCCAGAATAGTCAATGCTTCATCCAGCACGGTAACACCAATAGAAGCCGCTTTTGTCAAGTCCAAACTATGATAGTAATGAAGAATTGGAAAAGCCCGATGCTGTGAAGCAAGGGTGCCTAATTGGGAGATCGCTGAATTCAAGAGGAGATCAATATCACGAAAATCCTGTCCGTTCCACGCTTTCCCCGCAACTTCATGTCCTGATTGTCCGATACCTGTAATACCAGAAGCGAAGGAGCGTTGGGTTGTCACAGCTCCGAGGATTGATAAGATATACGTAACTCCGAGTGTGATAAAAAGCATTCCGTTCCCGGATGCAATAGCTGTTGCAACCTGCCAGGGACCTTCCTTCGGTACATAATCTCCGACGCCTAATGTAAAAACCGTAAAACCAGTGAAATACACGAGTTCCCTTAACTCGGTCGGCAAATTATCCTGCGTATCGATGACTGCCTGGTCTCCGCCCATAAACAGCAGCAGCCAGCCGAGCCAGAGTAGCAGAATCCATCCTACAAGTGTCAATGTCAGAATGACCGGCCCCGCTAAGCTGAGTATCCGGCTATGTTTTCTTCCAATTGTCCGGATGAATTTCCATGTATACACCGCAATCCGATTAGAGACAGGTCCTGCTCCTCCTTCCACCTAAATTGTCGTTATAAATATATCTGCTGTAACAAGCAGCAGAATTAATAATCCGCTTATGAAAAAGAAAACTTCCATATTCCTCCTCCCTTTCAGAATACCTTTTTCCTTTTTTCTTTTAATTCCCTTGGATTCCAGCCACCAGCGGATTGCCCGCTTGCCGTAAGACACGGGCAATGACAAACCGAATTTTCATGGGGATTACTGTGAGACATAAACCAGAAGGCCACAGGACTGAAAATCCCTCAAGCATGGACAATTCAACTTTCCCTGGCTTCTTGCTTACCGCCTTCTCCTGCTTCCTGCCTTTCTCTCTTCAGCGCAAGCCCCATTGATAAACAGACGACCAGCAGGATGAAGGCGAAAGGAAGTGCCACAATAACGGAGGCGGCTTGCAGGGCTTCTAAACCTCCGCTGAGCAGCAATGTTGCTGCAATTCCAATGATGCCGGCTCCCCATGCAGCTTGGATTTTTTTACTCGGCTTCAACGTTCCGGCCGAAGACAGCACACCGAGTACATAAGTGGCTGAAACAGCGGAAGTCACGAAAAAAATGATGATCAGCACAAGGGCCAGAATACTGAGCGCAAATCCGAAAGGCAATTCATCCAGTAACAGGAATAATGCGATTTCCGGCGTATTTTGTGCCTTAGCCGCAATATCCGCAGCGCCACTGCGTTCTAAATAGATAGCGGTTCCGCCGAAAACGACAAACCAGAAAGCCCCGAGCAAAGCCGGGACAAGCAAGGCACCCAGCACAAACTCCCGGATGGTCCGTCCTCTTGAGACACGGGCGATGAACATGCCGACAAACGGCGCCCAGGCAATGAGCCAGCCCCAGTAAAAGAATGTCCATTCCGCCTGCCAATTTGTATCGCGGTTCGGGTGCAATTCCAGACTTAAATATGCATAATCTCTAATATACGTACCGAGAGAGACGAAAAAATCACCGATCAGCCGGACAGTGGGACCAAACAAAAATACGGCCAGCAGAAGCAGTGCGGCAAGTGCCAAGTTAGCATTGCTTAACCGCCGCATGCCTTTATCGATACCGGCAAAGACAACACCGATAAAGACAACGCCGACTACGCCTGTAATTATAAGTTGAACCATTACGGAATTCGGAGTGCCGAACACCTCGCTTATGCCGCCGCTCATCTGCATGGCACTAAAACCGAAGGTAGTCGCAATTCCTACAGTCGTCGCCACTGTGGCGATAATGTTGACTGTCTTGCCGAGCGGTCCATCGACCTTGTTGCCCAACACCGGCCTCAGCGTTTCACTGATCAGGCTGGGCTTGTTTTTCCGGAATTTAAAATAAGCGATCGCTATGCCGACAACCGCATAAATCGCCCATGGTTGGATTCCCCAATGAAAAATACTGTAAACGAGTGAAGCCCGGGCAGCTTCCACAGTACGGCCTTCCACACCGGGAGGCGGCTCGATATAATGCAGAATCGGTTCTGCTGTCCCCCAAAACACAAGACCGACGCCCATACCGGCGGCAAAAAGCATGCCGATCCATGACAGAAACGAATAATTCGGTTCGCTATCGTCGCTCCCCAGCTTCACGTCCTGGTTTCTGCCGAACGCCAGATAAATACTGAACACTACAAAAACCGCAGTCGTCATCACATAGAACCACCCCAAATTGGTGGTGACCCATTGAAGCCCTGCACTGGTTACGCTGTTGAAATTATCAGTCGCAAAGACACCCCAGGCTACGATGACCGCAACAATCAAAATTGATAAATAGAAGACGGATCCCGGTTTCTTCTTTTTTAAAGCAGTCATATAATCCCCTTTCTCTTTATTGGTATAAAACAAGGTTTGTTAAACAGCATTATTGAAAGCGAAGATGATTCCCAAAACCGCTTCCTTTTCACCTATAAACGAAAAAGGACACATTGCGAATGGAAATGCATCCATGAAAAGTATTTGCTGAAATCCCAGCTTTACTTATTTCCCCCTTTCTTAGAAATTAAGTCATTCCCCCTTCTTTAGTTTCATCAGACTTTCGAGTTCCATTATCAGGCATAACATAAAAGTGATATCAACGGTATAAAACGGTTGCTTCCGATTCAATTCATCATAAACATAGAGACCACATTCCTTTTCGTCCTTACCTTTTATACGAACCTGGAAGTGGCGCCGTTTTACGGGATAGGAACAGTGAGAAGCAATCATCTTTGCCCTCCTTGAGCGTTCTGTATACACGGTCTTTAATCCAACATATATAATAACAGCCCGTAAGAACCCCTCCGGTTCAATAAAGCAAAAAAGACCATCATGGATGGCCAGTCTTCGCTGACTTTCCCGAATAACCCTTCTTCCTCGGTCATTAACGAAAATCCCTTGATTCTTCACGATATTGGCTCATAAGCCGATAACCTGCCAACGACCCCAGAATGACCGCCAGTCCGACCAATACGTTCTTCATCTGCAATTTCCTCCTCATTTTGCCGTCTTCGTCCCGGCTGCAGCCGGAACGATCAGAACGGCCGCAGTTTTCCTTTTTTCAGTACCAGTTTTGGTCCGCCCATGAGGTAAAGGGAGCGGTTATCTACAATTTTCTTCATTGCCGCAGCCTGTTTGCCTTTCAGTTTGACACCGGTGAATACATTGCCGATGCCGTCTGAATTGCCGAGTGATGCGACTGTTCCCTTGTCATCAAACACAAATTCCTTCAGCGCCCGGCCGGTGAGCAGCGCCTGCAGGTTCGCCGCCACCGTATCTGCTTCCTGCATCGCCAGCTGGGCAGTCGGCGGATAGGGCCGGTCCGCTTCCTTATTCCAGACCCACGAACAGTCACCGATCACAAATATATTCTCTTCGCCCGCAAGGCGCAGATCACCATTGACATTGACCTTTCCTTTTGTCAGTTCAAAGCCGGATTTTTCCAAAACCGGACTGCCTTTAACGCCGCCGGTCCAGACGATCGTGCCCGCTTTGATCAATTCCTTTTCGTCACCGACGATAAATCCTTCCGGTGTACATTCTGAAATCGCAGCGCCGGTCCTGATTTCGACACCACGGTCTTCAAGTGATTTCCTTGCATATTCCACAAGCTCTTCATCGAACATTGGAAGAATCGACGGTGACGCTTCCACATTGATAATCCGGGCTTTGCTGCGGTCTATGTCATATTCCTTGCAGAGTTCCGGCACCCGTTCTGCCAGTTCACCCACAAATTCGATGCCGGTGAACCCGGCACCGCCGACCAAAATATTCAGGTTTTCTTCATCAGCGGCCGGATCACTTCGGTATTTTGCGAATTGATACTCTAGATGTTCGCTGATCAGCCGGCTCGAATCAATATCTTCGATTGCGAATGCATTTTCCGCCATGCCCTTAATGCCGAAATCATTGGATTTCCAGCCGAGCGCAATAACCAAGTAATCATATGTGAGTTCGTCATTCTCCAAAATGACCCGGTTCTCATCCTTTCTGATTTCCACTACCGTGTCATAAATCAGCGTGGCCTTGTCCGGACTGATCACATCGCTGATCATGACGCGGGCCGAATTCGGCGAACGCGTTCCGGCAGCCACTTCGTGCAGCCAAGTCGCCTCATAATGGTAATTATGCTTATTGACCAGCACGATTTCCGCTTGCTCAGATGACAATGTCCCGATTAATCTCCTTGCGGTTGTCAGGCCGGCATAGCCTGCCCCAAGGATGACGATTTTCGGTCTAGCACTCATTACATCTCCGCCTTTCTTCTATATATTAATTAACAGTAAAAGCCGATAGGACCCGACGCTTAACCTGGACGCCGCTTTCCTTCCCGAATCGGGGTATTCATTTATCGTACCAGAGTCCGTCATATTGTGCGAAAGTACAGAATAATATCGATTACCAAATCAGCTGTTCGCCAATACTTATAACCATCACTGTACTTATTTCCTATGAGTGACCCCGATAAACAGATTGGAATGATTGTATACCAGAGATCATAATTATCAATAACTTCTTTAATTGACCATAACTCGTCAATATTAAAGAATATTCTGTCTAAAAAAGCCCGAGTAGATTATAATAAAAGCAGTACATCCCGATAAGTAAATGCCAAGAAAAAGATATTCATAAGGTCGGACGCACCACTGATACACGGCCCGGAAATGGAGGAGGAAGATGAATGTACAACAAAATTTTACTGGCTTCTGACGGTTCCGCCCATGCTGAGCGTGCTGCAAAGGCTGCGATCAACCTGGCACTGCCTGAAAAATCATCAGTCACCGTCTTATATGTTTGGGATTCGTCAAAGTCAAAAAAGGAAATCGCTGTCAGGAATGACGCTGACACTTTACAGGAAATCAGAGAAAGCCGGCTGGCCGGTACTGTGCAAATACTGGAGCGGGCCGGGCTTTCCTACAGCATTGAACTGACTGAAGGCGAACCCGGTCCAGCCATTGTTTCCTTTGCCAATGCCCGGGATTTCGACATTCTTGTCATGGGCAGCAGAGGACTGAATGCATTTCAGGAAATGGTGCTGGGCAGTGTCAGCCACAAAGCCATCAAACGGGTATCCTGCCCGATTCTGATTGTAAAATAATCATGAATATCAAAAGGCAGGCTTCACTGGCGCCTGCCTGTCGTTTCATCGCAATAATCGGGATTCCCTCTTTGTCGGCTGGGTGCTCAGAAAAGCTGCTGCAGCGCCGATGGCCGGAATGATCATCGCCAGCCACACCGCTTCCGTATAGTCCCCGAACATATCGTATGCCAACGCGAACGGCAACGGACCCAACGCTGAGCCGAAAACCATGACTCCAGTCACAAACCCCTTGATCGAACCGATATGGCGGCGGCCGAAGTATTCAGGGAACACCACCGCGAGTGTCACCCGTTCGATGCCCCCGATAACACCCCACAGTACCGCGAACCAAATTGCCGCTGTAAAAGTGCTCACTTCCTGCAGGACCAGCAAATATAGAAGCTGGCCGACAAAGATTGCCGCCAGCACAAGCCGGATCTGGACTTTCTCAAGGATGAACCCGATGGCTAACGTCACGGGAAACCCAACGACCGCCATGATACTTAAGAGCGCTGCTGCTTCCCCTGCCGTCAGTCCTTTGCTGCTGAAGATCGAGACGATGTGGAAGGTAAGGCCCGTATTGATCAGTGCGGGAATCGAGACACAGATGAGGAGCAGCCAAAACTGGTAGGTCCGCATCGCTTCTTTAAGAGTCCAGGATATTTCCGTAAACACGGTGTCTTTCCCATCAGCTTCCGCTTCCACCGGTTCCACCGCAGCGTTATCCGGCAGCAGGCCGATGTCTTCAGGTTTATTCACAAGAAACTTCAAGACAACCGGAATCATAATGACTGCTGTCCCGATGCCGAGCACCAGCCACGCTCCCCGCCAACCGACCATGTCAATCAATTGAACATTAATGACAGGAAACAGCGCCGAACTGATAAATGCGCCGATTGCCATCAGACTGAACGCCCGCCCTTTCTTGGAGATGAACCATTGCGGGATGAGCGTGTTGCCGAGCAGCGACATTGATCCCTGTCCAAGGAGCCGGATAAAAAAGAAGCCGATGAACAGCATCACCGGATGTGTGATAAAAGAGTTCCAGACAAGCGCGCCGGCAAACAGGGTGATAATCGCCACCGCCATCTTCCGGTGCCCGAACCGGTCAATCAGGCTCCCGATAAAATACAGCAGAAAACCGGCGCATAACGTGGCAGCGGAATAGATGCCCGAAACCAGATTCCGGCTCCATCCGAGATCTTCTATATAGGATTCGATGAACAGCGCGTTTGAGTACGTCTGCCCCGGTCCGGAGAAAAACAGGAACAGTCCCCCGATCGCGACGATCGTCCAGCCATAGAAAACAGGGGAAGTTCTGCGCTGTGCAGCTGATTCATTCATTTGCTTTCCCCTCTCAGCTTTCCAGATTCCGGTAGAGTGTCGATTTGCTGATACCTGTCTTTTCTTTGATTTCCTCCAATGAGTAGCGTTTGGTATGATACATTTCCAGCGCCTCGTTTATCGCGTCCGGCGATTTTTTCGGCCGGCCGGCGTTATTGCCTTTCTTTTGCGCTTCCAACAGCCCCATCTTTGTTTTTTCACTGATCGCTTCTGTTTGAAATTGCGCCAGTTCTTCTAAGACCGTCAAAAAAGAATAAGCGGAAAAAGGCCGCGTATCGATTCCGCTCGACAGTACATGAAGCTCTGCTTCCCGCTCATTCAAAAGCCGCACGATATCCAGCAGATGGCGCGTCGAATCCGCCAGCACATACAGACTGAACACATACAACCTGTCCCCTTCCTGCACTGCTTCAAGCAATCCTTCCAAGGCAACCCGGCGTTTTGCACCGGCATGTTCTTCTTCAACAATCTGTATTCCTCCGACAGACTCCAGCTCTTTCCGCTGATGGCGGTTCATTTTATCATCTGCCAGCGGACGGATGTATCCGTAATTCATCTCAGTCAACCTCCAACTCTTGCACGCCGTCCATTATAGCATATTCTTCTCCAAAACCTTTCTCTTAATTGTTCCTTTTTGGGAACATGCATGGTATACTCCATTTCGTGATTCAATATAGAAAGGATGGAATGAATTGATAGATACAATAAAAACTGAATGGTTTTCGAATGTCAAAGGGGACATCCTGTCCGGCGTCGTCGTCGCCATGGCATTGATCCCTGAAGCGATCGCCTTTTCGATCATCGCCGGTGTTGATCCGATGGTCGGCCTGTATGCTTCATTCCTCATCGCCGTCATTATTTCGTTTGCCGGAGGACGTCCCGCGATGATTTCAGCTGCAACCGGAGCTATGGCACTCGTCGCCGCTCCGCTTGTCGCAGATTATGGTGTCCATTATTTACTGGCTGCCACGATTCTGACGGGGGTGTTCCAATTATTATTCGGTGTGTTCAAAGTTGCGAAACTGATGAAATTCATCCCGCGGGCGGTTATGATCGGCTTTGTCAATTCGTTAGCCATTCTTATTTTCATGGCTCAGGTTCCGCATTTCCTCGGCATTTCGAGCATGACCTATGTATTCGTCGGCATCACGCTCGGTATCGTTTATATTCTTCCGCGTTTTTTCAACGCTGTTCCGGCCCCGTTGATCGCAATTGTTTTACTGACGATTGTCGCGGTTTACTCGAATTATGACTTGCGGACTGTCGGCGATCTTGGCACGATCACTCAGTCGCTGCCATCCTTCTTTATTCCGGATGTGCCATTCACGATTGAGACACTCATGATCATTCTGCCTTACGCACTTGCCCTGTCTGTCGTCGGACTGCTCGAATCCCTGCTGACGGCAACAATCGTCGATGATATGACGGACACAGGCAGCAATAAGAACCGGGAAGCCCGCGGACAAGGCATCGCCAATTTTGTCACCGGCTTTTTTGGCGGCATGGCGGGTTGCGCCATGATCGGTCAATCGGTCATCAACGTGAAATCAGGCGGACTTACCCGGCTTTCCACATTCATTGCAGGAGCGTTCCTCATGTTCCTGATTCTCGTCCTCGGATCGGTCGTCGTCCAGATTCCGATGGCTGTTCTCGTCGGCATCATGATCATGGTATCGATCGGTACGTTTGACTGGTCTTCGTTTTCTTACATGACGAAAGCACCGAAATCGGATACAGCGGTTATGCTCGTCACCGTGATCATCGTGGTTGTTACACATGACTTGTCGCAAGGCGTCATTGCCGGTGTCATCCTGAGCGCGGTTCTCTTTGTTTCTAAAATCTCAAAGATCCAAGTGAAAAAGACCATCGAAAACAGCGTCACCCGCTACGCAATCGACGGACAGCTGTTTTTTGCCTCCGTTGAAGATTTCCTTGATGCCTTCGAATTGGATGTGCAGCATAAAAAAGTCGTGCTCGATTTCACCGACGCCCATATTTGGGATGATTCCGGTGTCGGAGCCGTAGATCGGATCGTGCTGAAACTGAGAGAAAACGACAATGAAGTCATCATCGAAGGCTTGGATGGCGGCAGCAGAAAATTGGTTGAAAAAATTGCCGTGTTCAACAGCAAGAACGCCAAATTGCCTTCTCATTAAAAGGAGTGTTTACTATGTATAAATCTATTCTACTGGCAGTCGATGGCTCTGATCATTCCATCCGCGCAGCGCGTGAAGCGATCAAAGTCGCTTCGCTCTCTCCGGATTCGAAAGTGACGGTCGTTTATGTGGCGGATCATAACAATGCGAAAACAGAAGTGCTCCATAGCGGCAGTACAGCAGAGCTTGACTTCACCCGCCGCAAGCGGCTCCAACCGATCGAGGAAATATTAGCTGAAAACAACATCGGCTGTGCTGTCAAAATGCTGCATGGCACACCGGGGCCGGCAATCGTTGAATTCGCCAATGAGAAAAATTTCGATATCCTCATTATTGGCAGCCGCGGACTGAATACCTTGCAGGAAATGGTGCTCGGGAGCGTCAGCCACAAAGTCGTCAAGCGGGCCGACTGCCCTGTACTCATCGTGAAGTAAGAAAACCAGCCCATCCGCTCCAGTAAGCGGATGGGCTGGTTTGTTGTTTTTCAGCAATGGCAAATACAGTCTGCTGCCATCGATTGGATTGCGTTAGTATCAAAAGAAAGGGATAATGAAAGTAACATTGAAGGCCTGGATGGCTTCAGCAGGATGCCAGACCACCTTCTCAATAAAAAGGAGTGTGCTGAATGTATAATTCTATTTTATTGGCAGTAGACGGTTCTGACCATTCCATCCGCGCAGCGCGTGAAGCGATCAAAGTCGCCTCACTTACCCCGGATTCAAAAGTGATTGTTGTCTATGTCGTTGATCACAATAAGGCAAAAGATGAAGTGCTGCAAAGCCCGAGCATAACTGAGCTCGATGCCGCCCGTCGCAAGCGGCTGCAGCCTGTTGAAGAAGCACTGGCGGAACATAACATCGATTATGCGGTTAAAATGCTGCATGGCACGCCGGGTCCGGCAATCGTCGAATTTGCCAATGAAGTTGGTTTCGACATTCTGGTTATCGGCAGTCGGGGCATAAACGCTTTACAGGAAATGGTGCTCGGAAGCGTCAGCCACAAAGTCGTCAAACGTGCTGAGTGCCCGGTATTGATCGTAAAGTGAACAAAAAAACAGCTCCTTCCGTTTTCATGACGGAAGGAGCTGTTTTTTCACTTTTTGCCAATCGAAACCCGGCTCTCAATGCCGTGAAACGCAGGTTTAGTCACCAAGCAGTCATAGCGGGGGAAAAGTACCCGCAATTCCGCTGCGATTTCTGTTTCGCTGCCTTGCGGGACAGCGATGAAGATGGAAGGCCCGGCGCCGCTGATGGCTGAACCATACGCACCCAGCGTCCGGCATGCCTGTCTGATTTCATCAAAATCAGGCAGCCGGTCTTTCCGGTAGGGCTCATGGAACAGATCCTTCTCCATCATGCGCCCGGCTGTCTTCCAGTCCCCGCTGATCAGCGCTGCACTGACGACATTGGCGGCAGCACTTCCGGTAATCGCTTTTTCATAAGGCAGTACAGATGGCAGCAGTCCCCGCGATTCAACCGTCAAGAAGGCAGCTGCCGGCACAAGCAGCAGGATACCGAGCGCAGGTTCAGCCACATGGACGGTTGCCAGTTCGTCTTCATCATAGTAGGAAACGGTCAGTCCGCCCATCAGCGATGCCGATATATTATCCGGATGGCCCTCCAGCCTGCTGCCAATTTCCACTTTCCTGGTCATCGGCCAATTCAGGCCCAGCAGCCGATCCGCAATTTCAATGCCAGCCGCGATGGCTGCGGCACTGCTGCCAAGCCCTTTTCCAAGCGGAATTTCAGATATCACCTGCAGATGGGCCGGCGGCAGTGAACGTCCTGCTTCAGCTGCGACGGTCCGGGCTGTGTCGATGATCAGATTATCCGGTTCATCGGATAAATGCTGATGATGATCATCCAGATATTCTGCCCGCCATTCATCCGCGGGCGAGACCTGAACAGTCAAATAGAGATCAATCGCCAAGCCGATGGAATCGAATCCCGGTCCGAGATTTGCGGTCGAAGCCGGTACTCTGACAGAAAATCGTTCATCCGTCATACAGATACGCCTCCGCGCAATTCCGCCCAAAACCGCTCTCTGTCCGCCGGCGTCAGTTTCGCTTTATGCTGATTCACTGCAATGGCGGTATCAGGATCTTTCAATCCGTTCCCTGTCAGGACCGCGACCACTGTTGCGCCTTTTGGCAACGCACCGCTTTCCACCCGTTTTTTAATCCCCGCAATCGATGCACAGGAAGCCGGTTCTGCAAATACACCTTCCGTCGCAGCCAGCAATTGATACGCTTCCAGGATTTCTTCATCCGTTGCAGCCAGAATCGTGCCGTTCGATTCCTCGAGCGCATTCAATGCAAGCTGCCAGCTTGCCGGATTGCCGATCCGGATTGCCGTCGCGACTGTTTCCGGTTTTTCAACAACCTTGCCATTGACGATTGGTGCCGCTCCCGCTGCCTGTACGCCGAGAAGTTCAGGACGGATTGCACCGGTCCGGTCAGCATGTTCCGAAAATCCTTTCCAGGCAGCGGAAATATTCCCGGCATTGCCGACGGGCAGTGCAAAGATATCCGGCACCTTGCCAAGCTGCTCCACAGCTTCAAATGCGATGGTTTTCTGACCTTCCAGGCGGTAAGGATTGATGGAATTCACAAGGGCAATATGCTCTTCTTCGCCCAGTTCCCGCACCATCTCCAGTGCCTCATCGAAATTCCCTTCAATTTCAAGAATTTCCGCACCGTACATTTTTGCCTGCGCCAGCTTGCCGAGTGCGATGCGCCCTTCCGGAATCACCACAATTGTCCGAAGACCCGCCCGTGCGCCATAAGCGGCAGCAGAAGCGGACGTATTGCCCGTAGAAGCACAGACCAAGGTTGTCTTGCCTTCTTCTTTTGCTTTTGCGACCGCCATGACCATTCCGCGGTCCTTAAATGAACCGGTCGGATTGGCGCCTTCAAACTTTACATGGAGGTCAATTCCCCATTTTTCCGATAACGTATTAAGCCGGATGAGCGGCGTATTGCCTTCCAATAATGTCAGTGCCGGTGTGTTTTCTGTCACCGGCAGCCACTCTTTATATCGTTCAATCAACCCTGGCCAATTCATGCTTATTCCTCCCCTGCAATCCGGTAATGGCTAATCATGCCAGCCAAGCCATCGAGATCTGTGATGATATCCAAATGCTGCTGCCTTGAAATGCGGTGTGTGACGAGAATCAGTTCCGCCTGTCCATCCTGCTCGCTCGGATGCTGCATGACCGATTGCAGGCTGGCTCCGTGCTTGCTGTAGACCGCTGTCACATTGGTCAGTACGCCGATTTCATCATTGACGAGCAGCCGGTGAAAATATTTGGCCTGCTGTTTATTCGCCGGTTTGATCGGCCGGGCATGCTGAGGGGCATGCTGCCTTTTGCCTTTCACTTCAAGAAGAATATTGCGGCAAGCCGCAATCACATCGGCCACAACGGATGTCGCAGTAGGAAGCGAACCCGCTCCGGGACCGTACAGCATGGTTTCCCCGACTGCCGCCCCCCGAATGTAGACAGCATTAAATTCATTATTCACAGAAGCAAGCGGATGGGCATCCGGCAGGAACACCGGTTCAGACACCACTTCAATCCCGTCTTCATCCGTCTGGGAGGCGCCCACCATCTTGACGGTGTAGCCAAAGCGGGCAGCCAGTTCCACATCCCCTTCCTGGATCTCATCCATGCCGCGGACAACCACATCGTCGAGGGACACTTCCGTGGAATATGCAAGTGAAGACAAAATCACCATTTTCCGTGCCGCATCAAGCCCGCCCACATCCGCTGTCGGATCGGCTTCCGCAAAGCCAAGTGCTGTTGCCTGGGCGAGCGCATCTTCATAGCTCATGTTTTCCTGTTTCATTTTTGTCAGGATGAAATTCGTCGTTCCGTTCACAATCCCCATTAAATTCGAAATGCGGTCAGAAGCCAGTCCATCTTCAAGTGTGCGGATGATCGGAATTCCGCCGGCAACGCTCGCTTCATAGAACAGGTCCTGCTTTTGAGCATCCGCCAGCTGCAGCAGTTCATGTCCATACTGCGCCATGACATCCTTATTGGCGGTCACTACCTGTTTGCCTGCCTGAAGCGCCTGCTCAATAGCCTGTTTCGCCTCTTCAATTCCTCCCATGACTTCCACAATAATATCGATGGAAGGGTCATTCACGATATCCGCCAACTCGGTTGTGAACACATCGGGAGACAGCCCGGTGTCGCGGTCCTTCGTCAAATCTTTAACCAGTACTTTATCGATCGATACCTCTGCTCCCAATTTATGCAGCAAATCCTGCTGATGCTGCTGAACGATTGCGGCGACTCCGCTCCCGACTGTTCCAAACCCTAATAATCCGACTGATACTCTATTTTCCATTGACGCACCTCCATGGTCTATGTACACTGATGGGAATACCCATTTACCTTTGTGATTTATGCCATTATAGAGGTCATTGCCGGCAAGCACAACCTTAATCGAAAAATTCAGCGAAAATGGAGGGGATGAGATGAAAGTCTGCAAATTCGGAGGCACTTCTTTGGCAAGTGCCCAGCAAATCAAAAAGGTGGCGAATATCATTACCGCGGACACCTCTCGCCGGATTGTTGTTGTCTCAGCCCCGGGTAAACGGTTTGATACTGACATAAAAATAACCGATCACCTGATCTCGCTTGCAGATGCCGCATTATCCGGAAATGATACGTCTTCAGGCTTCCGCCAGATCATGGAGCGCTACGAGGAAATCATCAGCGGGCTCGGGCTCGAAAGCAGCCTGCTGAATGATATCGAAGAAGACCTGTATAACCGGCTGCATTCCAGCAGGAAAGATGCCGGATTATTCACAGATACCTTGAAGGCGAGCGGTGAAGATGCATCGGCCAAACTGGTTGCAGCTTATCTGACAGCGACCGGCCTTTCAGCTCAATACTGCAATCCAAAAGATGCAGGGCTTCTCTTGAACGATCCGCCTGCTTATCCACAGCTCCTGCCGGAAGCATACGGCAGATTGGCTGCCCTTAAGGATAATGAAGCCATTTGCGTGTTCCCTGGCTTTTTTGGCTTCACAGCTTCAGGTGTTCTGCGGACGTTCAACCGGGGAGGCTCAGACATCACCGGCGCTATTCTGGCGGCCGCTGTCAAAGCCGAACTGTATGAGAACTTCACGGATGTGGACTCCGTCTTTGCCGCAAACCCCCGCGTTGTGGATCAGCCGGTCAGCATTTCACACATGACGTACCGGGAAATGCGCGAGCTGTCGTACGCCGGTTTCGCTGTTCTGCATGATGAAGCGTTAATGCCTGCATTCCGGGCGGCTGTCCCAGTATGCATTAAAAATACAAATAACCCGGAAGCGCCGGGTACGATGATTACAGCGGAACGTGATTTTTCCGAACAGCCCGTCACCGGCATCTCGGCCGACAGCGGTTTCTCTACGCTTTATGTCAGCAAATACTTGATGAACCGGGAAATCGGGTTCGGCCGCAAGCTGCTGCAGATTCTGGAAGAAGAGCAAATCTCCTACGAGCATGCGCCGTCAGGAATCGATGATCTGTCGGTCATCATACGCAGCCATCAGTTGAAACCCGGCCAGGACGCCCGCATTGTTGAACGGGTGAAAACCGAACTGGCAGCGGATGACGTGCACTTCCGCCATGATTTTTCCATGGTTGTCCTCGTCGGTGAAGGTATGCGCCATACAACCGGTCTTACGGCACGCGCCGCTGCAGCCATTGCCCGGACAGGGGCTAACATCGAAATGATCAATCAGGGGTCTTCTGAGGTCAGCTTGGTCTTCGGAATACTCAAGCATGACGAAACGAGAGTCCTGCGGGAGCTGTATCAGGAATTCTTTGCACCGGTGTATGCGGAACTGTAGAATTCAATAACTTTTTAAACATAACCAGCGTCCCGGGCCATCTGCCCGGGACGCTGGTTTTACTGTGCATTTATCTTCAGCCGGGCCAAGATGAGTTCCGCTAACTTCCGGCACCGGTCCCAGTCCCGCTCCTGCGGCATCAATTCCACCTTCAGCGTCACTGCCAGATCTGTCCGGACGTGCAGCATGTCCCGGAAACGGTCCACTGCGCCGCAATAATCCGGGTAAAAGCTGTCACCCGTGCCAAATGCCGCCGTGATAAGCTCCTTTCTTGCAGCCGTTTCCAGCGCAGAATAGAGGCTGTGCATCTCTGTTGGAACATTGCCGTTCCCCCAAGTATACGTACCAACCATAACTGCATCATAGCTGCAGAGCCAGGACAGCGGGAATTCAGCAATTCGGAACAGCGATACATTCACTTCGTCACTGAAGCAGCTGCCGATTATGCGGCTCAACTCTTCCGTATTCCCCGTAACCGATGTGTAGACGATTGCAATCCGGGGTCTATAATTCGTCGAATCCATTGGACTGCGACACTTTCGAATAGGTCCGCGATTTTTGTTCAAAGAAATCGGATTTCGTATCGTTCATCATGTCGTCTCCAAATACTTGAATCCACGGCATCGGGTTGTTCTGCTCTTCATACATATTCGCCAAGCCGAGCTGCCGCAGGCGTTTATTGGCCAAGTATTCCACATACCCCTCAAATTCTGTAAGATCGATGCCATCGATTCCTGTAAGGATGTAATGCGCCCATTCTTTCTCAAGCTCGACCGCTTTTCCGATTGTTTCGTAAATATAGCGGATGTTTTCCTCTGTATTCAGCTCCGGATTTTCCGTCAGCAGAATCCGGACGAACTGACCGATGAAGTAGGCGTGCTGCATTTCATCGCGCTGGATGTAGCTGATCATCGTGCTCGTCTTCAGCATTTTCTGCTGGCGGGCCAGGTGATAAAAGAACGCAAATCCGGCATAGAAATAAATGCCTTCCAAATTGATTGAATTGATGCCAAGGCGGAACAATGTCTCCGGCGTCGGGTTCTCGCGGAATGCATCGTATGCGGCAAGAATCAGTTCATTCCGTTTACGGACGATCGGGTCCGCTTTTGCCTGGTTGAAGCGTTCGTTCTGCTCGCTTAGCGGCACGAGTGAGCTCAAGATGTAGGAGTAGGATTCATTGTGAACAGCTTCCTGCTGGGATATGACCGCAAATATTGCTTTGAAGCTGGAGTCGGTCACATAATCCATGACCTGGCTCATCGTTGGCGTCTGCAGGCTGTCGAGCGATGCAAGCTGCGTATTGATGCGCAGGAATACATCTTTTTCGATGTCAGTCAGTGAATCCCATTGCTTGATGTCATCCTGCATATTGATTTCCTGAGCCTTCCAGAAATTCGCAAGCAGCGCCTGATACAATTCATACATTTGCGGGTACGCAATATCATTCCAGTTCAGCAGTCCTGACGACTGGCCGTTGATGATTCCCGTTGACTTGTTCGGGTGATCCGGGTTCAGTAAGTTAATTTTCGTTAATGTCTGCACAGCGTTGCCCCCTTTAGCTTTCACACGCTTCACATGCTTCCAGTTCAGCCTGCGAAGTGCTTCTGATGTAATAAGTTGTTTTGAGTCCCTGCTGCCATGCTTCCATGTGCAGGGCGAGAAGCTCTTTTGCTTTAATATTATGCCGGACATACAGATTAAAGCTGATGCCCTGGTCGATATGGCGCTGACGGGCCGCATTCTGACGGATGCTCCACGCCTGATCGATCGTGTGGCGGGTCCGCCGGTAATAATCGTACGTGCGGTGATTCAAATCCGGGGCCGTCACTTTAAATTTGAAGTTCTTTTTCTCTTCCGCGTATTCCACTGCGTACAGCGGGTCGATCCCGTCGGTGGAACCGCCGATTTTTGCTGTTGACGAGTTTGGCGCGACAGCCATCATCCACCCGTTCCGGACGCCGTGTTCCGCCACTTCCGCTTTCAATGTATCCCATTGCTCGCCTTCGTAGCCCCTGCGCTCGAAATAAGCACCGGTCTGCCATTCAGAACCTGTGGACAGTGAATATGCGCCTTTTTCTTTTGCCAATTCCATGGAAGCATGAATGGTATGATAAGCAATTTCTTCATACAGCTCATCTGCAAACAATACCGCTTCGTCAGACTCCCAGTGAATTCCTTTGAGCGCCAGGAGGTGATGCCAGCCGAACGTACCTAATCCAACAGCCCGCATCTTCTTATTCGTCGCCTGAGCTTGACCGACTGAGATGGTATTCAGATCGATAACGTTATCAAGCAGGCGCATCTGAATCGGAATCAGCCGTGCCAGCACACCCGCGGCCTCTGCCCTCGGCAAATTAATGGAAGACAAATTGCAGACGACGAAATTTCCCGGTTTCCGCACGATGACTTGGTTGCCGTCAGCATCCACATATTCATTCACAATCGTGGTGGCCGACATGTTTTGAAAAATTTCAGTACATAAATTACTGCTGTAGATAGACGTGCGGCCGATGCCGTTTGCGTGCTTGTTCGGATTCTGCCGGTTCACTTCATCCCGGTAGAACATATACGGCGTGCCTGTCTCCAGCTGGGCAATCATGATGCGCGCCATGATATCCATCGCGCGGTACGTTTTCCGCGGCAGGAGCGGATGATTGACCGCTTCCTCGTATTTCTCGGCAAAGTATTTCTTGTCGTGTTCATCATAGAAATCCTCAAGTCCGAGTGCGTTGCCGTTTTCGTCTTTCCAGCCCATGACTTGCTTTACTTGATGCGGACAGAATGTATGCCATTGGCCAACACTCCGCCCGCTGTCGTCCGTTTCTTTTAACGTTTCCATGAAAAGGTCCGGAAGGGATACGCCTGTGAAGATATCATGCGCTTTCCGGCGCTCATCCCCGTTATTCGTCTTCAAATCGAGAAAGCCGTTCATAATGTCCTTATGGAACACATCCAGGTAGACGGCAACCGCTCCCTGGCGCTGGCCGAGCTGATCCACGCTGACCGCCGTATCGTTCAGCAGGCGGATCCATGGAATGACACCTGAGGAATTGCCTTTGAACTTCTTGATGTCCGACCCCAGCGCCCGCACTTTTCCGAAATACACGCCAAGACCGCCGCCATCCTTGCTCAACCTCGCTACATCCCAATTGTTCAGGTAAATGCCATCAAGCGAGTCATCAACGGTATCAATGAAGCACGAAGACAGCTGACCGAAGCTTTTTCCTGCATTGGATAGCGTTGGTGTCGCCACTGTCATATATAGATTGGAAAGCGCCCAATACGCTTCTTTCACGAGAGCCGTCCGTTGTTCGTTCGGCTCATTTTGCATCAGCGCCATCGCAATGATGAGAAACCGCTCCTGCGGCAATTCATACAGGGTGCCGTCGTGATCCTTCGCCAAATAGCGATCCGCCAGAAGGAACAGACCGATGTAATTAAACAGGAGATCCCGTCCCGGTTCAATCACGGTGCCCAATTCATCAATTTCTTCTTTTGTATAGGCAGCAAGCAAATCCTGCGAGTAAATGCCGGTCGCCGTCAGCTTTTCAAGGAGCAGGTGGAAATTTCCATATTTTGCTCCGGCGTCATATTTGCGGGCGGCTGCCGCTTTTTCATAAAGTTCTTCCAAATATAATCGAGCTGCCAGGAATGTCCACGAAGGTTCGGACATGGAGATCCGGTTCAATGCGTAAAGCATCGACGTCTCCCGTTTCGCATTTCCTTCAAGTTCTGCCACTTTTGCTTTCAATTGTGTTGCATCCAATTTATATGTCTCTTCTGCATTTTGGATTGCTTCCATTACGGTATCCATTTCTGAGCGAGTTTCCACTTTCATAAGCTCACATCTCCTCTGCGTATTCATTGATTTTAAGTCGCCATTCTTTTCTGGCCTGAGCACTTTGGGACAGCCGCTGTTCCTCTTCTGTTTCAGGCGATACCCGTGCGACCGGCGTCGGTTTCCCATCTGCGCCTATTGCGACCATTGTCAGGAGCGCTGTTGTCGTGAGCGTTTTCCCGCTGGTCTCCATGTTCTGGCATTCCACTCTCACGTATACTTCCATCGAAGTCCTGCCAGTTGAAACAACAACGGCCTCCAGGCTTAGTATGTCCCCTACCTTGGCGGACGAAAAAAAATTTACTGTATCAATTGAAGCGGTCACTACCACATTCCTGCTGTGTTTCATTGCGGCAATCGCAGCAATTTCGTCAATATAGGAAAGCACAGTACCACCGAAAATCGTTCCCATATGATTCGTGTCGGGCGGCAGCACCAGTTTAGTCTGCGCTGTTCTTGAATCACTTGCAGATACTTGTTTTTTCATCTGCTGCTCCTTCCTTCAATCTCCGGGATAGCAAAAAGACCCCATCCTTCCCAAGGATGGGGTCTGTCAGCGCAATATCAATTGAATAAAACAGGAAGAGACCCGCTTCATCCAACGTACCCGCGCTGCAGCCTCTCAATTCCCGAAGAAGCGTGCAAGCTATAAAAACGGCAGGTCTCCTGGCTCATGCGTCATCCTCCCTGTGCCCTTCCCGTCTTATCAGACAGTGGATTACACAGTTCGTCAGCACTTACAGTTGCGGGGACAGCTCCGGTTTTTCACCGGATTCCCTCTTAGGCCTTATCAGGCACCGTTCTTACTGGCATTACTATATGTAGTAGTAAAACAATACTAATCATCTAAATATTGTATATAACAAACTATAACTTAATACATTGCAGCTGACAAGCCTTTCTTGCAATTTTTCATACTGCCACTTGATTCCGCCCGGCGTGTTTTGCCCGATACAGGGCCTGATCTGCCTCTTCAATCGCTTCATCAAGTGTTTTGCCGTTAATGACGCCGCTCAAACCAATGGAAATCGTCAGTCGCCCGTCCGGCTGTGTTCGTTCGCCATCAAACACTTGGGCTTCCACCTGTTCCCGGAGCCGTTCGGCAATCACTGCTGCCATCTCCAGGCTTTCCACATCTGAAAAGCAGAGGATGAACTCCTCCCCGCCATACCGGGCATATACATCTTCTTTCCGCATATTTTCACTCAAAATCCGGCTGATTGTCTGCAGCACTGCATCTCCTGCCGGATGACCGTGTGTATCATTAAATTGTTTAAAATAATCGATATCAAACATCGCAATAACATAGGATTCGTTATGCGAAGCAAGATTCTTCACTTTCTGCTCGAAATACGCTAGATTATACAAATTCGTCTTACTGTCCATTCTGGATAAACGCTCCAATTTTTTCACAGTCAGCATTTTCTGGCTCGACTCATTCATCATAAGCGCAATGCAAACGATACCTGCCAATTCAAATACAACCAGTGCAGCCAGAATCCGTACTTCAGCAGCTGTGCCGAGCACCATAAGAGAAACCCGGAGTACTTCATTTACAGCAAAAGCCATCAGCATATGCCTGAACCGAATAATGGTGAACGGCGGCGTATAGAAAGCTTTCCGGTGAAACAATGCCCCCACAATATAAGGCATCAGGATTCCAAGCATAATACCTTCTTCGACTGTCGGACCGCCAAAATAGAACCTGAGAACCGAGGGAATGATGATGGCTATCAGACCGAGCCGCCAGCCAAACATGTAAGAGATGAGAAATAACGGAATTCCTCTCAGATCGAACAAAATTCCATTGTGCTCCAGCGGGTGGAACATGACTGCAACACTTAGCAGACTGAGGACAAGTGGAACAATCCAGATCTGACGGGAAATCATTTTTTCCTTTCCGACTAAATATTCTTTTGTCTTTAAAAAAACAAATACAAAGGATATGATCAGCGTTATATTTGCGAAAAAAGAGTTTAAAATAGCAATCATGCGTTATCTCCCAGTAAATACATCATGATTTAAGTGTAGCAAAAATGGTTCATAAGTCTATATGTGAAATCGATGGAATGGGGTTATTTTTCCTGTCTTCTATCCCTGTCCCGGAAATAAACAGCCGCTGATTTCCGCAAATAAAAAAGGGCTGCCCGAACAGATCATGATTCATGACCTTCCGGGACAGCCCCTCAGCATTGATCAGTTCCATATATAGAAGTGGCAAAAATTAATAAGATGAAAATCCGCTCATGCCGATCAGCAGAATGAAAATCAGAATGATAAACAACACAAACAGCACGAGTGGGAGGAGGACTGTAAAGAAGCCCTTCCATCCGCTGAACCGATGGGCTTCTGCCACGCCCAAACACTGGATGACAAAGCCCCAGATCCCCACAACCGCAGAAATCAAAAAGGTGATCATCCAAAATATATTCTGTCCTCCGCTTAACGGCTCATACCCCACCTGCCAGAAAAACGTCTCAGGCGACAGAAGCATCCAGATAAACAGCAGGGGCAGCAGCCAGATCTGCGGAATTCCGGCAGCCGCCACCGCACGGAACAGCTCCGAATACGTGCCTGTACCCTGAAATAATTTCCCGATCCACAAAAAAACGCCCGCTGCAAAAGCGGCGCCGATAATGCCCGCAACCGGCCCAAAAATAATCGCCAGAATAATTGCTCCCCAGCCAGGAATGCTTTCACCTGTACCTGGAGCCGACATATTCCCCAACGAAGCGGCAATACCGGTCAGGGCAATAAGCAGCCAGATATAACCACTTGATTTTTCTTCGATGACATAGCGGGTTATCTCCCTTGGCCGGAGCCAGATAGCAGTGAACGGATTCAAGTCATCATGATACTTTGTTTCTTCCATATTACGCACGTCCTTACTTTTATTTCTATTTTAGCAGATCCCACGATGACTTGGCCGATTATTTCAGGGATACCCGGTTCTGCGCTTTTTTTCCACATCGTACAGTGAAATGATAAAAAACCCGGCAGCCGCCGGGTCTTCTTCATGCTCGCTTAAACTTATTTTTTGCGTAAATATAAGTTACGGCAAGTGCTGCCACTAAGACTGCGCCTTTGATGATATCAAACGCGTAATACGGGAGGTTCTGAATTGTCAGTCCATTCAGCAGGATGCCGATGACCGCCGCCCCGAAGAATGTACCAATGGCATTAGGCTTCCCGATGCCGAGCACCGAGTAGCCGACGAATGCCGCTGCGACGGCTTCCATCATAAGCGGTGCGCCGGCATCGATCTGACCGGATCCGACACGCGCTGTGAAGAGGAGACCGGCAATCGCTGCAAATATACCGGAGATGACATAAGCCGAGAGTTTCACTTTCTTCACGTTAACACCTGATAGCGTTGCCGCTTCTGCATTGCCGCCGGTCATGTACAGAATGCGGCCCCACCGGGTGTGGTTCAGCACAATATAGCTGATCGCCACCAGCACGAGCATGATCCAGACCGGCGCCGGGAGACCGAGCAGAGCACCCTGGCCGATCCACAGAAATGCTTCCGAAATCGTCCCGGGTGCCGTCGCGCCTGAGGTCAGCGGCATATTGTTATAAATGGAATACCCTTCTGTATACGTCCGGTGAAGTCCTGCGACAACGTACATCGTACCGAGTGTTGCGAGAAGGTCCGGTATGCCAACCACTACGATCAGAAATGCATTGAACAGCCCGACGAGTACCCCCACCGCAATCGGCAGCAGGATGACCGCCCAAAGCGGTAATTCGTACCACACCATGAGTGAAGCGGACACGACAGTGGCAAGCGACATGGTTGAACCGACCGATAAATCGAATCCGCCGACCGTGAGCGTGAATGTTACACCGAGTGCCAGCACAGTAACGATTGAAATCGACCGCAAAATATCTGCGAAATTATTATAAGTAAAGAATGCGCCGCTGACTGAACTGAAATAAAGGATGATTAAAACGAGCAGGGCGATTGCCCCGTATTTATACAGATACTGAACTGTCCGCTCTTTTGTGTTTGTCACGCTCTTCTTTTCCGCCACTTGCATAAAGTAAAATCCTTTCCTGGGTCGCTTCTTCCCGTGAAAACTCCTTCACGATCTGACCGTCATACATCACATAGATCCGATCGGCGATTCCGAGCGCCTCATGCATTTCACTGGTGAAGTACAGACAGCCCCGGCCATCCGCCGCAATGCCCCGAATCTCCTTGAAAATATCAACCTTCGCGCCGATGTCGACTCCTTTTGTCGGTTCATCGAACAAATACAGCAGTGAATCGAGCGACATCCATTTGCCAATGGCTACTTTCTGCTGATTTCCTCCGCTTAAGTGGACAAGGGGCGTTTCGGTATCACGCGTTTTGATTTTTAAACGGTCGATAATATCTTCCGCAAATCTTTTTTCTGCCCGGCGGTTCATGAACAGCCGGGGGGCAAACCGTTTCAGATTCGGAAATGAAGCGTTTGTTTTTAATGATTCCTCCACGAACAGCCCTTCCTTGCGCCGTTCTTCAGGCACGAGTGCCATTCCTGCCTGAATGGCGTCTTTCGGATGACTGAGCTTCATGCGTTTTCCCTTCAGCGTGACCGTTCCGTCCACATGTTCGGCGTGACCAAACAGCGCTTTGGCGAGTTCCGTCTTCCCGGCCCCGACCAAGCCGACAACACCGATGATTTCACCTTCCGCCACAGTCAGCGAAACATTCTTCAGTTTATTGCCGTCCCGGAGACCGTCCACTTGAAGGAGGGTATCACCGATCGGATGCAGACGCCCTTCCAGTTCGTTCTTCAGCGCTTCACCGAGCATCGCTTCGATAACTGCCTCAGAACTTGCCGTCGCTGCCCCAAATGTCTCCACTGTCTTCCCTTCCCGCATCACGGTGATGCGGTCACTGATCTCAAACACTTCCGGCAGCCGGTGTGAAATGAACACACAGCCGACGCCTTCCTTTTTCAATTTATCGATGACCGCGAACAGTTTTTCCGATTCATGGGATGAAAGAGGAGCCGTCGGTTCATCAAAAATAATGAGTTTGGCTGAATGGACGAGGGCCCGGGCAACCAGGACGAGCTGTTTCTCTGCAAGTGACAGCTTGAACGCCGGTTCCCGCACGTCGATAAACTCCGAATGCAGCTCCTTGAGCGCGGCTTCTGCCCGCGCATATTGTTTCGGCTTTGAAATGAACAGTCCGCCGCCTTCTGAAAAAGTATCCAGCAGGATATTTTCCGCCACAGATAAATCCGCCACGATGGCTGTATCCACTTCCTGGTAAACTGTATAAATGCCGTGTTCTTTCGCTGCTTTCGGCGAACGGAAGTTTACGTCACTGCCGTCCAGTGTGATTGTCCCGCGGTCCTGTCCGTAGACCCCTGACAGAATTTTGATGAGCGTGCTCTTGCCTGCACCATTTACACCAAGCAGGGCATGGACTTCGCCTTTTTCCAGGTTGAATTCTGCGCCATTCAGCGCCCGCGCATTGCCGAACGTTTTTTCGATGCCATTCATTTCAAGCAAAGGGTTCGCCATTGCTGTCCCCTCTTTCTGAGAAAGAAGCTGCCCCCATTACTGAAGACAGCTCCACATTTATTTTTTATAGGCCTTCCAGTTCACGGAGCTCATCCGTATAACCTTGTTCGCTTGCGCCCCATCCTTCAATGTACTCGCTCAGCTGATCTGTTGTAATCTGCTCTTCCGGCAGATTTTCAGCTTCCACGAATACCGGTTCCAGGACAACTTCCGCTTCTGTTTCTTCACCGGCAAGCTTCTGGTACAAATACCTCACCTGAATGCGGCCGATGTCTTTCGGGTCCACTGCAGCCGAGGCAACCCACGGGCTGCCTTCAGTCTGCATCATCTGCAGATCTTCGTCGCTCATGTCAATTCCGTATACTTTAATATCCGTTCTGCCTGCCTGCTCAATCGCACGGACGGCGCCTTTCGCGAATTCATCCCATGAAGCCCATACAGCTGTGATGTCCCCTTCGTTCGGGTACTGCTTCAGGATCGCTTCCATCTGTGCCTGTGTATCAAGGGCCGTATTGTCTGTTGCAGCACCGAATGCCGCCACTTCGTTGATGCCTTCGTTATTGTTCATGAATTCTTCGTAAGCCACTTGGCGGCGTTCCATCGGAGCAAAACCGGCAACCCAGATTTTCACGATGTTCGCTTCACCGCCTGCATCTTCCGCTAATTTGTTAAGGGTCAGTTCAGCCATCTGCTGATCGCCCTGACGGAGTACTGTCACACCGTCGACTTCAATTCCCGTATCGAATGCGACGACCGGGATTTCAGCATCCAGCGCTTTTTCAACGCCCTGATTAAGGGCTTCTTTCGTACCGTGATCGATCAGGATTCCGTCAAACCCCTGATTAACTGCGGCATCCAGGTTCGATGCCATTTTGGCCAGGTCCCCGTCAGAAGTAAATACGGTTACTTCACCGCCGAACGCTTCCACTTGTTCTTTGACGCCTTCAATGTACTGAGCCGAGAATGTGCCGAGGTTGATCTGCATAATAAGGGCGATTTCTTTACCTACGAGCGGGTGGTCGGATACTTCAGTGGCGGCATCGGATACGGCTTCTTCTGTCACAGCGCCTTTTGGCTGGCAGCCTGCAAGCAAAAAGCCGATAACAAGCAGCGTTGCCAATACCCATAATTTCTCTTTTTTCATTTATTGTTCTCCTTTTCCGGCAGCCGCTGTAAGCAGGCCGGCAATATTTTGGTGGAAATCCGGTTCGATGACGCCTTTTTCCGTGATGATGGCGGTGATGTATTTGGAAGGCGTTACGTCGAACGCCGGGTTATACACATTCGTTCCGGCCGGTGCGACCGGCACATCACCGAAATGAGTGATTTCCTCAGCTTTGCGCTCTTCTATCGGAATATCTTTTCCGCTGTCAATTGACAAATCGAATGTTGAAACAGGAGCGGCTACATAAAATGGAATGCCGAACGTGTGAGCGAGCAATGCAAGGTTCAGTGTACCGATTTTATTCGCCGTGTCGCCATTCGCTGCAACCCGGTCGGCGCCGACAATGATCGCTTCAATGTCCTTTGCGCCAATTGTATGAGCAGCCATGCTGTCGGTGATGAGTGTTACATCGACCCCTGACTGCTGCAATTCCCATACTGTCAGCCGGGCGCCCTGATAAACCGGGCGGGTCTCGCAGGCATATACGTCAAATTTCTTCCCGCGTTCGCTGCCGAGATGGAACGGAGCAAGGGCTGTTCCGTATTTTGCAGTGGCGATCGACCCGGCGTTGCAGATTGTCATAACTCGCATCTTATTTTCCAGCAGTTCCAGGCCATGCTCTCCGATCTGCCGGCAAGCCGCCTCGTCTTCTGCCCTGATTGCTTCCGCTTCCCTGAATAACTGCTGTTTCGCATCAGCCACTGACGCTGCACACGGCAATGTGCTGAGCAGCCGTTCAAGCGCCCAAGCCAGATTGACTGCCGTCGGCCGGGAGCTTGCCAGGTAATCGGCATCCTTTCGCACATACGCTTCAAAGGCGTCAAGCTCATCTGTATCATGACTCTCCGCTGCAAGCGCTAAGCCGTAGGCAGCCGTAATACCGATCGCCGGTGCGCCCCGCACTTTCAGGGAAAGGATGGCATCAAATACTTCTTCAATGGTTGTAAGGTCGATAAATTCAATGATATGCGGCAGTTTCTGCTGATCCAAAATCGTAAGCTGCCCGTCTTTCCATTCGATGGATACCGGTACTTGCATCAGCGCAGCGCCCCGATCAGTGACAGTACGTCATCGATGGACGTAAGTTCTGCCCGCTTCAGAATGAACGCTTCACCTGTCCGCAATGCCTGCCGCTTCCGTGCAATTCGCTCTTCATCGTCTTCAATGCCGTCAAGGTCGCTGACATGTGCCAGACCGATTGTCCGGCGAATCAGCTCAGCGCCGGCAAAGCCGACGGAATCCCGGAAGATTTTTTCCAGCACGGTTTCTCTGTAACCCGTTGTATCTTTAAATGCACTTTGGTTTTCCTGTTCCCATAGCTCTGAAAACCGGGAAGAAAAGACGTCCCATGTATTCCGGATATGGTCTGTGATCACATCCCGGCCTTCTTCTCCGCGCGTGATCGACTGGAACACAAGATTCGCGAGGAAGAGGCCGACGTCAAAACCGATCGGACCATAAAATGCAAATTCCGGGTCGATGACTTTCGTTTCATCTTTGCTTGCAAAAATACTGCCTGTGTGAAGATCGCCGTGCAGCAAAGCTTCTGCTTCAGTCAGAAAGCTCTGTTTCAGTTTCGCCGCTTCCAGTTGCAATGCCTTGTTGTTCCAGATTGCTTCGGCATCAGCAGTGAGCGCTTCTTCGAAATCATTGGTTTCATTATTGAAGAAAGGATCTGTAAAAATCAGGTCTTCTGTAATTTTGCATAATTCCGGATTGGAGAATTCGGCAGCAAGCCGTTTTTTGTCGAATGGATGAAGTCCGAAATCCGAGGTATGGAACAGCGTCTGCGCCAAGTACTCGCCAATGTCATCCGACAGTTTCGGATACGTCTCACCAGCGATCAGGCCAGCCCGTGCAACGGTAAGATGCGACAGGTCTTCCATGACCGTGTATGCCAGCGCTTCGTCGGTTGCGTATACTTCCGGTACTAGATGCGGCACGTATTCCCCGTGCTTTTTCAGTGCATTTGCTTCAATCTTTGCCCGTTTCAGTGTCAGCGGCCAGCTTTCACCGACCACTTTTGCATACGGCAATGCCTGTTTAATGATAAGGCCTTTGCCGGTTTCGTCTGTTATGTGAAAGACGTAATTGAGATTGCCATCGCCGATTTCCCGGCTTGAAAGTGCCGCTCCTTTCGGAAAGAAATCTAGCTGAGCGGCAAGCTCGACTGCCGTTTGTTCTGTCAATGGGGTGTAATTCGCCGTTTCTGTAACCGCCATCTGTACTCAATCCTTCCCTGAAAAAAATAAAAGCGCCTCTTCGGAAAGAGGCGCAGAATAATCGGATTCCCGCCTCTCATCTTCTGGAAAAGTTTCTTTCCAGTGGAATTAGCACCGTGCCTTGCGGAATGGATTTGTCCATTCCGGCGCAAAATCTTAACGCGCCCCGTTTCACAACGGTATTATGGTCGGTTGCTGGGCTTCATCGGGCCATTTTACCCTCCGCCTGCTCTTGATAAGAGTGCTGATAATTTATAAAGTTATTAAAGTCTGACATGAATCCTATCATGATTCAAAATAAAGTGCAACAACTTTTCAAAGAAATAGTTCTTAATTGTCTGGCTTATTACAAAGCGGTAAATTATAGATTTATCCTTTCAGAATATCGCTTAATTTTTCGCTTTTTTTCGAGTTCCACTAATTGGACGCTGAGTTCCGCTAATTCGGCATTGAGTTCCACTAATTTAGCATTGAGTTCCACTAATTAGGCGCCGAGTTCCACCAGTTAAATGGAAGCCGCTTCCATTCAGTCAGGAATTGGTCTTCTGTTACTTCTTCAGCCAGCCGGCATCCTTGTAAGCACTATTGATGGCATCTTCGTTTTTCATTTGACAGAATTAAGATCCCATGAAATAATCAGCATAATTTCTAAAAAAACTAAATACGTTATTCTTATTCAGAGCAGGCGGAGGGACAAGCCCTACGAAGCCCGGCAACCGGTCGATTGACACGGTGCTAATTCTTGCAGCCTTCAAGCGACGGCTGACAAATAAGAAGATGGTATCCGATAACCTCTTCTTAGGAAGAGGTTTTTTATTTGTTACAGGAACTGGAGAGTGAATTTATGAGTGGATTGACAGCCCGCTATCAACTGTACGGGCGGCCTGGATCATTCGGGAAGAAAGCGGAAGGCATTGCTCTTGGTCTCACGGTCGGATCTTGGACTGACCTGCCGCAGCTTGAACAGGAACAGCTGAAGCAGCATAAAGGAACCGTGGAGTCCGTCACGGAATTCGGTGACTCCCCTCACCCGTTAAAACCGGAATTGATCCGGGCGGAAGTGGAAATCCGTTACCCGGCGGCCAATTTTTCGGCGGATCTGCCGGCGATCCTGACGACTGTGTTCGGGAAATTATCGCTCGACGGCGAAGTGAAATTGCTGGATCTTATTTTCGATGAAGAATTACTCGCCCGTTTCCCGGGTCCGCGGTTCGGCATCGAAGGAATCCGGGAAAAGCTCGGCGTCCATGACCGGCCGCTCGTCATGAGCATTTTCAAAGGTGTCATCGGCCGCGATCTCGGTTATCTTGCCGACCAGCTCCGCCAGCAGGCGCTTGGCGGCGTGGATCTCGTGAAAGATGATGAGATTTTATTCGATAACCCGCAGACCCCATTTGAAGAACGGATCGTGCGGGGGAAAGAGGTGCTGGAACAGGTGTATAAAGAAACCGGCCACCGGACATTGTACGCAGCCAATCTGACCGGCCGCACATCCGGACTCCGCGATAAGGCCCGCAAAGCACGGGAACTCGGCGCGGACGCGCTGCTGTTCAACGTCCATGCCTACGGGCTGGATGTGCTGCAGGAACTTGCGGAAGACGCGGAAGTCGGATTGCCGCTCATGGCGCATCCCGCATTCAGCGGCGCATTCACGTCTTCGCCTTTTTACGGTGTGGCGACGGAACTTGCGCTCGGCAAACTGACCCGCATTGCAGGTGCGGACTTTTCCCTGTTCCCTTCTCCTTACGGCAGTGTTGCACTTGAGAAGAACGCTGCACTGGCGCTCGGCCGGGAACTCGTATCCGACAGCCCGTTAAAACGGACATTCCCGGTTCCATCAGCCGGCATCCACCCGGGCCTCGTCCCGCTTCTGTTTGAGGATTTCGGCACCGACAGCATCATTAACGCAGGTGGCGGTGTCCATGGACATCCGGATGGCGCTGCAGGCGGCGGACGGGCGTTCCGTCAGGCCGTCGATGCCGTACTCGCCGGCACTTCGCTTGAGGAAGCGGCGGCATCCCATGACGAATTAAAAACGGCGCTCAAGTTATGGGGGTGAACAATGTGAAAAAACCAATCATTTTCTGCGATTTCGATGGAACAGTCACGGACCGCGACAATATCATGAACATCATGAAGGAATTCGCACCGCCGGAATGGGAACCGATCAAGGAAGGCATTTTAAACCAAAGCATTACAATACGTGATGGTGTAGCGGAGATGTTCTCCCTGCTGCCTTCATCAAAGAAAGATGAAATCATTTCTTATGTATTGGATGCAGCGGAAATCCGCGAAGGTTTCGCTGATTTCGTCGCTTTTGCCGACCGGGCCGATATCCCGCTGTATATTACGAGTGGCGGCATCGACTTTTTCGTCCGGCCGCTCCTCGAACCATACGGGCCGTTCGCCGGCATTTATTGCAATGAAGCGGATTTCTCTGATGATTGCATCCGCATCCGCTTTCCGCACGGCTGTGATGAACAATGCAAAAGCCAAGGCTGCGGATTATGCAAACCGACGGTCATCCGGCAGCTTTCAGATGAGGATACGTTCAGCATCGTCATCGGGGACTCGATTACGGATCTCCAGGCAGCCAAAGGCGCGGATCTTGTCATCGCCCGCGATTTCCTGATTGAGAAATGCAAAGAGCTCGGCATCCCGTATGAGCCGTTCGAAACCTTCCATGATGTGACGGACATTCTGGAGCGGAAGCTCGGTGTCCGTGTATGAGTATTGTGGAAGAGCGTTGGACGGAACTTGCAGACATCAAAGACGAACTTGCCGCCCGCGACTGGTTCATGGGCACAAGCGGCAACCTCGCCATCAAAGTGAACGATGAGCCGCTCCAATTCCTGGTCACCGCCAGCGGCAAGGACAAAAAGAAACGGACGGCGGAGGACTTCCTGCTCGTCGACGCGGACGGCCAGCCGATTGACGAAACGCAATTGAAACCATCAGCGGAAACGCTACTGCATTGCGCGGTTTATGGTCAGACGGATGCTAGCTGCAGCCTCCATGTGCACACGGTGGCGAACAACGTGATCTCTGAATTATACGGGGATGCCGGGAAAATCGGATTCAAAGGCCAGGAACTCATCAAGGCGTTCGGCCTGTGGGAAGAAGACGATGTGCTCACCATTCCCGTCATTCCGAACCCGGCGCATATTCCGACGCTGGCCGAAGAGTTCAAGCAGCACGTGAACGCTGATTTCGGTGCTGTGCTCATCCGTAACCATGGCATCACAGTCTGGGGCCGCAGCGGATTTGAAGCAGCGAAGCTGTTGGAAGCAAGCGAGTTTTTATTTCAGTATCAATTGACTTTACACCAATATAAACGATAAAAGAGAGGAAGATTCACTATGGCAATCATCAAACTCCAGGAAACAAACGAAACAATCAATGAACAGCACAACGTCGCGACGTTCCTTGCCCAGCAGGAAGTCATTTATGAGCACTGGGACATCAATAAACTTCCGGATAATCTCCGTGAAAAATTCGATTTGAATGATGAAGAAAAAGAACAGATCTTGGAAGCATTCCGTCCGGAAATCAATGACATTTCCGAGCGCCGCGGCTATAAAGCGGCAGATGTCATTTCGCTGTCGGACTCGAATCCGAAGCTCGACGAACTGCTGAAGAACTTCCAGCGCAAGCACATTCATACGGATGATGAAGTGCGTTATATCGTCAGCGGCCACGGCGTATTCATCATCCAGGGCAAAGATGAGAAATTCTTTGAAGTCCACCTGGATCCAGGCGATCTCATTTCCGTGCCGCCGAACATCACGCATTACTTCACACTCGCTGATGACCGCAAAGTCGTTGCCGTCCGCATCTTCGTAACAACTGAAGGCTGGGTGCCAGTGTATCAGGACGAACAGGAAAGCGTGCAAGGATAGTCGAATAATGGGATCCGGTTCAGTGAGCCGGATCCTTCTTATGTGCCAAAATCCCTCTCCTATTCCCCCTCCTTAAAAATACTTAAAAATATGACACCTTTTCTCTTCCGATTCGTATTATTACTAATTAACCCCCTAATTCATTGATAACGTACAGGAAGGAGTGAAATTATATGACACGATCCGATGATCAACGAAGAAAAGACCGGTTGGGCAGCGGCGCGCGATCAGAATTGTTTTCAGCAATAGCCCCTGATGTGGTGTTATGGCCATTTCACCTGGTTTTATCTCTGCTGAGAGGAACGGGAAAAGCCATCCATTCGATTCTGAGCGGGTTTTGAAAAGCAACCGAAATCGACTATTGTAAAGTGCTCGAATTTACAATTAAACATACTATCTTAAAACCAGCCTAACATTCTCCCTTTATACTGAAACTGAACACAGAATGAAGGGAGACGGAAATGAATATGAAAATTGCCGTGACTGGTGATCTGCATTATCCGGAACTGCATGAGGCGATTGAGTTTATCCGAAAGGATCATCGTGAATTTTTTGAAACGTTCATCGGTCGGTTTTTCTCCATACCTGCAAATTTGTATGTATCCATTGGTGACTTGACCAATATCGGCTCGGCGGAAGAATTGAATGATGTGTATGCGCTTCTCCGAAAATACGATAAACGGTTCATGCATGTCCTTGGCAACCATGATATGTATTCACTAACGCGGAATGAAGTGCTGGCCATCACGGAACAGGACCGCTCCTATGTCATTTCGACAGAACAGGCCGTATTGGCATTCATTGATACCGCCAGGGAAAAAGATTTTAAGGATTGGGGCGGAACGCTCGATGTCCAGCAATTGTCATGGCTGGAAACGGTCATCGAACAATCCGGGGAGCGCCCATTGATTCTCTTTGCCCATCACCCGCCCAACGGAACAACCGCCCGGTCTGAAAAAGACAAGCGGTGCATTCATCCGGATATCCCCATTTGGGACGTGTTAAGCAAAAAGAAAGGGATCGGCCTGTATGTCAATGGGCATAACCACTGCAATTCCATCGTGCAAAAAGGACAATGGACGTTTCTCCAGCTAGCTGCTGTGCTGGATGAACAGGCCGTGCGGACCATTGAAGTCACCGATTCTGAAATCATTATCGATTTCGTCGATGTATCGGATCCGCTTCTGAAAGCAAAAGCGCAGATTATCGGGAATTCCATCCCTTATTTTCTGCTGAACCGGAATTTCGCAGGAACAGAAAGGGATGTCCGGCACGTGATTCCTCTGGTTCCGACGGCTGTCGCGGAATAAAACCACGCAATTTGATGAAAGACAAAGAGAACCCAGCGAATGGCCGCTGGGTTCTTTTCATTGTTTTCATTGCTTAACGATTCTTCAGATATCTCCTTCTCAGCATTTCTCACCGATATTCACTATGCAAAAGTATAAGTGTTTTTTCTCACTGTTTGAGCAAATCGGCATAGACGACCAGCCGCTCTTCATAATGACCGGTGGCTTCATTAAATGGTCCTGTACAAGTGATCAAGTTCAGATGGGATTCCGGACTGGCGCCGAAAATTTTCTCAAGCGGTGCCTCTTCCGGTGCATAGGCGGCCGTTTCCGTGACGATAAATGTCAGGGCCTGCCCTTCTGTTCCTGTGATATGGATTTCATCACCCGGCTTCAGCTTTTTCAGGTTATAGAAAGTGCCGGGGCTCGTCATGCCATCAACGTGCCCTGCCATGACGGCATTCCCTGCACTGCCGGGCATTGCGCCGGGCGCGTACCAGCCGATTTGATAAATATTCGCCGGGGCTTCCATTGCACCTTCACTGGTTACTCCAACTTCAATCACTTCGGCACTTTCACCGATTGCCGGGATCTCGATCAATGCCGGAGTAATGCCGATAAGTTCCGCATCAGTTTCAGCCGAAGATACAGCAGGTTCAACTGCAGGCTTGCCCGGAACTTCAGTCCTTATTTCCTGTACTGTTTCTTCCGCTTCAGGAAGTGCAGGCTGCTTTGCAGGTTTGTTTGCCACTATCCTTTCAGTTACCACACCTGTCCCGTTTTCTGCAGAAATCGGCTCTGTAGCAAAGCCGGGGTTATCATTGATGGTCGTCAGAAGAAACAGAAAGTAGATAAGGAAACCTTTTTTCACGATTCCGCGCATGCAGTTCACCCCTTATGTAGAAAAAAGAGGGGAAACGTTCTCCCCTCTGCATTCATGAAGCTATTCCTGAACTTGCTTTCTTCTTGTGAATACTGTGATGCCAGCAAGAGCCAGTACCGGCAATGTCCACAGGATCCAGTTCAGATTGTTTGAATCAGCTGTGCCGCCCATACCGGTTTCAGGCATGCCCGGCATATCGTCGAACATTTCCGGGAACTGCTGGACAATTGCAGAGCTCAGCAGTTTGGCTGGCATGAACATATGCGCATAGCCTTCACGTGCAATGGTCCATGTCTCTTCGTATTCACCTTCCACATAGCTGTTGAATGTGCCAAGTGCCTGTTCTACGTGTACCTGTAACCCTTGGGAAAGCGTTTCTGCTTCCACACGGTCATTTGTTGCTACACTGATGAACTGGGAGAAATCTTCCCGGTACTGTTCCAATTGTTTCAGTGCTGCTTCTTTTTCTTCCGGATTATCATTGGCTACTGCTTCCACATACTCCATGAAGTACATGATGTGGTTGCTCCAGATATCATAGAACTTTTCTCCAGCTTCTTCTCCGTAGATCGAAGCGATGGCTGCTGCAAGCTGTTCTGTGTTTGCATTCAGCAATTCACGGTTGGCTTCGAAGCCAGGAGCGTCATCATAATTGTTCTGCATCGCCTGCTGCAGAAGTGCAAAATGCTCGGCCAGCAGGAAATTGAAGTCTGTCCGCAGATTTGCTGCATCTGTCACTGCTTCGGTGTGATTGAACATGTCAGCAAATTGATCCGTATAAGCTTTAGAAAGCGACTTACTCACCGTATTCACCAGGTGTTCCATCGCTTCACTTTGAATCGTGTATGCTTCTTCATAGTCTTCAGCTACATAAGCATCATAGCTTCCTGTAACCTGATTGATATGTGTGGTCAGCACTTTTACTACTGTCTCTTCTGTCACACGGCCATTTGTCAGCCGTTCCTGGAATTCACCGGAAATATATGTGTATTCCTGCAGATTGTTGAATGCTTTCTGTCTTTCTTCTTCATTATCATTTGCTACCGCTTCCGCATATTCCATAAAGTATCCGATATGATCCGTCCAGTTTTTGATGAACGTTTCCCCTGCCTCTTCACCATACAACTTAGTGATGGCTGCCTGGATATCATAGCCGTTCTGATACACGGCTTCCAATGCTTCCGCCGCATCCGGATCTCCGTTATATGCTTTACGCATCGCTGTAATGATCAAGTATGCATGCTCGGAAAAAAGGTGATCCGTGCTGGCTCTGAAATCAACGGCCGCTGTGTCTACTTCCGGCTCACTGTCCTGGTGATTGTCTGCAAGTACTGCTCCGCCGCCGATCGGCACCAATAGAACCAGACTCATCAGTGCCACTGCAATGTTCTTAAGCTTCATCAAAAAACCTCCCTGATTTTTTTGATAGCTTCTGCTTTCCCATTATGTATAACTAAGGCGACAGGTTGGAAATCAGTGCTACCGCTTACAAGATTAAAGTACCCCCTGAATTTTTTGATAAACTTTTAATTTGTATGTTAAAAATGTCATTGCCTTGTAATTCAACGCCCAGACTCTTGTACAATAATTAATATATACTGACCAGTGGGAGGATTAAGCAAAGCACCTTACCTCTTTTTCAACTGCAATTAATAAACCCTCTTCAGTTGTCATTTTCATGCTGGCTGCAGTAAATATTTCTATTCTATTGCCTTCTTCAGATTATCGAACCTTTCTTCATTTCCTGTCACTTTTGCTAATGTCTCCAGTTTTCCGAGAAGCAGCCGCTTGTCGATATCATAGATGATGGCTTCCGGCACATTTTCGACTGTATTTTCCACGAAGCGCCAAATATCCGTATGACGGACCGATTCAGATGATTGGGCAAGCATCTGAAGAGCAGACACGATTTCCACAATGATCGGCAAATCCCCTTTAGCATAATGACGGATCAAGCCGAATCCTCTGTAAAGTGACTCCTCGAATCGCTGCTCCCGCGTGATGATCCGGACTTGTTCGTCTTCATCAGCCAAATAAGGAGTGAATGTGATGTATTCATCAATTGTCTGCATAAGATAGGCCAATTGATAAATGGCATTGATGGCGGAACGGGGATCTCCATTCGCCATGGCTTTGATTGCGATCTCCGCCAGTTTGCTCATCGCTGCGTAATTATCCTGAATTTCCGTCTCCTTATTGCCAAACAAGATGAAGTGCTTATACGCTTCTTCGTCCACTTTGTCAGCCCCCGGTCCCCAGTAGGAAAACAGTGAATTCCCACTCAGTATGAAATCACCGATCCGTTTATGGAGCGCAATGACGATATCATCATTGCGGGCTTTTTCTACAATTCCCGGAAAATCCACAAGCTGAATGTATCCGGCATCCGCCGCTTTTACTGTCTTTTCCTGCTGGCGGTATTCCTCTTTTAAATCTCCGGGATGTTCCGTTTTCAGTTTTTCCATATCTTCAGTCAGGGATTTCCGAATGATGTCCTCAGAGATCTTCCGCATATTTCCCGTTACATTATGTACCTGCATCCAATAGATGGCATGGTTGATGAAGAAAAGGAAATTGATCGCTGCGATGAACATGACGAGCACCGTCGTAAGGGGGACAAGAACAAACTCTTCCTGCTGGAAATTATTCATGAACAGCAGGATAACCAGCACATAGACGAAACTGCCGTTGAAGACGCCGACGAAATTCTGCAGCTGCCGGGTCGATACAAAATCCTGCAGCATGCGGGGTGAAAACTGCCCGCTGAATGTAGTCAATACGACAAGCAGGATATTCAATGTGTAAGCAGCGAGCAGCAATAGCGAGCCGATCAATGTGCTTACCAGCAGCTGGGTTGTACTGAAGCTGAAGACGATAAAACCGGTCGGCAAGGCAATATTGAGCCCCAGATCGATAAACAATGTGGTGATCGCCAGCACGATGGCTGCAATGACATATATCAACGGCACACGCCAAAGAGACATGCGCAATTCATATTTCCGCTGCCGTTTAGGCATCAGAAAGTACTTTCTGATTTCCCGCGGCAAGAATTTGGCTGGCATAGGCGGACTCCCCCTTCTGTTATTTTCGCAGCTGTCCGATAATTTCTGTATACCCCGCCAACAGACAGAATAAGATTATTTTCGTTACATGGAACCTGTTTGAATAATCGCCGCCTTGAACGATGCTTCATGGCATTGTACGCTATATAGCAAACGAGGCTGAAGAAGGGAAGTGAGGAAAAATGGATAAAACCGTGTATTTGCTCAGGCATTGTGCAGCTGCAGGCCAGGAACCATCGGCTGAACTGACTGAAGAAGGAAAAGAACAAGCTTTTCAACTTGTGCATTTTTTTAATGACCGGGGCATCAAGTGCATTCTTTCCAGCCCCTATACGCGAGCTGTGCAATCCGTCGAACCGCTGGCCAATCATCTCGGCCTTCCTTTACAGACCGATGAGCGGCTGGCTGAACAGTGGTTGAAGTCGGGGAATATGAAAGAGTGGTTTGTGCGGATTAAAGAGTCAATTCAAAACAGAGAATTGGAAATGACCGGCGGCAAATCGATCGACGATTTGACAGCCGGCGCAATGGAGGTTTTTAAAGAGGCGCCGAACGGAACTGTTCTATGCATCCATGGCAATATAATGGGCCTGATGCTGAAACAGATCGACGGCGTGGCAGGATTCAAGGAATGGATCGGACTGTCGCACCCCGACGTGTACGAAGTGAACGTAAAAGACGGCAATTATCACGTGAAAAGAATCTGGGAATAGAAAAGGCCCGGCAGTTTTGCCGGACCATTGTTTTATAGTTATACCTGAACCATCGCGGCTTCCCGTGTCCAAAGCTGGTCAGGGCGATTGGATGTGAAGAGAACATCGGCGCCATATGAAGCGATCCGGTCAGCTTCCGCCGGATCGTCCACTGTCCAGATGACAATTTCCGTGCCATTGCGCACAAGGCTGTCAATCATCAGCTGATCAATGTATTCCGCATACATGGACACGGACGTCGCCTGGATTTCATTCACCTGCTCTGCCAGGAGAAGTGGAGACCCCATCATGACAAGTGTCCGGCTGATTTCAGGTGCGATTTTCATGCAGGTCTGGAGGCTTTTATGATCAAATGAAATAAGACTGCATTGGTCTTCGAGACCATATCGCCGAATCAGTTCAATTGTCTTCAGCTCGAGCCCGAGGTACAAATCGCCCACTTGCTTCAGCTCGATGTACAGCGGTTTTTGTCCGTTTACGAGCTGCAGCACTTCTTCCAGCGTCGGGATTTCCTCCCCTGCAAATTGCTCATCAAACCAGCTGCCTGCATCGAGCGCTTTCAGTTCAGCCAGTGTTTTATTTTTCAGCGCACCGGTTCCGTTCGTAGTGCGGTCGAGTATTTTATCATGAAAGACAATCGGAACGCCGTCCTTCGTCAGTTGAATATCGATTTCAATCGCATGGATCTTCGGTTCTTCCAATGCCAGTTTAATTGAACTTAATGTGTTTTCCGGTGCAATTCCTGACCAGCCGCGATGAGCCATCAGCGTCTCCACAACAGTTCCCCTCTCATTAGTTAAAGGTTTCTTTCCACTGCCTATTATAATCACTGTTTGTTAATTGCATATGTACGAATTGTAAAGATTTTATGACGGCGCGTTGAACCTTGTCCGGAGACGAAATCCATACAACGATACATATGAAAACCAATAGTACAATAGAAATCAACGGTTGAAAAGAGGAAATTTCAAACGAAATTACCTTTCTGCCGTGTGGACTGCCAGCTTTTCCGTTCTCCGCTCTTCCCTTGTGTTTATAACAGGACTGGGTTCTTGCTAAAAGCCAGTTGCTTTTGCTTCAAGCTCCTCCAAATCAGAAAAAAATCGCCTCCGGCTTCAGTCCTGCTGAATAGATTGGTATAACAAAAAACAGCTATCCGCACCGGATAACTGCTCTGATCACCAGTTCGGATTTGCTCGTTCTTTGAGTTCATCAATTACATCACTGAAACTCCTCTCAGCCATCGAATTCAGCCGGAGAACATACCCTTCGAACGGCAGGTCAGCCGTCACCACACTCGGCACAATCACACAATCCAAGCCGGCACTCACTGCCGCCTTACAGCCATTCACCGAGTCTTCGAATGCAATCGCCTGCTCCGACTGCAGCCCCAGCGCTTCAACTGCTTTTACATACAATTCCGGCGCCGGCTTCACTCGTTCGACATCATCCCGGGTCACCAGTACCTCAAAGTATGACATCAAGCCGAGTGCTGTCAGGAAATGCGTCGCCCAGGCCCTGGAAGAACTCGTTGCCAGCGCAACCCGGTAACCTTGCCGCTTTGCCTCTGCTAAATAGTCCGCCACGCCTTCACGGGCGACCGGATTTTTCATCTTTTCATCGACCAGCCGGGCAGCCTGCGCTTCAATCTCTTCAAATCCGGCCCTGTTGCCGATCAATTCCCGGAAAACTCCATAGAGCACGTCATCGGTCGTGCCGACGCATTCCGCAAAACGGGCAAGCGGCAAGTCCGCTCCATAGGAAGCCACTACCTCTTTGTATGCTTCAAACCATGCCACTTCCGTATCGATAATCAGCCCGTCAAAATCAAATACGACTCCTTTTATCATGCCGTTTCCCACTCTCCTGTCGATAATCAATAATGCATAATCTCTGGCAGAAGTTGCAGCGTCAGTCCATAAGCTTTTTCAGCGCAGCCTCATACACCTCATAATCACTTTGAGAAAACAGGGTCATCACCACTTCGCCGAATTCCCGGCTATCCAGAAATTCAACGATCGTTGAGAGCGCCACAGTCGCTGCCCGGTCAATGGGAAACCGGTAAATCCCGGTTGAAATTGAGGGGAAGGAAATGCTGTGGATTCCATGCGCCGCCGCAAGCTGCAACGAATTGCGGTAGCAGTCTGCAAGCAGCTTATCCTTCCCTTCTTTGCCGCTCCACACCGGACCGACCGTATGAATCACGAAGCTTGCCGGCAGCCTGTACCCTTTTGTGATGACCGCTTTCCCGGTCGGCAGCTTCTCTCCGTTCAGCTGTTCCTGCCGGATTTGCCGGCATTCCGCGAGCAGTTCCGGCCCTGCCGCCCGGTGGATGGCACCATCAACTCCACCGCCACCGAGCAGGGTGCCATTTGCGGCGTTGACAATCGCTTCGGTTTCCTGTTTCGTAATATCGCCGGTTATCAATTTCAATGCATTGCCGTTTATCTCTATTTGCATATGCTTACCCCTTTCCTTATTCCTTGTTCGTTACCTTACCCGGAAACGGAAATCGGAAAAACTGAAAGAGTGCTGGCAGTCTTCACTTTACTGAAATGAAAAAAGAACAGCCTTAACTTGACTGTTCCTGATTTGTTCATTTTTCACCGAACGCAATGCTGATGCCGATCAAGGTGAAAAGCGCTCCCTGTAAGACGTTCAATTTTCTGGACATCGCTGGACTGCGGTTCAAGAACCGCCCGATTTCACCTGCAAAAACGCTGATCAGCGAAAAGATGACAAGTGCCTGGATAATGAAGAGAAAACCATAGCCGATCATCTGCAGGCTGATGCTGCCTGCACTGTAATCGATGAACTGCGGGAAAAGCGCCAGGAAAAACAGCGAGACTTTCGGATTCAGCAAGTTCATGATGACGCCCCGCTTATACAGCGACGGATAGTCAAGCGCACGTCTGGCCTTTAGATCAAAGCTGCCGCCTCCCGCCCGGAACGATTGACAGGCAAGATACAGCAAATAAGCGGCGCCTGCATACTTCACGATCGCAAAAGCAACCGCCGACTGATAGACGATGGCGGAAATTCCGATGGCTGCCGCTGTGATGTGGGCAATAAGCCCACTGCATAACCCGAGTGCCGTCGCAATGCCCGCCTTTTTATCCTGCGCAATGCTCTGGGCCAGCACGAACAGATTATCGGGTCCAGGCATAAGCGTCAATAGTACCGCCGCTCCGAGGAATGAGATGACCGATGTCAGATCCATATCGCCGCTTCCTTTCAAAATGAGTTGGAGTCATTATAGCAGAAGAACACCGGATGCACGTTGCTGAAAAAGAAAAATCCGCAAAAAAACAGAGGGCGGATTAACCTTGCCCCCAGTCTGATATCAAGTCATTCATCTTGTTCCTTCATTTGTTCGCGGATCCCGCCTGAAACGCCGGTTCCTTCCGCCATCGGTTCATGCAATGCCCCCGACGTCGGACCGGCAGGCGGTGCCTGCTGGATGAGTTTCTGCACATATTTGGCATTGAGAGTTTCCGTCGATTTCGGCAGGAATTTATGTGAAAGGACCGTACCTGACACTTTCGTTTCCACATCGACGCTTTTCTGCGGCTTATCGATGAGTCCAATCAGAACCTCGACCACGACTTCCGGTCCGTCCATCGGTTTCAGCTGTGCCCGGTGGCCGGTGTAATTGCCGGTATGGATGAACCAGGGAGTGTCCGTCGCCCAAGGATGCAGCGTGCATACATGGATATCGCCATAGCCTTCAAGCGCAATTTCCTCATGCAGCGCTTCTGTCAGTCCGGTCACTGCAAATTTCGTCGCGCTGTATGGCATATAGTACGGAAACGGAATCCGGCTGGCGATCGATCCGGTATTGATCAGCGTCCCGTACCCCTGTTCCTTGAACTGGCGCAAGGCGAAATGGCTGCCGATCACCATGCCGAAGACGTTGATTTCGACGACCCGCCGCATATCTTCTGCCGGCACTTCCGTGTAAGGCCCGATCAGTCCGATCGCCGCGTTGTTGATCCACACATCGATCTTGCCGAATTTGTCCATCGCCGTCCGGTACAGCCGCTCCACATCTTCTTCCTTACTGACATCCGCTGTCACAGCTGTTGCATTCGGACCCAATTCGGCCGCCATGTCTTCAATCACTTCCGTCCGGCGGGCTGCGAATATTACGCTGGCCCCTTCTTTTATCAGCTGTTCTGTCACGCCCCGTCCGATGCCGCTCGAGGCCCCGGCGATGACGACGGTCAGCCCGTCGCGCGATTTTGTCTCTGCCATTCTGTTCCCTCCCGTCTAGTCATCCTTCTTCCCTGCATCTTCTTTCCGTCTCCTGTCCCGGTTGCCGCCGGAAACGTCCACACCTTCCGGAATCGCTTCGTGAAGGCTGCCCGCTGTATTTTCTGCGGGCGGTGCCGCCTGAAGCAATTCCCACAGAATCAGGCCGGTCATCCTGTCGGTGAATCCCGGCACCACATTGTGGCCTGCCACCACGGCTTTCGATTTGATGCCGACTTCCACGCTTTCCGCCGGTTCACCGATCAGGCCGATCACCGTATCAATGACGATTTCCGGATCATCCATTGGCCACACATCGATCTGATGGCCGGTGTAATTGCCGGCATGCGTTGTCCACGGCGTATCTGTGACCCACGGGTGTACCGAACTGATATGAATATCATCATAGCCTTCCGCTTCCATTTCCTGATGAAGCCCGGCTGTCAGTCCTGCAATTCCGCGTTTCGTCGCGCTATAGACGGCACCGAACGGCATCGGCACTTTGCTAATGAATGAAGACATATTGATGAGCGTGCCGTGCCGGGTCTCCTTAAAGTGGCGAAGCGCACAGCGGCTGCCGATCATCATGCCGAACAAATTCGTCTCCACCATGCGGAGTTGATCACGCAGCGGGATTTCAGTGAATGAGCCAAGTGCTCCGAGCCCCGCATTATTGATCCACACATCCAGCCGGCCAAACGCGGACAGCGCTGTTTCAGTTAATCGGCTCATGTCTTCTTCCTTGCTGACATCCGTCGTTACTGCAATAGCGTTCGGACCGATTTCCTGCGCCATCCCCTCGATCAAATACGTTCTGCGCGCTGCCAGTACGACATTCGCGCCTTCTTCCGCCAGCCGCAGAGCAATCCCTTTTCCGAATCCGCTCGATGCGCCGGTGATGACCACCGTCAGCCCTTCTCTGGATCTCCTGTTTGACACAAGAACGCCTCCGTTCCTATTCTTCCCGCTGCTCCCGTTCCATCCGCTCCCGGTTGCCGCCGGAGACACCCGTCCCTTCTGCAACCGGTTCATGGAGATTGCCGGATGTATGTGGTGCCGGCGGTGCGCCTTCTTCCATCTGCAGCATGCTTTTTCCGGTGAGTTTCGATGTCAGGTTCGCCAGCAGGTCTCCGCCTGTAGCCGCCCCTTTCACTTTTACCCCGATTTCCACGCTTTCTTCCGGATCGTCGATCAGACCGATAATGGCATCGATCACTGTCTCCGGATCATCCATCGGCTTCAGGCTGATTTCATGGCCGGTATAATTTCCGGCATGCACCGTCCACGGCGTGTCGGTCACCCACGGATGGACCATGCAGACGTGGATGTCCTTCCAGTCCTCCAACGCCATTTCCTGATACAGTCCAGCCGTCAGTCCTGCAATGGCCTGCTTTGATCCGGTATAGGCGGCAGCGAACGGCGTCGTCACTTTGCTGGAAAAAGAAGCAATATTGATCAACGTGCCATGCCCTTGTTCTTTGAATTGCCGCAGGGCCAGCCGGCTGCCGTACATTTCACCGAGCAAATTTGTCTCGATCGTGCGGAGATGGTCGCGCAGCGGCGCTTCCGTAAACGAACCGAATACGCCCGTTCCGGCATTATTGATCCACACATCAATCTTTCCAAAAGCTTTCATTGTCTCGTTGAATAAGTTTTCCATGTCTTCTTCTCTGCTGACGTCTGTCGTCACGGCAATGGCATTCGTCCCAAGCCGGTTAGCCAGTTTCGAAATCACATCCGTCCGGCGGGCAGCGAGAGTAACGTTCGCTCCCTGTGCCGCCAGCCGTTCCGCAGTGCCTCTGCCGATTCCGCTTGATACGCCGGTGATGACGACCGTTAGCCCTTCCCGAATACCCTGTTCTTCCATAAACGTACCGTCCCCCATCGTTTTGACGTTATCTTTCTGTACCCCTTGTTTTCAGGAGATAACCCGGTAACCAGAAAACCCGCTGACCTTCAAATGGGATCGGCGGGTTTTCTATATGTATCTACACTGGCATCATTTTCCGGCTCCAGCTTTTCAGCACAGCTTGTTCCTTTCCGGGGTCAAGCCCCGCTTTTCGTTCCGTCTCCGTCCGGGCCGATTCCCAGGTTAGTGTGTCCCACATTATTTCACGGAGCGGTTGGAATGTCAGCCCTTCATTTGTCGCCCGCTGACCTCCATCGGCAGGAAGCTGGATTTCCTCATCCACCCACGTGTACATGCTCGCTGCTCCGCCAGCTGCCTGACACGTATTCCAGAATTTCCCCATTATCAAAACTTCAGCGGGGCTGGTCGCGTCGAATGTGCCCGATACTTGCTATTTCTATAGGCTGTTTAGGAAAGCTCCGTGCTTCTCCCGGCATTCATTATTCTACCAAAATAAAAAAAACACACGAGCCCTTTTGTAAAAAGGACAAGTGTGTTTGATCTCGTGGTTCCATTCAGCTTTCCGTCTCCCGCTGATTGCAGCATGGGACGGCTCTGTACTCAGCATTAACGCAGCTGCCGCGGCACTGATTACTCATTATTCACCAGCGCTGCTCGAAGGAGGTATATTTTCCGGCTCAGTTAGGAAGCTTGCACCGTCGCTTTCCCTCTCTGGGAACCGGCCTGGAAAACACTTGTCCTTGTCATCGCATTTAATATTATCTTGAAATTAATATATAAGACGATAACAGTTTCGTCAACAGTTTTTGTTCATATCTCCAGAATATATTGAAAAAATGTGACAGATTTCTCCTGCTGTCTCACGTTTTCTTCCTGTCTGTTCATTTGTCGAAATCCATTATTCTCCAATACCTTTTGAGAAGCGAAATTGGTTGATGTCGTTTTAGCCTTGATGCGCTTGATGCCCGGTTCCTTCGCCAACAGCGATCGCACAGCATTCCGGCCGATTCCTTTTCCTGTGAAATTCTCGCCGATCCGGAAGCCGAGTTCCGCTTCCTGAATCGCCGGATCAATATCGATCAGATTGATGCGGCCGACGAGCTGTCCATCACTGGACCAGATCAGGTAAAAACGGGAAAGTCCTTGCGCTTGCTCAGCCAATAGCTCCTCATGTCTGACTTTGAAGACGGCCGGATCATAATAGGCCTCGCCCCGGCTTGGCACCGACTGTTCGAAAAGTGACCGGTTCCGGCGCTCGAAGTCCAGCAACGTCCCGGCGTCTTGTTCTTCCAGCAGCTTAATGACGATATCCATATCCTCACCTCAATCTTCCCATGACGACTGTATTATAAAATTTGCCATCCGACAGGGTTTTGTCGTTGACCAACACACCTTCTGCTTGAAACCCCAGTTCCTCATATAAGCGGATGGCCGGTTCGTTGGTTTCCAATACATTCAAAGTCAGCTTTGCAAGTCCGCTTTCGTCAGCCCATTTGATGGATTCACTCAAAAGATTCTTCCCAATGCCATTACCCCAGTAGGCTTTCAAGACGCCGATTCCAAACTCCGCTTTATGTGCAAACCGCTTCAGTTCATTTCCTTCACAGCGTGAGAACCCGACAATCCGGCCATCTGCGATAGCCACCAGGAACAAGTTCCGATCACTCTCTGTGTCCGATCGGATCAATTGTTCGAATCCCGATGCATCGATGAATCCTTCCCCCGGTTCCCGGTCCAGGTTTTCCGTCTCGCTGTCCATCTGGAGCCGGAGCTGAGACAGTTCCGCTGCATCTTCCTGTCGGGCAGAGCGGATGAGATAAGGGAGTCCGTTTCTGCAGAATCGTTGTTCGGCTACTTTCATCCCTTATTCAGCTCCAATTGTGCGATTCTCTTCCAAGCCTTCACAAAACTTTCGGCCATCAGTTCCGCTTCCATGTGCTGCGACCCGACCTGTTCGAGAAAATATGAACTTTGATACGCATACTTGATTGGCGCAACGGCTGCCATATAATCGAACATCGTGATCAACCGGTCGTTTCGCACGTTGGGATCAAGTGCCAGCAGGTAAGCGTCCCGAAGCTGTAGCTGTGCAGCCGACCATTGGATTTTATGCTTATGGCCGCTGTAGCTGTTCTCGAATTCCGCTGCTTCGTCCAGCAGCTTCTCCAGTGAAAATAACGGACAGCTGATCACCGCTTCCTCGAAATCAAAGACGATGACTTCCCCGCCTTTAGTACGAATAGCGTTATTGCTGTGCAGATCCAAGTGGTCGATGGAATACGGAAGCGAAAACCCGTCCAGCTGACCGCATAATTCAGCCATGGCTGACGCCATCCGATCGAGAATACCGGCATCGCAGATCGCCAGCAAGTCCTCTTTTCCATCCAGATTGTTTTTAATCAGCTGCTCCTGCTGCGCCGTCCATTGCGGCCGATAGACATTCTTGGCATGTTCGACAAAAACCGGCAGCTGCACAGCGAGATGCCGCAATGAATAATAGGGAATGGCATGTTCATTGGCAATCGGCGTAAACTGTTTCTGAAGGTCAGCCATCTGCTTGGCTATATCGATTAATGCATTCAAATTCGCTTCCTCACGGATAAGATGGCCGGAAAATTTTTCAAACAGAAGCCAAGTCAATCCGTCTTCTGTCTTCCCATTGATATATACAGGCACCGCCCCGGAGTTCAGCTGGGACAATGCCGTATAGATCGCCGGAGATGACTGAAAGATCGGCAGAAATGCAATCTTACAGACCACTTCCTGCACGGAATGCCCGTTATATACATGAAATGACGCAGTAATGCCCCAGTCATTCGACCTAAAAATTGTAATCGGCCCTTCCACTTTCCTTGAATCAGGAATGGAAGAAGCAATCCACTCCCTAACATCTTCCAATCGCACACGGTCATTCCATTTTAACTCAGCCATCGAAACCCCTCCAAAAGAACTAGTGCTCCCGGCGCCAGTTTTTCTTCTGATTCAATTTTACTGCAAACAGAAAAACTGTACAATTGCTTCTTTAAAGAAGCAGTAGGATGAGTCAGACGCTGAGTCCGTGAAATTCTCTCCAGCAAAAAAACTCCTGCAAATGCAGGAGCTCAGTCATCGGCAGAAGGGGCAGCTGTCTATTAGTCCGTCTGCTTTAGTCGTTGATTATCAGTTGCCTTCATCTTCATCTTCGTCCTCGTCTTCTTTTTCTTTTTCTTTCTCTTTTTCTTTCTCAGCAGCTTCCCGTTCTTTTTCTGCCGCTTTTTCAGCAGCTTCCCGTTCTTTTTCTGCTGCTTTTTCAGCAGCTTCCCGCTCTTTTTCTGCTGCTTTTTCAGCAGCTTCCCGCTCTTTTTCGGCTGCTTCCCGTTCTTTTTCAGCTGCTTTTCGTTCTTTTTCGGCCGCTTTCTCAGCAGCTTCCCGTTCTTTTTCTGCTGCTTTTTCGGCTGCTTTGCGTTCCTGTTCAGCCGCTTTTTCGGCTGCTTTGCGTTCCTGTTCAGCCACTTTTTCTACTGCTTTCTGTTCTTTTTCGGCTGCTTTTTCTACTGCTTTCTGTTCTTTTTCAGCCGCTTTCTCGCTTGCCTTTACTTCTTTTTCTTTTTGTTTTTCTTCTTTGGCTACAGCCTCTTGCACATCGTCAGCTCCATCGTCCTCAGATTCCAGCTCCTCAGATTCCGGTTCCTCCGACTCCGCCTCTTCGTGCTCTTCTTCATCTTCCAGAGCTTCCTCTGTGACTTCATCCGCTTCTTCATTAATTTCTTCCATAAGCTCTTCCTGCTCTTCTGCCAGCTCTTTTTCAAGTTCAGCAAGCTCAGCCTGGTACTCTTCTTCCGAAATTTCACCTGCCGCAAGCAACGCATCAAGCTCAGCCCGTTTTTCTGCGGCTTTTTCTTGCTTCTCTGTAATATCCGTCAGTTTTTCAGTAATTTTTTCTTCCCATTTCGCTTGCGCTTTTTCAATGTTTTTCTGCAGTGCTTCCCTTGCTTTCGGATTCTCGATCTGCTCCAGCGCTGCTGTCAGCGCCAGGATATTGGCAGCGAACTTCTCTTCCAATTCTGCCCGGAACCCGTCTATAGTATCCGCTTCACCTGAAGGTTCTTCCGTCACGGATTCCTCGTCAGGTTCAGTCTCATCCTCAGCTTCCGATTCTGCACTCTGCTCGTATTTCTCCAGTGCCGCCTCCTGCTGTTCGATGGCTTCCTGAAGAACTTCATTCGCCCGCTCCTCGTCCCCTTGGTCAAGGAGCGCCAGAGCTTCCGAAATGCGTTCTTCCGCAAATCCAGCCAGCAGCTCGGCCTCTTTCACTCCATCGAACGTCAGGGCCAACTGCACATTTTCCATCAGGTTTTTTACGAAGTAGAAGAAGTCACCCGGCAGAAGCGAAGGGTCTTCAGCAGCCGTTTCATCTTCTTCCACTGCTGGTTCTTCTGTCTCCTGCTCTGGTTCTTCTTCAATAAGCACTTCTTCCGTTTCCGTTGTTTCAGGTTCCACCGGCTGTTCGTGCTGATCTGCTTGAATCGGACTTGCCCCGACTGTAAACGTGAGTGCTGTCGTAATAATACCGGTTGCTAACACGTTGCGGACCTTAAGATTGATCACGGGTTTTGACATTTTTCCATTCCTCCAAAACAGTATTTTTGGTTCGGAGAATGTCGACATAACCCGTGTTCCCACAGGCTATTCTCCATTCTTCAGCGGTTCAGCCGCCCTAGTGACGCGCACCGTAGGCCTGGAACTTTGCGTATCCACCTTTCGATGGAGCTGCCTTTTTCAAATGAGAAGCGCTGGAAGCTATTCGGTTTCCGACTTCTTTATGTAAATATACCCTACATATAAGCCAAAAGATACATTTTTTTAATGGATAAAAACTAATTTTCCCGCCTTTGTTTCCACAATGAAAGTTAAGCATTTTGTGTTTAAAATCGGCGAATCGAAGACATCAAAAAAACCGCTCACCCTACCAGGGAGCGGGCACATCATCACTTCTTTTTCGGACAGGTGCCGCAATACTTGCCGGCACCCGCCCCTTCATAATGGAAGCAGCACGTCTGGCGAATCCGGATGCCGCCTTCCGGTTTTTCCCCGTGAAATTTCTGTAGCGGGTTCTTCCGTTCGCCGAACGCTTCTCCCGGCAGGCCGTCGATCAGCCAGCGGAAATCCGCCACCTTCCGAGCGCTGTCGACCGGTTCTTCCGCCATTCGCTTCTCATACAGCCAGTATACGTAAATGGCGACATTCTCCCATAACACCGGCCGCGGCACATTGCCGGCCTTCGATACCACCCGGACCAATTTCCCGATTTCAATGAACAGTTCCCAGGAAAATGCCCGGAACTCCTCTGTGTCAATCGGAGTTGTCTCCATGTCTTCAAGCAGTAAATACGGCAGCCATTTGCCATCCGCATTTTGCGGAACGAGTGCGCCTTCTATTGTATTCAGCCGGTGCCGATGGACTGTTGCGGTAAATAATGCCGGCACAGCAAGCAGATATCCGAGCCGTTTGACGAGCTGCGACGCCGCAACCCGGGTTTCACCGGTTTTGAAATCCGCTTTGATGCCATCAATGAATCCATCCAGAAAGGCCTCGTCCGTGAATTGTCGGAGGGGGAACCGCTTTTCTCCCGGCGTTTCCATTACGACACGGAAGTCGGAAAGCGTCCTGTGAAAGTATTTAACCGCTGGCAATGTCGGCACGGCGCATCCCGCCTTTCGCACGCTTTCCTTTGCTGAACGGAATGCACATCGGCGTCCCGGAGAACGGGTCGCATGCCACCTGACAGCGCAGTCCGAACACGGAATGGACAAGCTCCGGCGTGATAATTTCTTCCGGGTCCCCCTGACGGAACACTTTCTTATCGTGAATCGCAACGATATGATCCGCATAGCGGCAAGCCAGGTTCAGATCATGCAGCACCATGACAATCGTGCGCTGTTCGGTCTGATTCAGCTCAAACAGCAGATCGAGAATATCGATCTGATGCGTCATATCGAGATATGTCGTCGGCTCATCGAGCAGAATAATATCCGTATCCTGCGCAAGCGTCATCGCAATCCATGCGCGCTGGCGCTGACCGCCTGATAAGGAATCGACTTTCCGGTCGGCATATTCCGCCATGCCGGTCGCTTCCAGCGCATCGTTTACGGCTTTCTCGTCCGTTTTTGACCATTGCTGCAGCCAGCTCTGGTGCGGATAGCGCCCCTGTTTCACGAGCTGGAGAACCGTCAGCCCTTCCGGCGCCACAGATGACTGCGGCAAGATAGCGAGCTGACGTGCGATTTTCTTCGTCGCCATGCTGGAAATATCCCGGCCGTCGAGCACCACGCCACCTTCCTGCGGCTTCAAAAGCCGCGCCATCGACCGAAGCAGCGTCGATTTACCGCAGCCATTACTGCCGATGAACACGGTGATTTCACCTTTCGGAATCTTGAGATCGAGCGCTTCAATGATATTCTCTTCTCCATATCCCAATGTCAGTTTGCGCGTCGAAAGTGCCTCCATCTGTCATTCCCCTTTCTGTTCGTAGCGTCTTCCACTATTTATTCCGTGAACGGTACAGCAGATAAATGAAATACGGCGCCCCGATGGCAGCTGTGAACACGCCAGCCGGAATTTCAAGCGGCGCAAACGCTGTTCGGGCGATCAGGTCCGCAATCAGCACGATCATGCCGCCGATGAGTGCGGATACCGGCAGAAGTGCACCGAACGACGAGCCGACAAGCTGCCGGGCGATGTGCGGCGCCATAAGGCCGACGAAACCGATCCCGCCGGCGAACGCAACGGCACCTCCGGCGAGCGCACTGCTCAAAAACAGCAGCGTGAAGCGATCTTTCTGCACAGAACTCCCGGCGTTTACTGCGAGTTCCTCCCCGAACTCCTGCATGTTCAGCCGTCTGGCATAGAAAAACAGCACAATCGTCAACGTCAAAATCCACGGAATGACAGTCAGCACTTCATCCCAATTCGTGCCGTTGACACTGCCTGTGATCCAGATATTTGCGCGGGATGCGGTGAAAATGGGACCAAGCACCATCAGCATCGTCGTCATCGCCTGAACGGCGGCAGACAACCCGACACCGATCAGAACGAGCCGGACCGGGGCGACGCCGCTGCGCTTCCATGACAGGAGATAGACGAGAAAGCCCATTGCCACGGCCCCGATGAATGAGGCGAGCGGCAGCCACTGGATGCTGACGGTCAGCGTATTGCTCCGGTCACTGAACAGCGCAAGGAACGCCACGGTCGTGAACGATGCACCTGCTGTAATGCCGATGATATCAGGTGAAGCCAGCGGATTGCGGATGATGCCCTGCAGGATGGCACCGGACATCGCAAGGCCGGCACCAGCGAACACGGCAAGCAGGATACGCGGCATCCGGAATGACCAGACAACGAGACGTTCCATTTCAGTTCCGATGCCGAGAAGGGCCTGGATGACCCGGTGCGGTGCGATGGCGAGCTGGCCGATGCCGAGACTTACAATCATCATTAAGAGCAAGACGGCGACCAAACCCGTTACGATTTGCAAGGCGCGCCGATTCATCAGAAATGATGCTCGCCCCGTGCGAAAGATGAAATGCTTGCTCATTCGTTAATCCCCCTTCTCGCAATCCACACGAAGAAAGGAGCTCCGATGGCCGCTGTCATGACGCCGACAGGAACTTCCGCCGGCATGATAATGTACCGGGCACCGATATCCGCCGCAAGCAGCAGCAGTGCACCGAGAATCGCACTGTACGGGATGACCCAGCGGTAATCGATACCGACAAGCCAGCGGGCAATGTGCGGAATGATGATGCCGACAAATCCGATCGGCCCGGCTACTGCCACGGAACCGCCGGCGAGCAGGACGACGATCACTGCGCCGAACAGCTTAACGAATACCGTCCGCTGTCCAAGCCCGGTCGCCAGATCCTCCCCCATCGCCAGCACGTTCATCTGCCTGCCCATCAGCAATGCGAACAGAAGACCCGCTGCCAAGTACGGCAGTACAGCCAGCAGCAATTCAAGATCCCGGCCTTCAATCGAGCCGGCGAGCCAGAACAGCACCTGATCAAGCGCCCGCTCATCAAGTGTCAGCATGCCTTGGGTCAAGGAAGAGAACAAAGCCGCGACCGCTGCTCCGGCGAGTGTCAGCCTGATCGGCGTCAGCCCGTCACGCCCCATCGAGCCGCAAATATAGACAACCGCCGCTGCAAGCGCTGCACCAGTGAATGCAAGCCATGTAAAGGCGTTCAATGACGCCACGCCAAAAAAGGAAATGCCCAGAACAACAAAGAAGCTGGCCCCTGCGTTGATGCCGAAAATGCTTGGAGACGCCAGCGGATTTTTCGTGAGACCCTGCATGATGGTTCCTGCCACCGCTAAGCTCGCCCCCACTGCAGCTGCGATGAAAGCCCGCGGAATCCGGCTATCTCTTATAATGATATGTTCATTTGACTGATCAAACCGGTAGATGGAATCGATGACCATGCGCGACGACACATCGGTAAGGCCGAATATGATGCTCGCCCAGATCAGCACAAGCACAAGCAATAGTCCGGCTGCAATTCCGCCTATTCTGAATGGATTCGTTGAAATCATGGTGGCTGCCTTCCTTAATTCGTACTTGCAATTTTCTATAGTCAATTCTCATTTCAGACTAATGTAATTGATAATCATTGTCAATAAACTTCCTGAATGCTATCACTACAATAATTCATTTTTTGAAAAATGTTGACTTTTCTACTGAGAGCCATTATCATTTGTGATGAAATTGAAAATCATTATCAATGATTGAGGAGGAATTACATAATGCTGAAACACCCTGTACTGCTGCTCACTCTGCTCGCCTCCTTTGTGCTCACGCTGGCCGGATGCGGCGCGGAAGAAGAAGCAGCGGCACCTGAAACTGGAACGGAAGCTGAAACTGCCTATACAGTTGAACATGCAATGGGCTCCACCACAATCGAGGGTACCCCTGAAAAAGTTGTTGTCCTGACAAACCATGGTACGGAAGCACTGCTTTCAATGGGTATTACACCGGTCGGCGCCGTTCAATCCTGGACAGGCGACCCATGGTATGACCACATCACTGATGAAATGGAAGGCGTTGAAGTCGTCGGTACGGAAAGCGATATCTCCCTTGAAGCGATCGCCGCCCTCGATCCCGACCTTATCATCGGCAATAAAATGCGCCAGGAAGAGCATTACCAGGCGTTAACTGATATCGCTCCGACGGTTTTTGAAGAAACGCTGCGCGGCGACTGGAAAGTGAATTATGAATTGATCGCCCAAGCTGTGGGTCAGGAAGAAAAAGGCGCTGAAGTTCTCGCTGCCTATGACGAGCGCATTCGGAGTCTGAGCACTGAACTTGAAGAAGCCGGCAAACTCGATACAAAAGTTTCGATGGTACGGTTCATGCCGGATGATGTCCGCATCTACCATAAAGATTCCTTCTCGGGTATTATCCTTGATGAAATCGGACTCGCCCGCCCGGAATCCCAGGACGTCCCTGATTTCGCTGCCAAAGGGGTAACGAAAGAACGGGTGCCGGAGATGGACGGCGACGTCATCTTCTACTTCACGTATGAACCGGCTGAAGGCGGCGGCCAGCAAGTCGAAGATGAGTGGATAAATGACCCGCTTTGGAATAACCTTGAAGCCGTCAAAGCCGGGAATGCCTATGAAGTGAGCGACACGATCTGGAATACGGCAGGCGGCGTGAAAGCAGCCAACCTTATGCTCGATGATCTGGAAGCTAAACTATTAAGTGAATAATAATCTTTCCTGTTGAAATCCCCCGGAGCTTTTCTCGCTCCGGGGAATTCTTTATGTGCCGCTTTCGATTTCCACGCGTTATTTCTCGTTTCTACGCTTTATCAAGTTTTAGGAAGAGCGCAGACACTTTATTGATCATTCTGTTTTGGAGTCATCGGATTCCACATTGACAACCTCCCCTGTTTTGCGCTTTTCGGTAACTTCTTATTATAGACTCTTGCCAGGTCGCTGCATCTTCCACTTCCCTTTTCCGTTCTCTCCCGTGACGCGTTTTTTAAACTGTTTAAATTTTTCCGCTCGCCTCTTCCCTTGCCCCAACTGAATTTAAGCGACTTACGGCGTTTATTGGACAATAAAAACGCTTCCAAAAGAGGTCCGCTTATTATATACTGAATAATATAACATTTAATAAATATTAAACGTTTTAAATCAACTGTATAGAAAGGGAGTTATGGATGAAGATTTTCAGGGTAACCATTTCCAAATTATCGACTCATATCACATCCCATCATCATCCCTCATAGGCCGACCGCTGCCGTTCATTCACCTCTGAAGCTGGCCTGTATGGCCAGTGTCCCCTGTCCCTGACGTCAAGAGAGAACCACCAATCTGAAACTCAGGAGTGAATCCACAATGAAAAACAGGCGAAAAAAACTGACCTTAACAACGATGTCGTTAGCCGCACTGACTCTTGCCGCATGTTCAAGTGAGGATGCGGGAGGCGCGGAAGAAGCACTGGAAGCGCAGGAGACCTTCATTTTTGCGCGCGGCGGTGATGCCGTGTCCCTCGATCCTGCGGAAGTGACAGACACCGAATCGGAAAACGTTTCCCAAAGCATTTTGGAAACATTGACGACGTTTGAAGAAGGCACTACAGAAGTCGCTCCGATGCTCGCAACAGACTGGGAAGTGTCTGAAGATGGCTTGACGTATACGTTTGAGCTCCGGGAAGATGTGCTGTTCCACGACGGGACCGAATTTACAGCAGAAGATGTCGTTTATAATTTCGAGCGCTGGGCAGCCGGCGATGCGGACAGCTTCCCGATGTACGGCAACGTGTTCGGCGGTTTTGAAGGGGACGAATCCCATGACTTCGCTTCTGTTGAAGCGATTGATGAGAATACCGTTGAATTCAACTTAACGAAGACACAGCCGACGTTCCTGAAAGATTTGGCCTTGACACCGTTCTCCATTTCAAGTCCGGAAGCGATTGAAGAGTTCGGTGCGGAATACGGCAGCAACCCGGTCGGCACCGGTCCGTTCATCTTTGGGGAATGGCAGCGCAACGACCGCATCGTGCTGAATGCGTTTGAAGATTACTGGCTTGAGGATCACCCGAAAGTAAGCCAAGTTATCTTCCGGACCATCCCTGAAAACTCAGCCCGCCTGAATTCACTTCTAAGCGGTGAAGTCGACATGATCAATGGCGTGGACCCGGAAAACTACGAGACCATCGAAGAGAATCCCGACTTGAAGTTGCTCTCGCGGCCGCCGCTCAATATCGGTTATCTCGGCCTCACTGTGACACGAGAACCATTCGACAATCCGCTCGTCCGGCGGGCACTGAATCATGCAGTGGATAAAGAAGCGATGATTGAAGCATTCTTCGGAGGGCAGGCAATTCCGGCGAAGAACCCGATTCCGCCGGCAGTAGCCGGCTATAACGATGAACTTGAGCCTTATCCGTTTGATCCGGAAAAAGCGAAAGAGCTACTCGCTGAAGCCGGCTACCCGGATGGCTTCGAAATGGAGTTGTACGCAATGCCCGTTGCCCGTCCGTATATGCCGGATGCCGGCCGGGTCGCTGAATACCTGCAGTCCAGCTTTGCGGATATCGGCGTAACAGCTGAAATCGTCACATTCGAATGGGCGACATATCTCGAGAAAGCGAAAAACGGAGAGGCGGATGCCTTCCTGCTCGGTTGGACCGGGACGAATGGTGACGCAGATGATTTCATCTATTCCCTATGGCATGGTGAAAACATCGGTTCCCTGAATTCCACTCAGTATGACAATCCCGAACTGAATGCGATTCTCGAGGAAGCGCGGACCATTACCGACCAGGAACAGCGAAATGAACTGTATCGGGAAGCACAGGAAATCATGCATGAAGATGCACCGATCATTCCGCTTGTCCATGCCTCCCCTGCCTTGGCCGCAAAAGAAAACGTCATTGGATTCGATCCGCATCCGACAGGCCGTGTGATCACCACGACAATTGATTTCGAAGAATAAGAAGCACAGTGGCCAGGCGGGTACCCACCCGCCTGTTGCCGTGAAAAAGGAGGAACTCTGCATTGACACAGACAACTGAGGAACAGACTATTAAAAAAGCGTTCGATCAATTAGATAAGCTTTACCCGGAAATGGTGGAAATCCGCCGGGACCTGCACATGAATCCGGAACTGTCATTCCAAGAGCAGCGCACCCCCGCCTTCATCGCCAAGTATTTGAAAGACCTTGGCATCGAAGTTCAAACAAACGTCGGTGACGGCGGGGTTGTCGGCACGCTGCGGGGAGGAAAACCCGGCAAGACGATTGCTTTGCGTGCTGATTTTGATGCGTTGCCGATCGAAGACGAAAAAGAAGTGCCGTTCAAATCTCAAGTGCCAGGCGTGATGCATGCCTGCGGCCATGATATTCATACAGCTGCGCTGCTTGTGACAGCGAAGGTGCTGATCGGCATGAAAGAAGAAATTCCCGGGACTGTCGTGTTCCTGCACCAGCATGCCGAAGAGCTGGCTCCGGGTGGCGCAAAAGCGATGGTCGAAGATGGCTGCCTCGATGGTGTCGATGAAGTGTATGGCGCCCATGTGGAAGTGAATTTCCCGGTCGGCCAGATCGCGGTCAATGATGGATACGTCCAAGCCTCTTCTGACGCGTTTGACATCACGATCCACGGGAAAGGCGGCCATGGGGCTGAACCGCATCGCAGCGTCGATCCGCTTGTGATCGGCAGCCATCTCGTCGTGGACCTGCAGCATATCGTCAGCCGCCGGGTCGATCCGCTGAAACCCGCCCTTATCACAATCGGCGCGTTCAATAGTGGGGATGCCCATAACATCATCCCGGATAAGGCGTTTCTGAAAGGTACTGCCCGCACATATGATCAGGATGTGCGGCGGCAGGTTGAAGATGAACTGAAGCTCATCGTTCGGCACACCGCAGAAAAATACAGAGCGAAAATCGATGTGGATTTTACCCACGGCTACATTTCACTTTACAATCATCCGAAAGAAACGGCATTCATCAAAGAGCGATCGGAAGAAATCGTCGGTAAAGACAATGTCGTCATTAAGCCGCCGGATATGGGCGGTGAGGATTTCGCTTATTATGTCGATAAAGTACCCGGTTCATTCTTTTGGGTCGGCGGCGGAAATCCCGAAATTGATGCAATTTATCCGCATCACCATCCGAAATTCGATGTTGACGAGAAATCCATGCTGCTGACAGGTAAAGTGTTCGCCTCTGCAGTCCTGAACAGCTGAACCACTCGCATGCCACTTTCAGCGGAATTTAGTTTATGATAATAATAGAAGCTGATAGTAAAGGTGGGATGGCCATGAACGATAAATTCAAAGAAGCGAGAGAACGGATCATCGATCAAAACTCAGAGAGCCAGACACTGTTCGGCATGTCGCCCACTGTCCGGCGTCTGATGTCGGTCATGTACTATAATGAAAAACCCATGACACTGGATGAGATGACCGAGATGCTCGGCATGAGCAAAGCGAGCATGAGCAACGCCGTCCGTGAGCTCGACGAGATGGGCCTTGTTGAGAAAGTGTGGCGCAAAGGCGAACGCAAAGACCTGTACCGGGTGGAGGAAGATAATTACGAGAGCTTCTTCAAGTATTTTGGCTATCACTGGCGGAAAGTACTGACACCCAAAAAGAGTTCACTCCGAAAATCGATCAGCGAGCTGAACGATTTGAAAGCAGCCGGTGATCTGGATGCGGAAACGGCAGAACAGATCGACAAGGATCTCTTAAAACTTGAAGCGGGGCTTGAGTATTATGACTGGCTCAGCCGACTTGTGGATTCTTTTGAATCGCATGAGATTTTTGATTATATTCCTAAAAAACCGGCCGGGGAAAAAATTCCGGAATAATCCTGCTGCAAGGCGCCGAAACTTTGGCGCCTTTTTGTTTTGCGCACTTTTTGCATCGTCTGTCGGGAGTTATCGAAATAAGCTTATTCTACGCTGTTCTTCTCCTATGATCTTTGAATATCTTCTATAAAAAACAGAAATTTCATTTAAATGTACTTTTTTTGCTATATACTGAATACTGTGACGTTCAACTTATTGGATGGACAATTTAAGTAAAAACCCAGGAGGTGTTTGCGTGCAGATCAAGAGAAAACGATTCCTTATTCCATTAGAAGTTCCGATTCCCCGCTCTCCCTCGTAATGCAATTGCACTTCATTCATAAAATCTTATAACTGCCTAAGGATGATATTCTTATAATTGGAGTGAAGCCTGCAATGAATAAAAAACAGATTACCTCTATCTTAATCGCTTTACCTTTATCCACCTTTCTTCTTTCCGCTTGTTCCGGCAATGAAGCAGCAGATCCCGGGGCTGATGGAACTACCCAGGATATTTTTGTGTTTGCCCGCGGAGGGGATGCCGTGTCCCTTGATCCATCGGAGGTGACCGATGGCGAATCGGAAAATGTGGCCCAGAGCATCCTGGAAACGCTGACCACATTCACCGAAGGCGGGACGACTGTCGAGCCATTGCTTGCAACTAACTGGACCGAGTCAGAGGATTCGCTGACGTACACTTTTGAACTTCGGGAAGGCGTGAAGTTCCATGACGGAACGGACTTTACTGCAGAAGACGTCGTCTATAATTTCGAACGCTGGATGAACGGCAACGGCCAAAGCGCGCCGATGTACGGCAACGTTTTTGGCGGCTATGAAGGAGACGAAACTCATGATTTCGCTTCCATCGAAGCCATCGATGAATACACGGTTGAGTTTACATTGAACTCACCGCAACCGACATTTCTGAAAGACTTGGCTCTGACTCCATTCTCCATTTCGAGTCCGGAAGCGATCGAGGAATTCGGCGAAGACTATCGAAGCAACCCGGTCGGCACCGGCCCATTCGTCTTTGAGGAGTGGCAGCGCAACGACCGCATCATGCTGAATGCGTTTGAAGATTACTGGCTTGAGGACCACCCGAAATTGGAGCAAGTCATTTTTCGAACCATCCCGGAAAACTCCGCCCGAATGAATGCGCTATTGAGCGGCGAAGTGGATATGATTGCCGGTGTGGATCCTGAAAATATTGAACAGATTAAAGAAAATCCGGAGCTGGAACTGTACTCGCGACCACCGCTTAATCTCGGCTATCTTGGAATGACGGTGACACATGAACCGTTCGATGATCCGCTCGTGCGCCGGGCGCTCAGCCATGCCGTTGATAAAGAAGCAATGATTGAAGCTTTCTTTGGCGGTCAGGCGATCCCGGCAAAGAATCCGATTCCGCCGGCTGTTGAAGGGTATAATGACGACATCGAACCTTACCCGTATGATCCTGAAAAAGCGAAAGAAATGCTTGCAGAAGCCGGTTATCCGGATGGCTTCGAAATGGAATTATGGGCCATGCCGGTGTCCCGGCCTTATATGCCGGATGCAGCAAATGTAGCGGAATACCTGCAGTCCAGTTTTGCTGATATCGGCATCACCGCTGAAATTGTGACATATGAATGGGCTACGTATATTGAAAAAGCAATCGACGGTGAAGCAGATGCCTTCCTTCTTGGTTGGACCGGAATGAACGGGGATGCAGATAACTTCTTATATACGCTGTGGCATGGCAGTAACATCGGAGCGACAAATTCAACACAGTATGATAACCCGGAACTGAATGCCATACTGGATAAAGCGCGCACGATTACAGACTCAGAACAACGCAACGAACTGTACCGGCAAGCCCAGGAAATCATGCACGAGGATCCGCCTGTCATTCCGCTTGTCCATACATCGCCTTCTCTTGCAGGGAAAGATAATATCACCGGATTTGATCCGCATCCGACAGGGCGGGTGATAACGACAACTATCGATTTTGAATAATCATATATAAAAAGGATGGAGTAAAACGCTCCATCCTTTTTATCAGCCAAATTTCTTTTCAAGCCGTACCATCAAATCCTCTGCCATTTCTTCTAAAAATGAATGATTCACATTCTGAAAAAACTTCAGAACGACTTCATGGCCGGCACCATCTTCAGTTAAATAGCTGAAGTACTGCTTCTGCCCATTGATCGATACTGATCGATACGACTACATCGTGTTCCCCGTGCATCAGCAGAATCAGTGAGTTGCCCTTGTTCTTGCTAGTCGGATCATTCTTTTATCACCGCCTCTTTTTCTCCTCTATCTCCCCTTTCCCATATCATGCCTTGCTGAAATGGTGTCTTTATTTTGCCGATTCTTCACTTCGTCCATTTTTTTATAAAAACTCTCCTCAAGGTCCACTTCAAAGAAATTCGCGAATTTTGTGATATACGCCAGACAGTCGGCGAGTTCTTTTCCGATGTCCCCTCTCACCGTTTCCTGCGCCAGCCGAAACGCTGTCTCTTCATCCATTCCTTCTGAAGCATACCGATACGTCAGATTGAACATTTTCCGCAGTTCTTCTGCCACTTCCCCGACTTCCGTAGTCAGCAGCATATAATTATTCAATAATGAAGCCCGGCTTCCTTCAAAACTCTTTTCATCAACTTCCCAACCCATTTCACGCTGAAATTGCCCGGCAAATTCCTGTATGTCTTTCATCCAGTACCCCGTTTCATTTTCTTTCTATCGTAGCACACTCTGTACTGTCACTTGCTGCGCAGTCGCCTGAAGAAGAAAATCTCGATTTCCGAGAGTAACAATGCCAAAATCGGGAATACAGAATCTATGGTTCACTCCAGAAATGACAGAAAGGAATGATTTTATAATGACACAGCTTTTATATATCACCGCGCATCCTCATGACGATACGCAATCGTACAGCATGGCGGTGGGAAACGCATTTATCGAGACATACAAAAAAGAAAACCCCGACCATGAGGTTGTGAATGTCGATCTTTATACGGAGCACATCCCGCAGCTGGATATTGATATCTTCAGCGGCTGGGGTAAGCTTCAGTCGGGCACAGGATTCGAAGAGCTGTCGGCGGAAGAAAAAGGCAAAGTCGGCCGACTCTCGGAACTCAGCGAACAATTTATCGCCGCTGATAAATATGTGTTCGTCACGCCAATGTGGAATTTTTCATTTCCACCGGTCATGAAAGCGTATATCGACTCAATTGCCGTCGCCGGTAAAGCTTTCAAGTACACCGCGGAAGGGCCGATTGGGCTGTTGACCGATAAAAAAGCGTTGCACATCCAATCCCGTGGAGGCATTTACTCGGAAGGACCCGCTGCTGAAATGGAAATGGGACATCGCTATCTGGATATCCTGATGCAATTCTTCGGCGTTCCGTCATTTGACGGGCTGTTCGTCGAAGGACATGCGGCCATGCCGGAGAAAGCGGATGAAATTAAAGAAGATGCAATTGCCCGCGCCAAGAAAGCCGCACAGAACTTCTGATTTACGCCAATTCGCTGAATGATTAGAGGACCGCTGCAGAAGCGGTCCTCTTCTCTTTTTGGTATTGTTTTCTGAATATTGTTGATAATAACGGACAAGAATGATAAACTGGTCTTACAGTACCGAATTTGCAGGCTGGAGGTGACCACCATGAACGGCAAACCACTTCATTTTGACGGCAGCAGCCATCCTGTCAGCACAAACAGCAGCAAAGAGCCACGGCAACCTTTCAAACTGACACTTGAGATGAGAAAATATCTTAGCGGAAATCCCTATCAGATCCCAAGCAGCAAATAATTGCATATCCGCACATCGAAGCCATCCCTGGAACCAGTCCTCTTATCAGTTAAGAGAACCGGTTCGAGGGATGGCTTATTTCATTGTCTTTCACAGACTGACACATCCATCCATTTCTATGGCGCTGCCGTTCCACAGACCTCCTGAACCTTTCAACCCGCTTAAGCCACTCATTTTTTCTTCCGCTCTCGGTTCATCAGGTCTTTCAGAATAACCTGCCCCCTCCTTTCATCACAGGGATTTTACCGCTTCCCATTGCTAATTAACTGAATTTTATTAATACATTTACTGTTATAGAATTTATTGCTACGATTTTGCTGACAGCCTTTCCGGCTGTGAAAATCCGAACTGGACAAAGAGGAGTGGGAGCAATATGATCAGGAAAAAATTGTTTACAACAATGGGGATTCTGGGACTGTGTACGGCACTTGCCATGCCGGCTTATGCGGCAGAAACCGCAAGCCAGGCAGAGACGCATCATCATGACCAGGCCATTTCAGGATTCATTGATTACGAGGAAATGCAGAAGACGCTGCTGCAGATCGAAAAAACAAGCAAAGGCCTTGTTGAAGTCGATGTTGCCGGGCAGTCGTTTGAAGGCCGTGACATTTTCACAGCGCGCGTCGGCACAGGCGATAAAGTCATCCTTATCCAGAGTGAAATCCATGGCAATGAAAAAACCGGTACAGTTGCTCTCCTCAATCTGCTGAAAGAACTGTCCAATAACTCGAAGCAGTCGCAGGCCATCCGTGAAGAAGTGACGCTTGTGGTCATGCCGCAGATGAACCCGGACGCGTCCGTCGCCGACAAACGCGCCAACAGCATGACATGGGCGGATGTGGTTGCCGACTTCCCGCAACTGGCGGGGGCGGAGCCAGCATGGAATTATTACGATGACCGGGTGATTCAATCCTATGATTACGCGGCGAATCCCGGCTTCGATGTGAACCGCGACTTTAATCCGGACTTTGACTATGTGCCGGAGGCGGACGACTTCCCGGGCAGCTCGAATGATCCGGGCTGGTTCATCACACCGGAAGCGCAGACATCCCGCGATGTTTATACAGCCCTTCAGGAAGAGTTCGGAAATGTGGACGTCTTCATCGATCTCCACCACCAGGGCAAGTACTATGTTGCCGGCACTGATAATCCCGTGACGCTTTCGCTGTCCGCCCAATTCGTTCCGGATCCAAGCACACCGGAAGGCGCAGAGTACGCGGAATACGCGGATACGTATAATTACGATTTCTCACGCCAGCTGAATGTTGCTGCTTATGAGTCACTGCAGTCACACGGCAATTCGGTTTTCTCAAATATCTCACTTTATTCGCAAGGCCTTGATTTGCCAGGTACTGCGCTTGCCTCCTATGCGCTGAACGGCAGCGGAACGGTACTGTTCGAAGTCCGCGGCCAGACGCAGATGATGGGCCATAAAGAAAAAGGCAAACTCGTCAAAGCAGTCGAACGCGGACTGACCGGCATCATTGAAGCGGTCGCGGACGGCTCGGTTGAAACGCTTGATCCGGAAGTATATGAAACCATTCCGACAACGGCATACCGTCCCGCAGATTTATAAGCAATTGGAAAAAACCCCGTATCGGCATGAACTGGGCCCCATTTAATGGACAATTTAATAAAAGTACCCTGCAGCTAGGCTGCGATGAGATGACTCCGGTATTGGGCCGGCGTCATCTTTTTTAAATTCCATTGTTTTCGTGTTCCATTGTAATGCTCCATGTACTCATCAACCAGCGTTTTCAATTCGGCTAGACTGGTCGCCTGTTTAAAATCAACGTCATCCTTAAAGTGACCAAAAACGATTCCATGGGGGCGTTGTCGATACAGTTGCCCCTACGGGACATTGACTGAGTCAATCCCAGTTCCTTTACGCGCTGTTGATATTCCGGATGAGTATAGTGGAAACCCTGATCGGAATGAATCATTGCTTCCGGGTGGATGTTTCCATCCAACGCTTCCTTCAATTTCTTTAATGTACGATAAACAATTTCCATCGTGAGAGTGGTCGTAACTTCATAGGCGACGATTTCACGGCTGGCGACATCTTTCACGGCGGACAGATACGTCATTTGCCCTGAACGGTTGGGCAAGTAAGTGATATCGGTGACGAATACCTTGCCAGGTTCATCTTGATCGAATTCCCGGTTTAACAGGTTGGGGCAAACGGCGTGTTCCTGTGTGGCTTTGGCGATTTTCTTATAGGGATTCGCTTTCCGGATGTTGGCGAAGAGGTTGAACTTGCGCATGAGGCGCAGAATCTTTTTGTGGTTCATCGGCGTTTCCAGCAGTTCGGCCAGCGCCATATAAAAGCCGCGGTACCCGATTTTCCCACGATACGCATCGTAGATGCTTTTGAGCAACAGGTAATCTTGGTAGTCCTGCTCTTCGCGAATTGCGTGTTGTTCCATCTTTTCCAGCCAAGCATAATAGCCACTGCGGCTGACATTGGCTGTGTGACAAAGGATTTTCACCAAGTGTTTCAATTGAAATTTGCGGATCACTGCGTTGATCGCTTCATACTTTTCCGCTGGGGTCAGCTGCGTCTCTTCGCCTGCCTCTCGAGCTCCTCGAGCTTTTTTAGTAATTCATTTTCCGCTTCCAGGTATTTGATGCGCGCTTCCGCTTTCTCCAGCTTTTTCTCAGCGGAGAGATCGTTCGTAGAAGGGTGGCCTGTACTGCCTTTTCCGCGGCGCTCTTCGAAGAAGCCCTGTTCGCCGTAGAGTTGATACGACTTCCGCCAGCGTTTAAGCGCACTTTTTGGCTTATCTGTCCCAATCACCATCAGGTCAAATCCGTGTTCAACAAAGATTTGAGAAGGTCCTTTCCCTTGCAGGTTTTCTTTAACCGCCTTCACCTTGAACTCAGGTGTATATTGGATAGCACGCTCCGATACAGCCGCGACATTGGGATTCGCTTCCAACTGCCGACACTGATGTTCGTTGAAAATAATCTTACTCATGTCAATCGCTCCCGTTCCAGTAGTTATGTTCAGTATACTGGGGTCTGAAAACAGAAAGAACCCCAAATGGGGTCACTTTTATAAAGTGTCTACCATTTGGGGTTCAGTTCAGCAATGCCGATACGGGGTTTTTCTCCATAGAGAATTTAGTAGTACATCCAGAGTCCTGCAATGGATAATGCGAATGATACAATCGAGCAGGCAACGACTGTATGAAACAGCCAATCTCCCATTGACCGTTTAAATTCCTGCAGGGAGGCATCCTGCTTGAGCTGCTCGTCTGCCCGTTCCATCGCATTTGAGCGCCCTGTGACTGCTTGTCCGAGACGCTGAAACCCATCCAGGAACAGCTCAAGAAAGCCCGACTGCATGATTTTAATGGAAGCAGCGATTATGGCTGTGATGAGACCGACCATGAATGCGCCATTTATTACTTCTAGCGCCGACCATTGCAATCTGATTACGATGCCTGCCCATACCAGAACAAAAAACAAATACAGGAAGCTTACTTTTTTCATACAACGCTCTCCTCATTGCGAAAATAATGACAGACAGAAGCTGAACGGCTTCTGTCTGCCCTTTTTCTCTTATTCAGGTACTACTTGAGCCCATTTGAAGCTTGGGTAGCTATTGACATAATAAGCAACGTCTTCAATATCGCTGTCTGTCATGTACGTGTTTGTATAGAAATAAACAGGCATGAATGGCAGGTCAGTCATCAGGATTTCTTCAGCTTGATGAAGTAGTTCAAAGCGTTTTGCTTCATCTTGCTCCACTTTCGCTTCTGCAATCAGACGGTCATAATCTTCATTCACCCAGTTCGTACGGTTGTTCGGGCTGTCACCGAGGTAATAGTCGAGGTTTGCAACCGGATCAATGAATGAACCGATCCACCCCATACGCGCCATCTGGAAGTTACCCTGTTCAGTTGTTTCCAAATACGTTTTCCATTCCTGGTTCGCCAGCTGCACTTCAACGCCGAGGTTCTGTTTCAGCATTTCCTGTACGGCTTCAGCAAACTTCTTGTGGTTTTCAGATGTATTATACATCAGTGTTACTTCCGGAAGTGTATCCCAGCCTTCTTCAGCCATACCTTCTTCCAAAAGACGTTTCGCTTCTTCATAGTCCTCTTCGAAATAGGCGCCGCCTTCTTCACGGAAATCTCCTTCAGGAGTTGTAACGCCTGTTGGGACCATTGCATATGCCGGAGACTCGCCAGCTCTTGATACGTTTTCAGTCAATGATTCACGGTCAATCGCCATGGCGAACGCTTTACGGACCTTTTGGTTTGTAAACGGTTCTTGCTCTACATTAAACATGTACATATACGTACCATAGTAAGGGATCGACTGGAATTCCGGATTGTCTTTTTCAGCATCCAGTGCATCCGGCGGCAGTGTCATGATAAAGTCGAGCTCATCTGTTTTGAACATCTGATAGTACGTTGTTGCGTCATTTACCATTTCAAAAGTGATTTGTTGCAGATCAATTTGATCGGCATTGAAGTACTCTTCATTTTTTTCGATGACGACTTGCTCGTTATGTGACCATTCCGTCAGTTCGAATGGACCGTTGCTGATATACGTCTCCGGTCCGGCTGCCCAATTCGGATCTGCTTCCACGACTTCCTGCTTCAATGGGAGGAAAGTACGTTGGGTGAGAAGTTTATCAAAGTACCCAAGCGGTGAATTCAGCGTTACTTCTAATGTTCGCTCATCAACTGCATTGATCGCGACATCTTCCACTGAACCTTCACCTTTATTGTATGCTTCAGCACCTTCAATATAGTAAAGATAGAAAGCGAACGCACTGGCTGTTGCCGGATCGAGCACTCGTTTCCATGCATATTCAAAGTTTTCGGCGGTTACCGGCGTCCCATCTGACCATACTGCGTCTTCCCGGATAGTAAAGGTATAAACAGTACCGTCTTCTGAAATATTAACGTCTTCTGCTACACCAAGAACAGCTTCTCCTTCTTTATCCTGTGTATACAGACCCTCGAACATATGGTCCAGAATCCAGAAAGATGTCGTATCTGTCGATAAAGCCGGATCAAGTGTCGGCGGCTCTGTCATCGCATTTACCGTAATCTCCTGTTCAACTTCCTCCTGGCTTACCGCTGCGCCTTCTTGTCCTTCTTCTGCGCCACCACTACAACCGGCAAGTACAGAAGACAACGCCAATGTTGCAGTCATGCCTACTAGCATTTTCTTCATTCTCTTTTCCTCCCTTTACTTTCTTCTATTAATTATTGTACAAATGGCAAGCAGTCCAGTGATCTTCTCTGACTTCTCTCCATTCAGGTACCTTCTCTGCGCAAATATCCATTGCAAATGGACATCTTGTTCGGAATCTGCATCCGCTCGGCGGATTCACCGGGCTTGGCGGGTCTCCCGCAAGGACAATTCGCTCTCTTTTGACTACTGTCGGATCAGCGACCGGGATCGCCGAAAGAAGTGCTTGGGTATAGGGATGCAGCGGCTCTTCAAACAAATCGTGGCTGTTTGACAGTTCCATCATCATTCCCAGATACATAACGCCAATCCGGTCACTGATGTGTTTCACCATTCCAAGGTCATGGGCAATGAATAAATAAGTCAGATCCTCCTGCTCTTTTAAGTCCTCCATCAGATTAATAACTTGTGCTTGAATGGAGACATCCAGAGCAGATATTGGTTCATCTGCGACGATAAACTTAGGTTCCACAGCGAGTGCACGGGCAATCCCGATCCGTTGCCGCTGCCCGCCGCTGAACTCATGCGGAAATCGCTTTGCATGTTCCGCGCGAAGTCCGACTTTCTCCAGAAGTTCATAAATCCGGTCTTTTCTTGCCTGGCCTTTTAATAGTTTATGCGCATCAATCCCTTCAGCGATAATGTCTCCTACCCGCATTCGCGGATTCAGTGAGGCTTGCGGGTCCTGGAAGATAATTTGCATTTCACGGTTGACCCGTTTTTTGTCTTTGCCGCTTAGCTTCTCGACGTTTTGATCGTTGTAGAGGATTTCTCCTGCTGTCGAATGCTGGAGACCGACAATTGTCTTGCCGAGCGTCGATTTGCCGCTGCCACTCTCACCGACCAAGCCGAACGTTTCGCCTCTTCTAATTTCAAAACTGATATCATCCACCGATTTAACTGATACGTTTTTTGCGATTTGAAAATGTTTTTTCAGGTTTTTTACTTCTAGCAGCCGTTCACTCATTTAGCTCCACTCCCTACCACAATGGGTTCGTGTGCCACTTTCGGAGCCCGTTCATCATTCAGCCAGCATTTTGCTGTGTGGCCTTTGTGTCCTTCGATTACTTCGAATGAAGGCGGCATATGATCGATACACACATCCATCGCATACCTGCATCTTGGTGCAAACGGACAGCCTTTAGGGGGCGCGAACAGATCAGGCGGCGCCCCTTCGATCGGTACGAGCCGTTTCTTATCGGCAGTCGTGACATCCGGTGTCGATTCAAGCAATCCCCACGTATAAGGATGTCCGGGTTTTGCAAAGATCTCTTCCACCGTTCCTTCTTCGATCATCATACCTGCATACATGACGATGACCCGTTCGGCTGTTTCTGCTACGACCCCTAAATCATGGGTGATCAATATAATAGAGGTGTTCGTCTTTTCTTGCAGGCTTTTCATCAACTCCAGCACTTGCGCCTGAATGGTTACATCGAGTGCTGTTGTCGGTTCATCGGCAATCAGCAGCTCCGGGCTGCAGGCAAGCGCAATGGCAATCATTGCCCGCTGACGCATCCCTCCACTGAATTCGTGCGGATATTGGTTGTACCGAGATTCAGGATTGGGAATACCGACAAGCCGGATCATTTCGATGGCCTGTTTTTTCGCTTCCGCTTTTGAGGCCCGGCCATGCACAATGAGGCTTTCTTCAATTTGCTTGCCGACTCTCATCGTTGGATTCAGCGATGTCATAGGGTCTTGGAAGACCATACTGATTTTGGACCCCTTAATTTTCTGCATTTGGCGCTTCGACATCTTCAGAAGCTCTTGTCCTTGAAACTCAATACTGCTGTTTTTCCCAATGATGCCTGGTGGCGTAGGAATAAGCCCCATGATCGATTGGACGGTTACGCTTTTGCCGCTGCCGCTTTCGCCGACAATGGCGACAATCTCTCCTTTATCCACATGGAAAGAGACATCGCGGACCGCTTTGACTTCGCCTCCGTAAGTCTTGAAGTTGACCTCCAAGTTCTTTACCTGTAACAAGTGATCCATTCTTTCCACCTCTTTTAATCGCGAATTTTCGGGTCAAGTGCATCTTGAAGTCCGTCACCGAACGCATTAAACGCCAACATGGTCAGTGAAATCATTAGACCCGGGAAGAATAGCCGCCACCATTGCCCGCTTAGAATTACACCGAGTGCATCGTTCGCCATGGTCCCCCAGCTGGCATGCGGTGCTTGTACGCCAAGCCCGATGAAGCTCAGGAACGCTTCAGCGAAAATAGCGGTTGGAATGGTGAATGTCAGGTTCACGATAATAATGCCGAGCGTGTTCGGTATTAAATGCCGGCTGATGATCTTGCCATGAGAAGTTCCGAGCTTTTCTGCTGCCAGCACATATTCCTGTGACTTCAACTGGAGAATCTGTCCCCGTACGATCCGGGCCATCCCAACCCATCCAGTCACAGATAATGCGATGATAATTGTAACAATTCCAGGTTCCATCATTACCATAAGCAGAATAACAACGAGCAGGTAAGGAATCCCGTAAAGGATTTCAACGAAACGCATAAGTACATTATCCACCCGGTCGCCTTTTTTCCCCCTGCCGGCCATATAACCAGAGATGCCACCGACAATGGTTCCAAGCAACAGGTCAATGAACGCTGCAGCAAATCCGATTGTCAATGAAACCCGCGCACCGTACCATGTTCTTGCCCACATATCCCGTCCAAGATCGTCCGTTCCAAACCAATGTTCACTGGATGGCGCAAGATTCGATTGGGTCAGACTTTGATCGGATGGACTGTATGGCACCATGAGCGGGCCAAAGATCGCAAAGAAGATCAGAAGGAAAAGCAGGATCAAGCCAAGTACAGCCATTTTGTTCTTCAGTATACTGACAGAAGTTTCCCGCCACACACTTAAGCTGGGCCGTACAATTTCAGGCGGTTTTACCCTGTCCGGGTCTGCTGGCCGGAATAATGCATCATCTATCGGTTTTCCGGTCATGTTAATCCCCCTTGCTTGTAAGTTTAATTCTCGGATCAATCAATCGATATGAGATATCGATCAGGAACAGCGTGATTACCAGAACGGCACTGAAGAAAATCGTTGTTCCCATGATAACCGGATAATCCCGGTTGAAGATGCTGTCAACGAAGTAACGGCCAATTCCTGGTATTGCAAAGATTTTCTCGATAACGAATGTACCGGTGATGACTGCCACAAACAGTGGTCCAATGAACGATACAACTGGCAGAATGGCGTTTCTGACACCGTGTTTGATGACCAATCCTGTAGAGGACAGCCCTTTAGCATCAGCTGTTTTAATGTAATTCTGATTTAGTACTTCCAGCATACTTGCACGCATAAACCGGGCAATAATTGCGAGCGGTGTCACTGCCAACGCAATCGTCGGCAATACCGTGTGCTGCCAGGTGCCCCACGTGGCAACCGGCAAGAGCCCGTAATCCACAGCAAATACTTTGATCAGCAATGGGGCGAGGATAAAGCTGGGAATTGAAATTCCGATAATTGCAAGAATCATCGCGGTGTAATCCAACAGCCGGTTATGGTTCAATGCGGCGACGATTCCTAAAAATAATCCGAAGACGAGTGCCACTACAATGGACTGTATACCGAGCAGCGCGGATGCAGGTGCTCCTTCAGCGATGATGTCGTTCACTGTCCGGCTTTCCGATTGAATGGAAGGGCCAAGATCAAACGTCGCCAAGTCTCTCATATATAATGCGTATTGCACTGGAACCGGTTCATCCAAGTTGTATTTTGCCCGGATGTTCTCCAGCACTTCCGGCGGAAGCACGTCAGCATCCGATGCAAAAGGATCACCCGGGATAAATTTCATGATGACAAACGTCAGAGTCGCAATGACCCAGATCGTCAGTATCATGATCAAAAAACGTTTTACTATATACATGTTTCGCACCTCCATTTGCTGTCTGCTGAAAACGATTCGGCAGCTCTATGCGTTGACGCTTCCAAGAACGCCATTTGTCGCTGTCATCGCGATAATGACGCAGCCCCACATATGCTTATACGCTGTTATGATATCGTCACATGTAAAGCGAATCCGTTTTGGGGAAATCCGTTCCACAGTCGGCAATGTCGTTGTCATATGAGCCTGCTGCGGTCCTTTGAATTCAATCTCGAATGTGAAAGGCCCTTCCATTTCCAGCGGTGAGAACCGATCAATTTTACTGACTGCCGCTTCAGCGTGCTGCCGGATCAGTTCATAGGCTCTATCAGGATGCAGCAGTTGTGCCGCGAATCGGTCAACCGCCTTTTTTACGACAACCGCTTCTATATCCAGCAAAGTCTCTTTTACTTCTTCCACGTACGCATCGTCTCCACTGATGAAGATTGCCGGCACGCCGAATCCGCCTGCAACGATCGCATTCATCTCTGTTTCGCCGACGACTTTTCCGTTGATCTTCATTTCATTGACACAAATACCGGCGAGCGTGTGGCTGATGACAGCATCCGAGCCGCCTTCTCGGCCATGGTGACCCACGAACATGATGGCATCGAACGATTCATCCAGTCCTTCTAGCTGGCACATGACCCGATTATTTCCGGATACAAGTTGCGCTCTTGGGTCCAGATCTTCAATTCGGATATTCGACATATTGCCATGCCCGTCTGCTACAACGACTTCTTCCGCCCCTCCCCGGAACGCACCTTCTATCACCGCATTTACTTCACTCGTCATCAGACGCCGAAACCGTTCATATTCCCCCGGCGTTTTCAGTTGCTGATTGGTGGCGACGCCTGCAATTCCTTCAATATCCGCTGATACAAATACCTTCATCTTTTTATCCCCTTTTCATTCTGATCATTAGCTCTTCATGCAACCTGTTTAAATGTACTCGAACGTATTCTTGAAGATCTCCAATTGGACGATTGTGTTGATTCCATTGATTTCCTCGATCTGATTCAGCTGGTAAATCGTTTCGGTGATCGCTTCCTGATCCCGTACATTGACTTGGATTAACAGCGGATACTCACCTGATGTCAGCGTGATAAACCGCACTTCCCGGATTTGCTGCAGCTGTTCGACAACCAGTGCGACCGCTTGAGGCTTCACTTTAATCTGGATGATCGCCCCCGCCTTCAAACCGAGCGCAATCGGATTCACGACCCCGACCACATCGATGATTTGGTTTTCCAATAAGTTCTTAAACCGCAGTCGGATGGTCTTCTCTGTGACGTTTAACGCGGAAGCCAAATCGGTAACCGGCATCCTCCCGTCTTTGGACAGTAATTTAATGATGCCTCTATCCAGCTCATCAATTTCGTAAATCCCCAGGTTATCCAGTTCTTTTGTTGCCTTGTCGAAAACCGCCAAAGTATCAACTTCCTTTACTGTTTTAATCAATCGCTATGCGTTTTCGATACAAAATATGCTTCAAGTATCTATTTACATTATTTCAAATTTACTTTAATATCTGAAAAAGTAAGATGAGAGTTAGTATATAGAATGAATTGTCAGAATGCAATGCTTTTTCTAAAAAAGGAGGATTTTTTTATGTTTGCAATCATTAACGGTTTGATCCATATCGGAACTGGTGAAGTCATCGACAATGGAACGGTGCTCATTAAAAATGGTAAAATTGAAAAATGCGGCACCGATATCCAAATCCCTGATGTCTATGCTGTCATTGACGCAGCAGGAAAAACGGTGACGCCCGGCTTGATCGATGTACATACTCACCTTGGTGTTCATGAAGCCGGTCTTGGCCGTGAAGGGCAGGATTTCAATGAGACGAGCAGCGCCATCACCCCGCAAGTACGCGCTCTCGACGGCATTAATCCACTGGAAACGGGGTTCGAAGATGCACGGGCAGCCGGTATCACGACTGTGCAGATTATGCCCGGAAGCGCTAATGTGCTGGGCGGTGAGATGGTCACCAGAAAGACAGTCGGCCCAGCGGCAGATGACAATGTTCTAAGAAATCCTTCCGGCATGAAAGCGGCAATGGGCGAAAACCCGAAGAGATTGCACGGGGAAAAAGGCAAGATGCCAACCACCCGAATGGGGGTCGCAGCAATGCTGCGGGAAAATCTGATCAAGGCGCAAAATTACAAAAACCGTTCAGGGAAAACAGAAAACGAACGAAACCTCGGTCTGGAAAACCTTGTAAAAGTACTGGATAAAGAAATCCCCCTGCGGGTCCACGCCCACCGTGCGGATGATATTCTGACCGTATTGCGGATTCGGGAAGAGTTCGGAATCGACGTGACAATCGAGCATTGCACGGAAGGCCATAAGATTGCTGACCGGATTGCAGCGAGCGGTGTCCGCGTATCGGTCGGCCCTACGATGTCAACCCGTTCAAAAGTGGAACTCGCAGATAAAGGATGGCATACGCTGCGCAGCCTTGCGGACGCCGGCGTTCCATTTTCACTCACGACCGATCATCCGGTAATCGGAATCGAATACTTGCCGGCGAGCGCAATCCTGGCAGTGAAACACGGTCTGACAGAACAACAGGCATTACAGGCCATCACGCTGAACGCAGCCCGACATTTGGGCGTAGAAGATCGGGTCGGCTCCATCGAATCCGGGAAAGATGCAGATGTTGTCATTTGGGACGGCGATCCCTTTGATCTCCGGACAACCGTTACAGCAACATATATAAATGGAGAGCTCGTCTAAAAAAGTTATTGAATAGAGTGGTTCGAAAATCCCCGCACCGGTCAACACCGATGCGGGGATTTTTCTTCTTTCATTCTTTTGAACGGATAAATTTTCCGAAGAATGAAATACATGAATTTTGTTACCATAACCAAATCAAGCGATAGCGTTCCGTTCTGACCCTGATTTCGCCGGATTGTGAACGCTCTTGTAACAAACGGCAGTCGGATCATCAAGACTCCATGCGTCCGCAGCGTCTTTTCACTCGCTGGATTTTATAATAGAGGGAGAGCCACAAAAGGAGAGATCCGCATGGATAATCTGAAACAGCTGGCATTTGGACGAAAAAATGCGATGCGCCTGCTCATGGCCGGCGCTACGGTGAAAGGACTGGCAATGGTGGGCCAGGCATTGTTCTTTGTGCTGGTCGCCGACGCCGTTTTCCTTCAAGACCGGTCATTCACTGATATATTGCCGCTGCTCGGCGGCCTGTTCGCCGCCATCCTGCTCCGGGTGCTGAGCGGATATATTATTGCGCGCACCGGCATCAATTTAGCGGCTGCCGTCAAAACGGACCTGCGGACGAAGCTCATCCGGTCATTCGCCGACAGCCCGCTGCAGGCTTCCATTCACGGGCAGTCCGGCCGGAAAGTGAGCCTTCTGCTGGATGCAGTGGATGAGACCGATGGTTTTTTCAGCGTCTATATCCCGCAGCTCATTCAAAGTTACATCATCCCTGTCATTCTGCTGGCAGTTATCTTCTTCCTTCACTGGCCAACAGGTGTCATCATTTTGCTGACTGCCCCGTTCATTCCCGTATTTATGGCGATCGTCGGCAAACGGACGAAAGAAAAAGCCGACAGACAGATGGAGGAATTGAGTCATTTCTCTGGCAACTTCCTGGACGTGCTGCAGGGACTGACATCGCTCAGGCTCTATGGCAAGACTGCCGAGCAGAAAGACAGCATCCGGCAGAACAGCCTGAAATTCCGGGATGCGACGATGGATGTGCTGAAATCCGCTTTCCTGTCGTCACTTGCCCTTGAATACATTTCCATGCTGTCGATCGGTATCATCGCCCTTGAAATCGGCATGCGTCTTATTGCATTCGAAAGCATCACGTTCTTTACGGCGTTTTTCGTCATGGTTCTTGTGCCTGAGTTTTTCGCCTTGCTGAAAGAATTCGGCTCGGCGTTCCACACGGCCCGGGGCAGTCTCGCTGCAGCCGGTCAATTCGAAGCTGTATTCAATGAAACCGAACGGCCTGTCGCCTGGGGAACAGAATCCCTGTCCGGCACGCCGCCGCATATTTCACTGGCCGGCGCGTCATTCCAGTATGGGGAAGGTTTCACTTTACAGCCGGTCGATGCAGAGATTCCGCCGCACAGCCAAGTGGCGATTATCGGCGAGAGCGGATCAGGAAAAACAACCTTGCTCCATTTGATCGCCGGTCTCCTGCCGCCGGCTGCCGGCACTGTCATGCTGAACGGCATGCCGCGGGAACAGATCGGTGAAGATGCATGGTTTGATGAATTAAGCTATATCTCGCAGGATCCGTATCTGTTTGCCGGGACGATCGAAGAAAACATCGCTATTGGCGCAAGCCGGGAAACCAGCCGGGCGGAAGTGGCGGCCGCGGCGGAAAAAGCCGGAATCGGCGAATTGGTCCAGTCGCTCAGCCAAGGATTCGACACACCGGTCGGAGAAGGCGGACGCGGCTTGTCGGGTGGTGAAAAGCAGCGAATTGCATTGGCACGGGCATTCCTGAAGAAACCGTCCGTCATTTTATTCGATGAGCCGACGACCGGACTCGACTTGCATACCGAACGGGTGCTGCAGGCCTCGCTGGCGGAACTCGGGAAATCAGCGACCGTCATCACCGTCGCCCACCGGCTGCATACCATCCGGCAGGCGGATGTCATCCTGTATCTCTCCGGCGGCGAATTGCTGGCCGCCGGCAGTCACGAGGAATTGATGGGCCATTTCATTCCGTACAGTGAAATGGCTGCTGTTCAGCAAGGAGGCGGAGTACGATGAGTGAATTGACGAATATAATAAGCGTGACATTGCGGGAGAAGCGGGATGTGGCATTGGCAGTTACCTGCGGCTTTTCAGCTGGCCTTGCCGGCGTTGCCCTTCTCGCTTCAAGCGGCTACCTCATCTCACAAGCGGCACTGTCCGCACAAATGGTCACACTTGTAGTGCTCGGCGCCTGCCTGAAATTGTTCGGACTTGCCGCCGCCATCAGCCGCTACGGAGAACGGCTGTTTTCCCACCGGGCGACGTTTACCATGCTCAGTCATTTGCGGAGCTCGTTTTTTGATAAACTGGCACCGCTCGCCCCCCGGGTCTTCCAGCAGTACCGGAGCGGCGACCTGCTGTCACGGATTGTCGGAGATGTCGAGAGCCTGCAGAACTTCCTGCTGCGCGTCCTTTATCCGCCCGTGGTACTGCTGCTTGTGTTCACAAGCACGATTTTCTTTACGTCATTCTTCTCCCTTTCCATTGCGCTTGTCTTGCTGGCGGGCATGCTGCTGACCGTCTTTATCATTCCCGGTTTTGCTGCATGGCGAAAAAAGAAAAGCGGATCCGCCGTCCGGGAAAGTCGGGCGATGCTTTCATCGGAAGCGGCTGAGTTTCTGTATGGATTCCGGGATCTGAAGATTTACCGGCAGGCGGAAGCAAAAGAGCGCCGGCTTGGCCGTTTCGCCGAGGCTTATGAAGAAGAGAACCGGAAAGAAGCGCTGCGGAACACGCGGAATCAGTCGGTCAATTCACTTGCTGCCATGCTGACGGTACTGGCTGTACTTGCACTCGGTGCGTACTTTGTCACGACCGGCGAATTGGAAGGACTGTACTTGGCAATGCTCGTCATGATTTCCCTTGCTTTGTTTGAGAATATTGCACCGATGGCCGTATTCCCTTCCCATTCCGAGGAAAGCCGGAAAGCCGCCGTCCGGCTGGAGAGCATCACATCGGCACCGGTACCGGATACCGGTACCGGAACCCTGCAGCCCGGCCAGCATGAATTAGCGGCTGATCACTTATCCTATACGTATCCGGAAGAAGAACGGCCGGCATTGAAAGAAGTGTCTTTGCGCATTGCCCCGGGTACGAAGACAGCCATTGTCGGACCGAGCGGCTCAGGTAAATCCACATTGCTTTACGCCTTGCTCGGCATCCTGCCTCCGGACAGCGGCGCCGTCACAATCGATGGCCGGCCGCTCGGTTCTATCGATTCCGAATCGCTGTGGCGCCGGATGAATGTAGTATTACAGGACAATCATTTCTTTTACGGTACGATCCGCAGCAACCTGCTTATCGCTGACGGAGAAGCGACGGATGCGGAACTGGAAGAAGCGCTCGGACGTGTCCGGCTCGGTGCCTTCCCTCTCTCCCATTCAGTGGAGGAAAAAGGCGGGAATTTATCCGGCGGCGAAAAACAGCGGCTTGCCATCGCCCGGGCCTGGCTGCGGGGTGGCAGTCTTTGGCTGCTCGATGAACCGGTGTCGTCCGTCGATGCTGCCACAGCGCGCGCCATCTACGCTGAACTGTTCCAGAAATGGACAGATGATACGTTCGTGATCATCAGTCATGACCTGTCAGGACTCGAAGGGATGGATCAGATCATTGTCATGGACGGAGGACGGGTTGTGGAAACCGGTTCATACGCGGAACTTATGCATGCCAAGGGGTATTTTTACGGGCTGAAGGAAATTGAAAAGAGTGTATTCGCTTAAAGAAACGAAGCCATCTGCCGCGCGCGGGTGGCTTTATTGCGTTTCAGAGCTTTTCTGAAGTATGCAGTGACAAACGACAGTCAGCACTATAATTGAATGACATTTTCTCCGTTCAGAAGTTGGTTAACCCTAACCCGCTCCTAACTATGAAACCGCAAACCCTTGACTGCGGATTGCTTGTTAACATGGTTACTTTTGCTGACTAAGTGGGTATATAGCAACTAGTACTCTTTTTAGTCCTTCGTGCTGACGCCTCTCCCTTTGTGAGAAGCGTCTGCGGGAGGTGACCAAATTGAGAAAAGTGCATGGTGTTAAACCGTTGATCTCATATCTCGCTTCACAGAATCGTTCATACAGTGAAGCGGAGATTCATGAGCTGATAGCAAAGAAAGTGCTGCCTCACAGCAACCCGATGAGCAATGTGCTTGTCTTCGATCTTGACCATATTGATTGGTGGATCGATCAAATGCAGCCTGAAAAGTAAGATTGGAGCCCCGCTTGTGAGCGGGGCTTCAATTTCGATGCAAACCGCTAATGGTCAATGATCTGCCCGCAAGTTCCAGCCGGCCTTTTCCTCGATAACCACCAGGAGAACGTTGGGTTTCTATACGCAGCCAGACATGTTATGATGGCATTGCAAGCATATGTTTGCCTCTTCTCGCTGATTGCCGCTTGAAGTCTTTGCAACGTCATGTGCAAAAGATCCAAGCGGAAAATGCGCTTGAAGGATGCCTTTTGAGGGTGCACCCTCGATTGGCTTTTTTTGTTTTCTTTTCTATCCCCGCGAGTGATCCCGCCCCCTTTTTCTCTCTTATCTTTACCCTGCATCGCTCTCTTAAAATAAGCCTCTTCAGCTTGCCCAATTCTTCTTTGCCCGTTTTTCCCTTTTCACCCTTGAATCAATGAAATATTATGCTATCATTGATAGCGAAATTCGATATTGGAAGTCGATACTTATAAAAGGAGGCGAAGCGCTTGGAAGAGAAAGTGCTCCGTAAACTCTTTCTCGGATTCATTCATATCCATATTCTTCATCATGCAAAAGAAGAACCGATCTACGGATCTTGGATGCTCGATGAATTACGGCAGCATGGGTATGAAATGAGCGCAGGAACCCTATATCCCATCCTTCATGGAATGGAAGCGGATGGCTTGCTGACAAAAGAAGAAAAGAACATCAGCGGAAAGATCAGGAAGTACTACACGATCACCGAAAAAGGTGACATGATCCTGATGGAAGCACGAAAAAAAGCGTACGAACTTTTCAAGGAAATCAAAGATGAATAATAAGGAGAATGACATGGCACCACACGAACCGAAAAGCGCTCTTAAAGCCTTGCTGGAGATTCTAATGGTTTCCACCCGGCTCGGGTTCACTTCGTTTGGCGGACCGATCGCTCACCTGGGTTACTTCCATGATGAGTATATCCGAAAAAGAAAATGGCTGGATGAAAAGAGTTACGCAGATCTGATAGCGCTCTGTCAATTCCTGCCGGGGCCCGCTAGCAGTCAAGTCGGAATCGGCATCGGCGTGATGAGGGCCGGGGTGCTGGGCGGGATTGTTTCCTTCATCGGCTTCACCCTCCCTTCTGTTATCGCCCTTATTTTGTTTGCTGTTCTCTTACGGGAGTTCGACGTGGGGGAGTCCGGGTGGATCCATGGATTGAAGATTGTGGCTGTGGTGGTTGTGGCCCATGCAATTTTAGGCATGGCGCCAAAATTGGCACCCGATTTGAAACGGAAAATGCTGGCGCTGTTTGCGGTGGTCATCACGTTGCTGTGGCAAACGACATTTTCACAAGTCAGTGTCATCCTGTTTGCAGCGCTTGTGGGCTTTTGGCTGTTCCGGAACCAGCCGGAACAGGAGGACTCGCATATTAAAGTGCCCATCTCGCGCCGGTTTGCAGCCGGATGCCTGGTCCTGTTCTTCGGTCTCCTCTTCCTGCTGCCGATTGCAGCGGAAGCAACGGCATGGGGCTGGCTTGCCCGGTTCGACAGCTTCTACCGCTCGGGCTCGCTCGTATTTGGTGGCGGGCATGTGGTTTTGCCGCTATTGGAACGTGAATTTGTACCGACCGGCTGGATGACGGAAGAAGCATTCCTGGCCGGATACGGAGCGGCGCAGGCGGTGCCGGGGCCTTTGTTTACATTTGCAGCATATTTAGGAGCTGTCATGGGCGGCTGGACAGGCGGCCTGCTCGGAGCCGCTGCGATCTTCCTGCCGGCATTCCTGTTGATTTTTGGGACGCTTCCATTTTGGGGTGCTCTGCGCGGCAATTCAAAAGTCAGAGGTGCCTTGCTTGGCGTGAATGCTGCAGTACTTGGCATTCTGATTGCCGCTTTTTATGACCCGATCTGGACCAGCTCGATTTTTGCGCCGCCCGATTTTGCGTTCGCTGCCATTCTGTTCAGCATGCTGGTCTACTGGAAACTGCCGCCTTGGGTTGTGGTTTTGACTGGTGCAGCAGGCGGTGCGCTTTTAGGGTTACTTTATTAAATTGATGAAAACAAAAGGCTGCCACAGACTTGGCAGCCTTTTGTCCTGGTCGTTAAATATATCGGCAAACTTATGATTCCCAGTCTTTTATTCAGTTGCCGATTACAGCACCGCGCATAACAGCGAGCAGTAAAGAGCTTCATCGGTGGACCATGATTTTCGCTTTCATATCAATCATACCGGATCGGCCGAAGACAACCCGGCAGTTTTTCTTTATGCTGAATGAGGGAATGTCAGGAGGAGAACTTCGTGGAACCGTTACTTCATGGAATTGTATTAGCGTTCGGCCTGATTCTGCCTTTGGGAGTCCAGAACGTCTTCATCTTCAATCAAGGCGCAACTCATCCGAAATTTACATACGCATTGCCCGCCGTCATAACGGCTGCCCTTTGCGACACCTTGCTCATTGCCCTGGCTGTCACGGGCGTCTCGGTTGTCGTTCTCAACTTCGATTGGCTGAGAACCGCCTTATTTCTCATAGGCTTTATTTTTCTAACGTATATGGGCTGGGTCATGTGGCGGACAACCCCTGAAACAAGTTCGAACCAGCAGGCCCGCCGCTTATCCGCCAGACAACAGATCCTGTTTGCGGCATCCGTTTCGCTGCTGAATCCCCATGCCATCATGGACATCATCGGCGTCATCGGCACGAGTTCACTCGTCTATACCGGTGATGAGAAATGGATCTTCACAGCTGCGGTGATCGGCGTCTCCTGGATCTGGTTCATTTCTTTGGCGGTCGCGGGAAGAAAGATCGGTCAATTCGATACGAGCGGCAAGCTGTTAAAACGGATCAACCAATTATCGGCACTGATTGTCTGGGCGATGGCGTTGTTCATTTTAGCTCAGTTATTTTCTGTTTGAGGAAAAATGAAAGGCAGCCAACAGAAAACCAAAATGCAGGCAACTGATCAGGAATTTGATCAGCGGCCTGCGTTTTTTCACTTAATGCTGATGGTCATGCCCAGCAGCGGAATCATCGGAACCCAGTTCGCAAAGAAGCGATTCTTCATGTGGGTGGTCATCACTTTCCATCTGGATCGTCGCGTGACCGATGTTTTTCTCCAGCAGCTTCTGTCCGATCAGCTGTACAAGCTGTTCACTTTCACGGATGGAGAGGTTCCCGTCCACTACAGCATGACAGGAAAGGGCATTCTGACCGCTTGTAATGCTCCATACATGCAGGTCATGGACGCCGGTTACGCCCTGTATGCTTTCGACGGTCTTTTTCACGTCACCAAGGTCCACGTTCTGCGGTGTCCCTTCCATGAGGACATGAAGTGAATCTTTTGTGACCCGCCAACCGCTGATCAGTACGAGCATAGCTACGATGACACTCGCCAGCGGGTCGGCCCAGCCCCAGCTGAAGAACATAATCAGGAGCGCCGCGATGATGGCTCCCACTGAACCGAGCAGGTCACCCAACACATGCAGGAATGCCGCCCGGACATTCAGATTGTCTTTCGTATCGCCGCTCCGGTTCAAGATCCAGGCAACCACAAGGTTAACAATCAGCCCGATAACCGCAATCACCAGCATGCCGCCGGATGCCACTTCCGGCGGATCCGCAAACCGGTGATACGCCTCATAGAAAATATAGATTGAGATCAGCGTCAGCGTGACGCCATTGAAAAGAGCAGCCAGCACTTCAAACCGCTTATAGCCATAGGTTTTACTGGCATCCGCCGCTTTCTCGCCCATGACAAATGCGGCCACCCCGACACCGAGCGAAACGGAATCGCTCAGCATGTGGCCGGCGTCTGCAAGCAACGCCAGGCTGTTCGTAAGCCAGCCGCCGATCGCTTCGACGATCATGTAACTGGTCGTGATGATAAATCCGATCATCAATGCTTTTTTGTTCGCATTATGGGTATGCGAATGTCCTGCGCCCATTTATAATCCCTCCTGCAGCCTTATATTGATAAATGTTCATATGACCATGTTTCATTTTTAAAAACGTCAGTCATGCTGGGCATGCTCAATCATCTGGTGCAGAACATCAACAACGTGCCGGTCAGCATGCGAATAAAAAATGGTCGTTCCCTGCCGCCGGCACTTGACCAGCTGGAAGTTTTTCAGCAGGCGAAGCTGATGGGAGACCGTAGACTGTTTTAAACCCAATGCTTCTGCAATCTGGTTCACTGCACATTCTCTGTGAAACAGCAGCGAGAGAATGCGTAGACGCGTAGGATCACTGAGCGCTTTGAACAGCTGCGATACACGTTCAACGGTTTCCGCGTCCATGTCAAGCGGTCCCCGTCGGCCGGCCGTCATCGTTCTTTCTTCCATCTTCATCCCCTCGTTTTTCTTAAGGTACTGGCCTTAAATCCGGATCAACCATTTCCGTCAATATCTTTTACCCGCTTCAAAACAGGTTAAGCACCCATTTCAGAATGATGAAAATGTACAGGAGCAATAATGCATCAAGCAGCAGCACATTCCATAGTTTCAAACCAGAATGCTTGTTTTTCAGTACCATCAGCGAAAATGCGACCGGCATGAGTGTGACGAAGACCAGGTTGATCCAAAACAGCTGAAAATCATTGATGGGCGTTGTCACGAGTGCCAATGGCACAAGACCCAGTGACAGCGTGATCGCTTTATCTCCGATGACGCTTGTACTCCCGGCTGTCGTCTGGCCGCTGCCGACGATTTTCCATGTCTTGAACACTTCCGGTGCCGTGCTCAAGGTCCCGGTGATGAAAATACCGCCAATAATTTGGGAGATGCCGATGGCGGAAATTACATTTTCAGCAGCTGTGACCGTAAAATAAGCACCTGCGATTAAGGCCACGGCTCCAAGCGCGGCCAGTTTAATCTGCTTTTTGCTCCATTTTACATCTTCTCCTTCTTTCCGGCCGCGCCAAAGTGCCTGGCCCAGAAACAGGAAAAACACGCCAAGCATGATCCAGCCGTCGACCGGCTGAAGTCCGCGCCAGCCCGGCGGCATGGTGAGTAGCGCGACGATGGCGATAATAACAACATAAGGCAGCGCCAACACGGTTGCTGCCCGCTTGGACAGCGACAGCAAATGCTCCCGCAGATGCTCCTGATGCTTCCGCTCGAGTTCCTTCTGGTCCTCATCTTTTCCCTTTCCGCCGAATTTTTTACGGGAAGCGGCATATGCCACTGTCATGATCAGCGGGATGGCGATGATATTGGATCCGAGAAGTGTACCGAGACCGATATCGCCCGAGTTCCGGATTGCGCTGACCGTGCTGATCCCGACTTCGGGACTCGCTGTCAAAATAGCCAGCAGGCTCGCACCGGCCACTTGTGTAATTCCCCATTGTCTGCGCACTTTTTTCAGCGGCTCAACCATCTGGTCGGCGCCCCATTTGGCGGCGTAAATAGCGACCAGCATGACGATTCCCCAAATCCATGGACTCATCCGCTCTCCCCCCATCTGTCTGGTTTGTTCCTCCTTTACCCTATATGGAAAGCGATATTTATCACTCGAACATCTTTTGTTGTTTTTCTGCAGCAATGCTAGAATTCTTCAAAGAAAAAAGAGCCCGGAAATCGGGCCCTTTTCATTCACAGCAAGTGAGCGCGCCAATCGGTATGGACGCGGACTGTCTGCCTTCAATTATGCACATGCGCAGTATTCCCGTCCGGTTCGCTTCCGCTGCTATTTCCCTGTGTCTTTAAACTGCCGGATCCGTTCCCCGATGCCGTCGCGCACCTGCTGGAACACCGCCCATTTCTCTTCTTCGGTTCCTTCCGCTTTCGCCGGGTCCGGGAATCCCCAGTGATCACGCTTGACGTGAGGCGGTGTCATCGGGCATTTATCCGCCGCATCGCCGCAAAGCGTGATGGCAAATTCGGCATTGTTCAGGATGTCGGTATCAATGATATCCGATGACTGGTTCGAGATATCGATCCCGACTTCATTCATCGCCTTCACCGCTTTCGGGTTCAGGCCATGCGCTTCAATGCCGGCGCTGAGCACTTGCCACTCATCTCCAAGGATTTCTTTGCCCCACCCTTCCGCCATCTGACTGCGGCAGGAATTACCTGTACACAGGAAGTAAATCGTCTTTTTCGTCATAACTAAACGCTCCTTTAGTAATCATAGTATGAATGAAAGCCATAAATAGAGGCCGACAAGCGTGATGAACAGCGTCGGAATCGTCAGAATGATTCCGATCTTGAAGTAATAGCCCCAGGAAATCTTGATGCCTTTCTGCGCAAGGACGTGCAGCCATAATAAGGTCGCAAGCGAGCCGATCGGCGTGATTTTCGGTCCGAGATCGGAGCCGATGACGTTGGCATAAATGAGCGCCTCTTTGATCGGTCCTGTTACGCCGGAATCGGTGATGGCAAGTGCGTCGATCATAACGGTCGGCATATTGTTCATGACCGAAGACAGGATTGCGGCAATGAAGCCCATGGAAATCGTCGCAACGAACATGCCCTGTCCTGCCGCTGATTCAATAACACTCGCCAGCATGTCGGTGAGTCCGACATTGCGGAGTCCGTACACGACGACATACATGCCGATCGAGAAGAACACCACCGCCCATGGCGCACCTTTGACAACCGTCATCGTTTCCACTGCATGGCTTCTGCGGGCCATCAGCAGGAAGAAGACCGCGACCACACCGGCGACAAGTGACACCGGGATGCCGAGCGGTTCGCTCAGGAAATACCCGGCGAGGAGAACGGCCAGAACTGCCCAGGACAGCCGGAACATTTTCAAATCCTTGATGGCGTCTTTCGGTGCCTTCAGCTGATCCAAGTCGTAATTCGCCGGAATGTCTTTCCGGAAGTATAAGTAAAGGACGATCAGACTTGCTCCGAGCGCAAAGAAATTCGGCACGATCATACGGGACGCGTATTCCGCGAAGCCGATGCCGAAGTAATCCGCCGATACGATATTGACGAGGTTGCTGACAACAAGCGGCAGCGACGTCGTATCGGCGATAAACCCGCTCGCCATGATAAACGGAAACACCATCCGGTCCTCGAATTTCAATGCCCGCACCATCGCCAATACGATCGGCGTCAGGATAAGCGCTGCTCCGTCATTGGCGAACAGTGCAGCGACGACTGCACCGAGCAATGTGACGAGCACGAACATCCGGACTCCGTTTCCTTTGGCAAGCCGCGCCATATGCAGCGCCGCCCATTCAAAGAAGCCGATTTCGTCCAAGATGAGTGAAATAAGGATGATCGCGATGAATGCGAACGTTGCATTCCAGACGATATCGGCAACCGTGATGACATCATTCAAGTCGATGACACCGGCGATAAGCGCCAGAAGCGCTCCCGCCATGGCCGGCCAGCCGATTGACAGCCCTCTCGGCTGCCAGATCACAAAAACTAACGTAACGATAAAAATAACTGAAGCTGCAAATACTAAACCCACTGACTGAACCCTCCGCTACTCACAAATAATCCGTAATCCTTGTTTCTCCAATTCCTTGATGCGCTCATTCTGATCCGGGATGAAATTCAGGATGCTTTGCACCAGCTCAACCATGTCGCTGTTCCGGTTCAGTGAATAAAAGATCCACTGTCCTTTCCGGTTTTCCTTCACAAGGCCGATGTCTTTCAATTTCCGGAGATGCTGGCTGATGGCCGACTGGCTGATATCAAAAATCTCCACGAATTCACACACGCAGCAATCGTTCTGCTCGAGCAGTTTCATCATGGACAACCGGGTTTTGTCGCCCAGCAGTTTCAGCACCACACCGGCTTTTTCCACTTCTATTTCCCTGGATTTAACTTTCATCTGCCCGTTCACCTCAATCACCTCAAAGTGAGTTCAATCACTGAATTTTCAATTCATCGAATCTTTCTGTTCTGCTTCAAAGCCTTTAACAGTGTATCAGCATATGCTTATATGTTCAATGGTGATTTTCCCTTTTTAATTGTTTAGATGAGGCTTTCGATTATTCAGGGATCATTCCGCAACTGATTCGCAGACTATATTGGACAGCGGATGTCACTTAGAAAGGCGAAAATTCTTCTACCTTTGACCATTCCTTATGAAGGTTCATTTATCATCTTCCGACAGAAGATGCCCACTTCAATTCGTGCAGTGCATCAGCCGGAAGTAAGTGAGCGATGTATGTCCGCATGTATAAGCCTGAGGAATCTTCTCGGCAGAAATGATAAAATGCAGCTCAGGGGAAGCAGCCGCTTAATTGGCGTATCAATATTTGTCCTCATCACAACGTAAAAGAGCTCACCTGAAACCAGGTAAGCTCTTTCGCATGCTTCATAACCAGTCAATTATTCTCGTCTTACTCGGCCGATAATTCGTCTCCCGTTACCCACATATGATTCATGACTTCTTCTCCCGATGATGTAACATAATCAATCGTGTAGACCGTCGTTTCCTCAACTGTATCGATTGTTGCCGCTGCTCCTGCCATGCCAGCCATGTGGTCAGCAATCACAGTCACTTCTGTTCCCGGTTCCAGCGGCTCCGGGCCCGGGTTCTCAAGTTCCTCATGGACAACCCATTTATGGTTTTCAACCGGGTTCCCGTCTTCCGGCGTATAGGAGATGGAGTAGACAGCCGTATCATATGCACCGGATATGGTCGCTTCCACCCCCTGCATTCCCATCAGGTGATCAGTTTCCACGAAGACTTGGCTTCCGACTTCAAATGCGGGATCCACTGCCGCCTGCAGACCTTCCGGCAGCTCAGCTGAACCTGAATGATCCATTCCCTCATGTGCGTCTTCAGCCATTCCCATATCTTCAGCCGGATCTTTTTCCATGTCCATCCCTTCATGGGAACCGTCTTCCATGTCCATGCCGAGCGACCCTTCCGCTTCTTCCGGTGCCTCTGAACACGCCGCTAAGGATAAAACGAATACAGTTGCGGTCATTCCCGCTGATACTTTTCGGTTAATCATACTAATCCCTCTTCTTTCATAATAGCTTGTACTCAGTATAAGCGAAATCCTCGCATTTGTTGTGCAGAAACTATGGTATTTCCGTGACACAGAAATTCTATTTACTCTTTGAAGCAAAAGATGGTAAATGATCAAAAAAATGACGACATTTTCATGCCGTCATATATTTCAACATCGGCTTCTTATTCCAAGCTGTCAATCGGCTGGGCACCATCAAACAGCCGTTTTAAAGGTTTAGTCGCAGGTCCTTCCACCACTTCTCCATTATACGAAAAACGGGAGCCGTGACATGGGCAGTCCCATGTGCGTTCACTGTTATTCCAATGCGTTTCACACCCCATGTGCGTACAAGTTGTATCGACGACGTGCAGGCTGCCCTGCCGGTCCCGATATGCACCAGCCCGCTGTTCGTTATACTTCACGACTTTCCCTTCATCAGTCTGCAGATCGGCGAATCGGCCCTTCGGTTCTTCGGCCTTATCTTCTGCAAACATTTTCCCTGCGTGAAAACTGGTCTGGGTAAGCTGTTTCATATTGGGCTCTGAAATCGGCCGCAGCGGAGAGAACATTTCCTCATACTTTGAGCCTTCACCGCTGATCAAATCGGTCAATAACCGGCCGGCCAGCACACCGGAACTCATGCCCCATTTCCGGTATCCGGTCGCGACGAACACATTGTTCATTTCCGTCGAATACTTGCCGATATACGGTATCTGGTCCAAAGTGCCGGGATCCTGAGATGACCAGCGGTATGGAACGTTTTCGATGCCGAAAACCTGATCTGTAAATTCATATAACTTGCTGTAGTTTTCTTCCGTATTCTGTTTATGGCCGATTGGATGGCCGTAGCCGCCTGCCAACACCATTTTTTTCCCATCAGCATGAATGCAGCGCAGGGAGCGGGCAGGCTGTCCGGCATTCACATACATGCCGCCAGGGTAGTCCCCGGTTGTTTCTGCCGCGATGCTGTATGAACGGCTCGGGCTCAGCCGCGCATAATAATAGCCTTCCTTATCATAAAAAGGATAATGGGAGCAGACAACCAAATAATCCCCTTCCACTTTATGACCTTCCCTCGTCACGGCAGACGGCCGCGGATTCGGCTCAATATCGGTTACGCGTGTATTTTCAAATACCTCGCCGCCTTGGGTGATGATTTCTTCAATTAAAGGCTTAAGGAATTTAACCGGATTGAATTGGGCCTGACGGTTCATGACAACCGCCCCTAAATGCTCGATCTCAAGCGGAAGTGTATGAACAAATTCTCCGTCAATTCCAAGCTTCTGATAGGCTTCCCCTTCCTTTACCACTTTCTCCTTCTGCTCCTCGTCTTCCGCAAAGACGTACGCAGGTTCTTCAGAAAAGTCGCAGTCGATCCCTTTTTCTTCAATAAGGGTTCTAACATACTGAACCGCTTCCGTGTTGGCTTCATAGAATTGTCTGGCCGTTTCTTCTCCATTGTGCTGCAGGAGGTGATCGTAGATAAGACCATGCTGGGCAGTCAGTTTTGCCGTCGTGAAGCCTGTTGTTCCGTTCAGCATACGATCTGCCTCGATGAGTGCAATGCGGTATCCTTTTCGAGTGAGCTGGTAAGCAGTCATAATCCCGGAAATGCCTCCGCCGGTGATGACCACATCCGCCTTTCGATCTTCCGTCAAGGAAGGAAAAGTGGGCAATTCTGTGGAATTGAGCCAGTAAGATTCCGAAGCATCAGGCATCTTTTCAATATGCTTGTTAGTCATCAAACATCCTCCTCGAGTTGGTATGGATTTCGATTTACCGGGATAAACAACGGCGGCCGGCTGATACGCTTAACATACCCGGTCAGACAGCTTTCACTGTTTGAATCTCCATATGCCATTTCTGCTGTTTACTGTTATATTTTTTCCTTTTACCCTTCGGTTCCGCCTTCAAACTGTTAAACATCAGAATAGTAATAAGGCAGTTTCCGAAGTATGATGCAATTTGCCGAACCATCAAGTGCATGGCGGCAAGCCAACTTACGGTTTTGTTCAAGTTTATCCCTAATTTGCCAGTGGTAAAGTTACGATACAAAGAAAAACTCCAGCAGAAAAGAAGGGATGATCATATGTTACTGCCAGCTGCCGACTTAGGTCTGATCAGCTCACATTTATCTTCGCACGATGGCATTATCAGAAAAACGAAGATGCAGTTAAAGAAAGTGGAAAATCCGGTGTTGAAACAATTGTTTGATGCCCAACTTGAAGCATTGCGCAACCATGTAGCCGTTATGCTTGAAATGATTGATCCGGATAAAGAAGACTTTGCTGAAGTGCCCTCCGTGGATAAACTGAGCGGCGATTCAAAAGCAAAGAAAAAAGATGCGGAAACAGGTCGCAAGCTGGAGATTCACCTGGCACTGGAAGCAAAAGCCACCGCCCAGCAAATGGCTGTGGATAACATGTTTTCAGCAATGAAGATGAAAGAACCGAAAGTGAAACAGGCACATTTGGATATGGCACATCAGCAAGTCGAATTAGCGAAAGGAATCACCGCATTCCTGAAAGAAAACAATGCTGAGGTTACACCAGTCAGCAGCGCAGAGGAGCAAAAGAAAGTTCTGGATCATTTCAAGCATATGAAAAAAGAATGATCCTGCAGGCTGAGCGCAATCCATCAAAGCAAGCGCTTTGCCACTCGCGCTTCCATATCTTGTTTAAGTTCAATTCCGCTGATTTACTTAGCCCATTTTCAATCGGCGGGCATAACTCTGTATGTGCCCGCCTACTGTTGTCATCTATCGGTGGAATCCCGCGAAAGAGAATAGTCCATGCATGCGCTTTTCATGAAAAACGGCCATCCCGGTTACCGGATGGCCGTTTTTTGTGTCATTGATGTGCTAATGCAGCACAGCCAGACTCCCTGCTTTCAAATCGTTCTGTATACCGATTATCAACTCAGAGGCAGGGGCTTTGCTGATTCCTATTCGTCTTCCGTTTCTTCAAGGTCGTCAATCAGTTTTTTCATTTCCTCGATTTCCCTGCGCTGTGCTTTAATAATATCCTGTGCCAGTTGTTCCACACGGGGATCCGAAATTTCAGCACGCTCACTTGTCAGGATTGCAATCGAATGATGGGGAATCATCGCCTGCATATAGTCCACGTCATCAATCGTCGCTTGGCTGCGGGCAAGCCAGAACGGAACAATAATTAAAAGTGCGCTGACCACATAAATGGTAATATTCTTTTTCTTATCTTTATACATATGCTGCATGAATGCCAGCATAACAATTGCCATGACAGCTCCCATGTACAGAGCCATATACGTCCGCATTTCACTGAAGAAAACATGATCCCAGCGGTATACCGTGGAATACATGAGCCCGTACATGATTACAGTGGCTGTCAGGACCATCAAAATGAACCGGATATACATTTTCATGTCCCTCTTCCTTTCTTCATCATGGTTATTTCCTCTTTCCCCTCTTTTCTTCTTTTGAAAACAGTTTAAGTAGAAAATCCGTAAAATCCGCACACTCCAGAGAAGCACATCGTTTCTCATTCCCTGAAAAACTTCGTTTGATTGACCGGAATACCAGGCAACCAAATGCAGTTCAGAAACAATGTATCCAGCTCCGGAATCAAAGCCCAATCAAAGAAAAAAGCCATCAGCTTGACGGCTTTTTGACGTTTGACAGGGTATCCCCCACTTTTTTCTTGATGATCGACATGCTGCCGTCCGTTTCCAGGACCACTGCCTTCACTTCATCCAAAGAACCGATTCCCTGCTTACGGATGGACTGCAGAATTTCCACTTCCTTCACCCGTTCGCTTTTCATGGCATCCCGATAATACTGTCCTTCTGAATACAGCAATTTTGGTTCCGCCTTGATCAGCGAAGTGAATTTATCTGACCGAAAAGAGATGAACGTGACAATAAATTGAGAGAAAATCAGCACCGCAAACCCTAATAACCCTTCCAGAAGACTGACACTTGAACTTAAAATGACAGACGCCATGGCAGAACCGAAAGCGATGGTGATGACAAAATCAAACATATTCAGCTGCGAAAGAGTCCGTTTTTTGGAGACCCGCAATAGAATAATCAGACCGACATATGCAAGAACCCCGCCTAAAACAATTTGAACAAAACTGTCCCATGTAATATCAAACATCTAATCTTCCTTTCATAAAGTATTATGGCTCTCCGCCAAGAAATGTACTTGATTTCTTTCCGGTAACAAGGGGAATAGCAATAGAATTTAATGAGGGGAAGAGTGGCCGCAACCCAACCTGAAAGAAAGAATCGCAAGCGGCGAAAGAGCAGGACAAACGCAGTTTGAACTGGTCTTTTGCGACGAGTTTGCGCAGGAGCAACGGTTTTTGGCGGGATCAGCGGGCCAAGCGAGCCCCTGCAGATTGCGTAAGCGTACGAAGCGGCTTGCGACTGCCCGCGGGAAGCGTCCGCTTCGAAGCGATTTCTTTTTGATAAGTGCAGACGTTGACGAAGAGCCATTCTATATCCATGGTGAAATCGTACAGGCGACAAAGTAAATGTGTTTTGTTCAGGAGATGAGACCCTTGTCCCGTGTGTCAATAATGGAATTTTCATTTCCTGTAAAAAACAGTGTCCATCCAGCCCAAAGTAACAGCACCCATGTAAACAAGATGCCAACCAGAATGACCGGTCCTGCACTGCCATCCGCTCACAAGGTTGCCTGAAAAAGAGCTATCGTTGTCTCAATGAGCAGGATAGCTCCCACAACCCGGTAAAGTCGTTCCGCAGTACTGCCTCCTAACTTAATTGATTGGTGTTTTTGTAAGTAAGAGCTCCATTTCCCGCGCTTCCAATAGCGTATATAGATGTATTACCCTAATATTTCAGAAGAAACAGATAAAAGAAGCGGAATTTAGTTTTTCTTGGGTAAGAAACGTGGGTGGATACCCGTAATCGTTCCTTTTACAGGGGCATAAACCAAAAAACATGCGGACACATCCCGGTTAAGATGTGTCCGCATGTTTTTAGAATGCCTGCTTCACTGATTCATTGAATTGAAGCTTACCGCTATTTTTGATCCAATCACTGCATTGTGTTTAACCAGCGCAATGTTTGCATCCAGGCTCTTGCCTTCTGTTAATTCTTTTACTTTGCCAAGCATGAACGGCGTAACGTCCTTGCCGGAAATGTTTCGCTCTGCCGCTTCTTGCAACGCCGAAGCGATGACGCTGTCGATAAACGCCTCATTCAGCGCATGTTCTTCTGGAATCGGGTTCGCAATGACAGCGCCCCCTCTGAGATTCAAGTCCCATTTCACCTTCAGCGTTGACGCAACTTCTTCCGGGTTTTGTGCATTGATTTGCAAAGCAAATTCGCTGGTGCGTGTAAAGAATGCTGGAAGCACATCAGTTTGGTAGCCGATGACAGGCACCCCTTTTGTTTCAAGATATTCCATCGTCAAGCCCAGATCCAAAATCGATTTGGCGCCGGCACAGATGACCGCTACATTCGTTTGCGCGAGTTCTTCTAAATCCGCCGAGATATCCATCGTCGTTTCAGCACCTCGGTGAACGCCCCCGATGCCGCCGGTTACGAAAATATGGATATCTGCGAGTTCAGCGCAAATCATTGTTGCGGCTACAGTTGTGGCACCCATTTTTTTAGTCGCGAGCAGGTAAGCGAGGTCACGTCTGGACACTTTTGCCACATCCTCGCTTTTCCCGAATATTTCCAGTTCTTCGTCGGTCAAGCCGATTTTTATTTTTCCATCGATCAAAGCAATCGTAGCCGGAACCGCACCATTTTCACGGATAATCTCCTCTACTGCCCGAGCGGTTTCCACGTTTTGCGGATAAGGCATGCCATGAGAGATGATGGTGGATTCAAGAGCGACGATCGGTTTTCCCTGTTCTTTCGCAGTCTGTACTTCTTCAGAAAATGTAAGGTGCTGTCTCATATTAATTCCTCCAAGTTTTTTTGTAATTGTTCTGCTGATAAATCCTGTCTCACTGTATAAGGTGATTCCAAAGTTTTAATCGCATTTGCACTTCCGGCTTTCGCTATGTCGATCAACGATTTACCTGCCAGCCATGAATGGATCACAGCGGATGAAAAAGCGTCCCCTGCGCCCGTGACATCTTTGACTTCTCTTGCTGTAAATGCAGGGACGTGAAAAATCCCTTCTGCTTCATTGCCGATCATGGATCCTTCTTTTCCATTAGTGATGATCACATTCTCAACTCCGCGTGACAGCCAATTGTCCACCGCTTTTCGCCAGTCCTCGTCATTCCGGATTTCCTGCTGAAAAAAAGTTTCCGATTCATCCCGGTTGGTGATCAGCCAAGTGACGCCATCCAAATCCTCCGGCAACCGATTCATTTTCGGCCCCGAAACAGAAATCAGGAAAATCGGCACTTGATGCTTTCTGGCACACTGGCACAAGAACTGAACGGAATCCTTCGGACAATTCAAATCAGCGACGATACTTTTCGAGCGGCTCAATAGACTTTCATACTGCTGCAGCAATTCAGGGGTGATGGCATCATAGATTTCCATATTCGCCAATGCGATAATCATTTCACCCTCTGTATCCAGTACCGCTGTATACGAGCCGGTTGAACTTCCCATAAGCTGTGTCACCATATCCAGATTCATGTATGATTCTGATGCCTCTTCGATAATCGACCAATCCTTATCGGTGCCGCTTGCAGAAATCAGAGATACATCCATACCGAGGCGGCCGAGGTTCTCTGCGATATTGCGGGCTACGCCACCTACGGTCCTTCTTACATTGACGGGATTCGACGTGCCTAATTGCGCTTTGTCCTTGATATGGAATTTCTGATCAATATTCGCGCCGCCAACACAAATCACCGGGTCCGAGCCACTTAAAATATAAGCCCTGCCAAAAATATACCCTTTACGCGTCAAACCGGAAATGATGTTGGCAATCGACGGACGGGACAGGCCCACCGCTGTCGCAAGCTCCTGCTGGGAAACATAAGGGTCCTTCCGGATCAGTTCCAATACAGCTTGCTCGTTGTCATTAAGTTTTTCAGGCATCCACTTCACCTCTTCCCATCTGACAATTTCCTTCTCTTTACCCTATCATTAGTTTAAACAAAAGTTCTTATATATAAACTTATGTTTACAGTGTACGTTTTATCCTGTGTTTCGTCAAACATATTGCATTAAGAATAAAAAAACCATTGCATGGGAGTAAGCGCTGAAATGTATATGAGTTGAGGTAACCATTCACCATCCCTTCTGACATCGGAAGGAGTAAATGCTAGACGCCTGTGAACCGCCGCGGTAATGCAGTTGCCGCGGTTATTTGCGACGAGTAATCGCAGGAGCAGTAAGACGGATCAAGACCCCGCATGCCGGTCTTAAAAAAATGTAAATCCTATAGATCGACTTATGTAGATACTTCAAAAATCGGGGAATGCCGATTTAGTTTCTGATAACGCAAAACAAAATCAGAAGAATGGACCAGAGAGATTACCAAGTGACCAATTTACATTGCTGAAAATAAGAAAGACAATAGGCGATGTCACTCCCGATACTTTTTTTAGGATTTCAATCTCAATTTTTATCTTCACTTGAGTTTATGTTTTTGCCCATGCAAAAACACCTCCGATTTCTATACCTGTCTCCAGTGTATCTGCACGAAGGTGTTTGATTATAATCCATTAGTCCGTTTCAGAACTTGCTGCCGCTTCTTCATCTGATGAATCTTCCGCTGTCCGCGCAGTCTCTTAATCAATAAGGGGAAATTTTTTATATTCCCCACCGCTTTATTGCATAAAGCGTCCGCTTAGCAAACAATATCAAACTATATAAATTGAGCTAAATACTCTGCATTGAAAACAGCGTTAAAAAGGGAAAAACGCGAGACGCCTGCGAGTTGCCGAGGCAAAGCAATTGCCGCGGCGGTTTGCGACGAGCTTGCGCAGGAGCAAGCGAGCGTTGGTGCCTTGAATACCAGTAACCGAAAAATGCTGGTTTTTTAACTCAATCTATATATATGGCAATTAGTAAGTCAATCCATGGCCAAGCGTATAAACATTTCCTTCTTCATCTCTATAGGCATACTTAAGGCCTTCCGGCATATAGAGATCCTTATCATACCCCGGCACGTCATTCCTTGATATACAATTTCCATTTTCATCAACGGCAATGACCGCTTCACTGGCTGGCAATGTAAGCGGCAGGACGCCTGTCGGATGACCCGCTCCTGCCATGACTTCAAACTGCGCTTTAAAGAAAGTATCATATCCGGCGATCAAAGCATCCGCCAGCGGTTCAATACTTCCAAGAATCCATGGCAGAGTGACATTCACACTTATGACCACCTTGCCCCCGCGGTCGCGAAGGTTCGATGTGATTTCATCAAGACGGCTCATATCGCTTAAGGTCGTCTCTTCATAAGGTTTCCCGTCCAGTGCAGTTAATGGTTTATTTTCACATACTTCAAGTTCCAGCAATCCTGGCGTTGCGGAAAAATACGACCCCGATTTAGGATGTAAAAACAAAATGGCGACATCCGCTTCTTCGTAGTCGGATGTCTGGTTAAACTGCCCGAGTTCCTGACATTCTTTTCTGGCTTCTTCGGTATATGAGGCGGCCCGTTCCGGCTCTTTATGAAACACTTCCACATAGACCTTCTGCCCGGTCAGTTTCTCTGCGGTCAAGGGCAGAACCTGTCGCTTATTTTTCAGTAGGGTGACTGATTTCTTATGGCCTTCATAAGCCGCTTCCCAATGCGCCGGCGTACTCACGACCGAATCGGCGCGTTCAGGTGATACATACGTGCGGTCATCAAACAAGCCCAAGGTGAACATCTCCGTGAGCAGTCGGATATTCGCTTCATCGATTCGTTTTTCACTGATCCAGCCATTACTGATAGCCAATTTAAGATTTTCGATATCATTCGTGTCCGCTATGAGATCGGTCCCCGCGTTGATGGCCTTTGCGAACCGTTCCGCTTCACTCAGTCCTTCAACTCCCCATGCCATTTTATTCACGATTCCGCTGTCACTGTTCACATAGCCCTTGAATCCGAGCTGTCCTCTGAGAATGTGATTCAGGAAATAATGATTGAACGTGAAACCGACTTCCTCAAACGGAATGTCTTCCCCTTCAACTTCCTGTACGACACTTTTTTTGATGCTTGGAATCGAGTAATATGGCATGATGGATGATGTCCCGTGATCTGCCGCTGTCTTGAATGGCGGCAGATGGTATTTTTCCAGGCTTCCCGGAGTCGGGTACAGGTTCCACTTGCCTTCCTCATAATGCGGATCAAATCCGTTCTCCCTGGCACCGCCGCCTGGGAAATGCTTGGTTGTCATGGCGATGCTGTGGTTTCCCAGTTCCTTGCCTTGAAAGCCGTCGATGATGCGGCCGATCGCCTCGGAAATAAACGCAGGATCCTCACCGAAGGTTCCGTATGTCCGCTGCCACCGGGGATCGGTGACTGTATCCGCCATGTACATATAGCCTTTCCGCAAGCCCACTGCATCCCATTCGTCATGCGCAATTTCGGCAAATCGGCTGATCAGAGACGCATCTCCGCCGTTTTTCATATCCCCTTTTGCTGCTGCCGCAAGGCCTAAAGTACCTGGCCATGTCGAAAAAATACCGGACGCATCATTCATGCCAAATATAGCTTCCGCATGCTCATTTCTGGAATTGGACGCAATCAGGCAGGGAATCCCGAGGCGGGTGCCTTCACATACTTCGTTCATTGCATTGACCCACTCAGCCATCTGATCCGGGCTCCAATTGTCCCGTAAAATGAAATGCCGCAAATGCATCTGTTCAATGGTATGTGTTGTTCCATAGATTTTGGAAGCGGCGAATATACTTTCACCCTTCTCGACAATCCCTTCATCCAGCCTGCCGTCATGGCTCGTCTTGTCCTTGTCCTTTTGTGAAAGTCCCATCTGCCGGGTATTGATAAGCATCATCCCGACCTTTTCATCGACCGTCATCAGGGAGACCAGATTTTCCGCCCGCTCTTTCGGGCTCAAACGCCAATCCTCATAGGGATCGAGCCGACCGTTGCCATTCAAATCCTTGAACTTCAATCCGTCCGCTTCGATGATTGCCTTGGCTCTGACTTCTAATTTCGGCTGTTGATCATCCATTCTCACTTTCATTCCTCCTAAATCCACTGACGAATCCAACCGATTTTTCAAGAACCGGCATTTTCCTCCCGGGTGGCTTCATAGGCATCCCACAGCCCGAGCAGATACATGATTCCAAGCGCACGGTCATACAAGCCATAACCCGGCCGGCAGACTTCACCCCAGATATGGCGGCCATGGTCCGGCCGCACGTATCCCGTATAATTTTGCTCATGCAGTTCCTTTACAATTCCTTTTACATCAATCGACCCATCTCGGGTATAATGGGAGGTTTCCGTAAAATTGCCGTTCTCATAAATCTGCACATTGCGGATATGCGCAAATGGCGCCCGGTTGGCATATCTTTTTGCGACGGCAACCATATCGTTCGATGGACTCGCCCCCATCGACCCCGAGCAGAATGTGAAGGCATTCGACGGTGAATCCGAGATACGGATCAATTTCTCATAACTTTTTTCACTGGTGATAATGCGGGGCAAACCGAAGATCGAATATGGCGGATCGTCCGGATGAATCGCCATTTTAATACCCGCGGCTTCTGCCACCGGTAAAATCTCTTTGAGGAAAATCTCCAGATTCGTCCATAATTGCCCTTCATCAACTTCCTTATAGGCTTCGAATAACTCGGTGATGCGGTCCAGTTTTTCCGGCTCCCAGCCGGGAAGCGTCAAATCCGATGCTTCGCTTACAGTGCGGATCAGTTCTTTCGGGTCCAGTCGCTCCACTTTCGTCTTCTCAAAGAACAATGCAGTGGAACCGTCTGCTAGCGGATGGAACATTTCCGTCCGTGTCCAGTCAAAGATCGGCATGAAATTATAGCAGATCACTTTAACTCCAAACTCCGCCAGGTTCCGGATGGATTCCTTGTAGTTTTCAATGTACCGGTCGCGGTCCTGATTGCCGAGTTTGATCGATTCATGGATATTGACGCTCTCCACCACTTCCGCGTGGAAACCATGGGACTCGATAGCTTCCACTTCTCTTCGGATTTCCTCTTTCGTCCACACCTCTCCAGCCGGTTTGTCATGAAGTGCCCAGACGATGCCTTTGACACCCGGAATCTGTTTTATATGTTCAAGCGTAACGGTGTCATTGTCCCGACCGTACCAGCGAAATGTCATATTCATCGTAGTCTCTCCTTTTATTGCACGCTTTTTTGCATGTACTGTCGGCTGAGTTCAACAGCCGCTTCAAAACCGCCGGCTGCATATGCTTTGTTCAAATCACTGCCGATTCCGACAGCTACCGCACCACTTGCCAACCAAGTTTGGATGTTATCCAGGTTAATTCCGCCTGTCGGCATGATGCGGACATGCGGCAGCGGTCCATTGACCGATTTAATGAAAGATGGTTCGAAGCTATTGGCCGGGAACAGCTTGATGATATCACTTCCCCATTCCAACGCCTTGACCATCTCACGGATTGTCATACAGCCCGGCAAGTAGGGAATGCCATAACGGTTACAGACAGGTGCGATTTGTTCATTAAAATGCGGACTGACGATGAATTTGGCACCGGCCAGGATGGCATGGCGCGCCGTCTCAGGATCGAGTACCGAACCCGCGCCGAGCAGGATATCTTCGTGATCGAGCGCCCCGAATACCTTATGGATGGAAGGGGTCGTGTAAGTCAATTCAACCGTGCGGATTCCGCCTTTGGCCGCCGCTTTTGTTAGTTCGATCGCTTCTTCCGGACTCGCGCCACGGATGACCGCCACCACTTTTGCGTCAGTCAATTGAGATAAGATGGAGTGTTTTAACAAGCGCTGCTTCCTCCTCTGGATTAACGTTCGATAATTTTTTCTTTCCGGATTAACGCCAATACTTCTTCCAGGTACGGTAATCCCTCATTATCACCGGAGACAGTCGTCACGAGAGCGCCGACCCCATTGGCAAATTCCAGTGTTTCTTCCGGTGACCAGTCATGCAGCACACCATAAATATAACCGGCATCAAAACCGTCTCCTGCACCAACCGTATCAATCGGAGTGACGCTGAACGCTTCTTTTTGATGCCATACACCATCTGTGTAGACACGCGCCCCGTTACCGCCGTCTTTGATGACCAATTGTCCGATGCCGAACCGGGTGGCACAGTGCTCCAGCGATTCCTTCGAGGTATCACCGATGATCAATTCGAATTCATCAAGCCCCGTCAATAAAATATCCACTGATGGCAGAATCTCCATATATGCGGCTTTTGCCTGTTCCAGCGTCCAAAGCTTAAGCCGGATGTTGGGATCAAACGAAATGGGAATGGCCCTTTTTTCTGCAATCTTCAGTACTCTCCTGACGATTGCGAGATTCTCAGAGTCGATGGCCAGGAAAACACCTGTCAGATGGATCAGGTCGATCCCTTCGAACATCTTTTCCGTGATGTCTTCAGGTGCCATCGTCAAAATTGGGGACTGATACCGGTAATAGAACGTTTTGCCGGATCCGTCTTCCCGAATTTCTTTAAAGTTCAATGAAGTCGGATAGCCTTCGACAAATTCAACATCGGTCATGTCAACACCTTCTCCGCGCGCAAAATTATAAATGACACGGCCGAATTCATCGCCGCCCAGCCGGCTCGCCCATTTGGAACGCAACCCGAGGCGCGAACAGCCGATAGCGAAATTCAGCTCGGCACCGCCAACTTTGCGGGTAAAGTTTGGGACATACCGAAGAGGGCCGGTATCCGATGGGTTAAATGTGATGAGTGCATCACCCAATGTAAAAACACCAAAGTTTTCTGGCAAAACAATTGCTCCTCTCTTGATCGCTGTGCAGTCTTTATAAAAGCTTAGATTGTCATACTTCCAAAGCCGCCGTCCACGCGGAGCAGCGAGCCGGTCACGAAGCCGGAAGCCTTATCAGAAGCGAGATAGACTGCCGCTCCCTGGAGTTCTTCCGGTTCACCGAAACGATCCATCGGTGTATGGTTTAAAATCGATGCAATCCGGTCTTCACTTAAAATTTTCCGGTTTTGTTCAGCCGGAAAGAATCCCGGGATGATTGCGTTGACACGAATTCCGTAAGGCGCGAATTCTCTCGCCAGGAACTGGGTCACACTGTTTACACCGGCTTTTGAAGCGGAGTACGTAAACACTTTGGACAGTGGCGTCGTGGAAGAGACAGAAGAAATGTTAATGATACTGCCTTTTCTTTTTTGTTCGATCATTCGCTTCGCAAAGACCTGGGTTGTAAACACAAGCCCTTTTAAGTTCACGTCCATGATTTCGTCCCATTCGTCAGGCTCAAGCTCGAAGAAAGGAGTGGAACTGTTTTTCCCGGGGGCATTGAGCACAATATCCCATCCGCCGGCCCATGCTTCGACTTCCTCGGCAAGGTTCTGTATCGACTCGAGCGAGCTTACATCCGCCTGAAAGGATTCAGCCGATCCGCCGGCTGCTTCGATTTCTTTCGCCACACTTCCCGCTTTTTCCATGTCCCGTCCAACGATGGCGATTCTTGCGCCCTGTTCAGCCAGTCCTTTAGCTATTGAACTCCCTAATACACTGCTTCCGCCCAGAATTACCGCTGTCTTTCCTGTCAAATCGAATAAGTTTCCCAATTATTGTACCTCCAGTTTATTCTTGATTTCCCGATTGCCTTCACCGGGTAGCGACCGGGTTGAATTTCACACATGGTTCACAGCACTGCTGGAAGCTTGCCTGCTCTTACGGAAAATGAGCTGTGCAAAAAAATCCGCACAGCCATTCTCCTCACTTGATTCCATTCCAGTCGCTCGGGTTATGGTCAATCTTCACCATTTCCCATTTCTATGAACGGACCGGCAAATGAAGAAATGGAGCATCCAATGAAAAATACCGTTCTCGGTCAAGATGAGAACGGTGTTTTTCTCATTTCGGACTCGTGATAGGATTGAGGGCGTCTTTGCTTCTTTCAACCTGATCGGGTGAAGTGATGACGACTCCTTCTCTTTCCGCTTTTTCTTTAACATCTGCAATCGTCCGTTGAATTTCTTCCATTCTCTCACTGTTCAAGTGATAGAATTTCATTGCAATAAGAGACGCAATCCAGCCAAGCACCGGGATGCCGAACGCCAGGAAGATGGTCATTCCATATAAAGGAGCGGTCAAAGGCTCTCCGATTTCCGGAAATTCATTTCTGAAACCGATCAGTGCAACGGCGAAACCGACCAGTGCCGGCGCCAGTGACGAAATCAGCTTATCAACGAATGAGAACAGGGTTCCGATCATGCCAGGGACATACCGGCCTGATTTATACGTCTCATAATCCGATACGTCCGCGATCATCGGAATGACCAGCGCAGAAGGAAGTCCTCCGAATCCCATTCCAAGCGCATAAAGTATGAGAAAACCGATAGTGGCAAAGCCAAGGTTTTCAAGAGAAATGGTTCTTGGATCTACAAGGAAAAGAAGTGCAATCAGTAGTCCGAATGAGACGAGGCCGATCCATGTCGATGCCACAAACGATTTTTTCAAATCCGTTTTTCTTGCATACCATACACCCGCAAAAGTAATCAGCAAGGTCGGAACAATGATAATCATCGAAACAGTTCCGCTTAACTCATAGTCTCCGAGTAAAATTCCGAATAACATAACCACCACTACAGCATGACGGAGAACACTCAATGTTAATTTGTCACTGGAAGCTGCAATAATCAGCATCAGCAGCGGGCGATTCCCTTTCAGAATCGGCCAGTAATCACGGAAATTCGTTTGAACGTTCAGGTCCGCCAAACCAAAATACTCTTTCCGGTCCTTCGGCCAGATTCCGATTACCGCCAACCCAGTGAAGATGAATCCCAGGACAATTGCATAGGTGTTTAATTCAGTAAACAGGGGCATTGTAAATCCGCCGTGTTTTGCAACGAGAACGGAAGCGACAAAAACCTGTCCGCCGACAAACAACAAGGTGTTGTAGACGCCATCGAATACAGCGAAGAGCGGCCGCTGCTTCGGATCGTTCGTCAGTACAGTCTGCGCCGCTTTCGTGCAGGCAGTCTGGAATGTGTAACCGATAATGTAGATGCCGTAGATTGCGATGAAAAACACAAGCTGCAAAGATTCAGGCAATAAATGCGTAAAATTGTACATAACCAGGATAGAGCCGGCTAAAATAATATTCCCCATGACCATCAGCGGCCGGAATTTACCAAACTTCGATTCGGTCTTGTCAATGACAAAGCCGATGATCGGATCGGTGATTCCATCAAATACCCGCATGAATGTCAGGATCATACTGACTACAACCACCGTCAGTCCAGCAACACCGGTAGCGTAATATGTGACAAAAGCCAAAATGAACATATATAGATTTGTGGCTGTATTATTCAGTGCAAAAAATCCGATTCGCCAAACCTGCGCCTTGTGATATTCATTGATGTTGCCTGCTGCTGTGCCAGTCATAAGAATTCCCCTTTTCCTATAAATAGTGTGTCCATCGCCGAGTTTTCAATCATCACTTGGATACGCTTTCAAAATCGGTTGTCGTTCCCTTGGCTGTTTCGATCGGAATATTTGCTGTTAATTAAATATTTGTTTGGCCAACAAACTATTTAATTAACAATATATATGAAAGCGCTTTATTAATCAACACTTTTTCGTAACTTTTAGAAAACTTTTTGCTTATCGGTAATCCGGCCCTGTCATCCGACGCGATTGCCGGTAAACCCAGCTGTTTTTTGTTGAGTGGTCCCGGCGACGGGAAAAGGGAAATGCAACGGTTATGGAGTTACAACCACCGCTTGTTCTTGAGCTTTAAGACATAGTTCCGCCGCCTTGAATGCATGCTCTTGAGTCATGGCATTCTCTGTCCGATTGAGGCAATCCTTTATGAACTCCCCAAAGAAAGGGAAGCCGACTTCACCTGCCAGTTCATAATGCTTTTCTCCTTCTTTATTGACCAGATAAAGATGGTCTCCTGATTCTTCTCTCGCCACGTCGATGTATTTACGGATTTCGATTGTGCCTTCCGTTCCTGTGATGAATGTGCGGCCATCTCCCCATGTCCGCAGTCCTTCAGGCGTAAACCAATCCACTTTGAAGATTTGTGTGGCGCCATTATCCCCAAGAAGGGTCGCGTCACCGTAGTCCTCCAGTTCAGGGTGTTCCGGATTATTGTAATTACCCACTTTGCTGTGGAGAACTTTCGCATTCTTACATCCGGCATAGTACAGAAACTGCTCGATCTGATGACTGCCGATATCACAGAGGATTCCGCCATACTGTTCTTTTTCAAAGAACCAGTCCGGGCGGCTCGACGCGTTCAGTCGGTGAGGCCCGAATCCGGTCACTTGAATGACCTGGCCGATCGCCCCGCCTTTGATCAGGTCTCCGGCGAATACGGCTCCTTCCACGTGCAGGCGTTCACTGAAATAGACCATGTACTTCTGCCCGGTTTTTTCCACGACCTGTTTCGTCTCTTCCAATTGCGCCATGGTGGTGAAAGGCGTCTTATCTGTAAAATAATCTTTTCCGGATTCCATCACCCGGTTTCCAAGCGCACTTCGTTTTGAAGGAACGGCAGCTGCGGCAATCAATTTAACCGTTTCGTCTTCCAGTACCTGCTCTAACGACCCGGCGATTTCCACTTCCGGAAATTTTCCCTTAAACTCTTTCACTTTATCCGGATCCGGATCATATACCCATTTTAAAGTAGCACCGGCTTCCACCAGCCCATTAACCATTCCGTAAATATGGCCATGATCCAAGGCGACAGCCGCAATCGGAAATTCCCCTTCTCGCACGACAGGATTCGGCTTTCCTTTCGGCGCATATGTCATTCCGTCTTTGCTCATTTGTTTTCGATCTCCCCAAAAAATTTCATCTGTGTCATTAAAACCAGTCCGAATAGCCGAGTTGGCGTAGATTTTCTGCTGAAGTCTTCAGACAATCGAATGGATCACGGCCATATGTGTCATCCTGTTCCACGAAAAAGTACCGGACACCGCTGCTCTTTCCGGCTTCGATCGCCGATTGGATGTCCATGTTCCCTTCGCCCACTTCCGCAAACTCTATCAGGTTCATGAATTTTCCGAAAAACTTACCCATATCTTTGAAATCTTCATCATCCACTTCCAAGCTGCCAATCCGGTAATCCTTTAAGTGCAGCAGGGAAATCCGGTCCTTATACCGGTTGATAATATTCACCGGATTTTCCCCTGCCCGCTGGATCCAGTGAATATCCAATTCAAACCCCAATTTGGTCGTGTTGTTCTTGATCAAATCAAGCAAATATTCGCCGTCATACTTCTGGAATTCAATATGATGCGTATGATAATAGAGTTCGATTCCCTGTTCCGCTAACCGGTGTGCCATTTCTTCCGCTTTTGCGATAAAATCCATGATCTTTTCTTTATCACCCATGACCGTAAATGGAAGCATCCCGATGCGCAGAAAGCGACAATCAAGTGTTTTGCAGTCCGCAACAATCTTGTCGAAGTCGGCAGTCAGCGTTTCACCAGGCATGCCAGGCAGCATCGGTTCAAGCGGTGCGGACAACGCTGCAATTTCAATATCAAAATCACCGCTTGCCCGTTTCAGCTCTGCCACGTTTGCTTCAGTCATCGGAATCTGCGACACTTCCACTGCCCGGTACCCGAGTTCATTGATGTTCCGCATTGTGTCATAGACGCCGATCTCTTCCACCTTTTCCTTGAGCATCATCATTTGCACACCGATTTTTCCATTCGTCATTGATAAACCTCCATTGCTATCTCTTTTTTTGTGTCACTCGACTGGCGGATTGCATCAATCACTTCCATTGACTGCAATGCGTCGTACGCGTGGATGTAATCATCCGTGTCATTCAAAATGCATTGATAGAACTGATTGATCAGTTTCATATGGCTTGCTCCATAGTAAAACTTGCTGCCGGGTAATTTTTCGTCTTCGATGATCTTTTCTTTTTCGCCCTGATCATTCAGCTTTGTCAAAATACTATCCTTAATGGTGAATTTCCCATTCTCGAAAAGGACTTGGAGCTCCACCGACGAATTCACCGCATTTGCATTGGTCGCAAAAAACAGCCCCGTCGCCCCGCTTTCAAATCGGAAAGAAGCGACTGCTGTATCTTCCACTTCAATGCCATAATCCAGCAGCTGGTCCACCGACCCTTTAATGGCCGTCATTTTTCCGCCGATCAGCTGCATCAGATCCACCGTATGAAGGGACTGATTGATCATCACTCCACCGCCGGAGAGATCCATCTTTCCGCGCCAAGGTTTAACATCGTAATATTCTTTCGGGCGGAACCATGTCACTAATCCTTTTATTCCCGTGACTTTGCCGTATTCCCCGCTCGCGGTGATTTTAAGCAATTCTTCGACCGTCTCATTAAAACGGTTTTGAAGACAGATACAAATTTTAACGTTTTCATACCGCTCTTCCAGTTCGACCAATGCCGCTCCTTCGTTTGCATCCAACGCCAACGGCTTTTCCTGAAAAACGTGGATTCCCTTTTCAACACACGCTTTTGTGACCGGGTAATGAAGATGATGAGGCAGACAGATATGAACGCAATCGAGTGCTTCTTTCTCAAGCATTTCATTGAAATCCGTGTAGAAGGCGACTCCGGTAAAGGCTTCCGCGGCTTTTTCATCAATATCACAAACTGCCGTCAACATCGCATGGGGGTTATTTTCAATGGCTTGGATATGGATCGTTGAAATGTCACCAAGTCCGATTACGCCTATTTTCAGCATAAGACATAAGCTCCTCTTGAAAAACAACTCATAGCCGGATCGGCAATGAGTTAGTTTTCAGATTATTTGTTCGCAGGCACGCCTTTTTCTTCCTCAATCTTCTTTGTAAGTTCAGCAAAGTACAGGTCTTCGTCGATCGGAAGCTCCACTTCTTTGCCCAGCCAGCTCGACAGATGAATGGCATTTGCCAATGCCACTCCCTGTATGCCATCGCTGCCAGGCGCGAGTAACGGCGTCCCGTCCAGAATATTAGCGGCGAAATTCTCCATGACGGATGTATGCTGGGCACCCCATACACTTTCGAATTCGATGATTTCCTCGTTGTAAATATCGTCGGTTCCTCCGCCCATGAAAATCTTCATGACATCCTGCATATCCATCTCAGCGCTCATTTCAGCTTCCGGCCGTTTCAGCCGCTTAATGGTCACTTTCCTGCTGTCATCCACAACGATTTTTCCCTTGTCCCCCAAAATTTCAAAACGATCGGTGCCCATGATATCATGCGTGGCAGTGATGAAGACGCCTGTCGCGCCATTTCCGTAATCGAGAACTGCTGTCACTTCATCTTCCACCGCAATATCCCGCTGGTACCCGTACTTTACGTTGGAGTAGACTTTTTTCGGCATTCCGGCAATCCATTGCAGCAGATCCAGCTGATGCGGTGCCTGATTGACAAGCACACCACCGCCCTCGCCTTCCCAGGTAGCTCTCCATGCACTTTGGTCGTAATAGCCCTGTGGTCTCCACCACGTAGTAATGATCCAGTTCGTCCGGCGGATCCCTCCGATTTCACCGTTGTCGATAACCGCCTTGACTTTCTGATACAGCTCGTTGGTTCTCTGGTTGAACATGATTCCGAATGTCAGCTCAGGTTTCGTCTTCGCGAATTCGTTCAGTTCCCGGACTTGCTTCGTATAGACACCAGCCGGCTTTTCCAATAACGCATGGACATCTCTTTGCAGTGCATTGATCCCCATCTCCGGATGCAGATAATGTGGCACACAGGTAACGATGGCGTCCACGTCACCGCTGTCCAGCATGGCAATATAATCGTCATAAAACGGAACTGCCGGATACTTTTCTGCTGCAACCGCTTTCTTTTCAGGATCAATATCGCAAATCGCACCGATTTCCATATTGGATACCCGTCCTTCTGCGATAAATCCAGCGTAAGCTCCTCCCTGTGCACCCAATCCGATAATGCCTAATCTCACTTTTTTCATAGCTTATTCTCCTCGCTTCACTTTTTCTGACGCAACTCCCGGTAAACTTTCGGAGTTACACCGACTTTCTCACGGAAATAACGACTGAAATGAGAAATGCTCTCGAAACCGCTTTCATGCGCAACTTCCTTCAGCGCCTTGTCCGGCTCTGTTTCGAGCAAATATTTCACCCTGTTCAGCCGGCAGCCCATGACGTATTCCATGATGGTAAAACCCGTCATTTCCTTGAAAATATGGGACGTATATGACTTACTCAGACTCAACGCATCCGCAATTGAAGCCACCGATAATTTCCGGCTGTAATTCCCCTGAATGTATGAGGCGATATTTTCCGCGTGTTCCTCTTTTTCCGCTTTCTTGCCCGGCAGTTTCAGGGAGTCCGCTTCACCGAGATGGTTAACGTTGACCAGAATTTGCAGCAAGAGAATTTTCATCTCAGCTTCTTTTCGATTGTCAGCCATATTGGCGCTTCGATATACTTCCTCCAGCCGGCTGATCAGCTTTTCCAACTGTTTGGACCCTTCATTTTCACTTGTCCGGATCAGGCAGTAATGCAGTTGCCGGAAGACATCCAGCAAATGCAGGCCGTCCAGTTCCTTCAATGCGTTCTCGATCCACTGCGGCGAAAAGTGCACATGGCTGCGAATATATTCGCTGTTCGGAGGAATATTGGGCTTATGAAGCGCCATCCCATCCATCAGCAGAATATCGCCTGCTTTCAACTCGTAAATCTGATCATGGATCAGGTACCTGCATGAACCGGCATGAAAAAAATAGATCTCGTATTCCTGGTGTGAATGGTAATCGATATGCTGCCAATGCTTGTCCATCCGGTAATTTACCATCAATGGCTGATTGATCATTACTCTGCCTTGCATTTGATTCACCTTCTATTCTAAACTTTTTTCAGATAATTTCATTGCCTGTAAATGCTTACATTTCACCTTTTATTATCTGAGAGTGCTTTAAATTAAACTTCATTAGACAATACCACATACCAAGACTTTCTTTCCTTATCATAAAGGATAGCTTGGAAGCGTATAATTTATTTAACCAAAAGATGTAAATTTTTTTCTTTATGGTATTCTTTATATGAGAAGAAGTTTGGCAAGCAAACAAACAAACTCCTGCCAGTCTTTAACTGACAAGCAGCGGCAGTGAGTTTAATGCTGCTCAACCTTCTTGTGGCTGCTGTGCTTTACTGTGTTCCAGCAGATATGTGATTCACCGACAGCTGCAAAACTATTACTGTGGGGGAAACAAAATGGTTACTGGCGATGGCTCCTATATAAAAAAAATAAACAGAAGTCTGATTCTGCAAACGATCATCGGGCACGGAATAATTTCAAGGGCCGACCTATCAAAAGTGGTTGGACTGAACAAAGCTACGATATCCGTTCAGGTTTCGGACCTGCTGGATGAAGAATTGATCATTGAAACCCAGCAGGAACATTCCGGCGTTGGCAGAAAACCAATCATGCTCTCCCTCAACCGGGATTGCGGATACGCATTGGGAATCGACTTGGATTATAAACATATTACATTCACTTTATCCGACTTGTTAGGACACCCCGTTCTGGCAGAGACTTTACCGCTCACGACTTCAGATTATGACACGATCGTCAGTTTGCTGACGGACCGGATCAAAAAATACGAACAGAAATGCTCAGACAGCCGCTATGGAATGATAGGCGTCGTCATTGGGATACATGGCACAGTCGGTAAGGACGAAAAAGTATATTTCGTTCCACAGCACCAGTGGCGTGATAAGGATTTAAAGGCTGACTTGGCAAAAGAGATTGAAGCAAGTATCCATATTGAAAATAATGCCAACCTGTCGGCATTTGCTGAAAAAGTGTTTAATTATCATGACAGCGATAACCTGCTGTGTGTTACCATGTATTCCGGCATGGGACTCGGTATCATCATGAATGGCGATTTGCTGAAAGGATATGATGGTTTCGCGGGTGAGATGGGCCACATGGTCATATTTCCACATGGTAAACCTTGTCCGTGCGGCAATAGAGGCTGCTGGGAACTATATGCTTCGGAATCGAAGCTGCTGGCTCAGCTTGCAGAGCTAAAAAACAAGCCTGATATCACCTATAAAGATGTACGAAATTGGATAGCGGACGAAGACCCTGCTGTCTGTGGGCATCTTGACCAGTTTTTCGAGTACTTGGCAATCGGTTTGAATAATATCATTAATCTCTATAACCCGGAATCACTCATCCTCAACAGTGATATCCTGAAAATGCAGCCGAATGCGATCGACAAAATCAGAGGCCATCTCCATTCCAAAATGAGTCATTACCGGGAGCTGAGCATCTCTGTACTTGGCAAAGACGCTTGTGTAATGGGCGCCTGCGCAATGGCGCTCAAGAACTTCCTGGAAGTACCCGAACTGCGTCTGGAACTGCCGAGCCAACAGCTTCCCTTGACTGTCAGCAATGGTTCAGGCACGACAGCCGCCCTATAAAAAAATCCCCTCTTCTTTAATGGAAGCAGAGGGGATTTTTGTTTACTTAAAGAAGACCGGAAGAACTAACCGCTTTTTCCTTGATATCAAAAAAACGTCTGGCGTTGTAGTAACAGATATTTTCCACGTATTTTCCAAGCAGTTCCATATCTCTTGGCACTTTGCCTTCTTCTGCCCATGAACCCAATAGATTGCATAAAATTCTTCTGAAGTATTCATGTCTGGAAAATGACAGAAAGCTTCTGGAATCTGTCAGCATGCCGATGAAATTGCTGATCAGGCCGATGTTTGCCAAGGTCTTCATCTGGTCTTCCATTCCGTCAATATGGTCATTGAACCACCAGGCGGTTCCTGCCTGCACTTTCCCCGGAGTTTCCGCGTTCTGAAAATTGCCCGCCATGGCAGCAATGACATTATTATCCCTCGAATTGAGACTGTACAGGACAGTTTTCGGCAACTCATCCTTCACGTCCATGGCATCCAGCAAGCCTGAGAGCTTATCGGCCAGCAGAAGATCCCCGATGGAGTCAAAGCCGCTATCCGGTCCAAGCCGATTGAACATTTTTGTATTATTATTACGGAGCGGGCTCAAGTGCAATTGCATGACCCACCGTTTTTTCGTATACAGACCGCCCAATGTCAATAATGTGTATGTCTTGAACTGGTCCACTTCCTTCATCGTGAGCGCTTCTCCCCGCAACCGCTTCTGGAAAACAGCCGCGACATCTTCTTTTTCCGCTTTTTCAAAGAACAGCACACTGATCCCGTGATCTGAGCTTCGGCAGCCGTGCCGGTCAAAATAGTCCACCCTGTCTGACAGCGCTTCCAAAAAATCGCTGTAGTTTGCGATGGATGAACCGACCGCTTCCCCGAGTTTTTTCACCCATGGCAAGAACTCGTCTTTTTCAATGCCCAAGCCCTTATCCGGCCGGAAAGACGGAGATACATCACTGCTGAAATCCTCTTTTGCCAGTTTTTGATGAATGGCTAAATCATCTGTCGGATCATCCGTCGTTCCCACAAATTCCACCTTGTCTTTTTTCAAAATGGATCTGACCGACAATTCCGGCGCAGCCAGTTTACGATTGGCTTCTTCCCATATGGCAGGAGCCGTCTCTTCATTCAGAAGCTCATCAATCCCGAAGTAGCGCAACAGCTCCAGATGCGTCCAGTGGTACAGCGGATTGCCGAACATATTGGGAACCGTTTTGGCCCATGCCAGAAATTTCTCATAATCGCTTTTGTCCCCGGTAATATACTCTTCGCTTATCCCGTTGGCCCGCATGGCCCGCCATTTATAATGGTCGCCCCCAAGCCAGATTTCGGTTATATTTGTGTAATTTTTATCTTCATAAATCTCTTCCGGACTCAAGTGATTATGATAATCAACAATCGGCAAATGTTTGGCGATGTCGTGATAAAGGGTTTTTGCTGTCTCGTTATACAATAAAAAGTCATCGGTGATGAATGTTTTCATTCTTGTTTATCCCCTTTTCGGTTTATTCGCGTCTTTACGGTCGCTGATAATTTGTTTGTTTGCCAAACTAATTATTACTTTCTATCATAGAGCGAAGCCAGAGAAACTTCAAGCCATGCCTTATTATTTTCTGAATTTATGTATCTTTCCGGTATCTTAATAGTTGAGCTAACTTCATAAATTACCTGTTTAAAAAAGTACAGACTGCTTTTCCGATCAATTTTCCTCTAAAAAATGGATGAGGCCCGCTGAAGGAGGGCCAGGGGACCGGACTTTATCGGACCCCTTCCTCTCAAGCCTCACCGCCCGTTCCTTGCGGCGGACTTACCTGCCAGTGCTGTTTTCAATGTAGAATGTTTAACTCAACCTATATACTAATCTCTAATAAACTCCTCTTACTGCCCCAAGTGGCCTGAACGCTTTATTTTTGTCTGGAGGTAGTTTACGTTAAATTCCGATATATCACCCCATAGCGACTGTCTACTGGAAAGTTTTAATCCGGCATTCTCCAACGCCTCCAGTTTTTTCGGGTTGTTCGTCATCAAGGTGACCGGCTTGGACCGGAGGGTTTTCAGCACCCGGACCGCATCGTCGTAATTCCGCGAATCGTCCACGAACCCTAGGCTTTCATTGGCCTCGACCGTGTCCTGGCCATTTTCCTGCAGGAGATACGCCAGGGCCTTGCTGAACAGACCGATGCCTCTTCCTTCGTGGTTGGCCAGATAAAACAAAGCGCCTGCGCCGTGTTCCGCAATCATTTTCATGGAATGCTTCAATTGAAATCCGCAGTCACATCGTTTGCTGCCGAAGATATCGCCTGTATGGCAGATGGAATGCATCCGGATGAGCGCATCATCCGCTTCTGTAAAATTCCCGTAGACCAGCACGCTGGACTGCTGCAGTTCAGCCAGATTCACCTTCGATAATTTTCCGATCATCTCTTCATAACCGGCCGTGCCTTCCCCGTAATTCAGCCAGCAGTACCACTCGAAGACGACCGTCTCTCCATCCAGGTCGACCGGCAGCCGGACAGGTCCGACCAAGTAAATGGCGCCATTTTCCGTATCGATTAACCGGATTTTATCTTCCAGGGCAGCAAGGACATCTGAATGAAGCGCTGTTTTCATCATTTATATTCCCCCTTATTTGTTTTCATCCACTTATTCCGGCATCCCGCTTTTCAATATGCCTCCGGCCGCATAGCGGTTCCAGGCAATAAAAGAAAGCATTACTCCCATTTGTGAAGTAATGCCCGTTTGGCTCGTGATTCTCATATAAGAATCAATTTACTGAAACTGCCTTCTCCTTGCCTCGTTCCTTAGCGATATACCAGTCCAGTGCAAAGGCCTTCGATCCGGTAATGGCAAGGGAGACGGCTATTGCCAGGAACGCCAAATCCAATTCATACCCGGCCATCTGCCCATTTCCTAAAAAACCGACAGCCAGTTTCACTTTCAGAATAGCGCCGAGCATCAATACGCCGAGCAAGACGGAAACCCAGCGCGTAAGCAACCCAAGGACCAATGCGATGCCGCCTGCGACTTCCAGTGAGGCGACTCCGTACGCGAGAACCCCCGGCAGTCCGATGCTTGTAAACCAGCCGACGGTGTTTTCAATCCCGCCCTGGAACTTCACCATTCCGTGAATAAAAAACGTCATCCCCAATACCAGCCGTAAAATCAATGCACTCACTTCGTACTTATTATACATTTTTAATCCCCTCCGTGTTTTGTGATTTATATCGGTTCACTGATTGCCCGCTTGCTCCGGTCTCCCGAATTGCCATACACTGTGACTCAAGTTTCCATACCGGTAACTGCGGTACAGGAGTTGCGCCTGTTTTTCCCGGTCCGCTGCCCCCATCGCGTAGAAGAGCGGGATGAAATGCTCGTTTCCGCGTGGTGGTACCGCCAGTCCAACGGCGGGTGCCAATGCCTCATACCGGAACAAGGAGTCCGTGTTCCAATCGGTGAGGTTATCCTCGAGCCATTTATCGAAATCCACCGCCCATTGGTCGACCGTTCCATCCCCGCCTGCCATCCGCAGCGCCCCGAGATTATGGACTGTCCCGCCGCTCGCGATGATCAGCACGTCCCGTTCCCTCAGGGGAGCTAATGAAGCGCCGATCGTGTATTGTTCCGCGGGCGTTAAGTGCGGATTTACGGACAGGGAAATGACCGGAATATCGGCAGCCGGATACAGCATCTTCAGAACCACCCAAGCCCCGTGATCCAAGCCGCGCGCGGATTCCACTTCTGCGGGCACACCTTGTGCCGTCAGTAACGCCATTATTTCCTCCGTGACAGCGGTGTCCCCTTCAGCCGGATAGTTGATCCGGTATAACGCCTCCGGAAACCCGCCAAAATCATAGATCGTCTCGAATCGCTCCACATCGCTCACCTGCTGGACGGCTGATTCCCAATGTGCCGAAAACAGCAAGATCGCCCTTGGCTTCGGAAATTCCGTCCCCAGTGAATGCAGGAATTGCGTATAGTCGTTGTTCTCAATAGCCAATAATGGTGCGCCGTGCGCCACGAATAAAGCTGGCAGCATTCCTTATTCCTCCTTTTCCTTGTTTTTCGGTTTCCTGAGATCTTCCAGTACCCATTCCGTGAACGCCTGCTTGTTTTCTGCTGAAACGGTGTGACTCTCCGGATAATGGCGGAATGCGACTTGCGCGCCTTGGCCTTCGAAGAAATCTCTGCTTTCAAGTCCCCATCCGTAAGGCAGGACGTTGTCGGATTCCCCATGGGAAATGAACACGGAAAGCTGATCGACCGGTCTGATTGGGTACTGTTCCTTTACGAAATCGGGGATGTAGCCACTGAACGCTGCGATTCCTCTGATCCCGCTTCCAAGTGTCAGGCCGAGTGTCATGGCGAGGATGGCGCCTTGGCTGAATCCTGTTATATACAGCCGGTCTTGATCTACCGGATATCGCTCCGTGGCATAGTCGATAAAGCCGGTCAGCTGGCCGATCGCATGGTCGAATACATCCTGGTGCGGTTTTCCGTAACCTTCGATGGTGAAATAGGCGAAACCCGGCGGCTGCCGTAAAGGGCCGCGAATGCTGAAAATGTAAAACCGGTCTTCCAATCCCTCAACGAGCTGCAGCATGTTCTGTTCGTTACTGCCGATCCCGTGGAGGACAAAGATGGCGGGATAACTCTCACCGGCTTCAGTCTGCTTCGGTTTTTGCAGCTCATAAATCATGGGTGCATCCACTTTACATCATCCCTTCCTGGTCACGGCTCTGGATAAGTAACCGCATTTTAATTAATATAGAACTATTATTCTTATTTGAAAACATAAAGGTAAAAATAAAAGCCATTCATTTGTTTCCCAATAAGAATATTAGTTACATAAAAGATAACTATTAGTCAATGGAATGTCAAGCGCTTATTTGTTAATATATAAATAAGTTTCTTAAAAGAAAACTTCAGAGGTGAAGAAAATGGAAATCGGAACAAAGATCCGGGCCATACGGAACAGAAAAAAGATGACCATTGCTCAGATGTGTGAAGCGACCGGTCTGTCCAAAGGCTTTATAAGCAATATCGAGAACAACAATACTTCCCCTTCTATCAACACGCTCGGCACAATCGCGGAATTCTTGGACGTCCCGCTGCCGTATTTGCTGCTCGAGAAGAAACAGCATATGCGCGTGGTGCGGAAAGACGGGCGGACCAGCACGTCATTCAACCAGCTGAAGATCGAACATTTGGCTTCAAAAGGCGGGCTCCGGACTATGATTGTCGAATTTCCACCGGGTGCTTCGATCGGGGAACCGCACGCACATGAAGGGGAAGAATGCCATCTGGTGTTGGAAGGAAAGATTCTGGCCGAGCAGGGAGAGGACTCCATCGTTGTCGAAGAAGGGGATTCCTTTAGCTGGAACGCCAGTGTCCCACATTTCGTGAAAAATGTCGGAGATGGTAACGCCACGGTGTTCATTTCGATTTACTCGGATATCGAATTGAAGGATGTGCTGTAGCCGGGAAACACTGTTTTACAGAAAAAGAAAATTAAACTTCCACAAAAAAGCAACCCGATGGCTGGGTTGCTTTATTTCTCGGCGGTAAATCCGGTAATTGATCATTGAGTCGGACGACATTGGTTATGATTTGACACGTTCGCTAAACCAACCCTTTCCCTCCAACCCACGGAAGACTTCTTTTGCTGAACTCTGTATCATGGGATAAAGCGCTGTATCGGCTACCGTGTTATCATCAGCAGCAGTGGATGCCGGAAATGCAATGTTTTTCTTCCATCGCATCGAATTCAATTGGCAATTTCACTCAAGATCCTGGATATGCCAATACTGGGTGAGCCTAAGAAAGTGGCTAAAGCTGAACAAGAACCGAGCAGACGCTTTATCAATCCGTTTTTGCCCCTTGGATTACCAATTGCAGCATTCTCCTGCATATATAAGCCGCCTTTAAAAACCCTTTGATCTCTGAAAATCCATACATCATCGGGCATTTGCATTGTATCGAGTGATTCGCGTATCACAATTCGTTAGTGCCGAGATACCGGCAGACGACCTGTCCGACCGACTTGGCTGCCACCAGGATCGCCGCTTCATCGATATCGAATTTCGGATGATGGTTAAAGTAAGGTTTCTCCGCTCCTTTTGGCGTACAGCCAACGAAGAAGTAGGAGCCTGGAATTTTCTCCAGATAGTACGCAAAGTCCTCGGACGGTGACATTTTGGGAAATTCCTTCACTTCCCTGATCTCTTCATCCTTCGCTTCATCCAGTGTCATCGCCACAAATGCCGTGAGTTCGGGATTATTGTATAAAGGCGGGTAATCCGGCGTATACGTAAGTTCACACCGGACATCGAACATTCCTTCCAATCCGTTCACCATCCGGCGGATCTCTTTATCGATCGCCTCCTGTGTCTCCGTATCCGAATAGCGGATATCCCCTTCCAGCTCAACGCTGTCTTTAATGACGTTGAAACTGCCTTTCCCATCAAACGAACCGATCGTCACCACTCCTGCAGCGAGCGGATCCACCCGCCGGCTGACGATCGTCTGGGCTGCCGTTACAAAATAGGCTCCCGCGACAATGGCATCATTCGCTTTATGAGGTGAAGAACCGTGTCCGCCGGTCGCCTGTATCCGCAATTTGAAATACGTGCGGCCGTTAAAGGCATACCCGCTGCGGTAGCCGACTGTTCCCGCGGGAGCCACCGGCAGGAGGTGGACACCAAAAATCGCATCCAGGTCACCCAATTTACCGGTTTCGACTATGCTTTTCGCACCGCCAGGCGGCTGTTCCTCCGCATGCTGGTGGATGATTTTGACCGTTCCGCTGATTTTATCCTTCAACCGGATCAGGCAATCAGCCAGCACCAGCAAATAAGCGGTGTGCGCGTCATGTCCGCACGCATGCATGACCCCTTTATTGACCGACTTGAACGGGACCGTCGTTTCTTCAGTGATCGGCAGTGCATCGAAATCCGCACGAAGTCCGACTGTCCTGCCCGGCAGTGCTCCTTTGATCGTCACGATAATCCCATGCCCGTTCCCCACTTCCGTTTCGACTTCAGCTTCCTTGCCCTTGTAAAAGTCAGCAATGTAGGCGGCTGTCTGTTCTTCCTGGAACGACAGCTCGGGATGAGCGTGCAAATAGCGGCGGATGGCAATCATCTCATCTTCTCTTCGTTCCAGCATCTTCATCAATTCATCCTTCACTGTTAGGACTCCTTTCTTTATCATGGAGACGGGCATATTGAATGTCGCATCATTACTTACACAGCGTGTCTGGCCGGGGACAGGATCATTATGCCGTCGGTCCGGCTATGCAGCAGTGTTGAAAACGAATCGACTGCCGGTAGACAGCATTGTATTCATGCAGATAGCTTCCCCCGGGCCCCGCTCGGCAGCTGAATCGATGCATAGATGAGTGCCGCGATAAGGAACAGCCCCAAATAACCGATGAGGGGATAGAAAAAGGCGACCAGTTTGGTGAATCCTGCAAAACTTGCGAAGAACGCAACCGCCAATGCAGCGGCAATGAACCGTTTGAACTTGCCGGTCCCTATTTTTGTGAAGCGGGCACCGAATGCATAAAACATGCTGACAGCGGTATTGAAAATCATGCCGCACAGAATGAGGGCATACACGCTTCCCAGTACTGGAGAAATGCGATCGACGATTTCGAGCATCGGCATCTCGAAGCTGGCTACGGTCCCGATTTTCGAGAAGATGGCAAGATGGCTCAGTATGATCAGGACACCGATCCCTAAACCGCCGACGAGCCCGCCAAGCGCCGCTGTCCGTTCATCCCGCTCCGTTCCGCCCATGACGAGCGCCATCGCTGCCCCCACGGCGATGTTGAAGGAAACGTAATTGATGGCTGAGACGATCCAGTTGGGCAATGCGGTCGGCTGCTCTTTTGCGATGGGATCCAGTGCGGCGAACGAACCATCCATCGCCGAAAAACTGTAAACAGATACAATAATTACAGCCAGGATAAGAAATGGCGTGAGGCTTCCGATGATTCCGACCACCCGATCGATATTGAACATCACCGCCAAGAGGACCAAAAAGGTCATGACCGAGATGCCGATGAACGAAGGCAAGCCGAATTGCTGTGATACAATGGATCCCGCTCCTGCAAGCATCACCATACCGACACCAAAAAGGGTAAAGATGATGACCGCATCGACAATTTTGCCCAGATGGTGCCCGCTTATTTTATAGACCGCTTCCTTATGGGAAGTTGTCTGCAGCCTGCTGCCCAGCCTTGTAAGTGTCATGCCCAGATAAGCGAACAGGATGGCCGCGACTGCGGCTCCGACTGTTCCGATGAGCCCGAAACTGGTGAAATACTGCAGCACTTCCTGACCTGAAGCGAATCCCGCGCCGACGATGATTCCGATAAATGCACTTCCGATCTGTAAAATTTTCTTCATGATAGCTCCCTTTCCAATCAAAAAGATATAGAACGCCTTGTTCCACTTGCCTCCAGCAGACGGCAAGCGGACTGATTGCAAGGCTTTTCGCCTTATACTGTAAACCGAAGAACTTTTCTGTCCCCCTCCCTTTGACAGCTGTAAAATCAGGTCATCCCCCTGACTTGGGAACCAGATGAGTTCATGCACCAAGTTCCTCGCTCACCGACTGTCTTCCTTATTTTTCAGGCTCTGTTAAAAGAGCAATGTTGATTTTTCACTGCAAAAATACGGAGCAAACAGCAGAAACTCCTGCGGGAAAGCTTGCGGAAAGTGGAGCTGTTTTGCGGAAGTTCAACAGAGAGATTTAACACAGCTTTTAAAAAACGGCAGGCCGGGCCTTCTCCCCCTTCCGAGCAGGGGCGGCACTTCCAAAGGCATCTTTTTCATAATCCGCCATTCGCCCATTATGCTGCAGTAAATCTATAAGTATTCCGTCATCAACTTCAATGGAGCCGGATGAATAAACTGCTTTTCCAGCGATAACCACCTTAAACATGCCGGAACGGCAGCTGCCATTTGTATAGGGCAGATGAAACCCGCAATGCCGTGATCAGGACGAACAGGATGATAAGGCCCACATCGGCGCGCACAATCTCCAGTCCGATCATGAGGCCGGCCAGCACCGCCCAATATGAATACGCCGGAAATATCGTATTTTTCCTCCATCGCAATGAACGCGCCTGAAATGGCGAATGCCACCGTGCCGATCATGCTGAGCAGTTCCCACGCCATCCGGACGCCTCCCTCTGATAACAGTGAAATAAGGCGCCTATGTAGTTATTGTAGCAATCTTCCGGTTAGAAAAAAGCCGGCTGATGTTAAATTGCCAGCAACCGGCTTTTTTGAATTCTTCGATCCGCCTTTCTTGGGGCAGACTGATCAATCGCAGCCCTGCGGAAATTCAACGGTACGCCCGAATTTCCTTGCCCGCTTTCCGGAACCCAATGTTTATACCTGCCGGTTCTCGATTATCGTCGAAACGCCCATCCCGCCCGCAATACACAGCGTGACGAGTCCATAGCGCTTGCCGGTGCGTTCGAGTTCATGGAGCAGTTTGGTAAGCAGGATGGCACCTGTTGCGCCGATCGGATGCCCCATTGCGATGGCTCCGCCATTCGGATTAACTTTCCTCCGGTCCAGTCCCAGCTCATTGATGCAGGCAATGGCTTGGGCGGCGAAGGCTTCATTCAATTCGATGATATCCAGGTCATTAATGGACAGATCCGTTTGTTTCAGCGCTTTTAATGTCGACTGGACAGGCCCCATGCCCATCAATACCGGTGAAACACCTGCTGCCGCCTGGGCGAGAATGCGCGCTTTCGGCTTATAACCGTGTTTCACCGCCTCTTCTTCCGACATAACCAGCAGCGCTGCTGCTCCGTCGTTGCGTCCGCTGGCGTTCCCCGCTGTCACAGTGCCGCCTTCTTTGAATACCGGTTTCAGCGAAGCCAATTTTTCAAGTGACGTTTCACGCGGATGTTCATCTGTCCTGAATTCCGTAATGCCTTTTTTTGTCTTCACCGGGTATGGTGTGATCTGCGACTCGAAGTAACCGCTCTCGATTGCATGCGCCGCCCGCCGCTGGCTTTCCAGCGCGAACTCGTCCTGCTCTTCCCGGGAAATGCCGTATTTTTCCGCGATATTTTCGGCCGTGATGCCCATGTTCAAATCGCCATATGTCTCGGTCGGCTGCGAGCCGGGCTGGCTGGCGGTGTTCGGATCTTTCAAAAGCACGTCACCGGACTTCGTGCCGAACCGGACATTATTGACATAGTAGGGCGCCGTGCTCATCGATTCGGCCCCGCCCGCGATGATGATATCGCTGAGACCCGTCTGGATCTGCTGCGCCGCTGAATTTACGGCTTGCACCCCGGAACCGCATTGGCGATGCAACGTGTAGCCCGGCACTTCAACCGGAAGCCCCGCGCGCAGCAAGGCCAGTCTGGCCAGGTTTGAAATGTCCGGATTTTGCTTGGCCTGCCCCATGATGACTTCTTCAACAGCGCCTTTATCCAGGTCCGTCCGGCGGATCAATTCCCCGATGACATGCGCACCGAGAAAGTCGGCGGGTTCATTGCCAAGACTGCCGCCGAGCTTGCCGACCGCCGTACGGACCGAATCTACGATAACTGGTTTCTTCAAACTCTCATCTCCGTTTCTGACTGGAACTCACGTGCGTAATGCTTCACTTTTTCTTTATCGATTTCCATACCGAATCCAGGCCCGTCGGGAATAATGACTTCAAAGTCCGCGAATTCGATGTCGTTGACCGTGATGTTGTCTTTGAATAATAGCGGTCCGAAAATTTCCGTACCGAACTTCATTTCCGGGATGGTCGCATACAATTGTGCGCAGATGGCCGTCCCAAGGCTCGATTCGATCATCGTGCCGCCATATAGGCCAAGGCCGGCCGCTTCCGCGATGCCGGCCGCCTTTTTTGTCTGCGTCAATCCGCCATGCTTGCACGGTTTCAGGGCGATGGAGTTTCCGGCACGGGTCTTGGCGATGCGAAAGACTTCCTGGATGCCTGTCGCCGCTTCGTCTGCCATGACCGGCACATCGAATTTCGCCGTCAGCCGGGACATGCCTTCGAAATCCCAAGCTGCGAGCGGCTGCTCGACCATTGATACACCGGCATCCTGAAGGGCGGCGATGCAATAATTCGCTGTATCTTCATCCCATGCCTGATTGATATCGACCGTGATGCGCGCTTCATCGCCCACTGCCTGTTTGATCTTGCGGACATGTTCCACATTTTTGAACGGATCGCCTTTCCCGATTTTCAGTTTGAAGATGTTATGGCGTTTTTTCTCAAGCATTCCCCGGGCTTCTTCAATATCGGCCGCCGTATCGCCGCTCGCCAATGTCCAGGCGACGGGCAGGGATTTATGGATTTGGCCGCCGAACAATTCGAAAGCCGGCACACCTTTACTGCGTGCCGCCAAATCGATAATTGCCGCTTCAACGACGGTTTTCGCGAAAGTATTGCCGCGTACCTGCTTCGATACATCCATCATGATCTTATCGAAATGAATCGGATCCCGCCCGATGACCAATGGCGTGATATACGCATCGATATTGGCTTTGATCGCTTCAGGTGTGGATTCGCCGTACGAAGCGCCGCCGATGGTCGCCACTTCCGACCAGCCTTCCCGCCCCTCTTCGTCCATCACCCGGCCGACGACAACCGACTGCGCCGTGATTGTATGCATCGCCAGTTGATGGGGACGGATGATCGGCAAATCCAGAATATATGTGTCAAAAGAACGGATTTTCATACTCGGATACCTGCTTTCCGGAAGTTATTTTTCACTGAACGCCGCTTCTGTCTTCTCCCGGACTTCTTCAATCGTTGCGCCCGGCATCAGATCCACGAGTATCAGCCCGCCCTCTTCCACGCTGAAGACTGCAAGCTCTGTGAAAATCATATCCACTTGGCGGGTTGAGGTAATGGGATAGGTGCATTCCCTCAATAATTTCGGACTGCCGTCTTTCGATGTATGGCTCATCGTCACGAACACTTTTTTCGCGCCGACCAGGAGATCCATTGCGCCGCCGACGCCCATGATGTTTTTTCCGGGGACCGCCCAGTTGGCGATGACACCTGTCTCATCGACTTGCAGGGCACCGAGGATCGCGACATCGACATGGCCGCCCCGGATCATGGCGAAGGAATCAGCGCTGTTGAAAAAAGACGCACCCACCGCTTCGCCGACCGGTAATTTTCCGGCATTGACCAGATTCGGATCCACGCCTTCTTCCTCGACGTCTGTAACACCCAACAAGCCATTTTCGGTATGGAGATAAATATTGTCCGCTTCCATATATTCCGCTACCAGTGTCGGAATGCCGATGCCCAGATTGACGATAGCGGGACCGTGGAGTTCGCGTGCCACCCGCTCTGCGATCATATGTTGCATTTCGGTTTTACTCATCCCGACCGTCATACATTTACCACCCCTTCTTTCGTCAGCACCTGCTGCGCCGTAACCAGCGTATCCACGTAGATGAATGGCGTAACGATTTCCTCCGGATCCAGTTCACCGGGTTCAACGATTTCATCGACTTCCGCAATCACTGTCTTTGCAGCCGTCGCCATGAGTGGATTGAAGTTCCGGGCTGTCTTGTAGTAAGTAAGATTACCGAGTGTATCCGCTTTATGGGCGCGAATCAGGGCCACATCCCCACGGATTGCTTTTTCCATAATATACCTGACACCGTCGATTTCCCGTTCTTCTTTGCCTTTGGCGAGGTCTGTCCCGACGCCGGTCGTTGTGTAATAACCCCCGAGTCCGGCGCCGCCCGCGCGGAGTGATTCCGCAAGCGTGCCCTGCGGCAGCAGTTCCAGTTCGATTTCACCTTTCTGATACTTGTCCCCGACGTCGCGGTTGCTGGTGAAATAAGAACCGATGCCTTTTTTGATTTTGTTCTGATTCAGTAAAATCCCGAGTCCCTTTCCGGATTCCCCGAGGTTATTGCTGACAACGGTCAAGTCTTCCACATCCCGTTCAGTCAGTCCGTCGATCAGCGAAAGCGGCGCGCCAATCAGCCCGAAACCGCCGACCAATACCGTATCCCCTGTTTTGACGCAGGATAAAGCTTCAGTTATGTCATGTTGTACGTTAGCCATCTCTTATCCCCCGTTTTCTTCACTCAATTGTGTTCAATGAATCACTCAGCTCAAACCAGGCCGGGATGCCGGCCGTCAGGATGCAGATATACCCCATATCCGCCAGCTCAGCTTCCGATGCACCTGCATTCCGGGATTTCACGATCCATGGAGCAGCGCCTTTACCATCCAGTTCCATGATGTGATTGCCTGCCATGTTCAATTGCTTCAACCTTGAAGACACCTGTCCATCCGACAGTATTTCAGCTGCCGTTTTTTCAGTATTCCCCTGCTCGATGGCAGCCAGTACTCGCTCCAGATAAGCCGTATCTTCGCCATCGAGCCAGGCCAGTATGAGCCGGAGTGAATCCGCGGCAGCGTTCGGCGTCTGTTCCGTCCGTTTCACTGTCTTTCCCTTCAACTCCAGTGCATAGGCAACGGCTTCAAGCGACAGCGCCAGGGCTTGATCGCCCCGGTACAGATACGCTGTCAGGAAAAATTCGGCCAGTTCCGGAACGGAATATCCGAAATCGATTGCGCCTTTTGTATGGAACAGCATGCTGCGTTCATACAGACGGGCGGCATTCATGCTGGCGATCAATGCATCTTTTTCCTTTCGCGACAGCGCCCGGTCCTGCATGATGCCGCCCCGTATTTTCGTGTAGTTATCGAGTACATCCGGGCCATAGTCGTGCATTTTCTGCACCCAGCCCGGCACTTCGTCATAAACTTCCTTGAAATAATCGAGAGACTTTCTCATCTTTTCCCTCCTGTCGGCAATTTATCTCAATGCGTCCGGATATTCGAATTGATTGATCCCGAACACAAACGGCAATACAAAATAGACGAATATAATGATCAGTGCAAACGCAAGAACAGTCAGCCATGTGCCTTTCCGCACCATATCAACCATTGTAATTTTGCCTGTTGCAAAGATGATGGCATTAGAAGGCGTGCCGATCGGCAACATGAATGCAAATCCGGCCCCCATTGCCACGGCGGTCATCAGCGGCAGCGGGTGGACATTGATGGCCATCGCAAGCGCGGCAGTGATCGGAATCAGAATGGTCACCGTCGCTGTATTCGATGTCATTTGGGTCATGCCAATTCCGAGGAGCACCGTTACAGCCAGCACCAGCAGATACGAAGTGCCTTCAAGCAGCAGCAGCTGATTGCCGATCCAGCCAGCCAGATCCGTGCCATTGAAGCCGGCAGCGAGCGCCAGCCCCCCGCCGACCAGCAGCAGGACCCCCCATGGCATCTGTTTCAAGGAATCCCCGCCGAGGATGCGTTCCCCGTCATTGCCTGAAGACGGAATCAGGTGGAGCAGAATGGCTGCGACCATGGCGATCATCGTATCACTCAATCCTGGAATGAGATCGGACCAGATAAAGGTTCTCGTCACCCACATAAAAGCTGTAACGCTGAAAATCGCCAGCACCACTTTTTCTTCGTATGACATTTTTCCAAGTTGTTTTTTTCTGTCGCGGACGAACTGCTGGCCATTCGTGATTTTCTTGACTTTCATCGGATAAGCGATTTTTGTAATATAAAAAATTGCGAACAGCATCAACACGGTAATCAGCGGAAACGCGAACAGGAAAAACTGACCGAAGGAAATGTCGATTCCTAGTAATTCGCCTGCAAGTCCTGCCAGGACGAGATTTGTCGGTGTGCCGATCAATGTTGCGCTTCCTCCGATCGTACCGCCGAATCCGATGGCAAAAATTATTGATTTTGTAAACTTCGTCTCTTCCTCTTCTGTGTATACCCCGTCTTCTTTCATGAGTCCCACGACTTTTGTTATGATGGCGAGACCAATCGGAATCATCAGCATAACCGTCGCCATATTGGATACCCACATAGACAGAAAACCGGTTGCCAACATGAAACCGAGGACAAGACCCGGCGTGCTGGCGCCGACCGCGCTGATGATCGTAATCGCGATGCGCTCATGAAGATTCCAGCGCTCAAGTGCCAGTGCCAATGCAAAGCCGCCGATAAACAGAAAAATCAGTGATGCGCCGTAACTGGAAGCGGCGACGTTGCCGTCGACAGCCCCGAGCAGCGGCAGTAAAACAAGCGGCATTAATGAGGTAATGCCGAGCGGAATGGCTTCTGTAACCCACCAGGCGGCCATCCAGGCTGTCGTTGCCAGGACAGCCTGGCCCTCAAAACTGAGACCGGGCAAAGGCAGGGCGAACAATATCAGAAGAAACAGCACCGGTCCAAGCAAGAGGCCGATCAATTGCATCGTGCTGTACGAATTATTTCCGCCCATGTCTGTCCGGCTAAAACCGGTTCCCGTGTCCTCTACATCAGCAGTCGCCACCCCCGCACTGCTGTATTGACGGAGTTCCGCCATAGTGATCAGGTCCTTCGTTTCCTTGTGTGACTTCCAGGCACCCCGATTTAACGATCTGAGCGAAAACTTCATCTTTTTCCTCCTTCTCAGTCCTTTGGTTTTCTTTAATTATTTTCCAGGAATTTATCCATCGCCCTGTAGATGTCCTCGCGCTGTTCAAACACCATCGTGTAATGACTCGAGTCGGAAATGAAGATCTCCAAGTCTTTCAACGCATCCTTCGTCTTGTCGTAATCCGACAAATAAAACAGCGGCGGCATCGCGCCGATTCCACTCTCTGCATAGACGAGCAGAACCGGACAATCAATCCCGGCGCACACCTGCTCGGGCCTGAATTCATAGAAGCTGTCGAAATCGGCGAGAATGCCGGCTTCATCCGACTTGTTTTCCCAGTGATCACCGATTTTCTCCACCTCGTACTCGACTGTCTTTTGCATCGTGTCGTTCCAGCTGATGCCGAGTTTTGCATAAATCGCTCTGATTTCTTCCACATACTGTTCTTTGGATCCGTATTCCTTACTTAATCGGCCGAGTGACGGCTTGACGATCTCCTGCTGGTGCTCTGACATTTCTGCCGCGCCATCCAGCAGCACTACGGCCTGTACGGAATCCAGTTCACTTGCAACCAGCGCTGAAATGAATGCACCCATTGAATGGCCGACCAAAATCGGATTTTCGATCTGCATTACCCGGAGCAGACCGATAATATCCGCCGCGTGCTTGAAGATAGAGGGCTCCCTGTCCAGCGGGTCACTGTTCCCGCGTCCTCTCAGATCGAGTGACACGACGCGATAATGCCTCTTATAGCGCTCTGCGTAATAATGCATGTTGCGATGGGTTCCAGTCAGACCATGAATCATTACGATCGTTCCTCCATCTCCCGGATAGTCCATCACTTGAATATCATTTCCATCTACATTCACCTGATAAGATTCCATTTATGCCACCTCTATTTCTTTGTATCTGACTGAATTGATGTCCTGAAAACAGTAAGCTGCCAAGATTTCTTGACAGCTGTGAAAGTTTTTATTCAGGACGCATGATGAAATTCAGGGAAGCCTCTTTGTGATCACCTTTATCTTCGAGCTTTGTCAGGAGTGAAGAGCGGACACCGCTGGCCACGTCCGTCTCCAGCCATTTATCGCCTTCAAAGAACACTTGCGTGATCAGTGTTTCGTGTCCTTCGTGCTCGAACTTGATATGGATGTGAGCCGGTCGATATGCATGATAACCTGCTGCGAATGTGAATTCACCCGTCGGCCCGTCTGTCGGAATCTGATAAGGGATCGGTACAATCGACTGGACTTCGAAGTCACCGTTATCATCTGTATAAAATTGACCTCTCAAGTTAAAAGCGGGCGCCGGAGAATCGTAATTCGAATAGAGGCCTTCCGCGTCATCCTGCCACCATTCGACTTTCGTGTTGGCAAGCGGTCCATCGACCGAGCTCACATTTCCCCGGAACACCAATTTATCCCCTGGTTCATCCGGCCGTTGCGGCATGACTTTCGTCGCCCCCTCAATGAGCGGCGATCCTTCATCATAATAAGGTCCAAGCAAAGAAGGTTCTGTGCCCGGCAGGCCTTTGTATTTCGATTCCAGTACGTACGTTTCGACGAATACATCAAGGAACAGCGGGATTTCACCGCTGCGGCCGAGCCGGTCCGCCCATTTCACAAAATTCGTGTACTCTTCATGATTGAACTGCTGTTCGTCGAGAAAGTTTTTCATGTGTTTAACGAATCCCTCATAAGCTTTCGCTACTCGTTCATTCTTCGTTACCGTCTCCGTCATTTTAATTTCCTCCCCCTGCTTGTTTTGGTCTCAATGAATTCTTTTCTTGCAGAAAACCAATGTAAACGCCTTCATTGTTCCATAAAATTTTTACCTGCTGCTTGATTATCTACGAATTCTATTGTACGATATACGTACAATTATTTGTTATTCGTACAAATATATCTTAGCATAGGGGGTATTGACATTGTCAACAAAAAAATCAGATAATTTTAAAAAGACGGGGGATTATATTCAATCGCTGGAACGGGGACTTGAAGTGATCCAAGCCTTCTCCCAGAAGGATCCTGCTTTGACTGTCAGCGAGGCAGCCAAAAAAACCGGGCTCAGCAGGCCGACGGCGCGGCGGATTTTGCTGACACTGGAGCATCTGGGATTTGTCGAATCCAGAAATAATGCTTTTCTGCTGACTCCCAAGACGCTGTCACTCGGATTCGCCTACCTTTCCTCCAACAACACGTGGAGCATCGCACATCCAATCATGCGGGATTTTGTGTCCCGGACAGGTGAATCATGTTCCATCTCGATTTTGGACGGTGCAGATATTTTATATGTTGCCCGGGTTTCAGCCAAACGGATCATGTCTATCAACCTGGATGTCGGTTCCCGGCTTCCGGCTTATGCCACATCGATGGGGCATGTGCTGCTCGCCGGGCTGTCTGAACAGGAATTGGACGAGTACTTCGAATCCGTGCAGCTTGAGAAATTCACGGACAGGACCATCACTGATGAAGAGCAGCTTCGGCATACACTTGCTGAAGTACGGCAAAAAGGCTGGGGCGGGGTGGATCAGCAGTTCGAAGAAGGGCTCCGGTCAATTGCTGTGCCAATTTCCAGTCCGGATGGAAAAGTAATTGCGGCGATCAATTGCTCTGCACATGCAGGCCGGATTTCAAAACAAGTACTGCGCGAAGAATTTTTGCCGATTCTCCAAAACACGGCGGAGAAAATCAGCCAATCGATTGCGGCTGCCACTAATTCCGCTTATTTATAGTTCCGGAAGATATAGAACCGTCAATACATCAAAGGCGTTTCCTGTAACGCATGCCCAGCGGCTGCAAATGTTACAGGAAACGCCTTATTTGTCGCGGACCTCTAAACCGCGGATTTCCGGTCTGTCATTTAAGAATTTGGCCAAGCAATGCGATGCCTTTCCTTATCTCTGCCGTCGATATCAGACTATAGGATAAGCGGAAGGTCTGCCCCGGACGCGAAGTGAACCCGTTGCCCGGACTTACCGCTATGCCCTTTGCTTGGGCTTTTTGAAACAGCAGCCGATCCTGGCTGTCCGGATTCACCCGCACCCAGATATAATATCCACCGGCCGGTTCCGTCCAGACGGCACGTCCGGTCAAATGTTCTTCCAGTGCTTCAAGAGCCACTTCCCTCCTGAGACGCAGTTGTCTTCTCAAATAATCCAGATGCTGTCCGTGAAGTTCGCTTGCCAGCCATTTCGCGGCGGCAAGCTGCTGCAGTAGGCTTGTGCCGCCGTCCATCTCCGCCTTTACTGCGGCAAGACGGTCAATGACCGCTTTCGGCCCGACTGTCCAGCCGATCCTGAAATCAGGGCCAAGCACCTGTGACAAGCTTCCGATATACAGGACATTTCCGAAGGTATCCCGCGTTTTCAGTGACAGAGGCGGCGGTGAATCAATCCATAAATCTCCGAAAGAATCGTCTTCGATGATCGAAATCTGCTCACGCTGTCCCAGTCGGATCAATTCCGCGCGGCGCTCTTCCGGCATCAGCGATCCTGTCGGATTCTGGAAAGCCGGCATCGCGTATAATACAGCACGCCGTTTTTCATATGGCGGGAGACTCTCCGGCCGGAGACCGGCTTCATCCACCGGCAGCCGGACAAGCCGCATGCCGGCGTCCCGCAGTCCAGCTGAACGGGATAGCGGAGAGGGATCTTCGGTTATCAGCATCTCGCCCGGTCGGACAAGCGCTGTGGTGATCAGATGCAGCGCTTGTGTGGCCCCTGATGTGACAAGGACAGATTCCGGAGATGTCTGGATGCCTTTTTCCTTCAAGTGATTGCAGATAGCTTTCCGCAATACCGGATCTCCATTTGGTCCTCCCGCAGACGTGCCTTGCCAATCTGCAAGCACCCCCCTCATGATCACTTGCATATCCCGAGCTGGAAACATTGTCCGCACCAGCTCATCCCGATCTAATCGGATCAGCTTGTTTCCCGTTTCATCCATTTGAACTCTTTCAGCAGTTTCCGTCCCTCTATGAAGAAGGCCTGAAATCCAGTTCAGCGGCACGCCTTCATCCCTCAGTGTCCAGCTGTTATTGGCGACAATCGTGCCTTTTCCTGTAATCGTTCTAAGTAGACCATCCGCCTTCAGCTCGTCCAATGCGGCGACTACCGTACTCCGGTTCATGCCACACCGCTTCGCCAAATCTCGTTGACTGGGGATCATGCTGCCGATCGCCCATTCTCCGTCCGAAATTTTCCCTTTCACGAGATCCACCAATTGTCTGTGTTTTGTCTTCCGCATCCCTCTTCACCTCTCTAACTGGTTGGATAAAAATCCGCTGACTGGTTGGAGACATTATAGCAAAGCCTTCCTACAATAGGATATAGCCAGGATACGACGAATCATCGGCTGGATTCATTGCTTGGGAGGTGGAAAACGGATGAATACAAAAGCGTGGACAATGGCCTTGTTGACTGTTCTGATCTGGGGGACGACATTCGCGGCAATCCGAGTTAGCCTGCACGGCGGTTACGAAGCGGGACATCTTGTACTGGTGCGGTACCTCATTGCATCCGCCCTGTTCCTGCTATATGCCCTTTGGCCCGGCGTGCGGTTCCGGCTGCCGCACCGGAAGGATCTGCCAAAGATTTTCGGGCTCAGTCTCATTGGTATCAGTGTTTACCATATCGGCATCACATTCGGTGAACAGACGATTTCAGCCGGAACCGCCGGCATGCTAATCGGTTCCGCTCCGATTTTCACGGCCATCATTGCGATGTTGGTCCTGAAGGAACGCCCCGGCACAGCGGGCTGGCTTGGGCTCGTTACTGGCTTCATTGGTATCCTGCTCATCATGTTCGGCACAGAAGGCGGTGCTTTTTCACTTGAATGGGGCGCAATTCTCGTGCTCATCTCCGCTCTCGCCGCATCGATTTTTTTCGTTTTTCAGAAAGGACTGCTCACCCGCTACACGTCGATTGAATTGACCGCCTATTTTACCTGGGCTGGTACGATCCCGTTTTTCCTGTTCGCACCCGGCGTGGCGGATTCCATCTCGGCAGCAACAGCGGAGGCGAACTGGGCGGCGCTGTACGTCGGAATCTTCCCGGCTGCAATCGGTTATGCCCTGTGGGCCACGGCCCTTTCTGCAGGCAATGCCGGTTCCGTTGCAAGCGTTCTTTACCTTGAGCCGGCGGTCGCCGTATTCACCGCCTGGCTGCTGCTTGGCGAATGGCCGACTGCTCTGTCCGTCACGGGCGGGATCATCGCGCTTTTCGGAGTGCTCCTAGTGAACAGCTTCGGTCCGAAACGGAAGGAACAGCGTGTGCAGGAGGAATGGTCACACCAAAATTCTTAATGGAATAAGGATAAAGAGGGGCTGTCCCGAAAGGTCATGAAAAATGACCTCGAGGGGCAGTTCCTTTTTCTATTCGTAAAGAAGTAGCTGGGGTTCGGCCCGGCGGACGCTTTCCGCGGGCACGGCTTCAGACGCTTCCCTCGCTGGGCTCGGTCCAGGGTCTTCAGCTCGTGTTGGTCCCGCAGGAGTCGCCGCCGGCCTTCCCGCTAGTCAAGTCATCAATGCATACAAAAATCGTCCGTTTCTGTAAAATGGGAGTTACCACACAACCACTCAGAAAGGACGATTTTTATGCGCAATCCAACGATTGCTTCTACCGATTATACCATGCAACCACCTCTTCCGTCAGGTGAATTACTTGAACATGAAATCGTAGTCTCCACCCAAGGGCGCCCGCCGGCGCCCGCATTCAAACCGTATGATCCGACCCAGGCCTTATCCATTCCTGATATTGGCGCCCTGATTCCCGACCATCATGTGGCTCGTGTGGTGGATCAGTTGGTTGAGGCTTTCCCCGATGAGGTGTTGACCGCCTGCTACCCTGGCGGGGGGCGACCACCCTTTCACCCGAAACTGATGCTCAAAGTTATTCTCTATGCCTATTCCCAAAAAGTTTATTCCTGCCGGGGCATCGCCACGATGCTGCACGAGGATCTTCCGGCGATCTGGCTGGCGGCGATGCAGAAACCGGATTTCCGGACCATCAACCATTTCCGGAGCGTCCGAATGGGAGCGGTCATCGATCAGTTATTCGAGTTCACTGTTTTGGAACTTCACCGGCAAGGGTTTGTCGAGTTTGAGAACTATTTCCTGGACGGGACGAAGATGGAAGCGGACGCCAATAAGTATAGCTTTGTCTTCTGTAAGGCGGTGACGGGGCGGGAAGCGAAACTGAAAATCAGAATCCAGGAAACGCTTCAGGAAATCCAGGAGATTGCCAAGGCGGAGGGATTGGAACTGGGCCAGCTGGCCGAGGAGCCGGCGGCTGTGGAATTGGCTTCAGTTGCGAACCGGCTGGAAGACCAAGTGGATATCCTGACGGATCTCATCGCTGAGGAAAAGCTCGTGGAAAACAGAAAAGGACTCCGCAAACGGCACAGTCTCCTGAAAAAGAAAGTGAAACTGATTCGTGAAAACTTCATTCCTCGCCAAGAAACGTATGCGGAACAGCTCGCCGTCTGTGGAGAGCGCAACAGCTTCTCGAAGACGGACCCGGACGCCACATTCATGCGGATGAAGGAAGATCATATGAAGAATGGCCAGCTGAAACCCGGATACAATATCCAGATGGCGACCGAGAATCAATTTGTACTGTTCTATACCATTCATCAGCGCCCAGGAGATGCTCGCTGCCTGATTCCACATCTGGAAGAGCTGCAGGCATCTGCCCTGCCTATGCCGAAGACCATCGTCGCGGATGCCGGCTATGGAAGCGAAGAGAACTACCTCTACCTGATCGGGGATGAAAAAGAACCACTTGCCGGCTTCCTGATCCCGTATGGCACCTATCTGAAAGAGCAGACGAAGAAGTTTAAAAACAATGAATGGAACGCGAAAAACTGGACGTATGAAGAAGCGGATGACCGATTCATCTGTCCAAACGGCCGCCGCGTCGTTTTCAAAAGGTATCAGGAGAAGAAAAATGCATCGGGCTTTGTTCAGTCCTATAGAATCTACGAATGTGAAGACTGTACCGGATGTCCGCTGAAAGAATCGTGTACCAAGGCGAAAGGGAACCGTCAGGTTCACTGGAACCCGGTCTACGAGGAATTGAAAATGAAAGCGAAAGAAGCCCTTGAATGTGAGGACCGAAAACTGGTATACGCCCGAAGAAAAATCGAGGTGGAAACCGGTTTCGGCGATATCAAGGGCAATTTGGCGTTCCGCCGGTTCCATCTCCGGGGGCTTCAGAAAGTGCACATCGAATTCGGACTCATCGCCATGGCGCATAATTTTCGGAAAGTGGCCGGTTTCCTCCGGTCACTTTCCGAAAAAGCGAACTTTAAAAAAACAGGGAGAGAACAACCGATTGGTTATTCTCTCCCTGTTTTTAATTTAGGGGGCTTTTTGGACAGCCCCTTCCATGTGTTTCAGCTCTTATCCGAATTGCCGGAAAGGTTGATCCCGTTTCAGTGTACTTAAGCGGATTCCTTGAACAGGCAGGAAGAGACCGCAGCGTGGTGGTCGGGCCGGACAAAATCATAAGCTGCGTATCGGTGCAGATAAATGTCCAATCCAGTCAAGAGACTGACCGGCACAGTCCCGGTTAATCCATGCAGGAACCGGTCAATACAGCTGACAGCATGACGGTCGGCAATGCCATATCCAATTCAATTGCACGGATTAGGCCTTAAATGGTGAATGCCGCCGTGCCAACATACTTAGCAATTCCTATGCCAACCGAATGCTCCTGCTAAGAACCCGGTGCATCCTCTTTTTAATGATTGCAGCAGTTCAACTGGCAGGAATAACTCACCGAAGCAATCTTTATTGGTTCTCCTTCGACTTAACCGACCTTTCGGGAGGAAAGTGATCGAAGCGAAAGGTTCAACATTCACTTTTGTCAATACACCAGAAAAAGCCGGCAGATGTCATTTCAACATCTGCCAGCTTTTCGGTTCTTCCATCAGGCTTACTGTCCGTCCGTCTTACTGGACGTCCGCTGTTTCCTTTTCTTTGCGAGTCGGAATCGTTTTTAGAGCCGCCGACCAGTCAATCAGCTGATCAAGCATCTGTCCGACTGAATCCGCCTGGACATCCGCCGGCTTGAATTCAGCCATATTTTCAAAATCCGTGAACAGGGACAGGGCCGGATGCACCCGCACATCAGCAACCAGCAATTCGCCGAGGATGCCGCGGAGATGCTCTGCTGCACGCGCACCGCCGACCGAGCCATACGACACAATGCCTGCCGCTTTATTGTTCCATTCATCACGCAGGTAATCGAGCGCATTCTTCAATGCTCCTGTAATGGAGTGGTTGTATTCCTGGACGATGAAGACGAAGCCGTCCTGTTTGGCAATGACTTCAGACCAGGCAGCGGCGCCTGATGCGTCGCCCTCCGGCTCACCGAGAAGCGGCAATTTATAATCCGCGATATCGATCACTGTATAATTTGCATCACCGCGCTGATCCGCGATTTCTTTTACCCACTGGCCGACTTGCGGGCTGAGGCGCCCTTCGCGTGTGGATCCTAAAATGATGCCGATGTTGAGTTTTGTCATGTCTGATTCCTCCTGGTTTTTAGTGGTTTTTCCTCCGAAAAATTGATTAATATTCATATTACAGATACTCCTTTTCAATGTTTCTGGTGCTGCGGACCGTATCGATCGGTCTCACCAGCCGTTCGATTTCCGTGCGGTTCGGTTCAAGGAACGGCGGCAGTGACAGGGCCTCCCCAATCGTTTCGTACGGCTCATCACCCATGAAGCCGGGGCCGTCGGTCGCCCATTCAAACAGAATGCCGGGTGCGACGCGGGCGTAGAGTGATTCGAAGAAGAAGCGGTCGACGTATCCTGACGTGCGGAAACCTGATTGTTGCAGATGGCGGATCCAGTCATTCAGCACGTCCGTGTCCGCCACGCGGAACGCAGCATGATGTACGGTGCCATACCCTTGCAGGCCGGCCGGCAGGATCGTATTGTATTCGACGATGACACGGGCGCCGTTTCCGCCTTCCCCGAATTCGAATAAGTGAAGCGATCCTTCCTTCGCCACCTCACGCATACCCATCGTATTTTCCAGTACATTCTTAAATGCATCGAACCGGGCAATCCGGATATGCAGCGGCCCGAGACCGGTAATGATAGGAATAGGTAAACTTTTGAAGTAATCTCCAGCTTTTCCCCTCCTGAGTACCGTGCGTGCGATTTTCACCGCACACGGCACGCCATCGATTCTAATTAATCCTGTTTTATGGGATTCAATCCAAGGATTATCAATCCTTAGACGAGATAGTGCCATACTATACGTCTTAGCTAATGTCACCTATGAGTTTCGCTCTGTATTTCTCGACTTTCTTCGCTATTTTTGTGTCCTCCGGCACGGAAGTGCCATGTACTAGTTCATGACATTTCTTGTGGAGGCTAGCGAGATTAGTAATTTTGTTTACTTCGTCGAGTGGTAAGGTAGGGCTGATATGGTGGCATTGTAGCTCCACTGGTAAAATATCGCCGGCACATACTTTACATTTTCCTCTATCTCTGTTGAACGCATATTCCCTGTTCATATAGAATTCAAAGTTATACTTTCTAAGATTCTTTTTATCGGATTTCAGCATGTTTCGTTTGGCTATTCGGAATACGTCTTCGTTCTTGTCATAGAGTGGGAGTCTGTTAAGACTCTGATTCTTTTTCGCATTCTTGTAGTAAAGTTCTCGTCCTTCAACCGTATAAGGGGTTAAATTCTGATTAAAGCACTGTGGGTCTTCCGATTTCGTGTGTAGGAATTTTGTAATTCCAACCCATTCTCCTTCTACTTCCACTGCATGAGTTTCGGCGGTATAGCCTTCGTGTCTCTTGCGTCGGTTAGAAAGTTCGGAATATCTTTTCAGTTTAGCTTTATTTTTACCATTGTTCTGGTTGCGATAGAGTTTCTTCCACGTGTAGTGACTGGTAACGAAGACTTTATGGTCTAAGGAGTCAAAAATTTCTGTCCAGACCGCTGTCTTGTAATATTCAGATAAACCAACGATTTTAGAGTTCACTTTCTCGATTATCACAGCTTTCTGATAGTCGCATTGTGTTCTCCTAATCTGCTTAATGTCCTTTAGAATCTCTGCCGTTTTTGTTCTAACCTTTTTCATATCAGGTAGAATTCTGGCATATAACTCATGTTTCTTAGCATTTCCAGTTCTGCCTATGCTCTTTCGAGGTTTGGCCAATTCAACTTGGAAGCCGAGAAATTTCATTCTATTTTCTTTAAGGTCAGTGATGACAGTCTTTTCTTCCGAAAGTTCAAGATTCAATTTCGCCTTGAAGTATCTTTTCAGATACTCCAATTGCTTTTCGGCTTGTTCTTTCGTTTTCGTGAAGATCACCCAGTCATCTGCGTATCTAACTAGAAATACAGGTTGCCTACCTACCTTCCGAAATTTCCTACGAGCATTTTTGACGTTCGAGAATTCATCCGCAAAGTATGGATTTTCATACCTGCTGGAGACAGTCCAATCAAAATCGTTCAAATACACATTTGCGAGAATAGGGCTGATAATACCACCTTGCGGTGTACCTTTGTCGGTATCGTGGAATTTGAAATCTTCCTCGATAATCCCCGATTTCAGCATTTTCTTGATTAACGCGAGAACGCGTTTATCAATAATCCCAATTTTGTGCAATTTACGCATTAGCACAGCATGGTCAATATTATCGAAGTAGCCTTTTATATCTCCTTCAATGACGTATTCATATCTCCCAATGTTAATTAGATGAGCAACTCTTGCGATAGCATGGTGTGTAGACCTGTAAGGTCTAAATCCGTAACTATGCTCGTAGAGTTTTGCCTCTATTATGGGTTCTATAACAATTTTAATGCACTGTTGGATGATTCTATCCAACATAGTTGGAATACCGAGGGGTCTAGTTTTACCCGTATTTCCTTTCGGAATATGTTTTCTTCTGGCGGGTTGAGGATTATAGTTCTCCATCGCTCTCCGTACCGTCCGAATGAGTTTCTCTCTGGGCATTTGTAGAAAATGGTTGATGGTCTTATTATCAATGCCCGCTGTCATACTGCCCTTATTCGACTTTATGTCGTGTATTGCAGTTATGATAGTTTGGTCATTAATAATGACTTCATACAATCCATTTAGGGATTTTCCCTCTTTGGACTCTTGATACATGGAGTCCAGAGTCAGCTTCAAGTCCTTTTCGGACTTGATTTGGCAATTAACCTCCACCTTTGTACACACAACCTTCCTGAGAAATACGAGGCTAGGTTATAGGTGGATTAGCGATTATTATGAGTACTGTACAATACCCATAACGTTAACCAAATGACGTTTTGTATAGTCTTTATTTTTCTTTTAAGTGAAAAAGTCTATCTCTTAGAACCGACTTCCCCCCTTCGCTCCACAGACATTACATCTGCTTCAACACTACTATGAGGGACCTGACTTCCTATCAGTTATCATAAGGCTGACACCCTTCTTCTGACAGGCTCTCTCACGTTCCCTAACATCTATCCCTTTATTTACTTATCCTTAGACTCTCACCCTATCCCGGTAATCCTTAATACAGCTCTGAATCTTTAGTTAAGTGCTGTATTTCCCACCCTGTTTCAAGGAATGGGGCAGTAAGTTGAACACACAACAACAAACCGCTGATTACTTTCAAACTCGTTTCCGAATTAAATCTACGTAACGAGACTGCATGAGTTCCCACTAAAGTTGGTAGCCATAGACAAAGTTTTTAAGGAGTCCCGCACCACTTTCGCCATATCTTTTACGACTTAGGTTACTTGGGCTACGACCTCACCTAGCTTCACACGGTTTCAATTGTCAGATTGTCGCCGCATGTAGGGGTATTAGACTGCGCACACGTAAATTTTCTTAAACGTCCATAAGGAGGTAGGTTAATTAAATTTACGCAAGATTCTGTGCGATTCTCGGTTTTCACGAGAAAATTCAATGTTAGAGTTCTTGATTTCTTCTATAATACTTAGTAGGAGAAATCCGCTGCTGTTCCCACAAATTCGTGGTTAGGCAGAACGTGACGCACGCGTATTCAAGCGGAACGGGGCCGTTCTGCCAAGGCGTACCGGACGCAACTCCTTCGTTGCCTTCATCCGAAATCAGCATATACTGCTGGTCATCAAAATCGGTGAACGACACCGTCTTCCGGCCGAACACTTCCTTGATCCCTTTGTTCTTCACTTCGTACTTGGCGAACCGTTTCAGCCAGTAGTCCAGCGCGGCATTATCCGGCACCCGGAACGCCGTTTTGTAGATCTCATTCGTCCCGTGCGTCCCTTTCGGAATTCCCGGAAAATCGAAAAACGTCATATCCGTTCCCGCCGAGCCTTTGTCGTCTGCGAAGAATAAGTGATACGTCTGGATATCATCCTGATTGACCGTTTTCTTCACAAGCCGCATGCCGAGCACATAGGTGAAAAACTCGTAATTCTTTTCCGCGCTGCTCGTAATTGCCGTCACATGATGGATTCCTTTAATCTCTTCCATTTGCCCCTCCTCTTTTATCTCGAATTCGAGATTTATGTGTAAAAATAATGCGGCTTTCGCCGTTCCGTCATCCTGCCTTCCGTTGGCCCATGATCAATAAACTTCTGAAACCAGGAACTGGAAACTGAAATTATCTCGAATTAAATTATCTCACATTAAATACTCTAACAGGGTCATTTTTAGCTGTCAACGGATCAAATCGGTGACTTTTCTTTTCATATCCCCTCCAAAAACAGAAAAATCGGTTCTCCTCCCATAAGAGAACCGATTTTTCTGAAAAAACACAGCATGGAAAACCCGATTATTCAGGGAGAGGGACTACCAGCACATCGCATTGGGATGAACGGACAATCGCTTCAGATACGGAGCCCGGCAGAAACGAAACCGTTCCACTCCGCCATGACCGGCGGCACCGCAAACGATCAGATCGGCCATTTGCCAGCTCCGCCTGTTCCTGTGCAATGGCAGTTCCCTATAGCCATCCACCAACTCCTCCGATTGCTGCTGGGCATGATCGAATATTGATCGCAAGAATCCGGTGTATTGAACGGAGGATTGGATCCATGGAATTGCCGTGGCGGTAAACCGTCTGGAATTACCTGCCTCCATTTTTGTAAAAAGATCCGAACGTATAAAATACGCTTATTCCTGTGTCGAAAATCATGCCGCACAGGATGCCAGCATAAAAGGATGGAAGGATTACTTTGTTTAAGGATGTTGGTGTTTAAGGATGTTGGTCCTGTGAGTACAAAAAAAACAGAGCTGTCCTGTTGAGCCAGCCCCGTCTTGCCATAAGAAATATAGAAACAATCAGCAAAGCCATACATTCCTACAGAAATAAACTTAAATACTCTGATACATATCGATATCTATATCCTGGGATTGATAAAAATTGATTTCTCTTTTAAAAGTTAAGAACGAGCACTTTGTCGCGCAGCATAGAATCAATACTTCTACCGATGCCCTGTACACCTTGTCCAGAGTTCTTCACTCCCAGGAATGGGAAGTGATCCGGTCCACGGGAGGTTTTGCCGTTCACTTGGATAGTTCCTACATTCAGCTTGTCTGAAATAGAGAAGGCATTCTCCAGATTATTTGTGAAGACGCTGACTTGGAGGCCATACTGGTTGCGCTTTTCAAGCGCGATTGCTTCCCGTTCATTCTCAATCCGCATAAATGGAAGCACTGGTCCAAACTGTTCTTTCCAAGCGATCTCCATTTCTTCCGTTACATGGTCAAGAAGAGTCGGGCCGAGCAGATTCTTTTCCTTAATACCTTCCAGCACTACAGTAGCTCCTTTATTCCGGGCGTCTTCGATCAGATTCGTAACAAAATCCGCTGATTTCTGATCGATCATAGGAGTCACACTCGCGTCTTCACTGGATCTTCCCACTTTCAGTCCGGACACCATTTCTTTCACTTTGCCAATGAGTTCGTCCGCAACACTGTCAACCACCATAACACGCTTTATGGCTGTGCAGCGTTGTCCGGAATAGCTGAGCGCTCCATTGACAATTTCTTTTGCTGCTTTATTCAAATCTGCATCTTCCAGTACAATGGCGGAATCTTTGCCGCCGAGCTCAAGCACAATCGGAATCATAGACGCTTTTTTAGAGATATGCTTCCCGGTTGCCGTTCCTCCAGTAAAAGTAATCATATCTATAAGAGGATGAGTAACAATGAAGTCACCGATAACAGCGCCCCGACCCGTTACTACGTTTACTACTCCCTCCGGCAGACCCGCTTTCACCAGAGCTTGCACCATTAACAGTCCACTGATTGACCCCTGGGTAGCAGGCTTAAAGATAACGGTGTTGCCTGTAATAAGCGCCGGCGCAATTTTAGAAGCTGCCAGGTTTACCGGGTAGTTAAATGGCGAAATGGCCAGCACTACGCCATGAGGGACTTTCTGCACTATGGCTTTTGTCTGTTTCGTGGCTCCCGGAAACGCGTCGCCTTGGATAAAACTCCCTTGTGTACGAAGGCCTTCTTCTGCCGTATAACGAATCAGCTGGGCAGTACGCTCCACTTCACTTTTTCCTGCTGCAAAAGTCTTGCCTACTTCTTTATGGATCATTTCGCCGATTTCATCGGTCATCTTTTCTAATTCTTCCGCCCAACGATGGAGAAGTGCAGAGCGTTCATGGATTTCTTTCGCTTCCCACGTTTCCTGCACGTCAGCTGTTTTTTGAATTGCAGCAGCAACTTCCTCTTGACTTAAAGCGGGAACTTCACCCACTACTTCATTATCATCCGGAGAATAAATCTGTATAGTTTCCCCACTGCCGCTTCCCATCCACTTATTATTAAGTAACGTATAAAACAAATTTTCAGCTTGACGTACTGTCATGTTCTCTTCACACTCCGTTTCTTTTTAAATCATGAAAAACTAATGTTATCTATCAAACTAAAGGTAATCTCTTTCAAGCAAGGCTTTGTTAAAACCAAGAATTATGGCTGACGATTCTAAATCTTTCCACTCGAGCTGCTGTTCAACCCAGTGATCACTGGTGTCTGGGTCGATGCCAAGTGCAAATCCGGCTTTCCAGTTGAGCGGCAGAATAATAGACTTTCTTCTTAATCCAAGATGCTCTTGCTGAATTTGATAAAATCAATCCCTCATTAAGGAAATGTGCAGCCTGGACGGAAGTTCCGCTTCACTGAATCGGCTATTATTGAAGGGCGGCAGTCGTGACAAAACATTGGTCAATGATCTTTTGAAGAATCAACCCTCTTCTCAGTTTTTTAGTATAAGATTCATCGCTAATAACCCCATTTATTTAAGCGACGCATGTTATATTGTTCATTATATAATTTGTTTACCCAACAAACAATTAAATTATTCTTTTATTTAAACCTTTCTGATAACTTACTTAAAATGGATTCCTGTGTTTTTATTTGTGTATTAAATTCATCAACAAGCCAAGTTTTCAAGACATTTCAAATTTTTCTGTTGTCAAAGGGAGCGTATTTACTTAAACAGCAAAAAAGCGCCCTTCAAGCAGCTTGAAAGGCGCATCTCCCGTATTTCAATTTCGTACAATTAACGTTTAGTGATTCATCTTTAAAACAGGCTTGATGACTGAACCATTCTCTGATTCTTCAAAGGCTTTATTTATTTGATCAAACTCATAGAACTTTACCATCCGGTCAAACGGGAATTGTCCCTTCTTGTAGTAAGAAATCATTTCCGGAATGAATGTTTGCGGCGTTGCATCGCCCTGACTGGTTCCTACAATGCTGGCGCCTCTTAATGCCAGGATTTCCAGAGGGATTGAAAGATGATAATCTGTGACGACAGTAGCCAGTTTCCCAAAAGAATCTAGTGCCGCGATTGCTTGTGCAACCACTGAGTCCACGCCGGTCGTATCGAGTGCATGCTGCACTCCTCCGCCGGTGATTTCTTTGATCTTCTCAGCAATATCCACGTCTTTGCCACTTTTTATAGAAGCTGTCGCGCCCAGCTCTTCAGCCAGCTCTAATCGATTTTCATGGAGATCAATGGCAATGATATTTTTGCAACCGGCGATTTTAGCGGCCATAATCGCACTTAATCCAACGGCTCCGACTCCATACACCGCGATGGAACTGCCAGCTTCAGGCTTTAGCACATTCAATACACTGCTGGCTCCTGTTTGCAGGCCGCAACCCAGTGGTGCCGCTAAAGCCAAGTCCATGTCCTCATCGATTTTCACAACATTCCTTTGGTTAACGAGTGAGTATGTTGCAAAGGAAGATTGCCCAAAGAATCTGGAAACCAATTTATTGGTGTCTTGATCTATATGGCTGTTTAAATTCAATTCACCGTAATGCCTGCAATGTGCAGGATGGCCGGTCATGCAATTATCGCAATGCCCGCAACTTGCAAATGAGACGACCACGTGATCCCCTTTTTGGAGATCGGTAACTTCAAAGCCTGTCTCTTCAACGATTCCAGCGCCTTCATGGCCAAGAACTGCAGGCGGATCGACCATCCCTGTGTCTCTCCCTGAAACATCCGTATGGCAAATACCGGATGCTATCACTTTGATTAACACATCTTTCGACTCAAGTTCAGGCAATTCAATATCAGTCATTTCAAAAGGCTGTCCCGTTTGTGGGGTGACTGCAGCTTTAATTTTCATGATTATGCTCTCCCCTTCCATAAATTATGTATTCGTTTTCTTCCGACAATTAATTATAACAATAGATTTATACCCAATCCAAACATCGGCCTGGTGGTTATTGATATGCAGTTCTTTTAATTTAATTCATGTCTGTCCTTTCCCTGTCTTGAAAGTCGTTCGAACGCACTGCGGATGAATACTTCCCACCACTCCTGCTGGTGCAGGCTTGAAGTGGGGGCTTCCCACTTCGAAAGCCGACACCTTTGCCACCTGTATTCCTTCTAAGCAATCACCCTCTTCGGGCCGCCTGCTGCACCGGATCCCATGTCCCGTTAAACGGCGGTGCATACGCGAGATCCAGATCTTCCAGTTCATGAAGCCGCATGCCGACATAGAGAGCTGTCGCCAGCACATCGATCCGCTTATCCGCCCCGTTTTCCCCGATGACCTGCCCGCCGAGCAGCAGCTCATCATGCGCGCCATATACGAGTTTGACGTGCAGCGGTTTCGGATTTGGATAATAGCCGGCGATGTCTTTCGCTTTTACAGTCATAGCCTTCACCGGAATCCCCATCGCTTCCACCTCTTTTTCAGAAAGACCCGTCCGGGCAAGCGTAAGATCCATGAACTTCAGGATGGAAGTGCCGACGATCCCCTCGAATGTCTTAGGTATGCCAATCATATTGAGTCCCGCAATCCGGCCCTGTTTATTCGCTGTCGTGCCTAGCGGAATGTAATCGTCTTTCTTCTCTACGCGATGGTATTGAACGGCACAGTCACCGGCCGCGTAAATATCCGGCACGTTCGTCTTCATGTAACGGTCGACCTGGATGGCGCCGCGCACGCTCGTGACAATGCCGGTGTCCGCAAGAAATTTCGTGTTCGGGTAGGCGCCGACCGATAGCAAAACAAGCTCCGCGGGATACGTTCCCTTATCTGTTTGGATGCTTTCCGCTTTGCCGTCGCCTATGACCGCTTCCACATTCTCTTCTGTGTGCACGTGAATGCCGTGCCGGTCCGCTTCCGCATGGATGTGCTCCGCCATGTCGGCATCGAAGATTTTCGCGAGATGTCTGCCGCGCTCAATGATGTGCACTTCCTTTCCGAGTCCGCGGAACACTTCCGCCATCTCGAGTCCGATTGCGCCTCCGCCGACAATGGCGACATGTTTTACGTCGTTTTCCAGGTTTCCCATGATGCTGTGGGCATCCGGAATGGTCTTCAGTACATGGACGCCCGGCAGATCATTGCCTTCGATCTGCGGTATGACCGGACTGGCACCTGTCGCGATAAGCAGCTTGTCATAGCTGTATTCGAACGGTTCCCCGGTCGCTGTCCGGGTCCCGGAAACTGTCTTTTCAATTGGATTGACTTCTTCAACGAGATGACCGGTTCTCGCATCGATTCCGTATTTTTCGCGGAACGTCTCCGGCGTGCGGGCGATGAGCCGGTCTGTTGATGGAATCTGCCCGCTGATCGTATATGGAAGCCCGCACTGGCCGTAGGAGTAGGTTTCCCCTTTCTCGAGCGTCAGCACTTCCGCATTTTCACCTTTTCGCACGATCTGCATGGCGGCACTCATGCCTGCCGCGTCACCGCCGATAATTACATATTTCATGGCTGCATCCTTCTCTTATCGTCATCTTCAGTTTTATCCCGCTGGTTATTCCTTTACTTACCCTGTTGCCGACTGTACACACGTATGGACACGCCGTGCTTCACAAAATATCAAGCCAAATCTTGACCGCTGTCGCCAGAATCAGGAGTGCCAAGAGCCATTGGAGGAATTTCGTATTCGCTTTCTGGCCGACTTTCGCGCCGAGCGGAGCCGCAAGGAGGCTGGCCACGACCATGACAGCTGCCGGTCCGTACAGCACCTGATCGGTCAGTACTTTCCCGATCGTCGATCCGATCGACGAAATGAACGTGATGGCAAGTGATGTGGCGATGGTCATGCGGGTCGGAATCTTGAGCACCGTCAGCATAATCGGCACCAGGATGAAGGCACCGGCCGCCCCGACGATGCCGGCTGCGACACCGACAGCGAATGCGAGCCCCGCCGCGAGCCATTTATTAAACTTAACTTGATCTGCGGGGATATCATCCAGCCCTTTTTTCGGAATGAACATCATGACGACGGCAATCGTCGCCAGAATGGCGTACACCGTATTGATCGCAGCAGCCGACAGCAGGGTCGACCCGTAGCCGCCGATGAAACTCCCAATCAGGATGGCGCCGCCCATATAGGCGATCAGTGTCTTGTTCAGCAGCCCACTCTTCCGGTACGCCCAGACGCCGGCGATGGTTGCAAAGAATACCTGCACGGCACTGATGCCGGCCACTTCATGGGCGCCGAACGCGGCAAAGCCGAGCAGCGGCGGAATGTATAAGAGCATCGGATACTTGATGATCGAGCCGCCGATGCCGACCATGCCGGACAAAAAGGAGCCGACAAAACCGATCAGGAAAAGCACAATAATAAAATCGATGGACATACTACCCCTTCTTTCACATAAAAATAGCGGGACATCTGTGCGATGCCCCGCCGTCCCTGAATTTAGCCTTTACGGATCCAGAACTTCAGGACGTCTCCTTCTTCACGCGTTTCAAGCAGCTCATGGCCGCCGGATTTTGACCAGGCGGCGAGGTCCGCTTTCGCTCCTTTGTCGGTTGCGTGGATTTCCAGCACCTGGCCGGATTCCATGTCTTTCATTTCTTTCCGTGTCTTGACGATCGGCATCGGGCAAGCGAGCCCTTTTGCGTCGAGTACTTTATCTGCATTCATCAATAAATCGCTCCTTTTATATGGTAGTTGATTGTTAGTTCTTTTGAATTACCTTACTGCACAGCGGTTCGGTCCGATTTCCATTTCCCGCTGACTTTCCTCATCCGGTGTGATTTTCCCCATATTCATCTGTCGGATTTCACCATAGGCGTTCGGCTGCGGCGGCAGGTTCTTTGTCACCATGTCCCGGAATGTCTGCTCATCTCCTACATTCAGTCCGTGGTTTTCTTCGAACAGCTCACCCAATTTTTTCGCGACCGAGCCATCTTCATTCAGTTCATCCATGATCATGAAATGGGCCGGCAGCACGATCAGTTCATCCGAAAGCTCACGATAGCGGCTGTACAGCGTCTCCCGCAGATCACCCACCCAGTCTTCCGCCAGGCCGGCGAGGTCGGGACGCCCGATCGAATCGATGAACAGAATATCACCTGTCATCAGGTATTTATGGTCGACGATGAATGACGTCGAGCCGATCGTGTGGCCCGGTGAATAGAGTGCCTGTACGGCAATCGGTGTACCGCCGACTGTCACTTCCAGCCCATCTTCCAGCGGTGCGTATTCGAATACGACTTCTTCCGCGTCTTTCGGCGGCAAATAGTACGTCGCCCCTGTCGCTTCCGCGATTTCGCGGCCGCCGGAAATGTGGTCGGCGTGGAGGTGCGTGTCGAACACATGCTTGATCTGCGCATTTTTTTCTTTCGCAAAATCCAGGAATGTATCAGCCATGCGGGTAGCATCGATGATTGCCGCTTCCCCGCCGGAAATCGCCATATATGACAGGCAGCCTTTTCCGAGACGGACAAACTGGTACAGTTCGCCCCCGTCTTTCAAGTCCCCGATTTTCACGGGTTCCAGGTATTCACTCCATGCTTTCATGCCGCCTTCCAGATACGCAACATCCAGCCCCTCATCCGACAGCATTTCCGCCACCATCTGAGAAGAGCCGACTTTCGCGCAGACCACGAGGATTTCGCGGTCCTTCGGCAGTTTCTCCATGATTTCTTCCACCCCGTCGAGCAAGTCGAAGTACGGGACGTTCAAGTAATCGACCGTATAGCCTTCGATTTTCCAATCCGCATAGGCATCTTCATTGCGGACATCCAAGATGAATAAGGGTGAGCGGCCCAGTACTTTCCGGGCCACTTCTTTTGCTGTCCAAGCTGTTACTGTCATATCTAAATTACCTCCCGGGGTATATTATTCGTTAAAAATTTTTTATTCCACTTAAAATGTCAGCGTGACATCCGCGTCTTTTGCGAATTCCAGAAATGTCACAGCGCCGCCGACTTCAATGCCGTCAATAAAAGCTTCCTGCTCCAATTCCAATACGTCCATCGTCATCTGACAGCCGATGAACCGCACGCCGAGTTCCCGGGCCATTTCCACCAGTTCGGGAATCGCCGGCACGTTCGCTTTCTTGAATCCTTCAGCGATCCCTTCCTTGCCTTCAGGCAGCGCCAGCTGGCCGTATGCTTCCTTATTAATGAGATTCAGGCCTTCGAATGTGAAGAAGATGGCGACTTCATGATCGCTCGCCGCTGCCGCCGTCGCGATATTGTACACTTTATACGCATCGAATAACGTCCCGTTTGATGCGATGATTGCTGTTTTTCCTGCCATGTTGAATTCCTCCTGTACTGATCGATTTCCTGATTTTCAGGCTTCGCTTTTTTCTGTGGGGCCATTCCATTCCGTCATGCCGTCCACGGCATTTTTGACCCGGTTGAATCCGTTATCCGCCAGCTGTTTCGCGGCAAAATCGCTTCGGTTGCCGGTCCGGCAGATGACGATGATCTCTTTATCCGTTTCCAGTTCTCCTGTGCGGCTTTCCAGTTCACCGAGCGGAATGGAAACAGCGCCCGGAATGTGGCCGAATGCGTATTCCGCGGGCTCCCGGACGTCCAACACAAGGATATCCTCACGGTTCAGCCGGTCCTGCAGATCTTCGTTCGTCACCGTGTGCGGGAACTGTTTTTCTTCTTTTTCTTCCGTTTCGCTCGCTTTGCGGAGGTAATGCTTCAGCGCGTCCCCTTCTTCTGTGGTGCCGAGGTATTGATGGCCGCTGGATTTTGCCCATGCCTTGATGTCCGCGAGCGACCCTTTATCCGTCGCCTGCACTTCGATCACCTGACCCGGTTCAAGCTCTACCATCGCTTTTTTCGTCCGCACGATCGGCATCGGGCAGGCAAGTCCTTTCGCATCAAGCACTTTATCGGTCTGAATCATACTAATTCCTCCTGTTTGGTTTCTTGCATTTAATGTCGTTTAAACCGTGGGACCGTCCCATTCCAGCATACCGCCGGCCATGTTGATGATCCGGTATCCTCTCGCTTCAAGGAAACGTCCTGCCATTCCACTCCGTTTGCCGGAACGGCAAACGAGAATGTGCTCTTTCGATTTGTCGAAATCCTGTATCCGGAATTCCACCAACCCAAGCGGAATGTTCACTGCCTGCGGAATCTTGCCGGCCCGGACTTCCGCCGTTTCCCGGACATCGATCACCGATGCTTCCGGATTACTCTCCAGATACGCCTGTACTTCCTGCGGTGTCATTTCTTTCATGTCCATTCTCCCCCTGTTGCTGATCAGCGCCATGCACCCATGCCGCCTCTGATATTTGTCACTTGGCTGAATCCATTCTTCTTTAATATGACGCACGCCCGATTGCTCCGCGCTCCGCTCTGGCAGATGACAACCGTTTCTTTTCCGCTGTCAAGTTCATCAAGCCGCTTCGGCAGTTCATTCAGCGGGATGTTTTTGAATGCCTTCAGTCCGTTCATCCGGTATTCCCCCCATGTCCGCACATCGATGAATTGCTTGTCTTTTGTCTTCAGCATCGGTTTCACTTCATCGGGCGTCACCGAAGAGATGCCTTTTGCCGGTCCGATGACCTTATAGACCAGCCAAACAGCGAGCGCACCGATAGCCAGCCAGCTTATAATCTCCATTCGATCCCTCTTTCTTTGATTAGATGAACAGATTGACATTCCCATCTTCCGCATCCGCCAGATACGCGGCGACACCGGCGTAAGTGATATCATCGAGCAATTCCTCCTGCCGGAGACCGAGCAGGTCCATCGTCATCGTGCAAGCCACCAGGTTGATCTCCTGTTCCTGCGCCATTTCAACCAGTTGCGGCAAGGTCATGGCGTTGTGCTTCTTGATGACCTGTTTGATCATCTTCGGTCCCATGCCGTTCATATTCAGTTTGGATAACGGCAGTCTGTCCGCTCCCCGCGGCATCATTCTGGCAAACTGCCGTTCCAGGAACCCTTTTTTCAATTCCGGCGGATGTTCTTTCCGCAGTGCATTCAGTCCCCAGAATGTATGGAAGATGGTGACTTCATGATCATAAGCCGCCGCTCCGTTCGCGATGATGTATGCAGCCATCACTTTATCGTAATCTCCACTAAAAAGGATAACGTTGGTCGTCTTTTTCTGTTCCATTCCGATTCTCCTTCTAATTATACCCTCCGGGGTATATTTTAAATTAAAAAAATAATGCGATTGACGATACGATGAGTAATACCACCAGGGGTATGTTATCAAGCAAAACCAAATCCGTCAACAATGACGTCTGACGGATTCGGTTATCTGCTTCGGACGAGCAGTTCCACGGCTTCCTTCACAACTTTATCCGTATCTTCGCCGCTTTCGACACTTTCACGCACACATTGTTCCAGGTTTTCGCTGACGATGACCCCGATTGTACGATCCACTGCACTGCGGACAGCCGACAGCTGCATGACCACATCGCGGCAGTCGCCGTCTTTCTCCATCATTTGGAGTACGCCGCGGATTTGACCCTCAATCCGTTTCAGCCGATTTTCGACTTTTTTATCATACTGCATCTGGAATCGTTCTCCTTTTTAAAGTGGAATCTCTTGCTTACATCCCCTATAATATACCCCTTTGGGTATGCAAGCAAGTATTATGCTCCACTCAGGAGAACATGAATCGTTTTAGTGTTGGCCACCTTCATGGTGCTGATCATGCAGAGCTTCCATCTCCTCAAAGTCCATCGAATCCATATGCTCCATCATCTGTGTATGATGGCCTTTCATCAACTGCTCGCCGTTTCCATTCATCATGCCATGCATCATGTTCATCATGCCATCGCCATTTCCATTCATCATGCCGTTCATCATATTGACCATGCCGCCATCTTCCGGCATTCCATTTTCTGCGCCATTGCCGTGTGCCATTCCCACTGTACCCGTCACTAGTAAAGCGGCCAAAGCGGTTGATGCGATGAGTGTATATTTTCTGCGTTTCACCGGTATCCGTCCTTTCGTTATGATTACCGTTTAAAATAATTTCTTTAGCGAAAAACCAAGCATTTCATCGATCAAATTACCTGTACGGGTATAGGGTTCTGCAAAAAAAAATTACGCCGACCGATCAATGCAGGTTTTTAGCCGCTGTTCGATGTCTTCCGCGATCGCCTTCAGTTTATCATTTTCAACCATGTCGATGAGCGCGGTCGGTCTTGGCATCCCGATTTTCGTCGTATCCCCATCTTCATATACGACGATTTTGCATGGCAGGAAGTACCCGACGAGCAGTTCCTCAGACAGCACTTTATTCGCCTCTTGAGGGTTGCACACTTCAAGCACCGTGAACGGTGTATCAAAATCCTCCCCTTTTTCCTGCAGCTTCGCCGTCAGGTCAAAGTTCCAAAGGACGCCGAACTTTTCTTCCTTTAAATTCTCCTCGAGCGCCCGGACAGCTTCATCCTTACTTTTCGCTGTTTCTACTGTGTAATTAAACATCGGTTACCCTTCTTTCTCATTTTGAATGATTTCCTCATTAATCCTTTTCCCTGTTCAGCCCGCTACAAAACTTGCCCTGCAGCCATATACTCAACTTCTGACACTCTAACCGAAGTTTCCAAGACAGTCTCTTTCCGTCGAACGGAACGTTTCCCTGCACAGTTTCTGATGGAGGATCCCTTCTTCGGCAGGCACTGCATGAATCGCATAATGGACAGGATTCAAGCGCGTCACTTTCACATCGAATCCATTCAGCTGCAGAACCGGAACAATTTCTTCGATCGGGATCTTCCCCAGGAAGGGCGGTCCGTTTTGTGTCATCACAGATTCCCATTCAATGATCAGCAACTGGCCGGCAGGTTTTAAGATCCGCTTCGCTTCCCGGACCGCCCGATTCAGATCGTCAGCCTCGTGGATAGAGAAAGCCGCGAGTATTTTATCGGCCGTATTGGCTCCCAGCGGAATTTCTTCCAGGCTGCTTTCTACGTATGCAATGTTATCCAGCCCTTCTTTTTCCGCCTGCCGCTTCAGCAATGCGATCATTTCCGGCTGAATATCAACAGCCGTGACCACTTCCGGCATCCGCTTTGCCAAAGGAATGGTAAAGTAACCGTTTCCTGCCCCCAATTCCAGCACTCGGTCTGTCGGACGAATAGCCAGCTGGTCAATGACCGTATCCGGCGGAAGCAGTGCTTTTCGCTCTTCACTCAACAGAACGTGGGCTCGCGCCGGATCCATCCGCTTTTGAATCATGCGATTTTCACCCTTTCCACTTTCCTTAATTAGGAGAACGTTGGAGAAATCTTTTCTAAAAAATGTTAAAACTTTTATCCGTTTCGCCGGTTTTGGAGGAATTCTTTCCGTCTTTCGTATTCTTCTTCATCGATTTCCCCGCGGGCGAATCTTTCCCGCAAGATTTCCATCGACGTGTCCTGCCGCTTTTCAGGAGCGGATTTTCCCGGATCACGCCTTGTCAGCAGTGCCACCAAACCGTATACGAAGAGTCCGATCACAATGATCCAAATGATTGTATTCAGTCACATGCCGCCACCCATCATTGTCATCATTATCTTCACCTCCTCCACTGATTATTCACTTGCTTCGGATGAGCAAATCAACCGCTTCTTTCATGACTGCAGCGGATTCCTCTCCATTTGTTAACCGCTTGACGAGGCATTGCTGTAAATTTCCACCGACCACGGTACCAATTGCTTCATCTACCGTGTTCCTGATGACCACTAACTCTTCTGCGACGTTCTTACATTCCGCTTCGTTTTCCATCAAATGAAGAATGCTTTTGATCCCTCCTTCAATTTGCCGCAGCTTGTCCATTACTTCACCATCGTATTTCAAATCAGCTTCTCCTCCTTCTGTGTTTACCTGAACTGCTTTCACCCCAAGAGTATACCCCCGGGTGTATGATGTCAATGGATTGAATTCCATGCAAGCCCATGGAGGACAAATCGGAGTTGGCAGAAAAGCAGAGACTCTACGTGTGTGTATTCGCGCGTATTAAGGAAACTTTCACTTTCCCCATCATTTCGCAGTCCCGGTTCTGATTTACTGACCATAGAATCGCAAGGAGTATAGAGTACGTGCTAAAGTTTAGCTTTTTTCTATTCGGGGAATGGAAGGTTATACAAAAATAAAAACCGGATGTACAAAAAGTGCATTGAAGGGAGGTGACGCAGCATGAGAACAGAGGAAACTGGCACAGACCGCAGCGGAATGGCTTGGGCTGGATGGCTTGGAATTATTTTAGGGATCATCGGATTGTTTTTCCTTCCAGTCTGGATGGGTATTGCGGCGATCATTCTCGGTATCGTCGCTTTGAATTCGCCAAGCAGAGGACTCGGTTGGGCGGCTATTATTCTCGGTGTTATTGACCTGTTATTGGTCTTTGTAGTCGGCGGAGAACTATGGTAGAAACTTTATATAAGCCCCCGAGCTTACTGACAGGCTCGGGGGCTTATATATTGGCTGTAACGGAAGGATTCAATTGAATCCAGACAGAAAACACCTCCAGCATCGCTCTTATTCGGCGCGGTGCTGAAGGTGTTTTTTTATCCATGCACACTGTTCTCAAGAAGAGTGAATTCGCCTGTTATCCAGGTTCAAGTCCTCCAGTATTCCGGCTTTCAGATTCGCAAGTTCCCGGCTTCCTCTGGGGCGGGGCCGTTGTTGTTCAATGGTCAGTTCCCGGGCGATCTCTCCGGGTTCCCCCCTTAAAATAATAATCCGGTCGCACAGATACAACGCTTCATCGATATCATGCGTCACCAGGACGACGGTTGACCGGTATTCCTCCCAGACATCCAGCAGCAAGTCCTGAAGCTGCATTTTCGTAAACGCATCGAGTGCACTGAACGGCTCATCGAGCAGCAGGATTTCCGGTGACGTGACGAGCGCCCGGGCAATCGCCACCCGCTGCGCCATCCCGCCTGACAATTCCCGCGGATAAAGGGCATCACTGTCCGAAAGGCCTACGCTTCTTAAATATCGTTTGGCGAGCGCCTGGTTGTCTCCTTTTTTCCCTTTCAGCCCGAACGTCACATTTTCCAGGACGTTTAGCCAAGGCAGCAGCCGCGGTTCCTGAAAGATGAACCCGGTGGTGTCATGAACTTGTTTCCGGGTATCCCCGTTGATGGAAACGGTTCCGTCGTAATCGGTATCGAGGCCGGAAATCGCGCGAAGCAAGGTGCTTTTTCCGCAGCCGCTCGTACCGAGCAGCCCGATGATCTCCCCTGGTTCGGCGGTTAATGAAATGTTGTGGATCGCTTTCTTGCCGTTGAACGTCCGGCTCACATGTTGCAGCTGCAGACTCATGGTTCCGCCTCCTCTTTATGATTTCGCAACGCGGTCCTGCCAGTGCAGCGTCCTGATTTCAATTTTCTTCAATCCCCAATCAGACAGCTTTCCGATGACCGCAAATAAAATGATGCTCGCAAGAATGGTTTCCGGTGACAAGGTGTTTTGCCCGACGACGAGCAGATACCCGAGTCCTTGGCTTGCACCCATCAATTCAGCCGCCACCACGAACATCCAGCCAAGGCCAAGACCGCTCCGCAAGCCTACCAAAAAGGAAGGAAGCGACGCCGGCAGGATGATCCGTCTAATCAGCTGATACGTATTCAAACCGTACATCTTTCCAACTTCGATCAATTTTCTGTCCACGCCGGTGATTCCGCTGACGACATTCAAGTAGACCGGGAAAAAGACGCCGACGGCAATCATCGTAATTTTCGCCGGCTCCCCGATGCCCATCCACAGGATGAACAGCGGTACCCAGGCAAGCGACGGAATCGAACGGAATGCCTGGATGAGCGGATCGAAAAATTGCTCCGCTTTCGTGTAGAATCCGACAAGGGATCCGAGGATGACGGCTGTTGCCGTGCCGAGTAAGAATCCGGCAAAGACCCGGTAAACCGTAATTCCGATATGGCCCCATAATGACCCGTCTGCTGCCATCTCTGTTATTGTGCCGACAACGACCGAGGGAGCAGGCAGCTGATAGGAAGGAAAAACGCCCGCCCGGCTGAGCAGCTCCCAGGCAATGATCAGGATGACCGGCAACACGCTGCCTGCCAGGACGGGGCGGAACCAGGTACTTTTTCCTTTTTGGCTGATTTCCTTTCGTTGTTGCTGCTTGCCCGCCACAAATACAGAAGACAATTCACTTTGATTTTTTGCCATCGGGTTCCCTCCTGCTTTCCCGGATTTACTGCTCGACCGTTTCTTCCGCGAAAGAAGGATCGATCAATGACTCCGTGGTTTTTTCGATATCGACATCCGCGTCAATGACTTCCCCTTCCTGCAGCACTTTACCGGCTGCAGTCAATGCTTCCCGGTGAACATCACCCGGAACCGGGTTGGAAAGGTCATTGCGCTCCATCTGCTTTTTCGCGACTTCCACACTGATGCCCGCTTCCTCGGCCAGCAGTTCAGCCGCTTCTTCCGGATTTTCCAGAATCCAATTCCGTGCTTTCTCATAGGCGGCAATGACGCGGTTTACGTATTCCGGGTGATTTTCAGCAAACTCTTCCCGAACATTCAAAAAGCCGTAGGTATTCAAGTCCGCATTCCGGTGAAACAGCTCCGCGCCTGATTCCAGTTCCAGTCTCGCCATATGCGGATCGAGTCCTGCCCAGGCATCCACCTGATTGGAAGCCAGTGCGGACGCGCCATCTCCGTGCTGAAGATTGATGATTTCAACATCATCCGCTGAAATATCGGAGCCGGCCAATGACCGGAGCAGGAAGATGTAAGGATCGGTTCCGAGTGTAGCGGCGACTTTCTTTCCTTTTAAATCTTCAACGCTTTCAATTCCGGAGCCGGGATTCGTCACGAGTGCCGTCCATTCCGGCTTGGAATAAATATAAACGTTCTTGATCGGCGAGCCATTTGCCTTCGACATAAGGGCTGCCGCTCCAGCGGTGGAACCAAAATCGACGCTGTTGCTGTTCAGAAACTCCAGCGCTTTGTTGCTGCCTTGGCTCAATGTCCACTCCACTTCAATTCCTTCTTCCGCAAACTCCTCTTCCAACCAGCCGAATTTCTTCAGCACGAGACTTGGCGGTGAATAATAGGCATAATCCACCCGGATGGTCTCAGGCGGTGCATCAGCCGAGTCAACAGTCGTGGAGCAGCCGGCGGCGACAATGGCCAGCATAATGGCGGCAACAACTACCAGGAAGCTTCTTATATCGATTAACGGGATATTTCTCATTTTTCATTCCTCCAGATTTTTCTGTAATGGCCATGGACGGGAACTTAACGTCTTATGGAATTAAAGAGCTTTCCCGGTACTGGTTCGTTTAAAGCTGCCGGTCAAGCTCTGGTGAACATTCGCTGTCCGGGTATGTATACGCCCATTCGGGCCGGCTGGCATGCGGTTGAGTTATGCTGCTTTTCTGCCATGATGATTGCCTCCTTTTCCGTTTCTGTCTATTTCAACCGGAGGATAAGAAAAAGCCCCCTTTTCTCAAAGAAGATGAGAAAAGGGGGCACCGTATCGCGAGTGGTCCTGCTTCTCTTATCTCCCAAGAAAAAAATCTTGCTGGAGTTAGCACCTTTCCGACAATTGTCGGAGGTTGCTGAAGCGTCAACGGGCCAGTCCCTCGGCTTCTCTTGATAAGAAGGTTATGAAATTAATACCTAGCATAATACTATGGATTTAAAAAGTCAATTGTTTATTTTAAATTTTCTATTTTTTGTTTGTTACCAATCGGGGAACCTAATCCCAGAACGTCAGTTTCACATTAATTTCGAAAAGCTTCCTCGCTCACATACCCTTTCCACTAGCAAAAACGAAAAAAATTATCCAAAACCAACTTTTATCCTTACTGCAGAAGGTAACTGTACCGTTGCTAGTTACACACAAAAGTATGATGTGCCTAAATCGATGAATAATTCATCACACTTCTGCCTTTGGTGAGCACCGAATAGGGCACAATAAAACACCTTCGAAAATATACTCAGGAAACAAGTAATAAAATCGAAAGTGTATTTACTCTCAGTCTTATAATTTCATTTTTTTGTCACTTTCCAGACGATGCCGGTTTTCATATGGAAATCAACAGGGAATGCCCCGTTGTCCCGCGCTAAACGATTCAGGTTTACACGGAGTGTAGAAAAATCGACGATGTACATAGCCCCGTCCGGTCCGAATTTCACGTCATAAGGTCGCTCGATTCCTTCTCCTTGTTTTCCAAGGTGAGACGCAGGTACCGGTTCTTCGTTTTGAATAAAGGGCTGTACTTGTTGTCCCTTTGCATTTGGATTGATTAGCGAAATTCTGCTGCCGGCGGGTTTGTCCCTGGCCGGATTTGTCAACCACTCCATATTTCCGAACTCCGCAATGAATAACTGATTCGCATACTCTTCCCAGGAGGCAGGAGAGATATCGATCTTAGAAGGTGAAGAATTGACTTCATGCAGACCGGCAATCAGTGATTTATCCGGCTGCTTGAGGCCGCTGGCTTTATGATCAATCAAAAAGTAGATCTTCCGTTCCTGTCTCTCTCCATTTATGTAGACGGGAGCGATCGCTGAACTCACTGGTCTGTACTTTTCGTCAGTCACAGGATCAAAATTTGCTGTAAAATCGGGCCAGCCATACCAAGCATCTTTTTCGACCCGATACGTACCATCATAGACATCCTTTATCGGTCTTCCCGGTGCGTTATCATAGCCATTGACAGCGGCAAACATCTCATCTGCTTCATTCCAGGCGATTCCGATAATGTTACGGAATCCCCATGCATACGGTTTGACGGTCCCTTCTGGATCATCAAGATCAAAGGCCAGGATTGTCCCCCCGCTTTTATCGCGGCCTTTGATCACTTGCCCGGGTCTTGTTACGGTACCAAAAGGCACAAAAGCACCAGTCTGTATCAATTCAGGCGAATCTTTCAGGAAATTGGGAAGCTCGATGTTAATGCCGGTCAGCACAATATCTTTTGCGGTGGTTGGATGTCCGTCCGGCGATCTTTTGACTGCCGCCATCACGTTTTCATCCATAAATCCCGAGTTTCCTCCAATACCCACACAAACATACATTCTGCCATCTCTTCCTACCCGTAAATCATTCGGCTGGTGATCGGATTTAGCGTCAATGATGCCGCCGATCAGCCGGGTCACCTCTCCGTCGACTGTCACTTTAGAAACTGCTCCCGATAAATCCATTTCTCTGTGCGTAATATAGAAGGCGCCATCGTGCCAAGTCATACCGGAAATAGCCGGGTAGATCTTGCCGGTCAGGTCAATGACTTCCGTCGCCTCCCCATTTTCAATCCGCAATATTCTCGCCTTAGCCCCCTCTTCATCCTTGAAGGCACCACCTGCTTCGGCAACATATAAAGCTCCTTCATCATCCCATGCCACAGACGTCGGATAGGTAAGGCCATCAATCACTTTTTCGATTTCAAAACCTTCCGGGAGATGAATGAGCGGAAAATTCGAAGATGGTTTTAATTTTTGACTGGCGACTTCCTGCTTTACACCAAACATCTTCTCTTTCACCATGGTGTTGGTCATCGTGATATTCTCAGTCATGCCATCTTTCAACACACCTAAAATTTTTCTGTTTTTCAGGCCCGCCATCCCGATTCCTGAAACTACAGCTGCAGTGCCTATCAGCATTTTATTTCTCTTCTTCATCCAAATTCCTCCCCTTATTTATTTGGAGCGTTAGAGCAATGGCGCAGATTAGTATTTTTTAAAGGATTAAGAGAAATTTTTCAACAATTAGCTGGCAGCGGGAATTCTTCAAAGAAGCTGTTTCTCATAGAAGGAGTTTAATTGCTCGTGGAAAATACAGATAAAGACAGGAGAGACAGTGCGTTTCTTGGCAATAAGAGCATGGAGTGATGGATAGATATAAGAGGTGTTATTTATGTTGCTTATACGACTAATACTGCTTTTCAAGACTGATACATTTAAGCGTCTTCATTTAACATTTAACCGATACCCTTAGAAAGCTTTTCTAAAACCTTGCAGGAAAGTCGTTTAATTCATGCCAATGCATTTATATTTCACCGTTTTTTTAATCACATATTTAATCCTCCCTGCCTACATTTCTTTATTTCACTGTCGCCACCCGAATAGTTATGATTGCCATATCCGCTGCTTACATAGCTGCGCTTTCCCACTTTTGGCTTCTGTGCACGTAAAACCTGTACAAGTTCAAAGATATTCTACACTTCTCAGGAACCTAAGATTGTTGCATTAGCGGTTGATATTCAAGCGTCTTCAATATTGTTTTAGAAAGTAAAATCTTCTGAAAGTCGAACGCCTCCGATTATGCCTGCTCGCTGACTTTCCCAGTCCGTCTTGTCCCGAAAAGTAACATGTTGCCGTATGGCTATCGATTCGTTCAGAAGCTCTCTGTATCATTGTTATGAGTAACTGAACACCAATGATTCGAGGAAACCCGTCGCAGAATAAATCTTTAATCAGTTTCCTTCGAGCTTAATCGAATGCACGATTTCCTGGAATTCTACTGAACTTTTTAACGATTGATAAAAACCCTTTCACCCAAATCCAACTGTAGAAAATAGAGAAAAGCAAAATTATCATGATTAGGTTAAAGTCGACATCTGAAGTTGCTGCAGGCCCCAATATCGGAAACTTAATGATGAGGAGGATAAATAAGATTCCTAATGTGAGAGAAATGCCAGAAAACACAGCGGCAAGAAACCCGCTTTTAAAGTATCTAAAAGCGAATCCCATGCTTAGTCCTAGAAGTCCGGTAGTAAGTGGGAATGCGAACAGCTCGCTTGGCTGAATAACAGCAATCAAGAACAAGGCTGTCAAATAAGACAAGAAACCGAGCTGCAAGGAGATAACAGTACCGATCAAGATGGCCAGCGTGCTGAGCGCGCTGACCAACAAACCAATCCCCCCTAACATTCCTGCCGATTGCAGAATAGTGGCCAAGGAAGCTAATAATGCCCCATAAGCGATTTTTCTTGCAGGTGTAACAGAAAGTGCAATATAATGATCAACAATTTTTGTCTCGGGATTTATAAATTGCTTGCAATTGTTGAGGAATTTATTCACTCCTGATTATCCAACTCCTTTATACGCAGTTTTTTCTGTTTTCCCTGGCTCTGCAACTCTAAAACTCACTGATCAACAAATATCAAGCTTTACACTTATTCCCTTTAAAATATAAACGGACGAGGAATTGCATTTCTTCCATCCATGTTGAGAATGCACAGGAGCTATTAGAGAAGTTACAAGTCGTTCCGAGAACAAATGGCAATAAATTGTTTTCTGCCACCTGTAACCGTTTAAGCAACAACGCCGGCCTTCCGTATCTTATGCTTTATTACCGCATTGGAGGCGACACATCTTGCGGGGGCTGCGCAGTCACGACTGAACTTGAACACAAGATCTTACCAAATCAATGAAACACCGGGTCAAGCTGATGTCTTCAGTCAACTCCGGATGGAACGAACAGCCCATAAACTGTCCATCCCGCACCATAACAATCCGGCCATCATATTCTGCCAGCACTTCTACTGTCGGACCGGCAGCCGTGATGTGGGGAGCCCGGATGAATACGGCATCAACCGGATTATCGATGCCTTTGACTGCCAACTCGGTCTCAAAACTATGAATCTGCCGGCCAAACGAATTGCGTGCAACCGTTACATCCATCAGGCCGAGATGCGGTGCATCATAGCCTTCCACCGTTTTTGCCATTAAAATCAAGCCGGCACATGTTCCGAATATCGGTTTACCGCTTGCAGCGAAGGCCCGAAGCGGCTCCATCAGCTCATAGCGGTCAATAAGACGCCGCATTGTCGTGCTTTCCCCTCCAGGCAGAATCAGCCCATCCAATCCGGCTATGTCCTCAACCCGTTTAATCACTTTCGCTTCCGCTCCGCATGCTTCAACTTGCTTTACATGTTCGCGGACCGCTCCCTGCAACGCGAGAATCCCAATTTTTGTCACCAGCCGCGCTCCTGCATCCGCTCAGCTGCAGCAATCGACGAAATCTCGAGCCCGGTCATCGCTGTTCCAAGTTCTTTTGATAATTCCCCGATCAGTTTATAATCCTGGTAATGCGTCACAGCTTCTACGATGGCACGGGCAAATTTCTCCGGATCATCCGATTTGAAAATACCGGATCCGACAAATACTCCATCCGCCCCCAATTCCATCATCAGCGCGGCATCAGCGGGAGTTGCTACGCCGCCGGCAGCAAAGTTTACGACAGGCAGCCGGCCCAGACGTTTGATCTCAAGCAGCAGCTCATACGGTGCACCGAGCAGCTTCGCTTCTGTCATCAGTTCATCTTCATTCATCATGACCACTTTGCGCACTTGCGAATTTACTTTACGGATGTGGCGGACCGCTTCTACGATATTACCGGTTCCGGGTTCACCTTTCGTCCGTAACATTGAAGAACCTTCGCCAATCCGGCGCGCCGCTTCCCCAAGATCCCGGCAGCCGCATACGAAAGGCACTGTGAAATTCTTTTTCAATAAATGAAATTCTTCATCCGCTGGTGTCAGTACTTCGCTTTCGTCTATGTAATCAACACCGAGCGCTTCAAGCACCCGTGCTTCTGTGATATGACCGATCCGGGCTTTCGCCATAACCGGAATGGATACAGCATTCATGACCTCTTCGACAAGGCGCGGATTCGCCATACGGGCCACGCCGCCTTCTTTCCGGATATCCGAGGGTACCCGTTCCAGCGCCATGACGGCTACCGCTCCCGCCTCTTCGGCAACCTTCGCCTGTTCCGCATTGACGACGTCCATAATCACGCCACCCTTTTGCATTTCAGCCATTCCCCGCTTCACGCGGTCTGTCCCTTGTTTTGCCATTTCCAATTCCTCCTTTATCGTTCTGCCTCTCAGTATACGGAAGATTGGACATATCAAAAGGGTCACATTTTAACTTATTGACAAGGCCAGAAAGAATAGCATGTAAACTATATTTCTGGAGAGACGGCGTGAATTTATTTCTTTATCGTCGATCTCTTGTTCTCCTTCTTGGAAAAGCCCGAACGGAAAAACTGCATCCGATGTCAGTCACTTCTGACAAGCGGATGCAGTTCTAAAACCTCCCTTACTTGCGGTCTTTCTTTTTTGTAACATCAATGGCTGGCGTATTATTATTCACATAAAGAGGCGGAATGGAATCATCGGACTGCCCGCCTGAGTAGAACTCGTCATTGAGGTCCGCGTTTGCCTGACTGGTTTCATTTGAAGTGTCTGCCTGGCGTTCTTCTGTTCCGCCGGATCCTTCGTAAAATTCCCCGTTAAGCGCACGATTTGCCTGTTCCGCTTCAGCGCCGGACTTGTTTTCATTTTTCTCCGTCATGTTCTTCCCTCCTCAGTCAGCGGTTTGCTTAATAAACTTTTCCCTCATACATTTCCGTACAAACCCGGCTTAACAGAACTTATTAATCTATTGACAAATCCCTTACTATCTTTACATTCTCTTAACAGTGGGTTAATGACCACTTAACATTCCTTCGGTACAATTCAGTATGTAACGGCCAGTAATTGATCAAAAATAATCCGGAATCACAAACGCCGTTTCCTGCCTCTTAACTGGAGCCAAGGCGGATTACTCGCCTGCCTTTTTCTACGGATACAGGAAAATGGTTTTTCCGGCATTTCACTATAAAAATAAGTTCTTAAAAGTTCGGAGGATAAAAATCATGCGTGCAACAATGGACGGCAATGCGATCTTCAAGGTGGAAGATTTGAATCTCTGGTACGGCAATACACATGCACTGAAGAACATCAACATGGAAATTGCCCAGAACCAGGTGACAGCGGTGATCGGCCCATCCGGATGCGGCAAGTCAACCTTCGTGAAGACGCTGAACCGAATGGTTGAGACAGTTCCTTCTGTCCATACATCCGGAGACATCAAATACCGGAATCAAGGGATATTCGATTCAAATTACTTGGTTGAAGAATTACGGACACATGTCGGAATGGTTTTTCAAAAACCGAATCCTTTTCCGAAATCCATCTATGAAAACGTCGCGTACGGCCCGAAAATCCATGGTATCAAAAAGAAACAGGTACTCGATGAAATCGTCGAAAAAAGCCTGAAGGGCGCCGCCATCTGGGAGGAAGTGAAAGACCGGCTGCACGAAAACGCATACGGGCTTTCCGGCGGCCAGCAGCAGCGGATCTGCATCGCCCGGTGCCTCGCAGTTGAACCGGACGTGATTCTGATGGATGAGCCCACATCCGCGCTGGACCCGATTTCCACGCTTAAAGTGGAAGAATTGATCAGGGAATTAAAAAAAGAATACACCATCGTCATTGTTACGCATAATATGCAGCAAGCCGCCCGCATTTCAGATAAAACGGCTTTCTTCCTGAACGGGGAAGTCATCGAAATGGATGATACAGATAAGCTGTTCTCGAATCCGGAGGACAAACGGACAGAAGACTATATCACAGGGCGATTCGGATAAACGGAAGCGGGAGGAAATGACCAATGGCAAACAGAAGCAGTTTCGATAATAGTTTAAATGAGTTACGGGAAGATATTAAACACATGGCGGGCATGGCCCGGGAAGCCTTGAGCCTCTCCGTTTCCAGCTTGAAAGAGCAGGATATGGCGCTGGCCGAAAAAGTCATCCAGAACGACAAAGCGATTAATGGATTTGAAGAAAAAATCAATGACAATGCCATTTTACTGATTGCGAAAGAACAGCCACTCGCTACAGATCTGCGTAAAATCATCGTGTCACTGAAAATTTCCAGCGACATTGAACGGATTGCGGATTTCGCTGTCAACGTGGCAAAAGGAACAAAACGGATCGGCTATGCGGAACTGGTCAAACCGATCATCCATATTCCAAAAATGGCCGAGCTGGTGAATGATATGCTGACGCAGGCAATTGATGCGTATAAGTACGAAGACACGAAGCTGGCGATCGATTCATCGAAAATCGATGACCAGGTCGATGCCCTTTATAAGGAATCCATAACGGAATTAATCGAAATCGCCTCTCAAGACAATACAAATATCGAGCAGATTATGCAGCTGGCGATGATCTGCCGCTACCTTGAACGCTCCGGGGATCACGTAACCAACATCTCGGAAAACACGATTTACATGGTTAAAGGGATCAAAACTGATTTAAACACGTAATATTTCCACTTCACCCGGACAGCCTTGCCACCGAGCTATGGCTGTCCCTTGTTTTAGGGTAATACCGATGATACTGGTCTCAGGCTGACTGTCCTGTCCTCCTGCTACATAATCACACCACTAAAATGCATTACTTCCGTTAGGATGAGTTCAATGAAAAATGTGTTAGTAATTGACAATCAGTTAAACTTTCCCGGGAAAGAACTATTGAGCAACAAAGGCTATCATTTTGAGTGCTTATCCGACGTTGAACCGGCACTGAAACAATTAATGCGTACAAGCATCGCCGGTGTGCTGGTTTCATTCGATTTCATCAAACATGACATCGTATCGATCATCCGCGACATCAAGACGGCTTCCATGGATAAGCCGCTGCTCGTTTATGCGGCGGATGATGAACTGAGCACCATTCTTATGATCGAAGCGGGCGCCGATGAAGTGCTGTCGCGGGATATGAATATTCGGGAAGCGCAAGCCCGGGTGGTGAAACTATTTCATGTCTACCAGAAATTCACCGGTTTTGAAGACGCTCGATGGATGCAGAACGAATGCATCCACATCCAGGAATTTAAATTGTACCCGTCCAGTTACGAAATCAGAAAAAATGAAGAAGCGGTCGAGCTGACTCCCCGGGAATTTTTCACGCTGCTGTTCTTGTATGAAAACAGAGGTGAAATCGTTACACGGGATGCGATTGTAAATGAGCTGAGAAATACGTTCGGTAAAACAAGCGATAATAAGCGCATCACCGATATGTTCATCTCAAATATCCGCAATAAGCTGGCGCTGAATTGTTCCAGTTCCTTCAACATCGTAACGGTCCGGGGACGGGGTTATTATTTTAAATTCAATACTCCTATGTGATCAGGAGTTGATATGCAAGTTTCTTCATGAAAAGCGGACAGGAGATCTCCCTGTCCGCTTTTTGTTCCGTCTGTAATTCTGATTCCTTGATCTGCTTATCCGTTTTTTTATTCGCCGGCTGAGGGAAAATGATTGCCCTCATTAGAAAAACGGTGTTAGTTTTTTGTCATTCTTTATACAGATACAGCTGAGTGGCGATTAAGATCAGCTGAAGTCACTTTACGCGCCGGCGAATGTGCTTTAAGAAAGAATGAATGAACATTAAAAACATTTGAGTGCTCTTTAAACTTTCTCAAGCCGGTCAGCCTCCCATTTACTTTGACGGTTCATCCGACTAGGAGATAAAAGGAAGCTGACACCCCAAAACGCTGCTAACTTTTTGTCATTCTTTATACGGATACAGCTGAGTGGCGATTAAGATCAGCTGAAGTCACTTTACGCGCCGGCGAATGTGCTTTAAGAAAGAATGAATGAACATTAAAAACGTTTGAGTGCTCTTTAAGAACGTTTGAACGCTCTTTAAACTTTCTCAAGCCGGTCAGCCTCCCATTGCTTTGACGATTCATCCGACTAGAAGATAAAGGGAAGCTGACACCGAAAAACGGTATCAGCTTTTTATGATTAATTGTAATAAGGCGGCTGTGTTGCATTTAAAGTCGGCTGAGATAACTTTAAGGCCAGCTGAGTTCACTTTAAGTCCTTCCTCCATCGGAATGCGCATGGATTCATAAGCGCCTAAAACAAAAAAGGCTATCCACACGTCGACGATACGACTGTCAGGATAGCCTTTGCTGTTTTTAATACCGGTGCTGGAATTTATTGCGGATCCAGACGGCGATAGCGTTCATCGCGAGCAAAATGACGAGCAGGACGATGATTCCGGCCCCGGCGACGAATTGCCATTCCGGCTGTGGCCGGACGATCCAGCTGAAAATCTGGATGGGCATCGCTGTGTAATTGGCCAGCAATGAATCCGGAATTGCGTAAATCGTTGTGGCCGCACCAACGACGATGAGCGGAGCGGTTTCCCCGATTGCCCGAGACAGGGCAAGGATAGATCCGGTCAGAATGCCGGGAACCGCTGCCGGCAAGACGATCGTCCAGATGGTCTGCCATTTGCTCGCGCCCATACCGGTGGAGGCTTCCCGCAATTCGTTCGGGACCGAGCGGATCGCTTCCTGGGATGCGACGACGATAACCGGCAGGATCAGCAGGCTCATTGTGAGTGCGCCGGCGATGAGCGTGTAGCCTAAACCGAACAGGTAAACGAAAAACGTCAGGCCGAGCAGCCCGAATACGATGGACGGGACGCCCGCCAGGTTTTGGACGTTCACTTGAATAAACCGGGTGAACCGGTTCTTCGCTGCATACTCTTCCAAATACAGGGCTGTTGAAACGCCAAGGATGATGGCAATCGGCGCAACGAGCAGCATCAGAAAAACAGAGCCCATGATGCCGGCCAGGAATCCGGCTTCTTCTGGAAACGGAGCCGGGAAGTTGGTAAGGAAATCGAAGTTCAAATAGCCGATCCCTTGCGACAGAACCCGGTAAATCAGCAGCGCCAGAAAGACCAAGCCGACCAGCGTTGCCAGCAGGAACAGATATTTCAGCCCCTTATTGAGCGTCACTCTTCCTTTTATGCGTTTAGACGTAGATGCCGCTTCTTTAGAAGCCATCAGTAATCCTCCTTAAACTTCCGGACTATATATTGGGAAAGTAAGTTCATGGCAAATGTAAACACGAACAGCGTCATGCCGACAGCGTAAATGCTGTAATAGATGGTCGATCCGAATGATGTATCACCCGTCGCCCCCTGTACGATGAAGGAAGTGAGCGTCTGAATGGATTCCAGTGGGTTGAACGTCAGGTTTGGCGAAGCGCCGGCAGCGATGGTGACAATCATCGTTTCACCGATCGCTCTTGATACACCAAGCACGACGGATGCCACAATTCCGGAAAGCGCAGCGGGTACCACGACTCTGAATGTCGTCTCCAGCTTCGTTGCTCCCATGGCAAGCGCCCCTTCGCGCAATGAATTCGGCACGGCGCTCATGGCATCTTCCGACAATGATGCGATCATCGGGACAATCATGATGCCGACGACGATGCCGGCACTCAATGCATTAAATACGAGCAGGCCGGGAATCAGGCTCTGCAGAATCGGTGTAACAAATGTAAGGGCAAAAAAGCCGTAAACCACAGTCGGAATGCCTGCCAGCACTTCAAGCACCGGCTTGATCACTTTCCGTGTTTTCTCTGTTGCATATTCACTCAAGTACACAGCTGAGGCAAAGCCCAGCGGCAAAGCGACACAGATGGCGATGAACGTGATCAGCAATGTTCCGGCGATCAGCGACAGGATCCCGAAATTACCGGTCCAGGGTGACCAGTGGGCACTCAGGAAAAACTCGGCAAACGAAACTTCAGTGAAGAATGTAATCGACTCGCGGAGCAATGTGAAAAAAATACCGATTGTCGTCAGGACCGAAATGACTGCACAGATAAGCAAGAACGTCGGGATGAGGGATTCGGTTGTTTTACGGACGTTTTTTTTCTTTTTGTTTTGCTGAATCATCAGCTGGACAGATTTTGTGTCATTGGTGATCGTTCCCATTTTTTAACCTCTTTTTAGTGAGACATGATGAAAAGCAGCTTGCCTGCCCTTTTTGCAAGGGGTATCTTCTCTGATTCAAAAGCAAGGTGAGGGCCAGATCACTGGTTTCCAAGTGATCTGACCCCTTCCCTTATTGTGAGCATCCTTGTTATTCGGCTTCAGCACCGATGATGTTTGTGATGGTATCCAATTGCTCCTGGTACATTTCTTCCGGAAGTGCTACGTAGCCAACTTGCTCAGCCGCTTCGGCCGCATTCTCCAGAATGAAAACTGAGAAATCAGCTACTTGCGGTTCGGTTGCCAGTGCTTCGTTGTTCACATACGTGAACAGCGGGCGGGACAGCGGTGTGTATGTGCCGTCCTGAATCGTTTCCGGGCTTGGCAATACGGCTTCTCCGCCCTCTTCAGAAATCCCCAGCACTTTCAGTGTATCCTGATTCGCTTCATAATACGCATAGCCGAAGAATCCGATTGCGTACGGGTTGCCTTGAATACCCGTTACAAGTGTGTTGTCATTTTCACTGAGCGTGACGTTTTCATCTTCCCGCATCGGCTGTTCTTCCAGGATCACTTCATTGAAGTAATCGAATGTACCGGAATCATGCCCCGGGCTGAAAATGACGATTTCTTCTTCCGGCCAGTCAGGATTAATATCCGACCACATGGTAGCGCCGCTGTCTGCCAGGAAGATCTCCCGCAGCTGTTCGACGGTCAATTCGTCGACAAAGTCATTTTGCTGGCTCACAACAACGGACAGTCCGTCGTATGCCACTTCAAGTTCTGTATATTCAATTCCATTTTCTTCAGCCAGCGCGATTTCATCTTCCGCAATCGGACGAGAGGCATTACTGAAGTCAGTTTCACCGAGCGTAAACCGTTCAAATCCGCCGCCGGTACCCGAAGTATTCAGAACTGTTTCGACTTCCGGCTGCGTCTGGTTATACATATAAGTGATAGCTTCCATGATTGGCTGAACTGTTGAAGAACCGTCAAGAAGTACTTCTCCCGAGAGCGCTTCAGTTTCGCCGGCGTCACCCGCTCCAGCAGCTGCTTCGTCTTCTCCGCATCCAGCCAAAACGCCTGCTGACAGTGTGAGCGGCACCGCTAAGCTTAACCATTTCATCTTCTTCATTACTGTTCCCCCTAGGAATTTAAGTTTAATTGTCATGTTATCTTCAACCACAATTGAATCGTAACACCCGGTTGTTAAGGAACAATGAACCCTGTGTAAAGCTATTGTAAATACTGTTTAGAGAAGCCGACTGCAGAAAAAAATCGTGTCCCTGTGTCAGAAACAGTTGTGAATTGTCTCTGACACAGGGTCGAAAAACATTGACCGGGATTTTTACCGCTGCACTTTGCTATACTCGTGTGTGGAACTGATTGATACTAGAGGAGTTGTTCATATGCAAAACGTTAAAGGGAAAAATGCATTAATCACAGGAGCCGGAAAAGGCATCGGCCGGGCTACCGCCATCGCTTTTGCGGCAGAAGGTATAAATGTCGGACTTGTCGGGCGCACTGCAGCCAATTTGGAAGAAACAGCAGTAGAACTTGAGCAATACGGAGTAAAAACTGTAATTGCTGTAGCTGACGTCGCTGATATGGATGCAGTCAATGCAGCAGTTGAACAGGTAGCGGGCGAACTGGGACCGATTGATATCCTGATCAACAATGCCGGTACAGGCAAATTCGGGAAGTTCCTCGACTTGTCGCCTGAAGAATGGAAAGGAATCATTGATACAAATCTAATGGGTATTTACTATGTAACCCGCGCTGTATTGCCGCAGATGATCGAGCGCCAGTCCGGCGACATCATCAATATTTCTTCTACAGCCGGGCAAAAAGGGGCTCCGGTGACAAGTGCCTATAGCGCTTCTAAATTTGGCGTAATGGGGCTGACGGAATCGCTGATGCTGGAAGTCAGAAAGCACAATATCCGCGTCACTGCGTTGACACCAAGCACGGTTGCAACTGACCTGGCAATTGGCGAAAACCTGACAGACGGCAATCCGGACAAAGTCCTGCAGCCGGAAGACTTGGCTGAAATGATGGTTAGCCAGTTGAAGCTGCATCCACGCGTCCTTTTGAAATCGGCAGGACTTTGGTCAACGAATCCGTAATAACAATTAAATAGATGGAAAGAAAATACCCTCCCGGCATTCTTTGTTGGGAGGGTATTTTATATAAGACTCACGTCTGGAGGTGTTTTTGCATGAGCAAAAATGTATATTCAAGCGGAGTAAAATGCACAGTCGTCAAGGATAAATTGAGCGGTCAATTGACGCCAAAAGAGATTATGAAAATACAATAAAAAGCAGAACCCGCGGGCTCTGCTTATTCTGCCTATTCATCGAATAATTCCATACTGAACCTTTTTTCCTTGTCCCCATACAGTTCGTCTTCAAGTTCCCGGCATCTTCTGACCAGGCTCTCGTACATGTCATTGCTCAGGATGACCGCTGCCGGTTCGTTCCGATTGAAGACGAATGTCGGCTGTCCCGACCCGACCACTTCTTTAATGATTTTGGAAAAATCCCTTTTGGCCCCGGAAATCGACTGCACTTTTACATCCGCCGTTTTCAGCATGCGACCCCTCCGCTTTTTTCTTTATTCTAATGCAGAAAAACCGAAAATCAACCCTGTAACTCAGTCTATCTTCAAATTTTTTTAGTATTCAGTTTTGTCGGATTGTCGGCATAGACTCTTTTCACATTATCCTTCTCCATAATGCGATACAGTAATGCACGGGATTTCCCATCCGGACTAACCGGCAGTCCAGCACAATCATTTGTAACTTCTTTCATGCGGGGTGCGTCTAACAACTATATTAGAGAGCGTTTTTGTTACTTTCACTTAGGATTAAGGGATAAGAAAACTCAAAGGATGGGGTCGAGTATGAAAAGTATTCTCCTTGGCGGTTTGTTCGGTGCTTTGTCGGTCGGGTTATGGAATCTGATTGTTGTATTGGTTGATTACTTTGATTTTATCCAGTTTAATTTTTATGAAAACAGAGGGATGATGATCGTGGTTATGCTGATCATTCCACTCGTGTTATTGTATTTGCTGCTTACACTGATGAGCCGGTCGAAGAAATTCTTGATCGCTTTTTTATCTCTCTTCATACTGCTGAGCGTGATTCTCATGACAGTATCTAGCTGAGTTTATAACAAGACGGCTCAATATAACTGAGTTATTTAGGCAGACAAAAAGCGCTGCAGAGGCAGCGCTTTTTCTTACCCGGTCTTTCACTTATCTGTTGGTCAGCTCATCAGCGCCGTCATCAGCGCTTTCTGGGCGTGCAGCCGGTTTTCGGCCTGCTGGAACACGGCGGATCGCGTACCGTCGATCACTTCCGCGGTCACTTCTTCGCCGCGGTGAGCCGGCAGGCAGTGCAGGAAAACAGCGTCATGACGGGCAAGCGACAGCAGCCGGCTGTTTACCTGGAAACCGGCAAATGCCTGTTCGCGCACTTGCTGTTCGCTTTCCTGTCCCATGCTTGCCCAGACGTCCGTGTAGAGCACGTCGGCATTTTCCGCGGCTGCTTCCGGATCGGCCGTCACTTCCACCCCAGTGCCGTAGAACCGGGCAGCCAGTCGGGCCTGCTCTGTAACAGCCGAATCCGGCTGATAGCCGTCAGGTGCAGCAATGGTGACATCGATGCCCATCTTGGCAGCGCCGAGCATCAGTGAATGGGCCATATTGTTTCCGTCGCCGATGTAGGCAAGCTTGAGGCCTTTCAATCCGCCTTTCACTTCCTGGATCGTCAGCAGATCCGCAAGCACCTGGCAAGGATGGAATGAGTCTGTCAGGCCATTGATTACGGGAATGGACGCATTAGCCGCCAGCTCTTCCACCGTCCCGTGGGCGAATGTCCGGATCATGATGCCGTCCAGGTAACCGGACAGCACTTTTGCTGTGTCGATAATCGGTTCACCGCGTCCGATCTGGATGTCGCGGGAACTCAGGAACAGGCCAAGCCCGCCGAGTTGATAGATTCCCGCTTCAAACGAAATCCGCGTTCGGGTGGAGGATTTTTCGAAAATCATGCCCAGCGTCTTGCCTTTGAGCGGCTGGTCGACTTTCCCGGCCTGGCGCCGTTTTTTCAAATAAGCAGCCAAGTCGAGCAAATAGGCGATCTCCGCTTCACTGTAATCGGCGAGTGTCAGGAAATCCCGTCCCGCCAGCTGCTCGCGCATTCCTGTTTCTTTTGCATATGCATTCATTTAACCAGTTCCTCCTTCGTCTTATTCAGTCCCTTATCGGCCGTCAAATAATCCATGATGGTACGCGGCGCTTCGCTTTCCGTCATTGATGCTTCCAGGAAAGCAGCCAGCGTCTCCGGTGACGTCAGGCAAATGGTGTCCGTCTTGAGTGCGTCTTCCCGCAGCTGCCGGTGTATGTCCGTGCCAGAATGGAAATCACCGATCAGTCCAAAATGACCATCCAGACAGGCGGCACCTGCTTCTTCAACGCTCATCACCGCTTCTGTGGCAATGCCTGCATCCTGCAATTTAGCGGCAGTTTCTGCATCAGCCGTAATGGCTGCCGGCAGTCCGGCAATGAGTTGGGTCAATTCTTCCGGCAGCCGGTCACCGGCCGACAGGAAGATCCGCTGGTCCGCCGCTGCCTGGAACAGCCGGCCCGCTTTCCAGCCGAATGCTTTTGCCATCGCCGCTTCCACAGTCGATCCGAGACCGATCGCTTCACCGGTCGACTGCATTTCCGGTCCGAGGAACGGATCGACACCTGCGAGTTTATTGGTCGAAAATACCGGCATCTTCACCGCATAAAAGGAGCGGGGCTCATGAAGTCCGAGCTTCCAGCCCAGTTTACTGAGCGGCTGGCCCATCTGCACCCGGGTCGCGAGATCGATAAGCGGCACGCCTGTGACTTTACTGGCGATCGGTACGGTCCGTGATGCACGCGGATTCACTTCAAGGACGTACAGATCGTTCCGGTCCTCGCTGATCACGAACTGGATATTGATAATGCCTTTCAGATTCAATGCAGCTGATAGTTTCTGTGTATATTCGGTAATCGTTTTTTTCTGCTGTTCCGTCACATTCGGTGCCGGGAAGACCGCAACACTGTCACCTGAATGCACACCCGCTTTTTCGACATGTTCGAAAATCCCCGGAATGAGCACGTCTTCCCCGTCGCAGACAACGTCGATTTCCGCTTCAAAGCCGGTTACGAACCGGTCGACCAGCAGCGGGAAAATCCGCGCACCCGGCGCTTCCTGCTGCAGGTTTTCCACATAGGCCAATAGCTCCTCACGTTTCCGGATGATGGCCATGCCCCGGCCGCCGATGACATAGGAAGGGCGGATCAATACAGGATAGCCGATCTTTTCAGCTGCCTGTTCCGCTTCTGTGAGCGCCATAACGGTTTCACCCGGGATGTGGGGAATCGCCAGCTCCCTCAGCAGCCGGTAGAACTTATCGCGGTCCTCGACTGCTTCAATGGCAGACAAAGATGTGCCGCTGATCGTAAGTCCTGCCCCGCTTAACCCTTCTGCCAGGTTGATGGCCGTCTGGCCGCCGAATTGGACAAGCACCCCGTCCGCCTGTTCTTTCCGGGCGATATGCAGCACATCTTCTTCGGTCAGCGGTTCAAAATACAGATGATCCGCCGTGTTGAAATCGGTGCTGACGGTTTCAGGGTTGTTGTTGATGACAATCGCTTTGATCCCCTGTTCCTTGAGTGACATGGCTGCGTGGACCGAGCAGTAATCGAATTCCACACCTTGCCCGATGCGGATCGGGCCTGAACCGAGCACAATCATCTTCCGTCCGGCATTGAGCGGCTCCACTTCATCGAAGCCGTTCCACGCACTGTAGAAATAAGGCGTTTCCGCAGAAAATTCAGCCGCGCATGTATCCACCATCTTGTAGGCGGGGCGCATCTCCGACTGTTGGAACCGCTCCTGCACTTCCTTCACGGTTACGCCGAACAGATCAGCGAGCAGCCGGTCCGGAAACCCTTGCTGTTTTGCATTTCTCAAATCTGTCTCGGTTACGGAAAGCCAGTCCCGTCCACGCAGATTCTTCTCCGATTCGATCATGCCGGCAATTTCATGAAGGAAATAATGCGTGATTTCCGTGAGCTGATGCAGCTTGCCGACGGAATAGCCCCGGCGGAACGCTTCCGCAACCGCAAACAGGCGCTCATCTGTCGCATTCGTCAGCGCATGCTCGAGTTCATCATCCGAATAGCCAGCGAGTGCCGGCAGATGCAGATGCTCAACACCGATCTCAAGCGAACGCACGGCTTTATTCAGCGCAGCCGGGAAATTGCGGGCGAGCGCCATCACTTCCCCGGTCGCTTTCATCTGCGTGCCGAGCAGCCGGTCCGCATTGCTGAATTTATCGAACGGCCATCTCGGAATCTTGAAAGCAATATAGTCGATTGCCGGCTCAAAACTCGCGTATGTATGGCCGGTGATCGGATTCAGTACTTCGTCCAAGTGGTAACCGAGCGCAAGCTTTGCGGCAATCCGCGCAATCGGATAGCCTGTCGCTTTCGAGGCGAGCGCGCTCGACCGGCTGACGCGCGGATTTACTTCGATAATGACATAGTCATCACTGTCGGGATCGAGTGCAAACTGGATATTACATCCGCCAACGACGCCGAGTTCGCGGATGACTTTAAGCGACGCCGTCCGCAGCATCTGATACTGACGGTCGTTCAGCGTCTGGGACGGGGCCACAACGATACTGTCACCTGTATGCACACCGACCGGATCGATATTTTCCATATTACAGACGATGATGCACGTATCGTTCGCATCCCGCATGACTTCGTATTCGAGTTCCTTCCAGCCTTTCACACTCTGGTCGACAAGCACCTGGTGGATCGGACTTGCGTGCAGTCCTGTTTTCACGATTTTCTTCAGTTCCGTTTCATCCCGGGCGATTCCGCCGCCGCTTCCGCCGAGCGTATACGCAGGCCGGATGATGATCGGATAACCCGCTTCTTCTGCAAAACGGACTGCTTCCTCCACCGAGCTGGTCGTGATGCTCTCCGGCACCGGTTCATTGATTTCTTTCATCATCGCCTTGAAAATCTCCCGGTCTTCGCCTTTTTGGATCGTATCGAGCGGTGTACCGAGCAGCTCAACGCCGTATTGTTCGAGTACGCCCGCTTCTGACAGCTCAACAGCGAGATTCAGGCCCGTCTGCCCGCCGAGTGTCGGCAGGAGCCCATCCGGCCGTTCTTTTTCGATAATGGCGGTCAGTGATTCAAGCGTCAGTGGTTCCAAATACACCCGATCGGCAATATCCGGATCGGTCATGATCGTGGCTGGGTTGTTATTGACGAGCACGACTTCGATTCCTTCTTCCCGCAGCGCCAGGCAAGCCTGCGTGCCGGCATAATCGAATTCCGCCGCCTGTCCGATGACGATCGGTCCGGATCCGATTACAAGCACTGAATGAATATGTATCAGTTTAGGCATGGCGTTTCTCCTTTCCGACCGGAATAGTTCGCAGAAAATCGGTGAACACGCCGTACGTGTCGACCGGTCCCGGATGAGCCTCGGGGTGGAACTGGACGCCCATGACCGGTTTCGTCCGATGCATCAGTCCTTCCACGGACCGGTCGTTGACGTTGACGTGCGAGATCTGCCACTGGTCCGGTTCCACCGATTCCATGTCCACGACATAGCCATGGTTCTGGGACGTGATGAATACCTTGCCCGTCGTGAGATCTTTGACTGGATGATTGCTTCCTCTGTGTCCGTATGGCAGCCGTTCTGTCCGTCCGCCGTGCGAAAGTGCGATCAGCTGATGACCGAGGCAGATGCCGAGCGTCGGATATGTGTCGGTCACTTTTTTGATCGTTTCCGTCAAATGAGCCAAATCGGCCGGATTGCCCGGTCCGTTCGACAGCACAATACCGTCGGGCTGCAGACTGTCCACAACGTCCGGTGCCGTATCAAATGGAACGATCGTCACCCGGCAGCCTAGTTCCGCGAGCGTATGCGTGATGGAATGCTTGCAGCCGAAATCGTACACCACGACATGGGGATCGGACAGTTCAGACCAATTGCCAGATTTGGAAGATACGGTGGCCGTTTCCTGGATGGAGACTTTCCGGACCAGTTCCGGGTCAACGCTCTGCTGCACCGGAAAAGCTTCCGGGTCAGATGTGATCCGACCGTACACTTCGCCTTCCGAGCGGATGATCCGGGTCAATGCCCGCGTGTCGATGTCATATAAAGCCGGAATGTGATACCGGTTGATCATGTCCTCAAGTGTGAAATCCTGTTGAAAGTGATTCGGCGTCCGGCACGGGTGTGAGATGATCAATCCTGCCAGTGACGGTACCAGGCTTTCAAAATCCAAGTCGCTGAATCCGTAATTCCCGATCAGGGGATAGGTCATGGCGACAATCTGGCCGGCGTAAGATGGATCGGTCATCACTTCCTGATAGCCGGTCATCGCCGTATTGAATACCACTTCCCCTTCCGTAGCGTTTGTATCTCCAAGCCATTTTCCTTCGAGTACATCTCCTGTGCTCAATACAAGGTAACCTGTGATTTCTTCCATATATTCCGCTCCTTCCGAATCGCTTATCCTGCTGGCTGCATCATTAACGGTATATTTGAATTATTATGCATTACAACCAATAATAATTCAACACCTATCCCTGTTTTCTCTTAATCTTTTCTGATTTCATTCAAAATAAGAGAATAACAATGAGAAACAGCGGTTAAACTCGAGTATTCTGTCGTGTCGGCTTGGCTTATAATCAAGATGAGAGACAAAGCGAAAGGAAAAACAGCGTGTGGAAGAAAATTGAGTGCTCAGCCATCCATACGGAAGACATCGAACAATCGATTGCGTTCTATTCGTCACTCGGACTTACCAAAGCATGGGAAACGTTCCAGGATGAAGACCGGAAATGGCGGCTTGTCGGGATGCGGTTTCCGGAAGGCGAAACCGAACTGGTATTGAAGGACAATCCGGATTTGAAGTTTGCGGAGACTGAAATCATGGTGGAAGATGTGCGGGAACTATATGAATCATTATGCCCTAATCCCGCTGTCCGGTGGATCCGGGAACCTTTCCCGAACTCACTCGGCGGTCATGTCGCCGTCATGCGGGCGCCGGACGGCAATGTATTCGTGCTCGTGGGCGGGTGACATCTGAAATTGTCCAGCGATCCAGCAGGGCGAAATTGAAAATGGAGGAATGTATAGTGGATACACAGCGAAGCGTAGTGTTTTACGGAGCCATCACTGTTGACGGCTACCTGGCGCGGGAAAATCACTCCCTCGACTGGCTGTTCGGAACCGAAGGCGAAGATGAAAGCAGTTATCCTGAATTCAGCAAGACGATCGACACGCAGATCATGGGCCGGGAAACATACGAGCAAGTGCTGCTCCTGTCCCCTGAAGGTTTGCCGGACGACGGCATGAAACATTACGTCTTCTCCCGGACACGCAATAATGACCCGGAGGCGCCTGTCGAATTCGTGCAGGGTGATATTCCCGCATTCGTCCGGAAACTGAAAACGGAACCCGGCAAGAAGATCTGGGTGGTCGGCGGCGGCAAGATTCTCCGGCCGCTCCTCGAAGCGGAACTCATCGACGAATTCGTCATCCAGCTTGCCCCGGCGCTCATCGGCCGCGGCATTCCGCTTTTCCTGCCAGGTGATTACGACAGCCGGCTCGAACTCATCGATGTCCGGCGGTTCGGCCAGTTTGCGGAAGTTGTTTATCGGCTGAAATAGAAATGGGACAAAAAGCCGTCAAAAAAGAATCGGCCGCTTCAGACAAAAGTTGCTGCCAGGAATTCGGACAGACTGCAATATGCCTGCTCTTGCTTTAATGCGCTGCGCTTTTACGGAAGCCGGTTTGTTCAGGGAACCGGTTTTTTCGCTTATCAAAAAAAACGGCAGCAGACGGTTTCAGTTCTGCTGCCGGTTTCATAGCATGGATCACCGGATTTCATTGCCCGATTGCTTGCGTGTATACGCCTCATCAAGAAAAGCTGCCAATCCTTTGCACCGGGCAGCGATAAATGTCGTCCAGAAGGTCTTGCCCATTTCAGCCAGTTCCTCACGGGAATGACTGCCCGCTGTGAACTTCCCCCAATTGCCGTCTTCGGTCAATTGGTTCCACGGCAAATAATCAGCGAACGCACGGTTTACCGGCGGAATATCCGACCCCATCGATTCAAGCGTAACGAGTTCCGGACACAGCCACATTGCGGTGCAGACAGATAAAGTGCCGCCATGCATCTCGTCGAGCCCCTCCAGTCCGGCTGCCTGAAGCGCAGCTTCCCACCCTGCCCGGTCATTATGATGAGGAGCGATGACAATCAGTTCCGGATACTTGAAATTGACATGTTTTACGAAAGCCGCTTCCCAGTACGCACCGCCATGGCCATTGCACAGAACGAATTTCCGGAATCCCTGCCGGCTCAGATTTACAATGATCTCCTCCAGCATAGCCGTCAGCACGGTGGGACTGACCGTGACCGTCCCTTTGAAAGCCGCATGTTCTTCCGATGTATTGAAAGGCAGGACCGGCAGAACATAAGCACCCAGGGTTTCACCGAACGCTTCCGCATACCGTTCAGCGATCAATGTATCAAGATGCATCGGCAAATACGGACCGAACTGCTCCGTGGCGCCGACGGATATGATCGCAGTATCCGTTCCGCTTTCCCGTACTTGATTTGTGGAATTTTTATAATTCAGCATGGGCATCCTCTCACTCTCCAATGTTCTTCTCACCGGTTATTCAGAAGCCTTTCTCAATTAAAGCCCAATTTCAGCTTTGCAGCGGACTGGTGAACAGCAGAAAGTGGTGGGCAGTTCACTAACAGCCCCTGTGCTGCTGCCACTCGTAAATCGGGAGTGTATTACTTATTGTTTAAATTCAATCTGTGTTATGTTGAACCTGCAAGTATATACTTGCATCTTTCTCGCTATCATTTCCTAAAGCCTATGCAATGAAATGTGCATAGGAAAAGGGCAAAGAGAGGCGGAAAGGGATGTCTATCGAGGGTGCACCCTTGATAGGCATTTTTTCGTTCCCCTTCTTAGTCGAATTGTTAAGCAATCAAGTACTGGCGCAGGTGCGGTTCAATGGAATTAATTATGTGATTAACACCCGGTTTAACATTGCTTTCAGCAACAGTTCAGCAACCTTCCAATCATGGTTGCCAAGTTGTTATTCCCTTTATTAATACGCCTGTTAAAACCTATGCGTTTTGTCGGCGAGTGTTAATTACCGACATTTAAATTCCCGCTAATCCAGTTGCGGATTAACGGGGTAATCAGGGCATTATTCCGGCTTTTTGCCGTTCAACTGACGGGTTAATCTCTGTGATCCGCCTTTTACTTATGCTGTCCATCATTCTCTAATTCATTTTCCGGGCATACGCTTCCTCGACATATTCTTTAAGGCCGTCGCATTTCCAAGCTGTATAAGCGGTCCAGAACTTCTCGCCTTTTTCCGCCAGTTCTTCTTTTGAATATTCACCGGCCGTGAATTTTCCCCAGTTGCCGCTGCCGCCGGTCAGTTTTTCCCAAGGAACATGATCGATGAATTTGAGGTGCTCGGCCGGCACATCCGACCCCATCGACTCCAGCGTGACGAGTTCCGGACACAGCCACATCGCCGTACACACGGACAACAGCCCACCGTGCATCTCCTTCAGCTCTTCCAGTCCGGCAGCTTCCTTCGCAACCGCCTGTGCTTCCTCGTCCCGGTAAGGCGGCGCCATCATGAGCAGTTCCGGATATTTGAAGTTCATCTGTTTTACGAAAGCCGGTTCCCAATACGCGCCGCCATGCCCGCTACAAATGATGAATTTTCTGAACCCCTGCCTGTGCAGGTTCATAATGATTTCTTCCAGCAGGCTCATGATCACGCCCGGACTGATGGTGACCGTACCTTTAAGGCTCGCATGTTCTTCGGATGTATTGAACGGAAGCGCGGGCAGCACATAGCCGCCCAGCGCATTTCCGTACGCTTCCGCAAGCTGCCCCACGATCAGCGTATCGATATGCATCGGCAAATACGGGCCGAATTGCTCTGTCGCCCCGATTGGAATGATGACCGTGTCCGTTCCGCTGTCCGCCACTTCCGTCGTGGAATTTCTGTAACTCAGCATGGCAATCCTCACTTTCTGCGGATTTTCATCTCTGTTTCTCCCGGTTCGCTATTGTTCCGCCAGTTCCTCGATGCAGATCTCGACGCCCCGCTTCAGGTCGTCGTGCGACCAGCTCGGGATATTGCCGTGCTGGATGGCCAATGCGTGGGATGCCGGGATATGGATGAACCCGGACGGCATTTCCGGTTTTTCCGTCCTGGCGTAATGCAGCCCTTCGTACATGACGTTATTGCACAGATATGTGCCCGCCGTGTTCGAGACTTCCGCCGGCAAGCCGAGTTCGAGCAGCCGATCGACCATGGCGCGGACCGGGAGCGTCGACAGATACGCCGGTTCCCCGCCGGCACGGATCGGTTCATCGACCGGTTTATTGCCTTCATTGTCGGGAGCGCCATCTTTGAAATTGATCGCAATGCGTTCCGGTGTGATCTTGAACCGGCCGCCCGCCAGTCCCAAGGAAATGACGGCATCCGGATCCGTCTCCCGAATATGCGCCAGCAATTGCTCTCCGGATGCGTTAAAATCCACCGTCAAAATCTTGCCGACGATTTTATAGCCGCCGATTGTCCGGCCGTCGAGTTCCTCCACGATCCGCATCGTCGGATTTAAAGTGAAGTTTAAAAACGGTTCGAATCCGGTCAGTAATAATGTTTTCATAATCTATTCCCCCAGTTGTTATTCGCTATTGCATCCGTTCCGGTCTTCGCCAGCCGCTGACGCTTCCCAGTTTATTTCGGAGCGCTTCATTGATCGTGTCTTCAAATCATAATCATCTGCCTTGTTATCGAGTAAAGATAGAACAATAATTTTATTTTATAATAAATCCACTTCCCGCAGGGATCTTTCTAAATACTTCCACCGCAAGGTTATGAACTTATCTACATTCAACCGAGACAACACCTTAAATCATAGTTGTTTTCATAAGAAAAAATACCTGCTCCAAAAGGGAACAGGCGCACCATTGACCGTTGCTTGATAATTGCGTTTCCTGACTGCTTCCCAGGAACTGATACATATATTCCATCGCGTGCGGAAGCGCCGCGCGCCAGACCCGCCATTCGTGGTCGCCTTCCACGACATGGTATTCCACCAGTGCCGGCTGCAGCTCATGCAGTGTCTGGTAAAGCGCTTTTGCATGCGGTTCGACGCCATGCCGGTCCCGGTCGCCGGTCAGGATGTAGAGCGGTACCCGCATCCGTTCGGCTACATAGTCATCGAGCAGGCGCACGTAACTGAGTGCATCCCATTTTTCCGGATCGAATTGCCCGTTCTCACCCATAAACGTCGGATGCCGAAGCGCAGTTGAAGTGGCGGGCGGCCGGGGCGCATAGACGGCCGGACTCAATGCCGCAGCTGCTGCGAATAGATCCGGCCGGTCCAGGATGAAATTGACGGTGCCGTATCCGCCGGCGGACAGGCCCGCGATCAGCCGGCTGTCCCGTTCCGGAATCGTGCGCCACATCCCGTCGATATGCGGAATCAGCTCATCGACAAAAGCGGTTCCCGCCCGTTCGTTATAGCCATCGATCCACCAGTCCCTGCTGCCCGGCATGACGATAATCGACGGCGGAATCTCGCCGCTTTCAATCAGCCGGTCCGCCGTCTTTTTCACATTCCCCCGCTCCACCCAATTGTGTTCATTGCCGAACGAGCCATGAAGCAGGTAAAGGACGGGGTAGTGTTTCTCCGACTCATCGTATTCTTCCGGTATGTAAATGTTGTAGTTATAACCCCTGCCGAGGACCTCCGACTGGAACGTCCGATGAAGGACTGTGCCGCCGTCTGCCGCCTGGATGAAATGCCAGGCGCCTACACCGCTGAGCACCAAAAACGAAACCAGCCCAGACAGCAAAAGGAATGACAGCCGCTGAACCATATGCTTCCCTCCTATGTGCATTTGAAATCTACCGCCTACTTTAAACCATGAGAAAGCAAGAGGCAACCAAGGTGCAGAGAGTCATATTAATATTTAATTCAATTGCAAATGGTAAATAATGCATTTTAATTCTCCAGATGGAATCCTAATATATATCCATCCAAGCTATTTTACTTCCACCATTCGACTTAACATGCCGATCTATAAACTTTAAAAAATGTCGTGCTAACTCTGCCTCACTTTCTTGCGCTCGAAAATTAAAAATCATTTTTAATTATTTTGTTTGCAGGCAATTGTATTTCTACTGTACTAAAGTAATTAGCAATTAATGCCCCAATCGAAAGGTTAAATATCATATTCACAATAGGAGCAATTGTTCCGACTGTCCCTATAAACTGCAAGGCTAAAATAGCAGCAAGCGCAGTATTGCATAATCCTACTTGAAATAAAGCAGCCCTTGCGTCTGCTTCATCCATCTTAAGCGCTTTTGCAATATAATAAGCAGCCCCCATCGGGAAAGTCACTTGAATAAATGTTGCCAGGGCAACAAGCGGGATTGAATTGATCTCTAAAGCAATCGCTTCTTTACCGCTTCCTACGATCACATGGACAATTAACAATAATGCTACAGAGGAACCCAACTTAGTGATCGGCTTTGAATAAACGCCTAATTGGGGAACAATCCGCTGAATGATTAAACCAATCGTCAAAGGGATTACTACAATAAGGGAAAAAGCTTTTAGTAAAGCTAAAAAAGATATAGTGATTTCCCCTTCCCCAAGACCAGCAACTGATAGCGGCGTAATAATAGGACTTATAGCAACATCTAATAAAGATGCTGCGATGACAAGGGAAGTATTGCCTCCTGCTAAAAAGGTATAGACCGTTGCAGCGGTAGCGCTGGGAACCGTACCCGCTAATATCAGCCCGGCTGCAATTTCTGGTTTATTGGAAAAGAAAACGTAAGCTAACCCTAAAGAGGTAGATACTGTTAGTGTCCATTTAAGCATGGTTATCAGCACTAATTCCCGTTTTTTCTTCCGAATGTCTTTAAATGCCTCAATGTTTGTCGATAAACCTGTGAAGAAGATCACCACTCCCAGAAGGAAACTGGGAATCCAGGAAGACACTTGCCAATAAAAAGGAGAGAAGTAAGTACTAATTGCCATAACTACAATGAGAATAGGTAATCTTTTAGACACAAATTTAATCAGCACACATACTTCGCTCCTTCTCAATCAATTTTTGCTGAATATAGATATAAAGTGTTGTTTTACAAAAGAACTAAAAGCAAAAATCCCTCATTAATCATTGAGGGATTTTTTCGTACACATAAGCACCTTGATCGATCTGCTTTAATGTAACGGCATCTCCTATTGCAACATCTTCCTTTATCCGTGTTGTTATCTTTGCAGTAGATTCATCAAGGTCTACCAGCACTACATTATATGGAGCAAGCGCTGCAAACTCAGCAGGGGGAACATGGATCTTTGTATAGCTATACACTGTTCCTCGGTCAGAAATCTCTTTTTCCTCAAATTCGCTGCTGCCGCACTCTGCACAAAAATACTTTTTAGTAATGGATTCACTTCCGCAACATTTATAGATTTTCACGCGATTACACCCTTTCCAGAATATGGACCGTCGAATAGGAACCCGTTCCGCCTAAATTTTGAGCCAATGCCAACCGAGGGTTGTTCACTACTTGATTTGCTGCATTGCCGCGAAGCTGACGTACCAGTTGATAAATTTGAGCGATTCCAGTCGCACCTATTGGATGACCGCGGGACAATAAGCCGCCACTTGTATTGACTGGTTTTTCACCGTTTACTTTGGTTCGTCCTTCTTCTACAGCTTTCCAGCCTTCCAATTTTCCAAAAAAGCCAAGTTCTTCTGTTGCAATGATCTCCGTCATCGAAAAGCAGTCATGGATTTCCACTACATCAATATCCTCTGGACCAAGTCCTGCTTTTTCGTACGCTAGTCGACCCGATTCACCGATTGCCGGCACAGATAGCAAATCCACGGCATCCTGCATTCTGGTTGGACCGGAAACCTGTGAACTTGCCCGTACATGGATAGGAGACTTTTTGCGGGAAATGACTACTGCCGCAGCTCCATCTGTCATTGGTGAACAATCGAACAGGCCAAGTGGGTCTGTAATCATGCGGGCATTCATGATCTCTTCCAAACTTGTTGGCTTAGGGAACTGGGCAAGCGGGTTATTAACACCGTTTTCCCGGTTTTTTAATGCTACACGAGCTAAATGTTCTTTAGTGGCGCCGGTCTCATAAAAATACCGATTTGCCAGTACACCGAAAAAGCCAGGGAAAGTCAGACCGGCATCTTTTTCAGTAGTAGTTGTATCCATCGCTGCATTAATAGCTTGTGTGACGTCCGGTGTAGAAGCATGTTTCATTTTTTCAGCACCCGCAACGAGAACCGTCTCATATTCTCCGCTCAATATACCGAGCAGCCCTTGCCGGAACGCTATTCCACCCGATGCACAAGCTCCCTCCACTTTTGTAGACGGAATATAACCGAGGCCTAACTCATTCGCAAGAATCGCGCCAAGAATCTCCTGATTGGAAATACTGCCGCCCATGAAGTTCCCAACAAATACTGCATCTATTTTGGGATTTCCCGCTTCATTTAAAGCTTCAACACTTGCTTGAAGCAACAAATCTTTTAATGAAGCGTCCAGTTTACCGAATTTAGTCATTCCAATGCCGTGAATATAGACATTAGTCATTTGCTCACCTCCACATGTTGTTGTTTCATTTCCCGCTTCAGGATTTTACCGTATGAACTTTTCGGGAGCTCATCCACTATAAATATTTCTTTCGGTTTTTTAAAACTGGCCAAGTTCTCTTTACAAAGTTCAATCAATTGCTCTGATGTCACTTCTTCCTTACCATTTGGCACTACGAAGGCGATGACATTCTCACCCCATTTATCATCCGGCACTCCAATGACGCAAGTCTCCTTGACACCTCTATGAAGATTCAATACTTCTTCAACTTCCCGAGGATAGATATTGACACCGCCTGAGATGATCACGTCCTTCTTGCGGTCTACAATATAAAGGAAACCTTGAGCGTCGCGCCAGCCTAAATCCCCTGTGTATAACCATCCATCCCGCAATGTTTCATTTGTCGCCTTTTCGTTATTCCAGTAACCTTTCATTACCAGTGAACCTTTTGCGATAATTTCACCAACCTCTCCATGAGGCACTTCATTTTGTTCATCATCGACAATTTTCACATCGACGAAGATACCAATACGACCACAGGATTCAAGGCGGTTTTTTATCTCTTTACGAGGCATCATGGTGATGCACATCGGCGCTTCTACCTGGCCATATGTTTCGACGAAAATTTCGCCCGCCTTATCCAAAGCTTCCTGGAGTTTGCTGGCTGCGATCGGCGAACCCGCCATATTAATGGACTTCACGGTCGCTAGTTTCGTAGCATCGAAATTAGGATGTTGAATCATTAGATTGACCATAGTAGGCACAAGGAATAACACAGAAACTTTATCCTCAGAAAGCGAATCCAAAAATTCTTCCGGTTCAAATTTGCTGTAGATGATCTGTGTCAATCCGTAAAGCCATGAAACATGACTTAAGAAGTTTGCTCCATGCGTCAACGGGGCCACATGCCCGATAATGTCGTCATAATTCACTTCACACACTTGGGCCAGGGACACAGCGCCTGAAATGATATTCCGGTGAGAGAGCATGACTCCTTTTGGATTTCCCGTCGTTCCTGATGTGTACATGATTGCAAATAAATCATCTTCATCCACTTCTGCAATATATTCCTGTCCAATAAACCTATTTAACGTATTCTCATACGCATCACCAATGTATAGAGAGCGTATATCCAGCTCAGTAGCATCGATTAAAACCTGATCTCCCATCAGCAGACTTAATCCGGCGTCTTTAATCATATATTCATGCTCTTTTGGATGTAACCGGTAATTGAGCGGAACTTTCACCAATCCGGCAAGTGCAACGGCAACATCAAGTTCAATATGCTCTAACCGGTTTGACATCAGCACACCAATCCGCGCCCCTTTTTCAAACCCTGCATCTCGAAAGTAAGCGGAAAGCGCTTTTGCTCGATTGATGAATTCCTGGTACGTGAATGTGCGGTTTTCGTCCTTTACTGCAATCTTTTCAGGATAGGCGTTCGCCGATTTTAGTGCTAACTGCCCCAGAGTCTCCATTTTCTGCCCCCTCCTTGCTGTAAAATGAAAATATCGGCGCCTGCCAATATGGATCCACTCCACGTTGTAAACGCACGTTTTCTATTGGGAATATAATAAATTCCACTGTCACCGCAGTTGGATTTTCTCCGTCCAAAAAATGTCCTCCTGTTATTTGCTGATCACAATCAACGACCATTCCATGAAAATGCACGTCAAGCTCTCCATCTTCCCCTGTTCCTACAAAACCTGATCCTGAAAGAATTTCTACAGCAGAACCCGTTTGTTTTTTCCCAGAGTAGCGAACTAAACCCGGCTCGTCGCCACGTATGATCTGCAAATATGTTGCATACTGCAGTGACCCTAAACATTGAAATTGAGCAGCCCCCACTTTGAAGTGCCGACATACTTCTTTTATTCCTTCGAATAAATCAACATCTTTCATCAGTCTTCCGACAATCCGGTTCCATGATTCATCGCGCACTGCCTGAATCCGATTATTATCCAATGCTTATGCCCCCATCCACTTTAAGAACTTGAGAAGTCGTATATCCTGCTCCTCTAGAAGCAAAGTAAAGGACTGCTTCTGCAATATCACTCGGTTCGCCCATCCGGTCAATTACTTGCCCGCCGGTATCGTATGCAACGCCAGCCGTGATAGCCGTTGCTGTCGCACCAGGTGCAACCGAGTTGCATGTAATGCCGTACTTACCTAATTCTTTTGCCACCCATCTGGTCAGTGCAATAACACCTCCTTTTGAAGCGGCATATGCAGGGCCTGAACGCCCGTTTTTTTCCTCTCCTGATACAACGCCACCGTTGATTCCCGAGACAGAACTGATGTTTACAATACGTCCGTATCCCGCTTCTTTCATATGAGGATAGACAACAGCCTGTGTAAACAAGAAGGTCGCTTTTAAATTTGTGTTTAAATCCCGATCCCACATTTCGAGCGTCATATCCTCGAGGTCCAATCGGCTGCACGTTCCAGCATTGTTCACTAATATATGAACTTCTCCATACTTTTCAATCGTTCTGTTAACAACCGCCTTCACAAATTTCGGGTCTTTAATATCACCAAGGCATTCTAAATAATCCGTTCCCTGTTCAAAAGAATTTATTGTCTTCCCGCAAGCATTTAAATCCACTAGAACGATTTTTGCTCCTTCTTTTGCTAATTGCAGAGCTACTTCTTGTCCAATCCCACTAGCAGCACCGGTTATAATTGCTACATCATCTTTGAATTTCATTTATATTTGCCTCCTATTCCACGTTTAGTAAATCAGGCAAAAAAGTTGATAATGCCGGGATATATGTAACCATGAGCAACACAATAATAGCGGCGATGATAAATGGAGTAACCCCTTTTGATATGTCCATAATATTTGTCTTTGCAATCCCCGCAGCTACATATAAATTAAGTCCGACTGGTGGGGTAAATAAACCAATGGCTAAGTTTACCGTCATGAAAACACCAAAAACTGTTGGATCCACTTCCAAGGCAATCATGATTGGTAACATGATGGGAACAAAAATGTAGTAGGCTGAAATCGCATCAATAAAAGCACCAGCTACCAATAACAGAACGTTTATCATCAAAAGGATCAAAATGGGATTACTCGTCAGTCCTAATATGCCTTCTGAGATATCGGTCGCTATTCGTTCAGTTGTGATGATGTAAGCGAACACTGACGCCGCGCTTACAATGATCATTACTACCGCGGTCTGCACAGCTGCATCGACAAAAATTCGATAAAGTCGTTTAAATATATTGCCCCGGTTTACAAACATTCCTACAAATAATCCGTAAACGACCGCAACTACCGCCGCTTCTGTTGGAGTAAAAAAACCGCCATAAATTCCCCCGAGAATAATAACCGGGATCATCAGGCCAGGCAGAGCTCTTAAAAATGCGGTTCCCAGTTCTTTACTTGTCGCTTTCTGTACTTCCAAGCCATCCGGCCGAACAAATTCCCCTCGCTTTTCCTGACGGGTACGGACGATCATGGCTGCTACAACAAATGCCAAGCCCATTAAAATTCCTGGTACAATACCCGCAGCGAAAAGACGATTTATTGTAACCGGAATTTGATCACCTGCTACTACCGCAAATACGATAAAAGCGATACTCGGCGGGATAACAATACCAATTGCACCAGAACTGGCAACTAATGCGCCCGCCGTCTCTTTTGAATATCCATTTTTCATCATAGCGGGGATGAGTATACCGCCGATGGCTGCAACCGTAGCTGGTCCTGAACCGGAGATAGCAGCAAAAAACACAGCAACAATTACTGTCACAAACACAATTCCACTTTTCCGATGACCGACAAGTGCTTGCGCTAAATCAATCAAACGTTGAGAGATGCCTACCTGCTCCATGATCACCCCAGCCAGGATGAAAAAAGGGATTGCAAGAAGAGTGAACTTTGCAACACTCGTATACATAATATCGGTCACCATTTCTAAGCCAAATAATCCGTTATCGCCTACGAGAACGACAATAGAGGATATGCCAAGAGAAACAGCAATAGGTACGCGCAAGAACACAAGAAGAAAAAACAAGCCAAATAGTATCAGGGCAGTCATATCGCCTCGTCTCCTTTCGAGGTGGAGCGCCCGGTTATTTTCCATTCCTCAATACAAACCTGAACGGTACGGATAATACAAAGTGTTGCACCAATTGGCAGAGCCAGCGATAAAATCCATTGCGGCCACCCCAATGAAGGCGTTGTCTGCCCCAGTTCGAGCTGGAACAAAACCATTTGAATGCCATACCAGAAAAGGACTCCGAATAGAAACAGTCCCATTAACGTACAGAACAGTACAATCCCTTTTCTGTAACCTGAATTCATGCGATCGAAAATCAAAGTAAAGCCGAGGTGCGCGTATTCCCGCACACCTACAGCCGTCCCTACAAACGTCAGTAATACAAACAAATTGATTGTCAATTCCTCCGAAAATGTAAGAGAAATATTAGCCACATTGCGTGATACAACATTCGTGAACGCCACGATTGTCATGATCAAGAATGCAACAAAAAGAATTAAATCTTCCAGATGATTCAAAATTTTCACGTGACTGAGACCCCCTTACTCTCCTTGGAACGCGTTTAGAAGTTCTGTTCCCCATACACTTTCGTACTGATCATAGATTGGTTGAGCCACCTCTTGGAACTGTGCGAGCTCTTCTTCAGTCGGTGTATAGAATTCGAGTCCGGCCGCTTCAAGTTCTGCGATTTGTTCTTCTTCTTTCAGACGTGCCTGTTCCAATTGGAACTGTGCTGCTTCAGCACCCAATTCATCAAACAATTGCTGGTCTTCTTCACACATTGATTCATACAAGTCTTGGTTCATCCCAAGGACAAGTGGATCATAAGAATAGTTCCACATTGTAATGTAATCTTGAACTTCCTGCAGTTTTGCAGAGTGGATTACATCGATCGGGTTTTCCTGACCGTCAATTGTTCCTTGCTGCAATGAAGTAAATACTTCTGAGAATGTCATAGTCTGTGGATTGGTTCCAAGTTCTTGGTACAAGTCTGTGTACATTGCAATACCAGGAATCCGGATCTTTAATCCTTCGATATCTTCAGGAGATTGAACCGGGCGCACGCTGTTTGTAAGTTGACGGAATCCGTTTTGTCCGAAGCCTAAAGAATGGATCCCTTTTTCAGCCAAAATCTCTTCGAACATTTCACCGCCTTCTCCGTTAAAGACAGCATCCACTTCCTCCAGATCATTGAATAAGAAAGGCGCACTAGCTACACCGAATCGCTCATCTAAAATCGAATAGATGATAGTTGAGTTAAATGTCAGATCGATTGTTCCTTTGGCCAGCCCTTCTACCGCTTTCCCGGAATCTCCTCCAGAAAGTTGTTCATTAGCAAATATGTCGATTGTAATTCGGTCATCAGTTGCTTCTGCAATATCTGTACTCAGCTTCTCGGCAGCTTCATACCACGTTGAAGAGTCGGAAACTGTTACTGACATTTTCAAATTATATTCCTCTGTACAGGCGCCGCCTGTTTCCCCTGCAGCGACATCTGCTTCCGCCTCCGGTTCACCACATGCTGCCAATAGCAATACTGCAGACATTCCAATAGCCGTCACATTAAATTTTTTAAATTCATTTTTTTGATTGAACAATTCCATTCACCCCTATGATTGTTTTTGAATTGCTTCATACAGAAAATCCACAATATGGACCGCCTGCATTTCATGTTCTAATTTCTCCCTTTTGATCCCTACATTCATTTGCATTAGACATCCTGGGTTTGAAGTGACGATTTTTGCCGGCTGTAATTCTTTCACTCCCTTCATCTTCAAGTCCAGAATCCGCTTTGCCATTTCCGGCTGTAAAAGATTATAGATTCCAGCAGAGCCACAACAGCTACTTGCATCAATCAATTCTTTATATTCAAAACCAGGCGCGTCCATAAGAAGCGATCTTGGTTCTAAAATCACTTTATTTACATTTCGCAAATGACAGGAATCCTGATACGTCACAATGGAATGAGCTTCAGATTTCATTTCTTTCAAACGGGCGTTCATGCCAAGTTTGACAAAAAGGGATGAAATATCGATCATTTTCCGAGAGAATTGTGCTGCTTTTTCAGCATATTGGCTATCCTCTTTCAAGTGATTTTCATACTCTGTCAGAAAAGCTCCGCAGCCTCCCGCATTGTTAACGATGTAGTCAAAGTCATCTGAATCAAAAACGTCAAGGTTTTTCCGTGCATTTCGCAATCCTTTTTCAAGTTCACCGCTATGGCCGTGCAATGCACCGCAGCATTGCTGTTCTGCCGGAATTTGCACATCAGCTCCCAGCCACTCCAATAATTCAATGGTTCTTTTATTTGTCTCCTGAAATAACGTATCCATTAAACAGCCTGTGAAAAAGGCAACTCGAGTTGTTTTAGGTTTTGCTGAAAATGTTCTTTTCTTTTTCGTTTCAATTGCCGGAAGCACACTCTCCATCTCCTGCATGAAAGGAGGAAAAAGATTGAGGAACCCAATTTTTCTAGTCGCCTTCTGCAGTCCTGATTTTTGATAAAGCTGTACAAGTTTAACAGTACCTGTCATCTTCCCTTGATCTGCAAAAACTCCATCAAACGTTGCTTTCCGAACTGATTTCGCTACGACATGTTGCGGCTTCACCTGCTGGATAGCCACTCTCGTTTCTTCGATTAACGAACCGTACTGGACACCAGCAGGACAAGCGGGTTCACAGGCACGGCAACCCAGGCATACATCAAACGCATCCTCCACCGAGCCATCCCATACGACATCCCCATCCCGCATTGCTTTCATCAGAGCGATCCTTCCACGAGGAGAATGAGTTTCGTCCTGATCCGTGATTAGATAAGTCGGACAGGCAGGTAAACAAAATCCGCATTTCATACAATCCATCAAGTGATCTTCGCTTACATGTTCTTTAAATGATTCCTGCATTCGATGCTGTAATTCAGTGACCACCTCGAATCACCAGCCTCATCTTTGTTTCTTTCGCAAAAACTTTTCCAGGATTCATGATGTTTCCCGGATCAATGGATTGTTTAATATGCTTCATCAATTCAATGCCGCTTTTTCCGATTTTCCATTCCAGGTAAGGGGCTTTCATTTCCCCTACTCCATGTTCTCCGGTAATTGTTCCACCCAATTCGATGGCCGCAAGAAATATTTCTTCAAAGGCCTGTTCGACGCGATGCATTTCCTCTGCGTCCCGAACATCGGTCAAACAAGTCGGATGGAGATTGCCATCACCTGCATGTCCAAAGGTATTGATTTGAACTTTGTATTTTTCTGCAATTTCCTGAATTGCCCTGACCATCTTTGCGATTTCAGACCGGGGAACTGTTGCATCTTCTAAAATCGTAGTAGGCCTTTTTCTTGCTAATGCCGACAGCGCAGCCCGCCGTCCAGCTTTCAAAAGTTCCGCCTCTTCAATCGATGAAGCAAGCGCTGTGGAAGTAGCTCCTTCCATTTTCGCAATTGCAATCATCTGCTGGATATCCCGCTCTACTTGTTCCGGGTCCCCATCTTGCTCCATCAGAAGCATCGCTTCTGCTTCTCTCGGTAAACCCATACTCATGAAGTCTTCCACTGCGTTGATCGTTCCCTTATCCATAAATTCTAATGTTGCAGGAATTATTTTTTGAGAAATAATTGCAGATACCGTTTTTGCTGCATCTTCCAGCGAATTAAAGTACGCAACACCTGTCATTTTAGAAGCAGGAAGCGGTATGAGTTTTAATGTAATTTCAGTAATGATTCCGAGAGTGCCTTCTGATCCCACTAAAAGTGACAGTAAATCGTATCCTGCTACGTCTTTTGCCAGTTTTCCGCCCACTTTCATAATTTCCCCGTCCGGCAGAACAAAGGTAAGCGCTCTTACATAGTCTTTTGTAACACCATATTTTAACCCTCTTAATCCTCCTGAGTTTTCACTTACATTCCCACCAATAGTAGAGATTTTCATAGAACTTGGATCAGGAGGATAAAAAAGCCCTTTTTGCTCAACATAAGCATTGATGTCTTGAGTGATTACTCCTGGCTGTACAGTAATCGTTAAATTATTTTCATCCAATTCAAGAATCCGGTTCATCTTATTGAACAGCAGAATGATGCCGCCTTGACTTGGAACGGTGCCGGCTGCCAAATTTGTGCCGGAACCTCTCGAAACAAGTGGGATTTGTTCTTTTGCACATATTTTTACAATTTCTGAAATCTCTTCCGAATTTCTTGGCGAAAGAACCAAATCCGGTTTTGCCTGAAAATTGGCTGTAGCGTCATAGGAGTAAGCGAGCAGTTGTGCTTGCGAATACTTGATATTCTCTGTCCCTACTATTGCTTCAAACGGTTTTCTTGACTGTACCTTCACTTTATTCCACACCCCCTTTGATAACGCTTTCGTGTATGATGCTAATTATAATATTCAAACTATTTTGTTTTATATATGAATTAGCACAAATCTCATCAGTTAATTTGAAGTTTTTTTGTGCTTTAAACCAAAAAAACACGCCAATTTGGCGTGTCATTTTTTTCGAAGCAGCCGTATAGCTGTGTAAATTACTGCAAAATCATTACTATCATGGAGATTCACTTTTAACACAGATTCCACTTTAGCAAGCCGGTAGGTTAGCGTGTTTTTATGTATATGGAGTTCATCTGCAACTTCTTTAAGAGAGCCGGTGCTTTGGATCCATACCTCCAAGCTATGTAAAAGTTCCTTTTCTGTCAGTAAGGGAGCAATCGTTCGGCTTATATATTCTTCTTGTACTTCCGGCGGAATTGAATAATATAACAATTCCAGCTTAAGGTCTTCTTCAAAAACCAATCTATTTTGCTTGATAGATACGGACACTGCTGTTTCTGCTTGTCGAAATGAATCACTCAATTCGTAAAAAGAGGTCACTTTACCGATGCCAACAAATGTTTTTCGCTTTGTCAATTTTTCAATCCGATTGGTTAGCCGCTGTAAACCATCACATAATTGCTTTTTGGATACTTGCGGCAATAGTAACACTAACCGCTCCAATCCCCAGCGAATAATCTTTGTATCGGGATGAATCGTTTGGATGCGCAAAAAATGTTCAACATCAGAAATCTCGAACTTTCTGTGAGTTTGAATAATAGCTATGCGCTGATATATTGATATGTTCAATTGAATCAGCTTCGCCCTGTCTTTAAGAATCTCTTTTGATATATTCCCCATGATGAGATCGAAAAAAAAGAACTCCGATTCTCTTATCCCCCGCTCTTTCTCTTGTCTCGATAAAAAATCCGTCACAAAAAGTTCCACTACTCTTTTAACAAGTTTTGCGTACTTTTCCACTTCGGATGGCTTTCCCGTTACCCCGATCACACCAATCGGCATTTGTGAGATGATAATGGGCATTACTATCCCCGGTCTTACCCCTTTCAGTCTCTCACACATTTCTTTAGTCATGTGCAGCTCTTTCTGATCTCTCATAGAGATAGAGGCTCCTTCGTGGAAAGTGTTAAGTCGTACAGGGTCGGTACTCGCAATGACAAAACCGTTTTTATCTGTAACAAGGACATTCTTGTCGATTAATGAAGAAAGTTCTTCGACAATTTGTGTGCCAATTACCTGAAGATCAAACACATACTCCACCTCCCCGGTTACATTAACTATAAACTAAACTTAAATTTTTTCAGAGAAATTTTCGTTAATTATCAATTTAGTCTAACAATTCTAATAAGGTTAGGGATTATTAATTTAGCGGAAAACGTATTTGTGTTCAATGTATTATTAAAAAAGATTTCAGTAATGCAAGTTCACTATCTGACTCCCATAAGATTTCAATAAACATGAACCTTGAAACAAAAAGTCCTTTATACAGGATATGGAACAAGTAGTACCTGTTCAAATCCAATATAAAGGACTCACGTATGGACAAAGATTCATGAAACATTATTTCTTTGAAAGTCTTCCGGAATTCCACATCCAGAGAGCCAAGAGTAAAATATATGAACTCAGAATGCAAGAAGGAATGCACTAACTAAGTTCTTAACCAGCATTTTCCTTACCGGACCTTATTCCTTGTTACCATAGCGTCTTACACGAAGGAGTGCCTGTTCCGCGTGGCCCGCAAAGTTTTCAAGCTGGCACAGACGGGCTGCCACTTCACCGATTTCCGCACTGGCTTCCGGCGTCGTCACTTTCTGGTAAGTGACGGTTTTAATGAACTTGCCGACCCACAGGCCGCCTGTATAACGGGCTGCCCCTTTTGTCGGCAGTGTGTGATTGGTACCGATCACTTTATCACCATAGGCAACGTTTGTTTCCGGCCCCAGGAACAGGCAGCCGTAATTCGTCATGTTCTCCAGGAAATAATCCGGGTTTTCCGTCAGGATTTCCACGTGCTCGTACGCAAGTTTATCTGCTTCGACGCGGGCTTCTTCGATGCTGTCCACCACATAGACCTGCCCGTAATCTTCCCATGAAACGCTTGCCACATCGGCTGTCGGCAAGGTTTTCAGCTGGCGCTGGATTTCTTCCAGCGTTTCATTGGCCAGTTTTTCAGAAGTGGTGATCAATGCGCCCGGGGACGTCGGGCCGTGTTCCCCTTGTCCAAGCAAGTCGGTCGCAATCATCTCAGCATCCGCTGTTTCATCCGCGACAACGAGTGTTTCCGTCGGCCCTGCGAATAAATCGATGCCGACACGGCCGAACAACTGGCGTTTCGCTTCGGCGACGAACATATTACCCGGCCCGACAATCATGTCGACGCCTTCGATGGTTTCTGTGCCGATCGCCATCGCAGCGAGAGCCTGGATGCCGCCGAGCAGATAAATTTCATCCGCTCCTGCCAAGTGCATCGCAGCCACGGTCGCTTTCGGGATTTCCCCGTTGATCGGCGGCGTGGATGCGATGACCCGTTTGACGCCCGCCACTTTAGCTGTCAGCACACTCATGTGTGCACTCGCGACCATCGGATAGCGCCCTCCTGGAATGTAACACCCGACACTGTCGACCGGAATGTTTTTATGGCCGAGGATGATGCCCGGGATGTTTTCAACTTCCACATCATGCAATGAAGCAAGCTGGGCTTCCGCGAACTCCCGGATATTTTTCTGAGCAAACTTAATGTCTTCGATTACATCATCCGACACTTGCGCTACGATGTCTTGAATCTCCTCTTCGGACAGGCGGAACGATGCCGGTGACCATTTATCGAACTTCTCGGACATCTCCCGGACCGCAGCGTCTCCTCTGGATTCAACATCCGCAATTGCCTCGGCGACGATTTTCGCTGTTTTTTGGTCATTCTGTGTAACTTCTTCCTGTGTTTTACCCGCTTTAATCACTTTCACGACTTTGTGATCCCCTTTCTGTTTCAGGTTTATCCATTTACCGGACGAGCCAAAGACGAGTTTTAATAGAGTCTGCACCCCTCTCGTCCAATGGTCAAGTCAGCTGGATAACCGGCCATGATAGGCATTCGTATAAATGGTGCGGATCGCATTCAAATCCAGCTCTTTCGGGCTTCTGGCCAGGAGCCGTTTTTGTGCGGCTCCGTTCACCGACAGCCGTTCGATATCCTCTTCATTGATGCCGTATTCGGGAAGTCTTGTTGGAACTCCGACATCTTCAACCAACTTCCGGAGGCTTTTGACAACCCCCAGCGCCAATTCCTGCTTGCTTTTCCCTTCGGCTGGCAGGCCGAAAATCGCTGCCACTTTCACCATTTTGTCCTGACAGGCCGGCCAGATGAAGTCATAGACATACGGTAAAAGCACCGCATTGGATTCCCCGTGGGGAACTTTAAACAATCCGCCGATCGGGTAAGCCAGTGCATGGACGCCCGCCGCCCCGGCATTGAAAAAGCTGAGTCCGGCGATTAAACTGCCAAGCGCCATTTCCTCCCGGGCTTTTTTGTCCTGTCCATCCCAGACGGCCGTTCTGAGACTGCCGGCAATCCGGGTCATCGCATCAATCGCCAATGTATCCGTCAGTGGCGTTGCGTTAACGGAAGTGAATGCTTCTAGCGCATGCGTGAACGCATCGATTCCGCTGGCGGCAGTCACTTTCGGCGGCAGTGAGTATGTCAATGCCGGATCGACAATCGCATAATCGGCCAGCAGGTAATTATGCGCGATGACGTCTTTTGATTCTTCCAGGGAAAAGACCGCAATATTGGTCACTTCGGCGCCTGTGCCTGCCGTTGTGGGAATCAGCACTTTCGGCAATCCTTTGTTTTTCAATGTTTTTTTGCCGGTCAGATTCAGATAATCTTCGACATGGCCTTCGTTCTCCGCGAGGGCGGCAGCGGTTTTCGCTAAATCCAGTGCGCTGCCGCCGCCTGTGCCCACTACCAGATCCGCCTTGCTGTTCCGCACTGCTTCCAGCACAGCATTAGCCGTTTCAAGCGAAGGTTCCGGCACGACTCCCGTGAATATCTCCACTTCCACTTGCGCTTTCTCAAAATGCGCCAGCAGCGGATCGATCACGCCCAGTTCTTTTAAGATCGCATCTGTGAGGAGAAACACTTTTTCGACGTTAAGTTCCTCTAAGATCAGTTCTATCTTATCCAAGGAACCTTCCCCGTGATAAATCTGCTTGGGTGATATGAATTGGTTCATTGGCATGTGCTCCTTTCAGCTTACCGGCATTATCAGGAATCGAACGATTCCGCCAAATCCACTTTTTCGTCTTCCACTGAAGGACTGATGAACAGCGTGTAGATGATCATCACGAACATGCTGATGAGAACACCAAGTCCTGCGGCAGCGAACGGATTGCTGACATCGAATCCGAATGGCAAGTAGATCACCCAGTACGCAACCGTTCCGGCGATCAATGACCAAGTGGCACCCGCTCTTGTCGCCCGCTTCCAAAGACCGCCGACAACCAAAGGTCCGGCCGTGGCTGAGACAATTCCCCCGATACCGATCCACAGGAAGACAGCCAAATACTGCGGCGGCGACCAAGCCATCCAAATCGCAATGATGATCACCAGGAACGTGGAATATCGGCTGATAGCCAGTTCGAGTTTTTCCGATCGTTCTTTTGAAATATTCGTACGCGGCACGATTGTTCTCCGGAAGATATCATTCGCCAGCAATTGCGTCAGGGAAACGATCAGGCCGTCAGATGTGGACATGATCGCCGACAGGACGGCAACCGCTAAAAAGGCGGCAATGACTGGCGGGAAAATCTCCTGGAACAGCACCGGAACGACCTGGTCCGGGCGGATATCCAAGGCGGGATCCAAAACGGCGATTCCCAAGAGACCGGCTAATCCCATCAGCGGCAAAATCGTCGCGAAAATGGTACAGTACATAATCAGTTTTTTCATGTCCTTACTGGACTTGACTGCCAGGAATTTATTGCCCAGGTGAGGCAGGATGCTGAAAGGCAAGTGAGCAACGAATAACAGGCCGACGAGCCAGAAGGAGCCGTATGTCGCATCCCCCGGGATAAACAGATTATCGAATCCGCCACCCGGATTGCGTTCATCGATCAGCGAGATCATATCGCCGAATCCTCCAGCCACTCCCACACTGGAGACGAAAGCGATGACGACGATGATTGCGGTGATGACCATCAAAAAACCTTGGACAGCATCTGTCATGATGTCTGAATGCGAGCCACCCATGAAGACATAGACGGCCAGGACAACGCCGGTGATGATCAATCCCACTCCATACTCCAATCCCATCATGACCTGGAACATGGTAGCAGCAGCAACGAACTGTGAAACAACATAGAAAATGAGCAAAACGGAAATGATGGTTAAACTGATCCGTAGAAATTCGCTATTATACCGTTCTCCGATAAAATCGGGGATCGTTCTCGTCCCGAATTTATCTCCATAAATCTTGATGGTTTTTGCGACGAACAGCATACCGATGACCGTCGCAACCGGATACAGCATCGGATACCAGAGACTCGGCGCTCCGATGCCATAGGCCAGGCCGGGCATCCCCATAAAAGTGGAACCGCTGGAGATACCGGCACTGATGACAAGGGCGATTGTAATTGGGCCATAGCTGGACCGGGCAGTTGCAAAATCATCAGCAGAATGCGTTTTCTTCATCCCGAGGTAGCCGAAAACAAGCATGCCGAGAATGAAGATCGCGATAAAAATCCACGAATATACTGTGACTGAATCCAATAAAATCCTCTCCTTTACCTGACTTTTAATCCAATAATTTTGTGCCGAATAAAATAATGGCCATTCCAATCCACGTCGTCAGCAGTACACCTGCAATGATATAGAGCATCGTCATTTGATCACCTCCCGTTCCTTCAGGTAGCTTTCCACTTCCTTGTATTTATCCAGCAAGTCTTCACTGCCGCTGAATGTCTCGAAAAAGTAGGTCCGTTCTTCTCCTTTTACGGTCTTCGTATAGACGAGATAAGGGATATAAAGCAAATAGGATTTGACCATATCCGGTTTCGGATAAGACCAGACTTTTCTTTTATGCATATAGTAATTCTTCAGAAGCTCAAACCCGACTTCCGTTATTTCCGATTCCGGGTAATGCCCGGGCAATGTCAGTGAATCATCTTCTTTCTCGAAAGGAACCAGCGACTTCTTGTCGATTTCGAACAAGCTGGTTTCCTTTTTCACCAAGTTTGAAATCAGCATCTTTTTCTCGGTCCGCTGCTTGGTAAAAGGCAATGGTTTATAAGTAACCGCCCATTCCGTCACCAGGTACGGATAAAAGACGAGCAGCGATTCCGGCAATTTCCGCCTTTGTTCTTCGTACGAAAAAGTGTACATCGTCCACCGCCTAAAAAGTGTAATTCATGCTGATAAATTTCATATGGACCATTTCGCGCATCGCATACTTGATGCCTTCGTAACCGTAGCCTGATGACTTCAAACCGCCGTACGGCATATGATCAAACCGCAATGTCGGCACATCATTGATGAGCACTTGCCCCACTTCCAATTCATGGGCGAGTTTGAATGCCTGCGGCAAGTCATACGTAAATGCGCCGGCATTCAATCCATACTGGCTGTCATTCATCGCCGCCAGCGCCGCGTCGGCGTCTTGCACTGTGTTCACCAGAACAACAGGCCCGAATACTTCCTGACAGGAAATTTTCGAAGAAGCCGGCACATTCTTCAGGATAGTCGGCTGCAGTCCATTCTCAAACTTGTTTCCGCCGGTGACCAGCTCGCTGCCGTCCCTGACAGCCTCCGAAATCCAGTTCACAATCCGGTCTTGTGACTTCCCATCAATCACCCCCGATAAGTCTGTTGTTTCATCGTTCGGGTCGCCGTAGGACAGCGACTCTGCAGCCCGCTTAAAATGCGTTAAAAATTCTTCGCTCACGTCTTCATGAACATAGATGCGCTGGGTGCTGATGCAGACCTGCCCGTTATAAGCAAAGGCACCGGCAACCGCTTTTCCAGCGATTTCCCCGAGCTTGCCGCGTACGGACCGGTCGATATACAGCGCCGAATTATTGCCGAGTTCCAGCGTGACTTTCTTCAGTCCCGCCTGGGATTTGATCAGCTCCCCCACTTGCGGGCTGCCGGTAAATGTCAGTTTCGCGACGTCCGGATGATCGATCAGCACTTTTCCGAGCCGCGGTCCTTCTCCTGTAATGACTTGATAGGCATCTTCCGGGAGTCCGGCTTTTTTAAAAGCTTCAGCCAGTTTGATGGCGGAAAGCGGCGTCTTCTCTGCGGGTTTCACGATAATGGCATTCCCCACAGCGAGTGCCGGTCCCACTTTATGGGCAACCAAGTTCAGCGGGAAATTAAATGGCGTGATGGCCCCGACTATGCCGATCGGCTGAAAAACCGTGTAAGCATCCCGCCCGCCGCCATTGGTTGCGGCGTCCATCCGGATCGATTCGCCTTCGAGTTTCCGGGCTTCCAATGAGGCGAAATAGAGTGTTTCAATGGTGCGTTCCACTTCAGAACGGGAGAGACGGATCGGTTTGCCGGACTCCAGCGTAATGATCCGGGCAAATTCTTCTTTGTTTTCCTTTATGAATTTACTGGTCTGCTCCAGTATCATTGACCTTTCAGCCGATGACAGGGCTTTCATTTTCGAAAATGCCTGCTTGCTCTTTTCAATGGCTTCCTCCATCTGCTGATTGCTGCATTCGGGGATATCCATGATTTTTTCCCGTGTATGCGGGTTGAACAGCGGATACGTTACATCCGACTGATGGGTCAGTGTCTGTAAATATGCTTCAGGTATGGACAATCGTTTCAGCTCCTTTGGAATTCTCACTGAATGGTTACGTATTCATTTCACTGTTGAAAAAATCAAAGCCGGCTGGTCGTGTTGCGCTTAAACAATTTCGTCGGCAATGTCTTCTGGACGAATGGCATTTCTTCGTTTCCTTTGCCATTGATGATGTCCACTAAATGTTCGATCGCCACGCGGCCCAGATTTTCCTCAGTCACCGTTCCGATCGTGCTCAGCTGGAAAGAGTGATGGCGGCTCAATTCGACATTATCCACGCCTAGAATGCTGATGTCTTCCGGGATGCTGTAGCCCCGCTCGATCAAAAAATCCATCATGTAAATGGCAATGGAATCAGTCGCGGCAAAAATGGCGGTAGGCCGGTTCTTTTTGGACATGAGCGCATGCGCTTCTTCGAAAATCGCGGCTTTGCTGGTGTTTGTGATGAGGATGTTTTCAGGGCCAAACGGAATATCGTTTTCCTGGAGCACATGTTTAAACCCTTCATACCTGCCCTGGAAGGTCGACATCGTTAGCGGGCCGCCCATCCAAACAATATTCCGATGATTCAGCTCGAGCAGATGCTCTGCTGCCAGCCGGCCGGCTTGAAAATTATCCATTTCGATAAAATGACCATCTTCGCGATGCCGCCGGTTGAACATGATAAACGGAATATCCAATTTCTTTAACTCATCATAAATCGGATCGTCATAAAGGACGGAAGACAGGATGATGCCATCAACCTGATGGCTCAGCACATCCTGGTAAACGGACATATTGTCCCCGAAATTCTCGAAATGGACATTGACATTGAATCCCTTCCCTTTGGCAAAATTCACGATGGACGTCGTAGTGTCGGCAAAGAAAGGATTGTACAGCGGTCCCGACAGCAAGGCGATGGAGTGGGTTTTCTTATTGACCAGCGACCGGGCAATCAGGTTGGGCCGGTACCCCAATTCATTCATTGCCGCATTCACTTTATGCAGCGTTTTTTTATTCACTTTGTCCGGTTCATTCATCACCCGGGAAACCGTCGTTTGGGAAACGCCGGCATGCTTTGCTACATCTTTAGAAGAAACCATAGCCATCACCTTATCATTTTCTTGTTTTCCATCATATATGGAAGCGTATTCATAGTCAAGAAAATTTTCAATATTGTATCTTCAACAGCAGCTGACATCTGTCTGTAAAAACGTTTCTTTGAAAGGAACAGCCATGGGCAGAGAATGTAAGTGGCTGCCGGAACAGCGAGAGATTCCGATTCTTCGGGGATGGTAAATATGCAGCTCGTGAAAGAGGAGCGCTGAACCGACTAAGAGGATGCATCAGCAAAAAAACGCCTGCCCCAAAGAGGAACAGACGTCTGACTTGAATGCATTAACTCAATAACCCGTTTCGATTTTCCGCACGAAATCATCGAGCGTGTCGCCATTGAGAATCATGATGCGCGGGATTTCGTAACGCTCGCTTTCACTTGTGCTCAAGCCACCCGCTACCGTGAAGGCGCCTTCGAAGCCGAGTTCATCCAGGACAGCAATTGTATCCGCGTTGTAAGCGCCGTACGGATAGGCGAATACATTCGTCGTCTTGCCTGTCAGGGATTTGAGTGCCGTCGTGGCACCGCTGATTTCAGCATACTGCGCTTCGTAGCTCAGTTGCGTCAGGAACGGATGAGTCACAGAATGGTTCTGGATATCGATGCCGTTATCCATGACCGTCGTGATTTCGTCCGCCGTCATGTTCCAGCTCCCATTCACCCAGTCCGACACCGTGAATTGCGTCGCTTTCATGTCGTATTTGTCGAGGACCGGATAGACATTTGGATAGAAGTCATAGGAGTTGTCATCGAACGTCAGCAGAATCGGCTTGGCCGGCATTGCCGCATTTCCATACAGGATATTGAAGTATTGTTTGATGGTCAGCGTCCGGTAGCCATTGTCTTTCAGGTAAGCCATCTGCTTTTCGAATTCTTCCAGACTGAATTGATAGAGGTTATCCGGGTCAGGAGTCGGCGAGACGACATGGTACAGCAGGACCGGGATTTCCGCTTTTTCCGCTTTCTTGGCCGCCAGCGCTTGTGTTCCAGGGGATACGATGAATAACAGACAGGAAAAGATGAGTGAGAAAATCATTAATTTCTTCATGAACAACTTCCTTTCTGAATTGGGGTGCTGTTTCCATATAAGGCTCTTATTTCGACATCTTGGAACAATGATTATGTACCCCGCCCTTTCACCTCCTGGCCGGCACTTCTGCTTATTCTGTCTGGCGCTATGTATTTTCTGAGGGCAGCCCGACAGCTCCGGTTAATTGAATGCGCTTTCATTATAGCATTTCAAGTTTGTTCGTTCATCCAATAAAGTAAGTTGTTTCAAAAAACGATCCGTTCGGACCGGAATAAATACCAGTGAGCTTTACAGACAAGATTCTTTTAGCAGGAAAGGACTACAGAAAATTTACGAAGGATGGAATCAATGGAATGATTGTAAACGTGTGACTGCCTGCCTTGATATGCGAAGTTTCTATGCGATTTGTGCGACGACAATGAATTTGACATCCGCAAATTGGACCCTGTTTCAACAGAATATGAATAGAAATCGGTTGAGACCTCGCAAGATGTTTCCGTAAGATTGTAGCCATTCCCTTTCAAATACAACCGACAGTATTAGACTACCGGAGCATGAAAACGTAACATCTTGAACGCCACAATAGTTAATGTTGCTCGTTTCCTCGCTAATAGCTTCTCGCTCAAAAACCGACAACATAAAAAGCCATTCTCCTAATGAGAATGGCGCGTCTTTTGTGATATCGATTTACCGGATGTTGAGCATTTATTTGCTGAGTTTTTATTCAAACAGTGCTCCAGCCACCATCGACCGGCATAATGAGCCCCGTTACATAACTCGCCTCATCTGAAGCCAAAAACAAGGCGGCATATGCAATTTCTTCTGGTTCACCCACTCGTCCGAGCGGTCCTGCCTCATAGTTTTTAGCAATCTCCGGATCACTCAGCACTTCTTGGATCATCGGCGTATTAATCGCTCCTGGACAGATGCAATTGACCCGGATATTGTATTTCCCATAATCCGCAGCCATCACCCGGGTGAGTGCGACGACACCCCCTTTTGATGCTGTATAGGCGTCTGCTCCGCTCACACCGATAATTCCGTTCAGTGAAGAATTATTAATAACACTCCCGCGTTTCTGTTCGATCATAACAGGAATAATATGTTTGGACATTAGGTACGCACCGTTCAGGTTGATGCTCAAAATACTGTTCCAATCCTCGAGTGGCGTTTCCAAAATAGACGCCATTTTATAACGGGACCGTGCTGAAAAACCGATGCCTGCGTTATTAAACAGCACATCAATCGATCCAAACCGGTTCTGCACTTCTTCCACCAGTGCTTTGACGTTTGCTTCGTCAGAAACATCGGTCTTATAGAAAAATGCTTCCCCGCCTGCAGCCGTTACTTCTTCTGCCGTTTCTCGGCCGGCTTCTTCATTCATTTCCGCCACCACCACTCTTGCACCTTGGCCAGCAAATATTTTTGCTGCAGCTTTGCCCTGTCCGCTTCCCGCTCCGGTAATAATTGCGACTTTGTCTTTTAATCGCATACGTGATCTCCTTTCAATCAGCTAAGAGAATCCGTGTTCAAGTTCTCGAAAACTTTTTTCAATTCTCCTGTGAATTCTGTGCCTTTCACCCCGTCAATAAAGCGATGGTCATAGCAAACGGACAGCATCATGATCGGCGCCACTTTGATTTCATCGTTATCGCCGACGACCGGAGTCTTCTTGACTGCGCCAGCAAAGACAATGGCTGCCTGCGGACTGTTGATGATCGGCGTGCCCGTCTCAACTCCGAAACTTCCGAGATTAGAAACGGTGATCGTGCCATCAGCGTAATCTTCGGCAGAAAGGCTTTTGTTTTCCGCTTTCTGAACCAGTTGCCGGATTTCAGTTGAAATATCCTGCACTGATTTTGATTCTGTATTTCTGACCACAGGAACGACGAGTCCGTCCGGGCTATTTACTGCCACAGAGATATTGACCTCATCATATACCGTAACTTCTTTTCCATTGTTCTCCAATCGACTATTCACGAACGGGTACGCACTTACAGCGTTGGATACCACTTTGATGATGATGTCATTCAGGGATACATTGTCCAGTTCTTTTTTCACGGCCATCGCCTGCGTCATATCCACGGACACAATCTGAGTGAACTGCGGGATGTTCTGCCAGCTGTTCAGCATGTTGGTGGCCATCGTCTTTTGAATACCTGTAAGCGAAATCGTTTCTTTTACCTCGATGGATGGCTTGGATTCCGTCTCGCCGGATGAAGCTTCCCGGACATCTTTTTCAGTGATGATTCCGTCTTTCCCGGTCCCGGTTATGTTTTCTAACGCAATTCCCAGTTCTTTTGCTAATTTGCGGGCCCGGGGGGCAATGCCGCCTTGCCGGGTAGATGACTGCCGCTGCTGAGGAGCTTTTTCTTTTTCTTTATCGGCCGCAGGAGATGGCTTGGCTCTTTCTTTTTCCTCATAGCGGGAAAGGTCCACTTCTTCATCTGTTCCTGCAATGACGGCGACGACTGTGTTCACCGGTACTTCTTTTCCGGGCGGAACAAGAATTTTTTTCAGGACTCCGCCTTCCTGCGCTTCAATCTCTAGGTTTGACTTTTCTGTCTCCAACTCAAATAAATAATCGCCTTTGCTGACTTCTTCTCCTTCTTTCACCAGCCAGTCCGTAATGATACCGTTCTGCATCGTCACGCCGAGCCGGGGCATTTTCACTTCATACATTCTTCTGCCTCCCATCGCGTCGTTCAGTTTGGCAGAGAATCAAACGCAGGGGCAGCTGACCGGTCTGATTCCCTGCAGCACTCTTCAGTATTCCATCAAATCATTGACAGCTTGAATGATCTGCTCTTTACTCGGCCGGTAGAATTGTTCAAGATAAATGTTCTGGGCGATCGGTACATCTGGACTGCCGATGCGTCGAATTGGGGCAGCTAAATCGAAAAGAGCTTCTTCTTGAATTTGAGCAGTGATTTCTGCTCCGGACCCGCCTGTCTTTGATTCTTCATGAACGATCAGTACCCGCCCTGTCTTCCGCACAGATGATAAAATGGTTTCCATATCCAGAGGTGCCAGCGTCCGAGGATCGACCACCTCGACTTCAACGCCATCTGCAACTAAGTCTTCAGCGGCTTCCAGCGCTGTATGGACCTGAAGAGCGGTGGCAATGATTGTCACGTCTGATCCTTCCCTTTTGATATCCGCCTTTCCGAGCGGGATCAAATATTCTTCTTCCGGCACTTCCCCTTTCATGTCATAGAGTATCTTATGTTCGAAGAATAAGACAGCGTTATTATCCCGAATCGCCGTCTTCAGCAGCCCCTTCGCGTCATAAGGGGTGGAAGGAATCGCGATATGCAGCCCGGGGCCATGCATGAATAGAGCCTGTGGACTCTGAGAATGTTCAGGGCCTGCACCGCCGGCAATTCCTACTGGAAGACGGAGCGTGATTGGCATTTCCATCTGCCCTCCATGCATAAATCGCCATTTGCCCATTTTGTTAAAAATTTCATCAAAGGCGATTCCAGCAAAATCACCGAACTGTAGCTCTGGAATCGGACGTGCGTTTCCTGTAATCGCCATTCCGACCGCCGCTGCGATTATAGTCGGCTCAGCAATCGGCGTATCGAATACCCGGTTGCCATATTTCTCGTATAATCCTTGTGTCACTTTGTTAATACCGCCGAATTTACCGACATCTTCTCCGAAAATCAGCGTAGTCTCATCCCGTTCCATTTCTTCATTCAATGCTTCCAACAGAGCTGTCCGCATATTAATTGTTCTCATTTTATTCTCCTCCTTTACGCGAATAGTCCTTCATATATTCTGCCAGGTTCAGGTTGCGGTGCGGACTCCGCTTTTTTGATGGCCTCCAGAATTTCCTGCTCCACTTCCTGATCAATTGTTTTTAACTCTTGTTCATCAGTGACTTTATCCAGAAGCAATCGCGAAACAAAATTCCGGATCGGGTCTTTGTTTTCTTTCCAATCTTTCAACAATTCACCATCGACGTAGTCATACGGATCCCCCTCAAAGTGACCGCGATGACGGAATGTCTGTGCTTCGATGAACGTTGGACCTTCCCCTCTTTTTGCCCGTTCCACGGCTTCCTTCGTAGCTTCGTGCATCAATAGCACATCATTCCCATCCACTACGCAATTCGGAATGCCATAGCCGTATGCCCAGTCTGCAATATGTTCTCTTACAGCATGAGTTTCAGATACATGGCAGGAGATTGCATATTCATTATTCTCACAGATATAAATGACTGGCAGATTGTATAGTCCTGCCCAATTCAATGAGCCATGCAGCATTTCCCTTGATGCAGCGCCATCCCCAAAATAAATTACCGTCACTTGGTCTGTTCCTTTGAATTTCGAAGCATACGCGGTGCCTATTCCGATTCCTAACTGCGAACCGATGGTGCCGGCCTGCCCCATTACGCCTCTTGCCGGGTCGGCACTGTGGACAATACCGGCGCCAAGCCCTTTCGTTGTCCCTTCTGTTGTTCCAAGAAAATCACCGTATATCTTAGAGAGCGGGACACCTTTAGCAATCTTCTGATTGCAACCTCGGTGGTTATAGTAGATATAATCCTCATCACGCAGATTTTCCCGGATAGAACCCGCTGACAGGCCTTCTGAACCGATACCAGAATGATAAAACCCCGAAACTTTCCCTTCCTGCATCAACCGGATCAGGTTTTCATCAAATTTCCGGATTTTCACCATTGTTCTGTAGAAATTCAAAAGCACATCCTTCGGATAGTCCTTCAGTTGAATTTCTTTTTTATAAATTTCCGCCATCTCTTTTCACTCCTTCTTCATTAATGGAATTGTGTTGGCAGGCAGTAGCAGACGAAGATAGATTCATGCATCTATTTTGTGCACCATGAATCCTTGATTACAGAAAGAAATAAAGTGGGTGCTAACTAAATAGCATCATACATGCTGCAATAACTACGCCGCTATAGAGCAGGGCAACAAGCGTATAACCCATGATGTCGCGGATTTTCAGCCCTGCTATCGCCAAAAGTGGAATTGCCCAGAATGGCTGAATCATATTGGTCCATGCATCTCCCCAAGCAACAGCCATTACAACTTTTGCAGGTTCAACACCCATTTCCAGTGCAGCCGGCACCACAATCGGCGCCTGCACTGCCCATTGACCACCGCCTGAAGGAATGAAGATGTTCAGAAGTCCTGCCGATAGGAATGTCCAAAGCGGCAGCGTCTTAGCGGTGGAAATATCAATAAAGAAGTTTGCGAGCAAGACGGCAAGCCCTGAAGCAGCCAGCATCCCCATAATTCCTGCATAGAATGGATATTGCAAAACAAATTGGCCAACGCTGCTGACGGATTTCAGAAGACCGTCAGCGAGTTCCCGGACGTTCGAGAAAAGCAGTAAAGCAGCAGTGAGGAACATTAAATTCACTGTATTTAAATCAAGGGCAAAACCGTTAGTGAAAAAGTGGTTCACTAAATAACTTAAACCAAGAAACCCGCCAATCAGTGGAATTAATCGAGACTTTTCAATTTTATCATTCGGATTATTTACGCTTTCTGTCGGTTTTTCTTCTTCCTCCTGATCATTCAGCAGTACCGGATCAATTATGTAACGGTCTGCCGGGTTTTTAGGATGAATTAACCGCATGACAAAAGGTAGTGTCAAGAAAATGATGGTGACAATCGCAATGTTAACGGCAGATAGTAACGTCTCTGTGATGGGAATGATTCCAATTTCCCCTTCGAATACGTGGCCGGCAGTTGCGACGAATAGCGCCGGGGAAGAAGACAAGCCGCCTTCCCAGATGATAAATCCTGAATAACCCGCTGCAACCAATACCCTGTAATCGACGTCAGGTACCTTTCTACCCACCAGTTTTGCCATTATTCCCGCGACGACTAAACCGAATGCCCAACTGATCAGTGATGCACCAAGCGCCGTAAAGGTGACAAGCAGAATGGCCGAAGTCGGGGTTTTACACTTTGAAGCAATACTCTCAAGAGTTCTGGAAACTGGTTTTGTCAGTGCAAGGGCAAAGCTCATGACGAATGTTGTAATAATCTGTGCAGTAAAAGTCAAAAGTGCCCAAAAACCATCACCCCAATAAAGCAACATATCAAAAGGACCTGCATCCGTAAAAACAATCCCGGCGACGAAAGCAATAACTGTCAGTAAAATGGCAAAGACAAACGCATCAGGCAGCCATTTTTCGGCCATTTGTGCAAAGAAATTTGCCAACCGGGCAAGCGGATTATTTTTCACAGGGACAGCAACCGGGTTCTGCTTCAATTGTTCAGGATTTTTAACTTCTACCATTCATTAACTCCTCCTTAAATCCAATTTTTCAGCTGATGTTTCTGAATCTTCCCGACAGAAGTACGTGGGAATTCTTCGGTAATGTGAATGGCTTGGGGTACTTTGAACTTTGCCAGTCGCTTCCGGCACCAATCTATCAGCTCTTCCGAGCCAGTAGTGTTGTCGTCTTTCAGGATAACAAAAGCATGAATTTCTTCTTCATACATCGGATCCGGCACTGATATGACAGCGCTTTCAAATACCGCATCATGTTCGTTAAGCACCGTTTCCACTTCCCCGGCAGCAATATTCTCCCCGGCCCGTTTCATCATGTCCTTTTTCCGGTCAACAAAGTAATACAGACCAGTTAACGGGTCCTTCCTTCCTATGTCTCCGCTGTAGAGCCAATTTTCCCGGATCGCCTCATCGGTGGCTCCCGGATTTTTGAAGTATTCTTTCATAATTGTTTCACCCGGGACACCGGCGATCGTAATCTCTCCCGCTTCTCCAGCCGGGACTTCCTTTCCATTCTCTCCACGGAGTTTTACCTGGTAACCACCTGCTTCCTTTCCGATGCTTGCATGGTGTTCATCCCGTTTTGATAAATTGATCAGCGGGACTGCTACTGTCTCAGTCATGCCGTATAACTGACACAGCTCTACGCCATATCGTCTTGAAAATGCCTCGTACTGTCCATCGGTCAGTCCTTGGGCATAAATCACTGCTCTCAGACTATTGGTTGCATCTGCCGGGTCGAACTCTTTTTTCAAAATCATACGAATTGGTGCTGAAAAGAGGGATCCAATAGTCGCTTCCAACCGCTTGGCTTGTTTTATATAATTTGTTGCACTGAAGTTTTCAGTAATTGCGATGCTTGCTCCCGTATATAGAGCCGGCATTGCCATGTAATATTGGCCGTTGCCATGAAACATCGGCAGCGCAATCAGCATTCTGTCTGTCTGTTGATAATGCAATATTTTCGCCATTTGTTTACCAGTATGTAGATAGTTTTTGTGCGTTAGCACGACGCCTTTAGGTTTTGAAGTCGTTCCCGATGTGTAGAGAATCGCTGCTTCATCTCCACTGGCAAGCTGCAGCGGGATCGGTAACGACCTCATTTTTCCAGCTTCCTGTTCCAGCCAAATTCCTCTTCGCTCTTCACCAAGCCGAGATAAAAGCAGTGGCAGACGGAATGTGCTGAACTTCTCTTCATACTCTTTTTCCGAAATGATTATTTTGCTCTCAGAATGAGTGACTAAGTATTTCATCTCTTCTTCAGTTGATAAAATATTGGTGGGCACCATCACACCGCCAACAGAGAGAATGGCAAACCACGATACCATAAACGCAGATCCGTTTGGCAAATGTAATAGTACTTTATCTCCTTTTTGAATTCCGTATTCCTGCAGTAACGTCGCGAGCTTTTGCACCAGTTCCTGGAATTCCCGGTAAGTCAGCCGCTCAATTCCGCCATGCAAGTCCTCCACCACCAAAAACTCTTTATCCGGATACCGTTTACATCTAGCTGAAAGCATTTCCGGCACTGTTAGGGCTTCCTGCTTCACCACGCTCTGTTTCCTCCTTTCCCAATCAACCGTCTAATTTGCCGTCCAACCCCCATCCACATATAAGACTTGTCCTGTCACATAACTTGAAGCATCTGAAGCAAAAAAAATTGCCGGTCCGATAACTTCCTCTACTTCGCCCATTCTTTTCAGTAACGTACGACTGAGGATTTGTTCGACGCGCTCTGGATCTTGCAGAAAACCTTCTGTCATAGGTGTTTTTATGTAAGCAGGAGCAATGGCATTGACAGTAATATGATGATCCGCCAGTTCGGCAGCCCATACTTTAGTTAGCTGGTTAATACCGCCTTTACTGGCTGCATAGCTAGTTTGGAGCGGGTTACCGACCTGTCCGAGAATCGATGAAATATTTATTATCCGGCCGCTCTGCTGGTTTATCATTCGCTTTGCAGCCTGCTGTCCGACCAGAAAGATTCCTTTTAGATTCGTGTTAAGAACCTGGTCCCAATCTTCTTCTTCCACCTCCACGAGTGGCTTTCGGATATTCATGCCAGCATTATTAATCAGAATATCGAGCTGTCCAAATACTTCATCTGCATAGCTGAACAGCTCTTCCACCTCTTCTTTAGAAGTAACATCTGCTCTTTTCCATTTCACATCATATCCATGTTCTTTGAGATTCCTGACTGCATCCTTCAGAGCTTCTTCATTCCGTCCAGTAACCATCACCTCAGCTCCGTAATGAGCTAAACCAGTTGCGATTGTTAGCCCAATTCCTTTACTGCCGCCAGTTACAATCGCTTTCTTTCCTCGAAGTCCAAAAGAAGGAATTGAAGATACGTTCATGAAAACACCTCCATACATTAAATATAACTAAATATTTAGAAAAATCAAGTTATTTTTTCCTTTTTTTCAAGTAATTCCCCTTTTTAAAACAGGCGACCTAATCGAGCTTTTTCAGCCATTTCAAACAAGTTGGTTACCGCTTTATTTAAGTTCCGGAATCGTTCATCCTGAATTTCACCAGTCTTCCAGCGATAATAAATTTGCTGTAAAATACCCGCAAGTTTATAAAAGCCAAACGCAACGTAAAAATCAATATTTGAGACATCCCGTCCGCTGGCTTTTGCATATTCTTCCACAAACTCTTTCCGATTGTAGAAACCGGGCTGATCGGTCAGTATGGTGATGCCCATGTCCGGATCGCCGGGCTGTCCCCAATAAGCAATGGTTGAACCGAGATCGCTTAATGGATCGCCGATAGTTGAGAGTTCCCAATCCAGAACCCCGATTACGTGTCCGGGGGCATTGCGGTCCAGGACCAAATTGTTCAGCTTAAAATCGTTATGAACAACAGTCGTCTCTGAATTGGTTGGAATATTGGCGGTCAAATACGCCTGCAAGTTGGCAAGCCCCGGAATCTCATCCGTTTTTGCCCGCTCATACCGTTTGATCCAGCCGTGTATCTGCCGTTCCATAAACCCTTCAGGCTTTCCCATTTCCTCAAGTCCCGCTGTTTTATAATCCACATCCTGAAGACGGACCAACGTCTGAATAATCCCCTGGGAAATAAGCGGTCCCGCCTTTTCCGAAGACTTATAAGCAGCCGGCAACTTATCATCCAGCACGATTCCATTCTTCTTTTCCATGACATAGAAGTGTTTATCCATCACTTCCTTATCTTCACAGTACACATAAGGTTCCGGCGCCAAGGGGAAAACAGGATTCATCTTTGTCAGCATTCTGTATTCTCTTTCCATGTCGTGTGCTTTCGGCGGAGTTTTGCCGAAAGGCGGCCGTCTTAATACACCTTCCCAATCTCCAATGGTAAGCAAGTAGGTCAGATTGGAATATCCTTCCGAAAATTTCCGTACTTGCATTTCCCTTTGTGGCAAATCACTGATTGAATGACGAAGATATGTTTCTACTTTATTCCAGTCAACCGATTGCCGGCTTTTTTTGGATTCTTCCTGTGCATCAGGCATATATGCTCTCTCCCTTCATCAATTAAGTTCACTCATATTTATAAAATCCTTCGCCCGACTTTCTGCCAAGTCGGCCCGCCCGTACATATTGCCTAAGCAAAGGAGCCGGTCGATACTTGGAATCCTTTGTCTCCTCATAAAGCGTTTCCGCTACCATTAGCATCGTATCTAAGCCGATCAAGTCGGTTAAGGCAAGAGGTCCAATCGGATGACTGGCGCCGAGTTTCATGCCTTTATCAATATCCTCTGCTGATGCGATTCCTTCTGCCAATACGAAAATCGCTTCATTAATCATCGGTGTGAGTATCCGATTTACTACAAATAATGGTGCTTCTTTCACAGAAATAGCCGTTTTATTGAATCGGTCAGCCAGTTGATGTGCTGTATGGAATGTTTCATCGCTCGTCTGTTCTCCACGGATAATTTCCACAAGTTGCATTACCGGCACCGGATTAAAGAAATGCATGCCGATCAAACGGTCGCTCCGCTTCACCACACTGGCCATTTCAGTGATGCTTAACCCGGAGGTGTTAGTAGCAAAGACAGCGGAAGGTTTACACAATTGATCCAGTTCTATAAAGAGCGTTTTTTTATGCTCAATTTTTTCCACAATAGCTTCGATTATAAAATCCGCATCACGTAAACTCTGAATGTCATTCGTGACTTCAATCCTCGCCCGTATCTCATTCGCCTTTTCCTGATCAATTTTTCCTTTTTCCACATTTCTTGCTAATGTCTTCTCGATTCGTTTGATTCCCTTTTCCAATCCTTGAGAGTCAATGTCATATAATATGGTCTGAATATTAGCTTCTGCAATGATTTGCGCAATCCCGTTACCCATAATACCGGCTCCTACGACAGCTGCTTGTTGGATTGTCATTTGATTCCTCCCAAATTCATTTTCCTGAAAATTTTGGCTGTCTTTTTTCTTTGAACGCCTTAACCCCTTCTTGCATATCGGCAGTTTTACATAATTCCGCAAAAAGCTGACTCTCCAATTTCTGTCCTTCTTCAAGAGACAACTCGTAACCTTCATCAATCACCCTTTTCGCGTAAGATACGGCAATCGGACCTTTTTCCGCAATTTTTTGCGCAAGCTCTTTGGCTGTGTCAAACGCTTGCCCTTTCGGCACAACTCTTTCCACTAATCCGTGGTCATAAGCTTCTTGAGCTGACAGGCGGACACCTGCCAAGATCATTTCTTTCGCTTTCCCGCTTCCAACAAGACGTGTAAGTCTTTGTGTGCCGCCGTATCCAGGTAAAATCCCAAGACCTGTTTCAGGAAGTCCAAGTTTTGCATGTTCCTCAGCAATCCGTATATCACAAGCAAGTGCCAACTCCAGTCCCGCTCCAAGTGCTGATCCATTGACCGCGCAAATAACAGGAAGGTTTGCCAGTCCCAGTTTATCGAATATTTTTTTGCCCTTCTCTACCAGCATAAGACCTGTATCAGCCGTAAGTGCCGGAAACTGATTAATATCTGCACCTGCAATGAATACCTTTTCACCCATTGCTCTAAGAAGAATAACTCGTAAAGTTTCATCAGTTAATATTTCTTCAACTGCATTATTGAATTCGGTTAAAACAGCATCCGTTAATATATTTAAAGGCGGATTGTTGATCGTCAAGACGGCGATGCTGTCCTTGGTTTCCAGATTGACAAATTCCCACTCTCTCTGTCTCAATCTTCTCCCTCCTCAAGTGCTTCTTTCTCCTGTCGGTAACAGCTCCTGAACCACCTTGTTTCCCTTAAATATTGGCACTACCTCCACTTTCTCATGGTGTTCTATGACCAAATCCATTGAGTTTTCAAACTCGAAAGACCGAAGTAAAGAAGCGGTTTCACAATCCAATAAATTCCGGAAAGAGATTGCCGAAGAGCTTAAGTATGTATCCCGTGCCAGTTTTGCGGCATCGGAAAGGGCATACTCTTCCCCCTTCAAGAGACGGTCTATGATCTGACCCGCTCCAACGAAATCCTCCATGGAGAACCGGTCGTCATTTCCTGCGCAAATTAACACAATTGAAGAATCATCTGTCTGCATGCTTATATGTTCAGCAACTTTATGGCCATTAACAAGTGAGGAGATGTAAAGGATTTTCGCTTTTTTCGCACTTTCGATAGCTCTTGTTCCGTTGGTTGAACAAATGATGGCCGCTTTCTTTTCTTGTACAAATTTAATCAGGCAAGGATCGGGGTACTGGAATCCTTCTATACATTTCCCCCTTGTTTCACCAAGCAGAATATAAGGTTCTTCCAACCAAGATGCTAGTGCCAATGCATGTTCGCTATCCTTTACTGTATAAATTGGTTCATAATTATTGGTCAGTAAAAATGCGATTGTGGACGTGGCAAGAAACACATCAATCACCACGGCTGTGCAACCCGCCAATTTTTGTTCATCGACTGCTTCTTTCTGTGTCACTACATGGATTTTCCTCATATCAGCCAACCCTTTAGTTTCATATTAAAATTTCTGTTAAGTATTCAGCGTACATGTCCTGAATCTCTTCCTTGCTGAACTCTCCGCCAGGCGAATACCAAACCTGAACCCAGTTAGTCGCTCCTAAAATAATCATACGCACCATTTTTGCATGTTTAGGTGCGAACTCCCCCATTTCCATGCCTTGCTCAATTATTTTGTCGAAATATTCTGCGTACTTGTCCCGTTTAATCAAAATCGTTTGGACATATTCTTCTGGAAATACTTGAGCCGGCTTGATGATCAAATTGAAGACATCTTTTTCCTGGATTGCAACTTGTAGGTGCATTTTGATTGCCTGTTTCAATTTTTCAACAGCAGAAATAGGTTTTGCTACAATTTCCTCCATTTTTTCCATTGCATCCGACAGAATCCAATCATGACAATGATAAAGAAGTTCCTGTTTACTATTAAAATAGTAATACAGAGAACCTTTCGTCATTAGCAATTCTGCAGCAATGTCTTCCATGGTGGCGTTTTGAAAACCCTCCCTCGCAATGACAAGGCTCGCTGAACGCAGAATGTCTTCCCTTTTTTTGGCCGCTTTCCTTTCTCTTAAATTCATCGCAACTCCCCATTTTTCGTATGCCGTAATATATTCAGGTAGGATCTTCCGTCTCAGGATTATCTGCAATCATTATCAGTGTCGGCTCTTTTATACGGAAGTTCCGAATAAGTAGAAATAGATTTTCAATCACAATCAGCGCAAATGAAACTGGTATCAAAAAAAATAAAGGATACAGCGGATAAAGTCTACCTGCTGCAGGAAATCCTTCCTGCCTTTCAAGGCCATTCATTGCAAACTCCCAAGTGAATTCAACTAATAACACAAGGACAAACAGCTCAATTAAAATCAGGACAATCACTAGTGTCCGCTGAGCATTTACAGGAATGCGTTCAATGATCAAATCCATCTTTGGCAGAACACCCGAGGAATAGGCATAAGCCAAACCCGGGAAAACCACTAGCGGCATGAGATAATTTTGAACAATCTCAAATCCACCGTTTATAGAGCCTGCAAACAAATTGCGGGCAGCTACGTCATAAACGATAAAGCCCATCATTACTAGTAAGAAAATACCGCTGATCCAAATTCCAGTCAGTTTAATGTAATTGAAAATTCGATAAGATTTCCATAAAGTATCCATTTGTTAGAATGCCCCTTTCTCACCTTTAACCTGCAGATGCAGGGAGCCATGTGGCAAGTTCCGGAAATGCGATCAGCAGCCCACAGACAATCAGCATCGCAATAGCGGCAAAAATGAACGCAATTCTAAATATCGATTCAGACCTCACCCCACTCACCCCTGCCACAGCATATACACTCAAGCCGACGGGCGGTGTGATCAGTCCAATCGTACAGATAACGGAAATGAAGACACCAAACCAAAGCACATCGATCTGGATCTCCTGAATGATCGGAAAGATGACTGGAATGGACATCAGGATAACCGCCGCCCCTTCAATAAACATGAACATCACAAACAAGACGGTTGAAATTGCGATGAGCACCAGTACAGGAGAATCCATAATCGGCTCAAGGAACCCAATGAGTGTCCGCGGGAGGAGAGACAGCGAAACAAACCGGCCAAAAATCTGAGCTCCAATCATAATTAACATGACCATGCCGGTCAGTTTGATGGTTTCAAAGAGAGAATTCCGGAAAAATGCAAGATTGATCCGGCCAAGCACAGCTGCCGCAACCAGACCGACGAATGCCCCCACTGCTCCCGCTTCTGTAGGCGTGAACACGCCTGAATAAATACCGCCGAAGATAATCAGCATAATCAGTACAGCAATAATGCTGCTTACAGCCAGTTTAAACACGGAAGGGGATTCCACATCTTCAACTGTTGCCGCAATTTCTGGGACTGTTCGTTCTTCTTTATGCACGTTCTGCTTTTTAAGTCCCGCCCGGAAATACACAAGCATGACGAGGATATAAACAACCATGACGAGGATACCGGGAATAAATGCACCGATAAATAAATTGCCCACCGGTGTTTCTGTTGCGACTCCATATAAAATGAGAATAATACTGGGCGGAATAATACCTGACAGGGAGCCGCCGGAAGCTGCCACAGCTCCAGCCAGCGCCGGACTGTATCCATGCTTCTGAAGTTCGGGCATTGCTACCTGGCCCAACGAGGCAGCTGTTGCCGTACCTGAACCTGAAACGGCACCCAGCACACCTCCGATTGTTAGTGTCAACACGCCAAGTAAACTATTCTTGCCTCTTGAAGCTTTATGGACGATGTAGAAGATATCTTGCACAAGTCCAGATTGCAGAATAAATTGGGCCATTAACACAAAAAGTGGAATTGTGGTCAATGTGTAACTGGCTACACGGTTAAAAGGCTCATTCCCTAACAGGCCAGGCAGAATATCGAACCCTTCCAGTAAGATTAGGCCGACCACACCACTGGTGAGCAGGATGGAATGTATATACATTCCCGCTATCAGTAAAATAATGATCGCTGCTAGAATGATGCCAATGACGACTAAATTGTCCATACCGGACCACCCTTCATGTAAATATATAAAAAAGGGGACAAGTGCCAATCACTTTGCTGTCCCCCTTTTTTCCTTGCCTGCTGATCGTTAGAGATCCATGACAGCTTCCGGCACTTCTCCACCTTCCTCAATGATCAGTTCCCGCCATTTTCTTACAAGTTCATAGCCTGGAAGCCCATCCGCTTCCAGCATTTCCGCATAATTAATCCAAGTTTCGACAATTCCTTCATTAAAATGCTCCTGAACCGCAGGATCCAAATCGGCGAAGTCAGCAAATTTGCCACCTGCAGCTTCATTTTCAGCTATGACCTCTTCGGCGCGCTGTGTCCATATGTCTATACTCTCACCGAAAATATCATCATGTGCTTGAACCATCGCTTCCTGTACATCTTCCGGGAGTTCAGCCCAGCGTTCTTCGTCCATTCCAATGAACGCGTTAAAGTGTCCGAAATTCACACCGGTCAGCGTGTATGTGAACAAGTCTTGGAATCCGTACCCCGACCAGTCTGCGATGCTGTAAAAGCTTCCATCAAACGCTCCACGGCTGAGCGCATCGTACATTTCAACTGCTGGCATCGTTACGCTGTCGATTCCAGTTTCTTCTGCATATACTTCATGGATCCTGGACGGCGTCCGAAGAGAAGTACCCACCACATCATCAACCGTGTTAAATTCCTTACCTGTTGTTGAAATGGAATATTCCTGTGTTGTCGATATCGGGAATACCCTAAAATCAGCAAATTGCATGTCAAAATACGTCTGGCCATTCCCAAGTTCTTCTTCGCTCTCGATTAATTGTCGCCAAGCGTTTGAAGCGATCTCAGTATCTGAATAACTAAGTGGCAGCATGGTGACTTCCGCCATCGGAAACTGGTCAGGTTGATAGATTGGAAGGATAAGTGCCACATCGATTGTTCCATCGAGTACTGCTGATCCTTCATCGGGAACCGCCACTAGTTCCCCACCGGTGAATGTCTCGAACTCCACCTGCCCTTCTGTCAATTCTTCCACTCGTTCCATCCAGGGAACCATTGCACCTTCCCACCAGGCGTGTTGAGCACTGAGCCCCGTTGCTGCACGCAGTGTAATCGTCTCTCCTTCTTCTGTCACTCCTCCTGCTTCTTCTCCTCCGCAACCACTTAACAGAAGCGCTCCGCCGATTCCCATCATAAACACACTTGATTTAAGAAATTCCATAAAAAGTTACCCCCCTGTCCCATTTTATGTAAACGCTTACAATAGCGGGTGATCATTTCCCTTTAAACTGCGGTTTTCGCTTTTCCAGAAAAGCAGCCACTCCTTCCCGGTGGTCTTCAGTCTGCAACAATAGCGTCTGAATCATATTCTCTTGCATGAACGCCGTTTCCTGATGAAGTCCATCGACATGATTAATGAGGTATTTGATATATTTATTGCTAAGCGCTGGTCCTTCAACAATAAATCCAGCAAACTTAGCAGCTTCTTCCATTACTTCACCGGTGGCAATCCGGTTGATGATTCCCTTTTCAAACGCCGTTTCGGCTGAAATGACTTTCCCTGAAGAAATCCATTCTTTTGCAAGCGTTTTAGATATCCGTTCTGTCAGCAGCTTAATCAGCCCAAGATCCGGAATCAGACCAATGTTCGAAAAGCTTAATGCAAATTTGGTATTTCTTTCAGCGACAATGAAATCTGAAGCTAACGCAAGACTGAAACCGGCACCTGCTGCATACCCATGGACGGCAGCAATTACGTATTTATCCATCTCCAGTAGTTTTTTTGACAAAGCTGACACGTAATTCATCCAGTCGGCTGTCTCCGACATACTTTTCAGCTGCTGCATGGATGCAATATCTCCACCAGCACAAAATGCCTTTCCTTCTCCAGATAAAACGATTACCTTTACGGCTTCATCAGCAGTCAGTTCATCCAATGCATTTATTATTGAAGTTACCATCTCTCTTGATAGTGCATTCAATTTGTCTGGTCGGGTCAGTCTGATATAGCCGATTCCGTCTTTCACCTCTGTCACGGCAAGACGTTCCATTTCAATCATCCTTTCTGCAGAATCATGGGGTGACAGCCAATTTTCCATATGTCTGCCTGCTGCCAAGTTGTTCAAGCGCATCCGGTACTTTTTCAAAAGGGAATTCATCAAATACCAACGGCCTGATCAGCCCCTTTTCATACAGGTCAATCAATTCCTGATGCGCTTTCACTACTTCTTCCGGGAAGAGTTTACGGAACAGCCCGAAATGAACACCCATCACTGAATAATTTTTTATCAATGCATGGTTGGTTGGCGCATCTGCAATCCGTCCCCCGGCAAACCCGATCACTAATAGCCGGCCTTCAAACGCGACGCATTTCCTTGAGCGATCAAATGTATCTCCGCCGACCGGATCAAAGATCACGTTTGCCCCCTTGCCATCTGTCGCTTCCTTGACCTTGGTGACAAAATCTTCTGTTCGGTAATTGATCGCTATGTCTGCACCCAATTGTTTACAGACGGTTGTTTTCTCATCGCTGCCGGCAGTCGCAATCACTGTGGCTCCTGTAGCTTTCCCCAATTGAATTGCGGCTGATCCAACACCGCCTGAACCTGCATGGACAAGAAGCACTTCTCCTCTCTTCAGTCCGGCAGTCCGCTGAAGCGCAAAATATGCTGTTTGATAGGTAATGAATAGCGATGCCGCCTCGGCAGCAGGGAAAGAACCGGGAACCGGAAATATATTTCCCTTTGGAACAGTCACCCATTCTGCCAAGCCGCCGTTTGGCAGTGTAGGTGTAGCGATCACACGCTGCCCGACTTCTATATCCACTGATTCCCCGGCGGCTTCAATTATACCCGCCACCTCTGCACCCGGAGTGAACGGCAGCGGCGGATCTTCCTGATACTTTCCTTGACATTGAAGGATATCAAAGAAGTTAAGGGCTGCAGCTTCAACTTTTATCAACACTTCACCTGTGCCTGGTTTCGGTTTCTGGACTTCCGACAATTCTAGCGCTTCTCTTGGTTCTCCTAATTTAGTTACATGCCATGCTCTCAACCTTCCTCCCCCCATCTCGTTTCTTCTGTTTTATTTTCATTTCAGCTGTTCACGCAATTCAAGCCGCCCGACATCACGTAGATGGACTTGGTCAGGACCGTCAACCAGCCGGAGAGTACGGGCATTCGCCCAGTGAGCGGCAAGCGGAAAATCATCACTTACTCCCGCACCGCCAAAAACTTGGATCGCCCGATCAATTACGTTCAAGGAAACCCGTGGAGCGGCAATTTTAATCATGGCGATTTCTTTCCGGGCCGCTTTTGCTCCTTCTGTATCGATTTTATGGGCAGCGTGCAGTGTGAGTAGACGGGCCTGTTCAATCTCAATCCGGCTTTCTGCGATGACTTCCCGGATCACGTCTTTTTCAGCGAGTGTCGAGCCGAACGCTTCCCGCTCCGAAGCCCGTTTGCATAAGAGATCCAATGCACGTTCCGCCGCTCCGATTGCTCGCATGCAGTGATGAATGCGGCCGGGACCAAGACGTCCCTGTGCAATTTCAAACCCGCGCCCTTCGCCCAGAAGGATATTGGAAGCTGGAACACGGACGTTGTTGTAGTGTACTTCCGCATGTCCATGCGGCGCATGGTCATATCCAAAAACCGGCAAATATCGCTTCACTTCCACGCCTGGTGTATTAAATGGCACTAGAATCATGGACTGTTGCTGGTGTTTCGGTGCGTCCGGATCAGTTTTTCCCATCACAATCGCAATTTCGCATCGGGGATCCATAGCACCTGAACTCCACCATTTCTTGGCGTTAATAACGTATTCATCCCCTTCCCGGACGATACTGCTCTGGATATTGGTCGCATCAGATGAAGCAACATCTGGTTCTGTCATCGAAAAACAGGATCTAATCTTCCCTTCCAGCAATGGTTCAAGCCATCTCTTCTTCTGCTCATCAGTCCCATACTTTACGAATACTTCCATGTTCCCAGTGTCCGGGGCGTTGCAATTGAAAATTTCAGGGGCAAGCAACGAGCGCCCCATAATTTCACATAGATGCGCATATTCATAATTTGAAAGCCCTGCTCCATGTTCTGTATCAGGCAGGAACAAATTCCAAAGCCCTTGCGATTTCGCTTTGCCTTTCAATTCTTCGATGAGTGGCGGAATCGTCCAGCGATCCTCTGCCTCGTCCAGGTATTGTTCTACTTTAGATTCATTTGGATAAATATATTCTTCCATGAATTCTGTTAAATTTTTTTGTAGTTCCGCCGCTTTTGGTGATAATTCCTTTAGCACGCTTTCATCCCCCTAATGTTTTAATTGATTTTTCAATATCTTCCCAGAGGCATTCCGCGGAAGACTTTCAAGTACCTCAATCTTTGCAGGGACTTTATAATTAGCCAATGACTTTCGGCAATGTTCTGTCAGCACCGGTAAGCTGTGGGTGTTTAATTTTGGTCCGACAACAAATGCCTTCACTGTTTCCCCAAAGACGGGATCCGGTTCGCCGACGACCGCTGCTTCCACTACGTCGGGATGCTCCTTAAGAACATCTTCCACTTCGATCGAGAATATTTTCTCTCCGGCCCGATTGATCATGTCTTTCTTTCGGTCTCTTATGTAGACATAGTTCTCCTCATCCATCATCCCCAAATCTCCTGAATGCCAATAACCGTCAGTGAAATTTTCCTCATTCGCCTCTGGATTTTCCCAATATTCCTTGATCACCATCGGTCCCTTAATATAAAGTTCTCCAATCTCTCCTGGCTGGCACTCCCTTGCCTCAGAATCCATAATCTTGATGAAAGCACCATAGACAGGCTGTCCGACTGATGTAACCTTAGAGATGGGATAGGAAACCGGCATCAGTGTCGCCGGTGAAGTTGTTTCCGTTGCTCCGTAGGCATTATGCAATTCAGCATTAGGAAATGCCTGCTTAAGCATGGCAAAGGTCTGCTTGTAAATAGGCGAACCGCCGAAAGCCACTTTCTTCACAAAAGCAAAAGAATGATTTTTAAATTCTTCGCTGGTTGACATCATGATAAAAATGGTTGGCACATTGAACAGGAAATCAATCTGGTTTTCTACGACTGTTTTAATATAAGTTTCGTTCTGATATCGCCGCATGCTATAAGCGGTGCCCCCGATATAAATGATATGGAGCAATTGACCAACCAGTCCGGTTACATGGAACATCGGGACGGCAATTAATGTTTTCAATTGATGATCGGTTTTAAAAATCAATTTATAATTCATTACGCTATGGATTACATTAGCATGGGCTAAGACCGCCCCTTTTGGTCTTCCGGTCGTTCCGGAAGTATAGAGAATAAATGCCCCGTCCTCTTCGTAAATATGTACATTTCGGTATTCGGTTTCCATTTTAAGCAGTTCATCAAACGTATTTTCCCCGTCAATGATAAATGACTGTAATGCACCGGTGATGATAGTTGTGTTCGCCTTCTTCGCCTTTTTCACTTTCCCCATGAATTCTTCTTCAGTGATCAGAACTTTTGGCTTCGAGTGTTCTAAAATATAGTCAATTTCTTCTGATGACAGTTTCACATTAACCGGAACCATTACTGCCCCTATCTTCGCACAAGCAAAAACCATCAATGGAAATTGATACCGATTTCCAATCAGCACTGCTACCCGATCTCCTTTTTCAATTCCGCATTTGCTTTGGAGACTGGTCGCAATTGCTGAGGACTGGGTATCAAGCTCTCCATATGTAAGTTGTCCATCCTCGGTCACAATGGCCGTTTTCTCTCTAAATTCCTTCACACTATCAGCTAATAGCTGCCCAATCGTCCTTGGACGATCCTCAAACACATGTCCCCCCTCTCTTCCAAACAAATTGGCGGGAACCATCTTCATTTGCCTCTACCTCCTTACGCTTTACACTTATTTTCCGAACTGAAAGCCCTTTCATTTGAACTTAATTTAAGTAGTCAGAATATTTTTAACTAGTAATTGTAAAAAAGTATACAGGTTATTTTTTTAAATGGCAAGTAAATTTTCGAATTATTATAAATAATTTACTGATATATTTTTCAGCTTTTCTCATTCCCAATTTATTGCCTTTTTGAAGCGTCAAAAGACAATCGCACTATAATTTAATTTTGTAACTGAAACGAACAAACACACCTTCACTCGTCACTGAAGGTGTGTTTGTTAAAATTATTTATCAAAAAAATCAGGAAGGTCGCTTGTTGTCAATGGAAAAAAAGCAGGGCGTTTTTCGATGAACGATTGGATACCCTCGTTTGCATCTCCGTTATTTCCTGCCCAGTGCAAAAACCGCGATTCGATTAAATGAGATTCATACGGATGACTCGCACCCAGCATTTTCCACATTAATTGCCGGGTAAACCCATTTGATGTCGCAGCCGTATTCGCAGTGATATCCCGTGCGATTTCAAGCGCTTTTTCCAACGGGTCTTCTGATTCGTATTGAACAAGCCCAGCAACTAATGCTTCTTCTGTCGCGATATAGCGGCCTGTCAATGTCCATTCGAGTGCCTTTCCAACGCCGACAAGACGCGGCAGGAACCATCCTGATGCGGCTTCGGGCCCAATACCCCGACGGCCGAAAACAAATCCGATCTTTGCTCCTTTTTTGATGATACGGATATCCATTGGAAGAGTCATCGTTAGCCCGATGCCAACAGCAGCGCCGTTTATCGCCGCAATGAGCGGTTTTTTCATCTCATATACTTGTACGCTAACCTGCCCGCCAATATCCCGGTACTCTTCCTGGGTGTCTTCAGATGCAAATGTACCGCCTCCTTCTGACAGGTCCATGCCAGCACAGAAAGCTCGTCCGCTTCCAGTCACTACGATTACCCGAACTTTGTCATTACTATCCGCTTCCCTGTATGCATGCAGCAACTCTTCGTTCATTTTGACAGTATAGGCATTCATCTTGTCAGGTCTGTTTAACGTTAAGGTTAAAACACCCTCGTCAAGCTCTGTTTTTAGCGTTTCATACAAGACTATGCACTCCTTCCTCATACTCTTTGTGCAAGGCTTCAACGATTTCCGTTATACTCTCCTGTTTTGTGACTGTTGTGACCCCATGGCCGGCAGACCAGATGTCACGCCATGCTTGGACATTCACCAAGTGTGACAAATCCACTTCTTCTTTCGGTTTTAAGGTGGATGGATTGATACCTTCCTTCAGCAGACTAGGGATAAGGATGTTCGCGTGTACGCCGCTGAATGCATCAGTATAAAGAATATCTTCCGCATTTGAATCAATCACCATCTGCTTGTAGTCTTCTTGAGCGTTGCTTTCTTCAGCCGCCAGGAACCGAGTGCCCATATATGCATAATCCGCTCCTACCAGACGGGCGGCAGCCACATCTGCTCCCGTCGAAATAGAGCCGGATAAAATGATTGTACCGTTGTAGAACTGCCTAACTGCTGCTATGAATCCGAATGGATTTAACGTGCCGCCATGACCGCCTGCTCCGGCGCACACAAGAATGAGTCCATCCACGCCGCTTTCAGCCGCCTTTCTCGCATGCCGAATGCTCGCCACATCCGAGTAGACGAGCCCCCCGTACTTATGCACGATTCCGATAACTTCCCCGGGGGCACCAAGGGAGGTAATGACGATTGGCGGTTCATACTGTCGAATCAGTTCCACGTCCTCATCATAGCGTTTGTTCGACTTCCGGTGTGAGATCAAGTTGACAGCCCACGGTTTGTCGCCGAGTGCTTCTTTCACTTCCTGCAGCCATTCCGCACATTTTGCTGCAGGCCGGGCATTCAGCAGCGGAAAGCTGCCGATCACACCAGCCCGACTTGCGGCAATGGTCATCGAAGGCGTTGAGACCAGAAACATCGGTGCTACAATTACCGGGAGCTTACGCACGTTCGATCACCACCGCAATTCCTTGACCGCCGCCGATACAGAGACTAGCTATAGCATACTTGCCGTTTCGTTTCTGCAATTGGCGTGCCGCTGAAAGCAGGAGCCGTGTTCCGCTCGTACCGACCGGATGACCGAGCGCAATAGCCCCACCATTCATGTTTACGATATCCCCTTTTAACCCCAGTTCCCGTTCTACAGACAAATACTGAGCCGCGAAGGCTTCATTCACTTCGATCAAGTCGATATCATCCAATGAAAGCTCTGAGCGCTCCAAGGCCTGTCGGATAGCCGGTACCGGGCCAATGCCCATGATAGACGGGTCGACACCCGTAATCCCCCAAGAAACAATTCGTGCGAGCGGTTTCAAATTTTGCCGTTCAATAGCCCGCTCGCCCGCCACCACAACTGAGGCCGCGCCGTCATTAATGCCGGATGCATTCCCGGCTGTCACCGTCCCATCATTCTTAAATGCGGCCCGCAGTTTGGCAAGTGACTCTGCATCGGTCTCCGGTTTGATATGCTCGTCCTTATCGATTATCACAGTACCTTTCCGAGTTTTCACTTCTACACCAACGATCTCTCCGGCAAATATTCCGTCTTTCGCCGCTTTCGCTGCCCGTCGATGTGATTCCGCAGCAAATGCATCCTGCTCCTCGCGGGTAATTCCATATTGTTCTGCCAGTTTTTCTGCCGTCATACCCATTCCGCTTCCGGTATAACGATCAAGAAGTGTGGCTGCCAGCATATCCTCAAATTCAAGGCTGCCCATTTTGGGTGCATTGAATCGTTGATTGAAATTGGAATAAGGTGCCATCGACATATTTTCGGCCCCACCCGCCAGTACGATATCCGCCTCATCGAGCATAATGGTCTGTGCTGCGGATACTACCGCTTGAGCTCCTGAACCGCAGAGCCGATTCAAGGTCAAGGCCGGAACTTCCTTCGGCACTCCTGCTTCCAATCCGATATGACGTGCTAAATACGCTGCATTTGTACTTGAGTGGATAACGTTTCCGTAAATGACATGACCAACATTTTCGGGTGAAACCCCCGCACGCTTCAACGCCTCCACTGCTGTTACCGTGCCAAGCTTAGTTACATCCGTTGAGGCAAATGAGCCTCCAAAAGAGGTAAATGCCGTTCTTGCTCCATCGACCAAGTAAACATTTTGCATTATCCTGTTAGCCCCTTTCCTTCTGATTACCAATCACCATTTTTTTAGTGATATATCAGAAAATTTTAAACCTTATTTAAAAGGTACCGTCATTTCCTATAAACTGCAATGATTTTTCCTGTCAATTCATTATTTAAATATTAATTTAATTTATAGGCTGTGCTTCTGTTAAATTGTTACTCGCTTTTACCAATGAGGAAACGTCCTCTTATACTCCTACGTAAATGCTTTCGTATATCGGAGACTTTCATAATTCAAGCCTACTCTTTACTTTAGAAACAAAAACCAAAATACCCCCAAGATCATTAATTATAAAATTAATCTTTCTGCAAGTTTTTATTGTCGCTTAACCGGGCATACTATATGATAAGAACAAACGTTCTATCACGGGAGTGATTTGGATGACTGCTCAATCCTCTGATCGTGAACGTGTGATTGCCTGCCTTGATATGCGGAGTTTCTATGCGAGCTGCGCGGCGGTGGAGCATGGGCTCGACCCGCTCCGGGACTGCATCGCGGTTGTCGCAAACCTGGACAGGAACGGCAGTGTCGTGCTGGCTGTGTCACCGGAGATGAAGCGGCGGTTCGGCGTCCGCACCGGCACCCGGCTGTATGAGATACCGGGTGATCCGGACATTTACCTGCTTGAGCCGAAGATGGATTTCTTTCTGGAAGTGTCGATGGAGATTACGAAGCTGATCGGGGAGTATGTGCCGAAGACGGCGATCCACGTCTACAGTGTCGATGAATGCTTTATTGACCTGACCGGCACGGAAAAACTGTGGGGGCCGCCGGAAGAGACGATTCGCCATATCCAGGATGAGCTGTACCGGCAGTTCCAATTGCCATCGGCGGCCGGTGTCGGTCCGAATATGCTGCTGGCGAAGCTGTCGCTCGACCTTGAAGCGAAGAAGACCGGATTCGCGTGGTGGCGGCTGGAGGACGTGCCGGAAAAATTATGGCCGGTCACGCCGCTCAGCGAGATGTGGGGCATTGGTTCACGGATGGAATATAATCTGAACAGCATGGGCATCTTTTCCGTCGGCGATCTCGCGCAAGCCGACCTGAAACAGCTGGAGGAACGCTTCGGCGTAATCGGGCATCAACTGTATCAGCACGCCCACGGCATTGATTTCAGCTATTTGCGCGAGCAGGATGCGCAGGCGGAACCGGTGAGTTTCAGCAAAGGGCAGATGCTTTACCGGGATTACATAACAGAGAAAGATATCATGACCGTGCTGCTCGAGATGTGCGAGGAAGTCGCACGGCGGGCGCGGGAAGCCGGCAAAGCGGGGCGCATGATCCATCTCGGCATCGGCTACAGCAAAGCGGTGTTCGGCGGCGGGTTCTCCCGCTCCAAGTCGATCGACGAGGCGACGAATGACACGATGCAGATCTACCGCGTCTGCCAGGCGCTGTTCCATGACCATTACCAAGACAAGCCGGTGCGCAGCATCACCGTGTCGGTCGGCACCCTGGAGGACGAGACGTCGATGCAGCTGAGCCTGTTCGAAGCGCAGAAATGGCGGCGGCGGAAACTCGCGGCCGTGATGGACGCCATCCGTCGGAAGTACGGTTCCACCGCCCTCCTGCGCGCCGTGTCCTATACGGAAGCCGGGACAGCGGTATCACGGGCCGGCCTGCTCGGCGGCCATAAAAAACGGGAAGGGAATGATGCATCATGAAGCAAAATCGGCACATGAAGCTGCAGGGGGACATCAAGGACCGCGGTATGGTGAAATGGCAGGGCATGATGCTGCCGGAACATAACCAATTGCTCCGGGACTGGTACGCGGAAGACGGTCAGGACACGAAACCGGAACTCACGGCAGACGATCTCGAACTTATCCAGGAAGAGATCGAGACGGCCCTCACCCGCCGGTGTGAAGTGAAACTGAAGACGTGGCGGGACCATAAATTCCAGTTCCACCGCGGCGTGATCAAGGAAGTGAACAGCGCGCAGAAGCTGCTCGTGTTTGAGGATCCGTTCAATGAATACCGGATTGCGGCCAGGGAAATCGTCGGTATCCAGACGATGGAGTAAGGATAATTTATCTGCATCCCATCGCAAGTCCTTCCTGGTCAAAGGCGGTTTTGCCGAAAAACCAAAAAAAGAAGGCGCAGATTGCGCCTTCCTGTTTCTATCCATAAGGCTCCGCTTATGAATTGTCGTCGTCTCCGCGGCGTTCGCCGCCTTTTTCACCAATTTCCTGATAGAATTCCTTGTCATGACTCTCAGACGTCGCTTCGCCGCCTTTTTGACCAATTTCCTGATAGAATTCCTTGTCATGGCTCTCAGACGTCGCTTCGCCGCCTTTTTGACCAATTTCCTGGTAGAATTCCTTGTCATGATTCTCGGAAGTCGCTTCGCCGCCTAAGCGTCCCGCTTCCTCAACACTCATTTTGTCGTCTTCATTGCGATTACGGTTATTGTTGTCTTTGTTGTCTGCCATCTTCAATTCCTCCTCCGAAAAATTTTAGTTATAATCCTTCTAGTCCTTGTTTATCCGACTTCTTCTTTTTTAAACGCTTATTTTCTATATTTTCGAAAAAATATAGGATAGTAGATATAAGTGTAACCTCTGTAAAGCGATGGTCTTTGGAAATAAGTGACTGTAAAATAAGAGGGCCTTTTTGTATAAGTGGCACCCGGCTTCGCCAAATGGGCACTGAACAAACTGGAGAGCATGGAACCGCTGCATTATGGAACAACGGGTAAAGTTATAGGCAATTAAACCGGAAGAACAGATTCAGTCACAGGTGTTTGACCCACAGTCCCATCCTCTGAGTCTGTGTATCTGTTCCAGCATGCGAAAAGCGAACAAACAGGGGTTATAGGTGGTTGAAATTTTAAAAAACGAACCATCTTCCATTTGCTTGCCGGTCGTTGCCCGTACAGTTCTCTGAAACGGGAGTCTTCTCGCTTTAAATGACAAGTTCATTCTAAAGGGTTACAATCACGCATTCCCAAGTAAGAGATTTTCATTACCTGTAATTTATTTACAGTTAAAAATACCTGTTTTCTTCTTATCTCGTTTAGAAGGAGAAGTAGCGAGAACTGTCTTTATGGAGGAAACTTACTAGGAGAAGATATGAAATGGCCAATCAAGAACGTTTTAAAACAGGAGAAGTAGCACCTGAGAGCGGAAAATACGTCTTTGACAGCTATATGAATGACGAAGATGCCGAGCAGCCTGACAGCGACGAAGGTGAGCTTGACATGGACAAAGGGGATCAATTCCCGCCGACACCTTCCACAAATAAAGCAGCTTACTGGGTAAAACAGAATTCATAAAGAAAAAGGACAGCTGACTTGTACTGAGTCTGCTGTCCTTTTAATTGCTTTGTGCTTTTAGGGTGTGTTAAATGACTTTTTAGAAGAAGCGGCCTGCCTTGAATAATCCTTCCCTGTGCTCCGTTCAATAATGCCTATTTCTCATTTCCAGTAAAAATGCAAAAGCCGCCCCATAAGCCCATTGCTTCTATTAGAGATGGCTTCTTTTTATACATTTGCCGTGAATAAACTGAAGAGTTTCTATTATTATATAGAGATGCGATTTAATTCAACCCGCTTATTTTGGAGACTGCCTGTTCAGCTGACTGAAGGGCCCCTTCAAGATGGCCGCTGTACGCCGCGTTCGTCTCTGTACCGGCAAAGACCAGTTTCTTTTCCCATACCCCCGCTGCCGGTGGCTGGCCATAGCTCTTATAATTCTTGAAAGGACTGGCGTCTTCTTCAACGGCCGTTTCAGCATCGCCGGCCCAATCTTTATAAAGGATCGCCTGTGGATTTTCCGCTTCACTGCCGAAGAGCTTCACCAGCTGGTCCGCCACCAATTTCAGCACTTTTTCTTGGCCCATCTGTTCACGTACTTCCGCTGGCATCCCGAAGAAACCGAACAGGGCACCTGCTCCATTTGCCGGTGAAGCGTCATAGATCTCCTGCATCGGACCAACGGAACTTAAAACAAGCCCGGAAAGCCCGGATTCTCTCCAGAACGGCCGGTCATAGACGGCAACGGCCTTGGCCTGGGATCCCATCCATGTTGGTTTCTCCGCGATATCGGCAAGCAGATCGCCTGGAAGGGCCGGGGAAAACGCAATGTGACGCGCCACAAGCCGTGGCGGCAACGCTAAAATGACAGCTTGTGCCTGAATGCTTTCTGCCTTTCCGTCGGCATGTTCAGCTTCAACTGTGATATTCCCCGACTCATCCAATCGTACTTTTTTGACGCGCGTCTCCAGCTCAATGGTTTCCGCAGGAATTTTCGCTGCAAGCGCCTCGATCAACGACTGGATGCCCCCAGCCAAACGGACGCCCCTTTCATCCATATTTTCCTGCAAAGCACAGCGCTCCGGCGGCTTGATCTGAAACCGTTCCACCAGCACATCGCCGTCATTATTTTGAACAAGCGTCTCCAAACCCAACTCTTCAACAAGCTCGGTAATCCGGCTTTCATACTGCGGCCAAAACCACGTCGGGCCGAGGTCGAATCTTCCAAGATCCGGTCTGTCTGGAACAGGCAGACTTAAAACCCGGCCGCCTATCCGGTCCCTCGCCTCCAGAATCTTGCAGTTGATTCCTTGTTTAGTCAATAAAGATGCGGCATGCAACCCGCTTAAACCCGCACCTATGATGATGACCGGTTTGTCCACTTTTTGTCCTCCTTTAATTACGTGACGCTTCATTATTCACTTGCAAGTAAAGACATGTAACCCGGGTCTCTTCCCGAATTCCGATTCCAAAAGACTTGCGTATATCCCACTGGCTTGTATGCGTGCTGGGAAGGTTTTTTCAGAAAAAAGCCAGCCTCCCCTTCATTCCTTCTTTTTGCCGAGCCGGAAGACGGTATACCCCTGGTCTTTTTCAAAATTCCAGAACAAGAACATTTCTTCAATGCTCCCCTCCAACACGGTTTCCGGTTCGGCTTCCTGAAAAGCTCTATTCTCCAGCTGCTTTCTTGAGAACTTCAACTCTTCCAGGAACCCGCTTCGGATGAACTCTTTTTCAATTTCCAGCAGGATCTCCGAACGGCGGACCAATAGCGTGCGATTGTCCAGCCAGTAGAGATCGGTCCGGGCAGGCGTTTTCTGTGTGATACCGCTTGCCCGGTCTATGTAATTCCGCAGCGCCTGTTCGTTCACGGAATCCGGTTCGGCCGAGGGCTGTTTCTCGAACTCGCCATCAATCACACCGATGATCAGGCCTGTTTCTTTCTCGAAATTCCAGTCCGTATAGAATTCCTGAATCCGGCTCCCTGTCAGTTCCTCGATCTTGTCCATAATTTCCGGCTCAAGGTTGCGGATAATCAAGTTTCTGGTAACCAGCACCTTTCTCAGCTCGTTCTGGTCCATCATGTTCTTCTCCATCGCCGCTAAAAAACCGCGGAAGTGGATGCTGATAAACGAATGTTCAATGGTGACGTAAACCGCAGTCGGGCCTTTCCCGAAATGGGCACGGAGTAGATTGGAGATATACCCGCTGATTTCGCTTTGAACCAAAGTGTTCTTTGCCAAGCGCTTTCCCCCTTTCCAGCCGCTCTCGCTTCATAGCGTGTTTTAAAAGATTCTATGTAACTTAAACTCAATTCACCTCTGTATTACAATGTAGTCTTTGTCTTGCACTGTTCTTACATCTCATTCTCCGTAGTAAGGAGAACTTACGTCTTCAACATATAAACCTTCGATACTTTTTCTTTGAGGATCATTTTGACTAACTCCCTGGCCAGATGCCGAAGCATGGTTCTTCCCTCTATCAACCCCATATCTGTTTTGTCGAAATAATTTTCCAAGGAAACGATCTTCAGGTGGGTTAGCCTCAGTTTCTCCATTGTGGTATCAACGCTTTTATGTGTTTTTCTTCAGTTTCCACGTACTGTGCCATCGAAAAAACCCGGCCATCAAACGTTTTTCCAACATCGGAAACGCTCGTCCATTCATTCAATAGCATATAGCGCCCGCTGGCATCCCTGTTTTGTGGGTTATAATTAGTCATGCGTATGGACTCTAGCCTCGCCTTTCCTCCCAATATCACTTCGCCTCTTTTTTTCAATAAAGCCATGCAGAAGAAAAGTTATTTCTCTATAACCAGGAATTTTACGCCGCTATTTGAATTTTTTGTTTTATTTTAGAATAACACATTATGGAGGTTCTTATTAATAGATGGACGAAATTTTAGGAACCTGTTTAACACCGTTTGTAAAAGTTCAGGTAATACACGAAGTGAGAAGGGAGGAATGAGCAAAAAAGGACATCCGCAAAAGTGATGAACCACTTTGCGGACGTCCTTCTATTTCCAAACACATTTCCGAACCAGCATAACCGGTCAAATCACTGCAACCTCTTCCCGTGTTTCATTCAAGGATAACTATTTATTTTACTCAATAAACATACAAATATCACCTTGGAAGTCGGCTAATTTCACTGAATGTGGCTAATTTTTCTCTATAATCTCCGTGAGCAGACTGCATTGCTTCTTCCACAAGGGAGCGATTTCATCCTGGAAAGCTCCGGTTCACTTCCAAAGAGCTTTACTAACTGGTCAGCAGTCCATTCCATAAGCTGAATGCTATATCCTGCCGTCCAGTCCTCTCTCTTTTTAACAAAAAACTTGTTTACTGGCCAATTGCAGTTATATACGATTTCATTGCTTCCCTCATTATCCCTAGCACTTCTGCCGAGTAATGTACCAGGGATATTCTTATTACTCCTTTACACAAAGTGTTTTATGCGCTTAAACGAAGTTCCCATAGAAAACGTTTAATTTAGTATCGTCATACCCTCCAGCATGTAGCAATGCCAATAAGGGACTAGGTTTATATGGAATAAAAGACACGGTGTCCCTTCTCAAACTCGGTAATTTCTTTTTCGAATTGTATGGTTGCCGATATTTCATCCAAACCATTAAGCAGCATATCACGGCGATAATCATCCACTTCAAATTGCATTTCGATTCTATCAGCGTCCTGGATAATTTGCTTTTCCAAATCCACTGTCAGGTGATAATCTTCATCCGCTTCTGCTTTTTCAAAGAGCAGTTGAATTTTTTCATTCGACAGTGCAATCGGCAAGATACCGTTTTTAAAGCAATTATTATAGAAAATATCCGCGAAAGAAGGTGCTATGATCGCTTTGAAGCCGAAATCTTCAAGTGCCCAAGGAGCATGCTCACGCGATGAGCCACAGCCAAAGTTTTCCCTTGTCAGCAGAATTTGAGCGTTTCGGTACTCGGGTTTATTTAAAAGAAATTCCGGATTCAACTCTCCGTTTTGCGTATATCGCCAGTCATAGAACAAATACTGCCCATATCCTCGTTTTTCAATGCGCTTCAGAAACTGCTTTGGCAGAATAGCGTCAGTATCGATATTGGCACGGTCAAGCGGCGCAACGATGCCGGTGGTTTTTTTAAAAGCTTCCATATCACACTTCCTCCGCGATTTTTGTCTGCCAGTTCCGGACATCGACAAAATGGCCTTTGATGGCAGCTGCCGCAGCCATCGGCGGACTGACCAAGTGAGATCTTGAATCCCTTCCCTGCCGTCCTTCGAAGTTCCGGTTTGAGGTTGAAGCAATACGATCTCCAGGATTTGCAATGTCCGGATTCATCCCCAGACACATACTGCATCCCGCTTCCCGCCATTCAAATCCGGCATTGATGAAAATTTTCGCCAGCCCCTCCTGCTCCGCCTGCTGTTTCACCATTTGCGATCCGGGAACCACCATTGCCCGGACACCATCAGCCACTTTATAGCCGTCCACAATTTTTGCCGCTTCACGCAAGTCTTCAATTCGGCTGTTTGTGCAGGAGCCGATAAAAACCGTATTCACGTTAATATCCGTCATCAAAGTGCCGGGCTGAAGATCCATATATTCCAATGAGTTTTCAATCATCCTTCTTTTTTCGACCGGGAAATCCTTTGTATCAGGAACCTGTCCATTGACGGACACTACAAGCCCCGGATTTGTTCCCCAAGTCACTTGGGGTTCGATTTCGGTACAATCAAAGTCTACTGATTGGTCAAATACAGCATCTTCGTCACTGTATAATTCCGACCATAGGTCCATTGCTTCTTCCCATTCTTTGTCTTTAGGTGCATGCGGTCTTTGCTTAAGGTAGTTGAAAGTAGTTTGATCCGGTGCAATAAGGCCGGCGCGGGCACCGATTTCGATTGACATATTACAGATTGTCATACGCTCTTCCATCGACAAAGCTCTGATAGCTTTTCCTCTGTATTCAATGACATAACCCGTCCCGAAATCATGCCCATATTTACCGATCAATGCCAATATCAGATCTTTCGCAGTCGTACCCATCGGGAGATCGCCGACAAAGTTGACTGCTAAAGTTTTCGACTTGGCCTGTTTTAATGTCTGTGTTGCAAGAACATGCTCCACTTCGCTCGTCCCGATTCCAAAAGCTAAAGTACCGAACGCGCCATGGGTGGCTGTATGGCTATCGCCGCATACGATTGTTTGTCCTGGTTGTGTCAATCCCATTTCCGGAGCGATCACATGGACAATGCCCTGTTGGCGGCTAAAAAGGTCGAATAATTTTATGCCGAAATCTTTGCAGTTCTGACGGAGGGCATGTACTTGTTTTTCAGCAATTTTATCTTCGAATGGCTTATCGCGGTCTGAAGTCGGCACACTATGGTCCATCGTGGCAACCGTCCGATCAGGACGCCGAACCCGACGGTTGTTCATTCGGAGACCATCAAAAGCTTGAGGAGAAGTAACTTCATGGATAAGATGAAGATCGATATACAGGATATCGGGCTGCGCTTCCTGCTTCACCGCTACATGCCGATCCCAAATCTTTTCGTATAATGTTCTACCCATTATCCCTTCACTCCCGGCTTTAAATAATGTCGTTCCCTTTCAGTTCCGCCAATTTTTCTTCATCATACTTTAGTAGATTCCCATATATTTCTTCATTATATTTACCCATCGTTTCTGCACCGACATGCTTTACTTTTCCAGGTGTACGGCTGAGTTTCGGAACAATCCCGGGCATCGGAAACTCTCCGAGTGTCGGATGTTCAGTTGTTATGATCATTTCCCTCGCCTGATAATGAGGATCCTCCACAATATCTTTTGCGGAATAAATAAGCCCGGAAGGTACGCCTTTTTCAGCCAATAGTTCCAGGACTTCTTTTGTTTCCTGTGTTTTCGTCCATTCTTCGATCAATTGATCCAATTCTGTCATATTGGCACTTCGGGCATGGTGTGTATGATATTTAGGATCTTCAAACAACTCCGGTCTGCCCATCGCTTCGCAAAGTCGTTTGAATACTCCGTCCGCATTTGCCCCGATGACGATATAGGTTCCTTCCTTGGTCAGATAAATATTGGAAGGAGCAACGCCCGGCAGGATATTGCCCATCCGTTCACGTACATAACCAGCCAATAAATAATCAGGTATAGTACTTTCCATCACGGAGAATACAGATTCATAGATGGCCGTATCGACAACTTGCCCTCTTCCTGAATGGTTCCTTTCATGAAGGGCAGTCAACGTCCCGATCGTGGCAAATAGCGCAGCCAGCGTATCACCCAAAGAAATACCGATTCTTGACGGTGCCCGGTCCGGAAATCCTGTTATGTGACGGATGCCGCCCATAGCTTCTCCAACACTGCCGAAGCCTGCCCGTTTATGATAGGGTCCTGTCTGTCCGTACCCGGAAGTTCTTGTCATGATGATTCCAGGGTTTATCCCGGAAAGGATTTCATAGGAAAGGTTCCACTTCTCCATCGTTCCTGGACGGAAGTTCTCGATAATGACATCAGCTTCCTTTACAAGATCCTTGAAAATTTCTTGCCCTTCTTCCGTTCTTAAATTCAAAGTGATCGATTTTTTGTTACGGGATTGAATCGGCCACCACAGACCTTCGCCGTCTTTTTGTTTTCCCCATTGACGCATCGGATCCGCTTTATCAGGAGCTTCAATCTTGATGACTTCCGCTCCAAAGTCTCCAAGCATACGCCCGGTGAAAGGACCTGCCAATAATGTGCCGAGTTCAAGTATTCTTATTCCTTCCAAAGGCAGCCTTTCTGCCGTTTCAGTTGTTTCGTCCACATCAGGTGTTTCTGTCGCTTTAGCCATTTTCGGCACCTCCGATTCTTTATTGAACAACAAGCACTTTGCCGGAACAAGGCGCTCCTTTTCTTTTACAGTTTTACCAGTACTTGATCACGATCTCCAAAATTGAAGGATTCTGGTTCTCCATTTTCTTTTGCCATCTGTGCACGTATAGATTCTGTTTCCTTATGATCCACTTCTAATTGCCCGTCCAGTTGAACACCATAGGATTTCAGCGCTTTCTCTTTGCTGACCAACCCCCGTGCGACATCCAGTCTCACTTTCTCAGGATCGCGTTCAAGCGGATTTCCGTAGCCTCCGCTTCCTCCTGTGATAAAGAGAATCTGATCCCCTTTTTCAACTTCTACATTATCGACTTTTGAAGGCAATGGAATCTGCGTCCCATCTTTCTTGATCAGCACTTTTGATGAAGAAGATCCGGGCTCTCCTCCGTTGATGCCCCAAGGCTGAATTTTGGCACGGTCATCATGGATGGAGATAATCCCCGAAGATAGAATGGTATAAAGTTTCTCGTTACAGTTACCGCCTCTATTTTTACCTGCTCCCCCTGAGTCTGTTCCGGTTTTATACGAATTCACCATTAATGGGTAGTAAGTTTCGAGATATTCTGTTGGAATATTGACAAATGCCGGCCACCACGAATGCCCATCAAGCCCATCACCAATCGGTCTGCCAGGCAGTCCTCCGTACATGACTTCCATAAGATTGAATGGACGGTCCTTTTCATCGATTCCCGAGAAGATGAAATAAGGGCTTGTGCCATATCCGGCTGCCGGACTGCTTTCGGGAGAATTGACCGCCAGTACGCCACTCAATACGTCAAACAGACGGCTTAGCGCATGGGTACGGCATCCCAGAGCTGCCGGGGATTTTGGCTGCATCAGCGTTCCTTCCGGCGTTTCGATGTGAAGCAGATCATAGAATCCATCATTAAAGTTGATCGCCGGGTCATAGACGGAAATCAGAAACGATCCAATGAACATTTTGAACATAGGCTCACTCAAGTAATAGTTGATCGGACCTGGAGCCTGCTCATCGGTTCCCGTCCAATCGAAATACGCATTATCCCCTTCACGCCACATTGTCAGCTTCATCTTGAACGGCCCATTATTCAAGCCGTCGTCATCAATGTAATCTTCGAAGGACACCGGCGTCGTCGGCAAGAAATTGGCGATCAGATGACGCATCATTTTTTCTGTACGATCGAGCAACGCGTCCAAAGCCTCTGCGTAAGGCTCTTCGCCAAACCGTTCGCATAATTCCTTGACGCGCTTTTCAGCTGTTCGGCAGGACGCCACCAGTGCCATGAGATCACTGTAGTTTTCCAGCGGTGTGCGCGTATTGGCTTTAATGATTTTGATGATTGCTTCATTCAATACACCTTTGTCGTAAAGCTTCACTGGCGGGAAGCGGATGCCTTCTCCATAAATGCTTGTCGCGGTGACCGGCATACTTGAAGGCACCGGCCCTCCGACATCAATGACGTGGCCGAACATGGACGAATAACCGACCAGTTTTTTCTGATGGAAAATCGGGAGAATGATCATCCAGTCGTTGACGTGGGAAACAGATCCTCCACAGCTGTAGGGATCGCTCACAAAAATGACATCCCCTTCATGCATACCTTCAGGAAACTGGTTTGTCACTTCAGGAATATGCGAACCGAAATTACCCACCACCATCTTGCCTTCAGCATCTGTGATCATCGGGAAGCAGTCATGCTGCTCACGGATTACCGGTGACATGGCCGAACGGAATAAGGTCACGTCCATTTCTTCTTTTATGTTCTTCAAGGCGTTTTCAATAATATCAACTGTGATCGAATCTATTTTTGTCATGTGATTATGCCTCCTCTTTGATCAAAAGATTCATGTATTGGTCAACAACGCCGACATTTCCAGGCATGACAAGTGTTGTACTGTCTTTCTGGATGATTATTGCAGGACCATGCACTTTGTTATTCGGCTTCAATAGTTCACGCGCATAAATCGGAGTATTCAAGAACTCCTTTTCAAAATATGCCTGATGTTCTTTATCAATGATGGCATCCGATGCATCTTCACTTCCTGCCTCATTACTCGGAAGCTTCAGCGCTTTCACTTCACCTAACGCCACAGCCCGGATATTAACGATTTCAACTTCGGAATCCATCTTGAATCCATAGGCCTTTTCATGTATATCATCAAATTTCTCTTTGATAGCGACTAATCCTTTTTCGCGAATCTCTTCCATATTCAACTCAATCGGAATTTCATGGCCTTGACGATAGTAGCGGACATCCACTTCGTGTTTGACTGTTCGCTGAGCTTCCGGCACACCTTCCTCCGATAACCAATTCGTGCAGTTATCACCCAGTTCACGCAACTCCGATAGAACAGTTTCCACTTGCAGCGCGCTCAATAAATGGATAAATGTCTTTGAGAACTCGTTCCGGATGACAGACTGCAAGAATCCAAGAGCGGAAAGAACTCCTGGCATCGGCGGAATGATGACAGGGAAGCTGCCGGATAATTTACCCAAGGCATTGGCATGAAGCGGACCTGCCCCTCCCAGAGCCAATAAAGAAAACTCCCGGGGATCATAGCCTTTTTCCACCGACACTACACGAATTGCACCGTACATATTTTCATTGACGATGTCGTAAATACCTTTAGCCGCCGCATAGACGTCCACATTCAATCTTTCCGCGACCGACTGGACTGCTTCCATGGATTTTTCGACATCCAACTTCATTTCACCGCCCACCAAGCTTGGCGGCAGATAACCAAGAACTACGTTTGCATCCGTTACAGTCGGCTCTGTGCCTCCGCGTCCATAACACGCAGGGCCCGGAGTTGAACCTGCACTTTGCGGCCCGACCCGCAATGCACCCGTCATTGGGACGTGGGCGATTGAACCACCGCCGGCTCCGATACTTTCAACTTCCAATGAAGGTGCTTTGACCGGGAACACACCGATTTTTGTTTCTCTCGACACCTTGGGCTTTCCTGCATGGGTCAGTGATACATCCGTTGAAGTTCCACCCATATCAAAAGAAATGACATTTTCATAGCCTGCTTGGACACCGATCATTGCAGATGCGGTAACTCCTCCAGATGGACCAGACAGCATTGTGTGCACCGGACGCGAAGATGCGGCGGGAATACTCATTAAACCGCCATCTGAACGCACAATGCTGATCCGGCTTTTCACTTTTTCGTCTTTTAATTTAGATTCGATATTTGTCAGATAATGTTGCATCGGCGGACGTACGTATGAGTTCATAACCGTAGTAAGTGTGCGTTCATACTCTCTGAATTCAGGAAGGATATCGTAAGAAATAGTGACAGGAATTTCAGGATCGATGGACATCGCAATTTCCTGTATTTTTTGTTCGTGGGATGGGTTTGCATAGGAATTCAGGAGTCCCACCGTTAAACTTTCGACACCTTTGTTATATAAATCAGTAATTTTTTCCCGTACATCGGCTTCGTCCAACTCAGCATAGACGTCACCTTGCGCTGTGATACGCTCTTTCGCTCCCCGCGTATAGATTAAGTCGGCAAGCGGGTCCGGTTTATGGAATCCCATCCAGGCAGAAATCGGTGCTGGTGTCCATGAGCGTGCTACGTGGAGGATTTGTTCAAACCCTTCTGTCGTAATCAAACCGACTTTCGCTCCTTTTTCTTCCAGCACGGCATTAGTCGCTACAGTCGTCCCATGAATAATGGAGCGGATTTCCTCTATATTCACATTGCGTTCTTCACAGACTTTTTTGATGCCTGACATAAGACCGATTGACTGATCGTTTGTTGTCGAAGGGGTTTTTGTTCCGTAAATCTCTCCGGTCTCTTCGTTCTGGAGAACGATATCTGTAAAAGTTCCTCCTACATCCACTGCAACTCTATACATACCTTTTATCCCCTTTCATATTTAAAAAATATTTTTTTAAATCTTCCAGCTGAACAACATCCCCGTATTTCGTTTGTATATCGTATAAATTTGCTTCATGAGCTTTTTGTGATCGATCTCCTACGCATTCTTCCGGAATGACAACGCGGTAGCCATGCTGCAATGCATCCACCGCCGTGGCTCTGACACACCCGGAAGTCGTACAGCCTGTCAGGATGGCCGTATCAACTCTATGATAAGAAAGCAAAGAAGAGAGATTTGTGCCAAAGAAAGCGCTTGCAAATTTCTTAACGATTAGAGGTTCCTTAGTTTGGCTTCGTTCCAATCGGGAATCAATTTTCACCCAATCACTGTCTTCTTTTAATATTTTCAAAGCGGGGATTTTTTTAACGAAATATGCGCCGTCTTGAAAATGTTCTTCGTAGATCACCGTAGTGAATATAATGGGCACTCCGCTTTTCCTGGCTGCATCCAGGAGCTCTTTGGTCGCTTTTACTTCGTTATCGAAATCCGCTCCTAATGGGGATTGCGGATCTGTGAAGCCGTCCATAAAATCTATAACGATTATTGCCGGGCGGTTTCCCATGCCAGTGGCATTTCCAAACCCTTCAAATTGACCAAATTTCATGTTATCCCTCTTTTATCGTTCGTTGTTTGCAGACCTTGCTTCAAATTACCGTTTGCTTATTTAACAATTTAAGCATTCGTCATTCCCCCCTCTCTCTGAAAACATCCACCTGGTTCGGGGATTAGTTTTCTAATAATTACGAATTAAATAAAAAGTAACATACTGTATACAGTAAAGTCAATAAGATAAATTATTTGTTTGCAATTAAAAATAACTCTTCTTATAAACCTTGTTACATGAACATTTAATTAATATTTATTTTTTTAATTTGATGCACCATTATTTATTGTATACAATATAAAAAAGAGGTGAAGATGATGAATCCATATGAATATATAAAAAACGAGATAGTAACCGGTTCACTCCACCCTGGACAGCGCTTGACTGAAGAAGCGCTTGCCGGAGAACTTCAGGTCAGCCGGACGCCAATACGGGAAGCTTTCAAGCAGCTTGAAGCAGATGGGCTGATCACTCCATATAAACGCCGGGGCTATATAGTAAGGGAGTTTTCAGTTGAGGACATACGGCAAATCTATAATTTACGGGCATTGCTTGAAAGTCACGGCGCAAGCGAAGCTGCATTGTATCGCACAGATGAAGAGCTGGTGAGGATGCGCGAGAGGAATGTCGCTTATGAGCAGGCTATAAGAAAACTGAAAAAATCCGATATTTTAACCATCAAAGAGATCCAGCAAGAAAATCTGAATTTCCACGAAGAAATTTTCAAAGCGACAAAAAACGAACATTTGCGATCACACATTTCCAAAGTAGTGGTCGTGCCCTTAGTGTTCCGGTCCTTCTATTGGTATAACGAACGTCAATTATTGAGATCTCTGGAGGTTCACAATACCATCCTTAAAGCGATAGAAAACCAGGAACCTGAGCGAGCCAAAATTGCCATGCAGGAACACATTTACCAAGGCCGCGATGATGTGTTGATCCATTTGAATAACCCCAATATAGAGTTATGGAAAGGAGAAGCTCAATGATTCAGATTTGCGAGGTAGGGCCAAGAGACGGTTTACAGAATGAGAAGAAGCTAATCTCGACGGATGATAAAGTACAAATGATCCGTAAATTGATTGATGCCGGCATCAAAAAAATCGAGGCAGTGTCTTTTGTGAATCCGAAAGTGGTTCCGCAGATGGCCGATGCAGAAGAAGTATTAAAACATGCGCCGAGGGTCGATGGAGTAGAATACGCAGGCCTTGTCTTGAATTATTCAGGTATGAAACGTGCATTGGAAACAAATCTGGAGACTTTCCATATCGTCACAGCAACAAGCGACGAATTCAATCTTAAAAACGCCAAAAAAACTGTGGAGCAAAGTGTCGATGAACTTGTGAAAGTTATTAACGAGAGCGTACAAATGAAGAAAAAAGTGGCTGGTGTTCTCGGCACTGCTTTCGGCTGCCCTTTTTCCGGAGAAGTGCCGGTAAGCCGGCTGCTTGAAGTGGCAGAAGCATTTGTTAAAGCCGGAGCATCAGAAATTACATTGGCGGATACTACCGGGCTAGCGAATCCTCTTCAAGTGAAAGAAATTGTCAATGAATTTCAAAACCACTTCAAAACCGACGTCCAGCTCGGACTGCATTTTCACAATACCCGCGGTCTCGGAATCGCAAATGTTTTAGCAGGATACCAAGCTGGCATCCGTCATTTCGACTCCTCTATTGCGGGGCTCGGCGGCTGCCCTTTTGCCCCTAAGGCCGTCGGCAATGTCTGTACAGAAGACATCGTCAATATGTTTCATGAGATGAAGGTCGAGACCGGCACTGACCTTTCAAAATTGATTAAAGCTGCTGATTGGATGGAACAATTAATGGAAAAGCCTTTGGATGGAATGCTGATGAAGTTATAAATGTTAAATCCCTGTTAAAAGTCCGCTAATTGCCAGTTCAACTTTGACTGGTGGTTTGGCGGTTTTTCTACTGGAGTTTTGCAAATAACAGGACAAGAAGCACCATATCCCATGAAATCACACTGACGAGGAAACCTGAAATTCCATCGATGATCCTTGTCCGGATTAGCACACCCGAGACCATGATGGCAACGGCGAAAAAATAACAAGCTCCAGTCGGCAGCTTTCTTTCCTTCTTTGCAGGTCCAACTCCTAATTATCAGAATGACGATTCAGCCACCCTGCAAAGTGCGGGAATATACATTTATGAATAGCACTAAAAAGGACATCCGCAAAAGTGATGAACCACTTTGCGGACGTCCTTCTATTTCCAAACACATTTCCGAACCAGCATGACCGATCAATGTAATCCTCTGTCCGGCTCCCCCGATCTTATTTGAGGAAACCAAGCATCACTTCATATACCGATGCTTTCGCAGGCTGCTTAAATTAGCGATTTCCTGCAACAGTTCTTCCCCGGTATTGGTTTCCCTCACTTTTTTCCGCTGCAGCTCTTCGTCCACCAGCCGTTTGATCGACAGCACGTCGATTCCTTTGCTCAGCACTTCTTCTTTCGAGTTGAAAAGCTGGTGGGCCACCAGCTGCATGCCGTATGAATTGTACAGCAGTGTATAGCCCGCGATTCCCGTGGTCGACTGATAGGCCTTGGAAAAACCGCCGTCGATGACGATCATCTTTCCGTTCGCTTTGATCGGGTTTTCCCCGTCGATTTCCTTCACGGGGGTATGCCCGTTGATGATCCGGCCCTGGTCGGGGTTCAGCCCGAATTCGGCGAGGATGTTCCGGCAGACTTCCTCGTCTTCGCGCAGGTAATAATACGGATTCTTCCGTTCTTTATGCGTTTCTTTTTCTTTGATGAAGTACCGCTCAAAGGTCGTCATCTCCCGCTTTCCAAAGAGGGACGAATTTTCCCCGGTCCACAGGTACCACACCATATCGGTCGCAAAATCATCGGTTTCTTCGGGATGGGCGAAGGCATGGCGGAGATAGCCCTCAAAGGCATCGAGCAGTTCACGGCCGCCGTATGTTTTGCCTTCAAATTCCATTTTCTTCATCGTCCCGCCTTCTTCGAGCGGCATGCAGCCGTGGATGAGCAGGTTGCCGTTATACCGTAAATACAGGCTGCCTTTTTTCATCAGGAAATTCATATGCCGGGCCAGTTTCTCGGAATGCTGGATGGAGAACAGCAGTTTATCCAGCACTTGCGCCTCTTCCTCCAGCAGCCGGTCCGGCTGTTGCGGGTCGATCGTCGCAAAGCAGGTGTTCTCGAGTTTATACGTCTTCCCTTGCAGCACAGCTTCCTGTTTGCCGTAATCGACTTTTTCCAGCAGCAGCCGGTCCGCCATGTCAAAGCACGTCCGCCGTTTGATGATGGGGCTTTCCAGCTTGAATTGAATAATGGAGATGGCTTGGTGGATCTTCGTGATCTGCAGCTGTTCCTGTTCCGTCAGCTTTTCATCGGAAATCCGTTTCGGGCGGAAAGCCGGGTTATCCCCGTAGTACTTTTCCGCCAGGTTCAACAGCGGCCGCAAGTTGATCCCGTAGACATCTTCGATAATGTCGAGGTTGTTATACCGCGCGCAGATCCGGATGATGTTCGCCAGGCAGACTTTCGAACCCGCAAAAGCGCCCAGCCATAAGACGTCGTGGTTCCCCCACTGGATGTCCACGGAATGATAATCGCTGAGCGTATCCATGATTTTATGCGGATCCGGCCCCCGGTCGTAAATGTCCCCCACCACATGAAGATGATCCACCACAAGCCGCTGCGTCGTGTAGGCCAGGCCGATGATCAGTTTATCGGCTTGCCCGAGGGCGATGAGCTGCTGGACCATTTTCGCGTAATACTCTTTCTTGTTCGTGAACTCATCCGTCTTGTACAGCAGTTCTTCAATGATGTACACAAATTGTTTGGGCAGCGCTTTGCGCAATTTGGACCGCGTGTATTTCGACGAAGCATACGAGACGAGCTTCAGCATCCGTTCAATGTTTTCTATGTACCATTCCTGCAGGCCCTGCTTGCTGCTGAACCGGCTTTTGATCAATTGCAGCTTCTCTTCCGGATAATAAACGAGGGCCGCGAAATCATTCAGCTCTTTTTCCTGCATTCCCCCTTGGAAGAGGTCCCGGATCTTCACTTTCACGTTGCCGGAACCGTTTCGCAGCACGTGCTGAAATGCCTGGTACTCGCCGTGCAGGTCACTCACGAAATGTTCGGTGCCCTTCGGCAGATCGAGTATGGCTTCAAGATTGATGATTTCACTGGCCACTTTTTCTTCACTGTCGTATTTCTGCGCCAATAAATCCAAGTATTTTAAATTCAACATGAGGAACCCCTTTCACGTCTCGTGTTTCCCTTCTGCTAAAAGAAAGCCGATTCCCGCTGAACCCGGCTGCCGCAGCCAATCATCAGAAACAAATTTCCCTATGACTTCAGTCTATAGCAGTTATCACACAAGCTCTAGTGCGAAATGATGCAAAATCTTCCCGAAACCGCTTTTAAGATTGCATTCAAGGAACTGAAACGAGCCGCAATTCCGGCGGCGCGCTCCACGTCCGGCCGGCAAATAATGCAAGAAAAGATGCAACCAAAAAAACAATCCGCTTGGAGCTCCTATGCGCTCCAAGCGGATTGTTTCTCCCTGTTCAGCCGGCCGTTGCGGGTATCACGCGCCGTTCATTGCCCATCAAGCGGATACGGCTTCATTCAAATAGGCAGCGATCGCTGCAGCCGCGGATTCGGGGCCCTTAAAGTATTTAACGGAATGCGCAGGCAGCCAAATGACCTGCAGACCGGAAGAACCGGGCACTCCCGTCGCTTTGATAAGCGGCTGCTCGCCGCTGTTGAATGTATGGGTGATTTCAGGGGCATTGGACTGGCTAATCGTCTGCAATGTGTTGAGAATGAATTTTTCTGACATGTTATGGGCTCCTTTATAAAGAAAATGATAGGTGAAACGATGAATCCGGCATTCCTTGGCAATTGTTCTGCTGTTCTGCTCAGTTATTCAGCAGCCATTCGCCGCCCATTGCCCGCTTTTTTGCCGCGGCGTCTCTGTTTGGAGCCAGCCGCCTGAATGTGACGGCTTTATATAAAGGGGTCAAGGAATATAAATCATACCGGCGGTGCCCGGAGAGGCGTTCGAGTTCCCGGAATACCTCTTCCGTTATTTGATACGTATAAATGCCATTCGGTGCGTTTTGCAGCTTCCGGTCCGCATGGTCCCAAAGCTCCTCCTCCAAGTCGACCCACACACATTTGCTTTCTTCCGGTGTTTCAATCGTCAGGCGTGCGAATAACGTGATAAATGCCTGGCCGTTTTCAAGATGAACATCTTTCACACGTGAGAAATAATAGCGACTGGTTGTTTGAGATGCGGATTGTTCTGACATGACTTGCCCCCTTTCGGTATATGGTGTCAGCCATGATCGGCCGGTGACGCTTCAAATGACGTTTCAGGCGGACGGCAAAGATGTCTATCCTTGCTTCCGCTGCTCTAACTGCATAAAAAAAGCCGCAAAGAAGCAAAGAACGTACTTGTTCTTTGCGGCTTTGCGGACAGCTCTATTGTCTGTGGCATTTTACCGTTCGTATGGAAATATCGGTTTATCGTTTTTTTCAACTACTTGCACATTACAAGGTTCCCAGTTAAATGTAAAGCGATAACTGTGCGTCTCATTTCATCCGCGACCCACCCGGCATGTGCCGGCTCAGTAATTGGACAGCTTGCTTGTTTTCAGCATCTGTTCCCGGTACAGCCGGTACTGGTGGCGGTGGTTGTTCTTGGCTTCATACATCGCAAAATCCGCTTTCTTGAGCAATTCCGTCAGTTCCGTCCCATGGTTCGGATATACGCTGACGCCGATGCTTAAATTTACGGGAATCCTGACTTGGCCGATTTGGAAAGGCTTTTGGAATTGGCGCGTCAGCCGGTTCGCCAGCTGCGGAATGTCCCCTTCGTTCCGTAACGGACTGACCAACAGAAATTCATCGCCGCTCAGGCGGACCAGCGCCTCGCCTTCTTCAAGGGAATCCTGCACCCGTTTTCCCACCTCGATCAGCACCTGGTCGCCGATGTCATGGCCGAACCGGTCATTGATCTGTTTGAATTTATCCAGATCGAAGAACAGGAACGCCATTTTCCCCGGCGCCGTGCGCTCTCTGTTTTTTATGAAATACTCATGAAGATACTGGCGGTTCGGCAGGCCGGTGAGATCGTCACATTGAATCTGGGTTTTCGTTTTTTCAAGAAGTTCGATGGCCTTATTGACGTCATCCGCCAATTCACCGATCACATCATAGCTCTTCAGGGACGTCCTCGCACTGAAATCCCCTTCCCGCACCTGCTGGAGAACCGAGCGGAAATGCTTGGCAAGGTGCTGGACAAAGAAATGGAAAATCACGAAATTGACCGAGCCCAGAAGCAGCCCGACACCGATGGAAGCGCCCAGCAGGGATTCCCTGCTCCCCAGCTGCATATCCGTCAGCCAGGAGATGCAGACGAGCAGCAGCAGCGCGGTGCCGATGCCTGTCAGAAGATAAATGATGAATAGGAAGAAGCTGTAGCTTTTTTTCAATTCGATTCGTCCCTTTCGAAAAATCCTCTGCCGGCGATGGATTCCTGCTCAGCCGAACCGCTTGAATTTGCGGTTCCGGTGGATCGGCGTGAGCTGGCAGAGCGCTTCGGGGCAGGCAGCGGAAAGCCGGAGGAGCTCATGATACATCTCTTCGGCGATCACATACGTATACAGCCCGTCAGGCAGCATAGTGATTTGGTGGGCCGCCTGCTCCTTCGGGACTTCCTGAATATCGGCCCATGCCGACTCCGTCTCTCTTTGGATTTCCGTGCTTGTATACTTGGTATGTTCCTTTGTCAGCCGTACGAACAAGGTAATGAAAGCCCGGCCGCCTTCCTGGTGTGTATCTTTCGCCCGCGTAAAAAAATAACTCACTGACTGGATCGGTAATGGTTTCTGCTGTGACACTCCCTTCACCCCATTCACTGTTTTACTTGCGTAAACCGGCTTCCGCCTCCATAAAGATCAGAAAAATCACTTTCTAATTCTTGTATAATTAAAGATTAAATCGTCTGAATAAACGATAAGTTGAACGGAGACGCATTCTTTTAATATGTTTTATCATGTATATTATATCCTTCAAATACTTTTTACCTCATGATTCTAATATATTGCCAGTGCCATAAAACCACTTATGATTTTATCCCTACCAATATTTTAATTACATCATTTATCGCCGAGAAAATAAACGTTTTTCTGACATTTCTACAAAATTAGACAAAATTTCTTATCAAAACCACCGGCGCCTGGCACTAAAACCTCAGGTATTTTTTTGCGAAAACAAAAAACAGAGGAGGATCGCCCCAATCCGGGACATCCGCCTCTGTATTCCGCTGCTGTCTACAGCCCTCTCCAATTATGCAGCCCTTTCGCCCAGCCGCCAATCACGACGCCCATGGCTGTCCGTGGGGAATCGAACGCGATATCCGCCATCAGCAGCAGCTGGCCGTGGACCGGGATGAGCTGCTGCTGCAGAATCAGCTCTTCCCTTAGCTTGATGTACCGCTTCGGGCATTTCGCCGAAGTGGACGCGGTGAATTTCGAGCCTTTCTGCACGAAGAACTTGTCCTCCCGGTAAAAGCCCACCGCATCCGCTCCGCGTTTCGACTTGATCGCGAGCAATTCCCGCAGTTCCTGCTGTTCGACTTTCCGGAACAGCCCGGCGCTGAACGGCTCGACGACCGCTTCCTCCCCTGTTTCCGCGTCGACTTCGATGAATTGATAAAGCCTGCCGTAGATGCTGTGGTCCATTTTCCGGATAAAGCGTTCTGTTGCCATGATATCCTCTCCTCGGAGTTCAGAACGCCCACCGGCATTCTTTATCCTTTATATAGAAGGAATGAGGAGACCGGGGATACAAGCGAAAGAACATTTATGGGATGAGAACCCCGAAACAGTCATGACCGCTTCCTCCTGTTAGCCGGCTTTTCCGGGACAAAATGGACCGGTGCAGAAGGAACTGCCAGGAATCAATCATTTTACTTCAAATCCGGTGAACCTTAGTATAAGGGTAGGAAATCAGAAAGGGTGAGAACATGAAAGTATTAATTGCAGGAGCGAACGGCCAGATCGGCAAACATCTCGTGAAATTCATTCAGGAAGATGAGAACCTGGAAGCGAAAGCAATGATCCGGTCGGAAGAACAAGCGGCTTACTTCGAAGATCTCGGAGCTGAAGTGGCGGTGGTGAACCTTCAGGATGATATCGACGTAATCGCCAAGGCCGCTGAAGGCGCAGATGCAGTCGTCTTCACGGCAGGATCCGGACCGCATACCGGCCCGGATAAAACGCTCATGATCGACCTGGACGGAGCTGTCAAGACCATCGAAGCGGCAAAACAAGCCAACGTGAAACGGTTTGTGATGGTCAGTTCATTCAGCACCGACCGTGAAGCCATCCAGTCAGCCCCGGAAAGTTTCGCTCCCTACGTGGTGGCGAAGCATTACGCGGATGAATGGCTCAAATCGACTGATCTGGATTATACAATCGTGCACCCCGGTGCACTGACGAATGATCCGGGCAGCAACCGGGTGGAACTCGCTGAAAGAGTGAATGTAAAAGAAGACAGCAATTACACGGACAGCATCAAAGTCCCGCGCGAAGATATCGCAAGAGTGATTGTCGCCACGCTGAAAAATGATGCAACGATCGGCAAGAGCTTTCAGGTGATTGGCGGGGACACCCCTGTTCCGGAAGCGGTAGAATCGATCTAAAACTATATCGTGCTGTTTAGAGCAGGTTTATTTCATCAATAAAAAACACCTTAGCGTTGATTGTCGGGACGTCCATACCCGATTTTCAATGCAAGGTGTTTTTGTTTTCTCTGTAACATGAGGGATTTTGATGCCTTTTTTCTTTTCACACAATTATACGGGCTCTATCACTACGCACTTCTACTCGTCTCCACTAGCCTTCTATTAGTTTCTATTGCGCTCTAGCACTGTGTTCCGTTCAATAATGATTGGTTCTCACTTCTAATAAAAATACAAAAGCCACGCTAAAAATCAGTTGGTCCTGCTGGAGATGGCTCCTTTTTCATACAATTGCCGTGAATAAACTGAAGAGTTTCTGTCACAGGGACGCAACACTACTGAATGAACAGCTTCAGTTCATCCAAATATACTTTCGCCATCCGGCTCAATTGCGTTTTTTTATGGACGACCCATCCCACGGTAATAACTTCCTCTTCCGCAAGCGGAACCGGTATGATATCTGAGCCGTTCAAATCTGAACTTAAAATGCCTGTGGAAATTGTGTACCCGTTCAATCCGATCAGGAGGTTGAACAAGGTTGCCCGGTCACTGACCTGGATGCTTTTTTTGCTGGAGATTGTGCTGAAAATCTCTTCTGAATAATAGAATGAATTAAACTCCCCCTGTTCAAAGCTGAGGCGCGGGTATTCTTCCAAATCTGCTAAAGTAACAGCCGGTTTTTTCGCAAGGGGATTTTGAGAGCTGACGAAAATATGCGGTTTTGCTGTAAAAAGCACATGAAAATCCAGGTCTTCCTCTTTCAGCAGTTGCAGCATGACTTTTTCGTTAAAGGCGCTAACATACAGAATCCCGATTTCACTGCGCAGATTTTTTACGTCTTCAATGATTTCATAGGTCCTTGTTTCCCGGAGAGTAAATTGATATTCGTCTTCTCCATGCTTTTTAATCATCTCGACAAACGCATTTACCGCAAAGGCGTAATGCTGGGTGGAAACTGAAAAAAATTGCCGGGAAGGAACAGTATTAAAATAGCGGCGCTCCAACAGATCGGCCTGCTCGACCACCTGCCTTGCATATCCGAGAAATTCTGCTCCATCTGAAGACAGTGAGATCCCTGTTGATGTACGCGTGAATACCGTGATGCCAAGTTCCTTCTCAAGTTCTTTGATTGCCTTTGATAAAGTGGGCTGGGAAATATACAGCCTGCGGGCAGCTTCATTGATCGAACCGCACGCCACCACTTCTATCACATACCTCAGCTGATGCAACTTCATGTTTAATCCCTCTTTTTCTTCGAACATAAATATACTTTTGGAATACAAACTAAGCCTGTTATAGCTTTCAGTTATAACAGCCGATTACTTTTATCAGTTACACTATAACCCAAAAACCATGATAGGATACTGAAAACTAAGAAAAAAGAGAGAAAGAGGTTTTATGATGCAAACATTAACGGATACCAAACAAAACCCGACAATTTTCCGGGCTGACCAGGTTGGCAGTCTTCTACGGTCGGATTTGATCAAAAAAGCGCGCGCACAGAGAGTTGACGGGGAAATTTCTTCCGATCAATTGCGACAAGTCGAGGATCAGGAAATTAGCCGGATCGTTTCGAAACAGAAGGAAATTGGACTGCAGGCCGTGACGGACGGCGAGTTCCGCAGAGCCTGGTGGCATTTTGACTTTCTGGAAGACCTGGTTGGCGTAGAGGGTTTTTGGACAGGGAACGGGATTCAGTTCCACCAACAGCAAACAAAGTCCCGCGCCATTAAAGTAACAGACAAACTGGACTTCGGAGCTCATCCGATGCTACAGGATTTCAAGTTTCTTCATCAAACAGCCGGGGACCATGTGGCGAAATTCACCATTCCAAGCCCGAGCATGCTCCACTTCCGCGGCGAGGTCGATCGGGCGGTTTATCCCGACGACGAAGAATTCTTCAATGATTTAGCCGAGACGTATAAAAAAGCATTGCAGGCCTTCTATGATGCAGGCTGCCGTTATTTACAGCTGGATGATACCGCCTGGGCCTACCTGTGTTCAGAAGAGCAAAAAGCGCAGCTCCGCGCAAAAGGAACGGATCCCGACTACCTCGTCAAAATGTATTTGCAGACGTTGAATAAAGCATTGGCGGACCGACCCGCCGACTTGAACGTAACCATGCATATTTGCCGCGGGAATTTCCGGTCGACCTGGATTTCTTCCGGTGGCTATGAACCGGTCGCAGAGCAATTATTCGGACACCTGAACATCGACGGCTTTTTCCTGGAATATGACAATGACCGCGCAGGCGGGTTTGAACCGCTCCGTTTTGTAAACAGACCCGACCTAAACATTGTCCTGGGACTGGTGACATCGAAATTCGGGGAATTGGAAAGCAAAGAAACCATCAAAAGACGAATTGAAGAAGCTACGCAGTACGTCGGTCTGAACCAGCTCAGCCTGAGCCCTCAATGCGGGTTTGCCTCCACTGAAGAAGGCAATATACTGACAGAAGAACAGCAGTGGGCGAAGCTTCGGCATGTCGTGGATATCGCCGGGGACGTCTGGAAATAAGATCAGGAATGTCACTAAAAGATCTTCCGGCCGGCGATATCCATTCGCGCCGGCTCCTTGCAGGGAATGGCATGCCGGTCGCTTAACGGAAAGCGAATGCATCACGATAAAAATTTGGGCGGAGGAAAAATGAAATGCGGATTGTACAGACGACGCAGGTTGTAGCGGAAAGCAAATTCAATAAATTTCATTTGCTCGTGTTTCTTTGGTGTTTCTTTGCCATTGCTTTTGACGGGTTTGATATTGCGTTGTACGGCATCGGATTGCCGTTGATGATGGAAGAATTCAACTTAACGCTTGTAGAAGCAGGAGCGATCGGTAGTTACACGCTCGTCGGAATGATGCTTGGTTCCTTCCTGCTCGGTTCGCTTTCCGACGTTGTCGGGCGAAAGAAAATATTGGCGATTTGCATGTTTTTATTCAGCGTATTTTCCCTGTTGGCCGGTTTGGCCCCTAATGCTTTTGTCTTTACAGTGATGCGCTTTATCGCGGCGCTCGGAATGGGCGGGCTGATGCCGGCTGTCATTGCCGTCATGACCGAATATTCACCGAAGAAGAACCGGGCCATGATTGTGGCGGGAATGTATTGCGGCTATTCCATCGGGGCGATTGTTGCTTCGCTGACGGGCATGTACTTGATGGAAAATCTCGGCTGGCGGTTCTTATACTGGCTTGGGATCATCCCGCTCATCACGCTGCCCTTCTTTCTCAAACAATTCCCGGAATCCCTTTCCTATCATATCGTCCGGGACAACGGCGAAAAAGTGGCGGGCATTTTAAACAGAATTGATCCTGAGGGAAATTACCAGGCGACCGATGACTATGAATACAAGAGCGTGAAAGAACGGACGAAAGGATTTCCTGCCAAAAAGCTGTTTTCAGACAACCGGGCTGTCAGCACAATCGCTTTTTGGGTCATGGTGTTCAGCGGCCTTCTTATGATCTACGGGCTGAATACGTGGCTTCCCAAAATCATGCAGGGAGCCGGCTATGGCATTACGTCCAGCTTATCCTTCATCCTGGTTTTGGCAGTAGGGCAAATAGCCGGATCCTTGCTGGGCGGTTATTTCGTCGACCGGGTCGGGCACCGGAAAGTGCTGCTGTCCATGTATTTCCTGGGAGCTCTCTCTTTTGTCTCACTGAGCATAACGTCTAATCTTCTCCTGTTATATGTATTGATCGCGATAGGCGGCGCATGCACAGGAGGCACGCAAAATCTCGTGAATCCGTATATATCCGAATTCTACCCGCAGGAAATCCGTTCAACCGGCTTAAGTATGGCTGTCGGCATCGGCCGGACCGGCGCAATCGTGGCCCCGTTGATTATCGGTTATCTCCTGGCAACCAACTGGGATCCGCAGAACGCCTTCATCGCATTTGCGATTCCAAGCCTGCTTGGCGGCATCGCCCTTTATGTGGTCCAGGAACGGCATGGAAATTTCAACAGGTCCGTAACGCCGCCTGCAGTTTCCAAAGGGAGCACGTCCTACCATGCAGCGGGTGGTTCCAGATAACCAATGCTGATTCCCGGATCAGCGGGAGATACAGAGAGACGAGCAACAGAAAAAGACACCCCAAGCGGTGTCTTTTTCTTTTTAGCGCTATTCGCTATTTAATGATCCTTTGTCAACGCCGGTTTATTTTTTCCCATTATAGCCGAAATAAAATTCCCCACGTGTGCTAGTTTGACGGCGGGGTGGCCGGATAAATTCCGGCCTTTTTCTTTCTGCCATAAGGCTTAACGCACCCGGTAAATGACCATCGTACAGAGGATGATCGTAATCAACTGCGCATAGACATGACAAAGCAGACGCTCCAGGTTCATGGATTTGCAGGTTATCAGCTAGAGTATAGATTTTCATGACTTGAGTAGCAGTTCAATTTACCACCGAACGGCATATAACTGATGAATTCCCTCTGCCTTCACTTGAATCGGCAGATTCATTCTATAAAAAAGCGCCACCTTTCTTTTAATGATCAAAAGAAAGCTAGCGCATTTTGATAGGACATTGAAATATTCTGTTTAGTTCCTTAACTTGCTGCTATGGGAGTAACCCCAAATCAATACAAAGACAACCTTAGATAAAGCCAGCAAATTTGAGCCGGTAAATCGGCCACAGCCGCTTCTAAATCATATACTCAACCGACTTTTCTCTTTCTTTGATCAATTTCTCAAGCGAGTTGTGTGCTTGGGCATCAGGGAAACGCTGTTCCCACTCAGCTCGCTGCAACAACTCGCGAATCCCTCCTTTCAGCTGGACCAGCCAAAAATTGGTGTCTTCCTGGTTATGGTATTTCTTCATCAAATTCTCCAATGCTTCTATACCCATTGTATCGATATCATTCACCCCTGCCATATCGATAATAATATCCAATGGTTCTGCCTGGTCTTTTCTTGCTTTTTGTATCTTTCGTTCAACCACTCGATTAAAATAGTCGACATTTGAAAAATGACGCCGTGCATCAACTCGGATGATCAAGGTATTCGGCAATAGCTTCGCCTTTGGAAAATGCTCAATGTCTCTATACATTCTACTTTTTTCATCCAAGCCCAATTCAGCTATATAAGGATGCGAAATCCGGTCGATTAAGATACAGAGCGAAAAACCGACACCGATCAATAAGCCCCACTGAATTCCAACCAATAAAGTTGCCACAAAGGTAACAAGCCACACCCACCCATCAGAAGGCTTGATTCGCAACATATTCTTGAATGTTCCGATATTGATCAGCCCGAAAACAGCGGAAAGGATAATGGCTGCCAAAACGGTTTTTGGCAGATAGTAAAAAAGGGGCGTCAAATACGCTAAAGTAAGCAACACACCGAGCGCTGTCACAATAGCAGACACTTGGGACACTGCTCCAGCACGATGATTGACGGCACTTCTGGAAAAGCTTCCGGTCACCGTATAGGAAGAAAACAAAGAACCGACAGCATTAGCAAAACCGATGGCTCGCAATTCTTTGTTTACATTTAACGGCGGACTGTCTTTTGCTGCCAATGTTTTTGTAATAGCCAACGATTCCATCATCGCAATCAATGCAATCGTCAATGAGGTCGGAACGAGCATCTGCATAGCATATAGATCAACCACCGGAAAAGAAAAATCCGGGAAGCCTTTTGGAACCTCTCCAACAATGCCCACGCCCTTTTCATCCAGGTCAAAGAGCACAACCGCTGATATCCCGAGGACCACCACCAGAAACGGAAATGGAAAGCGGGTCGTCAGCTCTCTGCCCCCGATCAAGACAACGAGACTGAGAATCCCAATAAAAAAGGTCGCAAGGTGAACGCTCCCTAAGTTCATCGTCAGGTCTCGCAGAATCGGATACAACTGGCTTTGGCTGGATAAGCTAATTCCCAGAAAGTTGCCGAGCTGGCTCAATCCAATAAGAATGGCAACTGCAGATGTGAACCCGCTGATTACGCTCGGGGAAATGAATTTAATAAATGCGCCTGCATTGATCATCCCTAATATAATCTGCATAACTCCCACCATCAATGTAAGAAGGATGACGAGTTGCACATATTCTTGGCTTTGTGGCTCAGCAAACTGTGACACTCCGGAAAAATAGAAGCCATCGCCACCGGACCAACCGCCAAATGACGGGAGGACCCAAGCAGCGCGTAAATAATAAGCGGAATGGTCGAAGCATATAGCCCCATTACCGGAGGCAGACCCGCAAGCAGCGCATATGCCATCCCCTGCGGCACCAGCATGATAAAAACGAGAAGGCCAGCCATGACATCTCTTTTCAGGAAAGATCGGTTATAGCCTTCGGGAAGATTTAACAAAGCGAACGATTTGGTAGACAACGTTGCTAGCACCTCTTCCTGCGGAAATTTTAATGACTATCCCTTTTCTTAGTTTATTACATTTGAAAGAACGTGTCCCTGGGTCAAAAATAATTAGAATTGTTTTTGACCCAGGGACACAAAAAATCAGTCGCATGTACGGTAACAGCATACCAGTCAGGGAGGGATTATCATGAACAATTCAAACATCATCGATTTCTATACCCGAAAAAACTACAATGAACTAACTTACAGCGACTCAGCTAGATATGATGAACTGATCGAATCGCACGGAATTTATTTTGGCATGCTTTGCCACCAAGACGGCGAACAGATGCGCAGGTTGATCGAGGAGCTCAGCGTGCTTTCCGAAAGAATCAAACAGCAGCACCAAAGGCAGCTGGAAGTGTGGGACCAGTACATGGACATGCTCGGACACTGTCTCGACTATCTCGGAAGTCCGTGTCGCAAGGAGCATTATGAACCGCTTGATTTCGATAAGGACTCGTTCTTTGTTGATGAAAACAATAATATGTGTCTATTAAAAGAGAAGTATAATCATTTGCAGAGGGAAGAAGAAGAATGAAAGCGGCACTCTCGGGAGGGTGCCGCTACTTCAAAACTAAGGAATATCCGTTTAATATTATTAGTTTGCTTGCATAACTGTCCCTATTCAATGGCCATATTCACATAATCATTTCGTGATTGGAATAGGTTGGGAAAAAGTTAATCAGCGATTTGCTTTGTTCAACTGTACGGAATCTCTCTTTTGCTTAAAACATAATTCACATGACGGCAAATCGGTTCAAGTTGATTGCAATCTAGCTGTCTCCTTAACATCTCTTGTATCATGACATTTTAGTTATCGCCCTATCTATACTTAATTAACTATGAAATTTCTTTGGGCTCGTATAATTTAATTAGTTACGTTGCATCAGTTGACTTGTCATAAACCTGTTCGCTTTCTTTTACTTTCTTCACAAAGCAGACAGTATTTAAATCCCCTATTTGAAAATAAGATGTTACCCTTTTCCGATCCTCACTCAGTTTCTTTTTAACTTCTTCAATTATGATTCGGGCTTTGTTTTCATCCCATTTTTCTAATTCTACTTTTCCTCTTAGATCATCCTTCATTTTTTGCTTTAGTGATGCATATTTTAATCCAGCAGCAGCGGCGAACGCCAACCCGATACCTGGAAGCAAGGCTCCTGTTGCAAGTCCCGAAATCGTAACTATAGCTCCTGTCGATAATACCGATGCTCCTTTGATTTTGTTGGCAAAAGGATATATGGATTCAGGGTCCTTATATTGCTCAGGGTCAATCTTCTCCACTTCTTCTATACGCTTTTGCAATTCATAGGATATGGCTACGAAAAACGCGTATGCGACAGTTTTCGTCAAGCGTGATGGGTCTTGTTCAATTTTAACTATTGTCGGTCTGCTTACTCCTATCAAGTTCGCTAAATCGTCTTGAGTCAGGTTTAAAACTTGTCTGATTTCAGCAAATGAGCCACCTAATGACAGAAGGTAGTGATTCACGATTCATCTCTCCTTTTCTTTCTACATTATGTTATCACATAGTAAACAATTAATAAAAAAATAAATAAATTTATTATATGTAAAAATATTTACATAAAATTCAAAAAGGTATATATTTTATATAAGTTGACAAAAGAAGGAGGGATTGAAAATGTATCTTGATAGCTTAATGATTCTGTTAGAAGAATTTCTTCGATCGATGGTAAACTGTTATTGACGTCTGATTTTGTCTGGAAATTGACGGTTCTTTTTGTCCCCAACCTGACGGTTTCTTTGTCCGGAAAAATAGAGAAAAACGAGGGGGAACTAGGCCAGTTCTCCCTCGATCACTTTCTTCACCATCCGGTCGTCGATGATGCGATTTCCATTCTGCGCCGCAAACAACAGGCAATGCGTTGCCAGCTTGTTGATGAGGCGCGACGCACCACTCGAATAGCTGAACACCTCATCAATCGCGGATTCGCTGAAGATATCCCGTCCGACACCTGAGAAGGAAAGATGTTTGTTCATGTACTGTTCGGTCTCCGCCCGGTCAAGATGATGCAGCCGGAATTGGATATCAATCCGCTGGCGGATAGCTGCGAAGGATTGGAGCTGAAGGCGCTCCCACAGTTCGTTCTGCCCGACCATGATCAGCGCCATCGGACTCTGGGCATCCATGCGGAAGTTCAGGAGGAACCGCACCTCTTCCAACATCTCCCGGTCGAGTAAGTGGGCTTCATCCACCACACAGACGGGCGTCAGCTTATGGATGCCTTTCATCAGTTCGATTTCGCGATGCAGTTGCCGCTTGGCATCGCCCCGATAAAACTTGGACTCGAGTCCCAATTGTTCCAACAGCCCCTTATAGAAATGCCGGGGCGTCAACTTTGAGTCTGACAGATAAAGCAGCTTAAAGCGCGAAGGATCCAGTTGATCCGTAAACCGGCGGATGGCGGTGGTCTTTCCGAGTCCGCATTCACCGGTCATGACCGCGAAGAGCTGCCGTTCTGCGGCATAGTTCAGCCGGCCAAGGATTTCTTCCAGCTGATTCGATTCGTACAATTCGGCGGTCGGGATGTCCCGGGAGAACGGCGTGGCACGCATCTCAAAGAACGATTCAAACATGTTCCGCACCCCCTTTTCCGATGTGACGGAAGCTCACGGCCGGCACACTCGGTGTCACGGCAGCTGCCTTGCGGTCCGCGTTCACTTTTTTGGCCCCTTGCAGGAGGCGAGATGAACCGGCAGGTTCTTTCGTCATCTTTTCCGGTAGCGCTGGTCGCTTCCCAGTCTTCTCGGTGATGACCATTTCCCGCGCTTTCCAGCTATCATAACCTGGATAGTCGACGGTCAGTTCGCGGGTGTCCTGCGGATCAAACGTAATTTCCACCTTGCAGCCGACAAAGTTGAGACCGACTTCATATTTGCGGTCCTGGAAACTGATGCAGCCCGATTTATCGACTTTCCGCGTCTCCGCATGCAGGAAGGCATGGGCCAGCTCTTCGGCTGAGACCGAACGGAGCTGGGTCGATTCGTTGCGAAACGCTTCAAATGGCGTCTTGCCGTCCAGTGCGCTGTGTGGTTTGTGGGCGTAGCGCTCTTTCACCCAGACATCCAACCAGCCGTTCAGTTCATCGACGGTCTTCGGTTCTTCGAGTCGCACTTCCTGCAGGAACTCGTCAAAGGTTCGATTGAACCGCTCGACCTTGCCGGTCGATTCTGGTGAATAGGGGCGGGCATATAAAAGCCGTGTGCCGAGCTTGGAACAGGTTCGCGCCATCCATTTGGTGCGATATTGCTTGCCGTTGTCGAAGTAGACGCTCTCCGGTACCCCATGCTTCCGGATGGATTCACGAAATGCATCTTCCACGCAGCGCGCATCCAACATCGGATAGAATGCCACATGGAGCGGGAAGCGGGTCGCATCATCCAGGAACGCCACCATGTAGACCTGTTTCTTCGTCCCGTTTGGCCCGATCGGCAGGTAGGGTCCGTATTTGATATCCGAATGCCAGAGGGCATTCCGACGGCGTTTCTGAAATCGCCGCACGGCGCCCGATGTCTCATGATACATTTTCATCTGACGGGCGCTATACCCTTGTTTTGACAGGCGTTCCTGTAACGTGCTGCGCTTCAATTCGCCTTTTGCGACGACACCGTCCCACTCAAGAATCTGGATAATCGAGGCGATGCTCCGGCTCGGAACCTCTCGTCTCAGGAGGATTGCCTGCTCCACCACGTGATCTTGAAGCTCCCGGGGAACCGAACGGTATGGTTTCTGCTTCAGCCCTTCAAAGCCTTCCTTCTTGAACTGCGCGACGTAGCGTCGGATGGTGCGTTCGGAGAGGCCGTGCCGCTCACAGATTTGCCGGCGGAGCTTTTGCAGTTCCTGGGCATCCAACTTTTCATTCAATAGAGGCGCAATCATCTGAAACCGATGGGTTGCGAGTTCTTCCGCTTTTGTCCTTGCCACTTTCAACACTCCTTCTTGTTCGGATAGTTGAAGTGTAATTCACGGACTGTTGGACAAAAAGGCAGAACGGGTATGTATCCAAAAATGATGGTTGGCAACCGGGCGGACAATCTTTGCCAGCCATCCGCCTTCTGCACCAAACCATTGTCCAATTCGCTCATGCGCAGGCAGCTTCCGACTGGACAGGTCGATCGCTGAGGTCTCATTTTCCCGGAACTGGATGAAGAGAGATTGAAGGATAAAGAGCCAGTAATCGATCAGATCAAAGAACCAATACCGCCAACGATAAAGGGTCGATTCATCAGCTGCCACCGTCAGGTGGCCAGTGGGGCGGGTCGCCTCCTCGATGACATCCGCACCGTATCGTTTATAGGGCACAATCACATCCGGTAATTCATGATGGATCTTTTCACATCCCCTGCAGCGCAACCGTCTAATGATGAATGTACGGGATTCACCGCTGTCTTCTCTTACTTTCCGTTCTCTGGAGCCAATGACCTTGTACGCTGTATGACTGCAACAGGGACAAGGAACCTTTTCTGCACACCTAATAAAAAACGCCTTTCGAGGTGCATTCTTCTATGTTATAATGAGAGACGATTATCATATCATGTCAAGAGACGTCTCCCGTCGAGCTACTGGTAATAGCCGACACCAAGGGAGGCGTCTTTTCCTTTCTTCAGGATCGTTAAGGACATTATATCCGTCAATTCCTGGACAAACAATACCATCAACTTTTGGACATTATGAAATAGCATTAACAGTAAACGTCACAAATTCTTTAAAAAAAGGAGAATGAAACTATGAAAAATGTTAAATTAGTTAGTTTTTCTGCTAATGGCACGGAGATATTTAAAAACAAGGGACTCGAAGGTTTAGGGGTGATAGCAATGGCAGGAGCTGGCGGCGCTATCGGTGGGTTATCAGGAGCGAGTATTGGAGCTGGGACGGGAATGGTCCTAGCAGGCCCCCTAGGAGCCGGAATCGGTTTTGGTGTTGGTACTTGTGCAGGAACAGGGACAGGAGTTGCGGCAGGAGCCGTATTCGGTAAAAAGATAACAAATACAGTTAGAAATCAGTTAGGGGAGGGTTAAAAGATGAAAGAAGCTTTTATCAAAGGAGCAATAACAGGAGGAAAGGAGTTTTTTGACTTAGTTACTCGACTCTTAAACAAAAGAAAGTAAATTTTAAAGTTGTTTTACTTCTAGAAACTCGTTTCTAAGAAAAGTGCAAATGTCTCAGAGATAGAAAGCGACCAAGAAAGGGAGAGAAAAAATGAATCACTACAATAATGAAAATCGTATAGATAACACGTGGGCTAACCAAGAGCAACATTATCAGAATGAATCCTTTACTCCTGTGCCTCACCACAATTTTTTTCAATATCCACAGAACTTCCAAAATGATCAAGCACCGGTAAATTGGCCAAACGGAGAATTCTTCCATGATGCGATGAATTCAGATCAACACATAGAATCCAATTGGTATAAACCGCAAAAATATTCGAATTGGTCTATTGGAGTTGAAGTAGGAAATGATTTACATCAAGTGTTCGTCTATCAAGCTGAAACTGCTAAAAATGAGTTGGTTGACAATTCTCTGACAAACGACTGCGGTTTTAAAACATCACCTTCCTACTATATGTATTGCACTGAAGACAATATGAAGTTCCGTTCAAAACCAGAGGTACATATTTATTTTGCTTTAAAAGAAAGAAATGTGCTTTTCTACGCAAACAGTAGTGTTACAGTCTCTTCGGAAAGAAAAGAACCTGATTTTTCGGTAATCTTCAGAGGGAGAATTCACATTTTGGATGTACTAAGCGATAAAACACATACTAGTGAAAAAGACGCAGCAGTTATCAGATTTTATCAGAATCATGGAATCCCTATGCGCTCTTATTCCGCCGAAGACTGCGAAAAGAATCCGTATGGGGTGGTGGATGACTTCCTTAACTGGATTAAGTCACAATAATTGTGCCAGACAATCAATCTTAAAAGCAGAGGAGAGATATCTACCATGAGTTCTACGATTAACTTATATGTAGACGACCTAAGAGACTGTCCGTCTGGTTTTACTGTTGCCCGGAATATTGAAGAAGCAATACATTACTTCGAGAATTGGTCGATTAATATCTTATCACTGGACCATGATCTCGGAGAGGATGATGAAGGAAATTTGCTGCCTACCGGATATGACTTCGTGAAAATTTTTTGTGAAAGAGGTTATCGAGCAAACAAAATTTATATTCATACTGATAATGGAGTTGGCAGAGCAAACATGTTCCATACACTGAAAGGAGCACAAAGGCGAGGCTTTAAAGAACGTATCCCTGGGTCAAAAACAATTAGAATTGTTTTTGACCCAGGGATACAAAAAATCAACAATTCATTTCCCTTTGCTTGGATTTGTGGTTTTATTCATGCAAAAATACTTTGGGCTTCTAACCTTGTCCTCAGTGCATCATCTCAAAGGCTCTTCACCAAGTATCACTAATTCAACTCAGCCTTACTTTTCTTTTAAAAATGGCCTTTCTCTATCATAAAGTCCATAAGGAGTTTGTTATGTTTTTTAGCATTTTTAAGTTGCAATCGTATTGATTTTTGAGTTGCTTTATCTAACAAATGGATACTAGGAGTGTATGTAAGCATATGTATTTGATAATCATACACCATTCTTGAAAATTTCCGAACCCACTCCTCTAACGATACATCTATGGACAAATCGTCGATATTATTCGATACCTCAAAATTACGATTGGCAATACCTGTATATCTTCCTCCTGATTCATAAACGAATATTGCACCTTTCCCTTCGTTTTGAAATAAAGAATTTCTAGTTACATAGTCATTATCTTTATAAACGTCATTATTGGAATCTACGCCAAGATAGTCTTTAAATATCGGTTGTATAAATTGCACCGGAGTATCTAAAACTTCCCTTTTCAAGATTCTACTTTTTACTTTATCCTTCCCTTTAACAAGTTCTCCTGTTGTCATAAGAGATGAGTGATTATTTTCTGTGATGTAAGCAGGATTTGCTAGATATGGAAATCCTAAATTCTTTGAAAAGAGAAAATCCGCCGATAAGTTAAAAAAGTAATACTCATTTATTCTAAGTCCGAAACAAGTGGGCGAGTGCTGAAAAGCTAGTGTATCGACTCCTACAAAGTTTATTCCATCAGAAATATCACTATAATGATAGACAGCTAACATTCTATCTTTTGAAGCTAGGCGTTTTGCTATCGCAAATTGTGGTGTTATACTCGTCATATTTTTGTTTAAAAAGTAGTATCCAAGCCAAAATCCAATACGAACTTTATCAAACCAATCCAGTAAAGTGTCGACTTCTCCTATATTTACTTTCTTTTTATTTAATAGTTTTTCGATAATTGTCTTGGTATCATTCTCCAGTTTTGAATAGTCCGAATTGCACTTTGAGCATGCTGGAAATTGAAATGAACTAATACTAAACTTTCTAATGAAACTATCAGGATTTGTGACCCATTCATCCTGCTTCGGATAATTAACACCTAAATTAATCTCTCTATTTGAATCTCCTGTTAAACGAATTAACCATTGGGGAATAATGTGTTCTTTAGTTTTGTCCTTTACTCCTTCACCACAAAACACACAGTTTTTCTTCATGTAATACCCCCAGCTACTTACTTCCTTAGTTTTCTATAGCTTCCAGAATCCACACTGCCGCATTTTCTATCGGAACCTGCTAATCGTCTGTCTGAACGCTGCACGATTCACTTCTTGCCCAATCAGTCTGTTTTCAAGGAAAGCAATGCCTAAGAGCAGATGGCGAGGTTTTCTCTATTGCTTTTTGTCAATAAAAGCTGAGAATGCCGCCTCGACTCCCGTTGGTAAGCAGGATACCTTAATTACTATCTATGGCTATTCAAAAGAATCCCCCTTAAACATTAACTTCTTATAGGTAATTTCTCATTAAAAAATGTCATTTGTTCCTAGGCCATGAAAATCAGCGATTTCTTTGATTACCTGTTTACCAATTTCTTTAGCGAAGTTGTTCTTAGTCACTCCTTGATCCCATATTTCATCTTCGTTAAACAGGTGAAATAAATACGGTATTATAAAAGCATATATTATTAATGACGAGGCGATTTGCTTATCTATTCTTGCATTAGGTATCGAACAGCTAGAACGAATAAAACATTCTGAAGAGTCACTAAAAATAAAGTTTAGCTTATAGTCACGATATTTAAGTAAAACATCTAAAGATTTAAAAGGGTGAAATTTACTTACGAAAGCCTTTGTTACAAGTAATGTAGGAGTTACATCACTATTGCCCCTTATGGTATGGGTTTCATCAGCTATATTCCCGATGAATCCTGCAATACTTTCAACCTCAAACATTGTTTCTATTAACCCATTGTGATTTATATGCTTATAAAAAAGCCAATAAAACAAGTCTGGATTAATTTGGTAATTCATGATGCTTATTTCTTCGTCACTGTCTAACTCCTTTAAGTAGTCACCGAATAACTTTTTAACTTTATTTATTGATGTAATATTAGTTGTCTGTAATAAAGCGTATACACGTTCATTTAATTCAAAAAATACAGTTTGAACCGTTTCAACAATGACTCTCGCAGCTTTTGGCAGTATTTCACCTCTATCATCGAACATATTACTTCTTCTGCGGGAAGTTTCCACATATGTTTCTCTTACTAAGTATCTTATTACTTGTTGATTTGGCAAGGTGAAATTTAGAATATCAGTTGAAATCTCTCCTGATTTTCTCCACCGAGAAAAAAATTCTCTTTCGTTTTGTGTTAAGTGTTCAATTTGACTTTCAGGAATGTTACTTATAGTGCTAGTACTATGTATACTTAAGATATTCTCTTCTACTTGTTCTAAGTTTTCAATGTTTTCATTAATATTTAATAATGTCACTCCTGCCATTACTTATCAATCCTCTTCAAGTTAATAGTAAGTCTTTTGAGATTCATTTTAACGAGTTTTAGATAAATCATTTTAAAAATAACTCTAAGGATAGGATTTGTTTTTGAATGTGATCCTAATTTTAATTCTATTCTACATTTTCGACCATCAAAGTTTTTGGGTTTCACTATTAATCTAGGAGAAACAACAACTGAATCATCAATCCTGTTAGCTCCTTCAACCATATGACTCCAATATACCCTAGTGTTTCCCCGCTTATCTTTATACACATTTTCTGCGCTAATAGTCTCTTTAGAAATCCATCCGTTAACAATTTCAGTATCATAATAACTAGGCCTGTATATTATAACTAAATCACTCTTTAGAAAAGCTAATATACTGTTTGTTATTTTGTTCCCTTCCGATACAGATACATTTAACTGATAAGATTGTTGAACATCAAGAATTGTTGTATCGGAGTACTCGACAACAAGCTGTTTAATTGCTCTATCTCCATTTGAATTTCTAAAACTTACATTTATGTGAACAGGTTTAAAAATTATCTCAAACAACATCCATTCTAAAAAAAGGACAATTATGCTCGATAATAATATCGATAACGCTGCTAAGATGCCAACTTGTGCCTTTGGGCTATCTATCCCCAAATTCATTAATACTGAAACAAACCAGCTATCTTTTTTTACAAAAACAAACCATAGCGCAAAAACATTGGCCATGGTTTGAATAAATATAGAAACAACTTTATTTTTCATGAGAATACCTCAGGGCCATTAATCAAGAAATCAATAATAGGATACTCTTCCTCTTCTTGAACACTATTTTCTATTGAGATTGTGCCGTTAGCATATATTTTAATCATTTTTAATTGGTCTAAATTATTTTTAAAATCTCCTGTTATAGAAAAGACTCTATATCCATTACTTACAGCTTCTTCAAGGAGGTCAAGTATTAATTCATTATCGGACTTCCATAGCTCAGCCTTTATCTCTTTTATTAATTCATCATTTTCATATCGCTCTTGATCATAAAATGTGATATCCGATAAATTAAAATTCAACCTACTACTTTGACGTATAAACTCCATGAACTTATAGTCCGTCATTATATGTTGGTTAATCCTGTTCTTCAGGAGATGTTTATTGATGCCATTTAAAAATTCCCGATACTGTTCTGGTTCTATTCTTAATCCAAAGAATTTTTCAGAGCTGCCAGTAATCACTCCTGTACTAAGATTTGAGAATTTCAGTATTTTCTTCTTCGTACTGGTGGGATTCTGTGAGAAAAGTTTATAAATTTGCATCTACTTTCACCTCCTAAATTAATAAAAGTATACCCTATTTTCTAAAATATATGTTGACTTTTAGATTATTTTATTTTACAAATTTCGTAAATTAATTAATAGTGATTAGTTGTTTGCAAAATTAAATTGACTGCTTTTTGCTAACTTTAGAAGAAAATCAAAGTAATCGATCTGCTTTTCGTCCAAAGTATACGTGCAACCGGTAATCAGCAATCTGCTTTGTCCATTCAAACAAAACTTCCTGTTCTGTTGCACTTGGTTCTAAATGAATAACGAATTGATTTTGGACGAAGGTAATCAAACCCTCTGTTGCACTTCCGCTCCATTTCGTCATTGGCATTCGTGCAACAAGATCGGCAACTCCTTGTTCGTCGTAGTCCCGGAGCTTCTTCCCCTGTTTATCATTAAAGTCGATCAACCGCCTGTATTCTTTTTCAGTCAGGTATCGATGAAAAAACGGTGCAATTTCTTCAGGAGTAACCGGTTCATACCAATGCACAGAACCCTTTTCCAGCATTGCTGCAAGCACGACCATCTTGTAGCTCTTTGTCATGCCGGTTCTTTCTGCTTCCAAAAACCACAGCTTGAACTTTCCCCATATCGCTGTCTCTGCGCCGGAAAGCTCTCCAGCGAACAGCAGCATACCGAAGTAGCTGCCGAATTCCTGCCTGACTGCTCTCGCATCGGCATTTGCCTGCAAGTGAAACTCCAGATATGTCGGTCTTCTTCCGAGTTCCTGTTTCAAGTTCTGATAAGCCGTTGCGAGAAGTTCTTTTCGCGGCGCGCGTTTTTTCCGGAATTCCTCCAGCAGGTCGACAACTGCCACATCCAGTTCAAGACCGCAATTTTCCGGAACAACCGGTTCATTTTTCCCTTTGGTTTTTCCAGTCCCAGGTTCGGTATCAAATACTGATAGTTTAACATCAGCATTCCGGTAATTTCCGATGAAATCGATGATGACGCAATGCGACTTTCCGTCTGCCAGCCGCAAGCCGCGCCCGATTTGCTGTGTGTAGACAGTGAGTGACTCTGTCGGCCGGATAAACAGCAGTGTATCGGTTTTCGGGATATCGACTCCTTCATTAAACAAATCGACTGTGAAAATGGCTTCCAGCTCCCCTGACTCCAGCCGGTGGCGTGCCGACCGGCGTTCATTAGCTGGTGTACCGCCGTTAAGAGACATTGAACGGATACCCTTCTCCTGAAAGTACTGGTTCATGTACTGCGACTGCTTAATCGAAGAACAGAAGACAATTGTGCGAGTTTGTTTGTACTCCTGCCACCGCTCAAAAATTCTTTCGGCAAATTCCTCCCGCAACTGGACTCGAAGAAGTTCTTCTTCATCGTACCGGTTGCCAAGCCATCGGACTGTCGAGTAATCTGTATCATCATAGACCCCGTAGTATTGAAAAGGAGCCAGCCAGTTTCGGCGGATGGCATCAAGAAAGTGTATGGAGATGGCAACATTGCCATCGCATAAACTATAAATATCTTTATTATCCATCCGCTCAGGTGTCGCCGTAATCCCCAGCAGAAACTTAGGTTCAAAATGCTTCAGCAGACGCTCATAGGTTGGAGCTGCCGCATGATGAAACTCATCAATGACAACCAAATCGAAAGCGTCTTTCTCAAAATGATTTAAATGATGCTGGCTGCCAAGCGTAAAAACAGAGGCGAATATGAAGTCAGCGTCCGTATCTTTTTTGGCAGCGTTATAGAACGCACTCGTCTTGTCGGGATGCACATGACTGAATGAAGAGCGGGCCTGCTGCAGGATTTCATCGCGGTGAGCAACAAACAACACGCGCTTGAATGTTTTGGCGAAAAAAGCAGCCAAGTATGTTTTGCCCAGACCAGTCGCAAGTACTGCCATTGCCCGGTTATAGTCTTCCGCCATTGTCTGTTCAAGCGCTTCCAGTGCTTCCTGCTGTGCCGGCCTCGGCTCCACTGAAGTGATATAGTTTTCAGGCGGATCATCCACTATTTGTGGCTGAGACGGACCAATCGTAATTTCCACTTCTTCCGCCTCTGACCATGCATCGCTCACTGGCCTAGATTGGTTTGCCTGGTTAAAGCGTTCCCGGTAACTCTTGAGTGTTTCCGAGTTGAGTGGAACTGTCTGCTCTGCATAGAAATGTTCCATGAATTGAACGACCGCTTCTTCAAACACTGTCTCGTCGACTCTGGACGGAGCGATTAAATTCCATTCAACGCCTCTTGTCATGGCAGATGCAGATAAATTGGAAGAACCGACAATTAAATACGACTGATCGGTTCCTCTGAATAAATAGGATTTCGGATGAAAAGAAGTGCCGCCGCTCTTCCAGAGACGGATCTCCGCTTGTGGCAAATCCTTTACAAGCAGATCCAGCGCTTCAGGCTGGGTTACGTATAAATAGTCACCGACCAGCAATTTGATCGGCACTCCTCGATCAGCCGCTTTTTTTAAGAATGGCAGAATGAGCTTCACGCCTGATTTCATCGCAAATGCTGTGATCCAATAGATTTCGGTTGCTTCGTTCGATAGTTTTTGCAGATGACCCAGCAGCTCTGAAGTGACCAGCTCAAGTTTTGTCATCTTCGACCTCAATGAGGAAGATGCGTTCTTTAAAGCCTCCGCGTTTTGCCGCTTTTTTCGCGCGAATTTCTTCAAGTTCTTCAAAAGAAGCACCATGGATTTCAGCTGCTGCATGGATTAATTCCAAGAGATCAGCGAGTTCTTCAAGAGCATCTTGGTCATTAGCTGTCGCTCTGTATTCAATTAGCTCTTCTTCTAGCTTCTTCTTGACTTCTTCTTGAAATTCTTGTGTTTCAAGAATTCTAGTTGAATAGTTTTTTCCGTCTCTTCCGATAATTGCTGGAATTGAGTCGCGAACCAACTTATCATAGAAAGGCATTATTGTCCTCCTTTAGGTTGTAGATTTTTGGTCTTCATTAGTTACCAAATAATCATAGAGTTGATATTCAATACTTTGCTCTAAATTAAGATTCATAGTAACAATAGGAAGTTCTTTTCCTTTTTTATCAAAAATAGAAGTTTGTTCGACACTTCTTTGATCAGGAATAGCCTTACCTAAATAATAGAAGCTTTCTTCTTTGTCGTATTTCTGTACGAATATATGGATAGTTATCCCCAACTCTTGAGCTCGTATAATGGCTTTCACTTCTTCTGAAGCAAGTGTTCGGTTATTTTTAGTAAACCACTTGAGTATTTCTGGGCTTAGAAATTTATCCTCATAGTTAATATTTGATTCCACTTCTTTACGTTTATGATAAGTAATAAATATTGGACAAGTATTATGCTTCACTCTATAGCCGTATACTGTAGAAGTTTCATCCTTATCCCAGTCTAATAACCGACAAACGTCTTTTCGTGTATACTTCTCATATAAAGTCAACGATTTATCTCGATTATATTTACTATTCAGTTGCCGAGCACTTTTTCCTATATCAATAACCATTTCTCTAAAGAAAGTATTAGTAGCTAAACTCATACGTAAGTCTTCATTTAAAAAGAACTCATTATTTTTTAGTTTAATGATTGATTGCTGCCCGTACTTTACGCGTGCATTTTGCGTAAAGAAATCTAAATTGAAGATTCGCTTCACTGAATTAAGTACTTCTTGGGTTAGTTCGCAATTTGCCATTGAAAGTTGGTACATATAGTTCTCCATTGAGACTGTTTTGGATTTCAGCAACAATTCTAGGAGAATGATTTCATGTAGTCGTTTACCATTTAATATTTCTTGTGAAAACATAGTAAGAACAGAATTTTCGTAGTCGGACAAAGAAGGCTCGATCTCTTTTACTTTCAGCAAAAATTGGTAGTAGTTAAAGTATGGCTTCTGAACAAGAACTTTCGGATCAATTGAATGGTTGGTAACGAAATCTACAAGCATAGGTCTTCGGCCAAGACGGTTTTTTAATTCGATAAATGCTTCTCGCAGTAGCTTGAACTGCGTTAAATTGCTACTGTTAATCGAGCTGAAAACCCGCTCTTTTGCAACTGCTTCAAAGTTCACAGTCGATATGCCCTTAATATAACTCGTGTCTTTTACATGCCGACGCACATTATCTTTATTTTGCGAACGGTCTCCTGAAAGAGCAACTGGGATTAAATAATTATTACGGTAATTACCGATGAAGTCGATAATCGTTACGAAGTCTTTTGAGTTATGCTTTCTGAGTCCTCTTCCCAGTTGTTGGACGAAGATGATGCTCGACTCTGTCTGTCTTAACATAACCACTTGATTGATGCTCGGAATGTCGATTCCTTCATTAAAGATATCAACGGTTAAAATATAATCCAACTCCCCATTTTCTAACCGTTCTACTTGTCGAATTCGTTCTTCTTGTGAGTCGCCTCCCGTTAATCCCACCGTTCGAAGTCCTCGTTCATTAAGTGCTCGTGATAATCGTCCAACTTCCTCTTTACGGCTACAGAACATTAATCCTCTAACCCTATCTCCAGAGAATCCGTAGTAATGGATTTTCTCTAAAATGTGGTTTATTCGTTCTTCAGTAACAAGTTTTGTTAAAATAACCGCTTCATCCGTTACTTCTCCATCTATTTCAAGGTCTGTCACACCAAAATAATGAAACGGACAAAGCATATCTTCTTCTAACGCTTCTTGAAGTCGGATTTCATAAGCAACATTATAGTTAAATAGCTCATAAATATTAAATTCATCGGTTCGTTCCGGAGTAGCTGTCATCCCCATTAAAAAATTCGGTTTAAAATGATCAATTACACGTAAATAAGATTTTGCCCCTGCTTTATGTACTTCATCGATTAAAATATAATCAAATGCTGCCGGGTCGAACTGCTTTAAGTTCTCTTCTTTCGAGATCGTTTGGATGGTAGCAAATACATATCGTGCGCTGGATTGCTTGGACGAACCAGATAAAATACCAAAATCTGATTCTATCCCACCAAGAATTCGCATGAAGTCAGATTTTGCTTTCTGTAGAATCTGTTCTCGGTGAACGACAAATAACATTCGTTTCGGAGCAAATCGCCTCACGTCAAATGCCGATAAGTACGTTTTACCAGTCCCTGTTGCTGAAACGACAAGCCCTCGCTCTTCTCCTGCTTCTCGTACAGCTAAGATCTTTTGTAGCGCTGCTTTTTGCATTTTATTCGGCTCGATTTTCACCGCTTCTTGAACTGGGTTTACTTGGTATGGCACAGGGAGTTCAGCCACTTTTTCTGGATTGGAAAAAGTGGTCGGCGGTGTGTAATCTCTTTCATATGTCGTTATCCACTCTTCTGTTAAAGGCTGAGCGTTTTCCCACACGTCCTCAAACTGCTGGTTAAAATGGCTAATAATTTCACCATTTCCATGAGAAGTTAATTTAACATTCCACTCATAATTTGCTTTTAATGCTTGAGCCGTTAAATTAGAACTCCCGATGATCAACGAATAATGAGATGATTGCTCAAAAATATATCCTTTTGAATGAAAGCCGGCTATATTGGCTAGCCTTACTTCAATATTTGTTACTTTCAATAGTTCTCTAAAAACTTTTGGTTGATTGAAATTCAGAAAAGTAGAAGTAAGAATTCGACCTTTGATTCCTTTTCTCTTTAAATCAAGTAAGTGAGATTTTAGGGTGGCCAACCCACTCTCTGTTATGAAGGCAACAGAAAATAAGAAAGACTGGCAATGATTTAACTCTTCAAGAAGTGTGGCTAACACGTTTTCGTTCTTTTCTTTATTATTGATCAAAAGTTTTGGCTTGTAGTTTCCGTAGCTAGTTTTTTCCTGGTCAATAAACCCTTGATGAAGTGATGCTTCTAAGTTTTCTATAAAGCTCATTTTTTTCACCAGCCACTATTGGATTTGTACTCAGTTTCTTATCTTTCTTAACGCCTCAACTGCCGGAACATCAGCTGGTGCCCATTCTAGAGTATTCAGTTCATGAGGGAACAACCACTTAATTTCATTATGCTCTGTCAATACCGGTGTACCATTTAATAATCGGCAATGGAAAGTTGTTAAATGAACAATACCAAAATCGTATTCATATACTGTGTGTTCTAACTGCTCCCCCACTTCTACTTCACAATGCATTTCTTCTCGTATTTCCCGCTTCAGAGCTTCTTGAGGAGCTTCGTTTTTTTCAATCTTCCCACCTGGAAACTCCCATAAATAAGGTAAGCTTTTTTCTGGTCCTCGTTGCGCACAAAGAACTTTTTCGTCTTCCCAAATGACTGCTCCGACAACAAAAATTTCTTTTTTCATAAATTCCTCCTGGTGATTTCTTATTCTAAATTTTACCACAACATTCCTTTTAATTTTCTTCGGTTAGATATAAAACTGGTTTACTGGTTTACTTTTACTTACCACCCTTATTCATGCTCAATACTTTTTGGTTTACATATATCTATTTTCTACTTTAGTTTTATATTCTGACAAAAAGCCTGCTAACCCTTAATAGAGTTAGCAGGCTTTTTACGATAAATTTCCATTCCATTTAAATTTAAAGATTTCTACACATTCCCGCCGACTGCCTTCGCACTCCGGCTCTCTGCCTCGTCCCGCTTCTTCAACGTCACGAGGCTGATCATCTCGAAGGCGACGGCTGCCGCAAGCCCTGTAGTGATCTCCCCGCGATCGAATGCCGGCAGTACTTCGACGAGGTCGAAGCCGACGATGTTTAGCCCTTTGAGGCTGCGTACATACTCAAGCGCTTCGTAGCTTGTCGGTCCCGCGACTTCCGGTGTTCCGGTGCCGGGAGCATAGGCCGGATCGATGAAGTCGATATCGAAGGTCACGAATACCGGACGGCCGCTGTCCCCGACGCGCTCGTGAATGCGTTTGATGACGTTGTCCTGACCGAGTTTCCGCGTTTCGTTCATGGTGATGATTTCAAAGCCCAGTTCCCGGGCGTCTTCGATGCAGCTTGGTCCGTACAGCGGGCCGCGCATCCGACTGGATGGAATGATCGGTGTCGATCAAGCCTTCTTCGACTGCCCGGTGGAAAAGCGTGCCATGCATGTACTTTGCCCCGTAGTACTGATCCCATGTATCGTCGTGCGAATCGAAATGGACGAGTGAAATCGGACCGTATTATTTCGCGAATGCCCGCAGATTTCCGAGGAAAATGGAGTGATCGCCGCCGAGGATGATCGGGATAACTCCTTTTTCGAGAATCGGGGCAAGCCCTTCGACCATTTTATCGTATGACCGATGTTCCCCGGCACGATGTCAATATCGCCGTAATCCACGCCGGAGCAGTAATCGAAGATGTTGATTTCCTGGTCAGGATTATACAGGCGTAGCAGAACGGATGAATTTCGAATATGTTGCGGGCCGTAACGCGTTCCGATCCGGTTCGATGCTACGGTATCAAACGGAATGCCGACCACGACAAAATCGACATGGTCCGTCGTCCGGATATTCTCCAGTCTCATGAATGTTCTGATCCCCGTGACCCGCGGGGACTGGGATGAATCTATCGGCTGGTATCTCATTTTCGTTTCCTCCTAGCTTTTCTTGTCCATACTTGATAAATAAAAGCATATACTTTATCCATAGCTGCAAAAGTCATACCAAGTCCTTATCAAAATGGAACAGAGACGAAGACCTTCAATAACTCAGGAGCTGTCCAAAAAGCCCCCTAAATTGAAAACAGGGAAAGAATAACCAATCGGTTGTTCTCTCCCTGTTTTTTTGAAGCCCTCTTTTTCCGAAAGTAATCAGAGAAAACCGGCCACTTTCCGAAGATTATGCGCCAGTTTCCTTTTTGGAAATTGGCTTTTTTTGTTACTGTACACAAAAACCGCTGTTCTATTCAGAGCAACGGTTTTTGCACGTTAATGGTTATCGGTTATGACAATGAAGCGAACTCCGGCTCCGCTACTTTGACAAGCTGCTTGCCGAGATTGTTGCCTTCGAACAAGTCCAGGAACGCTTCCGGTGTTCTTTCGAAGCCCTCAGTGATTGTTTCTTCATACTTCAGCTTGCCTTCCTGCAGCCATTTCGCTAGATCCTGCGCACCGGTTTTGAAGTCCTGTGCGTAATCGCCGATGGTGAAGCCTTTCATCATTGAGCTTGTTGTGATGAATTTCCACTGGATACGCGGACCGGTATCTGCTTCGGGATTATTATAAGAAGAAATCGTGCCACACACAATGATGCGTGCATTGCGGTTGATTTCAAAAATAACCGTGTCGGAGACGAATCCGCCAACATTGTCAAAATAGACATCGACACCGTCCGGGATCGCTTTTTTGAAGTCTTCTTTAAAATTGTTATCCTTATAATTTACGGCTGCGTCAAATCCGAGTTCGTTGATCAAATAATTGATTTTGTCCTGCGAGCCGGCAATGCCGACAACGCGTGCGCCTTTCAGTTTGGCGATTTGCCCGACGACGGAACCAACCGCGCCTGCAGCGCCGGAAACAACAACTGTTTCACCTTCCTGCGGTTTTCCGATATCGAGAAGCCCGAAATACGCGGTCAGACCGGTCATGCCGAGAATGCCGAGCCGCGTCGTGATCGGTGCGGACGCCGGATCAACTTTCTGGACCGTTTTGGCGTTTGCCACATTATACTCCGCCCAATTGAGCCTGCCGGTGACGATATCACCTTGTTTGAACCCTTCGGCTTTTGAGTCGACGACTTCTGCCAGCACGCCGCCCGCAATCGCTTCGTTCAGCTTGAACGGCTCGACATAGGATTTGACATCTCTCATGCGGCCGCGCATATACGGATCGACTGAAAGATACAAGGTTTTAAGCAGTAGTTCACCATCCGCCAGTGAGGGAAATTCCTTTTCAATAAAGGCAAAGTCTTCATTCGTTGGTGTGCCTTCCGGCCGATTCGCCAGGTGGATCTCTTTATATGTAGTTGGCAATATGACGACCTCCTTCAAAAGTGAATTGCAAAGAAAAGCGTACCACTCGGACTGCTGAAATTCAAAAATACAAATCAAGTGCCTGCATCAAAAACCGACAGGAACATGAGCAGGCAGAATGACTTTCCGGTTAGCATAAAATGAAAGAATAGCAGGTATACTAAAAATAATGAATCACTAACCGATGGAAGGAATTCATAATGTCTCCGAAAGAATCAAAAAAACGACTTGGATCAAGATTCTGCTCGTGAAGAACCAGGAATCGATGAACTCATCGATAAAACACAGGCATGTGAAGTCTGGTTCGGTTATCCGCAACCTGCATTTGACCGGAAGGAGGGACTTTTAACCTTCTCCTTCTATCCTATACGAACTAGGGATAAAACCGTTTCATCCGATTGAATTTATAAGACCTTCATTTTTTTATAATTTGACGGTTTTTATTGTTGAAAGCTTCGGAAGGCGATTACTTTTCCACTGTCGTAGCTAGCTTTTTGAACCCGGATCCGTACAGTTAATCAGAGTTTACAGATCTGCAAAAAAATAAATCGCATGCTCTTAAAATATAGATTGACTTGCCGAGAATAATGTACTAATCTGAATATCAATTCAGTGACATTTTAGTTGCCTGCCGGTCTAGGCGAAGCAGGCAAAAAAGGAGAGGGAGAACGGCTCGACATCAGGTCGATCAGTTAAATATGTAAGCGTTTACTTGAAATCAAAAGGAGAAAGAGAAGAATGATCACGTTCATCGTTTCGGTCGCACTGTTAATTGTCGCTTACTTCACGTACGGAAAGTATATTGAAAAACTGTTTGGCCCGATGGAAAACCGAAAAACTCCCGCTTATGCCAATCATGACGGCATTGATTTCGTGCCGATGAACAAGCATAAAAACTCCCTGATCCAATTGCTCAATATTGCCGGGACAGGACCGATTTTCGGACCGATCCTTGGCGCCCTTTACGGACCTGTGGCCTTTCTATGGATTGTAATCGGATGTGTCTTTGCCGGAGCGGTCCATGATTACCTGACCGGTATGATTTCAATCCGCAATAAAGGAGCCCATATCCCGGAGCTTGCCGGGAAATTCCTGGGCGCTGTCTCAAAGCATATCGTAAACTTTTTTGCGTTACTGCTGCTTTTGCTTGTTGGGACTGTGTTTGTCGTTACACCAGCATCCCTTCTCTCGATTTTGATGGATGGAAAAGTGGCCATCGGCATCATCATTGCGGCCATCTTTGTTTATTACTTCCTATCGACCATTTTGCCGATCGATAAAATCATTGGCCGGCTGTATCCTTATTTTGGTGCCGTTCTGCTAGTCGGAACAATCGGAGTAGGCGGTGCTTTGCTGTTTTCCGAGTATAGAATACCGGAGCTGAACTTCGAAAACATGCATCCGGCGAATCTGCCGATTTTCCCGTTGCTGTTTTTTACGATTACATGCGGGGCGCTGTCCGGCTTCCATGCAACCCAGTCACCGATCATTTCACGGACGACGCAATCTGAATCACAGGGCCGGTACATCTTCTACGGCATGATGATCGCAGAAGGGGTTATCGCAATGATCTGGGCTGCTGCTGCCATGAGTATTTTTGACGGCCAGACACTGAGTGGCATCATCACTTCCGGGACACCTTCAGCAGTTGTTAACGAAGTTTCCATGACGCTTCTTGGTGCAGTCGGCGGCACAATCGCTGTTCTCGGCGCCGTCGTTTTGCCGATCACGTCCGGCGACACGGCATTCCGTGCTGCCCGTTCCATCATTGCGGATTACATCAAAATGGACCAGCAGAAAGTGGCGAAACGCCTGCTGATCGCCATCCCATTATTCGCTATATCTGTTGCGCTGACGCAGATCGATTTCACTCTGCTCTGGAGATACTTCTCGTGGGCAAACCAGGCCACAGCTGCAATCGCATTATGGATTGCGACTATGTATCTGTATATTCAAGGCAAGAACTACCTTGTGTCGATGGCGCCGGCTATCTTCATCACGTACATGGTCTTTGTCTACATTCTGAGTCAGCAGATCGGCTTCGGGCTGGATCTTAACGTATCGTTCATCATCGGCTTGTTCCTGACAGTTGTCCTCGTGACCATGTTCTTTGTTAAAGCGCGGAAAAACCGTGCTGACGACGTCGAAACGGTTGTCGCAGTGGAAGTTGAAGTTGTGTAAACCGAGTAAACCGAAGCAGTCAACTGAATACCGGCGGACAACATTGCCATTTATAGTCGATGAACTTCCTTTGATAAAACTGTTTATTTTCTGATTAAGATTTATGCATTTCGAGGCAACCCACCAGCATTCGGTTGCCTGTGTTTCTTTCTTACAGGTCACATCAGCCCCCATAGCCATCAAGTTAAGAAACTGAACAGAATATTTCAACATCCAATCAAAAAGCGCCGCCACCTTTCTTTTAATCATCAAAAGAAAGGTGGCGCTTTTTTGTGGGATCAGAACAGATTCGACAGGAGATGACGCCGATCAGTGAAGAGGTGTTGCAACCGAATCGGTGGAATTTTGTTTGTTAGCGCTGTTCAATTCCTCCTCAGGAGGGTTTCCCATATGAACAACAATATTTTATATAGGTAAATAAAAGCTAACCTTTTTACTGTTCATTTCTCTCATGCAATCTGTTTATTAACCTGTCTGCTGTTTGTTCTTTCTCTAATTTTATAGTTTCATCTAATCCAATTGCGATTAGTTCCTCACCTTTGATCTTTAACCAAAACCAATCCTGTTCTTGGCTTCCTTTCGGTAAATTAGAAACTGGCACCTCAAATTGGCGTCCAGCTTCTTCTGCGATAATCACCGCAATGTTTCCTTCAATCCGGTCTAGTACCCCGCTCACTTTCACCGCTCATCCTCCTATACACGCCAAGCCTTGTGCTTTGATGGCTTCCACTTTCCCTACTCCAATTCCGTCCACTATCGTCAATTCATCTAGGTTCTCGAATGGCCGCTCTTCGATAATCTCGCTGGCTAGTACTTCCCCGATGCCGTCAATCTGGTCGAGCTCCGCCTGGGAAGCGATGTTGATATCGAGGCAGCGGTTTTCGCCTTCGACTGGTGTTCCTGCTTCGGCCGGTATGACTTTGAGTGTTTCGCCATCGGTCTGTACGATGATGGTGCCGTTCACGTCCGTGCCGAATACGTCCGCGCCTGTGTTCTCAGCCGACGCAATCACTTCGGCGTGCGGGTGGCCGTATGGATTGCCCGCACCGGCGCTGTAGATGACGACTTCCGGCGAGACGGCTTTCAGGAACGCCCTACTTGTGGATGTGTTTGAGCCATGGTGGCCGAGCTGGAGCACTTCTGCATCGAGATCCGCTCTGCTGTCAATCATCTCCTGCTCCTGCTGCACGCCGGCGTCTCCTGTGAAGATGAAACCCGTTTCCCCGTATGACAGTTTCAACGCAATCGATTCCGCGTTCGATTCACCCGTGATTTCTTCCGGATAGAGCACATCGATTTCAAGCGGCCCTAACTCGTATTCTTCACCGGCCCGCGGTTCGACGTATGCTGCGTCGGATGCGTCAATCGCTTCCAAGGCATTGATGAATGTGTCGGAAGTGCTGATGTTGCCGGACATCCAGACCTCGCTCACGTCGAACTGCTCAATTACTTCAGCGAGCTGGCCGATATGATCGGCATCAGGATGGGTACCGACCGCAATGTCGATTTGGCTGATGTCCTGCGCTTCCAGGTAATCGATGACGTCTATCGCGTTCCAGTCCCCGGCATCGATCAGCATCGTGTAATCACCGAATTCGAACAGTGTTGCGTCTGCTTGTCCAGCATCAATGTAATGGACCATCAGTTCCGGCGCACCGTCCCCAGCTGTCGTTTGTTCTTCTGTCGTGTTCGTCAATGTGCAGCCAGCGAGCATCAGTGATGCCGTTAACCATAACCCTGTTTTACTCAATGCCTCTACCTTCTTTCTTAAAGGCATTTTACCATATGCTGGGCACCCTGTTTATCGCCATTTCAGCATTGCCCGGTTAGGAAAGCTCTGCTTCAGGATTCAGCCTGGCTGCGCTTCATATATTTAAGCAATTTCTCATCCGTCCAGGCCAGGCGGTATTTTAGCTCTGCAAGGTACGACAAGTTTAGCTCCTCGTCCGGCACTGCCTGCCCCCGAACAATTCCCGGAGCAGGATGATTTCGTTGGGACCGGAATAGATGGCGGCGCTCTCTGCGACTTCATCGGCGAAGCGCAGGAGGCCCGCTTCCTCCAGTTCCTGCCGCTTCTCTTCGGATGGGTCACCCGCATAGCCGATCAGCAAGGCGATATCTTTTTTCTTCAGTTTTTTCTTGCCGGTGAACAGCCCGTACACCGTTTTCGACAGGTCTTTAACGAGTGGCACATCCTTCTTGTGGTTCTTCAGCCTGTTCACAATGCTCATGTAATACCACGACTGATCGCGCTTACCGCGGTTGAAGCGCAGCCACGCATCTCCCCCAATCACTTGCGCGTCCAATTCGATTGACCGGACATTATGCAGCTTGTCCGCCGTGATGAGTGCGAGTTCGTCTGCCGACCGGTTCTTGAGGTCCTCGACCGTATGTCTTTTCCGCTCTTCCCACGGCAGCGTCTTATCCGGTTCCGATGCCGCCTGTACGAGACGCAGCACTTCATCGCCAAATTGTTCGCCCACTTCCGCTTCAGTTGCCGATGTATCTTCAATTGTGTCGTGTAATAGACCGGCAGCAATGACTTCTTCCGAGGCTTTCGCTTCCTTCAATAAAAATGCAACGCAGACCGGATGCGTAATGTAAGGAATGAGCGTCCCTTTCCGGTGATGCCCTTCATGCTTGACGGCGGCAAACTGTAAGGCTTTCTCGATTAATTCACTCATCTAACCGCTCCTTTTTGGTGTCATAATTTTCAGACTCCTATGCCTTTATTCTACCAGTAATCACCTGTTTTTGGTATCCGGGAAACATATGGATTGCTCTTGGTTATCTTGGAAATAAATAAAGAAGAGCAGCAAGACTTTACTGTGATATGGCTGCGACTCTCCTTAATTTATGTATCCCTAATGTTATACTTCACTCACTGGAGTCGGAACAGCGAGAGCAATATGATAACGCATCATCCAAGTTTGCTACCTTTTAGCCCAAATCTGTTATAGTTCAATCAGTTTCTGTTCCACTTTCGCTGTTTTTGCATCCTCTGCCCCAAATTTGTTATCTTTCATCAATTCTGCTTACGTTAAAGTAAAGCGTCCCGTAAAGCAATAAACAGATAAATATTCAATTCCTTAAACTCGACATCCTCATTCTCTACTTTCTGTGGCTAACGTTCTTCATTGATCCCTTGAATCCACGCAAAAAACACCTCCAGTCTGCCGTCTTTACTGCATACGACAGTGGAGGTGTTTCTCTTTTTTTTCATTTCATTTGTTTACTTTATACATACTTGCCGGCTATTGGTTTTATTAATTCAAAAATTGAGTGTCTGCAAGCGTTGCAAAATCCGGCTGTTCTTTCAGGAACTTAAGGTCGAAAGAGGAATCGCCGAACGCCTGGATTTCTTCAGGAGCAAGTGCGGTATCGAAAACCATGTTCTCCCATGCTCCGTCAATCACTGATGGATCCAGCGCTTGGCCAGTGATTTCGTCGATTGCAGTGAGTGCGATTTCTTTCGCTTGTTCCGGATTTTCAGCGATGAAGGCATCCGCTTCCTCATGGGCATCCACAATGCTTTGGACCAGTTCCGGATTTTCTTCGATCAGTTCGCCTGATGTGACCAATACGGAAGACGGCAAAGTCGTACCGAATGAAATTTCGTCCGATGCGATAACGACATTAGCGCCTGTGTTCTGTTCCAGAACGGTCGCCCATGGTTCGGGAGCCACTGCAACGTCGACTTTCCCGCTGGCGAACATCGCTTCGTATTGCGCCGGTTTGCCGGTTTGGTGAATCATGTCGCCGCCGATGCGGTTGGAAGTGATGCCCGCTTCTTTCATGAACGTCTCAAACTGAACATCGTGCGTGCAGCCGACGCGCGGCGTGATGAATGTTTTTCCGGCAATATCTTCGACTGATTCAATGCCGCTGCCGTTTCTGGCCATTACGACCGTTCCGCCTGAGGCGCCGCCTGCGATCATGACGACGTCAGCGCCATTCGTGTAATTATTCATCGCCGGGCCGGGTCCTACTAACCCTCCGTCAATATCACCTGTTTTCAAAGCGGTCATGAAAGATGCCCCGTCAGCGAACGTAACGTATTCGACTTCCGTGCCTTCCGGCAGGTTTTTCTCATATAATTCTTTTTCTTTCGCAACCATTGCCGGTACGTGGTCAAGGTTCGGGAAATAGCCGATTGTGACGGTTGAAGCATCCTCTGTTGCAGCTTCCGGTGATCCGCAGGCCGCAAGAATTCCGGCTGAAGCGGTAAGGGCGATCAATGAAGTGAATTTTTTCATTCTGTCATTCCTCCTGGAGGGTTATAGTTATTTTGACTGCACAGAAGCTTATTCATCGGTACTTCCCACTGAATATTGTGATGATTCTCAGGTGAAACAGCGGGCATTGGCTGCCAGGGCGATTTTATCCTTACTGCCAATCACGCTTCCAGTCCCCAGCGTCTGAGAACCGATTTTTCGATGCGCTGGAAAATCAATTGATCGACCACCGCACCGACGACGCCGATGATGATGATGACGCCGATGACGAGCGACATATTGCCGAAATCGGATGCATACCGGAGCGTGTATCCGAGCCCCGGACCTGCGCTGAGCAATTCCCCGGCCATTAACGCCCGCCAGGCGAACGCCCAGGCAAGGCGTGCACCCGTCACCAGGTAAGGGACGGAGGCGGGGATGATCACTTTTATGAATAAATCGATGCCGTTTGACCCCATCGTCCGGGCTGCCCGGATGTAGAGCGGATTGACGTTTTTGATGCCGGTGCGGACATTCAGCGTCATGACGAATGTTCCGCCGAGAATCACCACAAATATGATGGCCCCCTCGCCCAGCCCGAACCACATGATTGCAAGGGGCAGCCAGACGATGCTCGGCACGCTTTGCAGCGCCAGCACCATGGCCCCGAGTGTGTCATCGGCTGTCTGCGAACGCGCCAGCAAGATGCCGACACCCGTGCCGATCAATAATGCCACCGCAAGGCCGATGATCAGCCGGCGGAAGCTTGCCGCCAAATCGTACACAAGCGTCATATCGGAAAAGCCGGCGACCAATGATTCAAAGACACTGACCGGTGAGGGCAGAATGATTTCTTGCCATAATTCAAGCCGTGAACCGAGTTCCCAGAACGCGATAAGAGCTGCAAAGAAGATGAGGCGTTTAACTATTGGCTTCATAGGCAAGTTCCTCATTGACAACCTTGTCGATTTCAGTCTTCAGCAAGGCCATGATCTTTTCTTCGAGCGCGGTCATCTCCTGCTTATGCGCTTCGCGCGGGCGGGGGATGTCCACCTTGATGTCCGTCAGAACCGTTCCCGGCCGCGTGCCCATGACAACGATGCGATCCGACAGCTTAATCGATTCGGAAATGCTGTGGGTGACAAAGACAATCGTCTTTTTTGTATCAATCCAGATTTTCTCCAATTGACCGTGGAGTCGGCTTCTTGTCTGTTCGTCCAATGCCCCAAACGGCTCGTCCATCAACAGCACCGCCGGGTCCATTGCGAGCGCGCGGGCGATTGATACCCGCTGCTGCATGCCGCCCGATAATTCATGCGGATAATGGTTGGCGTAATTGCTGAGCTGCACCATTGCCAGAAATCCCCGGGCCCTCTCCAGCCCCTCTTTTTTGGACAGTTCTTTCCGCAACGGGAACATGACATTCTCTGTAACGGTCATCCAAGGGAAAAGAGCGGCTTCCTGGAAAACCATCCCTCTGTCCTTGCCGGGTTTCCCGACTTTTTTAGCATCTACAATAATGTCGCCGGAAGTTGCCCCGGTCAAACCGGCAATCATTGAAAGCAATGTGGATTTACCGCATCCCGAGGGTCCCAGAATCGAGACGAATTCACCTTTTTGAATGGATAAGTTGATATCCTTCAGAATGGTATTCGGCTTTTGGTCCTGGTCCAAATAAACTTTATTAATATGCTTTACATCAATAAACATCCTAAAACATACCTTTCCTATCGGAATACAATATATAAAGTATAGTGGACTTCCAATGAATGTCAAGCTCCCTTTTTGTTGGGGTAAATAAAAAAGAAGAGGGAAAGTTTCCCCTCTTCTTTAAGTGATCATTTCCTATTCATCAAACAAATCCATGCTGAGATAGCGTTCGCCGGTATCAGGGGCGATGCACAGAACTTTCTTGCCTGCCCCAATGCGCTTGGCAATCTCGATGGCTGCGTAAATGGTCGCTCCCGCTGACGGGCCGACAAAAATCCCTTCTTCGCGGGCGACTCTTCTGAAAATATCAATGGCATCTTCGTCTTCGATCGCCATGATTTCATCGTAGACCCGGGTATTCAGGATATCCGGGATAAAGCCGGGGCTTGTGCCCACCAGTTTATGCGCTCCGGGTTTCCCGCCCGACAGAACGGGCGAACCTTTTGGCTCCACGACAGCGATATATAAGTCCGGCAAGTGTTCTTTCAAGGTTTCCCCGGTTCCTGTAATCGTTCCGCCGGTTCCTGCGGAAGCGATGAAGGCGTCCAATTCACCATCCATTTGATCGAGGATTTCCAGCGCGGTGGTTGTGCGGTGGATATTAGGATTCGCCTCATTTTCAAATTGCTGGGGGATAAAACTGTTCGGGATCTCTTCTTTTAATTCGAGCGCTTTTTTTATGGCTCCCGGCATTTTTTCATGAGCCGGCGTCAATACCACTTCAGCGCCAAATGCTTTCAACAGGTTAATGCGTTCCTGTGTCGCATTATCCGGAAGCACGAGAATCGAGCGATAGCCTTTGGCGGCCGCCACCATAGCAAGGCCGATCCCGGTATTCCCGCTGGTCGGTTCGATAATCGTAGATTGTTCTTCAATAAGGCCTTGCTCTTCAGCCGCTTTAATCATGTTGAAAGCGGCCCGGTCTTTTACGCTTTTCGACGGATTGAACATCTCAAGTTTGACATAAACATCCGCTGCGCCCTCCGGCACGATTCGATTCAGTTTGACGACCGGCGTGTTGCCGATCAGATCCGTTATGTTATCGACTGGTTTCATAAGGAAAACGACCTTTCTTTGTCTGACTATGCAATATAACTTCTATTGTAGATGGTTGAACAAATCAATTGCAACCTTCGTTCGCGGAGGCTTCGTTCACCATTTTTCACAGCAATCATTTCCCCGGCCGTTTGTTGAACTGTAGCCGCGCTCACTTCAATTCCGATTCGCCGTAAAATTCGTCTTTTAAGAATTCCCCTAAAATAAAAAGCAAAAAAGCTGTCACTGGCTAATTCCTGACCAGTCAGCGACAACGTTAATTTTTCGCCTTTAACCTTAAGAGTCAGAAGCAATTAAGAAGAGGACGCTGCTTAAACCCAACGAGTCGTGATCACTTTTTTGCGGGTATAGTATTCCACACCATCTTCGCCGTTAACGTGCAGATCGCCATAGAACGAATCTTTATAGCCGGAGAACGGGAAGAATGCCATCGGGGCAGGCACTCCGATATTTACTCCAAGCATACCCGCATCAATTGTTTCACGGAACTTCCGTACGCTGCCGCCATCTTTAGTAAAGATACAGGCACCATTCGCAAGTCTCGAAGTATTTGCTAATTCCACACCTTCTTCGAGATCTTTTACCCGGCTGACCGAAAGCACAGGAGCAAAAATTTCATCCTGCCAGATCTTCATTTCGCTCGTTACATTATCAAAAATGGTCGGACCGACAAAGTAGCCCTCTCTTTGTATATCTTCGTCTTTGCGACCATCACGGATCAATTTTGCGCCTTCCTGTTCTCCTGTTTCAATGTATTGCAATGTACGCTCTTTATGCTGTTCGCGGATGACCGGTCCCAAGAAGACATCTTCATCCAAACCATTGCCGATTTTCAGTTCATCTGATTTCTGCACAAGTATCTCCACAAATTCATCTGCAATCGATTCTTCCACAGCTACAACAGAACATGCCATACACCGCTCGCCTGCAGAACCGAATGCTGCTGCAATGATTTGAGTAGCCGCGTTGTCAAGATTGGCGTCATTCAGAACAATCGAGTGGTTTTTAGCTCCGGCAAGCGCCTGGACGCGTTTCAGATTATCTGTCCCTCTTTTATAGACGTACTCGGCTACCGGCTGTGAACCGACGAACGAGATTGCCGGAATTTTCTTGTGATCGAGGATTCCATTCACCACATCTTTCGCGCCGTGGACGATATTGAATACACCTTTCGGAAGTCCTGCTTCCTCAAATAACTCGGCCAGGCGGTTTGCCAGGATCGGTGTTCTTTCGGATGGCTTCAGCACGAATGTATTGCCGGTTGCAATCGCCATCGGGAACATCCAGCAAGGCACCATCATCGGGAAATTGAACGGCGTAATACCGCCGATCACACCAACCGGATAGCGATAGACGCCGGACTCGAGATCCGCCGCGATGGATGGGAGAGATGAGCCCATCATCAGTTTCGGCGCACCGGCGGCGAATTCCACACATTCGATGCCGCGCTGAACTTCACCATGCGCTTCTTTAAAATTTTTGCCGTTTTCGATCGTAATAAGTTCTGCCAGTTCATCCCAATGGTCGACAAGGAGCTGCTGGTACTTGAACAAGATGCGTGCACGCTTTGGCACCGCCACTTCTTTCCAGGTCTTGAAGGCTTCAGCCGCCACTTCCACTGCCCGGTCCAGGTCTTCTTTCGAAGAAAGAGGGACATGGGCGATCACTTCGCCCGTAGCGGGATTGATCACTTCTTCCGTATTGCCGGATGTTGCCTCCACCCATTCTCCGTTGACATAGTTCTTTAACGTCTTCACTTCTTGCGCTTTTGTCTGTGTCACTTCATAACCTCCCAGTAATTTTCAGCTGATTCCATTACAGTACAGGATCCTGGTAATTCATCACTAATATAAGACCGTTGATGCCAAAACTGCCGCTAATCTATTCCTTCATTCGTTAAACTGTCTGCCGTCTATGTTGCACTTGCTTCAGGCGAAAAGTCATAGCTGTAACAGATGTGATAAAGATCTTCGATTTCCTGCTGCGTCGGCACTCTCGGGTTGTTCCCGGGGCTGCCGCTGATCAGCGCATCCGCCGCCATTTTGCTGACAAGCCCGCTGAACTTCTCTCGTTCAATTCCCCACCCTCCCAGGTTCGGGATGTTCAACTTCAGACATAAATTCTTCACGGATGCCACAGCTACAGCGGCTGCCTGTTCGTCAGGATAATTTTGGGCTTCAGGATCAAAGATCTTTCCCAAGTCCGCAAGGCGTCCAAGCGCATGCTCTTTACTGAACTCAAGGACCGCCGGCAGCAGCATCGCATTGGAGAAGCCATGCGGGACATGGAATAACGCTCCGATCGGGCGGGACATACCGTGAACCAATGCCACCGAAGCGTTCGAAAATGCCAGCCCTGCCTGCATGGAACCAAGCGCCAGTTTTTCTCGGGCTTCAAGATTTTCTTTATTCTCATCTTCATACACGGTCAGCAGATTTCCGACGATCAGTTTCATGGCCGATAATGCCATGACATCGGTCATCGGATGGGCGAGCCGGGAGATGTACGCCTCAATTGCGTGACTCAGCGCATCTATGCCTGTGGCTGCAGTGACATGTTTAGGGGCGGAGAGTGCCAGCAGCGGATCGACAATCGCCACTTCCGGTAAGAAAGCCGGCTGCTTGATCATCATCTTGACATCGTTCGACGTATTGGTGATGATTGTGGCATCCGTCGCTTCTGAGCCCGTGCCGGCCGTGGTAGGAATTGCAATATGGGGAATCGGAGCTGAAGAAGCCATCTTCCTGCCTCCCATATAATCGCCGATATACCCGCCGTTTGTCGCAAGTACCGCTGCGGCTTTTGCGGTGTCGATGCAACTTCCTCCTCCGAGGGAAATGATCGTATCGCACTTTTCTTGCCGGAATACCTCCAAAGCTTCAGCAACGAAAACATCCGTAGGTTCCGTTTCCACTCCGAGGTACACCGCGCTTTCGAGGCCTTCTTCCCTAAGCAGCTGTATGCATGCGCTTACATTTCCGAGCTTATCCATCACCTGGTCACTGACAATCAGCACTTTCTTTCCTTTCCGTGCCGCCTCTTTTCCAGCCTCTTCAAACGAGCCTCTGCCATACTTAATCGTCTGAGGGGAACGAAAAACAGAATAACTTTCCACTATACACGCCTCCTTTTTCCACTTTCTCTTTTTTACTTTAATACAAAAAATTTAAAATTGTAAATCTATTTTAGAAAATGGAGTATATAAAAAAGGAGAAAGGCGTTGGCAGCGGAAGTTTCCTCTGCCCTTATTAAGCGTTGAATAAGCTATTTCCTTACTGAATCAATGCCCGATCATTTCCTCCGTGATTTCGCTTCCTTCCAGTTCCGACGGGTAGTACGTCGGCCAATTAGTGACTTCCTCTAATAACGCTTCCCGGTCATCACCCCAGTACAAATGGTAATGGTCGGAATCCGCCGGGAAGATGCTATGGTCGCTGAACTGGACGTATTCCGGCATTCCTTCCGCGCCTTCTTCCAGCTTGAAGATATAGCGGACGCCCCGGTTGCCCGCTTCGTATGTCAGCACTTCATATCCGTCGTAGCCGTAGGTCCCGGAACGCTCTTCCCCGTTTTCAAAAAACGTGAAGGTGTCACCCTCGATGATGATGCGTTCCACATCCGTCCGGTAGCCAATTTCGTAATACTCCTTATAGGCTTCGGCATCCATCTCATCGGACCCCTGGGCTTTATGGGCAAAAACCCGATCCAATGTGCCGTCCAGCAGGTATGGGTACACCGACTGCCAGTCCCCTTCCCAATCGGAAAGCGGCCGGTCCGCGATTTGGGTGTCTTCGAAATAACCTTCATAGATTTTCGTGGTTTCCTCGTCATGGCTATGGCCGTGATCATGGTCATGGCCGCTTTCTTCTTCTATCGCTTCAATGTCTTCTTCCGAAACCGTTGAAGGGACAGCGAGTGCTTTGGTCAATTGCGCCAGGTTCCGCTCCATAACCGCGAAATAGTTCTCACCCGCCGTCAGATCGTCTTCCGTCAGGGTTTCCAGATTGTCCAGGCGCAGCGCTTCCGCCCCGATTTCGTTCCGGACGAGATCCGTCAGTTTGGATGTGATGTTCTGTTCGAAAAACACATAATCCAGTCCGTACGTTTCTGCAGCTTCGACAATCGACTGCAGTTCCTTCTGTGAGGGCTCGTCCATAGAGCTCACACCGGCCACCGCGATTTGTTCAATCCCATAAGCCTTTTCCCAGTAGCCATAAGCGGCATGGGACACGATGATTTTATTGCCCGGCAGGCTTTCGAGCTGCGTGCGGAACTCCCCGTCCAGGTTCTCCAGCTGCCCTTTCAGTTCTTCGAAGTTCTGTTCGAATAGTTCCTGCTGTTCAGGCTGCAATTCGGCCAATAGATCTTTGATGTTCTCCGCTAACCGGATCGAACGGAGCGGATCCAGCCAGACATGAGGATCCTGCGTGCCGTGGTGGTGTGCAGCAGGCTCTTCTTCATCGCTATGTGCATCTTCTTCATGATTATGTACATGTTCCTTCAAGTCGATGCCTTGAGCCGCTTCCAGGATTTCGACGTCCTCTGCTTGCATGGACTCTGAAATTTCGGCTGCGTACGGTTCCAACCCGGCGCCATTGTAAATGAACGCATCCGCTTCGGCAAGCTCGACCATTTCCTGCATCGTCGGTTCATACGTGTGCGAGTCCGATCCCGCCGGCATAATTGATTTGACCGATGCATATTCCCCCGCGATTTGTTCAGCAAAGAATTGCAGCGGATATACTGTCGCATAGATTTTCAGTTCTTCTGCTGCCGCCTGTCCCGCCGTTTCAGTTGCCGCGCTTTCAGTCTCCTGCGTCTGGCAGGCACCCAGCACGACAGCCATAATCCCTATACTTAATACGTTAATCCATTTTTTCATTGTTCTTCCTCCTTCATAACCTTTCGTATCATATCGTAATGATTACGGTTTGTAAATAGTAATTATTACGCTTTATGAATCGTTTGTTCTTCTGTGAGGCGATATGAAGTGAACTGGAGAAAATGATGGAAGTGGCAAATGAGAGGTTGCTGTATTGATTAATCGATTTAAATCGATTTTTTTATTGATTTATTTTATCAATCCCTCTAAAAGTAAGCCGGGAAATTGCAGAGAAATGTCCGTATAGTTAACAGTTAACCAATTGCATTTTTGGATGAGGCGATTAAAAAAGCCAAAGGCATTCGCCTCTGGCTCCTTCATTTTGTTAATTAATTCACAGAATCAGTTAAAGCTGGCGACAGTAGTACCATTAGTTAACTCATCCTTATAGACATGCCAACCAGACGCCCCCCGCCAAGTGATCAACGTATCAAAAAAATCTGTCCGCATATTGCCATCAGTTCGGGATGACAAATTCCAAGCATTCGAAGCATCAACCAAAGCGATGTTTTTTAACAACAGCCGTTGTGCATGCTTATCCAGTGTGGAATGCGGCTTACGGCAAACGGCGCCACTTTTCTGCGGCCGTTTCCCAGGCAGCAGCAAATTCTTTCACCGTTGCATACCTGGCTCGTTTATCGGTTTCCACCGCCCGCATGGCCACTTGGTGGAGCGCCTGTCCCGCTTCCCATTCCGCCAGTGAGCGGTCGCGTCCGCCGCCGATCAGGCAAAATGCCGTCGCGCCCATATTGAACACATTCGTCCTGCCGTCGATTTCAGCGCCCAATTCGAATTCTTCAGGAGACATGAACCGCGAGGAACCCCAAAGCTTCCCCATCGGATTCACGAACGGCTTTTTCCGGTACAGGTCGATATCGCAGATTTTTGTACTGCCGGCTGCAAAATCGTACAAGATACTGCCATCATAGAAATCGACCGCCACAAATCCCTTCTGCTCTGCGTACACGTGGAATTCGAAAATATTTTCCAAGGCGGTCAGGCGCTCGTTGACAGGCAGACGCCTGAACCGGTGGAAGGGCGGCTCTGTCCCTTCTTTCATAAATGCGGATGAAAGCGATCCGCCGGCATACAGGTTTTCGCCATCAAACCAGTCAAACACGAGTGCATATCCTTCCGCTGTGCTGAACTGAGCGGTCAGCTGCACCAGATTCGGATGTGCCAACTCCTCATACAGCGGGACGGAAGCCTTCAGCCTTTCAATGGCATCCGCCGGGTCCCCCGGATAATTGATCGGTTTCACCCCTGCGTATTTGATGAATTTCCTTCCTTGTTCCGACTCAACCCCAAAACTGACGTTGCCCGAGTCTTGTTCCGCAAATACGCAAAACACTTCCCCCGCTTTCTGCAGCCAGCTGAAATCATGCCATTCTTTTAATTGAAAAGAGATGCGATTCATGCGAATTGTATATGGAGCTTTCATAAATGCCCTCCGGATTTCATGTCTGTCAGTCCTGTGTCCCAAGTGCTTGTCGTCACGGGAAATGACTCGGATTCCTCTGCGTTATTGCTTATTCCGCCCATGGATTTACGCCTTGTGCCAACTTTTTGATCCGGCGTCTCACATCGATCACTTTCTCGTAAAAAGTCATTTTCATCGTATGCTTGCCTCACCGGCAATCCATAACAATTTCATGCTGTTTCAGAAGTCAAATCTGCCTTCGCATCCATTTACACCTGCCGGAATGGCAGCCGCCATTTATATAAGGCAGATAAAATCCGCAATGCCGTGATCAGGACGAACAAGATCATAAGGCCTGCGTCGGTGCGGACGATCTCAAGCCCGATTGCAAGGCCCGCCAAGACTGCCCAAGCCGCATATACTTCCGCACGCAGCACGAGCGGCTTGCGGCCGGCGAGCACATCACGGATCATCCCGCCGCCGGAACCGGTCAATACGGCGGCCAGCACGACCGCCGGCAGCGGCATGTCCAGTTCAACCGCGTAAATTGCACCTTGGATGGCGAATGCGGCCAGACCGACTGCATCGAATAAGTTGCCCCAGCGCGTCCAGTGCCGCAGCAAATTATTCGGGAACAGAAATACCACCGTAATGGCGAGCAATGCGACCTGGAACAGCACTTCCTGCTCCCACAGCGCCGACACCGGAACGCCGATCAGCAAATTGCGGACAGCGCCGCCCCCGAACGCCGTCACCACACCCAATATGAATACGCCGAAAACATCGAATTTTTCCTCCATCGCGATGAACGCGCCCGAAATGGCGAACGCCACCGTGCCGATCATGCTGAGCAGTTCCCACGCCATCCGAACGCCTCCCCCGGCCAAAATCCTTCTATAGTATTGATTGTAGCAATACAAGCGGTTGAAATGACACACCTGAACAGCCTTTATTCATCTCCCCTTAGGTTATATATGCACAAAAACAGGCGGCTGGTGTGACTGAATACACCGGCCGGCTGTTTTGATTGTTCCTGTTATCCTTACCGCTTTGACAGCTCCCAACCATTCTGGACACAGCCGAACAACTCAGCCGATAATCACTTTTTCTTTCGGGAAATGGTATTTGTCTCTCGTTACTTTCCCCCGGACGATGAATAGGAAGGAGAAGATGCCGATCCGGCCGACGAACATCAGGAAGATGATGACGTATTTGCCGATCGGACTGAGATCCGCTGTGATGCCCATCGAGAGCCCGGTCGTCCCGAACGCGGAGAATACTTCGAATGCCACCGGCAGCAGCGGAAACGGTTCAGTGACCATGAGAATGACGATCGCCGTCATGCAGAGCATCACGGCTGTCGTGATGACGATGAATGAACGGATCACATCCTCCGTATCCACTTCCCGTCTGAACACTTTGATGCTGGATCGGCCGCGGGCAAAATTATAAATCGCCAGCAGCATGATCGCGAACGTCGTGGTCCGGATCCCCCCGCCCACACTGCTCGGCGAAGCGCCGATGAACATCAGCATGCAAAAGACAATCAGCGTCGGTTCGGTCAACTCGTTTACGTCCATGGTCGCCAGTCCGCCGTTGCGGGTCGTGACGGACTGGAACAGGCTGTAGAATAATTGCTTATGCCAAGCCATATCATCCAGGAACGCATCCTGCTCCAAAATCAGCATCAGTACAGTGCCGACCACAATCAGGCCGAAAAACGTGATGACTGTCAGCTGCGTGAACAAGGAAAAGCTATTGTTCGCCCGATCTGCATCCCACTCACCCTTCAGAAAATCCTGCGTTTCAATCAATACCGGGAAACCGATCGCCCCGAGGATTAACAGAACTATATTGACCGACTGGACAAAATAATCATCCGCAAACGGAATGAGCGACGCCCCGGTGATATCAAATCCGGCATTGGTGGTTGCACTGACGGCAGCAAAAAAACCTTGGAGCCATGCCTCTTGCCACGTATCGAAATAATTCAGGAAGTATGTGCTCAAAATGATTGTGCCGACCAGTTCGATCAGCAGGATGGTTTTCAAAATCCGCACCATCAATCTCACCAGCCCGGATAGCGCCGTGCGGTTCTGATCGATCTGGATCAGCTGCCGTTCCCGTAGACCGATGCGTTTGCCAAGCAAAATCCAGATGAATGTTCCGAGCGTCATGATGCCGATTCCGCCGAATTGCAATACGAATGCCAGCGCAAATGCACCGGCTGCATTAAACGTGTCGACTGTCGAGACAACTGTCAGGCCGGTCACACTGATGGCGCTGACCGCTGTGAACAGCAGATTGGTGAATGACAATTCCACGCCCTCATCATGAAAAAACGGCAAGCCCAATATGATCATGGAAATAATGGTGGCCGCTGCATAGAACACGACAATGAGCTGAACGGCCGAAAGGTAATTTGTTTTCAAAAACTTAGGGAAATTGAACATTTCTGGGTTCTCCTATCATAGATACGGAATTAATCTGCTGTTTACGAGGCGGTGATGGCCATCTTGCGCCTCTGACATTTTTTTCGTTTGATTGCCTGATATCTTTCATGGTGGCTTCTGCGCACCGTCCCGTGCTGCCGGGCCTGCTGTTCGCTGTTCTCTTCTTTCGCTTCTGTGTCTTTGGAACCCTCATCGCCTTCCTTTTCCATTACGGGTCCATTAAAAAAAGACCATGGCAAACAGCATGGTCTTACAGAAAATTTCAGACCTTTCCCTCATTCGTGTTGAAGCCGCTTACGGAGTTAGCTGTCGGATTCGGGATTGAGAGTATCCCGTCTTATCATGGTAAGATTCACCCCAAGACAGAGCAATTCTGTCGATTCTGGTTCCCCCGCTCATATGATTCAGCGAATTAAAGGCAATGGATTCAGTTGTCATATCCCTAAAAATACGCCTGTTCATAAATACTGTCAACAGCATTTTTGCGACTGCCCGCATTAATCAAGCTGCAGTTTCTCAAAGGTTTCCGGGTCGCAGATGATGTACAGGCGCGCATTGACCGGAATCTCTTCATCAAGTCGGCGGATAATACTGAAATCGTTCCGGTCGGCGACCAGATTCGCTCCTTGCCTTGCGAGTGCTTCCTGCGCTTCCCGGTACGTCTTCCAGGACGGAGAAGGCTTGATCTCCCACAGGTTATCGCCGTGGTTCTCACTTAACAGTTGCATGAATAATTGGCTGGAACCGTGATGCAGCAGCGTTTTTGCCATCAAATGCGGAAATGCCTCATTTGACAGAACGAGTTCATCCACGCGGGCATGTTCAAACATCGGAATGTGATTTTCATGGACTATTTCCGCAATGGTATAGATTGACCGCTGCTGATCAACGGAAAACTTCTCAATGGCTGATGCGATCAACAGCGTTTTTCCGTCTGCCAGTACCTCATCCTGATTGTCGGGTGCGAAAATCGAAACCGATTTGGCTTCTTTCACGCTGGCTTGCTGCAGGACAGCCGGTTCCGTCGGATTGCCTTGGATAAAATGGAACCGTTCATGTTCAAAAGGCGTTTCTTTCTGCAGATCAATCAGAACCACATCCACCTGCGTGTGTTTGATGAGCAAAATTTCTTCGACTGTCTTTCGGGCTTTTTGGGACCAGCCGACAATCACGTAATGGTTTTTTCCTTTATAATTCAGTTTCCCTTCCATTCTCCGCCTCCTGAAAATCGAGTACGCATCGACCACTTTACCGATGATAACACCGATCAAACCAATGCCAAAAATGTATAAAAATATGGCAAACAGCATTCCGGGCACCGTCACGGGCGAATAATCGCCGAAGCCGGTTGTCGTGACCGTTGTCATCACCCACCAGAAACCGATGAAGGGATTGAGGAAAATTCGGGGTTCCAGAAAATAGATGATGAACGCGCTGGCCGTATAAAAAGCGGCGGTAAATAGGACAAGCCGGCCTGTATTAATCTGGACGACTTTTTTCATAAGTTCAAACATTTCTTGCCCCCCAACCGCTAAACTGGTGTATTAGCTCCTGTTTTCAGTATGCGAGTCTAGCGGCGTTGCTGCAACCGTTTCCGTTGAATGTCTTTAAAATACCATTATGATATTTCTGCAGCCACCTTCGCACTTCCCGGCCCTTTCCCCCTGAATTCATGCTATTCTTACAGCAGAATTCACAGCGTTACCCCACCCGCCTGGACTTCCTAAACGCGGTGCAATTGAATGGAGGAATCAGTCAAATGAAAATCAATGGCAAAACCATCGCTTATTCCGAACACGGCCAACCGGGGCTTCCGGCGCTTGTATGCCTTCACGGCCTTGCCGGAAACAGCCGGTACAGTTTCGAGGAACTTGCAGCACATCTGAAAGACGACTTCCATCTTTATTTATTCGACAGTCCGGCACATGGCGGAACGGACGCATTGGATAACGCGACCGATTACCGCTTTTCGTCTCTTGCCGACTGGTTCGATGGGGTGTTCACCAAAACCGTGCCGGAGCCGTTTTATCTGTTGGGGCATTCATGGGGCGCGGACGCCGCCCTTCATTACACGGCGCAGCATCCGGAAAAAGTACGCGGACTGATCCTGCTCGACGGCGCGTTCACGTTTCCGCACAATCAGCCGGAAATGACTTATGCTGCTGCAATGGACGGCTGGCGGGATTACATGGACAGCGCTGTCTATCCGGATTGGGATGCGGTGATGAACGAATACCGGACGTATACGAAGCGTTGGAACAAGGACAAAGAGGCTTACGTAAAGTCATTGTTCAAGGAAAGGGATGGCGCCTATATACCAGTCGCGCCGAAATCCGCAGTACTGGCCATCATTGAAGCGTTTTTTGCAGAACCCTTCACAGACGCCTATCCGAAACTCCGGATGCCGGTGCTGTTGCTGCATGCGGAGGAACCGGCGGAACTCAGCGAAGCGAGAGCCCGCGGCACCGGGCAGATGCGGGAGTCGATCCGGGACGTCACCATCCGGCAGGTCGACGGTGCGGGGCATATGCTGATGTGGGATGCGCCGGAACAGACGGCGCGGGAAGTGACGGAATGGATTCGCGGAATCTGCAGAAAAATCCGCAGCTGGACGCCGGATGCAGGTTTCAGTTCCGGTGAACAGGATAAGGTAGTAAAGAACAAACTAATCAGTGGAAAGGACTGATCCTGACATGACGATTGCCATCACAGGCGCCACCGGACAGCTCGGAAGCGCCGTAATCAAGTACCTGCAGGAACAGAACAGCACGGAGAAAATCGTTGCCGTCGTCCGGGATATCGAAAAAGCCCGTGCGCAATTCGAAGGAACGGACGTCGAAGTCCGGTTCGGTGATTACGATGAGCCGGTCACGCTGCCGAACGCTTTTGAGGGCGCGGATAAACTGCTCCTCGTCTCAAGTCCGTCGTATGATGATCCGCTCCGGGTCGTCCAGCATGCCAACGCCGTCAAAGCGGCCCGCGACGCCGGCGTCGGCCATATTTTCTATACAAGCATCGCATTCGCCGATGAATCCAAGCTGTCACTCGCGCCGCTGCATGTCGCGACCGAATTCGCTATCCGGACGACCGGCATTCCGTACACCTTCATCCGGAATTCGCTGTACTCGGATGTGTTCATCAATCCGGACCTCTCAGCGAGTGTCAACAGCGGTGAGATTGTCACCAACACGGGTTCCGGCAAACTGAACACAGTCACCCGCGATGACCTTGCAAAAGGGACAGCCGCCGTACTGGCCGGCGAAGGACACGAAAATAAAACCTATAACTTCGTCTCCTCCACAACCTGGACATTCGATGAACTGGCGGATGTGCTGAGCCGCGTAAGCGGAAAAGACGTGAAGCACCGGAACGTCTCATTCGACGAGCAAATCGCCTATCTGCAGCAAGTTGGCCTTCCGGAAGGCATGGCTGTGTTCAGCGCCTCGATCTATGACAATGTCGCGAATGGGGAAACTGCCCGGACGTCAACCGATCTGAAGCAGTTCATCGGGGAAGAGACCTCCCTTGAAGAAACGGTCAGACAGAACCTGAACGCCTGATTTTTTCAGCAATCTGCAGGAAATCCCGCTGTGCAGCCCGCATGATTCCGGGCGAATCAGCGGGTTTTTCTTTGCCGTGTGACCGCTTCAAAAAAGCAGGGATTTTTCCGGCTGTGCAGGACTTCAGGCCGGCGCCGCCGAAATAACCCGATAACAGTAAATTAATTGAGGAGGAATGGAAGATGGCACTCACGTATGACCGCATCCTGGTGGCAGTCGATGGTTCGGACGAAGCGGAATGGGCATTCAAGAAAGCGATCGGGCTTGCCGAGCGGAATGACGCCTCACTGACTCTGGTCAACATCATTGATACACGCACACTTACCATTATCGGCAACTCCAATCCGGATTATGCTGAGCAGGTGCGCAAGTCGAGTCAGGAACTCCTGGACGGTTACAAAAAACAAGCGGAAGAGGCCGGGCTCCAGCACGTGAATACCGTTGCAGCCATCGGCCTTCCGAAGATCGCCATTTCCCGGGAAGTCGCCAAAAAAGTCGAGCCGGATCTTATTGTGTGCGGCGCCACCGGGATGGGGCCGATCCAGCACTTCCTGCTCGGCAGCGTGTCTGAACATATCGTGCGGACGAGCCGATGTGATGTGCTCGTCGTCCGGACAGAAGAACACGCAGCAGCGAATGCCTGAGTTTAGCGCAATAAAAAACACCGCAGCCGCGGTGTTTTTTCGTTCCTTCAGCCAAACGGCCGGAATCTGTTTGCTTCATACAGCGGCGTCAGAAAATAAAGTTCCTCATGGCATAAGCCGGTCAGCCATTCCATTTCGGCGAACACCTCCGCTGAAATGCGGTACGTGTATTCCCCTCTCGGCATCCTTTGCAGCTGCCGGGAAGCGTGCTCCCATTTCACTTCGTCAATCTCTGCCCACACGTTCTGCACACCTTGTGCAGTATGTACCGCCAGTCGTGCAAATAATGTGATGAACAGCTGCCCTTCTTCTATGTGAGTGTCTTTCACCTTGGTGAACCAATAATTCGGTGCTGCGATAGTTACTGGCTGGTTCTGCCGCATCGTCCATCCCCTTCCCGCTGATCAGCCGGACAGCGATGCTGCCCGGCTCTGCCCGGTGCTGTGGTCCGGACGCACAAAAATCATTGTCGTCATTTAGACGTTTCCTGTTCAAGCCGGTTCCGCTTTTTGCAGGCTATCCGTCTATTATTCATTAGTACGATGAATTTATCAGATAGTTTCAAGAATTTCTGTGAGATCTATCACAAAAACCCGCCCGGAAAATTTCAGCCACAATAAACCCGCCAATCTCTCCGGCTGGAAAAGGCCGGGATTGGCGGGTTGGGAGTGGTCTTCTGGATTTACAGCCGGCACACATTCAGCGGGCAGTCCTCACAATGGCAGATGTCCTTCAGGGCACCCATATCAAGAATCGTGATCGAGCCGTTTTCATAACTGATGACGCCCTCTTTTTTCAGCTGGGTCAGAAGCCGGTTTACCGTTTCGCGCGTCGCACCGATCATATCGGCGATTTCCATATTGGTGAATTTCATGGTGAACTTCACTTTTCCGCCTTCAAAAACCCCGTATGTGTTCGCAATCCGGATCAGCGTGGATGCGAGTGCTCCGTTTTTCCCGAAAAACATAAGATCCCGGAGTTTGGTCTGGGTGAAGCGGTTCATGAAGCTCAGCCAGCGCATGAAATCGATCGCCAGGTCCGCATGCTTCCGGATCTGTTCCTCCAAATCGCTGCGCCGGATGATTCCGACCACACAGCCGGTGACCGTCTCCGCCGTGAACCCCGCCAGGTTCTGATCCCCGCCGTCGAGCTGGCCGATCAGATCACCTGTCTGGAAATGATAGAATGACATGCTCTGCCCTTCATCCGACATTTTCACCAGCCGGGTCATTCCGCTTTTGATGTAATACAGTTTATCGTTTGCTTCACCTTCCCGGAAGAGCGCCTCGCCCCGCTGATATGCGCAGTCCTGCATAATAGCTTCAAGCAGCCGGAAACTCTTCTCGGAAAAAACTTCAGTGTTTCGGGGGGACGTCATCGCTTTTGTAACCGGACATGCAACACTCATGGGGCACTTCCTCTCCTGGATCGTAATATGGGTAATTCTGCTGTGCAAGATACCTTGCTGTTAAGTTTATCTTACCTGAAATCACCCGGTAATCCATTAGGGGAAACCCTTAATCGTACCATAGGTTATCGCTGTATTCAGTGGGATATGTCACAATGGCGGATTTGGCTGCCGCTTCTTCATGGCTTTGACGGCTGTGTGTTTCCAATAACGCAGGAACCAGTTACCGCTGAGGCTGGTTCCCGTTTGTTTTCTCTTTTATAACGTAATCGATATGCAGAAAGTGAAGTCCGAACAATGTCATGTCATGCACGGCCAGCAGGTTTCCCAAACTTCCCTTCATTATGAAACTCTCATGGAGAGGCAGTTTAAACACATACCCGCCCAGCGCCAAATACGTTCCTGCGTCACCGCCTCCCTTGCTTGTTAAGCGTAGCTGTCCGTGTTCAACGGATAATTGCAGAATTCCGTGCATCGACGAAAATGGCAGCGGCAATGCGATGTTCATGAACGTTTCACCGCCCGCCTCGTGCTGCGAATAAATCGCGGTGAATACCGGTTTCCCGCGAATCGTCCGTTTCCAGACTCTTGGCCTGGCCCTCCCATCAGCCTCCTCATCCACCAGCAGGATTTCCCCTGTCATTTCAATCCGGTCCGCTGAAAATGGCAGATTGAGCTGTCCCACCCTTCGGCTTATGAACTGATAGAAGAACGCAAACGGCTTGAACCAGGCTGCCCATTGGACGGACGCGAATAACTGGAACCGTTCCGTATGTTCATAGAAATCGATGATGCTGGCGGGCAGCTCGCGGTTGTCGACGTAATCTTCCATCCGGTCGACCAATCCCCGGTGCGGAGTTCCCGGGGCGTTCAATTTCCCCCGTATCTTGCTGACCGGGAAATGGAAAGGCTCCTGTGTTGTGATAGGCACATGCAACGCCCAGCCGATTACCGTGAACGAACCGAACAGCAAGCAATTCAGCAGTCCATGGACAGCCAGCATTGTCGGAATTGTCACCGTTGCAGTGCCGGAGAAATTGCCGTACGCATACAGAAACGACCATAAAATCGTCAGGCACAAGGTTACAAAGGGAATCCGGATCATCAGCGCCTGTATGAAGGGAAAACGCAGACGGAAGGTATAGAACGTAAGGGCATAGATCGCCAGCACGTAAAGTGAAACCGAGGTGAGTTCGAGTGTATGGGAAAATATTATGCCAAGCGCTACGGTCATCGGTCCCGTCGCGATGAACAGCGCACATAGTTTATAAAGATTCGTCGCCCGGATGCGGCCGAGGAGACCGACTGAAACACAAAGCATAAAAGCTGAGTAATGGAAATGGATGGCTGTCAGCCACATAGTCATCGCACTGAATCCGGTATCAAACTCCCCGACAAAGGCGAAGAACCACAGCCCGCCGACAGCAATATAGACGAGCCCCAGATCAATCATCAATTCGGCCGTGTTTGAAAATCCCCGCTTTAAAAACCGTTCAGCCCCTTTCCAGGCGATCCAGAAAGTGACGATGAGGTAAACAAGCGCACAGACCAGCGCTGCAGGATAAGGCAAGCCGAAGCTTATGAATGCCGCTGCCGCCATCCCGGCAGCGAGAATCATTTTTTCCAGGCGGCGGAGCTCGACGACCAATTGCAGAAGAGCCGGAACAAATATAAGCTGAGCTGCCAGCAAGTAAAAGGAGTGATCCGCCTGTCCGCACACCAGCAAACTTACGAAAAATAACAGGAGCCCGAATGAGACGGGCGGATTAACGACCGCTTTCCGTAAATTCGCCAGCATACATCATGATCCTCCCCAGCAAATCATTGTAGATTGAGACGTGGATCGTATAGACATCCTTCGCTTCGTCGTAGCCTTCCAGTACCGTAACCCGCCCTCTGAGCACGTTCGGTATGGGCAGCTCTTTCTTTCCCACGATCACTTTCTGGGCGCCAGAAGTGATCAACAAACAGCCTTCCGCTGTTACATCGAACTGCAGATCCGAGTAAAAGAACAGGACATCGCCTAAATAATCCTTTACAATTCGCTTGTCGAAATCGACGGTCATTGTGGCATTGAATCGGCGCACCGCTTCCGGAAAGTGAAAGGTTCGCTCCCAGGAAACTTCAGCTTCTCCTTCTTGATTGATCGTGCAGCGGTTACTAATGGAGAACGGGATATTCTCTCCGCTCTCCGGAAACAGGAAATTCATCCTTGATGCGAGCCGGTAAAAAGTAGAAAGCAATTTGCTGCCGCTCTGGATCCAGGCCATGACCCCTTCGGCATGAAACGGCTGATCAAGCGGCAAGGCGTAGCGATGCTGCAGTTTCGGATGCAGCTTCTGAAACTTCTCCGCCAATAAGGTCGAGTAAATGGTCAAGCTGTTTTCCCTCTCTTTCGTTTACAGCTTTTCGCTGTGGGCAACTGATCATGAAGCAGTAACCCGATGATCGATAAAACCCAAAGCGTGATATTCAGTGTAATGACATTAAACGGTGCAATTGCTGCAGAAGGCGCAGCAACCAGTGCGCTTAACGTAAGCAAAGGGAAAACGGCAATCTGCAGCTGCAGAAGATATTTCTGCAGCTTCGGGATGAGCCAGAAGCCGGCAAACACCAGCTCTGCTATGCCGATCCAAAAAATCGCTTCAGCCGCCTGTGCACCGGTTAATGGCGCAAGCTGTGTCAGCATGCTGATCTCCAAAGGATGCCGGGTGATGACTTTCGGAACCAGCCCCTGGTAGAACCAGACAAAGGAAAATAAGAAACAGATGGCATAAAAACTGAAGAACCGCCGGTATTGGGTTTTAGGGCTCTCCCCTGATTCGATCCACCGCTTTAAGACGTCAAAGCTTAAGGCGGTTCCCCATCCCATCAACGGCCGGAATAAGCGATCCGCTACTTTTCCTGCCCAACCGAAGCGGACGTCATAATCATATTGTGTTAAAAAGGTGACGCCTTTTTCATGCGGGATGTATTTCCAGTAGCCTTTGCCTTCTGCAATGGGGGAGATCAATTGATCGGTGCCGAAATGCAGCGCAGACGTTTTTTCCCCGCTCTCTTTCTCGTGGGTGCCTTTGCTTTTCCCCCAGCCCGAAACCCGGACTCCCGGCATCACTTTTGTCGCGTAAGTAAAGGTCTGCACGCTCTCTCCGGGCAGCTTGTCATTATAAATGATAGAAGAAAAACGCAAATCCCATTGTTCATGCAGCTGGGGTTGCTGGGTGTACGACCATACTTTTTCGATTTCTGCCTGGACATCGATTTCCACATAAATTGGTCTTGCCGCCATAATAAACTCACATCGCTTCTGTCTGATTCATATACTTAGATTACCATTTTCCGGATGCAATCGACCAAGAACATTCCATTCAATGGGAAAAATCCGCGAATGGTTGAAACAAAAAGACGGAAACATGAAAAAAGCATGGATAACAGGCATCCATGCCTCTGTACCAACTTATTCAGCTTAAAGTTCACTCTATTTTACGATCAGCACCGGACAATGGGCTTTCTGCGTGACATTATGGCTCGTGCTGCCCAGGAACAGTTCTTTGATATTGCCGAGTCCCCGGCTCCCCACAATGATCAGATCGGTCTCATTGTTTTCAGCATAGCGGATAATCTGCTGCGGCGGATTGCCTTCCAGCATTTTCACTTCTCCGATCAGATCCGGTTCTCCGACCAATTCCCGCGCTTCCGTCAGCATTTCTTCCGCTTTTGCATGGGATTCCTGGCTGACAGTTTCATAACTGGAGATTGCCGGATAATACAAAGTGACTGGCGGGACTGCCGTCACAATATTGATCTTGGATCTCGGTTCTTCACTGGCAAGTTTCACAGCGGCCTCCAATGCTTTTTTACTCCAATCCGACCCGTCATATCCGACCAAAATGTTCTTGAACTGTACTGACATCCCATTCACTCCCTTTGTGTAATTACTATCATTATAAGATATCGTCCCGAGAAAAACTGTTAGAAATATTACAACTATATAAATTAATTAGCTTTAATCCGATTTAGATCTTCCCAAAATGAAATCGAATAGAATCAAAGGCAATCCGGGATTACAGGCCGCAGCAGCTGTTTCGGTTCATCCAATGGATCTGTTTGCCTTACCCGTTATCTGCCGAATTGGAAAACAATTCGTCCATAATCAAGAGCGGGCTGCATCTAGTTTAGCGGGCTTTCATACAGGGAAGGGGGACATTATACAGAAATCAAATCGCAGTGCAATCAAAAGGAGGGATATTCCGACATGGAGACTGAACGGACTGACAATACTGACAACGGGCATGAATGGGCCGGGTGGCTTGGTGTCATCCTGGGCATTATCGGATTGTTTTTTCTGCCAGTGTGGCTGGGAATCGCGGCCGTTATTCTGGGTATAATTGCTTTAAAATCTCCCTATAGAGGACTCGGTTGGACGGCTATCATCATAGGTGTTGTCGACTTGATCCTAGTTTTTGTTATCAGCGGCAGTCTGCAGTAAGACTTGTGGACCTTTTGAGCTTTCATCTAGGTTTGGGGGATCTGCATATCTTAACTCGCGCCACTGGTACTGCTTTGCCTCGCCGTTTATTCAAACGGCTTATTTTTTCAACATTTCCCCTTGCGTTACCGGACCCAATAAATAAGATTCTGCGATTTCCATCTTCTCTCTCCTCTTCCTGATTGCCGCTTGCCCCTCTGTTGAACAAGGAATCCATGCATAGATGCAGGTTCTGCATTCAGTGCGCCACATTTCCGGCGCTTGCAGTTCACTGCTCGCTGGGTAATAGCTAAAGAAAGAACAGGATAGGACAACTATAGATCGAAGGAGGATAACCATGGAGACATTCAAACGCGTAGCGGGAGCAGTAGGTATAGCTCTTGCCATACTGATTATTTATGGATTGATCGAGCCGCAATTGCTTGATGTGGAGGAAGAGGAAGCAGTGATTCCAGGTCTTCCGGAAGAATGGGAAGGTGAAGAAATTGCGGTGTTCGGCGACTTCCAGACCGGGATGTGGCTGGATAACAAGAGCACCATGGAAGAAGCAGTAACAGAAATTATAGAGAGAGATCCCGCTGCTGTACTGATGCTGGGTGATTATATTTATCGTCCCAATGATCAGTCTGACCAAGAGATCGAGCAAGCCCTTGAAGTGTTGCGACCGATAGGAGAAGCAGATATTCCAATCTATGCAGTCCTTGGAAATCATGACTTCGGATTGCAGAATAAAGATGGCGAGCCCGCACTCGACGTCGCAGAGAGAATGCGAACCGCTCTTGAAGCTATCGGAGTGGAAGTCCTGCATAACGAAGCAATTCCCTTCAGCGGAACAGGCCCAGTCTTGCCTGGCGTCGAACCAGGACTATTCATCGCCGGCATTGGATCCGATTGGGCTAATGCCGATGTGCCGGCTGAGGCACTGGCAGAAATCCCGGCCGACGCCCCGCGGATCGTCATGATGCATAACCCGAATTCCTTTGAGGAATTACCGGCAGGTACTGCACCGTTTGCGGTTGCCGGCCATACACACGGAGGACAAGTCCGGCTGGAGAGTGCTCCTCAATGGTCCTGGGTGGCGCTGACTTCCAATGAACCCGTGCATGTCGATGGCTGGATTGATGGCTATGGGGCAGCGGGCAACGAATTATACGTCAACCGGGGAATCGGCATGAGTACAGTGCCTATCCGGATTAATGCCAGGCCCGAGCTAACCCTGTTCACACTTACATCCGGTGAATAATAGAGCAATGGAAGGTTCCGAAGATAACAGGCACTTCAGGAAAGTCTTAATGGGAACACAAATTATTAAAGGCATCACCTGCTCGGTTGGAGCAAGTGATGCCTTTTTTCAAGATATGCACCGGATATACCTGAAGCGGCCAGCTTGAAAAGACACCAGCCGGCTGGCTGGTGTCCCTGTTTATCTTGTTTACGCTCTCTTACAGATCTTCGATTGCGTTCGGATCAATTTCTTCAACAGGTCCTACCGTCTCTTCGAGTTCAGCGAAATCGGCAAAGTCGGCAAACGTCATGTCATACTCGGCCACAATATAATCTTCAAATTCTACAACAGACCAGGCAAGCGGGTCCAGATACGTTGTTACTACATCATCGACCGCGATTGCGCCAAGATCCACATCTTCCTCTGCAACCAAGATGTCTTCAACAGGACCTACCGTCGTTTTCAGTTCCGCAAAGTCAGCGAAATCGGCGATTGCTGTGTCATACTCAGCCACGACATAGTCGTTGAATTCAACGATCGACCAGCCAAGCGGATCCAAGTATGTCGCATCGAGATCCTCAAATGCGACGGCGCCGAGTTCCACGCCTTCTTCAGCGGCTACGATTTCTTCAACAGGTCCTACCGTCTCCTCAAGTTCTGCGAAATCGGCGAAATCAGCAAGTGCCATGTCGTATTCCGCAACAACATAATCCTCAAACTCCACTGCTGTCCAGCCGAGTGGATCAAGGTATTCATCTTCGAGTTCAACTTCATCAATAGCTCCAAAGTCCACTTCCTCTTCAAGCGGCTCTTCTTCCACTACTTCTTCTTCAATCGGTTCTTCTTCGACCACTTCTTCTTCAACCGGTTCTTCTTCTTCTTCTTCAACCGGTTCTTCTTCGACCACTTCTTCTTCAATCGGTTCCTCTTCGACCACTTCTTCTTCAACCGGCTCTTCTTCGACTACTTCTTCTTCAGCCGGTTCTTCTTCTGCACATGCCGCAAGAATTCCCATGGATAATACACTTGATGCTCCTAATTTGATCCATTTAGATTTTGGCAATTAAACCCGCTCCCTCTCGTCAAATTTTTATTGATCTTGAATGATATATTCGCTGTTTACCCAGCATTGTTCCATTTAAACAACTATGAAAAAGCGTTCGAAAAATCATCACAAAACCATGATACAAGCCTAAACACCAGGTGGTAACTGCGTCGGTTACTTTGCTTTTACCGAGGTACACTCTTTGATAAGACTCTTGCTTCTTTAGGTTTCAGCCACTTTGATGGATTCATGCAATCCACCTCTCTATCAGCTTCTTTTTCTTTTGGATTCCCCCACCTACACGTTGGCTTAGAGGCGGGATCTACTCATTAGAAATGATAAAATCGGGAAAAATACGAGATTGTGATTTTTATCACATACCCTTGTTCGTCCCGGGTGTATGCTTAACTTAAGAAAAGAAGAAAAAACAAATTAACCATAGGAAAGGAAGGTTTTAGAAATGTTTGTTCAATTTTTGCGGGAGAACCGGGTTGCTGCTTACTTGCTGTTAATGCTCCGTCTGTATCTCGGCTGGTCTTGGATGATCGCCGGCTGGGGCAAAGTCTCCGGCGGTTTCGATGCCAGCGGTTTCCTTGCCGGAGCTGTCCAGTCTGCCGGCGGTGAACATCCGGCGGTTCAGGGTTGGTGGGCTGAATTCCTGAGCGGTGTTGCCATTCCGAATGTTGCCCTCTTCAATATTCTGGTTCCATGGGGAGAACTTCTCGTCGGGATCGCACTCATCCTTGGCTCTTTCACAACATTCGCCGCTTTGATGGGAATCATCATGAACTTCGCTTTCATGTTCTCCGGCACCACGAGCACCAATCCGATGATGGTGCTGCTGACCATCTTCATCCTAGTGGCAGGCATAAACGCCGGACGCATTGGTCTCGACCGCTGGATCATCCCGGCAATGAAAACACAGTTCAGAAAATGGGAAGACCGCAGACACACAACCGGCACACCGAAACGCCCGGCCTTGCATCACTGATAAACGCCAATCCCCCGGATCTGTGATAGCCGGGGGATTGGCGTTTGTAATTTCCGCTGCCGCTTCAAAAGCGAACGGTTCAAGATGAATCGATCAGTTTTTTCGCCTTCTGACTATCAGGAAAACAGCGGCTATGATTGCGAAGAACACAGCCACAGCGATAAGGAAAATGACACCTTTTGGCCAGGATCCGGCTGTATTCACATCCTCTAAAGCAACATCCTCCAGCACGATTTCTTCTTTATCAGCGTAAAATTCATCGGCTATACCCGTATTCAAGGTAGTCGGCGAACATAGCGGATGCACCCATTCTTCACCTTCTTTATTAAGGTAAAACAGATGCTCGGCATTCAGCTGGCTTTCTCCCCAAGTGAGGTCTTCTTCAACTGCGATAATTTTTTTGTTAACACCCTTGAAGCTTTTTTCAACCTGTATTGTCAGGATCTTTTCATCGCTGCGCTCCCGTATATCATCCACTGTACCTATGATCACTGCATCATATTCCTCGTAAGCAATGTCCGGCGGAGGCGGTTCCTCACACGATAACGCAAAGCTTTGTACAGGCAATGAAAACAGAGCGAGTAACAATATGGCGATCGTTAGTTTTCTCATAGGCCCTCCACTCTTTAAATCTAGTTGTTTTTTCGTTCTGACTGCTTATCCGCTTTATTGATTGGATAGTCGAAAACAGGGAACAGCGTTGAACACCGGGTACTCCCGACTTTTTATTCCATAAATTTTTCTCTTCCTTGTTTTAGTCGGTTATCCATCCAGAAAGTTACATATTCTTTGGAAATAGGGACTGGGTTAGCAGTGTATCCTATAAAAGCATGAAGACCGGTCGATTGCTGAAGCGGGCTGGCAAGCATTGTGAAGTCCCGTCGAACTGATAGACAGCACAACAAAAAGCCAGCAGCCGGATCAATCGGCTGCTGGCTCTCGATTATTTATTCGCGTTAAAATCTTTCTCGTCCGCAAACCATTTCGTGACTTCCTCTACCGGTACGCGCTTTCCTTCCGGCACTTCCTTTTTCGGATAGCCGAGGTAGATGAAACCGAGCACTTCGCCTCTATCGGACAGGCCAAACAAGTCACGCATCTGCGGATCGTACGCAGGTGCCCCGGTCCGCCAGAATGTGCCGAGCCCGAGTTCGTGGGCGGCGAGCAGCATGTTCTGGATCGCTGCGTACACGGCGCCGTGCTCTTCTTTTTCAATCGCTTTCGGGTTATCGCTCGGTTCGACGGCGGCTACGATGACAACCGGCGCACGGTACGGTTTCTGTTTGGTCGCTTCCAGTTTCTTTTGGTTCGTTTCGCTTTCCGGGTCATCCATTTTTCCTGCCTGAATTTTCGCGAGCGTTTCGCCGAGCGGCTTGCGTCCGCTTCCGGTCAGGACGAAAAAGCGCCACGGCTCCGTCCGGTGATGGCTCGGTGCCCAGGTGCCTGCTTCCAGCACTTGTTTAATCACATCTTCCGGCACTGGCTCATCTGTGACCAGCCCGTTGCTTCTCCGGTTTTTAATTGCCTGTGATACATCCATGTTATCCTCTCCTTTGCGTCCTGTTTACTTGAGTTCTCTGTCGATCGCACCTCTTCCTTTAACCACCTGACTGATCAGTCAAACAGCACACTGACTGACTGCTGGTTATGCACCCGGCTGATCGCGTCCGCAAGAAGCGGCGCCACTGAGAGAACAGTGAGCCTTTCAAACTTTTTTTCTTCCGGCAATTCAATGGTATTCGTGACGACAATTTCTTTGATGGCGGATGCTTCGATCCACTCGACTGCCGGTCCCGACAGGACAGGGTGCGTACAGCATGCATAAACCGATTCCGCGCCATGTTCCATCAGAACGGCTGAAGCCAGCGTGACTGTACCGCCGGTGTCGATCAGATCATCGATGATAATTGCGTTTTTCCCTTTTACTTCCCCGACGACATTCACAATTTGCGGCGCGTCCGGCTTCGGCCGGCGCTTATCGACAAAGGCGATCGGCGCATTCAGCCGGCTGGCCAGCCTGCGTGCCCGCACCAGTCCGCTGGTGTTCGGGGCAACAACCACGACGTCCGCTAATTCTTTTTGTCTGAAATGTTCATAAAGAATCGGGATACCGGTCAGCTGATCTACCGGAATATCGAAAAAACCCTGAATTTGCGCTGCATGCAAGTCGACCGAGATGATGCGGTCGACACCCGCTGCTTCCAGTAGATTGGCGATGAGTTTCGCTGTGATCGGCTCCCGCGCCCGGGCTTTCCGGTCCTGCCGGGCATAGCCGTAATACGGAATGACGACATTGATTGTTTTTGCTGAAGCTCTTCTCAACGCATCGATCATAATCAGCAATTCCATGATGTATTCATTGCCGGGCTGCTGGGTGGATTGCACCACATATACTTCACAGCCCCTGACGCTTTCCTGAATATTGATCTGGATCTCTCCGTCACTGAATTTGGTCACTGCACTGCTGCCGACCTCGCAATTTAATACCGCTGCGATTTCAGCAGTCAGTTCAGGCGTTGAATTCAATGCGAACAGCCTGAATTTTTCATTTAATTGAAAGGCCATTGGTTTTCCCTCCAAGATATGGCGTAAGCGAGCGAGTCGGCTGTGTTAATGATGACAAATAATGGGTCTGCCCGTCAAGTTGCCGGAATCCGCAGCTGGGCTACTTTCCAGGCGGCGCGGCGATCATGGCTTCAATGATCTTCTTCACGTGGATCTCCGTCGTATTCAGCAGCGGGACGGGCAGATCGTCGGGTTTCAGAATCATCGGAAATTCGGTACAGCCAAGGATGATGCCTTCTGCGCCTTCCGAGTCGATCAGTTCTTGGGCAATGCGGATGAATTCGGATTTCGTTTCGCTTTTCACAACGCCTTTTTCCAGCTCGGACAAGGTTTTCTCGTGTATGTACTGCTGCTGCGGTTCACTTGGCACTGTGATTTCGATACCGGCATCGCGGAACGGCTTTTTAAAGAAGTCGTTTTCCATTGTGAATTTCGTGCCGAGAAGTGCGACTTTCTTCAATCCCAGTTCCTGTGCCCGGTCCCTTGCCGCTTCCACAATACTAACCAGGGGAATCGCCGTTTTTTCCTGCACGCTGTCGAATACAATATGCGGTGTGTTGGCTGCAAGCACCGCGAATTCCGCCCCGGCTTTATGCAGGGAATTGACCGCTTCTGCCAAGTAATCGGCCAATTTTTCTGTCTCGCCTGCTTCAAGCAATTCAAAAATCCTATACATATTGATGCTGTAGATAAGGAATTCCGGCAGCTCTTCTTTTGAACCGACCGCTTCCTGATAGCCTTGGATGATGTCCTGATAATAATCGACCGTCGATTCCGGTCCGGTGCCTCCAATGATGCCCAGTTTCTGCATGCCCTCTCTCCTTTGCTGTCTGTTTGCCTTCTGCTTCTTTACCACAAATCCGGCCGTGTTAAGCTTTCTTTGCAGCAGCGACTGATTTGGACAGACCGTGAAATATATATAACTGCTCTTTATTATTGTTGTCCTAATAATCTTACTATTTTTCCTTCCATTTTCATACACCGGCTAAAAACTCCCTTCAAAATCTGTTTACGCCTCTTCCAAGAGTGCTATGTATAGAATAAGGTTATTATTTTACTGAAAAATCAGTTACATAAGGAGGCGGATTATGAGAGCAGCAGATCTATTGATCAAATGCCTGGAACAGGAAGGCGTTGAGTACATTTTCGGCGTACCCGGCGAGGAGAATCTGGACGTGATGGACGCCCTGCTGGATTCGGACATCAAGTTCATCGTGACGCGGCATGAAACGAGCGCCGCATTCATGGCCGGTACTTATGGCCGGTTGACCGGAAAGCCCGGCGTCTGTCTCGCGACGCTCGGCCCCGGCGCAACGAACCTGCTGACCGGTGTGGCGAACGCGAACATGGATTTCAATCCGGTCATCGCCATCACCGGCCAGGCCGGACTCAACCGGCAGCATAAGGAATCCCACCAGTACTACAATATGGAAGCGGTGTATGAGCCGGTGACGAAATGGAACACGCAGATCAAATCGCCGGACATTATCCCGGAAGCGGTGCGCAAGGCATTCCATACGGCTACTCGGGAACGGCAGGGCGCGGTGCACCTGGAATTGCCGGAGGATGTGGCCGCGATGGATGTGGAGGCTGAACCGCTGCCGGTCCTCGGCCATTCCGACTCTTCGGCCGAGGATGAAGTGATCGCAAAAGCGGTGAACATGATCGAAGACGCCAGACACCCGCTCATCCTCTCGGGCGACGGCGTGACGCGCGGCGGGGCGGCGCATGCGCTCCGCGGATTCATCGACGTCCTGGACCTGCCGGCGGTGCAGTCGTTCATGGGCAAAGGGACGGTCTCCTGGGAAGATGAACACAGCCTGCTGACGGCGGGCATCGGCGGCAAGGATTACATTACGTGCGGCTTCGCGAAAGCGGATCTCATCATTGCGGTCGGCTTTGATATGGTCGAATACCCGCCGGAGCGCTGGAATCCGGACAAGCGGGCGCAGATCATCCACGTCCATACGGAAGAAGCGGAGACGGATGCCCATTATCCCGTTGCCCTCAACGTCATCGGCAATATCGAATCGAATCTCGAGAAACTGGCGCAGGCGGCGGACCGCGTCACCCGGGATAATAACTGGGTCAACGACGTCCGGCAGGAAGCGCTCGATGAACTGAAGCAGTTCGAAAATGACGCGCATTTCCCGGTGAAGCCGCAGAAAATCATTCATGACTTGCGGTCGGTCCTCGGACCGGAGGATATCGCCATTTCAGACGTCGGTGCGCACAAGATGTGGATGGCGCGCATGTACCATTGCTATGAGCCGAACACCTGCCTCATTTCGAATGGACTCGCTTCGATGGGTGTCGCCGTGCCGGGTGCGATTGCAGCGAAACTGGCCCATCCTGAACGGAATGTCGTTGCGGTCGTCGGCGATGGCGCGTTCGGGATGTCGGGTGCGGAACTCGAGACCGCTGTCCGGCTGAATGTGCCGATCGTGGTTCTCCTGTGGCGCGACGGCGGCTACGGACTGATCGAATGGAAGCAGCTGAATGACTTCGGACGCGCGTCGAACATTAAATTCGGCAATCCCGATTTTATTAAACTGGCGGAGGCTTACGGGTTCGAAGGGCTGCAGGTCACGGATTCCTCGAAGCTGAAAGAGACGCTCGAACAGGCGCTTGCGCTGAATAAACCCGTGCTGATCGACTGCCAGGTGGATTACAATGAAAATGTGAAACTGACCCAGAAGCTTGGGGAAATACTTTGTTAGGAGGAACAGCGATGCGGATCGGATCAATCATTAACGGACAGGAACGCAATGAGGACAACCGGACGATACATGAAGTGAAGAACCCGTTCGACGGATCAACCGTCGCCACGCTCGCGCTGGCGACTGAAGATGATCTGAATGACGCAATCGAGGCGAGCCACACGGCATTCGAGCAGACGATGAAAAAATGCCGGCGCATGAACGGGCGGATATTCTGCGGAAAGCGGCCCATCTGCTCACAGAACGGGAAGACGAATTCCAGCAGGCCATCACGGCGGAATCCGGCAAGCCGGTGAAACAGGCGCGCAAGGAAGTAGAACGCTCGAAACAGCTATTGCTGTATGCGGCGGAAGAAGCCAAAAGTATCCGCGGGGAAGTTGTGCCGATGGATGCTGCGGTCGGCGGCGAGAACCGGCTCGGATTCGTGAAAAAGATCCCGCTCGGTGTCATCGGGGCCATCACGCCGTTCAATTTCCCGCTGAATCTGTCGCTGCATAAGCTCGCGCCGGCGATTGCGGCGGGTAATACCATTGTATTCAAGCCGGCGGAAAAGACACCGGTGACCGGCTATAAACTTGTGAAACTGTTGCATGAAGCCGGCATGCCGAAAAGCGCCTTGCACCTTATCATCGGCACGGGTTCCGAGATCGGCACGCCGCTCGTTGCCCATGACAAAGTGGCGAAGATTTCCTTCACCGGCAGCGTGCCGGTCGGCAAGAGCATCCAGAAAGCGGCCGGCTTCAAAAAAGTCACGCTTGAACTCGGTTCCAATTCGCCGAATATCGTGTTCGATGATGCCAATTGGCAAGAAGCGGCCGAGCGGATTGTGGCCGGCGGATTCGGCTATTCCGGACAGACCTGCATCTCGGCGCAGCGCATTTATGTGCACCGGGCGATTTTCAATGATTTCACCGACGAGCTGGTCCGGCTCGCTGGTGACTTGAAAATTGGCGATCCGGCAGATGAATCGGTCGATATCGGACCGATGATCACAGAAGACGAGGCGAAACGGGCGGAAGAATGGGTGGAAAATGCGATCGGGCAAGGGGCGAACGCCGTCATGAAAGGTGTTCGCACCGGCGCATTGCTCGCTCCTTCCATCCTGACGAACGTAACGAAAGACATGCATATCGTCAAACGCGAGGTATTTGCGCCGATTCTCGCAGTCATTCCGTTTGAAACGGAAGATGAAGCCGTTGAAAGTGCGAATGATTCCATTTATGGCCTGCAGGCAGCTGTCTTCACGAAAAACATCGACCGGGCCTTCCGGGTCGCCGACCGCATTGAAAGCGGTGGCGTGTGGATCAATGATGCCTCGACATACCGCCAGGACAATTACCCGTACGGCGGCGTGAAGGAAAGCGGCATCGGCCGGGAAGGCGTGAAATACGCGACAGACGAAATGCTGGAGTTAAAATTCATCGGCGCGAAGCTCGATGGCTAAGAAATGAAAAAAGATGGATGAAATCCCTGCCGGAACTGCCGGCAGGGATTTCTTATGTCAGGAGGATGGTATACGGCAACCCAGGGAATGACAGGCGCCCGATCTGCTCTTCTATCCCGGTTTCGATTTTAAGGATAATCGAATGAATTTCACTTGGAATGCCGGCAGGAAACCACGGACGGCCTTCTTTTGTTACAACCAACACGCCGTTACCGTCTCCCAAAAAAGCGAACATTTCGGATTCAGCGGAGTAGCTAGTCGGGATGTGCTTCGTCACTTCTTCAATGAAATCGGGGACGTTACGGACCGGCAGCCCGATTTCAAGCAATCCAGGTCTTCCCGGATGCCGCATCACTTCGATCAGGTTTCCTGCAGGATCCCGGTAATATACTTGCTTTCTCTTCCATTGTCCTGACATGAACTCCTCTTCTCCGTTCTTGCCTTGCAGGCGGGAAATGGACTCATCCAGCAATTGTACAGTTCTCCGGTACTTTTCTTCAGTCAGACCAAATGCAAAATGATAAAAGGCGTGTCCGCCTGCAAGCGTGAACGTCATTGCAGTGTCGCCTGCCAACAGCGTAAAATGGGTTTTCCCTTCCTCAATGACCGGAAACAGGCTGCGGTAAAAAGCTTTCAATTCACTCAACCGGTCTGTCTCCAAATAGATATGCCTGATCTTCATTTACTGACCTCCCTGCAGGAACGACCACGCTCGTTCCTGCCGCTTTTTCTATTTCACTCATTTTATCGTATTCGGCTCACGCCGGATAGAACGACAGAAAAGCCCCCGTTTTTTTAGGAACGGGGACTTTTACGGTACTTTTCCAGTTATTCAAACAATGGGCTGACCGGTTTCTGATTATGGACGCGGTCGATGGCATCTGCAAGCAGCGGAGCAACAGACAAAGTTGTGATTTTATCGATCTGCTTGTCTTCGCCTTTTCTTCTTAAATCAATTATTTGAAAATTTCGATGAATTATTTTTTCGTTTCCGGTTCCACGATTCCCTTTTCCAGCTCCGATAAGGTTTTTCCGTGTAAGTAATGCTGCTTCACTTGGTCTGGCATCACGACGTCGATTCCCGCTGCCTGAAGTAGCTCTTTAAAAAAGTCATTCTCCATCATAAATTTTGTGCCGAGCAATGCGACTTTTTGAGCTCGAGCTACTGTGCTTCGTCATGCGCCGCTTCCACGCTGCTGATAAGCGGAATGGCCGCTATAACGATATGCGGTGTATTCGTAGCGAGCACAGCGAATTCCGCTCCCGCTCGGCGCAGTAAAAAGAAGCCAAGCAATTTGCTTGGCTTCCCTATGATCTTAAAGATAATCACGTTCAACCTCGAAAGTTCGGAAATCATCATGGACTTCTTCTTCGCCTTCAAAAGCCTTTAAGTGACTGGTTATATAGAAATTCTTTTCATCAGACTTCATCGTACTGATGGATTCAATCCGAGTCTGCCAGTCACCTCTTCCGAGCGTCAGTGTCCATTCACACCGGATTGAAGCTGAAAGCGGATCTCCTTCTGTAATTTTGTAAATATTCCGGTTCGTACTTCCATATTCCACTCCGTTGGAAGGAAGCCGACGGGCGCCTTCGTCGGAATAGTCGTCCAGAATCCATTCTCCAGTAACCGTATTATGGTGAATTTCCCTGAGCCGTCCTGCTTCCCTTAAAACCTCCCGATCCAAAACTTCTGCTGTTTCCGCCTGTTTAAACGGCGTGACTGCTGCCATCTTATCCGGTTCCGTGTAAAGAGGCAAGAGCAGACGGGACTCGGCGCATTTCACAAGGTCAATCGATGCCTCTTCCGGAGATGGCCACATATGCGGCCAGTACGTGGGCGCAATGGAAACCTGTAGCTTGTGGCCCTTTGGAAGCCGATAGGCGATAGCGTCAAGTTCGATCTCCACCTCAAATTCCTCATTAACCGGCACATCTTCAGGATGCTCGTGACTCTTGCGGTGAGTTAAGTTAAGCTGCCCCCATGTAATCAGTTTGGATGTTCCTTCAGGCGCCAGGTCACTTAGCCGGACCGCAAGCTGCGCACGTTTTTTGTCACTGATCAATTTCAGTTGAATGGTTGGAAATCCATAGATAGATATATCCTGCTGCAACTCGGGTCCTGCAAAAGTGGTGGAAAGAGCATTTTCAATATTCTGGTCAGAAGGCATGTCTCCTTCCTGACCGAATGGACAGAAGACGCCTGCATACAAGCCATGTTGCTGATTCTCCTTGAGGCGTTCTATCCCTTCTGTAGGAGTGTTTTCCAAGATGTTTTCCCCAAAATAATATATTTCGTTCTGCACATTCGGCGATGGCCACTTCTCTTCAGCCATCCATTTTCCTGGCCGATAATCGTAATGAGTTTGCGGCGGCACCGCTTCCTGCATCCAGAATCGGACTTCCGGTTCTTCCATGATCCCTGTCTCTTCTTCCTTGAGCCATTGATCCCACCATCGGAGGCATTCCTGTAAAAAGCCAATTTGCGGACCAGGTACGGCCATTTCCGGGTATTCATGCGCCCAAGGGCCGATCAGCCCTTTTTTCGGTCCCTGCAGATTCTCCAGGAGACGGAAAATCGCATTCGTGTAGCCGTCAGCCCATCCGCCGACCGCGTAAACCGGAACTCGGACTGCACTGTAATCTTCGCAGACGGACCCGTGTTTCCAGTAATCATCTCTACGCTGATGGCGCATCCATTCCTCTATGAACGGCGGTGTCTCCCGAAGCCGGTGGAGCCAGTTTTCCCGCCAGCTGTCCCCCACGTGTTCAGGGTCCGCCGGCCGGGCATTATATACGTGCATTGTCGATGCCCACCACAGCATATCGGAAGCGAGCAGGCTGCCTCCCTTGTAATGCACATCGTCCGCATAGCGGTCATCTGTCGAACAAAGTGTGATGATCGCTTTGAGTGAAGGGTGCTGGCGCGCAGCTACCTGCAGTCCGTTGAACCCACCCCATGATTTCCCGATCATGCCGACTGAACCTATCGACCATGGCTGTTTTGAAATCCAGTCTAGCACTTCGAGCGCATCATCCTGCTCCTGCTTTAAATACTCGTCATAGAGAATACCTTCTGAGTCCCCGCTTCCTCTCAGATCAACACGGATACTGGCGTAGCCGTGTCCCGCAAAGTATGGGTGCCGGAGGGAGTCGCGCAATGCCGTGAATTCGTTTTTCCGGTATGGTATATATTCCAGGATAGCCGGTACCGGTGTCTCCAGAGTGTTCTCAGGGAGCCAAATTTTAGCTGACAGTCTCGTCCCGTCAGACATCGGAATCCATACATGATCCGTCACTTCTACTTCGTAAGGAAAATCTTTTCGTACTGTACGCGTACTCTCACGAACATTAAAAACCATTACTCATTCTCCTTTCTGACCAGTACATCTGTGACTGGTGCCGGGTAGTCCTCTTTTAGCCATTTCAGTAACGAAACCGTCAATAATACATAAATGACAATGACCGGGACTGACACGATAACGGAGGACGTCTGAATGACGTTCAGCCCGCCGATCAACAGCAATGAAATTGCAAGTGCGGCCAATATTGCTCCCCATAAGAGACGATGCCAGCGTGCCGGTTCCTGATCACCCTCAAGTTCTTTTGTGGCGATGGCAGATAAAATATATGTCGCTGAGTCAAGCGAAGTCGCCAGGAAGATAAAACCGAGGACGACAAAGAACGGCAAGACGATCGCATCAAAAGGAAGGGTTTGCAGGATTGCCACAATTGCGGCCGGTCCCCCGGAAGCATTGAGAATATCCGTGACATTCAGTTCTCCTGTCAGCTGCAGGTTCATCGTATATCCGCCGAAGATTGTGAAATATAGCCAGCTGCCGACCGAGCCCCACAAGAGAACATGGGTGATCAATTCACGGATCGTTCTTCCTCTTGAAATTCGGGCAACGAAAAGTCCCATAAATGGCGCCGTCGCGGCGAACCATGCCCAGTAGAAGACCGTCCAAGCCTGTGGAAAACCTCCTTGATTGATTGGGTCTGTGTAGAAACTCATCATTGCAAAGTTTTGAATCATCAGTCCGAAACTGTTTGTGAAATACGTAAGGATAAATAAAGTGGGACCAGCGATCAAGACAAACGCCGCGAGTGCAAGCGCGAGATAAATGTTGAAATCGCTCAATCGGCGGATACCCTTGTAAAGTCCCATATAAGCACTGGCACTGTAAATGACCACCCAAATGACAATGATGACGATACTTAATGTCATCGACTGCCCGACTCCGAAAATCTCCCCGATGACTGCAGACACCATCGGCACACCGAGTCCAAGAGATGTTCCGAGTCCGCCGACCAGACTCCAAATGACGAGAATATCAATGACTTGGCCAAGGAAGCCATCCGCATGTTTACCTAGGATTCCGCGGCAAGCCGTACTGATTTTCAATGAATGGTTTTTCTTGACAAAAAATGAGTAGGCGATTGTCACAGTCGGCAATGCGTAAAGACACCACGCTGAAATTCCCCAGTGGAAAAGACCATAAGTGACAGCCCATTCGGCTGCGGTATTACTATTGGCTTCAATCCCGAAGGGCGGGCCCATATAGTAGTAAATCGGTTCCATCATTGACCAGAACATGATGCTTGTTCCCATTCCTGCACAGAAGAGCATCGCTCCCCAGCTGAAAGTTGAAAACTCCGGCGCTTTCTCACCCAATTTCACCTTTCCATATCTGCTGAAGATAAGCCAGACTAATAATATAAATAAACCGATTGTGAGAAATTGAAAAGCCCAGTCCAAGTTATAAGTGATTCCTGTCAACATATCGCTCAAAAAAGGTCCTGCTGATTCCTGAAAAATTACAAGTGCGAGCGTTGCGATTACGATGACCACGAGTGAAAGCCAGAATACCAACGGATCAACTTTTGCCTTTTCCATCGTTCTTCCCCCTTTTAATCATGATTAATTTTTAATCATGATTATTTTTTCTTCATTTTATCGTATCATTAGGGAAGTGAAGCTTCAACTTTTTTTGAAAATGTGGTTTGATAAGGAAGGTGGTGACTGTTCTAATGGAAAAAAAGGAAATTAAAAAAAGAAGAATGTGGAACTTTTTTATAGATGCAACAGAAGAATTGATCAGAGAAGAAGGTATGCAGAAGGTGACGATCCGCAAGGTTGCTGACCGAGCAGGATATAACAGCGCTACTATTTACAGCTATTTTAATGAATTGTCACATCTCTTGTTTTTTGCTTCTTTAAGGTTGTATAAGCCCTATTTGGCTACTGTTACTTCAGCTATGGATAATTTGGAAGATCCTTTGGAGAAGTATTATGTCGCATGGGAGTATTTTTGTGAGTATTCATTCAAACAGCCTGAAGTTTTTAAAGCGATTTTTTTGATGGACCTTGGCGAGCATCCGCAGGCACTCCTCCAGCATTATTACGAGATGTATCCGGCTGACTTGATAACGGTTCCTCAAGATCTTCAAGCCATTCTCATGGACCGTAATTTGTTTAACAGAGGCCGGTACTCGGTCATCCCACTCGTCAAAGCGGGACTGCTGAAAAGCGAAGCCGCGGAAGAACTGAATGAGTTGACTAACTTAGTATGGCTTGGTATGTTTACTAATTTTCTGAATAATCGCGGGTATTATTCCATTGAAGAAGCGCATCGACAGACGATGAAATATGTAAAAGAAGTCACAGAGAATGCATTAAAGAAATAATTTTTATCAGAAACAAATTTCTTGAATCAGCAAAAACAGCCCGGCGAATCGTTTTCGCTGGCTGTTCTCAAATCTATAATCTTATTCTGTATCAACTTTGAAGTAAATGCCGTCTTTAACCTCACTTGTTCCCACGAAACTTATATAGATTTTCTATGCAGATAACTCATTAATTATCACAAAAGCGCTTCTTGCGTATTCTTTACCACTTCTTCGATCATCGCAACGATGTATGTCATGTTCTTGGAATTCTTCGCCACTTCCCGTTTGGTCCTCTGCACATTCCTCCGATGACGCACATAACAGCCATACACATAATCAAAACCCTTGAAGAAAAGCCGCCGGACCTACATCAATTTGACGCTCGGCATATGCGACTGTGCAATATCAACGAAAAATGTCTCCTCTACCATACTTACCTAGAACCATTTGGATTTGATATTGATTTTCGGCCCTATATGAATTTTATAACCGGACGTCCCAGCTCTCCCCAGTACTGCCCGCCACAATTCAGTTGAACTCAAGTCCGCGCACCCCTTTTTCTCTGTTTGATTCTGTCTGCATTGTTGTCATAACAATATTAATATTTATCAGCCGATTTTATACAGTAGAAACCAAAAAACCCATTTTTTCAAATGAGTTTTTGGCAAATAAGATTTAATTATTACTCGAACAATGGGCTGACCGGTTTCTGATTATGGACGCGGTCGATGGCATCTGCAAGCAGCGGAGCAACAGACAAGGTTGTGATTTTATCAATCTGCTTTTCCTTTGGCAGTTCAATTGTATTGGTGATGACGAGTTCCTTGATCGCCGATCCCTCGATTCGCCCGATTGCCGGACCGGACAGCACCGGATGGGTACAGCAGGCATAGACCGTTTTGGCCCCTTTTCCGACTAAGGCATTCGCAGCCAATGTGATGGTTCCTGCCGTATCGATCAAATCATCGATGATGATGGCATTTTTCCCTTCAATTTCCCCGACAATGTTCATGACTTGCGCTTCATTCGGCTTCGGCCGGCGCTTGTCGATGAAAGCGATCGGCGCATTGAGCCGGCTTGCAAGCTTCCGTGCTCTGACCAGCCCGCCGCTGTCAGGTGCGACAACGATGATGTCTTCGAGTTCTTTTTTCTTGAAGTAATCAAATAAGATCGGAATGCCGATCAGCTGATCCACCGGGATGTCAAAGAAGCCTTGAATCTGGGCGGCATGCAGGTCCATCGTGATGATCCGGTCCGCTCCCGCTGTTTCCAGGAGATTGGCCACGAGTTTTGCGGTGATCGGTTCCCGGGAACGCGCTTTCCGGTCCTGTCGGGCATAGCCGTAATAAGGGATGACAACGTTAATGACTTTCGCCGACGCCCGTTTCAGTGCATCGATCATGATCAGGAGTTCCATGATATGTTCATTTCCAGGCTGGGATGTGGACTGAACAACATAGACTTCGCAGCCCCGCACACTTTCCTGAATATTAATTTGAATTTCGCCGTCGCTGAATCTGGATACAGAGGTTTTGCCGATTTCGCAATTCAGCAGCTCTGCGATCTCCGCAGTCAGTTTCTCATTGGAATTTAACGTAAACAGTCTGAACTTTTCATGCAATTGAAATGCCACTCGCCGTACCTCCAAAGTTGTGTAATGTCTCCAATAATCTATCTTACAGTTTTCCGCTCCATTTTTCCATGACAATCCTGTGTTATCTTCGGAAGCACCCGCACGCCTTTGAACAGAGCCGTTATGTCCCCCCGGTCATCCGTCAGAAACTTCAGCCGATCCCCGCCCGGCGTCACAAATCCATGCTCGTCATATGGCCGGAGGGGATAACTTTCCTGCCCGGCTTGCACCCGGAGTGTTCCTTCCTGCAGCGTCACTTCCGCCCGCTGCCCTTCAGCTGATTCATAGCGGCCGGCATACATTTCGAGCCGCTCCGATTCCAGCACGTCTTCTGGTGGCGGCCCGGCATCCGGCAAACCGAGCAGCCGGCGCAGCGTCCGCATCGCGATATCCCCGGCCGGCGCATCTGCGATATTCATGAGGACGACGAGCGTCATGCCGGCTTCGGGTGCGATCTTCATATGAGAAGACACCCCTTTAATGCTGCCGCCATGGCCGAACAGCCGAAATTCCGGTTCCGGATCGATCTGCAGGCCGTAGCCGTATGCCGCGCCGGTCGGCAGCCATACATGGGGAGCCGTCATCCGGCGCATCCCTGCTTCTGATATGATCCGTTCACTTCCCGCCAAACCGCTGCGCCGGAACAGTTCAGCATACTTCACAAGATCCGCAGCGGAGGCTTTCAAAGACCCATTCGAATAAATCCGCCCGACATCCCACCATGCCGGCGAATGAAACACCTCCCGTTTCTTTCGGTATGCATACAATTCCGTCACATCCGTCATTGTCTGTAACTCTTCTGTGCGGAATACAGACCGATCCATGCCTAGCGGATTCAAAATACGTTCCTGCACATATGCTATGTAGGGTTTGCCGCCTGCCCGCTCGATGATTTCCTGCAGCAGTGCATAGCCTTCATTCGAATAATTGAACAGTTCCCCCGGCGGTGCGAGCAGCCGGAATTCTGTATCGGCCACTACGTCCATCACATCTTCCACCGTTTCAACCGTCAACACCTTTTCAAGCGGCGCCGGATTGTCGAATAGCTCGGCGCCGTCCGGGTCCTCGATGATACTCACCGCCCGCGCCCGGTGCACCGCCTCCATTCCGGGCAAGCCGCTCGTGTGCGTCAATAAATGGTGGATCGTGATGGCGGTGTCGTGTGCCTGGTCAGGCAGTCGAAACTCAGGCAGCCATTTCACAACCGGATCTTCAACAGCCAATTTGTTCTCGTCGACAAGCTGCATGATGGCGAGCGCCGTCAGTGATTTCGTGATGGAAGCCACGCCGAACACCGTATCCGGCGTCACAGGCAGCCGCTGCTCGACATTCCGGAAGCCTGCGTATTTCTCGAAAATCCGTTCACCGTTTTGCATAGCAATTAAAGCCATCCCGGGGACGTTTTCCTTGTTGCACCAAGCCTCCAGCTCGGCATCCAGTTCATTATTTTCCTTCCCTCTGCACATACGTCATCCTCCTTTTTTTGACTCAATTATGTATCAGCTTATTGTGACTGGTCTTTGGCTTGAAGTGAACTCGGCCAGCTATACACGGATCCAATCTATTTTGAAAGCAAAATCACAACCAGAATGCCAGTAAATTTTTCCTGGTTAAGCCTTTTCGTGGCGCATGCTGGCTTAACACGCACTTAACTGATTTTAACACGCACTCCGCTTCCTTTAATCTTCATTCAATGGATTTTAAAACACACTCACCGATTTTTATTATTCACTCAAACCGCCTTATCACGCATTCCATCCCAAAAAATTAAAGCCACACACCGGATATCAATAAATCACCAGCACGTCAAGAAGAATCCAGCAACGCCTATGGATCTACCTCCTTAACATGCACTCAAGTAATTTTAAAATGCACTCAACTCCCTTTAATCTTCATTCAACTTATTTTAAACTGCACTCACCGATTTTTATCCTTCACTCAAGCCTCCTTATTACGCATTCACTTCCCAAAAAGTCAAAATCATACACCAAAAGTCAATAAGCTATCAGCACACCAACAATGCACCAGCGACACAGATCCCCCCCAACAAAAAAACACCCACCCGTTCCCGGATGGATGTCTTCTCATCAACTGATTTTACCGGCGATCGTCAGCTCTGCCGGTGTTTTTGCGTCCTGCAGCCAGCAGGCGACCTTGTGCGAATCCGATTTCACGACGCGCTCCGGTGTGAAATGCCGGCATACTTTCATGGCATGCGGACAGCGGGCGGCGAACGGACAGCCGGCACCGAGATGAGCCAGGTTCGGCGGCGAGCCGGGAATCGGGATGAGGGTGTCCCCCCGGCCGACTTCGAGGTTCGGCATCGATTTCAGCAGACCGAGCGTGTACGGATGCTGCGGACTGTAGAAGATTTCATCGACCGTCCCCTGTTCGACGATTTCACCGGCATACATGACGGCTACTTTGTCCGCCATATTCGCCACAACGCCAAGGTCATGGGTAATGAGGATGATGGCGGTGCCGGTTTTCTGCTGCAGGTCCTGCATAAGTTCGAGGATCTGCGCCTGGATTGTCACGTCGAGAGCGGTCGTCGGTTCATCCGCGATCAGCACTTTCGGTTTGCAGACGAGCGCCATCGCGATGACGACGCGCTGCCGCATGCCGCCGGAGAATTGGTGCGGATACATATCCATCCGGCGTTCCGCTTCCGGAATGCCGACAAGCTTCAGCATTTCCACGGCTTTTGCCCGGGCGTCTTTTTTCGAGATGCTTTCGTGTTCGCGCAAGCCTTCCATGATTTGCTGGCCGACTTTCATCGTCGGATTCAGTGAAGTCATCGGATCCTGAAACACCATGGAGATTTCCGAGCCGCGGATGCGCTGCATGTCGCGTTCCGGCGCTTTTACCAAATCACGGCCCGCGTACAGGATCTCACCTTGTGGAATGCGTGTATTGCGCTTTGGCAAAAGCCCCATGATGCTTTTCGCTGTCACGGATTTTCCGGAGCCCGATTCCCCGACGATCGCCAATGTCTCGCCTTCATTCAACGTAAATTCTACGCCGCGGACGGTCTTCACTTCTTTTTTATCTCGGACGAATGAAACATGCAGATCATTCACGGACAGGATCGGTTCTGACATATACATCCCTCCTATTTTCTCATTTTCGGATCAAGCGCATCGCGGAGCCCGTCACCGAGCAGGTTGAAGCTGATCATGATGGCGCTGATGATGATCGCCGGAATCCACAGTTTGTACGAAAAGAACCGCATCGCCTGATAGCCGTCTTCGATCAGCACGCCGAGCGACGCAAGCGGCGCCTGCAGGCCAAGGCCGATGAAGCTCAGGAATGCCTCGAAAAAGATGGCGGACGGAATTGTGAACATGACAGTGACGATGATCGGTCCCATCGTATTCGGCAATAGATGCTTGAAGATCAGTCGCCGGTTCGAAGCACCGAGCGTGCGGGATGCCAGAACGAATTCCTGGCCGCGCAGCTGGAGGATCTGCCCCCGGACGATCCGCGCCATGCCGACCCAGCCGGTGATGACCATTGCAAGGATGATCGATGTAATGCCCGGTTCAAGAATCAGGATGAACATGATGATGACGATCAGGTTCGGGATGCCGACGAGAATTTCGATGACCCGTTGCATCATCGAATCGATGCGTCCGCCATAAAAAGCGGATAAGCCGCCGTACAGAATTCCGATGATGAGATCAAGCCCTGCTGCGACAACAGCGATGAACAAAGAGATTTGCGTTCCTTTCCAGACACGCGTCCACAAGTCCCGTCCGAATTCGTCTGTTCCAAACCAGTAATTCGTCGTGATGCTCCGTTCCGCATATTGATCAACGCCGTTGACATCGGTTCCGTTGAAGCCGAGCCACTCAAGTCCCGCGACTTTCGGCGGGAGATTCGTATGCGTAATGTTCTGCGCATCATAGGTAAAGCCGTTCATCGACGGGCCGATGATGGCCATTACGGAAATAATGATCAATGCAATAGCTGAAAGGACTGCTCCCTTATTTTTCAAGAGCCGCTGGAAGGCCTCCTGACCGAACGAGACGGATGGCGCCGTGATTTCGTCCGCCTTATTTGCATCGAACGGATCGCTTACGAATAAATCGTCGGTGATTTCAGTCGGAACAGCTTCAAGCGGCAGCCGGTCTGCCTGTTCAGGTACCGGACCGAGCGGATCAGGATGAAGTGCTGCTTTTTTCACGCTTTCCCCTCCTTGCCGAGTGTGATGCGCGGATCCAGAATGCCGTACAGAATATCCACGATAAAGACGACGACAATGAACAGCGCGCTGTAAAACAGCGTAATGCCCATGACAACGGAATAATCGAGCACGAGAATCGATAATGTAAACTGCTCTCCGAGTCCCGGCACGCCGAAAATTTTCTCGATGACGAGTGTGCCGGTCATGATGCTGACTGCGAGCGGCCCGATGATGGTCACGACCGGAATCAATGCGTTGCGGACAATGTGTTTCCAGACGATCCGCGATTCCCTGACTCCTTTTGCCCGGGCCGTCACGACATAATCCTGGCCGAGCACTTCAAGCATCTCACTTCGGATGAAGCGGGCGATCGTCGCAATGACGGCAACCGACAGCGCGAAGGACGGCAGGATGGTCGACAGGTAATTTTCCCATAATGCCGGCGGGAGAAGTGCCCATTTGACGCCTACGTAATATTGAAGAAGTGCTGCGAACACGAAGGATGGAATCGACATGCCAATGACAGCAAGCGTAACGGAACCATAATCAAGGATGGAATTGTGCCGCATCGCCGAGATAATGCCAAGCACCAGACCGATAAGCGAACCGAAGATGAGTGCCTGGAACCCGATGAGCGCCGACGGACCGATCCGTTCGCTGATCATGCTGAAGACGCTGCGCCCTTCGTACTGGAACGACATGCCGAGGTCGCCTTGGATGAGATTGCCTAAATAGCGGAGGTACTGCATGGCAAGCGGCTGATCGAGTCCATACTTCGCATTCAGTATGGCGAGCTGCTGCTCCGTCAGCTTTTCGGGATTGGAATACGGCGTCCCCGGAAGAAACTTGATCAGGAAGAATGTGACGGTAACCACGATAAAGAGTGTGATCAGCATATACATCAACCGCTGCAGAAGGTAGCCTTTCATCTGAACACCTCGTTTTCAAATTGGGGTGGAACTTATAAAAGGGCAGGATGCACCAGAAGGCACACCTACCCTTAAGTTCTTATAATACGGGTCATGCTTGGTCTGTCTGTACCGGATGATTATTCTTCAATGTATGCTGATTTATACGAGAATTCCGCACCGCTTGGATGCGACACAAGATTTTTAACTTTGCCGCGCTGCAGGATCGCTTCTCCGCTCTGATACAGCGGTGCAATGGCTGCATCCTCTTCAAGGAGAATCCGCTCAAGTTCAAGCAGCATTTCATAGCGCTTGCTCTTGTCTGTTTCCACCCGCGCGTCTGCAACGAGCTGATCCAGCTTAGGATTATGATAATCCATGCGGTTCGCAGAGCCGTCTTTCAGCCACATATCGAGGTATGTCATCGGGTCGCTGTAGTCAGGGCCCCAGCTCGACAGGGAAAGATCGTATTCAATCGCTTTTTCGATTTCAAGACGCTGTGCGAACGGAACGGCTTTGATATCGAGGGTGAAGCCCGGCAGGTTTTCCTGAAGCTGTGCCTGCAAATACTCTGCCGTTTTCTTCGCAGATTCGTCATCAGCGATGTTGATCGAAACGTTCACGGAATCCTGGCCGATCTCTTCCAGTCCTTTCGCAAACAATTCCTGCGCTTCCTCGGCAGTACCTTTGTTGAAGTCCCCGTTCAATTCCCGGAAATCCTTGCCTTCCGGCGATTCATAGAAACCGCCAGGCACAGCACCATAGAGTGGAGTCGATCCGTCTTTCAGGATGACATCCGTCAGCCCTTGGCGGTCGATTGCCAGGTTCACCGCTTTCCGGATGTTTTCATTTCCAAGAGCCGGATGGTTATGGTTGAAGCGCAGGAAAATGATTCCTGACTGCTGGCTGATTGTGAATTCTTCGCTGTCCTTATACTGATCCACGTAAGAAGCCGAAAGTGCTACACGGTCAATATCGCCTGCTTCGTAGAGATTGGCTGCTGTTGTCGAATCTTTCACGACGTGAACATTCACTTCATCCAGCTGGACTGCTTCCGCATCCCAGTAATCTTCGTTTTTCGCAAATGTCCAGCCCTGTTCCTGCTGCCAGTCCGTCAGGATGAACGGCCCGTTGGACAGGACGTTCTCAGCTTCGAGCGCATACTGATCGCCCTGCTCTTCCACAAACGCCTGGTTCTGCGGAAGGAACGTCGGGAATGTCAGCAATGTTTCAAACAGACCATTCGGTGCTTCGAGTGTCACTTCCAGTGTTTTGTCATCAATTGCTTTTACACCAAGCGTATCCGCTTCAGCTTCTTCATTAAGAATCGCTTCCGCATTTTTCACACCGGCCGTCACGAACATGAAGCTGTAAGGCGCCGCTGTTTCGAACACTCGTTTCCAGGCGTACTCGAAGTCATGTGCTGTGACAGGATCACCGTTGCTCCAGACTGTGTCTTTCAATGTAAAGGTATGTACAATTCCATCGTCGCTCACTTTATGTTCTTCAGCAACGGCGAGTGCCGGCAAATTGTTATCATCCTGGCGGTAGAGACCTTCATTATTGTTATTCAATGCATCAAACGCAATGCCATCATGTGCCTGTGTGGAATCGAGTGTCGGAATATCCCCGCCCACGCTCAGATTCAGCACTTGCGCAGCTGTTTCCTCGCTTTTTTCGCCGGAATCGGTGGTTGCAGGTGCCGGTTCAGCGGTATCGCTGAAGTTACAGCCTGCCAGCGCCGCCGCAAATGTCACATTCAATGCAACGAGAGGCAATAATTTTTTCTGTCTCATGAACTTCCCCCTAGTATGTATAATTATGAAGTGTTTGTGCTGATATCAGTTTACTGTATCCACCTTTTATAGGCAATACTAAATTTTCAAAAATTTTGATTTGTGGTACAATTTAATCAAGTCCGATGACGGGAGTGAAGCACTAACATGAAGCCGGTTATGTTTTGGATATTGTCTCTGCCGCTGCTCTTCGGTTTCGGCCGGCTGCTCGCTGATCCGTTCGGTTTTATGCAATGGCTTGATCTTCTTTTTGCCTCGGGTCTGCTCCTGCTTATGGCCGGCGGAGCGCTTGCTGTATTGAATGGCGGCTTTTTTAGCGCATTTACCCGCAGCTGGCAGACGTTCTTTTCGGCTCTCAATAAACGGGAGCATATTATACGTGAAGCTGAAGGACGGAGCGGCCGGTCTGCACCTGGCTTTCAACGCAGGACTTTCTCCCCTGTCCTTCTTATTGGCGCAGGATTCGCTTATTGCCTGGTGAGCTTCATTCTGTCATTTCTGCTGGTCTATTGATAAAAAACCCGCCTGTCCGAAAAACAGGCGGGTATCTTCTATGCATACTGAGGAATATATTTACATATAAAATCAGTCAAAGTTTCGGCTGATATAGTTTAGGAAATTCTGAGACGCAAACCCTTTTACATCCTCTTCCGAATACCGTTTCTGTAATTCATTGATCAGATTCGGGTATTTTGACGCGTCTTCAAGATCGTTGACGAATGTGCCGATGCCGTCAAAATCCGACCCGAAGCCGATCTGTTTCCTGCCGCCGAGGCTGCACAAATGGTCGATGTGGCGGATCAGGTCATCGATTGTGGCATTGCCGTCTTTTTTGACGAACGGCGGACAGAACACCACGTGAATGACACCGCCTTTATTGAACAGCGCTTTTGCCTGCTCATCATACAGGTTGCGCGGGTGATCGCATATCGCCCGGGCGTTCGAATGGCTCGCAAAAGGATAATCTGCAAGCTCCGCCACATCCCAGAACGCTTTCTCACTCAGGTGCGATACATCCGTCAGCATGCGGTTGGCATTCAGAAACCCGACGACTTCCTTTCCGAAGAGCGTCAGTCCGCCGCCCCGAGGTTCACCGGCTCCGTCCGCTGCCAGATTGGCGTTATTCCATGTCAGGCCGACAGACCGTACGCCGAGCTGGTGCAGGATACTCAGTTTGTGGAGATCATTGCCGATCGCATCCACGCCTTCAAGCGTCAACATGGCTCCGACTTCCCCGTCTTTCAATTGCGCGTAGTCGCTCCATTCCCTGATGTGCTTCATCTCCGGATTTTTCCCCAGCACTTCCGTGTAGAAATAATGCACCTGATCGAGCGCCGCCTGGAACTTCTCTTCCGCTTTCATGTTCGGTTCAATAAAGATGGCGAAACACTGGACGAGCACGCCGCCAGCCTCGAGGCGAACGAGATTCGCCTGAAGTTCTCCGGCATCGCGGTAGGCCAGTCGCCCTTTGCCGTCATATAGTTTTAGCAATGCATCGCAGTGCAGATCAATAATATTCATCCTTTTCCCCTCCTATTCGCAGCTTGCCACGAATTTTTTGAATATCCGCCGGGAGACTTCTTCCCCGGCCGCCGCCAGCGGTTCCGGATGCCATTGCACGCCGAGCACGAATTTATGTGACGTGCTTTCAATCGCTTCAATGATGCCATCGGACGCTGTGCCTGTCACTTTCAGTGGTTCCGGCACATTCCGGACGGCCTGATGATGATATGTATTCACTTTGAAACGCTCTGTGCCGGCTATACTTGCAAGCAGGCTGCCGGGTACTGCGTCCACAAAATGCGCGAGATGGGCCCGCACCGCATTCTGCTGGTGCTGCAGCAACTTCCCGTCGATCTGGGAATAGATGTCCTGGTACATATCCCCGCCGACTGTGATATTCATGATCTGGATGCCCCTGCAGATGGCGAGGATCGGCTTATCCGCCGCGAGCATCTTTTCAACGATCAGCATCTCAAAGCTGTCCCGCCCGGGTGAAATCATGCCGAGCCCCTGCAGCGGCTCCTCTCCGAACAGCGTTGGGTCGATGTCGCCGCCGCCGGTCACAAGCAAGCCGTCAATCCGGTCAGCCAGCTTTGCAACATCCGCATCCGTGCCGATCGGCAGGATGACCGGAATGCCGCCCGCCTGAATAATTGCCTGGATGTAGTCATTCGATAACGTGTGCTTATAATCCATTTCGACATGTGATGTAATTCCGATGATGGGTTTCATTGCAATCAATTCACTCGCTTTCTTACATAATGCCATTTTCAGGCATACTATCAGTATACGCAATCTTCAGGCAAAAAGAAGCCGGATAATTGAAGGTGCGGGTACTGACTCCATGAAGTAAGAATAAAACCAGATGGCGATTAAAACTCCATGAGTGCATGTTAAGCGCCGACGAATGCATGTTAAGATCCAGCGAATGTGCTTTAAAAATGGCTGAGTGCATTTTAAAACCCAGCGAGTGTGCTTTAAAAATGGCTGAATGGTCTTTAATATTCAGCTCCCGAATGAACACGAAAAATGAGAGCAGCACCGGATCCTTCGCCCGCTCTACTCTCATTCATTTTCAGTCCACTGTCTTCAAGTACTCAGAGAATTTCGTCAGTCCCTGTTTCAGCACATCGGTCGAGCAGGCATAGCCGATCCGCACTGTGCCTTCGAGATCGAAACAGCTGCCCGGCGCGAGGAACGTGCCATTGGCTTTAAACAGCCCGATGCAGAACCTATCCGATGGCATATCCGCCTCGTATTTCAGAATCGCCGTCGTGCCGGCCTGCGGCTTAAAATAAGAGATTTTGTCTTCCTTGGCGACCCAGTCATCGAGAATCTGCAGATTGTCGCGGACGATTTTCAAATTGCGCTCCATCAGCCGGTCGTAGTTCTCGAGCGCCCGGACGGCAAGCAGGTCATCGATACCGCTATTGGAAATCGTTGTGTAATCGCGGCGCACAATGCACCGCTCGATCAGTTCTTCCGGTCCGGCAATCCAGCCGAGGCGAAGCCCCGCGAGCGACAATGATTTCGACATGCTTCCCGTGCTGATGCCTTTCTCGTAAAGATCCGCCATGGCCGGCACGTTCGCATCCGGATCCTGCCACAGGCCCCGGTACACTTCATCACACAGCACGTACACATCATGCTTGCGGGCGATCGCCACAATCCGTTCCAGGTAATCCGCATCCATGACGGAACCGGAGGGATTATTCGGATTATTGATGATGACCAGTTTCGTCTTATCATTGACCAGTGAAGCCAGTTCTTCCAAATCCGGCAGGTAGTTGTTCTCCGGGGTGAGCCGGAGCCGTTTTACGTCCGCCCCGAATGATTCCGGCACGGAATGCAGCTGCTGGTACGTCGGGTCGACGCATACGACTTCATCACCGGGCTCGATCAGCGTATACAGCACAAGGAAATTTGCACCGATCGCGCCGTTCATCGATAAGATGTTGTCCGGCGTCATGGTCTTATACAAATTGGCGACATTCTTCTTGAACCCGGGCGATCCCGTAATGTGACCATACGTCAATTTTGTATCCGCAATGGAGCGGAAAAACTCATCATAATCCTCTCCACCGAGCGTTACCAGTTCTTCGATGCTCAGCGAATCGACACATGTTTCAGCAAGGTTATAAACAGCTTCCTGCTCGTATTCATTCATCCATTCTTCGATTGCAAACGGTTTAATGTTCATTGTACGACTCCTTCATTCATAGCCTTTTCAAATCAGGTTCACGGTTAAATTCCCGCCCCGCTCTTTCAGCACGGCCACCACTTTTTTAGCCGTGGTGATGTCCTGGACCGATAAGCCGGTCGAATCGAACACCGTGATGTCACTCTCTGACATTCTGCCTGGTTTATTGCCCAGTATGACTTGCCCGATCTCGGTCAGATCGCTTTCAGCAAGAATCCCTTCCCGCACCGCATGCTGCACTTCGCCCCGCTCTATGCATTGTGCACTGCTGTCGGTGAACGCTTTCGCGCGCCGGAACAGCGCTTCATCGAGTTCCTGTTTTCCCGGCATGTCCGCGCCGATGCAGGCAATATGCGTACCCGGCCGAATCCAGTCGCTTTGGATGAGCGCTTCCTTGCTCGATGTTGCGGTAATGACGATGTCAGCCTGGGAAACGCAATTTTCCAAGTCACTGCACGCCGTATAAGTGATTCCGACTCTTGTCTGCATTTCCTGAATATAAGCTGTCACTTTTTCGCTGCTCCGGCCCCAGACAAACGCTTCTTCCAGTTCGAATACCCGCGACAGCGCTTCGAGTTCCCAGCGGGCGATGACACCGGTTCCGACAATCGCCACTTTTTTGGCGGAAGGATTCGCCAAATATTTCGCTGAAACAGCACCCGCAGCACCGGTACGCATATCGGTAATCAGGCTGCCATCCATAATTGCGATCGGGGTACTGTTTTTTGCGTCCATGATCAAGATAGTGGCCAGTCCGTTCGGAATCCCGTAGTCCCGCTGATTGTTTGCATAGCCGCTGGCAATTTTCACGCAGATAATGTCATCCGCTGTGTCGTAACCGGTTTTGATATCAACTTCCCCGTGGTGTTTTTCCACTTCAAACGACAGCACCGGCGGCAGCATCACTTTCTGCTGTGAAAAGAGGCGGTAAGCTTCTTCCACTGAGGCAATGACATCATCCATTTTGAGCACTTCGGCAATCTGTTCCCGGGTGAATAGCAGTGTTTCCTTCATCACTGACCGCTCCCTTCGAATCGATTATGGAATTCCGCCACACGCGCGAGGTCGATATTGCCGCCGGTGGCGATCGTCAGCACTTTTTTGCCGGCCACATCGGGAATGAGCCCTTGCTGCAACGCGGCAATCCCGACGACTGCGGAACCTTCGAGCATATAATGATGCTGTTTGGCCATCCAGTACACCGCTTTGGCGACATCATCTTCTTCCACTAGGATAAAATCATCGACGATGCCTTGCGCCAGGTCGAAATTGCCTTGGGTGATGCCGCCGTGCAACCCTTCCGCATAGGAAGACTTGTATTCGACATCCACCAGTTTTCCGGCTTTGAAGGAATAGTACCAAGGCGGTGACGCGTGCGTCTGGATACCGATCACTTTGATCGCCGGATTCACCGCCTTAGCAGCAAGTGCGACGCCGCACAGTAATCCCCCGCCGCCTGCGGGTACGAGGATGATGTCCGTATCCGGCTCTTCAAGCAAGGCTTCGAGTCCGGCTGTCCCTTGCCCGGCCACAACCAAATCATCTTCGAATGCATTGACGAATACCCGCCCTGTTTCCTCCGCCAGTTCCAGCGCATGCGCTTCCGCTTCGTCGTACAGATCGCCATGGATGATCAACTCGCCGCCATAGCGCTTGATGCCTTCAAGTTTCGTCTGCGGCGTGGTCGCCGGCACAATGATTTGTGCCGAAATCCCCTGCAGGCTGGATGCGTAGGCGACTGCCTGCGCATGATTCCCGGCAGACGCGGTAATCACACCCCGCTTCTGCTCTTCCGCTGTCAATGAATCGATTTTATTGAGCGCGCCCCGCATTTTGAATGATCCGGTCTTTTGCAGCGCCTCCATTTTGATGTAGACATCAGCCCCAACATCGGCCGACAGCATGTCCGAGTAGAGGAGCGGCGTAGCATTCACCCGCCCTTTCAGTCGTTTGGCTGCAATTAGCACATCCTGAAACGTTGCAGTAAGCATTTTAATTTCCTCCAATCAGATTGAAGTCAGCGGATAATCTTCGATGATGCCGATGAACAGGCGGATCGCCGAAGCGAACACCTCTTCATCCAGATCGAATTTGGCGTGATGGTGCGGATAGCGGCTCCGTTCGCCTTTCATGCCGACAAAGATGAAGGCCCCCGGCTTTTCCTGCAGGTAAAAAGCGAAATCTTCCGCCCCCATGATCATGTCCACCGGCGCAAACGCATCTTCGCCCAATTGTTTTCTGATGACCGTTTCAGCGAACCGGCTTTCATTTTCATCATTGACGAGCGGCGGTGTGCCGGTGATAAATTCCACATGGCTTTCAGCTTGGAATGTGTCACATATTCCTTTCGATTGCCGGGCGATCCGCTCCTGCAAAAAGGCTCGGGTCTCCGGTGTCATGGCACGGAACGTGCCGTATAGGTCCGCTTTCGACGGGATGATGTTATAGGTCGTCCCGCCTTCAATTTTCCCGACTGAAATGACTGCCGGCTCCATCGGATTCACTTGCCGGCTGACAATGGCCTGGAACGACTGCACAAGATGCGTGGCGATGTAGATTGGATCCGTCGTCTCGTGCGGCGCCGAACCATGCCCGCCGCTCCCGTCGACTGTCACCCGGAAATCATCGGATGATGCCATCATCGGACCGGGTATCAGTCCGAGCTTGCCTTTCTCCATTCCCTGCCACAAGTGAATGCCGAAAATTGCATCCACGTCGTCGAGCACACCGGCCGATACAAGCGCTTCCGCCCCGCTCGGCGTAATTTCCTCTGCTGACTGGAAGATGAATTTTACATTCGGGCGGATGGATTCCCGGTTCGCCGCTGCCCATTTCACAACAGCCAGCAGGATGGCGGTATGGCCATCGTGCCCGCATGCATGGGAAACACCCGGTACTTGGGAGCGGTAATCGCCTTTCTCCCCTTCTTCTTCCACCGGCAATGCGTCGATATCCGCCCGCAATGCGATCGTTTTCGAGCCGTCTGTGCCCGGCAGATAAGCAACAAGACTCGGATAAGGAGCTTCCCGCAATTCGAGAGCCAAATCGGTAATGATCGTTTTGATGTAGCGATGCGTTTCGTGCTCCATTCCCGACAATTCGGGATTTCGGTGCAGATGGCGCCGATGGCCGATACTCCAATCCGCCAATGACTGCAATGCCTCTTTATTCATATGTACCCTCCTGCGTTATCCGAGCGGCCGCAGCTCCTCCCATGTATCAGAAGCGCTTCAGTTGCATCCGGTCTCTGTCCATTTCTGTCTAACACTATACAGGATGGAATAATCTGAATCCAAGTATTTTTCCGCTCTTACTTATATTTATTCATGGACGCTGAATGACTGCAATAAAAAACCGCCGGTTCTCCCGGCGGTTTATCATTAATTTGCTGTAAATGAATATTTTGTGCTCGTTCTGTAGGTCTCGCCAGCCTTCAGCACAGCGCCCGGGAAATGGGGATGGTGGATGAAATCCGGTGCCGCTTGTGTTTCCAGGCACATCCCCAAATAATTTCGGGCCTGGACACCTCTTATCTTATGATCTCCCGCCAATTTATTGCCGGTGTACAGCACGACGCACGGTTCATCGGTCTCCACTTCGAGAACACGGCCGCTCTCCGGATCTGTCAGCCTGATTTCCTGCCGGCCGTCGTTCAATAAGAAAGGATGGTCATATCCGTGATGCACGAGCGCGTTCTGGGGGTCAGCGGAAGCTGTCCCGTCTGCAATAGCACGTCCTGCCCGGAAATCGAATGCGGTCCCTTCCGTTTCCCGGATCCGGCCCGTCGGCAGAAACTCTTCGTTCAGTTCCAGAAACCGGCCACTGCTCATGATAAGTTCATGTTTGAGCACATCCCGTTTCAGGTTTCCGCTGAGATTGAAATAGGAATGATTCGTGACATTCAGTAATGTATCCTGATCCGACACGCCTTCATACCGGATGACCAATTCGCTGTCAGCAGTCACCGTGTAAATGATTTTCATGCTGATATTACCAGGGTAACCTTGGTCACCGTCCGGACTTTCATACGAAAAGATAACGGAAGCATGGCTGTCATTTTCCTGCACTTCGGCATTCCACAGCACATGACTGAAGCCGTCCGGCCCGCCGTGCAGGTGATTGGTACGTTCATTCTGCGCCAGCTGATACACACGGTCATTCAACTCAAATGATCCGCCGGCGATTCTTCCTGCAAACCGGCCGACCGCTGCGCCGAAATAAGGGGAATGCCGGTCGTACTCTTCTATTGAATCAAAGCCCAATACAACATTCTCCAATACGCCTTCCCGGTCGGGTGCGATGATTTCCGTAATAATGCAGCCATAATTGATGCAGGACAGTTGAAACCCGCCCGGAACATGGAATGTATAGCGGCTGACAGGCTTTCCATCCTTAAAGCCGAATGCATCCTGCTTCACTTTCAGTTTCGCTGTTGTTTTCATTTTACTTCAGCACCATCCGATCTCAGGCTGATCCGTTTGCCGGTCGCCATCGACGTGAAGCAGGCGTCAAGAACCCGCATATTGGCCACTGCCGATTCTCCTGAATACACCGGTGCCGCATCATTCAGAATCGCTGCAGAAAAATGCTCCACTTCCAGCTGATAGATGCTGCCGGCAATCTTCTCTTCCCGGCTCGTATTTCCCGTGGTGACAATCACCGGGCCAATACCGCCGTTCTGGTCGGGCCGGAATGCATACGGCACTTTAATCGTGCCTTCTGTGCCGATGACTTCGTACTCATTCCGGTTTGCCGTATCAAAACTGCAGTCAAAGATTGCAGGGATGCCGTTTTCAAGTTCCAGAAAGACATAAGCGGATGTATCGACGCCGGTCACCTCGTCTATTTCTGCTCTCGCCTGCACTTCAGCAGGTTCTGACTCCAACACGGTCCGGATTGCATGGACCGAGTAACAGCCCACATCATACAGGCTGCCGCCGCCCATTTCCTTCGCCATCCGGATATCGCCTTCCCGGTTTTGAAAATTAAACGAGTGGCTGGATTTCATCAGCTTCACTTCTCCGATTTCACCGGATTTGATAATCTCACGCACCCGTGCATGCTGCGGATGAAATTGATACATGAACGCTTCCATGAATTTCACGTTCCGCTCCCGGCAGAAATGGATCATTTCTTCGGTATCCTTCGCGTTCAGGGCTGCAGGCTTCTCGCACAGGATGTGTTTCCCCCGCTCAGCCGCCTTGAACACCCATTCTTTATGTAAGTGATTTGGCAACGGGATATAGACCGCATCAATTTCAGGGTCCTCCAGCAACTCCTCATACGTTTCGTATGCTTTTGGAATTTTTAGTTCCGCTGCCGCATCATGCGCTTTCGGCCCTCTGCTCGCTATGGCTGCGATTTCCGCATTGCCTGCTTGCTTAATGGCCGGGATCAATTGCGTTCTTGCAATATTCGCTGTGCTTAAGACACCCCATCGAATTGTTGTCATTGTGATTCCTCCTTCAAGTAACATCTGACACAAAAAGATATACCAGTCACCCGGTATATCCCTGCGATTGTGCTATGGTCCAGGTTCTACTTTTTACTGGAGATATCAATCCAGACGGCCAGGATCAAGATCAGGCCTTTCACAATATACTGCCAGTAGGCTCCGATATTCATCATGCTCATGCCGTTATCGATGCTTGCCATGATCAGCGCACCGATCAGGGCACCGACGATTTTCCCTTTACCGCCCATGAGGCTTGTTCCGCCGATGACGCAGGCTGCGATGGCATCAAGCTCATAGCTTGTGCCGGCGCTTACAGTCGCCGCGTTCAGCCGGCTTGTCAGCAAGACGCCGGCCACACCGCTTAATGCACCCATGATGACGAATACCCAAAGCGTATTGCGCTTAATGTTAATGCCGGAAAGCGCAGCTGCTTCCTGATTGCCGCCGATCGCATAAATATAGCGGCCGAACGATGTTTTGTTCGTGATAAAGATGAAGACACCGGCGATGGCCAGAACGATCAGGAACGGAACCGGCGTTCCTAAGTACCGGTTGAGCATGTAGACCGCCAGCAAAATGAACACGGCATAGGCTGCCACTTTTCCGTAATCGATTGTCGCCGGCGGAACGAGCAGGTGCATCTTTTCCCGTTTCGCCCGGTTTCTGACTGTCCATACCACTAACAGAACAATACCCACTACAGCCAGAATGTATCCCGGGATATATGGAAAATAACTATTGCCGATGACTTTGAAGCTGTCATCGAGCGGTGCGACTGTCTGCCCGTTACTGAGACCGATCAGGATGCCCCGGAAAATCAGCATGCCGCCGAGCGTAACGATGAAGGCCGGAACTGCCCGGTAAGCGACCCACCAGCCCTGCCATAATCCAAGAAGCGCACCGACCGCAATCGCTGCTGCAACCGCTGCTACGGTGTTCCAGTCATACCAGACCTGGAGAATCGCAGCAATTCCGCCCGCCAGTCCCAGAAGCGCACCGACGGACAGATCGATATGGCCCGCCACAATTACGAGCGTCATTCCGACAGCCAGCACCGCAATGACTGCCATTTGCGTAAACAGATTGGAGATATTCCTTGAGGATAGGAATTCACCGCCTGTGAAAAAACCGAAAATGAGTGCGATCAGTACGAGCGCGATGATCAACGTGTATGCCTGAAGATCAAATTTGAAGCTTAATCCGCTTCGCGGCGGCGTTGCGCCTTCAGCTGTTGTTGTCTGTCTGGTCATCGTTTTTTACCTCCTGTTGCAGATACCATGATTTTTTCCTGTGTCGCTTCTTCCCTTGAATACTCACCGGTAATGGTTCCGTCCGCCATAACCAGCACCCGGTCAGACATGCCCAGCACTTCCGGCAATTCAGAGGAAATGATGACGATGCCGACTCCTTCATGGACCAGTTCGTTGATGATTTTATAAATCTCATACTTTGCCCCGACATCGATTCCCCGGGTCGGCTCATCCAGAATCAGCACTTTCGGGTTATTCAGAAGCCATTTACTCAAGACAACTTTCTGCTGGTTGCCGCCGCTCAGTTTGCCGACCTGCACTTCCAGATTCGGCGCCTTCAGTTTCATTTTCCTGGTGACTTCCTCCGCGCGCTGTACTTCCACCGCAGCATCGATGACATTCATCTTCATCACTTTATTCAATGCGGCAAGCGTTGTATTTTTGGTGATATCCATCCCCAGCACGAGTCCGTACCGCTTCCGGTCTTCTGACACGTATGCCAGTCCGGATTGGATGGCATCGGCCGGTTTCCTGATCGTCGTTTCTTTGCCGTCTATCAGGACGGTTCCTGTCGTTTTGCCTTTAAGACCGCCAAATAAATTGATGAACAGCTCGGATCTTCCTGCCCCCATCAATCCGGAGAAGCCGAGAATCTCTCCTTTTTTCAGCACGAATGAAACGTCATCGGTGATTTTTTTGCCTTTTTCATCAAAAGCTGAATAGTTTTTGACTTCAAGGATATTCTCATCACTGATGGGATGCACTTCATAAGGAAAAAGCTCGGTCAGTTCCCGGCCCACCATTTTTGTGACGATTTTTTCTTCCGACAATTCTTCGATCGGATCCGTGGAGATTGTTTTCCCGTCTCTCAAGATGGTTACCGTATCCGCCAGCGCCATCACTTCTCCGAGTTTGTGGGAGATGTAGATACAGGTGACACCTTGTTCCCGCAATTCATGCAGAAGTTTCATGAGAATGTCAACGTCGCTTTCAGTCAGTGCAGCTGTCGGCTCGTCCAAAATCAAAACATCCGTCTTTTTAGTCAGCGCTTTTGCGATTTCAATGAGTTGCTGTTTCCCGACGGATAATGCGTTCACTTTCGTTTGCGGGTCGATATTGAGTCCGATATGGTCAAGCCATTTTTGTGACTCCACGTAAATTTTGTTCCAGTTGATCACTTTTTTTCTCATTAAATCATGATTCAGGAACAAGTTCTCAGCTACTGACATTTCTCCGACCAGCGCCAGTTCCTGGTAAATAATTGATATTCCTGCATCTTGAGATTCTTTAATGGACTTGAACTCAACGTCCTTGCCATTCACCACGATTTGTCCTTCATACGTCCCGTGCGGATAAACGCCGCTCAGAATTTTCATCAGCGTGGATTTTCCTGCACCATTTTCACCACATAAAGCGTGGATTTCTCCTTTACGCACTGAAAATGTGACATTGTCCAAAGCGCGTACGCCGGGAAACTCTTTTGTGATTCCTTTCATCTGCAGTGCAATTTCTTCCATACCGGTTTGTCACCACCTAAATTTAAAGGTTGATTTAAAGAGCAAGGGAGGAAAATCCTCCCTTGCCGCCATTGCTTTTTGTTTAACTGATTACGGACGTGCCGGACGCTCATCTTCCGGTACGTTTTCGAATACTTCATCATAGGAATGGAAATCATCCGCGATTACCGTTTCGACCAAGTTTTCCTGTCCGACTTTGATTGGATCCAGCTTGACGAACGGTACATCCATCGCTCCGTTATTCACTGTATCTTCCGCTTCGATTTCTTCACCTGCTGCTAATTCCACCGCAATTTCGGCGCTTCTTGTAGCGAGATCTTTGATCGGCTTGTAGACCGTCATTGTTTGCAGCCCTTCTGCAATCCGCTGCACGCCTGCCAAGTCAGCATCCTGTCCGGAAATGACTACTTCACCAGCCAGTCCCTGGGCATCCAATGCCTGAATGGCACCGCCTGCAGTGTTGTCATTCGATGCGACAACCGCATCAATTTCATTGTTATTGGCAGTCAGCGCATTTTCCATGATTTTCAGCGCTTCGTTTGCATCCCAGTCCGTTGCCCACTGATCGCCGACAATTGTGATGTCGCCGCTGTCAACAAGTGGCTGGATGATATTCATCTGGCCTTCACGGAACATTTTCGCATTGTTATCCGTCGGTGAACCGCCCATCAGGAAGTAATTGCCTGTCGGCTGCTCTTCAACCAGGTATTCTGCCTGCATTTCGCCAACACGTACATTATCGAATGATACATAGGCATCTACCTCAGCATTATTGATCAGGCGATCATATGCAAGAACAGGGACGCCTTCTTCTTGTGCCTGCTCTACAACAGTCGACAAGGAATCAGAGTTGATCGGGATAATTACCAGGGCGTCAATTCCCTGTGAAAGCATATTTTGAATCTGTGATAATTGCTCCGCTTCATCTCCATTGGCAGACTGGACAATCACTTCTGCTCCAAGTTCTTCCGCTCTTTCCACAAAGAAGTCGCGGTCATGCTGCCAGCGCTCAAGCGTCAGGTCGGATACAGAAAGTCCGATTGTCAGTTCTTCATCGACACCTTCATCTTCTCCGCCTTCGGTCGTGGTACCGCTTACATTGGCATCCTGACCACACGCAGCGAGAAACAGCATAAGCATCAGCACAGACAGCAGTGAAAGGAAACTTTTGCATTTCTTTTTCATCATCTTTTGCACCCCTTTTGAATTTTCAGTAATTAATACAACCTCAGCTTATCATGGGAAACTTAGTTTGTATATACAGTGAACAAAGTTTTAATGTCTTTTTTTCTTCCATCCGCTGCAGGCGTGCTTTTCTCCTGAACCGGCATACTGCCAATGCCTTTTTGCGCGGAGCAGTGTGGTAGACTATTATTAAAATAGGAAAGGAGTTCTTCTATCATGATTAATTTTACTTTTTCGGGATCCGTCGACTCAGCCTTGACGGATGAAAGGAAAAACCAGCTGACACAGATTCATGAGAATCTCTACAATAAAACCGGCAAAGGTTCAGATTTCCTCGGGTGGCTTGATTGGCCGAGCACGGTGCAGCCCGAGTTTCTGGAACGCATCGAGAAAACAGCCGCTTCCATCCGGGTAAAAGCAGATGTGCTCGTCGTAATCGGCATCGGCGGATCTTATCTGGGTGCTAAAGCGGTGTTAAGTGCTTTGTCCCCTTATTTTGAACAAGGGAAGAAGCAGACGGAAGTTCTATTTGCGGGCCATCAGGTAAGCGGTGAGTATTTAAAACAGCTGCTGGCCTACATAGAGGATAAGGAAGTGGTCGTCAACGTCATTTCAAAATCCGGCAAGACGACGGAACCAGCGCTTGCATTCCGCTTCCTGAAAAAGTTCATGGAAGCGCGCTACGGAGAAGATGCCGCATCCCGTATCATCGTGACGACCGATGAAGAAAAAGGGGCGTTGCTGAATCTGGCGAAAGACAATGGCTATGAACGCTTTGTCGTGCCGGATGATGTCGGCGGCCGCTACTCGGTATTCACTGCGGTCGGCCTGCTGCCGATCGCGGCGGCCGGCTTCTCCATTGAAAGACTGCTGGCCGGTGCAAAAGATGCCGAGGAAACTTACAAGGGCGTTGACTTTGAGAAGAACCCTGCCATCCGGTATGCCGCCGTCCGGCATCACTTGTATACGGAAGGCTTCACGAACGAAGTGAGTGCCATCTTTGAACCGAAGCTCTCATTCGTCCAGGAATGGTGGAAGCAATTATTCGGGGAAAGCGAAGGCAAGGAAGGTAAAGGCATCTTCCCTGCTTCCGTCGTCTTCACAACGGATCTGCATTCCATGGGCCAGTACATCCAGGACGGCAAGCGGAATTTGTTTGAAACGTTCCTGCTCGTGAAAGAAGCCGATGAAGACATGACCGTATTCGAAGCAGACGAAGACGGAGATGAACTGAATTACATGGCGGGCATTACACTGCAGGAATTCAATCACGTCGCCTATCGCGGCACTTCGGAAGCGCATCTGTCCGGCGGCGTGCCGCAGCTGAGCCTCTCCATTGAAAAACTGGATGAGTTCCAGCTTGGTCACCTGCTGTATTTCTATATGCTTACATGCGCCTACAGCGCCTACCTGCTCGATATCAATCCGTTCGATCAGCCAGGCGTTGAAGATTATAAGAATAATATCTTTAAATTGCTGAATAAACCTGGTTATTAATTTAAAAAGGCGGATCTCCCATTGCGGAGGCCCGCCTTTTTTATGTGCTCGGGAAAGAGGGAAGGTGTTACTTGCGAAACAACAGGAAACACTTGCGGAACGACTGCCGCTACTTGCAAATCCCCTTACTTTATTTGCGAAAGCCGCTTAATTACCAATAATGCAAAATTCATGCCATAACAAAAACGCCTCCATTTCTGAAGGCGCTCCGTCTTATCTTCCTTATTGTTCAATCACAAGCAAAGCTGCGCCCAGAATGCCGGCGTCATTGCCGAATTGGGCTTTTTTCACTTCCAGCGGATGCAACAGGAGCGGTTCAAGCTGGCTGATCAGTTCATCCCACCAATACTCTGCAGAATCCGATACGCCGCCGCCGATAACAGCCGTTTCCATATCGAATGCCGCCTGGAGCGTGCTGATCACGACTGCAAGATCGTATGTGAATTCCGTCACCAGCTGTTTCGCTGCCGGATCAGTCGCCGCTTTTTTGAACAGCTCATCCGGTGACAAGTCAACGCCGGCTTCGGCGATCCGCCGCCGAAGTCCCGTGCCTGATACATATTGCTCGAAGCAGCCATGCCGGCCACACGTGCAAAGTGCACCGCCCGGATACAGGATCATGTGCCCCACTTCCGCCGCGCCGCCATGCGGTCCGCCGCTTAAGATTTTGCCGTCCCAGATGATGCCGCCGCCAAGGCCGGTGCCGAGTGTCAGTGTGACGACCCGGTTCTTGCCTTTTGCCGCACCGAGCTTCGCTTCAACAAGTGACGCGCAATTGGCGTCATTTTCGACTTCGACGCGTTTGCCGGTCGCTTGCTCAAGCTGCTGTTTCACTTCGGTGCCGGTCCAGCCCGGCAGTGTTTCTGTCGCATAAATGATGCGGCCGTTCACCGGATCAACAAAACCGTGCGTTCCGATGCCGATCGCTTCGACTTCCGGATGCAACTTCAGAATGCGCAGCACCTGCTCTTCCAGATACGGATACAGCGGCAGCTGTGTCGGAACCCGCTCATCATAGAGCACAGTTCCTTCTTCATTGATTACACCCATGCGGATTTTCGTTCCGCCAATGTCCACACCCAATACGTTCACCAGTGGCTCCCCCTTATCTGATCAGCGCTTCATCTTCCTGTCCATTCCATTGAATAATCGTTTCCCGGCCACTCACCAGGACGAAGTCACGCCCGTGATGGGTAATCGGCAGATCTTCGCCTTCAATCAGCGTATAGATGACCCGTTCGCTTTCGACCCGCACTTTGATGAGCCGGTCCTGATAGCGGACCCGGAAACCGAGGCCGTCCCAGTTCTCCGGAAGCCACGGATTCAGTGACAGGCCGCTGTCTTTGACGCGCAGGCCGCCAAAACCGGAAACGATCGACAGCCATGTGCCGCCCATGCTCGCCATGTGGAGGCCGTCTTTTGTGTTGCCGTGGATGTTATCCAAGTCAAGTCGGGCCGTTTCCTTGAAATAACGGTAGGCTTTGTCGCGGTAGCCGAGCCGGGATGCCATGATTCCGTACACGCAATACGACAGAGACGAATCGTGTGTCGTCAGGTCTTCATAGTAATCAAACGAATTGCGGATGGTTTCCAGGCTTTCTTCGTCTTCGAGCAGGAAATGCGCCAGCACCGTATCCGCCTGCTTAAGCACCTGATAGCGGTACAGCGTAAGCGGATGGTAATGCAGCAGCAACGGGAACTTCTCTTTTGGCGTGTTTTCGAGATCCCAGCGCTTCTTCTGAAGGAAACTGTCATCCTGCGCGTTGATTTTCAGAATTTCATCATACGGCAGGAACATATGCGTCGCCGCTTCTTCCCATTCGCCCGGTTCCTTGCTGTCGAGACCGATTTTTTTCACAAGTTCGGCAAGCCGGCCGGAATGCTCCTCTTCAAGCAGCCGGTACACTTTACCGGCCCACTCAAGGTTATGCTTTGCCATGACGTTCGTGTAGTAATTATTATTGACGATACACGTATACTCATCCGGGCCTGTCACACTGTCGATGTGGAACTTCCCGTCTTTCATGTGGCCGACTTCTATCCAGAACCGGGCCGTCTCGAACAGCACTTCCGCCATTTCCTTCCGCAGGAACTCTTCATCCTGCGTCACCAGGTAATACTGGATATAGCTGTAGGCGATATCCGCTGAGATATGGTACTGGGCGGTTCCGGCCGGGAAGTATGCTGAACTCTCGGGACCGGTGATGGTGCGCCACGGGAATAATGCCCCTTTGTCGTGGCCCATCACCCGCGCCCGCATCCGCGCGTTATCAAGAATCGCATAGCGGTGCAGCAGCAGGTTTTTTGCAATGTCCGGCTGCGTCATAAGGAACGCCGGCAGCATGTAAATTTCCGTATCCCAGAAATAATGCCCTTCATAGCCTTCACCTGACAGGCCTTTCGCTGAAATATTGCTGTACGGGTCTTTCCCGACTGACTGGAGGAGCTGATACAGGCTGAAGCGGATGCCTTCCTGCAATTCCGTGTCTCCGTCGATTTCAACGTCCGAGATGCTCCAGAAATGATCAAGATAGTCTCGCTGTGCAGCAAGCAGTTCATCGAATTTTGTATCCCGCTGCAGATCCTGGATCGCAATGCCGCTTTCGACCAGCCCGTTGCCGTGACGCAGCGTATCCGTATAGACATTGAATTTGGTGAATGTCACCGGTTCTCCGCCTGCACATTCGTATGTTTCTTCGACAGCGTAATGCTTCGTATGCTGCGCGTGAATGTAGGATCCTGCTTTCACTGCGGTTGCTGTCGCGCAGGCCACTTCCAGATTCGTGATCATCGTTGTATCCCGCACAAGACTCAGTCCGTGTTCATACCGTATATCCGTCACATTGAGCCGCTTCGCATGCCCTGATGCCAGCCGCGGATCATTCACATCCACATAATTCGAGACGTCACCGTTGACGGTCGAAAAGAATACAACCTGTTCACTGTGATTGAGCGGTTCCACCCGGATGTCGATAGCGAAAAGTTCCTTCACGGTGAATGAAACAAGCCGTCTGAAATGCAGCCGGGTCTCACGTCCTTGTGGAGAACGCCAGCGGATGATGCGTTCAGCGAATCCGCGGTCCATATGCAGATTCCGTTCAAAACTGAGCACTTCCCCTTCAAACAGTGAAAAGCGTTCATCTCCAATGTACACTTCCACTGTCTGGCTGTCGATTACATTCAGCATTTTCTGCTGAGTGAGCGGGAAGCCGTGCAGCCGCTCGCCGTATTTGATCTCTGTTTCATCATGAAAGGCATTGATATACGTACCGCGGATCGATTTAAACTGTCCGTCGTACCCTTCCTCAAAATTCCCTCTCACACCGAGATATCCGTTCCCCAATGTCAGCAGGCTCTCGCTCAGCAGAAGATTCGGGTTATCCAGTTCGGTAGACTGGGCCAGTTTCCAAGTCATGCGCCATTTCCTCCTTACTTGCTTTAAATGAATACAGCCCGACTGTTTCAGTCAGCCGCTTGATGTTCCTCGTACCGCCGGATGATATCCGTAAATTCCAGTTCGTCTGTGCTGTCCACCCGGTAATCGGCATGCGGAAGGTGTTGGGCATCCCCGACACCGACAGCGAACATGCCGGCGCTCTTGATTGCGGTCACGCCGGCGTCTGCATCTTCGATTCCGACGCAGTCACTATACGCGACGCCCAGCGCATCAGCGGCCGTTGTGAACGTTTCCGGATGGGGCTTGCCGTTTTTTACGGTTGCCGCATCGACAATGTAATCGAAGTAATGGGTGAGCTCAAGTTTCTCCAGCACGAACGCCGCATTTTTGCTTGCAGAACCGAGTGCGATTTTAACGCCGCTTTCCTGGGCCGTACGCAGCAGTTCTTCAATTCCCGGCAGGATGTCTGCAGGCGTCGTTTTCGCAATAAGTTCCAGGTAGTTCGCATTTTTCTGAGCGGCCAGGCGCTCCTTCTCCGCCAGCGGCATCACCGCACGCTCCGGGTTCAGCTGCAGGATCCGCTCAAGTGAATCCATGCGCCCTACCCCTTTCAGCTGTTCATTGAATTTCCGGTCGAATATTACACCCACTTCTTCTGCGAGTTGTTTCCAGGCGAGAAAATGAAATTCTGCCGTATCGGTAATGACCCCGTCAAGGTCGAATATAAACGCTTTCGGCTGCTGTGCCATTCAGTACCTCTTCCTTTCTGTTAACAGGCTGTCCGATCAGCCGGACGCTGCCCCGCTTCACCAGCTGGTGAGGGACGTAGATATGCTGGCGTTCCGTCGTCTGGTCCATCAATTTCAGCAGCAGTTGGGCTGCTGTTTTGCCGATTTCCGCAAAATTCTGCCCGACCGTCGTCAGACCGGGCTGTATATAATTGCTGATCATGAGATCATCAAAGCCGGTAATTGACACGTCTTCCGGAATGCGCAGGCCCGCTTCCTGTGCCGCTTTCATCACGCCGAATGCCATCAGGTCACTGAAACAGAGAAACGCAGTCGGGCGATGGGTCGTCAGATGCCGTTTCGTCATTTCATATGCCAGTTGTTCAGAGAACTCCGCATAAAGAATATTCTCTTCCCGAAGAGCGGCGCCATGCTCCAAAAAGGCCATCCGAACTCCTCTCAGCCGGTCCTTATTGACATAGGTTTCTGCGGTTCCGGCCATGATGGTAATATCCCGGTGATTGCATGTCAGCAGATAAGACGCCATCTCCCGTGCGGCCTGTGCGTTATCGATTGATACACTGCCAATTAGTCCATTATCCGTCTCCTGCATGATATCGAGGACAACGCACGGAACATCCGAACTGATCAGTTCTTTATAGTAAGGATCATCCGTCCGGATTCCTTGGAGGATAGCTCCGCCGATATTGCGCTCCCGGCAATATTGGGCATAGCTCTTCTGCTGCTGTTCCTGAGAATCGGTAAGATAAATCGAAAGTTCAAATTGGCTCTTGGATATCGCTTTATATACCCCTTTCAAGGTATCGAATGCATTATTGTCTTTTTCATTATCATTCAGGATGCCTGATGAGATCAGTCCGACCGTCGTCTGTTTTTTTGAAGATAAATTTTTGGCTGAGATATTCGGCGTGTAATTCAATTCCTTGGCGACCGCGAATATTTTCTGACGGGTTGCTTCTTTCACGTCCGCATAATTATTGAATGTCTTCGATACCACGCTGACGGACACGCCCGCTTGTTTTGCCACGTCTTTTATGGTCGTCATTTGGGAAATCCTTCCTTGGTGTTCTTATATGCAGCTGCTCTTTTTTCCACTTTCAAAGTAAACCGGTAAAATGCCGAAAATGACAGAAATGCACCCAGCGAACAGGTAAACAATGGCAGCAAAAAAAGCAGCTGTGTCAAGCTTATCCATACAAGCAGCCCGTTGCTGAGCAACATGAAGAGACTCAACAGCGGGCTGCCGGCTGCAATAAGAAATGCGTTCTTCAGCCGTTCCTTTCCGCTCATGCGGTAATGGACACTGACCGACATAAAACTGATTGTATAGGCAAACAATGCCAGTCCTATTATCAATAACATCAAGGTGACAATAGTTTTTTCAGCTGGGATGGACAAAAGACTATAATACCAGACGAGCCAAAGAGCGGCAAAAAAAATTCCCGCCTTCATACTGTCCAGGTAAGCTGACTTCAAGTGACTTAGGTATGTCCGGACAACAGAAGTGTAATCCATTTCGGTCACCCAGTCCCGAACTGTTGCAAATACGGCAACGGTCGCCGGGAAGAACAGGAGAGGCATCAACAGCAATACTGTCAGTCCAAATAATACCAAGCCCCCGAGACTGCTGATGTCCACTGTCAGAAACACAATAAACAGCGGCAGGCTCAGTATGAACCATATTAAATTGACAGCCGACAATCGCATGACCCATTCACTTGCTGCATAAAGAACACCCGTGATGCCTTTGAGCTCTTGCATGCTATTACCTCCCTGCAGAAAGGAACGTTATTTAACGGCCCCTTCCCCGACTCCTTTGATGATGTATTTCTGTGCAATCATATAGAAAATAACAACCGGAATAATTGTCAGTGTCAGACCTGCCATTGCCAAATTCCATTCAATTGTAAATTCACCGAAGAAATAAAAGACAGACAGCGGAATTGTCCGCAGATCTTTATCAACCAATGTCAGAGACGGCAGAAGGAAGTCATTCCAAATTAATATAACGTTCAGGATCATAACAGTCGCCGTAATGGGTGTGAGCATTGGAAAAATGATCCGCCAAAATACTCCAAGCTTCGATGCTCCATCGATTGTTGCCGCTTCTTCAAGAGATATCGGAATGGACTTTATGAAACCATGGTACAGAAAAACAGAAAGCGCTGCATGGAAACCAATATTCATAAAGATCAATCCGCTGAGCGTATTATACAGCTGGATTCCTAAATTATTCGTGATGCCGGTAACAAGCTGCATGAGCGGCATCATGATTGTCTGGAATGGAATCAGCATTGTTGCGATCAGTACCATAAAGATGATTGTGCTGATTTTACCGCCAGTCCGCGCCAGCATCCAGGCAGTCATTGAGGACAGAATAACAATGAAGGCCACTGAAACAATTGTGACAACCATCGAGTTAATAAAGGCGTTGAAAAAATCCATCTGTTCCATCGCTTCCGTATAATACTGGAAGCTGAATGTTTCTGGAAACGCCAAAGTGTTTTCATATAATTCCCGCCGGTCTTTAAAGGAGTTGATAAAAATAATATAGACGGGAGATAAGAAGATCAGCGCCATTAAAACGAGCAGTATTTCCTTGGACCAATCCCGCAATAGCCGCATTACATTTCAACCTCCCGTTTCTTTGTGATATAGACTTGCGTCAGCGTAATGGCCGCAATGATGATAAAGAACATAATCGCTTTTGCTTGGCCATAGCCATAGTTTCCATAACCGAAAATCTCATTATAGATATTCATCGCAAATAATTCAGTGGCATTCGCAGGACCGCCCCCTGTCAGTGACAAGTTGACGTCATAAATCTTAAAGCCGTATGACAGTGTCAGGAACAAGCTGATCGTAAAGGCGGGCATCAACAGCGGGAGTGTGACCCTCGTGAGCCGTTGCCAGTTACTGGCGCCATCGATTTTAGCAGCTTCCACCACTTCACCGGGAATTCCTTGGATACCGGCAATATAGACAATCATGACATAGCCTGCCATCTGCCATGTAAATACGAACACCAGAGCGAATAACGCAAACGTTTCGTTATTCAGCCAATTGAAGAAAATACTTTCAAGGCCTGTCACTTCTCCGACAAGCGTGAAAACATCCAGAAATACAAATTGCCAGATATAACCGAGAATCAGACCGCCAATCAGATAGGGCATGAACAGCATGGTCCGGGCTAAGTTCGCCGTCCGTAATTTCGATGTTACCAGTAAGGCGAACGCGAGTCCTACCACATTAACTGACACGACCGAAAGCACTGTGAACAATACAGTCAGCCACATGGACTGCATGAATCGGTCATCTGCGAACAATGTACTGAAATTCTCCAAGCCAACGAATTCCATTGGATTGGCGGCAATACCGTCCCAGTCGAAAAATGCATAGTAAATCCCGATCAGAAACGGAACAATTACTACGATTGTAAAAATGATGAGCAGCGGGGCGGTAAACAAGAGATACCAGCCAACTTTACTTTTCCTGCTTCCCACGTCTATCCCTTCTTTCCTAAACATTGTTTGCTTTGGCCCTTTCATAGAAAAGGCAGGACACGCCGCAGCAGGCGTGTCCCGTATTCACTGATTATTGCTCTCAAGCAAGCTGAAACTTACTCGACTGCGTTCTGCCAAGCGGCATCGAGGTTCTCGATGAACTCATCGCCTGTCATGTCTTCATTTACAAAGAATTCTTCAGCCGCTGGGGCGAAATCGTTTGGAACAACGTTCGCTGGATAGTAATTGTGCGACCAAGGAATCGTCTCACCGCTATTGGAAGCTTCAAGAACTGCCTGCGACAATGGATCGAGGCCTTCTGCTTCAATATTAGTCATTGCCGGGATGAAACCGAATTCTTCAACAATAATCCGTTTGCCTTCTTCACTTGTATGGAGCCATTCAAGGAAATCGATTGCCGCTTCAATTTCTTCCGGTTCTTTTTCCGCATTGACTGCCCAGTTACTTCCTACACCGACAGCAAGCTTGTCATTTCCTTCAAGCGGGAATGGTGCCAGTCCAACTTCGAAATCCACGCCAAAGTCTTCAAGCAGTGCCCAAGACCAGTTTCCTTGGTGAATCATCGCTGTTTCACCAGCTACAAAGTCACCCACTTGCTGATCATATGAAACACTCAGCGGGCTTGGAGTGTTTGCTCTGATCGCTTCCATAAATTCTCCGAATCTCTGGAACTCTTCAGTTTCAGCCAATGTTACTTCACCAGCTGTCACTTGCTCCATGAATTCGACAGGGTCTTCCTGAAGAGAGAAAGGATAGTTACTCATATGGCCAATCAGGAAATATGCTTCCTGTGATAATCCGTATCCATTGATGCCTTGTTCGTTGAATTCTTCAAGCGTGCTGACAAACGATTCGTAATCCGCGATATCCTCGGGATCAACAAGATCTTTATTATAAACAATACCAAAGCCTTCTACCCCGTACGGAATGCCGACTAATCTGTCATCGAGCATGAGTCCCATGCCTGGTGCAATGTTTTCGGTGAATTCTTCACCGCTCAAATCATAAACATAGGATTCGAGACGTTCAGCGACTGTTGCGTTTTGAAGACTGAAAATCGAAGGACCGGTTCCGTTACTGAGACGGATCTGCAGCTGCTGGAAATAATCGTCTCCTGTTGTACCGATTACTTCCACGCCTACACCTGTTTCTTCCTCATACGTCTCGGCTGCGGCTTCAAGCTGTTCTGAAATTTCGACTTTTGTCTGGAAAATCGTAATTGTTTCCCCTGGCTCTACAGCAGCTTCTTCTTCTTCACCGCCGCCGCAAGCAGCAAGGACCGGTAACATTGCAGCGACTGTTAAACCTGCAGTGATTTTCTTATTGAACAACATGTGTGGTGCCCCCTTTGATTAATTAAAATTTATAGTAAATAAAATGACAGGGTCATTTTACGACTACCGTACCGTGGATGATGAATGCGGACGGATTTCACGGAACTGGACTTCCATCGTATCTTCCATTTCGTACGTCATCCCGCCTGTCTCAATTATCACGCTTCTGTTGTCACTCGCTGTGACTTTCAGTGCTTTTTGAGTAATTTCAATCGCCAGCGCCTGCCCTTGCCAGAAAATCGAAAATTGCATTCGATGCCAGTGCTTTGGAAGCCGCGGATTGATCCGCAGGACTCCGTCTGCAAGACGGACACCTGCAAATCCGAATACAGCCGCCTTCCAGATACCACCGATTGATGCCGCATGCACCCCGTCATCTGAAGTATCCATCTGCGGGCCCAGATCCACCTCACAGGCTTTTCTGAACAGCGAGTAAGCAAGCTCTTTTTCGCCGAGATCATTCGCTATGATGACATGTGTCGCCAAGCTCAGTGATGAATCATGCAGTGTGCGTGGTTCATAGTAATTGAAATTTGCCCGTTTCACCGCTTCAGATAAACGTTCATCATCCTGCAGAAATGTCTGTCCGAGCAGATAAAACAACAACAATGTATCTGCCTGTTTTGTCACTTGGAATCCATTGATCTGTTCTGCATTGTAGTTGCGGTAAATCGTCCGGACTTTCGTCTGATTTTTATATTTTGTGAGATCGATATCCGGAAGCTGCAAATATGTGTCATCCTGCGGAATCACATAATCTTCTTTTCTTGGCTGCGGCAGATACAGCAGATCTGCTTTTGCCCGCCATTCCCTGTACGCGTTATCCACTTCAAACTTCCGCAACAGCTCCGGATTTTCATCCTTCAGTTTTTCATAGTAGCGGACGGCCAATTTCATATTGAAATACGCCATGTAATTCGTATACGCATTATTGCTGACATGCTCTTTATACTCGTCCGGACCGATGACATCCGTGATCATGTATGTCCGTCTGTCACTGTGCCACTCCAGCCGGCTTGCCCAAAAATCAGCCGTGCTGAAAACCATCTCGTAACCGCAATGTTCCATGAAGTCCCGGTCTCCGGTAATGTTCTCGTATTGGTACACGGCAAACGCAATATCCGCTGAGATATGCTGTTCGATGAAACCGGACCAAATCTTCGTCTGATCACCTGTGACAATATCAATATCGCCCCAAACCGGAGTCACTTCCCCATCTGACGGCCATGCCATCTCCCAAGGGTACATGGCACCGGCATAGCCGTTGTCTGCCGCTTTTTGCCGGGCGCCCGGGAGCCCCCGGTACCGGTATGTCAGAAGCGACCTGGCAGCAGCCGGATTGGAGTAAATGAAGAACGGCAGGATGAAGATTTCAGTATCCCAAAACGAATGGCCCTTATAGCCTTCGCCGCTAAGTGCCTTAGCTCCGATGCCCATCCGGTCATCATGAGCAGGAGCCATGGCGGTAAGCTGATACAGGGCAAACCGCAAAGCCAATTGATCGAATCCGCTATCGCTTTCGATTTTGATGTTGCAGGCATCCCATACTTTTTCCTGCCACGCCTGTTTGTGGGAAAGGAATAGCGCATCATACCCTTCGTCTGCTCGCTGGCGCAGTTCTTTAAGTGATTGTTCCCTGAATCCCTGGAGGTCACATCCCTCCGCACTTGCATTCCCGTCACGGCTGGTGTGGACGGTTGTCAGCTTTTCCATCTCGAGTTTATCGCCTCGCCGGAGACTGAAATCATGTGTCAGCCATACTTTTCGCCGGTCCATGTCCTTGTCAGCATGTGCGGTTACTTTTTCACCGTTGATGATTATGTTATGTACCGTGTTAAGCACCACATCAATACTGGACTCATTTGTTGTCTGAACCAGTTGGATAAAGCGATTCTCTGCTATCCGGCGCTCCCCTTCAAGAAAATGCTGGGCTCCGGAATTCGTCACCTGGGCATTGATGCCACTTTCAACAGACACATCTATCGGGTCAGTAAGACTTTCAATTTCCATTTTCATCCCGATCAAATGCAGGTTATCGAGCGACACAAATCTTTTGAAGTGAAACCTTACTCCTTTTCCCTTTGGAGACACCCATTCAAACATTCTTGTGAGTTCAGCCGTCTTTAAATTCAGCTGACGAATATAGTTCTTTGTTTCTCCGAATTCAAGGCTGAACCGTTCTCCATCAATCCTGATATCGAGTTGGGTCACATCTGCCAGATTTGGAAGTTCTGTCACTTCGTTTTTCTGCGACTTGTTGAAGGTGCCATTTATGAATAGGTTTCTCTTCTCTTTAATGTACGGTTCCTCGGCAGCTGATCGCAGTCCTATGTATCCATTGCCGAGTACCATGACGGCTTCACCTTTTCCCAGGGTATCAGCAGAAAATGCTGTTTCTGACACAATCCAGTTTGCCAGCTCACCTTGGCCCTGTGAATAATCCATCATATCGGTATCCCCCCTCCCTTTTCTTTGTTTTATTCGCCTCTAAGGTTCACCCATAGCTATTGGAAACGTTTTCATCAAGTTTTCGAAAACGTTTTAGATTTTGAAGAAAAATAAAGACGTTCTGTCAGAAATATTCCACAAAACGTTTTCTTATTGGTAAAAATATAGAGCGCTTTCACTTATTAGTATAGTTCTTTCACTTTGGGTAGTCAATGGAAGCACTGAACTGTCTCTTCATGCAAACGGCAAGCAGATTCCCTCACTGTCCGGCTTGCCGGTATGTTTTAATTCTTCAATCAAACAACAGACGCAAGCCGATGATCATTAAAAGAAAAGACAGCATTTGAATGATCGCTGTTCCTGATATCTTTCTGGAGAGCCGCACGCCCAGCTGTGAACCGGCTAACACGCCGAGTCCTCCCCAGAAAACCGCTGTCCAATCAACATTTCCGAAATAAATTTGCAGAGCTGATCCTACAGCAGTATAGAGGCACAGCGAAAAAATCGAAGTGGCTGTGGCGTAGTGGGGCGCTATGTGGAAGACATACACCAGGATGGGTACCAAGAGCCAGCCACCTCCTATGCCAAGGTAGCTTGATATCACACCAATTACAGCTCCTATTAGAATCAGCCCTTTTACGCCGATTTCTTTGTCCTTCTGTTCTCCGGAGCTGTGACCGTTTGGCGTTTTTCTAAAACCGATGGACGAATTTTTAATGAAAAGAAATATGCTCAATGCCACCAATAGACCACCGAATATGGAATAGAACCAGGAGGCGGGGTTATTTTGCACCAGCCAGACACCGAGAATTGTTCCCGGCACAGCACTGATGGCCAGCAACATTCCTGTCTTATAATGGATGCGCTTTTGTCGTGCATAGCCGAAAACACCCGATAATGAATTGATCAATACGACGAGCAGGCCTGATCCTGCTGCTATCTCTGGTGGCATATCCAAAATCAGCAGAAGTGCGGGCACGAAAATAAATCCTCCGCCTGCTCCAACGATGATTCCATAACCGCCAGCTATTATTCCGATTGCCAAAAGCAAGAGTCCGGTTGTTATATCCATAATCACTCCCCCAAAGAAAATGACGTCTTAAGCGGAAGTTCCAGGCAGAGGTCACTGGAACTTCATCCGTTTAATTCTAGTGAACTTGCTTCTTTCAAGCGGGTGCATTTTGATGCTTATTAAGCCGGCTGGACAAAATAAGAGTCAAAAAGCAATTGGGCCGCCCCGACAGATACCGCTTCCTCTTTTAATCCCCCCCGACTGAAGTGCACTTCTGAATCATCAAATAACGTAAGGTGCTCTTTGGTAGAGCGTACAACCTCATCGAAGTATTCCGGATATGCATCGAAGATCGGACCGTTCATGATAACAGATTTCGGATGAAACATGTTGATCATGTTCGATAATCCGATTCCAAAATAGAGAACGGACTCCTGCACCGCTTGTTCCGCTGCAGGATCCTGCTCTTTCAGGGAATTGAGAAAATCCGAATATCCGTAATCAGTTTTCATCTCTTTTATACGGCGGGTTTCATCCAGCAATGAAACCAGCGATGTATATGCAACCCAGCAACCCCTTTTTCCGCAGCTGCATTTCTTTCCTTTCGGATCAATTACCATGTGGCCCTGTGAACTGATATTTCCGGTTCGGTTCTGCATCAAATGGCCATTCGTAATAATTCCACAGCGGAGGCCTATCCCGCTTATGCAATACAAAAGATTTTCATTGCTGATTGTATTCCTTTTATACTCAGCCAGCGCAGCTGTATTTGCTCCATTTTCCACTATAATATCCAGAGGAAAGTCCTTTTGTAATTCCCGTATGATTTCAATGCGATTCCAGCTGTCAGTACTTTGAGATCGAGAAGTTAATATTACACCTTCTTCTCTGTTTAATGGCCCGACGGCCCCGATTCCGATTCCCAGCAAGTGGTCGGCGTGAATATTGCATTCTTGCATCAGCTCTTGTATCACGTTTTTCATGGCGGAAATCGCCGCAGCCGGCTGCTGTTCGATTGTCAGCCCGAATACCTTTTGAGCGACCACACGAAACGCCATATCCACCAGCACAACTTTTGTTTGTCTTCGGGAAATATCGATTCCGACTATATAAGCTGCATTGGCCGTCGCTTTATACATAACAGGAGGCCGGCCACCGCTGGATCGGCCGAAACCCGCCTCATTAATCAGTCCCTTCGTCACCATTTCTTCAAGCAACCGGGTCAGCGTGGTCGGCGGAAGTTTTGAAAGCTTCATCACTTCCGCCTTTGGCAATGGGCCAGATTGATGAATCAGATGATAAATAAATTTTGATGTGTGATTCTTAACTGATCTATCCTGCAGAAACGTTTTAAGCATTTTTTCTCCCGCTTCCACTTTTGTTTTGCGTTACTTTCCTCTATAGACAGTTCCTTTTTTAATTTCTTCTTTCCATTCCGCAGCTTCCATGCCCGGCACTGGACCTTTCAGTAATGGATCGTTTGTTTTATGCATCCATTGTTCCACTTTACCCCGCAGGTCTTCCAGGACATGCTTATAATTTTCGTCTCCCGCCAGATTAACCTCTTCAAGCGGGTCCTGTTCAAGGTCGTACAATTCCTCTTCGGTGTTCGCTACGTAATATCCATCCCTGACAACTTGGCCGGACAGGCTCTCATGGATATCAAAAGGCAGATACACTTTCGGACCGTCCGCAAAATTCCGGATGTATTTATAATAATTAGTCCGGATGCCTCTCATCGGATGATAGCGGTCATGCCATGTAAGTTCACAGAAAAAGTGGTCCCGCGATTCATACTGTTCTTCTTTTATCAAAGGAAGAAAACTATAACCATCAATTTCGTCCGGGATTTCTCCTCCGGCAATCTCCAATATTGTTGGCATTAAGTCAATATTGCACAACAGGGCATCCGCTTTGCCACCCGCTTTCACCATTCCTTTTGGAAATTTCATGATCAGCGCTGTCTCCAAGCCGGCGTCCATTAACGTTCCTTTCGCTCTGGGAAAAGCGATTCCATGATCTGTCGTATAGATCAAAATGGTATTTTCATCCAGCCCGGTCGTTTCCAATGCTTTTTTGATCCGGCCAATCGCCCGGTCCAGTTCTTTTATAGACCCTTGGAAATGAGCAATGTCTTCTCGGATTTCTTTTGTATCCGGCAAATAAGGCGGCACTTCCACTGAATCAACCGGGTCCGGTTCAAAATGATCGAATGGCCGGTGGGTCTCTTCAAAACCAACTGAAGCATAAAACGGCGTTTCATCCCTAGAACGGGATTTTTCGTTCAGGAAATCCTCCAGTTTGTCTGTTACTTTTTCGGCCGCATTTCCTGGCACTTCAACGACACGGTCATAGCCCAACTTCTCTCCCGTGTATTCTCCATCTATTGATTCATGGAAAAAGCCGAACAGCTGCGTGCTGTAGCCCGCTTTTTTAATCTCCGAAGGGATGGTTTTAATATCGCTTTTCATTGTATGACCGAGATGCGTCAGCCCCATCAGTCCGTGGTTATGCCCATACATTCCGGTCAGGATGCTGCCCCGGCTGGGACTGCACTGCGGCTGAGAGCAGAAATAATTATCGAATTGGATACCTTCTTCTGCAATCCGATTCAGTTCAGGTGTTTCCACTTTTCTGCCGTAACTGCCCAAATGTCTTCCTGTGTCGTGTGAAATCACCATCAAGATATTCGGTTTCTTCAAAATAGACATCCTCCTTTAATCACTTTATCTGAAAATCTGAACCCTTATACTTTTAACCATATTGGTTAAAAGTGGTCATAAGATTCTTATCCAACGTAACAAAACCAGTCGATTACAGCAATTGGTCTGAGATACAGCGAAAACCGATATTCCCCGCTGAACTGTCGATTGTATTAGAAGTACGAGCCGCTACCCGGTATCTGTTACAGTAGGATTCATGACAAAGATAAGACCCTCCCCGCATTGCTCTGTTCGGCTCTTGTCCGGCAGGCAGTACAGCTTCCGGACTTGGCGTAAAGGCATTCGTACACCATTCCCACACATTTCCGGCCATATTGTATAATCCATATCCATTCGGAGGAAATGAACGGGCCGGCGCCGTCCCTGCATAGCCATCTTCCATTGTGTTAGCAGTCGGAAACTTCCCCTGCCAGATATTGCAATGATGCTTATCTTCAGGAATCAATTCGTTTCCCCACGGGTATTTAGTTTGCTCCAAACCTCCGCGAGCGGCGAATTCCCATTCCTTTTCAGTCGGCAGCCGTTTGCCTGCCCAATTGCAAAACGCCATGGCATCATTCCAGGACACGTGAATGACCGGGTGATCCATCCGATTTTCTATCGTTGAGCCGGGTCCTTCCGGTTGAAACCAGTAAGCGCCTTCGACTGCAAACCACCACGGTGTTCCTGTTACCTGCTGCATCACTGCATTTAGTGAAGGAGAGATAAATTGATAGAAGACGAAAGACCACCCAAACCCTTCCGCTTCTGTTCTATAACCGGTTTCCTGGATGAATTGCCTAAATTCTTCGTTTGTCACGACATGGCTGTCCATATAAAAAGAATTCACTCTCTCCTTTTTCACCGGACCCTCACAATCCGCTTCAACCCCTTCCTGATCGTTAGTTCCCATCAGGAACTCTCCACCTTCAATAAAAATCATCTTTTCATAAAAGCGGATTGATTTCTCCTCTGAAGCGGCAGCAATGCGTTCAATTTTGATTATGTCTTTACTGCTTATTTGTGATCTGCTTGCTGAGCAGCAAGATTTCATTTCATCGTTCAGCAAAATTCTCCTCCTTTCCACTTATTATTGTACAAACTTGATTGTATACCCTATTAATTTAAATTAAAAGTCAAATTATTAGAATATTTATTACTTGAGCCAGCTGTCCTATTGTTTTTCCCGAACCGCTAAATTAACCGAAGTTTTTGTATGAATAGCCGCTTTTGAAAAGAGTGGAAAATTTAACAAGCACTTTTCCCCATTTCAGCTTTTTACTTTTAGTCCACAGAACAACCTTGCTTAGCGGCACGCTATAGAAATATTCGCACTTCTATTTTGGTTCCTCTATAATTGTCCTTACCAGACAAGAAAACTCTGTACGGACAAAGGAGATGCTTCCCCATAATGAGTAATCAGAAACTTGCCGCAGAAGTCGGCAACTACATTTCCGGCTTGCTGCGGGAGCATTTCGGAAAAGGTCCTACATCGGCTTATGTCATCATCAAACCGCCTTTCTTCTTCGTCCACCTCCGGGGATTCCTGGCTCCTACTGAACGGATTTTGCTGAATCAGAAGGAGACCAAACGAATCTTGGAGATCCGGGATTTACTGATGGATGAACTGAAATCCAGAGTGAAAATCGATTTATGGAAACAGGCGGGACTGGATGTCCTGGACATTTACAGCGACTGGAACCTTGAAAACAAAACCGGCGTAGTCCTCGGCATTCTCGATGAAGAAACAGCAGAAGAAACGCTGGCTTGGCCGGGAGGAATCAGCAGGGAGCTCGTGCTGAAAGAAATGAACAAGGCAAGCGCTGTTGTGGAAAAAACACCGGGCGAGACAGCAATCTACTGGATGAACGACCGCATTGTTTTAATCGTCCGGGAGGATATTCTTGTGCCGATCGAAAAGGAATTGATCCGGCTCGGACATGGTGAAATACTCAAAAGCGCCAAGCGGCCGCTTGAGCGGAGCTCAGTTTTTACCGGCCGACTTAAAACAGCGCTTGACCGGCAGATCAGTGAGGTTTTTGTTGATTGGGATTTTGAAGGGGATATCAGCTATATGGTTCTCATCCTTGATGGTGAACCCGCTGATTAAAAGAGTGTCGCCCGCCAGCTGACGGCGGACGATTTTTGTTAAGTATTCAGAAATGGCGGCGATTGGCAATGCGGGCACTCGCTGTACCGCTGCTCTCCGCGGAGACTGTTTACATAGGAAGAGGAAGCCGTGAATTCACGCTGCTCGACCGGTGTCTTTAAAAAGCCGCACCGGTCTCCCGCATAGAGTTTTCGGTGGATTTTCTTTTGAACATGGTCAATGAAATAATCCATTAATCGATCCTTCCTTTCCGTTCAGAATATAAATAAAAAACGCCGAAAAGAGCCTGTTGCCAGGCTCTTTTCGGCGTTATCGACAGCGCTATTGTCTGCAATAGGACACCAGAACATAAAATTTAAATTCCCGCTTACCCGAAACAGTATAACGCATTTTGTTGAATCGATAAAGGGAAGCCCTTCCCTTCTCCTTCTTCCCGTCTTTCTTTCATCCGCAGATTCTGGTAGCCTTACCCAATACTCACACTTTATGCAGAAAGGAACTCTTTATGACTGAATCCGCTCCCCGGTTATGGACGAAAGATTTTATCATTGTTTCTTCCATTAATTTCATCCTGGCACTCATTTTCTATCTGCTCATGGTAACAATTGCTGTCTACGCAGTGGATGCTTACGGCGCTTCAACGAGTGAGGCAGGACTCATTACCGGCATTTTCATTATTGGTGCGCTGACTGGCCGGCTGCTGACCGGCCGTGTGATTGACTCATTCGGCCGGCGCCGGATTTTGTTTATCGGACTGTCCTGCTTTATCGCTGCCACTTTTCTGTATTTCATCGATTTGAATATCGCTTTTCTGCTGTTCACCCGCTTTGTTCATGGAATTTCAATCGGGATTGCAAGCACCGCAACCGGTACAATCGTGGCACAGATCATACCGGATGCCCGAAAAGGGGAAGGGATCGGTTATTTCAGCATGAGCACGACGCTGTCAACTGCCGTCGGTCCGTTCATCGGCCTGTTTATGACACAGCACTTCACGTTTCAGCTGCTGTTCGTCCTCTGCCTGCTGTTCGAAGCGATCGGCCTAGTACTGGCATTCTTCCTGAAAGTGACTGAAGCGGATCCCGCAGCTGTCATGGATGCGCCGAAAGGACTGAAGTTCTCAAGTTTTGTTGAGCCGCGCGCCGTTCCGATCGCCTGTATTACGCTTGCCGTTTCGTTTTGTTATGGCAGTGTGTTATCATTCATCAGCTTTTATGCCATTGAGCTGGACCTGGTGGAAGCGGCAGGTTTCTTTTTTCTTGTCTACGCTATTGCAGTTCTGCTGTCCCGCCCGTTCACCGGCAGGCTGATGGACCGGAAAAACGCAAATGTTGTCATGTATCCGGCACTCTTCATCCTTGCAGCCGGTATGCTCCTGCTAAGTTCGGCAGATGGCAGCGTGCTGCTGCTCTTGTCCGGGGCACTGATCGGACTCGGATTCGGCAATATACAGTCGACAACACAGGCAATCGCCGTCAAACTGACACCGCCTCACCGTTTCGGACTTGCCACGTCAACGTTTTTCATTTTCATGGATGCAGGCCTCGGGTTTGGGCCTTATCTCCAGGGTTTCCTGATTTCCCAGACGAGTTACAGCATGTTATACGCAATTTTAGGAGCCGTCGTCCTGGCCACTGTACCGCTTTACTATATGCTGCACGGACGAAAAGAAAAACCGGCAATGAGCTGAAGTGAGCTCATTGCCGGTTTTCGGCTTCAGTAACTGGAAATGACCCGGTTCTTGCCGTCATCCTTTGCCCGGTACAGTGCCATATCTGCGTTGTGAAACAGCTCATCAAACGTGGTAACCGCTCCTTCTCCATTATCCGACACCCCGATGCTTGCCGTAACAGTCGCTGTCTTCCCATTTTTTTCGATTTCCAGGTTGCGGAGTGTTTCTGCCAGCCGCTCCGCTTTTTTCATGCCCGCTTCAAATGTGGCATTATACAATATGATGATGAATTCATCACCGCCATACCTGCCAATTAAATCGTTCCGGCGAAACACAGCTACACACGCCTCGCTCACCTGCCGGATCACTTCATCTCCGAAAAGGTGACCGTGCTCGTCATTGATCTGTTTGAAATTATCGATATCGAACGCAATACATACGACGCTTGTCGATGTCTCTGCTGCATCGGCGAGCCATCGGTTCACGGCCGCCTCTAAGTACGTCCGATTATACAATCCGGTCAGGTGGTCCGTGTTCGCTTTTTTCTCAATCTCTTCCACCCGGTGCTGCAAACTGAACTTCATCGAAGCGAGTGACAGCTCCTGGCGGCTGATTTCCTCCAACAGGGAAATGTATTCTTTCTGCACTTCATAAGCCAGCCGTATATCATCCATTGCTTCGCTCAGCCGGATCCGTTCTTCTTGTATCGCTTTACGCAAATAGATATCACCATAGCTCGCTGCAAGTTCTTTTGCTTCGGTGTATGCGATAAATGCTTCAGCGTACCGCTGCTGTCGGGCATACCAAAACCCCAGCAAGTCCCGGGACTGCGCTTTTTCCCGGCTGAATGAATCCAGCAGCAGACTTGTCACCATCTCGTTGATATGCGGCCAGGCTTTTTCATACTCGCCCAGTTCGATATAGGCACGCGTAATATTCAGTTTCACCCGAATTTCCAGTATCCCGCTCCGCGGCAGATGCTTCCTGGCTGCCTCCAGCCCCGCCTGGCCCATACGGAGCGCTTCTGTAAACTCGCCTTCCGCCAGCAGGAGATGCGAAAAATTGCCATAGCTGCTGCTCAACACATCTTCTTTGCTGAGCTGTCTGGCAATTTTAATACTCTTTTTCAATGTTTCTTTTGCTTTTCCAAAATCTTTATTGTGCTCATAAAGCAGAAACAGAATGTGATACAGATCCAGAAAGTCCTCGTCTGTCCCGTATCGGGCACAGACTTCCCGATGCGCTTCAATATTACGGAATGCTTCTTTAATATCGCCGATGCTGTAGTAGGAAGCAGCGCTGACCACATAGGCCGTCATCATGGCCCGGTGGTCATGTTGGTCCATGGCAGATTCCAGAAGTTCATAACTGCCTTCAATCGCTTCTTTGTACTTCCCTTCGGCACGCAGGGAAGCAATCTTCTGCTGCAAAACTGCCAGTTCTTGTTTCTTCATCATCCGCACTCCCTACACTTCTTCTTATACAGGAAAATATACCTAACTAATGATACCCTATAATTAGTCCTTTATAAACAAGAATGTTTAAAATATTTTGAGAGAGACTGAAAAAGGGAGTATGATAGACTTGGTTAGAGACAGAAAGGAGAGATTTATCATTATGTATGTAGTAACAAACCGCATTCGGACGAAAAAAGGCTTTGCTGAGAAAATGGCTCCCCGTTTTGCAAAACCCGGCCCGCTTCAGGAAATGGATGGCTTCGTAAAAGTTGAAGTTACGGTTCGGGACAACGTGGAAGAACATGATGAATTGAATGTCAATATGTACTGGGAAACGCTTGAAAACTTCGAAGCCTGGAAAAACAGTGACACCTTTCGGGAAGCGCATAAAGGCGGACGCCCTTCCGGTGAAGGCGGCGGTGAATCCCCGATGCTCGGAAGTGAACTTGTAATCGCGAAAGTGGCGGCTGTACTTGAAGCGAAATAAATAACCGGACCTGAAAATCTCCCCCTGCACCTTCTGCAGGGGGAGATTTTTCAATTGTATAGGCCTGACTGAAGAATGGATATCCTAATCGTTGTAAAAACTCATCCTCTCGCACATGAGAGGATAGGTTCTGCGTTAAGCTATATTGAGTCCGCTGTTTTTCTGCTTCACTTTGCGGTGTCTGATGATCTGTGCTGCATACCACAGGACAACCGGGACAGTGAGTGTTGCACCAATGATGACCGACAGATTGTAATCGAGTCCGAGCCCCTCCGGCGCATAGAAGATGTACGTGCACACAACGCCGGTCATGAAACTTGCCGGAACACCTGCAATCCAGTGCTGTTTATGCAGTTTCAATAAGTACATCGCAGCGGTCCACAGCATGACCGTCGCGACGACCTGATTCGTCCAGCCGACATAGCGCCACAGGAATGTGTAGTCGATTGTCGCCATATAGAATGTCGGAACTGCCAATGGAATTGTCACGAGCAGGACCTTCATCTTGCCGTCCATATTCATGAATTTCGACAGGATATCTGTCGCAATCATACGCGATGAACGAAGCGCTGTATCGCCTGTCGTGATCGGCAGGATGATGACACCGAAGATGGCCAGGATGCCGCCGACTGTGCCGAGAAGCGATGTCGAGATTTCATTGACCACACCGGATGGCCCGCCGGCTTCGAGCGCCGCTGCGAGTCCTTCCGTTCCATTGAAGAAGGCCATCCCTGCGGCTGCCCATACAAGTGCGATAATTCCTTCAATGATCATCGCTCCGTAGAAAATTTTACGTCCGTCTGTTTCTTTCTTCATCGTACAGGCCACAATCGGACTCTGTGTGCAATGGAAGCCGGAGATGGCACCGCATGAAATGGTGACCATCAGCAGCGGCCAGAGCGGCAGGTTAGCCGGATGCAGGCTGTCGAGCGTCAGATTCGGCAGTTGCTTACCCGAAAATACAAGCGCCACTGCGACGGCAATCGCCATGATCAGCAGGATGCCGCCGAGGAGCGGATAAATCCGGCCGATGATCCGGTTCACCGGTAAAACCGTGGCCAGGATAAAATAACCGAAAATCAGGCTGAGAGCCACGATGAAGCTGATTGGGGTGATTTGTGAAATGAGCTGCGCCGGGCCTGCTGTGAAAGCAGCCGCCACCAGCAGCATGAGTACAAGTGACAGGACATTGATGAATGTCCGGATGTGTTTGCCTAAATACTTGCCGACCAGCGTCGGGAACTGCGCGCCGCCGTGGCGGAGTGACATCATGCCAGACATATAATCGTGGACGCCGCCTGCAAAGATGCAGCCGACCACGATCCAGATAAACGCGACCGGTCCGTACAGCGCTCCTGCCACTGCGCCGTAGATCGGACCGAGTCCTGCGATATTCAGTAATTGGATCAAGTTGCCTTTCCACCAATTCATCGGCACGTAATCGAGATTGTCCCGTTTTGTGTATGCCGGTGTGGGTGTATCGTCATTGACCACAAACACCCGTTCAACAAACTTCCCGTAAACCATGTAGCCGATTATCAATAATGCAATTGCACCTAAAAATGTTGCCATGTCCGTGGCCTCCTTCTGTATCTCTCGCTGAAAATAATATTAGGATAACAAAGGCGGCAGACATTGTATACACTTTTCTAACAAGTAATAAAATTCTTTTTCCTTTTTGTGAAAAGTGGCGCGAGCCCTTGGCGTTAAAGCGTTTTCATCGTATGGAAGTGGGGGCGTTTTTCAACAGAAGGCATTGGAACGGATTAATTTTCAATTTGATCAATCAACTGATTTCCGGTCTTTTCATTTTCGCAATCAAGTGAATGGCACGTACCAAGAGCGATGCAGCCAGCCCCAAATTCCACTGTCCTCCAACGGTAAACCGTTATTTGTCTCGATTTACTCTTTTTATTTGAGCAAGGCGGAAATCGATGCATTTTGCAGAAATTTTACGATTACAGCGCTGGTCAGCGGGAATGCCGTCCAAGCTGCAAAAAAGACGGAAACATCTAAACGAAAAAAAGCACGTTCGAATGAATACTTCGGACGTGCCTTTCAGTTATACCATACAGCTTCTACGGCTTCATCGTCATCCAGCTGCCGACATGATGAACCGCGATGCCGTTATAGCTTGCTGTGCCGTTGTATTGTTGCTGGACTAACGAGAGCTGTTTGTTCATATAGGCCTCTCCTTCTTCGAAGAACGAGAGGTATGCGCCTTCTGCGGTCTGTCCGGTTTCGACTCCAATAACAAGGCTCTTTCCGTGTTTTCCTGCAAATGCAACTTCATTGCGCGCAAATTCACCGATAAGCGCGGCGCTGTCCCGGTAAGCCATGATGGTGACACTGTCAGTCGCCGCAATGACCCATTCCGCCAAAATCCCAATCCCGAACTGATTTTTATAGGAAATCTCATCAAACCAGAAGGCCATATCCACTTCGATCGGCAGGCTGAGTGCTGCAGCGTTATCCGCTGCCCGGCTGAGCAAGGCCTGATAAGACTTAACAGTAGCCGCCTGGTTCGATGCCCAGTCGCTGTACAGATACGGCTCAACATCGAGATGGATGCCGGCGAATTTCTCAGCAGATGCAGAGCCGGCCTGGTAATGCTGCAGCCAGGTCATCAGCCGGTCCTGCTGGACATAGCCTTTCCGTGACACCCAATTCGGCGCCCCGTCCAGCGCATAAATCTGTATGCCTTGTACGCCGGCTTCTGCAATGAAACTGCGATAGGCATCCGCCGGCATTTCCTGATCGATCTGTACATAGACTTTATTCAGCTCCTTACTTGCCAGAAAAGCGAGCGTTCCGGATTCATCCTCCACGAACATCCACGGGTTCCAGAGCCAGGTCGCCCGGTCTTCGGCTGCTGCAGCTTCCACTTGGGCCCCTCCTGCTCCTTCCGTGATTATGCCAGTACACAAGAAAGCTAAAACACAAACCATCACGATTGTGCGCATATTCAATTTTCCTCCCTTCAAGATCCCGGACTCCTGAAGGGAACCTGGCAGCCTGACTTCCGTACGCCGACCGGCGGTTAGGTTCGCGGCTTTGCGTCCTTTCCTTTCGGAGAAGTTTGCCTTTTTCAGTTGGTTTAAAGATAATGGATCCGTGTTACCGGCCTGCAGGTAATTTATGTTTTAAGCCCGTTTTTCAGCTGTATACAAAGCCTTTATCTATCAGCAGATGAAACTCTCCTGCAGCAAGCGGCTTGCTGAACAGGTATCCCTGTGCTTCATCGCTATTATGCTGCTTCAGGAAGTGAAGCTGCTCTTCTGTCTCCACGCCTTCTGCGATAACTTTCATGCCAAGGGTATGGGCCATTGAAATAATCGTCGCTGCAATATTTTTATTGCCATTCGTCCCGGAAATTTCCCGGATGAATGTCTGGTCGATCTTTAAATGATCAATCGGGAATTCCTTCAGGCAGTTGAGCGAGCTGTATCCGGTCCCGAAATCATCCATGGAGATGTTGATGCCCATACTTTTCAATTGATACAGAATGGAACTCGCTTTCTTTACGTTCATCGTCATGCTTTCTGTAATTTCGATTGTCAGCCTGGTCGGATCAGTTTCCGTTTCCCGCAGGATTCCCTGGATGATTTTCAGCAGATTCGGCTGATAAAATTGCCGGATCGACAAATTTACAGCCAAGGTGAACCGTTCAGTATCGGCGAATTGCCATTTTTTCAGCTCTTTGCATGCCATCCGCAGAATACGCTCGCCAAGCGGAAGGATGAGACCGGTTTCTTCTGCAATCGGGATGAACTGGTCAGGCGGGATGCTGCCAAGTTCGGGATGATCCCAGCGGGTCAGCGCCTCGGCACCGACCAGCTGCCCTGAAACCAAATCGACAATCGGCTGATAGCGGAGAGAAAACTGCTCTGAATCAATGGCTTTCCGAAGCTCATTTTCAATTTGCAGCCGGTCATAGATCCGACTGTTAAGGGATTCGTCGTAGAATTGAAAATTGTTTTTACCTTCTTTTTTCGCCTGATACATCGCAAGGTCCGCTTTTCTGATCAGCTCTTCCGGACAGCTGCCATCCGGCGGGTACAGACAAATGCCGATGCTCGGTGTGATGAAAATTTCATGCCCTCCCACCTCGAAAGGGCGGGCCAGAGCATTCAGCACGCGATCAGCGACAATTGTCGCTTCTTTTTTCGATGCTCCTTCAAGAAGAATCGCAAATTCATCGCCACCTTGCCTGGAAGCCGTATCAGTTTTTCGGATGCATGCCTCCATTCGCCTGGCCACCTGATTCAGAAGGGCATCTCCTACGTTGTGGCCCAGCGTGTCATTAATCAATTTGAAACGGTCCAGATCCATATACAGCAGGACAACCGTCTCTTCCGCAGTCGCTTTACACCTGCTGATCGCTTCCGTCAGCCGCTCATTGAATAGCTGTTTATTGGGCAGACCGGTCAGTGCATCATGAAAAGCCATGAACTTAATCTGTTCTTCCGCCCGGTAATGTTGGATGGCCAAGCTTGTCAGGTGCGTCGCTTTCTCAATGATCTGCATATCCGTTGTGGTCGGTGTCCGGCTGCTTGTGTAGTAGATTGCAAAGACACCAAGCACTTTCCGCTGACTGTCCCGGACCGGCGAAGACCAGCAGGCCCGCAGCCCGTGTTTGAGCGGCACTTCTTTATATAAGGCCCAGCGGGGGTCAGAATCGATATCAGCTGAAATGACCCGGCAGTTTAAATAAGCTGCCGTTCCGCATGAAGCTGCATCCGGACCGATCGGCATGTTATCGATCATTCTCACATATTCATTCGGAAGGTTTCGTGTAGTGCCTGCGTTCAGATGGGTACCTTCTTCATTTGTCAGCAGAATGGATCCCAGTGCCCCTTCTGAAATGGTTTCCACAATGGTGATGATCCGGTCGAGCACGGCTGAAAGCGGTTCTCCCTGCGCAATCATTTCGAGCACTTTGTTTTGTCCATTCAGCAGAAGTTCGAGGTTGTTTCTCTCCGTTACATCCTTGGCTGTCCCGACGATGCCTTTCACTTCGCCGTCTATGTAAATCGGTGCAGCTGTGATGGACAATTCAATTCCGCTTCCGTCTTTTGCTTTAATGATCGTATCGAATTGCTCCCGGCTGCCCCGCAGTACCCGCTGAAAAAGCGCCATCGTTTCAGGCAGGAACTTTTCATCGATTAGTGCTGTAAATGGAAGTTGAATCACTTCCTTTTCCATGTAACCCGTTGTTTCTTCCGCCACTTCATTGAACAACTGGAACTGACCTTCCGCATTCAGAGCATAACAGGCGTCCGGGTTGTAATCGAACAGTGACTTATAGATGTCGAACAGTGAATCCGAGCGGAGTAAAGATTCCATTTTTTCACCTGTCTTTTCTGAAATTAACAATAGCGTTTGCTACGCAGTTACGTTTTATTTCCCCGAACATATTAAGTATTTTGACTATAATTTTTATCTATCTAAATTAGCTTAAAAGTACTAATTTAACCAATTATACAGAAGCGTTTACTCATTGAGAAGTGTAAATTTTAAACATATTGTTTCTTCGTGTTTTATATATTGCAAAGGACCTTAGAAAGATAACAAAAAGAACCGGCATTCGTGAATGCCGGTCTTTGTTTCAAGTTACCAGCTTAATTGCTCAGCTGATCTATTCATATTGGAGTTCGCCGGATTTAATAATCATCACATTCATCAACCGGCTTCCGCTTGTTTTGCCGGGTGCTTCCGTTTTTCAGCAACAGGAAACATCCCCCGCCACCCGATGAACACAGCTACGGCCAATACGCCGGCATATAGGTAATTGCCGAAAGGAATCATCACGAATACAAGATGAACAAGTGCAAAGCCGCCGGTTATCAGTCCGAGTCCGAACATTTTTGCGCCATTCGCTTCATGGGCAAATTCGAAGGACCTGGAAAACGGATATGTTTCATCCCGGATAAAATGATGCGTCAGCAAAACCTGCAGCACAGCGCTGAGAAAAACTGCGATCAACCCAGGGATAATCTCCGGAGAGAACAGCCAGATGAAGACGGCGCTCAACAATAAAAACACCGGCAAGTACAGCAGAACAATGAATGCCTTCAGTGCACCGCTGTATGCAGCTCCTTCATGCCGGACCGGCGCAGCCCTGAACAGCCAGCTGCCTTTATAACCCTCAGAGAATTTCAGCATCAGCAAGGCATTCGGAATAATAAAATTGCTGAAATAAACGGTCAGGTACCCATTGCCCGTCCGGTCAGCGGCAAATCCGCTGGCACCCGGATCATTCCACAGAAAGAGAAATGGAAAGACGAGCGCCATGCCCAGTGCCGGGTATACTTTCAGCTTAAATTCCCGCTCCCGCTTCATAAGAAGTGCCCCAAAGCGGAAAAACACCCGCTCCTCCTCTGTCCGGCACAGCAGGAACGCCCATGTCCGGTTAAGCCGGTTTTTCTTCGGTTTACGTTCGGCTGTGCTGCTCATCAGTTTTTCGAGATTCCGCTCAAATGACGGCATGCCTTTCAGGTAAATCCCTGCTGCCACAAGGGGTACCATGACCGACAGCACGGAGAACAGCAGGACATACCCGGCAGTATTGCCGGCAAGCAGCAACTCAAAAGGCGCCCCGTACCACAGGGGCGGCAGAAGCACGTGCCACCAGCTGAATTCATACACTGCATTCATATCCGTAAATTCAAATGATCGGGCCAGCACCTGATATCCGACGACAACAGCGACCGACAGCAGAATCTGCACATAATTGATGATATCTTTCAGCCGTTCACCGTCCAAAAAGCGCAGGACGAGCAAATACAGAAGAGAAGTTGCAACGACCGATAGCAGCATTGCCAACCCGATCTCCACGAGGAAAATCAGCAAAAATCCAATGCCATGCTGCACCAGTCCGACAATGAGCGGGACTGCCGAAAATGTACCCGTTATGAAGGAGACATACACCAGGATGTGGACAATTTTCGCAGCGCTGACCGTCCGCTGACTGACCGGCTTTGTCTGAAGAATATTCCGGTCCCGCACATCCAGCAGGACTGATGAAAAATCCGCGATCATCGCTGTTGTAAGCACAAACAGCAGAAGCGCGAACGCAATGCTCATGTTATACATATAACTGATATCCGTCGAAATGACCGGTATCAGGATGAGGCTGTATAATGCATAGATCCATAGGGACTTCAGAAACTGATTGCCCTTTTTTTCCCGGCGCGCATCATTAAAGACCGACGGCGTCCTCCGTCCGTCCATCGTAAATTTCATGCGCAGAATGATTTCCATTGCCCGGTAGTCAATCCCAAGCCTGCTGAAGAGCCAGCGCAGTTTCGCCAATAGTTTCAGCGTCTGGAATTCACCCATGGGCATCTTCTCCATGAACAATCGATACAAATGACTGGGCTTTATTCCGATGTTCAGTAAAACCGGTCAACTGATTGAAAATGCCGGTCAGCGTCCCTTCCTTGCTCATATCCTGCAATTCCTGGAATGTCCCGTCCGCAATGACTTCTCCCCCAACGAGCAGGACGATCCGGCTGCTGATCTTTTCCACGAGATCCATGATGTGCGACGAATAGAAAATCGTTTTTCCCTGCGCCGCCAGCTGGGCCAGAATTTCCTGGATCACAGCTATGCTGTTGGCATCCAGACCGCTCAGCGGTTCATCGAGAAACAGCAGATCCGGATCATGCAGCAGGCTCGCAATGATCAGCACTTTTTGTTTCATCCCTTTTGAAAACGAAGACAGCCGGGAGTTAATGACACCTTCCAGTTCAAACTCCTGCATCAGGCGCACCGCTTTTTCCTTTGCCGCATCTCTTTCCATTCCGTACAGTTCCGCTGTGAACAGCAGGTATTCGCCGGCTGTCAGGTTATCGTAAATCTCAGCGTTCTCCGGCACGTAGCCGATTCTCCGTTTGTAGAACGGATCGCCGGCAGCCACATTTACGCCGAATATCTCCACTTCGCCTTCATAGCGGTCAATCAGTCCAAGCATGATTTTGACAGTCGTGCTTTTGCCCGCGCCATTTGGTCCGATATATCCAATGATCTGGCCTTTCTGCACTTCGAGATTCACTCCGTTCAGTACCCGCTTCCCGCCGTAATTCATTTTCAAGTCTCGGATTGACAGGATTGTTTCGTGCGCAGTATCCATGCGTGCACCTCGTTTCTGGTTATGCTGCAACCATATCATAAGTTAAAATTTTCATTCTCTTCTATTATTATACCAGTTCCAGTTTCAGCAAAAAGAGGATGAAAGCTGAAAAACAGCAGACTTCCCGGCAAAAACAAAAAACACCATGAACACCAGGTTCATGGCATAACGGAAACAGCTGTTTTTTAAGTTTTTTAAGCAGGATGTCTTTGTCGGACTTTTGCCGGCAGGTTGAGGCTTACAGCCATGGTGCAATGCTTACCCGGAGGCTCGGCTGCGGTTTCATGGAAAGGCTGTCAATTGCCCGGAGCAGCCAGCCCGCAGCCAGTTTCGTTTTATCTTCCTCTGTTCGGCGTGTCAGCAGTGCCGCTCTCAGCCGGACTTTCAGTTCTTGATCCACTTCAATCATGGCACAGGCGCGTTTCAGCAGCCGTTCAGTCTGTTCGGCGTTCATCCGTTCTCCCCCAGACACTTTTTAATGATCAGCCCGATTTTTTTTACGATCCGGCCGGACTTTACCCGCAGCAGATTCTCCTGCAGCTGCAGGATGCCGGCAATTTCCTTAAAACGCATATTGGCAAAATAGCGAAGATTGTAACTACTTAGGTTCTTAAAAAGAGAAACGTCCCTGGTTCACCAAAATGAGTGATTCAAGGAGGTTCTTCCCTTGTTTTCGGACAGTGGAAATGAACCCGCGTATCCGGGCGAATTGAATAGCCCCTTTTTCCGTGCGGAAAGGGCCGGAAACCTTTGATTTGACCTTCATCATCCGCACGTCCCGTTCAGCCTGGTTGTTGTCGAAAGGAACTTGCCCATCCCGAAGAAACCGCAGGATATCGGCCTTGTACAGAACGAACCGCTCGGCAAGATTCGCTGACTTGGTCTTCTTGTGCTTTCCGCGCTCACCGGGGTTTTTCGGAGGCGGCGGCACCCGCCATTCACCGGCTCCGTTTTCCAGAATCTCATCATACCTGAATTCAATCGCGCCGGCTGATTCTTCCGGGACCGGCCTTCCGGCCTCTGTGGCCTGTTTCTTCACCGCCAGTGCTTCCCGCAGGAGAGTCTGCATCTCAGCTGCCCACCGATGCCCATCGTATTCAGTGATCCCTTCACATTCCCGGATCAGATGGGAACCGCACAGGGCATGCGCTGCCTTGTAGGCCGGATTGAAGTAGGAGGCCCAGAAATCGTGGACCACCGTCCCCTTATAAGCGGTGAGGAAACCGAAATCATCGAACGCTTCTTTCCCTCTTTTGGGATGGATGTGATAAAGCGTCCAGCATGCATTCGAAATGAGATGGAGCCAGTTCCTGCGGCCGTCGGACGACATCCCGGTCTCGTCCGCATGAACGACAGGACTGTCCAGCAGGCGAACCCGGATTGTCTGCTCATGCGGTTCCAGCCGGTCCGAGAGCTTTTCGAGGCTTGCAAGGAGAGTGCCTTCGCTCGGGCGGTGGCCCGTGAGATCATTGAACAGCTGGCAGATCCGTTCCAGCGGGAGGTGCTGGTACATATTCAGGTAAGCGGTCCAGGCCTGCACGCCATCCCCATACTGGACAGGCGCTTTCACTTCCTGCGGAAACGATCCGTACTCCTCGTGCCGGCAGTTCGGACAGCGCTTGGCAGCCGCCTGATGCTCGGTATAGATTAAGCGGGGGACCGGCAGGTCCAATACTTGTCTCTTTTTGCAGCTATGGACAGGGACTTCTCCTAGCAGATAACTGCAGTGTGTACAGATTTCCGGCTCATGGACGATCACTTCGTCCGGTGTTGCACTCATCTTCAGCGTATGCCCTTTATGTCCGTTCGGGGCTCCATGTTTGCCGCCCGGCTTCCGAAGGCTTTTCGGTTTCCGGAAACCATCGGAAGATGGCGGTTTACTGCTGTTGCGGCTGTTTGTGCCAAGCTGCCGCTCGAGATCCTGTACCCGGGTTTCCAGTTGGTCGATTTTCGTCTCCAGTTTTTCAATGTATGTACAAAGACCCGTCAGGACCTTCTCGATCTCCTCGGGCGTACTGTGACTGATTGCTTTGATCTCTTCCGGGCTGAGCTTCATGATTGGCACCCCGCTTTCAATAAGTGAAATTGGGAATCGATACCCGCTGCACAGAAAGTTAAACTTGAGGCATACCTAAGTAGTTACCGAAGATTAATGATTTCCATTTCTTCAGAGGGCAGGCACAGCAACGTTTTTTTCAGGCATTCCTGTTCATCCCATTGTTCAAGCGGATCGGAAAACGGGACGGGAACCAAGTGGAAATCCAGCTGGTCACCAATCGGAACCCCCTTTTTCTTCCGGTAATGGTCAATGGCGGTATTGCGCGCGACGGTCAGCAGCCAGGCTTTCGGATTCGGTTCCTTCTCCAGCCAATGCCTCTTTTCGTATGCTTTCCGGAATGTGTCACTGACCACGTCTTCCGCATCCCATTTGTTCCCGAGCTTCGCGTAAATATACCGGTAAACATCATCAAAGTACTCATCATACAGTGCAATGAAACGCGCCTCCACTACCAATTACCCCTCCTTTTTTTGCCGTTCACTTAATAAACGTCCAACAGCGGCATTAGATCGCATGAAAAACAGCGAAATCTGAATTATTTTTCAGAAGATGTTGCATTTTTCGTTTTCGTCCGTTTTATAGGTGTAACAAAAAAACAAAAGAGCAAAGGGGTTTATTATTGTGAACAAAACATCAAAAGCATTTTTTACCGCTGTCATTGCCGCTTCAGTCGCCTGCGGGTCCATTCCGGTTTCCGCCGCCGCAGGAAGTCAGGCAGCAGCCGTCACCCAGCAACAGGAATCCAAGGTTATCACGTATGCCAAGAGCCTGATGGGCACGCCATATAAAGCAGGCGGAACAACGGTCAAAGGATTCGATGCCTCCGGTTTCGTCCAGCACGTCTATGGAAAGTACGGCTACAAACTTCCAAGAACCAGCAAAGATATGTACAGAACCGGCATTAAAACAACGAAACCCGTGCCAGGAGATCTCGTGTTCTTCGATACGAAAAATGACGGCAAAAAAGCTGTGACATTCGTCGGCATTTATCTCGGCAACAGTAAATTCATCGCTGTGACGCTATCCAAAGGGGTATCCATCCAGAAAACGACAGATGCCTACTGGAAGTCGAAGTACATGGGTGCCCGGAAAGCGCCGGTTAAAAAATAAAAAAGAGGCCGCAGAAGAAAGATTCTGCGGCCTTTACTGTTCCATCTCTTATTTTTTCGGCAGTTCCTCAGGTCCTCCTGCCATTCCTGGCCGCGGTGAATCGGCGGCGCCATACATGTATCCAGTTGATGGATTGATCAAAATCGCCTGCACATCCCCGATTCTGGAGTCGGACGTTTTCACCTTGTAGCCAGTGTCTACTTTATAACCTATGCTGTTCAGTTTTTCCTTGGCCGCTTCAGCGATTCCGTCTTCCCACTGGACTGATAGATCTGCACTGATATAGATACGCGGTTCTGCAATCGCTTCTTTCAAGTCCATCTTGTGATCCACGACATTCAGCAGCACCTGAAGGACAGAAGCGATGATGGTGAACCCGCCCGGTGAACCGAGTGTAAAGAACGGCTTGCCATCATGAAAACCGATTGTGGGCGATTTAGAGCTGACAGGGCGTTTGCTGCCGTCCGGCTCATTAGCGCCTCCCGGTTTCGGGCTGAAATCAGTCAGGTCATTATTAAGCAGGAAGCCGTATCCCGGCACCATAATGCCGGTACCAAACATCCGTTCAATGGATGATGTGCAGGCTGCCACATTGCCCCAGCAGTCAACTGCCGTAAAATGAGTGGTTTCCATTCCTTGTTCAGCTGATTCCTGTCTGATCAGCCTGTTCGGTTTTCCGTCCTGGTATTTCCATGGGTCTCCGAACTCCATTCGCTCGCTGCGGTACTTGAAATTGATCAGGCTTTGCCGCTCTTCAAGATAATCCGGATGCAGAAGACCTTCCAGCGGAATGCTGACAAAGTCCGGATCCCCGATATAAGCCGCCAGATCCGACTGCGTTAACCGCATCGCTTCCGCCAGAAGAAAATATTTTTCCCAGGCACGCGGGTCATACTGGTCAATATTGAATGGTTCAAGCAATTTAAGAAGCTGTGCTACTGCGAATCCGCCGCCATCCGGCGGAACCGGGAAAGCAAAGTTGAATTCCCGGTAACCGCTCCATAAAGGCTCTTCGACGATTACCTGGTAATCCAGCAAATCCTTTTTCGTCATCTGTCCGCCAAGATCCTGCACCGCCGCAACAATTGCATCCGCAATCTCCCCTTCATAAACAGATTCGAATCCTTTATCCCGGATGATTTTCAACGCATTTGCCAAGTCAGGCTGCTTTACAGTATCGCCTTCTTTCAGCGGATTTCCGTTTGGCATGAAAACTTTTCTCGCTTCCTCCCCCATACGGTAGCGGAATTGCTCAATTGTCCGCTCCCAAAGTGCATTCACCCGGTATCCTTTCTCTGCCAGCTTAATAGCCGGATCTATCAGACGGTCAAGCGGCATCGTCCCATAGCGCTTATGTGCCGTTTCCATCAGTTTCATGATTCCCGGTACACCGATCGCCTGCGGGCTGGTCGAACGCTCGTCAAATGGGATCACATTTCTGTCCTCATCCAGAAACAAGTCAGACGTAACAGCAGCCGGCGCCTTGGAATGTCCGTTCATCACTTTTGTCTCACTCTGTTCGCTATCGTAATATGTCAAAAAACCGCTGGCGCCAATTCCGGTGTTGATCCCTTCGGTGGACGTCAATGCAAACTGCATGGCAATCAAGGCATCTGCTGCATTTCCGCCGTCGCGTAATACTTGTTCCCCCGCTTTTGTCGCTTCTGCAGAAGCGCTGGCTGCCATGCCATAGCTTCCGCTTGCTGTCTGCTGATGCGCTTCACGCTTACCCGATTTCTGGTTTTGAAAAATTTTATCCAGTCCCATCTATATAACCACCTCTTTCATTAAATTCAGTCCCCCACCGTCGGAACAAACTGTCCGATTTGCTGTCTTTTTTCCATACCCCAACAAGGGCGAATGTAAAATTTCAAGTACGGTTCTTAAGTTATATAGACACCAAAAAAGAGTTCTCGGGCCAAGAGCCGGAGAACTCTTTTTTATGCAGTTTCAAGATACTTCCACGGCTGCTTTTTGGTGCAGCAACAGCTGTGCTGCTGTCAGCCCCACAAGCAATGCCAGCACAATAGCCGTAAGCGATCCAACGAGTCCAACCTTTACCGTCATCAAAAACAGAATCGCCACCGTCATCATCGTCATTGTCAGCACTGAACTCCAAAGCGTCCGATCCCGGACTTGCATCGTCAATTCCGGTCCAGGGCTCAATTCATCTGATTTCTCAGCAGTTTCCAGAATCCGCTTCAGCCGCTTCAGGTTGATCACCGGACCCGCAACACTCATTCCGACCAGGAGCGCCAATGAAATATTGATCCATGCCATTTGCCAGCCCCATGTCGTAATGACGAGGTAGAGACCAGGCAACAGGATCAGCAGCGTGCTGAGTGGCAGCAGTCCATCCATCTTCACCGCCATGGCCGACCAGATCCGGAGCGTTTCTGTCTTCTCCGCTTTCAGCATCGCTGCCATGGCCGTCAAGGTGATCCCTACTGCCGTAAACATCAGCACCGTCCCGAGGATGTGAGAAAATAGCACAATTTCATACATCATTATGGGAGCCCTCCTTTCTCCTCTTCTTATTTTATCAGAATTTTTTGTTAATATTCTATTTTTTCAATTAATTCATTGTATTCTTTTGATGAAAAATGTTTTTTGGGGCAGCTCTAGCTGCAAGTAATGCATCACAAAAAACACCGCCGGGCTTCCCAGCGGTGCGTCTCTTGTCCTCTGTTTACTTGACTCTGTCCAAATGCGCCTGGATTTCCTGCGCCACGAGCAACGGATTATCCAGGTTTGAGAAGTGACCGGCTTCCGGCAATACTTTAAACGTTGAACCAGGCACCGTCTCCTGAAGTTTGAGCCCCCAATACGGCGGCAGGTAACGGTCAAACTGACCATACAGGAAAGTTGCAGTCATTTTCAGTTGCGCCAGTTTTGGCACGATGTCTTCTGTCTGATGATGGTCCAGTGCGAATGATGCTTCCTGCAGTTCCGCTAGTCCACCGGGGTGATCAAACGGTGACAGGAAGTGTTCCAGCACTTCAGGCGTCAGCAGTTCGGGATGGAACAGCCCGACCCGGAAGAATTTTTCGATGAACAGCACCGGTGACTCGAATTCCAGCGCGGTCGGGTATCGGAGCGCCACAACGCTCGGGAGCGGCCAATTATTGAATGCGACACCATCGAGGACGACAAGGCTCTTGATCTTTTCCGGGAAATTCACCGCGAGTATCTGTGCGACACCGCCGCCAAGGTCATGACCGACCACGTGCGCTTCCGGAATACCCAACGTTTCCATAAGCGCCAGAACATGCATCGCCTGAAGCGGAAGCGTCAGCGCTTCCCGGCCTGCCCGCTCGGATGCGCCGAAACCGACCATATCCGGTGCGATCACGGTATACTTCTGTGCCAATTGCGGCATCACATGAATCCATTCAAATGAGTTGGATGGGATGCCATGCATGAGAATGATTGTTTCCGGTCCGGAACCTGCCGTTCTGTACGCTATTTTATGTTCGCCTGCCTGCACTTCCTTTTGTTCGATTTTCACGGTACCACTCCTCGTTTTTTTGATAACGGGCTGTTCCGTCTTGGATATCTTTCCCTGCCGTCAGGCAAACTACTCTTTCCCAGTCAGAGCAGACTTATTTGACTTGCCCGTTCCCTTTGATGACATACTTCATCGATGTAAGCGCAGGAAGTCCCATCGGCCCGCGGGCGTGCAGTTTCTGGGTGCTGATTCCGATTTCCGCCCCGAAGCCGAATTCAAATCCGTCGGTGAAGCGCGTGGAGGCATTATGGTAAACCGCTGCGGCATCCACTTCTGCCAAGAACCGCTCCGCATGATCAGCTGCAGCTGAAATGATCGCTTCGGAATGCCGGGTCCCGTACGTATTGATGTGGGCAATTGCGCCGTCAACATCCGCCACTGTCTTCATCGCCACTTCAAGCCCCAGGTACTCTGTTTCCCAATCCTCTTCAATTGCAGGAATCACGCCGTCTGCCTGCTGCACCACCGGGTCCCCGTGGACAACGACTCCCTTCTCCTGAAGAACAGCGAGCAGCTCAGGCAGATGCCGGGCCGCCCACGTCTCCTGTATGAGAATGGTTTCGCAGGCATTGCAGACCGAGGGACGCTGGGTTTTCGCATTCACCGCGATATCGATCGCCATCTCAAGGTCTGCCGTTTCGTCAATGTAGATATGGCAATTCCCGGCGCCTGTCTCGAGCACCGGAACAGTCGCGTTTGCCACGACCGTCTGGATGAGTTTCGCCCCGCCCCGCGGGATGAGCACATCCAAATACTCGTTCAGCTTGAACATGGCTGTCGCCGTTTCTCTGCGTGTGTCTTCGATGAGCTGTACCGCTTCAGCGGGGACAGCTGTCTCACTAAGCGCCTGATGGATGACTCGGACAAGCGCTTTGTTGGAATGAATAGCTGTTGAACTTCCGCGCAATACCACGGCATTCCCGGTTTTCAAACACAGGCTCGCCGCATCGACCGTCACGTTCGGTCTTGCTTCATAAATCATTCCGATGACACCGATCGGCACCCGGATTGATGAAATGACGAGACCATTCGGCCGCTCCCATTTCTCCAGAACTTCTCCTACCGGATCCGCCAGTCCGGTCAGCTGTACCAATGCCTCTGCCATATCCTGCAGGCGGCCTTCATCCAACCGAAGGCGGTCCAGCAGGGATTCCGTCATGCCACTGTTTCTGCCGGCCACGATATCCTTATCATTTTTCGCTAGAATAAATTCCTGTTCCCGGACCAACGCTGAAGCAATTTGGTGAAGTGCCCGATTTTTTTGATCTGTTGTCAATTTCGCCATCGATGAAGCTGCCGCTTTTGCTTTTTTTGCTTTATCAATCAGCTCAGAGACCTGTTCCGTCTGAATCGCTTCCGTCATCTCTCCTGCCCCTTTCATCATTGGCGGACCCACCGCTCCCGGTGGATAACAACCCGGCGCTCGCCGGTTGTCTTTGCCATCGCCTCAACACTTGTTAACCCTTTAATCTCCGCCAGCTCATCTGAGGAATAATTCACTTGCCCTTTCCCGATGATTTTCCCTTCCGGATTCACCACTTCGACAACATCATGGACTGTAAAATGACCGATGATCTCGGTAATCCCGACAGGTAACAGGCTTTTTCCAAACTGTAGCAATGCCAGTTCCGCTCCTGGATCCACCGTTATCCGGCCGGCCGGTACGGAATGGTAAGTGAGCCACTGCTTCAGCACGGGCATACCCATTCCCTCGGTTATGTTTCCGATATACGTGCCGTCCCCATTCCCTTCCAGCACATTTGCGAGTTTGTCATTTCCGGTGCCTGTCCCGATAAAGACCGGAACACCCATCCGGAGTGCAGTCCGTGCTGCCTCCACTTTCGATTTCATCCCGCCGGTTCCGGCTTTGGATCCGGCTCCGGATGCAGCTGCAATTAATTCATCCGTAATGTCGGGAAGAAAACTATACTTATGCGCTTTCGGGTTGGTTTTCGGGTTCTCTCCGTAAATGCCATTGACGTCTGTCAGCATGATGAGGAAGTCCGCATGAATGGACCCGCTGACCAGTGCCGACAGCATATCGTTATCTCCGAATGTCAGCCCTTCAATTGAAACCGAATCGTTTTCATTGATGACAGGCAGTACGTTCCGCTTCAATAATTCCGCCAATGTTGTATGGACATTATTGTATAACTCTTTCGATACGACATTTTGACGGGTCAGCAGCAGCTGCGCTGCAACGATTCCATGTTTTTTGAACTCTTCCGTGTAACTCTGCATCAGCAACCCCTGTCCGACTGCCGCTGCCGCCTGCCTCCCAGCCACCGTAACCGGACGAGCCGGGTAACCGAGTCCCGTAAACCCGGCGGCCACTGCTCCCGAAGAAACCAAAATCACTTCATGGCCCATTTCCTTTAGCCGGGCAAGTGCCCGAACATGCTCTTGCAGCTTGGCCGTAGAGAGCCCGCCGCTTGCGTTCGTCAATGAACTGCTGCCTATTTTGACGACAATTCTCTTCTTCGCCATCCAGTTCCCACCACCCTGATCCATTCTTTAATGCCTGCAGCACATCCCTAATTCTTCAGCAACTTATTGTGTAATTATGCAATCAAAAGAATTTTTAGTCAAAGGTGAACTGGATGTTTTTCAAAAATTTTAAAAAGCTTCCTCTTGGATAGAGCAAGCTTTTGCGTTCAGAGTTATAATGCTCCGTTATGTGCCGATCCGGTAAATGCCTTTTTTATCGCGCAGCCGGCAGCCATTGCGTTCGAATATCCGGATCATGTGCCGATTGCTCTCGTCGGTACTGCCGACATACACAATTGCGTTGAACCGCTCACGCATGAGTCCGAGCGACAGCCGGTGCAGAATCGCGCCGTATCCCTTTCCCCGCTCCTCGGGCACGACGCCAAAATAAAACAGGCGTCCTTCGTCTGCGGTTCCTTGTTCGATGTGCGGGATGCTGATGCCGACGGCCTGTCCGTTCTCCCGGAAGATGAAGCAATGCACCCGCCAGTCGGCGCCGAGTTCACTGCTTAAGGATTCCATGATCTGTTCAATCGAGAACAGGTTGTTTTTGTTGGCTGAGCCGCTCCGGCAGCGGTCATACAGCACCGCAAATTCCGAATCGGTCAGAATGCTTTCCGCAAGGGATTCTGCTGTGATTCCCGGTTCTCTATCAGCGGAACCCTCTAATTCCTTCGTGTATTCGACAATCGCTGAAATCTTCCGGAAGCCCAGTCCCAGCAGCCAGTCTTTATACGCCTCGTCCATCAGCAGCGACAGGTACCCGACTTGCTGCTGTTTCCATTCCTCAAGCAATTCCGCAAATGTTTTCCGGTATGCTTCCGGCGCTGCACCTTGTTCTTTCACCTGGTCCACGAGCCAGTACTCGCGGTCTTTTTTGATCGTGCTGAATAATCGCATGCTCCCTCTCCTCCGCTTTGTTCTTCCTGAATATTTTACACCTACCGCCGGGTCTGGTTTACTTAATTTATCGTGAAAAGACAAAGAGAGGGGTTTTCAGATGAATATCATGACCATGCTTACAGGATCCAGACGAAACGGCAATTCGGAATATCTGGCAGCGCGGGCACTTCAGAACATTGACCATCGAAATGTATACTTGCTCGATCACCGGATGGAGCCGGTGGTCGATATGCGGCATGCAGAAGAAGGGTTTCCGGAAACCGGCGACGATTACGAAGCACTGCTTGAGGAATTTCTCCGGCAGGATGTCATCGTATTCGCCGTGCCGCTGTATTGGTTCGGCATGCCGGGACAGTTGAAAATCTTCTTTGACCGCTGGACCCAGTACATGCGCGACAGCCGCTTCGATTTCAACGAGCGGATTCGCGGCAAAAAAGCGTATGTAATTATCACCGGTTCCAGTCCGGATCCGAAAATCGCTTCCCTGCCGCTGATCCAGCAATTCAATTATTTGTTTGAATATGTCGGAATGGAGTTCGTCGATTACATTATCGCCAATGGGAATAAACCCGAAGAAGTGTTAAACGATCCTTTCGCGCTGGCGAAAATGGATTTATGGAACGAGCAGTTAAAAGCGGCTAAACGCGAGGATGCATGAAAAAGAGGGATGGCTGCCCGGCCGTCCCTCGAACTGTTTCCGGCTCCCACTATACTTGGCAGGCCGGATATCATGATTGTGGCAAAACCGGTTCAGATCAGCTCCCGCTTAATTGCCTGGACTGCATATAACCTGTAAACAGGTGACGAATCAGGCCTGAGATCCCGAACAGCCAGGCGGCAATCGCCACATACACCATGACATGCGGAATTGCGGTCAGGAAGGGCACTTCCAATGCCCGGGACAGCTGGAATGTACTCGTCGTGTACATGGCGAGCGGAAATGCCATCCCCCAAAACTGCGGTTCATACGAGAAAGGGTACCGGTGATACAGGTGCCGCCAAATCATGAGAAAGAGCAATAGCGGAATCCACCATGTGCCGGTGATCCAGAAAAAGAGCGTGAACCCTTTCAGGAAAGGTGTAATTTCAGTAAGCAACAACCAGTAATCCGCATGCAGAATGAGCGTAGAACCCGCCAATGTGGTGATCGCCACCGCACCCATATTGATCCAATAAGGCGGCGTGAGTGCGGCATGCTGGAATTCGAGGAACGTGAACCGGTAAAAAATCAGCGTGATGATATTTAAATAAAGCATACAGCCAAGAAAATACATGCATAGCGTAAAGAACAGCATGATTATTCGGCCTTCTGCCACATGTGGCGACAGCAATGTACCCAGAATGGATACAGATTGCGTACCGACCGCCGCAATCAGCCAGGCACCATTGATTCCTTCGGCCATCGTCGGTTTATCCCGGCGTACGGTTACAGCAAAGAAAAACGTGTACATAACAATCAGCCACAGGATGATTGCCAGCAGCCATAAGTAAAACGCGATCGCATACTCGCCGGCCACCACGACGAGCTGACTGCCAAAGACGGACGTGCCTGCAACAAGCGTGAAAAAACCCGGTCCCCGCGCATGACTCGTCGCATCATCAGCAAGGAGCGGGAAATAGCGCATCAGCCGAGTCAGCGTGAGCAGCCATAAGGCGATATAAAAAATTACATTACAATAGAACAGGAGATCTGCAATTACCGTCATGCCGAGGAGGAAACTGCCAATCGACAGAGCCCCTGTCGCCATTACGAGTGCAAAATAGCCCGGAAACAGCGTTTTTGCTCCCTGCTTAAAAAAAGAAACCATACTAGCTCGACTCCCTGGTAAATCATTTTCCTCTATTTTACCATCCGTCACATTTTTTGTATCATGGCATTTGCCGGCATGCTGAAAAGTTATCACCTTTATCCCGCAGAATCCCGTATGATGGAACGGTAACCAAAAGATAAGGAGAGATGCCAAATGGAAACAACTGCAATCCGCGGAATCGGCCAAGTCAGTGTGCCGGTCCATAATATCGAAAAGGCTGTCGCGTTCTACCGGGACGTACTGGATCTGCCTCTCTTGTACCAAGCAGAAAAGCTGGCATTTTTTGAAATCGCCGGCACCCGCCTGCTGCTGAACATTCCAGAAGATGTCCGGTTTTCCGGAGCAGGCTCCGTGCTGTATTTCGATGTTGCGGATATTCAGGAAGCGTACCAGGCCTTGCTTGATAAAGGCGTCGCATTCATTGACGAACCGCATGTCGTCGGCAAACTGGGCAATACGGAATCCTGGATGGCTTTCTTCGAAGATCCGGAGAAAAACATCCATGCGATTATGAGTGAAAAAGAAGCTTAACTGAAAAAGGGATATCCGCAGCGGCTGCGGATATCCCTTTTTGTTCAGCTTTGCTTATTTTCCCATGTGAGAGCAGCCGATCGATTTGACTCGCTACTTTACCATTGAAACTAGGAAGTAGTCCTGTTATCGCAGAGATGGCAGGCTTTGCTTGCAGGCCCTGCATCCATTACTTGCGAATGCCATGCCGTTACTTGCGAATCCAGCTGTGATACTTGCGAAATGAAGCTCTTTACTTGTGAACACGAACTGCACTACTCGAAATCGGCGGTTACTTGCGAATGCCATGCCGTTACTTGCGAATCCAGCCATGTTACTTGCGAAATGAAGCTCTTTACTTGCGAAACAAGGCCAATTACTTGTGAACACGCATTGCAGGGCCTACAGATCATAATTACTTGCGAATGCTATACCGTTACTTGCAAGTCCAGCTGCAATACTTGCGAAAAAGAACCCGATACTTGCAAACTCGGTTTGGCTCCCTGTCCTTCACTAATTAAAAAACCCGAGAGCTCAAGGCCCCCGAGTTTCACATTCTTTATTTTACTTCGACAACCCAGCCGAATGGATCTTCCAGCTTGCCGGTTTGGATGCCAGTGACGGTGTCATATAATCGCTGAGACAGTTCGCCGATCTCATGGTTATTGATGACCATTTTCCGGCCCATCCAGTTCAGCTCGCCCACTGGCGAAATAACAGCCGCTGTCCCCGTTCCGAAAATTTCTTCCACTTTGCCTTCTTCGTACAGCCGGTGCAGCTCGTCAATCGCCACGCGCCGCTCGGTGACGGGGATGTCCCAAGAACGCAGCAGCTCAATGATGGACATGCGCGTCACACCTTTCAGGATGCTGCCGTTCAGTTCAGGCGTTACAACTTCTCCATCAATTTTGAAGAAGATGTTCATGCTGCCGACTTCTTCGATGTATTTTTTCTCAATTCCATCCAGCCACAGGACGTCAGCGTTCCCTTTCTTTTTCGCGCTTGCCTGCGCCTGATAGCCCGCGGAATAGTTCCCGGCTGTTTTCGCCATCCCTGTTCCGCCTTTGACCGCACGGGTAAACTGGTCCTCCACGTGGATGATCACAGGCTTCAGTCCACCGGCAAAATAAGAGCCGACCGGCGACAGGATCACCATGAACTTATATTTTCGGGAAGGGCCGACAGCCAGGTTCGGTTCGGTTGAGATGATGAATGGCCGTATGTACAAGGACGTTCCGGGAGTGGATGGCACCCAGTCCTGCTCCAGGCTGACCAATTGCTGCAGATACGCCATTACTTCTTCTTCATCAATCGGCGGAATGCTCAGCCGGTCGCTTGATAAGTTCAGGCGCTGCAAGTTTTTATCCGGCCGGAACAACAGGATGCGGTCATCCGCTGTACGGTACGCTTTCAGTCCTTCAAATACAGATTGGCCGTAATGGAAAACCATCGCAGCCGGGTCCAATTCAAGCGGTCCGTACGGCACAATCTGCGGATTGTGCCAGCCTTGCCCTTCCTCGTAATCCATGACAAACATATGGTCTGTGAAAGTTGTCCCGAATGGAACTTGATCCGAAGCCGGTTTCGCTTTCTGGTTCTCGCTTTTTGTAAGTTGCAATGTATTTTCACTCATGGCCAGGACTCCTTCTGTGGTTGATTTGAATAGCTTCCAACTGATTCTACAAGAGTACACAGAATTTTTAAAGCTTTCTGGCTGAAAAACTACCGTAAGACCTCAATAAAATGCGTAATGATTCTTGCGGTCAGTCCCCAGATCACTTTATCTTCATAGAGATAGAAATATTCATCCATTTCCCTTGTCCGCCAGTCGTAATTCTCACCGCCCGCGATAAGATCGAACGGAAAGTCCGCTTCGGGCCGGGCCTGGAAATGAATGCGGTAAACTTTTGGATCCGTCTCCAGAAAAAAGCGGAGCGGGACAGTGAATACGTGATCCACTTCAGCGGGATTCAGCCGGAAGTCGACAGACGGCTGGACTTCACCGGCAAAGGTGTAAACGATCATGCCAAATGGCGATACAAGATAATCAAGCGGGAAGACATCGCTGATTTCCTTTGGAGAGATGCCCAGTTCCTCCTGCGTCTCCCGCAAAGCGGTATGCCGCGCATTTTCGTCCGTCCGGTCGATGCGTCCGCCCGGGAAACAGATTTCACCTGGCTGCCGCCGAAGGTCATATGATCGCACTTCGAATAACACATGCGTCTCCCCGTCTTTTCTGATCAGCGGCAGAAGCACGGCATACTTGGAAAAGTTTTCGTTTCCAAGAACGTCCGGTGTATGATTTTTGATTTTATCCATAATTTGTTGCGGATTCATCCCATCACCTGCTGTTCGATTTTGAATGAAACAAAAGACTTGACTGCTGCATCCTGCCAAGTCCTGTCCTTATCTATGGTTAATTCCTTTTCAGTTCCGTGTTCAAACGTTCCGTTTCTGCAGTGGCAGCCGGTCTTTTCACGAAAATATAATATGATAAGAGCGCAGCGAAGCACATCGTAAAGATAATGACTCCCATCGGAACGCCCGTCCCTTCACCTGCAATGCCGACGAGCGGTGCAGCGATGGCCCCCAGAAAGAACGGCAGCAGCCCGAGGAGCGCAGAAGCACTGCCCGCTGCACGGCTCTGTGACTCCATGGCAAGCGAAAATGCAGCTGTTGCGACCGTGCCGATTGATGTGAGGAAAAAGAAGATCGGCACCACAACCGCCCATAGCGGCCCATGGAATAACAGCACGGCCAGAAGCACAGTGCTGGCAGTCATAGCCGTATAGAGAGCAATCTCCAGGAACTGCTTTTCAGAAATGCGATGGGCCATTCCGCCAACCACATAACTGCCTGCCATAAGGCCGATGCCGTTGATGCCGAACAGGATGCTGAATGCCTGAGGAGATACGCCGTAAATTCCCTGATACACGAACGGTGTGCCTGCCACGTAAGCAAAGACGCCGCCGATCAGCAATCCTTGGGACAAGGCATAGCCGGTGAATTTTTTGTCCTGCATGATCGTGGAGAAACTGCCGATGGTCGCCCGCAGATTACTCGGCACCCGCTTGTCCTCCGGCAGGCTTTCAGGCAGCCGGAAAATCGTAATCAGGAGTAGGATAACACCGAGAACGGATAACGTGCCGAAAATCGCCTGCCAGTCGGCAAACAGCAGAATGCCGCCGCCTATGGACGGCGCAAGGAGCGGAACGAGGTTATTGACCAGCATCAGCAAGGCGAAAAGCCGTGTCAGTTCCGCCCCGCTGCTCACGTCCCGGACGATCGCTCGGGAAATGACCAAACCGGCTGCTGCCGCAAACCCCTGGGCGAACCGCAATGCGATGAAGACAGCAATATTAGGTGCGAATATGCAGGCAACCGACGCACCAGCATACACAGCGAGCGCTGCAATAAGCGGTTTTCGTCTGCCATGCGCATCACTGAGTGCACCAGCCACGAGCTGACCGATTGCCAGTCCGAGCAGGCACGCTGTCAGGCTGAGCTGGATACCCGAAGCATTCGCATTGAATACACCGGCAAGGCTCGGAAATGCCGGCAGATACATATCGATGGTGAAAGGGATCAGTGCTGTCAATGTGCCGAGCAGCAGCACGAACCGAACCCGTTTAGAACCTGTAAGATTTTCCACTTGAACTGCAGCCTCTCTTTCATAGCAAACAGCCCGCCGCTGAACTCCCGGCGCCAGGCTGTTTGAGCAGTAACCTGGTTATGTTCTGATACTTTTCAGATTAGCACATATGGGCTTCAGTTTCCCTTTGTTTCGCTTGCAGGCTCATTTCGTCGCTTCATAAACGCGGAGCGGAGGCACATTTCTGTAAAAAATCTTATCCTCCACAGTGGAGAAGTACCGCTCCAAATGCTCTTTCAGGTACTCGTCTTTCTGAAAAAACGTCTGGTACAGCAGGAACTTTCCGCCCGGCCGGATGATTTCACACGTCTTTTTCACGATGTTCCTTCTCAATATATTCACTCATCAATGAGAAAGGAATCCCTGAAATCACATAATCCACACTACTGTGGCCGTGCTGGTCGATCAGGTCGGCAACATTCTCTGCGCTGTCACGGTGGATTTTCAGCCGATCGGAATCAGTATTTTCCTGCAGATAACGGGCAAAGTTTTTATTACGCTCAATGGCGGTCAGCTCCGAGTCGGCTGTCATATGCTCAAGCAAATAATGCGTAAACACACCTGTAGCAGGCCCGTACTCCACGACGACGGCCTTTTTGCTGAAATCCATCTTGCCGCAGATCTCTTTCACGCCAGCCTGGGATGTCGGTGTAATTGAGGCGATGCTGCGGTCTTTCATCAGGTTTTTCATATATTCAGTTGTACTCATATCCACTCCTCCTGTCGTCCTGCATATAGGTTTACTGATTCCTTAAACAGTTGTTCTTGCCTGGCATATGAGTACTCTAAGTAAAACAAGAAAGTCCAAAAGTTTCAATTTAATTTCTGAAAAGTTAGATATTTATGTTTCTGCTGGTCAAACAGAACTGTTGATAACAAACGTATTCCCGTATTATATTAAACGGGATACAATCCGCAGCTAGCGGCAAAAGGAGCGTCCAGTATGACAGTTAAATCCACGATGTCACCTGACACAATCGTCGCAGTTTGGCCGGCGACGAAATCCGTGTTCGAACAGCATAATATCGCACTCGTTACAGAACCTCTTACTACCATCAGCTCTTCCGCAGAGCTCGATAATCTGATAGATGAGCTGAATAAAGCGGCAATGAATCCTGAAGCTGCCTGCTCACCAGGTGGCTGAAGTATCTGACAAACGAAGCAGGTTGCTTCGAAACCCTCCCTTCCGTGCTCGGCATGGAAGGGATTTTTGTTGGATAAAAAACTGTATTGCTGTACCCGCTTCTAAGCGGTGCGTTATCATCCGAATTACATTAATTTCTTTTGCAAGGAGTATTTCTTATGGCTGATTTAACACAACAGCTTTCTCATGTTTATTGGATCGGGGGTTCTCCGTGCGCAGGCAAAACATCTGTCGCCCGCCTGCTGGAAGAGGAGTGCAGCTTCACCTATTATAAAGCGGACGATAAGTATGATGAGCATGCGCTTCAAAGCAATACAGAACTGCATCCGAATATGAGCCGGATTAAACACCTGACGTGGGGCCAATACTGGTCCAAGCAGTTCTGCACAATGCCGATTTCCAGGCAAGTCCAGGAATCCATTGATATTTTCGAGGAGCAATTTTCCATGGTAGTGGAGGATCTTCTAAAATTACCGGATTCTTCCCCCATCCTAGTGGAAGGTTCCGTTGTACTGCCGCATAAAGTGGCCCCGCTGCTGGCTGACTCCAGCCAAGCTGTCTGGCTGTTCCCCACTCCGGAATTCCAGTTCCATTACTATTCCAAGCGGGAATGGATTCACCACATTCTAAGGCAGACAGAAAATCCGGAACAGGCTTTTACAGGCTGGATGAACAAAGAGATCGGCTTTGCGCAGCAGATCCGGCAGCACACAGATTCATACGGCTTTACATCCATCAATGTGGATGGCAGCCAGTCTATCCGGCAGAACGCAGACTCTATTAAAGCGCTTTTCAATTTAATATGAAGAATTTCCGGCGCAGGAATGCGTCGGTTCTTTATGTCTTTTCACTTATTTTTCCGTTGAACTTCTTAAAAACCGGAAAATGAAACCGTTACCATTTTACTGTTTTTGTAAAATTACCAACATTCTTTGTTTATTCACTAGATAAACTAACCTGATTTTGCTATACTCATCTTAGGTTGAACAGAGCGTACATAAATTTTTTTCAAGCTTGTTGAAAACGCTTTCTTCGTTTCTGTTGCCAAACACATTAAAGGAGATGACTCGATGTTTAATGTTCTACGCAAACCGCTTGTTACTGGAATGGCTTTGGCGCTTGTACTGCCTGCCGGCTTGGCAGGCGCAGCAGATGCAGATGTAAAAAGTGCGCTTGATGTCCCGGAACTCGACGAACGCTATGAGGAATCTTTTGCGATCGGTGCCGCTGTTGAGCCGTACCAATTGGAAGGCGAAAGCGCTGAAGTACTGAAGCGCCATTACAATAGCATCGTCGCTGAAAATGTCATGAAGCCAATCAACATCCAGCCGGAAGAAGGCGTTTTCAATTTTGAAGAAGCCGACAAAATCGTCGAATTCGCAAAAGAAAACGACATGGAAGTTCGCTTCCATACCCTCGTATGGCATAACCAGGTACCTGATTGGTTCTTCCTTGATAAAGAAGGAAACCCGATGGTCGATGAAACCGATCCAAAACAACGCGAGAAAAATAAACGAATTGTTCTAAAACGACTTGAAAAACATATCAAGGAAATTGTGAAACGCTATAAAGATGATATTGATTCATGGGATGTTGTAAACGAGGCAATTGATGATGGTAATCCTGCAAATGGCAAAGGACTGCGTGAGACAGTATGGTATCAGTTAACAGGTACAGATTATATCAAAGTGGCTTTTGAAACCGCTGATCGTTTCGCCGCTAAAGATGCCAAACTTTATATCAATGACTATAATACAGAAGTCGAATCAAAGCGTGATCATCTGTATAACCTTGTGAAGGAATTGCTTGCAGAAGGTGTGCCAATCGATGGTGTCGGCCATCAGGCGCACATCCAGATCGGCTGGCCTTCACTGCAGCAGATTGAGGATTCCATTAACCTTTTTGCAAGTCTTGGCTTAGACAATCAGATTACGGAACTCGATGTGAGCCTCTACGGCTGGCCGCCTGATAACGCGTATCCAACTTATGATGCAATTCCGGACAGTGAATTTGAAAGACAAGCTGTACGTTATGATCAATTGTTCGAGCTTTATGAAGGACTGGATGACAAAATCAGCAGCGTCACCTTCTGGGGCATCGCTGATAACCACACATGGCTCGATGACCGGGCAGCACATTACAGCGGCGGAGAAGGCAAAGATGCACCGTTCGTATTCGATGTTGACTACAACACAAAACCGGCCTTCTGGGCAATCATTGACGAAGAGTAAACTTTAGTTTTCCTTGGCTTGTCCCCCTTCAAGCCAAATAAAACAGGCGGCACCGAGTACCCCCGGTGCCGCCTTTAATATTTCATCGCAATTATCCCTCTGCCTTCAGAAGCTATCTTCGTAAGCATGCTCCAAAATAGCCAAATAATCTTCCGCAGAAATGGATCGTACATTGCTTGGTGTAGAGTTGTTTTGTACAGCCAGCTCTACAATCTGTGGGAAGTCCTCTTTACGCACGTTCGGCAAATCTTTCAGCCGGGGAATTTCCAGATCGCGGGTAAATCCGCGGATGCCTGTAACCAGTTTGTCGACCGCCGCGTGATCCGGGTCTGTTTCCCGTGCAAATTCCATATAGCGGGCCAGACGTGCATGCAGCTCCAAATCTTCACCCGCATTGAACTGGAGAACATACGGCAGGAATACCGCATTCGCAACGCCATGCGGAGTATCGTACAAGCCGCCGAGCGCTTCCGCCAAACAATGAACCGCAGCGACGTCGCTGGACCCGAAACACAAGCCCGCCAGCAGACTGCCTTCAAGCATGCGGGCCCGGGCCTGTTCATCTTTTCCGTCATAAAAAGCGTCCGGCAATGCCTCGACGATGACACTCATTGCACGGGCACCGAGCGCTTGTGAGATTGGGTTGGTCGCTTTGCTTGTATATCCTTCAATTGCATGAACGAGTGCGTCGACGCCTGTTGCAGCGGTAACTGCCTTCGGGACGGTCAGCGTCAGCAGCGGATCGAGAACTGCCAGTGATGGCCGAAGTGCGGCATCTTTTAACGTCAGCTTGCGATGGGTGGCAGACTCGGTGATCACTGCGGAACGGGTGACTTCCGAACCGGTTCCGGCAGTCGTCGGGATGCAAATGACGGGCGCGACATTGGTATAAGATTTTCCCCCATCTATGTAATCAGCGGGCGTTCCGCCATTCGGTCCCAAGAGCGCAATCGCTTTTCCGGTATCCATGGCGCTCCCGCCTCCAACCGCTACGACTGCCCCAGCCCCGCTCGTCCGAAAGAGTTCTGCCCCTGTCTGACATTCGGTGTCCCGGGGATTTTGTGAAAGAGCATCAAATAGATGAACCGCATAACCCGCTTCTTCAAGTGCTGTCTGGATCGGTTCTATCAACCCGGCTTTTATGACTCCAGGGTCACTGACCAGCAAAATTGGGGTATCGACGCCAATTGCCGGCAGAAAGACAGGCAATTGCTTTGATTTGTCCGGTCCCATCTCAATCCGGGTGTTGCAGAAGTAATTGTAATTCTCCATTTCTACTCTCCTTTACCGGCAATCCACCCGGTCAGTTCCATTCGCATAGCCTCTGCATTTACTTGAACGATCCCGGGAACCAGTTCTGGTCTTTGACGTAAGCCAGAAACCGGCCGTCGAGCTGTGCAAGCTTTTTGATCAATTGCTTGTCAGTCTGTGTAAAGCCCATCTCCGACCTCGTGACTTTAAACGCGTGGAGAATCGCTTCCACTTCTTTGTCACTCATCTGCACTTCATAAATCGTTTCATTTCTTTTCTCATTCATCCTGATCTCCTCCGTCCTGATCGTTACGTCTATTATAGACAGAATTAACCGAATTCCACAAAAATTATTTCTCCCGGCCATTTCCACCTGTGCAATTCATGGTACATTGAAAGAAAAGAAGCAGAGGTGTTTGCGATGGAATTTTCATTGGTTCACACAGCGGCTGTCATGACTGCCCTGTTATTTTCCGGCGTTGCTGTATTCCAGGTCCTGCTGTCGTTCGGTCTGCCATTCGGGGAGTTCACAATGGGTGGCTACCATAAGGTACTGCCAAAACGCCTGCGCATCGCCGCCGGTTTTTCCGCTGCTGTTTTACTCCTCATGGGCTTTGTCTTTCTGCAGCATGCCCGCGTTGTGGCATCAGGCATCCCGTTCTTCCTGCCTACTGCTGTACTCGTGTGGATCATCACCGCTTATATGGCCGTCAACACTGTGGTGAATCTTGCATCCAAGAGCCGGAAAGAACGACTGGTCATGTCTCCGATTTCAGGGCTCACCTGCATTCTCGGCCTGTTCATCGCCTTTTCCTGAAGAAAAGGCCGCATCTGCGGACCTCTTTCTTTAACGCCTATATCTTGGTCTTCTTCCCGGCGTCAGCCGCGACGCGACGCCTGCTGAATCGGATCCCATGTGCCATTGAAAGGCGGTGCGTATGCGAGATCCAAATCTTCCAGTTCATGGAGCCGCATGCCGGCATAGAGAGCAGTCGCCAGCACATCGATTCGCTTATCCGCCCCGTTTTCCCCGATAACCTGACCGCCCAGCAGCAATTCATCGGCAGCCCCGTACAGGAGTTTCACATGTAAAGGCTTCGGATTCGGGTAGTATCCGGCAATGTCCTTTGCCTTGATCCAAACCGTCTTGATCTCCAGTCCGATCGCCTCTGCTTCTTTTTCAGAAAGACCGGTCCGGGCAAGTGTCAGATCCATGAATTTCAGGATGGATGTACCGACGATTCCTTCAAATGTTTTAGGTATGCCAATCATATTAAGTCCTGCAATCCGTCCCTGCTTATTCGCAGTCGTGCCCAGCGGAATGTAATCGTCTTTCTTCTTTATGCGATGGTACTGCACGGCACAGTCTCCTGCCGCATAAATGTCCGGGACATTCGTCTTCATATAGCGATCGACTTGGATTGCTCCCCGAACGCTTGTCACAATCCCCGTATCGCCGATGAATTTCGTGTTCGGGTAGGCACCAACTGACAGCAGCACCAAGTCGGCCGGGTACGTTCCCTTATCTGTACGGATGGCTTCCACGCTGCCTTTTCCTGTAATCTCTTCAACGTTTTCTTCGGTGTGGACACGGATGCCATGCTTGGCCGCTTCCTCATGGATCAGTTGTGCCATATCGGCATCGAAAATTTTGGCAAGATGCTTTCCGCGTTCAATTATCCGCACGTCCTTGCCGAGCCCCCGGAATACTTCGGCCATTTCCAGCCCGATGGCGCCGCCTCCCATGATGGCGATTTGCTGTACGTCATGCTCCAGGTTCTCCATTATCCGGTGGGCGTCCGGTATTGTCTTCAGCACATGCACACCCGGCAGGTCACCGCCTTTGATCCGGGGGATGACCGGACTTGCGCCGGTGGCAATGAGCAGCTTATCGTAGGGGTACTCGAATAATTCGCCGGTCGCCGTCTGTCTGCCGGTTACTTTCTTTTCAATCGGATCAACCCTTTCAACCAAGTGACCGGTTCGTGCATCAATTTCATATTTTTCCCGGAACGTCTCCGGAGTACGGGCAATCAACCGGTCTGTGGATGGGATCTGCCCGCTGATTGTATAAGGAAGCCCACACTGTCCGTAGGAGTACGTTTCTCCTTTTTCAAGTGTCAGTACTTCTGCATCCTGACCTTTCCGTACAATTTGCATGGCGGCACTCATACCTGCCGCATCCCCGCCGATAATCACATATTTCATTCCGTATCCTCCTTTTAAAACCACTTATCTTTTTACCTTCCTTGTCCTATTCGATTCTGTTGGTGCTTTCGCCTGCATATACTCGTATATGCACTGAAATAATCAGCGCTAAACGCTCAGCTAAAGGAAAAAAACGCCCGCTGTTAAAGCAGCGGGCGCACAGATTATCGAACTTTCTTGTCATTCCGGGTTTGACTTGGTGTTCTTTGCGTAAGCCTTGATCGCATACCGGGCAGGGCTAAGCCGGATGCGTTCAGCAGCAAACCCGTTCCTGCCTGCAGCCGCCATCAACGCACCGGAGGGAATCCGCTCATCGCTCGGTGGGCCTCCCCATGTCACCGCAGCTTCCCATTCCGTCATTAGCACAATGCCGCCCGGTTTCAATAAACGCCTGACTTCCACCAGAACTTTATCTGGATCTTCAACTTCATGAATGACAAAAGCGATCAGCACCTTATCAAACGAGCGATCTCCAAACGGGATGCTTTCCAGGTCGCTTTGAACGCATTGAATATTGCCCACTTTTTCCCTCTCCGCATTTTCCTGGAGCATCGCGAGCATGCGCGGCTCTATATCGACCGCTGTGACTGTCTTGCTGACCATCTGTGCCAATGGGATGGTGAAATAGCCGTTCCCGGCACCAAGGTCCGCGACTTCATCGTTCTGCTTGACCCTTAAATACCCGATCACCCGTTCAGGCGGCAATGTGATTCGTCTCTCCTCGTTGTACAGAAGATGGGCATTCTCCGGGTTAAACCTCTTTTTTTCATCCATAGAAGCTTCCTTCCCAGGTATTCACCTTAATATATGAATATGATTGATTGCCTGAATACCAGCTATCGTCAAAGAGGTACTCACTCACCTACCAGAAAAGCTATACGAGAAATCACCAGACACTATGCCTTTGTTTTGCCTGACTTATAAAAAGAACTCTTGGTTATTAATAAATATCGAATCACTTAAACAAAGCACTTATTTGACCCGCCGGCAATATCTGTTTACTTTGCTTTCCTGTTGTGGAGGATAAGTCCCTCGGGTCAGTCGCCATCCCTCCACATAGACAGTTTGAAAACCTTTTTTAAAATTGTGCACTATTTACAGAATAAATTTGGAAAAAAAAAGAAAGAGGCATCCGAACGAGACAGCCTCCTAGAGTGTTTGCAATTTAATATTAAGCAGTTTTTTTTATAGAATGTGAATATAAAAACTGAGCAACCAACCCTATTACATAAGAAGCAGTAATGGTGGCGAGCATGTAAAGGAATTCAAAATAACTTCTATGCAAATTATCTTCTGCAGTAGGATTTATAAAAATATAATTACCTCTTATAAATCCTATAAGAAAAACAAATGCCGCTATATATTTTTTATTAGATACCGCAAAAACTAAGGGAAGCAACAAAATAAATTGTAACCCTGCGTATTCCATAATGCCCATACGATTATCAAGAGAATAAATTCCTCTACTATAAAAATAATCAAAAAAGTAAGAAGAAAAGCCGCTTAATAAGATGGCAATTGTGAGACCTGCTATATAGTTCAACAATTTTTTGTTAATACAGATCACCAACTTTTATTTATTGACAATCATTTTGCAACGTTGGGGCATTAACACTTACATAGTCTGGCATGACATCCCGATCTTTAAGCCAATTCATTATTAGCACACCAGAAACTTGATTATTATATATAGCATTATGGCCCGCCAATTCTTTTGTATCAACAACAACATATCGTCTATCGAAATCCAATGTAATCTTATCGTCGGAAAAATCGGACTCTATATTATAATTAGAACCTAACGCACTATGGAAAGATACCCAGGTATCATTCCAAAGAGTTGGCCTACTGTTCCATTCCAACCAGTTATCATGTTTATTAAGGCACTGTTGGGCTAAAGCAACGTAATTTGTACCTTGTCCTTCTCTAGTTTCCGGATACCAAACTGACATTGGATTTGAAGCAATTGCCATACTTACTCCAGCTAACGCAAAATATTTAGTATCCCCTTTGTTAGATAAAAAATCTTCATTTAATTTTTCAGTAAATGACTTTGTAGGGACAGCAATGTTTCTAATATCTCCTTGTGGACTAATCTCTTGTTCTAAAACGTAAGGTTCAGGATAAAGATCTTTATCCATGTCAAACCCCGTTAAACCAAAAGTTTCAGGAGAGTTCAGGTCTTGTCCTATAACATAGAATTCTCCACCCCAGTGAGGAGTGGCTAGTGTCATGATAGATTCTACTTGAACTTTCGAACTGCTATTTTTCACTTTTTCATTGTAGTAACGTGATACTAAGCCTCCAGCTGAGTGAGTAATGAAAATAACACCCGGTTTGACTTTACCTTCTTTATCCGGAGTTTCTAGATAGCCCTCAGTAACTAAATTGTTTAAAAATCTATCTAACATGACACCAGAGACATCTAAATGGCCGCGGTTCGGATAGTTGTAAGCAAAAAATTTATTCTCATAGGAATCAGTATTATTATTCATCAATCGATAAGTATCAGATTCGAGATTTTCTACCAAGTATCCCATCAGTTTGGTCATGTCACTGCTGCCTCTTTTAATTAATTGATTTTCAGGGTTCGTATAATAAGTATCTGTATTAGGATTATCTCCTATATCAGAAAACTCATCATCATTTTCACCGGGATTAATCGCACTTACTGCCCCAAAAGGTGCTTTTGTATTGCTTATTCTGCCGTGTACAAACACGATAGAAGGAGCATATGGTTGTTTAGGATAACGGTCATCAAAGTCTGAATAACCATCCCCATCTGTGTTTTGTTCGCTGGGATTACTACTAAAAGTCCAATATTTAACTCCATCATATCCTGTCCATTCTTTGTCTAGTTCAACTGAATCTGGGATTGTATCTCCATCAGAATCAGTCTCCAGATCCTCTTTATCAGGAACTTTTTTTAATTTAACAATGTTGCCAGTAGCTAGTCTTATCCATACATAAGAACCAACATCTTCTTCAATCTTATCGATAAGAGGAACTAAATTAGAGGCGAAATTTCCATATAAACTCGCCCAAATACCATCAGTAATGCTATATAGTTCATCATAAAATGACCGGTAATATGAATTTCCGATTACTGATACAGAAATTTCATCTTCTTTTAACAATTGAATTTCATCATGCATAGAAGTTACTTCCGCAAATCGAGTACTTGCTTTATAATTTACATCCGTAAGTAAAACGATGTACTTACCAACGTTTTGTCTGTATTCTAATCCTCTTGCTTCCTCAAGAGCATCAACAGCAGATTCTGGAGCATCACCACCACCTGAAGCACGAATTCCTGAAACTTTGGTTTTAAATTCTTCAACATCGGTAAACCATCCGAAATTTTTAGTTGAATCTAAACCATCAGCTGAAATATCCTTAAACTCAACAAGTCCTAGTCTCACATCTACTTTCTTTTCTGCCAATTGATTCACGAAAGAATTAATGTTATTCTTTACATTTGAAATGGCGCTCCCCATAGAACCTGTGGAATCAATTACGAACACGATGTCAGATGGACCTTTTTCAATAGTACTTTCCGTATTGTCTGAAACTCTATCATAATCATAAATTCCTTTGTCATAGGCAAAAACTGGACTGAAATGAGATACGATAGCTGTTAATGTATTATTTGCCGTATCAATGTCCGTTTCCAATTCAATGAACCTGGATTCCTCTTCATTAAAACTACCAATTCTGAGGTTTTCAATTTTATGTTTCTCTAAGATATCGGGCTCAATCTTCAAGGTAATCACAGCGCTTTCGAAATCACCTAGAATTTCTACATTAACTGGTTTGCCAATAATAGCTCTTATAGACTTTAGGAATACATGTTTAGAAGCATCTTGTATACCTACTCTGTGGTTAATATCCCCTTTTGTTCTAAAGGTAATAGAAGGAACTACTCCGCCTAAAGGACTTAAATGTTCAAATTTCTCACTTTCAAGATCTTGCTCTGTTATTTCTTCAGAATCGATTACGCCGTTCCCGTCAGTGTCTTGTTTAAGAGGATCAAAACCTAGTTTAATTTCACTGCCATCTAACAGTAAATCTTCATCTGTATCTTCTTTACTGGGATTAGTCTTATGGTTGTTTATTTCTTCGCTATCAGTCAAACCGTCGCCATCAGTATCGCTCTTTCCCGGATTTGTTTTGGCCTTTATTTCTTCTTTATTAGTAAGACCATCTTTATCGCTATCTTCAATGTTATCTGTCACACCATTATGATCGGTATCTTTAACTGTAGGGTTTGTAGTAGTGTATATTAATTCATGGCCGTCATTTAATCCATCTTGGTCTGAATCGGCATTTTTAGAATCTGTGCCTAATTCTTCTTCCTTATCATCTGCAACTCCATCCTGGTCTGAGTCAAGTTTAATGTTAGGATCTGTAGTTAACTCAAGAATATTGCTTTCGGCTACTAAGCTTCTACTATCACTTGCTGGTTTTGTCCAAATGACTCTTGCTTGTAAGCTTGAAGTAAGATAATCATGTAATAAAATCTCCTTATTGATTTCTACTTTTTCATTTGGCTTCAATGAATCAAGTTGATGGCGTTCCACAACTTTCTCATCCACTAAGTACTCAATGACCAAATCCTTGTTACCAGAGTAACTTGTATCATTCCTGTAAATAGTGTTCACAGAAAAAGGCTCTCCAGGAAGGACGAAGGTTGAGGCATCAATTTTGATTTCAGGCTTATTTTTTTGATTTTCTGCAAGTACTGGCGTTAACGATTGAAGTACCAGCAGTAAAGTCAACAGAATAATAAATGGCGTTTTATTCTTCATCTATTTCTCCTTTTTGTGTCCCTTTAGAACTAATTATTTTTTCTTTGCACTTCCAATCCTTTGACTTTTTTCAGTTTCTTCTAGTAGGTCTTTCCCTACTTCCTCTTTTACTTCTCTCTACACAGCTAATGATGTATCGATTTCCTTTTGATCGTCTTCGCTTTTCAATTCAGCGGGTTCTTCCCATACTTCGGCGTTTCGTTGATTTGACTCCTCCAATGATCTCTCTATATTGCCTTGTAAAACGACCATTCCTTGTGATTGCTCGGTATGCATCTCCTTACTGTTATGCTTAATTCACTTTGCACAGATAACGCCTGCTACTTTTACAGTAAATTTACGAAGAGATACTTCTATCAAGAATTTTCCACTAACGAGCCTCCTTCTTTTTAATTTATTACTCTTAATATTATTGAACTCTAGAAATATTACAAACTATTAAAACATTCTAAATAAATATTAAATTACAAATATATAAACATTTAAGAATAAATGTAAGGCTCTATTACTATGTAATGATTCATCAATCCATCATATGTGAGCAATTTTAAAAGTCTGCAAGCCAATAAGGTGATTCATTTTGAAAAAAACTGTAAACAGTGGATGGTTATAAAAATTATTGGGTTGCTGAAAAATTCAAATACCTTTGCTAATTCAAGCGCTATTATACCTTTCCTATGAGAGGCAAAAGGGATAGCGTCTTATTGACCAGCTGTGCTAATAGAACGGTGAAATAGTCATTCCCAATACTCTTTTTTTCGGTTCTACACCGATTGTATGCCGACACGTTCGTCTGCACAAGGACAGGTTTCCAGATTATTTAACCGGCAAAAGGGAAAAGAAAGGGAAAGCGATGAAGAAAGGGGGAAGCGGCAATGCGGCCGTTGGCAACAATGGAATCCGTTGAAACTTTTATTCAGCGGGAAGGATTGAATTTTCTCTATGTTCTGCGTCCCGGCTGAGGAGTCTGTCATGCACTGCTTCCTCAGGTTGAGGAAGTGATGGACGGTTACCCCCGCATCCGGACAGCGACGGTGGATGCGGAACAGATCGAAGAACTGGCTGGACTTCTGTCCCTCTTCACGGTGCCGGTTTTAATTTTATTTGTGGATGGAAAAGAAATGCTGCGGGAAGCCCGGTTTGTGCATATTGAGGAGTTTCACCGGAAAATCGGCAGACTCTATGAAGGCTATTTTTCCGAATAAAAAAAGGGGCGCCATAGCGTCCCTTTTACCTTTTATGTCTACTTGTTATTTACCAAAGTTGGGAGAGTTTCTTTCACAGCTGCTGCCGCTTCTTCAACGTTATCTGCTTTCAATACGGTCTTCTCCGCCTTGGGCAACTGGCTGCCTTTATGTTCGTACCGTGAATCGTAATACCCCTCCAGCAGCGACCGTACCGCTGAAGCGAAGTCACCGCTCCAGAGATCTTCTTCAATCTGGTTTGCGACAGGCGTATGCATGCGGGTGCGAATCCGGTTGAATGCCTGGATGCATTCCTGCTGGTACTTCTCTGGCTGATAATCTGCCAGAATGATGCCGATACGTTCATCAATCGGCAAGTCGATGATCAATTGCGGGCTTTGCTCTTTCAATTCCTGCAAAAACTGCGGCATCACAATTTTGCCGATCCGGCTGCTTTCCGCTTCGAACAGGACGTAAGGCGAGTCCTTGAGCTGGCGCAGCCGCTCAGCAAGCAGCGCGTCGAATTTTTTCTGGTTATTCGGCCGGTCTCCGATATGTCCGAAGATTGATCCTTTATGGCCGGCCATACCTTCCAGGTCAATGACCGGATACCCTTCCTGCTCCAGCATCTTCAATACTCTTGTTTTCCCGGAACCGGTCAGCCCGTTCAGTACCGCAGCCTTGAATGGCACTTTAAACTGCTCCAGTTCATTAACGACCCATTTCCGGTAAGCCCGTACGCCGCCTTCAAGCCGCTGGACACGCAAACCCATTAAGTCAAGCATTGTGGCAGCCGTCTTGCTGCGCATGCCGCCCCGCCAGCAGAACAGCGTAATGTCCCCATCCACTTCCTGGAACTGCCGGATGAATTCGGGCAGTTTAGCAGAGACAATTTCCAGGCCGCGCTGTTTTGCGGTGTCCGTACCCACTTGTGTATATAACGTGCCGACTTCCGCCCGTTCAGCATCCGTGAACAGCGGAATATTGATGCTGCCAGGCATCGAAAATTCCTGATACTCAGACGGCGACCGCACATCCACCAACACCATTTTTCCTTCTTCAACAAGTGGCATCAGTTCTTCAATTACTATATTTTTAACCATAATTTCCCTCCAACAGGATCTTGAACCCATCTTGCTATTATACACTAATTCCTGCCGCCCCCCTTATATGCCGATCGGTTCAGTTGCACCCGGACAGCCCATACGGCTTTTTCATCCAGTCCTCCGCTTCCCCTTATTTCCGTTGCCTTTTGATTGGTAACAGATTACAATTTAAATTATTCTGATAATTAAATCAAAGGAGGCGTCTGTGTTGAAAATAGGTGTATTCACCGTGCTGTTTGCAGATAAAAGCTTCGAGGAAATGCTGAAATATGTCTCGTCGAAAGGAGTGGAGGCAATCGAACTTGGAACCGGCGGCTATGGCAGCGACGCCCATTGCAACGTGGATGAATTGCTGGGTGACGAAACCGCTCTGCAGCGCTTTCAGCAAAAAGTCAGCGATCACGGGCTGATGATCAGCGCGCTGAGCTGCCATTCAAATCCGCTCCATCCACAGAAAAAGATTGCAGCGCCTGCCGATGAACTGTTCGACAAAACGCTCCGGCTTGCAGCCAAGCTGAGCGTCCCGGTCGTCAATACGTTTTCCGGCTGTCCCGGCGACCATGAAAATGCCCTCTATCCGAACTGGCCTGTTTCACCTTGGCCGCATGATTTTCAGGAAGTATTGAAATGGCAATGGGAAGAAAAATTAATTCCATACTGGAAAGAAAAAAATGCGCTGGCAGAATCGCTCAGTGTCAAAATCGGCCTGGAACTGCACGGCGGTTTCTCTGTACATACACCCGCAACGCTGCTGCGGCTTCGGGAAGCCTGCGGTCCAATGATCGGTGCCAATCTTGATCCAAGCCATATGTGGTGGCAGGGAATCGATCCGGTGGAATCCGTCAAAATACTCGGCCGGGAAGGCGCCATCCATCATTTCCATGCAAAAGATACAGCCATCGACCAGCAGAACATGAACCGCAACGGGCTGACCGACATGACCGAATACTCGGAAATGCGGGATCGGGCCTGGTATTTCAGGACAGTCGGTTTCGGGCATGATCAAAAGACCTGGGCTGATATCATTAGCGCGTTGCGCCTGTACGATTACGATTATGTTGTAAGCATTGAACATGAGGATGGTCTCATGTCTGTTGACGAAGGCTTTACCAAAGCGGTTGAAAACCTGAAGCCGCTGATCGTAAAAGAGTCCGTCGGGCAAATGTGGTGGTCATAAGCATTACGAAAAAGCCATGGACGGCTGCCTGCATCCATGGCTTTGTTTTCATTTGCTTTTGGAAGTTTTTTTTCTTGTCAGCTGTTTATTGCGCCGCCGCAGCCCCGGTTTTACCAGCCGGTCCTCAGTCGGCTCCAGATTCGACAGCACTTGCTTCAATGCTTGTTCTGTCGGCATTTCGATTTCGCTCAAATAACGCGCAATCTGTTTTTCGAACTTCGCTCTCAGGAGTTCGTCTTCAAGCATTTGCAGCAGTTTGCCGCTGACGACTTCTTTTTCTGTCAGCGGACAGATCAATTGCTCCTGCTTCAAATACTCCAAGTTTTCCCGTTCCTGTCCCGGCAGTGCATGAACAGTAAAGATCGGCAGCCCTTTGGCCAGCGCTTCGCTTACTGTAATGCCTCCGGGCTTTGTGATGATGGCATCCGCCTGGTCGTAAAGCTCATTGATTTTTTTGGTTGAGGAAATATACGGGTATACATCGATATTTTTGTAATTCTTGCTTGTCAGCAATTTATATAACTTCTCGTTTTTCCCGCAGAGCACGGTAAGTGCCATGTCTTCATGGATTTTCGAGATGAATTCTTCAATATTGCCGAGTCCGATATTGCCCCCTGCCACCAGCAGCCGTTTTCTTTCATTGCCGGATTGCTTCGTTTTCTTCGAAAATATGGGATGGATCGGAATGCCGGTGATTGTCACGCGGTTCTCTGAAATTCCGTACTCATCAACAAGCAGTTCCTTGCATGCCCGGTTCGGCACGAAATGATAATCGATATGGGTCTTTCCCCACAGGCTGCTGATGAAGAAATCGGTGTAAATATTAATGATAGGCGTTACGAGAAGCCCTTTCATCTTCAAACGGTTTAAGATGCTCGATGGAAAGGAATGGGTGCAGATAATGACATCCGGCCCCTCTTCCGCGATCAATTCAATCATTTTCCGTTCAAAATAATCGCTGATTCGTTTCATAAACGCATTGTCACTTTTATCTGATGAGGACTTTTCCATACTCTGGTTATAAATATAATGATAAGAGGCAGGAAAATGCTTAATCCATTTTACGTAACTCTTTGAAACCACTGTTTCCAGTCCAGACCCACAATAAGTGATCAAATCTCTTTTTCGGCAGTATACTTCACTGAATTCTTCTTCGATAAAATCGGCTACAGTATCCGCGACTTGGTGGTGGCCTGATGGCATCTGGAATATCGGCAGAATCAGAACTCGCTGTACCATTCAACAGCCCCCTTTTCTAAGTGCTCTGTGCCTGCTAAAGGTGTCACAGTCAAAAATCGGATGCCTTTTTCCTTCCTGTCCAAGATAAAAGGCTCCAGGGCGCGCAGCATGACAGCCGGTGCTTCCCGGTCCGCCCCGAATGTTTCCCCGCAATCATGCAGGAGGATAAAATCACCGTCCCCTCCCGCCTCGTCCAGCCGGCTATACAATTCCGCTTCTGTTATCCCTTTTTTCCAGTCCCTCGGGATATGTGACCACATGATCACTTGCAACTGTTCCCGAAAAAACAGGGAGCAGAGATTGAAATGACCCCAGGGCGGCCGGTAATAGCTTGGCCGTTCACCTGTGATTCCGCTGATCACTTGAATGCTTTTTGTCAACTGGCGTCTGTAGGCACTCGGCGACAAAAGCCAATTGCTGATATGCCGGAAATGATGGACGCCGATTTCATGGCCTTCTTCATGCATTCGTCGGATAAGGTCAGGATAGGCTGCCGCTTTTTCGCCTACAACAAAAAACGTGGCGCTGATGTCATGCATTTTCAGCAGATCCAGCAATTGCGGGGTATAGAGGGGATTGGGCCCATCGTCGAACGTGAGGGCGAGTGTGTTCGGAAGATTACCTTTTTGGCGAATGCCGATAGAAGCGGTTTTGCCGATCATGGTCGGAATAACCGTATAGAGTGCAATGGCGGCCAATCCGCCAATGAACAGTTTTTTCACATTTCCCGGTCCCTTCTGTTTTCTGTTTCTGTACGTGCTGCCGTCTTTGTCCATCGTGATAAGGTTCTGTTGTATTTATACCATTTTTTCGTATTTTTATAAAACAAGTTGAATGGCTGATATGGACCTTGGGCAAAAGACCATACAAGCCGCTGTTCTTCAAACAGCGGCCATGTTTCTGTATGAAACCTCTTTGCCGGTCACAGCCGACCCCGCAACAGTTTCGCTTCTGCTGCAATTCAGTCTGATTCCTTTAAATATACCCTAAAAAACAGCGATCATTCCTTGAAACTGTCAGGAAATCCTTTCTTTTCTTCCGGCTTCATTTGTTTCCGCGCTGTACGGCATGTTTTTGCTGCTCTTTTTTTCATTGATTACTCGGCTCTCCGGCAGCAGGTCAGCCGGATACGCCACCTTTCCGCTTTTCCTGCGTCGAATCCGCATTTCCTCTCTCTGTACAATGGTCTTTCATTGTTCTATATTGAAACGGGGTGATGGTATGAAAACAATTCTTTACTTAAACACTGAAAACCTCATTGCCGGAATGACAATGAAGGATGAGGCCGCTCCGGAAGCCAATAACATGGCACTTCATGCATGCACGGCGCCAGAACGGGTAACGGAAAATCGTCGGAAACTGGCAACTTCACTCGGCAGTGAACTGAATGATTTTGTTCTTGCCAATCAAACACACAGCGCTAATTTTCATCGGGTCACTTCACAGGATAAAGGAAAGGGTGCTATTGACACAGAGCAGGCACTTGCGGATACGGATGCGCTTTATACTTATGAGCCGGATCTGCTGCTGGGCAGTTTTACGGCTGATTGTGTACCGGTCATGTTCTACAGCAAAACGAGCAGCCTCACTGGCGTCATTCATTCCGGCTGGCAAGGCACCGTGAAAGAAATCACCTTGAAGCTCTTTGATCATTTACGGATAAATGAACAGATCGACCCTGCAGATATTCACATACAGATCGGTGCCGCGTTGAGTCAGGAGAAATTCGAAGTGGATGAAGATGTATATGTAAAATACAAAAATCTCGGCTATGCGGATGACTTCATGTACTACAACGACCAGACCGGAAAGTACCATATCGATAACCAATTGACCGTAAAGAAACAGTGTGAGCTGGCAGGAATTCCGGCCGGCCAGATTGCAGTGGACCGGACTTGCACATTCACCGACCCATCCGGCTTCTCTTACCGTCAGGATAAACAGAGCGGCAGGCATCTCTGCTTCATCAAGAGAAAAAGCACTTAATTCTTTCAGCGCACCGGTTTCTTCTTCGGCGCGTTTTTTGTTTCCGGTTTTTCATTTGCTGTCATTCGATTATTCAGCTTGCCCGTGATACGATAAATTCAACCCTTATTCAATTTGATCCGTATGTCCGGAAGAGGTGAAAAGATGGGCTTTTTCAAACGATTGTTCAATGGAGAAGATCAGGAACCGGCGAAAGTGGAAAAGCGGACCCTGCTTAACCTGCGCATCGGCGATTTTGTAACGTATGATCTGACCGATTACGAAGTGACCGGTAAAATCGAGTATGATGACGGCGGGTACCGATGGACCGCTTACCAGCTGAACGCCACCGGCCGCATCCTGTGGTTGAGCACAGAGCTGGATGATGAACTTGACGTTGGCATGTATGAACCGGTACGGATACCCGGATTCGAGGCAGGTGCCGCTGAAGTTGCTTACGATGGCCGTACCTATTACTTGGAGGAACAGGGACGCGCGCACGTTGAAGCAGCAGGCACAAGCCGCAATGTCCACGGAAAACATGTGGATTACTACGATTATGCGGATGAAACCGGCGAATCCTTTTTGTCTGTTGAAGTATGGGGCGGCGATGTGGAAGTAAGCCATGGCCATGAAATTGAAGAGTTCGAAGTCACGATCTTGGCAGGAAGTTAACCGATTGGAGGAGAAGATATGTTTCAATTTTTCAAGCGTGTTAAGACGTATATGGGATCAGAACTGAATGCGGCACTGGACAAAGCGGAAGATCCGGTCAAAATGCTGGATCAATTCATGCGGGAGATGTCCGTCGATATCCGGGAAGCGGAAACGGCGACCGCAAAACAGCTGGCCAATGAGAAAATGCTCAAGAAAAAACTCGATGAAGCTCAGAGCATGGCTGCAAAACGCCAACAGCAGGCAGCTGACGCGGTTGAGGCCGGTAATGATGATCTGGCCCGCCGAGCATTGGAAGACAAGCAGAATTACATGAAACAGGCGGATGCCCTGCAGCCGGCGCATGAACAGGCGGCCGCTGACTCGGCTGCACTGCGCGAAAAACTGGCGGAAATGAAACGCGAGTATGAAGAGATGGAACTTAAAAAGGATTCACTGAAAGCGCGTGCGGAATCGGCGAAAACCCGTACGAAAATGAACCGCACTCTCTCTTCTGTCGGGGGCGATGAATCACGTCAGGGTTTTGATCGCATGGAAGAAAAAGTGATGCAGTACGAAGCGGAAGCGGAAACATCGGAAGATTTGCGGTCAGGTTCACGAAGCCTGGACGACGAACTCGCTGCACTCAAAAAAGGCAATGCAGTCGATGACGAGTTGGCTGCACTCAAGCAACAGTTTAAAAAAGAATAGCGATAACCGGCCCTGTATACATGGGGCCGTTTTCTGTTTCACATAAAAGCAGCGGACTACCGTAATCAGCTAACGGAAAGGATATGAACATGAGATTCGGCATTATCGGCACGAACTGGATCACCGATCGCTTCATCAAAGCCGCCGCCGCACTTCCCGAATTCAGTATCGGAGCCGTCTATTCCAGAACGGAAAAGACCGGCAGGGAATTCGCAGCAAAACATGCGATAGAAAACGTCTATACAGACCTTGCCGCCATGTTTAGAAGCGGCACGATTGAGGCCGTTTATATTGCTTCACCGAACGCTTTCCATGCCCAGCAAAGTATTGAAGCAATGGCACATGGCATCCATGTGCTGTGCGAAAAGCCGGCTGTTACTTCCGTCGAGGAAATGGACCGGATCATCGCCGCTTCCCGGAAACATCAGGTAATGTTCATGGAAGCGATGAAATCCACAGTCACACCCACTTTTCTCAACCTGAAAGACAAGCTTGGCAAGATCGGCCCGCTCCGGCGCTTTGTGTTCCATTATAATCAATACTCTTCCCGCTATGACAAGTACAAGGAAGGCGTCATTGAAAACGCCTTTAAACCTGAACTCGGCAATGGCGCCGGGATGGACTTAGGCGTGTATTGTCTCGCGCCTGTCGTGCATCTGGCCGGCGAGCCGGACACCATTTTAAAAAACAATTTTTCGCTATCCACCGGTGCGGAAGGACAAGGCAGCATGATTCTAAATTACGGGGAGTTCGAAGCGGTCCTGATGTATTCCAAAATTTCCGATTCCCTCCTGCCGAGCGAAATCCAAGGCGAGAACGGCACCATCGAAATCGACCGGATCAGTGATCCGCAACAAGTTGCGATCCGCTACCGGAATGGCCGGACGGAAGATCTTTCAGTTCCGCAGGAGTTCGATACAATGTATTACGAAACGGCAGAGTTCATGAATTGTGTAATTAACGGACAAATCGAATCCGCGATCAATACACATGCTCTTTCAAGGGCCGTCATTAAGCTGCTCGTCTGATTTTCAGGCACACCCGGATTTTGTATAGCCATCTCCCGCTATGTTTAAATTGCTGAAAAAAAGGAATCCCGTAATTACAGTGATTGGAACATCCATTGCTGTTAATACGGAATCTAACGATACGTTTAATGGGGGCGGAGATTGATGTATAAAGCAAGTTTTGATTTAAGTGGAAAAACAGCGGTCGTGACAGGTGCCGGCAGAGGAATCGGCCGGGCTATGGCGGAAGGACTGGCGCATGCCGGTGCGGATGTTGTATTACTTGCCCGTTCTGCTGAAGAGATCGAGCAGGCAGCTTCCGAAATCAACACTGAAACTGGAAGAAAAACAGTAGCCATCGTCTGTGACGTCACTGACAGTGCATCTGTGAACAGCGCTGTCAATCAGGCGATCGAGCAGTTCGGAAAAATCGATATTTTGATCAATAATGCCGGCACAAGCGTCAGGGAGACGGCTTTCGATTTAGCGGAAGAAGACTGGGATAAAGTCATGGATGTTAATCTGAAGTCCGTCTTTCTCCTGTCAAAAGCGGTCGGTAAACACATGACAGAGCGACAGTATGGCCGCGTTGTCAATATCGGATCCGTCGCTTCCCGGCTGAGCCTTGCGTCCGGCACCCCCTATGGCCCCAGCAAAGCTGCAGTCGTTCAATTGACACGGCAGCTGGCCAATGAATGGGCGACGCAAGGTGTGACCGTCAATGCCATCAGCCCATGGTTTTTCAAGACATCACTTAATGCACAGGCATTGGATGACGAGGAATTCCGGACGCTGCTGGAAAACCGGACACCGATGAAGCGATTGGGTCAGCTTGACGAATTGATCGCACCGGTTTTGATGTTCTGTTCAGATGGTGCCGGATATATCACTGGCCAAAACCTGTTTGTCGATGGCGGCGTCACAAATTACGGATTTTAGAGGAGGAAGATCAATGGCGAAATTTATTGTGCTTTACGAGGAACCGAACGACAAGGATGGATTTGAAAAACATTACATGGACGTTCACATTCCGCTCGTGAATGAACTGCCGGATATCAAACGTACATCCTTGGACCGCGTTGTCAACGCTGACAATGCCAAAAGTGCTTTTTACCTGCATGTGGAAATTGAATATGAGGACCTGGCTACTCTGAATGCATCCCTGTCTTCACCGGCCGGGCAGAAAGTGAAAGAGGATGCAGTCAATCTGGCGCCTTTCCTGCAGGCCCCGCCCCAAATACTGATTACCGACTGAATTGCTGATCGAATTAAAAAAAGGCTTCCTGAGAATAACCTCTCAGGAAGCCTTTTCAAAGTAACTGCCTTACGCTTTCTTCTGATGGCCCCTCGCCCGCTCAGCGGCAGCCAGCACTTCATATACATCCTTGCCGGTCCCGGCTTCCAGACAGGCAACATAGGCACCTTCCACGAATGGCGCATCTGCGATTTTCACCCGGTCTTCCGAGCCGGATAACTCGATTGCAAGTTCCGCATTCATCATGGCGCTCCCGATATCGAAAAAGACGACAACACCATCTCCCTGATCCGCTTCGTCGATCGCCTGCTGGATTTTTTCCAGGCTTGTGCCGATTTCATTATCATCAGTTCCGCCAGCTGCCACGACTGCTGTTTCTTTGAATACCTGCGTCACCAGATCCTTTACGCCTTCTGCTATTTTATGGCTATGGGAAACGAGCACGATACCGACTTGGCTCACAGCTGAACACCTTCTTCTTTAATGACTTGCGCTAATGATGAAAACAGGTAGTAAGACGAAACCGAACCCGGATCGAGATGACCGATGGAGCGGTCACCTAAATAGGAAGCTCTGCCTTTTTTAGCTTTCAAGTTTTTCGTATTTTCCATTGCAGCCTTTGCCGCTTCCTCAAAATCGTCTGCATCCAGCGCTTCCCGTCCCTTCAAGTACGTCAGCAGTGGTGACCAGACATCGACCATCGTCTTATCGCCTTCCTCGGCCTTCCCTCTTAATATAAGTCCGTTCAGGCCGGCTTCTACACCTTCTACAAATGAACCATAATCGATTTCCTCTTTCCCTTGCACAGCGCCGGAAAACTTGAGCAATGCCGTTCCAAATAGCGGACCGGCTGCACCGCCCACTTTCGATAACAGCGTCATTGACCAGTCTTTAATCAGATCGGCAACCGCTGTGTATTCCGTTGACGAGATTTTATTGACCGTTTCCTGGAATCCCCGGGAAATGTTCGTTCCGTGATCCCCGTCGCCGATTGCCTGGTCCAGTTCCGATAGATACTCCTTATTTTGCTGGATCTGCTCGTTCGTTTTCATGATCCAAGCCTTTACGTCCTCAACTTTCAATCCCATTCCGCCTCTTCCTTTCGTGATGAAATGAGGAGAAACCTGAATCGGATCCTCCCCTGCTGTTCACTTAAAATCCGAGCGTATTCGTTGGTGCAGCCAGCAGCTCTTTCAGTTCATCATCCAATTTGAGCAATGTGACCGACAAGCCGGCCATATCGATCGCCGTCATGTATTCGCCGACAAACGTTTTATGGACAGTGAATCCTTTTTCTTTCAGGAGATCATTCACTTTGCCGTTCAGGACATACAGCTCCATCAATGGCGTGCCGCCCAATCCGTTGATCATCACGGCTACTTCATCACCGCTTTGGTGTACACCATCATCCAATATTTTCTGCACGAGCGTTTCCGCGATTTCATCGGCTGATTTTATTTTATCGCGCGAAATTCCTGGTTCCCCATGAATGCCCATCCCGATTTCCATTTCATCTTCAGCAATCTGGAAACCGGCTTTCCCGGTCGAAGGGATCGTGGCAGCTGTCAATGCCATCCCCATGGATCGCACGTTAGCGACTGTTTTTTCTGCCGTCGCTTTCACTTCGGCCAAACTCGCTCCGCTTTCCGCTTTGGCACCCGCCAGTTTATGAACGAATAATGTTCCGGCAATTCCTCTTCTGCCTGTTGTGTATGTACTGTCTTCCACTGCCACATCGTCATTCACGATCACCTTATCGACCCGGATTTCTTCCATTTCCGCCAGTTCCGCTGCCATTTCGAAATTCATGACATCACCGGTATAGTTCTTGATGATCAGCAAGACGCCTTCTCCGCCATCCACAGCTTTAATCGCTTCCAACACCTGATCCGGCGTCGGGGATGTGAAGACTTCACCTGATACCGCAGCATCCAACACGCCTTTTCCGACGAATCCGGCATGTGCCGGTTCATGCCCGCTTCCGCCTCCACTTACGAGCGCCACTTTCCCTTGAACTGGTGCGTCTGCCCGTGCAATGACCGTTGTTCCTTCCACTCGCTTCAGTAAATCGCCATGTGCAGCCACCATGCCCTTCAGCATTTCCTCTACAATTTGGTTCGGGTCGTTAATCACTTTTTTCATCGATGTTCCCTCCCGTTTTTTACTGATGGACCTATTGAAACATTCTTATTAGTTCAAATATATCCATTCAAGTTCCTGAATGCAATTTCTTTACAGTAAAGATGAATACACTCTTTTCTATCCGAAAAACTGATTTCCAGTAGCTGATTGTTTGTATCATAAATTGAAAAATATGCTCTGAAGATGTATTCCGGCTATTTTTCTATAACAAAAAACAAAAGCTGCCTTATCAGCCAATCCTCGCGACTTAAGACAACTTTTTGTGCATTCTTATTAACTTCATTTTTCCCTGCCTTCTTCTCTGAATGCCGCTGCAATTCCTTTCCAGGACACCATCAGTAATGGCCAGTCAAATCCGACTGCCAGGAAGGACATCCCCTGCTCTGCCCATCGGCGCGCCGCCTCAATATCCCGGCTGAAGATACCGGCAGCCCGGCCATTTTGCGTAACCGTCTGAACAGCACCAGCAATCAATTCCGTAACGGCAGGGTTATTGACTTCGCCGGTCACGCCAAGATCCGCTGACAGATCGTAGGGACCGAAAAACACACCATCGAGTCCATCGAGCTGTGAAATTCGGTCGATTCGCTTAACAAGATTCACTTTCTCTGCCATGATCCATACGCTCGTCCGGGTATTTTCCTCTTTCATAAACGTTGCTGCATCAAGAGTGCCATAACCTGTTCCGGGTACGAACGGATTCAGGCCTCTCGTCCCGAGCGGCGCAAATTTCAGAGTCCGGATTACATTGCGCACATCTTCCGGCGTCTCAGCGCCGGCAACAATCGCCCCATCCAGCCCCCGGTCAAACAGGCTTCCCAGAAACGGAAGATCTTCCATTGAACAGCGAACAAACACACGGAGCGCCAGATTCTGGGCGGTATCCACGAACCTGCCCACAAGTTCCTGTGTCGGCGTGCCATGCTCAATATCAATGATAAGAAAATCCAGCCCTGCCGCCGCTGCCACCCGTACCACTTCCGGATCGTGGCCTAATATAAAAGAGCCGACTGCTATACTTCCTTGTTTAGCTTCATGTTGCCTGTCTTTGTCTGAAGAATTTGCCACGATGTCCGACTCCTTCTTTTCAGCATTGGGTTATGAATAAAATTGCGGGTATTTCTTCCATTCCTTCCCCTGTTCCTGATCATGTCCGAAGAAAACCGCAGCCCGCTCTGCTTCCGCGATCTTTTGAAGGCGGGCAATGGACCGGGCTGCTTCCTTCTCGTCTTTCACGGCAAAAGGAATGCCTTCCTCATAATTTGCCCGGACATACACCGCATCAATCGTCAGGAGGATAGCCCCCGAGTTTCTTGTGCGGACCAGCACCGACTGATGCCCCGGTGTATGGCCCGGTGTGTGAATCAGTGAGACACCGGGCACCAGTTCCGTGTCTCCTTCAATGATCCGGTAATTCAAATGCGGCGAACGGCAGACAGCCGGATAAGCGCCCTGCTCCATGGCTACATCATATTCAGCCCGCTGCACAATGATTTCCGTGTCAGGAAACAGCGTATTGCCGCCCGCATGATCAAAATGCCAGTGCGTGCTGATGATGCCGGCGAGGTCATCCGGTTCATACCCAGCCAGTGCCAGAACTTGATCGGCCCGGTCGGCTTTACTCATTTCGGGTATGATGAGCCCTTCATCTTCCGTTCCCGCAAACATGCCATTCGGATCCGTAATGCAGGAATCCGGCATACCGGTATCCACCAGAAAAAGACCGTCTGTCGTTTCGATTAAGTACATCCAGATCGGAAACAGCACCTTCTCGCCCGGCGACAGCCGCGTGTTAAAGACCGACCGATCCACATGGCAAAAACCGGCCGGAAGCAATGTCAGCTTCTCAACGCTCATTTTATCGTTCCCCTTCCGCCACCTATTCTTGCCGGCTCACATCGACTGCACAACTCCGCCATCAGCCAGAACCGTCTGGCCCGTCATATATGAATTTGCCGGTGACAGCAGAAACGCGGCCAGCCTGCCGAACTCTTCCGGGGTTCCGTACCGACCCATCGGCACTTTTTCCTGTTCCGCCGCCTGGACTTCTTCAAGCGGCCGTCCTTCCCGTTCCGCCCGGGCGCCGTCCAGTGAATCCAAACGGGCAGTCTTGATACGGCCGGGTGCAAGATTCACCACTTGGATATTGTCTTTCGCCACTTCCGCCGCCAATGTCTTCAACATCGCTGCTGTGCCGGTGCGGATGGTATTCGACAGAATCAGATTCGGGATCGGCTGCTTCACGGACATCGATGATACATTCAGAATCTTACCCCCTCCGCTCCGCTTCATGATCGGCAGTGTTTCCCGGACCAGCCGGACGACGCTCATAAGATTGAGATTAACCGCTGCCAGCCAGTCCTCATCTGAGAATTGTTCAAATTGACCGGCCGGCGGACCGCCCGCATTTGTGACGAGCAGATCGAGGCCGCCGAGCTGCTGTTCCGCTTTCTTTATCAGTTGCTGGATGTCTCCATTCTTTGTGACATCCGCCGCAATAGGGATGACTGTCCCTTTCTGCACGTTGCAGGTCCGGGAAATTTCATCTGCAACTTCTTCTAAGCGTTCCTGCCGGCGGCTCGAGATGACCACTTGGCACCCTTCGCTGACGAGCGCTTCTGCAATGGCTCTGCCGAGACCTTGCGAGGCAGCTGTAACCAATGCACGCTTTCCTTTTAAACCAATGTCCACTTCATTCCCTCCTTCAAAGATCGTTCTATTGGCCGCTGATCGGAAACGCCAGCGGCTGCCAGGCCCGCACATTTACTGTACGGGCACCTGATGTGACGGCCGGATCCTCATTCGCCAGGTGAAGCGCTTCTTCTTCTGAATCACAATTATATATGACGAGACCGCCTGTCTTATCCAAAAACGGTCCCGCTTCAAAAACGCTGCCAGCTTCGTACAGATCGCTGATGTACTGCAGATGCGCCGGCCGGGATGCCGTGTTTTTCTCCTGATCGACTATGATAAGTTCGGCAAGGTACATCATTGCCCTTTCTCCTTGTTCATAAGTTCCTTGAACGCTTCTCTTGGCGGTGCGAAGGTGTCGATGCAGACCGCCCCTTCTTCAAGCGCCACAGCACCATGAGGCACATTGCGCGGGATGGTGACGGCATCGCCTTCACCGATCACTTGTTTTTTATCTCCCACTTCAAATTCGAGCCGGCCTTTGATGACATAGGTAATCTGCTCCTGCGGGTGCTGATGCAGCGGCGCCACTGCGTTCGGCGCAAATGTGACATAACTGATCATCACCTGCTGTCCAAAAAACGGATGGAGTGTAACGCCATCCGCCGCTTCAAGCGACTGCATATCCGGCATGTGTTCGAATGTCGGTTCATAGTCGGCTACATAATCATGTGATACTCCTTCTCGGAAATAATCCCGGTTAACGCCCATGGTCATCTTCCCCTTTCGGTGTTTCCGGCTGTTCGAATTCCAGCTTCAATCCGCTGGAAAAAGCGTTCGTGCCGGAGAAAAAATCAATAATTGAGATCATTTCCATCAGCTGGTCCTCTGTCATGCCAAGTTTTCTGGCGGCAAAAGAATGGCTGTCGATGCAATAGCTGCAGCCATTGACCATCGAAGTCGTCAGCGCAATGATCTCTTTTGTAAGCGGATCGAGCGTGCCATCAAGCATGATGGTCTTATACCGTTCCCAGTTCACCCGGAGATAATCCGGCCGAAGCGCCATCGTGCGCCAGATGAGCGGGACTTGTTGCCACCCCCTGATCCACTTCATTTCTTCATAAATTTCTTTCACCAGTCCCGTGGCTTCGCTTTCAGGCACTTCATTCACTAAGGCCATTTCATCCACGCCTTTCGGTATTTAGTCTGCTAGAGGTACTTGGCCATGCCGCCATCGACATCGATTGCTGTTCCTGTGATATAGGAAGAACGCGCGGAGACGAGGAATGCGACAGCCGCTGCAACTTCAGCTCCATCTCCGAACCGGCCGAGCGGCACATCAAACGTGCCGATGAGTTCATCAAAAAAGCTTTGCGGCTTCCCTTCCCATTGACCGGAATTAACAAATCCGATATTTACAGCATTGACCAGGATGCCGTCCGCTGCGAGTTCCTTCGCCAGCGTTTTCGTTAATGAAATACAGGCCGCCCGGTTTACGCTTGAAGCGAAAAACCGCTTCTCCGGCTGTTTGCCGAATACCGCTGCCATATTGACAATCCGGCCGCCTGCCGGCATAAACGGCAGAACAGCTCGGGAGAAACGGATATAAGACAATTGCTTCACCTGGAAATCCGCTTCCCAGTCTTCATCTGTCAGTGTTTTAAATGTTCCCGGATACGCCTTTCCTGCGTTGTTGACGAGCACGTCAATACTGCCGAACCGTTCACCGACCGCTTCCACAAAAGCGGTGACTGCCTCAGGATCCGTTACATCGACTGACTCCGCATAAAACCGATCCGGCCCCGCCTGCTCCTGCAGGCCGGTAAAGTCTTCGACGTGACGGCTGCAGCTTGCCACGATGCAGCCTTCGGCAAGTAATTCCTCGCAGACCGCCCGGCCGATCCCCCGGGAACCGCCGGTTACAAGCGCCACTTTCCCTTTCAAACCCAATTCCATTGTTCTGCTCCTCTCATTCCGCCCGGTCTGTTCCTGCGGATGTCCGTAGATTCATTGAAAACAAAGAGACCTCATCAGGGACCGGCTGACCGCCAGTCCCTTCCCGAGGCTCTTCGTGGAATTATTTATAGACAGGTGTCAGCCAGTCTGCATACCGTTCATCCAGTCCGCGTACCGCTTTATAATATACAGTCTGCAGTTGCGCTGTAATCGATCCGAGTTCACCGCTGCCGACTTTCCGTCGGTCGACGGATGATACCGACGCAATCTGAACACCCGTCCCAGCTAGGAAAATCTCATCTGCAACGTACAGTTCGGTCCGGTCAACGGCGCGCACTTCGTAAGCGATACCAAGATCTTCCGCCACCTGCAGCACGGCCCGGCGCGTGATGCCTTCCAGAATATCTGCGGTGACGGGTGTTGTAATAATCGTATTGTCCCGTACGATGAACAGGTTGGAAGAACTGGCTTCTGACAGCTGACCATCGGCTGACAGCATGATCGCTTCGTCATAGCCGTCGGCCGATGCCGCATCATTCGCCAGCGCGGCATTAATATAGGCACCGGTCACTTTGGCCCGTGATGGAATCGTATTATCAGAAATGCGCTGCCAGCTTGAGACGACGAGCGCCAAGTCTTCCGTTTTCACATAATCCCCCATGGGCACCGTGAAAATCGCCAGTTCATCCCGCAGTCCGCCGAGTGTGACTTTAATGACCCGGGAGGCTTTAAAAGCCATCGGCCGGATATAGACATTCCCTTGGTACTCGTTTTTCTCGAGCACTTTCACCGTCCACTCCACCAGTTCTTCCGCTGTATAAGGACACTCGATTTTCAGGATGCGGCATGATTTGATCAGCCGCTGGAAATGCTCCAGCGCTTTCAGCATATACAGCTGCCCCTGCTCGGCATTCCAGTAGGCCCGGATTCCTTCAAAGCAGCCGGTCCCGTAGTTTAGTGCATGTGTCGATATGTTGATATTCGCGTTATCCAGCGGCATGATTTCCCCTTTGAAGAAACAGTACCCGCCGGTGATTTCTGCTGTTGGTGATGGTCCTTGCGCTGCTGTCTCCCGTGCTGTCATTTCTCTCCCTCTTCCTCCTCCATTTTACGGAGGGCTTCATCCATCATCTTTTTATAGCCCGTCCGCGGCGGGGAAAAGATATCAAGCGCTACGCATCCTTTTTCGTATGTAACTGCACCGTGCGGAACGTTCGGCGGCACCACATAGACGTCGCCTTTACGGATCATTTTCTTCACGCCATTGAGTTCAAACTCATACTCGCCTTCAATCATCGTCCCGATCTGCTCTTCCGGATGTGAATGGACAGGGGCTACACTGTTCGGCTCCATATAAACAAAACTGAGCTGAACATTTTCCCCGAATACCGGTTTCAGTCCGAGCCCTTCCACCACTTTCAGCAGCGGGATATCGTCCGTGTTCAAATGCCGGGGCTGAAAATCACCGGCCACTTCAACAACATTTTCTTCAGGCGGCGCAAAATAACCGCCTGTCCCGATACCTTCTTTCTTTTCCTTGCTCATCCCATCCACTCCTTTTGATTTCTCGGCTGTGCATGGCCCTAAAACAGGTCTGCATATTCCTCGATTTCCCAATCTGTCACATGATCATTAAAACGGCTGATTTCATTTTCCTTCAGCGCGATATAAGCATTCACCGCATCCGCCCCTAAATACTTCGTCAGCGCTTCATCGGCTTTTAACGCCGCTAGAGCTTCCGGCAGGCTGCCGGGAAGACTCCCCGACCCTTCCACACTGTATGCATCTTCATTATGCACAGGATCCGTGAGCGGCAGTTTCCGTCTGATGCCGTCAAGCCCGGCTGCGTACATGGCCGCCATCATCAAATACGGATTGCAGTCGGCGCCCGGCATCCGGTTTTCAAGACGCGTCCCCTGCCCGCGGGCTTCCGGCACCCGGATCAGGCACATGCGGTTCTCGAACCCCCATGTGATGTTCGATGGTGCAAATGTATACGGCCGCAGCCGCCGGTAGCTGTTGATCGACGGGTTGGCAAATGCACAGATGGCGGCACTGTGTTCAAGCTGGCCGGCGATGAAATGCTTGAATAATTCACTCATTCCATTTTCATCTGCCGCGTCATAAAAAGCATTATCCCCCGACGCCAATTCATATAGCGAATGATGGAAATGCGCCCCGCTTCCGCTCAAGCCGGTCAGCGGCTTGGTCATGAACGTTGCAAGCAGGCCGCGTCTGTGCATCAATTCCTTCGCCGAGGTTTTGTAATAGAAAGCGGCATCCGCCTGGCCGAGTCCCTTATGCGGCTTCATCGAAATCTCATACTGGCCCGGCCCGTACTCCGTGTTGATGGCTTCCACTTCAATTCCTACGGATTCCATCGGCACTGATAAATCATAAAGGATTTCATCGACCTGGGACTGCTTCACTTCGGAATAGCATTGCAGGCCTGTCCATGTCGGTTCATATCCGTCCTTGGCATACTTCTCAAAGACATAGAACTCAAGTTCCGCTGCGCCGAAAGTGGAATATCCTTCCGCTTCGAACTCTTTCAGCACGTTATGGAGAATACCGCGCGGGTATACGCTGACCGGTTCTCCTTCCAGAGTGAACACATCGGCGATCACACGGGCCGTCTGTTTCGCCCACGGCACGACCGTAAAAGTCGCGGGATCCACTTTCAGCATCCAGCTGCCGTATCCGCCGGCAAATCCGGCACCCGCCGGCAATACGAAATTAGCTGCCGTATCGACCGAGAACATGGCTGATGGATACTGCATTCCCTGCTCAAGTACTTCATCCGTGAATTTCTTCACCGGGATATTCCGGGCTCTTGCCACATTCACCAAATCATTAAAAACGACACGGACTATTTTGATGTCTTCATCCCTGATGATTTTTCTGATGTCATCATTGTTCAAGTTTTTCATCAAATCCCTCCTTTTGAATGGCGAAAGCTGTGGCGACTCTATCTTTATGTACCTTTTGCAAGATGAAATCGTCTAGTTAAAATTATATGGACAGACGCCTCCGTAAGTCAATTTTAACTTTTTAAAAGATTCTTTCTAATTGAACAATCCGCTTACAGCCAATGATAGAATAAAGGCAGCAGGACTTGATAACTGAAAACTATGATCGACACAGGAGGAATTGCTACTATGACTGAAAAAGCGACAGGACCTTATGGCAGCTGGAAGTCGCCTGTCACAACCGATCTGATCGTCCAGGGAACCACACCGCTTGTCAGCACAGGCCTTCTTGGCCAGGATCTGTATTGGGTGGAAGCCCGCCCGAAAGAAGCCGGACGGAACACCGTCATGCGGCAGGCACAGGACGGCACCGTAACAGAATTGACTCCGGCTCCCTATAATGTGCGGACGCGTGTGCATGAATATGGAGGGATCTCTTACTGCTTTCTCGGCGGCGCACTGTATTTCTCGAATTTCGATGATAACTTCCTGTATGTCCGCAGTGAAGATGGTGACATTGAACGCATAACGACCGATTCGAATCTTCGCTATGCGGACCCGGCAGTGGATGTCCGGAAGCAGCGGACGTACTGGGTGCGTGAAGATCATACAGAATCGGCGATTGCTGCTGAAACAACGATCGTCGTCATGGACACGGACGGGGGTAATGAACGCATCGTCGTCTCGGGCAGCGACTTCTATTCAAGCCCGCGTCTCAGTCCTGATGGCAGTCAGCTCGCCTATCTTACGTGGCAGCATCCTAATATGCCATGGGATGAGTCCGAGCTGTGGGTAGCCGATCTGGCTGAAGATGGAACGCTGCTGAACGCCAAGCGGGTTGCAGGCGGTTCCGGTGAATCCGTCACACAGCCTGTCTGGTCGCCGGACGGAATGCTCTACTTTGCATCGGACCGCTCGAATTGGTGGAATATCATGCGGATCAATGGCGGCAATGCAGAAACGGTCTATGCAAAAGATGCGGAGTTTGCATCGCCCGGCTGGATGTTCGGTATTTCGGATTACGCCTTCATTGATGACACGGTCATCATATGCACATACACCGATAAAGGAGTCAAACATTTGGCGAAAATCGATGTCGTAACCGGGGCATTGATCCCAATGGAAACAGCGTACACATTTTTCTCTTCCATTCATTCGAATGGCAGTGATGCTGTATTCATCGCGGCTTCACCGACAGAGTTTCCGCGCATCGTCCGGATGAACACCAAAGACCAGCTTGCTGTAATTAAGGCTTCAGCGGAATTGTCAGTGGATAAATCCTACATTTCACAGCCTGAAACCATCGAGTACCCGACAGCAGACGGCAAGACGGCATATGCTTTCTACTATCGCCCGCACAATCCGGAATATGCAGCCCCGGCGGACGAGAAACCGCCCCTCCTTGTGCATGTGCATGGCGGGCCAACCGGCATGACGACTGCCATTTTGAACTTAGTGAAGCAGTACTGGACGAGTCGCGGCTTTGCACTTGTTGATGTGAACTACGGCGGCTCTGCCGGCTTCGGCCGGGAATACCGTGAGCGGCTGAAAGGCAATTGGGGAATCACTGATGTCGAGGACAGCGCGAACGCTGTACGTTATTTGATCGAAAAAGGGGAAGTTGACGGCAGCCGGGTCGCCATTTCAGGCGGCAGTGCCGGCGGCTATACGACGCTCGCGTCACTTGTGTTTACGGACGTGTACAGCGCGGGTGCCAGTCATTTCGGACTGAGTGAACTTGAAGTATTCGTAAAAGAAACCCATAAGTTTGAGTCCCGGTACTTGCACGGGCTGATTGGCCCCTACCCGGAAGCCAAGGATGTATATGCTGAGCGTTCACCGATCAATTTCACAGACCGGCTGTCGTGCCCGGTCATCTTCTTTCAGGGCCTTGAAGACAAAATTGTCCTGCCGAATCAGGCGGAAGGGATGGTTGAGGCGTTAAAGGAAAAAGGGCTGCCGGTTGCTTATTTGGCATTTGAAGGCGAAGGACACGGGTTCAGGAAATCCACGAACATTAAACGCGCCATTGAAGGGGAATTTTATTTCTACAGCCGGATCTTCGGTTTTGAACCGGCTCAAGCAATTGAACCGGTGGAAATTCTGAATGCCTGACAATGAACCGAAGGCCTCCGGCACAGGCGGACGGACCGGCATCTGATCCATCCGACTCTGCCGATTCTTTCGGATTTCCTGCATCATTTTCCCTCCCTATGCATGGATACAGGGATAACTGGGAATACACGTATTGTATGCCTGATTTCTTCAGGCCATCTTGTCATGTTAATTTTTGCAGGATAAACCGGAAAACTGATACACTATTCAGTGAACGGCTTTCCTTGCATTTAATTTTTAGAAAAAATTACTGAAGGAGCTGAAACCATGAATCAGAAGCAATTCGATGTCATTAAAAACGGAAAAGGTTTTATCGCCGCATTGGACCAAAGCGGCGGCAGTACACCGAAAGCACTGGCACTTTATGGCGTTTCCGAGGCCTCGTATCAGACCGATGAAGAGATGTTCGACCTTGTCCACAAAATGCGTTCACGGATCGTCACATCGCCCGCTTTTACATCCGACCACATTCTTGGCGCCATCCTGTTTGAACAGACGATGGACCGCAAAGTTGAGGGCAAGTATACTCCTGACTACCTGTGGGAAGAAAAAGGAGTCGTGCCCTTCCTGAAAGTCGATAAAGGGCTCGCCGATGAATCCGATGGCGTTCAGCTTATGAAACCGAATCCGGGTCTTGATGACCTGCTGAAACGGGCGAACGAGCGCAATATTTTCGGAACGAAAATGCGTTCCGTCGTCAAAGCGGCCAACCGTGAAGGCATCAGACAAGTTGTCGACCAGCAATTCGAAGTCGGCAAGCAGATCCTGGCGGCCGGTCTGGTACCGATCATTGAACCTGAAGTCGATATCAACATCAATGATAAAGCGGAAGCGGAAGCGATTCTGAAAGAAGAAATCCTCCGCGAACTTGACCAGCTCAGTGAAGATCAGAATGTCATGCTGAAACTGTCAATACCGACAGAAGACAATTTCTATAAAGAGCTTATCGAGCATCCGCGCGTTGTGCGGGTTGTCGCCCTGTCCGGCGGTTATCCCCGTGCAGAAGCGAACGACCGGCTCAGAGCCAATAACGGCCTGATCGCCAGCTTCTCCCGTGCGCTGTCTGAAGGCTTGAATGACCATCAGTCCGACGAGGAGTTCAACAAGACACTGAAAGATTCCGTGCAGCAGATCTACGATGCGTCGGTATCCTGATGACCAATAAATAAGAAAAGGCGTGCAGCAAGGTTACTCTTGCCTGCACGCTTTTTTGACGGGTTTTTATGTATGCTTACAGCGCCTGTCCCTTCTCCGGAGGTTTTATCGATTCAACGACAAAAAACACGTTACCTTTGGGTAACGTGTTTTTTCATACTTTGCGGCGTCCAAGCCATGTTCACAGCATGTTCCCCCGAAGGAGTGCTTGTCCGTCTTACGCAAACGAGCTCATCGCGTCCTTAACACTACAGCATGCCGGCAGGTGTGTCAATGCTGCTGTTCGGAAAGCCTCTTTTTCGCCAATTATTACGTGATGAATCAGGAATGTTTCTTGGCATACAGTCTCGCGCTTTCCGCCTTTTTTCAAGCGCTTGTCACATAATGTTCACTTACGAAAAAATTTTCATACCGATAGACTTAAGCTTATCTTTAATGAAAAGGAGAGAGATAATTTGCCCACAAATAAAAAAGAAGGCCTTTTATTCGGCTTGATGATGGTGTTCGGCATGGTGCTGTTCATGTACACCTATAATTTGGTGATGGAAGGATTATGGAAGGAATTGTCCATTGCAGCAATCGCTCTGCAGTTCCTGATTACCCTAATGGTCGCTTTCATTGTTGAGTCGTTCCTGATCGGTCCATTGGCTGGCGGATTTGTATCCAAGCTCCGCTACGATAAATCGAAAAAATGGAAGAACATTCTCGCCATGTCCGGGTGCATGGTTACCGGTATGGTTCTGACCATGTCCGTGTTCGGGTTGGCCGTGAAATTCATGATCAGCGGAATCGACGGTTCACTGCTGTCTGACTACGTGCAGCTAGTCGGCCAGAACTTCATCATGGCTCTCCCGGTCCAATTACTGATCGTCGGACCGATCGCCAGATGGGTTCTTACAGCATTCATACAGAATGGAGCTCATCCTGAGACTGTCATCAGCTGAACAGGTGCTCACAAAGAACACCCAATATTCTTCGCTTTTCCGATTGGATAGGTGGATGAACAGATTGAACATTTATGAATCACTTCGGTTTATCAGCCTGACCCCTAAGTTTTATCTAAAACTGATCCTTTTAAACAGTCCAGTGCTTTGCTAAAGTTAGCGGTACAATCAATGACTGATTTGAAAGGAAGGATAGAATCATGCAAAAAGCAACAACGTATTCAAATGCACGCACTTTTAATCTGATTTTGACATCCATGTCAATCGCTCTTGTATTTGTGGCAACACTCCTGCTGAATATCCGGCTGCCAATTGCAGCAAATGGCGGGCTCGTTCACCTTGGCACGGCGATGCTCTTCATTATCTCCATGCTGCTCGGTCCGAAAAAAGGCGCCGTTGCCGGTGCTGTCGGAATGGGGTTATTCGACTTAGTCTCCGGCTGGACCCTGTGGGCACCGATTACATTTATTGCCCGTGGCCTGCAGGGATATGTCGTCGGGAAGATCGCCTGGATGAACGGCCGCAATGGCAACAGTGTTGGTTTTAACATAGTTGCTGCAATCATATCGATTCCTCTCATGCTGGCAATCTATTATGTCGGTGAAGCTATTATCTACAGCAGCTGGATCATACCGGCCGCATCGATTCCCGGTAATATCGTCCAAAACGCCGTAGGGCTTGCCATTGCGATTCCTGTGGTAATCGCACTTAAAAAAGTTCCATTTTTTAAATAAGCTCAGTTAAGCGGTCAATAATCATAAAAGCGTTCCTGTCATCTTCCGGACGACGGGAACGCTTTTATTTCAGAGAAAGTCCTCTCCCGTACTTTTATGTCGATACCGGTGCCAATCAAGGAGAAAGGTTTCTCAAAACCCGCTGATGGGAAAAAAGATATAACAAGTAACCACAGGAAACGGAGTGACAGTATGCAAAAAATCACCCAGGCCTATCTCGAAGATGTGTTGCAGAAGAGCCGGCCTTATTCCCAAAAAGGTAAAGTGGCCAGTTATATTCCGGAACTGAGTGAAGCAGATCCAACTACGCTCGGCGTTACGCTGATAGAGTGCGGGGGTGAAAGCTATTCAGCCGGTGATCATGAACAAACATTCACTCTCCAAAGCATTTCAAAAGTGCTGAGCCTGCTCTTGGCCCTTGAAGATCAAGGCAAGGACAAGGTTTTTTCCATCGTAGGCCAAGAGCCGACCGGCGACCCGTTCAATACAGTGGAGTATTTGGAGACCGAAGCAAAGGACAAGCCCTTCAATCCGATGGTCAATTCCGGTGCAATCGCCGTCAGTTCGATGATCAAAGGCCGGAATGTCGATGAGCGGTTTGGGCGGATCCTGGATTTCATCCGGCAGATTTCCGGCAATCCAAACCTGACGCTGAATGAAGAGGTTTACCAGTCTGAGAAAAAGACAGGGGCCCATAACCGCTCGCTCGCCTATTTCATGCAGAGCATCGGGATTCTCGGACCGGAAGTTGAAGATATACTGGATTTGTATTTTCGGTTCAATTCAATTGATGTGACCGTTCATGACTTGGCGAATATCGGCTGTCTCCTGGCGAACCGCGGAAAACGACCGGGCAGGAACGACTGGCTCGTATCCGAAAAGTATGTTGAAACTGCTGTAACGATCATGTTCATGGCTGGCATGTATAATGCATCCGGTGAATTTGCCATCGAAGTCGGCTTTCCGAGCAAGAGCGGTGTCAGCGGCGGTATCATGAGTCTTGTTCCGGGTCAGATGGGCATCGGTGTGATCGGACCCGCCATCGGCAACCGGGGCAATAGCACAGCCGGCGTCCAGGTGCTCAAGACATTATCCGATGATCTTCAGCTGCATCTGTTCCGGGACCGGCTGCTGTGATCCCTTACTGATAGATGTATACCTGAAAAATGAGTTATTCCGTGCACTCTTATCACAACGAGGCGATCCAAAACGCCACTTAAATCAAAGACAGGGAAGAATAACCGATTGGTTTTCTCTCCCTGTCTTTTTAGCACACGGTTTTTCTGAAAGTGACGGGCCATGGCAATGTCGTATTGCTTGCAATGAGTCTGGGCAGGCGAAAAGAAAACGAATTTCTCAGCGAATCCATTACAGAAAAAACCCTCCCGAAATAAGTTCGGGAGAGCCGGCAATTCAGTTGCTCATTTTCAGTTTGTTCAGCTCAGTTTATAAACCGGTTCTCTTTTAGCCAATCCGAGTGTCTCGGCCGTTTCGGCGTGGACTTCCCGGAAAAGTTCCGGATTGTCATTCAGTGACACACCGTAGGAAGGAATCATTTCCTTGATTTTCGGTTCCCATGCTTCCAAATGCTGCGGGAAGCATTTCTTGAAGATCTCGAGCATTGCATGGACAGCTGTCGAAGCGCCTGGAGAAGCACCAAGCAGTGCAGCGATGGAGCCGTCTTCAGCTGTGACAATCTCCGTGCCGAACTGAAGCGTCCCTTTTCCTCCGGCTTCCGTATCTTTGATCACCTGCACCCGCTGCCCCGCTGTCACCGTCCGCCAGTCTTCGCTTTTTGCATCGGGAACAAACGCACGTAATTCATCCATCCGTTTTTCATCCGACAGCAGCACTTGCTGGATCAGATATTTCGTCAACGGTATTTCTTTTGCGCCTGCAGACAGCATCGTCAGCAGGTTTGCCGGTTTGACAGAACCGATCAAATCCAAGTAAGAACCTGTTTTCAGGAACTTCGGCGAGAAGCCGGCATACGGACCGAACAGCAATGTCTTTTTATGATCGATAAATCGCGTATCAAGATGCGGCACAGACATCGGCGGCGCGCCGACCTGGGCTTTGCCGTAAACTTTCGCATGATGCCGTTCCACGACTTCCGGGTTATCACAGACAAGGAACAGCCCGCTCACCGGGAATCCGCCGATTTTCTTCGACTCCGGGATACCGGTTTTCTGCAATAGCGGCAAACTTCCGCCTCCGCCGCCGATAAATACGAATTTTGCTGTATGGTACTCGATTTTATTGTTCGCGATGTCATGGACTTTCACTTCCCACGAGCCATCAGCCGTGCGTTTGATATCCTGGACACTATGCTCATAATGGACGGCGATGTTTTCACCGGCTAAGTGATTGAACAGCATACGGGTCAGTTCACCGAAATTGACGTCCGTTCCGGAGTCGATTTTCGTTGCCGCAATCGGTTCATCCGCTGAACGCCCTTCCATAATCAGCGGAATCCATTCTTTCAATTTGGCGGGATCCTCGGAAAACTCCATTCCTTGGAACAACGGACTGGCTGAAAGCGCTTCAAAACGCTTTTTCAGGAACGTCACATTTTCCTCTCCGCGCACCATGCTCATATGCGGCAGCGACATGATAAAATCCTCTGGATTGCTGATCCGCTTGTTATTGACGAGGAACGACCAGAACTGTCGCGACAGCTGGAACTGCTCATTCACTTTGATCGCTTTTGTGATATCGATGGAGCCATCCGGCTTTTCCGGTGTGTAGTTCAACTCACACAATGCAGCATGGCCTGTACCCGCGTTATTCCATTCATTCGAGCTTTCTGCTCCCGGGCCTGAGAGTTTTTCAAATACATTGATTTCCCACTCCGGCGCTAATTCTTTCAGCAAGGATCCCAGAGTCGCACTCATGACTCCGGCACCAATCATAATAACGTCTGTTTTTTTCGGCATGTCACTCATTATACCCTTCCTTATCCCCTATAGTGGCAAAAAAGAATAGCATTCCAGACAACGCCGCCATAAGCAGGCCCGCATCCGGAAGGCTCACCTTTTCCGTCTTTCGTATAACCATATCATAAGCTGTGTCCATTCTTCACTGATTGCATTCTGTTCATGGTACTCACTGGCTGGGCAAGCATCGAAAGGTTCAGACCAATGCCCCTTCTCTGCTGTAAAAACTCAATCTTATTATTAAATAATTATAGACTTTCCCGCGAACATTCACAAGACCCCGCCATATCCGGAAGGAAAAACATCCAGTGCGGGTGGAATAATCCACAGCACTGGCGTTCATTTACGGAGCAGCCTGTCAATTTCATCTCCCACTGCTGATAAAAAAACATCTCCTGCAGCCGGCAATGCCCGCGCGGGAGATGCTTTCCTTTTTCCTCCTGATGCCGCTTTAACTTATTTCGTTTTCAGCAACTCATACTGGCGTATAATTTCTTCAGTGATTTCACTGTCTTCAGGCAATCCGCTCACGCTGTTCAGGACGCTTGTCAATCCGTCGCGCTGAACCATCTCCTGCAGCTGTACAGCTTCTTCATCTTCCGGATTGTCGAATAATAAAGCGGCGGCGATGGCTTTTGCCATATTCATATAAGACAGCCCCGCTTTTTGCGCCTGTGTCGCGGGACGGATGAGCCGGTCTTCAGGTCCCAGTTTCCGGATCGGCGCCCGTCCCACCCGTGTGACGCCATCATTCAAGTATGGATTTTTGAAGCGTTCGATATTCTTGTTGATATATTCAAGATGTTCCGCTTCATCCAGACCGTATTCCTTTACCAGGTAAGCGCCTGTCTCTTTCAGCGTTTCTCTGACCTGCTGCTCGATGTCCGGGTCGGCCAGTGTCTGGTCGATGGTCTCTTTTCCTTCCAGGTAGCCGAGATAAGCAATGACAGCATGACCTGTATTTACTGTAAATAGTTTCCGTTCAATGAAAGGCGCCAGCTCGGCTACAAGCTTCATCCCTTCCACATGCGGAATCTCTTCTGTTGTTTCGACGACCCATTCATAATAAGGCTCGACAAGCACATCGAGTGACTCCTGGTCTTGGATCGGAACGATGCGGTCCACAGCAGAATTAAAGAAGTAGACCTTTTCTTCCAGCCCCGCTTTTACTTCGTCATCGAGGTGTTCCATAACATGCGCTTTCAGAATATCGGTCGCACCGATCTGATTTTCACACGCAATAATATACAATTTATCGTCGGTCGCATTTACACGCGCGGTGATCCCCCGGGCAATCAAAGGAGCGATTCGCGGTAAAATAGTCGGACCGATTGCAGTCGTCACATAGGCGGCGCTTTGGATTGCGCCAATAACCGCATCTTCCTGATGCATGTTATTTAATCCGGATACATTTTCAATCGTCATCGTTTCTTCTTCCGGCTGGGCGAGCCTGACTTCATACGTGCCCAGATCATTCAGCTTGCCGATGACCTGTTCTGCAATATCAACGAACGTGACGTGATAGCCTGACTGGGCGAAGAGTGCGCCGATAAAGCCCCGGCCGATATTTCCGGCACCAAAGTGAACAGTTTGTTTCATTATCATCATTCCTTTATCAGATTATGTTGAAGATAGTCCAAAAACAGATCTTCGAGTTTCTTTCGGATCATGTTCTCATTGGAAGAAGAAAAAATCATCATCGCTACGTCACTCTCGATCAGGCTCGAGCTGATGAGACTGAGGATCTCTTGCTCTCTGACACTCATGCTCACCGGAGCCAGCATCAGCAGCAGATTATTCATGTGTACGGTCTCGCCATCCATCCCTTTGATCGGGCACGGTTTATCGAGATGCGCCACTTGGAAGATCAGTTCCCGGATACTTTCGTCCCGGCAGTGGAAAAGACCGATATTCGTATCCGGAATTCCGAGACCGCCTTTCTTTTCGCGCTCTTCCAGTTCACGCTGCACGCTTTCCGGATTGGTGATCAGTCCGTCCCGCGTGCTTTGTTCGACCATTTCCTGCAGCACGAGCCGATGATCTGCGACTTGCTGTTTTCTGTAGACTTTTAAATTAGTCAGAATCGATTCCATACTGGAATGGACATCCTTTATCTCCTGCAGGAGTGTCTGCACGTTCGGCTGGTTCGGCTGGGCAGGCTCTTCAAACTGATTTCCGGCGTTCAAATACCGTTTTCTGCTGATGATCTTCTCCAAATGATCCTGCAGATAATTTTCGATATCCCGGATGTCCCTGTCACTCAACAATGGACTCACCATAATATAATCCACGTCTGTAACCGGAAGGCGAATAGTGGAAATCACAATGTCATAATCATGGAAGTTGCCGGATTGAAAATCATTGATCGACGAAATGGCGACAGAATCGATTTCAACCAATTCCTTTTGGATCCGGCTTGCCAGCATTTTCGATGTGCCGATGCCTGTCGGACAAACAACAATAGCGTTGAGCTTGATCCGCTCTTCATTCATCAGCAGCGCTGATCCGAAATGCAGGACGATGAACGCGATCTCATCCGCCGGGAAATCGATATCCGGAAACTCGGTTTCCAGGCTTTTCTTGACCGCCATGAACAGCATCGGATATTTTCTTTTAATCTCTTCCGTCAGCGGATTAAACAGTTCCAATTTTTGTTTCAGCCGGAAAATGGACGGTCCCATATGCGCCAGCAGTCCCTGGTACAGAGAGAAATCGTCAGCGAGATTCACATGCAGGCTGGATGAAACGTCGAGAATCATATTCTTGATCAATTTGCCCAGCAATACATTATCGTAATAAACCAAATCAGCCGCTTGAACTTTTGATCCCCGCAGGATGATTGATAGAAAATGAATATCGCTGCCCGTCAGCGCGATGGAGAGAGCTGATTCCAGCTCATCGGCTACTCCGTTTATCAATTCATATTCACTTGTGTATTCATTTGCCGTTTCATCTTCCTGCTGCAGCAAAAACCCCTGCTCTGTCCGCTGGATCGTCAGGCAGGTATGGATAACCAGCCCGATATAATCGCTGTCCGCCAGTCTTCCCTGCTCTTTGTTGATCTTTTCATTCACCAGTCCATCGACCAGCGTCAGATACCGGGGAGAAAAATAACCGAGTACGTTTCCTTCCATCGGTTTCCCCAGTTGAAGCTGGTACAGGTTTTCAATGATTTCTTCATAAAAGTGAATGAGAAAATAGTTTGCAAGTGCGTGCCGCTTATTGGCTTCTTCTCCACCCACTTCCACGCCGACACCTCTTTTGCGGGTCAACGTAATGGAGAATTTACCGATCCATTCGGCCAGATCATTCAAATAAGCCGACAGCGTAGCTGTGCTGACACCGAGCTGGTTTGCCAGCACCTGCTTTTTGAAGGACGGACCGTCATGCAGCAGGGTGATGAGCAGATTCAGCTTCCGTTCTTCCGGCGTTTCATCGGTGGGCCGGACACTCGTCAAATTTTGGATGAGCCGGTAAATCTGTTCGTTTTTCCCGTCAATGAAGAGGCCGTCGTTCGCCGTCCGCTTCAGCACCAGATCAAATTGCATCAACAGCTTCTCCACGGATTTCAAATCCCGCTGGATTGTCCGGACACTCACATTCAAATACGTCGACAGCGAATGGACTGTATGTTTGCCGGATGTCCGTACAATCAATTCAATAATGGATTTTTCCCTAAATGTGATAAATATGCCTCTCCCTCATTTCGCTTTGAATTTTCCTTCCCTGTAAGATCTTAATCGCGGATTCCGAAAATCAGAATAGCACAAAAAGGCAGGAAATCCCGCCTTTCTGCGCTGATGCTATTAGCTTCTGTTGATGATCTCTTTCACTTCTTTTGCTGTTTTGGCTTGGACCAGTTCATCCACGTTCTCCTGCTCGGCACAAATTACTGCAATGCCGGACAGGATTTCCAGATGGGTACCGTCCTTGCCGGCAATCCCGAAGATCAGTTTTGCGGACTCTCCATCAAAGTCTACCCCGTTCGGAACCTGGACAACCGTAAAACCGGATTTGATGACCGCTTTTTTCGCCGCTTCGGTTCCGTGTGGAATCGCTACGTTATTGCCCATATAGGTAGTGGTGATTTCTTCCCGTTTGAGCATTTCCTCCACGTAGGATTCTTCCACGTAACCGCCCCGGACAAGCGCTTCACCGGCAAACCGGATCGCTTCTTCTTTTGTGGCGAATTCCTGGTTGATGAAGATGTTTTCTTCCAGCAAGAGGCTGTCCTCTTCCTCTTCTGCCATATGTGGTGTGGTGCCCACTGCGTCTGTCTCAGACTCTTCAACGAGTTCCACTTGCGGTTCTGCAACACCGCTATCGCTTTTCAGATTTTCGATCAATCTATCATATTCCGGGCTCGACAGGAAATTATCCACGGAAATGTGATACGCATCCGGTGCTTTGTTTTCAGCCCGCGGCGTCAGTTTCTCTTGGGTGATAATGATTTGTGCGTCAGAAGGGATGTTGCTGATGGCGGTATTGGTAACTGTGATATCCATATCCGCTTCTTTCACCTTTTTCTTCAGGAGCGACGCACCCATGGCACTGGAACCCATACCGGCATCACAGGCGAATACAATCTTGTGTACGTTGCTTGGCATTACCCCGCTGCCCGATGCAGTTCCTGCTGCTCCGGCAGTGGGCGCAACGCCACCAGCCGTAAGGCCAGCAACCGAACTTTTCTTGCCTTTCATCTGTTCCATTTTCGCTGTTGCCGCACTGATATCTTCGTCTGTTTCTTTGCTCGCTTTCAATACGGTTGCTGAAATCAGGAACGACACCGTTGCTGCAACCAGTACCGCCGCGTAATTGGCAAGGAGGACCAGGAATTCCGGTGTGACTGCAGTGATTGCAATTATGCTGCCCGGAGATGCAGGTGCAACCAATCCGCCATTAAGCAATACGAGGGTAAAGACACCGCTCATACCGCCTGCGATGACAGATAAGAGCAGCATCGGCTTCATCAGCACGTATGGGAAGTAGATTTCGTGAATCCCGCCGATGAAATGGATGATCGCCGCCCCTGGTGCCGACTGTTTCGCCACGCCTTTTCCGAACAGCATGAATGCGAGCAGGACACCAAGACCCGGTCCTGGATTGGCTTCCAGCAGGAATAAGACCGATTTTCCCGTCTCCTGAACTTGCTCCAGTCCGATCGGTGTCAGGATTCCGTGGTTGATGGCATTGTTCAGGAACAGGATTTTTCCGGGTTCAATCAGGATGCTCGTCAATGGCAGCAATCCCGTATCGACCAGCCAGTCAACTCCCAAAGTCAGTAACTCTGTGACAGCTGCCACAATCGGGCCGATGATCCAGTAAGCAAAAAGGGCGAGGGCCGCCCCCAGGATACCGGCAGAGAAGTTATTGACGAGCATCTCAAAGCCCGTCCGGATTTTCCCTTCAATCAGCTGGTCAAACTTCTTGATGACAAATCCGCCAGTCGGTCCCATCAGCATAGCTCCTAAAAACATCGGGGTATCCGGAGCTCCGACGATTACGCCCATCGTCGCAATTGCACCAACGACACCACCGCGCTGATCATAGATGAGTCTGCCTCCTGTATACCCGATAAGCAGCGGCAGCAAGTACGTGATCATCGGACCGACCAGTTCGGCCAGACGTTCATTCGGGAAGAACCCGGTTGGTATGAATAATGCAGTGATCAATCCCCAGGCGATGAACGCGCCGATGTTCGGCAGTACCATTGAGCTTAAGAAATTGCCGAATTTCTGCACTGCAACTTTTGCGTTTCCGCGACCGTTTGGACGATCCGCTGTGCGAGTCATATGATCCTTCCTTTCGTAAAGGCAATTTTTTTGCTGTTGTCTCCACTTCATCATAGAGTAGAGATGAAGGCGTTTTCAATGTTTAAGAAAGTCAACTTTGTCGTGCTCTTGATGACAAAGCTGGTGTTTCTGTTTCCTCTTATTCCCTAAGTCATATGACAATAATTTCTCACAGGAACAGGACTAGAAAGCAGAAGCATTTACATACATTCCTGCTGCAATTCAATATAGTATGAAAACAAAATTTAAAAAACCTCCACCCGATCCGGGCAGAGGTTCAATCACTAAAAAATTATATTTTCGCAAATTCGCCTGCGACTTTCTTTTCTGTTTTCTTTTTTTCTTCCGTATCTTCCATTTTCGTCATCGTCAGTCCTGTAACACCATAGAACAGTGAAACGAGCGGTGTAATCATCGCCAGGAAGCAGAATGGAAGATAGACGCTAACCGGTACACCGAGCGTAGCTGCTGTGAAAATGCCGGCTCCCGTCCATGGGATGAGTGCGCCGCCCTGTGTGCCTGTGTCTTCAAGCACTCTTGACAGGTTCTCCGGCCTCAAATTCAATCGCTCATAAACCGGTCGCATGATCGTTCCGCCCATGACGATTGAGAAGTAGATAGAACCACCGATCGCCAATGCCACATAGCTTATAATAATCGTAACAAAGGTGAGGACACCTGTGCTTTCAATTTTATGGATAAACGGTGCAACGAGTGCTTCCAATACGCCTGCTTGCGCCATCATGCCGCCCAAGCCAAGAGCAAATAAGAACAAAGCGACAAGTGCGAACATGCTGCTTAATCCGCCCCGCACCAATAAGCTGTCGACAATTTCAATTCCGGATTCCACTGAATAGCCGCCATAGAAGAAATCAACAGTTTGAGTGAACGAGAACCCCTGATAGAAAATGGCAACCAGGCCGCCGACTGCCGTTCCGATAAAAATTGACGGAAGCGCCGGTTTTTTCAGCATGAGCAGTCCGACCAGCACAATGATTGGAATCATCGGGACAAGCCCGAGGCTGAAATTGTCTGCGAGGAACGCTGTCAGCTGTGTAACACTTTGTTCGTTCACAGTAGCGGCCGTATATTTCAGCCCCATGAATGTGAAGATGATCGCTGAAATGATAAAAGCCGGTACAGTTGTCCAAAGCATATGTCTAATGTGTGTGAATAAATCGGTTTCCACAACGGTCGGTGTTAAATTCGTTGTGTCTGACAACGGTGACATCTTGTCTCCGAAATAGGCGCCGCTTATAATCGCCCCTGCGGTAAGCCCGACCGGCACGCCCAGCGTGGCACCAACACCCATCAGCGCAATCCCTGCTGTCCCGATGGTTCCCCATGAAGTGCCTGTCGCCAGTGATACCAATGAACAAAAAACCAAAGCTGTCACCAGAAAGAATTGAGGCGAAATCGTTTCAATTCCATAGTAAATCAGTGTAGGTACGGTTCCGGATGCAATCCATGCACCGATTAAAATACCGACGGTCAGTAAAATCAGCGCGGGCTGTAACGCCTTGCTCATCGATGTGGTCATCGATTGCTCTACTTGTTTGTAGGTGAATCCCAGTCCCATCATGAATGGAACCAGCACAAGTACGCCGATAAACATCAGAATTTGAATCGGTGCATCAAATGCGAGAATTCCAATGGCGATGATTGCAGCCACTGTTCCCAGCATAGCCAATGCATACAAAAATGATGGTTTCTTAATATTATTTTCTTCAATATCCGTTTCCAACAAACCACTCCTTAGTTTTTTTATCTGGGATTGGTCTGCAATTCATCTTACGGGGAGAAACCCTGAATATGTTGTAAAATGAAGGATTGGGGGATCCAGGCAGAATCCCATAACCGTTGTCACAATGGTAATTACATGAGACCTTCAGGGCGAAAGGAATCATCGGAAATTCTTATGTAAGATACCTTGTCATCGACCACTGTATAAACGGTATATGCACATTTTACCAAAGAACTGAATGCTTTGCAAACCACCCTCCTACAGCCGCAAGGACCAAGCATATCATGTCATTTCCCAACCCGGATATCTTATTCAAATTAATGTATTAATATGCTTTCCGGCACAACGGAGTGTTAGCGTTTTTTAAATTTGGACAGCGTTTTATCAGCATCTATACTTCCCGGGAATTTATCATATTTTTTGTTTTTGGGCATTAAAAAGGGGCTGTCCAAAAAGCCCTTAGGCGTATCTTGCTCAGATGTTCTTCCATAATGGAACGGCTTCTGCTGCACAAACACCCGCTTGCTCCTGCGCAAGCGAGTCGCAGATAAAATCGTTTGCCGCGGACGAACGGCCAAGCCTCCTCTGCCGGCTCCGCCGGCATGCGGAGTCTTGATCCGTCCGTTTTTCCGCAGGCAAGCTGAGGGCTCTTGAAGAGCCCTCAGCTTTGCGACGAAGCTAGCGAAGCGATGCAGGAGCAGTCTGGGTTTTCGCATTTCTGCTGGCTTCTGCCGTTCCAAGCTAGTTAAAGGAGACAACCATGTAGAATGCATAAAGGCGGGAAGACCGGCGGCGACTCCTGCGGGACTAGCACGAGCTGAAGACCCTGGACCGAGCATAGCGAGGGAAGCGGCTAAAGCCGTGCCCGCGGAAAGCGTCCGCCGGGCCGAACCCCAGCTACTTCTTTACGAATAGAAAAAAGGGCTGCCCCGGAGGTCGTTTTTCATGACCTTTTCGGACAGCCCCTAATAGGTTGAGCTGTAGTTATTGGTTCCGTTCCAGCTCCTGGTACTCTTTCATATACGGGCCTTCCTCAGCCACTGCCGAGTGATAGAGCGCTTTGATCGCCAAGTTCTTTTCCAGGCCCATGTCTTTTTTGATGCGCTTCAGTTCATCATGCAATTCCCGGTGCTCGTTGATCAGCTTCGTCATTGCCGTTTTATTGTATTTCATGCTGTCACCTCCTAGTTCATTATCTTGATGAACACTACTTTTAAATAATTGAATTCCGGATAGTTATGCGGAACCTTGAAATCCTCCGGCAACTGGTGCTCTTCCAAAATTTTATAACGGGTATTCGTTTCAGTGAATGCTTTATCGATAAAGGATTTGAATTTTTTCATGTTGAAGCTGGCATTATTGGTCGATGCAATAATCATCCCGCGGTCACTGGTGATTTTCAGCGTATCCTTAAGCAATTTCGGATAGTCTTTTGCAGTGCTGAACGTCTTTTTCTTCGTGCGCGCGAAGCTCGGCGGATCGAGTACGACGACATCGAATTTCAGCCCGTGACGCGCGGCATAGCTGAAGTAATCGAAGACATCCATCACCTTGATATCCTGGGCTTCAAAATCAATGCCGTTTACAGCGAACTGCTCAATCGTTTTCGGCCGGCTGCGTTTTGCGAGGTCCACGCTTGTCGTCTCCGTCGCACCGCCAAGGACGGCAGCAATTGAAAATGCACCTGTATAGGAAAATGTATTTAGCACTGTTTTTCCGTCTGCGTACTTGTCCCGCAACGCTTTCCGGACTTCCCGCTGATCGAGGAAAATTCCGGTCATGGCACCATCGTTTAAATCGACGGCAAAACTCATTCCGTTCTCTTGGACAATCAGCGGGAACTCCCCCCGCTCCCCGGACACATAATCATCCTGTTCCACATACTGGCCGTTGGTATCGAAGCGCAGTTTCTCGTATATTCCGCGCGGTGCCGCTACTTCTTTTAACGCTTCGTACACTTCTTTACGGAATGAATAAATGCCTTCACTGTACCAGTTCACAACATAAAAATCGGCATAGAAATCGATGATCAGCCCGCCGATGCCATCGCCTTCACCATTAAACATACGGAATGCTGTCGTATCCTCAGCTGCGTAAAGATGATGTCGTTCAGCTATTGCTTTCCTGATCTTTCCGGCGAAGAACCGGCTGTCGATTTCCTCTTTTTCACTGCGGGTCAGCACCCAACCGATTCCTTTGTTCTGCAGGCCATAATAACCTGTTGCGACATAATTACCTGTTGAATCGGTCAGACGCAGTAAGTTCCCCTCTTTTGGCAGCACCCCCGGTTTCTCCAGTGCATCTTTTAAAACCAACGGATAGCCATTTTTAATCGCTTTAGCCGAAGCCGGTTTTAATTGAAGTTCTGCTGACTGTCTCATTACGTCACCCTTACTGTCATATTAGTCTCTTCATTATGGCATTTTTACCGCCAAAATGAAAAAAAGCCGACGATTCATCCACAGATAAATCGCCAGCTCTTCATTTTGCATTGAATGTCAGAATGTTTTCCTGCTTTTATGTCGCGGCTGAAGAAGCTGCTGCCTGATCCGCCTTTACACAATCAATCGCGACAGTGAGGGCAATGAGTACAGTCTCCCATTCCTCATTTACAACTTGAACCCTGTAACTGTCTCCCCACGAAAACCATTCCTTGCTCACATTGCCGACCGCCTGTCCATGCTGAAGCACTTCAAAATCCATATCCCACCAATTGCCCTGCACTTCCATGCCAGCCGTATCAATCACATAGCGGGCCTTGAAAAAAGAAAATTCCTTCTTGATCGTCAGCACTTCCTGCCCGTTCACTTCCACAAAGAATTTCGGCAGAAAACTGAACGTCTTTTTCGTAATGACCGCCACTTCATCTCTTTCAGTGTTCAGGATAGCGAATGTCTTTGGAATTCGCAGAAAGCTCCCTTCCACATAATAGGCATCCTTTCCCTGCTGGTCCTTTACTGTGAACTTGCCGCTTAAACTAAGGACTTTTTGCTTGATGTAGAGCTGTCTCATGAATGTGCTCCTTTCTGCAACGTCTCTATTGTTTTAAAACAACCATGTTAGTCAAAGAGGAAAGTCAGGCTGTCCGTATGTATGCTTTTTCAGTACCGGATACTAAGCAGCAGCATCATTCATTATTCATGAAGTTCTGCTTCGCCAAGTAATTCAGCACCGTCTGTGAAAACCGGGTATGGGTTTCCTTCGTATATTTAGCGATCGTATAGATTTGCGCAAGATTTTTCAATTCCAGCTCTTCAGTCATCTCTTTCAGTTTCGGAACAGCCATATAGCGCTCCCAGCCCTTTTCATTTCGCTCTTTATAGATTTCGGTTATTTCTTCATCTGTGTAATCCTGGTACTGGTCGTAATGAACAAGGCCATGCCGTGGAAGCCGGTCCCGCGGTGCAGGATTTTCTGCTGGATACCCAAGTGAATATCCCACAATCGGCACAACGTTTTCCGGCAGGTTCAGGATTTCACCGATCTGATCACAATTGGCGAGCGTCGAACCCATGTAACAGACGCCGAGGCCGGCATTTTCCGCTGCCAGCGCGCAATTCTGCGCAGCCAATGTCGCGTCAATGGCTCCGATCATCAGGCTCATAAAATTGTCGAAATGCACAGGCGCGTCATTGAGGGCAAGCCATTTCCGCATCCGGTTAAAATCTGCGCAGAATGTTACCAGTACCGGTGCATCCACTACCATGGACTGCTCCATGTGCGGTTCATACAATTTTTTCTTAAGTTCTTTATCTCTCGTTACAATTATCGAGTAGGTTTGCATGTTCCCGCTTGAAGAAGCCCGAATTCCCGCTTCCAATATTTCATCCAGCAGGTCCTGGCTGACTTCCCTGTCTTCGTATTCCCGTATGGATCGGTGTCCATGGATTACATCGGTCAATTCCAAATTCATCACTCCTTGTTAAAACTATAGCATTATAAGTGTTCTGAAATTAAAGTTTTTTAGAATACTGTAAGAATTCATGATCACCCTTTTCCATGACAAGTCAGAACGGAATTCCAATGTCAGAAACTGCATTAAAGGATTATCCAATACCTTCTCCTATTCCAGCAGCTCTTCCGGAAGCAGTTTGAAGCCTTCAATCATCGTATCTTCTTCCACTTCGATCAGCAGACAGCGCTTGCCGTTGTAATTGACCTCTTTGACATACCGCAAATCCTGCGGGCTGATTTTAATATCAGCTACTTTCGTGCTGATCTTGATCGACTTGGACGCATAGCTTGGGATGACATGACTCGCCTTCATTTCATAACTCGTATCTTCGACCACTTGCTGAAAAGCCATTTCCACTTTTTCCGCGCTTACATCTTTTACACCGCTCGCCTTCAGCACGCGTGCGACTTCTTTCGTATCCAAAACTGGTGCGCTCTGTTCTTCGTCCTCTGCTTCCGCCATTAAGGCGCTGTTGATTTCATCGTATATACCGGCGAGTGTTTTCGAATTTACTTCCTCGCCAATGACGGTTTTGACGATTTCTTCAAACACTGCTTTATCTTCCTCAGCTGTCATGATTTCATTGCCGTTCAGCACATTCTCGATAAACTGGAAGTCCGGTTTATTCACTTTGCTTGCCGAATAAAGGATGTGATTGACGTCTGCGGCATTGTCCGTGAAGCACGGGAACAGAAACCCGCCGATCGGAGAAGCCAGCTTAATGATGGGATCTGTCAGCAGATTCGACTTGAACTCCCGCCCGGCAAAGTCAAATACCAATGAGTTCTTTGGCAGTTCGGTCTGGTTCATGCTGCTGAGGATGAAAGGCGTAGTATACATTTCATCCCGCATGTCGACTTCCGTTTCATCCGGCGCGCGTTTCGTCGTTTTAAAGTAATTTCCGCGGATGAACGTAATGACCATGTCTTTCTCATACTGTCTGTCCTGAATCACCTTCAAAGCGATTCCTTGCATCTCCGCTTTCCATTCATCGGCATCATCCGCATGGAGCCCATCATATAACAGCCGCTGCGTGTGGTCCGTCTGCCCTTCTTCCTGCGGCTGAAACCTCACTTCAAACAGCTTCTCATCCAGCTTCCCGCCCAATACCTTTTTAAAATTGGCAAGGAACAGTTCTTGCTGCTCCCGGTCCAATAAGGAAAATGAGCGGCTCTCCTCATGGAAGATCTCGTCGCTCTCCTGCTTGATATAAACATTATAAATATCGGTGATTGTCAGTAAATCCGTATCCAATTTAAATCGTTTGCGAATATCCGCTATGTCCTTCTTATTCATCTCAAATTCCAACTCCCTGGCCAATTAAGTTCATGCTGTGTACAAAAAAAGAGCATCCAAGGCGGTTTTCAGCCTCCGATACTCTTTCATTATAACAAGATTCGTGATCAAAACAGGCCCGTGATACGAAACTTATACTTTATCAAATTCATCCGGATCAGCGAACATGCGCTGGTCTTTATTCAAGGTATTGATTTTGTCCATATCCTCTTGAGAAAGCTCGAAATCGAATACATCGGCATTTTCAGCAATGCGGTGAGGCTTCGTTGATTTTGGAATCGTCACTACCCCCGTTTGGATATCCCAGCGGATGATAATTTGGGCGGGTGATTTATCGTATTTTTTGGCGATTTCGACTAACGCCGGTTCATCGAGCAGCCCGCCTTGCATCAGTGGTGACCATGCTTCAAGCTGGATGCTGTGCTTTTTACAGAAATCATGCAATTCCCGCTGATTGAATCGCGGATGGTATTCCACTTGATTGACCATTGGCACGACTTCACTATTCGCAATTACTTCTTCAAGGTGATGCACTTTAAAGTTACTTACCCCAATCGCACGGACCCGGCCATCCTTATAAAGCTGCTCCAATGCTTTCCAGGTCTCGACGAACTTGCCTTGTGAAGGAAGCGGCCAGTGGATCAAATAAAGATCCAGATAATCCAACCCCAGTTTCTCCATACTTTTATCAAAAGCTGCAAGGGTCGCTTCGTAGCCTTGATTGGAATTCCAGACTTTTGTCGTGATAAATAATTCTTCTCTCGGTACAGCGGACTCAGCAATCGCTTGGCCGACTCCTTCTTCATTGCCATAAATGGCGGCCGTATCAATGCTTCTGTAGCCCGCTTCAAGAGCCGCTTTAACTGAATTGACTACTTCCGCTCCATCTTCCACCTTAAAGACGCCTAAGCCCAGCCAAGGCATCTTTACACCGTTATGTAAGGTGGTTGTACTTTGGATGTTATTCGACATGTGTGTCACTCCTTCTGTAAAATATCCTGTTATATGTGCTAATTTCATAAATCATCTGTTTCAAAAAGTGCAGACTGCTTTCCTATCCGCTATTCCTCTAAAAAATCAATTTGTAAATGCATCAAAAAGTTGGACGGACGGGAACCCGTTCGCTTTCCGCAGACTGACCGGCAAGCCTCACCGCCCGTTCCGTGCGGCGGGATCTTGCCTGCCAGTTATTCCGCAGGAGTCTCACAAGTTCCCGTTCCTTCTAAAATGAAAAAGAACGGTTTCTATAGATAGATAGAATTACAGATTTACGTAGTTTCTCCACTTATGCACCGGTTCCCAGTTCAGAAGGTTCTTCGCCTTCTCATTGTTTAACAGCGGTTCGAATCCTGTCAGTTCTTTTTTGAAATCGGTTACACTCGGGAAGCATCTTTCCATTAACTCTTTGCTCTCGATATCCATGCTCGTTTCATCAGCGCCAATATTAAGAGCAACAGAACCAAGTCCATCCGTCTCGACGGCCAGCCGGTAAGCGGTCGCCGCATCGCGGGTATCGATATAACTCCATAAAATCGGTTTTCGCTGTTCAGGATCATGGATGAACCCAGGGAAATTCTCATACATTTCAGGTGAAATGACATTTCCCAGTCGGAATGATACGACTTGCATTCCCGTTCTGCGATAAATCGTATCAGCAGTTTTTTCGTTTACAATCTTGGATAAGCCATAGCTTTCTTCCGGCAATTGCGGATGCTCTTCATCTATCGGCACGTATTGCGGCTGTAAATCCTGCTTCGAAAAACAAATGCCATATGATGATTCACTTGATGAAATCACGGCTTTTTTGATTCCTAAACTTCCTGCAGCTTCTAAAATATTATATGTGGACATGACGTTATTCTGGAAAGTCACTTCGTTTGGATGGGAATAAGCAACCGGGATCGCCGCCAAATGGACGACTGCATCCGCACCAGCCAATGCCCCATATACTTCACCCAGATTCGTTAAATCCGTTATGACCGTTCTGCAAAGAGCTTCTTTTGGGTGCTTAATATCCGCGTTAACAACCTCATATCCCTGCTCCAGAAATTCTTTTATAACATCTCGGCCAAGCAAACCACTTCCGCCTGTTACAACTACCTTTGGCATTTTCATCCCTCCACTTTCTTAGACCATTAAGACACGGTGTACCCGGCTTCCTGAATTGCGAAAGTAAAAGTAAAATCGCATCTCACTTTGTTTACCCTTTGTCCAAACTAAATATACGCATAAGTTTCTTTATTTTCAAGTAACTCTTATTTTGGCCTGACCAGTTTAAAGATAGATCGGTTGCTGAATTCAAGCTTAAATAAAAAACAATTCCTATGGATTTTTTAGGAATCGCCTTTCTCAAAACTTTGTTTATTAGCAACAGGACCCAACGTATTATTTAGTCTCTGAAAAACCAAGCCGCTTAATAAATATGCCAATTTTTAGTGACATACATCACAGTTCGATTTTATTAAGGATGCTACCATTATTAATATGGTTAGATAATAATCTTCTGACCGTATCAGGTTTTTCCTCACTGTTTTTTTATACTATTACATTCTTCTTAATAAAGGGAGATTGCATAAAGGAGAGGTAGAAATGTCTGAAGGTAAATTGTCAGAATTAATTAGTCCTGAAGCTATCGTCAATTTCGAAACAGGTGCAATCAAAGCAAGCACTTTGGATTCGATTATCAACCTGTTACCATTCGAAATGGGTTTTTGCGATGCGGATGACATTTTCCGTTGGTATTCAAACAATCCAGACCGCGTCCATGGTCGCCGTAAAGAAGCGATTGGTTGTCATGTGCTTGAGCTTCACCCGAGAGTAGCTCACCACGTTGAAAAGCTGTTGAATGATTTCCGCTCGGGAGCACGCGACGACTGGGAGTTCTGGTTCCCAAAACGCTCTGGCGAAGAGGCCGGCCAAATTTACCAAAAATTCATGGCGGTCCGTGACGAAAACGGAAAATACCTTGGATGTATGGATGTAACCGTAAATATCGACCTTTTCCAAGGAAAAGAAGGGAAAAACACCCCTGAGACTATTGATGAATTTATAGCTGTTAATCCTAAATGAAAAACATCTTTTCAATTTGAAAAGCCGTAAAAAACGCACTGGATTCCCCAATCCAGTGCGTTTTCTTTATACAAGCTCTTCCAAGTCTTGGATTCTTTCGAGAATTGAAGTAATAAATTAAGCCGTAGGTTCTTTTACAAAACTATCCCTAATTGTGATATTCTCCAATAAAACCCATTGATACGTAAAAATTTAAAGCAGGGTTTGCCTCCCTCGCCCTTCATTCATTAATAACCATTTGTGCTATCCTTACAATCTGCAACTCCTCCTGAACATCGTTTATTGACGTAATCGTGTCCCTGGATTGTTGTGCTATTTCATCAGGCAGAGCCTGAATCTGTTCTTTAGAAGTTGTCAACTCCTTTTCCAAGTCTGCATGTACAATTGCCCCGTTTTTAGAATCCCCTTCATTGTCTTTCCAAAACTGAATTGCATTTAATGCAGTTTCTCCGGTTTCTTCTATTGAATCAAGAGAGGATTTGACTGTATTTACTGCTATTAAAATAGTTGAAGACAGTTCAAAAACTTCATGGGCTTCTATAGTCAAATCTCTTAAATCTTCAATTTGATAAACCAAGTTTGAGTTCAACTCTTGTTCAATTCGAAGCAGCTGTTCAATGCTTTTTTCCTTTTGATATTCTTCGTACAATGAATTCAATTTCTGATGAGAATCGCTCATCTCTTGCTGGATGACGGTTAAATTCTCCATACCGAGTAAGATGCCATCAATTTCAGCAATTCCATTCTGCGCAAAAGCTAATTCATCACTTATTTTACTTACGACTGGTACATTGACGAAGCTACTGACTTCTATAGTAGCGGTAATGACAGTATCAAATTCCCTTGTTGCATCTCTGATGGGGGCTATGTTTCCATCCAGCCACTTAATATTTTCACTGATTAAGTTTAAATCTTTATTATATTTTTCCAGGTCTTTAATTATTTTTGGTATCTCTGTTTCGATTACTTTTAACGAACTCTCCCTTGCTTCAATCATTTGGTTCTTCATAGCATTTACTTCTGTTGAATCACTGGTATCATTATCGGTAGCCATTCGACTGGCTGCATAGCCGATCAACCCTGAAACGAACATTGAAGAAATTATTGTAAGGGGAAACAAATACTTTCGAAACCTCTTTTTTGATTCAGGCTTTACCCTTTTCTTTTCCAGTTCCATTTGTCGCTCTCTCCCTGTTTCTTACTGATATCCTCTAGTGATAGACTCTCAATATGTAATGTGTATTTCTTACTTCCCCGAACTTTCAGTCCCTCTTCAACCTCCATGTCCAGAGCTAATTTTTCATTTCTTCGACCGCCTCCATTGCCAGTTCCGCCTATCAAACACCGATGCCGCTACTTGCCGCATATCAACCAATGAACGGTTCTTTTGTTATTTCTCGATGAAGGTTGAATATTCCTTCTAAATTTTACCTTCTCCTCTTGGCGCTTGGTATGAGAAATTTACTATTAGGAAATTGAGGAAACATAGCACGAAAGAAATTTATAAGAATAAGAGAACATAAAAAAGACAAGTCGTCACACAACCTGTCTCTTTCATCTTTTGGCTTCAAAGCTACCTTATTCTTTTTTTTACTCTGTTTCTTTTCCCCTCACTTATGATACGGTTCTCCGCAGCCAGACTAAATGAGGTTTATTTCATGCCTCTTTCTTCTACTCCAATTCCTCTTCCGCAATCAGCTTGAACCCTTCGATGATCGTGTCTTCTTCCACTTCAATCAGCAAACAGCGCTTGCCGTTGTAATTGACTTCTTTGACGTAACGTAAGTCTTGCGGGCTGATCTTGATATCCGCGACTTTCGGGCTGATTTTAATCGATTTCGAAGCGTAGCTTGGCACAATGTGGCTCGCTTTCATCTCATAATTGCGGTCTTCCACAACCTGCTGGAATGCCCGCTCCACTTTTTCCGTGCTCAAACCCTTCACGCCGCTCGCTTTCAGCACACGCTCCATTTCTTTCGCATCCAGTACCAGCGTCTCTTCGTCTTCGTCGTCGTACTCTTCATCCACCACCAGCATGGCGTTGATTTCGTCGTAGACGTTGGCCAGCGTTTTTGAATTCACTTCATCCCCGATGACCGCTTTGACGATTTCATCGCCGTTCAGCACGTTCTCGATAAACTGGAAATCCGGTTTATTCACCTTGCTCGTCGCGTAAAGAACGTGATGGATGTCCGCCACATTATCTGTAAAGCTCGGGAACAAGACTCCGCCGATTGGCGAAGTCAGTTTGATGACCGGATCCGTCACCAGATTCGACTTGAATTCCTTCTCGACGAAATCAAACACTAGTGAACTTTTCGGCAGTTCGGTCGTGTTCATGCTGCACAGGATAAACGGCGTCGTGAATACTTCATCGCGCATATCGATCTCCGTTTCATCCGCTTCGCGCTTCGTCGTCTTAAAATAAGTCCCGCGAATGAAAGTGACCACCATGTCCTTTTCATACTGTTTGTCCTGCACCATCTTCACAGCAAGCTGCTGCATATTCTCTAGCCACTCAGCCTTATCATCTGCCTCAAGCACTTCGTAGAGAAGATGCTGCGTGTGGTCCGTCTGCCATTCTTCCTGCGGCTGGAACTTCACTTCAAACAACTTCTGATCCAACTTTCCGCCCAATACCTTTTGAAGTTAGCAAGAAACAGTTCCTGCTGCTCCCGGTCCAACAAAGAAAAGGAACGGCTTTCTTCGTGAAAGATTTCACTGCTTTCCTTTTGGATATATACATTATAAATTTCAGCGATTTTCAATAAATCCGTATCCAGCTTAAATCGCTTGCGGATATCGGCTATGTCTTTCTTATTCATCTCTAATTCCAACTCCCTGGCTAGTAAAATCTGTGTTGCGCACAAAAAAAGAGCATCCAAAGGCTGGGTCAGCTTTTGGCGCTCTTGCATTATAACAACTATTGGGGGAAATGATGGTGGGTAGACAGCACTTAAATTAAAAGAATACGGCTGTTCCGTTTCGTCTCATGCAACCGCCGATGGAGCTGGTGAACCATTTCCGCGAGTTCCGGAACAGGGCCGTCGATTACCGGATCTTTTATTACATCGTCAATAGCCAGATTCCGGACAGGGGACGGCGGAACGCCAATATCGCTCAACCAGCCGCTTAATTGTTCCGATGAACTTGCGTAAACAATCCTGCCGAGGCCGACCCAGCCGTGAGCCGCCGCACACATCGGACAATATTCGCCAGACGTATAAACCGTCGCCTTGCTTCGTTCTTCAAGAGATATATTATTTGCCGCCCACCTGGCAATCGCAAATTCGGGATGTTGCGTATGGTCGCCTCCCGCCACGTGATTATGGTCTTCAAAAAGCACTTCACCATCAGCTGAAACCAGCACGGATCCGAATGGCTCGTCACCTTTCTCCAAAGCCGTTTCCGCCAATTCCACACAACGGTGCAAATGCTTTAAGTCGGTTTCGGTGATCATTTTAGGTTCTCCTTTGGGCTTGTCATCTTACATTTCACTTTTCAGATTAATACTTTTTTCTACTTGTAATCATTTTTTGGTCCCGCATCCATTACAACTTCTACCATATTTGATGACCCAAGCTTAAGTTTAGGCCGGTATTCTGAATTTGGCTTACTATAAAGCTCTATTGGACTTATAATAACGCCATCTTGTGTATTCTGAAGTATTCCCGGCACACACGTGTAAATTCTATCATTATTATTTGCATTTTTGGAAGATATGGTAACGGAAGTTCCGCTGTGATTATCTATACTCATGGATACCTTGTATCTGTAGAATGAGCCTGTTCCATTTGATTGAGCAGAATAAACCACAGGAACCACTGCAAGAATATCATTCGTTAGCCTTATTTTAATAACTTCTGTCTTCACTGATCCACTGTTTCTCGCAACATCCCCCATATGCTCTACCGCCCCGTTGCCAAACCGACTGAGAGGAGGGGTCCCCGTCGCCCCAAACATAGCTATATCTACCTGCTTACCATTCTTTGTGTAGACTAAAGCATATATATCATAATCTGTTCCAGTCTTCCAGGATACTGTAGCCGTGATTTCTGGTGTTTTATCAATTATTATAGGCTTTTGACCTTTACTGAGATTTATATTACCCTTTACTTTTTCAAGGTTTACGGATGACAGAGCATTTTGGCTGCTTTTATTTTCTGGTACTGGTGGGATTTTCTTAGGTTCTTTTGGTGCCTGTTCAGCAACAGCTTTAGGTGAAGAAGGTTTTTGTTCCTCGTCAGAATTAATCTCAACACCGTAATTTTTACATAGACCTTCAAGACCAGAATCAAATCCACGCCAGATTGATTTTGCCTTTGTTTGGCCATTCCTTAAATATAATTCTAAGACTACTATCCCATTTTCCTTCGTGAAGTCAGAGGGGGTTAACTGGATACTGATATCATCGGTACGTATCTCTGCCTTTAAATTTTTTACATTTGAAAAACCGGTATTATTATCTTCTGTAAGCGTAATAGCTATTTTAGTAATACCTTGAGGGACTTTACTTAAGTCAAAATCAATTTTATGTACTCTTGTATTCCCTACTTTCGCAGCTGGCATAAGAGTGGCAGCTCCAGAAGAACTCTTTGGTTGATTATAAAATATAATTCCACTATCTCCTTGTACCTTCTCTAAATCCGTTAAGAGGAAAGCTGTTAAGGAAATATCTATTGTATTTGAAATTTCGTAGCTCACAGTAACATTACCTTTTGGAGAATTTAAAACTGTGTTTGCCCCCATTTGAAGCAATTGATTCATTTAAATCACTCCTTCTTCATTTATACATAGATTGCCTAACTGTTTTAAAGAATTTTTATTCTTCTTGATAACGACTAACAATAATTTTTTCTTAATAGATTTCTGTTTATTAGACCATTCATCAACTCTGCTTTATTGTATCAAAAATTTACATTTCGATGAAATATATCTAATTGTATTTAATCAGAAAAATTTAACAAAAAGAGGCATTAATTTTCTTTAATGCCTCTTTCTACTTCATTATATTTTCTAAAACTAACCCGATTAACATAAATTTAAAATTCTCATCTATTTGTGATAAGGCTCCCCCTTCATAATCCTGAACGCCCGGTACACCTGCTCCACAAGAATCAGCCGCATGAGCTGATGCGGGAATGTCATCGGGCTGAAGGATAGTTTTTCATTAGAACGGCGAAGCACATCATCATGCAGACCAAGTGATCCACCAATCACAAAGTAGATTTTACTTTTACCGTAGGTCATGAGCTTTTCGATGTCTTCTGCCAGTTGCTCCGATGTCTTCATTTTTCCTTCGATGGCCAGCGCGATGACATGAGCGTCCGCCGGGATTTTTGCCAGGATTCGTTCCCCTTCTTTTTTCTTCACGATTTCCATGTCAGCCTCACTGAGTGTCTCCGGTGCTTTTTCATCCGCGATCTCCACCTCAGAAATTCTGGCATAGGCACCGAGCCGTTTGACATATTCGGCAATTCCTTGCTTTAGGTATTTTTCCTTTAACTTGCCAACTGATACAATGACGATATTCACAGGTTATCCACCTTTATCGGTTATTTATAAACAAGTTATCCACAGAAGTTACACACATATCCACAGAATTCCGCAAGATGTTGTGCTTAATTATCGGTCAGCCACAACATAAATCGCTGGCTGTTCACAATACGCGCAAACTGTGGATAACTTTTCTTCTTCAGACAATTCTGTAAGAATAGGATAACTTTCCGTTTGTGCGACCATGTCATCAAGTGCCCGTTCTATATGGGTTTTGCAGCTATTTATCTTCATTTTTCTCCATCCTTTCGATATCCGAATAATCCCCAGAGTTATACACAGTTTATTAAGATTTATCCACAGCCTATTGTAACAGACACAAATGCCCACTGAAAAGCCGCATCCTCTATGCCTTTAGTTATCAACAGTTTTGAAAAGTTATCCACAATTCCCGATTCTGCTTTTTCCGAACAATTGCAGCTTCATTTGCCTGCTCTTCTATTTTTCAACTATTATCCTATCCTTTCGAAATACGACCTTTTTCTTCTTAATCAGAAACAGTGATTTCCATAGCCAAAAAATAAAAAAACCTGGAATAGCTCTTGATCGGCCATTCCAGGAAAATGCATATCTTACTTCTATTCCAACCACTTATCCACAATACCCCCGACTGTTCTTCTTCTACATATCTGCACTATCTGTCAGCACAAGCTCAAATTCCATCAATTCACCATTCCGGTATGCAGAAACCATGAGCGTATCGCCGATTTGGGTCTCGTTATACAGATGCTGGCGAAGTTCAAGCATGTTATCCACAGCTTCTCCATCCATTTCAACGATGACATCGGACGGCTGAAGGCCGGCAGCTGCTGCAGGTGTGCCTTCAATCACCGATTCAATTACGACACCACTCTTCACATCGGCCGGCAGACCAAACTCTGATGCCCGGTATGATTGCGGCACTTCCATCAGATCAACCAGTGTTACACCCATCGCCGGCCGTTCAACTGTGCCTGTCGCTTCCAATGACTCGATGATGGGGATAACTGAATTAATCGGAATCGCAAATCCAATCCCTTCCACGGTTGAAGTCGCAACTTTCATCGAGTTGATGCCGACCAGCTTGCCGTCCAGATTGATCAGGGCGCCGCCGCTGTTTCCCGGATTGATCGCAGCGTCTGTCTGAAGGACTTCCGCCTGCCAATCGGTTACTTGGTCTGCATTCAAATCTACTGGTACCACCCGTTCCAAGCCTGAAATGACGCCGGTTGTAATCGAGCCAAAGAAGCTGAGGCCAAGCGGGCTGCCAATGGCGATAACCGGCTCTCCAAGATTAAGTGTGGATGAATCCCCTAATTCGGCTACCGTTCCGACCCGCTCTGCATCCATCGATAACACGGCGAGGTCTGTCCAGATATCACTGCCTAAAATTTCCGCTGCCACTTTCGAACCGTCCGTCAGCGTCACTTCCACTTCGGAAGCGCCATCGATAACATGATGATTCGTAATGACATAAGCCGTCCCATTTTCCACTTTATAAATAACACCGGAGCCTGTTCCGGCTGCCTGGGCCTCTTCAGAATCAGACCAGAAGTTCCCTGCGGTCTGCAGATTGGTCACGCCTACAACGGCTTCAGCTGCGACATCCACGGCCTCTGTTACGTCGGTCGTAATTGTTGTTGCTGTCTGTACAAGCGGCTCTGCTTCCCCGGTAACGGCGGTCGCAGCCGCTCCGCTGTCCTGACCCGGAATAAGGCCCGGAGCAGCAATGAACAGTCCCCAAACGAGACCGGCACCTGCCAGTACGCCGCCCATTCCAGCAAAGAATACACTTGCCCGGTTCGGCTTTTTTTGCCTGCGCCGCCCTGGCGGAAACGGATCATAATAATCCATTCTATCTCATCCTTCCGTTACTTTTCGTCATAATTTTATCACAAGCGCCGGCTTTTTTGATTGCATGAAGCCTGGCCTGTCTTCCTGTATTCCCACTCCCGCTTAAAATTATCCACATTTTTATACACAAAAAGCCCGGCATTAAGCCGGGCTTGAAGGTACAGATAAAAGTGACAGAATTAGTAGAATAAGTTGAGCCTTCTCTCACTCTAACGGGATTTCTCTCTTCACCAAGAAACGCACTTGAATCTTTTCATCATTGAAGAATGAAGTAATTCATCACTGATGACAGAAAGAAAAAACTGGAATTGACTGCTGGAAGAAAGAGTGGCAGGCGGCGACTCCAGCTACAGGCCGCTGCCTGAAAGCAAATTCATGTCCAAGAATTGGGGGTCACTGCACAGCTGCATGACCCCCTTCCTGTGGACCCGAAAGCGAGCGGATTGGCGCCATTGACCTGGTTCTAATCCTGCGCTGGTCCGGTCTTTTTCCTTCTACACATCGACTAATTCTGTCGGCAGATTGGCGTCTGTATCGAATAAGATGATCTGTTCACCAATCGCGATGTCCTTCGACTCGAGCGTCTGTTCGACACTCATCCGCGCAAGATCTTTCATGTTATTGTCACGGCTCAAGTGGGATAAATACATTCTGGCCGGTTTGTCTCCCAGCACTTCACTCATCGCCACCGCTGCATCTTCATTGGATACGTGGCCGACATCGCTTAAGATCCGCCGCTTCACCGACCAGGGATAACGCCCCATCTGCAGCATGCCGACATCGTGATTGCTCTCAAAGACAAATGCATCCGAGGCTTTAATAATGCCTTTCATTCTATCGCTCACGTAGCCGGTGTCCGTGATAAGGGCAAGCTTTCGTCCACTTTCATGAAAGACATAGAACATCGGATCTGCCGCATCATGCGAAACGGCGAATGATTCAATATCAAGCGATCCGAACGATTTCACTGTTTCCATATCAAAGTGAAAACGCTGATCGGTCGGTATGGCTCCGACGAGTCCATCCATCGCCGACCATGTTTTTTCATTGGCATAAATCGGTAATCCGTACTTGCGTGCAATGATGCCGAGCCCTTTGATATGGTCGGAATGTTCATGGGTCACCAGTACACCATCCAAATCCCGCATATTCTTTCCGATTGCCTGAAAGAGGGTTTCCATCTTACGGCCGCTCAGACCGGCATCCACCAGAAACGAGCGGCCGCCGCTTTCCACATAGATGGCATTTCCGCTCGACCCGCTTGCGAGTACACTAAAGCGCATATCTCTCTATCTCCTAACTATTGTCCTGCTGGCTGTGGCGGCGGCAGCTGGATCACGCCGCCTCCCACTGCATTTACAAAATATTCTTCAGTTGTTCCGTCTGCCAGTTCAGCTTGGATCCGCCATGTCGGCACGAACGTGTAAATATCTCCCTGGGCCTGCGTCAGCACCGAGTAGGATGAATACCCCAACTCCACGGAAGTGATCTCTGTCCCGATTTGCAGCGCTTTTCCCTGATACAGGTTTTGAATCGCTTCTTCTGCACTGCTGAGCGATTTTTCCTGATCACCCGGATCGATATCAGTCAGCATTGTCTGACTATAGCCGAAAATTTCGTTGTCCTCATCGTCCCAGCTGACAATCAGCCGGCCTTCTTCGCTGTAATACAATGGCCGGTCATCCACTTCATCAATCACTTGAAAATACGTGGCTTGATTCAATGTGGTGTTGATATCCCATAAAACATATTCCTCGCTGTTCGGGATGTACGTATCCACAAAAGCCTGCACTTCTTCAGCTGTTTCCGCATCACTGATCGGCACCGGATTATTCAGGAATACGTTCAATACATTTCCTTCGACAACTTCCCGGATGGAGCCTTCCGGCACAGCGTATTCCGACATTGCATACTGGAACTCGCGGGCACTGATATAAGGCAGTGATTCCACTTCCTGCGGCAAATCATCCGGGTATGTGATGTCATCTTCTATCAGCCGCTCTTCAATCGTTCCCTCATCATACTTCTGGACGTTTGCCCGTGCATACTTATCCAGGTAAAGCGTGTACAGGAACAGGTTCAAAATGGCAAAAACAATAATGAAAATAGTTTTCGTTTTACTCCAGTCCATTGACTATGCCTCCTGCATCAGCATCTACAACCGGCAGCCAGGCATCTTCCGTCTGATAATACCAAGCCGGTTTCAGTACGAGCACCCGCTGGTCTGCACTTATTGTCATCTGATACGCCGGAACAATGTTCTGCACTTCTTCAAGTTCCAGTCCTTCGAGTTCCCTCACTTCTTCCGCCGCTTCTATCCCTGACGCCAGCAAGGCCTGCTCCACATTCTGAGTCACAAGGGCGTCAAGTTCATAATACGGGCGAAGATACACATACACCCCTCTATTCCCCCACCATTGCTCAATCGTCGTCTCCAGCGTATCACTGAATACCGGGAGCCCAGCGACGAACAATTGGTATTGGATATTCTGATCCAGCGGTTTGATCCCGAAGTAGCGGTAATCATCTGTCCAGCCGCCATGTTCATTCAGAAAGTCCAGCGTGTTGAAAACCAGTTCCGACATGATCGCCGGATCGCCTGTCCGAACTTCCGCCTGAACGAAGCTTAGGCTTTTTGTTTCGGTATCTTGTGTAATATATCCGTTCGGGTCATCTCCTGATCCCTCGGCCGATTCCACCAGAACTTCATGGAATTGCTCATACATCTCTTCAGGAAAATATGAGTAAATCGGCAATTGCAGCGGTTCAGCGGGCACAAACACCGGCCACATGCCGACGTTTTCCGCTAATGCATAGACCGGATAATCAGCCGCGGCTGCAACCACCCGGTCCTGGAAATTTTGCAATGTGCTCGGCGCCACAATAGCGGTATAGATCCGGTTCGACGTTGTATCGATAAAGTAAAGCGCCGGCTCCCCTGCTGTGATTCCGCCCCAATTAATCACGACCCGGTCAAATGAAGCTTCCGGAATGCTCGATTCCACACTGAACTGCATGTAAGCATCATATACCGGGAATGGCACAGGTGCGGGATACTGCAGGACGACGCTGTTTTCATTGTACAGAAAACTTGCCAGCTGATCAGCTGATGTTTCCTCCGCAAGCAGTGTCACATCGCTGATGATCCATTCACGCAATGCTGAACGGATAAAACTGATTTCTTCTGCTTCGATTGTACCGGTTGTTACATCTTCTCCGTGAAACAGGATTTTCAGCGGTTTCACGACTTCTTCCAGTGTCCGGGTTTCCGCAATCGGCTCTTCCAGCACTTCCGGCTGGTCGAATGTATCCAGGTTCGGTTTATACGTCCAGACGGTAAAGGTGAGGTAGACACTGAGCACTACAAGTGCCAGCAATATAGCAGATTTTATCTGCTCTACGTATTTCACTCCCACTCACCTCCGTCTTCAGACTCGATCGGCAGCGTGAAGAAAATCGATGTGCCTTTTCCTTCCCGGCTTTCTGCCCAAATATCGCCGCCATGGAACTTGATCATTTCCTTCGCAATGGCCAGCCCGAGACCCGTTCCTCCCATTGCACGTGAACGTGCACGGTCAACGCGGTAGAAGCGTTCGAAAATCCGTTCGACATTCTCTTTCGGGATACCCATCCCCTGGTCAGCGATCCGGACAAGTAGCTCATCATTGCGCAATGACACATCAAAGCGGATAGTGCCGCCTTCCGGGGAATACTTCAGGGCATTTGAAATGATATTATCAATGACCTGCGTCAGTTTATCCGTGTCAATTTCCACAAAATACGCTTTATCCGGCAGCTTGCGTTTAAAGAGGACATTCTGCGATTTCGACATTTCAAAACGGTCAATGATGCGGTTGAAAAACCGGTTGAATTCAACGACTTCTTTATTCAGATCGGATTCTTCCGCATCCATTTTCGATAACTGAAGCAAGTCGTTGACGAGGCGGATCATCCGTTCCGTCTCGGTCTGTGTGACGTTCAGGAACATGGGCGCAATTTCTTTATCTTCCCATGCCCCTTCCGCCAGTGCTTCCAGGTAGCTGCGCATCGTGGTCAGCGGCGTTCGGAGCTCGTGGGAGACGTTCGCCACGAATTCCCGCCGCTCCACGTCGATCCGCTCCTGTTCGGTGTTGTCATGAAGAACTGCAATGAGCCCATTTACGAAGCCGGTCTCTTTTTGAATGACCGAAAAACTTGTCCGGAGCACCGTACTGTCATCCGCTGTGCTGAAATCAAGGTTGAGCGCTTCTTTCATATGAATCAGGTCTTCAAATGAATATTCTTCTTCAAGCTGCAGCACTTCTGTAACAGGACGGCCCAGCACTGTTTCACGTGGAACATTCAGCAACGTCAGAGCCGTGTTATTGATCAGGTTGATGCGTCCCCGTCTGTCGGTGGATAAAACGCCATCCGTCATGTTCGACAGGACCGATGCCAGTTTCCGCCGTTCGCTTTCCGTGGACTGCTGGGATTCCTGGAGCCGGTTGGTCAAGTTATTGAACGCCTTGGCCAGTTGCCCGATTTCATCATCCCCGTAGATTTTTACTTTTCGTGAGAAATTTCCTTTGGCCATCGTCTGGGCCTGTCTGCGCATATCTGAAATCGGCAGGGAAATGGTTCTGGCAATCAGTACACCGAGCACGGCGGTAATCAGAAGCGCGACTGCTGTGGCGCCTGCAAGGATGGAATTGATCTGGCTCATCTGCTCGTAGACCTGCTCTTCAATGTCCGCTTTCACAAGCAGCGCACCAATCACTTCCCCTTGATTGGAAAAGGCGGAGAAGGGCTGGACCAGCACCCAGATCCGATTGCCCTCGTAGTCGTATACCTGCTGATAAGGCGTGCCGGCCATGATTGCTTCCTGTGCCAGTTCGTTCGCTGACCGCTGCCCCACGATGGACTGGTTGCTTGATGATGCCCGGATCCGGTACCGGTTATCGATGACCTGCACTTCGATAATATCTTCTGAATCCAGACCGCTCAGTACTGACCGCAGACTCTGTTCAACTGTAAGATCATTTTCATCCCGGTTCCTCAGAAATTCCTCCCGGACATTGACCTCTACGAGATTAATCCGGTCCTGAATGGAAGTCTCGAAGTTATCAATCATTTTCGTCTCCAGTTCCCGGGCGAAATAAATCCCGATAATCTGAATCGCGATCAGAATGAGCAGGATGTAGATCAGCACAACTTTCAAATGGATCGATTTGAAGAAATTAACTTTCTGCATTCCGCTTACTCCTGTTCAGGATTGCGGAGGTAATATCCGACACCGCGGCGCGTTACAATCCAGGCTGGATGGCTCGGATTATCTTCGATTTTCTCCCGAAGCCGGCGGATGGTCACATCCACTGTCCGGACATCACCGAAATAATCATATCCCCACACCGTCTGCAGCAGATGCTCGCGCGTCATTACCTGTCCTGTGTGTTTGCCCAGGTAATGCAGCAATTCGAATTCCCGGTGAGTCAATTCAATCGTCTCATCCCGCTTCAATACAAGATAAGCATCCGGCTGGATGATCAGTGAACCGATCGTAATGTCGTTCGTTGCCGGCGCTTCTTCTTCTGCTGGTACAGCGTCCTGCCGCCGCAGGTTCGCTTTCACCCGCGCAACCAATTCCCGGGTCGAGAACGGTTTTGTGACATAATCATCGGCTCCGAGTTCCAGGCCGAGCACTTTATCGATTTCTGAATCCTTCGCTGTCAGCATGATGATCGGAAAATCGAATTTCTTCCGCACTTCCCGGCATACTTCCATGCCATCCCGGTTCGGCAGCATGATATCAAGCAGCATCAGATCCGGCACCACTTCTCCTGCGAGGCGGACTGCCTCATCGCCATCATATGCACATACCACATTAAAGCCTTCTTTTTTCAAATTGAACTGCAATATATCCGCAATCGGTTTCTCGTCATCCACTACTAAAATGGTTTTACTCATTACGTTTCTCCCCCATCTTATTTGTGCTTGGCTCCATGGCTCTGCACAATTGACCGTCCCTTCCATTTTACCATTGTTCAGGAATTAACGCACTTTGCCCTTACCTTGCTGAAAACAGCGAAAAGACCGGCGGAAGCCGGTCTTCACATTCTAATTTCATTGAGACAGGCTTTCCCTCGCCTGTTCTCACACTTGAATTTTATTAAAAAAGATACTTTATTATTATACAACTTCCGTGATCCCCATGCAACTTCCGCGGGATATCAACCTTTCCGGTCCCCTGGCTGGCCGGCAGCAATCAACCGAAATATCTCTTATGCCAGACAAGGAACATGAAAATCGTCCATATCTTCCTTCCGTTATTCGCTTTCTCTTCATAATGGTCCTGCAACAGTTCCAGTATTTTCTTCTGGTCAAAAAATTGAGCTGCAGCTTCACTGTTAAAAGCTTCATTAATCTGTGTGTAATATTTTTCTTCCCGGATCCAATGGCGGATCGGCACAGGAAATCCGATTTTCTTGCGGTTGGCCGATTCTTTTGGAAGAGCCCGTCCGGCTGCCAGGCGGAAAGCGTATTTCGTGTCGATGTCGTTAATCCGATAATGAGACGGAACTTTCGCCGCTGCATTCATGACTTCCCGGTCCAGAAACGGAACGCGGAGTTCAATGGAATGCGCCATGCTCATTTTATCCGCTTTTAATAAAATATCATCCACGAGCCATAGATGAAGGTCCAAATGCTGCATTTTTGTAATATCGTCTTCCTGTTCAACTTGTTCATAATACGGACGGACGATTTCTTTCACGGATGGCCCTTTCTTGTAAGGCGCTTTCAGAAGTGAAGCAGCTTCCCGTTCCTGAAAGATTTTTGCCTGGCCGATAAACCAGTCCTCCACAGGACGTCCGCCTTTCACCATCAGATTTTTCCCCCGCACTTCCGGCAGCATTCGAGCAATGCTGCCAAGCGGTCTCCGGAAGAAGCCCGGCAATTGTTTATACTTTTTCAGCGCCGGCGTTGTGTCATATTCCGCGTAGCCGCCGAATAATTCATCCGCCCCTTCGCCTGACAATACGACGGTTACGTCTTTTCGTGCCAGTCCGGCAAGAAAATACAGCGGAACAATCGAAGGATTGGAATGCGGTTCATCCATCATATACTGGATTTCATCCAGCTTTTCAAAACAGGCATCCGCATCCAGCACTTCATTGACGTTTTCGATTCCCAACTCATCGGACAGCGCTTTCGCATTATCGATTTCCGAGAAATTCCGGTCGCTGAATCCGACCGTAAACGTCTTATTCGGCCGGAGAACGGAGGCCACGTAGCTGGAATCGACGCCGCTGGACAGGAACGAACCGACTTTCACATCACTGATCCGGTGTGCTTCTACTGACTCCCGGACAACCTGATCGATCTCTTCCACCAATTCTTCCAACGGCTGTGTCTCCGGCTGGAACTTCGGAGACCAATAGCGCTGGATCGTCAGCTTGCCATTCTGATACGTCATGGAATGAGCAGCCGGCAGCTTGAATACCCCTTTGAAGAAGGTCTCATTCAGCACTGGGAACTGGAATGTCAAATATGGTTTCAGTGCCTGTTCGTTCAATTCTTTTATAAAATGAGGATGGGGCAAAAAGCTTTTGATTTCCGAACCGAATAACAATGTGCCATTCATCTCGGCATAGTAAAACGGCTTGATGCCGAACATGTCCCGTGCTGCAAACAGCTTCTTTTCTTTACGGTCCCAAATGACGAATGCGAACATTCCCCGCAATTTCTTCACGAGCTCTTCCCCGTACTCCTCATAGCCATGAATAAGCACTTCACTGTCGGTATGTGTTGCGAATGTGTGGCCCTTTGCAATCAGTTCTTCCCGCAATTGCATGAAATTATAAATCTCGCCATTGAAGATCAGGACAGAGGACTCATCTTCGTTATAAAGCGGCTGATGGCCTGCTTCGAGATCAATGATACTCAGGCGCCGAAACCCGAGGGCCGCTTCATCTTCGATAAATGTCCCTGAAGAATCCGGTCCCCGGTGTATGATTCGATCCATCATCTGTTCCAAGACAGCTGGCGTGTTATCCGTTTTTCCGATAAAACCCGTAAATCCACACAATTCTAAAACCCCATTCGTTTATGTAATAAGCTTTTTCGCTTTAAAAATCTATTTTTGCAGTTCATAAGAAGTATACAATTCTCCCTCTATTTTTACCATTCTTACTTGAGCTGCATTTCAAGGAATTTTCTGATTGGCACTGCCCTACCCGCCTTGCCATTCTGACTCCGTTTGTTTTCGGCTGTACGGCGGAATTCCCAAGAAAGAAAAGAAACTCATGCCACTTCACAGTATTTCTGCTGCGTGACATGAGTTTTTTCTTTTTGTCCAATAGTTCATTTGAACATTTTATCTGCTTATCGGAACTGTCTGTAAAAGATGGGTGCTGTTACCGCCAGACACTGGTGACGATATTCGTCTGGCTGCGGTCCGGTCCAACGGAGAAGATTGACAGCGGCACACCTGTCAGCTGGGCGATCCGCTCCAGGTAATGGCGCGCTGCAGCCGGCAGTTCATCCAAAGACTTGCACTCTGTAATATCTTCTTGCCAGCCTGGCATTTCCTCATAAACCGGCTCACATTCTGCAAGCAGCCGGAGATTGGCCGGATATTCTGTGATCAATTCCCCGTTATGCCGGTATGCTGTACAGATCTTGACGGTGTCCAGTCCGCTCAGCACATCGATGGAATTGACGGTCAGATCCGTCAGACCGCTCACCCGTCGTGCATGACGGACAACGACGCTGTCAAACCAGCCAATCCGGCGTGGACGGCCGGTTGTCGTCCCGTACTCTTTTCCGACTTCCCGAATCCGGTCACCGGTCTCGTCGAACAGCTCGGTAGGGAATGGACCATCTCCAACCCGGGATGTATACGCCTTACAGACACCGATGACATGGGAAATGGAAGTCGGGCCGACACCGGCCCCGATCGTAACACCGCCCGCCACCGGGTTTGATGAAGTGACGAATGGATATGTGCCTTGGTCAATATCAAGCATTACTCCCTGTGCGCCTTCAAACAGCACACGACGGCCTTCGTCCAACGCATCATTCAGCACTTTTGAAGTATCCGTTACATATTTGGCGATTTCCTGGCCGTAACCATAGTATTCTTCCAGGATATCTTCGATTTTGAATCCTTCTGTTTCATACATGCGCTCAAACATCCGGTTCTTGTCGGCCAGGTTGTGCTGCAGTTTTTCTTCGAACACTTCGCGGTCAAGCAAGTCGGCAATACGGATGCCGACACGGGCTGCTTTGTCCATATACGCAGGCCCGATTCCCTTCCCGGTCGTTCCGATTTTATTGGCACCGCGGCGTGTCTCTTCCGCTTCGTCCTGCTTGATATGATACGGCAGGATAACATGCGCCCGGTTGGAGATGCGCAGGTTATCCGTCGGGACTCCGCGTTCATGGAGCCCTTTCAATTCTTTCACTAGCGCTTTCGGATCAATCACCATACCGTTGCCGATGACCGAAATTTTTTGCTGATAAAAAATACCGGATGGAATCAAATGCAGTTTATATGTTTCGCCCCCGAATTTAATCGTATGTCCTGCGTTATTGCCGCCTTGGTAACGCGCAATGACTTCCGCATGCTCTGATAAAAAATCCGTGATTTTTCCTTTTCCTTCGTCTCCCCATTGCGTTCCCACTACTACAACCGATGTCATTGAGGCACCTCCGTTAGGCTTCCGCCCTGTTTCAAACAGCTTAATTGTAGCAGTGCTTTCTGAATGTAGTCAATGGTAAAAGTAAAAAAACACGAACTAATAATTGTCGTCAGACAAATATCGTTCGTGTTTCAGAAATATTACATTCGTAAGCAGATGCCCTTGGCTTCTGCAGCGCCAGCATTTTTTTAGTTAGGCAGGTGCTGATTCATGCTGTGCCCAGTCGATCGTGACAAACTTATTGTACTCTTTGACGAATGCGAGTTTGACCGTGCCGACCGGGCCGTTCCGCTGCTTGGCGATAATGATTTCAATCATGTTCTGATCTTCTGTTTCCTTGTCATAATAATCTTCCCGGTACAGGAAGGAAACAATATCGGCATCCTGCTCGATCGATCCGGATTCCCGGAGATCGGACATCATTGGCCGTTTGTCCTGTCGCTGCTCTACGCCGCGGGACAGCTGGGACAAGGCGATTACCGGCACTTGCAGTTCCCGGGCGAGCCCTTTCAGGGAACGGGAGATTTCCGAGACCTCCTGCTGCCGGTTTTCGCCCGGCCGTCCATTCCCTTGGATCAGCTGCAGATAATCAATCAGAATCATGCCGAGTCCGTGTTCCTGTTTGAGCCGTCTGCATTTAGCCCGGATTTCATTGATCCGCACGCCTGGCGTATCATCAATGAAAATTCCGGAATTCGACAGACTGCCCATCGCCATCGTCAGCTTTCGCCAGTCTTCATTCTGCAGCGCTCCAGTTCGAAGTATCTGTGCATCGATATTGCCTTCTGCGCACAGCATACGCATGACAAGCTGCTCCGCACCCATCTCCAAGGAGAAAATCGCCACATTTTCATCCGTCTTGGTCGCCACGTTTTGCGCCACATTCAGTGCAAAAGCGGTTTTTCCGACAGAAGGCCGCGCTGCAACGATAATCAGGTCATTGCGCTGGAAACCGGCTGTGATGCGGTCAAGGTCACGGAAACCGGTCGGAATTCCGGTGACATCCCCTTTTCGTGTGTGGAGCATCTCAATATTGTCATACGTATTAACAAGCACATCTTTGATGTGTTTGAAGTCACCGGCATTTTTCCGGCTGGATACTTCCATCATCTTCTTTTCAGCTTCCGACAGGAGTGCTTCCACTTCATCTTCACGTGTGAATCCATCTTCCACAATTGATGTGGCTGTTCGGATCAGGCGGCGAAGCAATGCTTTTTCTTCTACGATATTTGCATAATGCACTGCATTAGCAGCAGTCGGAACGGAGTTGGCGATTTCCGCCAGGTACGAAATACCGCCGACATCCTCCAGCTCCCGTTTGGCCGATAACTCTTCAGTGACTGTAACAACGTCAATCGCTTTCCCCCGGTCATTCAGTGCAAGCATTGTGCTGAAGATCTTTTGATGGGCCAGCCGGTAAAAATCTTCCGGCATAACAATTTCAGCTACTGTGATCAATGCCTGCGGCTCCAGGAAAACTGCCCCGATGACCGATTGTTCCGCCTCGTAATTATGCGGCGGAACGCGATCGATGGCTTCGTTCATCCACTTTTTCCCCCTTATGCTTCTTCGGTAACGTGGACTTTGAGCGTTGCTGTCACTTCAGGGTGCAGCTTGACCGGAATGTTCGTGTAACCGAGTGCCCGGATGGCATCTCCGAGTTCCATTTTCCGCTTATCCAGCTTGATGCCGTGTGACCGCTCCAATTCCTTTGCGACTTGCTTTGTTGTGATAGAACCGAACAGCCGGCCGCCTTCACCTGATTTTGCTGTCAATTCAACGGTAAGGGCTTCAAGGCGATCTTTTAATGCCTCTGCTTCCTTCAGCTCATTGGCTGCTTCTTTTTGTTCTTTCTTTTTCTGGCCTTCAAGCTGACTGACGGCTGCCTGATTGGCTTCCACCGCCAGGTTATTTTTCAGGAGGTAATTATGGGCATAACCATCTGCCACATTTTTTACTTCTCCTTTTTTTCCTTTTCCTTTTACATCCTTCAGGAATATGACCTTCATTGTGTTGATCCTCCTTCAGTTTGGTTTGAGATTGCCTGTTTCAGCCGGGCAATTGCCTCTTCAATCGTCACATTGGCAATCTGGACGGCTGCGTTTGTCAGGTGCCCTCCGCCTCCAAGTTCTTCCATGATTACCTGGACGTTAATATCGCCGAGTGAACGCGCGCTGATCCCGACACTGTTTTCACTTCTTTCTGCTATTACAAACGAGGCACCTACCCCTTTAAGCGTCAGCAGGATATCAGCCGTTTGCGCGATCAGTACCGGATTGTACGTGCGGCCTGTTTCCCCCCGGGCAATGGCAATGCCGTCACCGAAGAATTCGACTGTCTGCACAATTTTCGCACGTTCCACATACGTATCGAGATCTTCTTTCAGCAGACGCTGGACCAGTACGGTATCAGCACCGTTCGCCCGCAGGTGGGAAGCCGCTTCAAATGTCCGCGCTCCCGTGCGGAGCGTAAAGCTTTTCGTATCAACTATGATTCCTGCAAGCATCGCTGTCGCTTCAAGCATTGACAGTTTTTCATGCTTCGGCTGATACTCCAGCAGCTCCGTCACCAGTTCAGAAGTTGATGAGGCATAAGGTTCCATATAAACAAGGAGTGTATTCGTGATGAATTCCTCCCCCCGGCGGTGATGGTCGATTACGACGACTTTCTCCATCCGGTTCAAGAGCCGCTCGTCGATGACCATGGACGGTTTATGGGTGTCCACGACTACCAGCAGTGAATTTTCCGTTATTTCCTGAATCGCGTCATCTGATGATATGAATTTATCGTACAGCGCAGGATCCCGCTCAATTTCATCCATGAGCCGCATGACACTGCGATCGTAATTATCAAAATCAATGACTACCCGGCCTGTAACACCATTCATGGCAGCCATTTTTGCGACGCCGACGGCTGAGCCGATGGCATCCATATCCGGCAGCTGATGGCCCATGATGAACACCTGATCGCTTTCCTGGATCAAATCACGGAGCGCATGTGAAATGACGCGCGCCCGCACCCGTGTCCTTTTTTCAACCGGGTTTGTTTTGCCTCCATAGAAGCGGACTTTTCCGCTCGGATGCTTGATGGCTACTTGGTCTCCGCCGCGTCCGAGAACAAGATCAAGGCCGGACTGGGCCAGTTCACCTAATTCCACAAGAGAGCCTGAGCCGGCTCCAACACCAATGGACAGTGTGAGCGCCAGGTTTTCTTTTGACGTCACCTCGCGGATATTGTCCAATATCGTGAATTTAGTCTGTTCAAGTTCTTTTAGAATGGACTCATTGAACACAGCCATGAAACGATCAGCAGAGACCCGTTTCACGAAAATCCCATGTTCCGCCCCCATTCATTGATCAGTGATGTCACCAGGCTGTTCAGCTTGCTGCGCATCTGATCATCCATTCCTTGAGCAAGTTCATCGTAATTGTCAATGAACAAAATACCGAGCACTGTCCGGTCTTCATAATACAGTGTTTCGATTTCCACTTGTTCCGTAATATCGAATAAATAAAGCAGCCGGTCATTCACCTTGTAATGGACCCGATATTTCCGGCCATTTAAAGAGACGGACATATCTGTCAGTCCTTCTGTTTTAACAAGTGTATGGAACTCGCCGGACAGTGAAAACAGCGAGGTGCCAAGCAAGGAATCCTGCTCCAGCTGCTCTGTGATATAGGGATTCGCCCATTCAATATTAAAATCTTCGTTAACAAGCATAATTCCAAGCGGCATTTCCAGAAGTGCTTCTTCCCCCACCTTTTTCATCCGGTAAGAAAGGGATTCAATCCGCTTTTCAGTCTCCCTGAAGTTTTTTTCTTCTGCATACCAGGCAGCGGAGAAAGCTGCAGCGAACAGTATGAGAAAAAAGAACGCCAGCCATTCTGACCAGACTGACAGCAGCATGGCTGCAGCGATTCCGGTTAGGAACAATGCAAGAACCGGATACCTGAGGCTCCGTTTCTTTAAAAAGTCCGACATTCTTTTCAACTCCTTATTTCCGGTCAGGCTTGTTCGCCTGCTCTACCCATCCCCGTACATTAAAGCCAAGATCGATAATCCCGACAATTACTGTAAAACCGGCAAGCGGTAACGCAAGAACAGTTGCCAGGATTGCCGCCCATTTCGGCCATCCCTGCTGATAAATGTAGAAGTGGTAAAATGAAATTCCCTGCAGGAACAACAGAACCTGCAAGAGCACTGAAGCGTTCAGAAATGCCATGTATGTCATGGTTCCCAGCTCTGGGCTGAACAAATACGGTGCGAGCAGTACGACTAAATAATACCATAAAATGCTTTTTGGCAATTTCATATTCCGGAATGGCGGAAATTTCGGCACAGGCACATCCAGCCGTCTTAAAAGCGGCAGATTCACCAGCAGAACGAGCCAATTAAGCAGGAAAACCGTCAGAATCAGCCAGAACGGCAAAAGAGCCTCAATGGTGAAAAGCCACTCCGCCAGCCGTTCATCATACCCTTCCGGCAACCTGCCAAGTTCTTCCGCCTGTCTGCCGAATTCTTCACCGAGCGTTTTTGCCTGCACCAAGTACTGTTCAAATACGTTCACGCCTAAAAATAAAACAGCCGCCGCGTATTGTACAATAACACTCGCCAGCAGTACAAGCGCAGATGCCAGAAACAAAAACAATTTACTCTTTTTCTGGTGAATGGACAAGCCGATGGCCAAGCCGAGCGGAACGTAAGCCAGTGCAAGCGGCAGTGCAGGCAGTCCGCCGATTATAAACGTTAACAGCGTCGCAGCTGCTGAAAACAGCAATGATGCTCTTGTGCCATACTTCGCGCTGTACCAGGCGACAGGCAGCGCCAGAAATAGCATCGTTACCATATTCAGAACCGGTACATACACAGAAGCTGCTGCCAGCACAGTGAAAATTGCTGCCATCATTGCGCCTTGGGTCAGTTGTTTCGTTTTATTATTCGCCATAATGCTGCGTCAGCAAACCCTCTTTCAATTTTAAGTTCATCCGTGTAATTGTACCACGATTGCAGACACTGAACAAAAAAGCCGGCACGTAAACAGAACGGCTGTTCCACTGCATTTCCTGCTGCGCTCCGTTCTCTTTATGTTTGCTTTATGAGGCATTTTAGCCTTGTATTTTGTCAGCGTATGCCAAGTCAGGCCAAAAAAAAGAATCCCTGCTGCTGCAGAGATTCCTGTCTTAGTATGAAGCTGCTTATCTTTCTTCCGCAACGAATGGAAGAAGACCCATGATGCGTGCACGTTTAACTGCGACTGTCAGCTTGCGCTGCCATTTCGCACTTGTTCCCGTTACACGGCGTGGCAAGATTTTGCCTCGCTCAGAGATAAACTTTCTCAGCAGATCAACATCTTTATAGTCGATATGCGTGATATTGTTAGAAGTAAAATAGCAAACCTTTTTCCGTTTGCGTCCCCCGCGGCGTGGTGCCATAATCGATAACCTCCTTTTCAATTGTGATCAGTTCCGCTGCAGACACCGTTTTTAGAACGGCAGATCATCGTCCGATACTTCGATCGGTCCGCTGTTGCCAAACGGATCATCATCTACGCGTGTATAATTTCCTTGATTACCTTGATTTCCTTGGCGTGAAGGTTGGTTCTGCTGATAGGATGGCTGGTTTTGCCCTCCATAGGCAGGGCTCTGTGAACGATCCTGATTCGCGCCTTTCGGTTCCAGGAACTGGACACTGTCGGCGACGACTTCAGTCACATATACGCGCTTACCTTCATTGTTTTCATAGCTCCGTGTCTGGATTCGGCCTTCGACGCCGGCAAGACTGCCTTTTTTAAGAAAGTTTGCCGTGTTTTCAGCTTGTTTGCGCCATGTCACACAGTTTATGAAATCCGCTTCCCGCTCTCCTTGTGCATTGGAGAACGTGCGATTCACTGCAAGTGTGAAGTTACAGGCTGCTACTCCATTGGATAGGAATAGGTAAACTTTTGAAGTAATCTCCAGCTTTTCCCCTCCTGAGTACCGTGCGTGCGATTTTCACCGCACACGGCACGCCATCGATTCTAATTAATCCTGTTTTATGGGATTCAATCCAAGGATTATCAATCCTTAGACGAGATAGTGCCATACTATACGTCTTAGCTAATGTCACCTATGAGTTTCGCTCTGTATTTCTCGACTTTCTTCGCTATTTTTGTGTCCTCCGGCACGGAAGTGCCATGTACTAGTTCATGACATTTCTTGTGGAGGCTAGCGAGATTAGTAATTTTGTTTACTTCGTCGAGTGGTAAGGTAGGGCTGATATGGTGGCATTGTAGCTCCACTGGTAAAATATCGCCGGCACATACTTTACATTTTCCTCTATCTCTGTTGAACGCATATTCCCTGTTCATATAGAATTCAAAGTTATACTTTCTAAGATTCTTTTTATCGGATTTCAGCATGTTTCGTTTGGCTATTCGGAATACGTCTTCGTTCTTGTCATAGAGTGGGAGTCTGTTAAGACTCTGATTCTTTTTCGCATTCTTGTAGTAAAGTTCTCGTCCTTCAACCGTATAAGGGGTTAAATTCTGATTAAAGCACTGTGGGTCTTCCGATTTCGTGTGTAGGAATTTTGTAATTCCAACCCATTCTCCTTCTACTTCCACTGCATGAGTTTCGGCGGTATAGCCTTCGTGTCTCTTGCGTCGGTTAGAAAGTTCGGAATATCTTTTCAGTTTAGCTTTATTTTTACCATTGTTCTGGTTGCGATAGAGTTTCTTCCACGTGTAGTGACTGGTAACGAAGACTTTATGGTCTAAGGAGTCAAAAATTTCTGTCCAGACCGCTGTCTTGTAATATTCAGATAAACCAACGATTTTAGAGTTCACTTTCTCGATTATCACAGCTTTCTGATAGTCGCATTGTGTTCTCCTAATCTGCTTAATGTCCTTTAGAATCTCTGCCGTTTTTGTTCTAACCTTTTTCATATCAGGTAGAATTCTGGCATATAACTCATGTTTCTTAGCATTTCCAGTTCTGCCTATGCTCTTTCGAGGTTTGGCCAATTCAACTTGGAAGCCGAGAAATTTCATTCTATTTTCTTTAAGGTCAGTGATGACAGTCTTTTCTTCCGAAAGTTCAAGATTCAATTTCGCCTTGAAGTATCTTTTCAGATACTCCAATTGCTTTTCGGCTTGTTCTTTCGTTTTCGTGAAGATCACCCAGTCATCTGCGTATCTAACTAGAAATACAGGTTGCCTACCTACCTTCCGAAATTTCCTACGAGCATTTTTGACGTTCGAGAATTCATCCGCAAAGTATGGATTTTCATACCTGCTGGAGACAGTCCAATCAAAATCGTTCAAATACACATTTGCGAGAATAGGGCTGATAATACCACCTTGCGGTGTACCTTTGTCGGTATCGTGGAATTTGAAATCTTCCTCGATAATCCCCGATTTCAGCATTTTCTTGATTAACGCGAGAACGCGTTTATCAATAATCCCAATTTTGTGCAATTTACGCATTAGCACAGCATGGTCAATATTATCGAAGTAGCCTTTTATATCTCCTTCAATGACGTATTCATATCTCCCAATGTTAATTAGATGAGCAACTCTTGCGATAGCATGGTGTGTAGACCTGTAAGGTCTAAATCCGTAACTATGCTCGTAGAGTTTTGCCTCTATTATGGGTTCTATAACAATTTTAATGCACTGTTGGATGATTCTATCCAACATAGTTGGAATACCGAGGGGTCTAGTTTTACCCGTATTTCCTTTCGGAATATGTTTTCTTCTGGCGGGTTGAGGATTATAGTTCTCCATCGCTCTCCGTACCGTCCGAATGAGTTTCTCTCTGGGCATTTGTAGAAAATGGTTGATGGTCTTATTATCAATGCCCGCTGTCATACTGCCCTTATTCGACTTTATGTCGTGTATTGCAGTTATGATAGTTTGGTCATTAATAATGACTTCATACAATCCATTTAGGGATTTTCCCTCTTTGGACTCTTGATACATGGAGTCCAGAGTCAGCTTCAAGTCCTTTTCGGACTTGATTTGGCAATTAACCTCCACCTTTGTACACACAACCTTCCTGAGAAATACGAGGCTAGGTTATAGGTGGATTAGCGATTATTATGAGTACTGTACAATACCCATAACGTTAACCAAATGACGTTTTGTATAGTCTTTATTTTTCTTTTAAGTGAAAAAGTCTATCTCTTAGAACCGACTTCCCCCCTTCGCTCCACAGACATTACATCTGCTTCAACACTACTATGAGGGACCTGACTTCCTATCAGTTATCATAAGGCTGACACCCTTCTTCTGACAGGCTCTCTCACGTTCCCTAACATCTATCCCTTTATTTACTTATCCTTAGACTCTCACCCTATCCCGGTAATCCTTAATACAGCTCTGAATCTTTAGTTAAGTGCTGTATTTCCCACCCTGTTTCAAGGAATGGGGCAGTAAGTTGAACACACAACAACAAACCGCTGATTACTTTCAAACTCGTTTCCGAATTAAATCTACGTAACGAGACTGCATGAGTTCCCACTAAAGTTGGTAGCCATAGACAAAGTTTTTAAGGAGTCCCGCACCACTTTCGCCATATCTTTTACGACTTAGGTTACTTGGGCTACGACCTCACCTAGCTTCACACGGTTTCAATTGTCAGATTGTCGCCGCATGTAGGGGTATTAGACTGCGCACACGTAAATTTTCTTAAACGTCCATAAGGAGGTAGGTTAATTAAATTTACGCAAGATTCTGTGCGATTCTCGGTTTTCACGAGAAAATTCAATGTTAGAGTTCTTGATTTCTTCTATAATACTTAGTAGGAGAAATCCGCTGCTGTTCCCACAAATTCGTGGTTAGGCAGAACGTGACGCACGTGTATAGCGGAGATCCGGATCTTTTGTCAGTCTCCCGACCAGAACAACTCGGTTAATCATCAGAATTCAACCTCCCTCAAGACAAATTTGTTTTTAGCTGGTTTTACTCTTCTTCGCGTACAGCGATATGACGAATGATATCTTCGTTGATATTCGCAAGACGTGTGTATTCATCGATAGCCTGAGCATCAGCGTGTGCTTTCACGATATGGTAGTAACCTTCGCGGAAGTCGTTGATCTCGTAAGCTAAACGGCGTTTACCCCACTCTTTCGACTCGATGATTTCAGCACCGTTTGAAGTAAGGATTTCATCAAAACGCTGAACCAGCGCCTGTTTCGCCTCATCTTCGATCTGTGGCTGAATGATGTACATAAGTTCGTACTTCTTCATCTGTTGTCACCTCCTCATGGACTGTGGCCCTGCTTCTATGAGCGGGCAAGGAGCAATTCAGTTGCATTACTCACATCAATATATTCTACCACTTTTCAATTCACGGCGCAACTGAAAGATTCAGGTTATAATCAGAGCTGTACCGGATCGAAGGAACCGAAGAAATAATCATCTATCAAAATACGGTTGGCCAGTGCAAGCTGTGTACAGCAAAAGCAAGCAACTCAGCTTTTGGTCCGTCTTGTGTAAAGAAAGGATGTGCTGCCGGTGGCTCCCTCAAAAGTCATCGAATTGGATATCGATAAAGTCATGAAACAGAGCCTGGTCTGGAATGCAGCCTTATTGCTGCTGGCTATGATCACCTATCATTTGTTCGCAGAACCGCTGTCATTCCGATTTTCGTTGATCAGCGTTGTTTTATTCGTTATTGGCTATCTGCTTCTGATCGTGCTGCATGAGTTATTCCATCTTCTCGGATTTCTCCTCTTCGGGCGTGTACCGTTTTCTTCATTGGCTTACGGTTTAAATGTGAAGATGGGTGTTGCTTATGCCACTACGGATCGGCCGCTGCGCGTGAGAGCTATGCGGAAAGCGCTCTTGCTCCCATTCTGGGTGACCGGTGTTTTGCCGGGCGTTATTGGGTTCATGGTCCCCAGTCAGCTTCTTGTCCTGCTCAGTACTATGCTGATTGCCGGAGCAGCCGGTGATTTTGCCATGTACCGGGAATTGCGCAACGTGCCGGCAGATGCCTGGGTAACAGATGATCAGGCAAAGCCCCGGCTGTACGTATATGAGCAGGATTTTCCTCCAGAAAAAACCAGCGCCGGCTGAATGCCAGCGCTGGTTGCTATATATCCCAGTTGCCGCTGTTAATCTGTTTGTGCAGCAGCCGCTCATCTTTCGCCACATATGTGATCACTGCCTGTCTGCCGCTTTCTGACTGCACTTCAATCGTTACTTTCTTGTATAAGTCATCTGAACTCCCGGTGCAATCTTCCAGCTCGTCGATATGCGGCCACAGCTGTTCCGGCACTTCATATACTTCCCCCCGTACTTTGCCCTTTCCTTCCAGCGTCATTGCCGGATAACCCAAGTTTGTATCGTATAGCGTTCCTTTTGCCATTGCATCAGGCAAAACACGTTTGGCATTCTTCAAATAATGATGATACTTGCCGCCTTGTTTAAGTGTTCCATAGACAAATAGATTCATTGCCTCACCTCCAATTGAAAAGCCGGATGCAGATGCATCCGGCTCGCCTCTTCTCTTATACATTGAAACGGAAGAGCATGACATCTCCGTCTTTTACCACATATTCTTTGCCTTCCTGCCGCACTTTGCCTGCTTCTTTTGCGGTGGCCATTGCCCCGGCTTCCACCAAGTCATCGTACGCTACCGTTTCTGCGCGAATAAATCCGCGTTCGAAGTCCGAGTGAATGATCCCTGCGCATTGCGGCGCTTTCATGCCTTTCCGGAATGTCCAGGCACGGACTTCCTGTACGCCTGCCGTGAAGTACGTGGCAAGCCCCAGCAACTGATAGGTTGCTTTGATCAGCTGATCCAGTCCTGCTTCTTCAATCCCCAGCTCTTCAAGGAACATCGCCTTTTCCTCGTCATCCAGTTCGGCCATCTCTTCTTCGATCTTCGCGCAGACTACGATGACTTCCGCGTTGTCTTCCGCTGCGAATTCGCGGATCTTTTCCACATACTCGTTGCTGCTCGGGTCGGCGATATCATCTTCTGAAACATTCGCGGCGTACAGCATTGGTTTAATGGTAAGTAAATGGAAATTCTTAGCGATACGCATTTCCTCTTCAGAAAAATCAACGGACCGCGCCGGCTTTTCATTTTCAAATGCTTCCCGCAGTTTCAGTAACACAGGTTCTTCCGCCATTGCTTCCTTATCTTTCGATTTCACCATTTTCTGCACGCGGACAAGCCGCTTTTCAACACTCTCCATATCAGCCAGGATCAGCTCCAGGTTGATGACTTCAATATCGGAAATCGGGTCCACTTTGCCGGACACATGCGTGATATTATCATCTGCAAAGGCACGGACAACCTGGACGATTGCATCAACTTCCCGGATGTGGGACAGGAATTTATTGCCGAGTCCTTCTCCTTTGCTTGCCCCTTTTACAATGCCTGCAATATCGGTGAATTCAAAAGCTGTTGGAATGGTTTTTTTCGGCTGAACAAGTTCAGTCAGTTTATTCAAACGCTCATCGGGCACTTCAACGATGCCGACGTTCGGATCTATTGTACAAAACGGGTAATTAGCAGATTCTGCGCCCGCTTTCGTAATTGCATTAAACAAAGTGGACTTACCGACATTCGGGAGTCCGACGATTCCTGCAGTCAATGCCATACGGCTTCACGACCTTTCTCATTTTCACATTCAAGTCTCTTTTGCAGCTCTTCTATTATAAAAATGAAACGCGGAAATGTCCAATGGTCATTCCGCGTCTGCCTTCACAAGTATTTTTTTCATTTTCTTATTGAATTCCTGTCTTGGCAACATGATGCTGCGCCCGCAGCCTTCACATTTGATCCGGACGTCAGCGCCCATTCGGATGATCTTCCATGCGTTTGCTCCGCATGGATGGCCTTTCTTCATTTCCACCACGTCATTTAACCCGAATTCTTTCATGTTCACGTTTTCTGCTCCTCTCACTTCTCTTCATCAGCATCCGGTGGTTCCACGCCTTCAGGCGAACGCTGAATCGTCACCATTCGAGGATATGGAATTTCAATGCCACGTCCATCGAGGAAAATCTTGAGATCTCTTCTTAAATCCCTGGAAACAGCAAAATGTCCCATCGGCACAGTTTCCGCAGTTATACGGAGTACAACTTCAGAAGCACCAAGCATCTGGACACCCAGAAGCTCCGGCGGGCTCACAATGCTGCGGTATACTTCCGTATCCGGCAGCTTCGCCAGAAAGTCGCGGATCAATCCTTCAGCCTTTGCAATATCCGACTCGTATGCAATGCTGATATCAACCACTGCAAGCGAATTATTGATCGAAAAATTGGTGATCTCAATAATGGAACCATTCGGCAGAATAAATAATTCACCGGTGAACGCTTTAATCTTTGTCGTCCGGAGACCGATCTCTTCAACAGTTCCTTCCGCTGTGCCTGCACGGACAAAATCCCCTACTGAGAACTGGTCTTCGAAAATGATGAAGAAACCGGTAATGATATCCTTCACCAGACTCTGCGCCCCAAAACCGACAGCCAGACCGACAACGCCGGCACCGGCCAGGAGACCTTTTACATCCACATCGAATTCTCCCAGGATGGCGAGAATCGTTGCAAAGTAAACGACGTATGCAACGACGTTTTCTAAAAGCTTAACGAGCGTTTTCTGCCGCCTGTCTGTATATCCTAAAGGGCCTCTTAACTGAACGGCCATAACGCGCCGGATGACAGTTTTCAAAATCTTGACTGCTACAGCTGCTACAATCGCTATCACGATTACCTTTATCACAAGAACGCCCAAGCCGATCCACATCGCTTCGCTCAGAATGGTGTCCCGGACGCCGCTGACTAACTCTTCGAAATTTGCTACTTCCTCTTCAACTGCTTTAGCTGCTTCCACACTCATAATTTTTCAGTTTTTTCCTCCTATTGAATATACCCGGCCTGATACAGACCAGTGACAATCACTGCAGCCACCAGAATGCCCGGCAGCAGATTGGCTACACGGATCTTTGTCAATCCCAGCAAATTCAGACCGATTGCCAGAATCATGATTCCTCCGGTTGCAGTCATTTCACTGATAAAAAACTCTAATGCCACTTCAGGAACAATAACACTGATCTGGGTAGCAAATAAAGCAATAAAGCCTTGATAGACAAACACAGGTACTGCGGCGAATAAAACCCCGATACCAAGTGTCGACGCCAGTATAAGCGAAGTGAAGCCGTCGAGTGCTCCTTTTGAATACAGGACACTGTGTTCATTATTAAGTCCGCTTTCCAGCGCACCGATCACACCCATAGCGCCGATGACAAACATCAATGTCGCTGTGACGAATCCCTGGGCAAGACTGCCTTGGGATTCTTTCGTACCGAACTTCGTTTCAATCCATCGCCCGAAGTCATTCAGCTTTTTATCGAGATCCCACCATTCTCCCAGGACAGTTCCGAGTACGAGACTTGCAATGATGATGACAAAACTATTGCTCTCGAACCCCATTTTCAGGCCGAGGGCAGCAACCGACAAGCCGATCGCATACAGGATGGTTTCTTTCATTTTCTCCGGAATATTGCGTAATACCCGGCCAAGCAGTGTCCCCAGCACAATACAGACTGCATTAATAAACGTACCGAAAAGAACCATGAAGTCCCTCCACTTCCTTGGATTTTGCTAACCCTCTCTCACGCCTGCTTTCAGCGTATCAGTTCAGCAGATCCAATATCCGTTCAAGATCTTCTTCAGAGAAAAACTCAATTTCAATTTTTCCTTTGTTCTTTGTTTTTTTAATCTGTACGCTTGTTCCGAAATAATCCCGTAGTTCCGACTCTTTTTCCTGCACGAATATGTCTTTTTTTGCCGTTATTGTTTCACGTGGAACATTTTCATTAAGCCGCTGGATCAGACTCTCTAATTGACGGACATTCAGACCTTCTCTCACTGTTTTTTCCGCCAGCTCATCCATCATTTTTTTCTTTTTCAATCCAAGAAGTGCCCGTCCGTGTCCCATTGTCAGTTTTTTTTCAGAGATCAGTGTTCGAATTGCTTCAGGCAGTGCCAGCAGGCGCAGGTGATTTGCAATATGCGGCCGGCTCTTACCAAGCCTGAAGGCCAGTTGTTCCTGCGTCAGATTTAGAGCATCCATCAATTTATGGTACGCTTCCGCTTCTTCAATCGGCGTTAAGTCTTCTCGCTGCAGGTTCTCGAGTATCGCCAGTTCCATCATTTGCTGATCGGTCAACTGCTTTACGATTGCCGGCAGTTCTTTGAGCTTCAGAAGCTGGGCAGCCCGGTATCTGCGTTCTCCAACTACGATTTCAAACTGTTCCCCTGATTCCCTGACAACAATCGGCTGAAGGATTCCGTGTTCTTTGATCGACTCTGCAAGTTCCTGCAATGCCTCTTCATCAAACAGCTTTCTTGGCTGATATGGATTTACCCGGAGCTGATTCAGCTGGAGCATTTCCACTTTTTCCGTTTTGTCCAGTGGTTCTCCCGGAAACAGGGCATTTAATCCTTTTCCCAACCCTTTAGCCATTCTTAATCACTTCCTTCGCCAGTTCTAAGTAAACCTCTGCCCCTCGGGACTTCGGATCGTAAATGATAATCGGTTCACCATGACTCGGCGCTTCACTTAAGCGGATGTTCCGTGGAATGATTGTATTATATACCTTATCCTGGAAATACTTTTTCACTTCTTCAATTACCTGATTGCCTAAATTCGTTCTGGCATCAAACATGGTAAGCAATACACCATCTATTACGAGTTGATCATTCAAGTGTTTTTGCACAAGGCGAATTGTGCTCAACAGCTGACTTAGCCCTTCAAGGGCATAATATTCACATTGAACCGGGATGATGATAGCATCCGATGCTGTAAGAGAATTGATCGTCAGCAGTCCTAATGACGGCGGGCAATCGATTAAGACATAATCATACAATTCCTGTATATCATGAAGGGCATTTTTTAGCCGTACTTCCCTAGAAATTGTGGATACCAATTCAATTTCCGCACCTGCCAGCGCAATGGTGGCCGGTACGACATGGAGATTTTCCACCTTCGTTTCCATGATTGTCTCTTTAATATCCACATCATCTATCAAGACATCATAGACACACTTTTCTACATCCCCTTTATTCACGCCGACTCCGCTAGTTGCGTTTCCTTGCGGATCGATATCAATCAACAGCACTTTTTTGCCTAAGTATGCAAGGCTTGCACTGAGATTTACGGATGTTGTTGTTTTGCCTACCCCGCCTTTCTGATTGGCGATTGCAATCGTTCTCCCCACTCCAGCACCTACTTTCTTTGTCACATGTTCTTATTCTACTGTGGAATAATGTTTTTGACTATGCTTTGCATGCCGATTTCTTTATTTTAACAAATCCGTGGTATCCTTCTCCGGGAAAATGTTTCACGTGAAACATTCCGTAATGGAGCTTGTAAATTGTTTCACGTGGAACAATTTCTCAGGAAATCGGTGATTTATTCGGCGTCCCTGCTTTTCGCGGATACTTTTTCGGTGTTTTTTTCACTTTATTAAAGACTTGAATATACCGTTCACTGTTCTCGACCGGCAAAGTGAACGCGTGAACTGCCTGAAGTTCGGCGCCCAATTTCTGAAGTGCCGGTTCAGCGTTTTCAAGTTCCTCCGCTGCAGAAGCGGCTTTCATGGCCGCAAAGAGTCCGCCTTCTTTTACAAGTGGAACGCAAAGTTCTGCAAGAACGGACAATCTTGCCACGGCACGTGCAGTCACAAGGTCAAAGCTTTCCCGCTGCCCGGACTGGCCGAAGTCTTCCGCTCTTGCATGCACAAGTTCCACGCCACTGAGTTCGAGCTTCTCTGCCAGGTGTCCAAGAAAATGGATCCGTTTATTCAGGGAATCTATGATAGTGACTTCAATATGCGGGAAACAGATTTTGAGGGGGATGCTCGGAAACCCTGCTCCTGCTCCTACATCACACATCTTCATTGGTCTGCGGAAGTCCAAGTAATAAGCGGCTGAAACAGAGTCGTAAAAATGCTTGAGATATACATCCTGCTGATCTGTGATCGCCGTCAGATTCATTTTGTTATTCCAGCCCACTAATTCCTCGTAGTACATCTTGAATTGTTTTAATTGCCGGTCAGACAACTCTATGCCTTGTTCACTTAAAGCAGCCTTAAATTCCTGTTCGTTCACGCTGATATGCCTCCTCTTTCCATTCTTTAATTTCCCATACAGACCGCCGCCTTTTTTGCCAAGAAAAAAAGGCTGGACTCTGCCAGCCTTTCCATAAGGGGCGCGCTATCTCTAGCTAGAAACTTTCGCGATTCGTCCCTGTTCAATATACACGAGTAAGATCGAAATGTCAGCCGGATTAACACCGGATATCCGGGAAGCCTGAGCAATACTCAGCGGACGGACTTCTGCAAGCTTAGACCGGGCTTCTGTCGCCAGTCCCGATATTGCCATGTAATCGATGTTTTCCGGAATTTTCTTGTCTTCCATTTTCTTTAGCTTATCGACCTGCTGGAGCGATTTTGCAATATATCCTTCATACTTGATCTGAATTTCCGCCTGTTCCTTCTCATCTTCTGTCAGCGGAGTTTCTGAAGGAGTGAGACGCTCGATGTGTGCATATGTCATCTCAGGCCGCTTCAATAAATCAGCCGCCCGGATCCCATCCTTCAGTTCAGCGCCGCCTGCTTCCTGAATCAGCAGCTGTACTTCTTCTGTCGGTTTAAGAATAATTTTTTTCAAGCGGCTGATTTCTCGATCGACTGCTTCTTTTTTCGCTTCAAAAGCAGTAAAACGCTCATCACTGATCATGCCGATTTCATGTCCAATCGCTGTCAGCCGCATATCCGCATTGTCATGACGCAACAGCAGTCTGTATTCTGCACGGGACGTCAGAAGCCGGTATGGCTCGTTCGTTCCCTTCGTGATTAGATCATCGATCAGGACGCCGATATAAGCGTCTGAACGGCTCAGGATGACTTCTTCCTTGCCAAGCACCTTAGCAGCGGCGTTAATACCCGCCATAAGTCCCTGACCGGCCGCTTCCTCGTATCCTGACGTGCCGTTGATCTGACCGGCTGTGTATAAGTTTTCGACCCGCTTGGTCTCAAGTGTCGGCCAAAGCTGTGTCGGCACAATCGCATCGTATTCAATTGCATAACCGGCACGCATCATTTCTGCTTTCTCCAGGCCTGGAATAGTCTCCAGCATCTTGCGCTGCACATGTTCCGGAAGACTTGTGGATAATCCCTGCACATACACTTCACGGGTATTGCGTCCTTCCGGTTCCAGGAAGATCTGATGACGCGGCTTATCATTGAACCGGACAATTTTATCCTCAATAGATGGGCAGTACCGCGGTCCTGTTCCTTTGATCATCCCTGAATACATTGGGGATAAATGAAGATTATCATCAATCAGCTGATGCGTATGCTCATTTGTATAAGTCAGCCAGCATGGCAATTGATCCATGATGAACTCTGTTGTTTCATAACTGAATGCGCGGGGCACGTCATCCCCCGGCTGTATTTCTGTCTGGCTGTAATCGATTGTCCGGCTGTTAATACGCGGTGGTGTGCCGGTTTTAAAACGGACAAGTTCAAAACCGAGCTCTTCCAAGTGCTCGGCAAGCTTGATCGATGGCTGCTGATTATTCGGACCACTTGAGTAACGGAGATCACCGATCACGATTTCGCCCCGCAGGAACGTACCGGTCGTAATAACAACCGATTTCGCCCGGTAGATCGCTCCGGCTTGCGTAATCAGTCCTTTAACTGTCCCATCTTCTATCAGCAGCTCTTCCGCCACTCCCTGGTGAAGCGTCAGATGCTCCTGCTCTTCCATCAGCCGTTTCATTTCCTGCTGGTAGAGTACTTTATCCGCCTGTGCACGCAATGCACGTACAGCAGGCCCTTTTGCTGTATTCAGCATACGCATCTGAATATGCGTTTTATCGATTACACGACCCATTGCGCCGCCGAGCGCATCAATTTCACGCACGACGATTCCCTTTGCAGGTCCGCCGACGGACGGATTACATGGCATAAATGCAATCATATCCAGATTCATCGTCAGCACAAGCGTATCTGCTCCCATACGGGCAGAGGCCAGTCCCGCTTCAGCTCCTGCATGTCCCGCACCCACTACAATTACATCGAACGTGCCTGCTTCGAATTTCGGCATGTTCATTCACCCTCTCCGGTTATTTTCCAAGACAAAACTGAGAAAACAATTGGTTGATTAAGCTCTCCTGTACTGTATCACCGATGATTTCCCCCAGGAGTTCCCACGTGCGTACAACATCAATTTGAATCATATCCACCGGCACACCGGCTTCCGCCGCCGTTATGGCATCAGAAATGGTGCTGTGTGCCTGATGCAACAGCGAGATATGACGCGCATTGGATACGTATGTCATATCATTTGCTTCTACAGATCCTTCAAAAAACAGATCTGCAATTGCCTGTTCAAGCTGATCGACGCCCTCTTCTTCAATCAATGAAGTCGTCACAAGCCGGCTTTTGCCGGCAAATTCCTGTATCCGTTCCATATCAATGCCCTGAGGAAGATCGGTTTTATTCACAACAACGATATAATTCATGCCAGCAACGGCTTCCATCATTTTTTCATCTTCTGATGTCAGTTCATCGGCATGACTCAATACATAGAGGATCAGATCGGCTTCTTTCAGAACTTTACGGGAGCGTTCAACACCGATCCTTTCAACAATATCTTCCGTTTCCCGGATGCCTGCCGTATCTACAAGGCGCAGCGGAACTCCCCGCACGTTTACGTATTCTTCAATGATATCGCGGGTAGTGCCGGCAATCTCTGTCACAATGGCCTTGTTTTCTTGCACAAGACTGTTCAGAAGAGAGGATTTTCCGACATTCGGTTTACCCACAATTACTGTGGATAAGCCTTCGCGAAGAATTTTCCCTTGTTGCGATGTGGATAACAGGCGATCAATTTCTGACCGGACCCATTCCGACTTTTCGAGCATGACAGGAACCGTCATTTCTTCCACATCATCATATTCGGGATAATCAATATTCACTTCAACTTGGGCAAGTGTCTCAAGCAGCGCCTGGCGCAACTGCCCGATCAGCTTGGAAAGTCTGCCATCCATCTGATTCAGCGCGACGTTCATTGCACGGTCGGTTTTTGCCCGGATCAAGTCCATGACGGCCTCTGCCTGAGACAAGTCAATCCGGCCGTTTAGAAACGCCCGTTTCGTAAACTCCCCAGGCTCTGCAAGGCGGGCACCCGCACGCAGCACAAGTGTCAGGACGCGATTGACAGATACGAGGCCGCCGTGGCAATTTATTTCAATGACATCTTCACGGGTGAATGTCTTCGGGGCTTTCATAATTGAAATCATTACTTCTTCTGCTACTTCATCCGTTTGTGGATCTGTCAGATTTCCGTAATGGATTGTATGTGATTTTTGATCGGCCAGCCGCTTTCCGGCAGGCGCTCTGAATAATTTATCAGCAATTGTGACAGCCTCCGGCCCACTGAGCCGAACGATTGCAATGGCGCCTTCTCCGGAAGGAGTCGATATTGCGGCAATCGTATCGAATTCCATGTCGATTTCCTCCTTGTTACAAAAGTTATCCACATGTGGATAACTTGTTTCAGCGTGTTTCCTGACACTTTACAATAGCATAATGTCCTTTAAAACAAAAGAATGGGAACCGGACAAAAAAAAGCCTGCCGGGCGGCAGGCTTTTTTCATTTAAGCGGCTTGATTACCAGGTAGCGTTTTGGCTCTTTGCCTTCTGAATGGGTTTCGATATCAAGTCTTGTCGATAAAGCTTGGTGAATCACTTTGCGCTCATGGGGAGGCATTGGTTCCATATGAACTTTATGACCGGTCCGAACGGCTTTATCCGCCATTTTATCCGCCAATTGTTCAAGTGTTTCCTGCCGGCGCTCCCGGTAATTTTCTGCATCGAGCCGCACAAGGAGGAATTGACCGGCGAATTTATTGATGACCAGCTGAGCCAGCTGTTGCAGCGCATTCAGCGTCTGTCCGCGCTTGCCGATCAGCAAAGCCACTTTTTCACTTTCCAGTCTCATCAGCACGTTTTTGCCCTGCCGTTTTGTGTGAATGGAAAGGTCATCAACACCCATTTCTTTCGCCACGTTCCGGATGTAGGTTTCTGTTTCTTCAATCGCGCTGTCATGGTCAGGCCGTTCCGGTTTTGCCGGCTCGATAACCGGTGTTTCTTGCTTTGCTGCTTCAGTAGAAGCCGGTTCTTCAACCGGCTTCTGCCTCAGACCAGGTTCAGTGTCAGGTTCAAGCATTGTAACTTCAACGGCTGCCGGACGGGATCCGAAGCCAAGAAAACCTTTTTTTCCTTCAGCGATCACTCGTACCGTGACTTGCTCCTTTGCCGCGCCAAGTTGCTGCAGCGCAGAAGCGATGGCTTCTTCCGTTGTTGCTCCGCTTTTCGTTACCCGTTTCACTTTTTGATCCCTCCTGTTTTAGCAGGCACTCCCTTGTTCTTTTCCCACGGACGATAAATTACCATATTCTGGATAAGAGAAACGATGTTTCCGATCACCCAATAGAGCGTAAGGGCAGCCGGCAGGATGATACCAAAGAATACAATCATGACAGGCATGAAATAAACCATGACTTTCATCTGCGGGTTATCCATCGCCGGCCCCGTACGAAGAACGATAAATTGCATGGCTCCAGCCAAGATAGCCAGGATGATGCTTGGTTCAGCAAGCGGGAAAATAAGGAAAGCACCCAAGTCGATCTCAGGTGTCATATTCATCCGGTTAATTGCATGATAAAAGCCGATCAGGATGGGCATCTGTACAATGACCGGAAGGCAGCCCGCAAGCGGATTGACACCTTCAGTCTTCATAAGCGCCGACATTTCCTGCTGGTACTTCTGCTGCGTGACAGCATCTTTTGACTTATACTTTTCCCGCAGTTTTTTCATTTCCGGCTGAATTTCCTGCATTCGTTTTGAACTCTTTGTCTGTTTGATCATGAGCGGCAGAATCGCAAGCCGGATAATAATCGTTACCGCAATAATTGCGAGACCGTACGTGCCGAGCAGATCTTTAAACAAGACGATCAGCGAAACGAGCGGCCATACAATGAATTCATTCCAAAACCCTTCATTTGTTTCATAAATCGGCTGGTTATACTCGGTGCAGCCGGACAGAAGCAATGCAGCTCCAATCAGCAGGGCGAGTAAACCTATTCGCTTATTCAACTTTCTTCCCCCAAACATAGTTCATTATTCAACTTTGTTTATCATACCATTCGTATTTTATGCGCCCTATTGCTTTCGCAGCACGCGGGCAATTTTCATGACATGCTGCAAACTGTTTTTTGTTTCATGAAAATCGAGTTTGGCCGCCTGATTACGGGCGATGATGACATAATCCGCATTCGGCAGCACAGCGTCTTCCAGTTCAAGGAACGTCTGACGGATGTAGCGCTTAATGCGGTTGCGTGTGACAGCGTTGCCAATTTTCTTGCTGACAGACAAGCCGATCCGAAATTCGGGTTGATCTGTCTTATAAACATAGACGATAAACTGCCGGTTCGCGAATGACTTGCCTTTTTTGAAAACGCGCTGGAACTCCTGGTTCTTTTTTATGCGCTGATACTTATTCAATTCCATTCACCTGCTTTAAGTCGGGTCTTTCAATACCGGAAGGGGGGATAAAAGAAAAAAAAGACCACTGATTGCATCAGTGGACTTAAGCTGAAAGTACTTTTCTGCCTTTCCGGCGGCGTGCAGCCAAGACTCTGCGGCCGTTTTTTGTGCTCATGCGTGCCCGGAAGCCGTGTACTTTACTGTGTTTGCGTTTTTTCGGTTGATACGTACGTTTCATAACTATATAACACCTCCTGAAGGGAAAGTTATCTGTTCCTATAGACAGTCCTGATTAGTATATAGGGGGTGCATGGGATTGTCAACGAAAAATCAAAATCCCATCCTCTTCAACAGACGGCAAGTTATCCACAAAAACAGCCTGAAACCCTGCATAACCCTGTGGGGGACTTTTTGCGGAAAAAAATTATCCACAGCACTTATCGACAGGTTTTACACAAATCCACTGGCTGTGGGTAACTCCTGTGTGCACAACTCCGGATATGTGGATAAGTTCTAAATTGTATTGTAATGACTGGGTCCTTTTGTTAGAATTAATTTGGTTTCTGCTGTTGATAAATATTTTTCCAGGAAAATTATCCACAGGCTGTGAATAACTTGGACAGGCAGTTGTCCACCCCTGTTCATAACACTTATCCACAGGCTGTGAATTTGTTTATATATTGATCAAAAATTATTGTACATAAAGGAGACAAACTA